>NZ_CM170147.1:882500-3175000 GCF_057221555.1 Tenacibaculum aquaeponti
ACTCAGGGTACTGCTATATCATCTTCGCTTACCTATACGAGACTATCACTCTCTATGGTTCGTCTTTCCAAACGATTCTAGTTCACTAAGATTCTAATGTCGCAGCCCTACAACCCCAATATTGCCGTAACAACATTGGTTTGGGCTAATCCGCGTTCGCTCGCCACTACTAACGGAATCACTATTGTTTTCTCTTCCTCCGGTTACTTAGATGTTTCAGTTCACCGGGTTTGCCCCTTTCGGTACTATACCTTCAGTATAGTGGGTTGCCCCATTCGGAAATCTACGGATTATAAGGTATGTGCCCCTCCCCGTAGCTTATCGCAGCTTATCACGTCCTTCATCGCCTCTGAAAGCCTAGGCATCCGCCATACGCCCTTATTTAGCTTATTGTACTTTTTGCTTTGACTTGCGTCAAAACGAGCTCTTTATAATTCTTTATAAAAATATTTTTGTTAGAGTATAACCTCTAACTCTCTATCTTGATTCTTTACGATATCATTTTACCAATATGTCAATGAACTTGTTATGAGTCATCACAGGAAACTAAACCTATATAACTCTTTGTGGAGAATACCGGAGTCGAACCGGTGACCTCTTGCGTGCAAGGCAAGCGCTCTAGCCAGCTGAGCTAATCCCCCATATACTAGTAGTTAGTACATAGCAGTTAGTAGTTTCTAACAACTACATCCTCAACTTCTAGAATTTCCTAATCTTTAAATAGTAGTCTCGGGCAGACTCGAACTGCCGACCTCTACATTATCAGTGTAGCGCTCTAACCAGCTGAGCTACGAGACTATTTTAAGATCTTAGTCTTTAGTATAAAATTAACAGCAGAGTAGTAAAATAACACACAATTACTCTTGTAACTCACCATCTTTCTCTAGAAAGGAGGTGTTCCAGCCGCACCTTCCGGTACGGCTACCTTGTTACGACTTAGCCCTAGTTACCAGTTTTACCCTAGGCAGCTCCTTGCGGTCACCGACTTCAGGCACCCCCAGCTTCCATGGCTTGACGGGCGGTGTGTACAAGGCCCGGGAACGTATTCACCGGATCATGGCTGATATCCGATTACTAGCGATTCCAGCTTCACGGAGTCGAGTTGCAGACTCCGATCCGAACTGTGATATGGTTTATAGATTCGCTCCTATTCGCATAGTGGCTGCTCATTGTCCATACCATTGTAGCACGTGTGTAGCCCAGGACGTAAGGGCCGTGATGATTTGACGTCATCCCCACCTTCCTCACGGTTTGCACCGGCAGTCTCGCTAGAGTCCTCAGCATTACCTGCTAGCAACTAACGATAGGGGTTGCGCTCGTTATAGGACTTAACCTGACACCTCACGGCACGAGCTGACGACAACCATGCAGCACCTTGTAAAGTGTCCGAAGAAAAATCTATCTCTAGACCTGTCACTCTACATTTAAGCCCTGGTAAGGTTCCTCGCGTATCATCGAATTAAACCACATGCTCCACCGCTTGTGCGGGCCCCCGTCAATTCCTTTGAGTTTCAATCTTGCGATCGTACTCCCCAGGTGGGACACTTATTACTTTCGCTTAGTCACTGAAATAATCCAACAACTAGTGTCCATCGTTTACGGCGTGGACTACCAGGGTATCTAATCCTGTTCGCTCCCCACGCTTTCGTCCATGAGCGTCAGTATACACGTAGTAGGCTGCCTTCGCAATCGGTATTCTAAGTAATATCTATGCATTTCACCGCTACACTACTTATTCTACCTACTTCCGTATAACTCAAGTCAACCAGTATCAAAGGCAGTTCTACAGTTAAGCTGTAGGATTTCACCTCTGACTTAATTAACCGCCTGCGGACCCTTTAAACCCAATGATTCCGGATAACGCTTGCACCCTCCGTATTACCGCGGCTGCTGGCACGGAGTTAGCCGGTGCTTATTCTTATGGTACCGTCAAGCCTCTACACGTAGAGGGGTTTCTTCCCATATAAAAGTAGTTTACAACCCATAGGGCAGTCTTCCTACACGCGGCATGGCTGGTTCAGGCTTGCGCCCATTGACCAATATTCCTCACTGCTGCCTCCCGTAGGAGTCTGGTCCGTGTCTCAGTACCAGTGTGGGGGATAATCCTCTCAGACCCCCTACCTATCGTAGCCATGGTAAGCCGTTACCTTACCATCTAGCTAATAGGACGCATAGTCATCTTGTACCGATAAATCTTTAACTAATAAGCGATGCCACTCACCAGTATTATGGAGTATTAATCTTCATTTCTAAAGGCTATCCTCCTGTACAAGGCAGATTCTATACGCGTTACGCACCCGTGCGCCGGTCGCCATCCAATTGCAAGCAATTGATGCTGCCCCTCGACTTGCATGTGTTAAGCCTGCCGCTAGCGTTCATCCTGAGCCAGGATCAAACTCTTCATTGTATAATCTTTAATATTATTTATGAATAAGTTTCAAAAGAATTTAACTTTGTTAAAGCTATGTTACTTTACTCTCTATATTTACGCTGTCAATTTCAATATTATCAATGAACTTAATTAATCTCAGCACTCAATCTGTTTCAACCGAAACTTCAACTAATCTAATCTTTGTAAAGACACCAGAATCGAACTGATTAACACTATTATTTGTTATTCCAAAATCTCTGTGATCGTTGCTTTCATTTCCGAAAGCGGATGCAAAACTATAACCTTTTTTTAATCTGACAAAACTTTTTTTGAAATTTTTTTCGATTAATCCTAAACCTAATCTTGCACCAAAAAATCAATGAACTCACGCCTCAAAAACGGACTGCAAATATAGAAACTTTAATTCTAATTCCGCAAGTAAAATTTTAATTATTTTTTAACCTTAATTTTACCAACTATCTACACTCTGTTTATGAACTTCTGCAAACTTCTAAACTGCGTTTCTCCGTTTGCGGGTGCAAAACTACACACTCTTTTTAATCTACACAAACTTTTACAACAAAAAAAATAAAAAAAACACAATAAACAGAAAATCAATAAAATAAAAAAAGGACAATCTTTTTGAAGTGATTGTCATTTATAAAATATTATAAAAACTCTATGCAAATACACAGTATAACTTTAGTAGATTCTTTAATACGATTAAAACAAAATAGTAATGGAAATAACAATATTTAAATCGAAATCTTGGAAAGTAATTTCTTATTTCTTAGATTTTTTCTTCTTCTTTCTCTTTTTTCTCATCTTAGCAAACATCTTTTTATACTCTTCTACATCTACTTCTCCTTTTTTAGATTCTAATATTTTATAAGAATCTAATTTTAATTTTGGCTCTTGTACCTCTAAAACTTCATCTATAAAACCTCTTTGTAAGATATCTTCTATTAAATAATCCTCATTAACTGATTCTGGATGGTACTCATCTTTTAATGATAACTTAAATACATTTGCTGTAGTATTATACCAAAAAGCTTTCCAACCGCTACGAAATTCACGAATATTCTCAAAAACTGTACGACCAGTTTGTCGATGAATTAGTTTTATTAAAACTCTTCCTTCTGTACGGGTCATCTTTTTTATCTGATCTGTAAGTTCTTTTTCTAAATATTTTTGAACTCTTCTAACATAGATTCTTTTTTTTCTATTTGAATCTATTCTATCTAATCTAGCATTCAAACTATCTATTCTTTTTGAAGCTAATGTTGCATAGGGATAAGCTTTGAATACTTTTTTCCTGAACCAATAATAATAATTAACATCAGTTCTAGATTTAAACTTGTGCTTTGGTAAAACAGGAACCTCTTCTAATTTAATCATCAAGGTATCTCCATCTTTAACCAAAAAATATTCATCTGAAAAATTTGGCAAAGAATCTTTAATCTGAGCATTAAGATTAAAAGAAATGATAATAAGGAGTAAAAAAAACTTTTTCATATTTCTTCAGAAAGCAAATACAATTCCAAAGTTATTGTTTTTAAATTAAAAAACTCGTGACTTTAACATCACGAGTTTTTTTAATATTTCTTAATTTATGCTGTCATAATAGCTTCTGCTATTCTTTTGTAAGTACCATTACTTAACTTTTCACGTATAGCTGTAAATGCTTTTATTGTTTCATTTACATCTTCAATTGTATGACGTGCTGTAGGTATTAATCTTAAAATAATCATTCCTTTAGGAATTACAGGGTATACAACAATTGAACAAAACACTCCATGGTTTTCTCTTAAATCGTGAACCATTGCCATTGCCTCAGGTATATCTCCTTTTAAATATACTGGTGTAATACATGTTTGAGTAGTTCCTAAATCGAAGCCAGCTTCTCTTAAACCAGATTGTAATGCGTTAGTTATATCCCATAACTTATCTTTAAGTTCTGGCATTGTACGAATCATATCTAAACGTTTTAAAGCTCCTTTTACCATTGGCATTGGTAAAGACTTAGCAAACATTTGAGAACGCATATTATACTGTAAATATTGAACTACATCTTTATCTCCAGCGAAAAACGCCCCGATACCAGCCATAGATTTTGCAAAAGTAGCGAAATAAACATCGATACCATCTTGAACACCTTGCTCATAACCTGTTCCTCTTCCTCCTTCGCCTAAAGTTCCGAAACCATGAGCATCATCTACAAGTAATCTGAAATTATATTTCTCTTTTAGAGCTACAATCTCTCTTAAACGACCTTGCTCTCCACGCATTCCAAAAACACCTTCAGAAACTAAAAGAATACCTCCTCCAGTTTTCTCTGCCATTTTTGTTGCACGCTTTAAGTTTTTCTCACAACTTTCTATATCATTATGTCTGTATACAAATCTTTTACCAGCATGTAAACGAACTCCATCGATAATACACGCGTGTGTATCCATATCATAAACAATAATATCATCTTTAGAAACTAAAGCATCGATTGCAGATACCATACCCTGATATCCAAAATTTACTAGATAAGAAGCTTCTTTTCCTACAAACTCAGCACACTCTTGCTCTAATTGTTCATGATATTTGGTATGACCCGACATCATTCTAGCTCCCATTGGGTAAGCCATACCATGTTCTAAAGCAGCTTCACCATCTGCTTTTAAAACTTCAGGATGATTTGCTAAACCTAAATAATCATTAATACTCCAAGTAACTACTGGCTTTCCATTAAAGCTCATCCTATTTGAAATAGGAC
The DNA here is from genome assembly GCF_057221555.1 of Tenacibaculum aquaeponti. Classification (NCBI taxonomy): domain Bacteria; kingdom Pseudomonadati; phylum Bacteroidota; class Flavobacteriia; order Flavobacteriales; family Flavobacteriaceae; genus Tenacibaculum; species Tenacibaculum aquaeponti. The sequence continues at coordinate 887,636 of NZ_CM170147.1, forward strand.
CTTCTAATTTTGGAAAAACATAATATCCTTCTGCTTTATCAGCCCATTTACCTAAGGGACCTTTATCATTCTTAATTCTATCAAATAAATCACTTACCATATTAATATTACATATTTGGAGAGCAAAACTAAGTTTTTTTAAGGGTAATTCAAAAACTTACTCCCTACTTACTTCATTTTTATTACCAAATCGTTAGTATCTACTAAAGTTCCAGATGATAATTGTACTTTTTCTATAATTCCTCTAGAAACTGCAGTTACTGTTGTTTCCATTTTCATTGCTTCAATTACAAATAGTGGCTGATTCTCTTGGACAATATCTCCTTCTTTAACTAATACTGAAGATAATAATCCTTGTAAAGGTGCTCCTACTTGATTTTCATCATCTGGATCTACTTTAATATTTTCAATTTTTTCTACAATTATTGAATTATCTTTTATCGCAACAACCCTCATTTGACCATTAATTTTGAAGAAAACTGTTACATTACCATTTTCATCTGCTTCTGTTTTATGTACAAGAGAAATTAAGACTTTCTTACCAGATTCAATATCAACCATAATCTCCTCTCCTACTTCTAATCCAAAGAAAAAGTTTTTTGTAGGAATATTCATTACATTTCCAAACTTTAGATGCTTGTTATAAGCATCTGTAAATACTTTTGGGTATAATTTAAATGACAAGAAATCTGTCATTTCTAATTCACGCCCCATTCCTTTAGAAAAATTCTCTTTAAACTCAGCAAACTCTTTTTCAAAATTTATTGGTTCTAAATGTTCATTCGGTCTTTCGATATAAGGCTTTTCATTCTTTAAAATAATTTTCTGTAATTTTTCTGGGAAACCACCAACTGGCTGACCTAAATCTCCTTTAAAAAACCCAATTACAGATTGAGGAAATGAAATGCTTTCTCCACGCTCTAAAACATCATCTGTAGTTAAATTATTTGTGATCATGTATTGCGCCATATCTCCTACAACTTTCGAACTAGGAGTTACTTTTATAATATCACCAAACATTTGATTTACTTCTCCATACATTTTTGTAACCTCTGGAAATTTATCTTCTAAACCTAAAGCAATCGCTTGACCTTTTAAATTTGAATACTGTCCACCAGGAATTTCATGTTCGTATACTTCTCCTGTTCCTGCTTTTAACCCAGATTCGAACGGATAGTAATAACTTCTTACTGCTTCCCAATAATTAGAATACTCAGCGAGTTTTTGAACATCTAAAAGATTCTCTCTTTCATTAAAACGTAACATTTCAACCATTGAGTTAAAATTTGGCTGAGAAGTTAAACCTGATAGTCCACCTAAAGCTACATCAACAACATCTACTCCAGCTTCAATAGCTTTTAAATAAGAAGCCGATTGAATCGATGAAGTATCGTGTGTATGTAAGTGAATCGGAATATTAATTTCTGATTTTAATGCTGAAATTAATTCATAAGCAGCTTGCGGTTTTAATAAACCTGCCATATCTTTTACACCTAAAATATGAGCTCCAGCATTTTCTATATCTTTTGCTAATTGAATGTAATATTTTAAGTTATATTTAGTTTTACTAGGATTTAAAATATCTCCTGTATAACAGATTGAAGCTTCTGCTAAACCTTTAGTTTTATTTCGAACATGTTTAATACATGGCTCTATGGATTTCATCCAGTTTAATGAATCGAATATTCTAAATACATCAACTCCTGTTTCCCAAGATTTTTCTACAAATTTTTCAATTAGATTATCAGGATATGCTGTATAACCAACTCCATTTGAACCTCTTATCAACATCTGTAATAATACATTAGGCATTGCTTTTCTAAGTAATGCTAATCTTTCCCATGGGTTTTCTTGCAAAAAACGTAAACAAACATCAAAAGTTGCTCCACCCCATACCTCCATACTAAAGATATCAGGGAAGTTTTTAGCATAACCTTCAGCAACTTTTAACATATCTATAGTACGCATTCTTGTTGCGAGTAGGCTTTGATGCGCATCTCGCATTGTAGTATCTGTAAAATGAATTTTTTTCTCTTTCTTCAACCAATCTGCAAACTTTTCAGGACCTAATTCTGTTAATAAATCTTTAGTTCCTTTCGGATGTTTATCTAATTTTGGAAATTTAGGTACTACTGGTTTCGCAAATTGATGGCTTAAATCTACTTTTTTAACATCTGAGTTACCATTAACTACAACTTCTCCTAAAAAGTTAATTAATTTATTAGCTCTATTCTTAGGTTCTTTAAATTCGAAAAGTTTTGGTTCATTTTTAATAAAATTAACTGTAACCTCTCCTTTTCTAAATGTTTGATGATTTAATATATTCCTTAAGAAAGCAATATTCGTTTCTACTCCTCTAATTCTAAATTCTACTAAAGCACGTAACATTTTTCTACAAGCTCCATCTAACGTTCTACTTCTTGCAGAAGCTTTAACTAACATTGAATCGAAAAAAGGTGAAATTTTAACTCCTTGATAAATACTTCCAGCATCTAAACGAATTCCAAAACCAGAAGCACTACGATAAGTAGTTACAGTTCCATAGTCAGGTTTAAAATCATTTGCTGGATCTTCAGTAGTAATTCTACATTGTAATGCGTATCCTGAAACTACAATTGACTCTTGATTTGGAATTTTTATCTGTGTATCAGATAATTTATAACCACCAGCTATAAATAATTGGGTTTTTACCAAGTCTATATTTGTTACCATTTCTGTAACTGTATGTTCAACCTGAATTCTTGGATTCACTTCGATGAAATAAATACTATTATCTTCATCTACTAAAAATTCGACAGTACCAATGTTATTATAGTCAACAGCTCCACAAATATTTAAAGCATATTGATATAAATCATCTTTAATTCCTTGAGGTAATCCATAAGAAGGAGCTATCTCAATTACTTTTTGATAGCGTCTTTGCACCGAACAATCTCTTTCAAATAAGTGCACCATGTTTCCATGAGTATCTGCAACAATTTGAATTTCGATATGTTTTGGATTTTCAACAAACTTTTCTAAAAAAACTGTATCGTCTCCAAAGGCATTTAACGCTTCTCTTTGCGCTTCTGGATATGCTTTTTTAAGATCATTAGCATTACGAATAACTCTCATACCTCTACCTCCACCACCGGAAGCAGCTTTAAGCATGATCGGATAACTAATCTTATCAGCTTCTTCTAAAGCTATCTCTATTGAAGTTAAATCTCTATCACTACTTTGAATGATAGGAACATTATTAGCTACTGCTACTTCTTTAGCAGTAATTTTATCACCTAAAGCTTTTAGTACAGAAACTTTTGGTCCAACAAAAATAATTCCATTGTCTTCACATTTTTGAGCGAATTCGGCATTTTCTGATAAAAATCCATACCCTGGATGAATTGCATCTACACTATTCTCTACTGCAACTTTAATAATTGCATCTATATCTAGATACGGCTTTAAAGGTTCATTATCTTCCCCTATTTGATAACATTCATCTGCTTTGTACCTGTGTAAAGAGTATCTATCTTCATAAGTGTAAATCCCAACAGTTTTTATCCCTATCTCTACACAGGCTCTAAAAACTCTAATTGCAATTTCTCCTCTATTTGCTACTAAAACTTTGTTGATTTTCATTCCTTGTTTTTGTTGTAATTTGTTTGTGTTTTGTTGTTCTTCAAAGTTAAATCAAATTCATTTTTTTTCTCAACAAAAACATGTTTTTATACTAAAAAAAACAATATTTTAACAGATTCATAAATTTTGTATAAATAAAAAAACGATTTATCATTATTTTATTATCAATTTGATAATTTAACAAAAACCGCTCTTTTTACAACAAAATGAAAATCGTTTTCGTAATTTTTTATTATTGCGAAAACTTATCCAAAAACACAAAAAGATGTCTAAATTAGACATCCTTTTACTTTATATTTTTAATAAATTAACTTAAAACTTTTCTTTTCCTAGAAGACAACTCTTTAACAAAAGGTTGTTTATATAATCTATTTTTAAGAGCCTTATAAATAGCATTTGCTACAGCTCCACCTGCTGGTGGTAAACCTGGCTCTCCTAATCCGGTTGGAGACAATTCATTTTTTACGAAATGAACATCTACCTGTGGAGTTTCATTCATTCTGATTAAACGATAGGTATCGAAATTTTTATGAGAAGGTTTTCCGTTTTCAAAAGATAAATCTCCATACATTGCATGTCCGATTCCATCTAAAACTCCTCCTTGAATTTGATTAATTGCTCCTGTAGGATTAATTAAAATTCCGCAATCTACAGCAGCTGTAATTTTCTTAACTACAGGTAAACCATCTTTCATTTCTATTTCGGCAACCTCGGCAACATGTGTATTATGACTATAATAAGCTGCAAAACCTTTAAAAACCCCTTCTTTTTGTTCTTTCCAGTTTGATTTTTCAGCGGCTAACTTTATCGTATTCTCCATTCTTTCTCCTGAGTATTCGATTTTTTTATCTGTAGAATCTTTTACATTTTGTAATAATTCTAATCGTAACTCAACTGGATCTTTCTTTAATTCTTCAGCTAATTCATCAAAGAAAGTTTGCTCAGCAAAAGCTAAGAAGTTGGTATACGGAGCTCTCCATGCGCCTGTTGTGATGTCACTCTTATAGCTTTTTGTAGATACTTTATAATTCGGAATACATCCAGCTGGAAAGAAATTCGGAATTAAATCATACATATTACTATTAATCGCTGCTTCTTTTAAATGATATCCTGTTAATTTTCCATCTTTTATTGATGCTGCAATTCTATATTTAATTGCTGGACGATAAATTCCATCTGTCATATCATCTTCTCTTGAGAAAACAACTTTCACTGGTTTTTTAGCTAGATTTGATATTTCAGCTGCTTCTAAAGCAAAATCACCATATAATCTTCTTCCAAATCCACCACCCATTCTTGTCATTTCAAGATCAATTTCTTCTTCTTTTCTTTTCAATAACTGAGCAACTCTACCAGCTGTCCATTGTGGTGTTTGAATTGGTCCAACTAAATGAATTTTCTCAGCTGTAACATTAGCATAAAAATTCATTGGTTCCATACAGTTATGCGGTAAGAAAGGAGAATCATATGTTCTTTCTAAAACTTTATCTGCTTCAGCGAAAGCTTTCTTTACATTTCCATCTTCTCTTCTAACATCAAATTCTTTTCCGTCTAAAATCTTAATCAACTCTTTATTATGATCGACAGTACTTTCTAAATTTTGATCATCACTCCAAATAGCTTTCAATGCTTTTTTACCTTTCATAGCTGCCCATGTGTTAGTACCAATTACAGCAACCTTATCTCCAAATTTGATTACATCTGAAACTCCATTTACTTTTTTAGCTTCAGCATCATCAAAACTCTCTAATTTTTGTCCGAATGCTGGTGGACGTAATACCGAAGCATATACCATTCCATCAGCTTTATAATCTAAACCAAATAAAGGCTTACCTGTAACGATGTTATCTAAATCAACATTTAAAGCATCTTTCCCTATAATCGTATATTCTGATGGCTTTTTTAAAGTTACATTTTCTGGAACCTCTAAAGCAGCCGCTTCACTTACAACTTCTCCATAACCTAATGTATCTCCATTTGCATTAGTTATAATTCCTTTTGAAGCTTTACAAGTATTTGCATCAACTCCCCATTTCGCAGCAGCAGCATTAATTAACATTTGCTTTGTAGTAGCTCCTGTTTGACGTAATGCATCCCAACCAAAACGAATTGACTGACTTCCTCCTGCAACCTGACGTTTGTATTCTTTCTTGTTATATTTTGCTTGTGCAACATGCACTTTATCCCATTCTACATCTAATTCTTCAGCAATAATCATTGGCATTGCTGTTTTTACTCCCTGACCAATTTCTGGGTTTGGAGAAAAAATTGTTACATAACCATTATCTGCTATTTTGATAAAAGCATTAAAATCGTTGAAATTTAAATTTGCAATATCTACAGCTGGTTTTGCTTCTGGTTTACAAGCAGTGAATAAATTAAAACCAACTAACATTCCTCCACTTGCTAGCGCTGAAGTTCTTAAAAAGTTTCTTCTACTAAATCTGATATTATTTTGTTCTGTACTCATGATAATTAGATTTAAGACATTTTTTTAGCGGCTACAGCTACAGCTTTTTCTATTCTGTTATAAGATGCACACCTACAAATGTTTCCATGCATTGCCTCTCTAATTTCTGTTGAAGTAGGATTTGGGTTTTCTTTTAGAAAAGAAGCAGCAGTCATAATTTGTCCTGCTTGACAATATCCGCATTGTGGAACATCAACTTCTTTCCAAGCTTCTTGTAAAGGATGATCTCCTTCTTTAGAAAGTCCTTCTATAGTTGTGATTTCTTCTTTATCTAAAATAGAAACTTGTAATTGACAACTTCTAGTAGCTACGCCATCTACATGAACAGTACAAGCACCACATTGTGCTATACCACATCCAAATTTTGTTCCTACTAAATTTAATTCATCTCTTAATATCCAAAGTAAAGGGGTATCTGAATCGGCAGTAACTGTTACCAATTCACCATTGATTTTTAGATTATAGGTTGGCATTTATATGTTGGTTTATAATTCAGCTATATAAGTTACAAAAAAAATAGCTATCCGAAGACAGCTATGATTCTTTTAAGAATTATTTAATATTAAATATATCATTTAATTGTTTTAAATTTATTTGACCAAAACCTCATCTATAATTCCTTGAACAACTTCTGGGTTTAACAGAGTACTTGTATCTCCAAGATTACCTATATCATTTGAAGCAATCTTTCTTAAAATTCTTCTCATAATTTTTCCTGAACGTGTTTTTGGTAATCCTTGTGTAAATTGAATTCTATCCAATTTTGCAATTGGTCCGACTTGCTCAGTTATAATTTGATTAATTTCTTTTCTTAGATTTTCATGATTACGAGATTCACCTGTGTCTTTTAAAATCACATAACCATACAATGCATTTCCTTTAATATCATGAGGAAATCCAACAATAGCAGATTCCGCAACAGCAGGATGTTCGTTAATTGCATCTTCTATTGGAGCAGTTCCTAAATTATGTCCTGAAACAATAATAACATCATCTACTCTACCTGTAATTCTGTAATAACCAACCTCATCTCGCAAGGCTCCATCCCCTGTAAAGTACTTATTTTCAAAGGCTGAAAAATAAGTATCTTTATATCGTTGATGATTTCCCCAAATTGTTCTTGCCATTGAAGGCCAAGGAAACTTAATACATAATCGACCTTCTACCTGATTTCCTTTAATTTCTTTTCCTTCTTCATTCATTAAAGCGGGTTGAATTCCTGGAAAAGGCAAAGTTGCATATGTAGGTTTTGTTGGGGTAGAAAAAGGAATAGGTGTAATCATAATTCCTCCTGTTTCTGTTTGCCACCAGGTATCTACAATTGGACTTTTTCGTTTTCCTATATTATCATCATACCAGTGCCAAGCCTCTTCATTTATAGGTTCACCTACCGTTCCTAAAATTTTTAATGATGATAAATCACTTGATTCTACATGAGATAAACCTTCTTTAGCTAATGCTCTAATTGCTGTTGGTGCAGTGTAAAACTGATTCACTTTATGTTTTTCTACAATTTGCCAAAAACGACTATAATCTGGGTAACTTGGAACACCTTCGAACATTACCGTGGTAGCTCCATTTGCTAATGGTCCATAAACAATATAACTATGCCCAGTTATCCAGCCAATATCTGCAGTACACCAATACACATCATTTTCTCTGTATTGAAAAACATTTTTAAAAGTATACGCTGTATACACCATATATCCTGCTGTTGTATGTAACATTCCCTTTGGCTTACCTGTTGAACCTGAAGTATATAATATAAAAAGAGGATCTTCTGCATTCATTATTTCTGCTTCACATTTATCAGATACTTCATCTAACAATGGTTGTAACCATTCATCTCTACCTTCTTTTATATTTATATCTGATTTTGTTCTTTGTACAACCAAAACATTTTCAACACATGGGCATTCCTCTAAAGCTTCATCTACTATACCTTTTAAATCTATGGTTTTATTTCCTCTATAAGAACCATCCGAAGTAATCACCATTTTACATTCTGAATCGTTGATTCTTGTTGCTAAAGCTGTAGAAGAAAAGCCAGCAAAAACAACTGAATGTATTGCTCCAATTCTTGCACAAGCTAGAAGAGAAATAGCAAGTTCTGGTATCATTGGTAAATAAATACAAACACGATCTCCTTTTTTAATTCCTCTCGATTTTAAAACATTAGCTAGTTTATTAACTCTTTTATATAAATCATTATATGTAATATGTTCTGCTTTTTCATTTGGGTTATTAGGCTCAAATAAAATAGCGGTTTTATCTCCTCTTGTTACTAAATGGCGATCGATACAGTTTTCGGTAATGTTCAATTGTGCTCCTTCAAACCATTTCACTTCAGGTTTCGTAAAATCCCAACTTAAAACATTATTCCATCGTTTCCTCCAAAGAAAATGTTCTTCTGCAATTTCTTCCCAAAAATTTTCTGGATTACGAACAGATCTTCTATATACTTGAAAGTATTCTTCTAGATTTTTAATGTGATAATTACTCATGATTTGGTTATTTATATGATAAATCTATTCTTTTTTTATCAAAAAATAACTCTTAAAAAAAAATATTTAAAAATGTTTTCAAAATGATGTTTTTTGTAGTTAATTCTACTCTATTTGTCGATTTTTTTTGGTTGTAAAAAATTAAACCCAAGAAAAAAAAACCCAAAAAACAACATTATCAACCAATTAAAAACCACTACAACTCAATCTCTTCTAACATGAGATTATAATCATATTGTAAATCTTCATGTAAAGTTAACATAGCTTTTTTAGCAAGTCGTAATTGAGTTTCAAATACCTTTTGAAGTCTTGGACTTTTTTTTATTGAAGGTTTAAAACGTTTTAATTTTAAACAGAAATATAACAACAATTCAACTTCTGTACTTTTCTTTTTTGAATAACGAATTTGTTTTTTTATTGATGTAAGAATTTTACGAACACTCTTTCTTATGTAAAAAAAGCTTTTGGTGTTTATTTCACTAAACATTTCATCTATTTCAATTTTTACAGTTTTAATATATCTATCTTCATCTTGAGCTTCAAACAATAAATAGGTTAGTAATTCTTTATTTTCTTTTTTAAATCGAGTTAACGTTAGACATAGTTCTAATAATTCTGAAGAAGTTTTATATTTTAATTCGTCTTTTATTGTTTTAATTGAAGCTGCTTTCATGAATTACCGTCTTTCTTTATTTGATCAAAACTATCAAAAAGTCTTTGTTTCGCCATGCTAAATATCCTTCTATTAAATTCTGAAGTATTTTTTTGATATTCCAAAAACTCATCTTTTGTAAACTGACCTATTATTATTCCAAGAATAAGATTTCTAATAACGACATTTTTAGAGAATGATTTATCTAAAGTTTCTTGAAACTTATCTTTATTTAAATTTACGAGTTTGATCTTTTGTTGTATACTCCAATTTTTAAATGTTAATATTAAAATTTCGTGCTGCAACTTTAAAATTGGCCGTAATACTTCATTTTGAAAGTTTTCATCTGATTTGACTGAAATCAAATTTAAAACAGGTCGTATGCTTTTTTTATCCATAATTATTTTTATTATGTATTTAAAGTTAAACTAAAAAAGAGAAGTTATAACTAACTTCTCTTTTTTTCATCTATTTGTATTCAATTTAAATTTTATTTAGCATTCAAAAAATCTGTAACATTTTTTTCTATTCTCTCTGTAATATTCTCAGTATTGGCTTTTACAAATTTCTCTCCTGTTATTTGCTCATACAATTCTATATAACGATTCGAAATTTCAAGGATTTTTTCATCACTCATTTCAGGAATTTGTTGTCCGTCTTTTCCTTGAAATCCGTTTTCAATTAACCATTGACGAACAAACTCTTTAGATAATTGTTTTTGTTTCTCGCCTTTATCTTGTCTTTCTTGATAACCATCTGCATAGAAATATCTAGAAGAATCTGGTGTATGAATTTCATCAATTAATACAACTTTACCATCCTTTGTTTTACCAAATTCATATTTTGTATCCACTAGAATTAATCCGCGTTTCGCTGCTATTTCAGTACCTCTTTGAAATAATTTTCTAGTGTAATCTTCAAGAACTATATAATCTTCTTCAGAAACAATTCCTTTAGCTAAAATATCTTCTCTAGAAATATCTTCGTCGTGCTCACCATTATCGGCTTTTGTTGAAGGTGTAATAATTGGCTCAGGAAATTTATCATTTTCCTTCATTCCTTCTGCCATAGTAACACCACAAAGCATTCTTTTCCCTGCTTTATATTCACGAGCTGCATGACCCGATAAATATCCACGGATAACCATTTCAACTTTAAAAGGCTCACATAAATGACCTACAGCTACATTTTCATCAGGATTTGCAACTAACCAATTCGGAACAATATCAGCTGTATCATTCATCATTTTAGTAGCAATCTGATTTAAAATCTGACCTTTAAAAGGAATTTGACGAGGCATAATTACATCAAATGCAGATAATCTATCTGAAGCAATCATGACTAATTGCTCATCATTTATATTATAGACTTCTCTTACCTTTCCTTTATACACTGACTTTTGTCCAGGAAAATTAAAGTTTGTTTCGTTTATTGTATTCATTGTTGCGTTGTTGTAAACCGCAAAAGTAAACTTTTTAATCTTTTTTAGGAATTCTTTTTATCTGCTTAATGTTATCTGAAATCGGTGTAACAGAAACTACCTTTTCTTTTTGTTCAACATAAAATATAAATGAACTATTTTGACCAATAACTTGAACGTCTTTTTGAGAATTATCTTTAAATATTAATTTGTAATTAGGCTTGATTTCTTTAGTCTTAATCTTATGATTTTTTCCTAACCCCATTCCCAATCTTAAAGAGACAAACAAAATAAAAAATAAAAATAATAAACCTTCTGCTAGTCCTTTTTTCTCTTTTAAGTCTTTAAATGCTTTTTCCCTACGCTCTATATTATGCATTTTTCCATACCACTTTTTGTGTTTGTGTTTTTTATGGAGTGCATACGACCATTTGGTTACATATTTATATAGAAGAAAAAAACAAATAACTAAAGCTAATGTTAACTTTAAACTATCTGTAAGTAAACTAAAAGGAGATATTAAAGCATCTAAAATGGATACATAATTTAAATATTGAACTTCTAATACTGCATAAAAAAGTGCATCACTTACTATTCCTAATAGAATAAAGTAAACATATAAAACGTAAAAATTCTCTTGTAAACTTAGTTTTTTAAAAATCAATTTATTCCGTTTCTATACTTTTATAAGCCTTAATAATTTTCTTCACTAATCGGTGTCGAACTACATCTTTATCGTCTAAATAAATTTGACCAACTCCTTCAATACTTTTCAATGCTAATAATGCTTCTTTTAAACCTGAAACTTGTTTACGGGGTAAATCTATTTGACCAGGATCTCCAGTAATTACAAACTTTGCATTTTTTCCCATACGCGTTAAAAACATTTTCATTTGTGCATGAGTTGTGTTTTGAGCTTCATCTAAAATCACAAAGGCATTATCTAATGTTCTACCACGCATAAATGCTAAAGGTGCAATTTGTATTGTTCCATTTTCTATGTAAGCCTGTAATTTTTCTGATGGAATCATATCACGCAAACCATCATATAAAGGTTGCATATATGGATCTAACTTTTCTTTTAAATCTCCCGGTAAAAAACCTAAATTTTCACCAGATTCTACAGCAGGACGCGTTAGTATAATTCGTCTAACATCTTTTTCTTTTAAAGCTTTTACAGCCAAAGCAACTGCTGTATATGTTTTACCTGTTCCTGCAGGACCAACTGCAAATAATAAGTCATTCTCTTTCATTAATTGAACCATCTTACGCTGATTCTCTGTTTGTGGTTTTATAATTTTACCACTTACTCCATGTACAAGTATATCACTCTTATTTCCGAACTTTCTTTCTTCTTCTTCCTTTCCATTAGATGTTAAAATACGCTCTATACTATTCTCATCAAGTTTATTATACTTATTAAAATATTTAATTAAACGTTCTAAACGTATTTCAAATTCATCTAAAATTTCTGGATCACCATAAACTTTCAATTTATTTCCTCTAGCTACTATTTTAATTTTAGGAAAATAATTTTTCAATAATGAAATTGTACTGTTCTGTGCTCCAAAAAATTCTTTTGGATTAATTTCCGTTAGTTCAATAACTCTTTCGTTCAAATGCTATAATTTTTAATTTTATTATGTTTAAATGTAGTAATTATTTTATTCATTTATGTAGCTTTGCCTTAAATTTCGATAGAGTTTTTCACAAAATAATTAACAATTAAAGCATTACATGGCGCTTATTACTTTAACTACAGATTTTGGCCTTAAGGATCATTTTGTTGGTGCTGTAAAAGGTGCAATATATTCTGAATTGCCTAATGCTAAAATTGTTGATATTACACATCTCATTACTCCTTTTAATATTACTGAAACTGCATATATACTCAAAAATGCATATAAGAGTTTTCCAAAAGGGACCATACATATTATAGGTGTAGATTCTGAATTAAGTGTAGAAAATAAACATATAGCAATAGAACTTGATGGACATTACTTTATTTGTCCGGATAACGGAGTAATTTGTATGATTGCTTCTGAAGTACAACCTGCTAAAATTGTTGAAATTAATATTCATAATCATATAGAAAGTAGTTTTCCTGTATTAGATGTTTTTGTTAAAGTTGCAACTTTTATTGCAAGAGGTGGAAAATTAGATGTCATTGGAAAAGAAATACAATCACATAAGAAATTAATAGAAATTCAACCTAAAGTTAATCAAGATCGCAATTTGATTGTTGGTGGTGTCATTTACATAGACAATTATGGCAATGTAATAAGTAATATCAGTAAAAAAGCGTTTGATGATATTGGTAAAGGAAGAGAATTTACTGTTACGGCAAGACGTTATACTTTTAAGAAAATTTTCAATAAATATAATGAGATTGTCAACTTTACCAGTGAAGATATTCGTCAATATGATGGAAATAAATTAGCCTTGTTTAACACAGCTGGATATTTAGAAATTGCTGTTTTTAGAAGTAATTTAAAAACTGTAGGAGGTGCTTCTTCCCTGCTAGGTTTACGATACAGAGATACCATTTCTGTTGAATTTCATGAAGAAGAAAAACCAGATTTTACAACCGTTTAATTAAAATATTATGTTTGTTCGTATCGTTAAAATGAGCTTTCAACCAGAAAAAATAGAAACTTTCTTAGTAAACTTTGATAAGAAAAAAGAATATATACGAAAATCACCTGGTTGTCGTTTATTAGAATTGTATAGAGATAAAACAAATCCGAATATTTTCTTTACCTATAGTTATTGGAATGAAGAACAAGATTTAGAAAATTACAGAAATTCTGAATTATTTAAATCTATTTGGGCTGAAACTAAAGTATTTTTTAACGATAAGCCTCTTGCTTGGAGTGTTGATAAAGTCGTAAGTTTGACTTAAATTATGAAATCAATATTAAAAAAAGAACTTAATTCTTTCTTTGGATCACCTATAGCATATTTGGTTATTGGTGTCTTCTTATTAGTAAACGGTTTATTCTTGTGGGTTTTTAATGATAATTTTAATATCTTAAACGCAGGATATGCTGATTTAAATTCATTTTTCTATTTAGCGCCTTGGTTATTTTTATTTTTAATTCCGGCTATAACCATGAAAAGTTTTGCTGATGAATATAACTTAGGAACTATTGAAATTTTAAAAACCAAACCTTTAACTAACTGGGATATTGTTTTAGGAAAATTTTCAGCTAGTTTAATCTTAGTTATTATAGCGTTATTACCTACACTAACGTATGTGTATAGTATTTATGCACTAGGAAATCCTAAAGGGAACTTTGATTCTGGAAGTTTAATTGGTTCTTATTTTGGTTTGTTATTTTTAGCATCAGCCTACACAGCTATTGGATTATTTACCTCTACCCTATCTAAAAATCAAATTATTGCTTTCATTCTAGGCATTGTCATATCTTTTTTTATGTTTTATGGTTTTGATGCCATAGCAAACTTATCTAATAGTTCTAATTACTACATTAGAAATTTCGGATTTAACGAACATTTTAAAAGCATTAGTAGAGGTGTTATAGATACTAGAGATTTAATTTACTTTATCAGTATAACATTCATCTTTTTATTCATCACTAAAGCACGATTAGAAAATGAATAAAAAAATCAAAAAAACAGCTATTGTTATTGTTGGAATATTAGTGCTTAATTTTTTAAGTAACTCTTTTTTTAAACGATTCGATTTAACAAAAGACAAACGCTATACATTATCAGAAGTTACTATTGATTTATTAAATGAACTGGATACTGACTTAATTATAAATGTATATTTGGAAGGTGATTTTCCTTCTGAATTTCAGCGTTTGCAAATTGAAACGCGTCAGTTTCTAGAAGAACTTGAAGCTAAAAACAGAAATGTTCGTTTTCGTTTCATTGACCCTTATGATATTCGAAAAGAATTGATTAAAAATGGAATGATGCCTAGTCAACTTTCTGTTGAAGAAGACGGAAAATTATCTGAAGCTTTTATTTTCCCTTGGGCTGAAATCTTCTATAAAAATCGTTCTCAAAAAGTTTCTTTATTATCAAATTCTTTATTTAAAACTCAAGAGGAACAACTAGAAAATGCTATAGCTGCTTTAGAACATTCTTTTGCTAGTGGAATTGAAATTATCACACAAAAACAGCCTAAAACCGTAGCCGTAATATCAGGAATTGGAGAACTTGAAGATATTAAATTATATAGTTTTTTAAGCGAATTAGGAAAGAAATACAGACTTGCTAAATTCACTTTAGACTCTGTAAATAAAACTCCTGAAAAAACATTAGAACAATTAAAAAAATTCGATTTATCGATAATAGCTAAACCTACAGAGAAATTTTCTCCTGAAGAAAAATTGACTTTAGATCAGTATATTATGAATGGTGGTAAAACTTTGTGGATGATTGATAATTTAAGCGCAGATACCGACAGTTTATATAATCAAGGTAAAATGCTAGCTTTTCCAAGAGATTTAAATTTAACTGATTTATTATTTAGTTATGGCGTACGTGTAAATAATAAATTAGTTCAAGATTTATATGCTTCTAAATTAACTTTAGCTGCTGGTAATACTGGAAACCAAACTCAATTTGAAAATTTCAACTGGTTTTATCATCCTTTAGTTACTGGAAATCCTTCACATCCAATTACGAAAAACGTACTACCTGTAAGATTTAGGTTTACCACGCAATTAGACACTCTTCAAAAGAATGTAAAGAAAACTCCTCTTTTAGTTAGCTCTGTATTAACTAAACTTTCTGGAACTCCTAAAATTATCGAGTTAGAAAGTATAACACAAGAACCAAAGCAACAGGAATACGCAGCTGGAAGTCAGTTATTAGCTGTTCTATTAGAAGGTGAATTTGAATCTGCTTACAGAAGCAGAACGAAACCTTTTAATTCTAAAGATTATACCGAAAAATCGAAACTCAATAAAATGGTTGTAATAGCTGATGGTGATATTGGAAAAAATCAACTATTAAAAGGTAAGCCTTACGATTTAGGAGTTGACAAATGGACACAGGAACGCTTCGGAAACAAAGATTTTCTAGTAAATACAGTAGATTATCTTTTAGATGATAATGGTTTAATAGATTTAAAAAATAAATCTATACAGCTTCGAGTTTTAGACAAGAAAAAAGCTTACACAGAGAAAAGATCTTGGCAATTATTCAATATTGCATTACCTATTTCTCTATTATTAACTTTCGGATTTGTATTCAACTATATAAGAAAAAGAAAGTATAGTTAAACAATACACTTTAGAAATTATTTAGATAACTCTGGTAAAGAATTAACAGTTAAGTATCAAACAAAAAGACTTGTTTAAAATTGGTTTTTATTTGTTAGGTAAATTCAACAAATCATTATAAATGAAAGTATAATTTAATCTTTGGATTAACTTATCTGAACTTATTTTTTTAAACATCAACTCAGTTTCATTTTTAAACTTAGGTTGGGATTTACCCAAACTCTTTCTAGCTTCTGTATAAAATTCTTTACGAGTTGGATGATGATCTGTACAAACATTAAAGGTTTCCCCAAAAATATCTAAATCAATTATTTTTGACAGAATTTCTATACAATCTTCTCTATGAATCATATTTACAAATCCTTCTGGTTGAGGAATTTCTTTTTCCGCAAACCAATTGCCTGGCTGTCTATTAGCTCCAAACAATCCAGCAAAACGAATTATAGTAGTAGAAAAATTTCTATTACTTCTAAAAAGTGACTCAACATTAGATAATAAAGAATCAATTGTTTCATCTTCTTCTGTATAAGTTTTATTACCTCTTGGATAAACTGAAGTAGAACTTATAAAAATCACTTTTTTAACTGATGACTTTTCTATTTCATTAATCAAGTTTTCAAAAGCTTCTATTTTTTTTGAAGTAATCATGATTAATAAAACATCGCAATTCATGAAATTTTTATAATCTAAATTTTCTTCTATATTAATCAAATATCCATTTACATTTGCTTGTTTTAAAACTTCGAGTTTTTGCTTTGTAGTTGTAGAACCATTAACCGAAATTCCGTTATTAATAAATTTTTTTGCCAATGGTAATCCTAACCATCCACAACCTAAAATACTATATCTTTTATTATTCATAGTTTAACAACCTTCGTCACAACAATTATCATCTTTTACTAATTTACAGGTAGCTACAGCTAATAATGCTCCAATAATTGGGGCTAAAATATATAACCATAAATATTCTAATTGACCAGAAACTAAAGCAGGAGCAATTGATCGAGCTGGATTCATTGAAGCTTTAGTAATTGGTCCAGCAAACATTGCTTCTAGCAAAACTACACCTCCTATTGCTATTCCTGCCATCACTCCTACTTCCTTACTTCCTGTTGAAACATTTATAATTGTTACCATTAAAAAAAATGTTAATAACAGTTCTAATATGAAAGCCCGCATAGCATCAGTGGAAGGAATTGTCGCTCCGTAAAATTCACTATCAGGAAATAAAAACAACAGTAATAAACTCGCTACTAATGCTCCTAAAATTTGAGCTAATATATATTTCGGAACTTCAGACCACGAAAACTTTTTAGCATAGGCAAATGAAATAGTAACTGCTGGATTAAAATGTGCTCCAGAAATTTCTCCAAAAGCATAAATCATAGCCATAACTATTAATCCCCAAGTAATTGCAATTCCAACATGACCAATACTTCCATTGGTAACTTCATTAATTGTCATAGCACCTGTTCCACAAAAAATTAGTGCGAAAGTTCCTACAAATTCTGAAATATATTTTTTCATATCTACAAAGATACAATCTCGTATTTTAAGTTTTTGTTAACATTTATCATTTCATTTAGCCGTAATTTTATAGAGTACAAAAACAAACTTTTATCAACATGAAAAAAATACTTTTAAGCTTATTTATAGCTTCATTAACTTTATCAGGTTATGCACAAGTAACTACTCCTCAACCAAGTCCTTCTGCTAAAATTGAACAAAAAGTTGGATTAACAGATGTTACTGTAGAATACTCAAGACCAGGTATTAAGGGAAGAAAAGTTTTTGGAGATTTAGTTCCTTATGGAAAATTATGGAGAACTGGAGCTAACAAAAACACTATTGTTACTTTTAGTGATGATGTTACTATTGATGGTAAAACTCTTAAAAAAGGATCATATGCTATTTTCACTAAACCTAATGCTTCTTCATGGGAAGTAATGTTTTATACTGATACTAATAACTGGGGAACTCCTAGAAAATTCGATCAAGCTAAAGTAGCTTTAACGACTACTGCTAAAGTTGAAAACATGCCAATGGTTATTGAAACATTTACAATTTCTATTGACGATGTGAAAAATGGTTCTGCTGTTTTAGGTATCTTATGGGAAAATGCCTACGCTGGTATTAAGTTTAATGTTCCTACAGATAAAGCTGTTTCTGCTAGTATAGATAAGGTTATGGCTGGTCCTGGTCCTAATGATTATTATGCTGCTGCTTCTTATTACATGGATGAAGGTAAAGATATTACAAAAGCTCAACAATGGATTGATAAAGCTGTTGAAATGACTAAAGATCAACCACGTTTTTGGTACTTACGCAAACAATCTTTAATTCACGCTAAAGCTGGAGATAAAAAAGGAGCTATTAAAGCAGCAAAAGCTTCTTTAATGCATGCTGAAAAAGCTGGCAACGCAGATTACATTAAACTAAACAAAGACTCTCTAAAAAAATGGGGAGCTTAATATATCTCGCTTAAATTAAAAGTTAAAAACTCGAATTCATAGAATTCGAGTTTTTTTGTATCCTACTTTTATGAATTCTTATACTAGTCTAAGATAATCTACTAATAACTTGAATTATATTTGAACTATAATTGAAGTTTATGTCTGTTTATAAAAAAATCACTGAAATAGGTATTAAGTTTATTCCTAAATCAAAGCTCTTTAAATATGGTTTTAACTTATCTCCAATGTACAGAAGAAGTACCGGAAGAGTTAGACAAATTTCCAATGATTTATTACATGTTAGAGTAAAAATCCCTTTAAGTTACAAAAACAGAAATTATGTAAATTCTATTTTTGGTGGTAGTTTATTCTCTGCTGTAGATCCTATACCAATGATACAATTAATTAATCTTATAGGAGATGATTATGTAGTCTGGGATAAGTCTGCTGAAGTTTATTTTAAACGACCAGCTAAAGAAAATGTATATGCTGATTTTTCTTTTTCTATGGAAGAACTTGATCAAATTAAACAACGAGTTTTAGAAGAAAAGGAAATAGAAATAGTAAAAACTACGCTACTTACAGACAAAACAAACTCCAAAATCTTTTGTGAGGTTCATAAAACAATTTATGTAGCTGATAAGGATTTTTATAAAGAAAAACGTGCTAGAAAAAATAAAAATAATTAATCAATACTCTTTTTTCTAGTAAAATAGAAATATTGATTAATTATTTTATCTATCGTTTATTTTCAGCTACTACTCTCCTATTTCATCAACATTTAAGTCTACTTGCTCAAAAATCATCTCCATTAATTCCTTGTAATAGTATAGCTATTACGATGACTAAACCACAGCCTAAAGCATTTAACCATAAGTAAGGTAACCAGTCTAAATACCAAACAATTATTATTATTAACTGAGTGATTATTGCTCCAATAAACACAGCATTAGATCTTACAAACTTAAAGAAGAATGCTAATAAGAAAATTCCTAATACATTTCCGTAGAATATAGATCCAATAATATTTACTAATTGAATTAAATTATCAAATAAATTTGCAACACAAGCAACTAAAATGGCTAAAATTCCCCATCCTAAAGTGAACCATTTAGACATATTTACATAATGTTGATCACTTTTCTCTTCTTTTACATTTCTCTTGTATAAATCTATTGCTGTTGTAGAAGCTAAAGCATTTAATTCTGAAGCTGTTGAAGACATTGCTGCAGAAAGTATTACTGCTAATAATAAACCTATTAACCCTTTTGGTAAATTATTTAAGATGAAATGAATAAAAACATAATCTTTATCATTTGTTTCCACTTTATCATTAGATTCTTTAATAATGACTTTTGCCTCTTCTTTTATCTTTAAATCTTCTTCGTTTAAAGCTTGTAACTTTGGCTTATTTTCTTCAGTTATTCCACTTAAAATAAGCGTTTTTTTCTCTACTTCAATTGCTCTATGTCGATCTTCTAAAACCTTATATTGATCAGCGTATTGAGAACTAATAACTGCTTCTTTTGCTTTAGGATTAAAATTTAATGGAGAAGCATTAAACTGATAAAATACAAATACCATAACTCCTACCAATAAAATAAAGAACTGCATAGGCACTTTTAATAAACCATTAAAAATTAAACCTAATTGACTTTCTCTTACAGATTTTCCTGATAAATAACGTTGAACTTGACTTTGATCTGTTCCGAAATAAGAAAGCATTAAAAATGTTCCTCCAAGAAAACCAGTCCAAACTGTATATCTATTGTTTAAATCCCAAGAAAAATCTAAAACCTTCATTTTATTACTAGCTCCAGCAATTTCAAGAGCTTTTCCGAAAGTAATTCCGTCAGGTAAATATTGAAGTATTAAGTAAAAAGCAATAAACATTCCTGAGAAAATAATTGCCATTTGTTGTTTTTGAGTAACACTTACAGCTTTTGTTCCTCCACTGACTGTATAAATAATTACCAAAACACCTATGATTATGTTTAAGAAAACAAGATCCCAACCTAATACTGCTGAAAGAATAATTGCAGGAGCAAAAATGGTTATTCCTGCTGCTAATCCTCTTTGGATTAAAAATAAAATAGCAGCTAAAGTTCTTGTTTTAAGGTCAAATCTACTTTCTAAATATTCATAAGCAGTGTATACATTTAGTTTATGATAAATAGGAATAAATACTAAACATATGATAACCATAGCCAATGGAAGTCCGAAATAAAATTGAACAAATCCCATACCGCTATGAAAAGCTTGACCTGGTGTAGATAAAAAAGTGATGGCACTAGCTTGAGTTGCCATTACAGACAAACCGATAGTCCACCACTTTGTGTCATTTCCTCCTTTAATATATTGCTCTACGTCTTTACTTCCTCTAGTTTTCCACGTTCCATAAAGAACAATAAATAATAACGTTATTGAAAGTACAATCCAATCTAAAGTTTGCATGAGAATATTATTTAGTATATAGGTTTGTTATAATTAAAAAGATGACAATGTACGCTAAATTGGCTAACAGTACTAGTGTGTACTCTTTTTTCCATATATACTTTTTTCCCATGTATGTGATTCTTTAGTTATTAATTGTTAGTTGGTTTTTCGAAAAAATTATCTGCTAAAGGTGCTTGAGTAACTAAAGCAGAAGAAAATGTAATTGGATCTCTTGCTGGTTCAGTAGGAACCCCATTATCATTTTTCTGATACCAAGTTATAGATTTTGGTAAAACTAAACCGTTAAGGTTCTCCCAATTATTTATAATAGTATCTTGGATAACCTCATTATTAGTAATTGGTAAGTTATTTATGATTGTAAAACTAAAATATTATTTGTTTAATAAAAAGAAATAAAAAAGGAGCTTTTTAAGCCCCTTTATATTTATAATATTATATAAATAAAGATAATATCTCTAACTTAAGCTTTTAAGTCTCTTTTCAGCCGCTATTTCTGCATCTTTTAATACTTGTTCATCGCAATAATAACGAACATGTGTATGCTTAATAGCTACAGGTTTTAATCCTCCATATACAACAAATTGTCCATCAGCTTCCATCCAGACATTCAAGCCTCCATTTTCACAAATATGAACATTACCTCCATTTACTTCAATTAACTTTTCCTTTGTTAAAACTTTTCCTAAATTTAAAATTGACTTTTTCATTATTACATAATTTTTAATTTATACCTACTCATAAGCTTTTCGGTAACCGCTTTTTCTTTTTACAAATATATTCATACGCTTAAATTATTTCAACACTTGGTTATTAAAAATAATTTTTAACAGTGCACAAAACAAAATAATATCATTCTAATTAGTTGGTTTTTCAAAAAAATTATCTGCTAAAGGTGCTTGAGTAACTAAAGCAGAAGAAAATGTAATTGGAGCTCTTGCTGGTTCAGTAGGAACACCATTATCATCTTTCTGGTACCAAGTTATAGATTTTGGTAAAACTAAACCGTTAACGTTTTCCCAATCATTGTATCGTATTAAATTAAACTTATCTGAAGGTTTATTGCTTCCATAAGTAACCGTATATTCTAACCATTCCATTTGTTTAGTATCAGGATGATAGTATATAATATAATTATCATCTGGAGAAGTTCCTACATTTGCTCCGTAAGATATTTTATATCCTGGATAATTTACACCTTCAAAATTTATTGGTGATACTTCAGAATATGTAATTCCATCATCCGCTAATACAAAAGGCATTGCATAAAAATAGAAATATAAATTATAGTAAAACTCAGGGTTTCCTTTAAAAGCTGTAGAATCTTTTTGACTTAACCAGACATCTTTTCCGTTGTAACCTAATGAGAAATTTTCTGCTTGAACAACAGTCTTTCTTGTAGGTAAATCAATCGTATGATCTTGATTATTGATTTTGTAAGACATTGTTCTAGCTTTACGCCAGTTATCAATTCCTCCATGTTTTTCAAATACTTCTCCTAGTGCTTTAGGAAAATTATTTTCTTTTTTAACCTCTTGTTTAAGTTGAGTTTCAACCTCTTTTTTGGCTTCTTGTTTACATGATGTTACTAGTAAAGATACTACCGAAAGTAAGATTAGTTTTTTCATTTTTATTTATAGTTTATCGACAGGTAGTCGAATGTTTTTTCTAAAAATTACAAGTGCTTGTTAAAAAAATAAAATATTAATTCATCTTTTCCATTCAGAAAAAACTCATTAAAAGATGAGTCTTTATTTACTATATTTTAAAAATTTTCTATATTAAATATTAATAATTTCCATCGTTTAATGTTTCCATGAATGCTATTACTGCTGCTATTTCTTCTTTAGAAAGTTGAAGATTATCAAAAGGTAAGGTTTGGTAATCATTTTCAATTCCTAATCCTGCTCCACCACCTTTATTGTAAAAATCCATAACTTCATCTAAAGTTGTATACACTCCGTTATGCATGTATGGAGCTGTAACTCCCACATTTCTAACAGTAGGTGTTTTAAAAAAATGTTTACGTTCTGGTGTTTTAAACAATTCATATCGTCCTAAATCTGGAGACAACTTTGCATTTAAAGTATCTTTAGTAGCTGGAATTCCAATAAACTCTAATTCTGTGTCTGTATAATTTGGAGGAATAGTTCCATTAAAAACAGGAGCAAAATGACAAGTTGCGCACATTGCTTTTCCCATAAAAAGATTAAAACCTAGTTGTTCTTCTTTTGTTAAGGTATTTTCTTCTCCTCGTATATTTTTATCAAACTTAGAATCGAATGAATTTAAGCTTCTTATATAAGATGCAATTGCATGTCTAATATTATAATTGACTCTTTTATTTTTGTATAAATCCGATAACTTGTTCTTATAAGTTTCATTATTCATTACTCTAGCTACCACTGAATCCATAGACATATTGAACTCATTATGATTTTTTACAACACCTACTACTTGTCCTTCTAAACTACCAGCTCTGGCATCCATAAAAAAAGCTTGCTGATAAGCCGAATATGCAACTGTTGGTGTGTTTCTAGTTTGATTTTTATCAAATGTTTTTTTACCATCAGTAAAAGCTAAATCTTTTACATGACATGTTGCACAAGCCATTGAATAATCTTTAGATAAAGATTTATCGTTAAATAATTCTTTACCGAAAATTATTTTCTCAGAAAGCTTTGTGGTATCGCTTAGTTGATCAGAAAAATAATCAATATTGAAAGCTGTATCTGAAAAAAGTGTTGTCATTGAGTTTGATAATGCCATTTCGAAAGGAAAGGTTACATTCCAATCTTTTTGAATGTCAACTAATAATTTCAACTGATAATCTGTATGCTTTTTTATGAATGTAAAACGATCGAAAGTATCAAAATCATGATCTAAATCTTTTTGTGCTGCAATAATTTCTTCAATGAATTTATCTTTTAGTCCTTTAGATTTGAACTTGTCTTCATTCATTTTTACAATTTCAATTATTGTATTATAAGTATAGTTACTTTCTAATAAAGATTGACTTAACACTGGTGAATCGAATCCTGTAATACCAGTCGTTGCAATTCTTACTATTTGATCTCTTAACATCCAAATGATATGATAATCCTTTAATTTCAAAGCAACATTTTTCTGAATTAATTTTAATCGATCTCTAGTTACATTAACTGCTCTATTTAATACAAGTGTATCAATTTGATCTTCGTATAAATTCTCTTCTATTACCTGAAAACCTATTGGATTGATGACTCTAGTATCTTGAGATTCTTCTCCTTTAACTTGAATAATATTTGGCGCATTCAACGATTTGTAATTATTCTTATCTGAATACGCCAAAATTGGCTCCATTAATTTAAAATACTTTCTAGCAGTTTTGTAAAATTCTTTTCTTTCTGAAGAAGATGTACTTTCTAAATTTATCTTATCTAAATGAGTTATAGCATTAGATAAATAGTCATTATATAAAACAGAAATATCTGTAGAAAAATCAGCTACAGCTACATATTTTTTATCTTCTTTACCACATCCGACTAACAAAAGCAAAAGACATACACAGAGGTATGCCTTAGCTCGACTTAATATGTCTTTCATTTTTTTATCTTTCTAACCCAGTGATAACGTGTAAAACTGAACCTTCTTTTCTATTTCCTAAATCAGGATTCGCTAATGGATCTGTAAATGAAGTTCCATCTGCAGGCTCCCATCCGTGATTTTGAGTAATTACGATAAATGTACTTTTACCATTGCTAACAATATCAGTTACATCGATCATACCTGTAATTTCCCAGTTTCTTGTGTTAGAACCATATCCCATATCAGCAGCTCTATTTTGATCACACTCTAATACAGTTTTGATTTCTCCTGTATTTAAGTTGTATTGGTATAATTTAGCAAATCCGTTTACTGAAGTATCTAAATACCCATTTGGATCTTCTTGGATATAAGCATAATTTTCAGTTACTAAAATATTATCTGGAGAATGGAATCCATCAGCTTTTCCACCAACTTTATCACCATCTAAAATACAAGTGATTTTAGCAGCTCCTGTTGGATCTGTATCATTTAATACAACTTTATAAATACGTCCTAAGAAAGTACCTTTACCCATTAATCCAGATTTATTTCTACCTGTAACAGCAAAGTAAAGTTCTCTTTGATTACCAGCAGATCCTCTTCTCCAGTCGATATCTTCTAAACGAGAGAATCCCATTACTCCTTTAGACTTAGCTTCAGCATCTAAAGCACTAATTTCAGTTTCAGTTAATTCAACAAATTCAGCATCATACTCAGTTCCTTCAACCATATCAACTTCATAGTCGATTCCAGCAGTAGTAACTTTTAACCCGTATAATTTACCAGTTTCTAAATCACCTCTATTTCCAACATACATTCCTAATTGTCCTGAAGGAACGTCGTTATCTGAATGATCATCTCCAATAAAAGCAACTGTTTTATTTGGATAAGCATCTTTACCAATAACAACAGCATTTTCTGTAGACCATTGACCTAAAGCTGGTAATAATCTTCCTGTTCCAGCATCATCAGCTGATTTGTATGGATCTGTAGCGAAAACTCCTTTAGAAGATCCTCCCCATTCTCCACCAGATAAATACATTGGTCCAAAACCATGCTCTTCTGGACTAATCATAGATCCTGAACATTGAGCAGTTTCTGCAGTTGCAGCAGCATTTAAAATATACTCTCCTGCAGTTGGCTTTAAATTTTTATCTAATTTAATTCTAGCAATAGAATAATCAGCTTCTATGTTATTAATTAATGTGAAAGTTCCGTCAGCTTCTCTTAATAATCCAGCCCCATCAGCCATAGATCCGTAAACGAAATCTGGTGTGTTAGGAATAATATCTTCAGAAGATAAAATTGGAGTTATTTTTAATCCTACGAAATCACTAGTTACTTTTAAAAAGTTTGGTGTTTTAGAAGATGTTAATACAGCTGTGGCGTCTTGACCGTCTTCCCCATCTTGACCGTCTTGTCCATCTACTCCATCAATACCATCTTTTCCATCTACACCATTCATTCCATCTTCACAAGAATAAAATGTAGTAGTAGAAATAGCTAATGCTAATAAAGCAGCTACACTTAATTTAAGTTTTTTCATGTGTCCTTATTTAGTATTTGTTAATTAATATTTACTAGGCAAAACAAAGGCTCAGATTTAAACTTTAAGTGATCAGCATTTTAATTTCTTTTTAATAAAAAGTTACCTAAATCAATTAATCTTTAATAATTAGAACTGATATAAATAAGACGATTTTTATAAAAAAAAGAAAAGTGATAACAATAATGCAATCACTTTTATTTTTTAATTTATTCTTGTTATCTACTTGGTTAACCAAGCATTAAACATCCAAATTGTTTTTTCTTGTTCTGCGATAAAATCGCTCATCATAGAATTTGTTCCTTCATCGTTAGCTTCATCAGATAATTCTAAAATTTCTCTTTCTATACTTAATAATGTAGTTAAAGAACTTACTATTAACTGTATTGCTTGTTCATCGTTACTTATACTTTTACCAACTGTAACGTTACCATTATGTAAATAATCTTCAAAAGTATGTAAAGGCTCTCCTTGCAAAGTCAAAATTCGTTCAGCGATTAAATCTATTTTTAATTGGGCATCTGTATATAACTCTTCAAACTTCACATGTAATTCAAAAAAGTTTTTCCCTTTAATATTCCAATGTAATCCTCTCAAATTTTGGTAATGAATCTGAAAGTTGGCTAATAATGTATTTAGTTCTTTAACTAATTCTTCAGATTTTGCTTTATCTAATCCTATTATTGTTTTAGTCATAATCGTTTTTAATATTTCTTTTTTCAAAATTATCTCAAAATAAAAAGAAACTACTATTAGTATAATTGATAGTTTTAATATATTTATCGAAAATTATTATAGAATGACTATAACTCAGTTAAAATATACCTTATCTGTTGCAGAACATAAAAACTTTACTGTAGCTGCTGAGCATTGTTTTGTTACTCAGCCTACACTTAGTATGCAAATTCAAAAACTAGAAGAAGAATTAGATGCTAAGATTTTTAACCGCTCTAAAAAACCAATTGAATTAACACCTGTTGGAGAAAAAATAGTAGAACAAGCTAAAGTTATTGTAGATGAAAGTAATCGAATTATAGATATTGTTCATCAGCAAAAAGGATATATCGGTGGTGAATTTAAGTTAGGAATTATTCCTACAGTTATGCCTACTTTATTACCTATGTTCTTAAAAAACTTTACTAGAACTTACCCAAAAGTTCAGTTGATAATTGAAGAATTAACTACAGATGAAATTATTAGAAAATTAACTGATGGATATATTGATGCTGCAATAGCTGCCACTCCATTAGGTAATGAAGCTATTAAAGAACGAGTTTTATATTACGAACCTTTTGTTGGATTAATTCCTAGTGAACATCGCTTATTTTCAAAATCTAAATTAGATGTTGAAGATTTAGAATTAGAAGATGTTTTATTATTAGAAGATGGACATTGTTTTAAAAACAGCGTTATTAATCTATGTAAAATGAATAAGAAAGATGATGATAAAAAGTTTCATTTAGAAAGTGGAAGTTTTGATACGTTAATTAAACTATCTAAAGATGGTTTAGGTATGACACTTTTACCATATTTAAATACTTTAGATTTATCTGAAGAAGACAAAAAATATTTACGAGAATTTAATACTCCACCACCTGCTAGAGAAGTTAGTTTAATTTATCACAAGTCGCAGTTAAAAATGCAACTAATTGAAGCTTTAAAAAGTAATATTGATGGTATTATTAGAGGTGCAATTGCTTTTAGTGATGTAGATATTATTAGTCCAATTAAAAAATAAACATTTATTATAATAGGAAATAAAAAAGGAAGCTAAAAAGCTTCCTTTTGTTTTATGCGTACATTTTTTCTCTTAATTCTTTAACTTTAGAATCATCTAAATAATCATCAAAAGTTGCATACTTATCAATAACCCCATTAGGTGTAATTTCTATAATTCTATTAGCAACTGTTTGCGCAAACTCATGATCGTGAGTTGTAAATAAAACTGTTCCTTTAAAGTTAATTAAAGAATTGTTTAGAGATTGAATTGATTCTAAGTCTAAGTGGTTTGTTGGTTCATCTAACATTAATATGTTAGCTCTAGTCATCATCATTCGAGATAACATACAACGTACTTTTTCTCCTCCAGACAAAACATTACTCTTCTTTAATGCTTCTTCTCCTGAGAAAATCATTTTCCCTAAGAAACCTCTTAAGAACACCTCTTCACGCTCTTCTTCAGTTTGTGCATACTGACGTAGCCAATCTACTAAGTTTAAATCCCCATTTTGGAAAAACTCAGAGTTATCTGCTGGTAAATATGATTGTGTGGTTGTTACACCCCAATTATATTTTCCTGCATCAGCTTCTACATTTCCTGCTATAATTTGATAAAAAGCAGTAGTTGCTTTTGAATTTTTAGAAATTACTGCAACCTTATCTCCTCTATTTAAATTAATATCAACATTAGAGAATAATAATTCTCCCTCCACATCAGTTTTAGACAAACCTTCAATATTTAAAATTTGATCTCCCGCTTCTCTATCTCTTTCAAAGATAATAGCTGGATATCTTCTACTTGATGGTTTTATATCTTCTACATTAAGTTTTTCAATCATTTTCTTACGCGAAGTAGCCTGTTTAGATTTAGCTACATTGGCAGAAAAACGACGAATAAACTCTTCTAATTCTTTCTTTTTATCTTCAGCTTTCTTGTTTTGTTGTGCTCTCTGTTTAGCAGCTAACTGACTTGATTCATACCAGAAAGTATAGTTTCCAGAAAAGTGATTAATTTTTCCAAAATCAATATCAGAAATATGAGTACAAACTGCATCTAAGAAGTGACGGTCGTGAGAAACAACAATTACTGTGTTGTCGTAATTTGCTAAGAAATTCTCTAACCAAGCAATAGTTTCAAAATCTAAATCGTTGGTAGGCTCATCCATAATTAATACATCTGGGCTTCCAAATAACGCTTGTGCTAATAATACACGAACTTTTTGTTTACCATCTAAATCTTTAACTAAAGAATAATGTAAATCTTCTTTTATTCCTAAGTTAGATAACATTGCTGCTGCTTCAGAATCGGCATTCCAACCATTCATTTCTTCGAACTGAACTTGTAACTCTCCAATTTTCTCAGCATTCTCATCAGTATAATCAGCATATAAAGCGTCGATCTCTTTTTTTATTTTATAAAGATCTTTATTTCCCATTACAACTGTTTCTAGAACAGGAAATTCATCAAACGCATAGTGATCTTGGGATAAAACTGACATTCTTTTTCCTGGTTCTAAATGAACATGACCAGAAGTAGGATCTATTTTACCTGATAATATTTTTAAGAATGTAGATTTACCAGCACCATTTGCACCGATAATACCATAACAATTACCTTGAGTAAACTTCGTATTCACTTCATCAAATAATACACGCTTTCCAAATTGAACGGATAGGTTAGAAACTGATAACATTATCTACTTTTTAAATTTCGATGCAAAAGTATAAAAACTAAAGGCTTTTAAAAGCATTTGTATCGCAAATATTTATTTTATTAATAATCATTCTATTTTGTTAATATTAACATCGAATTAACATCATAATATTACTCATATTTCTATTTTTGATAGCTGAAAAATAGAACTTTCTAACAAGAATATGATTAAATATATAGTACCTTTAATTTCGATTTTCTTAATTAGTTGTGCTACTTCAAAGGATGAAAATTTCACTTATGTAGGTGGAAAAATAATACATCCTAAAGGTGAATTTGTTATTATTTATGATAACAAAAGTGAAGTTGTAGATTCTATTAAACTAAATATAGATAATACTTTCTTAGGAAAATTAACAGATATTAAAACTGGTTTATATTACTTTAAACACGGGCCAGAAACCCAATATTTATATTTAGAACCTCAGGATAGTTTGCTTTTTCGCTTGAATACATGGGGATTTGATGAATCGTTAGTTTTTAGCGGTAGTAATGCTGAAGAAAATAATGCTCTAATTGAAAACTTTTTAATTAATGAAAAACAAATTAAAGATTTTTATAAATACAATAAGTTATCTCCTGATGACTTCTTAAAAACAATAGATTCTTTAAAAAAAGATAAAGACAAGTACTTAGAAAATTTTAAAACACGTACAGTAGATTTTTCTGATAATTATTTAGACATATTAAAAGTGGCGTTATATTATCCTCTTTATTCTAAACTAGAAACCTATGCAATAAATAATCGTTTAAAAGAACAACCTGATAGTATAAACGAAAATAAATTTATATCTCATCGAGATAATATACGCATAAACGGAGATTCATTAATGTTTTTCCCTCCTTATGGCAAATATGTTTATAATAACATATACTATGATGTATATGCAAAAAACATTAAAGATGACAGCGATGATTTTACGCTTTCTGTTCTAGAAACTGTAAACAATAAAATAGAATCTAAGAGTTTAAAGAATAAACTACTTAAAGAAACTATTATTCGCCATTTTTACTCTAAAAAGAGCTGCAACTTAAACAAAAAGGCTTACGATTTATTCTCTAAATTTTCATCTAGTGATTCGGATAAAGCTAAAATCACGAAATTATTAGCAGATGTAAAACACATTCCAAAAAATAAACACTTACCAAGTTTCAATTTACACACACCTCAAGGTTCAATTGAAAATATAAACAATATAATAAGAGGTAATAGTAGTGTTATATATTTTAGAAATAAAGATTATTCATCGGATAAGTGGGTAGCATCTAGAATGAATTATTTAATTGAAAAAAATCCAGAAATTAACTTTTTGGTTATAAACTTCAATCATAATAATAAAAAGTATATTAAAAACTTAAACATACAACATCAGTTCTATCTTGATGAAAAAAGTGATGCTCATAACTTTTTAAGTAGTAAATATCCTAGAACAATTTTAGTAAATAAAAAAGGGATTGTTGTTAATAGTTTTTGTGCTTTATCTTCTAAAAAAATAGAAAAACAAATTACTGAGCTTCATTAATTTAGCTTTATCCTATATTTTTATTTTTATTTTACTACTTTTGCCGCGTCCAAAAAAAATATAAATATTAAGAATTCATGGATAGGGCATCTGTGAATTCGCTTAAATTCACATTATGTCAATAAATTTTTCTGACTTAGGTTTAAAAGAACCTATTAATAAAGCGTTGTTAGATTTAGGTTACGAAACTCCTACTGTAATACAACAAAAAGCAATACCACAAATAATATCATCAAAAGACGATCTAAAAGCATTTGCACAAACTGGTACAGGTAAAACAGCTGCTTTTAGTTTGCCAATAGTAGAACAAGTTGATGAAAACAGTAATCATACTCAAGCGATAATCTTATCTCCTACTCGAGAATTAGCTGTTCAAATTGGAAAAAATATTGAAGATTTTTCTAAGTATATACCAAATTTAAACGTCACAACCGTTTATGGTGGTGCTAATATTGAACAACAGATTAAGCAATTAAAAAAAGGAATTCAAATAGTTGTTGGTACACCAGGTAGAACTGTTGATCTAATAAGAAGGAGAGCTTTAAAACTTAACAATGTAGATTGGTTAGTTTTAGATGAAGCTGATGAAATGCTTAACATGGGATTCAAAGAAGAACTAGACAAAGTTCTTGAAGCAACTCCAGACACCAAACAAACTTTATTATTCTCAGCAACATTCCCTAGAGAAGTTGAAGCTATTGCTAAAAACTATATGGAAAATCCTGTTGAAATAACCTCAGGAGAGAAAAATCAAGGATCTGATAATGTAACACATGAATTTTATAATGTTACAGAAAAAACAAGATATGAAGCTTTAAAACGTGTTGCAGATGTAAATCCTGATATATATGCTATTGTATTTTGTAGAACAAGAAGAGAAACACAATTAATTGCAGATCAATTAATTCAAGACGGATATAATGCTGATGCTTTACATGGTGATTTATCTCAAGCACAAAGAGATAGTGTTATGGAAAAATTCAGAAAGAAAAACATTCAAATGCTTGTAGCAACAGATGTTGCTGCTAGAGGATTAGATGTTAATAACTTAACACATGTTATTAATCATAAATTACCGGATCAAATAGAAAATTATAACCACAGAAGTGGTAGAACCGGTAGAGCAGGTAACAAAGGAGTTTCTATTGCATTAGTTAACAGAAAAGAGAAAAATAAACTTTTTCCTATTGAACGAATTTTAAAAAAGAAGTTTATTCAAACTCCAATTCCGAGTGGAAAGGAAATTTGTGAAAAACAATTATTTCATCTTATTGATAAAATTGAAAAATCTGAGGTTAATACTGCAGAAATAGATAGTTTTTTACCTAGTATTTATGAAAAATTAAGCAACTTTTCCAGAGAAGAACTTATTCAAAAATTTGTTTCATTAGAATTTAATTCTTTTCTAGAATATTATGAAAATGCACCAGATTTAAATAAAATCAGCTCTAGAGACAGAGATAGTTCTTCTAGTAGAGGTGGAAACAGAATGTCTAGTGAAAATATGACTAGATTCTTTATAAACATAGGAAGAAAAGATAGACTTAATCCTGCTAAATTAATGGGATTAATTAATGAACAAGGAATTAACAAGAATGTTGAAATTGGTGCTATTGATATTTTAGACACGTTTTCTTTCTTTGAAATTGATAAGAGTCATGAAGCTCAAACTTTAGAGGTTTTTGAAGAAAATCAACCAGATTTTAATGGTAGAAGAGTAAATATAGAAATCACTAAAGAACGAAAAGGAGGCGGAAGAAAACGCTCTGGAGGTGGAAGAAGACGAAATGATGGTGCTTCTGACAGACCTTCTAACGGAGGAAATAGAGGTTTTGGTAGAACAAGAAACAAAAGTAATAACAACTCTTCTGGTCAATCATCTGAGAGAAGACGCAATAACAACAACAGTTCAAGAAAAAATAGACGTAGATAAAAATCTATTTTATAAGTATTAAAAGCCGCTTTAAAAGCGGCTTTTTTATTTTGATTTAGAAAAATGATCTTCAAAATTTGAAATAAAATCATTAATGTATTTTTTCAACTTATCTTCTTTTCTAAAAACAATATAATGTGTTCTTTTAACTCCATTACTTCCCAATTTTTTAAAAGTTAACTCTTCTGAAACTTTAAATGAATTCACTGCCCAAATTGGTACACATATTAAACCCATATTTGCTTCTACCATTTCTAAAGCTACTTCTGTTAAAGGAACTGCTGAAATTTTCTTAGGTATAATTTTATCAGGTTTTAAAAAGTTATTGTAAACGGAAACTGTTTCTAATGGAAATGAATGAATTATTAAATGCTCATTTGTAAAATCATCAGCACTTAAAAAATCTTTTCTACTAAGAATATTTTCTTTATTAATAACCGCTAAGATTTCATCATTATATACTTCTTTCCACTCTAAATGTTTATGATCCGGTTTTTGAGTTACTATTGCGATATCTATTTCTTTTGATAATATTTTAGGTATAGGCTGATGGGTTGCTTCAAGTATTATATCGATAGTGATCTCTGGATATAATACTCCCATTTTTTGAATAAAGCCAGAAATCCCTTGATAGAAACTATAACACTCTGTACTTAATTTGATATTTCCTTTAGAACCACTTTTGATTTGTTCTATTTGTTCAAAACCTACTTTAATCTTTTCAAGAACATCATTTCCCAACTTATACAACTCCTTACCTTCTTCGGTTAAGATCCATTTATTTCTTGACCTTAAAAACACCTTAAATCCTAGTTGTAACTCTAATTCTCTTAATTGATGACTTAATGCTGACTGTGTTAAAAATAATTTTTCTGCAGAATTTGCAATACTACCTTCTTCAGCAATAGATTTTATCAATTTAAAATATTTGATTTCCATATATAACAAAGCTACTAATTTGTCTAATAATTCATCATTGAATAAAATTCAATTACATATTAGAAACTCTCAGTTTTAAAATTACAGTTGAGCTCAACTTGGAACTAATTTTGGTTAATCTTAAATTTAATTACAATGACAGAAAAAACAACAAACAATTCACTTGAATTAATAAATGCTATACAAATATATTTTGATGCTATACATTATTGTGATGTGCAAAAACTTAATGCTATTTTTCATAACAAGTCGAGTCTTTTCGATGTAGATAAAGGAAACGTATTTATGGAATCTATTACTAGTTTTAGTGAAGACGTAGCTGGAAGAATATCGCCTGCTAGTAAAAATCAAAAACCAGAATATGAAATTTTGATGATCGATATGCTCTCTTCATTTTGTGCTACAGTGAAAATAAGAATTAGAGTTCATGAAAATATATTTGTAGATCATCTTGGATTTGTAAATGGAGAAAACGGATGGCAAATAGTTTCTAAAATCTGGCATTTAGAACAAATAATTAATAAATAAAATAATCTCATAAAAAAAAGTACGAGTATTAATTTACTCGTACTTTTTTATGAATTATCTGTTTAGAGAACTATTTCGCTACGTTTACAGCTCTTGTTTCTCTAATAACAGTAACTTTTACTTGACCAGGATATGTCATATCATTCTGGATTTTTTGTGAAATATTGAATGATAATTCAGCAGCTTTTTCGTCATTAACTTTTGTGCTTTCTACCATAACTCTTAACTCTCTACCCGCTTGAATTGCGAAAGCTTTTTGAACTCCACTAAATCCGAATGCAATATCCTCTAGATCTTTCAAACGTTGGATATAGCTATCTAAAACTTGTCTTCTTGCTCCAGGTCTAGCTCCTGATATTGCATCACAAACTTGAACTATAGGGGCAATTAAAGTTTTCATTTCTATTTCATCATGGTGAGCTCCAATTGCATTACACACATTTGGCTTTTCACCATACTTCTCGGCCCATTGCATTCCTAATAATGCGTGAGGTAATTCACTTTCTGTTTCTGGAACTTTACCAATATCGTGTAATAAACCAGCTCTTTTAGCTGCCTTGGCATTTAACCCCATTTCTGCAGCCATAATACCACATAAATTAGCAACTTCTCTAGAGTGTTGTAATAAATTCTGACCATAAGAAGAACGATACTTCATTCTACCTACAGTTTTAATTAATTCAGGGTGTAACCCATGAATTCCTAAGTCGATAACAGTACGTTTACCTACTTCTATAATTTCTTGATTAATTTGTTTTTCTGTTTTCCTAACGATCTCTTCAATCCTTGCTGGGTGAATTCGTCCATCAGTTACTAATTTATGCATCGATAAACGCGCAATTTCTCTTCTTACTGGATCAAAACAAGATAAAATAATTGCTTCAGGTGTATCATCAACAATAATTTCTACTCCTGTAGCTGCTTCTAAAGCTCTAATATTTCTACCTTCTCTACCAATAATACGACCTTTAACATCGTCTGATTCTAAATTAAATACAGAAACACAATTTTCAACTGCTTGCTCTACTCCTACTCTTTGAATTGTGTTTAAAATCACTTTTCTAGCTTCTTGTTGAGCAGTCATTTTAGCTTCTTCAATAGTTTCTTGAATAAAGCTCATTGCATCAGTTTTAGCTTCTTCTTTTAAAGAGGCAACTAGTTCTGTTTTCGCTTCATCTGCAGAAAAACCAGAGATTTGCTCTAACATATCTACATGACGCTTGTGTAACTTTTCAACTTCAGATTCTTTTTTATCTAAAAAATCTAATTTATAATCTAAATCGGCTTCTTTTTTCTCTAAAGATTGTGTTAGTTTCTTATTTTTATCTAATTCTGAAGATACTCTCGATTCTTTATCTCTGATTCTTTTCTCTACATCAGACATTTTCTTTTCTCTAGATAAAATTACCTTTTCATGTTCAGATTTTAGTTCTATAAACTTTTCTTTTGCTTGTAAGATTTTATCTTTCTTTATGGCTGCGGCTTCAACTTTTGCCTCTTTTATAATATTTTCAGCTTCTTTATTCGTTTCTTTAAGTAATTTATTTGCTTTAGATTTTTCTAAAACCTTAGCTACAATAAAACCAACTACAATACCAACTACTCCAGCTAAGATTGGCATACCTAAATCTTCCATATCAATGATTTGATTATATATTTATTTAATAAAAAAGCCCACATTAGTATGGTTTTATAAACTCCTTAAAAACAGGTTTAGAACTAACTGGCTGATCAAGGATCCGAACTAACGGTTTGCTTTACTAACCAAGACTCATTCTTTTTAAAGATATAGTGTTGAGTTTATTAAACTTATGTACTAATGTAGGCAGTATCTTACTTATTATTATGTAATGAACTTATTTTAAATGAGTTTCTAACAAATTAGTTAACTCATTTACTTTATTTTTAATCTTATCAGACTCATTTAACGCCTTAATTGTATTAATTTCTAACTTTGAAGCAAACTGTAAAGCAGACATGGCTAAAACATCTTGTTTATCAGCTACTGCATAATTTTGTTCAAAACTTAGAATTAAATCATTAATGTTTTTTGCTGCTTTACGCATTCCTTCTTCTTCTTCAGAAGAATTCACTATTAAAGGATACGTTCTACCAGCTATAACTACATTAACTTTTATTTTATTCATTTTAAAGAACTTTACGAATTCAAGAGTAAGATACACTTATCTATTTCTCGAATTAAAGCATTTATTTTGAGTTTGGTATTTCTCGAATCTTCATTACTGCCTTCCATAGTTTTAGCAACTTTTAGAAGGTCAAATCGTTTTTTTTGTTCTTCTAATTGCTCTTGTTTTTTACTTAATAAAATTTGTAACTCTCCATTTTGTTGAAGCAACACCTCATTCTCTTCAATAAGAAACTCGTATCGGACAAGCAAGTCTTTTAACTTAACTTCCAGGAAATGAACTGCTTCTAACGTGTTATTCATTTATTAGTAAAAATAAACTATTTCTACAAAATTAACAATCTCTTTTAACAATAACAACTCTTTCCTATTTTTTTATGAATATAAGTGATAATCAACCAAATACATTTTTGGTATAATTTTAGTACTTTCGTTGGTAAATAGATATGCTTTGAAACATTTTTATACCTTATTTTTATTATTTACAATTAGTCTTAGTTTTTCTCAAAGAAAGTACTCTCAAAGTTATTTTTCTAACCCAATGGATATTCCTTTAGTTGTTGCCGGAACATTTGGAGAATTACGAAGTAATCACTTTCATTCAGGAATTGATTTAAAAACACAACAAAAAGAAGGAGTACCAATTTTAGCGCCTGCTAATGGTTATATATATCGTATCAAAGTGGCTCAGTATGGTTTTGGAAAAGTTTTATACGTTAAACATCCTAGTGGTTTTACAACTGTTTTTGCACATTTACAAAAATTTGCTCCAAGAATTCAAAAATATGTAAAAGACATTCAATATAAGAAAAAGAGTTATTACACAGGAAATTTATTCCCAGAGGAAGAAAAATTCCCTGTTAAAAAAGGAGAAATCATAGGATATTCTGGAGATACTGGAAGCTCTGGAGGACCTCATTTACATTATGAAATAAGAGACTCTAAAACAGATAAAATTATAAACCCCTTACATTTTGGATTAGCTGTTAAGGACACTAGAAATCCTATTATAGAAAAACTAATGGTATTTCCTCTTGATACAAATGCACGTGTTAACAACTCTAATCAGAAATCAACAATACCTATTAAAAAAATTAATGAAGGTAAATATATTGCTGAACGAATTAAAGCTAATGGCTCTATAGGATTAGGTGTTGTTACTTTTGATAGGCAAGATGAAGCTATGAATAGAAATGGTATATATAGTTTAGAAATGCATGTAAATGGAGAACTTGTTTATTATCATGATTTAGAAACCTTTTCTTTTGCTGAAAGTAAATACATTAATTTATTAATTGATTTTGAGCATTATGGAAAATTCAAGAAGAAATTTCAAAAAACACACAAGGTTTCAAAAAACAAATTAAGTCTTTATAAGAATTTAATTAATGATGGTAAATTAATTATTGAACCTTTAGCAAGTTATAATGTAGAAATTATAGCTAAAGATTTTGAAGGAAATGCTTCTAAATTAAGAATCCCAATAAAAGGAGTTTCTAAAAATGAGCTTGAAGTTAAAAAGGATACTACTGAGTATAAAATTACTGCTGTAAATTTTAATAAGTTTCAGAAAGAAAATGTAACAATTGCTTTTCCTAAGAACTCATTTTATCATGATTGCTATTTAAATTTTGATGTTAATGATGGAATAGCAAAAATACATGAGCCTACAATTCCTTTAGATAAACGTTTTACACTAACGTTTGATACTTCTCATTTAAACACTAAGGAAAAACAACAAGTATATATTGCTAATGTTACTAAGAAAAAATACCCTAAATATGTTTCAACAAAAAAGAAAGAAAATAAAGTATATACAAATCAGAAAACATTAGGAAGCTATACATTAAAATTAGATTCGATTTCTCCAAAAATTAATCTGGTAAATTTTGCAGATCAACAATGGATTACCAAGAATAAAACACTTAAAGTTAAAATTAAAGATGAAGAATCTGGTATTAAAGATTTTCGCGGTTCTATAGATAACGAGTGGGTTTTAATGGAGTACAATCATAAAAAAGGAATTTTAACCTACGATTTTTCCGATAAAAAATTGGTTGGTAGCAAACATATCTTTAAAATTGTAGTTTCTGATAATGTTGGAAATACTGAAACCATTTCTACAACGTTTTATCGTAAACCTTAAGTCATTTTGAAAAAACTTCTATTCGCCCTTCTATTCCCTGCATTGATATTTGCTCAAAAAATGTCAACCATTAAAGGAAAGATTACTAATAAATTCAAAGATCCTATTGAAGGTGTTGCAATTTCTTATTTAGGACAAGGAACTACCACTGATAAAAATGGTCTTTTTGAGTTTAAAATACCAGTACGAAAAACTGTAACTGTTACTTTTTCTCATGTATCGTATAAAACATTTACCAAAAAGTTTACGACAAGAGGTGTAAGAACAATTAAGTTTTCTCCTACTCTTGAAATTAAAAATCAAGATTTAGAAGAAATTATCATCAAGAACAGGAAGAAAGAAGTTCAAGGAATTACAGGTATTAATATTAAAACTGTAGAAACTAGTGTTGGTGCTAATTCTGGGATTGAAAATGTTTTAATGACATTACCTGGTGTAAACAATAACAATGAATTAAGCACTCAATATAACGTTAGAGGTGGTAACTTCGATGAAAACTTGGTGTATGTAAACGGTATAGAAATTTATCGTCCGTTTTTAATTCGTTCTGGTCAACAAGAAGGTTTAAGTTTTATTAATACACATTTAGTTCAAAACATTAACTTCTCTGCTGGTGGCTTTCAAGCTAAATATGGTGATAAACTTTCTTCTGTATTAGATATTACTTACAGGAAACCTAAAGAATTTCAAACTCAAGTTGATTTAAGTTTACTAGGTGGAAATATCACTGTTGAAGATGTGTTTTTAGATAAAAAATTAAGCGCTGTAGTAAGTGCACGTTATAGAGACAATAGTTTGCTCGTAAACTCTAAACAAATAGAAGCAGATTTCAATCCGAATTTTACAGATATTCAAACTCTAGTAACTTATACTTTAAACGATAAAATCGATATTAATTTCTTAGGAAATTTTTCATTAAACAATTACGATTACAAACCGTTACGCAGAAGTACTCGTTTTGGTACTGTTGCAGATCCTATCGAGCTTACTGTGTTTTACCAAGGTCAAGAAGAAGATACATTCCAAACTTTATTCGGTGCTCTTTCTGTAGATTATAAAGTTTCTGAAGATTTTAATTTAACAGGAACACTTTCTTCTTTCAACACACAAGAAGAAGAACATTTTGATATTGCTGCTGCTTATCGTTTAGGAGAAGTAAATACAAATATTGGAGATGAAAATTTTGGAGAAGCAGACTTTACACAAGGAATAGGATCGCAAATAAATCACGCAAGAAATGATTTAGACGCTTTAATTACAAGCGCACAAGTTCGTGGTGTTTTAAAAGACGGAGATAATGAATGGAGAGCTGGTGTAAAATATCAAACAGAAAATATTAAAGACAGAATTCGTGAATGGGAAGTAATAGATAGTGTTGGTTTTTCTGTGAGACCTCCAGCAACAAATTTCATCAACGAACAACCTTATGTTCCTTTTACAGGCCCAATAGAACCTTTTCAAAACGTAAGAGCCGATAATGAAGTAGATACGCATCGTTTTTCTGGTTTTGTTCAATTCAGTAGAAAAACTTCTTGGAACGAACACGACATATGGTTTAATGTAGGCGTGAGAGCACAACATTGGTCTGTAAATCCGGTTGGATTAGCTTCAAAAAGTCAAACAATTGTTAGTCCTAGAGCTCAATTTGCTATTAAACCAGACTGGGAAAACGACATGTTATTCCGACTCTCTGGTGGTTTATATACGCAACCTGCATTTTATAGAGAATTAAGAGGTTTTGATGGTCAAATTAACCCAAATACAAAAGCTCAAAAAGCTATTCATATGGTATTAGGTAATGATTATAGTTTTAAACTTTGGGACAGACCTTTTAAACTTACCACTGAATTATATTATAAAGATTTAAGTGATGTTAACGCTTATTCTATCGATAATGTTCGCATTCGCTACAGAGCTGATAATGTTACTGATGCTTATGCATATGGTTTAGATATTCGATTAAATGGAGAATTTATACCTGGTAGTGATAGTTGGGTGAGTTTTGGTTACTTAAAAACAGAAGAAAACATAAATAATCAAGGATATATTGCTCGTCCTACAGATCAAAGAGTAAAACTTGGAGTTTTATTTCAAGATTATGTACCAAACTTACCAGACTTAAAAGCTTACTTAAATTTAGTATACAATACAGGAGTTCCTGGCGGAGCACCATCTTATGCTAATCCTTATGATTTTCAAAACAGACTTCGTGATTACCGACGTGCAGATTTAGGAGTTTCTTACATTTTTGTTGACGCTAATAAGAAAGCAACAAATGGATTCTTAACTAATTTTAA
The DNA here is from genome assembly GCF_057221555.1 of Tenacibaculum aquaeponti. Taxonomy (NCBI): domain Bacteria; kingdom Pseudomonadati; phylum Bacteroidota; class Flavobacteriia; order Flavobacteriales; family Flavobacteriaceae; genus Tenacibaculum; species Tenacibaculum aquaeponti. The sequence continues at coordinate 928,526 of NZ_CM170147.1, forward strand.
AGAACTAACTGCTGGTATTGAGTTATTCAACATGTTTGATATTCAAAACTCTATTACCAACACTTGGGTAAGAGATGTATTTAGTAAACGTCAATTTGGTATTCCTAATTTTATGACAGGACGTGTACTAAATGTTAAACTGAAAATGAAGTTTTAAAGTGTTTTGAAAACTATATTTCTTCTTTTAAGTTTTATTGCTTTAGCTAGTTGTTCAAGTACAAAATATAATCAACAGATTCAAGCTTCTAGTGAAACACAAATTATTAATAGTCTGTTAGATAATATATATACTATAAAATTATGTTATCCAGACTATCGCTTTTCTAATAAAAGTAATAAGAAATTCAGAATAAATAAACGCAGATTGTCTTCTATAGAAGAAAGAGATACTATTCAGAAAATAGTAATCTTAAAAAATAATCATCTAGATGAATTATTAATAGAGGAAAAAACTAAAAACTATATTAGACAAAAATTAGGAGAAACTTCTAAAGCTTATCAAGTTATAAAAAACTCTGAAAAGCTGGTTTCTTTACAATTTAACCCCGAACTTCTGAAACAAAAAAGAGTTAAGTTTTTAACTAAAAAACAAGCAGAACTCAGAAACATAAATACTTCTCGATTTGGTAAACAAGATTCCATATTAAATGTAGGTTTTATGTATTTTTCCAGAGTTTATTACTCACCAAAACATAACTATGGATTTTTTAAGTACACTTATATAGGAGGAGGAACTTGTGGTTTTAATGCACTTATATTCTTCTCAAAGAAAAAGGAAAAGTGGCATTATGAACAAACTTTCGGTTTAGGTGTATTTTAAATCCGATTATTTGAAATAATATATCTTTACCGTTGTAAAAAAGAATTTATGGTTTCTAAGTTTAATCCCGAAATCAATAAGATTTATTTTATTGAATCCTACACGCTGTTTCATATCATGGAAGGTCAAGGAACTATTCAGGTTGATTTTAAAAACTATTTGAATTGGGATGATAAACTTATTTTTTTAGAAAAAGGACAATACATTAAATTCTCATCAGATTCTTTTACGGTTAGAAAAATAGAATTTGACAATCAGGTTTTATTCGAAAGTCAAGATGTACGAATTCTATTCAAGCATTTAGTTTCTCTTGGATATATTGATTATTTAGAATGTAAAGATTGTCAGGAATACTTACAAAACACTATTTTTTCATCTCCAAAAGATATTATTGATATTTCTATCAATCAGTGGTACTGGCAAAATCCTTTTAATGCTGACAAAAAAGAATATCAAGTTATTTTTGATGTAAAGGAAGTTATCGATCAAGAATTAAAAAATCATCTTTCTGTAAGCGAACTCGTTCAAAAAATAAGTAAGAATAATCAGAATATAAATTACTTATTAAAGAATAAAATTGGATTTACTGTAAAAAAATTACAAACTAAAAAACGTCTAATCGAAGACCAAAAACTAATTGCTTTTACAGATAATTCAATTAAGGAAATTGCTTACGAACAAGGTTATAAAGACGTTGCCTATTTCAATAAAAACTTCAAGAAGAATACAGGAATTACTCCTAGTGAATTTCGAGATGAAATAGGATATCAATTAGATGATCATTTCGAAAATGATTTATTCAAACTCATACAAGAATTTCACACTTCAGAAAAAAAACTCTCTTTTTATGCAGATCAAATGCATATTTCTGAAAAGACATTAGCTAAAAAAGTTCGTCAGAATTTAAATGCTTCCATGGGGCAATTAATTCGTCAAGAAATTATTCGAACTTCAAAAGAATTACTTTTACAAGGCGATAAAATTAAAAACATTGCTTACTTCTTAGGCTTTGAAGAAGCCAATCATTTTTCTTCATTTTTTAAACTCCATACCAAACTTACACCAACCGACTTTTTAAAAAAGTACAATAGGTAGCTCCTTTTTTGTACCTCCTTCCTCCTACTTCTGATTGATCTTTGTATCAGATTAATAACCCATTTAAAATTATTTAAAATGAATATTAAAGATCAAGTACAACTCATAGATAATATGGTATCTCAAGGAGATATAGTAAACGCAGTTAAAACATTTTTTGCAGACAATGCTGCAACTTCAGACTACTCAAATTCAACCACAAATACAAAATCACAAATGGTTGAAAAAATGGAAGAATTTTTAGGAGCAATAGCTAACGTAAATGGAATTACACATCATAATTCTATAGTTGATGGTAACAACTCGGCATCTGAATTCACTTTTGATTTTGACATGAAAGACGGATCGAAAATCTACTGGCATGAAATCATTCAAAGAGAATGGAACGCTGAAGGACAGGTAATTCGTGAAGCATATTTCAACGCTAATTAAAAGTAAATACTATGAAATTTGTTACTAAAAGAATTCACGCATTTTTAGATTATCCTGTAGCAATAGCACTTATTGCATTGCCTTTTTTATTAGAATTAGGAAAAACAAATGCTTTAGCACTTTGGATTTCAGTAATTACTGGTATAGCTGCTTTTGTTTTAACTGTTCTTACTGATCATCACTTAAGAATTTTAAAAGTACTATCCTATAAATTCCATTTAACAGTAGATTTTTTAGTCGGATTAACATTTGTACTCGTTCCTTTTTTATTCTCATTTAAAGGAATTGATGCTTACTTCTACTGGATTAACGGAGCTGCTGTTTTACTAGTTGTAAGCGCACACAAACCTCAAACAAATATTTAATAACTCAAATCACAAATTCAAAATTATAACATTATGAAAATTTTAAAATCATTAACAATCGCTGGATTATTTCTTTTAAGTATTTCAGCATTCAGTCAAGACAAAAAAGCTAATAATATCGACAATAGTAATATCGCTTTGCAAGGTTATAGTCCTGTTTCTTACTTAGATTTAAATTTAGCGCAAAGAGGAAATAAAAATTATAAATCTACTCGCGAAGGTGTTGTGTATTATTTCACATCAGCTCAACAAAAAACTACTTTTGATAAGAATCCTGCGAAGTACCTTCCACAGTACGGGGGATATTGTGCTTTTGGTACTTATGCAGGAGCTAAATTTAGAGTAGATCCGAATAAGTTTCTAGTTTATAATGGTAAATACTATCTGTTTCTTAATAATGTAGAGTTAGATGCTAAACAATTATGGTTAAAAGAAAACGATGACAAGAAACTTGTGAAAGTTGCCAATAAAAATTGGAAAAAGTTAAAGGTTACTTATAACTAAGTCGATACTTCTTTGTTTTAAATTGAAAACCTTATTCATACTATTTGAGTAAGGTTTTTCTTTTTACTGAGTTAATTTTTGTTCAAATAATGCGAGAATATTAAAAACTTAAGTAACTGGTTTTATATATATTTATTAGCTCAACCAAACAACAAACCACCAAATAATGAAATTAACTCAGTTCTTTTTTATTTCTGCTATACTAATGTTACTCACTGGATGTAAAGAATCAATCGTAAAAGAAATGAAACTTGATCAAAATTGGACGTTCAAAAAAGCTAATGATACTTTATGGAAAAATGCTACAGTTCCAGGAACAGTTCATACCGATTTACTTGCCAACAAAGACATTGAAAATCCTTTTTATCGATTAAACGAACATGATGTGCAATGGATCGATAAAAGTGATTGGGAATATAAAACGAGTTTCGAAGTTTCTAAAGAAGATTTTTCTAAAGAAAACATTGAGTTAGAATTTTTAGGAATTGACACCTACTCAAAAGTATTTCTGAACAATCAAGAAATTATGACTTCTGATAATATGTTCAGAAGATATACAATCAATTGTAAACCTTATGTAAAAGAAGGTAAAAATGAATTACGTGTAATATTAGAATCTCCGATAAAAAAAGGAATTGAAAAATATGATGCTATCGATTATGAAATTACAGTTTCTGATAACGATTTAGCCAAGATTGGGAAAGTTGAAGGAGAGAAAAAAGTAAGTATATTTTCTAGAAAAGCTGGATATCATTTCGGTTGGGATTGGGGACCAAGATTAGTTTCTTCAGGAATCTGGAGATCTGTGATTTTAAGAAGTTGGGATAACTTTAAAGTTGACGATGTATTTATTCGTCAAAAAAACATAAGAGAAACAGCACAACTTTCAGCAGAAATAGAAATCAATAGTTCGAAAGCAATTGAAAAAAGCGTTTTTGAAATTTTTGTAAACGACACGTTAGTAAAAACAGAAGAAAAACCTTTAGTAATAAACAACAATAAATTTACCATTCCATTTGAAATTAAGAATCCGAAACTTTGGTGGCCAAATGGTATGGGAGAACAGCATTTATATGACGTAAAAGTTAAAGTAAGTCATAAAAATCATTCAGATGCTAAATCACATCAAATCGGTTTACGAACAATAGAATTAATTCGTGAAAAAGATAGTATTGGAAGCTCTTTTTACTTCACTGTAAACGGGAAACCAACTTTTATGAAAGGAGCAAATTATATTCCTCAGGATATCTTTTTGCCTCGAGTAAAACAATCAAACTACGAGCATATTTTAAACTCAGCAAAAGACGCAAACATGAATATGATTCGTGTTTGGGGAGGTGGTGTTTACGAAAATAAAATCTTTTATGATTTATGCGATAAAAAAGGGTTATTGGTTTGGCAAGATTTTATGTTTGCTTGTGCAATGTATCCTGGTGAAGACGATTTTCTTGAAAGTGTAAAACTAGAAGCTATTGACAATATTAAAAGATTACGCAACCACACTTCTATTGCTTTATGGTGTGGAAATAATGAGGTTTTATCAGCTTGGGAACGTTGGGGCTGGAAACAACAAGTAACTAAAGAACAATCAGAAAAGGCTGCAAATACGATATGGAAAGCATATACAGATATTTTTCATAAAGTTTTACCTGAAGCCGTGAAAGCTTACGATTCAGATAGAGAATATTGGGCTTCTTCGCCAAGTAGTGAATTAGGAGTTCCAGAATCTCATACTGATGGAGATACTCATTATTGGGGCGTTTGGTGGGGAAAAGAACCATTTGAAAATTATAACGTTAAGATTCCTAGATTTATGTCGGAGTTCGGTTTTCAATCTTTTCCAGAATTAGCTACTGTAAATAAATATACAATTCCAGAAGATCATGATATTTTTTCAGAAGTAATGAAATCGCATCAGCGTTCTAGTATTGGAAATGGTACTATTGAAGAATACATGCTTAGACACTATAAAAAGCCTAAAGATTTTGCTAGTTTTTTACATGTAAGTCATTTATTACAAGCATACGGAATTATAACTGGAATTGAAGCACATCGAAAAAACAGATATCGTTGTATGGGATCGTTATATTGGCAAATTAACGATTGTTGGCCAGTTGCTTCTTGGTCTAGTATTGATTATTACGGAAAATGGAAAGCATTACATTATGGTGTGAAAAAGTCTTTTGAAAAAACGATTATTAGTTTCGATAAAAAAGAAAATAGAGTAAACGTTTTTATCGCTACTGATGATTTATCTAATCAAAAAGGTGAGTTAAAGATAGATTTATTAAGTTTTGAAGGAGAAGTTATTACATCATGGAATGAAAGTATTGAAATAAAAGCTAATACTTCTAAAAGTTACCTTTCTATACCCAAAAAAAAGTTAGAAGAATTCTCATCACAATGGAATACAACTTTCTTAAGTGCTTCATTAAAAGTTGGTGAAACTACTATTGCTTCAAAACACCATTATTTAGTCCCGTTTAAGACTTTAGAATTACCTCAACCAGAAATTACTTTTAATGTTTCTGAAAATGACACAGAATATATTGTTAGTTTAAAAACTAAAAAATTAGCCATTGGTGTTTTTGCTTCTGGGAACTTTGATGAAAATTTCTCTGATAATTATTTTACTATGGAACCAAATACAGAGAAAACAATTACTATTCAAAAAGGGAACTTCAAAACTTTAGCAGATTTCAAAAAAGAATTAAAAGTCTCTAGTTTAGTAGATACTTATGAGACAATTGTAAAATAAATCAACACAAAAAAACATATTTAAAAATCAAAAAAATAATTATTATACTTTACCTTAATATTGTTATTTTTCTAATTCTTAGACATTCAATATCTAAAACCATTTCAATTCTAATTCAATAAAAAAACATTTAATTAACGTATCTTGCAGTCGTTTTTTTAAGGAGAAAATTATGCAAGACAATATCCTGTTTAACTATATAAAAAAAGTAGTAAATAACCTTCCTAAAGATTGGTTGAATTTAACTACACATAGATTAGATATTTATAATGAATCACAGGCTAAAACTGAATTTTTAGAACAATTTGAAAATTTATTCAAAAATGATAATGCAGATAAAATTGCATTGAGTGAATTACCTACTGCTTATGATTATATTAGATTAGGACACCCTTTATCTTCTGTTTTAGAATGGACTGTTGCAAAAACAAATAACACAAAACCAAGTAATGTTATTAGTTTTTCATCAGTAAGTATTCCGCTTTTAGCTATTCTTAGAAAAAACTTATTCTTAAAAAAGAACACTTTAATTCTTTTTAAAGATGAATTACCTAAAAACTTCAATATTAACCATGTTAAAGAAGTATATGGATATCAGTTTGTAACTAAAAAAATAAATGCTTCAGATGAAATTCCTGAATTTGATGGAACTACTATTCTTTTTTCTGAAAAGGAAAATATTTGTGAATTTGATCTTACTTTAAACGTTGACTTTTTTGTTAATACGCAACAAAACTTAGGAAGTATTTTATTCATTAACGGAGAGAAAAACGAAAGTTACATTTCTGAAATACAACATGTAAGAAGAAGAGAAACTATAGCAATGACTCCTGTAAACACCTTAATTGCTTTACAACAATTTATTGGAGAATCTTTTGATACGGTAAGTTACGACTCAGAAAAAAATAAAATAACCGTTTCCAATTTAGTTAATGAAATTACTGGAGTTAGTACCAAAGCTGTTATAGGATCTAGTGGACTTTCTATTCAATACGCAATTATGATGGGATTAATTCATGATGCTGTTGAAAATCATAAAGATAAAGACATTAAAATTATAGTTCCTCCAAACTGTTATGGAGGTACGAATGACCAAGCTAGGAGAGTTGCTGCTTGTATAGATAATGTTGAAGTAATGGATTTACCTGTGGATGGTGATAACGATATGGTAAAAAGTATCGATATTGTTTTAACTAAAGTTACAGAACTTAATGCTGTACCTTATATTATTGCTGAAATTCCAACAAACCCGAGAGTTGAAGTTCCGGACTTAGTAAAATTAAAAGAGGTCTTAAGTAAAAAACGTGTTAATGCTGATGGTGTATCAGCTGTTGAACCTGTTTTTATTTTAGATCAAACTTTTTGTCCGAATGTACACTTTTTAGGCGATAATGAAATGTTAGCTGATGTAAAAACGATAGCATATGTAAGTGGATCTAAATTCCCTAGCGGTGGAAAATGTACTGCAGGCTATTGTACAGCAAATACAAAAGCAGCTTCTTTAATGGATAAAATAGAAGATCATATTCAACTTTGTGACAATGAAGCTACTGCTCTTCAATTAGAAATTTTGGCTGAACAAATGCCTTCAATGAATAAAAGAATTAAGGATGCGTATATAAATACTCGCGAGTTTGTGACTTTTATTGAAGAAAATTTACCTGATGCAAAAATTAATTTTGTTTCTGAAGAATTAGCTTCTCAAGGATTTACTCCTTCTGTTTTCTCTTTAGATTTACCTACTAAAGGAAATACTGATGAAGAAAGAGAAACTTATAAAAGATCTTTAAACCTAAAGTTAATTAATTTAATGATTAACGAAATTCCTAATGAGAGTAAATATTGTGTGAGTTACGGACAATTAAAAGGTTGTTATTGGACTATTCCTGCGACTTCTACTCAAGGAACTACCAAAGAAGGTGATAAAGATTATATTGCTCGTGTGGCAGTTTCACCTGATCTTAATTTAGAACTACACAAGAAAGTTTTCTTAGATTTTATTAAAGGAATTTAAGTTTTAAACTTTTATAAAAATAGAAAAGGAATCAATTTTATGATTCCTTTTTTTATGAAATTAAAATAATTTAAATTTCTATTTTTTTATTGTAAAATAAAATGTTGAGCCTAAATCTTTCTTTGATTCTACCCAAATTTTTCCTTGATACATATCTATAATTTTCTTAACCATTGATAAACCAATACCTGCGGACTGATAATTATTCTCCACCCTATAAAATGCGTTAAAAATATTTTTCACATAAGTATCCTTTATTCCATTTCCGTTATCTCTTACATAGAATTTCCATACATCATCATGATTTTCACATCCAATTTCAACAATTTTTGTTTCCTTATCATTAAATTTTATAGCATTATCTATTAAATTATTAAATAAATGCGACAAACTATGTTTCTCTCCTTTAATACAAGGAAGTGGATTAACCATGTTTATTTTTACATTCTCAGTTAATTTTATATTTGCCAAGACATCTTCTAATAAATTTTTAACGCACAAAATTGTATGTGTTTTTACTGAAACTTTAATAGATGAATAATCTCTAATAGCTCCAACCAAAACATCTATTCTTTCAACATTTTCACTTATTAATTTTAATTTATTTAAGCCTTCTTCTTCAATTAATTCATTATAATCTTCCGCTAAGATATGTACTAAAGTTTCAATATTTCTTAACGGAGAAACTAAATCATGAGAAACCATATGAGCATATTCATTTAATTCCTCATTTTGCTTTTCCAAACTAACTAACAACCTATCTTTAAGCTGATTAACCTTTAAAATCTCTTTTGTTTGATGATCTATAAAATCAACTAATTTTAATGTAGATATATTTTCTAATGAATCGTCTTTTTCTAATTCATAAACTTTAAGAGTATTAATAACGTTTTTAAGTTTTGTTATTATCTCCCTTTGCTTATCAGTTTCTTTTCTAAGTTTTTCACTAGCTTCAGAAAGTTCTTCAGAACTAATCATTGTCGCTCTTTGAAGCATTAAAAATTGATTATCTGAATTTGTATACGATTTATCTACAGCGTCTAAAAAAGTTTTTAGCTCTGGATTATTTTGTAAATTCTCTGGTAAATATTTTCTAATCTGCCTTTTTAAAAGAGAATTCATTTCTTATTCACTTATTAAGGTTATTGTCATTGTTTGGTTATGTAATTGGCATTTTGTTTCACCATTAAACGGAGCTATTTCTCCATAAGAATACATACCACAAACGGTAGCATTTTTACCTATAACTTCCATCACTTCTTCTATTTCTTCTTCAACCCTTTGATCTAAAACTAATTTTCTACCAATACAACTTACTAAAATTGCCAACTCAGCATCTTTAGTCCTATTTTTATTTGCATAAATAGCTGCAGATTCTGATGCGTTTACAATATTATCTACATGGGTCATCATTAGTTGAACTTGTTCTCCTTCTAAAATATTCCCTGCAAGAATCATAGATTGATCTTCTTCATTAATATTTAAAATAGTCCTTACAATAGAATAATTTTCATTATCGGACTTTACTTTTAAAGGATATAGTAAAGCCGCTCCAGGTAATTCTTTAGCTTTATCTCCTAAATAATTTTTATATAAATCTAAAGCTGGTTTTCCATCTAACTCATATAAAACATTATTTTTCGACTTTGTTACTATTCTCTCAGGACCAAAAGGAGTCCACCCTCCATTAATAGCACAAGAAACCTCTAGTGAATCTCCATACAAACCAATCGCAACAACTTCACCAATTTTAGGGTTTTCATTATAAGAAGCTAATGTTTTCTCAAATTTTGCAGCATCACCACATAAAGCTCCAGTAATTAAAACTTCATTATTGGTGGCCTCGTTCATGCCTTGTGTTAATAAACTTCCATTTACAAAACTTCCTTCAGAAACTACAAAAACATATTTCAAACCTTCTTTTGAAAAAGATTCTACTAATTTCTTTCCTGTTTCAAAACTATTTGTTTTGTTATCTGAATTTAAGATATTCAATCGTTTAACTTCAAAAGTGCTTTTTTCAAATTCTATAGCTGTAATTGTAACACTATTATTATCAACATGCTCAGAAGTAATATCTCCTGATGTTGATCCAAAAACTATATGCCCATCATTAAAAATTTCTTTTATTTCATTATAAAGATTATCATCTTCTAATAATTCTCTATTTCCAAAGACTAAAACTAATGGTGATTTTAATTTAATTTTTTCGCTTAAATATTTCCAATCAGATTTATTATTTCGTTGTAATTGTACAGTTTTCACTTCACTTAATTTTTATAAATAAGAAATGTAATAGCACTATAAATTCAGTTTTTTGTATTTGGTTGAATTTAAGTAAAAATAAAAATAACGTATAATAAGAAGAACTTAAGTATTCTTAACATGACAAAGCATATATTTTTAGACCAAATGCAAATATGTGTAGACGAACAGTAAGTATATTATCTTTTTTTTGTTTGTTTCTTATGTAAATACAAACTAGTTTCTTTAACTAATTATGTAATGTATAATTCTATTTGAAAGTCATTTTTTTCTTTAATCCTTTTATTGAAGGATAGATTATACCTTGTAAAAAACACTAATTAAAATTTTCACATTTATTTAATATAAAATTTAAGCTTTAACTTTTGATACTAAAAACTAAACATCTAATTTTGTTTAACATTTATCATAATATAATTAAACAATAATTATGATTCTTTATTGAAATATTATTGATAAAACAGAAATATAATAGCTATTTTTTCAAAAAAAAGCATAATAAAAGCGGTAATTAACTATGAGAATTTATACAATTATTTTATTGTTTTTTATTCCTCTTTTGAGTTTTTCTCAAAACAAATTTACAATTAGTGGAACATTAAAAGACAAAGCTAACGGTGAAACTTTATTTGGTGCAACCGTATTTTTAAAAGGAACGAGTTTAGGAACAACAACCAACGAATACGGTTTTTATTCTCTTACCGCGCCAAGAGGAAATTACACATTAAGTGTTTCTTACATTGGTTATCAACCCATTGAAAAAGGAATAGTACTTAACAAAAACATAAAATTTAATACAGATTTAAGCGAAGACATTAATGTTTTAGATGAAGTTATTATTAGTACTGAAGAAAGTAAAAAGGTAAATCTTCGTAGCCCTCAAATGAGTACTACAAAAATTAGTTCGCAAACCATTAAACAAATTCCTGTTGTATTAGGAGAAGTTGATGTGATTAAATCTATTCAACTTTTACCTGGTGTTACTAACGCTGGTGAAGGAGCTTCTGGATTTAACGTTCGTGGTGGTGCTGAAGATCAGAATTTAATTCTATTAGACGAAGCCATTATATACAATGCCTCTCACTTATTCGGATTCTTTTCTGTTTTTAATAACGATGCTATTAAAGATGTAAAATTATATAAAGGTGGGATTCCAGCTAAATTTGGTGGCCGTGTTTCTTCGGTTTTAGATGTTCGTCAAAAAGATGGAAATAATAAAGAATTTAAACTTACAGGTGGAATCGGATTAATATCAAGTCGACTAACTGCTGAAGCTCCGTTATTTGGAGATAAAGGTTCTTTCTTAGTTGCTGGTCGAGCTTCATATGCTAATATTTTTCTTGCGTTAGCTAATAATGAGAATAGAGTTGGTTTTTATGATTTAAACTTAAAAACTAATTATCAACTTAATGATAAAAACCGTTTATTCTTCTCTGCTTATTTCGGAAACGATGATGTAAACTTTACAAATTCATTCTTTAATTCTTACGGGAATTTATCGACAAATTTAAGATGGAATCATATTTTTAACGATAAATTATTCTCTAATCTTTCAGCTATATATAGTAGATACAACTACGATTTACAACTTGAATTTGTAGGTTTAGACTGGTTGTCTAGAATTGATAATTACAACTTAAAATATGATATCGATTATTACTTAAATGATAAGTTAAAGTTTGATTTTGGTGTTAGTGGAATTTACTATAAGTTTAATCCTGGTGAAATTCGTAAGCTTACTCCTCAATCTTCTATTAATGAAGATTTCTTAGATAAGAAATTTGCAATAGAAGCTGGTATTTACGGAAGTTTAGAACACAAAATTTCTAAGAACTTAACGGCAATGTACGGATTACGTTATAGTTATTTCAATAGATTTGGAAGTCAAGTTTTAAATACTTATGCTAATGATTTACCTGTAATTTATAATCCTACCTTAGGAATATATGAACGTGCAGAACCTACTGGACAAGTTAATTATGAAGATAAAGAAAGTATTGCAAGTTTTGGTAATATTGAACCTCGTTTCGCTTTATCGTATCAATTAAATGAGAAATCATCTATTAAGACTAGTTATAACAGAATGGCTCAGTACTTACATTTAATCTCTAATACAACTTCTGCTACTCCTTTAGATATTTGGGCTCCGAGTGGGGAATTTTTAAAACCACAAATTGCAGATCAATATGCTATTGGTTATTTCAGAAACTTTAAAGACAATATGTATTCTATTGAAACCGAAACGTATTACAAAACTGTAAAAAATCGTGTAGATTATATTAATGGGGCTGAACTAATTGCTCAAAATACAATTGAAAGAGAGACCTTAAACGGTAATGCTAGGGCTTATGGACTAGAGTTTTTGTTAAGAAAAAATAAAGGAGATTTTACTGGTTGGATAGCTTATACTCTTTCTAAATCTGAACAAAGAACTTTAGGAGGTCTAGCTGGTGGTCCTGGCTTAAATAATGGTGATTGGTACAATACTCCTTTCGATAGAACACATGATTTATCGGTTACTGGAAATTACAAGTACAATAATGAATGGACTTTCAATGCAAATTTTGTTTTCCAAACTGGTCGTCCTATAACATATCCCAATGGACAATTTCAATATAATGGTTTATCAATTCCTACATATTCTACCAGAAATGCTGATCGATTACCTTCTTATAATCGCTTAGATGTTTCTGCAACGTTAAAACCAAAAAATAATAAAAATAGAAAGTGGCAATCGGAATGGGTATTTGGTATTTACAACTTGTACTCTAGAAGAAATGCAGCATCTATTAGTTTTGGTGTAAATAATCAAACTGGAGCTAATGAAGCAGAACGTACTTCAATTTTCGGAATTACACCTTCAGTAACTTATAATTTTAAATTCTAAAAACATGAAAAAATCAATTTATATCCTGTTTATAACAATCAGCACTATTTTTTCATCTTGTACTGATGTAGTTGATGTTGATGTTCCTAACGGTGGTGATCGTTTAGTCGTTGAAGCTTCTATTAATTGGGAAAAAGGAACTCTAGGAAACGAACAAACTATTAAACTAAGTACTTCTACTACATTTTTTGATAGCGCTCCTAACGTTCCTGTAACTGGTGCAACAGTAACAATTACAAAAGAAAATGATGGGGCACAATTTATTTTTACCGATCAAAATAATGGAGAATATATAACTACTAATTTTGTTCCTGAAATTGGAGCTGCTTATAATTTAAATATTGTTTACAACGGAGAAACATATACTGCTTCGGAAACATTAGTTGGTTTTACAGAAATTAATAGTGTTACTCAAGAAGATGGTTTTAATGAAGATGAGTTTAGAGTTCGTGTACTTTTTAATGATCCTTCAGAAGAAGTTAACTATTATTTAGGAGAATTTATTCAAGAAAATTTAGCTGTTCCGTCTTTAGCTGCTGTTAGAGACGAATTTTTGAATGGAAATGAAGCTTTTGTCTTACACTTTGATGAAAAAAACATACCTGGAACAGAGATAGATATTAAAGTATTTGGCATATCTGAAGATTTCTATTTTTACATTGATCAGTTAATTCAACAATCAGGAACTCAAGGTGGAGGACCATTTCAATCTACTCCTTCACAACTAAAAGGAAATTGTGTAAACGTTAATAATCCTAACGAAGAAGTTCTAGGTTATTTCCGTTTAAGTCAATTTGCAAAAACAAATTATACAATTCAATAACAAAGAAATTATAACTAGAAACTAAAATAAATCCATTGTTTAGCGATGGCTGTTTTTATAAAAAATTAAAAATCCCATATATGATGTGGGATTTTTCTATTTAAAATTTATAAACTTCTACTATTTCATTTTCTTTTGGTAAATATTCTTGATCTTCACTTAACCTTAATCTGTATTCGTTCAAAAGATTTAAATATTCATTTTTATCAAACCTCATGTTCTTTATTCCAATAAACCATTCTACGCTTTTTCCTATTTCTTCTGATTTTACAGCATCAGAATCTTCAAGACCAAATTTATTCCAATACACATATTTGTTATCAGTTTCAACTTCTACCATAATTAATGTACACCATAAATCTAAATCATCGGAACACATTAATATTGGTAATCTTGATTTTTCTCCAATTTTTGGAATTGCTCTTTCCCATACTAACTTTCTTTCATCTTCATTAGTGAGCCAATTCAGAAATGTAGGAACAATACCTTTTTTTATATCTGGACGATTTTCTAAGATAATATCTTCTAAAGATTTACCATCTATTTCTATCATATAAAAGTTTTCACCACTAAAAGTATTTACATATGTTTTAGTAGATATCTTATTAATCATTACTTCTTTTAGTTAATTATAATTTTCTATGTATTGTTGTTTAAAGCTTTTGGCTTTAAGGTTAATTAACCTTTGATATTACACTATTAGTTTACTCAAAAGATAAATTTGCAAGTAACTAATTACACACTTTATTAACATTAGTTTTATCTTATAATAGTTAACAAAAATGCAGAACTTAAAAAGTAGTTCTGCATTTCATTAATTTATATTTTTCATTTTTAATTTGTTTCTTTTGGCTTTCTAAAAATAAACCAAAGACCTATTAAAATTAAAGGGATACTAAGTACTTGCCCGGTATTAAACATTAAAATCCAATCTTCTCTTGCATCTACTTGAGGCTTCTTTAAAAATTCTATTGTAAATCGTAAAGACCACAAAGCAACCATAAAAACTCCAAATAAGTAACCTTCTTTAAGCTTTTTATCTGTTTTCCAGTATAATCTCCAAAGGATAAAGAATAAAGCTAAATAACTAAATGCTTCATACAATTGTGTAGGATGTGCTGGATATCTCTCTCCTGCTCTTTTAAAAATTACTCCAAAACTTGTTCCTGTTAATTTTCCATAAATTTCTGAATTGAAAAAATTTCCCATTCTAATGAAAAATCCAGCTAAGGCAACCATAATACCCATTCTATCTAGAATAAATAACCATGACTTGTTTAAATGCTTTTTCGCATAAAAATATAAAGCAATTGGTATTGCTACTGCTGCTCCATGACTAGCAAATCCAGAAATCCCAGTAAATTTCCATCCTTTAATTAAACCAAAAAAAGCTTCTGCTCCTTCTCTCTTTTCAAATGGTAAAATGATTTTCCAAAGATTATCTTGGTAATCTGGCCAATTGTAAAAGAAAACTTCTCCTAAACGCATACCTATTAACATAGATATGAAAGTATACATAAATAACGGATCCATTTTATCGTGAGAAATACCATCTTGAGTAAAGATCTTTTTCATTAAATGTGTTCCTAGTATAAATGCTATAACAAACATTAAGCTGTACCAACGAACACTAAAACCTCCAATGTTAAATATTTCTGGATCCCAATCCCAAGTAATTGCTAAAAAATTCATGTATTGTAAATAAGTTTAGTTTTTGTTTTTTATTTTCTTTTCTGGTACTGGATCATAACCACTTCCTCCCCATGGATGACAGCTAAAAATTCTTTTTATTCCTAACCAACCACCATAAAATAATCCGTGTTTTTTTAATGCTTCTAGTGTATAAGCTGAACATGTAGGATTATATCTACAAGTAGCGGGTGTAAAAGGTGAAATAGCCGTTTGATAGAAACGGATTAACAATACGAATGGATATATTAGTATTTTTTTCAAAAAAGTTTAGTTTACAGTAAACGTTGTTCCTTCTCTACCATCTTTTAACTGAATTCCTATCTCAGCTAATTCATCTCTAATTTTGTCTGATAAAGCCCAGTCTTTATTTTCTCTAGCTTCTTTTCTTAATTTAATTAACAACTCTACAGCTCCATCCAATTTATTTGAGCCTTGATCTTTAGCATCATTTACTAATCCTAAAATATCAAAAACAAATACATTCATCGTTTCCTTTAATACAGCTAAATCACTCTCAGTAATTGTAGCTTTATTATCTTTTATTTGATTTATAAATTTAACAGCTTCAAAAAGTGTTGCTATAGCTATAGGTGTATTAAAATCATCATTCATAGCATCATAACATTCTTGCCTCCATTTTGAAACATCAAAAGAAGAACTTCCGCTAGTTTTTAAAGTATTTAATAATGAAACTGCTTCCATTAAACGATTATAACCTTTTTCTGAAGCTAATAATCCATCATTAGAAAAATCTAATACACTTCTATAATTTGCTTGCATAATAAAAAAGCGAACAACACCTGTTCCAAATGGTTTGCTTAGCACAGTATTTTCTCCTGATAAAATTTCTCCAGGTAAAATACTATTCCCTGTTGATTTAGACATTTTTTGTCCATTAAGCAATAACATATTTGCATGCATCCAATAGTTTACAGGTTGTACTCCTGAGCAAGCATGAGATTGTGCTATTTCACATTCATGATGAGGAAACTTTAAATCCATTCCTCCACCATGAATATCAATTTGTTCTCCTAAATATTTAGAACTCATAACCGAACATTCCAAATGCCAACCTGGGAAACCTATTCCCCAAGGTGAAGGCCAACGCATAATATGAGATTCATTTGCTTTTTTCCATAAGGCAAAATCTTGAGGATTTTTTTTCTCAGATTGTCCATCTAAAGCTCTTGTATTATGAATCGCATCTTCTATATTTCTACCAGACAAAACCCCATAATTATTTCCTTCTTCATTGTATTTAACAACATC
Source organism: Tenacibaculum aquaeponti (assembly GCF_057221555.1). NCBI lineage: Bacteria > Pseudomonadati > Bacteroidota > Flavobacteriia > Flavobacteriales > Flavobacteriaceae > Tenacibaculum > Tenacibaculum aquaeponti. Next base: position 945,450 of record NZ_CM170147.1, read on the forward strand.
GAAATATACAGAACCATTAACTTCATAAGCTAAACCTTTTTTCATGATCTCTTTAATCATCTCTATTTGTTCAACAATATGACCTGTTGCAGTTGGCTCTATACTAGGTGGTAAAAAATTATATTTTGAAGTAATCTCATGAAAATCTACAGTATACAACTGTACAACTTCCATAGGCTCAATTTCTTCTAAACGAGCTTTTCTTGCTATTTTATCTTCTCCTTCATCTGCATCACTTTCTAAGTGACCTGCATCTGTAATATTTCTTACATAACGAACTTTATATCCTAAATGTAAAAGATACCTAAACACCATATCAAAAGACATGAATGTTCTTAAATTACCTAAATGAACATTACTATAAACAGTTGGACCACAAACATACATTCCTACTCTTCCTTCTGTTACAGGTTTAAACACTTCTTTAGACTTCGTAAGTGAATTATATATTTTAAGTTGATTTTCTTTATATAGCTCCATTAAATTACACTATTTTGAAGTGTAAATATAGGTACTTTTTATGAAGTTAAATCATAAACTTATTTAAAAACAGTTAAGCTTTATTTAGCATGGCTATTATAACGTTAGAAACATTAAATTGGTTTTTACAATGTTTAGTTTCAATCAAAGTTTTCACACAAAGTTTTCACACAAAGTTTCATTTGCAAAGTGCAACTACAATATATATCTCCTTTTCCTTCAAACATATTTATTTCATAAACCATACTCTTCTATTTCTGAGATAGTTTTAAACATTTATAAAACACTACATCCTCAATAATTAGATCAACTAATACGTTATCTTCTATTTTCTTTCATTTTTTCATCATACAATAAATTTTAATCAATTACATTAATCAAAAGGATTCAGTTAATTTTATTGGAGTACCAAAAAAACATAGTATCATTAAAGTTAATTGATCTCTTAACCACTAACTTTAATGATACTTAATAACATAAATAGCTTTAACAAACTCTTTATTTGTGATAATTAATCTTTTCCAAAGCTTAATTCTCCATACTTTACATTCATATTAAATTTTGCATTTTTTGGCGCTCTTATTATTATCAATCGTTTTACTTTCAATTTACTTCTATCCTTCAAAACCATTTGAATTTTTTGGCGCTCTTTTTTTTGTTTCTCCAATTTTTTAAGTTGTTCTATTAACTTTTTTTGTTTTGCTTTAAGTTCCTTTTCATTTAATTCTACAAGCTCTTTTATCCTCTTTTCCATTTCTTTCTGATAAGCTTTCATTTTCTTCTCTCTTTCTTTTTTACTTTCTTCTCTTTCTTTTAAAAAGATTTTTAAATCTTGTTTACCATTTATCGAACCCGACATCGTTACATTTGAATCCTCTGTCATAATGGAAATGGACTTATCTCCTATTTTCACCTTTGCATTTTCCCCTAATGCTTCTTTATTTTCTTCTTTCCAACGTTTTAAATAATTCTTATCTTTCTTATACTTTTCAAAATCAAATTCTGTATAAATTGTATAAGGCGTTAAAGGAGGTAAAGGTGGCATTGGTGGTGAAACAAAATTAGAAATCATTGGTGGTTCTGGTGGTGTTGGAGGCATTAAAAAATCTATTGAATCTAACACATCTAAACTTCCAATGGAGTAATCAGATAAATCATTAACAATAAAACTATAATCTGGGTTATCGAAATTAATTTCATTTAAATTAAAGCTTGGGTTTGTTCTAGATTTTATAGTAATCTTTTCACTATTACCATTAGCTTTAAAATCCCATTTATTATAAAAATGATCTCTCATTTCTTTGGTTACTTCTACTCCTTCTACCATCATAAAAGCTTCTACAACTACTTTATTTTTATTCCATGTTTCTACTTGAATATCTGAATGTCTTGTATTGATATCAATAACCACGTCTGATTTTGTTTTAAACTCTTTCTTAAAGTTTTTCTGCTTATTTTGACTAAACACATGAACCGTACTTAGTATTAATATTGCTATTATTATTTTATATGGTAATATTTTCATTTTTATTTTCTTTAGTTTGAAGATCATTTAATTGATCCTTCAAATGAATTAAAAGTTGTAAACGTAATTGAAGATTTGTAATTAAAGAATTAATGATTTCATTAGTTATACCCTTAGTTTTTAACTTTTGATTTAACCTTTTATAATCTGTATCTAGTTTACTAATCTTATCAAAGTACTCATCCAATAAGGCCTTATTATCTGGAGTTGCATTTAAACTAACTATTTCGTAATTTATAGCTGTTAAATAATAATTTTCAATTTTCTTCATTTCAGGAGATATTTCTCCTAAACTAACTTGTTCTATTGTATTTTCTTCTGTAACATATTTTTCTTGATTTATGTAAAATTTAACACCTATTCCCAACAATATTACAATAGAAGCAACTGCGTATAACCATTGGTAAGATTTCTTTTTTTCTGGAAATACTTCTTCTAGTTTATTTAAAAATCTTACTTCATGATTTTGAGATAACTCAATATTTTCTTCCTTTAAATCTTTTACTAAGTTTCTAATATCCTTCGGCATAATTTGCAAATTTTAAATGTTCTCTAATCAATTTTTTTCCTCTCATTAAATGCGTCCTAGAGGTTACTTCGGAAATTTCTAATATTTCAGCTATCTCTTTATGATCATAACCTTCTAATAAGTATAAGGTTAATACTAATCTATATTTATCTTTTTGCTTCTTTATGGCTTCAATTATCATTTGTGATGTTACTGAATTATCTACCTCCCAATCATTCTCATCTTCTAATTCTTTATGTAAATCAGAATTAATAGAAATCATAACTAACTTTTTCTTTTTAAGTTCATCTATACTTTGATTGATTACTATTTTTTTTAACCATGCTCCAAAGCTTACATTTCCTTTATAATTTTCTATATATTTAAATGCCTTAATAAATGCTTCTTGCATAATATCTTCTGCTAAAAATTGATCATTAACATACCTGTAAGCAATTAAAAACATTGCTTTACTATAACTATTGTAAAGTTTCAATTGTGCTTTCTTATCTTTTTTCTGACATGCACGAATTAATTTTTGATGAAATTGTTTAGTTGATTTCATTTATTGATTTCTTGTCTTAAAGACGACACATTTTTTCGTGCGTTGCATTTTGGATAATTTTTTATTTCTAAATTTACAAATAGAATGATGTACACCTTGATTTATGGCAACTGATTCAAAATCAAATTTATCGGAAAAAGATGGAGTTTCACAACCTGAAACTACAAGCAAGACTTCCGCTCAAAGAATAAAATTAAATAGAAAAAAGAAAATAAGCACGGAAGAATTTGTAGCTAAAATCCTTCAAGGTGATATTACATTTTTAAGTAGAGCTATTACTTTAATAGAAAGTACTAATAAAAGACACCAAGAAAAAGCAAATGAAATTTTAAACGCCTGCTTACCACATGCTAATAAATCAATTAGAATAGGAATCACTGGAGTTCCAGGTGTTGGAAAAAGTACATTTATTGAAAGCTTTGGAAAACATTTAACTTCTATAGGTAAAAAGGTCGCTGTTTTAGCTGTTGATCCAAGTAGTTCTATTAACAAAGGGAGTATTTTAGGTGACAAAACTAGAATGGAACAACTTGTAGTTGATAAAAATGCATTTATAAGACCCTCACCTTCTGGAACTTCACTTGGTGGAGTTGCCCAAAAAACTAGAGAAAGTATAATTTTATGTGAAGCTGCTGGTTTCGATACCATTATTATTGAAACAGTTGGTGTTGGGCAAAGCGAAACTGCTGTGCATTCTATGGTTGATTTTTTCTTATTGCTGAAATTATCTGGTGCAGGGGATGAATTACAAGGAATTAAACGCGGGATTATAGAAATGGCAGATGCTATTGTTATTAATAAAGCAGATGGCGATAATATTAAAAATGCTAAAATTGCAAAAGTTGAATTTAATAGAGCGTTACATTTATATCCTCCTAAAGATAATGGTTGGCAACCTAAAGTTTTAATAGCAAGCGCCTTAAAAAATTCTGGAATAGATACAATTTATCAGATGATACTTTCTTACATCGATTCAGCCAATAAAACTGGGTATTTTGAAAAAAGAAGAAATAAACAAAATAAACATTGGTTATTTTCTACAATAGAGCAAGAATTGAAAAAACGTTTTTATGAAAACCCTGAAGTTAATAAACAATTAACAAAAGAAATTAACCAATTAAACCTTGGTAATACTACTCCTTTTTTTAGTGCAAACAAACTATTAAAAATCACCAATAAAAGCTAAAAACCAACCACTTAACGATGTTTAACATTTTTTAACTAATATTTTTATTTATTTTGATGTAAGTTTTGAAACATTTTTAAGTCTATTTCGTTAGTAAAGTGACTTTTGGGATAAAATGGGTCATAAATGTGTGTTAATTACTTAATCCCCAACTTATGAAAAAAATAATATACTTGTTTTTCTTTATGATGACTGCTCTACTTTGGTCTCAAAAAGAAACATGTGATACAGAAGAAAAATTAGTAGAAGATTTAAACAGTATCACTAAATGTACCGTAAAACAATCTACAGACAAAAAAGATAAAAATAGTAGACAAATTAGTGTTAGAGTTTCAGCTTCAAAAAAACGTTTCTTAAAAAGAAGGAAAAAAAATGTAGCATCAGAAGCTAATCAATTAAATAGTTCTGGTATTTCTACAATTCATAATTCCTCTAATCTTAATAAATCTTTAAAAATTAAAACTAATGTAACGGCATTAAAAAATAGTTTATCAAGAGAAGAATTAAGAAAAGCTGAAAAATTTGCTACTGTAGATGTTATACCAACTTTCCCTAATTGTAAAAACGATGGAGATCGATTAGATTGTTTTAATACAGAAATGATTAAACATATTCAAGAATATTTTGTTTATCCTGATGAAGCATTACTAAACAAGCAAGAAGGAGAAGTATGGGTTCGTTTTATTATCGACAAAAATGGTAATGTTACCAACATAAAAACATTAGGACCAAAAGGAGGAAAAATTTTAAATGATGAAGCTGTACGAGTAGTTTCTAATTTACCAAAATTTATACCCGCTACTAAAAATGGCGAAAACGTTTCAGTAAAGTATGGTTTTCCTATTAACTTCTCTTTAGAAGATAATTAATAGAAAAAATATAAAATCAAAAAGTCATCAATTAAATTGATGACTTTTTGGTTTTATATAATATATATTAAAGAAATAATATTAAAAATCATTAGTGATTTCTAAACCATCATAAGCTAAAAAAACATTTTCTGGCAATCCCTTCTCTATGTCTGCATGAAAACCTAATAATTCACTAACATGACTAAAATATGCCTTTTTAGGTTTTAACTCTTCAACTAATTCTAATGCTTCATTAAGCGTTGCATGAGTTTTATGAGGATCTAAACGTAAAGCTGTTGTTATTAAAATATCTAAACCTTTTAACTTATCTTTTTCTTCTTCAGGAATCGACTTAACATCAGTTAAATAAGCTATTTTACCAAAACGATATCCTAAAATTGGTAAATCGCCATGCATTACTTTTATTGGCTTTACCTCTACTCCATAAAACTCTAAAACATCATTCTCAGAGATTATAGTTGGTTTAACCTCAGGTGCTGATGGGTATCTATTTTCTGTTGTAAAAATATACTCATAACGTCTTTTTAACGATTTTAAAACTCTACTATCGCTATAAATTGGCACAGGTCCCATTTGATAATAATAAGGTCTTATTTCGTCAAATCCAGCAATATGATCTGCATGTTCATGTGTAAAAAAAATTCCATTAATCGATTCTATATTAGCCTTAATCATTTGTTGACGAAAATCTGGTCCACAATCGATAATATAACATATCTCTTCTTTATTATATTCCCAAGTAAACACAATCGATGCCCTCAATCTTTTATCTCTCTCATCTTTAGAAAATCGCACAGGACTCTTACTAGCTATCATAGGTACACCTGTTGATGTTCCTGTTCCTAAAAATGTTACTTTTAATTGTTTTTTATTATTCATTGATTCCACAAAAATAAGATAAAAATTGACTGATACTTTCTATTTTCAGTACATTTGTCCACGTAAACAAAAACGACTAAAATGGCTATTATCTTAAAAGGGGATCAAAAAATAAGTAGTGTCCCAACATCTAAAATGAAAGCGCTTAGAATTAACTTAAATGCTAATATCTATGGAACATTCGCTGAAATAGGTGCTGGGCAAGAAACTGCTAGAAACTTTTTTAGAGCTGGTGGTGCTTCAGGAACAATCGCAAAAGCAATGAGTGCCTATGATAAAGATTTCTCTGATGCAATTTATGGAATTGAAGATGATAGACGTTATGTAACTGAATCTCGTTTAAAAAAGATGCTTAAGCATGAAATTAATTTAATTGAAGACCGTTTAGATCGTAAAAAACATCCTGAAAAATTATTCTTTAGTTACGCTAATACAGTAACAACTATTGATTTCGCAAAAAAATTTAAAGGTCATGGTTGGATAGGTATTCGTTTTCAATTAGATCCCTTGGAAGATTATAATGAAATCGTTTTACATTTACGATTTAAAGAAACAGAAGCAAGATTACAACAAGAAACTCTTGGTACTTTAGGTGTTAATTTAATTTATGGAGCTTTCTATTTAAATGATAATCCAAAAGAACTTTTAAAATCTTTTTACGATAATATAGACAAAGACAAGTTAGAAATAGATATGATTAACTTTTCTGGCCCTCGCTTTATGTATGTTGACAATCGTTTAATGAGTTTACAATTGGTTAAAAACGGAATGACCAATGCGGTTATGTTTGGGCCAGATGGTAATAATTTATTACCCGCTCAGGTTTTATACAAAAAGAATATTCTTGCTCTACGTGGTAGTTTTAGACCAGTTACAAGTGTAAATATGGACATGTATGAAAAGTCTAAAAAGCAATTCTTAAATGAAAAGAAAGTAAACCCTGAAAAAACTCAAATTATTTTCGAAATTACACTAAGTAACTTAAGAGCTGAAGGAGAAATCAATGAGAGAGACTTTTTAGATAGAGCAGAATTATTATGTTCTTTAGGTCAAAACGTAATGATTACAAATTACCAAGAATACTATAGATTAGTCGAATATTTCAGTGAATTTACTAAAGAAAGAATGGCATTAGCTATGGGAGTAAATAACCTTATTCAAATCTTTGATGAAAAATATTACCGAGAAGTTAGTGGTGGTATTTTAGAAGCTTTTGGTAAATTGTTTTATCGAGATCTTAAGATTTATATGTATCCATATAAAGACAATGAAACTGGTAAATATGTAAATTCAGAAAACCTTAAGGTTCACCCAAGAATTAAAGAATTATACAAATTCTTCAAAATAAATGGTAGATTAATTGATATTGAAGATTTTAATCCTGAAATACTTTCTATTTTCTCTAGAGAAGTTTTAAAAATGATCCAAGAAGGTCAAGATGGATGGCAAGAAATGTTACCTACTGGAATCGCTGAAATGATCGAAGAAAAACGCTTGTTTGGATATTCTAGAAGAAAATAATCTTTTTTTTTATTAAACCTTTTACTAATTTTAAAGTCATAGTGAAAAACCAATTCATTTGACTGACGAAATTACATTAGTATCTCAATTACAAAATGCAGCTACAAAAGAGGCTGCTTTTCGTAATTTAATATCGCTATATAAAGAACGTTTGTATTGGCATATTCGAAAAATTGTAATATCTCACAACGATACAGATGATGTTTTACAAAATACTTTTATTAAAATTTTTAAAAGTATTGATAATTTTAAAGGTGAAAGTAAATTATATTCATGGATGTATCGGATAGCAACGAATGAATCTATCACTTTTATAAACAAGAGAGCTAAAGAAAATAATTTAGACATCTCTGATTACAAACAACAAATTGTTTCTAATCTTAAAAGTGATGATTGGTTTTCTGGTGATGAAATACAAATCATTTTACAAAAAGCTATAGCCACACTTCCTCAAAAACAACAATTGGTTTTTAATATGAAGTATTTTAATGATTTAAAATATCAAGAAATATCTGAGGTTTTAGATACTTCTGTAGGAGCTTTAAAAGCTTCTTATTTTCACGCAGTTAAAAAGATTGAAGAATTTATTAAAAACTATAATTAAACCTTTTTCAAATTCTAAAGTCTAACAAATAGAAATGAACGAGAACAAACAACATAAAAAAGATTTTTTAAACCAACAGATTGGTAAGAACACTGGATTTGAAATTCCAGACAATTACTTTAACGATTTGGAAAATGATCTTATGAGTAAATTAATTACAAAAAATTTACCAGAAAAGTGTGGTTTTGAAGCTCCTGAGTATTATTTTGATAATTTAGAGGATACAGTTTTAAATAAGATTAATGCACAAAAATCAAAAGTTATTTCTTTTAGAAAAAGGTTAATAAAGTTTTCTTCTTTTGCGGCAGCAGCTTCTGTTATCTTATTTATCACGTTTCAATTTATAAATATCTTACCCCCTGAGCAAACTAATATTACCATAGATGAGTGGTTTGACAATAGTGATATTACTACTGATGAACTTGCTTTACTATTTGAGGATCAAGATTTTTCTGAAAATGATTTATCTTACGCCACCGAAAACAATAATATAGAAGACTATTTAGACAATATTGATAATTCGTCTTTATTAGATGAAATACAATAAATGAAATTTTAGAAAATGAAAAAAATAATACTTTTTATAATATTAATTTTTATCTCATTCGCAACTTTTGCTCAAAAACCAGATAAAGCAAGGATTCTAAAAGCAAAAAAAATTGCTTTTATAACAGAAAACTTAGATCTTTCTGAGAAAGAAGCAGAAAAATTTTGGCCTTTGTATAATAAATACACTAAAGCTAAACATAAGTTGTATAAACAAGAAAAGGAAGAAATCAAAAACAAAATAAAATCCGCTGGTGGTTTAAATAATATCAGTGAAGAACAAGCTCGACGATACTTAAAATTATTTCATAAAATTAAAGCTTCACACGAAGAAATTAAAGCTTCATTTCATAAAGATCTCTTAGTTTTTTTGTCTGCAAAAAAAGTTCTTCAATTAGAAATTTTAGAGCATCGATTTAATAAAACAATGATTAAACGTTTTAAAGAAAGAAGAGGAAGGAATAGACGAATAGATAATTAAAATAAAAAATGTATATAAATAAAAAAGAAGCTATTTTATAGCTTCTTTTTTATTTATTATCTATTACTCCCATACAAACATAAAGTTCAGGTTTATTCGCAGTATACTCTTTTACCCAAATAACTAACTCATTTATTTCATAAGGTAATAATCTTTTCATTGCTTTTTCTAATTCTTTACAAAATAGTTCTGTATTAAAACTCACTTTCTGTAATACCACTTTGGTATATTCGAACATTGCTCTTGGCATAAGTTAAGGGAATTTGAATTATTACATTTTAAATATACAAAAAAAACAAAAGCTACTTGTTAAAATACTATCAAAAAAAACTCTATTTCTTAAAGAAATAGAGTTTTTTTGTTTGAAATTTATTTTTTTATAATGCATTTACTTTATCGACTAAAGTTCTTGCTTGTTGTTCTAGTTCAGAACTAATGCTTTTAAAATGAGATTTTCTATTTTCTACATCTTTAGCATTCACCTTGTCTAATAATCCATCAAAAGCAGCAATAGCCTCATCAATTATTCCTTGTGATTTAGCAGTGTCAGCTCCAGGATTTTCTAACTCCCACAAATAACATTCTTCAATAATATCTCCTAGAGTATAATTGATATCTTTCTTTAAATTTTTAACGCTTGCCATAATTAAAATTTTTGACAAAATTAGTCGATTTTATCCAAACCTTTCTGAAAATTTTCAAAAAACTTACCAACATGATACCCATCTACCAAAGCATGATTTACATTAACTGCTACTGGCATTAACCATTTCTTGTTTTCTTTAAAAATTTTACCAAATGACAATTGAGGAACACTATCATTTTTATTTCCAGAAACAGGTTCTTTATGACTAGTAAAACTAAACCATGGTAAAGCAGAACAATGAAAACAACCTAAAGAATATTTTAAAGGAAATAGATCTACAGAGTTTAAAATACGTTCTTTTTCTTTCAAGAAGTTATTATGGAAAATTTCATAATTATTATCAAATTCAATAAATGAAAAACCAAAGGTTTTATCTTCTCTTAAAATTGTTGCTGAAGCATCTAACTTCTCATAAATCGTAATTTTGTTTTCTTCAATTCTATATTTAAAATTTTCCACAGAATTTAGTGCTTTAGTGCACTCGTGTAAATATGTAGTAAAAAAAGATTTTTGTTTTATTTTGCAAATACTATGAACATTAGTTACATCAATATTTACTACAGTTGCAAAAGTAGGATCGTTTAATGATCTAAAATGTTCATATATTTCTTTTCTATTCCATTTTTCAATATCTAAATATGACTTCATTACAATAATTTGATAACTTCTTTAATTTTAGACAATGTTTTGTACTCTGTTATTGATTTTTGTTCTTTAGAAACTGTTTCATGTGCCCAAGTTGTATGGAAAGGAATATGAATAGCCGAGGCTCCTATTTCTATAAGTGGTAATACATCTGATTTTAAAGAATTCCCTATCATTAACAAGTTAGAAGGGTTTATGTCTAAACGTCGTAACATTTTTTTATAATCAACAGGCTTTTTTTCACTCATTACTTCAACATGATGAAAATATTCAGAAATTCCAGATTTTTCTAGTTTACGTTGTTGATCTAACAAATCACCTTTAGTTGCTACAATTAATTTATATTTTCCTTGTAATTGCTGTAAAACCTCTTCTACTCCATCTAATAATTCTATTGGTTTTTCTAACATTTCTTTACCAATATTAAGGATTCTATCTAAAGTTTTTTGAGGTATTTGGTAGTTAGATAATTCTAAAGCACTTTCTATCATAGAAAGTGTAAATCCTTTCACACCATATCCATATAATTCTAAATTATCAATTTCCTTTTTAAATAACTCTTGATGAATTTTATTTTCAGTCTCATAATCATTTAAAAGCTCAGCAAATTCATCTTCTGCATCTCTAAAATATGTCTCATTTACCCACAACGTATCATCCGCATCAAATGCTATCACTTTTACATCTTTATACATATTAAAATAATTTTTTTGCTTTTTCTAAATCCTCAGGAGTATCTATACCAATGGATTCTACTGAAGTTTCAATCATTTTTATTTTTTTACCAACTTCTAAATAACGTATAGCCTCAATTTTTTCTGCTGCTTCTAAAGGAGTCATTGGTGTATTATAAAAATCCATTAATGCATTTTTTCTAAATGCATAAACACCTTTATGCTTGAAATAATTCACTTTTAAAGTTTGATCTCTATGATAAGGAATTACAGATCTTGAAAAATAAATTGCAAAATTATTCTGATCGGTAATTACTTTTACATTATTTGGGTTTTCTATATCCTCAAGAGTATTCATTTTCACTTTTAAAGAAGCTAAATCAATCGTCTTATTAACATCGTCTTTAAATACTTCAATTAATTTTCTTAGTGAAACTTCGTCTATAAAAGGTTCATCTCCTTGTACATTAATCACAATATCTACATCTAAATCTTCAACAGCTTCTGCAATTCTATCAGAACCACAATCATGTTCTTTTTTACTCATAATTACCTTTCCATCTGCAGCCTTAATTACATCATAAATAACATCTGAATCAGTTACAACATATACATCATCGAATAATTTCGTGTGCAATGCACTTTCATAAGTTCGTAAAATAACAGGCTTACCTGCTAAGTCTTTCATCAGTTTTCCAGGAAATCGACTTGCATTAAATCGAGCAGGAATCATTGCGATAATTTTCATAAAAAATGGTCATTATAATAGGTCAAAGATACATATTTACATATTCTGAAAATAGCACTTTAAAAATGTTAAAAAACCAAAACTTTAACATTTATAATACGGAGTCGGTTTTGCTACTGATAGTAATCTGACTATGTTTGAGTAAATTCTTTTGTAAGTTAATTTGGTTTGTTTGTTTAAAAAGCTCAAAACTTAGATTTTGGGCTTTTTATTTTATATACACCTCTAAAAGCTCAGATTTTTCGACTGATTTAAGACTAAACTCTTTAAATTTTGCAGGAACTAATAATGTTTCTCCAGCTATTAAAACTTCTTCTTGATCTTCATACTTGAAACTTACCTTACCAGATATACATATGTAAATCACAAAACTATCTTTATCTTGATGATTTATTGATTGCTCTCCTTCAATCGGCAAAACACTAGTTGTAAAGTAAGGACAGGAAACGATTTCTGAAGAAGCATTAAGTTCCTCTTTATAAGAAGTTTTATAATCAGGAATAGCTTTAAAATCAATAGCATCTAAAGCTAATTCTGTATGTAATTCTCTGTAATTCCCTTCTGAATCTTGGCGATCCCAATCATAAATACGATAAGTAATATCTGAAGTTTGTTGAATTTCTGCTAATAATACTCCGGCTCCGATAGCGTGAATTCTACCTGTAGGAATAAAATAAACATCTCCTTTTTTAACCTCATCAACATTTAAGATATCTAGAAGTGATTTGTCATCTAAATGTTTTAAATACTCTTCTTTATTACTGTCTTTTTGAAACCCTACAATTAAGTTTGCTTTTTCATCAGCTTGCATTACATACCACATTTCCGTCTTACCAAATGAATTGTGGCGCTCTTTTGCTAATTTATCATTAGGATGTAATTGAATACTTAACGGAGTTTTAGCATCTATAAACTTTATTAATAAAGGAAATTTTTCTCCAAATTGCTTAAAAACCTTATCTCCAACTAAATCACCTTGATAAGTTTTTATCAATTTTTTTAAATCTGTACCTTTTAAATTTCCATTTGCTACAACAGAAGTATCTCCTTTTACATCTGAAATCTCCCAACTTTCACCTAAACTTTCAGATTCAGATTCTTTGTTTAAATATTTACCTAGTTTGTTTCCACCCCATATCTTTTCCTTTAATATTGGAGTGAATTTAAAAAATTGATTAAGCATTTTAGTATTTTATTATTTCCCTGAATATGTTACAAAATTCCTTGGAGTTTCATAGAGAGTAATTTCCATATCTAAATCTTCAGAAATATGAGAGCGTAATTTATTATAAATAACCACCGAAATATTTTCTGCAGTTGGATTCAAATCTTTAAATTCTTCTACCTCAACATTAAGATTCTTATGATCGAATGCCTCCTCTACTTCTGATTTTATAATATTTTTTAATTTTCCTAAATCGTAAACATAACCAGTCTCTTCATTTATTTCACCTGTTAAAGAAACAATAAGTTCATAATTATGCCCATGAAAGTTAACATTGCTACATTTATTAAAAATCTCAAAATTCTTTTCATCTGACCAATCCTTTCTATACAATCTATGAGCAGCATTAAAATGTGCTTTTCTATGAACAGTAACTCTAGGCATTTTTATTACTATTAAAATTAGCTATTTTATCGTATGATTTTTCAAATATAATTTTAAACCAAGCAGTATATTCATTTGGATTTTTCTCTATATCTGATTTTACATCATCTAATAGCATCCATTTATAACTTTCTACTTCTTCAGGATTAATTTCTGGCTCACCATTATAATATCCAATCATTACATGATCTAATTCATGTTCTGTAAGACCATTATCAAAAGGGGCTTTATAAATGAAAGAAAACACCTCTTCTAGCTCACACGAAAACCCCATTTCTTCTTGTAAACGTCTTTTACCAGCTTCAATATTTTGTTCACCTTGTCTTTGGTGTGAGCAACAAGTGTTCGTCCACAACAAAGGAGAATGATATTTATCTTTAGCTCTTTGCTGAAGCATTAATTCATTTTTATTATTAAATATAAATACTGAAAAAGCCCTGTGAAGTAATGCTTTTTCATGAGCTTCCATTTTAGGCATTAATCCAACTTCATTGTCTTGCTCATCAACTAAAATTACGTTTTCTATCATACAATACAAATGTAATAAATTATATCTCCTACAAAAAGTATTGATATAAATCATTCTTATGTAAACATCAACTATATTTACACTTTCATTAAAATAAAAATCATGATTTTTTTAAGGTTTTTTATCTTATTCTTTATCTGCTTTTCCATGTGTAATTGTACACAAACTAAAAAAGAAACAATACAACCAAAAGCTGAGCCTATCATTGTAAAAAGAGAAGATAAAAAAAAGAAACCAGTAAATAAAAAGGAAATAGAACCTAGTTGGGATACTTTAACTAAAAAAAATGCTCAAGAGTTTTTTAAGAAATACGGAGAACTGAATAAAGAGACAAAAGTTATTATAAAAACTAGCTTTGGAAATATTAAATTGAAATTATATAATGACACCCCGATACATAGAGCAAATTTTATCTTTTTAACTAAAATTAAATATTTTAATACTGCTTATTTTTATCGAGTTACAAAAGACTTTGTAGTACAAGGTGGTGATTCAGATTTACAATCGACTGCTAGATTTAGAAAAAAATATCAACATTATCGATTAAAACCAGAGATCAGAAAAAGAAGAAGACATCGCTATGGTTCGCTGGCTGCAGCAAAAGATGCAGAAAATAATCCTAAAAAATTATCAAGTCCATTTAACTTTTATATTGTACAAAGTAAAGCTGGAGCAAAACACCTAGATGGTAATCATACTGTATTTGGCGAAGTGATTTCTGGGTTCTCTACTATTGAAAAAATCGCACAGGTTAGAGTTGGTAGCGACGATTGGCCACTCGTAGATATTCCAATGACTGTTGAAATTATTAAGTAATTAAATAGTATTTTTTCAATTAAAATTCTAATTGTTAATCCTCTTTTAAAAAACTAACTTTGCCACTTCAATTTTTGCAGATGAGTTTTTTAGAAGAAATACAAAAAAGAAGAACATTCGGAATTATATCTCACCCAGATGCGGGTAAAACAACATTAACAGAAAAACTATTACTTTTTGGTGGAGCCATTCAAGAGGCAGGAGCGGTAAAAAGTAATAAAATTAAAAAAGGGGCTACTTCCGATTTCATGGAAATAGAACGTCAGCGTGGTATTTCTGTTGCAACCTCTGTTCTTGCTTTCAATTATAAAGAAAAGAAAATTAATATTCTTGATACTCCTGGTCACAAGGATTTTGCTGAAGATACATTTAGAACGTTAACTGCTGTTGATAGTGTAATTGTTGTTATTGATGTAGCAAAAGGTGTCGAGGAACAAACTGAAAAACTAGTTCAAGTTTGTAGGATGCGTAATATTCCAATGATTGTTTTTATCAATAAGTTAGATCGTGAAGGTAAAGATGCATTTGATCTTTTAGACGAAGTTGAACAAAAATTAGGACTAAAAGTTACACCTTTAAGTTTCCCTATCGGAATGGGATACGATTTTAAAGGAATATATAACATCTGGGAAAAGAAAATTAATATTTTCTCTGGTGATAATAAACAAACTATTTCTGAAGGTGTTGAGTTTGACGATGTAAATAATCCTGAGTTGGACGAACTTGTTGGAGAAGCTGCTGCTGAAACACTTCGCGAAGAATTAGAATTGGTTTACGAAGTATACCCCGACTTTGATAAACAAGCTTATGATAACGGACAACTACAACCTGTATTCTTTGGTTCTGCTTTAAATAATTTTGGAGTTAAAGAACTATTAGATTGTTTTATTGAAATTGCTCCAAATCCTCAACCTAAAATGTCGGACACTCGTTTAGTCGATTCTAAAGAAAATAAATTAACAGGATTTGTTTTCAAAATTCACGCGAATATGGACCCTAAACACAGAGACCGTTTGGCTTTCGTTAAAATCGTTTCAGGAACATTCAAAAGAAATACTCCATATTTACACGTTCGTAATAATAAAAAGGTAAAGTTTTCTAGTCCGAATGCTTTCTTTGCTGAAAAGAAAGAAATTGTTGAAGAATCTTTTGCTGGTGATATTGTTGGACTTCACGATACTGGTAACTTTAAAATTGGGGATACATTAACTGAAGGAGAAAAATTAAACTTCAAAGGAATCCCAAGTTTCTCTCCAGAACATTTCCGTTATGTAAACAATGCAGATCCATTAAAAGCGAAACAATTATATAAAGGTTTAGACCAATTAATGGATGAAGGAGTTGCCCAGTTATTTACTTTAGATATGAACGGACGAAAAATTATTGGTACTGTTGGTGCACTTCAGTATGAAGTAATTCAATATCGTTTAGAACATGAATACAATGCTAAATGTACTTACGAAAATATTGCTGTACACAAGGCTTGTTGGGTAGAACCAGAAGATGAAAAGAACGAAGAATTCAAAGAATTCAAACGTGTAAAGCAACGTTATTTAGCTAAAGACAAACAAGGACAATTAGTTTTCTTAGCAGATTCTCCATTTACTATTCAAATGACTCAAAGTAAATTTCCAACAGTGAAATTACATTTTACAAGTGAATTCAATTAATTTTTTGATTTATGAAAAAAACGATTCAGTTCATTTTTCTTCTTTTTGTTACCACAACTGTATGTAGTCAAAAAGATATTTCTGAATTAAAAGGAAAAGAATTAAACAACAGAGTTCGTTTAAATTTTATTCCAGTTTCAATGCCAGACAATCCTAGATTTACAGAATCTAAAATGGGGTTGGTCGGACTACATTATCAAATACCTTTTAACGACTGGTTATACGGTGGAGTTGGTTTTCATTTTGCTGTAACTGGAGATCAAGGTGGATTATTCACTTTAGGTGCAGAACTAGGTATCAATAAAAAAATAATTGACAATCTTTATTTTGATGCTAACTTCCACTTCGGTGGCGGTGGTGGTTATAGAGTTTTAGTAAATGATGGAGCATTTATCAATCCGAATATTGGTTTACAATACAAAAAGAAAAACTATGGTTTTGGAGTACAATTCAGTCATTTAAATTTTTATACAGGAAGTATAAAAGATAACTCTGTTTCTTTCTTTGTTGAAATTCCAAGTATTTTCAGATATACAGATTATGAAAATGCAAATCAACAATTTACTAATACTTTAGGAAATGATTCTTATTGGAAAAGACCTGTTGTTAAAAATACACAGCAAGTTCGTTTCGATTTCTTTTTCCCTTTCGGAGCATCTAAAAAAGATAATGGAAATCCTTTAGATAATACCTTATATGTATTAGGTTTCGAATATCAGAAGTATATTAACAATAACACATTTTTATTCGCGCATACCGATGCTATATATAAAGGATTAAGAGCTGGTTTTATGGATTTATTTGTTGGTGCTGGTTATCATCCGTATCAATCAAAGTATATCAATGTTTTTGGAAAACTAGCTGTTGGTGCAGCTGGAGGAAGAATTGCTCCTGAAGGCGGACTAACTGTTTATCCTTCTGCTGGGTTAGATTTAAAAATTTCAGATAATCTAGCATTAAGCGGACATGGTGGATATTACAAAGCTTTAGATGGTAATTTTGAAGCCTACACTTTAGGTTTCGGATTAAAATATATGAACTTAAGTAGCGGAACTGAAACTTCAGAAAGCACAACAAATACAAACTTTAAAACTCAAGGAATTTCAGCATCTATACAAAATCAAACGTATTTTAAAGTCCAAAAAACAGATGATCCTAATAATGTATTAGTAACCGATTTGCAATTATTGGCTTTAAACTTTACTTACGATATCTTTAATAATGTATACTTAATTGGTGAAGCTGGTTTTGCTTACGGAGGAAGATCTGGTGGTTATGCACATGGATTAGCTGGTTTTGGTGTAAAAACAAATACATTTTTAAATCATAAAGTAAATGCTTTTGTAAATTTAGTTGGAGGTGCTGCAGGTGGTGCCGGTGTAGATACTGATGAAGGAATTGTAGTAAGACCAACTGTAGGATTCAATTATTTCGCAACTAACAATATAGCTTTACATGTTTCTGGTGGAAAATTATATTCGCCTTTCGGAAATGTAAATTCAAACAACTTTAATATAGGTATAAGTTATAACTTTGCCTCACTTAAAAATAACACTGACAAATAATAATTTATAATGAATAACGGAATATACGCAAAGTTCACTACTCCAAAAGGAGACATTTTAGTGAATTTAGAATACGAAAAAACTCCTGGAACAGTTGGTAACTTTGTTGCTTTAGCTGAAGGAAATTTAGAAAATGCAGCTCGTCCTCAAGGTGAGCCTTATTATAATGGATTAAAGTTTCATAGAGTTATTGCTGACTTTATGATTCAAGGTGGTTGTCCACAAGGAACAGGTACTGGAAATCCAGGTTATAAATTTGACGATGAAATTCACCCAGAATTAAAGCACGATGCTCCTGGAAAACTTTCTATGGCAAATGCAGGACCAGGAACTAACGGCTCTCAATTCTTTATTACTCATGTTGCTACACCATGGTTAGACGGAAAGCATACTGTTTTTGGTAGTGTAATTGAAGGACAAAATGTTGTTGATGCTGTTGAGCAAGGTGACGATATGAATGTTGAAATTTTAAGAGTTGGTGAAACTGCTGAAGCTTGGAATGCAGTTGAAGCTTTCAGATCTTTTGAAGGAGAACGTGAAAAAAGAGAAGCAGCTGAAAAAGCAAAGCAAAAAGAACTTTTAGATCAAGTTGCTGCTGGTTATGATGAAACTCCAAGCGGATTACGTTATAAAATCATTCAAAAAGGTGAAGGAAAAAAAGCAACTAAAGGAGCAATGGTTTCTGTACACTATAAAGGACAATTATTAGACGGAACTGTTTTTGATTCTTCATACAAGCGTAAACAACCAATTGATTTTGCTATTGGAGTTGGTCAAGTAATTCCTGGATGGGATGAAGGAATCCAATTATTACAAGTTGGAGATAAAGCACGCTTAGTTATTCCTTCAAACTTAGCTTATGGATCAAGTGGAGCTGGTGGTGTAATTCCTCCTGATGCTACTTTAATTTTCGATGTGGAATTAATGAATGTAAAATAAAACTGTTAATAAACAGTAAACCAATCAAATAAAAAGCTAATTTATTAACAAATGTTAATGAATTAGCTTTTTTAATTATTTAATTTTGAATTAATTAGAGATTTACTGATACAGATATTAACTGATTGTAAATTTATTATAAAAAAAATAATAATTAATAACTATCTTTTTTATCTGATTTAACTTTTCTATAAAAGATACTTAACATAATAAAATAACTTAAAACCGAACTTTGTAAATGATGATATAGTAAATTTAACAATAAAATTCCCCTCAAAAGCATGAAACATACTTTCCCCCCAGTCCTTGTAGTGATTTTTATATTATTTTCAATCTCTTTAAAATCTCAATCAAAAAATACTTGTGATACCCCAAATGAATCCCTTATTAATGATCTTAATAGTATATCAAAATGCACTATTAAAAAAGAATCAGACAATAAAAGAAAAGTCACTTTAAATATTTCCTCTAATAAAACAAGAAAAAGAGTAATTAGAAAAAGAGACAAGGTAAATTCATTAGGAAATGCAACCAATAAACTAAAAAAAGAAATTAACAACCATAATAAAATTGAAGTCCGTAACAAACTTATAACCAAAAAAGTAGTTACACAAGAAATTTTATTTTCTATAGTTGACGAAGTTCCATTATTTCCAAAATGTAGTAATATTGATAATAAAAGTGATTGTTTTAACGAACAATTCTCAAAACATTTCGCAAAATATTTCGATCCAGAAAGAGCTTCAGATGAAGGAATTAACGGACGTGTATTTTTACAATTTACTATTGATATAAAAGGAAATGTAAACAATCTTCTTATTAAATCTAAAAAAAACAATAAACAACTTGAATTAGAAATTGAAAGAGTGGTAAGTAAATTACCAAAGTTTTCTCCAGGAAAACACAATGGTTTACCTGTTAATGTTAAGTATAGTTTACCCATAAATTTCAGTAATTAAAATAGACATTAAAATTCTTGGCATATTTTTTGGGATAGAATATTTGCGTAGCTAATTTATGTATAGCGTTAATTTGCAACAGATTAAAAAAATCGTATAAATTTTTTTTAATCGACATAAATTCATATCTTAGCCGCATAGATAATCTCTAATCCCTAAGAAAGTATGTTTAAAAAAGTTTTCGCAATTGCTGCTATCTTCCTATTTCAGCAATTTGCATTTTCTCAATCAAAAGATGAAACATGTGATACTCCTGCAGGTGATCCTGCTTTAGACTTAAACAGTATTACAAAATGTTCAGTAGACAGCAAAGATGGAAAAACAAAAAAAATATCTGTTGAAGTAACATCTAGACGAAGAGTTATTCGTAAAAGAGATGCTGTTACAGGTGTAAATACTTCTAGTGCTACTTCTAACAAATTAGCTGAATTAAAGAAAAAAGCTTCTTTAGTAGGTAATTTAGATTTAAGTAGTGAAGATGTTGTAGAGAAAGTTCCTTTCAACCTTGTTGAAGAAATTCCTTTATTTGAAGATTGTGAAAAAGTTGCAATTTTTAAACAAGAAAAATGTTTTAAGAAAAATATAGACGATCATATCAAAAGACATTTTTCATATCCTGGAAAAGCCTATGAAGAGTCTATTCAAGGTAGAGTATTAGTACAATTTGTTATTGATAAAAATGGTGATGTTGCTGATTTAAACGTAAGAGGACCTTACCAAGGTGAATTATTAGAAAAAGAAGCTATTCGTATCATCAAGAGGTTACCTAAATTTAAACCAGGTAAGCATAATGGAAAAAGCGTTAAAGTTAAATATGGTGTTCCAATTAATTTTAGAATCCCAGGAAAAAGACCTTCTAACGTTAAAAGAGTAAAAAAGATTCCAGAAAACACTAAAGATATCTTCGGGTTTAAAAGTGTAGATTCAGTTCCTTTATTTAGTGATTGTAATTCTAAAGATTCTCAAAGTTGTTTTAATGTTCAGTTTTCAAAATTCATTAATGAAAACTTTGCATATCCTGAAGAAGCTAAGAGAAAAAATATTCAAGGTAAAGTTACTGCATCATTTATTGTAGATACAAATGGAGATGTTGTAAACATAAGAGCTAAAGGACCTGAAGGAGGTAAAGTTTTAGAAGATGCTTTAGTTTCGATATTAAATAGAATGCCAAAGTTAAAGCCTGCTATTAGAAAAGGTGTTAGGGTAAAAGTTAGATACAGCTTCCCTATTAACTTTGCACTTAACAAGTAATATACTAAAAGAGATTTATATATTTTAAAGGTCAGAATTAATTCTGACCTTTTTTTAATTTAAAAAATTATGAAAACAGCTCAACAATGGTTTGAAGAATATGCTATAAGTCACCAAAATAAAACTAACCAGTTAATTCATTATATATGCGTACCTGCAATTTTTTTTAGTGTTATGGGGTTATTAATGACTATACCTAAAACTATTCTTAAAAACACTTTAAATCTTTATAATCCACTTATTGAAAATTGGGCTTTTATAATTGGTATTTTCTTATCAGTATTCTTCTATTTAAGATTAGGTTTTTGGTACTTTATAAAAATGTTAATTTTTATGCTTCTTGCTATTGCTGGTAACAATTGGATAAATAATCATTCAAACTTATTAATAATTTCAATAATTACTTTTGTTATTGCTTGGATTGGTCAATTTTATGGACATAAAGTTGAAGGAAAAAAACCTTCATTTATTAAAGATTTACAATTCTTATTAATTGGTCCATTATGGGTCATAGAGAAATTATCATCTAAAAAATAACTGGTAATGGATACTACTATTAATTTTGATGATTTTTTAAAAATAGATATTAGAGTTGGTACTATTATAAGTGTTAATGACTTTCCTAAAGCAAGAAAACCAGCTTATCAATTAACAATAGATTTTGGTAATACTATAGGTATTAAAAAAACTAGTGCACAAATTACAAGTTTATATAGTAAAGAAGATTTAATTAATAAGAAGGTAAACTGTATTATTAATTTTAAACCTAAGCAAATAGCAAATTTTATGAGTGAATGCTTAGTATTGGGTGTATATAATGATAATAATAAAGTAGTCTTATTATCTAATTCTAAACAAAATATAAAAAATGGAACTCAAGTTTCTTAAAATTACTTGAATTCCATTTCTGATATTATTCATTTACATTTTGTCTCCAAAGAAAACTGCATTCATCAATAACTTATTTGTTCCGAACCAAAATGCTCTAAAGTTAGTATTATCTGTAAAAACTAAAACTTTTCCTCTACCTAATTGGCTAGCTTTGAAAGGTACTGTTTCTTTTAATTGCTCTAAATTAGCTTTAGAAATATATCCACTCAATAATGGTTCATTAGTGTAACGAATAGGATTATTAAAACTATTTTTATCAGCTTTTATAAATAAAGTACTATTTCTAAATAATGCAATTGAATTATTTTTATATCCAAAATTTACAGGATGTGATCTGTCTAAACTTGCTTTAAATATTGCTCCTCCAATTACTTGAGCTCCTGAAAACAACCTTCTATCTTCGAATTTAATTTTTTTAGCTATTAGAGGTTTTTTACTACTAAACTCTAACTTAATAAACTTCTTATTAGATAACCAACGAGATGCATTTTTATAACCAATAAGAATACCTCCATTTATTGTCCACTCTTTTAACTTGCTATCAACAATATTATCCAATGAAGATACATTTGGTATTATGATCGTTGAATATTTTGAAAGATCA
Source organism: Tenacibaculum aquaeponti (assembly GCF_057221555.1). Taxonomy (NCBI): domain Bacteria; kingdom Pseudomonadati; phylum Bacteroidota; class Flavobacteriia; order Flavobacteriales; family Flavobacteriaceae; genus Tenacibaculum; species Tenacibaculum aquaeponti. The sequence goes on from NZ_CM170147.1 coordinate 968,163, forward strand.
GTTCTCTTGAAATTAGAAACATCAAGCTTTGTAATACGCATATCAAATCTTTGATCGAATAAATGCCAGATCTCTCCTGCATCGCTTGGCGATATTCCATTTCCTACTAAAACAGCGACTTTCTGTTTCTTAATGTTTCTGAAATTATTACTACCCAAATCAATACCATCATTAAGTCCTGTATTAACACCAAAAATATTTAAATGGCTATCTTTAGCTCTTTCAGATAAAAATTCAAAAAGTTCTTTACTGTTAAGTTCTTGATTTTGAACAGGTATAAAAATAGTTCCATAATCATAAGTATTCTTACCATTTATAAAAGTTTTCATAGCAACTTTTGCACGTAAGCCTTTATTTAATATACTATTTAATACTTTAGGTGCATAATATTCATTCCAAGGCATTAAATAACCTACTTCACTTTTAAAATCAATATTTCCTTCTTGTAATACTGGCTTCTTAATTTCATCACCTACTTTAGATAAAGAAACATCTTTTAAGAAATCTACACCAAAAGCATGATTGAATGTCCATGCAGAAACATCGTAAAATAAACTATCTTGAAAACTCTTTCTTACATCGAACATTGCATTTATTAATCGTACATTTTTCTGATTTAAAGGTACTGCATAACTAGAGTTTTTCTTAAATCTTATATTTCCTTCTTTAAAATCATTCTTTAATTTGTGTACTTTAACCTTATGCCTGTGTAACACTTCTGCTAACTTATAAGCCTTAGCTGCATCTTTTTCATCACCAAAAATAATAGCTTTATCTTTTTCAAACGATTTTGAATTCTTGTAAAAATTTTGTTGATAATTTAATAATTTAACACGCATTTTGTTTGCTGCTTCTAAAGTAGAAAGCGTTGCTGTAAACTGATTACGAATAGTAAATGGAAACGTTAAAATTCCATTGTCTGTTTCTTGTGCATGCCCCCTAGAACTTCCTTGTTCAAATAAAATTCCTATTCCGCCATTTATATCAGGAAAAGTAGAACCTTTTCCATAATAAAAATCATCGAAATTTTCTTCTGAATAATATAACGAACCCATTTTATCTAAAGCTTTAGCGTGATATTTAGCTATTTCTTTAGTTAATTCTTGATTTAACTTTGGAGTTAAAGGATGCGTTCTACTTTGTATACCTGGTTGAAAGAAAAATGTAGAATTACTTCCCATTTCATGATGATCAGTAAGTACATTTGGTAACCATTCATGAAAAGTTTTAATACGAACTTTACTTTCCGGCAATTGTACAGGTAACCAATCTCTATTCATATCAAACCAATAATGATTTGTTCTTCCTCTTGGCCAAACCTCAGTATACTCCCTATCATTTGGATCTGCATTAATATTTTTAGACTTATTACTGTTTGCCCAATACGAAAAACGTTGTAAACCGTCTGGGTTTAAAGAAGGATCAAATAAAATCACTGTATTTTTTAATAAATCATCTATCTGGTTTCCTTGAGCTGCCGCTAAATAATAGGCCGCAATTAATGCAGCATTTGAACCACTTGCTTCATTTCCATGAATAGAAAAACCTTGATAAACTACAACAGGTAAATTTGAAACATCAACGGTACTATTATCTGTTAATTCAATATGTTTCTTTCTTATATGTTCTAATCTATTATGATTTTTGGCTGAAGTAATCTTTAACAAAATTAAAGGCCTATCTTCATAAGTCTTTCCTCTTTCTTCAATAACAATTCGATCTGAAACTTTAGCTAAAGTTTTCATATAATAAATCAACTTATCATGAGTAATGTGCCACTCTCCTACTTCATGACCAATTACTGATTTGGGAGTAGGAATATTTTTATTATAAGTTACATTTTTTGGTAAATAATAAGATAAATCTAATTTGCTTTGTGCAAAAGAAGACAAGATTACTGAAAACAGTAATAGTGTAATTTTTTTTTTCATTTTGAAGTATTCGGTGTATATAACAAAGATATAACCAATAGTTTGAACTTTAGTAGAATACCTAAATGAAACTAAATTTTAAGAAAAAATTAATATTTAACTAAAATAAATAAAAGTTAACTGTTAGGATTATTTAAAATCACTAAAGCACCGATTACTCCTGGAATCCATCCGCAAAGTGTTAATAGAAAAATAATAATAAAAGAACCACAACCCTTATCGATTATAGAAAGTGGAGGAAAGATAATAGCTAGTAAAACTCTTAATATATTCATATATAAAATTGCCTTTTTTATTTAAAAGACGTCTAAAAATTCATTTTGTTACACTAGATGATTACTATTCTCCATAGCATACAAATTATTATAAAAAATCAAATTGATTTTTTACAACCTCTTTTTTAATTAAAAATGTTTTTTCTATTTTAGAAACAACCACTATAAAATCATATAAACTCAAAAAAACCTTTTTAAATGCAAATTTTACTTTTAATAGATAAAATAAAAATTAAATTCATTTATTTTGTATTAAAATTTAACAAAAAATGTCTTCAAAAAATATAGTAGAAAGTTCAAATGACATTACAAATTCATTTGTAACACCAGAATATATTCGTAATCGTTTTGCTTCAATCATGTCTGACATGTATAAAAACGAAGTACCTCTTTACGGTGAATTACTAAATTTAGTACATGATATTAACGATTCTGTTCTTAAAGAATCAAAAGAAATTAAAGAACAGTTAGCTAATACAGGAGAAATAACTCGATTAAACATGGAACGACATGGAGCAATTCGTTTAGGTAAACCTTATGAGTTATTTACAATGAGACGTTTATTTAAAGTTATGGGAATGTTTCCGGTTGGATACTATGATTTAGCAACTGCTGGCGTACCTGTACATTCTACAGCGTTTAGAGCTATTGAAAATACAGCTCTTAATCAAGCTCCATTTAGAGTTTTTACTTCTTTATTACGTTTAGATTTAATTGATGATAATGATTTACGTGAACGTGTTGAAAATATTTTAGAAGATCGACAAATATTTACAGACAAAGCCTTGGAGTTAATCGATAAATCTGAAAAAGAAGGAGGATTAAACAAAGAAGATGCTGAAATATTTGTTCAAGAAGCATTAGAAACATTTAGATGGCATGATACAGCAACTGTAGATTATGAAATGTATGAAGCGTTACTTGGGCAACATCGTTTAATTGCTGATGTAGTTGCATTTAAAGGCCCACACATCAATCACCTAACCCCAAGAAGTTTAGATATAGATAAAGTACAAGCAAGTATGGAAGCTCGTAATATTCCACCAAAAGATAATATCGAAGGACCACCAACTAGAAAATGCCCTATTTTACTACGTCAAACAAGTTTTAAGGCACTGACTGAAAAGGTTACTTTTAAAAATGATGCAGAAAATGGGAAAATGGGTGAACATAAAGCTCGTTTTGGGGAAATTGAACAACGTGGAGCCGCTTTGACTCAAAAAGGACTTGACTTATATAATGATTTACTTGGTAAAACACGTAAAGCAATTGGAGGTTCTCCAAATGCCGAAAATGCAGCTGAGTACAACAAATTATTACAAGAAAACTTTACAGTTTTTCCAGATAATTATGCTGAATTACATTCAGAGAAATTAGCTTATTTCCATTATTTTACTACTGAAAAAGCTAAAAATATTTCTAAAGATCGTTTATTTACTAAGGAAGATCTTTTTCAGCTATTAGAAGACGGTTATTTAAAAATAGAACCTATGGTTTACGAGGATTTCTTGCCTGTAAGTGCAGCAGGAATTTTTGCTTCAAACTTAGGAACAGAAGATGCCAAACGTAATTATGAAGGAACTTCTAATCAATTATTATTTGAAAAAGATTTAGGAGCTCCAGTATATGAATTAATGAAATGGTATGAAGATATGCAAGATGAAACTATCCTGAAATGTTTAGTTGAATTAAATGCATAGTTTTATATTTAATTTTACAAAATCATTCTTTTGAAAAATCAATTTGACTATATAGATCGACAAATTTTATCAAAACTTAGAGAAGATGCTAGAAAAGCATTTTCACAAATCGCTGAAGAATTAAATGTTTCTAATTCTTTAATTCATCAACGCATTAAAAAATTAACTGCTGAAGGAGTGATTAAAAATGCTGAGTTTGTTCTTGATGAGAAAAAACTAGGTTATAAAACAAAATCGTATACTGGTATTCGTTTAAGAGAAGCTAGATTTGCAAAAGAAGTAATGCGAGAGCTTGAAAAAATAGATGAAATTGTTGAATGTAATTTTGTTTCTGGTAGTTACGCTATTTTTATTCTTACCTACACTCGTGATAACGAACATTTACAAAAAGTTTTATACGACAAAGTGCATTTAATTAATGGTGTTGCCGGTACAGATTCTTTCATATGTTTTGATACTTGTTTCAAAAGAAATTCTGTAATTCAATAATTGTCTTTTTTGTGAAATAACAACACTTTTTTTGCCATATTCTCAGCAAAATAGTTTTTAAAGAAAAATTGATGTTTTGAATCATAAGATTGTAGTAAATTAGAGGTTTTGATTCAAAAATCAATAGAAATCAACACAACATTTAAAAGGTAAATTCCTTATTTATCATGACACTAGACAAACAACTACAAATTGTTTCAGAAAAATTATCAGGTGAACTCGTATTTGATAATCTTCATAAAAGTATATATGCAACAGATGCTTCAGTATATAGAAAAATACCAACAGCAGTTGCTTTTCCTAAAACTATTGAAGATATTAAAATATTAATCGATTTTTCTATACAACACAATATTACTTTAGTTCCTAGAACTGCAGGTACTTCGTTAGCTGGACAGTGTGTTAGTGATGGAATTATTGTTGATGTTTCAAAACACTTTACAAATGTTCTTGCCTTTGATGAAAAAAATAAAACCATTACTGTAGAACCAGGAATTATTAGAGACGATTTAAATCGTTTTTTAAAACCTTACGGATTATTTTTTGGTCCGAATACATCTACTTCAAATCGTTGTATGATTGGTGGTATGGTCGGAAATAATTCTTCTGGAAGTACTTCTATTCGATATGGTGTTACAAGAGATAAAGTAATCGCTATCGATGCTCTTTTATCCGATGGATCTAAAGCTACTTTTTCTGAAATTTCCTCTCAAGAATTCCGTAAAAAGACAACTCAAGATGATTTAGAAGGGAAAATATATAAATCAATTTTCTTTGAATTAAGTTCTAAAGAAACTCAAGATGAAATTTTAAAAGAGTTTCCGAAAGCTGCAATTCATAGAAGAAATACAGGTTATGCTGTTGATGAGTTTTTGACTTCAAATTTATTTGGAGGTGAAGATGATACCGTTAACACAGCCAAATTTCTTTCAGGAAGTGAAGGAACTTTAGCTTTTATGACTGCTATTACGATTCAATTAGACGACCTTCCTCCTACTCATAGCATTATGGTTACTCCGCATTTTACCAGTGTAAATGAGAGTTTAAAAGCTACAATTACAACTATGAATCATAATTTATTCACTTGTGAATTAATGGATAAAGTGATTTTAGATTGTACTAAAAATAACAGAGAACAAGCTAAGAATAGATTTTTTATTCAGGGAGATCCTGAAGCTGTTTTAATGTTAGAAGTTAAAGCCGATTCTAAAGAAAAAGTTGAAGAGTTAGCCGATAAATTAATTCAAGATTTAAAAGACAATAATTTCGGATATCATTATCCTAAAGTTTTTGGTGATGATATTAAAAAAGTTCTAGATTTAAGAAAAGCTGGACTTGGATTATTAGGGAATATGATTGGTGATAAAAAAGCGGTAGCTTGTATTGAAGATACTGCTGTGGATTTACATGATTTACCTGAATACATTGAAGAATTTTCTGCAATTATGGACAAATACCAGCAACAGGCTGTGTATTATGCGCATGCCGGAGCTGGAGAATTGCATTTAAGACCTATTTTGAATCTTAAGAAAGCAGAAGATGTTGATTTATTTAGAAAAATAACAACGGAAACTGCAGAACTTGTAAAGAAATATAATGGTTCTTTTAGTGGTGAACATGGAGATGGAATTGTAAGGGCTGAATTTATTCCTTTAATGATCGGTGATCGTAATTACCAACTTTTAAAACGTATTAAAAAAGCTTTTGATCCGAATAACGTATTCAATAAAGGAAAGATAACTGATGCTTTTAAAATGGATGAAAGTTTGCGTTATGAAGTTGATCGAAATGAACCAGAAATTAATACCATTTTTGATTTTTCTGATAGTGAAGGAATTTTAAGATTAGCGGAAAAATGTAATGGCTCTGGTGATTGTAGAAAATCTCCTGAAGCAGGCGGAACTCTTTGTCCGAGTTACAGAGCCACTAAAGACGAAAAAGACACTACTAGATCGAGAGCCAATGCTTTACGTGAATTTTTAACGAACTCAGATCAAGTAAATAAGTTTAATCATAAAGAATTAAAAACTGTTTTCGATTTATGTTTAAGTTGTAAAGCTTGTGCTAGTGAATGCCCTAGTAATGTTGATGTTGCTTCTTTAAAAGCAGAGTTTTTATATCAATATCAAGAAACTAATGGATATTCTTTCAGAAGTAAATTATTTGCAAATAATGCAAAATATAATAAATTAGGAAGCAAATTTCCTACAATTACAAACTTCTTAACCAATACGAGTTTAGCTAAAAAAGTAATGGGAGTTGCACCAGAAAGAACAGTTCCAAAGTTGGCTAAACAAACCTTAGATGCTTGGTTAAAGAAAACGAATCAGAAAGATAGCGAAAAAACGGTATTGTTATTTAATGATGAGTTCACCAATTTTTATGATACTGAAATTGGAAAAGATTCAATAGTTGTATTAAATGCTTTAGGATATAAGGCTGAGGTTTTAAATCATGAAGAAAGCGGACGAAGTTATATTTCAAAAGGTTTTCTAAAAGAAGCTAAAACTATCGCGAATAAAAATGTTGAATTATTTAAAGATAAAGTTTCCAAAAACAAACCTTTAATAGGAATTGAACCTTCTGCTATTTTAACTTTTAGAGATGAATATTTACGATTAGCTGATAATAAAAAAGCGGCTACTGAAATTGCTGAACATACATTTACTATTGAAGAGTTTCTTTCGAAAGAAATTGAGAAAGGAAATATAACTTCTAGTCAATTTACTTCTTCTAGTAAAGAAATTAAGATTCATGGTCATTGTCATCAAAAATCTTTGTCTACCACAAATTCGATTTTTACAATGCTTAATATTCCTGAAAACTATACTGTTCGAATTATGAATACAGGTTGTTGTGGTATGGCTGGCTCATTTGGATACGAAAAAGAGCATTATAAGGTTAGTATGCAAGTTGGTGAAGATACTTTATTCAAAAAGGTTAGAAATGCTTCTAACAGCACAGAAATAGCTGCTTCAGGTACAAGCTGTAGACATCAAATATATGACGGAACAAGTAAAATAGCGAAACATCCAATCACCTTACTAAAAGAGGCTTTAATCTAAATAATTGAAAATCATTATTTTATTTCGTATATTTAAGAATATCTAACTTTTAAAAATTCTTAAATATGAGCACTAATAAAATAATTTTTAAGAATGGTTTACTTATCTATTCTTGTATTGTTGCTTTTTTTCTATTGATGAAAGTCTTAGGATTAGATAATGTTTCTGAACTCCGTTTTTTAAATTTTCTTTTTGTTTTTTATGGTGTTAACAGAGCTATAAAACAAAATATAGACCTAAATGAACAGGAATCTTATTTTAATAATTTTTATGTTGGTTTTGGTTCTTCTGTTATTGGTATTGCTTTAACGATTATAGGTTTAATCGTTTATGTAGGTTTTATTGATCCAAACTTTATGTCTGTATTAGAAAATTCTTCATTTTGGGGAAAAGAACTTAGTTTAGAAATGGTTGTATTTGCATTATCTATTGAAGGAACTGCATCTTCTGTTATGTGTTCTTTTATTTTAATGCAGTATTATAAAAACTATAAATCGACCTCTAGTATTTTAACATAAAAAAAGCGAGAAAGTAAACTTTCTCGCTTAAACTTAAAATAATTTAGGGATTATTTAAAAATTAGTTACAATCTTCTTCACTTTTGTAACATTTATTGTCACGTTTTCCAAGTCTTCCTTTTAGGAGTTTTCTTTTTGGAGTGCGTATTCTTCTTAACCTTTGCATTATCGCTTTTTGATCTTTATAACCTTTTCTATCAATAATTCTAGGTTTACTATTTTCTATTGTTATCTCATTTTTACCGCTAACAATATAGAAATATGATCTTCTATTTAATTGATGTTCTTCTTCTGAACATTTTTTACTGTTCTTATCATCACAATGATTTAATAACTTATCTTCTCCATAACCAATTGCACTTTCTATTCTACTAGACGCAATTCCTCTTGAGATTAAGAAATCTCTTGTAGATTTTGCTCTTCTATCAGATAACTTTCTATTATAAGCTTTTCCTCCTCTACTATCTGTATGAGATTCAATTTTTATAATCATTTTTGGATGATTATTCATAACAGCAACAATATTCTCAAGTTCGTATTGTGCATCTTCTCTAATAAAAGATTTATTAAAATCGAAATAAATTGGTTTAATTACGATTTGATTACCTACGATTAATGGATCTAATATTAAATCAACTCTAATTACTTTACCATTTTCCTTTGTTAAATTAAAGTCTTTTTTTGCTGCCGATCTATAATCTCTTTGTTCTGCAATAACAGATAAAACATCGGTACCACAAACTACTTTATCAAAACTGTATTTACCTTCACTATTTGTTAAAGCTTCATTTACGATTGTACCAGTGGCTTTATCTACTAATTTTATAATAGCATTTGCTATTGGAGCTTTAGTTACTTTATCTGTAAGAGTACCTGTGATAGTTTGTAAACATTCTTTTGGTTTAGGTAATTGAGAAATATAAAAACTGTAAATATCATCGTCTCCTTTTCCTTTTGACCTATTTGAAGAAAAGAATCCTTTTTTTCCTGTAGCATCTACATAAAAAGCGAAATCATCTTTTTTACTATTGAAAGGAAAATCAAGGTTTACAACTTTACTAAAAGTTCCATCTTCATAAATTTTTGTTTGAAAAATATCTAAAAGACCAAGGCCTCTATGTCCATTAGAAGAAAAGAATAACACACCATCTTCAGAAACAAAAGGGAACATTTCCTTTTCTGATGTATTTACTGTATTTCCTAAATTGATTGGTTTCCCATAACCATCTTCGTTAATTTCAACCTTAAAAATGTCTGTTGCACCTATAGAACCAGGCATATCAGAAGTAAAATACAATGTTTTTTCATCTGGACTTAAAGCTGGATGACCGACTGAATAATTATCACTGTTAAATGGTAATTCTTCTATATTCTCCCAATTATCATTTATATTCTCTGCTTTATATAATTTTAGGTTTACCGTTTGTTTTTTATCCTTTCGAAGTTTTTTTCCGTCATAATTTACTCTAGAGAAATACATGTATTTTCCATCTTTAGTAAAAACGGCAGAAGATTCATGAAATGATGTGTTTACTGGTGATGATAATATCTTTTTATCTTGAACACCGTAAATGGTATCGTACTTTGTATTTTCTAACTTTTGAATATAGCTTTTCGATTTATATAGGTTTAAAAACGGTTGATTATTCCACCTGTAAACTTTTTCTCCTTTGATTCCTTTAGGTGCAGCTGAAGCATAATATATTTCATCTTTAAAAATTACTCCTCCAAAATCTGAAAAAGGTGTATTTATTGCTAAATTTCTAATACTTATTTTCTTTCTTCCACCATTAATAAAATCTTGAAAATGATTAACTTTATCTATATATTTTTTTTTGTTATCGCTAACATCATTCTTATTTAAAGCTATATAAATTGAATCTGATTTTTTTGATTTACCATTACTTTTAAGAACTTGTGCGTACTTAAAAAGATAGTTAGGATTTGTTTCTTTTGAATCTTCGATTAATTTTTTATACCATATTTCTGCTTCTTCTGTTCTAGAGTTGTTGTAATAAGAATCTCCAATTCTTTGTAAAATATATTTAGAAGTATCACCTTTTTCATAAACTGCTTCATAAATTTTAGCCGCTTTAAAATATGCAAATTCTTCAAAATATCTATCAGCAACTCTTTTGCTTTGAGATAATAATGGTAATGTTGTTAGTAGTGTTAGAATTAAAGTGGTTGATAGTGTCTGTTTTTTCATTATGATAAGCTTTAAAAAAATCTGGGGGATTTCATTCTAGCCTGTTTAAAAATTTCGTATCGTAAAAGTACTTCATGTGTTCCGCTATTAACTACGTTATAATTTGAAGTAGTTAAATCGAAAGCATATCCTATGTGTAATGATTCACTTGCCTGAAAACCAGCTAAGGCAGCAACAGAATCGTCCCATCTCCAAGCTACTCCAACTCTAAACTTCTCATTAAATAAGAAATTAGCAGAAACATCTATTGATAATGGTGCTCCAAAAACTAATTTAGCTAATGCAGCAGGTTTAAATTTTATATTTTCATTAAGGTCGAAAACATAACCTGCAATTAAAAAATAGTGCAATCTTTCAACTGCTGTTTCACCAACTGTATTAGTAGCGTCATAATGCTCTTGACGTAAAAAGTTAGGTACAGATAAACCTATATACCATTTAGGTTCATGATAATAAATACCTGCACCAACAGTTGGTAAAAACCTATTATTAATATTTTGAGCAAATGTAGGATCAGCTCCATCTCCATTAGGGTTACCTATACTCCAATCTACATTTAAAAGTCTACCTCCTAATTTCAAACCAAAAGCAAGATTTCCCTCATCTCCAGTTTGAACTGTATAAGAAACATTACCATCAAGATATGTTTCATGTGACGGTCCTAATCTATCATTTACTAAATTAATTCCTATACCTAATCCACTATAACCTATAGGTGAGTCATAACTTAAATTTTGAGTATCTGGTGCCCCTTCAAAACCAACCCATTGAGTTCTTCCTAAAGCAGTAAGTACTGTATGTCCTTTTGATCCAACATAAGCAGGATTTACAGACATTGTATTTAGCATATACTGTGTATAATGCGGATCTTGCTGAGATATAGCATCTGTCACAAAACAGATGCTAATCATTAAAACTATTTTTCTTAATAAAAGTGACTTCATTATTTATTTTTACACTTTATTATCTATTAATATATATCCATCCTTTTCTGATAGGACTTCCGTCTCCTAAATCTATTACATAATAATATGTTCCTACAGGTAATTTGTCTAGAGTTTGAATCGTTGCTCTTCCATTTGATATACCTTCAAATCTCTTACTAGAATCATCATTATTATATCCTTTTACTTTGTATACTGTATTACCCCATCTATTAAAAATTTCAACGGTATTATTTGTATAATTATTTATACAATTAATTTTTAAGTAATCATTAATTCCATCTCCATTTGGACTAAACTCATTATATACTGTTAAGCAAGGATCAGTAACCTCTATAGTAACTGTTGCTGTTGAACAATTTGCTGGTGTAGCACTGTCACATATTGTATATATAAATGTGTCTGTACCTGTAAATCCTGGATCTGGTGTATAAGTAACTGTATCATCACTTGGATCATTAGGTGTACCATTATCATCAATAACTACATCACCATTACTTGGTCCATCTTCTATTGTTAAAGTTCCATCGTCTGGCACATCATTATCATTATCAAATATATCAATAATTACTGGATCGTCTCCATTTGTTTCAGAACTATCATCTTCAGCATCTGGTGTTGCATTAACATCAACAGTTACTGTAGTTGTTGAACAATTTGGAGGTGTTGCATCGTCACAAATTGTGTATGTAAATGTATCTGTACCGTTGAAATCTTCATTTGGTGTATAGATTACAACATCATCACTTGGATCATCAGGCGTACCTCCATCATCTATTGTTACTGTACCATTTTCTGGATCTGTAACTGTTAATGTTCCTGATGAAGATATGTCTGTATCATTACCTAACACATCTATTTCAACCGATTCATCCTCATCTGTTGTTACTGTATCACTATTAGCATCTGGTGTTGGTAATACATCAACTGTTACTGTAGTTGTTGAACAATTTGGAGGTGTTGCAGCATCACAAATTGTGTATGTAAATGTATCTGTTCCGTTAAAATCTTCATTTGGTGTATAGATTACAACATCATCACTTGGATCATCTGGTGTACCACCATCATCTATTGTTACTGTACCATTTGCTGGATCTGTAACTGTTAATGTTCCTGATGATGGTATATCAGTATCATTATCTAATACATTTATTTCAACCGATTCATCCTCATCTGTTGTTGCGGTGTCACTATTAGCATCTGGTGTTGGTAATACATCAACTGTTACTGTAGCTGTATCACAATTTGGAGGTGTTTGATCATCACAAATTGTATATGTAAATGTATCTGTACCATTAAACCCTGGATCTGGTGTATAAGTAACTGTATCATCACTTGGATCATTAGGTGTACCTCCATCATCTATTACTACTGTCCCATTTGCTGGGTCTGTAACTGTTAATGTTCCTGATGATGGTGTATCTGTATCATTACCTAATATATTTATATCAACCGATTCTCCTTCATCTGTTGTTGCTGTATCATCAACAGCTCCTGGCAAGCGAATATCTTGAACATCTACTGTTACTGTAGCTGTATTACAGTTTGGAGGTGTTTGATCATCACAAATTGTATATGTAAATGTATCTGTACCTGTAAAATCAGTATTTGGTGTATACGTCACTGTATCATCACTTGGATCATTAGGTGTACCCCCATCATCTATTGTTACTGTACCATTTGCTGGATCTGTAACTGTTAAGGTTCCCGAATTTGGCACATTAGTATCATTAAGTATAACATTAATATCTACTGATGTATTAGCATTCGTTGTAGCTGTATCATCCATAGTATTAACTATAACTACTGGTGCATATCCGTCGTTTCCTGCATCAACACTTCCGCCTCCTACTGGAGTAACTGAAGTTGGGTTTGTTCCTTCTGTTTGTGTACTTCCTGATGGTAAATCACCTTCTACAACCACAATATCTACTGGACTTCCTGCTGGAACTCCTGTCAACGTATAGCTTCCATCTGGATTCGTAGTCGTACTTGGCTCTCCTGGATCTTGAACGCCGTCGCCATCTAAGTCAGCAAACACTGTAACTCCACCTAAACCGCTCTCTGAACCGTCTTGTGTTCCGTTTCCGTTGGTATCGCCGTAAACAACTCCACTAACATCGCCTTGTGTTTGGTATCCGTCACTTCCTGCATCAACACTTCCGCCTCCTACTGGAGTAACTGAAGTTGGATTTGTTCCTTCTGTTTGTGTACTTCCTGATGGTAAATCACCTTCTACAACTACAATATCTACTGGACTTCCTGCTGGAACTCCTGTCAACGTATAGCTTCCATCTGGATTCGTAGTCGTACTTGGCTCTCCTGGATCTTGAACGCCGTCGCCATCTAAGTCAGCAAACACTGTAACTCCACCTAAACCGCTCTCTGAACCGTCTTGTGTTCCGTTTCCGTTGGTATCACCGTAAACAACTCCACTAACATCGCCTTGTGTTTGGTATCCGTCACTTCCTGCATCAACACTTCCGCCTCCTACTGGAGTAACTGAAGTTGGGTTTGTTCCTTCTGTTTGTGTGCTTCCTGATGGTAAATCACCTTCTACAACTACAATATCTACTGGACTTCCTGCTGGAACTCCTGTCAACGTATAGCTTCCATCTGGATTCGTAGTCGTACTTGGCTCTCCTGGATCTTGAACGCCGTCGCCATCTAAGTCAGCAAACACTGTAACTCCACCTAAACCGCTCTCTGAACCGTCTTGTGTTCCGTTTCCGTTGGTATCGCCGTAAACAACTCCACTAACATCGCCTTGTGTTTGGTATCCGTCATTTCCTGCATCAACACTTCCGCCTCCTACTGGAGTAACTGAAGTTGGATTTGTTCCTTCTGTTTGTGTGCTTCCTGATCGTAAATCTCCTTCTACAACTACAATATCTACTGGACTTCCTGCTGGAACTCCTGTCAACGTATAGCTTCCATCTGGATTCGTAGTCGTACTTGGCTCTCCTGGATCTTGAACGCCATCGCCATCTAAGTCAGCAAACACGGTAACTCCACCTAAACCGCTCTCTGAACCGTCTTGTGTTCCGTTTCCGTTGGTATCGCCGTAAACAACTCCACTAACATCGCCTTGTGTTTGGTATCCGTCACTTCCTGCATCAACACTTCCGCCTCCTACTGGAGTAACTGAAGTTGGATTTGTTCCTTCTGTTTGTGTACTTCCTGATGGTAAATCACCTTCTACAACTACAATATCTACTGGACTTCCTGCTGGAACTCCTGTCAACGTATAGCTTCCATCTGGATTCGTAGTCGTACTTGGCTCTCCTGGATCTTGAACGCCATCGCCATCTAAGTCAGCAAATACTGTAACTCCACCTAAACCGCTCTCTGAACCGTCTTGTGTTCCGTTTCCGTTGGTATCGCCGTAAACAACTCCACTAACATCGCCTTGTGTTTGGTATCCGTCACTTCCTGCATCAACACTTCCGCCTCCTACTGGAGTAACTGAAGTTGGGTTTGTTCCTTCTGTTTGTGTGCTTCCTGATGGTAAATCACCTTCTACAACTACAATATCTACTGGACTTCCTGCTGGAACTCCTGTCAACGTATAGCTTCCATCTGGATTCGTAGTCGTACTTGGCTCTCCTGGATCTTGAACGCCGTCACCATCTAAGTCAGCAAACACTGTAACTCCACCTAAACCGCTCTCTGAACCGTCTTGTGTTCCGTTTCCGTTGGTATCGCCGTAAACAACTCCACTAACATCGCCTTGTGTTTGGTATCCGTCGTTTCCTGCATCAACACTTCCGCCTCCTACTGGAGTAACTGAAGTTGGATTTGTTCCTTCTGTTTGTGTACTTCCTGATGGTAAATCACCTTCTACAACTACAATATCTACTGGACTTCCTGCTGGAACTCCTGTCAACGTATAGCTTCCATCTGGATTCGTAGTCGTACTTGGCTCTCCTGGATCTTGAACGCCGTCGCCATCTAAGTCAGCAAACACTGTAACTCCACCTAAACCGCTCTCTGAACCGTCTTGTGTTCCGTTTCCGTTGGTATCACCGTAAACAACTCCACTAACATCGCCTTGTGTTTGGTATCCGTCACTTCCTGCATCAACACTTCCGCCTCCTACTGGAGTAACTGAAGTTGGATTTGTTCCTTCTGTTTGTGTGCTTCCTGATGGTAAATCACCTTCTACAACCACAATATCTACTGGACTTCCTGCTGGAACTCCTGTCAATGTATAGCTTCCATCTGGATTCGTAGTCGTACTTGGCTCTCCTGGATCTTGAACGCCATCGCCATCTAAGTCAGCAAACACTGTAACTCCACCTAAACCGCTCTCTGAACCGTCTTGTGTTCCGTTTCCGTTGGTATCGCCGTAAACAACTCCACTAACATCGCCTTGTGTTTGGTATCCGTCGTTTCCTGCATCAACACTTCCGCCTCCTACTGGAGTAACTGAAGTTGGGTTCGTTCCTTCTGTTTGTGTGCTTCCTGATGGTAAATCACCTTCTACAACTACAATATCTACTGGACTTCCTGCTGGAACTCCTGTCAATGTATAGCTTCCATCTGGATTCGTAGTCGTACTTGGCTCTCCTGGATCTTGAACGCCGTCGCCATCTAAGTCAGCAAATACTGTAACTCCACCTAAACCGCTCTCTGAACCGTCTTGTGTTCCGTTTCCGTTGGTATCGCCGTAAACAACTCCACTAACATCGCCTTGTGTTTGGTATCCGTCACTTCCTGCATCAACACTTCCCCCTCCTACTGGAGTAACTGAAGTTGGGTTTGTTCCTTCTGTTTGTGTGCTTCCTGATGGTAAATCACCTTCTACAACCACAATATCTACTGGACTTCCTGCTGGAACTCCTGTCAATGTATAGCTTCCATCTGGATTCGTAGTCGTACTTGGCTCTCCTGGATCTTGAACGCCATCGCCATCTAAGTCAGCAAATACTGTAACTCCACCTAAACCGCTCTCTGAACCGTCTTGTGTTCCGTTTCCGTTGGTATCGCCGTAAACAACTCCATTAACATCGCCTTGTGTTTGGTATCCGTCACTTCCTGCATCAACACTTCCGCCTCCTACTGGAGTAACTGAAGTTGGGTTTGTTCCTTCTGTTTGTGTGCTTCCTGATGGTAAATCGCCTTCTACAACCACAATATCTACTGGACTTCCTGCTGGAACTCCTGTCAATGTATAGCTTCCATCTGGATTCGTAGTCGTACTTGGCTCTCCTGGATCTTGAACGCCGTCGCCATCTAAGTCAGCAAACACTGTAACTCCACCTAAACCGCTCTCTGAACCGTCTTGTGTTCCGTTTCCGTTGGTATCACCGTAAACAACTCCACTAACATCGCCTTGTGTTTGGTATCCGTCACTTCCTGCATCAACACTTCCGCCTCCTACTGGAGTAACTGAAGTTGGATTTGTTCCTTCTGTTTGTGTGCTTCCTGATGGTAAATCACCTTCTACAACCACAATATCTACTGGACTTCCTGCTGGAACTCCTGTCAATGTATAGCTTCCATCTGGATTCGTAGTCGTACTTGGCTCTCCTGGATCTTGAACGCCATCGCCATCTAAGTCAGCAAACACTGTAACTCCACCTAAACCGCTCTCTGAACCGTCTTGTGTTCCGTTTCCGTTGGTATCGCCGTAAACAACTCCACTAACATCGCCTTGTGTTTGGTATCCGTCGTTTCCTGCATCAACACTTCCGCCTCCTACTGGAGTAACTGAAGTTGGGTTCGTTCCTTCTGTTTGTGTGCTTCCTGATGGTAAATCACCTTCTACAACTACAATATCTACTGGACTTCCTGCTGGAACTCCTGTCAATGTATAGCTTCCATCTGGATTCGTAGTCGTACTTGGCTCTCCTGGATCTTGAACGCCGTCGCCATCTAAGTCAGCAAATACTGTAACTCCACCTAAACCGCTCTCTGAACCGTCTTGTGTTCCGTTTCCGTTGGTATCGCCGTAAACAACTCCACTAACATCGCCTTGTGTTTGGTATCCGTCACTTCCTGCATCAACACTTCCCCCTCCTACTGGAGTAACTGAAGTTGGGTTTGTTCCTTCTGTTTGTGTGCTTCCTGATGGTAAATCACCTTCTACAACTACAATATCTACTGGACTTCCTGCTGGAACTCCTGTCAACGTATAGCTTCCATCTGGATTCGTAGTCGTACTTGGCTCTCCTGGATCTTGAACGCCGTCGCCATCTAAGTCAGCAAACACTGTAACTCCACCTAGACCGCTCTCTGAACCGTCTTGTGTTCCGTTTCCGTTGGTATCGCCGTAAACAACTCCACTAACATCGCCTTGTGTTTGGTATCCGTCACTTCCTGCATCAACACTTCCGCCTCCTACTGGAGTAACTGAAGTTGGATTTGTTCCTTCTGTTTGTGTACTTCCTGATGGTAAATCACCTTCTACAACTACAATATCTACTGGACTTCCTGCTGGAACTCCTGTCAACGTATAGCTTCCATCTGGATTCGTAGTCGTACTTGGCTCTCCTGGATCTTGAACGCCATCGCCATCTAAGTCAACAAACACTGTAACTCCACCTAAACCGCTCTCTGAACCGTCTTGTGTTCCGTTTCCATTGGTATCGCCGTAAACAACTCCACTAACATCGCCTTGTGTTTGGTATCCGTCGCTTCCTGCATCAACACTTCCGCCTCCTACTGGAGTAACTGAAGTTGGGTTTGTTCCTTCTGTTTGTGTGCTTCCTAATGGTAAATCACCTTCTACAACTACAATATCTACTGGACTTCCTGCTGGAACTCCTGTCAACGTATAGCTTCCATCTGGATTCGTAGTCGTACTTGGCTCTCCTGGATCTTGAACGCCGTCGCCATCTAAGTCAGCAAACACTGTAACTCCACCTAAACCGCTCTCTGAACCGTCTTGTGTTCCGTTTCCATTGGTATCGCCGTAAACAACTCCACTAACATCGCCTTGTGTTTGGTATCCGTCACTTCCTGCATCAACACTTCCGCCTCCTACTGGAGTAACTGAAGTTGGGTTTGTTCCTTCTGTTTGTGTGCTTCCTGATGGTAAATCGCCTTCTACAACTACAATATCTACTGGACTTCCTGCTGGAACTCCTGTCAATGTATAGCTTCCATCTGGATTCGTAGTCGTACTTGGCTCTCCTGGATTTTGAACGCCGTCGCCATCTAAGTCAGCAAACACTGTAACTCCACCTAGACCGCTCTCTGAACCGTCTTGTGTTCCGTTTCCGTTGGTATCGCCGTAAACAACTCCACTAACATCGCCTTGTGTTTGGTATCCGTCATTTCCTGCATCAACACTTCCGCCTCCTACTGGAGTAACTGAAGTTGGATTTGTTCCTTCTGTTTGTGTGCTTCCTGATGGTAAATCACCTTCTACAACCACAATATCTACTGGACTTCCTGCTGGAACTCCTGTCAACGTATAGCTTCCATCTGGATTCGTAGTCGTACTTGGCTCTCCTGGATCTTGAACGCCATCGCCATCTAAGTCAGCAAACACTGTAACTCCACCTAAACCGCTCTCTGAACCGTCTTGTGTTCCGTTTCCGTTGGTATCGCCGTAAACAACTCCACTAACATCGCCTTGTGTTTGGTATCCGTCATTTCCTGCATCAACACTTCCGCCTCCTACTGGAGTAACTGAAGTTGGATTTGTTCCTTCTGTTTGTGTACTTCCTGATGGTAAATCACCTTCTACAACTACAATATCTACTGGACTTCCTGCTGGAACTCCTGTCAACGTATAGCTTCCATCTGGATTCGTAGTCGTACTTGGCTCTCCTGGATCTTGAACGCCATCGCCATCTAAGTCAGCAAACACTGTAACTCCACCTAAACCGCTCTCTGAACCGTCTTGTGTTCCGTTTCCGTTGGTATCGCCGTAAACAACTCCACTAACATCGCCTTGTGTTTGGTATCCGTCGTTTCCTGCATCAACACTTCCGCCTCCTACTGGAGTAACTGAAGTTGGGTTTGTTCCTTCTGTTTGTGTGCTTCCTGATGGTAAATCACCTTCTACAACTACAATATCTACTGGACTTCCTGCTGGAACTCCTGTCAACGTATAGCTTCCATCTGGATTCGTAGTCGTACTTGGCTCTCCTGGATCTTGAACACCATCGCCATCTAAGTCAGCAAATACTGTAACTCCACCTAAACCGCTCTCTGAACCGTCTTGTGTTCCGTTTCCGTTGGTATCGCCGTAAACAACTCCACTAACATCGCCTTGTGTTTGGTATCCGTCACTTCCTGCATCAACACTTCCCCCTCCTACTGGAGTAACTGAAGTTGGGTTTGTTCCTTCTGTTTGTGTGCTTCCTGATGGTAAATCACCTTCTACAACCACAATATCTACTGGACTTCCTGCTGGAACTCCTGTCAACGTATAGCTTCCATCTGGATTCGTAGTCGTACTTGGCTCTCCTGGATCTTGAACGCCATCGCCATCTAAGTCAGCAAATACTGTAACTCCACCTAAACCGCTCTCTGAACCGTCTTGTGTTCCGTTTCCGTTGGTATCGCCGTAAACAACTCCATTAACATCGCCTTGTGTTTGGTATCCGTCACTTCCTGCATCAACACTTCCCCCTCCTACTGGAGTAACTGAAGTTGGGTTTGTTCCTTCTGTTTGTGTACTTCCTGATGGTAAATCGCCTTCTACAACCACAATATCTACTGGACTTCCTGCTGGAACTCCTGTCAATGTATAGCTTCCATCTGGATTCGTAGTCGTACTTGGCTCTCCTGGATCTTGAACGCCGTCGCCATCTAAGTCAGCAAACACTGTAACTCCACCTAAACCGCTCTCTGAACCGTCTTGTGTTCCGTTTCCGTTGGTGTCGCCGTAAACAACTCCACTAACATCGCCTTGTGTTTGGTATCCGTCGCTTCCTGCATCAACACTTCCGCCTCCTACTGGAGTAACTGAAGTTGGGTTTGTTCCTTCTGTTTGTGTGCTTCCTGATGGTAAATCACCTTCTACAACTACAATATCTACTGGACTTCCTGCTGGAACTCCTGTCAATGTATAGCTTCCATCTGGATTCGTAGTCGTACTTGGCTCTCCTGGATCTTGAACGCCGTCGCCATCTAAGTCAGCAAATACTGTAACTCCACCTAAACCGCTCTCTGAACCGTCTTGTGTTCCGTTTCCGTTGGTATCGCCGTAAACAACTCCACTAACATCGCCTTGTGTTTGGTATCCGTCACTTCCTGCATCAACACTTCCGCCTCCTACTGGAGTAACTGAAGTTGGATTTGTTCCTTCTGTTTGTGTGCTTCCTGATGGTAAATCACCTTCTACAACTACAATATCTACTGGACTTCCTGCTGGAACTCCTGTCAACGTATAGCTTCCATCTGGATTCGTAGTCGTACTTGGCTCTCCTGGATCTTGAACGCCATCGCCATCTAAATCAGCAAACACTGTAACTCCACCTAAACCGCTCTCTGAACCGTCTTGTGTTCCGTTTCCGTTGGTATCGCCGTAAACAACTCCACTAACATCGCCTTGTGTTTGGTATCCATCGTTTCCTGCATCAACACTTCCGCCTCCTACTGGAGTAACTGAAGTTGGGTTTGTTCCTTCTGTTTGTGTGCTTCCTGATGGTAAATCTCCTTCTACAACAACAATATCTACTGGACTTCCTGCTGGAACTCCTGTCAATGTATAGCTTCCATCTGGATTCGTAGTCGTACTTGGCTCTCCTGGATCTTGAACGCCGTCGCCATCTAAGTCAGCAAACACTGTAACTCCACCTAAACCGCTCTCTGAACCGTCTTGTGTTCCGTTTCCGTTGGTGTCGCCGTAAACAACTCCACTAACATCGCCTTGTGTTTGGTATCCGTCGCTTCCTGCATCAACACTTCCGCCTCCTACTGGAGTAACTGAAGTTGGGTTTGTTCCTTCTGTTTGTGTGCTTCCTGATGGTAAATCACCTTCTACAACTACAATATCTACTGGACTTCCTGCTGGAACTCCTGTCAATGTATAGCTTCCATCTGGATTCGTAGTCGTACTTGGCTCTCCTGGATCTTGAACGCCGTCGCCATCTAAGTCAGCAAATACTGTAACTCCACCTAAACCGCTCTCTGAACCGTCTTGTGTTCCGTTTCCGTTGGTATCGCCGTAAACAACTCCACTAACATCGCCTTGTGTTTGGTATCCGTCACTTCCTGCATCAACACTTCCGCCTCCTACTGGAGTAACTGAAGTTGGATTTGTTCCTTCTGTTTGTGTGCTTCCTGATGGTAAATCACCTTCTACAACTACAATATCTACTGGACTTCCTGCTGGAACTCCTGTCAACGTATAGCTTCCATCTGGATTCGTAGTCGTACTTGGCTCTCCTGGATCTTGAACGCCATCGCCATCTAAATCAGCAAACACTGTAACTCCACCTAAACCGCTCTCTGAACCGTCTTGTGTTCCGTTTCCGTTGGTATCGCCGTAAACAACTCCACTAACATCGCCTTGTGTTTGGTATCCATCGTTTCCTGCATCAACACTTCCGCCTCCTACTGGAGTAACTGAAGTTGGGTTTGTTCCTTCTGTTTGTGTGCTTCCTGATGGTAAATCTCCTTCTACAACAACAATATCTACTGGACTTCCTGCTGGAACTCCTGTCAATGTATAGCTTCCATCTGGATTCGTAGTCGTACTTGGCTCTCCTGGATCTTGAACGCCGTCGCCATCTAAGTCAGCAAACACTGTAACTCCACCTAAACCGCTCTCTGAACCGTCTTGTGTTCCGTTTCCGTTGGTATCGCCGTAAACAACTCCACTAACATCGCCTTGTGTTTGGTATCCGTCATTTCCTGCATCAACACTTCCGCCTCCTACTGGAGTAACTGAAGTTGGATTTGTTCCTTCTGTTTGTGTGCTTCCTGATGGTAAATCACCTTCTACAACCACAATATCTACTGGACTTCCTGCTGGAACTCCTGTCAACGTATAGCTTCCATCTGGATTCGTAGTCGTACTTGGCTCTCCTGGATCTTGAACGCCGTCGCCATCTAAGTCAGCAAATACTGTAACTCCACCTAAACCGCTCTCTGAACCGTCTTGTGTTCCGTTTCCGTTGGTATCGCCGTAAACAACTCCACTAACATCGCCACACAGTGCCTCATTGATCGTTAAACTAACTACTGTACTCTCACAACCCGTTACTGTATTAAGTACCGTTACCGCATAATCTCCTGGTGCTAAGCCTGTAAAATCACCAGTGGTATTGGTTACCGCCGCAACTACTGGACTTGTTCCTGTTACCTCATATACTTCATCACTTCCTAAACTTGGAGCCGTAATATCAATTGTTCCTGTTGGTACTGTACAAGTAGGTTGTACTGTAACACTTGCCGTTGGGGCACTTGGATCGGATGGGACAGCATTGATCGTTAAACTAACTACTGTACTCTCACAACCCGTTACTGTATTAAGTACCGTTACCGCATAATCTCCTGGTGCTAAGCCTGTAAAATCACCAGTGGTATTGGTTACCGCCGCAACTACTGGACTTGTTCCTGTTACCTCATATACTTCATCACTTCCTAAACTTGGAGCCGTAATATCAATTGTTCCTGTTGGTACTGTACAAGTAGGTTGTACTGTAACACTTGCCGTTGGGGCACTTGGATCGGATGGGACAGCATTGATCGTTAAACTAACTACTGTACTCTCACAACCCGTTACTGTATTAAGTACCGTTACCGCATAATCTCCTGGTGCTAAGCCTGTAAAATCACCAGTGGTATTGGTTACCGCCGCAACTACTGGACTTGTTCCTGTTACCTCATATACTTCATCACTTCCTAAACTTGGAGCCGTAATATCAATTGTTCCTGTTGGTACTGTACAAGTAGGTTGTACTGTAACACTTGCCGTTGGGGCACTTGGATCGGATGGGACAGCATTGATCGTTAAACTAACTACTGTACTCTCACAACCCGTTACTGTATTAAGTACCGTTACCGCATAATCTCCTGGTGCTAAGCCTGTAAAATCACCAGTGGTATTGGTTACCGCCGCAACTACTGGACTTGTTCCTGTTACCTCATATACTTCATCACTTCCTAAACTTGGAGCCGTAATATCAATTGTTCCTGTTGGTACTGTACAAGTAGGTTGTACTGTAACACTTGCCGTTGGGGCACTTGGATCGGATGGGACAGCATTGATCGTTAAACTAACTACTGTACTCTCACAACCCGTTACTGTATTAAGTACCGTTACCGCATAATCTCCTGGTGCTAAGCCTGTAAAATCACCAGTGGTATTGGTTACCGCCGCAACTACTGGACTTGTTCCTGTTACCTCATATACTTCATCACTTCCTAAACTTGGAGCCGTAATATCAATTGTTCCTGTTGGTACTGTACAAGTAGGTTGTACTGTAACACTTGCCGTTGGGGCACTTGGATCGGATGGGACAGCATTGATCGTTAAACTAACTACTGTACTCTCACAACCCGTTACTGTATTAAGCACCGTTACCGCATAATCTCCTGGTGCTAAGCCTGTAAAATCACCAGTGGTATTGGTTACCGCCGCAACTACTGGACTTGTTCCTGTTACCTCATATACTTCATCACTTCCTAAACTTGGAGCCGTAATATCAATTGTTCCTGTTGGTACTGTACAAGTAGGTTGTACTGTAACACTTGCCGTTGGGGCACTTGGATCGGATGGGACAGCATTGATCGTTAAACTAACTACTGTACTCTCACAACCCGTTACTGTATTAAGTACCGTTACCGCATAATCTCCTGGTGCTAAGCCTGTAAAATCACCAGTGGTATTGGTTACCGCCGCAACTACTGGACTTGTTCCTGTTACCTCATATACTTCATCACTTCCTAAACTTGGAGCCGTAATATCAATTGTTCCTGTTGGTACTGTACAAGTAGGTTGTACTGTAACACTTGCCGTTGGGGCACTTGGATCGGATGGGACAGCATTGATCGTTAAACTAACTACTGTACTCTCACAACCCGTTACTGTATTAAGTACCGTTACCGCATAATCTCCTGGTGCTAAGCCTGTAAAATCACCAGTGGTATTGGTTACCGCCGCAACTACTGGACTTGTTCCTGTTACCTCATATACTTCATCACTTCCTAAACTTGGAGCCGTAATATCAATTGTTCCTGTTGGTACTGTACAAGTAGGTTGTACTGTAACACTTGCCGTTGGGGCACTTGGATCGGATGGGACAGCATTGATCGTTAAACTAACTACTGTACTCTCACAACCCGTTACTGTATTAAGTACCGTTACCGCATAATCTCCTGGTGCTAAGCCTGTAAAATCACCAGTGGTATTGGTTACCGCCGCAACTACTGGACTTGTTCCTGTTACCTCATATACTTCATCACTTCCTAAACTTGGAGCCGTAATATCAATTGTTCCTGTTGGTACTGTACAAGTAGGTTGTACTGTAACACTTGCCGTTGGGGCACTTGGATCGGATGGGACAGCATTGATCGTTAAACTAACTACTGTACTCTCACAACCCGTTACTGTATTAAGTACCGTTACCGCATAATCTCCTGGTGCTAAGCCTGTAAAATCACCAGTGGTATTGGTTACCGCCGCAACTACTGGACTTGTTCCTGTTACCTCATATACTTCATCACTTCCTAAACTTGGAGCCGTAATATCAATTGTTCCTGTTGGTACTGTACAAGTAGGTTGTGCTGTAACACTTGCCGTTGGGGCACTTGGATCGGATGGGACAGCATTGATCGTTAAACTAACTACTGTACTCTCACAACCCGTTACTGTATTAAGTACCGTTACCGCATAATCTCCTGGTGCTAAGCCTGTAAAATCACCAGTGGTATTGGTTACCGCCGCAACTACTGGACTTGTTCCTGTTACCTCATATACTTCATCACTTCCTAAACTTGGAGCCGTAATATCAATTGTTCCTGTTGGTACTGTACAAGTAGGTTGTACTGTAACACTTGCCGTTGGGGCACTTGGATCGGATGGGACAGCATTGATCGTTAAACTAACTACTGTACTCTCACAACCCGTTACTGTATTAAGTACCGTTACCGCATAATCTCCTGGTGCTAAGCCTGTAAAATCACCAGTGGTATTGGTTACCGCCGCAACTACTGGACTTGTTCCTGTTACCTCATATACTTCATCACTTCCTAAACTTGGAGCCGTAATATCAATTGTTCCTGTTGGTACTGTACAAGTAGGTTGTACTGTAACACTTGCCGTTGGGGCACTTGGATCGGATGGGACAGCATTGATCGTTAAACTAACTACTGTACTCTCACAACCCGTTACTGTATTAAGTACCGTTACCGCATAATCTCCTGGTGCTAAGCCTGTAAAATCACCAGTGGTATTGGTTACCGCCGCAACTACTGGACTTGTTCCTGTTACCTCATATACTTCATCACTTCCTAAACTTGGAGCCGTAATATCAATTGTTCCTGTTGGTACTGTACAAGTAGGTTGTACTGTAACACTTGCCGTTGGGGCACTTGGATCGGATGGGACAGCATTGATCGTTAAACTAACTACTGTACTCTCACAACCCGTTACTGTATTAAGTACCGTTACCGCATAATCTCCTGGTGCTAAGCCTGTAAAATCACCAGTGGTATTGGTTACCGCCGCAACTACTGGACTTGTTCCTGTTACCTCATATACTTCATCACTTCCTAAACTTGGAGCCGTAATATCAATTGTTCCTGTTGGTACTGTACAAGTAGGTTGTACTGTAACACTTGCCGTTGGGGCACTTGGATCGGATGGGACAGCATTGATCGTTAAACTAACTACTGTACTCTCACAACCCGTTACTGTATTAAGTACCGTTACCGCATAATCTCCTGGTGCTAAGCCTGTAAAATCACCAGTGGTATTGGTTACCGCTGCAACTACTGGACTTGTTCCTGTTACCTCATATACTTCATCACTTCCTAAACTTGGAGCCGTAATATCAATTGTTCCTGTTGGTACTGTACAAGTAGGTTGTACTGTAACACTTGCCGTTGGGGCACTTGGATCGGATGGGACAGCATTGATCGTTAAACTAACTACTGTACTCTCACAACCCGTTACTGTATTAAGTACCGTTACCGCATAATCTCCTGGTGCTAAGCCTGTAAAATCACCAGTGGTATTGGTTACCGCCGCAACTACTGGACTTGTTCCTGTTACCTCATATACTTCATCACTTCCTAAACTTGGAGCCGTAATATCAATTGTTCCTGTTGGTACTGTACAAGTAGGTTGTACTGTAACACTTGCCGTTGGGGCACTTGGATCGGATGGGACAGCATTGATCGTTAAACTAACTACTGTACTCTCACAACCCGTTACTGTATTAAGTACCGTTACCGCATAATCTCCTGGTGCTAAGCCTGTAAAATCACCAGTGGTATTGGTTACCGCCGCAACTACTGGACTTGTTCCTGTTACCTCATATACTTCATCACTTCCTAAACTTGGAGCCGTAATATCAATTGTTCCTGTTGGTACTGTACAAGTAGGTTGTACTGTAACACTTGCCGTTGGGGCACTTGGATCGGATGGGACAGCATTGATCGTTAAACTAACTACTGTACTCTCACAACCCGTTACTGTATTAAGTACCGTTACCGCATAATCTCCTGGTGCTAAGCCTGTAAAATCACCAGTGGTATTGGTTACCGCCGCAACTACTGGACTTGTTCCTGTTACCTCATATACTTCATCACTTCCTAAACTTGGAGCCGTAATATCAATTGTTCCTGTTGGTACTGTACAAGTAGGTTGTACTGTAACACTTGCCGTTGGGGCACTTGGATCGGATGGGACAGCATTGATCGTTAAACTAACTACTGTACTCTCACAACCCGTTACTGTATTAAGTACCGTTACCGCATAATCTCCTGGTGCTAAGCCTGTAAAATCACCAGTGGTATTGGTTACCGCCGCAACTACTGGACTTGTTCCTGTTACCTCATATACTTCATCACTTCCTAAACTTGGAGCCGTAATATCAATTGTTCCTGTTGGTACTGTACAAGTAGGTTGTACTGTAACACTTGCCGTTGGGGCACTTGGATCGGATGGGACAGCATTGATCGTTAAACTAACTACTGTACTCTCACAACCCGTTACTGTATTAAGTACCGTTACCGCATAATCTCCTGGTGCTAAGCCTGTAAAATCACCAGTGGTATTGGTTACCGCTGCAACTACTGGACTTGTTCCTGTTACCTCATATACTTCATCACTTCCTAAACTTGGAGCCGTAATATCAATTGTTCCTGTTGGTACTGTACAAGTAGGTTGTACTGTAACACTTGCCGTTGGGGCACTTGGATCGGATGGGACAGCATTGATCGTTAAACTAACTACTGTACTCTCACAACCCGTTACTGTATTAAGTACCGTTACCGCATAATCTCCTGGTGCTAAGCCTGTAAAATCACCAGTGGTATTGGTTACCGCCGCAACTACTGGACTTGTTCCTGTTACCTCATATACTTCATCACTTCCTAAACTTGGAGCCGTAATATCAATTGTTCCTGTTGGTACTGTACAAGTAGGTTGTACTGTAACACTTGCCGTTGGGGCACTTGGATCGGATGGGACAGCATTGATCGTTAAACTAACTACTGTACTCTCACAACCCGTTACTGTATTAAGTACCGTTACCGCATAATCTCCTGGTGCTAAGCCTGTAAAATCACCAGTGGTATTGGTTACCGCCGCAACTACTGGACTTGTTCCTGTTACCTCATATACTTCATCACTTCCTAAACTTGGAGCCGTAATATCAATTGTTCCTGTTGGTACTGTACAAGTAGGTTGTACTGTAACACTTGCCGTTGGGGCACTTGGATCGGATGGGACAGCATTGATCGTTAAACTAACTACTGTACTCTCACAACCCGTTACTGTATTAAGTACCGTTACCGCATAATCTCCTGGTGCTAAGCCTGTAAAATCACCAGTGGTATTGGTTACCGCCGCAACTACTGGACTTGTTCCTGTTACCTCATATACTTCATCACTTCCTAAACTTGGAGCCGTAATATCAATTGTTCCTGTTGGTACTGTACAAGTAGGTTGTACTGTAACACTTGCCGTTGGGGCACTTGGATCGGATGGGACAGCATTGATCGTTAAACTAACTACTGTACTCTCACAACCCGTTACTGTATTAAGTACCGTTACCGCATAATCTCCTGGTGCTAAGCCTGTAAAATCACCAGTGGTATTGGTTACCGCCGCAACTACTGGACTTGTTCCTGTTACCTCATATACTTCATCACTTCCTAAACTTGGAGCCGTAATATCAATTGTTCCTGTTGGTACTGTACAAGTAGGTTGTACTGTAACACTTGCCGTTGGGGCACTTGGATCGGATGGGACAGCATTGATCGTTAAACTAACTACTGTACTCTCACAACCCGTTACTGTATTAAGTACCGTTACCGCATAATCTCCTGGTGCTAAGCCTGTAAAATCACCAGTGGTATTGGTTACCGCCGCAACTACTGGACTTGTTCCTGTTACCTCATATACTTCATCACTTCCTAAACTTGGAGCCGTAATATCAATTGTTCCTGTTGGTACTGTACAAGTAGGTTGTACTGTAACACTTGCCGTTGGGGCACTTGGATCGGATGGGACAGCATTGATCGTTAAACTAACTACTGTACTCTCACAACCCGTTACTGTATTAAGTACCGTTACCGCATAATCTCCTGGTGCTAAGCCTGTAAAATCACCAGTGGTATTGGTTACCGCTGCAACTACTGGACTTGTTCCTGTTACCTCATATACTTCATCACTTCCTAAACTTGGAGCCGTAATATCAATTGTTCCTGTTGGTACTGTACAAGTAGGTTGTACTGTAACACTTGCCGTTGGGGCACTTGGATCGGATGGGACAGCATTGATCGTTAAACTAACTACTGTACTCTCACAACCCGTTACTGTATTAAGTACCGTTACCGCATAATCTCCTGGTGCTAAGCCTGTAAAATCACCAGTGGTATTGGTTACCGCTGCAACTACTGGACTTGTTCCTGTTACCTCATATACTTCATCACTTCCTAAACTTGGAGCCGTAATATCAATTGTTCCTGTTGGTACTGTACAAGTAGGTTGTACTGTAACACTTGCCGTTGGGGCACTTGGATCGGATGGGACAGCATTGATCGTTAAACTAACTACTGTACTCTCACAACCCGTTACTGTATTAAGTACCGTTACCGCATAATCTCCTGGTGCTAAGCCTGTAAAATCACCAGTGGTATTGGTTACCGCCGCAACTACTGGACTTGTTCCTGTTACCTCATATACTTCATCACTTCCTAAACTTGGAGCCGTAATATCAATTGTTCCTGTTGGTACTGTACAAGTAGGTTGTACTGTAACACTTGCCGTTGGGGCACTTGGATCGGATGGGACAGCATTGATCGTTAAACTAACTACTGTACTCTCACAACCCGTTACTGTATTAAGTACCGTTACCGCATAATCTCCTGGTGCTAAGCCTGTAAAATCACCAGTGGTATTGGTTACCGCCGCAACTACTGGACTTGTTCCTGTTACCTCATATACTTCATCACTTCCTAAACTTGGAGCCGTAATATCAATTGTTCCTGTTGGTACTGTACAAGTAGGTTGTACTGTAACACTTGCCGTTGGGGCACTTGGATCGGATGGGACAGCATTGATCGTTAAACTAACTACTGTACTCTCACAACCCGTTACTGTATTAAGTACCGTTACCGCATAATCTCCTGGTGCTAAGCCTGTAAAATCACCAGTGGTATTGGTTACCGCCGCAACTACTGGACTTGTTCCTGTTACCTCATATACTTCATCACTTCCTAAACTTGGAGCCGTAATATCAATTGTTCCTGTTGGTACTGTACAAGTAGGTTGTACTGTAACACTTGCCGTTGGGGCACTTGGATCGGATGGGACAGCATTGATCGTTAAACTAACTACTGTACTCTCACAACCCGTTACTGTATTAAGTACCGTTACCGCATAATCTCCTGGTGCTAAGCCTGTAAAATCACCAGTGGTATTGGTTACCGCCGCAACTACTGGACTTGTTCCTGTTACCTCATATACTTCATCACTTCCTAAACTTGGAGCCGTAATATCAATTGTTCCTGTTGGTACTGTACAAGTAGGTTGTACTGTAACACTTGCCGTTGGGGCACTTGGATCGGATGGGACAGCATTGATCGTTAAACTAACTACTGTACTCTCACAACCCGTTACTGTATTAAGTACCGTTACCGCATAATCTCCTGGTGCTAAGCCTGTAAAATCACCAGTGGTATTGGTTACCGCCGCAACTACTGGACTTGTTCCTGTTACCTCATATACTTCATCACTTCCTAAACTTGGAGCCGTAATATCAATTGTTCCTGTTGGTACTGTACAAGTAGGTTGTACTGTAACACTTGCCGTTGGGGCACTTGGATCGGATGGGACAGCATTGATCGTTAAACTAACTACTGTACTCTCACAACCCGTTACTGTATTAAGTACCGTTACCGCATAATCTCCTGGTGCTAAGCCTGTAAAATCACCAGTGGTATTGGTTACCGCTGCAACTACTGGACTTGTTCCTGTTACCTCATATACTTCATCACTTCCTAAACTTGGAGCCGTAATATCAATTGTTCCTGTTGGTACTGTACAAGTAGGTTGTACTGTAACACTTGCCGTTGGGGCACTTGGATCGGATGGGACAGCATTGATCGTTAAACTAACTACTGTACTCTCACAACCCGTTACTGTATTAAGTACCGTTACCGCATAATCTCCTGGTGCTAAGCCTGTAAAATCACCAGTGGTATTGGTTACCGCTGCAACTACTGGACTTGTTCCTGTTACCTCATATACTTCATCACTTCCTAAACTTGGAGCCGTAATATCAATTGTTCCTGTTGGTACTGTACAAGTAGGTTGTACTGTAACACTTGCCGTTGGGGCACTTGGATCGGATGGGACAGCATTGATCGTTAAACTAACTACTGTACTCTCACAACCCGTTACTGTATTAAGTACCGTTACCGCATAATCTCCTGGTGCTAAGCCTGTAAAATCACCAGTGGTATTGGTTACCGCCGCAACTACTGGACTTGTTCCTGTTACCTCATATACTTCATCACTTCCTAAACTTGGAGCCGTAATATCAATTGTTCCTGTTGGTACTGTACAAGTAGGTTGTACTGTAACACTTGCCGTTGGGGCACTTGGATCGGATGGGACAGCATTGATCGTTAAACTAACTACTGTACTCTCACAACCCGTTACTGTATTAAGTACCGTTACCGCATAATCTCCTGGTGCTAAGCCTGTAAAATCACCAGTGGTATTGGTTACCGCCGCAACTACTGGACTTGTTCCTGTTACCTCATATACTTCATCACTTCCTAAACTTGGAGCCGTAATATCAATTGTTCCTGTTGGTACTGTACAAGTAGGTTGTACTGTAACACTTGCCGTTGGGGCACTTGGATCGGATGGGACAGCATTGATCGTTAAACTAACTACTGTACTCTCACAACCCGTTACTGTATTAAGTACCGTTACCGCATAATCTCCTGGTGCTAAGCCTGTAAAATCACCAGTGGTATTGGTTACCGCCGCAACTACTGGACTTGTTCCTGTTACCTCATATACTTCATCACTTCCTAAACTTGGAGCCGTAATATCAATTGTTCCTGTTGGTACTGTACAAGTAGGTTGTACTGTAACACTTGCCGTTGGGGCACTTGGATCGGATGGGACAGCATTGATCGTTAAACTAACTACTGTACTCTCACAACCCGTTACTGTATTAAGTACCGTTACCGCATAATCTCCTGGTGCTAAGCCTGTAAAATCACCAGTGGTATTGGTTACCGCTGCAACTACTGGACTTGTTCCTGTTACCTCATATACTTCATCACTTCCTAAACTTGGAGCCGTAATATCAATTGTTCCTGTTGGTACTGTACAAGTAGGTTGTACTGTAACACTTGCCGTTGGGGCACTTGGATCGGATGGGACAGCATTGATCGTTAAACTAACTACTGTACTCTCACAACCCGTTACTGTATTAAGTACCGTTACCGCATAATCTCCTGGTGCTAAGCCTGTAAAATCACCAGTGGTATTGGTTACCGCTGCAACTACTGGACTTGTTCCTGTTACCTCATATACTTCATCACTTCCTAAACTTGGAGCCGTAATATCAATTGTTCCTGTTGGTACTGTACAAGTAGGTTGTACTGTAACACTTGCCGTTGGGGCACTTGGATCGGATGGGACAGCATTGATCGTTAAACTAACTACTGTACTCTCACAACCCGTTACTGTATTAAGCACCGTTACCGCATAATCTCCTGGTGCTAAGCCTGTAAAATCACCAGTGGTATTGGTTACCGCTGCAACTACTGGACTTGTTCCTGTTACCTCATATACTTCATCACTTCCTAAACTTGGAGCCGTAATATCAATTGTTCCTGTTGGTACTGTACAAGTAGGTTGTACTGTAACACTTGCCGTTGGGGCACTTGGATCGGATGGGACAGCATTGATCGTTAAACTAACTACTGTACTCTCACAACCCGTTACTGTATTAAGCACCGTTACCGCATAATCTCCTGGTGCTAAGCCTGTAAAATCACCAGTGGTATTGGTTACCGCTGCAACTACTGGACTTGTTCCTGTTACCTCATATACTTCATCACTTCCTAAACTTGGAGCCGTAATATCAATTGTTCCTGTTGGTACTGTACAAGTAGGTTGTACTGTAACACTTGCCGTTGGGGCACTTGGATCGGATGGGACAGCATTGATCGTTAAACTAACTACTGTACTCTCACAACCCGTTACTGTATTAAGCACCGTTACCGCATAATCTCCTGGTGCTAAGCCTGTAAAATCACCAGTGGTATTGGTTACCGCTGCAACTACTGGACTTGTTCCTGTTACCTCATATACTTCATCACTTCCTAAACTTGGAGCCGTAATATCAATTGTTCCTGTTGGTACTGTACAAGTAGGTTGTACTGTAACACTTGCCGTTGGGGCACTTGGATCGGATGGGACAGCATTGATCGTTAAACTAACTACTGTACTCTCACAACCCGTTACTGTATTAAGCACCGTTACCGCATAATCTCCTGGTGCTAAGCCTGTAAAATCACCAGTGGTATTGGTTACCGCCGCAACTACTGGACTTGTTCCTGTTACCTCATATACTTCATCACTTCCTAAACTTGGAGCCGTAATATCAATTGTTCCTGTTGGTACTGTACAAGTAGGTTGTACTGTAACACTTGCCGTTGGGGCACTTGGATCGGATGGGACAGCATTGATCGTTAAACTAACTACTGTACTCTCACAACCCGTTACTGTATTAAGTACCGTTACCGCATAATCTCCTGGTGCTAAGCCTGTAAAATCACCAGTGGTATTGGTTACCGCCGCAACTACTGGACTTGTTCCTGTTACCTCATATACTTCATCACTTCCTAAACTTGGAGCCGTAATATCAATTGTTCCTGTTGGTACTGTACAAGTAGGTTGTACTGTAACACTTGCCGTTGGGGCACTTGGATCGGATGGGACAGCATTGATCGTTAAACTAACTACTGTACTCTCACAACCCGTTACTGTATTAAGTACCGTTACCGCATAATCTCCTGGTGCTAAGCCTGTAAAATCACCAGTGGTATTGGTTACCGCCGCAACTACTGGACTTGTTCCTGTTACCTCATATACTTCATCACTTCCTAAACTTGGAGCCGTAATATCAATTGTTCCTGTTGGTACTGTACAAGTAGGTTGTACTGTAACACTTGCCGTTGGGGCACTTGGATCGGATGGGACAGCATTGATCGTTAAACTAACTACTGTACTCTCACAACCCGTTACTGTATTAAGTACCGTTACCGCATAATCTCCTGGTGCTAAGCCTGTAAAATCACCAGTGGTATTGGTTACCGCTGCAACTACTGGACTTGTTCCTGTTACCTCATATACTTCATCACTTCCTAAACTTGGAGCCGTAATATCAATTGTTCCTGTTGGTACTGTACAAGTAGGTTGTACTGTAACACTTGCCGTTGGGGCACTTGGATCGGATGGGACAGCATTGATCGTTAAACTAACTACTGTACTCTCACAACCCGTTACTGTATTAAGTACCGTTACCGCATAATCTCCTGGTGCTAAGCCTGTAAAATCACCAGTGGTATTGGTTACCGCTGCAACTACTGGACTTGTTCCTGTTACCTCATATACTTCATCACTTCCTAAACTTGGAGCCGTAATATCAATTGTTCCTGTTGGTACTGTACAAGTAGGTTGTACTGTAACACTTGCCGTTGGGGCACTTGGATCGGATGGGACAGCATTGATCGTTAAACTAACTACTGTACTCTCACAACCCGTTACTGTATTAAGCACCGTTACCGCATAATCTCCTGGTGCTAAGCCTGTAAAATCACCAGTGGTATTGGTTACCGCTGCAACTACTGGACTTGTTCCTGTTACCTCATATACTTCATCACTTCCTAAACTTGGAGCCGTAATATCAATTGTTCCTGTTGGTACTGTACAAGTAGGTTGTACTGTAACACTTGCCGTTGGGGCACTTGGATCGGATGGGACAGCATTGATCGTTAAACTAACTACTGTACTCTCACAACCCGTTACTGTATTAAGCACCGTTACCGCATAATCTCCTGGTGCTAAGCCTGTAAAATCACCAGTGGTATTGGTTACCGCCGCAACTACTGGACTTGTTCCTGTTACCTCATATACTTCATCACTTCCTAAACTTGGAGCCGTAATATCAATTGTTCCTGTTGGTACTGTACAAGTAGGTTGTACTGTAACACTTGCCGTTGGGGCGGTTGCTGTCTCATTTACTGTAATATTAATTGTTGAACTATCATCTCCACAGCCTCCAGGCGAAGCGACAGTATAAGTTATTGTAACAGAACCAGCTAAAACACCAGTTACAACTCCTGATGAATTAACTGTAGCAATTGAAGTATTTGAACTACTCCAAACTCCACCACTATCACCTGTTGTTGATATAGTTACAGAAGAAGAAACGCAGACTAAAAGATCTCCACTTAATGTTCCTGCATCAGGAGCATCTGGAGTTATCACATTAATTGTTGTTCCTTGACCTTGATCTCCTCCAATATCAGCTGTACCTCCATTATTAACTAAAACTGGTACTCCATTAGCGTCAACACTTCCTGATATTCTATCATCACCTGTTAATTCAGATTGATTTACATTCTCATCACCTTCAACAGCATCAGGACACCCATCATTATCTGAATCTAAATCTAAGTGGTTTGGTATACCATCTCCATCCGTATCTAGATTACAAAATAAATTCGCAAAAGGTAAATCTTGTCTTGAGATAGTTCCTGGTAATTCATAATCAAGATCTAATGATTCAGCGCCACCATTCTCATAAAAAAGGACTTCTATTTCATGTAATCCTGTAGTCAAAAAGTAAGAATTTGAAACAGTTAACAGAGCATGATCTCCATCATTATCTATTACTTCTGTTCCATTTATATATAATTTAGATCCATCGTCAGAAGCTAAATAAAAATTATAATTACCTGCTGTTACAATATTCAAATAGCCTTTAAATCTTAAACCGTATGAATTATTATCAGCTGGTATTGAAGCAATGATAGCATCTACATCAAAAGAATTAAAAGTTCCTGAAGCATCAGGACTTGAAGTAGGAATATTATCTACAGTTAATCCA
Source organism: Tenacibaculum aquaeponti (assembly GCF_057221555.1). Classification (NCBI taxonomy): domain Bacteria; kingdom Pseudomonadati; phylum Bacteroidota; class Flavobacteriia; order Flavobacteriales; family Flavobacteriaceae; genus Tenacibaculum; species Tenacibaculum aquaeponti. The sequence continues at coordinate 1,004,073 of NZ_CM170147.1, forward strand.
GTAGGTACTCCATCATAATATTCATAAGAAATACTTCCTGAACAAGATGCTAACTCTTCTGTATCTAAAATACCATCATTATCATCATCTAAATCTGTTACATCAGGAATTCCATCTCCATCTGAATCTTTTCTTACAAATAAAGTTGCGCTATTTGTAATATCTAGACACGTATTATCTGTATGTGAAACTACTAAGAAATATTCTGTATTATCTAACCCTGTTACATCAACAATATTTAACGTATTAGTATTTTCTCCACTATAATTTGGATCAGAAGCACTTATAATAGTCCCTCCTGAACTCGGATCTCCTATATACCATTGATAATTAATACCCGAATTAGCGTTACCAATAGTTCCATAAACTGGTGTTCCAGAAGTATAACTTGTTGCGCTTGATGCTGTTGCTGAAGTTATTGAAAAAGAAGTACTGGATCCTTCCACAATTGTTTGGTCTACAAAAGCTGTTGCATTTACAGATAATTCAACTGCTATATATTCTCCTCCTCCTGTAGATACCCCATCATAACCTCCTGTTCCTCCTGTAACTAAGCCTGATCCATTAAAACCGGTTCCATCTAATCTACCATCAGCTGGAGAAACATCTATCCCTCCAGACTCTATTGCGTCTGAACAACCATCTCCATCAGAATCTAAATCTAAGTGATTAGGAATTCCATCTCCATCTGTATCAATTGGACAAGTAGGTGCACCTCCTCCTATGTTGGCTGTTTTAACAAATCTTACGTCTAACGCGGTATTTATAATGTGTTCTTCAACTACTAAAACACTTAAAACATCACCTGCATTAAGTGTTAAACCAGTAATTTGAGTACTATAACTACCATCTTGTGCAAATGAAGAATAAGCATTTTGAGCTTGATATTGCTTAACCCCATTTATATAAAGGAAAATATGATCATCTCCATGATCTATATCAAAATTATATATACCTGCTTCTGTTTGATTAATTGTCTTAGAAAATAAAATTGCAGCATCATTATCTAAACCATCATTTGGTATAGTTCCTCCTGAATAATTAGAAACATCACCATCTGTTGAAGTTAATAGATTGTATGGATGCTCAGCAAAATCTATACTAAAACCATTCGGTGTTAAATCAAATTCATCATAATCAAAAGTAGCAAGTTGAGAAAAACCAGTTACTGGAAAAGTTGTTGTACTAGAAAGTACACTCCATGAATTTTGACCTGAAATTCCGTCATAAACCTTAACACTGTATCCTTCTATAATTGCAGTAGCACAAGAACCCGTTTCTTCTTCATCCAATATACCATCATTATCATCATCTAAATCACAACCATCAGGAATAGAATCTGAATCAGCATCAACTGTATCATCAAAACCATTACAAATATCACTTACGTTTGGCACTCCATCTCCATCATCATCACATTGATTATCAACAGTGGATATATCAGTTGAAGTACCTACCGTTTGTCCAGATCCAACAAGAGTTGGAACTCCATTTCCATCTACTCCACTTATAATTCGTCCAGAACCATCTACTTGAGTAAGTGTTAATGCCCCTCCTCCTTCAATTGCATCAAAACAACCATCGCCATCAGAATCTTCATCTAAATAATCTGGAGTACCATCGCCATCTGTATCTTTATCTATAGCTGCACAAAATGAAAAATCTCCAAATGCTAAACCTTGATTACCTGAAGGTGTAGCATTAACATTTCTATATCTTAATTCGAACTGAATTACCCAAGCTTGAATACCATTAAGAACAAAATCAACATCAGTTCCTCCTCCAGTAATTGTATTTCCTGAAACAGTTTGACTTACATCTGCTGTATATTCAGACGGATCTAAGGTATGAGTAGAACCATCTGCTAACGTAATAATAACATCTATTTGATCTGTAAAATTACCCCCTGTATCTACATCAAAAATTGTAAATGCTAAATCAAAAACAGGTTGATCAAATATAAATCTCTGTATAGACTCACCTGTCCCAGGGGTTAACGAACTTTGAAGTAAGGTATAAATACCATCTCCTGCTGGTCCATAAACATCATTAATTCTATATTGTTGGTTAGCAAATGCAGTTGTAACTTCTCTTTGCAAAGTTACCCCTACACCATTAGTACTTGTTAAATTAGGACTTGTTAAAGGATCTTGCCCATTTGTTAAAACAGTTCCTCCAGAACTATCACCAGAAGTATAATATGTACTCCAATCGATAACAACTGTACCTGAACACGTACCTAATTCAACAAAATCTAAGATACCATCATTATCATCATCTGCATCTACTGAGTTATCATAAGCATCTCCATCTGTATTAGGATAAACAGGGTCTGCAGGAGATGGATAAATAGAAGCAACCCACCCTGCCCTTGTTTCAATATTATCTGAAGTAAACACAAAATGTAATTGAGTTCCTATTGAACTTATAAAGCCTGTAGGAGGAGGGAAATCATCACAAAATTGCCCTAATAAAGTACCTGTATTATCACTACCATCGTAAATAGACAATAAATCATAACAGCTACCAAATCCTGTACTCTCAACAGAAAACGAACTAAAATCAACCACAAGTGGACCACCAGTTGTTGAAGTAAATGTGATTGAATGATTTTCGTTATTTGTGTAATTAGCACCAGCTCCACCTGTATCTGTAAATGTTATAGTACCAGACACATTTTGATCTGCATCCGCTATAGTTACTTGTGAAAAAACTTGTGAAAAAGACACAAAAAACAATAAAGCAAAGAACAACCTCACTTTTGGGGATTTAAAAGGGTAAAAGTTTCTCATTATGATAACTTCTGATTTGAAAACTTACTTAACTATACTCTTAATCAGCTATCAAATATTAAAAAAATGTAAAAAAATCTTATATATGAAAATATGTAGAGAAGTAAAAAATATTTCCCTCCGTATAATTATCTCAAAGTAAAGACCCTTATTACAAGTTATTAAACTTGAAAGCGGGGGGAACATATTTCGTATGCAAATATATAATTAAAAAATATATTACCTACTATTTTTTTTAGAAACTTTTATTTTAAAAAAGTCACTTTTTAAAACAAAAAAATAATTCATTTAAGGCATCAATCAAAAATCAATCAGAAAACTCAACAATAAGTTAAAGTATTTTTAAAGAAATAAAAATTCAATCATAGTGAAATAACTAAAAACTATTTAAAAAATAATTCGAATCATAAAAAACTATAAAAGAAAATTAAAATTAGACCTTTTAAGAGGTTTAAAAAAAACACCAACCCACTCGTAAAACATCTCTTAAAAAAACAGCAGAAATCTAAGATATTAACCTTTTTAGTTTTTCAACAATAAAATCCACCTCTTCTTTAGTAGAAAACTTACTAAAAGAAAAACGAACAGATGATTTTTGAATTTCCTCTTCATTTAGGATTTCAACAAGTACATGTGATTTTTTTGAGGCTCCACTTTGACACGCACTTCCCCCAGAAGCAAAAACACCGTTCAAATCTAAATTGAATAATAACATTTTATTTTCAACAGGAAATCTTACATTTAAAATTGTAGATGATGACTTTTCTAAATCTTGCGAAACCCCATTGAATAAAACGTTTGGAATTTCATTTCCCAATTCAGAAATAAAGTGTTGTTTTAACATTTTAATCTTTATCATATCACTATCTAAATCAGACAACGAAATCTCTAATGCCTTTTGCATACCTAAAATTGAATGTAAATTTTCTGTCCCAGATCGCTTTCCTTTTTCCTGACCTCCACCAAAAAACATCGATTTAAAAGAAAGATTCTTCCTTACATAAAGAAAACCAACACCTTTAGGTCCATGAAACTTATGTGCACTAGCCACTAAAAAATCAATATTCAACTTCTTTAAATCAATATGAAAATGACCGACAGCCTGAACAGCATCGGTATGAAAAAAAGCATTATTTTCTCTACACAGCTCGCCCACCTTTTCAACAGGTAAAATATTACCAAGCTCATTATTCACCCACATTAAACTAACTAAAGTTAATCTTTCACCTTTAGTTAATTTTGTTTTTAAATCTTCTAGATCAACTTCTCCTTTATCATTAAGTTCAACATACTCTATTTCAAAATCATACGTTTTATTCAACTCTAACAAAACATCCAAAACAGCATGATGCTCTATCTTTGAAGTAATAACACGTTTTACATTAAGGTTTTCTATAGCATTTCGTAACACCAAATTATTAGCTTCAGTTCCTCCTGAAGTAAACACAATTTCAGCAGAAGAAACATTTAAAAAACCTGCTATTTTTTTTCTAGCAGTTTCTAAAACAACCTTAGCCTTTCTTCCCATTTCATGAATAGAAGAAGGATTACCATAGTTATTATTCATTGACTCCATCATCACATCTACCACTTCTTTCAGCATTGGTGTAGTAGCAGCATTATCAAAATAGACTTTTTTCATACCTTATATATAATGTACAAAAATACAGATTTATTGATTCTGATACACATAAACCTCCGTTGCTCCTAATCCATATTTTTGATAAGACGCATCATAAAACTTAACAGGATACCTATTTAATAAATAATGTAGCTCAGATTTTAAAACACCTTCACCAACCCCATGAATAAAAATAATTTTAGAAATCTTCTTTTGAATACAATATTCTATTTTTCGTTTAGCCGTATCAATTTGAACAGAAAGTATATCATAATTATCCATTCCTTTCCTAGACTTTACTAATTTTTCTATATGCAAATCGACCTCCATTACAACTTCATTTTTATTTTTAATGAATGAAGTTTTCTTTTTATTACCAGCATCTACAGTTTCTTTTTGCCTTAAAAATCGATTATCATTTTTAGAATATCCAGATATTTTATTTTGCTCTACACCTATCTTCACTAAATCTGAAGAAACAAACCACATTTCCATTCCATCGTCTGTCCTAATAAGAACTTCATCTTTATTAATTTTAACCACAACACCTTTAATAACATCATCTAAAACAGCTACTTTATTACCAATTCCTAAACACATAGTTAACTTTAAATTAAAAAAAAGATACAGATCTCTTTATTACTTTTGTACTTAATAAATAATAGCAAAAATACACTTATAGTCCCCTTAAAACACTATTAAAATAATGATAAAAACTACTAATTTCGAAACTAAAGTTTTTTTTGAAGACTCCAAGAAAGATTTAATTGTTTCAGAAGAGAGGAAAGATTTATTGTATTCAATCGCAGACAAGATTGCAGAAGAATTAGAGGACAGAGACAAAATCAACCTAAATTTTATTTGCACACATAATTCTAGAAGGAGTCAAATGGCACAAGTTTGGTCTTTTTTCGCTATAGAATATTTTAAACTTAACAACATTTTTGCTTATTCAGGCGGAACTGAAACCACTGCTTTTCATAGAAACACAGTAAAATGCTTACAAAAAACAAGTTTTGATTTTAGCGTTGAAGATTTTTCTCATCAAAATCCTTTATATTTAATTTCATTTAAAGGATCTAAAAAATCTATTAAGGGCTTTTCTAAAACTTACGACAATCAAAATAATGATTACCCATATTTAGCTATAACTACCTGTGATGATGCCGATGAAAACTGCCCTTTTATTCCAGATGCAATTCATCGATTTCATTTACCATATACAGACCCTAAAATAGCTGACAATACAGATATTCAAAACGAAAAATATTTAGAAACTAGCAAAAAAATTGCTGGTGAATTATTTTTAGTTTTTGAAGAAGTAAAAAGATTACTTTCTTAAAAGTAATCTTTTTTATCATTTTTTAAATCTCAGTATTTTTATCATAAGGAATACTATCTAGGATATGTTCTATACATTCTATTCTAGCTTCTGTTTTCCTATTAGCTCTTATGATTTTCCATGGCGATAATTCTGTATTCGTTTTTTTAAACATTTTCTTTTTATACACCGTATAATTATCCCAAAGTTCTTGAGCTCTTTCATCTACACGAGTCATCTTCCATTGCTTAAGAGGATCATTTTTAATATCATCAAAACGTTTTTGTTGTTCCTTTTTAGAAATAGACATATAAATTTTCACTAAACGAATTCCTGATTGTAAAATCATTTTTTCAAATCCGTTTACCTGCTTCATAAAAACTTTATATTCCTGTTCTGAACAAAAACCGTTTACCGGTTCAACTACTGCCCTATTATACCAACTTCTATCAAACAACACCAACTCTCCAGCTTTTGGAAATTGTTCTACATAACGCTGAAAATACCATTGTGTTTTTTGCTCTTCGGTCGGCTTTGGTAAAGCCACAATTCTCATATGACGTGGATTTATCCTTTCTGTTATTCTTCTAATCGCACCGCCTTTTCCAGCTGCATCTCTACCTTCAAATAAAATTATAATCCTTTCGTTATGCTCAATTGCCCAAGTTTGCAACCTAATTAACTCAACCTGTAATTCTTCAAGTTTATGCAGATAATTAACATATCTTAATGCTTTATCTATATTATATGGTTCTCTTGAAAGTATAGCTTTAAGCCCATCTTTTGAACTTAAATTTTCCACATCCCTTTCTGATAGATTCATTTTAGAATTCCTTTTACTTTCCATAAAATTTTAATCGTTTTGAACAACAGACCTATAATACCTCATTACAATATTTGGATCTGGATTTAAATATGTCATCGCATCTTCTTTCCCATCATAATCGAACTTAGATAACACATGACGAATCGCTTCTAATCTGGCAGTTTTCTTACTATTTGTTTTAATAATAGTCCAAGGACAATAAGTAGTATGAGTATTGGTGAACATTTCTCCTTTATAATAAGTATATCTATCCCATAACTCTTGACCTTTTTTATCTACAGGACTAAATTTCCAATGCTTTAACGGATTATCCATTCTAGCTTCAAATCTTTTTAATTGTTCCTTTTTAGTAATCGACAACCAGAACTTAATTACCACAACTCCATCTTCATACAACATATGCTCAAACTCTGGAACCTGAACCAAGAATTTCCTATACTGAGCCTCAGTACAAAATCCCATAACAGGCTCTACCACTGCTCTATTATACCAACTTCTATCAAAAAAAACAATTTCTCCTGGATTTGGCAACTCTTTTATGTAACGCTGAAAATACCATTGCCCCATTTCTACTTCTGTAGGTTTATTCAAAGCAACCAATCGAGAAGACCTAGGATTTAAATGTTCCATAAACCTTCTTATGTTACCTCCTTTTCCTGCCGCATCTCTACCTTCAAAAATAACCGCAACCCTTTTATTATTCTTTGCTATCCATTGCTGGAGTTTCACTAATTCTATCTGTAATTTTTTAAGCTCTTTTTCATAAGCTAAATCTTTTTCTACAGATTTAAACGGAATATTATTCTCATCAATAAAAGCTAACAGCTCTTCATTTGTTTTAATCCTCAAAAAATCTTGTTCAGTAATTTTTACTTTATTATCCATACTCAATAAAACTTCAACTAAATTAAAAATTCTTCATTAGAAAACTATCATGTTTTTTTGTTATTTTCGTCTAGTGAAAAAAACATTTTTATTACTCTTTCTTGTTATTAGTTGCTATGGTCAGGAAAAATTTTCAAAACAATTCAGTTTTGTTAACGACAATGATTTATACATATCATTCTATCAGGACAGGTACTATACTAACGGTGCTTTTTTAAACTACTCTTACTTAAGCACAAAGAAATCAGATAAAATTCAAAAAAAGATTTATAATTTTCAGATTGGACAAAAACTATACTCTCCTTTTAAAGCAAATGTTCAATTTTTAAGCGAACATGATAGACCTTTTGCTGGTTATTTATTTGGTGGATTCGGCATTAGTTATTTCTTTAAAAAGAATTCTTTTCTAAGAATTAATAGCGAAGTTGGAGTGATTGGCCCTTCAGCTTTTGGTGAAGAATCTATGAATTTTGTTCATGATATTTATGGTTTTGAACCTGCTACAGGATGGAAATATCAAATACAAGATGCTTTTGCTTTAAATTTCAGTGTAGAATTCACAAAACAACTCGCAACATCAAAATATATTGACTTCAATTGGATGAATATAGCTAATGTAGGAACTGTATTTTCTGATATTTCTACTGGTTTTTTATCTAGAATTGGAATTAAACCACTACAAAATATTGCCAACAGTACAGCTTTTAACAGCAACCTAAATAATAAAATCACTGATTTCAACAACGAAATTGAAGTTCTTTTCTATGTGAATCCTATGCTTCGATATGCAATTTATGACGCCACAATACAAGGAAGCTTTTTAAATACAAACAATCCAATCACATACGAACTTAAACCTATTGTATTAACTACAGAATTAGGCTTTAAATTCACAGCCAACAGATTTAATTTTAAGTATGCTATTATTCATCATACCAAGAAATTAAAAAGCGTTAAAGTTCCTAGTGGAAACATATATGGAAGTATTGGTATTAATTATCTTTTCAACTAATCAACAATAAGAACAACAATGTTGATAAAATAATTTTTAAAATAAACGGAATAGAATATCTTTGTACATCAAATTCTTTAGAAAAAAACAATGAAATTTATTGTATCTAGTTCACATTTACTAAAACAACTACAAATTTTAGGTGGAGTAATCAACAGCAATAACACCTTGCCTATTTTAGACAACTTTTTATTTGAACTTTCAGAAAACCAACTAAAAGCCTCTGCTTCGGATCTTGAAACAACTATGAGCGCTGTTGTAAATGTAGAAAGTACAGATACAGGTTCAATTGCAATTAATGCTCGTTTACTTTTAGATACATTAAAAACTTTCCCTGATCAACCTTTAACATTCAAAACTGAAGGAGAAAATACAATTGAAATTAATTCAGAACAAGGAAAATATGACATGGCTTACTATGATGGAGAAGAATTCCCGAAAGCGATAGAATTACCTTCTCCAAGCAGCACAGATGTTCCTTCACATGTTTTATCTACAGCAATTTCTAAAACCATTTTTGCAGCAGGTAATGATGATTTAAGACCTGTAATGAGTGGCGTGTTTTTTCAGTTTAACTCTAAAGAATTAACTTTTGTAGCTACTGATGCTCACAAATTAGTAAAGTACACTAGAACTGATGTTTCTGCAGATAAGTCTGCTGAATTTATTATGCCTAAGAAACCTTTAAATATTTTAAAAGGTATACTTGGAGGTTCTGAAGAAAATGTAACTATTGAATACAATGACACTAACGCAAAATTTACTTTTGATAATGTAGTATTAGTTTGTCGTTTAATTGATGGTAAATACCCAAATTACGAAGCTGTAATTCCAAAGGAAAACCCAAATAAATTAACAGTAGACAGAGCTTCTTTCTTAAACTCTGTAAAACGTGTTTCTATTTTCTCTAGCAAAACAACTCATCAAATCCGTTTAAAAATGGCTGGTACTGAGTTAAATATTTCTGCAGAAGATTTAGACTACGCAAACAAAGCTGATGAGCGTTTAAATTGTGATTATCAGGGTGATGATATGCAAATTGGTTTTAACTCTCGTTTTTTAAGCGAAATGTTAAACAATTTGAATGCTAATGATGTTCAATTAGAAATGAGCTTACCAAATAGAGCTGGAATTTTAACTCCAATTGACGGTACTGAAGAAGGAGAACACGTTACTATGTTAGTTATGCCAGTAATGTTAAACGGATAATTATTTTCAATTTGATATAAAATAAAAAAGTCCTGGTGAAATTTCATCAGGACTTTTTTTTTTGCTAAACAATTATTACTAAAACTTAATAGAATAATGTTCTTGTTCTTGTTATTCCATTCCAAGTTGCTTGATGTCTAGTCATTCCATCTAAAGGAACGTAAACATTTGGAGCTGCTGGAAAACCAACAGACCAATTATAAATTCTTTGATGTTGGTTACAATTCGTACATCCACTACTTCCTGATGCATTTAAAAATACAGGTGGGAAACCAAATGTTGAATTTACTCTGTATGATAATTCAAACTGTAAACTATTATTTGCTCTGATATTTTTCCACCAAGACCACCATAAAAATCTTCTGCGCTGCTCTACTAAAGTTTTAGCCCCAATAGAACTGTAAAACACCCAATATCCATGAAATTGTCTTGACTTCATTCTATGGTTATTATTGAAATTATCAAAACCTGTTTGATTTCTAGCTACAAGATTCTCTCTACCATCTTTAATAGCATTATCATGTTTGTAAACAGTTAATCCTTTACTGAATTCAATTGTTTGACCATTTTCCATTTTAATACCTCCTCCATTATATTTTTCAAGAAAAGTATCAATTTCATCACCTCCACCTTCTACATAAGTATATACAAAATCTTCATCGATTCTAAAGATTTTATCTTCTATACCTATTTCTCCATCTTGGTTTAACATCAATAATAACATATCATCATCAGAAGCAACAGTAGGGATATTTTTTTCTTCAATTCCTAATTCTTTTGCTTCTTCAGCCTCTAAGTTATACACCATCAATAAAGGATTGTAAATTCCTTTATCAGAAAAGGCTCTTGCCTCATCTAATAAATCTGACTTAGATTCAACTCGTTCAGCTACAAAAGCTTCCAATTCTCTTACAGAACCAAACCTTAGCATTCCTACTTCTCTTCCTTTACTAGAAATAGCAGCTAACTTTTCTGTTTCATTTGACTCTTTAATAATTTCTTCATCTTTACATCCTATAACCATGATTGCCATCATGATTAAAAAAAACATTTTTTTCATTATAAATTTTATTTAATTAGTTTTTCACCTACTCATGCGCTTTTCGGCTTCCGCGATTTTAAGGTTGATCACTCCTTTAAAACAATTGTTTTTTTAAGTTGATTGATAAAAACAACACTGCAAACATAGTTTCAAGATGAATTTCACATAGCATGTTAAATCCTATTTTAAATAGTGAAAACCCCCTCAAAAAAAACAGTGAAGAAATCCTTAAACCACTATTATTTTTTTTGTTAATATTTTAGTATTTATTAAGTCATAAATAATTGTATTTTTACGTTCGGTAAATACATGAGAAGTATGAGTAAAATCATTGCAATAGCAAATCAAAAAGGAGGAGTTGGAAAAACTACAACTTCTGTAAACTTAGCCGCGGCTTTAGGCGTATTAGAAAAAAAAGTTTTACTTATTGATGCAGATCCCCAAGCAAACGCAACTTCTGGGTTAGGCATTGATGTAGATAGTGTTGATATTGGAACTTATCAAGTTTTAGAACATACTGCCACCGTAAAAGAAGCTATAGTAAAAACAGAATCTCCTAATGTTGATTTAGTGCCTGCTCATATTGACCTAGTTGCTATTGAGATTGAACTTGTTGACAAAATTGAGCGTGAATATATGCTTAAGAAATCATTAAAAGAATTAGAAAACGATTACGATTATATTTTAATCGATTGTGCTCCTTCATTAGGATTGATAACACTTAATTCTTTAGTAGCTTCTAATGCTGTAATTATACCTATTCAATGTGAATACTTTGCTTTAGAAGGATTAGGGAAATTATTAAACACGATTAAAAGTGTTCAAAAAATACATAATAAAGAACTAGAAATCGAAGGTTTACTATTAACTATGTATGATGCTAGATTACGTTTATCTAATCAGGTAGTAGATGAAGTAAGAAAGCATTTTAACTCTATGGTTTTTGAAACAATAGTTCACAGAAATATACGTTTAAGTGAAGCTCCGAGTTACGGAGAAAGTATAATTTCATATGATGCCACAAGTAAAGGTGCTGTAAATTATATTAACTTAGCAAATGAAATTATAAATAAGAACTCATAAAATGGCAAAAGCAACAAAGAAGCAAGCATTAGGAAGAGGATTATCAGCTTTGTTAAAAGAAACTGCAGAAGTTAATTCTGCTTCAGATAAAAACGCAGATAAAGTTGTTGGTAGTATTATTGAAATTGATTTAAATTTAATTGAAGTAAATCCTTTTCAACCAAGAACTTATTTTGATGAAGATGCACTTCAAGAATTAGCAAATTCTATCAGGGAACTTGGTGTCATTCAACCTATTACTGTTAGAAAATTAGCTGAAGACAAATTTCAATTAGTTTCTGGAGAAAGACGTTTTAGAGCTTCTAAATTAGTTGGTAACACTACTGTACCTGCTTATATTCGTATAGCTAACGACCAAGAAATGCTAGAAATGGCGTTAGTGGAAAACATTCAAAGGAAAAATTTAGATCCAATTGAAGTTGCTTTGTCTTACCAAAGGTTAATAGACGAAATCAAATTAACTCAAGAACAATTAAGTATTCGAGTTGGTAAAAAAAGATCTACAGTAACTAACTATTTACGTTTATTAAAGTTAGATCCTATTATCCAAACAGGAATGAGAGATGCATTCATTTCTATGGGACATGGTAGAGCTTTAATTAATGTTGAAAATCCGTCGGATCAACTTAAAATTTATGAAAAAATCTTGCGAGATAAATTATCTGTTAGACAAACAGAAGATTTAGTAAGAGCATTAAAATCAGGAAATTTAGCAAAAGCTAGTAAGAAAAAAACTTTACCATCTTCTATAACAAATAGTATTCAAGATTTTAATCAATTTTTTGATGCTAAAATTAACGTTACTGTAGGAAATAATGGAAAAGGAAAAATTTCTATTCCTTTTACATCCATAGAAGACTTTAATAGAATAAAAGATTTGCTAAAATAGAATTGAAAAAACTTTATTACATAATACTATTTTTAGTGTGTACTAATTTGTATGCACAAAAAGATTCTACTCAGGTACAAGAAGTTTCACAATTACAACTGAAGTCGCCTAAAGTACAATACAATCCTTTATCACCTTCAAAAGCGGCTTTTTACTCCGCTATAATTCCTGGAGCTGGCCAAATATATAATAATCGATATTGGTGGCAATTACCTCTTATTTATGGAGGAATGGCAACTAGTATTTATTTCTTTATAGATAATAGTAATGAATACGACCGATTTAGGACAGCTTTTAGACAAAGAAGTGCAGGATTACCAGATGAATTTACTTTAGCAGACGGAACTGAAATTATTTCAACAGCTGGGTTAGAAAGTGCACAACGCCAGTTAAGACAAAATAGAGATTTATCACTACTAACAACAGTACTTATTTATGTTTTGCAAATAGTTGAAGCCAGTGTTACAGCTCATTTAATTCAATTTGACGACAGTGATGATTTATCTTTAAGTCCAGCTGCAATACCTAGTAGAGATGCTTACGACACTACACCAAAACTAGGTTTAACTTTAAAATATACTTTTTAAGATGAAAATAGCCTTATTAGGTTACGGAAGAATGGGTAAAGAAATAGAAAAAATTGCCCAACAAAGAGGTCATGAAATCGTAATTAGAGATAATGGAGAAGAAAGTTACGATATTACAACAGCAGATGTAGCTATAGACTTCAGTATTCCTAGCGCAGCTTACAACAATATCACAAATTGTTTTAAAAATAATGTTCCTGTAGTTTCAGGAACTACTGGATGGTTAGACAAATATGATGATGCTTTAGCTGTATGTAAAGAAAATAATGGAGGATTTATTTATGCTTCAAACTTTAGCTTAGGCGTTAATATATTTTTTGAATTAAATAATCAATTAGCTAAAATGATGGCTTCTTTAGATCAATACAAAGTTGATATTGAAGAAATTCATCATACTAAAAAACTCGACGCACCAAGTGGTACTGCAATTACTTTAGCTGAAGGAATAATAGATCATACCAACAGAAAATCTTGGGAGTTAGATGGAGAAGCTTCTGAAGAAGTTATTCCAATTACAGCAGTGAGAACTCCTGATGTACCTGGTACACATACAATTAATTACAACTCTGTAGTTGATTCCATTGAAATAAAGCACACAGCTCATAACAGACAAGGTTTCGCTTTAGGAGCTGTTATTGCTGCAGAATGGTTAAAAAACAAACAAGGAGTATTCACCATGAAAGATGTGTTAAACATTGGTTAAAGTAGACTAGCTATTTTAACGAAAAAATGTAGATTGCGTCTTTATATTGATAAAAAACTAAACTAGAGAAATTATGTCATTTACAGGATGGTTTATTTTATTTTTAATTATCCAATTCATCCACTTTTTAGGAACTTGGAAATTATATGTTAAAGCAGGAAGAAAAGCTTGGGAAGCTGCCGTACCTGTATATAACGCTATAGTTTTATTAGGTATTTTAAAAAGACCTAAATGGTGGGTAATTTTATTATTTATACCAACAGTAAACCTTATTATGTTTCCTGTAATTTGGATAGAAACTTGCCGTAGCTTTGGATTTAAATCTACAAAAGATTCGATTTTAGCTATAATTACTTTAGGATTTTACATTTTCTACATTTCATATTTTAATGATTCACAATATGATCAAAAAAGAGCCTTAAAAGCTCCTACAACTGCGGGTGAATGGGTTAGTTCTATAGCTTTTGCTATTATCGCAGCAACCATAGTACACAACTATTTTATTAGACCTTATGTAATTCCTTCTTCTTCTCTTGAAAAAACTTTATTAATAGGTGATTACTTATTCGTTAGTAAATTTCATTATGGATCTAGAGTTCCTATGACTACAGTTTCATTACCTATGATTCACGATAGTATTCCTGGTTTAGGAACTAAATCTTATATGTTTAGCGATGATTATGAGAACCGAAATAACTCTTTAATAAATAAACTACAGTTGCCTTACATGAGGCTACCTGGTTTAAAGAAAATCAAACGAAATGATATTGTAGTTTTTGGTCAGCCTGCAGATACGTTAAGAAACATGAATATCCTTACTTCTGACAGAAATTATTACAAACCAATCGACAAAAAAACAAACTTAGTTAAGCGTTGTGTCGGTATTGCTGGTGATAGTTTAGAGATTAAGGATGGTTATATTTATATCAACGGTAAGAGAACTATACTTCCTAAAAGTGCTAAGCCACAGTGGAACTTTATTGTAGACACTAATGGAGAACAATTATCTGCTGGTGATTTTAAACGTTATAACATTAGGGAAGCTAAAATATTTAATGATGGAAGGTATTATTTAACGTTAACAGATGCTGAAGCAGCTGCTTTTAAGAAAAATCCTAAAGTTAAGAGTATTGAAAAAACAAATACTCCAAAAGGATATTATGATGATAGTATTTTTCCTCACAACCCTAAATATCCTTGGTCTGGAGACAATTTTGGACCTATTTACATTCCTAAAAAAGGGGCAACAGTAGCTTTAAATGCTGAAAGTATTCCTTTTTATAAAAGAATAATTCAAGAATACGAGAAAAATGAATTAACTTATTTCGGTGACGATATTTATATCAACGGAAAAAAAGCAGATTCATATACTTTTAAACAAGATTATTACTGGATGATGGGAGACAACAGGCAAAACTCTTTAGATGCAAGAGCTTGGGGCTATGTTCCTTTCGATCATGTTATTGGTACTCCTGTAATGGTTTGGTTTAGTTATGATAAAGACACTGGAAAAATTCGTTGGGATAGAATGTTTACAACAGTAACTAACGGAGAATCTAAATCATATTTTTGGTTTGGTATAGCTGCAGCTTTAGGAATTTTAGCTTTTGTATTTATGCCAAAAAAGAAAAAAGCATAAGAATTTTGAGTCTTTTTATACCTACATATTTTTCACCTATTAGCCAGTACGCGGCAATTTTAAAATCAGACAAAGTAGTTTTTGAACAGGAAGATAACTTTCAGAAACAAACTTATAGAAACAGATGTTACATTTATGGGGCCAACGGAAAACTTTCTTTAAATATTCCTGTAAAACACCTTAAAAATACTTCTGGCAGAAAAAAAACTAAGGATACTTTGATAGAAAATGACTTTCCATGGCAAAGTCAACACTTTAAATCTATTAAAACAGCATATCAATCATCTCCTTACTTTGAGTTTTTTGAACATGATATTTTTAGAATTTTCAACAAAAATTATGTATATTTAATTGATTTAAATATAGATACGTTTTTATTTATTACCGATGCCTTGCAAATTTCTCAAGAATTTTCGAAAACAAAAACGTATGAAATGACACCGTTACTAAACGATTATAGGGAATTAGCAATCGCAAAGAATGGTGTTTTTGTGGAAACTAAAGAATATGTCCAAATGTTTGATCACAAACATGGATATATATCTAATTTATCAATTTTGGATCTTCTTTTTATGGAAGGACCAAATGCTTTGACGTATTTAGAGGATACGAAGATTTAAACATTAACCCCAATATAACTTCAATTTTTAACACATGATGGAAATTGATTTGATTACATCTTTGTTAAGATCGTATGTAAATGATCTTTCTGATGAAGCTATTGCATTATTTTCTAGCTTTATATCTTTAAAAGAGTATCCTAAAGATTATGTTATCATTAAAAATAAAACTAGAGTAAAGAAATTTTACATTATAAAATCTGGCATCATAGGAAGTTTTGCCCAAGATAAATTAAGTGAAAAAGAATATATAAGAGCAATTCATGACGACAAAACAATTTTCACTAATATCTCATCTTTAAATAAAAATCAAGATAGAAATGTAAATTACTATAAATGCTTATCTAAATGCATTGTATATCAAGGTAGTTATTTAGAATTTATAAAACAAACACATTTAAATCATGAACTATCTATTCTATACAATAGAATTTTAGAACACGCGCTTTTAAAATCACAAAAAAGAATAGATGAACTATCGTTTATGGATGCTACTCAAAGGTACCTAGCTTTAAAAAATAACATCCCTAATATAGAAAATTTAATCGCTCAATATCAGATAGCAAGTTATTTAAGCGTTACTCCTGTACAATTAAGTAGAATTAGAAAAAAAATGTACTCTCAGTAAAATGAATGACAACTTTATTTTTGATTTCTGTAAGATTTATATGAAAGATATTTCTAACGAAACTATACAGGAATTTAACAATTTACTTCAAAAAGAAGAATTAAAAGCTGGTGATCTTATAAAAGCAGATGATACACCTTTTAAAAAATTCCATATTATATTTAATGGAATTGTAGCAAATTATTCTCAAGATCAAAATGCAAATAAAGAATATATTAGAGCTATTTTATTTGAAAAAAATGTTTTTGTTAATTTATCTGATTTAAAACTAACAGAACGTATTTCTATAGATTATTTTAAGTGCTTAACTAATACTATAATTTTTACAGGTAATTTAGATCAGCTTTTAAAAATAGCACAAAAGAATAATGAGTTATTCTTATTTATAGACAGACTGAATCAAGCTGCAATTTATTATTTACAAAATAGATTAGATAGGCTTTCTCTATTGGATGCTACAAACAGATATAAAATGCTGAAGAAAAGAATTCCTAATATTGAAAACTTAATTCCACAATATCAAATTGCGAGTTATTTAAATATTACACCAGTACAATTAAGTAGAATTAGAAAAAAACTATACTCTAGTTAAATTATAAACCTATGTTTATCAATAAAATGTGATTTTAGCCATACTTTTGTAATCAAATAATTCCCTATAATTAGTAACAAAGAAAAGACTTGCTTTCCCCCATGGATTCGATTGCAGGTCTTTCTTATTATTTAACTACTTTATCTTTAACTTTTCTTACTAAGAAATTAAGTTGATCTGAAATCTTAAGTTTTAATACTATAAACAAGTACAATCCTGTTATTAAAATACTCTTTATAATAATATTTATTAAATTATGTATTGGTAATTTACTAATATAAATTTCTGGCGTTGTAAAATTCCAGAAATAAAATAAACCAAAGAATCCGATAATAATAATAAATATTTTAGTTGTTTCTTTTGTATAGGGGTTCATATCAAACTTTGCTTTTACAAACCATAATTTCACGGAATTAAAAACTAGCAACGTGATTAATGTAGCCAAGGCTAAACCATTAGTTCCGAAATCCATTTCATAATAAAATAATTTATTTAAAAAATAAACCGACAATGCCATTCCTAACCCGATTGGAAGAATCATTCTATAAAATTTCGAGTTATTTATAATATCTCTATTATTCCCAAGAGACATTGTATACATTTTAGCAAAAGAAATCATTAAAACAACTAACTCACCTCCTGCATAACCCTCTGGCATCATTTTAAATAATTCAGAAATACTACAATTCACTAAAAGAAAAAATAATCCACTAATGACTAATAAATTTATAGAACTCTTTTTATATAAACTCTCTACTTCATTTACATTATTTTCGTTTAAAGATTTAGAAGTTAAAGGTTGTAAAATTTGTGCTAAAGCCCTTCCTGGAGCTTCTATAAATGACCCAATATATACTGCTACTGTATAATAACTTGCTACTTTAATTGCTTCTTTACCAGGTATCATCAATTTATCTATATCAATAATAACAGCTCCTGCACTTCCTGCTAAAAAAACATAAGCAGAATATTTTAAAATCTCTTTAATATTTACAGGGAGTTTAAAATTGAACTTTGGTGAATATGTTTTAAAGGCAAAGAACATCATTATTAATGTTCTAAAAATATAAAAACCAGTTAGTGTATATATAAACTCTGATTTATTAATAAAACCTAAGAAAACAGCTATTAATAAAACAAACACCACTGCCCTATTATAAAATTCTTTTAATATATTTCCTAAAACTGTTTGCAAGTGTACTTTCGACCAAGAATAGAAAACTTCAAAATAAGCGCAACTTACTGCTACAATATAAATAACTAAAGTATAATCTTCTACTTTACCATCGTTTTTAGGACTTAAACGTGAAATTATAAACTCATGAAAAGCATCCCAGAAAAACCCTATTGGCAACGCAATAAATAATGGAAAAATAATTATTGAAGATAAAAATCGATCTTTCTCTTCTTTAGTTTTATATGAAGTGAAGAACTTTACAATCGTATTATGAATACCAAAAGCAATTAATGGCATTATTAAATTAGATGCTGATAACAAAAAAGTTACTAAACCATGATATTCTTCTTTTAGGATATTAGGATAAAAAGCTATAGCGTTTACTGCCCCGATAATAAAACCAAAGTAAATGACTATGGTATTCCTGAAAGATTGTTTAAAAATTATTCCCAAAATTAGTTTTGAATTAAATCTTTAATAATAACAGATAGTTTTTCAGTTAATTTTCTTCTATGAAAACTATCTATTCCTTTTGATGTTGACTCTAAATTTCCTTTTTTAAAGTTTGAATATAAATTTAAAATTGATTTTTTAGCCAGCTCTTTATTTCTAAAATCAACAGCCACACCTGAATTTGTATTAGATAAAATTTCTGCTAAATCACCGCCTTCTGGTGCAAAGCCTAAAATTGGTCGATTTGCTTGTAAATATTCGAAAGTTTTACCTGGAATCATCTCTTTTGCACTCGGATAATCATTTACAACAATTAAAAGTACTTGAGATTTTCTTTGATATAATTTAGCTTCTAAATGTGGTACATAACTAACTCTTTTAACATCTTTAAATCCTCTTGATTCAATTTCATTTTCCCAAACTGAATCATCAACTTTACCTATAAATTTAAGTTCCAGATCATCAGTAAATTCAGAATTCTCTTCACTAATTTCAGATAAAGCTTCCCAAAAGGCTTTCGGATTTCTTTCTGAATTCATTGTTCCAATGTGAGTAATACTGAATTTTTTATCCAACTCAATCTTTACCTCTTCTAAACCCTTTTCGGTATCAAAACCATTAGTGATAACATCAATATTTTCATTAAAGTCTTCATACTTTTTTTTAGCATTACTACTTACCATAATCACACGATCAGCAGCTCTCACAACTTCTTCCTCTAATCTAAAATGTTTTTTTCTTGCTGAATTTGTTAAAGGTAATAAATGAAAATAATCAATACTTGTCCAAGGATCTCTAAAATCTGCAATCCACTTTATTCCTGTAACTTCTTTTAGTTTTTTTCCAATGAGATGTAAACTATGAGGTGGTCCAGTAGTAATTACTGCATCTACTGAATTTTCAGAAAGATATTTTATAAGCATTTTTACTGCTGGTTTTACCCAAAATTTTCTAGCATCTGGAATAAAATAATTCGCCCTTATATACAAAAGAAACTTTGATATTAAAGAAGGATTAGGGTCTAAAAAACCTGCACTTCTTTGAGTTTCATTCTTCTTGAATTTAGCTACAATATTATTCGGTTCGAAAATCGGACATTTAACAATCTTTATTCCATCTGGAACATCTTGTATTAAAGTTTCATCTACTGTTGGATAAAAAGGATTTTCTGCAGTAAAAACAACTGGTTCTATTCCGAAATCTCTCAAGTATTTTACAAACTTTAACCAACGTTGAACTCCTGGTCCGCCTCCTGGTGGCCAATAATATGTTATAACTAATACTTTCAATTTAAATTTTTGTATAAATCTATTAATTCTCCAGAAGTTTTATCCCATGTAAAATAATTTCTAACAAAACTTTGACCATTTTTCCCTAGTTTTTCTCTTAAACTAGAATCATAATACAATTTCAGTAACTGTTCTGTAAAATCATTAACATCTTTAGCTTTATGAATTAATCCTGCTTCTGTTTCTTTCATTAAAGCTTCTTGTGCTAAAACGTCACTAATTAATAGAGGTTTTCCAATACTCATATATTGAAATATCTTATTTGCATATGTAGTATCGTGATGGATATTTTTATGCAGAGGAGAAACACAAACATCAGATTCTCTAATCCAGTTTGGAAAAGTAGTATCATATTGCCAACCAAATAACTTAACTTGATCCGAAATGTTATGATCTGAAACCATTCTTTCTAAATACGGACTAGTTTTTCCTACTACTACAAACTTTATGTTTTTTATTCCTTTCTCATCTCTTAGTTTTACTAAAGATGATACTACTGTTCTTAAACCTCTACGTTCACCTGTATCTCCAAGGTAAAGTAATGTCAGATCTTCTTTTTGGTTCTTAAACGGAATTTCTAAATCATTTTTTTCTTTATAAAAAGATGATCTAATCGTATTAGGAACCACTGCAACTTTACTTTTTAGAATTTGAGTTCTATCGACCAATTCTTTTTTTGCATGTTTTGTTACAACAATAACTTTACTCGCTTTTTTTACAAATGCTTCCTCTTTTTTAATCCATTTTTTTATTGAGATTAATAATTTCCCATAAAGCTTTTGCATATGAGGATAAAACCTCATTATTTCTGGTCTGTTTTCGTGTAAATCTAAAACAGTTGGTAAGTTAAATTTTTTGTTAGCTAAAAAAGCAGCTCCTGCAATTCGTATGTCATGAATATGGATGACTTGAACTGAAGTGTTTTTAATAAAATCTTTTATTTTAGAACTCATTAAAATGTTGTAAAAAGGAAAAGTATATGCTAAAGCAGATAACTTATATTCTAAAGTATTACTAGTATACCTTCTGACTTTAATTTCATTAATTTCCTCTTTTACTTTTTCATTCTTATCGTAAGAAAGACAAAACAAGTAAACCTCATGTCCTTCTTTAATAAGTTCTATCGCTTCATTTTCAACTCTAGGATCTGGTGGATAAACATTATCCAATATCATACCTATTTTCATAACTACTTTTTTCGTTCTGCATAAACAGCATAATACCTAGGTGTAAATTTTCGTAACAAAGGTCTTATTCCTATTTTATTCGTTGGATTAGTCCATTTATCTCTTTCTTTAATCATCCAACCTGTTTTTTCTAATAACCAATCAAATTGCCAATCTTCAAATTCATGATAATGTCTATCCCACATATCTGTTTTACTTCTGTAAGCAGTAGAAAACCATAAACGTAAAGGAACTGTTGTTATTAATTTATCACACTCTATAGCTTTCAATACTGTAAAAGGAGACAATAAATGTTCAAAAATTTCAAAAGAAGTAACTGCATCTACTTTATAGTTTTTAACAAGGTCTGGGATTAAATCTAAATCTTCTCCATTAGTATTAAAAACAGTATACCCATTCTCTTCCATAATTTCACTGAATGGATTTCTTACTCCTAAATCTAAAACTGTAGCTGGTGCAGGTAGTACTTTTTTCAGTAAACTTAATGTTTTATTGTATCTGTTTTTGGGTAACTTTTTGTACATTTTAAAAACATAATCTTTAACAAAACAAATCTATTGATTATAAATAGAACTTTACCTAAAAGTTATAAAATAAAAAAAGGAGTTACATAACTCCTTAAGAAAATTCTCATATCGCCATTTTCCCTGTATCAAATTTCTTTTACTTTTCAGGCTTACGAAATTAATTCTATTAAGAATATTTAAAAAGTTTTATATTGCACTTTTTATAAAATGTATATAAACTTCTTAGCTAAAAGAAGAAAAAACAACTAAATAATCCGCTGTAAATTGAAAGAAAAAATACTCTTTTTATTCTTTTTCATCTATAGTTTTTGCTATGCTCAAATCGACTCAAAAGAAGATTTAAACGCAAAATTAGATCAATTTAAAAATTCAAATTTAGATAGTTTATATTACTATGCTAATATAAATGCAACATCAAAAAATTTATGCACTAATTTAAGTTCTAAAAATGCAATAATATATTATTACTACAAGCTTAAAAATTATAAAAAAGTAAAAAAATTAACTAAAAAATCACTTATATATTTAGATTCCCTATCTGTTAAAGAGCAGACAAATGTTTGTGCTATTAAAATGAAGATATCAATTTTTAACAGACTATTTTGGGTGTATAAAAACACAGAAGAATTTGAAAAAGCATATAATGAATTAATCAAGTTTTCAAATTATATGAAATCTATCGATGATGAAAAAATTGATAAATTTCATTATTTGACTACCATTGAAATGTCTAAAGCTTTAATTAAAAATGAATTGAAATTAGAGGATGATTCTAAAAATATTTTACTAAAGTTAATTAAAGTTGTTAATCAGAAAAACCAAGACAACTTAGACACAGTTAACTTTAATTATTTAATTTCAAAAAAAACTAACATTAATAATTTATTAGGAAAGACTTATCTTCTTTTAAGTAAAAATAAAAGAAAACCAGAACTCTTAGACTCTACAGTTCATTATTATAACAAAGCTTATAAATACGCGAAACTTTTTATCCCTCCACATTCTGACACTGAATTAATGTATGCTTTTAAAATGACCGAAATTTACATTACTAAAGGAAAATTTAAAAAAGCATTAGAACTAGTAAATTCATATTCTAAAATTAGTAATGGCCATGAATATCGTCAGGAAGCTTTTTTAAATAAAGCTATATGTTTTGAAAACTTAAAGAAGATAGATTCAGCTATTTTTTATGCTCATAAATTAATTAGAATTCCAAATATCAGAAAGAGTTCATTAATTACTGGCTATAATATTTTATCGGATCAATATTTTAAAAACAAAAAACTTGATAGTGCTTACAAATATTCTGAATTAACTATTAAAGAAATTGATGAAACTAGAGCACGTAAAGACAAAACTTATCAATTGTTATACGATAACGATATCGAAAAAGTTAAAGAGCTTAATAAATCCATAATAAAAAGTGAGAAGAATAAATACACGAATATCATTTTAGTCTGTATTTTCATTTTATTAATCACTTCTGGATTCTTTCTTTACAAAAGAAAAAAATACAAAAAAGAAATTGTTGGTATTCAGAATAAAGAAGAGGAAAAAGAAGATATTAAAATTGAAATTCCAAAAGAGAAAGAACCTCAAAAAGTTGAATATAATATAGACGAAGAACTTGAGAAGAAAATTTTAGCTAAAATTGACACTCTAGACAATGAGCTTAGCTTTTTGAAATCAGATTTCACAATAAACACTTTAGCTAAAGCACTAGAAACAAATTCTACTTACATTTCGTTTGTTTTCAATAAAAATAAAAACGAAACATTTAAACAATATTACAGTAAAAAAAAGATAGATTATATTGTAGAAAAGCTAAACAATGATAAAGTATATCGTAATTATTCTGTACAAGCATTAGCAGAAGAAGTTGGATATACAAACGCTTCTGCTTTTACTAGAGTTTTTAAAAAATATATGAATATTACTCCTTCAGTTTACATTAAGAATCTAAAGGAGTAGTTTTCTTTCTTTCTAAATAATACCATCCGATACAAACCAAAACAAATAAAGCTAAGAAGATTAAAGATATTTTACTTCCTGTTTGAATTACTTTTGGCTCAAATTTAAACTCGATTTTATGTTCTCCTTTAGGAAGGTTCATACCTCTTAGAACATAATTTACTTGATAGTGTGGTTCTAATTTACCATCAACATAAGCATTCCAACCGTCTTTATAATAGATTTCAGAAAAAACTGCAAACTGTTCATTCCTAGATTTACTTTTATATGTTAAATGATTGGGTTCATACTTTTCAAGACGAATAAACGATAAGGAGTCTTTAGCGTAAGTAGCTGTACCTGAATAATCACTTTTTCTAATAACAGCTTCTTCTTTAGTATTAATCGATTTTAAAGCTTTCATTTCATCATTCGCTGAATCTACTATATCTAATTTAGAAACAAACCATGCATTTCCATTAGCTTTATCATTTAGTTGAATGTCTGTTTCACTACCTATGAAGTATTTCGTATTTAACATATTCAACATTTCCAAATTATTCTGAGCGATTTGATATTCGAATAGCTCTTGATAACGCATCATTTTAGCTGCATGATACCCTCCAATTGAGTTATGAAAATAAGAAGTTCTACCTTCATTCATTAAGTTGGTAGAAAAGTTGGCTACTCTGAAACGAGTTTTGTCTTGTAATATTTTTTTATCAGCTTCATTTGCAATAAAAGGTCTTTCTACATTTCTAGCTGAAGTAAAATCGTCTTTGTTAACATATCTTAAATCTACACTTAGTAAATCAAAAAGTAATAAAACACTAACGGTAATAATTACTGGTGTTAACTTTACTTTGTCTTTTAAAAACAACCATAAAACTCCTCCTGAAAATATTACTAAGATTAAAGATCTTAACGTATCAGTAAATAACATGGATTTTCTATCAGCTATTAAAGATTCAATTAATGCTGGTAATTGTTTATACTGCTCATCTCTTATTCCTTCAAAGGTAGAAGACATGTGCGCAAAAATTAACCCTGCAATAATAACTCCACCTGTAGTTAACACTGCATTTATTAATCTTTTTGTTTTTTCTTCTGCAGTTTGTTTGCTATTAAAGAATTCTTTGAGACCTAAAACACCTAATAAAGGCACACATAATTCGGCAATTACTTGTATTGAAGAAACTGCTCTGAATTTATTGTAAAGTGGTACATAATCGATAAATAAATTAGTTAAGATCGAGAAGTTTTTACCCCAACTAAGTAATAAAGAAAAAATCGTAGCACTAACTAACCAATATTTCAGTTTTCCTCTTACAAAGAAAATCCCAAGGAAAAATAAAAACCAAACTACTGCTCCAATATATGCAGGCGCTTCTACTATTGGTTGTTCGCCCCAATAAGTTAATACTTGTTCTGAATAATCTTTAGCAACAGCTTTACCTGCGTTTTTTTCTAAAGTTTTATAAAATTCAGAATCTTCGCCTAATTTTTCAACTGTTCCTCCTCCCATATAACGAGGAATAATTAGATTGAAAGTTTCTAAAATACCATAACTATATTCTGTAATATAAGCTTTATCTAAACCTTTTGTTTTCTTTTTAGGAGATCCATCTGGATTTATAGTTAATTCAGATTTTCCTCTTGTACTATAGTTAGCATACTCTTTAGTTGATAATAAGCGAGTGGAATTCATTCCAACACCAATAATAAAAGCTATTAGTAAAACACCGACTTGTTTAGCAAAAGTTGGTAATTCTTTATTCTTAAAAGCATCTATCGCTTCTACAATTCCTAAAATCAGAATACAAAAACCTAAATAGTAAGTCATCTGTATATGATTAGCTACTATCTCTAAAGCCATGGCCAAAGAAGTAACTATAAAACCTAATAAGTATCTTTTCTGAAAAACATACAATACTCCCGCAATTACAGCTGGCATGTATGCTATTGTATGTGCTTTAGCATTATGTCCTGCACCAAAAATTATAATCAAATACGTTGAAAAACCAAAAGCCAAACTTCCTAAAACAGAAAGTTTCCAGTCTACTTTTAAAGCATTTAATAATAAAAAGAAACCTAAGAAATATAAAAATAAATAATCAGCTGGTCTCGGTAGAAAGCGTAAAAAATAATCTAACTCTTTAACAAAATCGTTTGGAAACTTTGCCCCTACTTGATATGAAGGCATTCCACTGAAAGCATTACCAATCCAATAAGGTTCTTTATTTTCTTCTGCTCTAAAATCATTCATCTCTTTAGCCATACCAATATACTGAGTGATATCGCTTTGTTTGATTTGTTTTCCTCCTAAAACAGGGTTAAAATATAATAAAGAAGCAACTACAAATAATATAATTGCTCCTACGTGAGGTAAATACTTCGTAAGTTTCATGGTTAATCTATTTCTTCAAAATCAATATATTCACCTACTGATTTATCGCTTTGTTTATTTGAATTTGGCTTTTTATCGATTATTGTTTCTCCAACTTTAATATCGTTTGCAGTACTCTGGCGATTCTGATTTCTCATTTTCTCTTCCATTTTACTCATAGCTTTTTTCATTAAATAAGGAGCAAATAATTTTGCTAAAAATTTGAATGAATAGTATATTATACCAATTATAAGAAGTGTTTTAATTAAACCCATATAATTTATATTATAGTATCTTGTTAATAGTTTTTCTAAAAATCATTCAAAAATAACAATTTGAGCCAAAACCTTGCGTTAATAGTTTGGTAAACTTAATGGATTGATATTTTTACTGTATGTTTGTAACTGTTGTAAATTGTACGTGTTGATTATGATGAAAAGACTTTTTTATTTACTCTCCCTATTTGTTGCATTTCCTTTATTTGCACAATATACCGATGTCATAAATTCAAATAGACCAGGATTTTCTGAAAGTCCATACAGTGTTGGTATTGGTGTTTATCAACTTGAAACTAGTATCTTTCATAGGCAATTTGAAGCTCAAAATCCTACTTTTAGTAATCCAAGAGCTACAGGTTTAGATTTACATTTTAGAATGGGAGCTATAGATGAAAAGTTAGAATTTAGTCTTACAACTGCTTTACAAAGCAATCAATTTGCTTTTACAAATGTATTTCAATCTACTAGATCACAATTTGGTCTAGGACGATTAACTATTGGAGCTAAGTATTTAGTTTTTAAACCTGAATACCAAGATAAATCTAAAGAAATAAGAAGTTGGAAAAAAAGACATTCTTTTGACTGGAAAAGATGGATTCCTCATGTTGCGGTATATGGCGGGCTTAACTTTGGTTCACTTTTAAATGATTTTCATGCAAGAGGTGGTATTACTCCTAAATTTGGGGTTTTACTACAAAACGAATTTTCTCATAAACTTAATGTAGTAACTAATATACACTACAATTATATAGGAGGATATTTACCTGAATTATCTTACGTTGTTACAGGCACATACAATTTCAATCAAAAATGGTCTGGGTTTGCAGAACATCAAGCTTTATTTAACAAACAAGAAAACCAAAGTAATTTAGGAGCTGGCGCAGCATATTTATTTAATAAAAATTTACAAATAAATTCATCTCTTAGAGCAACATTTCAAGAAGAAACTGTTGGTTTCTACGGAAGTATTGGAGTTTCTTATAGATTAGATAGACATGTTGATCAGTTTGAAGAACTTGATGAATTTGGAAATAAAATAGAAGACGATGAAGTTCAAACCTATAACAAAGGTTTCTTTGGAAGAATGTTTGATAAGATTAAAGGCATCTTTAAAAAGAAAGACAAAACAGAACCTCAACTAGAAGAAGGTAAAACTACAGAAGATATTAATGAAAAACCAAGAGGTAGAACTCGTCAAAAGTCAATTTTAGATGACTTAACTAAAAAAGACGAAAAGGCTAAAAAGAAAACTACCAAGGAAAAGAAAAAAGCAGCTAAAAAGAAGAAAAAATCCGAAGAAAAAGCACTTAGAAAAGCTCAAAGAGAAAAAGAGAAAGAAGAAAAACGAAAGAAAAAAGAACAAGAAAAACTAGAAAAAGAAATTAAAAAATTAGAAGAAGAGCTCAAAAAAGAAGAGGAAGAAGAAAAAAAGAAAGAGGAAAAGAAAAAGAAAAAAGAAAAAGACAAAGAAGAACAAAAAGAAGAACAATAGAAATCATACATTTGTTTTATGATTCAACTAAAGGAAATAAAAACAAGAAAGGAAATAAAACAATTTGTTTTATTTCCTTTTTCTTTATACAAAGACAATAAATACTGGGTCCCTCCTATTATTAATGATGAAATAAATAATTTCGATAGTAATATTAATCCTGTTTTCGAACATGCTGATGCTAGGCTTTTTGTCGCTATTAGAAATAAAAAAGTAGTTGGTCGTATTGCTGTTATAATTAATAACTACGAAGTTGAAAAACAAGGAATAAAAAAAATACGATTTGGTTGGTTTGAAGTTATTAATGATATTGAAGTAACCAAGGCTTTAATAAATAAAGCAAAGGAAATAGGAAAAGAAAAAAGATTAGAATATTTAGAAGGTCCTGTAGGTTTTAATAATTTAGATAAGACAGGGGTTTTAATCGAAGGATTTGATCATATTGGAACTATGATTACTTGGTACAATCTTCCTTATTACAAAGATCATTTAGAAAAGTTAGGCTTTGTTAAAGAAAAAGAATATTTAGAGAACAAATTTGAATTTAAAAATGTAAATGCAAAGAAATACGAGAAAGCAGGAAACTTAATTCAAAAGAGATATAACTTAAAAGAGGTTACGTTTACAAAAACCAAAGATATTATGCCTTATGTAGATGAAATGTTTGAGTTATTTAGTAAAACTTACTCAAAGCTATCTACTTATGTTCCAATTTCTAATGCCCAAATAGAGTTTTTCAAGAAAAAATACATTTCATTTATCAATCCTGAATACATTAAATTTGTTGTAGATAGTGAAAATAAAATGGTCGCATTTTCTATAGTTATGCCTTCTTTCTCTAAAGCTTTACAAAAGGCTAAAGGAAAATTATTTCCATTTGGTTTATTTCATTTATTAAAAGCAAGAAAATACGCTAAAGACATTACTTTCTATTTAATTGGTGTACATCCAGATTATCAAAACAAAGGAGTAACTGCAATCATTTTTAGAGAAAATATCAGAACATTTACAGCTAAAGGAATTCAAAATTGTATTAGAACTCCTGAATTAGAAGATAATACTGCCATTTTCAAAATTTGGAAAGATTTTCAACCAGTTACACATAAAAGAAGACGAACTTATCGATTAAACCTATAATGCAACTATTTTTTAATCCAGAAATAACAAAGGAAACTAAAGAAATCATCTTTAATAAAGAAGAAAGTCGTCACATTATTAAAGTACTTCGAAAAGACAGTGACGATAAACTCATTATAACCAATGGTAAAGGAACAGTTTTTACTGCTATTATAACAATACCTAGTGATAAAAAATGTATTGCTAAAATAGTAGGTTTTGAGCAAAGAACTAAAGAATGGAATTATCATCTTCATGTAGCTATAGCGCCAACTAAAAATATGGATCGTTTAGAATGGTTTATTGAAAAGGCTACTGAAATTGGTATCGATGAAATAACTCCAATCATTTGCCATAATTCTGAAAGAAAAATTGTAAAAACACAACGGTTACAAAAAATAATGTTAGCCGCTATGAAACAATCATTAAAATTCAATGCGGTTATTATTAATGAACCTATAAAATTTTCGGAATTTATTAAACAAGATAATTCTGGAGATAAATTTATCGCTCATTGTTATCCTTCAGAAAAAATAAGTTTGAATACAATTTCTAAATTCAACTCCAACATTACAATTTTAATTGGTCCTGAAGGAGATTTTTCTGAAGAAGAAGTAAACATAGCTTCAATAACAAATTTCAAACCTATATCTCTTGGAAAAAGTCGTTTAAGAACAGAAACTGCTGCATTAACAGCTGTACAGCATATTAGTTTTTTACATTTTTAGTATATAAACTACAAATTAGGAGGAAAGTACCCAGAATATAAATTTTATAAAAAGATTTATTTTATTAAATTTATATCCCCCTAACCCCAACCAAAGATCAATTTATGCTACCAGCATTTAACATAACGGATGTTTTCAATGTATTTTTATTAGGAAGTGCTTTACTAGGTTTTTGCCTAAGTTTTTTCATGTTTTTTTCTAAATACGGAAAGAATAAAAGCTTACTGTTCTTAAACTTAATGATATTAACTATTGCTCTTAACAATTTTCAATCTTGGGCTTTAGCTTTAAACTTATTTCAGCATAAATTCATGCTAAGTTACATTCAAATTCCTTGGCATTTTTTAAGTGGTCCTTTCTTTTATGCTTTTTTAGTTAATTATTTAGACATAGTAAATCATCAAAAAAAGATACTTAAATATTTTATTTTTGTTTTTCTACTAATGTGCATAGCGCAAATTAGCTTTGTTATATTTTCGTCTACTGGTGGAGCAACTGAGGAAGAACTAAATTATATTTACGAACGTTATACGTCTTTTGAGGAACTTATTAGTTTTATTAGTTCTATTAGTATTTTTGTTTATTCTTATTACGTTCTTCGAAATAAAGAACAGCTTTTTCAAAAAATACTTTCTTTTGATAACTTAAAATGGATTTATAACTTTTTTAAACTCACAGGTATTGTTTATTTACTATGGGTTTTTGCATTAGTTATTAAATTCAGTTTAAACTTCTCTGGTTTTATTTATTCTTACTATCCTTTACGAATATCTACAACTGTAATTATTTTCATTTTAGGATATCAGGGAATTAAATATTTGAGAATATTAAAAGAAAGAAAACATATTAGAGAGGAAAGTGAAAACGAAACTATAGCTGAAATTCAAGAGGAAAAAGAGCTCTCTACCAAATATGAAGAACACTTTTTAAATGTTGATTCTTATGTAAAGACAAATAAAAAATTTTTGCAACCAAAATACACTCTTCAAAATCTATCTAAGGATGTAAGCATAGGAACAAGTACTTTATCGGCTATAATAAATAATAATGCTAAAAAAAGTTTTGTTGATTATATTAATGAGATGAGAGTTGAACAAGCAAAAAAATTTTTACTTAATCCTAAATATGAAAGCTATACTATTGCTTCTATTGGCTTAGAATCTGGTTTCAACTCAAAATCTGCATTTTATGATGTTTTCAAGAAACACGCTGGATGTACTCCTTTAGCCTTTAAAAACTCAAATTGTTAATTTTTTTTATCCTTAATTAGTCCGAAAACATCCAAATCATAAGTTTTAGGACTTTGATTTGTCTTCTCAATTTTATATTTGAATGTATACTTAATAAAGTAAGAATTATGCAATAACTTATTTTATTAAGTTTTTACAACGAATTATAGAGAGGAAACTCTCTATGAAGAGGGAAAAGCCGAAACACTGTTTAACAACAGTGTTTTTTTATTTATAAAGTTGTCCTAAAACATCCAAAACATACGTTTTAGGAGTCTAATAACGAATAACTTAACTATATTTGAAATGAAAACTTACATAAACCAGTAAATATATTTAGGGATTAATATTTACTACTTTCTTCACAAAAAAAACACCATAAGAAGGGAATGGTGTTTTTTTTTATTTATATCTTGGTTATCGCTTATCAAGATCAAATGAAAAACATACTATATATTTTAATATTTATTATATCTTTTAATACGAGTGCACAACAAATTGGTATTCTAAAATACGGTGGTGGTGGAGATTGGTATGCAAATCCAACATCTTTACCTAACTTAATTAATTTTAGTAACAGGAATACCAAAACATCTATAGATTACAATATAGCAACTGTAACACCAGATAGTGAAGATATTTTTAGTTTACCAATTGTTTTTTTAACTGGACACGGAAACGTTTATTTTGATGATGCTTCTGTAGAGAACTTAAGAAAGTATCTTATATCTGGTGGTTTTATTCATATTTCAGATAATTATGGATTAGATAAATATATTCGTCGTGAAATGAAAAAAGTATTTCCTAAACTTAATTTTCAAGAAATACCTACATCTCATCCTATTTATCATCAGACATTTGATTTTCCAAAAGGACTACCAAAGATTCACGAACACGATAAAAAAGCTCCTCAAGGATTTGGTTTATTTTATGAAGGTAGATTAATTGCTTTTTACGATTATGAAAGTGATTTAAGTGACGGATGGGAAGATGAATCAATTCATAATAATCCTAAAGAAACCAGAGAAAAAGCATTACGAATGGGAGCTAATATTATTGAATTTGCCTTTAAGAACTAAAACTATAACTCCTTTCCGTAATAGTTCAAATCAATTAATTCTCCATTAGTAGTTCGATAGTCTTTCGTAATTATACCTTCTAAACGAAAACCACATCTTTCAGCTAACGCAATGCTCCTAACATTTTGTTGAGATATTCTACAGAAAAGTTTTTTAAAACCATGCGTTTTAACCACACTTTCCAATAACGTTGTAAAACTTTTAGTAATAATGCCTTTCCCTTCAAAATTAACATCTATAAAAGCTCCTAATTCTGCTTTTGGTATAGACCAATCTATATTTTTAAAATCAATAAAACCAATCAGTTTTTCATTATTAAAAATAAGATAGGGATAGTATGTCCTTAGTTTTATTTTATCTTCTATCGTTCTGCAATAATTTAAAGTACTTTCTTTAGTTTGGGTATATTTTATTGTTCCTGCAAAAAAATCTTCTAATCTACTTTTATTGTTTTGAATTAACTCAAAGAAAATCTCAGCATCTTTTATAGCTAATAATTGTATAGTAAAATTATCCATTCCATTAAATTTAATACCTCAAAGAAACGAACAAGAGAAAATATAAATATTGACTGAAGTCACGTTTTTTTAATTCTACTTAATGTTTCAGAAGCCATCCTTAAATAACTTGCAATATGTTTATGAGGAATTTCTTGAAAAAGTTCTGGATTTCGATGTAATACTTTCTGATACCTTTCTTCTGGAGAAGTTAGTAATAAATCTTTTTCTCTTTCAAATTGATGTAATATAATTTCTTGTAATATTTCATTCCACAATTTTAAATACTCGGTATTCGTATCTAAAAAATTGTAAAACTCTTGTTTGGAAAGATAAAAAACAACAGTTTTTTTTAGTGCTTTTATTTCAAGATCACTAATTGAATTAGATAAAAAGGAATCTATTGCAGTGATAATTGAGTTTTTATACCCGAAATACATTACATGCTCTTCTGTATTATTGGTAAAGAAAACTTTTAAACTACCAGATATTATAAAATAGATATTAGTATCCTTAGATCCTTTAACTTTTATGAACTCATCTCTTTTGAAGGTTTTCTGTTTTGTTAAAATACCTTCTTGTAGAATTTTGTTTTTTAATAGTTGATAATTCTTCAAAACAGTTGAATTACTATTTAATTCACAATAGCGTCTTGAATAACCTTCTGAATTTTAGTTCTTATATTACTTTTAACTAATTTTCTATTATCCATAGTCGGATAAACTCTATTCGATAAAAAGACATATAGAATTCCTGTGTCTGGATCTGCCCAAGTATAGGTTCCTGTAAAACCACTATGACCAAAACTATTTTCAGAAACACAACCACATGTTGGCTTTTCTCTAGGATTTATTTGTGGTTTATCGAAACCTAAACCTCTTCTATTTCTTACTTGAGGATAATACCTTGTATTAAACTTCTCAATAGTTTCTGGTCTAAAATATTTTACACCTCCATAAGTTCCTCCTTGCAAATACATTTGCATAATTTTTGCTACATCGTTTGCATTCGCAAATAAACCAGCATGACCTCCTACTCCACCTTGCATTGCAGCTCCCATATCATGAACATAACCTCTTAATAATTGTTCTCTATAATAATCATCTTTTTCTGTAGGAACAACTTCTTTCCAATTAAATTTTTCAAGAGGTAAATATGAAGTTCTATTTAAACCTAGAGATGCATAAAACTCATCTTCTACAACTTTATCTAAACGTTTTTTATACTTTTTCTCTACAACCTCTTTAAGTATATAATATCCTAAATCACTATACTTATATCCTACTCTTTCTCGTAAATCAGAGTCTTTAATTCTAGTGTAAATAGAATCCTTGTAATCTTTATTTAAATATAAATCTTTAGCTACTTTTATCGGAAACTGCTTCGATTTTTTAGTTCTATAATATTCTTTTGATACTTTACCAGTTATAGAATCAATTGTTCTTGTATAAAATGGAATCCACGATTTCAATCGAGCATAATGTGATAAGATTTGTTTGATATTTAAGTGCTCTTTATTACTGTCTTTATAAGCTGGAAGTAAATCAACTAAATCAGATTGAAGTGATAATTTTCTATCTTCTTCTAATTTCATTACAGCTGGTAAAGTAGATAAAATTTTAGTTAAAGACGCTAAATCGTAAACATCAGTTTTTTTTACTTTTCTTCGTTTAGCATCAGTTTGATAACCAAAAGTTTTATGATAAATTACTTTTCCGTGTCTCGCAATTAAAATCTGACCTCCCGGAGCCATTTTCTGCTGTAAAATAGTATCAATATAACGATCTACATATTTTAATGTATCTCTTGATAAATTTACAGCTTCTGGTATGGTATATTCAAAGCGATTTAATGGAGATATAATCATTCCATTTCCTGTTTGAAATTCATTTCTAATACTTATCGGAAGTCTTCCTGAAATCTCAAAAGCTCCAAAAATTGCTTGAGCAGAAAGTTCTTGTGCTAACTTACTATTTTGATAAGAAACAATAATATTATCAATATTCGTAAATGTTTTAACTTGTAATAAGCTATAAGGATTTGCAAAAACATCAAGTATAACACGTTTGTTTCTTGATATTTCTTGTAACCAAACTAAATCTTGATTAGAGAACTTATACGATTTCCAAGGATTTTTATTCGATTTATGAAAACCTATAATTACTAAATTATAGTCTTCTAATTTTTTAGTTAGTATATCTAAATGCTTTGCTGAAATTACATCTACTTTAGTATAATTCTGAAGCATTTTAACAAAATCATCTCCTTTATCGTCTCCTAAAGCAACATAAGCTATATTTTTTAACTCTAACTTTTTTATTGGTAATGTTTCTCTTGTATTTTTTAGAACAGTTAATGATTTTTTAATTAAATCTCGATGCAGTAATTCATCTTTAGCAGTATTTAAGTCTACAAGTAAACTATCCGTTTTAATCGTATCAAACTTTTGTAAACCGACTAAATATTTTGCTTTTAAAATTTTTCTTACCGACTTATTAATTCTTTCCTCATTTAATTCTCCTTTCTCTAAAGCTTTTTTAAAAGCTTTTACTGTATTCGGAATATCTTGAGGAATTAACAAAATGTCATTTCCTGCTAAGAAAGTAGCCAAATTAATTTCGGCAGCTGTAGCATAATTTGCTGCTCCTTTCATGTTTAATCCGTCAGTTAAAACTAAACCTTGAAAACCTAATTTATCCTGTAATAAATCGGTAACTACATTTTTAGATAATGAAGATGGTAAATTAATATTCGATTCTAAAGAAGGAATACTTAAATGTGCTGTCATTACACTTGCTACACCTGCATCAAATTGTCTTTTGAATGGATATAATTCGATTGAATCTAATCGTTGTAATGTAAAATTTATAGACGGTAATGTTAAATGTGAATCTGTAGCTGTATCTCCATGCCCTGGAAAATGTTTTGCATTTGCTAATACACCTGCATTTTGCATTCCTTTTGTAAAAGCTACTGATTTTTCTGCAACATTTTCTTTCTTTTCTCCAAAAGAACGATTTCCAATAATTGGATTGTCTGGATTTGTATTAATATCTACAACCGGAGCAAAATTAATATGAATTCCTACTCGTTTGCATTGTTCTCCAATTCTTTCCCCTAACTTTTCAATTAACTTATTATCTCGAATGGCTCCTAAAGTCATATTCCAAGGAAAACGATATGTATTTTTTAATCGCATATCTAATCCCCATTCTCCGTCGAAACCAATTAATAACGGAACTTTTTTAGTTAAGTTTTGATACTTATTAGTAAGTGCTACTTGTTTTTCTGGTGTTCCTTTCATAAAAATTAAATTTCCAACATGATGTTTTGTAATCAAATCAGAAATAAATTTTTCGTGTTTAGCATCTTTATTAGAATATGCTTGCACCATAAACAACTGTCCTATTTTTTCTTCAATAGACATTGAATCGATAATACTATCTACCCATTCTTGTTGTAAAATGTACTGTTTTGCTCGTAACGGATCTAACTGCTGAGCATTAATAACACTTGTAAAAATTACAGCTAATAATAGTATCTTTTTCTTCATATAAATCGTTCACACGTTAATTTAACGAGTTTTTAAATTTCCTTATAAAACATCGGGGATTACTTTACTTTAAACAATTCTTATACCAAAAATCGGCTATGCCAGCTTTTGTCTGCTGTAACTTCCCATTTGGTTTCAAAATCTTCTTTAGTGTTTACCATATTATTAAAAACAACTGTAGCAGCAGTTATTTTCTGTTGTTTAGCAAACTCTTGAAAATCTGAAAGTTTTACGACATTGATATTATCATTGTCTTTAAATGAAATGTTCATTTTATCCATTAAATCTACATTGAACTCTTCTTCTATAGATTTAACAAAACGTACTGAAGCATCAATAGAGCAACCAGAAGCTGAATTAAAGTTTTCATCTATTGCTAAAATTATAAACTGATTATATTTTATAGCAAAAGATCCTTTTAAATCTTCACCATGTCTGGTCCATTGATCAATAAATAACAAGGCTCTTGCAGAAATTACTTCTATTTCTTCTTGAGTAAATGTTCTATCAGCTTGATACACCCAAACTCTTGCAGAGTTCGGTAATTCGTTATAAGGTATGTACATTGTTATCTTAAATTAAATTTTTGTTGTAACGCTTTTAACTTTTCTTCATCTGTCATTTCAGGCGTTTCAGGCGAACTCATTCGTTCTTTTATTTGGCGCAATACTTTTTTAGTATATAATGGAAAGTCTGCTTGTTGAATCCATGAATTGTATCCAGGATTTTCTTTTAAAACATCTTCTACTTTTCTTCCTTTATATTTTCCAAAAGCAAATATCTCATCTTCATCTTCATCAAATAATATGAATCCTGCGAAATCAGCTCGTTTTGTATGTGAAGAAAATTCACTTAACGCTTCTACTGAATTCTCTATATCTTCATATTTATCTAATTGTGCTTTTAAGATTTCATAAGTTGCTAATGTATCTGCTTCAGCAGAGTGTGCATCTTCTAAATCTTTACCACAGTAAAACTTATAACCTGCACTTAAAGTTCGTTGTTCTTTTTTATGGAAAATTACTTGTACATCGATGGCTTTTCTTTCTTCCATATCAAAATCGATTCCAGCTCTTAGCAATTCTTCAGCTAAAAGCGGAATATCAAATCTATTTGAATTAAATCCAGCAAGATCTGAATCGAATATCATCTCGTTTATTTTAGATGCTAATTCTTTAAATGTTGGTTCTGTAACAACTTTTTCATTCGTAATTCCATGAACATCTATAGCTTGTTGCGGTATTTCTATTTCAGGGTTTACCAACCATGTTTTACTTTCTTGTGTTCCGTTAGGGAATATTTTAAGTATAGAAATTTCTACAATTCTGTCAGTGGCTATATTAATTCCAGTTGTTTCTAAATCGAAAAAAACGATAGGTTTTTTCAGGTTTAACTCCATATAGTTATTAAAAAATTTTTAATGGTAGTGTTTTACTTATTTAAAATGTACAAAGATGTCAATAATAACGCTATTATTCGTTATTTAATTCTTCTTTAAACTCGTTAATTTTATCTAAAAGTTTTTTATCTAAAGTAGGTTCTTTAAAATTATACTTTTCAAAAACTTCTAAAATAGTTTGTGCTACTATAAAACGAGCTGTTGGTTTATCATCTGCGGGTACTATATACCAAGGCGCATGATCTGTTGATGTTCTGTTTATAGCATCTTCATAACAAAACTGATATTCGTTCCAAAGTTTTCTTTCTTTTAAATCTCCAGCTGAAAACTTCCAATTCTTCTCAGGAATATCTAAACGACGTAATAACCTATTTTTTTGTTCTTCTTTAGATAGATGTAAGAAGAACTTTAAAATAATAGTTCCGTTCGCTGCTATATGTTTTTCAAATTGATTGATACGATCCATTCTATCATGATAGAATTCATCATTTAAGTCTTCCAAACTTTTCACTGTAGGAATATTTTCTGAAAACACATATTCTGGATGTACTCTCGTAACTAGTACATTTTCGTAATGCGTTCTATTGAAAACACCAACTTTACCTTTGGATGGTAGTGCAATGTAATGTCTCCATAAAAAATCATGTTTTAATTCTAATTCAGTAGGAACTTTAAAACTATGTACTTCTACTCCTCTAACATTAAATTGTTTAAACACTTCTCTTACTAAGCTGTCTTTACCTGCAGTATCCATACCTTGTAAACAAATTAAGGCACTATATTTACCTTCTGCATACATTGTATTTTGTAAGTCGGCTATTTTTTTTCTTACTTTTTTTAATTTCTTTTCAGCATCTTCAATATACTCTAAAGTTTTCTTCTTCTTTAATTTTACTTCTCCATTAACCTTATATTTCTCTATATTCATCTTCATTCTATTATTGATTTTATAAATGTAAAAAAAATATAGTAGGTCTTAAAGCGATAGTGTAAGTCTTTTGTTAAAAAAACTACTAATTTGAAAATTAAATTATTCTTTATGCATTATCGACTCATTTTTATCTTTTTTATTTCTTTTTTTAGTTTAAATGGACAAGAAAAACCTGTAGTTGTTTTAGAATTGTTTACGTCACAAGGATGCTCTAGTTGTCCACCTGCAGACAAACTTCTAGAAGAAATTAAAAACAACAATAATAGTGATAAAATAATTCCTTTAGCTTACCATGTTGATTATTGGGATTATATCGGTTGGAAAGATCCTTTTGCTTCTAAAGATTATACTAACAAACAACGAGACTATGCTGAAAAATTTTTAAGTAGTTCTATTTACACCCCTCAATTAGTTATAAATGGTGATGAACATTTTGTTGGTTCTGATAAAGTGAGAATAGAAAGAAGAATTAAACAAATTTTACACAGAGGATCTAATTCTAACACTATAGAAATAACAGACTTAAAAATTAAAAACAAAAAAGTAAATTTTTCTTATAAAGTGGATGGAAAAACAAAAAAGCATAACATTCACTTTCTTTTAACCATTGATAAACGTGTTACACCTGTAAAAAGAGGAGAAAACAGGAATAGAACTTTAACAAATACTAATATTGTTGTTCTTGAAAAAATAGTTTCTCTAATTGAAAAAGAAGGAAAAATAACACTTTTTATCCCCGATATTATTAAACCAAAAGACGAGCTAAAATTAATTGCAATAACTAAAGACAAAGACTTATTAGTTACTTTTGGTGTTCAAATAAAACTATAACACAAAGATTTTTAAACTCCTTTATTTTTCAATTGTTTTTTTCTTGAGTATCATCAGAATTAGCAATCAATCTAAAAAAACAAATACTTGTATTCTGAGTAAATTTCCTAAAAAATTATAACAATGAATACAACAGTAATTATTAAAGCTAGTTCCAAAAAAAATGGAAACACAAAAAAAATAATAGAGTTATTAAACCGAGATTCGAATTTTGATATTATTGATTTATTAGATTATAATATTGGGCATTTTGATTACGATTTCAAAAATGCAAATGATGATTTTCTTCCATTGCTACAAAAAATTACAGAAAAATATGACACTATCATTTTTGCTACTCCAGTATATTGGTACACAATGAGTGGAATTTTAAAAGTATTTTTCGATAGATTATCAGATCTATTGCATTATCAGAAAGAATTAGGAAGAAAACTAAGAGGCAAAAATATGGCCATGGTTAGCAATTCTGGAGAAAATGACAGAAGACAAGGTTTTGAAATGCCTTTTATAGAAAGTGCTAAATATTTAGGAATGAATTACCTTGGAGACATACATGTTTGGTTCTCTAAAGATGGAAGTAAAATTGATGATATAGCTGAAAACCAAATAAAAAAGTTTATAAAAACTTTATAAATCTATTTTTTTCTTTTTTACTAGTTTATTTTATCGTAATATTGCAATATACAATTAAAGTATGGGATTAACTAAATCTGAAATATTTTCCAAAAATCAAAATGATATAGCTCAAATAGCTAAAGTATTAGGGCATCCTGCAAGAATAGCTATTTTAGAACATATATCTAAAGTAAAAACCTGTATTTGTGGTGATTTAGTCAATGAAATTGGTTTAGCACAACCTACTATATCTCAACATTTAAAAGAATTAAAAAGTATTGGAATCTTAAAAGGAAATATCGAAGGAACAAGTATTTGTTACTGTATTAATAATGAAAAGTGGGAAGAAATCAGAACTATTTTAAATCAATTTTTAGAAATATTCTCTACATCCATCAACAAATGCTGCTAAAAAAATTTGAATATATTAATCGTAATATTACAATGAATACGGATTTAATTAAAACAATAGAAAAAATTTCTTCTCTGGAAATTACTAATGAAAGAAAAGAAAAATTAAAACCATTAATAACTTACATTAAAGAAAAAAGAACTAAAAAAGAAGATATACGCATTAACTTTATTTGCACTCACAACTCTAGAAGAAGTCATTTAGGCCAGATATGGATGCAAACTTTAGCGAATCATTTTAACATCAAAAATATCATAACCTATTCTGGTGGTACAGAAGCCACTGCTTTAGCACATCCAATTGCAGAAACATTGAAAAATCAAGGTTTTGAAATAAGCATTATTAGTGAAAATACAAATCCCGTTTACGCAATTAAATATGATGAAGTTTCTCATCCTATTATTGGTTTTTCTAAACGTTATGACGATTCCTTTAACCCAAGTTCAAAGTTTGCTGCAGTGATGACTTGCTCGCAAGCTGATGAAGGATGTCCGTTCGTGTCTGGTACAGATAAAAGAATTGCTATCACTTATGAAGACCCAAAAATTTCTGACAATACCGACAAACAAATTCAAACATATTTAGAAAGAAGCAATCAAATTGCGTCTGAAATGTATTTTGTTTTATCTCAATTAAATTAAACGATTATGAAACTTACCGAAATAAAAAAACACTTAAAAGAATTAAACACTATAGCTTTTCAATTGCCAGATGGCAATTTGGTTCCTGAACATTTTCATGTAACAGA
The DNA here is from genome assembly GCF_057221555.1 of Tenacibaculum aquaeponti. Lineage (NCBI taxonomy): Bacteria > Pseudomonadati > Bacteroidota > Flavobacteriia > Flavobacteriales > Flavobacteriaceae > Tenacibaculum > Tenacibaculum aquaeponti. The sequence goes on from NZ_CM170147.1 coordinate 1,045,402, forward strand.
AGTTGGAAAAATTACCAAGCATTTTATTGATTGTGGAGGAGTACTCCGTAAAGAAGAAAAAATAAATTTTCAATTATGGAATGCTAATGATTATAATCATAGGTTACATCCTGAAAAATTAATTCATATTATAGAACTTTCTGAAAAGACTTTAAACCTTAAGGATGTAGAAATAGAAGTTGAATACCAAGGAACAACTATCGGTAAATATGATTTAGATTTCGATGGAAAAAATTTCCTACTAGTGAATACAGCTACAGCTTGTTTAGCCGAAGACCAATGCGGTATTTCACCAAAACAAAAACCTAAATTAAAATTATCAGAAATTCAAAGTCAAGGTTTTAGTTGTGATCCAAATTCTGGTTGTTGTTAACAATCAAAAACTTCTTTTAATTTTAAAAATATTATATTCGCAAAATATAACCCCAAAATATACTGATTAATGAAATTATTAAAAAGATTTTATTCCTTTTTCTTAATTTTAATTTTAACTTTTAACTTCACTTCTTGCTCAGATTGTAAAAACGAAAACCCAAGAGCTCGCATTACAAACATGGGAACTGAAGAAGTAAGTGTTCAAATTAAAACTTCAGGAGGTAATACAGAAAATCTTAACAATGTAGAATCTGGTAAATCTTCAGAGTTCAGAAGTTACGATTCTGGAACAATAACTTTTACTATTGTAATAAAGAACGATATAGAAGTTGTAGAAACTGTTGAAATGGATTTTTGCTCCGAATACGAGATCATTGTTAATGAAGACAATTCTATTTCTACGATTTCAACAGGAGTCGAATAAATAAGTTTAAAACAAAACTAAAAATCCCAAGTTAATTACTTGGGATTTTTTTTATTTATCACTCTCAAATGAGTATTTATTTTTTTGCTTAAACGGACGGATAATTAGTCTTGTTTCTCTATCGAAACGTATGTAATTATACATCCAATTTAAAAACACTACTGCCTTATTTCGAAAACCGATTAGTGAAAATAAGTGAACTATCATCCAAACGAACCAAGCAAAAACTCCTTGGAATTTCCATTTAGGTAAATCTACTACAGCTTTATTTCTACCGATTGTAGCCATAGACCCTTTATCATTATAAACAAAAGGCTTCATGCTTTTTCCATTTTGAAGCGCTAATATATTCTTAGCTAATAATTTTCCTTGTTGAATTGCTGGTTGCGCCATCATTGGATGTCCATAAGGAAAAGCTTCTGTATTCATACACGCAACATCACCAATAGCAAAAATATTATCAACAGAAACTACCCTACTAAATTCATCTACTTTATATCTTGCTGCTCTTTCAACAACACATTCAGCATGCAACCCATCTATAGAAGCTCCTTTAACTCCTGCTGCCCAAATTACAGTACTTGCTTTAAAATGATCTTCTCCGTTGGTAGTTACTGTATCTCCATCATAATTCTGAACTCTTAGATTTTTCCATACATCAACACCTAACTTGATTAAAAAATCTTCTGCTTTCTCTGAAGCTTGTGAACTCATACCTTTCAAAAGACAATCTGCACCTTGAATCAAATTGATTTTCATCAAACGGATATCTAAATCTGGATAATCCTTTGGTAAAATTTCCTTTTTCATTTCCGCTAATGCCCCAGCCAATTCAACTCCTGTAGGTCCACCACCGACAATCACAAAATTCATTAACTTTTTTCGTTCTTCTAAATCAGAAGTCAATAAAGCTTCTTCAAAATTCTCTAGAATTAGACTTCTAATATTTAAAGACTGAGGAATCGTCTTCATTTCCATGGTATGTTTTTCAATATTTTTATTACCAAAGAAATTAGTTGTAGAACCAGTAGCAATAACTAAATAATCATAGCTTAAACTACCTATTGAAGTTTTTACTTTTTTATTTTCAGAATCAATCCTTGAAACTTCAGCCAATCGAAAATAAAAGTTCTCGATATCATTAAATCTTTTTCTTAAAGGGAAAGCAATACTATCTGGCTCTAAACCTCCCGTAGCAACTTGATATAATAAAGGTTGAAATGTGTGGTAATTATGTTTATCTAAAAGAACAACTTGTAACTCTTTATCTTCTAAACCTCTTGCAACGGCTAATCCTGCAAAACCTCCACCAATAATAACTACTCTGGGAAAGCTAGTTTGAGGTATATTCATACTTTAATGTTTAAAATCTGTGTAAATTCTAATAGCAAATTTAATTAAAAGTAACAGTATTAACTTACTATTAATAAACTAAAAAATATCTATTAAAAATTACTTCTTTTATACAGTTTATACTCTATTTATTTTATAGTTTTGTTCTAGTAGAAAAATCATAAATTAATTTTATGTTTACTATTTTTAAGAAGAAGAAACAAAAATACTTTATTATAAACTGTAATACAGACAGTATATTAGTTAATGGAACTCCACTTACTTTTCCTACTGAATTTAAAAATTTAGTCGAAATTTTTGGTGAACCTTCAAGAACAATCAACTCAAGCAATAAATATATTATCTGGGATGATTTTGGAATATCAAGTAGTTTAAAAGACGATAACAAAGTAGTCTCTATTAATGTTTACCAAAATATTAATACCAGTGAATATGTTCCAAAAAAACCATATAAAGGAACACTCTTTTTCGAAGAAGAAGATATTACCTTTAACGAATTTAGTAAAATAGGACTTGGTAAAATAGCTATTCACAGATTAGGAAGCGAAAATGAAACTAGGTTTGGTTTTAGTTTAGGAATTAATAATGATTATAAAGCTTAACCTCGATTTTTAAGCTTCAATAATTCTTTCTCTAAGAATAGTAGTTTATTTTCAACCTCATCACCTATTTCAGGCAAACGCTTTATAAAAGTATACTTTGCTTGCCATAACTCTTTTATATCTGTTTTCGAAAAAATTTTTTCTTCAATATTTTTGTGTTCTGCTTTAAAAACCACTTTGTCAGAAATAAAGTAAATTTTTCTTAGTATAATTTCTTTCTCTAAAACAGCAATAACTACCTCTCCATTTCCATAATTTTCAAAATCTTCTTCTGCAATTTTTTCTGCAATAACAATATCTTTAGGATACAAACCTTTGTCATGATCTGTCATTTCTAAATTTGTAACTGTAAATGCTCGTAAAATTTTATCAATTTCTATTGGTAAACTAATTATTGACAAGTCATTTAAAAAAGAAGGATTGTTATAATGCTTACAATAATTCTCAACATTTTTTTCAGAAACATAAGGTATATTAACAAAACTTTCCTTTTCGTGTACATTATTATCAAGAATTAAATCCTCTTTAAAACGCAATAATTCATTCACTGTTAAATCAGAAGTTAGCATACTATCAATTGAAATGCTAAAATAATTAGCAATCTTAATTATCGTTTCTATTTTAGGCTCACTTCTACCTTCTTCATACGCTCCTAATGTAGCTCGCTTTAAATCAAACAATTCCGCAAAAGATTTCTGACTCAATCCTTTTACTCCTCTAATTTTTTTTATGTTTCTTCCAAAAAAAGACATGTTTTGCTAATTTTATTTGCAAATATTAAAATATTTAGTATCTTTACACTAACAATATTAGCTAATAAAAACGAAAATTGCTAATTTTTCTAGAAAAAAAAGGTCACTTAACTATTAACTATTTTATTATGATTCTATTAACTTTACATTTTGCAGTATTTATGGTATCTATTATTTTACCTTAAAAGAAAATCAATATATAAACTATCTAATTATAACCAATTGCTAATGAACATTCACTTTAATAAAACGAAAAACTTTTTATTAGAATTAAACTTTACAATTAGTAAAGAGATCGAATCTGATGGGATTTTTGTTATTGAAAAAGAGAATTTTGGAATAAAAAACTTAATTATTGGTGTTGCTTATCCTATACTAGTCATGGAACAATTTATTTTTAAAGCAACACAACCAAACGAAGCTATGTTTAAAGCATTACTTCAAAAAAATAGAGATATAATTCATGGAGCTTTTGTGCTTGATGAAACAGGTGAACGTGTCATTTTTAGAGACACATTACAATTAGAAAACTTAGATATTAATGAATTAGAAGCCAGTTTAAATTCTTTAAGTTTGTTACTTAGTGAATACTCTGAGCAAATCATTAATTTCTCAAAATATTAGAAATTATGAATTTTTTTAAACGACTTTTTAAAATAGGACAAGCAGAAGCCAATGCTGCAATAGACAATATGGAAGATCCTATTAAAATGACGGAACAAGGTATTCGCGATTTGCGTGTTGATCTTGAAAAATCTCTCGAATCTTTAGCACAAGTTAAAGCTCTTGCTATTAGAGCTAAAAATGACATTGAAGAATTTACAGCTAAAGCCAATGATTACGAACAAAAAGCCATGTTAGTACTTACTAAGGCTAAAAATGGTGAATTAGAGTTCAATGAAGCAGATGATTTAGCTAAACAAGCCTTACTAAAGAAACAAGAAATACATTTGCAAATAGAAAATGCAAAAAATGAAGCCACTAGCTTTGACAATTCTGTTGCTCAATTAGAAGGAAATGTTCAAGAAATTAAAGGAACAATAAGTAAATGGGAAAATGAATTAAAAACTCTTAAAGCTCGTGTTAAAGTTTCTAAAGCAACAAAAAACTTGAATAAGCAAATGGCTGAAATGGATAGTTCTGGAACGGTTGCTATGCTAGAGCGCATGAAAGAAAAAGTACAACAAGAAGAAGCTTTAGCTGAGGCCTATGGAGATTTGTCTAAATCATCGAAAACTGTAGATCAAAAGTTAAACGAGCTTACTGATACTAAAAATAAAACCGCTGAAGATAATTTGGCTCAATTAAAAAAACAATTAGGTTTTGAAGATTAAATTCTTCTACCACAAACTAAAAACTATGAAAACGAAAATTATATTAATTACCATTCTTTCTTTATTAAATTTTACTTCTTATGGTCAAAATACTGAAGAGAAAAAATCTAAGTCTGCTACTACAAACTTTGAACTAAAGACATCTAGTATAGAAAAGTTACAAACTTTTAATTGGAACACTTTAAAAGAAATGTTTAAAGAGAATGACGATGATCAAGAAATTACAATTGCATTTATTTATGAAAATAAAGCTCAAATAGACGATTCAAAAGTTAAAATTGATAATTTTGAAATCAAATTATCAGGTAAAACTTCTGATTTAGATAAAATGACAAAAAGATTAAAGAAATCATTTGATAATTTAGAGGAATTGAAAAACAAAAACTAGAATTTATAGAATAAAAAACTAACACATATTACTAACTAGCTATGACATTAACCGATATTGTATTTTCTAATGTAAACATCACATTAACCATTCTTTTAATTCTACTTTTGACTTATTGGCTTATTACCATGATCTCAGGTGTAGACTTCGATTTAGATGTTGATGTAGACGTAGATATCGATGTCGATGTAGATGCTGATATTGATGTAGACTTAGATTCTAATATAGGTACTGGTATCGAAGGAAGCGATATCGACTTTCATGATGTAGCTAATACAGAAGTTAATCAAGAAGATATTGTAGGCAAAAGAAGAAAACCTTTAAAATGGTGGCAAGTACTATTAATCTACTTCAACTTTGTTGGTTTACCATTTATGTTCACATTTACATCTTGGATTTTCATATGGTGGCTTATAACTACTTTAGGTACAACAATTACTCATAGCTACAATAGTACTTTTGGCTTCATTATAATGTTAGGAAGTTTTTTCCCTTCACTATTTGTCACAAAAATCTTCACTACTCCTTTTAAAGCATTTTTTAAAAATCTTAATCAGGATGGAGATGCACCAGCAGAAATTATTGGACGAAAAGGAACAAGTTTATCTAAAATATCTGATAAAAAGTTAGGAAGGGCTGAAATTAAAGTAGATGGAAATACACTTAATATCAATATAAAATCTTTAGATGGAAAAGAAATAAGTTATAATTCTCAGATACTAATTATCAAACAAAGCAACGATAAACTATTCTATTATGCACAAGAATATAAATCAGGTAGCATAGATATAAACTTTTAAAAATTAAATTTAAAACAAATAAAAATCACTAAAACTAATTAATTACTATGACAGATTCAATTATTCAACTTTTAAGTGTTGGCCTTGGTATAATTCTATTCATTATTATAGTATACTTTGCAATTATTGCAATGTTTTACAAGAAAGTACCACAAGGAGAAGCCTTAGTTCGTACTGGATTTAAAGGAACAAAAGTCGCAACCGATAGAGGTATGTATGTAGTTCCTGTTTTTCACCGTGTTGAAATCATGGATATTTCTGTAAAGAAAATTCAAATTGAACGAATTGGAGACGACGGACTTGTTTGTAAAGACAATATGCGTGCAGATATTAAAGTAGCTTTCTTTGTTCGTGTTAACAATGAAGTAGATTTTATTAAAATGGTGGCTCAGACTATTGGTTGTGAAAGAGCTTCTGATATAGAAACTTTGGAAGAATTATTTGAAGCAAAATTCTCTGAAGCCTTAAAAACTGTAGGTAAAAAGTTTGATTTCACCGAATTATACGAAGCTAGACGTGAATTTAGAGATGAAATTGTTGATATTATTGGTACAGATTTAAACGGATATACTTTAGAAGATTGTGCTATTGATTATTTAGAACAAACTCCTGTTAGTTTTTTGAAACCTGATAATATTTTAGATGCAGAAGGTATTAAGAAAATTACTGAATTAACAGCAGCACAAAATATCCAAGCGAACTTAATTAAAAGAGACGAAGAAAAAGTAATTCGTAAACAAGATGTGGAAGCTCGCGAAGCAATCTTAGAATTAGACAAGCAATTAGCGGAAAAAGAAGAACAACAAAAACGTGAAATTGCAAATATTAAAGCTCGTGAAGAAGCAGAAACTTTAAAAGTAGCTGAGGAAGAGCGTTTAAAATCTGAAAGTGCAAGAATAGCAACTGAAGAAAAACTACAAGTAGCAGAAGAAAACAAACAACGTCAAGTTATCGTTGCTGAGAAAAACAAATTACGAACAGATGCAGTAGAAGCTGAAAGAGTAGAAAAAGACAGAATGTTAGAAGCTACAGAGAGAGAGCGTATTGTAACTTTAGCACAAATTGAAAAAGAGAAAGTCGTTGAAGTAGAAAAGAAAAACATTCAAGATGTGATACGTGATCGCGTAATGTTAGAGAAAGGTGTAGTTGAAGAGCAAGAAAACATGAAAGATATCGAAGCTTTCAAAACTGCAGATCGTGAGAAACAAGTTAAAATTACTATTGCTGAAGCTAATGCAGAAGAAGCATTAATTAAAACTATTAAAGAAGCTGAAGCACAAAAAGAAGCTGCTAAACAAAAAGCTGAGGAAATTAATATTGAAGCTCAAGCTCAAAAAGAAGCAAGTGAAAAAGAAGCAGAAGCTCGTAAAACATTAGCAGAAGCAAAAGCTAAAGAAGAAGCTACAATTGGTATGTCTGAAGCACAAGTGATGCATGCAAAAGCAGATGCTAATGAACGTCAAGGATTAGTAGAAGCTACAATTATTGAGAAAAAAGCGAAAGCTGAAGCTGCTGGAATTTTAGCTAAAGCTGAAGCTATTAAAGAAGAAGGTTTAGCTGAAGCGCAAGTAATTAAAGAAAAAGCAATTGCAGATGCTGCTGGTATCGAAGAGAAAGCTGAAGCAATGAAGAAATTAGACGGTGTTGGTAAAGAGCACGAAGAGTTCAAGTTACGCTTAGAGAAAGAATTGCAAGTAGACTTAGCTCAAATTCAAATCCAGAAAGATATCGCAGATGCACAAGCACAAGTTATTGGTGATGCTTTAAGAGCTGCCAATATTGATATCGTTGGTGGAGAAACAATGTTCTTCGATCAAATTATCGGACAAATTACTAAGGCTAAAGGAATCGATAGATTAGTTCAACATAGTGATAATATTCAAGATGTAAAAGATGCTATTTTAGGTAGTGATGATGTTAAAGGAAACTTATTAGAAAAAGTAAAAGATTTCGCCAACAAATACGGAATCTCTTCTGAAGACATCAAAAACTTAACTGTAGCAAATCTTTTAATGGACTTAAAAGATAGAGCTAACACTTCTGATGAAGAAGGATTATTCAGTAACCTTTTTAACCTTGCTAAAGGATTAGGATTATCTGACAAGAAGTTGTCTTAATATAAAAATATAAATGTCAGTTCGAGTGATTTTATAGAGTGATAACGAAATAAAATTGTATCGAGAACAATTCAACTAACGAAAACTTCTCGATAAAAAATTATTCTTCATTTCATTCCGAATAATTTCACTCGAAGTGACAATAAAAGTTCAAAAAAGTTATGACAGTTTACTATGTTTATATTTTGCAATGTTCTGATAAAACATATTACACTGGAGTAACTTCAAATCTTAATCAAAGACTTTTAGAACATAAAAAAGGATTACATAAAGGTAGTTATACTTATTTTAGAAGACCAATACAACTAGTTTACTATTGTGAATTCACGAATATTGAAATAGCAATAGAAAAAGAAAAACAAATTAAGAAATGGTCTAAAGCCAAAAAAGAAGCTTTAATAAATAATCAATATGAATTACTACCTAATTTAGCAAAAAAGAAATTTGATTAAAATACCAAATGTCAGTTCGAGTGATTTTTACGAAGTGATAACGAAGTAAAATCGTATCGAGAACAATTCAACTAACGAAAACTTCTCGATAAAAAATTATACTCCTTTTCATTACGAATAATTTCACTCGAAGCGACAATAAAGTTCAAAACAAAAATGTTGATTCAAGTGATTCTTACGAAGTGATAACGAAGTAAAATCGTATCGAGAACAATTCAACTAACGAAAACTTCTCGAAACTAAATTATTCTTCTTTTTCACTCAAATAATTTCACTCGAAGTGACAATAAAGTTCAAAACAAAAATGTTGATTCAAGTGATTCTTACGAAGTGATAACGAAGTAAAATCGTATCGAGAACAATTCAACTAACGAAAACTTCTCGATAAAAAATTATACTCCTTTTCATTACGAATAATTTCACTCGAAGTGACAATAAAGTTCAAAACAAAAATGTTGATTCAGGTGATTTTTACGAAGTGATAACGAAGTAAAATCGTATCGAGATTAATTCAACTAACGAAAACTTCTCGAAACTAAATTATTCTTCTTTTTCACTCAAATAATTTCACTCGAAGTGACATCAAAGAATTGACACAAAAAAATACATGGAAAACCAAAACAATCAACAATTAGACGGAGGAACATATGAAATCATTCAAGGTAGATTGCAAAAACAAAAGCAAGAACTACAAGATCGATTACATAAGCTAAATGATGCAAGAAAACATGTTTTTGGTAATATAGAAACCAAATTAATTGCTAACGATAGAATAAACACTGAAAATAACTGTATCGCAAGAGATATTGTTTCTTTTGGAAACACTTCAATTTTTGGATATAACGTACATTTTGGTTTACGTACAGATATTAAACTTTCAGATGTATTTAGTATTTATGAGTTTAAAGAAAATCATTTTCATTTACAGTCTTTAGACATGATTCATGATGAAACTTTCATCAGTGATTTTACCAACTTATATAAATACTATAGAAATACCATTTTCTCAAAATTTGCCATCATTGGAAACTATTTACACATGGTTTTTCAATTAAGCGAAAACACAAAGGATATTAAAACCTTTAAATGGTTAATTAACGATAATCAACTTCAGTATATAGATAATCGTAGTGAACATGAATACAAATTTCCTACGCAACATGAATTCAAATGGCAAGAAGTAACTCGTGATATGCATCGCTATGGAACGCATTCTCACATTTCTGTTCTTGACAAAGTTTTTGTGGAAACCATTGGTGGTGATTTAACCATAAAAATTGAAGACAATACAGACGACGGAAAAGGAATTCTTTCTGAGCCTGTTGAACATATAGATCAAACCTTAGATGACGGTCAGTTTCGCTATGGTGATTTAGGAAACTTAATCACTTTAGAAATCAAACCTTTCCAGGAAGATCCTCGTTACTTCGTGTACAATCATAAACTACAAGAAGTACAACGTATCGAAAGTATTAAAGATACAGCTGTTCAATTACCAGACGGACATGGTATTATTTTCCCTAACGGATATTATTTACAAACTGGAGAGTATAAAATTTTCGAAAGTGATGTAAAAGAAGTAAAATTTCAAAAGAAAGTAAGTTCACCAAACGGTGAAGATTTCTTGTATGTTTTTTACGCAACAATTCGTGGATTATACGTCTTAATGTCTTACAATATTATTGAGCAAGAAGTTAAAACTCCAATTATTTGTAACGGATTTACCTTACTTGAAAACGGTGAATTATGTTATTTTAAAACTGAAAACGAGCAAACCAAACATCATGTAGTTCAAATTTGGCAAACTCCATATTTAAAAGGAGATTTTATGCCTTCGCAACATACAGATAGTTTACTGTTTAAAATTGGAAATAAAGATATTGTTCGTGCCATGGCAGAATGTCACGAATTAATCAATCTTTTAAACAAAGAAGATAATTATACTGGTTTATATAATGATATTGCTAAAATATCCAAAGATATTAACGATACATATTATTGGTTACCAGAAGCAGATACACACCAATTAAATGAACCTATTCTTCAAATTAATGAAGCAGCAAATGCCGCAATTGAAGAGTTTGAAAAAGTAGTTCAATTAAAAAAACAAGCTTCAAAAGAAACCACAGCAATCAACAAGAAATCAGATGAACTTTTTAGTAAAATAAAAAGTACTTCATTTAAATCTATTGATGATTTTGTTGGATTATTAAGCCAATTAAGAACCTTACGTGGCGAAGTAATCAGTTTACACGATGTTCGCTATATTCAAAAAGAACATTTAGAAGCTTTAGAAGAACAAGTTGCTGAGCAAAACACATTAATTTCTAAACGTTGTGTACAGTTTTTATTGAACGATAAAGCATTAGCTCCGTATCATAAACGTGTCGCAGAAAAAGAAACTTCGTTACCAGAAATTAAGAAAGTAGTTGAAGCGAAAGCTTTAGAAAAAGAAGTCAACCAAATTACTGCTGATTTAGAAATGCTGATTGATATTGTTTCTAATCTTGAAATAGAAGACACTTCGCAATCAACGAAAATTATAGACAATATCTCTTTAATTTTTGCAACGTTAAATCAATTAAAAGCAGGAATTAAAAACAGTATAAAAAGCCTAGGAAGTTCCGAAGCTAAAGCAGATTTTGTTGCACAGTTAAAATTAATTGATCAAAGTATTATCAATTATATTGACATGGCTACTACGCCTGAAAAGTGTGATGAATTTTTAACAAAAACTGCCATTCAGCTTGAAGAATTAGAAGGGAAATTTGCCGATTTTGAAGAGTTTATTACGCAAATTATAGAAAAACGTGAAGAAATTCATGCCGCTTTCGATACACGTAAAAACAACCTTATTGAAAAACGTAACAAGAAAGCAGTGGCATTACAAACTGCTTCTGAACGTATTTTAAAAGGAGTTGAGAAAAAAGCGCAAAGTTTCGATACTATTGAAGATATCAATGGATATTTTGCTGCGGATTTAATGATTAATAAAGTTAGAGATATTATTAATCAGTTACGTGAGTTAGACGACGCCGGAAAAGCGGAAGCTATCGAAACGAAATTAAAAGTTGCTAAAGAAGATGCGCTTCGTAAACTTAAAGATAAGCAAGAGTTATACGAAGATGGTGAAAATATTATTAAACTTGGTAAACATAAATTCGGAGTTAACAAACAAGTTTTAGATTTAACGATTGTATATAAAAACGAAGAATTATATTATCACTTAACAGGTACCGATTTTTACGATACTATTGAAAATGATATTTTATTACAATCTAAAAAATATTGGAATCAAGAATTAGTTTCTGAGAATAACGAAATATATCGTGCTGCTTATTTGGCGTACAAGATTTTCAAAAATATTCCAGAAACTGAATTAATCAATAAAACACAAGAAGAATTATTAACTGTTGTTCAACAAGAAAGTAGTAATTTATATTCTGAAGGTTATGTAAAAGGAGTTCATGATAGTGATGCGAGTCAGATTTTACACACATTAGTTCATAAACATCATGAATTAGGACTACTCACCTATTCTCCTAACACCAGAGCCTACGCACAATACTTTTGGAATTCTCTTTCGGAAGAAGCTCAAACTTTATTAAACACCAATATTAAAGCTTCTGGTGAAGTATTAAGTGTTTTTCCAAATAGTGATTCATTTGCTTTTATTATTGAAAATTTAAGTACTAAAATCACTGAATTCGCTCAGCAAAGTAAATTGTTTTCTGAATCAGAAAGTGAGCAGATTGCAAATTATCTTTTCGAGGAATTGAAACAAAATAATTCATTCCAAATTAGTACAGATGCGTTTGGTTTGAAAGATGAGTTTGTAAAAACATTAAAGAAACAAGATGCTTATCATAAATTCAGAAACGGAGTTGATAAATCAAATGAATATACTGATAAAATTCATTTAACAAAACAATGGGTAAGTTCGTTCTTGTCTTCAGCAGAAAATTCAAAGCAAAATTATATAGATGAAATTGTTGCTATTTTATTATTTGAACACGAATCAACTTCTGAAGTTAAAGCAGTTCATCCGATAGAAGAAATAAAAGATTTAAGAGGAGATCACAGTACAATTACTGAAGGAACTTTTGTCTTTAACTATCATGATTTCATTTCGAATTTAGCACAATTCACTACTGTAGAAGTTCCGAATTTCATTAGATATAAAGAAGCTAAGCAAGAAGTAACTGAACAACTAAAAGAGGATTTAAAACTAGAAGAATTTAAACCGAGAGTTTTATCATCTTTTGTAAGAAATAAATTAATTGATCAGGTATATTTCCCATTAATTGGAGACAATTTAGCGAAACAATTGGGAACAGTTGGTGACAATAAACGTACTGATAGAATGGGTATGTTATTATTAATTTCTCCTCCTGGTTATGGTAAAACTACCTTAATGGAATACATATCGAATCGTTTAGGTTTGGTATTTATGAAAATTAACGGTCCGGCTATTGGACATGAAGTGACTTCTGTTGATCCTATGTCCGCTAACAATTCTGCATCTAGAGAAGAATTAAAAAAGCTGAATTTAGCTTTTGAAATGGGTGATAACGTGATGTTATATTTAGATGATATTCAGCACTGTAATCCAGAGTTTTTACAGAAGTTTATTTCACTTTCCGATGGAACTCGTAAGATCGAAGGGGTTTTTAACGGGAAATCAAAAACGTATGATTTACGTGGAAAGAAATTTTGTGTAATTATGGCTGGTAACCCATATACAGAAAGTGGAGATCGTTTTCAGATTCCTGACATGTTAGCTAACCGTGCTGATATTTACAATTTAGGAGATATTATTGGAGACACAGCGCATTTATTCAAGTTGAGTTTAATAGAAAACTCATTAACATCGAATCCTGTTTTACACCAATTGAGTAGTAAATATTTCGAAGATGTGTATGCTTTAATTGATAAAGTGGAAAATAATACCGCTGATGTTGATTTAAAAGGAAATCATACCAAACAAGAAATTCAGGATTACACTTCTGTTTTAGAAAAAGTAATTACAGTTAGAGACACCGTTTTAAAGGTAAATCAGGCTTATATTCAATCGGCTGCCATGGAAGATCAATACCGAACAGAACCTTCTTTTAAATTACAAGGATCGTATCGTGATATGAATAAACTGGTGGCAAAAGTGGTTCCTATTATGAATGATAGCGAATTACAACGCTTGTTATTATCGCATTATGAAAGTGAATCACAGACCTTGACTTCTGCTGCAGAAGGAAACCTTTTAAAGTATAAAGAGTTAATCGATCAACTTTCTGATGAAGAGTTAACAAGATGGACGAGCATTAAAGAAATCTTTTTGAAAAATAATAAACTGAAAGGTTTTGGAGATAAAAATGAAATGGCTCAAATTTTAAGTCAGATGATGGCGTTCTCTGAGAATTTAGAAGGAATTAAAGAAGCTTTACAAAAAGGATTGGAGAAGAGTTAAAACATATACAAACCTCATTTATACAGTTATTAAATGAGGTTTTTAATTTAAAAATGATGAAAAAAATTATACTCTTATTGGTCTTATTATCAGGAATCTCATGTCAGAAAAAAGAAAAAGATCAATTTGAATTTAAAATAGAAGGAGAAGTAGAAAATGGTAACAATCTAGAGTTAACCTTATTAATCCCAAACGACTCAACTCAAAACCAGATTAATACAAAAATTAAAAATGGAAAATTTTCATTTACTGGAAGTTCTAGAGTAATTCAATATGGAGAAATTAGGTTTAAACATGATTTAGACGCTAATAAAACTAATTACTTATTTATCCCTGTATTTTTAGAACCCGGAAAAACAAAAATATCTTTTGATATAATTAAATCAACATCAGATATTTTTAAAGATATTGTTAAAATTAAGGCTTCACAAGGAAATAATACCATGCTTTATTACAATGAGTTTTTTAAAAAACCAACACTCACTGATCATTTCTCCTTTATCAACGATTATGAAAAGAAAAAAGATAGTATGCATAAAAATGTATATCCAATAGAAAAAAAGATTTTCTTTGAAAAATTTGACAATGTTTATCAGACTACAAAATCTATTGCATATTTGAAATTTCTTAGTTTGTATTTACAAGGAAACTTCCCTCCTTTTGATCCAGATTATTTTTCAAGAGAAGATGAATTAAAACTGAAGAAAATCTTAGAAAAAACAGATAGTAAATTACTAAATTCTAATGTTTACAAGGAATTTAATTTTATATTAAAATCTTTATTTGATAATACAAAAAGCTTAAAATATTCAAATTTTACTCTAGTTGACCTTCAGAATAAACAAGTAGAATTAAAAAAAATTATCAAAAAAAATAAGTATACTGTACTCAATTTTTGGTGGACTGGTTGCTCTCCTTGTAGAAAATTTAATCAAGAAGGGAATACAATTTATAATACACTTAAAGAAAACAAGATAGAAATAATCGGAGTAAATGTTGATTTAGATCCTAGTGCTTGGAAAAAAAGTAGTTCAATGGATAAAATTAACTGGATTAACTTGTATGCTGGACCAAATTCCCAAGTTCAAATTAATTATCAAGTAAATAGTTTCCCTTCTAAAATTATCTTTAATGATAAATTTCAAATCATCGATTTTAAATTTGAAAAAGCAGAAGAATTAATAAGCCTGATAACTGATTAGGCATATTCGTTTTTTGAATAAATATGGTAAAGAAAATAAAGCAGTTAAAGATTATGTAAATAACTTTAATATTGCTTCAGATTTTGGACCAACAATGATTAGTCAAGTGATTATGAATTATGAAGCTTTTCAAATTGAAGATATCAAATCTAAATTATTAATTGCTATTCATTACTTAACATTGAATGATCAACATTGGAGGGAGGAAAAGTACTAGAAACCTCATTATTAATTCATTCCGAATTTAACTCAATATTTCAGAATCTAACTCTAATAATAAACAACATATGTAAGATGAGAATCTGAAACAAGTTCAGATTGACGCTATTATATGTTTATTCACAACCGGTAACTAAAAAAATTATATTTTAACATAAAGAAGTTTTCAACTCTAATAGAACTGACATAGAGTTAAAATGTTAACTACCAAAAACTGTTAACACCAATTTTCTACGTCCACCATAATTTCGATGTTCACCCAAATAAATTCCTTGCCAAGTTCCTAAATTTAATTTTCCATTTGTAATTGGAATCTGTACTTGACAACCTAACATCGAGCTTTTTATATGTGCTGGCATATCATCAGCTCCTTCGTAATCGTGCTTGTAATATGGCATATTTTCAGGAATCATTTTATTGATATGCGTTTCGAAATCCATACGAACTGTTGAATCTGCATTTTCATTAATCGTTAAACTGGCAGAAGTATGTTTTATAAATACTTGCAACTGTCCTATTTTGATTTCTTTTAACTCAGGTATTTCATTAATTACGATATCTGTAATTAAATGATAACCTCTTTCAAAAGCAGGTAAACTAATTTCTTGTTGATAAAATTTCATTGAATTTCAAGTTAGGATAATTCTAATTTAATTTCTCGAAGTGATTTATTAGATGTTAATATTTGTTTTATGATTTTCTCTTGTAAAACCTCAACTTCTTCTTCATGATATTGCATCCATTTGGTATTTTTAAACACCTCTTCTACTTCCTTTTTCTTTTTAAAAACAACAGTTAAATTAAATAACTGATCTTTTCTTTCAGGTTTGTATACTTCTACTTTTTTAGTTTCAAAATCAATTTTTAATCCAAATAGTTTTGCTTCTGAAGTTAAGCTATAAAAATCAGTCCATTTTGCATATCCCACATAATAATTCTGATTCTGATATTTAGTAATACCATTTAATTTCCATCGACAATTTGCTACTCTTCCCCAGTGATTTGAATATCTATATACACCATTCTCAGTGTATACATAAGAACTTCCCGATTTACTCTTAAAATGAATATTTTCTTCTTGTAAAACACTTAATTCTTTGTATTCAAATTGACAATATGTGTGCTTAAAAAAATTAGTTTTATCGTACTTACGCATAAATTACTACATCAATTTAAACACAAACCTAAAACATTTATCAGTATAAATAAAAAAGCCTGAAAAGTTTTGATTTTACTTTCCAGGCTTGAGCAATTAGAATATTGAAAATATGATAAAAAACACCAAGGAGTACATTAATAACAATAGTATTTCTAGTTTATATTTTTCGATTTTATTCATCATTACCTTTTAATAATCCTTCTAGAAGCTACACGTCCCTCTGAATTTGTCACTTTAAGTATATAAATTCCGTTCACTAAACTAGATAGATTCATCTTTCTCTCTTTTGTTTCTAACACCTTTTTCCCCACTAT
Source organism: Tenacibaculum aquaeponti (assembly GCF_057221555.1). Lineage (NCBI taxonomy): Bacteria > Pseudomonadati > Bacteroidota > Flavobacteriia > Flavobacteriales > Flavobacteriaceae > Tenacibaculum > Tenacibaculum aquaeponti. The sequence goes on from NZ_CM170147.1 coordinate 1,062,357, forward strand.
ACTATATAAAACAACTTTCTTTATATCGTAACCTGTTGTTACTTCAATATTTAAAATATCTGAAGTTGGTACTGGATAAATTTTTACTTCTTTATCGAATTCTTCATCAACAACACTAGCTGTAACTGCACTAAACATTGCAGTAATTGTTTTATCTGCATTCATTGTAATTGTTAATGGATTTGTAGTTCCTGTTGCATCACCACTCCATCCATCAAATTGATAACCTGCAGCTGGTGTAGCTATCAAAGTAACCGAAGTACCATCATCATACTTTCCTCCAGTTGGATTTGGATTTGTACTCACAGAGCCATTTGTAGCATTTATAGTTAATGTTCGTTGAATTTTACTGAACATTGCTGTAACTGTTTTATCAGCATCCATGACAATAGTTAACGGATTTGTTGTTCCCGTTGCATCACCACTCCAACCATCAAATTGATAACCTGTAGCTGGTGTAGCTGTTAATTCAACGGAAGTTCCATCATCGTAAGTCCCTCCTGTTGAATTTGGGTTTGTACTTACCGAACCATTTGTAGCATTGATAGTTAAGGTATGTTGAATTTTACTAAACATTGCCGTAACTGTTTTATCAGCATCCATGACAATAGTTAACGGATTTGTTGTCCCTGTAGCATCGCCACTCCATCCATCGAATTGATAACCTGCAGCTGGTGTAGCTGTTAATACAACGGAAGTTCCATCATCGTAAGTTCCTCCTGTTGAATTTGGATTTGTACTAACCGAACCATTTGTAGCATTTATAGTTAATGTACGTTGAATAGGACTAAACATTGCTGTAACTGTTTTATCAGCATCCATTACAACTGTTAATGGATTTGTTGTCCCTGTAGCATCGCCGCTCCATCCATCAAATTGATATCCTGAATCAGGTATAGCTGTCAATACAACTGAAGTTCCATCATCGTAAGCTCCGCCTGGTGGATTTGGATTTTTACTAACCCAACCATTTGTAGCATTAATAGTTAAGGTACGTTGAATTTTACTAAACATTGCTGTAACTGTTTTATCAGCATCCATGACAATAGTTAATGGATTTGTAGTTCCTGTCGCATCTCCACTCCATCCATCGAATTGATAACCTGCAGCTGGTGTAGCTGTTAATTCAACTGATGTTCCATCTACATAAAGTCCATCTGCCGAACTAGGACTTATAGTTACCGAACCATTGGTAGCAGTTACATTTAATGCCTTTTTTATCACTGGAGCAGCTGGTCCGAATTCATACGCTCCCATATCAACAGTAGTATTAAATATTCGTTGATTACCAAATAAATCAGTTGATATGCCAGAAGGTATTCTACTATTGTCACCAGTATCTTTTGCTGGCGAATTGGTTTGTATTGTAAAATCTCCATTAGCCGCATCAGTAAACAAAGGGTCACTATTACTCGTATTTGAAGCTAAAAATGAAATGTTAGAAAAATTATCCTCATCTATACTGTTCAAGGCTGCTAAATTATTAGTAAAATTAGTCCCTCCTCCTTTTCCAACAGCTAAAGCCACATTTCCATTATTGTTTTTATTTCCCCAGAAAATATTATTTGCTACAAAACTATTTCCATAACTACCTGTATTTCTACTTAGAGCAACTGTTGCAAAATCTGAATTTGCATCTGTTCCTTCATTAAGATTATTAACAAATGTATTATTTATAATGTTCGTAGAAATTATAGTTCCCGTATAATATGCTCTAACCCAAACCATTCCTCCTTTAGCTTTTCTAGAACCATCATCTGTCGTTCTGTTATTTTTAAATAATGAATTTGTTAATATAAAATAGGTTGCATTAGTTCCTTCTCTTGGAATAACATACATTGCTGTGCCTGAATTAGAACTTAAATTATTATCAAAAACACAAGCATCTACTGATATAACTACCGATCCTGATTTATCTGCTGATAAATTTAATCCTGCCGCCCAATAAGCAACATTATCCTTAACTGTTGTGTTTTTAATTGTGAAGTTACTTATATTAGGACTCAGAGATAACCCTGCTCCAAATCTACCATCTCCAGAAGTTGCATCTGCATAACCACCAGAAATTGTAATTCCATCAATGACTATATTGTTTCCAGCAACATTAATAACTCTTAAGCTATTATCACTTCTTGTAGTATTATTAAAAGTGACATTGGCATCATCATTTCTCAACAAATCTCCACTTAAGATTGTTTTATTACTTAAATAATCTCTTTGATTTAAGTTTGTTTCATTTCCAGCAAAACCACCATAGATTAATAATCCATCAACATTAAATTCAAATCTTGCGTTTCTATTATTTGATGAAGGCGTATATGTTCCTCTTGCTATCCAAACTTCTGTTTTACCATTTAAATTATTTGCTAATGCAGTTTCTAAACTTGTGTAAGCATTTGCCCATGACCCTCCTGTATTACTTCCTGTAGCAAATTGACTTACATACACACGTGTAGTTTGAGTATAAGTTATTTTTTGGTATTCAGAAGGGGCACTAAATCTGTTATCACAGTTTGTTCTTACATAGACATCATATTCTTGACCATTTACTAATCCTGTTAAAGATGTAGTTGTTCCAGAAATATTTTGAATTGTTGTTCCTGAACTTATAGGTTGTCCAGCATCAACATATGTCAACTCATACGAATCAACAAATTCTGCAACTGGATCCCATGTTATGTCAGCTGTTGTTGCTCCAGTTAATATTCCTCTAAGATTATTAGGCTTATTACAAGATTTTGCAACATAAACCACTTTAACATTATCCGACGTTGCTGTTAATGCACCTGTACAATTTGTTTTAATATAAATATCATAGCTAGTTCCTGGAACAAAATTATTAATCTGTACCGAAGTTCCTGAGATATTTTGAATAGTTGTACCACTACTAATTGACTGTCCAGTTTCTACATATGTTAACTCGTATGAATCTACTGAATTCGCTGGAGCCGTCCAACTTACATCTGCAGTAGTTTCATCTACAAAACTTACCTGAGGAGCTGTTGGTGCTTTACATACAGGAACAATGTTGGGATCAGTATACTTATAAACTCCACCTCCGTTTGCTACAGAAGCAGGTGATAAAACATATATATCTTGATCAATAATATCTAATGTTCTTCCGTAAGGGATTGTTCCTCCTACGTTTTGAACACTTCCTCCATTTACTGAAATTCTTCTAATTCCACCATTTAAACCTGCATCAATAAAATAAAGATATCCTTGTGCATGTCTTATTCCCCAAGGTTCTGATAAACCAGATTTGAATACTTGCGCACTAGGAGAACTAGCAGATAAATCAACTCTATAAATTCTTCCTTCTGAATATGACGTATAATATAAATTATCCCCAACAACCACAGCATCATAAACGCTATTCCAAGCAGTAGGTAAAGTTGCAACTACAGTTGTATTTGTTCCTCCTGTGTATCTTTTAATTTCTATATTAGAAAACGAACCTCTTTTTGATAAAAAATAAAGACCTCCGTTGTAAACAAACAATACATTTGCGGTAAGCCCATTAATTGCAGTGATAGATTTTGAACCACTTGGATATGCATAAGCAAATTTTTGTACTCCACCTCCTGGTATAATGAAAGCATTTCCTTCCCTATATAGCATTGTTCCTTGAAACGCTATACTATTAGCTGGTCTATTATCATAACCACTAGACACAACTTGTTCCGTTGGATTTGCTTGGGTAAGTGATACACTTTTTAGCTCTGAGCCAACCATTGTGTACGCATTATCATTTATTACAGCAATTCCCCTACCTGCTGGGAAACCACTATAAACTCTTGTTTGCGCCCTCAGTCCGACACAAAGTAGCATGACTACTATTAAAAGTATTTTTTTAAGCATAACTTTTATGATTATATAATTTATGACACAAAAAAACACTCCTGTTTTTAAAGGATTAGCTTTTTATTTCCGAATGAACATTTTTTATTTCCAAAGTTAATTTACGAAGTAAAAGAAGCTTCAAAAGATTCTTTATAACCTTTACTTACTGGTATTAATTTCTCTAGGCTTAACTTTAATTGTCGTTCTCTTTTTGAATAAATAATTACATGATCTGTATTTACAATCCAAGATCGATGAACTCTTGTAAAAGAAACTTCATTTTCAAATAAATTCTCGTAGTAATTCAATTTTTTTGATGCTATATATTCTTTATTTTGAATTGTATAAATTATAGAATACATTCGATCTGCTTGAATACAAATAATATCTTTTGTATCGATAATTGCATAATCGTTTTTATAGGGAATTGCTATTTTCTTTAACTTTTTTTTGTTTTCTTTTAATACTGAAATTCTAGTATCAGATTTTTTTTGTTTTATAAATTTTTCCGCTTTTTTTACAGCATTTTGTAACAAGCTTACCTCAACAGGTTTCAATAAATAATCTATTGCAGCTACTTGAAAAGCTTTTATCGCGTATTGATCGTAAGCTGTTATGAAAATAACTTGAAAATTAATTTCCTCGAACTCATTAAAGATTTGAAAACCATTTTTCTCTGGCATTTCTATATCTAAAAACACTAAATCTGGAATTTCTTTTTCTATTAGAATAACTGCATCATCAATATTTGAAGCTTCTCCAACTATTTCAACTTCTCTACAAAAATCCCCTAATAAATATCTTAAATTTTCTCTAGCGTTTAATTCGTCGTCTACCAATATTGCTTTTAATTTATTCATTTTCATTTATAAAAGATATTTTAATAATTACTTTTGTTCCTTCTTTTACTTTTTCATAGTTAAAACCAATATTCAATTTATAATAATCTTTTAACAACATTAATCTTTCCTCTATCAATTTAGTAGATAATGAAGTAGATTTTTCTCCATTTCTTTGCTTTATTCTTTCTGACTCTGAAACACCAACACCATTATCAATAATAGTACAATGTAGAACTTCTTTTAATTCAAACTTTAAAATTATTTTTTTTACTCCTTCTGTTTTATGTAACAACCCGTGTTTTATTGCATTTTCTACAAATGGCTGAATTATCATAGAAGGAATTTTAATATTATATAAGTTTTCTCCCCCATTTATGCTGTATTCAAAGTTTGTACGAAATCTGAGCTTCTCTAATTCTAAATATTTCTCTAATAAAAGTAATTCTTCATCAAAGAAAATAAAACTTTTCTCACTCATGTTTAAGTTTTCTCTTATTAAAGCAGCAAACTTGGTTAAATAATCGTAAGCTTTATGTTTATCTCCTTTCAATACTAAATTTTGAATTGAATTCATCGCGTTAAACATAAAATGTGGATTCATCTGTGCTTTTAACGATTTCAATTGTAAATGAGCAAATTCATTTTTCCTTTTTTCTTCTAATTCAACATAAGCTTTTTTTAGTTTCTCCTCGTTTGAATCATTTAAATTTTTAAAAAAATTCACTACTAGAAATAAAATCACAAATAAGAATATCTTTTCTTCCGGAACGAAGTTCTCTATATTTCTTTTTTTTGTCACATAATAAGGTATAAAAAACAAACCAACTGATATTAGTAAAGTTACATAATGCACCCATTTTTTATCAAAAAAGAACAAAGCTAAAATTGGAAGTGCTAAGTAATTATATTCTGTATTTTCATATTCAAATAAAATATGAGTTAAACCTACAACTGCTATAATATAAGAACACAAAAACAATACTTTAGCTGTTATATAATATCTTGTTTTTTGTAATGTATAAACGATAATAAACAATATTAAAAAAGCAGTATAAAAATATGCTATCTCAGATGTTAGTGTTTTTTCAAAAAATCGTTTAATTGAAAAAAACAAAATATCAAACCCCATCATTAAGCAGCAAAAATTTAGAATTGTAATTCTTTTTGCTTCTAATCCTTGTAGCGCTAAATCTTGATTGTAAATATATCTTTCTAGAAATCTTTTCATTTAACTCTACAAATACTAACATAAATATGAGAGTTAGAAAATTTACTTTCTTAACAATATAAAAAAGCTTCCGAACAGCTAGAATTTGAAATAAATTAAGATAAATATGGAATTTTAATAACAACCATAGTACCTTCTTTAACTTCTGGATACTCTACTCCAATATCAGTTTTGTAGTAATCTCTGAGGAATAGTAATCGTTCTTGAATTGATTTTGTTGAAAATGATTTTCTTTTCACTCCATTTGCTTTTTGAATTTCTTTTGATCTTTTTATACCAATTCCGTTATCATAAATTTTACTGACCAAAACGCCTTCACTAATGTAAAACTCTATTTTTATTCTTTTAACCCCTTCTTTTTTATGAAGTAAACCATGCTTTATTGCATTTTCTACATAAGGTTGAATAATCATAGTAGGTATTTTAACCTCTTCAACATCTTCACCAAGTATAATTTGATATATAAAATTATCTTTAAATCTAAGTTTTTCTAATTCTAAATATCGATTAATTAGAGACAACTCTTGTTCAAAAACAACAAAATTTTGTGTACTTAAATGTAGGTTTTCACGAATTAAAGATGAAAACTTTGTTAAATAGTTATACGCCTCTTGTTTATCATTCTTTAAAATTAAATTTTGTATTGAATTTAACGCATTGAATGTAAAATGTGGATTCATTTGAGAACGTAGTGTTTCTAATTTTGTAGAAACCAATTCTTTCTGTAATCGTGCTTTCTCTAAAGCTACTTCTTGCCTGGTATTAACTCTTTTAAGACGAATATTAAAACGATACCAAATAAACAAAACACCTAATAAAAAAACAGAAATTACAAACCACCATTCTTTATAAAACGGCAAAGCAATAGTAAATTTAATTACTCTTTCAAACTCCTGATTATCATCATTTAAATCTGTAGCTTTAAGAGTAAAAACATAATCTCCTGCAGCTAAACTATTAAATGTAATTTGATTAATGTTTTTATCTAATTTATTCCAATTTTCTTTATTTTTTGATGTTGAAAGTTTATAAGAATATTTAACGTTTTCTTGAGCTAAAAAACCATTACAATGAAAGTTAAATTGTAACTTATTTTCGTCATAACGTAATTTATAAACTTTCTTTTTAGCAACTTTTTCATTATTAATAAGTATATCTGTAAAGTAAAAATTTAATATACTTTTTCTTTTGAAAATTTTTTCTTTATCTAATACAAAAACCCCTTTATTTGAACTAAAAATCAATTCATCATTCAAAGTAATAATATCTGAAATATTATATGAATTAATTCCATCTTTTCTAGTTAAATTTTTTATTTCATTTGTTTTTGTATTTAACACCTGTATCCCTTTATTAGTAGAAATCCATAAATTATCTCCATCTCCTTTTATCTCTCTTGTTAAATCAGACAACAATCCATTACCTGTATTATAATTAATTATTACACTGTCTTTATCTAATCCATAAATTCCATTTTTGAAAGTAGATAACCATACAATACCATTTGCTGTTTCATCAATATCTACAGCAAACACATTTCTTTCGTTATGTAAAATTTCGCTTTCAGTAAAATTTTCATCATACATTCTTACTCCATCAACATAACCTACATACTTATTATTATATTTTTCACTATAAAAAGTAGTGTATGATCTTATATTACCTAGAGTTCTAACAGTTTGTTTTTCTCCTTTAAAATTTAATTCTATTGCTCCATTATATAAAGCAATTAACAATTTATTATTTTCTATAAGTGAAAAATCTTTAACTCCAGCAAATAGGTTATTAGTTATATCTTGACTTGTGAAGTTTTCTATATCTAAAAGAACTGTATGTGCTTTGTAACTTACAATTACCTTTTTATCATTAAACATTACTAATCCAAAAATCTTTTCTTTAAATGGTGAATTAATCTTACTTTTTTTATTATTTTTTATATCTATTAAAAGAAGCTCTCCATCATAAGATCCTATAAGAATTTTGTTTTCATCTATTTTAATTATAGCTGTAATATTTTTCTCTTCAGTTTCTAAATCGAACTCTCTAAGAAAAATATTTGGTACTATAAAAATTCCATTATTTAATGTAGTATACCAATAATTATCATTACGATCTTTTATAATTTTTGATACTTCTTGTCCTTTTAAAAAATGCTGTTTTATAGTAATTTTTCTATCTTTATATTCGCAAGAAAAAACTCCATTTTCGGTAGCTAACCATAACAAATTCTGATATTTGTAATAATTTATAATAGGTGTATATTTAATAATATCAGGTAAGTTTACATTTATAAAGCGATCATTTTCTACAACTAATACTCTATTATTTGTCTTATCAACTTTACCTCCTAACTTTTCTACTCCTAGAAAAAATTTTTCTTCTTTAAAAGACAAGTAATACCAAGACATATATGGAAATTCGGAGTATAATTCATTTTCATATTCTTTAACTATTGAAAAGTTTTCTGCATCTTTAGAATAAAATTTATTTTTCCCTAAATGGTAAAATAAACTATCATGATCAACATAAACAGACCTTACCAAGTCATCATATGCTTTAATTTTCATTTTCATAGGATTATTAATATTAACAAATATTATCCCCCTATAATTATATACAATTAACTTATTTTTATAGAAAATAAAATTAGTAAGTTTCCCTTTTGTTTCTTCTTTTAAATCTTTAAATAGTATTAATTTATCTTTATTTACATAAAAAAATTGCCCAGATACATTATTACACCATACCTTCCCTTGAGAATCTAACTTTAGTCCAAATACCGATAACCCTCTTTTATCTGGGTGTGAATAATTTTTAAATTCTTTACCGTCATATCGAAACAAACCTTTATCAGCAGCTAACCATATAAAACCTTCTCTGTCTTCTACAACATCATAAAACTCTACATCTGGTAAACCACTCTTCTCTGTAAGCTGAGTAAATACTGGATATTGAGCAATAACAACAACAGAAAAAAGTAAGAGCAACAGATTTAATATCTTTTTTGAAGTATGCATTACATCATTTTGTGTTGACACAAAATAAATAAACTGAATTCAATAAAAAAATATTCTCCCTTATTCACTTCCAAATTGAATCAAAAAATTTCCATAACAAAAAAGCCAGATTTACTTTTGTAAACCTGGCTTTTAAATTTATTAAGGTATTGTGAATTACTTCACCTCTTCAAAATCTACATCTTCTACATTATCATTGCTGTCTGCTTGTGCATTTGCTCCAGCATCAGCTTGAGGTCCGCCTGCAGCCCCACCAGCTTGTTGCTGTGCAGCATACATTTCTTCAGATGCAACTTTCCATGCTTCATTAATTTTCTCCATAGCAGCATCAATTTGTGCTAAATCTTTACTCTCATGAGCTTTCTTCAACTCTTCTAAAGCTGACTCAATTGGAGCTTTTTTATCTGCTGATAACTTATCACCAAACTCTTTTAATTGCTTTTCTGTTTGGAAAATCATAGAGTCTGCTCCGTTAATTTTATCTGCAGTTTCTTTAGCTTTAGCATCTGCTTCTGCATTTGCTTCAGCATCAGCTTTCATTTTTTGGATTTCTTCATCAGTTAATCCAGAAGAAGCTTCAATACGAATATCTTGCTTTTTTCCAGTAGCTTTATCAGCAGCAGAAACATTAATAATTCCATTCGCATCAATATCAAATGTTACTTCGATTTGAGGAACTCCTCTTGGTGCTGGAGGAATATCAGCTAATTGGAAACGTCCAATTGTTTTATTATCAGCTGCCATTGCTCTCTCTCCTTGTAATACATGAATATCTACAGAAGGTTGATTATCTACAGCTGTAGAAAATACTTGTGATTTCTTAGTTGGAATAGTTGTATTCGCTTCAATTAACTTCGTGAATACATTACCCATTGTTTCAATTCCTAATGATAAAGGTGTAACGTCTAATAATAATACATCTTTTACATCTCCTGTTAAAACTCCTCCTTGAATTGCAGCTCCTAAAGAAACTACCTCATCTGGATTTACTCCCTTACTTGGAGCTTTTCCGAAGAATTTCTCAACAGCTTCTTGAATAGCAGGAATACGAGTAGAACCTCCTACTAAGATTACTTCATCAATATCAGAAGTACTTAAATCTGCATTTCTTAAAGCAGTTTGACATGGCTCTATAGTTCTCTTTACTAAATCGTCGATTAACTGCTCAAATTTTGCTCTACTTAATGTACGAACTAAGTGTTTAGGTCCACTTGCAGTAGCTGTGATATATGGTAAGTTGATCTCTGTAGATGTAGTACTAGATAATTCTATTTTTGCCTTTTCAGAAGCTTCTTTTAAACGCTGCAAAGCCATAGGATCCTTTCGTAAATCCATATTCTCTTCAGCTTTAAATTCCTCTGCTAACCAGTTAATGATTTTTTCATCAACATCATCACCTCCTAAGTGAGTATCACCATCAGTAGCTAACACTTCAAATACTCCATCTCCTAATTCTAAAATAGAAACATCATGTGTACCTCCACCAAAGTCAAAAACGACAATTTTTTTATCAGAGTCAGCTTTATCTAAACCATAAGCTAAAGCAGCAGCCGTAGGTTCGTTAATAATACGACGAACTTTTAATCCAGCAATTTCTCCTGCTTCTTTTGTTGCTTGACGCTGAGCATCGTTAAAGTAAGCTGGAACAGTAATTACAGCTTCGGCAACATCTTGACCTAAGTAATCTTCAGCTGTTTTCTTCATCTTTTGTAACACCATCGCCGAAATTTCTTGTGGTGTATATAAACGATCGTCAATTTTTACACGAGGTGTATCATTATCTCCTTTTACAACTTCGTAAGGCACTCTTTCTGCTTCTTGTAAACTTTCAGAATATTTATTTCCCATAAAACGTTTAATAGAATAAACCGTTTTAGTTGGGTTAGTTACTGCCTGACGTTTTGCTGGGTCACCAACCTTACGCTCTCCTCCTTCTACGAAAGCAACAACTGAAGGTGTAGTCCTTTTTCCTTCTGAATTAGGAATTACTACTGGCTCATTTCCTTCCATTACAGAAACGCATGAGTTGGTAGTACCTAAATCTATTCCTATAATTTTACTCATAACTTTATAATCGATTTTATTTTTAATCTAAATTTTACGAGTAGAAATAGTCAAAGGTTATGCCATTAGAAAAAATCTATTGTTTTGACAGTAATTAGCAAATTCAAATGACAGTATGACAGTATTTAGTTTTGAAGTTTGTAGTGTTTGTCTAGAACACTTCTAACATTGGCATATGTATTCTGCAAAGCCGCTTTTACTTGAGTAGAGTTTTTAAATTTAACTTTTTTGATTCCTTCTTCAAATAAAGGTGTTAGTTTACCTGAATAATTAGAATACATTAAATACCAATAAATTTTCTTTAACCTTAGTTTTCTTTCGTGATAATAAAAATGATAAGTGTTTAATAAAAATTTTTTAATCTCTACATCACTTATTCCACATTCTTCTTCTACTTCTCTTATAGCTGTTTCTTTTACATCTTCATTTCCATGAACTCGTCCTTTAGGTAAATCCCATTTTCTTGCCCGATAAATAAATAACAATTCATTATTATCGTTATATACGAGCCCCCCTCCTGCATTAATCATATTATAACTATCACAGAATTGTTCCCAATCTCTTTCTAAATTTTCAGAGTATAGGTATATTCCTTTTAACTTACCTGTTTTTACCTGTTTTATAATATTACTTATAACAATATCTTTGATTTTTAATAAAGAATAATTTTCTTCATTTTTTAGAGAAGAAGTAAATATTATAGGCCGATCATTCACAAAAACTTTATACATTTGCGCTATGATTTTAAACAAAGATACTGCAAAAAAAACTGCTGAACTTCTTTTGCAAATAAAAGCTATTAAACTAAGTCCAAACGAGCCTTTTACATGGGCTTCTGGTTGGAAATCTCCTATTTATTGTGATAATAGAGTAACGCTTTCTTTTCCATCTGTTAGAAATTTTTTAAAAGAAAAAATAGCCAAACTAGTTGAAGAAAAGTACGGTAAACCAGATGTAATTGCAGGTGTGGCAACTGGAGCAATTGCTATTGGAGTATTAGTTGCTCAAGAATTAGGTGTTCCTTTTGTTTATGTTAGACCAGAACCGAAAAAACACGGTCGTAAAAATCAAATTGAAGGTTTTTTAGAAAGCGGACAAAATGTTGTTGTTGTAGAAGATTTAATAAGCACAGGAAAAAGTAGTTTAAATGCAATAAAAGCTTTAAAAGAAGCTAATGCTACTGTTAAAGGTATGGTTGCTATATTTTCTTATGGATTTTCTATTGCTGAAGAGACCTTTAATAAACATAATTTAGATTTCTGTACACTTAGTAATTATGAAAGCTTATTAGAACAAGCTTTGGATAGCAACTACATTACTCAACAAGAATTACAAACCCTAGAAAATTGGAGATTAAATCCAAGTGAATGGGAACAATAATTATATATTGATCATTTAAATCTACCATAAAAAATGAATATTGAAGGAAATAACGTTAATGTAAATAAATCACAAAAAGATTTATACGAATTTTTAATTCAGTTAGAAAACTTTAAAGTTTTAATGCCAGAGAATACTGAAAAGTTTGAAGTAGACGGTGAATCTTTTATTTTTGGTTTAAAAGGAATGCCTGAGATTAGATTAGTAATGAAAGAAAAAACTGAATATTCAAATGTTACTTTAGGTGCTGCTAGTAGTAAATTACCTTTTACATTATCTGCCGACATACAAGAAGTATCTGATAATGAAAGTAACGTTCAGTTAAAATTTGAAAGTAGTTTTAACCCTATGATGGCTATGATGGTTAAAAAACCTTTAACCAACTTCATTAATACACTTACAGAAAATTTAGAAAAACTATAATTATTGTATTATTGAAACCTCTTTAAGATGGAAAGATCTTATAGTTTCATCTACAAGTTCAATTAAAAGTTTTCCATTAGAGGTATCAACTTCTAATATTTTACCCATAAAAACAACATCTTTATCATCTTTAAACATGCTAGGGATGTTTTTTTTATGTAAAACATTATGATACTCTTTCTTTAAAATACCGTACTGCTTCGTTATTAGTAAATGAATTTTATCTTCAATTTTTCTTACAACCCTATTTAAAACTTCATCTACTTTAATTGATTTTCCGATAATATTTTTTATTGAAGTAGCATTAGGGATTTCTTTAGGGTAATTTTCTTGATTGACATTTATACCAATCCCTACAATTGAAGCATCTATCATATTTCCTTTCAGAATATTTTCAATCAAAATACCGCAAACCTTCTTCTTCCCTGACAGAATGTCGTTTGGCCATTTAATATCTAAATTTGGCAGTTTAAAACTAGATAAAGCTTCATGTATTGCTATTGCAATAGCAAAATTAAGATATACTTGTTTATGAATTGGGAAGTCTGAAAATGTAATATACACACTACATAATAGATTTTTATATGGCTCAGAAATCCATTTGGTATTCATTTGCCCCCTACCTAAAGTTTGTTTATCTGTTATAACAACTGTATAGTTTGAAAGATTTGAATTTACTGACAATTCTTTCAAAAAAGAGTTGGTAGATTCAGTGGCATCAAGTTTGATTATATTCATACACAATTAATAATAGTGAACTCGTTTCAATAATACGTAAATTAGTCACAAAAAAGTAATAACTTTGCTAAAAATTAAAAATATTTAATGACAAAAACTCAAGCAAGTACAGACGATTTAATCGCTACAATAATCAAAGGGATAGACGATGTAAAAGGAGAAGATATACAGTTACTAGACTTAAGAGATATCGAGAATACAGTATGTGATTATTTTGTAATTTGCACAGGAAATTCTAATACTCAAGTAAATGCTATATCAGGTTCGGTACAAAAAGTAGTTAGTAAAGAACTCAAAGACAAACCTTTTAATGTTGAAGGTCAAGGAAACTCAGAATGGGTTTTAATGGATTATGTTAATGTTGTTGTTCATATTTTCCAGAAACACGTTAGAGATTATTACGACATAGAAAGTCTTTGGGGGGATGCTAAAATTACCGAGATTAACCCCGCATAATTCTATAATTTTTCACCTACACTTATGAGCGAAAAGAAAAAAAACACTTCAAACTTTAATCTGGGCTCGAACTGGATTTATATAATATTAATTTTATTCTTAGTAGGAATGACTCTTTTTGGTAGATCTAGTGGGTTTACCGAAGGAAAAGATTTATCTTCTATTGCTTTTAATGAAATATTAAATGACAATGATATTGATAAAGTTCTTATTTTAAACAATTCTAGAGCTGAAATTTATATCAAAGAAGAAGCTATAAAAACTAAAGAAAAATACAGTAAAATTGTAAAAAATCCATTTTACAGAAAAGGTAGTCCGCTTTACGAATATAACTTTGGTGATCTTCAAAATTTCGAAAATAAAATAGAACGAGCTAAAGAAAAAAATAATTTATCTTTAGATTATCAGTACAAAGAAAGAACAAGTATATTAGATACAATTCTTGGTTTTTTACCTTTCATTTTATTAATTGCTATCTGGTTATTCTTTATGAGAAGAATGTCTGGTGGTGGTAGTGGCGCTGGTGGAGGCGGACAGATTTTCAATATTGGAAAATCTAGAGCTAAATTATTTGATGAAAATACTAAAGTAAAAACTACATTTAAAAATGTTGCTGGTTTAGAAGGTGCTAAAGAAGAAGTACAAGAAATTGTAGATTTCTTAAAGAACCCTGATAAATACACTAAATTAGGAGGAAAAATCCCAAAAGGAGCTTTATTAGTAGGACCTCCAGGAACAGGTAAAACTTTATTAGCAAAAGCAGTAGCTGGTGAGGCTGGAGTACCTTTCTTCTCACTATCTGGATCAGATTTTGTTGAAATGTTTGTTGGTGTTGGTGCTTCACGTGTACGTGACTTATTTAAACAAGCTACTCAAAAATCTCCTTCTATAATTTTTATTGATGAGATTGACGCTATCGGGCGTGCTCGTGGAAAAAACAGCATGACAGGTAGTAACGATGAACGTGAAAACACATTAAACCAGTTATTAACCGAAATGGATGGTTTTGGAACTGACACTAATGTTATTGTATTAGCTGCTACAAACCGTGCCGAAATTCTTGATAAAGCTTTAATGCGTGCTGGTCGTTTCGATCGTCAGATATATGTTGATTTACCAGATCTTCACGAACGTAAAGAAATTTTTGATGTTCATATAAAGCCTTTAAAACTTGCTGATGATGTAAAATTAGATTTCTTGGCACAACAAACTCCTGGTTTTTCAGGTGCAGATATCGCTAACTTATGTAATGAAGCCGCTTTAATTGCTGCCAGAAATAATAAATCTGCAATTCATCATCAAGATTTCATGGATGCAGTAGATAGAATCGTTGGTGGTTTAGAAAAGAAAAACAAAGTAATAACTCCTAAAGAAAAGAAAGTTATTGCTTACCATGAGGCGGGGCATGCAACTGTAAGCTGGATGTTGAAATATGCTGCTCCATTAGTTAAGGTTACAATCGTTCCTAGAGGACAATCTTTAGGGGCTGCATGGTACTTACCTGAAGAACGTAAAATTGTACAAACAGAGCAAATGCTTGATGAAATGTGTGCTACAATGGGTGGTAGAGCTGCTGAAAAGTTAATTTTTGATAAAATATCTACTGGGGCTTTAAGTGATTTAGAAAAAGTTACAAAACAAGCACGTGCTATGGTAACTGTTTACGGTTTAAATGATGAAGTCGGAAATGTAACTTATTATGATTCTTCAGGAAATGATTCGTTTGTAAAACCATATAGTGAAGAAACTGCTAAAACTATTGATAAAGAGATTTCTAAAATTATTGAAGGACAATATCAAAGAGCAATAGAAATCTTAGATCAGCATAAAGACAAATTAGATATTTTAGCACAAAAACTTCTAGAGAAAGAAGTGATTTTTAAAGATGATTTATTAGAAATTTTCGGTAAGAGACCTTTTGAAAAAGATGAAAAAATATCTGATGAATTAAGCTCTTCTGAAGACATAGTATAACTAATAACTTTTAAATGAATTTTTTAAGAAAGTTATTTAATATAGATAAAGCTTCGTCTAATGATAAATTGATCAAAAAACAACCTGTCAATTTATCATTGGACGATTCTTTTGTACATTATTTTATTAATAAAGGCGGTAAATTTTTATATAGTACTAAAATTGAAGAAGTAATTCATAATTTAAAGCATATTATAGCTGAAAATAGATGGAGTGAAATTTCTTGCAATGATATAGACCTATTAAAACTAACTACCAATATTCCTGTAACTACAAACGAAAAGTTAACGAATACACTGCCTATTCTTACGAGTTGTGAGCATTTAATTGCTAATTCTGGAGAAATTTTATTCTCTTCGAATCAATTAGGTAGTCAAAAATTAGCACAACTCTCGAATGATTTCATTGTTTATGCTACTACTAGTCAATTAGTAAAAAACATTGGGGAAGGTCTTACAGGAATTAAGATGAATTTTAAAGGAAACATCCCTACAAATATAAGTTCAATAAAAAATTACTCTATAACAGATTCTAAAGATGATATCTTAGAATTCAATCGTAATTCAAAAAATTTATATTTATTATTATTTGAAGACTTGTAATTATGAGTAATTTCTTAACTAGAATTATTTCAGCAATTGTTTATGCTGTCCTTTTTATTTCCTGTATTATTTTTTCTAAAGAAAGTTATATACTATTAATAACAATCTTTGGTTCTATATGTATTTGGGAATTTTCTAAAATAATTAATACAAGAGAAATTTTAGGATTTATCCCTGTACTTTCTGGTATTGTATATTTAAAATACATAGATTATTTATCTGAAGATTTAAGTTTATATTTTTTAATTATTTCAGTAATTTATTTATTATACTTAACAGTAGATTTATATAATCAAAAAAACAAGACTAGAGGATTTTTAAACAGAATCTTTTTAACTCTTAACTATTTAATCATACCTTTTTTATTCTTGGCTTTTTTACCTTTTGAAGAAGATACTTATAAACCACAATTAATAGTTTTTGTTATTTTAATAATTTGGGCTAATGATAGTTTTGCTTATCTAATAGGAAAAAACTTCGGCAAAAGAAAACTATTTGAACGTATATCTCCAAAAAAAACAATTGAAGGTTTTTTCGGAGGTTTTCTTTTTTCTATTTTCACAGGTTTATTAATAGGTAAGTATACACAACTATTAAATTTAGCTAATTGGACTATAATAGCTGTTTTGGTTTCAATTTTTGGGACTTATGGTGATTTAGTAGAAAGTAAATTTAAAAGATTAGCAAACGTGAAAGACAGTGGTACAATTATGCCTGGACACGGTGGGCTTTTAGATCGTTTAGACAGCTTGTTTTTCCTTACTCCATTCGTATATTTGTATATACATTATTGTATATAATATGGCTTCTGATTTAGATAAACTTTTTGCTGATGCTTTTTCTAGAGCAAATAATACTCAAAAAAAATTTGCCCCAGATGTGCAATTGCGTCTATATGCCTATTATAAACAAGCTACAAAAGGTGATAATTTTTCTTTTAATAATGAAGAACACAATTTAAGAAATGCTTTTAAATTTAATGCTTGGATTCAATTAAAAGGAATGGATGAAAATGAAGCTAAGAGAAACTATATTAAATTAGTTAATTCAATTTTAAAATAAATTATAATTATTTTGAAATTAAATTTCATAAAATAAATAGTATTAATTTAACGCTTAATATAAAAATAAATCCAGAATGAATAAATTCCTAACCATTGTAAGTGTAGTTGCTCTTTCTTTACAACTTACATCTTGTAAATCTGAAACTAAAAAAGAAGAAAGTAAAGAAATTCCTGCTCCTATAGAAAAAACTGCTCCTTTTGCAATTAAAAACGCAGAAAACAGCATTAATTTCACAGCTTATAAAACTACAGACAAAGTTCCTGTAAAAGGGATGTTTAAGAAAATAGAAGTACTTAAAGGAGGAGAAGGTAATTCTGTTAAAGAAGCTATTAATGGAGCTGAATTTGAAATTCCAATTAGCAGTATAGAAACTAAAGATAACGGAAGAAATATTAAAATTAGAAAATTTTTCTTTGGAGTTATGGCTAACACTATTTCTTTAACTGGAAAATTATCTATTGAAAATGATAGTATCGGTAGTGCAGAATTCACAATGAATAATGTAACTGAAAAATTACCATTTACTTATACTATAAAAGATAAAGTTTTCTCAATGTCTGCAATTATGGATATTGAAAAATGGAATGCAAAGAACGCTGTAGATTCATTAAATATAGCCTGTAAAGATTTACACAAAGGAGCTGATGGAGTTTCTAAAACATGGAGCGAAGTAGCAATTAATGTAACATCTACATTCAAATAAGCTATTATAGCCACTACTGTACAATATAAAAGCCTCAAAAATCTGAGGCTTTTTTTATGCTAATATTTTATTTACTAACTCTTGTTTTTTAGTTTCATTATCTCCAAACAACCATTGTAAAACATTACATTGCCACATTTGATCTCTATCTTCTTCTGAAATAATTTCTCTATCTATTGCCAAATCTAAAATCTTACCTGGATAAGAAGATTGTTTATCACTTTCCATTTCTCCAAGTGGATAAGGATCATCTAAACCTATTAACACTTGATTAACACCCTGATTTTTAATTAATAACTCTAAAGAACCAGTATCATGAACTAAAGTGTCAAAGAAAATATTTTTATGCCCTACAGCCTTTCTTGGATGTTGTTTCCCTTCAAACAAATCTGGTCTACCATCAAAACCTTGTATTCTTCTTCCTAGATTCATTTGAGCTAACTGACCTCCATGAGCAAAACATATTCTCATATTGGGATATTTTTCATAATAACCATTTAAGGTTAAAAAGTGATATGCATCTGCACACTGAGCTAACATCCAAATTAAATGAAAGCGCCAACTCGTATTTTCTAACTTAATAAACTTTTCTCCATCATAAGGATGTATCTCTACAGCTAAATTATATTTATCAGCCAATTCGAATATTGGTTCATTTTCATCGTCAAAAATACAACGCCAAGTTCCAATCGTATCCATATAGTGAGTTGGCAAACATAATAGGTTCATTCCTAACTGTTCTACACAGCGTTCTATTTCCCAACAAGCTCCCCTTACGAAACCAGGATGAACAACAAATCCACAAGTAAACTTACTAGGATGATCTTGTTGTACTTTTGCATTAAAATCATTTTGAAAACGTAAAGCTTGTTTCATTTCTTCTAATCGTAAACCATTTCCATATAACTGAGATAGATTTAAAACTACAGCATGATCTATTTTAAAATGATCCATCCATGCTAATTTTTCGTTCAGAAAGAAACTAGAATCAGTTACTGGTCGCTTCCAGTTTTTTTGGAGCATGAATTTTTTATCTTTATCTACCCAAAAAATCCCTTTGTCTTTCATAAATTGAGGAATTTCTTCAGGGTAAGGAAGCAAATGAGAGTGTCCGTTAATTCTTAGTTTTCGTTTAGCTTGCATTAAATTCTTTTAAAGTTTCTATTTTTTCTCTTAGTAATTAACCTTTTTTCTTTGGTGCTTCCATTACAGTTCCACAATTAGAACAAGTACATTTTTCTTTATCTGAATAATACTTATCGAATATAATTGGCATATCTGTTTCAATATTATCTAAAGCAAATTCTTCTCTATATAGTGGTGTACTACAATTTTCACAATACCATTCTAAAGCATCTAACATCCCTTCAGATCTTGGATATTCAATAACTAAACCTACAGTGTTCTCTTTACGTTGAGGAGAATGTGGAACTTTAGCAGGTAATAAATAAATGTCTCCTTCTTTAATTTCAACATCTACCATTTCTCCTTTATCATCGATAATTTTTAGCACCATATCTCCTTCTACTTGATAGAAAAATTCTGGTGTTTCATTATAATGATAATCTTTTCTATTGTTTGGTCCTCCAACTACCATTACAATATACTCTCCATTATCCCAAACCTGCTTATTTCCTACAGGTGGTTTTAGCAAATGACGATGTTCATCAATCCATTTTTTAAAATTTAAGGGCTGTACTAAGTTCATTTTGTTTTGTATTGAGTTATAAATTTAAATAAAAAGTAATAAGAAATTAGATAAAGAAATAAAATCAACTTTTAGCTATAAAACAATAAAGTTCAATTTTAAACTTTACAGATTATAATGATTTTGTTCTTCCACCATCCACAGGAATGTTGACTCCATTAATATAACTAGCCCGATCACTTGCTAAAAAAACGATTGCATTTGCAACTTCTTCAGGTTGGGCAAAGCGTTTAGCAGGTGCTGCATTTTTCATTGTTTCTATAACCTCATCTATAGATTTACCAGTTTTCTTCGCTTTATTATTTATAATTTCGTTTAATCGTTCTGTTGCTGTAGCTCCAGGTAACACATTGTTTACTGTGATTCCAAACTGACCTAATTCATTAGCCATAGTTTTCGACCAATTTGCTACAGCTCCACGGATGGTATTAGAAACCCCCAAGCCATCTAAAGGTTGTTTTACAGAAGTAGAGATCACATTAATCACTCTTCCGTAACCTTGTTCTTTCATAAAAGGAACTACAGCTTGAACTAACACATGATTACACTTTAAATGCATTGTAAATGCGCGTTCAAACTCATCGATCTGTGCATTAAAAACTGGTCCGCCTGCAGGTCCACCTGTGTTGTTAATTAGAATATGAAAATTTAAAGATGAAGCTTCTATTTTCTCTTTTAATTCTTGTGGATTTGAAAAATCAGCTACAATATAATTATGCTGCAACTCTTGATTTGGTAGTTCTGCTAAAACTTTTTTTAGTTTCTCTTCATTACGTGCTACTAAAGTTACACTAACACCTTCTTCGGCTAAAGCAACCGCAGATGCTTTTCCAATTCCTTGAGTACTACCACAAACTAAGGCGTTTTTATTTTGAATTCTTAAATCCATTTTAGTTATTTAATATTTTATACATATGTTTTTGGGTTCGGTAAAAAAACGTAATGCTTCAAAACCTCCTTCTCTCCCTACTCCACTTGCTTTTGCACCTCCAAACGGAGTTCTTAGATCACGAAGTAACCAAGTATTTACCCAAACAATTCCTGCTTGTAATTCTTGAGTCATTCGCATCGTTCTATTTAAATTATTTGTCCATAATGTAGCAGATAAACCGTAACTTACGTCATTTGCATATTCTAATACTTCTTCCTCTGATTTGAAAGACATAATTGTAACTACGGGACCAAATATTTCTTCTTGATTTAATTTACATGAGTTATCCTGAATTTCAATTACAGTAGGTTGTAAATAATATCCATTTTCACTGCCTTTTACAGTTACTGTTTCTCCTCCAAATAAAATCTTTCCACCTTCTTCTTCGGTAATATCTATATACGATTTTACTTTTTCTAAATGTGGCTTAGAAACTAAAGCTCCGAGATTTGTATCAGCATCAAACGGATTACCAACTTTGAGTTTTGAAACTTTATCTATAAAATCCTTTTTAAACTTTTCATAGATCTTTTCTTCTACAAAAATTCTACTTCCACATAGACAAATCTGACCTTGATTGGCAAAAGATGACTTTACTGTTGTCGTTAACATTTCATCATAATCAGCATCTGCAAAAATGATATTTGGATTTTTCCCTCCTAACTCTAACGACAATTTCTTAAACATTGGTGCTGCTGTTCTTGCAATGTGAGCTCCTGTTGTAGTTCCTCCTGTAAAAGAAATTGCTTTAATATTCTTATGTTCAACAATAGCCTGACCAGTAGTTTGTCCTAATCCATGTACAATATTTAACACACCTTTTGGCAAACCTGCTTCATTACAAATTTCACCTAATAAATAAGCAGTCATTGGTGTAACTTCACTTGGTTTGGCAACCACACAATTTCCAGCAGCAATTGCAGGAGCAATTTTCCAGGTAAATAAGTACAAAGGTAAATTCCATGGAGAAATACAACCTACTACTCCGATTGGATGGCGTAACGTAAAATTCATTGCATTTAAACCAACACTTTCATGAGCTTCAGAAGGAAACTGTGTTATAGCATTAGCAAAAAAACGAAAATTAGATGATGCTCTTGGAATATCAATAGCCTTAGCCAAACTCAGTGGTTTCCCATTATCTTTAGCTTCTGCTTCTGCTAAAAAATCGAGCTTTTCAGTTATTAAATCTGCTATTTTAAGTAATACACAACTTCGTTCTTCTAAAGTAGTTTTAGACCAATTAGGAAAAGCTTCTTTAGCTGCTTTATAAGCTAATTCAATATCTTCTTTAGAAGAATTTGGTATTTGTCCATATACTTCTCCAACAGAAGGATTAAAATTATCAATATAATTTCCATCAACTGGATTTATAAATTCTCCGTTTATGTAGTTTTTTATATACATTATCTTATCAAACTTTCTTCTAAAGATTTTAAAGATCTACCTTTTATATCTTTCCAACTTTGAGGACCACTTCTACTAGTTCCTGCTACAAGAGCTGCTGCATAAGACGGTGAACTTAAAACTATATCTTTAGTTAAAATTAGTTTATCTTTCATTTCAACTAACAAACTATCATCGATATACTTCTTTCTAAGTTCTTTAATCTTACCAGGAATACTTTGGGTTGTTTTTAATGAAACTTCAGAATCTTTAATTAAAATAAAACCTTCATCACTTAATTTGCCAAATGCTTTCAATTCATTAACATTAAAATATAGTTTTTTACCTATTAAAGTATCTAAATCTTCTTTTACATCATACTTTAAGCTAGAATTATTTATTGGTTCCAAAAACTTATGCCCTAAAGTACCTAAGACAATTTTAGTATTGTAAATAAATTCTTCCATAGCATCTTTATCTGCTCGAGGCAATGATGATTCTACTGGATTATTTCCATTTTCTAAACTATATCTATCAGCTTCTTTAACTAAAATACTTATTCTAGATTCTAAATATTTGATATGAGATTTTGTGAGGTTTTCATCTTTACTTGTCAAAATAACAACTTCATTCCAGAACTCTTTTTTTCTATCATGATCGATAAGTCTTTTAAAAACATTCTCAGACTCACCAATATAAACTCTATTGCTTTCATCTGACGAATCTTTTTCAATTAACAAATAAACACCTGGTCTTTGTGATTCATTCCATTGTTTCAATTCAGAAAACCTACTTCTCGGACAAGCAATGGCTTGTCCAGACCAATTTGCTATTTCTACATGTCTTAAACCTGTAGGAGATCCATCTGATAAATATATTCTAATACTTTTCCCAAACATATTAATTAACTTCTCAAATATGCTGTTACTTTAATTTCTACTACTAAATCTGGATGTGGTAATTGATGAACAGCAACTGTAGTTCTTGTTGGTCCGGTTTGCTTATCGAAAAACTCTCCATAGGCTTTATTATAACCTGCAAAATCATTCATACTTACTAAGAAAGTAGTGACATCTACAACATCTTTTAAACTTGCTCCAACCGTTTGTAAGTTTCTATCAATATTTTTTAAAACTTCTCTAGTTTGAACTTCAATATCTATTTTTTTAGTATTCATTTCGTCAATAAGTTCAACTCCAGCAATTGTATTGTCTGGTCTTCTAGAACTTGTTCCTGAAACAAATATAAAATCTCCTACTACTTTTACATGTGGATATGCTCCTCTTGGCGTTACTTTTTTTTCCATTTTTTATTTCTTCATTATGAGATTCTGAAATACCGAAAATATATTCAACTCTGGTTAATTCAGAATAACATTTAATTAATCTCTTTTGCTAATGTTAATAGCTTTAAGGTTGTTTTTAAATTCCTTGTGGTTGCTATTACATTCAGTTTCTTTTCAAACAAATTATTCGTCAATTTTGTTTTTCCATAACCTCCGACTGCATTTACATATGTGACATCATCAATTACTTCATAAGTATCAGCTTTCGCATCAATAGCAAAACTTTTAATTTCAGGAATTGCCGATAAAAATGTAAAATATTGTTGTTTTTCTTCTACTTCTGAATACGGATTATTAGCTATTGCTTTTTCCCATTGAGAAACTGTTTTAGCTAACACCGGAACATCGTAACCGAATGTTTTTGCTATTCCTTCTTTGATTGTATTTTCGACTTCTAAAGTTTCTTTCGAAGATTTTAAAACAATATTTCCGCTTTGGATATACGTTTTTACTTCAGAAAATTCTAAACCTTCAAGCATAACTCGTAATTCTTGCATAGGAAGTTTATTTTTTCCTGAAACGTTTATTCCTCTGAGTATAATAATGTATGTTTTCATTTATTCTTTGTCAGGTCGAGCGCAGTCGAGACCTATTATTTCAAATTGTATTTTGAATGAGTTGCATTTCTACATTCTGATAAGATTTTTAACATATCAAAATCTCCATTAGCTAAAGCTAACTTTTTCTTTGAACTCCATTTCTTTATTTTCTTTTCAAAAAATATAGCCTGTTCAACATCATTAAAAACTTGGTTAAAAATTAATTCAACTGGTCTTTTTTTATAGGTAAAACAGTTTTTATTAATGCCGTTTTCATGTTCTTCAAATCTTCTTTGAATATTATTCTTTAAACCTACGTATAATAAGCTGTCTGAACATTTTAACATATAAACATAATATTTTTTCATAATAACCTCTCGACTTACTTCGTAAGCTATCTTCGTTTAAAAGATTTTAACTCAATAATGCTCGAGGTGACATTTAGTTTATTTTTACTATATATCTGGAACTACTATTTCAATCCAGCAATTTTATCTTCAGCAAGAATCTCTTTTGTTTCGTGATTTACTTTATTCAATACGATTTCTAATTCTTGTGTAGACATATTTTCTGAAGTTGAAACCTCAGCATCAGCAATTAAATTTAATAACGCTTTATCTTGTGCTCGTCCTTTTTTCATTGCTTCGTTGTAACCAATATCTTCATTAAAAGTTACCATAGAATATTTTGAATAATACGATTCTGGAAACTTTTCTTCTAAATCCATCTCTAATTTACGTTTTTGTTTGAATAATGGATTTGCAACATGATCTCGCATTTCGTAGTAATTGTCGACAGCCAAATCAGCAATTGCATCAGTATCTCTTTTACGTTCTTGTTGATACGTTTTAAACACTTGCTCCCAATCACCTTCGAATCGTTCTAAAACACCATCAAAAACAGCCACATCTTCAAAAGAAGCATTCATTCCTTGTCCGTAAAAAGGCACAATTGCATGAGCTGCATCACCGATTAATAATGTTTTGTTCTTATACATCCAAGGTGAACATTTTACTGTTCCTAGAGATCCTGTTGGATTATTGAAAAATTCGTCTTTTATGTTTGGAATTAAAGCTAATGCATCTGGGAATTGAGTTTCAAAGAAATGTGTAACTTCTTCTTCTGTAGTTAAGTTTTCGAAATTAAACTTTCCTTCTTCATAACTTAAAAACAAGGTTACTGTAAAACTTCCATCTAAATTTGGCAACGCAATTAGCATATATTCACCTCTTGGCCAAATATGTAAATGATCTTTACTGATTTGATGATTGCCTAATTTATCTGCTGGAATTTCTAACTCTTTATATCCATGTGTTAAATAATCTTGACTATAACTGAATAGAAATTTACGTTCTAAATAATAACTTTTTCGAAGTATTGATCCTGCTCCATCTGCTCCAAAAATAATATCTGGATTAACAGAAAATTCTTCATCAGTTTCATAACTTTTGAAATGAGCTACAGTATTTTCTATATCTATTCCTGTACACTTAGCATTGAAATGTATGTTTACATTTTCGTGTTTTTCTGCTTCATCAAGTAATAAAGCATTTAAATCTTGACGCGAAACTGAGTTTATATATTCTCCTGCTCTTCCTGAATAGTTAGAGGCAAAAGTATTTCCTTCAATATCATGAATTAAACGCCCATACATTGGAATACATAATGCTTTCGCCTGTTCTTCAACACCAGCTAATCGTAATGATTTTAATCCTCTATCAGATAAAGCTAAGTTAATTGATCGGCCTGCAGAAATATCTACTTTTCGTAAATCTGGTCTGCTTTCGTATACTTCTATTTTATATCCTCGTTGCGCTAAACGTAAAGCTAATAAACTTCCACATAAACCAGCTCCAACGATTAATATTTTGTCTTGTTTCGTCATGAGTAATTAATTTTTAACGAATCTGTATTTTTTTAAAAAACCTTTTCTTCAAGATATAATTGACTATTTAAAATTGATTCATAATACATATGAAAGGCTACATAAATACTTAATAACTCTTTATCTTCTTTTAACATTCTTGTAATTAAATCTTCATGTAATAAACTTTTAGCAACAATTGCACTTGAAATGTTTACCTCTTTATCATTTAACACTATAAAAAAGTCTTTAAATATTTCTGTTTTAGCTACACTTTCTAGACAAGAAAGATAATTTCCTTTTGCAATTTCATAATCTTCCTGTTTTAGTATTAATTGATCTGTTTTATTAATAGTCCAAAAGCTATCTATCTTATTTAATTTTCTCAATTTATCTATAAATTGCACCGCTTTAGCATTAGATTCTAACATTACTAAACTATCTGATGCAATTGTTAAATCTTCAAGATATACTTTATAGTTTTGCGCTAAATTCTTTTTTGAATAAAATTTCACTAAAGCTTCCTCAAAAATTATTTTCCCTTCATATAGAAGTTCTACTTCATTTTCATCTAAACATTGTTTCAAGTTTTCTTTACTTTTATTTGAACAACTAAATAGAAAAATTAAGATTGTAATACATATAAGACGCTCCATTTTACAATAAGCTTTTTAAAATCTCGACCATTCTAAATACATCTTCAAAACTGTTATACATTGGCACTGGTGCACAACGAATAACATCTGGCTCTCTCCAATCGGTGATAATATGATGATCTGTTAATTTTTGATGTAAACTTTTATCTGCATGTTGTACTTGAATTGATAATTGACAACCTCTTTCTTTTGGATTAGAAGGTGTTATGATTTTAATTCTATCAGTATCAATTTGATTAATCAAATACTCAAAATATCCGGTAAGCTTTTCTGACTTTTCTCGTAGTGCATCCATTCCTACAGTATCAAATAAATCTAAAGACGAACGAATTGCTGCCATTGATAAAATTGGCGGATTTGATAATTGCCAACCTTCTGCACCAGACATTACATCAAACGGTTGGCGCATATTGAAACGTGTATCCTTATTATGATTCCACCAACCTGCGAATCTTGGTAAATCTCTGTTATGCGCATGTTTTTCATGAACAAATAATCCTGATAAACTTCCTGGTCCAGAATTTAGATATTTATAAGTACACCAAGCGGCAAAATCTACTCCGCTATCATGTAAATTAGGTTGAACATTTCCTGCTCCATGAGCCAAATCGATTCCAACAATACAGTTCTTAGCATGACCAATTTCTGCAATACGTTTAATATCTAAATATTGACCTGTATAATAATTTACGCCGCCGATTAATAGTAACGCAATTTCATCTCCTTGTTCTTCAACTATAGTTTCTAAATCTTCTATTCTCAATAACTCTTCACCAGCTCTTGGTTTCCATTCTACCAATCCGTTTTCAATATCGAAACCATGAAATTTTAATTGTGATTGTACTGCATATCTATCAGAAGGAAAAGCATCACTTTCAATGACAATCTTATACTTTTGCTTGGTTGGTTGATAAAACGAAACCATTAACAAGTGTAAGTTTGTTGTTAACGTATTCATAACTACAACTTCCAATGGTTTAGCACCAACAATCTTTGCCATTTTTTCTGTTAGAAACTCATGATAAGGCAACCATGGCGTTTCTCCTTCAAAATGGCCCTCTACTCCATATTTTGCCCAATCATCTAATTCCTGCTGAATGTATTTTTGTGTTTGTTTTGGTTGTAATCCTAGTGAGTTTCCTGTAAAGTATAACCAGTCATTTCCTTTATCATCTTTAGGAATATGGAACTGGTTTCTTAAATATGAAAGTTCATCTTCTTTATCTTGTTGTATAGCGTATTCTAACGTGTTTTTATACATATTTAATTTCTTTTTACACTTATAAAAAAAGTTTTAAGAACATCTTTTTATTTGAATAATTAAAAAATAAGTGTTTCACTAAATAAAACGGTGTTTTATAAATTTAACACTTTTTTATTATTTTAGCAAATGAATAAAAATTACTTTCTTTTGAATAATCAGAATAATGATAAAAAATTAAATCAATCTATCATTAAAGCATTTGTTTTACTTGATGCATTCTCTCATGAAAAACACACATGGGGAGTTAGAGAATTAGCACAAAAAACTGGTTACAACAAGAGTACAGTTTATAGATTACTACATACTCTTAATTCTTTAAATATTGTTTATCAGAATTCTAATGAAAAATATAGTTTAGGAAGTAAACTATTTGAGCTAGGCAATCGTGTATCTTTATATAAAACATTAATTAAATTAACCAATACAGCTATTAAGAAAGTAGCATTAGATATTCAAGAAACTGTTTTATTAAGTATAATTAAAGAATATCAAGTTTTTCATATAAATAAAGCTGATAGTTTACATGGTTTAAAAATTAATACTTCTATTGGTTCTTATCAACCTATTCATGCTACAGCCTCCGGAAAACTTTTACTTGCATATTTACCTGTAAATGAACAAGAAGAAATATTAAGTAATATCGATTTAAAACCTCATAACGATAATACCATAACCAACATAAGTAATTTTAAAAAAGAATTAAAGCTTATTAAAAATCAAGGATATTCTTTAGACATGGAAGAACTTGAATTTGGACTTGTATGTATTGCTATTCCCATTAAAAATAAAACAGGAACTGTTATAGCTTCATTAAGTGCTTCAGGACCTTTAAGTAGATTTAAAGTTGAAAATATTACTCAATATATTAACATTTTACAAAAAGGAGTTCTTGAAATTGAAAACGAATTAAGTGACTTTAACGATTTATAGAATATAACTAAACTTTATATTTTTCAGTTTTATTTTGAATTTTACTATAAATTTAAAATATTAACTACTCCTATTTCATTAAAAACAAACATACTTCATAGCTTAAAACTACACTTTCATACCTTTCTTTTATATTCTTAAGCTTTTTATAATAGCTTCAAATTGCTTTTTCAATAACTTTAAAACCATTATAAACTAACTAATATTAAATAATTATGAAGCTTCTTAAATTAATTTTCACTTTTTTAATTGGTGTATTATCAATTATATCCTGTAAAAAAGAAAAAAAAGAAATAAAGAAAATTGAAAAAGAGATAGTAACGTACATTAAAAACGAAATTGAAGATTTATGTACAGCAAAATCATCGTGGTTTACTATTGATCCAACTACAGGAAAAAGAAAAACCAAAGCTCCAGAAGAAGGGCAATCTAGTGTTTTTGGTAACAATAAAACGGTTTCAAATTGTGATTTTCATCAATGGTCTTGGCAAAAATTTCTTTGGTTAACAAATGACATCAACGGAAAACCCTTGTTTATGAGAGAATTAACTCAAGTTGATAGTCATAATGTACCTGTAACTCAACCTGAAGGTCAGGATAAAATTATTCTTACAGCTCAAGAAAACCTTCAAGCAACAGGCGATATTCTTAAATCAAATAAGGCTTTTAGTACAGACAACACAAGTTATGATGTTTATTATTCTATTCATGTAAATGATACATTATACAAAAACATTGAACATTATGCTAAAATGGAAGCCAGTAAGTATGTTGATGCAACTTTCCCTGTAAGCTCATTAGAATTAAAGGTTGCTTGGGTTGATGCAAAAGCTATTAAAGATACAAGTTCTTATTTCTTAACAGATGCTGTAATTAATGGTAACGATACACAAATAGCTTTGTTAGGTATGCATGTAGTTGGTGTTGTATACAATCACCCAGAATTTATTTGGGCTACTTTTGAACATGATGATTTAGCACCTTATTATGATTGGAAAGCAACCACTACATCTGATGTACCAGTTACATCTGCCACGAATAAATTATTTTTCAACAAAGATGCAACAGGAACAATTGATAATCTTGCTAGTCATTTTAATGACCCTTCCAAAGATAATCCAAATGTTTTTGCAGTTAACAAATATGGAGTACCTCGTCAAGCAGGAAATACTTTTTTAGCTACAAGTCAAGATGGAAAACAAAACTTTGATAATATTGAAATTATTAATGAAAGCGTAAAACTTCAATTAAAAGATGTTTGGAATAATTATTTTTATAATGGTTCAATTTGGATTGATACCGAAGGATACAAATACCCTACTGAACAAGCTAAATTATTAAATACTTTAGGAAATAATTTAAGTAATTCTGCTCCTGGCAAATTAACTCGTGGATCGGTTGCAGCATATAATATTACAATGGAAACATATGAGCAATTAGGCTTTGTTCCACCAAAAGCTATACACGAACAATCTGTTAAGACAATGGGGAATTGTTTTTCTTGTCATAGTAGTAATGGATCTAGCGGTTCTCCTTTAAATATAAGTCATATTTTTAATGGTGCTGTTGATCGTAACAACAAGTTATCTAAAAAACAAACAAAACAAAAACACTTAAATGAAATACTAAATATTGTCAAGAAAATGAAATAATTTTCAATTAAAAAGTTTAACCAAACTTTATATTTACTACTACTAAAACCTTGTTGATAAATGCTTCAACAAGGTTTATTTTTTTTTAAAACTCTTATTATACAAAAACACTCTTTGATGAATCTTTTAACTACACTTGTGCATTTTTATATCAAAAGTAAATAAAGCATTTGTAATTTTAATGTAATAAATAACCAACAAAATCGAGTCATGAAATCAATAAAACTAATCACTTTAATTACTTGTATGATTGTATTTGTATCATGCAATAATGAAAAAAAGAAAGAAGAAAAGAAATACACAAAAGTTTCTAATAACTATGGATATCCAATGGACTCTATAACTATTAATAAATGGATTACTTCTAATGATCTTAAAGCTATGTATAAACATAGTTGGTATATTTGGAAACATTTAACTACGAGTGTAGAGGATAATAAATTAAGATATCAAACGTGGTCTAGTCCTTCTCAAATTGTTGACAAACTAAATAGTTCATCTAAAAAAAATAAAACTGAAACTCTCTTTGAAAAACCTCATCAATTTACACACCATAACCCTGAATTTGTTACCGATGATTTAAGCATTGTTGTTACCGTAGGTTATAACGAGGCTTCTGAAAAATTTGCTCTTGATAATAAAATATTTTATTTATCTAGTTTACAAAAAATGCAAAAAGATCCTTATAGTAAAATTCCAGATTTTCCTTCGGATGCAATAAACATTAAACCTGTATATAAAATTATAACGGAAGATAAAATATACGATGGTATGTATACAATGTCAGCATGGAATGGTCCAAAATCATATGATGATGGTTATCCTCAAAGTAAATGGAAATCTTGTATTCACATAAATTTAAACGAAAAGAAAAACAATCCAAATGGCCGTTTAGACTACAACTGTAACAATATTAATGAAAACAACACATTTTACTTAGATGATTTTATACATTTTAAAATTTCAAAAAAACAAGCAGAATCTTATAATCAACAAATAAACAATGCTGATATAAAAGCTAAAGAAGGAGATATTGCTCTTTTAGTGGCAATGCATGTTACTACAAAAGAAATTAAACGTTGGACATGGCAAACCTATTGGTGGTCACCTACACCTTTAAATCCAAGAAATCCTAGCTCTAATGCAATTGCTTCTTCTAAAAAAGGAATTAAACTTAAAGGTGCAGCTACGCATTACGCTATGGCTGTTGCTTATTCTATGATAACACCTAGCCAACCATACATTAATGGTAAAAATGAAGGAAACCCTTTAATTGCTTTCAATCCATACCTAGAATCTCATTTTGGGAGATTTGGATCTGACAGTTATGTTATAAATAATGGCAATAAAATAAACACGAATTTAGGTGTACATTCTAACTGTATGTCATGCCATATGGTTGCAGCTATCGACACCAAAAAAGGCTCAAGCTTTAACGGACCTAGTTACCAAGGAGACAAATACACAAGTTATAAAGATCCAGTATTAAAAAATAGATTAATGCTAGACTTTGCTTGGTCTATTCAAGGGAATTTACAAAAATCTAAATAACAATTATTCTATTACAATTAAAAAGCCTTGTTAAAAACAAGGCTTTCGTTTTTTAAATTTATTTCTATCCATTAATCTTGTGAATTAAAACTCCATATTAATTCCAATTTTCATATCGCTTATTCCATTTTTTTCATACCTCTTAAAGTAGAACAGTAAATTTAATACATAAGAAATACTTATCATTAAAGCTTTTATTATGAAAACTGACACCACAATTTCAAAGTACGCATTAGCGTATTCAAATTATCATGATTTATTAAATAATACATTATTAGCTGAGTCTCCAAACTATTGGCAAGCTGGTTGTATTTTTGATACTGTTTTAGATTTCCTTGCTCTTTCTATTGCCAATTCTTTAGATAACACTGAAGATATTAATATTACTAAAACAGAAGCTCAAAAAGCTGTATCTGATGTTTTAGCAAAATACAATTGTGATATTATTTTTAACCAAAATGGAACACAACAAGTACCTGCTAATGTTTACTACAACGGAACAAGTACAATTCCAGGAACTGCTCAGTGTGCAAATTGGTATGACGATGCTGGTTGGTGGGGTATTGCCTGTTCTAAAGCTTATGATCCTTTTTATGAAAAATTATTTACTCCTGAAACTAAGGTAAAGGCTCAAAATATAGCTAAAGCGTGCTGGATCGCAATGGAAACAGGTACATATACACAATATGGTGGGGCTCCAAATGTATACCTAACTGCTATAAACCAAAACAGCCCTTATATTAACAAAACTGCACCTAGATACGAAGGAGGAGTTTGGCAAGCTAATTTTGGTGATCCCTTAACTGCAAAACTCGGTCCTTTTCAAGATAGTGTAGTAAATGGGTTATGGTTCACTTTATCTACTCGATTATATAAAATATCTGAAGATTTTGAATTACAAAAACGTATTTCTCCATACATTGATTCTTTTGTATCTTTTTTTAAACAATGGATAACTGATTCTGAATACAGTATTTTATTCAAAACTGGAGAGCAATCAGGACTAATTAGAGAACGATATCCTGCCTATAACAATAGTGTTCAAAATTATGGAGGAAGTACTCTAGTAAATCCTAATTCTTGGTATGAAGCAAATACATGTTGGGCAGGAGATCAAGGATTATATCTAGGTGGATTTTATGAATATTCAACGATAATCTTATCTGAAGAAAGTTTTGCTAATGAAACGATGAATGTAATTTTAAGTGGAATCCCTAATATGACTACCACTAATCCAATTACTCCCATTCAAAATAATATTATAGCTCCTTGGTTCCCTTACACTCCTAATAACGGACTTAAAGTTACTGATTCTGGTGATTATGCTTCTGGATCAGGTATCTGTATGCGTTATTTATTATATGGGTATTTAAAAGGTAGTAACCCAATCTCTGAAAAACTTTCTAACACTTCCGACCCTTTATACTCACTTATTCAAACTTCAGCAGAAGCATGTTTAAATAAAACCTATCCTCAATTTGGAAATATATCATTTGATAAATTTAATAGCCTTTCTATTTTAACTCTCTCTTTAGCTTTACAAATGAAGAAGTAATAATCAATAAGTCGTCCTAAAATAGGTTGAAAGATTTATCTTAACCTATTTTAGGACGACTCAAAAAAGCTGTAAATAATGTATTAATACAATACTCTAAAACGTATTGTTCCTTCAACATTCTTTAATTCTTGAATTACATCTTGATTATAATCTTTATCTACATCTGTAATAACATATCCTACTTTAGGATCTGTAGATAAATATTGCCCAACAATATTTAATCCGTATTCCGCAACAACTTTATTAATTTTAGCCATTACACCAGATACATTTTTATGCATATGCAAAAAACGGTGTGAATTTTGTTGTTTTGGTAAACGAATATTTGGAAAATTTACAGCATCAACAGTATTTCCTGAATTAACATATGCCATAATTTTTCCGGGTACAAAATCTGCTATATCTCTTTGAGCTTCTTCTGTACTTCCACCAACGTGAGGTGTTAAAATAACATTTGGTAATCCCTTTAACTCTGTATAAAACTCTCCATTTTTCCTAGGTTCTTCAGGATAAACATCTACTGCAGCACCAGCTAACTTACCAGATTTTAATGCTTCTGTTAAAGCAGGAATATCTACAACAAAACCTCTTGATAAATTTACTAAATGAGCTCCGTCTTTCATTTGTGAAATTTCTTTAGCACCAATGTAATTTCTATTTAAAGAGTTATCATCTACATGTAAAGTTACTACATCAGAAACAGCTAGCAAATCTACTAAAGAGTTCATTTTAGTAGCATTACCTAAAGCTAACTTATCTTCAACATCATAATAATACACATCCATCCCTAGGGCTTCAGCTAAAACAGATAATTGTTTTCCGATATTCCCATATCCTACAATACCCAACTTCTTTCCTCTTACCTCTTTTGAGCCTTGTGCAGTTTTATTCCATTCACCGTTATGAATCTCTGTGCTACGCTGAAAAACACTACGCATTAACATAATTATTTCTCCTATGGCTAACTCTACAACTGATCTGGTATTACTATATGGTGCATTAAAAACAACTATTCCATTTTCTTTACACGCATCTAAGTCAATCTGTTTAGTTCCAATACAAAACGCTCCTACAGCTAATAACTTTGGAGCATTTTTAATTACTTTTTCAGTAATTTGTGTTTTAGATCGGATTCCTATTACGTGTACATCTTGTAGCTTCTCAATTAACTCTTCTTCTGAAAGACTTCTACTTACAGTTTCTACTGTAAAACCATCATTTGTAAATTTCTTATACGCATCTGCATGTATATTTTCTAATAATAGCATTTTGATACGATTTTTCGGATATGATATATTTCTTGGCAAATCGTTTATAAATAAAAATTCATCTAAATTTGGTGTAATATAATCTGCGTTTTTAATTGTTTTTTCACGCTGAACATTTTCTGTATAAGCAAAAAATTTATCGGCTACTCCTGCTTCTTTAGTTATATAATCACTATAACCATCGCCAATTACCTGAATTTCTCCATCTAATTGTAAGCCTTGTAAGCAAGCTATTTTTCCATTGTGCACAGAAAGAACATTGTCTCTGTCAAATCCTATAATTTCATCATTTTCACTAAACTCGAAAGTATTAGCAAATACTCTTTCTGCTGGAATGTTGTATTCTGCAACTATAGGAATGATAAATTCTTTGAATCCTGCTGAAATTACATAAATATTTTCTGAATACGATTCAAAAAATTCTTTATTTCTTTCAATAGAACTGGACACTCTTTTCTTTAATTCTTGAATTAACAGATTTAAATCGGATCGCTTTGCATTAAGTAATTTTATTCTACGTTCTAACGACTGGGTAAAGGAGATTTCCCCATCAATCCCTAGGTTTGTGATTTTGATAATTTCATTAATTACCTCTTCTTTTTTTGGATTGCTTGCTAATGTTATTTCAGCTAAAACATCCAACGCTTCTACTTTTGTAAGCGTACTGTCGAAATCGAAAATATAATATTTACTCATGGCTTTTAATTATCCATTCAAGTCTGAAAATTACAATCTATTTAGTAGACATAAAACACAAATTTTGAGAAATATAATATTTTTATCAGTCTGATAATAAATATCATATATTTTATGAATATGTTAAAACTCTAATCCATAAAAAAAGATAAATTAATAAAAATTCACCTTTTAAATTTATACTTAATTTTTTCATCTTATAATTCACAGAATTGTAAATTATAGTTATTATCTATTATTATTTAATTTGTTTAAATATTAGTTTACAAATAGATTTACAAAACTTAAAGAATAAATGTATTAATAAAGATATTTTAAACATTAAAAAAGCTCACCATTTAGGTGAGCTTCAGAGATTATCTAATTAATTTTTTATACTTAATACGTTTAGGCATAATATCTCCACCCAATCGTTTCTTTTTATTTTCTTCATATTCAGAGAAAGATCCTTCGAAGAAATACACTTGAGAATCTCCTTCAAAAGCAAGAATATGTGTACAAATTCTATCTAAGAACCAACGGTCGTGAGATATGACTACTGCACATCCTGCAAAGTTTTCTAATCCTTCTTCTAAAGCTCGAAGTGTATTTACATCTAAATCGTTGGTAGGCTCATCTAATAATAGTACGTTTCCTTCTTCTTTAAGCGTCATGGCTAAATGTAAACGGTTACGCTCACCACCAGAT
This sequence comes from Tenacibaculum aquaeponti, assembly GCF_057221555.1. Taxonomy (NCBI): domain Bacteria; kingdom Pseudomonadati; phylum Bacteroidota; class Flavobacteriia; order Flavobacteriales; family Flavobacteriaceae; genus Tenacibaculum; species Tenacibaculum aquaeponti. The sequence continues at coordinate 1,098,727 of NZ_CM170147.1, forward strand.
AAAGTATTTACCTTCTTATTTTGCTCACTACCAGAAAAATTAAATCGACTTAAATATGCACGAGAATTTACTTGCTTCCCTCCCATCATTACTAAATCTTGACCATCTGAAAAGTTCTCCCAAATAGATTTATTAGGATTGATATTAGCATGGTTTTGATCTACATATGCAATTTTAGCAGTTTCTCCAACTGAGAAAGTTCCAGCATCTGGATTCTCTTCTCCCATGATCATTCTAAAAATTGTTGTTTTACCGGCACCGTTTGGTCCAATAATACCAACAATTCCTGCTTGAGGTAAATTAAACTCTAAATTCTCATATAATAACTTTTCACCAAAAGCTTTAGAAACACCAGCAGCTTCGATTACATTAGTTCCTAAACGTGGACCATTAGGGATGTAAATCTCAAGCTTCTCTTCTGTTTGCTTTTGATCTTGATTCATTAACTTATCGTAGTTCTTTAAACGAGCTTTTGATTTTGCTTGACGCCCTTTTGGTGCCATACGAACCCATTCTAACTCTCGTTCTAAAGTTTTCTGACGCTTAGAAGCAGATTTACTTTCTTGTTCTAAACGTTTTGCTTTTTGATCTAACCAAGAAGAATAATTTCCTTTCCAAGGAATACCTTCACCTCTATCCAACTCTAAAATCCAACCTGCTACATTATCTAAGAAATAACGGTCGTGAGTTACGGCAATTACGGTTCCTTTATATTGTGCTAAATGATGCTCTAACCAATGTACAGATTCAGCATCTAAGTGGTTGGTAGGCTCATCTAATAATAATATTTCAGGTTCTTGAAGTAATAATCTACAAAGTGCAACTCTTCTTCTTTCTCCTCCTGATAAAACACCTATTTTTTTATCAGGATCTGGAGTACGAAGTGCATCCATTGCAATTTCTAATTTGGTATCTAATTCCCAAGCGTTAGTTGCATCGATTTTATCTTGCAATTCTGCTTGACGATCCATTAATTTTTGCATTTTATCAGCATCAGAATACACTTCTTCTAAACCAAACATATCGTTGATTTTATTGTATTCATCTAACACTTCTACAACTTCGGCAACTCCTTCTTTTACGATTTCAAGTACAGTTTTGTCTTCATCAAGTTGAGGTTCTTGCTCTAGATATCCTACTTTATACCCAGGAGAAAAAACAACATCTCCTTGATAATTTTTTTCTACTCCGGCTATAATTTTAAGTAAGGTAGATTTACCCGATCCATTTAAACCTAAAATTCCAATTTTTGCTCCGTAAAAAAAACTTAAATATATATCTTTTAAAACTTGTTTTCCAGTTGATTGATAGGTTTTAGAAACCCTGTTCATGGAAAATATGACTTTTTTATCGTCTGACATTTATGTAGCGGTTAATTTTGTTTATAAAATTTATTTGAGAAGTAATTATTTGTTTTATACACGGCCTTTTAAAGCATTAAAAACCCAAGCTATGGCAAAGAATCCTAAACCTATTGCCGCAAAACCCCAGCCTATGTCTTCGTATCTGTATGCTCCTAATCCTATTAATAAAAATCCAATAAAAATCATTAAAAGTGTGGCGTAAGCCAACACTGTGTTTTTGTTCATTGCCATATATCTATCTTTTAATGCGCTTCCACAAATCTGGTTTATACTAAGCCTATCATTCTCTTGAGATAAACATATAAATGCCTTAGTATTTTACGCAAAATGAAATACAAATATCGAGAAATATTTATATTATTCAAGAATAAATTAACGGTTCTATATAATTGAGTTATTTATTTTCGTGCAAGTTTTCTTAGTGCAACCCATTGTTTCATCATTTCTCTTGACTCACAAGCTGGATATCCTACAACAGTTTTTCCTGCAGCAACATCTGAAATAACACCTGATCCTGCACCTACGGTAGCACCAGAATGTATAGTCGTATGATCTTTTATAGATGCACTACCTCCAATTACAACTCCATCTCCTAAAGTAACAGAACCTGCTAAACCACTATTTCCGGCCATGATACAGAATCTTCCTAAAACAGAATTGTGACCTATTTGTACTAAATTATCTATTTTACAACCGTCTCCTAATATTGTTGAGCTAAATTTGCCTCTATCTACACATGAATTTGCCCCAATTTCTACGTTATTTCCTATGATAACATTTCCAATATGAGGAATTTTTGTTAATCCTTGTTCACTTGGTCTATACCCAAATCCATCGGCTCCAATACTCACATTAGTATGAAAGATACAATTATTACCTATTTCACTTCGCTCACGAATCACTGTTCCAGACCAAACGATTGTATTAGCTCCAATCGTTGTATCATCAAAGATTGATACATTCGGATATATTATTACATTATCTCCTAAAACAACATTTTCTCCTATAAAAGAATTTGCACCAACCTTACAATTGTCACCTAATTTTGCTGTCTCACTTATTACAGCTGTAGCATGAATATCTGTAGAAAAAAATGGTAATTCAGCTTGAAAAAGTTCTAATACTTTTGCCATTGCTAAATCTGCATTTTTAACTTTAACAAAAGCTCTACCTTCTCCTGGTTCTATTGTTATTTTCTCATCTACTATGGCTGTCTTAGCTTCTGATTTCTCCCATAAACGTGCATACTTACTATTTCCTATAAAAGTGATATGATTTTTAGTTGCTTTTTCTATTTGTTCTGGAGCATGTATTTTTTCAGTACAATTACCTATTAAATCTCCTTTTAGAAAAGTAGCGATTTCGTTTATTAGATATGATTTCATGAGCGTATTATAATTCTAGTTTTTCTTGATTTTCCTTTGAAGGAAGAGTGATTCTTTATAGTTTTTTATAATTGAGAAGCTAATCTACTTCCTTGATCTATAGCACGCTTAGCATCTAATTCAGCAGCTACATCTGCACCTCCAATTACATGAACTTTAACTCCTTTAGATTGTAATGGTTGTAGTAATTCTTTAAATGGTAATTGACCTGCACAAATAATTACATTATCTACCTCTAAAACTTTCTGTTCTTCATTTTGAGTGTAATGTAAACCTTGATCATCTATTTTATCATATTGTACTTCATTAATAAATTGTACATTCTTTTTCTTTAGGTTTGCTCTATGAATCCATCCTGTAGTTTTCCCTAAATTACCTCCAAACTTTCCTTTACTTCTCTTGAACATAAAGATTTCTCTTGGAGAAGGATGTACATGTTTTTCTACACCTTCAATACCACTTCTAGCTGCTAAACTTTTATCAATTCCCCATTCATTTAACCATGCATCTATATTTTGAGAAGTACTTTCTCCTTCATGTGATAAATATTCAGATAAATCGAATCCAATTCCTCCAGCTCCAATTACAGCGACTCTTTTACCAACTTCTTTTTTAAGTTTTAAAACATCTATGTAATTCAATACTTTTTCATGATCTACTCCCGGAATTCTTGGTGTTCTAGGTGTAATTCCTGTAGCTAAAATTACTTCATCAAAATCTCCTTGTGCTAAATCTTCAGCATTTACTCTAGTATTCAACTTCAAATTAACATTGTGAAGTTCTATTTGTTTACCGAAATATCGAATCGTTTCATAAAACTCTTCTTTACCTGGAATTTGTTTAGCTATATTAAACTGTCCTCCAATTTCACTTTCACTATCAAACAAAGTAACTTCGTGTCCTCTTTGCGCTGCAACTGTAGAAGCAGCCAAACCAGCCGGACCAGCACCTACAACTGCTATTTTCTTCTTTTTATCTGTTGGTAAATAGTTTAATTCTGTTTCGTGGCAAGCTCTTGGATTTACTAAACAACTTGCTACTTTTTGTTCAAAAACATGATCTAAACAAGCTTGATTACAGCCTATGCAGGTATTAATTTCGTCGTCTTTTTCTTGTTCTGCTTTATTCACCCATTCTGGATCAGCTAAAAATGGACGAGCCATAGAAATCATATCTGCATGACCTTCTGCTAGAACTTTTTCAGCAGTTTCTGGCATATTAATTCTATTCGAAGTAATTAAAGGAATAGAAACTTCACTTTTCATCTTTTTAGTCACCCAAGTAAAAGCTGCTCTTGGTACCGAAGTTGCTATTGTAGGAATTCTAGCTTCGTGCCAACCAATTCCTGTATTGATAATTGTTGCTCCTGCTTTTTCTATTTCCTTTCCTAACATTACGATTTCATCCCAAGAACTTCCGTTCTCTACTAAATCCAACATAGAAAGTCTGTAAATAATAATAAAATTTTCACCTACTTTCTCTCTAGTTTGTTTAACTAATTCAATAGGTAAACGCATACGGTTTTCGTAGCTTCCTCCCCAATCATCGTTTCTTTTATTAGTTCTTTTTGCAATAAACTGATTAATTAAATACCCTTCAGATCCCATAATTTCGACTCCATCATAACCTGCTTCTTTTGCTAAAACAGCAGACTTAACAAAATCTTTAATTGTCCTTTTAATACCAGATTCTCTAAGTTTAAATGGTTTAAAAGGTGTTATTGGCGATTTAATTGCAGATGGAGCTACATTAAGTGGATGATAACCATACCTACCTGCATGTAAAATTTGCATACATATTTTTCCTCCAGCCGCATGAACAGCTTCTGTAATTACTTTATGTTTTTCTGCATGTTTTTTTGTACTCATTCTAGCAGAAAAAGGACCTGTCCATCCTTGAATATTTGGAGCAATTCCTCCAGTAACGATTAATCCTACTCCTCCTTTTGCTCTTTCGGCATAAAATCTGGCTATTTTATCGTATCCATTTTTCTCTTCTTCTAAACCAGTATGCATAGATCCCATAAGGATTCTATTTTTAATTGTTGTAAAACCTAAATCTAACGGCTCAAAAATATTCTTGTACTTAGTCATTCAGTCTGATTTTAAATTTTATTATGCATGCATAATAACTGCAAGATACTTTTATTTTTCGAATTTGTAAACCTTAACTTTCTTTTAATCTTATTTTTTTATGTTATAAATTAATGAAAACATAAATTTGCTAACCTTTTTATAACTAAAAAATAAATGATAAAATTTTTATTAACTCTTTTAATTTTTACTTGTACTTGTAGTTATTCTCAATCTACTTCAATTCGTATTGATGGAAATTTTGATGATTGGACTTCTGAATTAACAACCTTTACTGATACAAATGAATCTCTTGATGGTATTGATTTATTAGAATTTCAAGTAACGAACGATGCTGAATATTTATATATTAAAGTTAAAGCAAATAAAGAATTCGATTTAACAGATGGAAATATAATTCCACATAATTTTTTCATGTACTTAGACACTGATAATAATTCTAGTACAGGATTTAGAGTACGAGATGACTATGGCGCTGAACTAGGTATTCAATTTGGAGAACGTGTATTATTCAATAATTTTGTGAACACTCCAAAAACACAAGTTAATTTTTCTGAAGTAGGTTTAAGAGCTGCACCAACAGTAACATCAAAAGAATTTGAAATTGCAATTCCTAGAGCAAGTATACCTGATGGAATTAATCCATTATTTCCTTCTTCTTCGGTAAAAATCCTAATTCGTAATAGAGCTAACTTTGATTGGTTACCTAATTTAAATAGTGTATTCACTTACACCTTTGATGAAACCCCTACAACTCCTTATCAACCTATTGATATTAATAAGTCTGATAATTCTTACATAAGAATTGTAGCGTATAACACAAAATTAAATTCGTTATTAGACACCAATAAATTAGATGAATACGAACGATTAATAAAAGTTATTCAACCAGATATTATTGGTTTTGTAGAAAGTGCAGACACGACTACAGAATACATTAAATCTTTATTTGATTCGTGGATTCCTTTAGAAACTTCTAATGGATGGTATGTTAAAAAACATGGTGGAGAAGTAACTGTTTCTCGTTGGAAAATTACTCAAGAATGGGATTTAGATCGTCAATTCCCAGTACTTATAAATTTACCTGAAAAATATGGAACAGATTTATTATACACCAATGCACACTTAAATTGTTGTGGAGCTGATGACAGAAGACAAAGGCAAGTTGATGAATATGCTGCTTTTGTTTTAGATGCAAAATCTCCAGGCGGACAAATTACTTTACCAAAAAATACTCCAATTGTATATTCTGGTGATTTAAACTTAGTTGGACTTTCAGATCAATTAGCAACTTTATTAACTGGACAAATTAAAAATGTAAGTACTTATGGTTCTGGTGCACCTTTAGATTGGGATGATACAGATTTTAAACACGATAATGCTTTACAAACAGATATTCCTATGGCTTACACATGGAGATCTGATGGTTCTAATTTTCCTCCAGGTAAACTAGATTTTATTATTTACTCTGATTATGTTTTAAAAGCGGAAAAGACCTTTGTAATTCAAACTGAAGAAATGCCTAGTGAACGATTAAATTTATTTGGGTTACAAGAATTTGATACTAGCACAGCTTCTGATCATTTTCCAGTAATAGCAGATTTTTCTATTAATAGAAATACATTGAATACTGATGAAAATTTTGCTTTCATAAATAAGATTTTTCCAAACCCGGCAACTAATAAAATTAATATTCAACTTAATGTTTTTGACACATATAATATTCGTTTATACAATGCCGTTGGAAATTTAATTTTAACTACTGAAGAAGAAACAAACTCGATAGAATTAGATATTAATACTATATCTGTAGGACTTTATCATTTAGCAATTACGAATTCAAAAGGAGAACGAAAGTTTATAAAAGTCCTTAAAAAATAAAAATTAAACTTTTAATTATAAAAAAGACTGTCTAAAATTACTTAGACAGTCTTTTTTGGTTTTACTAAAACTCTATAACGATTACATCTATTATCATTCCATTAGCACATCTAATGATAATAATAATAATTATCTTTTTCCCGTGAATCGTTTTTCCTTCAAGTTTATAAACAGGCTCTCTTTCGAATCTATGCGGTACGTTAATCACATTACCATCTTCCATTCTATGCTCTGCTAAACCAACTCCTGAGAATTCATCTTTTACAATTCTGTAATCCAGTAACTCTTCCTTTTTAATATCAGATTTTTCTAAAAAGTCTTCTAAAGTAGGCTCTGCTTGTATTCCTTTTGGATTCATTGGGTATTCATGAGCTTTAACAACTCCATACTTTTCATGATAATCCAATCGTAATTTCTCTTTAGTACCTTCTCTTTGTACTAAAATAGTTTCCGTTTCTTCATTCATATCGTTTATCTCGTTTTTTTCACAAGATGTCATCATTAACGATACAATAAAAATAATTGCGATGCTTTTAAAAATTTTCATATTATTAATTTTAATCGGTTAATACGTTACAAATCTAAAACACGATAACACACTAACTAACAATAATTTAACTATTTTTAAAATCATATATCCTCCTTTTTTATGAGGAAAAACACTTTATTAAAGACACAAATTATTCAACAAAAAATCTTAATAAAAAAGCTCTTGATAAATCAAGAGCTTTAATCACAAACAAATAATTAAATTTTTAAGCCATTACAGTACCATTATTATTAGATGGACCAGTGATTACTGGGATAAAAAATGCTTCTTCATATTCATATTTACAAGAAGTCTTATAATCTATCATATCTTGTACAGTTACATTGTTAAATGTTCCTGTAGGCTCTAATTTATCACTCGTATTACTTGGTTGAACTTTATTGTTAGTTATCGTTTGGAAATCTGCCCAATATTTATCAATAAACGCATGATGCATCCAGAAAATAGGATCATTAGGAGAACCACTTGTCGCCATATCTCCTCCAATATATACATGAATTCTATCATGAATTGGAGTTTCAAATGTTCTTTGAAAACCTGCCCAATCTGGGTTGTCTACATTAGATTTCCAATGTGTTTCGATTTCAGATTTATCATTAAATCTTCCAAAGAATCTACCATTTCCTTCAGGAGTTGTGTCTCCTCCAACATTTCTAGTTACATTCCAATTTGTTAAATCTGTTGCAACTGAAATCTCTGATGGTACGCTTTGATCATTATACCAATCCCAATATGGTAAAGGAATACCTCCTTCAGCAATTAACTCATCTTCAAAAAGACATAAATATGCTCTATGCCATGCTAAAAAATTACTTAATCCTTGGTGATTTAGCATTAATCCATGAGCTCTTACAATTGCCATATTAGCCATTGTCATTGCATCTTGATGAATTTTCACAAAGTCTTGATACCTATTTTCTGTAGCAGTCACAGGATCTCCATTCGCATTTTGTTTATTTTTTAATGCTGTAATTGCGTTTGTAAATTGAGTCCATTCAGCTGAAGTAAGATTTCTATGAGATTTTCTCAATTTAATTCCAGCACCTACAGTAGTGGTTCTGTGATTACTAGCGTTTTTAAATAACTCATCAAAATTATTAGGAGCTATTAAAGGAATTAATACTCCATTATTTCCATTACTAGCTAATAAAATTTCAGAGCTAGAACCATCAGGATTGGTTGTTTTTGCTTGTAATGAATTGAATGCTCCAGAGCCTAATAAACTAGAACTCTTTTCCATAATATCATTTACATTTTCATTAGAACCAGTTTCTTTACTCATTCCTTTTAAAATAGCATCTGTTACTTCCTTCGCTTTATCATCTGATATTGTTCCTGATTTTTTCATTTCATCAACCTTCTTCATTTGCTCTAAACCTTGTAGTACTTTACTTGATGATTTTCCAGAATTAAAAGATTTTATAGCTTCTTCTGTTAAAGATTTTGCTTTATCATGATCTAACATCTTATTCTCTTTCGCTTTCTTAATTGCTTCAAGTTGTGCTCCAAGCGCAGCCATATCACCTGCTTTAGTTCCAAATGCTTGTGCTGTAGATAAAGACGCTTTTAAAGCTTCTAATGCATTTTTCTGATTTTGCTCTAATCCTGTAATATCTTTAAACGATTGTTTACCTAATAAATCTTGAAGTGCAGCTATTCCTGTTGGATTTGGTGCATCTGGTGCATTTTGAATATTTACAATTGGATTAGGGAAACTAGTTGGTGTTGTATTTAACGGTTCACTACGTCTACTATCCGTATTAATAGTACCTATCGCTGTAGGTGAATCTGGTATTGGATGCTCTTCCCATTTCCAGAACCTATCTTCCTCTTTAATTTCACAACTATTACATTTACCCATAACGGCTTCTGCAAATACTCCTTTAGTTGGAATACTTACATTAATTGGTTCTAATGGTGTTAATGGCTGGTATAATGAAAGTAAATCGATATCTCTTCCTCTGGTATTTGGGTCTAATCTGAAACCTGGTGCTACTGGCATTACTAAATTATTTCCTACAATACCAATAACTCTGTTTTCTACCACAGAAGCTACACTTCTAATAATCCCTCCAGGATAATTAGTTGTATCAGAATAATCTGTAACTTGAATACCATCTAAGAACATAAATCTACGTTCATCACTCATTGTCATCCAAATTACTTTATGATATTGCTCTAAATTATCATTTAAATGATCTTGTAATGCGTTAGCTAATTCTAAATCTTCGTTACGAGGATTTCTCATTTCAGCTCTATTTAAAGGAGTAGCAATTCTTACTTTTTCTGAATCGTCATTATAACCATAACCTACCAAATCATCTAAAATTCTAGACTTTCTGAACAAAGTACCAGAGAAATGCTCTGTTCGGTAACGCATATTACCTGAAGTAATTGTTATTTTGGTATTTCCTGGCAAAGTATCTGCTAAACTTTGACCACCACTTAAAGTAACATTTGCTGCTTTAGTTATGTTTATTGCTTTAATACTTTCTCTAGAAATTCCGTCTAATTGATCGTTTTGACGTAATGTTACATAATGTGATCTTCCATTCTGGAAACGAGTAATTAAAGAAGTATCTACAGGTAATTGAACTGTTGTTTCATTACCATCATTTCCTGTTTGAATTACCGCTTCAATCTTAAGATTTTCTACAAAAGCAGCCGCTAATTCCGGAGCTATATAATTATAAAAAATTTCATTTCTTTTATTTGCTTCTGCTGCAAAAACCCTATCTATATGCGCATCAATATTTCCAAGTAAAGGTAAAATTGGTGCTAAAGCTTGTTTTATTTTATCTCTAGTTTCTAAGAGTGTTAAATCGGATGGACTAGGAATATCGAACTTTATATTTAAACCTCCTTCAATAAAATTTAAATTCTCTTCAGCAAAAGTTCCTTCTGGTAAATCACTTCCTTCATAATCATTATCAATTCTTTCAATAGCATCAAAACCTCTTCTTAACCTTCTACTAAATACAAATCGACTTAAAGCTTCTCGCCATCTTAAAATTTTCTGACTATCAAATGGCGTCATAATTAATGGAATAAATAAACACTCTTGAACAGAAGATAAACGCTGTTGGATTTTTAAGTGACGTAACACTTCAAAATATTGCATCGTCATAGAGTGACAATGATTATAATTTGCTACTACTTCTGACTCTACCGTGAAACGTTCTCCTTGAGCAGCTGTTTGAATTACAGTTCCTCTTTGACTTCTTACAGAATTTGCAGACTGTACAGTCTTATCTCTTAGTTGTTGTAAATCATTTAAAGCTGTTGTTCTTGAAGAATTTTGCCAAGCACTAGAACTTGCTTTACTTGAACCTCCGGCTACTCCTAATAAAGCTCCAATTCCTTTAAAAATTCCTCCTATACCTAAACCAGCTCCAAATGCAGAGTTTTTAGCTGTTGAACCGCCTCGTACATTTTCTTGTAAAGAACCTCTTACAATCTCATTAATATCTCTATCTCTACTTAATGAGTTATATAAACTTTCTTGGTAATCTAAAGCTTCTGTTCTTGATGCAGATTCTCTTCTTTCCCAATCGTAAACTACAATTTGTTTCTTTTGTCCTGGAGCTAATGGTAAACTATATAATAAATCTCCCATTCCATAACCATCATTTACCCATTCTTGTTTAAATTGTAGTAAATGTCCATGCGACAATGTTATTGCTTGATAAATTGTTGGTTCTTCATCCCAATCGATAGCTGTATTTATATCTAACACATGACGACCTACAGCTTTAATTTGTTTTTGAGGTAATATTTTTCCTCTAAGTTTTTTAGCATTACTTTCATTTAATGCTTTTGTTAGTGTTGTAAATGTTACTCCCTTTTTATCATTTAGATACTTTAAAAGAATATTTTTACTAATCTTTTGCTGTCTGAAATCTGCAGTTATACTTGAGTTTTTAGATGATTCTACTTCTAAAGAAGGAATTATATTAATTACATCTTGAACAGACATATCTCCATCTTCTTCTAAAGTATACCCTTTAATGTCTGGTTCAGTAGTTCTAACAACAGTATAGAATGAAAACTCATCTACTACTCGTTTGTATGAATGGAAATCTAAAGAACCACAATCGTTACAATCGCAATCTTCTTCATCTTCTTCTGGAGTATCTACAACTAAAATTACATTTGCAGGAAAAAATAATTTCTCAACAATCTCTACATCTCCATCATCAACAGTTACAACTTTATCTCGTTCTAATCTTATAGTTACATCTATAGATTGTGCTTCATTATGACCTTTTTTTGGAATACCAACTTTAGCAAAAGCTTCAGTATAATATCCTACTGGTGTATCTATTACAAAATAACCTTCAGCTTCTGTAGTGGCAATTACAATAGGTCTGAAATCTTCTTCTTCAGGATTTTCCTTTGTTGCAGCATAAATAATTACTTGAACATCATTAAATTTTTTATCTCCTTTTGCATCTATAACTCTTCCTGATGTTTTTTTAGGACGTTCTGGTAAAGTTTCAATTCCATCTACTCCTGCTAATTGCTTAGGTGGAACTTTTACTTCAACCTCATTATTAGCATCAATATCTTGAATAGTTATGGTACGTTTTCCTATTACTTCACCACTTGGAGCTTTTACTTGCAACTCCATTTTATCAATAATTCCGTAATAATCTAAATCTACTTTAGCCTGTCCTAAAGCATTTATTACAAATACTTTTTCAATTCTTTTTACAAAATCTAAGGTGTTAGAATCTTTTATATCATAACTTAGTACTAAACGATGATCTAAATATGGATTGTTTAATTCATCTGGATCTACAACTAATTGAATTGTATAAGCTAATTCACTAGGTTTTGGTAAATTAATAGTTAATGATTTAATTCCTCCAACTTCATTGATATCTGACCAATCATATTTTTCTTCTAAAATCTTAACTCCAGTAGCTGCAAAAGCTTCAAAAGTAAGTTCTTCTACTTCACCAAAATTATCGAAAGATATATCTAAACTACTTTGAGAATTTATGTCGAATGTTTGAGATTGAGTTTGAATTCCAGAGACTCCTCTATTCGTTTTTGAAGTAACTTTTAGTTTATAACCTTCATAGTTTACACCTTGTTCTTTTTTTAAATTGACTTTTAAATCTTGTTCCAAAAAAACAGGTAAACCTATTTCTACTTCTCCTGCTTCATCTATTTGAAAAGTAGAATCGTAGATTGCCTTTCCTTCATCATCTAAAATCAATAAATTAAAATTATCTTCTAAAAAACTCGCAGATAGAAAAGGTTTAACCAAGCTTACATTAACAATTGGAGTATTTCCAATATTAAATGTTTTGCTTTTTTCTACATAATTTGTTTTTCCTCCACCTATATAGTTTCCTACTCGATAACCTACAACCAGTTTATATCCTACTAAGCTAGGTAATTTTTCATCATTAATACCTTCTAGCTTCACCTTAAACTTATATGATTCAAATACTGGAAAAGGTAATGGTTGCAATGGTAGCGTTGGATTTGCTGGTAGAATTGGATCTGGTGCTATTACAATAGGAGGTGTTGTTGGTAAACCTGGAATTTTAGGATTACTGGGGACTGCAATATCATCAAAAACTAAAGCCTCTGCTAAAGCTTCATCATAATTTTTACGAACTGCTCCTACTTTTTTTACTTCTTCAAAAGAATTCAAAACTCCGCCTGAATCTCTGAATTTAACGATCTTTTCGGCTGCTGATTTTCCTATACCCGGAATTTTCACTAGCTCCTCTTTACTTGCTTTGTTAATGTTTATTTTCTTCATTTCGATTTGATTAAACGTTATCAAACCTAATTTTAAAAACACAAAAAAACCACATGTAAACAACTAATAAACAGACATGTAAAACACTAAAAAAGAAAAAATATTTCTCCCTAAAAACAGGAGAAAAATCCCCCCAATTAATTTTAACGAATAATTATTTTATAGAAAAAATCAACCTAAAAACTAGGTTGATTTTTATTTCTAAATTTTATTAAAAATTAAAATACCATAGGTACTTCTATAAATAATAATTCTGAAGTTGTTTTTGCTTTAGTTTTGAACGAAGAAGTTTCGGAAATTCCAACAGCATCTCTATCTGAAAATACTTCATCACTAATACTTATTTCTCCTGAAATATTCATAACATAAACTCCATTATTTTCTGAAGATAATTTATAAATAAACTCATTATTTTCATCTAAATCTATTCTTGATAGTTTAGCATTTTGATGCACTTTTAAACCATCGAAATTATCATCATCGATAGAACTGACCAAAACTTGAAGTTTATTCTTTCTATCTTCAACTTTAAAGTCCTTTTGATTATACCTTGGTGAAACTCCTTCTTGATTAGGAATAATCCAGATTTGAAATAAACTTAAATATTTATCAGTAGTACCGTTCATTTCAGAATGATAAATACCTGTTCCGGCAGACATAACTTGAACTTCATTAGGATGTACATACAACCATTCATTAGAAGTATTGTCTTTATGTTTTAGTACGCCACTTAATGGGATTGTAATAATCTCCATATTTTGATGTGGGTGCGTACTAAATCCCATACTTGGAGCAATTAAATCGTCGTTTAAAACGCGTAATGCTCCAAAATTTGTTCTTTTAGGATCATAAAAATTCGCAAAACTAAAAGAGTAATTCGCTTGCAACCAACCATGGTTTACAAAACCACGAGTTTTTGCTGGAAACTTTTCTACTCGCATAATTATTTATCTTATTTTGTCTAATAAATCACTTAATAATTCAGCCTCGTCTTCAGTAAGTCGATCTAAAGGATTTAATGTATCTATTTCCTTATCTATTTCGGTTAATAACAATAAACCTTCATCTGAAATAGCCACGTATACTTCTCTTCGATCTACTTCTCCTTTGGATCTATGAATTAAATTTTTATCGACCAACTTATCCATTAAACGTGTGGCATTAGGAGCTCTTTCTACCATTCGATCTTTTACAACTTGAACTTTAATTTTATCTGCTGCTCCTCTTAAAATTCTAAGAATATTATACTGCTGTGGCGAAATACCATACGATTTAAAAAACTCTACCTCTTTAGTATTAATCCAATTTGCTGTGTATTTAATATTGATAAAAGCTTTAACTCGATGGTTATCGAAGGTCGAATGAATATCCTTACTAATATCTCCCATTTCTTACAATGCTGACTCTAAATTTTTAACTGCTTCTGATAATTGATTTAATAAATCTGAATCTACAATTTTATCTTCTTTGAAATTATCATTGAAAGAAGGTAAACTAAAGCTTCCTTTAATATCTGCTCCAAAATGAGGAAAACTATTTAAAGCTGTATTTAATACAGTTGCGCCTCCTCTACCACCTGGAGAAGTTGCTAAAACTAAAACAGGCTTATTCTTAAAAACAGTTTTATCTTTTCTAGATACCCAATCTAAAAGATTTTTAAATGCCGCCGTATAACTTCCATTATGTTCTGCTAATGAAATTATAACTGCATCACTTTCTGCTAATTCATTATTAAATTTTATTGCTGCTTCAGGGAATTCATTTTCCACTTCTACATCAATACTGTATAATGGAAGTTCATAATCATTAAGATCTAAAACTTTAAACTCATTACTTTCTAATAAACTTGCTGCAAATGTTGCTAACTTCTTGTTTATTGAATTTTTACTATTACTTCCTGCAAAAGCTATTACTTTTCCCATCTTTTTTTATTAAAATTATATGAAATTAATACTAAAACGAAACCTATTGCTGCTGCCATTTGTTCTCCATCTTTAATCATTATATGTGCAAAAAACGCTAATAAAGTATTGAAGAAAAAACCGGCATAGGCCCATTCTTTTAACGATCTGTTATTAATGAACCAAATTGTAACTAAGCCTAAAAGTTTAGCTATTGCTAAAGGATAAATAATATAAGTAGGATATCCCATACTCTCAAATGCTTTTACAATATATTCATGATTAAAAAAATACATCCCAGCAGAAAACAACATTAACAATGTTAATAATCCTGTAGATGCATAAAAAATAATTTGATTTGTTTTCATTTTAAAAATTTTACACTACAAAGATACAAAATATTTTCCATGGAAAATAAATTTTGATATTTATTTCTTTTATATTGTAATATGAAAAATTTATATATTTGCATAAGTACTTATATATTTAAATATATTAATATGGATGCTTTACAAGGAATTGGTGAAATTGGTATAGGTTCTCGACTAAAGAGATTAAGTGAATACATGATGAAAGATACTCAAGTAGTTTACGATCATTTTGGTTTTGACTTTGATCCGTATTTGTTTCCTACATTTAAAATTATTCTTCATAAAGAAGAAGTGACAAACACAGAAATAAATCAGAGTTTAAAAACCTCTCAACCAGCAACTACACAAGTTATTAATAAACTTGATAAAAAAGGATTGATTGTCCTTAAAGAACATCCTAATGATAAACGTAAAAAGTTAATTGCTCTTTCTGAGAAAGGAAAAAAATTAGCAGAGCAAATTCAACCATTATGGAAAAGTATAGAGTACACTATTAAAGACTATACAAGAATTACATCAGACTCTTTAATTGAACATATTAATAAACTAGAAAAGAAATTTATTCAAAAAAAATTTAGTGATGCTATTATGGAACATTACATTGCAAACAACAAAAAGCAACTAGAAATTATAAACTTCTCTGAGGAGTTTGCCTCTAGTTTTTACGATTTAAATATTGAATGGTTGCAGACTTATTTTTATGTAGAACCTTTCGATGAAGAAGTTTTAGGAAAACCAAAACAATATATTATTGATAAAGGTGGACACATATTTTTTGCAAAATTAAACGGCGAAATTGTAGGAACCGTAGCATTAATGCCTCTTGATGAAAACGGAACTTTTGAACTTACTAAAATGGCTGTTTCTCCTGAACATAGAGGTCTTAAAATTGGGCAAAAATTAATTACTAAATGTATAGAATTTGCTAAGCAAGAACAATTCAATAAGCTCCTACTCTACTCAAATACTTTGTTAGAAAATGCTATATATATTTACAGAAAATATGGTTTTGTAGAAGTTCCTTTAGAGGCTAATTCACCTTACAAGCGTAGCGATATAAAAATGGTATATAAAGGACTTTAAATTACGATAACGCTTGTGTGATTTAATTTTAAAACTTTAAAAAATTAAGGTCTAAATCATACATTATAACTAGTTTTGCAGCCTGAAAAGCAAAATTTACAGGAATTATGTGGATGTATTTAGGCCTTTTAGCTGCCTTATTTTTAGGTTTACACAACTTATGCAAAAAACACGCAGTAAAAAATAATGAAGTCTATCCTGTATTACTGGGGACTTTAATTAGCGGACTTTTAATTTTACTACCTTTTTATATTGGAACTCATTTTTTTCCAGAAGCAACATTAAAAGCTGGTTTTCTAATCCAGGATATTCCTTTAGAAAAACATGGTTACATTTTTATAAAATCTATGATTATGTGTTCTTCATGGATTTTAGCTTATCAAGCACTTAAACATTTACCTTTAACAATTGTTGCTCCAATTCGCTCTGGTGGACCATTTTTTACTTTTTTAGGAGCTATATTTTTATATCAAGAACGCCCAAATTTATATCAATGGATTGGTTTTTTCTTAATTATTTTTTCTGTGTATTTATATTCTCAAGTAGGAAAAAAAGAAGGAATAATTTTTAAAAGTAACAAATGGATTTATGCTATAATCGGCGCCACTTTTTTAGGAGCTTCTAGTGGATTATACGATAAGTTTTTAATTCAAAAAATTCATTTGAATCCGCAAACTTTACAATTCTGGTTCTGTTTTTATTGTATACTTATTCTCTTCATTATTTTAAGTATTATTTGGTTTCCTAAAATTGAAAAACGTAAGGCTTTTAAATGGCGTTGGTCGATTCCTGCAGTTGGAATTTTATTGCAAACTGCCGATTATTTTTACTTTAAAGCATTACAAGATCCTGAAGCCTTAATTATGTTGTTATCGGCTATTAAAAGAAGTCAATTAATTATAGCTGTAGTTTTGGGTGGAATTTTATTTAAAGAAAAGAATAAACGTAAAAAATTACTACCATTGGCAGGAATTATGATTGGTGTTGCCTTAATTTTATATTCTAATTAGAACTTATAGACTTGTGGTAAAAATTTATTTTAAAGTTCTGCTCATTAAAATATTCTAAGGGTTTTCTTTTTACCATAGTTTTAAAATCTTTGATGAAATGACTTTGATCAAAATAACCGCTATCATATATCGTATTTAAATAATTCTTATCATTATTCAATAATCCTTTTTTTACAATGTTTTGCATTCTTGCTAGTTGTTGAAATTTCTTAGGAGTAACTCCAAATTGACTTTTAAAGTTTCTTTGAAATTGACGAACACTTAATTGTAGTTTATTAGAAAGATCTGCTAGGTTAATAGCATTAGATTGATAATACAATTCATCAATAATTGGATTCCATTTTTCATCATCTGAATTGTAATTTTCATTGAACATTTTCAATAAAAATATATTGATATATTTAATTTTATCTTCAACAGATTTGAGGTTTTTCAATTCTGTGACCAATTCACTTCCAGTATTTCCCCAGAGTTTTTCTACTGAAATAAACTGATTATTTAAATCTAAAAAACTCCATTTAGTAAAATGTCGAAACCTTCCACTTTTAAAACGAACTGATAAAAAAGAAGCTTTATCTGTTTTATCGAAAGAAAAACTTTCTCTTGGGCAGATCGTATGAGCTTGAGGTAATATAATATTGTTTATAGATAACGCTGTTTCTAAATGAAAAACCAACTCTAAACCTGTACCTGGTAAAATCTTTGGTAACTGAAATAAATCGTTATCCTCTTTTTCAAAAAGATAATAACGATCTATATATTTTTCTAATGGTTTTCCTGGTAAATAAGATGTATTAGAATACATTAATAAATATCTATTACAGGTTCTTTAGCTAAAATAGGCATAACAAAATTGATATACTTTTTATAATGGTCACTTTCTTTATGATCATCAAAAGCTTTATTATTTTCATAAACTTCATAAATCATAAATTTATTTTCTGAATAACAATTTTCTAAAATATTATATTCTAAACATCCTTTTTCTTCTCTACTTTTTGATGTTAATGAAAAAGTTTCTTTTATGAAGGTCTCTCTACTTTCTTGTTTAATTTCTAAATGAATTATAATTACTTTTTTCATTGTTTTTGTTTTTATATCACAAATATGAATCGAAAAAATAATGTTCAATAGTAAAAAAACGACATCAATATAGTATGCTCTCAAAATTACTTTAAGGTTTTATAAAACTCTTTCTTGTAATAATTCTCTTTTGCTTTTCTTTTATAAAAGAGCTTTAAAATTTCATCCTTTTCATCTTCTGAAAGTTTTATTTCTGGTGGATTATATCTTGGAGGAACTTCTTTATCGACATTAGCTATAAAATTAATCACATAATCTGAAAGCATAGCTCCAGAACCTTCACAGCCGTACTGAAAAAACACAAATGTTAGCGTGTCGTTTAATGATCGTTTAAATAAAGGATACTTTTTTACTTTTGGATTGTACATTAATCCTTCATAAGCAATGGCTTTTGCAGTTCCATCTGGATAATCTAATAAACTATACAACTCACTTGATGTAGCATTTTTTAATATCCATTTTTGTCTATAAAATTGTTGCGGTGTTCTTCCTGCATAACCTACTGCACTCCCTGTAATTGTTCCATAAGTATCTAAAGCGATAATTGAATCTTTGATTTCATTTCTAATTCCTTTCCATTTAAAATTCCATTTTGGAGTATAATAAATAGAAAAAGAAAACATGGAACAAACAAATACAAAAGTTATAATTGGCAAAAAATGATTCATTTTTTGCCTAGGGCACTTTCTTTTTTTCATGGCTAAATTTTAAAAATCTTCACCACAAAAAACATTCCAGAAATAAATACAGTTTATTTCTATTTATCTGTAAGAAAATGTGATAGAGAAATAATGCTACTAACGCTCGACTCTGTCGAATGACTAAACCTTGTTAGTTACAAAAATCCAATACTGTCTATTGCTAAAACAGTATGATCTTCTTGAAAATTTCTAGCACTAGAATATTTCCAATCTTCTGGATGTACTACCAAACCGCTTTCTACTGGATTATTATGAATATAATCTATTTTTTGCTGAATAACTTTTGCACTCCACAATTCTATAGGTTTATTATGATGTTGCCAAAATTGATATTTATTTACATTTCCTTGTTTATTTCCAGCTCTTTTAAACATCCACAATAACCACTCTTTTCTACTTTCTTGTGAATGATCTTGAATCGTTTCAATCATTTTTTTTGATGTGTACCGCTTAAAATCTCTTAATAATTCCATAGGTTGTTCGTTTGTAGATCTGAATATAAAATGTACATGATTTGGCATAAAACAATAGCAATAAAGCTCCAAACCTTTGTGTTCTCTACAATACTTTATACTATCTGCTAATACATCGAAATAAATTTGTCTTGTAAATACATCTATCCAATATACAGTAGCAAAAGACACAAAATAAATACCTGATCCGTTATGGAATTTATATTTTCTACTCATAGCTTTACTAAAATATAAAAATTGAACTAAACAAAAAACCATAACATTCACTGTTATGGTTTTATATATTTAGTTATTTTTCTTGCTTACTCTTGCTTGGCACCCGAAAGGATTCGAGCGCTAGCGGTTTTTTTTAAGCTAAATCAAGTATAACCTTTAGAACTTCTTATCTAACCTGATATTCCTATTATTAACTCCTTATATAAGTTTTTTACTTGTTTCGCTGTCGCTCGACTCTGTCGAGTGATTATAAACTTATCTAATAAATACAATAACAAAACCACAACACTTCTAAAAATGTTGTGGTTAGTATATTTAATTACTGTTCTTGCTTACCTTGTTTGGCACCCGAAAGGATTCGGGCGCTAGCGGGGCATACCGTGTTCAAATTCTTCAAAATTTAAAGCTTTTTTAAGCTAAATCAAATATAACTTTTGGAACTTCTTATCTAACCTGATATTCCTATTATTAACTCCTTATATAAGTTTTTTACTTGTTTCGCTGTCGCTCGACTCTGTCGAGTG
Organism: Tenacibaculum aquaeponti; assembly: GCF_057221555.1. NCBI lineage: Bacteria > Pseudomonadati > Bacteroidota > Flavobacteriia > Flavobacteriales > Flavobacteriaceae > Tenacibaculum > Tenacibaculum aquaeponti. Next base: position 1,119,141 of record NZ_CM170147.1, read on the forward strand.
ATTATAAACTTATCTAATAAACACAATAACAAAACCACAACACTTCTAAAAATGTTGTGGTTAATATATTTAATTATAGTTCTTGCTTACTCTCATACTTGGCACCCGAAAGGATTCGGGCGCTAGCGGGGGACGTTATGAAAGCAAAGGCGCTAAACCTTCTAGTGAAGTATTATCGAAGATAGCTAGTACACTCGGTGTTACTTCTGACTTCTTAATAAGTGGCTCTAATGAAGAACAAGCAGAAGCTTTTTTAAATGATCGTGAGTTATTAAAACAATTTAAAAGAGTAGAACAGCTACCTGAAGACAAAAAAAATATAGTTAAAGAGCTATTAGATTCTTTTTTACTTAAATACGACCTTCAAAAACGTATAACATAAAAAAACCACAACACTCATTTAAAATGTTGTGGTTATTATATTTAATTACTGTTCTTGCTTACTCTTACTCGGCACGGATTGTAAATCCGCGCGATCGGGTGTAGAGATTGCCCGGCAGTTTGATACCCGCTCCTGTAAGCCGATATCGGTAGACCTACTACCATCTTATTTTTAGTTACGAGAATCTTTCGATTCTCTCATAGCACACCCCGCGCCAGCTGGGGGCCTCGCACCACATCAATTATCTAGTGGAAATATATTATCTAAATCTTCTAATTTAGGTTTTTTGTAGGCTCCTCCTATTTGGCAATTATTTTTTTCAACCCACTCTATAATATGACTCATCAATTCATTTGCTTTTTTTACATCAATAAATTCTCCCTTTTCATTTTCTAGGACAAATTGAAACAACCAAGTTTCTGATTTATTTTTGTTTTCTTCCATCTTTTTATTATTTAAAAACCTGCTTCTTCCATAATATCTTTGGCTATTTGCTTTATAGTATGTTTTGAATGTGGACTATGAGGTATCGTAGTTACCAATTTACCATTTTCATTATGAACTAATTTATGCTTACCACCGTTAGTTACTGTTAATTTTGCTTTTTTTGCCATCTTTTGCAATAATGCAGATGCTTGTTTTGCTTTTGATCCAGCAGCCTTATTGCCTAATTTTGCTAGTTCATTATATATCTTACTCCCTTTTGCTCCAATACTTCTAACTATAGGAAATAAAGTTTTTGAAGTCCCTATTCTTAAAGCACTTCTAGTAGCGACTTTAGAAATCCCTCTTATTAATAAGTTTGTTGCTAAACCTGAACCAGGAACTGGAGCTATAGCTAAAGCAACTTCTGTAATAACCATTGCAGCTTGACCTGTAGCTTGATGCATACTAAATATTAATTCATCAGTTTCTTGTTTATATACTTGACTAAAATCTATTTGATCTAATAATAATTTATCTCCAAACTGATTATACATTGCATCTTCTCCAGTAGCTCCTTCTGGTGCACTTGTTGTTCCAGCATCTAAATCAACATCATCTAATATAGTAGTATGGTTATCTTCACTATCTCTATAATCATTAAAAATATCATCATCAGGACATGCTATTTGATTTCCGTTTGCGTCTAAACAGTATCCTCCATCTGGATCAAACGATACTACTGGATTATTTCCCATAGCTACATAAGGGCTATCAAATTGTTCATAAGGATCTGTTGTCACAAATCTACCAAGAGCAGCATCATAATGTCTCAACTCAAATTCATGCATATTATAACCAAGACTTTGGTTATTCTCTTGTCCCTGATAATCGTATTTCTGTGCCGTACTATTTCCGTGGGCTGACACTACATTATTATACCCTTTGTGTTTGAGTCCAAATGGATAATAATTCGATTCTTCTATAATTTCACTATTGGCATTTACTTTAGAGATTCGTAAATCATCAAACCAACTTGTTACTTTAGCACCATTAGTATAGGTACCTATGCGTAAGTTTAACTTCTTGATATTTGCTGGTACACTAACCGTTTTTTCTACATACACCCATTTTCCTGATGTTCTTACTTTTCCAGCATCTGCTATTTGGGTAAAATAATTGGTTTCTCCATTTTTATGCATATAAAGAATGAGGCGTGCATAACCGCCTTCGGCTGGAGCATCCATATATACCCAACCTGAAAAATGATATTGTGTAGCAGAACTATTATTAATGGGAATCCATACATTACTATGCGCAAAAACATCTCCATTTCCTTCTAACCTTGCTGATTTTGTGCCAGAAATAGATTTACTTGTATCTATAGTAGCTGAACCACCATATAATGCTCCTTGGCTATCCCATCCTTGTGTATTTTCAAGATCATCGAAGAAAAGAGTGGTACTTGGTCTACTGATTACACCATCGTTATTATTGTCAGTGTATGATAGTCTTACATTTCCTAAGTGATCCTTATATTGGTATACATAATTCATCTCGACTCCGCTCGATGTGACATCAGCTTTTACATAACCCTCTGGGTGGTTAAAGAATTGTAATACTCCGTTTTCGTAAATGTGGTTGCCAGCATAATCTGTAGTAATATTTTCTACAACTTTTTTTAACTTCATACCTGCTGCATCATAAGTATAATCTATGTCTTTACCTCCAATAGTTACTTTAGTTGGTAAGTTTAAGTGATTATAGGTAATATTTGTAATACCTTTATGTCCATCAAAAATCATATTTCCATTAGCATCGTAACCATAATCGTCAGCATTCTCTACATACTTAAACCCATGATCTTTGTCTCCGTCATCTAAGATATTTATTAATTGGTTACCTTCATATTGATATATTAATTCATCCATAGTACTAAAAACTGTAGCACTATCATTTATATACCCTTCTCTTATTAAAAATGTAATATTTCCATTTTTATCATATTCAACTTCAGAAAGATTATATTTTTGATCTGGAGTGTAAACTGCTGCTGTAATTCTATTCAACGCGTCATAAGAGTAACCATAAGTTTTTGTGGTTTTATCTACATTCTCTGTTTGCCAACGAGTTTGGGCGATATTTCCATTATATAAACGTTTGCTTAGCTCCACATCTGAATCGTTATACTTTATGCTAAAGTTAAACAAATCATTGTCATTATGCACGTCTTCGTTAATATTTGTTAACCATCCGCGTACATTGTATTTATAATCAACCTTTTGTAATCCTTTGCTGTTATCAACTATTTTAAAATCTTTGATTTTTGCACCAGTATGAAACATAGAAATATCTCCTAATAAAGAACCTGATGATGTTTTTTCTGAAATATAAAATGTTACTCCATTTTTCTTATAGTGAATTCTATTACCTATACGTTCGATTCTGAAAATATCATTAACAGAGTAATTTCCAAAATATCCTCTATGGGCTTTAGATTCATAGACTGATATAACACTATTACTTCTTAAATAGATAGCATATTCAATAGACGAATAACTTGCATTAGGATTTGACGATGATAAACCTATCATCTGGTTTTTGTCTATGGTTAAAGATTGAAACTCAACATAACCATCTCCATTTATACTTCCTTGAGTTGCAAGTCCATGATACCATCCTCCTGAACCTGTTTTTGTAATTGTATTATCTACAATAGATAATCCACTTGTAACATCTTTATAACCAGTTTTAGTTCCGTTTCCTACAAGCTTACTTTCTAACTGTCCTAAATCATCGTAATTATTCTTTACAATACGTTCTGAAGTTTGATTGTTTATCTGTTGGTTTTGACTCACTAAACGATCCATATGATCGTATTCAAAACGATCGATAGTTACAATTGGATCTTTTCCTGTTTTGATATGTGTTGTTTTCGTTTCTAAAACTTTACCCGTAAAATCATCTAATTTACTTTCTACAATATCAATGGTGTTTAAATAATCATTCTTACTATACACATAAATCGGACGTGCTTTTTCATCATAATAACTTATTGTAGTAATCCAGATATTAACACCTAATACTCTTGTTTTGGTAATTGTAGCTAATCCTTTGACATTTACTGTTACACTTTGTTCATATACACTTGTTGGTACTGTAAATCCTGATGGTAAAGCAACATAGTCATCATAGTAGTTTACAGTATGTGTTTCAAGACCAACATTAGGATAATTTATATTATCATAATAAGACCCATAATAATCTGTTTCAGAAGAAACTCTACTTACATATTGTTCTTTTTTTGTGTCATTTATTGTATTTACTCTTGATTGCATTTGAATTCTTGACAAACTCTCTGTTGTATGAATACCTGTGAAAACAACTCTTCCTAACTTGTCATACTTTGTAAATAACCATTTATTTTGTGCCTTTAAATTCGCATCTTGAGTTAGTACAGGACGATCTAACTTATCATAAACAATATACTCCCAACCTTTACCTGGTATTTTCTTCTCTACTAAGCGGTTTCTATTATCATATTTGTATTGATAACATAATTCACTTAACTGTATTGCTGTTGGTTTTGCAACTGTTCCTTCTGCTTTTGGTGGAATTACATAAGTTAAATTTCCATAATCATCATATACATAATATGTGTCATGTGACTGATTATTATTGTAAGTACGCTTTAATACAACCTGACCTTGCTTGTTCTTAAACTCTTCGGTAGTATGATCTTTTGCGTGTACTTGACCTGATGTCCAATTCTCATCTTTAGTAATTGTTTTGTACAACTCTCCTGCATTATAATAACCACTGTTATTGGATGTGTTTAATTGAATTGTAGGCGTATAAGTATTATTGGCAAAAGTAGTGGTAACGTAATACAATCTTACATCTCTATTTCCATTAGTTTGGTAATCAAATCGTATTTCATGATTATTCCCTAATTTCCAATCCGTTCCCGGTGCCGCTTGTTTTATAACTCTGTTTAATGGAGAACCATCAAAACTCTTATTTGAATACGAATTGATTTCTCCCGGAACATTAACACCTGCAAAATCTTTAGCGTATTTCTGACCATAATATGTTTGTGTAGCTAATCCAACATCTCCTGTACGAATATTCGCATTATTCGAATCATTTGTAAAGGGTAAATATTCTTTTTTCTGTCTACCTAAACTATCATAAGTAACATGAGTAACAATATCCTTTATTTTCTCTTCGCCTACTAAGGTTGATGATCGGTTTACAATATCATTTAAAGAAGCTTCGCTTCCATCGATCTCTTGAAATAATGGACTCCAAAAGTATTGACGAACACTGGTATCTGTGCTGTAATATAAATAATTGCGTAAGCGTATACTTGTTTCTGTCTTACTCCACTTAAACTCAACTCCGTCTAAAACTTTATTTCCATTAGTATCATATAAACCACTTTCTCCTGTATCTCCTCCAGTATATGTATCTGGATGGATTACTCCAACCATTAAATACCATTTATTAGCTTCGGGTAAAAATCCATTCCAAAAGTAAGGATTAGTATTAGGCGTTCCACTTAAGTTATTTACATTGTTTGCTCCATGATAAGTTCTACCTGTTCCCGATCCTACTTTATTCTTCTTTACCCAAACACTGTAACGATAGGTTTTCGTATTATCTATCGTGAAATATCTTGTGTTCCAACCACCATCAAAGTTATATGCAGCATCTGGTATACACTCCCATAATAAATCTGTTCCGCCAAATGGCGTGGCTCCTGAAATAATTCTATTCTCTGAAGTAGTACCTGCTGTATAAAAATTAGTAGGACCTGTGTTTCCTGATGTCCAATCTAAAGGAATCGCATTACTAGAAATTGTATTCCCTCCCGCTTCTAATCCAATACTTTGTTTTAAACGACCTAAACCGTCAAAATACTGAATATTGGTCATTACTTTATTCTTATCATGTCCTTCTAATGGCGTTGTTCTTGCTTCCTTGTATGTTTTAGTAACAACATAGTTCTCATTTGCACTCTGGGAGAATACAAACATAGGCACTACCAAACCTAGTATATATAATAACTTTTTCATCTTCTTTTTAGTTTTTGTAGTTGTATTGGTGTTCTGTAACGATATGACCATCTGAATTTTTAATCAATTTTAAACGATTAAACTCATCATATTCGTAATAAACCGTTTCGCCTCTTGGATCAGTAATACTCGTAACCCCAACTAATGGATCGTAAGTAAATGTTGTTACTTGAGCTTTAGCCAATACTGATGATTCTCTTAATCTTTGTAACGCATTTCTTAAATACCCTTCTTTTCCATTAAACCCTAAAGTTCTATCATCATCTTGATTTGATAAATTTTGAATTTTTAATAAAGAATTAAAATTGATATCAGATAATGAAGTTATTGCTGTAGTCACTTCTGCTTCAGTAGCGCCTTCTATCTTAGCTATTGGCTTGGTTTGGTTATATCCCCAAATATAAACCACTGAAGTTCCCTCTGCTTTACTAACCTCTGTCGGATTTCCTTTGTTATCATAACTGTGATAAACTATTCGATCCTCTAAAGCTTGAGTTCCTTTACTTGTTTGTACTTTTTCTGGTAAATACAATCCGCTTCCAAAGTCTTTATAAATCGTATTTTGTTTGCTTAAAGGAATGATATTTCCTTCTATTGTCTTCTTTGTTTCTGTTTCTACAGGTTCATTAACTCGATTATCTAAAATTAAATCAGAGTTACCTACATCATTTGCATACTTTATATTAGTAGTTAAAATATCACCCTTACTATTAACCGTATAAGATTCTTTTAAATTACCTGTGTGAGTATCATAGTTGTAATTTGTAGTAGTAGTAACTCCTTGTGAAATATTTTTTGTTGATGCTAATTGGTAAAACTCTGGGTAGTTTTTATAGTCAGAAAATATAAACCATGAAGTTGTAGTGTCGTTACTTCCAAAAGAAAATTGTGATATTGCTAAACCTTGTGAATCTACATAAGGTGTTGTTGATGGTATGGGTACACTCCTATAATTATTTTCAATAGTTTTTATTGGTTCTAAAGAATCATTACTAACTTTAGAGTAAACTTCTTCTCTTTTTAATAATCCTTTCTTCCAGTCTTTTAAATTTTTCGGTGGAAAAGGATCTTTAATTTCTGGATTCTCTTCAAAAGTAAAATATTTAACTATTTTTCCATTATTTGTAGTTCCGTTTTGATAAATTTCTACACGTGGATAAAGGACAGGTGCACCTTCAAAACTAGCCAATGGTATTTTACTTTTAGAACCATGTACTCGATAAAAACATTTAGCACCACTACCTCCATTTATATGAATATCATTATAATAAACTGGTTTTGATAAAAGTTTACCACTAGAAAAACCAGTATCTTCTACATAATTATAATCCTTAGAAATACAATTCCCTTCTCCATCACAATCTTTTGTAGAAACTACTCTTATTCCCCCAACAGGGATACTCTGTCTAATTTTATTATACTTTAAGATCACATTTGCAGATCCGGAAGCATTTGATGTACAGATATCCAAAAATGCCTCAAGATGCAAAGGAGTATTAATTGGAACTTCTTTAAAGTAACCAAAATTATTTGGGTTTGGTGTAGTATTACTTTGTTGATCATATTCATTACTTGCTGCTACATTTAATCCAAAATTATAAGGTTCTTTAATTGGGTTATAATAACTAAAAGAAGCTCTTGCTTCGCAGATTCCTGATACTCCTGTTTGCGCACTTGCTATAACACTTACTGTTTGTTCAAAAGGTAAATATATATCTTTTGATGGAGGATTTGGATTTGATTTTGTAGCTAAAATTTCAACAGTAGTGTCAAAGGAATATTCAATACCAATATCTCCCCATTCTTTTGGAACTTCATATACTTTATTTTGTTCATAATTTATCTCGGAATAACCTCCTGTAGGATATGTAATACGTTTTAAAGCTCCTAATTGTGATGTATTAAAGTTTACAGCTTTTCTTTTTAATAATCTGTTTCCTAAATTACTATTTAAAGAAGCTGTACTGTAATACCCCCAAACATCCTGATTATCAGGGTCTATAATAATTGGAGGTGTACCATAATAATCTAATTTATATTCTTTATATTGTGAATCATTATTTCCATAAATCTCAATTTTTTTTAATAACTTGAGATTTGATTTTACATTATCATAAACAAATACATAAGATTTGATTTTCTTCTTATTATTATCATATAAACTAATACTATTCAAATAAGTATTCGTTGAATTCAGTGATCCTATAGGTGCTTGGGCATTACGAATATCAAAATGCAACTCTCCGTTTGGAAAAGTAATTTTAGAAATTTGATTTTTTGAAAAAACAGTTGTTTTTATGTAACTAGTTTTCACTGGCTGATTACTTGAACAAGTAGTAGAAACTCCTGAATTAGAGGCACTACCTACTAATAATTCACGATAAGATTTTGAACGTCCAAGTTTATGATAATCATTTCCTTTATCATACTCAAAATTTATACTTTTTTGATTTGTTGGAAAACTAATCTTTGATAAGCCCCAAGCTGATTTATATGTCATTATAGGAGCTACTTGCTCATTATTAGTAATTGGTTCAGAAATAGTTGTTTCTGGATAACCAAAGTCATAAATAATTCCATTGTCATCTATAATTTCATAACTATCAATATTAGGTTTATTAACTAAATAATTTTTATGAGGATTAAATACAACATCTCCTCTCTCATTGTGAAAAAAGTTACCTGAAAGGCTTCCTGCTTTAATTATGAATTTATCTGGCTGAGTATCCATCCTTTTGTCTGATACTTTTCTAAAGAAATTATTTAAATGCACCTCTCTTTCTTCTGTAGTCATATTACTAAAACCATGATTTACAAAAGGTACGACATAATCTTTTCCAATGTTTCCTGAAACATATCCCCAAAGATCTTCATCTGGTCTACCTCTCATTTGACGAATTAACATTCCACCTGCATTTAAAGTCCAACCAAACCCAACCATACTTGCCTCTTCTTCAGCCAATAACCCTCCGTTATTATAACTTAAAGATATAGGTAATTTATAGCCATCTACATTAATTGTAAATATCGGAATAGTGTAATTTATCCTACCTGAAGCTAAATTTACTGGTAAATCACCATATTTACCTAAACTCGCTGCTTCAGGTGAAACTGGAGCTACATCTGGTAACTCTAAACTACTCAATAAACTTGAACTTGGTTCTTGTCCATAACCAAATAAGGACAATAGCAGCATTATAATGCTGATTGAAATTTTTCTCATAAATAAATGATTTTTAGCAATTAATTAATCCTAACAATTTTTAAAATTAACTTTGCAAATTTATACATTTTTTTGTTTTTAACATGTTACATAATCAAAAAAATGTTACCCAAAAAATTGAATAAAGTTTTAAAAATTTAATCTGAAAGAACTCTCTTAAATAGAATTTCTAAATTTAGATACTCTTTTCTTCTCGAATAATCTTTTTTCTTTATAAAGCTGTAAGATTTAATTTCTCCTAATCCTTCTTTTTCGAAAAAGTTTAAAAATTGTAATAGAGAATTATAATCTCCTCGAATTGTAATCGGATAAATTTGACATTTGATACCATTATCTGATACTTGAACATAGTTATTAAATTCTACGATTTCAACTTTATTTTTTTGTTTATAAGAATTAATTTTTTTTAGGAGAATTTGCTGAAAAGAATTATTAAGTAAAATATTTTCACTTTTCAAGATAGAATCTATATATTTTTCTTCTTGTTTTAGCATCATTAAATTTGTACTAATATTATCTGCGGATTCTTTCTCTTTTATTAAGTTTTTATATTTTTCTTTTAATTCAAAAGTATTGCTAAAACTAATAAAATATAATAACGGCAGTGATAATACAAAACCAATTAATAATAGTAAATTTTTCTTTTTAAAATTCATTACTCAATTAAAATTAGAATATGAAAATTAGAGTTATTTTTTCTTTTATCTTTTTCCGTAGTTAACTCTAAAAGTTCTTTTACCCAAGCTTTCCTTTCAAGATTATCTATCCAACTTGTAAATTCTATATAATTATTAAAAGTCCCTTTAACCTCAATTTCTTTTAGATTAAAATTAGTTTCTTTATCTTTTTTAAGCACTTTATTTAAAGATTGATATGACAACACTTTTAAAACAACAGACTTTGGAATTCCATATACAATTTGATCTGGATACTTAGCAATAGAGAAAGAGGTGGAACTCTGTAATTCTGAAAGTAATTTTCTTTTCTTTTTTACCTTTTCTTTTAGGTTTAGTAATTTTCGTTTATCATTTTTTTTTAACTCTAATTGCTCAGTAAATTTATTTACTTCTGAACTATAGGAATTAAAATAAATAAAATTCATTAAAACCAATAAAAAAAGTATTCCTAGAACTAATTTATAACCTAAATTAAATTTCTTTTTCTCAATATATTCCTTGTATTGATCACTCTTATAATTAACAGTTTTATTCAAGTAACAATTTACAATAGCACTTAAACTTAACACATGTTGATTACTAATACGCAATCCATTAATTTCATAATCACAATCAACAAATCTTTTACTGTTAATAGAAACCATTTTTCCGCTATCTATTAGTAACTCAGTATTTGAAGTGAAAATATTTTCATAACTAATAATGGAAAGTAACGAAGAAATTGAAGTAGTTCCTAATAAAACATCTAAAACTGTTATTTTTTTGCTAGTAAATTCTTTTATTAATGATTTCACATAATTTTCTCTTACTACAGATAAAAATGTGCCTTCATTTAATGGTAAAGATTCTTGGTAAAAATCATTTATATTTAAAGAAGAAAAAGCTCTTTTAAAAACAACAGCATCGTTATCATTTTTAATATCTATTGATTTAGATAAAACATGTTTGTTATTTATAACTAGTACAACATGTTCTTGGCTTGTTTTATTTATAAAATCAAATAATTCATTTTTTTCAACGAATTTTTTAGATTCTTTTACCTCTAATTCTAGCTTTTTTCTTTCTAATTGCAAATAAAGAAAAACTTCATTACCCTCTTGATCAAAAGAATACTCAACAGCAGATAATGTATTTCCAAAAAATAAACGATCTTTCATCGTTATTTGATTATAGTTGGTTTAATTAATACAGATAGTTTTTTCTTGGAGTCAATTCTCGTTTTTTTACTAAAAAGCCATTTTATTACAGGAATTCTAGCTAAAAGAGGAACACCAGAACCAGAATCATTTTTTAAATTTTCTTCTAATCCTCCTAAAATAACAATATCTTGGTCTTTTACTCTAATGATAGAAGTGAATTCTCTTGAGTTAATTCCTGGAGGTGCTTCTGCATCAATTCTATTACTTTCGTTAAAACTAGATTGTAATACATTAATACTTAATGTAATTTGATTATCTCCTGCAACCATTGGTTTAATAGAAATTGATAAATCAGCATCAATTGGAACATAATTTCTAATTTCTGTAGTTTGTGGATTTTGAGTTCCAATGATATCTCTTCTTACAACTGCATAATAAGATCTTGCCCCATTAGACAAAACAGCTTCATGTCCATTTAAAGTTGCTAGTTTTGGTGTGGATCTTACTTTAATGTTACCATTACTTTCCATAGCTTGTATTTTAGCGTAAAAATTTGGCACTACTCTTCCTACATTTAAAGAACCAAAACCATTAAACCCTCCTATAATTTTATTTAAAGTCTTAGCTCCTAAAGTTACTTCAGAAGAAGGAAATAATTGACCACTATCATTTACAGGAGTATCTGCTAAACCAAGTTCTACACCTGCATTAACAGTAGATGATTTATTCACTTCTAAAATCATAACTTCAATAAGAATCACTGGAATAGGTTTATCTATCTTCTTTATAAAACGTCTAAACTTATCAATCTTTTGAGTATCACCAGCTACAATAAAACTATTTAACTCTTTATCAATTTTAACATCTAAATCTGTTAATAATCCTTTAGGTACGATATTTAATAACGCATCTACTTTATTATTATAATTACTAGAAGACTCTTGATTTCTTTGATTTATCTGTCTTCTATTTTGATTAAAACCTTGAGATCTAGTATTAGGGTTTCCAAACGAATTTGGAGAATTAAAAGAGTTATTTCCATTTATTATTCCTCCTTGATTCCCATAACTTCCTTGATTCCCCGAAAATGAATTATAGTTATTTCTACTAGTTAACAGAGTTGACATTATTTCTATGGAACGATGCATTAATGGAATCGTAACATAGCTTTTTACTGATTCTTTCTTACTTCCAGAAAAGTAATAAATATTATCATCTTTCTTAAAAGTCAAACTAGTATTATCTTCAAGAATTCTTGTTAATAACTGATCGTAAGTAATTTCTTTTGCTTTAAATGTAACTTTAGACAAACCTGTTAAAGTTGTATCTGTATACATATCTATATTTAATTGATGTCCGATATCTTTTATGATAGATCCGATATCAATATTTTCAAAATCAACTTCTAAAACTTGTTTAATAGAATCTTTTACTTGGAAATAAAAGTTAGAACTTCTATATTTTCTTGGTCTTTGAATTTGCTGTTGATTTTTTCCTCTCCCTCCACTTAAGTTTCCCGCTTGAGGAATATTTAAAGATTCAAATAAATAATAACCATCTTTTGTTTTTGTTACACTTAAATTATTTGTGTAAGCAATTTTATCTATGGCTCCTTCCAATGGTTTATTCTTAATATAAGCTGTAATTAAACTTGATTCAGAACCAATTCCATATAACATGTTTTTCCCAGTAACTTCTGTAATTCTTCTTAACGCAAGAGGTAAACTATCTTTTTTTAAGTCTATAGAAAATAAATCTTCATTAGCATTGTATTCAATAGGAATTATGCGTTCTGACACTACAATTTTTTTCTTATATTCTCTTATTGATATAATATTCCCAATTGTATCTATAGTGAGCGCATATTCTCTACATAAATGCAGCAAAACATTTTTTATTGTTACATTAACAAAATTGTTAGAAACACTATAATTATTTAAACTTGTACTAATACTAAAATTTATTTTCTTTTTCTCTGCAATTGTATTTAATAATGTTGGCAAATCAACATCATTTACATTGTACTCTACTGTTTCAGCTAATGCCGGTATAACTTTAGCTAAACTATCTAACTTATTTTCTAATATTTTAATTCTATCATTTTTAACCTGAGCAAAAAATGAAATACTAATTAAAGTTATTAGAATAAAAATTGTACTCTTTTTCAATTTCAATTATCTTATTGTTAAAAAATTAATTTTCTCTAAACTTTCATACTCTGAATTTCTTCCTATTACAGACCATTCATAGCTTCCTTGTATTAAATTTTCGGCAAATGATCTTTGGGTAATAATTGTATCTAACACTATTTGATTAGCATTTAAAAAATTAGGTTTTGCGATTTTTAAGTGATATTCATCGGCTCCTTCTAGTTCGTTCCAAGAAAATGTTATTGAACCTGTATCTATTGTTACTCCTGTTTTGGGAGCTAAAACTTCAACTGTTTTATTGCTAATATTTTCAACAAAAATTGCTTCGCAACTAAACAATATCGCTGAAATTATGATAATTACTAATATCTTTTTCATAAGTTTTTTTTATTAAAATCGGATGTAAAAGTATAAAATAATTTCTTTTTTATAATTTTGTCTTTATTAAAAAATAGTATTGATATGAAATTGATTTTTTTAAACAAAAAAACTGATGCTTTTAACTTGCAAGAGTTATTAGTTGTAATGGTAATTATTGGTATTTTAGTATTAATAGCTATGCCTAACTTAATGATACAAGTTAACAGAGCTAAAAGTACAGAAGCCAAAATGCAATTATCTCACTTATATGGTTTACAAAGAGATTATTACTATATAAACTCTAAATATTCTAATAATTTCAATGATATTGATTTTGAGCCACCTACAGCAAATAGTTCTGGAAATAATGTATACTATAACTATGAAATCATTGAAGCTTCTAAAAATTCATTTAAAGCAAGAGCTACTGCTATTGATGATTTTGACGGTGATGGTATTAAAAATGTTTGGGAAATAGATCAAGACAAAAACTTAAAAGAAGTTATTAAAGATTAACTTATAACAGTACTTAGATTAAACATTGGAATGTACATGGCTACTAATATCGTTGCTATTACTGCTCCTAAAAACAAGATAATTACCGGCTCTAAAACAGAACTTAACATTTTAGATCGGTATTCTATATCTTTTGTGTACTGCTCCGTAAGTCGTTGAAAAATCACATGATTCTGATTAGTTTCTTCTGCCACCTTTATTAGAGCTCCCATTTTACTATCGAATATACTATGTTTATTAATACTTTCAGACAAGGATTTACCCAATAGAATGTCTTTTTCAATTTTTTTTAAAGCCTCTTGTAATGGGTAAAAAACAATCATTTTTTGAGTTAATTGAATTCCATTTAACAAAGGTACTTTTGCTCCTATTAATAACGTTATTGCTTGTGTAAATTGAGCAATTTTCACTTTTCTGAAAAATTCTCCTACAAAAGGTGTTTTTAAAATAAAAAGTGCTGAAAATTTCCTGTACCATATTTTGCCAGAAAAGATTCTTCTAAAAATTAAAAGACCAATAAGGAGGACTAGTATCACCCAATAATAATCTCTAAAGAAATTTGATGCGTTTATAATTTGACTTGTAATCCAAGGTAATTCTACTTTATTCTGTTTAAAAATATCAGCAAACATAGGCACTACAAATTGCATCATAAATAGCACTGCAAAAAAAGCAGTTATTAATATAATTAAAGGGTATGAAAGAGCATTAATTACATTACGTCTTTGTTCATTTCTCTGTTTATAAAATATACTTAACTCTTCTATTACTCTATTTAAGGTTCCTGTTTTCTCACCTATCTGTACTGAATAATATTCATAATCTGAAAATACATTTCTTGCTCTTAATGCTTCAGAAAAATTCTTCCCTAAAATTAAATCATTAATAATATTTTGAAATAAATTGACATCAAATTCTTTCTTTTGTTCTTTTAAAATTAAATCTAACGCATCTTTTAGCTCTAAACCTGCTTGTAATAAAACATACAGTTCAGTATAAAATGCTTCTCTTTTTTTATTAGAAAACGCACTTCCAAATAAAGTAATCTCTTTTTTTAATAGGCTATCAATATCAAAACTTTTATCTTCTTTTTCTTGTTTAGCTTTTTTTATTTCAAATCCCATAATACTACTTATTTAAGTAAAAAGTTGCATCCTTTTGTAAAAAAACAAAAGTAGGTCTATTTTTTAACTCTTTTATTTCAAAACGCATTCCATCTACAGCACCTTGCTTTACTTTATTTCCGTCTAAAAACAACGTAGTGTTCTTTAAACTTAACTGAAATGAATCTTTATTTCTTAAAACAAAAGTTTGCTCTATTTCATAAGTCACAGAATCTAAAGCATTTTTAAATTTTAAATATGAGTTTTGTTTTTCTATATTTCTGAAAGTATTAAAATCTTTCATAAGCACTTTTTCTAGACGTGTTAATTCTTCTTTAATATAAATCCGTTTTTCTATATTTCTAATTTGCCTCTTCACCATTGACAAAGCCATAAAAGCTAGTGAAACCACAATAGTAGATATCACCATAACTACAATTAATTCAGTAAGTGTAAAAGCATTAATCTTCTTCATTTACTATAATTTTTTTTACTAAAATTTTATTATTTCTTTTCGATGTTATTTCAAAATTCATCCAGTTTACACCATCTTCTTCCTCTGAAAAAACAACGTAAGTAAATTTACTATCATTTATATTATAAGGAACAATAATTTTTTCATTCTGATACTGATAAATTAGTTCATTCAATAAAGCATTATGCTCATGAGTTTCTTTTGTTGCTAAGTTTTTCATTAAATTGGTTAGTATCATCATAGCAATACCAAAAACTAGAATTATAATTACTGTTGCAACAAGTACTTCATTTAACGATGATGCTTTTATTTTTTTTAGTATAACCATTTAGCAATCGATTTTTCCTTTGTTTGAACACCTAAACCAACATATTGATCTACTAAATTATTAGTATTTATATTACCATTATATATATGATTGATATACTTACTTCCTGATTGTAATGCTACGAAATTATCTGTATACACCTCTCCAGTTACATTTCCTAAGAGCTCAATATTTCCTTCACAATATATTTCTCCTATTATTTGAACTTTATCTTTAATCTTTATTTGAGGCCAAAAACTCTTTTCCTTCAAATCACTTTTTAAAAACACAATTACACCTTTTACATCACTTTTAGTATCAATAAAAATCCCATCTTCATTTTCTATTTTTTGATTTTTATATGTCATAATTAAAGCTGAAGGATATTTAAGCTTAACACTCTCTTCAATATGAATACGTTTTGTTGAAAAAGCCTGAACATTTCCTTTAAAACCAGACTGTATTTCTATTTCTGGAGCTATTAAAATAACATCTTCTAAAACTGCTGTTTTTTTTACAATAATTTTTGTATCTGAAGTAATTACTATATTTCCTTTTAATGAAATTTCTTCAAGTTGAATTGTTTGATAATCCCTATAATATAATGTTTCATTATAAAATGATTGCACTATTTTCAATTCACTATTCAACTCTAAATTTGGTTCTATTTCTTTATTGATAAAAAATCTTTCAGATATTTTTTTCAATCGTTCATTTTTGGGCAAGTTTGTGCTACTTCTTCTTGTTTCTCCTTGAATTAAACTTGTACCATAAAAAGAATGCCCTGCGATATTACCTGACTTAACTCCTCGATGAGATAAATAAGAGGTTCCTACTATTTTAGAATTCCCTACTAAAACCAAAGATGTATTATTATCAACCAGATAAATTGCTTTTCTGTTCTTCACTTCATTCCCTAATAAAGCTACTTTTTTAATTATCTCTTTGTTTACTTTAGAAGTAACAATAACTCTATCGAAAATCCCCCAATATTTTTGTTCTATAACAACCTCTTCTTGTTCATTTTCTGAAAACTTAACTTTTTCAACAGTATTTTCTTTTATATTTTTTATACTTAAATAACGAAATCCATTATCAGCCTGAAGTATAGCTTTTTGATACAAACTTTTTTTAACACTTAATTTCTGTTGTAAACTTACCAACTGTATAAAAGCAAATAAAATAATAAAAATAATAATTGCTATGACCAATACATACTGTAATGCTCCTGCCTTTACTTTTTTATTTAAATATTTAGTCATTATTTTTTGAATGTTTTATATTTTCCTTTATATAAAACTTTGATTTCTTTTTTAGTTCCTGAAATCAATTGTACATCTTCTTTTTTTGATCTTAAACGCATGATATATTGATTCCCATTTACAACAAGAATAAACGAAGTGTTTTCTTCACTAGCAATCATTCCTTTGTATTTTATAATTGGAAATACAAAAGGTTCATTTTTACTTATTTTTTTCTTTTTTACTATATTATTTTTAGAAGTTTTATGCAAAGTTCCTAAAAATGGGTCTCTTTCATGAACTGATACTTTATAAACCTCTCTTTTAGCAACAGTTTTAGTTTTAAATTTTTTATAACTAATTACTGGTATTTCTTCTTCTTGCTGTTGTGAATACTTAAAAAACTGAATACCTACAACACTCCATACAACAACAACTATAACTAATAATATATATGTTTTTTGTTTTTTTTTCATAAGCTAAGATATTAACAACGAATATACTTCATCTATAGATGTCACACCTTCTTTAACTAAATTTAAGGCATTCACTTTTAACGTGCTAATGTTATTATCTATCAAATAATCTTCTATTTCAGACTGTTCTTTTTTAATGGCTTTTTCAATAGGTTTTGTTACTGGAATAATTTCATAAATTGCTTTCCTACCTTTATATCCAGTTTGATAACAATGCTCACATCCAACCGCTTTAAAATGCGTTTTTAAAAGTTCGCTTTCTACTATTTCTTCTGGAACATCTTCTTCGTTTACATCAATTCTCTCTTTACAGTTATCACATAATTTCCTTACTAATCGTTGTGCTATACTTACATTCAATGTACTTGCTATTAGAAATGAAGGAACTCCCATATCTATTAATCTTGAAATTGTTCCCCATGCAGAATTCGTATGTATAGTAGACAATACTAAATGACCAGTTAAAGCTGCTCTAATTGCCATATTTGCTGTGGCTACATCTCTTATTTCTCCAACCATAATAACATCAGGATCTTGACGTAAAAAAGTTTTTAATGTACTTGCAAAATCTAAACCAATATCTTCTTTTAACTGTACTTGATTAACACCTTCTAATGTGTATTCTATAGGATCTTCAATTGTTAAAATATTAGTATCTTCCTTATTTAATTCTTTTAAAGTAGCGTACAGTGTAGTCGTTTTCCCCGAACCTGTTGGTCCAGATATTAATATAATTCCATTAGGTTTTTTTACTGCCTTTTTGTACGAGTGTAACTCTTCTTTTGTGAATCCTAATTTATCTAATTGAATTGCTACGTTATTCTTAGATAAAATACGAAGTACTAACTTTTCTCCATGTAAAGTTGGTAATGATGAAACACGAATATCAAAATCTTCATATGCAGTTGTAATGTTTATTCTACCGTCTTGTGGCAAACGTTTTTCAGAAATATCCATTCCTGACATAATCTTTAATCGGTTCACTATTTTTGGATATTCATCAAGCGAGATTAAATATTTCTCTATTAGTTTACCATCAATTCTAAAACGGACTTTATTTTGTTCTTCAAATGCCTCAAAATGAATATCGCTACTTCCTATTTCTTTAGCTTCATGAATTATATTTAATAAAAAATCATCTGTATAATTTAAAGTAGATGTTCCTTTATTTCTCTTTCTGTAATTGTTCAGTAAAAATTTATTAATTATTTCTTTTTCTTCTTTTTCTAAACTTACTACGCTACCTAATATAACTTCTAACTCGTTTTTAAGATCAACTAAATCTTCTTTATCTGTTAAAAAAGTTATTTTTAAATCTGTTTTTATTTTTGGTATAATTCTATACTCATAAGCCAATTCAGATGAGATTAACTGTACTAAATCGGTAGACAAATCGAATTTTTTCTCTTTCATTTAAATAGTATATAGGTTCACTATATTAAATGCCAAATTTAACAATAAAATTAAAAATAAAAATAAAGATTGAAATCCTGCTAAAGGCACAGTTTTGTATTTCATTTTAGATTTCATAATCAAAAACAAAAGCAAAGAAAATAATTGTGAACTCACGAACAAAATTAGAAAGTTAGAAGTAGGAAACGAAACTGCTAAACCAAGAAAAAATAATAAATCTCCTAAACCTATCGCTAAAAAGAAAGATGATTTTAATTTAAACTTTATGTAAATCCATAAACATAAATTTAAAAATAACAGGAATGAAAGGTTAATTACAATTGATAATAGGTAAATTTCTTTAAAAGTTTTTTGGTAGAATAATACACTTCCTAAAATTATAAACACAAACAACAATAGAACATGTACTTTTCTTTCTTTTACATCTTCAAAAAAAATAATAATTAAAATTAGTAAATACAAGTATAACAATATGACAAAGTTTTATAAGCCTGTAAACTTAATATTTATTTTTTGACTTCATAAATTTATAAAAAACAATATCTTATATATTGAATGAGATTACTTTTTCACAATAAAAAACTTATTACATAATATTATTGTATGTATTCTACACCTTTAACTCGCTATTTTATTTTTTTATAGGAGAAATTAAATACACTATAAACAAAAAGTTTATTACTCCGTTTTCGATTCTTTTCCTAAAGCTTTTATAGAATCAATTTGCTTTTGTAATTTTTGTATTTGTAGTTTATTTTCTAATTCATTTAGTTTTGTACTCATAGAGTCTAATACTACTGACTTTTCTTTTTCGAAAAGTGCTGAGTTAATCTTAAAATAATCGTTAGATGTTTCACTCTCTTTCCATGCTTCTCCTAATTGTTCGAAAACATTTTCGTCCCATTTACTTGGGTGTTTAGCATCAATCCAAACTACATCTCTGTATTCACTATCAATTAACGCTAAATCTGGAGTTGCTGAACCATCAAAATTACTAGATTTATCACGAATTGCAGAAATTGTTCCTAAGAAAAACATACGCTTTCTTCCTGCAATATTTTTAATATATGGTCTAAATTCCACAGGTTTATTTACAGACCAATCAAACTCTTTTCTCGACTCAATAACTTTTAAAGGCATTGCTGAAACTCCTGCATATCCTTGTTTTTTTGCTGCATGATCGTAGTAATATAATTTATCTGTTCCATCGGCAGGAATGAACACACTAAAACTTAAACTTGTTCGCTCATCACCAACAGGTTCTAATCCAAACCAATGATATAATCCACTATACGCATCTAAACTAGTATCAGAAAAATCAAAATCTGTTACAAATGGTTGTTGATTTTGATCATCTTCTAAATCTGGAATTTTAACTGCTGTTTTCATATTCCATGGTAAAGGATCGCTAAATCCGCCTAAAAATTTTAAAGATTCTGCTTGTAAACGAGAAACTTTTTCTGCTAAAGTGTTTTGACGTGTTAAAAATGGATATTTCTTCATGTCTTTTGGTGCTATAAAAGTTCCTTTTCCAAAGAAAATACGTTCTACATAATCATTAAAATCATGTGCTCCATTATCAATAATCATTACACCACCAAAAGTAGGATATGGAAAAAAGAAACCTTTCCATTTTATTAAACTTACTACTTGAACCCAAGCTCCTTTATCGTTTTTCATATAATAGGTATCACTTGGTTCCATCGTGAATAACTGAAAAATATTGAAACGTTGAACAACAGCATTGTATGTGTTTCTACTAAATTTTAAAGATTCACCAATTGAAAAAGTAACTGGAATTCTGTTTTCACTAGAAAACCTTGGAAAAGGTGTTGTACTAGATACTGCAAAAACTTCTTCAGTGTTATCCGTCATTCCTTGCCAAGCGTATTTCTCTGTAGGCTGAATTGCCATCGTCCATTTATTTACAGAATCTATACGAACTAAATGAGGTAATGATACATCTTTTGTTTCTCCTACAGACTCATTTGCCATAGAAAAAATATTCATTAAAGGCTGTATACGTTCATTCTGAGTTAAAGGTAATTCACTGATTTCATATTTATTTAAATCGTTGAATACATTATATGTTTTAATATAATCGTACATTTTGTATTGCCATCCAACGAAATATAATATTCCAAAAAACACAATCATTCCGAATAAAGAAACTATTCTACCTCCAGCTCCTGCTGTTCTTCGGAATTTTCTGATTCCTAAAAACAATACAGTAAATGATAATAGAATTATAAAAATATATTTCCTAAGAAAAAGTAAAGCTGGCTGAAAATCGTCTCTTAATATAAATAAAGCTAATAAAATAACTAAAGTCCAAAATATGACAACGAACTTTTGTTTGCTTCCTTTATTCCAATATCTTTTGATCATTTTGTTAGATGTATTTGATTTTGATTTCGATTGAAGTCGATCTCAAATTATATTATGTAGTACTAAATTTTAAACTTATTCTGTTTAAATTATAAATAACCTTTGTCTTTTAAACGCTCTCTAGCGCTTTTCTTTTCTTCTTTAGGTTCTTCTTCTTTTTTTACCTCTTCTTTAACTTCTTCTTTAGAGTCTGACTTTAAATCTTCGATAAAATCTTTTCCTTTTTCTATAGTATTTTGAACTAAATCTTCTAACGAATCTGAATGTTCATCTATCACTTCAGCTGATTTAAATACTCCACCTGCAACATAAGTTCCTATTAAAGTTCCAACAATCATAGAAGCAAAAGCAGATATTGTAGCAATGTCAATTGGTATTAAAAATCTTACTACTAGAATTCCTATTAGGAAAAGTACAGAAACAAACACTAAACGCAGTAAAAAAGGCTGTCTATAAACAAATCCTTTTGTTTCAGTTGCTTTCATTTGTAATTCTTTTGAATTCATTAATTTATTAAAAAATCGATAAATTCCATTTCCTTTTGATTCTTTCCAATACCATACAATTCCGAATAAAATTGCAGCTACAAAAAGTATAATTTCTAGTGTTAGCATATGCTGTTACAAGTTTAGTGTTTGAAATAAGTTATTATTTAAAAAACTCTTATCATCAAACTTAGTTAATTATTTGTTTTTATGATGCAATGCTTCCTTGTAATTGAAACATTCCTGTTAGTTTCATTCCTACATGTAATTCAGAGAATCGCATATTTTCTTTTGCCACGTACATATCAATAGTAAAAAAGTCTTTCACATCATGATTTGTAATTAACCTAACATTCAATAAATAGCCTTTACTACTTTTATCATTCAAGAGATAACTCTCTTTAAAACTCTCTAATTCTCCTATAAAATCGAAACACCCATAGTTTGGTAGATCATTACTAGGCATATACATCGTAAAATCTTTACTATATTTTACTTCACTGTTTGAAGTATCATTATTATGAATATCTAGGACGAACACAATTCCACTTAAATTAATATTGAGCTTCTTTTGAGTTAAATATATTGCTCTGTTTTCTGCATAATCTGTAGCGAAATACCATAGTCCAAAAGTATCTCTACCTCTTCCTGAAACAATAGCTTCAAGATTATCTATATTTTCCCATTCAACAATTTCTTTTGTTTCAAAATCTAATTGATATTCTGTTTTTACTACTGGTAAAATCGTTTTAGGTTCACCTTGATGAGTTATTGCTTTAAAATTAACATCATCAAATTCTACTTCAGATATTGATAAATTATCTCTTTTTAATTTAGGTTCTTTGGTTAATGCAAAAGCGAAATATTCATGTAATATTTTACTTCCTTCTTCTGTTCTATATGTTTCAAAACCAAAAACACCTCCCCATGTATTACTTAAACTTAATGTATTTGCTTTTTTAACAATTATTCCTGATTCATTTTCAAAACTTGGTGCTGTGATTTCTATTTTATCTTCAAAATAATTTTTACCTTCAAATAGATTCGCCTTTAAAATATCATTATTCTCATTTGAAGTAAATTCTACAAATTCTCCATAATTAATTTTATCCTTATCAAAAACATAAGGTAAGCCAATTGTTCCTTTATGATGATTACTAAAGTTGTATGTGATAGAAATTGCTTTTAACTCTTCGTCTATATTTGCTATTTTATGATTCTTATCGTTGTTAAATTGAGAATGATAAAAAATGGTATATGAAACAATTTTGTTTTGTTTTAACAACTGTTCAAAACGTTCTTCCATTTTTAGTATTGCCATATCAGCAGACAATACATAAGAGCTATCATCTCCAACAGTATATAAGAAACCTACAATTTCTCCATCATTATTTTCATAAGCAGATATGGGCGCGTAGTTTCCTTGAAGTTGCATATTCATAAATAACTTTATATACTCGCTATACTTTTGCATTGAAAGAAAAAAATCACTTTTCTCAACCTTATTTTCTTTTGATTCTTTTTTCGATGAATCGTTTTTTTTATTGTTTAAAAAATCAAATAATCCCATACCAATTTTGCTTTTTCTTTTCTTGAATTAAATATTATTTTTAATTGTATGTATAACCCAATCTTTCATTGAATCACTCCAGTTTTTATATCGTTTGTAAAATTCTTCTTTATCGTACCAGTATAAAAATAAAATATCTTTTGGAGAAATACTTACTAATAATTTCCAAATTAAATCCTGTTCATTAGGTTTTAATGAAGAATGTGGACTATGTAAAGCTATGTAAACTTCCTCATCTACAATATCTTTAATCTTCACAAAAGTTCCTGTATTTTTTTTCTCTAAATATCGATCCACACTCATTACTTTTTTTCGAGCACTAATATCTATCTTATTTAAGTAACTTTTAAATAACATTGGATCTTCTAAAATATCTTTTATTTCGTGAGTTGTATTTTCTAGATGTTTAGAAAGTAAAAACTTTTTCACTCGTTCGTGTCTTCTTTTGGTAATTTCAGAATTAAGATCGAATTCAATAATTAAATGTGATTGTAATTTTTCAATCAACTCATTGTGACCAATATGATACATTAATACGTCGTGACTTGTATCTTTAATTGCTTCTTTATAAGCATCAATATCTTGAAATACTAAAATTGGAGATAAAAAACTTTTAATTACGAAGATTCCTCCAAATGCTTCTGTAAAAAACGAATCTACATTAAATGTAATATCTTTAATATCAATAATTCTTTCTCTTAAATCGCCATAGGTATTTGCAGAGTTTAATAGTTTTTGATGAATTTCTTCATCTACAAAATTATTATCTTTATTAAACAACTCGATTAATTCTAATTGTTCTTTTTGTGCTTTATCTAAATTATCTACCAGATGAAAACGTATGATAATATCTTTATATTTCAATACGTCTAAAGGTTCATAAAACACATCTATTTTTTGGTCAAAATCAACACAAATTGCCGAATCTCTAGTTATGTTTTCTATATTCGCTTGATGTGTTTTAAAAACATATTTCATTAACTCTCTATCGAATGAATGAAATGGATTATACACTGGTAATCCTTTTTGAAGCGGTGTAATAATAATACAATGAGGGTTGGCTTCTCCATTGTTTAAGTAATGAATTTCTCCTTTTTCTTCAGCAACTTCAGGACTCCACCCTATTCCATCAATAAAAAAAGATTCTAGTTTAGTAGCTGTAAAACCTAATTTTATTAAACACTTATTATAACGTTCTACTAATTTACCACTAATAGGAATTAATTCTCCTTTATATAAATCTGCTTCTTTTAATTTCTGCATTATTAAATATTTAAACTTGAAACTTGATGATAATGTTTCTGAGTTTCTTCAATTAATTCATTCCATTTTTTAATAGTAATAGCCTCTATATTACTTTCAATTAGAAGTTGTACGGCACTATCAATCGCTGTTTTAATTTTCTCGTAATTTGGAAAGTGCAATCGTTTATACTTTTTAATTGTTAACATATTACTATTCCATGTATATTCTTTTCTATTTATTTGGTTCAATCTTTCAAAAACATAGCCTGGAATGAAGCTATTTTTTTGTTTAGGATTAAACACTATTTGTATTTCAACCCATTGCTGTGGATGATCTTTCACAGGGAAAATTATAATATGATAACCTTTATAATTCCCTTCTATAAAAGTTTGATTATTACTAAATTTGTTTTTAAATATAAATTCTTGAAAAACCTTTTTTTTTAATAAAATCTTAGAATTTTTATTTTTTAATCTATCTCCGTATTTGTAACTTATCAAGCCAATTATAAACGTAAAAAAAATTGTTACAAAAAATAACATTATTACAAAAGGTGCAACTTCATTAGGATTATAGTTATTAAATAAACTAATACTAGATGGAATTACTACTAAAGGTAAAACAAGAAAAAATGCTGGTAAATAATGTCTTTTTAAAACTTCCTTCATTTTTTATCTTTTACTTTCAATGTTCTATTATATAAATTAATTAAAAAAGCTTTAATTCTTTTTAGTATTTTATAAATCAATTTAAAAAAACCATAAATAATAATCTCAAAAACAACTTCAATAAAAACAGTTCTTACAAATCCTATAAATAGTTCTAATAATAATATCATCTAAAAAAATTAGCTTCTTTCAAACTGTTCTCTAGCTTCCAGTTCAATATTCATCTGACTAATACGAGCATCTACTTTTCTCTTGAAGTCAGTATCTGCAATAGTTGCCACATTGTCTAAATAACGTACCACTTCTTGACGTCTAATTTCAGAAAAATCTAAACCTTTCATATTCGTTTTCATTAACTCTTTTAACATATTGAATTTCGTTTCATAATCCTTTCTAAAATATACTTCTGGATTATCGAACCAATCTTGTTCTAAATCAAAATCTGTTAAACGTAATGAAATTGCTGATTGTATATTTCTTACATCTCTTGAAGAGAAAAATGGAAATACTTTTTGAATTTCTTTATATAAACTTGCAAAAAACATATGTTGATTTGTACCATACTGTTTTTCAACACGATCATAAACCTCATGAACACGCTCCTCTGTAGGTTTTTCTATACTATTTAAAACATCTCCCATAGTTTTTACAAATCCTTGATCTCTCAAATATTCATAACCAGAAGGATCAGTCATGTTTACAAACTCTGGCATTGTTTTCTCGAATTTTCTCCACCAAATATGATCTTGATCTAAAAAATCATTTTCTGTTCTTGCACCATCAATTTTAAATCGACCTTGTACACGAGAAATTACAGCTTTATCTAACATTTCTGGTAAATTCGTAAACAATCCGATTGAACTATTCCCGTAATTTACTGCATAAGCTCCTTCTGTGTAACGTAAGAAAACCCCGATAACTTCTTTTACACCAGCTGAAACACCTTGTGCAGTTCGCTCTTGTAAATTATTTTCAGCATCATCAATAGGTGCAAAAATTAATTTCGTTGGATCTTGCATTGGTTTCATCCATTCTACCATTTTCTCTGCTGACCCTCCTTGAAAAGTAGAAATCAGTGTATCTGGCATTGGATGGAATAGAAATGGAATTTCTAAATTATCTGAATGTTCTTTTAATCGAGTAGCAATTGCTGCAATTAACATACTTTTTCCGGTACCAGGAATTCCGTATCCCATAAATACAGGCATAAAACCACCCAACTCTTGAAATGGATTTTTCTGAGCATCAAAATCGTAACTTAACATACGTTCTGTTAAACGACGTGCAAAATGCTTTGCATCTTTATTTCCTACGATTTGCTCAAACTGAATTTTATTAAACTCAACACTCTTTGCTGTTTCGCTAAATGTATTTTCCCATCCTGAAACTGCAAAGTCTGAATTTTCTAATTTATAGGTTCTATCCGTAATCGTTTCTGTATATTCTAAACTACTTTTTCTTAAATTGATTTCATCAATTAAAGCTTCAAAATACACAACAGTGAAATCTATTACATCTTTATCTGACTTAATGATGTCTGGATGTGATAAATATTTTTCATAATAAAACAAACAACATGAAATTCCTTTTAATGGTGTTAAAAAAGACACCTCTGGAATTCCAGCAAACTTCTGCTTCATCACAGACAAATCATCTGAAGCGTGTTCTTTTAAGTCGTGCAGTATTTTATATGATGTAGCAAATAACTGAAAAGCTGTAGCGGTTTGCATTTTACTTTCAAACTCTCTTCTTCCATTTGCATCTAATGCAGATTTTCTTTCAGATAAACTTGATAAACCTGATGCATCTGTAAAACTATCTTTAATCCAAATTCCTAAAGTTAATCCTTCTTGAACTGCAAATAAAGTTTGATTTAAATACACAGGAATAGCAATTGAATCTGGCAATAATCTTTTCTTTAATGCTAATATAGTTTTAGAAACAGATGTAATTTCTGAACTTCCACTTCCTCCTTTTGCCTTAGATAAAAACAATAAAATTGATTCATCTTTAGCATCTTTATCTTTATTTTTTGCTCGTTGACTTTGTTCCCATTGAATACTTTTTAAATATCCACTTGCTTCATCGCGAAGCACATCTAATTCATTTTGTTTTATAGGGAAAGTTGAGTTGTGTTCCATTTTTCTTTAGTTGATTATTTTATTTTCTTTTTCTCTAGAATTTAATTCTTTCTTTATTTCCTTTATATTTTTGGAATCTTTGTAAATCATTGAAATGTATAGCATAGTAATTACAAACAAGGGTAAAAACACATTTCCTTTTAAATAGAAATAGACATAACCAAAACCTATATAAGAGATTATTAAAAGACCTAATTGAATTTTATAAGTCATTTTTCTATTTTTTAAAAGAGAACCTAATTCTTCAGTAGGTTTATCTGTAAGATCTTCTTTATTCATTTTTAAATCTTTTTCAAGTAGATTATAATTACATACTTATTTTTAAATCTGAAGTTTGAATCGGTTCTTTTGCCAACTTATTTAAGACCTCTGGTGTTTTACTATGTAATAATTGAATGATTCTGTGTGGTGCAAAGACGTATTTTCTACGATCAACTTCATTCCATTTTTGATAGGTTTGTTTTGAGAAAAAACCGCCTTCAGTAAATGTACTACCAGAAAAAACCTCATCAGTTTTAAATGATAAAGCGTACGATTCTAATGGAATCTGTTTTTTAGCAATTCCTTCTAATATTGCATGTGTTATCTTATTTTCATCTTTAGCAAACACATTATGAAGTGGACCTAAATCTAATCGCTTGATATATTTCGGATGAATATCACCAAGTTTTCTATCGATATTATGCGCCATCATATCTAACGCCATTTTTCTATCTGCAGTTTCTTTTAATACTTTATATAAAGGCTCTTTAAAGTCGTTAGATTTTCTTCCTCCATAATCAAAATACATAAAACAGATATAAGGTCTATTGTCAGAAACATCATAAAAACTCCAACTAGTAATATATTTAGCAGGACTATTTTCTGGTGCATTAATTACCTTTCCCTGTACAAACTTCTTAAAAATATACTTTGGATTAACAGAATTATAATACACTATAGATGCAGCTTGAAACAATCTTCTTCTTTTAATTGGCTCTTTTTTACGCAATAGTGTATCTAAAAATTCTTCTTTAATATCATCTACATTCTCAAGTTTACTAATGTATTCATTTCTTAAATCTAAATCATTGTAGAGATACCTAAATTCTAAATAATTAGGAAAACCAGATTCTGTAAGATCTATTTTCATATTCTCTTCTTCATCATACATATATTTAATACGCATGGCTTCAATGGAATACAAGAATAAATCTGAATATTGTTTAAATATGGTTAATTCTTGATGACTACATAAATTCTGCCTCTGAATATTCACCAATAATTCTTTTAGAATAAAGTCCAACATTTTATGGTAAAAAACATATTGTTCTTTCGAATCTAGTGTTGCAGAATCTAAAGGAGTTACAATCATATTTTATTATATATTTCTAAAAAATCTTATAAAAATTTTGATAAAAAAAGCGGTAAAAGATTACCGCTTATATATATGTTACGATAATAAATCGTCATCACTTGTTTCTGGTTCTGGATCATTTGAAGGCTCATCTCCTCCTCCAGTTGGAGCAGTTCCGTCAGCTTTATAATAATCTTCAAATAATTCTTTCATGTCAATTCCGTAACGATCTGCAAAGTTCTTTTGAATCTCAGAATCTTTCTCTCTAATTTCTTGTAATGCTTCTGCATAAGAACTATATACACCTTGCATTACTTTTTCATGTACCGGAATATTATCCATCATTTCTTGACGAGCTTTAGCACTTGCTGTATGCATAGCTGCTAAAGTTTCACCAATATGCTCATCTGTTTTTACACCTAAATGCTCTAAAATAGCAGCAAACTCTTGATCTGTTCTTGCCTTTAAAGCTACGATATAACCATCATAATATTTTAAACGCTCTTCAGTATCTGATTTTAATTTTGCTCTATGAGTTTGTAAATTACTGCGTAAAGATGTTAATACTTTAATTGTTAAGTTATGCTTGTGCACAAAACTATCTTTACTTGCTGCTAAAGTAGTATAAGCACTTTTTAACCCTTCTAATTCTTCTACTTTTTGCTCTAAAGATGTTACTTTACCAATAGCTTCAGAATATTCAGTTGATTGTTTATCTGCAATCTCTTCTAATTCTTGACGCGCTTGTTTTAATAAAGCATACTGCTCTTCTAACTGAGCTTCTACTTCTTTTTTCTTCTCTAAAGCTTTTGTATGGTTTTTAGAAGCTTCTACTATCGCTGTTTGTAATTTTTCTTCAACCTCTTTGATTTCAATTTCACGATTTTTCAAACGTGTAACTGCCGCTTGAGATTTATATGATAATTCACTTAATAATGTTTGAACATCTGCACTTTCAATACGTTCTTGAAACTTAGCTTTAGCTTTATTATCTGCGCTACTTCTAGTTTTCTCAGCCTGCTTCAAAGCTTCTTCAGCTTTTTGAATTTTACTCTTTCTTCCCCAAAGGTTATTCCACCAAGTATCTGGTTTATTTTGAGCATCTTCTAATTCAATTCTAGCTCTTTCTAATGCTTTTTGAGCATCATCTATAATTTTTTGTTCTTCTGCATTTAATGAAGAAAATTTTTCAAAAATAATACCTACTTCGTCTTGATAATCTGTTAAATCCTTAATCGCATCTAATAAAGTAGTTCTATCTTTTTCCGCCATATTCACAACATCATCTAATGTTGCATTTAATATTTTTTGACGTGTTTGTGGATCGTCTTCTTGAGCAAGCTTAGATTTCATAGTATCTATAGCCTTACCCCAGTTCACATCTACTTTTTCAGTTCTCTCATTAGAATTTGTTTCTAGTAAATCAAAATCATCAGACATTTCGTGTAAGTTTTTTAGTTGTACAATTTTTAAAGTTAGCAATTTCGTTAAAAAATATTATTTCAAAAAATAAATATTCAACAATTATAAGTATCCTTTTTACCTAAAATGTTACAATAAATTATTTAAAAAAGAAAAGCCACCTAGAAATCAGGCAGCTTTTCACTTCAAACTAGAAATTTATGTAAACAAACAACTCTCTAAAACTCACAAAAAGTTTCAGTATTAATTTTAAATATTTACTGAAGTTTCTTCCAAAACTGCTTCAGTACTTTTCACTTCAAATTGATTTGATGTATTCTTTTCTCCTCCTGCTTTAAGCGCATTATCTCCTGAGAAGAATGTTTTATGGTCGTCACCTAAATCAGAACCTGCCATTCTTTGGTGCTTCACACAAGAAACTCCTTTTCTAATTTCTTGTCTTTGTACTCCTTTTACATATGCTAACATTCCTTCTTCACCGAAGTAACCTTCAGTTAAATCATTCATATGTAAAGCGGTTGTATGATATGTTGGCAACGTAATTAAATGATGGAAGATTCCAGCTTCTCTAGAACTATCTTGTTGGAAAGTTCTAATTTTTTCATCTGCACGATTAGACAACTCTGTTCCATCATAAGCCACATCCATTAAATTAGCTCTATCGTAAGCAGAAACATCTTCTCCAGCTTCAACCATAGCATCGTAAACTTGCGTACGGAAGTTTAATGTCCAGTTAAATGAAGGTGAATTGTTATATACTAATTTTGCATTTGGAATTACTTCTCTAACTCTATTTACCATTGCAGCAATCTGACCTACATGTGGAGTTGGAGTTTCAATCCATAATAAATCTGCTCCATTTTGTAAACTTGTAATACAATCTAAAACAACTCTATCAATGTTAGTTCCTTCTCTGAACTTATATAATCCGTTCGCTAATCTTACAGGACGAACTAATTTTCCATCTCTTTTTAATAATACTTCGTTGTTAGAAACCTCATCGATAGAAACCTCTTCACATTCTACGAAATCTAAATATTGAGAAGCTAAATCTCCTGGCTCTTGACTTACTGGTAATTTTTGAGTTAAACCAGCTCCTTCAGAATCTGTTCTTGCTACGATAACTCCATCTTCAACTCCTAATTCTAAAAACGCATAACGAACAGCATTTAATTTCGCTACGAAATCTTCATGAGGTACAGTTACTTTTCCATCTTGGTGACCACATTGTTTTGCGTCAGAAACTTGGTTTTCGATCTGAATAGCACATGCACCAGCCTGAATCATTTTCTTAGCTAATAAGTAAGTAGCTTCTTCGTTTCCGAAACCAGCATCAATATCAGCAATAATTGGCACTACATGAGTTTCAAAATTATCGATTTGATTTTGTACATCTTCTCCAGCTTCTAATCTTCTGAATAAATCGTTTAATTCGATTGCATCTGCCTGACGTAAGAAATCATAAATCTCTTCGATTAATCCAGGTACAGCTGTTTTTTCGTGCATTGACTGATCAGGTAACGGTCCGAATTCAGAACGTAATGCAGCGACCATCCAACCAGATAAGTATAAATATCTTTTACTTGTAGTTTTGTAATGTTTCTTTACTGAAATCATTTTTTGCTGAGCTACAAATCCATGCCAGCACCCTAACGATTGTGTGTAATTAGCAGGATCAGCATCATAAGCTTCCATATCTTCTCTCATGATAGAAGCAGTGTACTTAGCAATATCTAAACCAGTTTTAAAACGATTTTGAGTTGCCATTCTTGCTGCATTTTCAGGACTAATAGCACTCCATGAATTCCCGAATTTTTCCTTTAAAGTTCTTACAGTTTCTAAAGCTGAACTATAACTTCCTTGTGCTAAATTTTTCATAATATTGTATCCGCTATTGAGTTATTTTATTTATTAATGACTCGCCCTTTAAATGTTGCCGCATTTTTAGGGCTTTTTTTATTTTTAATTATATGTATTGATACGCTGGTAAGGTTAAAAACTCTTCAAAGTCTTCAGATAACACTAAGTCATCAAACAATTGAATCGCTAATTCAAATCTTCTAGACTCAAAAGCTGCTTCACCAACTAATTCTTTAATTTTTTCTATCTCTTGAGCTTTAAACTCATTGTACATTTCTATATCAAAAATTCTTTCATCTTCTAATCGAACTCCTTTGTGTAGCCATTGCCAGATTTGTGTTCTAGAAATTTCTGCCGTTGCTGCATCTTCCATTAAGTTATATAATGCTGCTGCTCCATTTCCTGACAACCAACTTTCGATATATAAAATACCCACATTGATATTTTCACGAATTCCTTTTTCAGTTACAGTTCCTGTTGGCAATTCCACTAACTCCTCTTCTGTAACCACTAAATCTTCACGTTTGTTATCAACTTGATTTGGAGTTGGCATGTGCTCATTAAAAACATCCATTGCTACTTTAACTAAAGCTGGATGAGCAACCCAAGTTCCATCGTGACCATTTTTTACTTCTTGAAGTTTATCACGTTCTACTTTTGCATAAGCTGCTTTGTTTGCTTCCTCATTATTTTTAACAGGAATTT
Organism: Tenacibaculum aquaeponti; assembly: GCF_057221555.1. Lineage (NCBI taxonomy): Bacteria > Pseudomonadati > Bacteroidota > Flavobacteriia > Flavobacteriales > Flavobacteriaceae > Tenacibaculum > Tenacibaculum aquaeponti. The sequence continues at coordinate 1,151,924 of NZ_CM170147.1, forward strand.
GCGCTGCCATTCCACCCATTGCATGAACTCTTCTTACATGACAACGTTGAACTACGCGTTGAGAATATGCTTTCATAAATGGCGAGCTCATTGTTACCTGAGCACGATCTGGAACTAAAAACCCTTCATGATTTCTAAACTTCTTTATATAAGAGAAGATGTAATCCCATCGACCACAATTAAGCCCAGCCATATGATCTTTTAATTCGTATATAATTTCATCTAATTGAAAACTTGCTGTAATTGTTTCAACAAGAACTGTAGCTTTAATAGTATCTTGAGCAATACCTAAATAATCTTGCGCAAAAACAAATACTTCATTCCACCAACGAGCTTCTAAGTAATGTTCTAATTTTGGTAAATAAAAATATGTTGCTGAACCTTGTTCTTGTAATACTTTAATATTATGAAAGAAGTACAATCCGAAATCTACTAAAGAACCCGACATTTCTTCTCCATCCACTACAAAATGTCTTTCATTTAAATGTAAACCTCTTGGTCTTACCAATAATAAAGCTGTTTCTTCATTCAACTGATACGTTTTATCTTTCTTTTCATTGTAAAACGAAATCGTTTTCGTATTTGCGTCAAATAAATTTTGTTGACCATTTAGTATATTAGAAATTGTTGGAGCATTACTATCTTCAAAATCTGCCATAAAAGTTTTAGCACCAGAATTTAAAGCATTAATCATCATTTTTCTATCAACCGGACCTGTAATCTCAACCCTTCTATCTAATAAATCTTGAGGCAAAGGTTTACAAACCCAATCTGAATTTCTTATTGAAACTGTTTCTTCTGGAAACGAAGGAAAATTCCCTTCATCAAAATACACTTGCATCTTGACTCTTTCCTTTAGCAACTCCAATCTTTTAGCATTAAACCTATTGTGTAACTCGACTAAAAAAACTTTAGCTTCTGGAGTTAAAATTGATTGATAAGACTGTTCTTCAAATCCCTTGAATTGAATCTCATTTAACATTGCTTTTGTTTCCATTTTTCTTCTTTTTAAAAAACTACACCACAATGATATAAAATATTTTCGGTCTCCACAAGCGAACGTTCGCTAAATTTTAAAAAAAATTAATTTTTATAAGTTCGCTTTATTCTTTACATTTGATTTTATGATCATAGAAGACGAATATATTCGCCTAATTTTTGGGCTAAAACTGAAGCAAATACGAACAGAGAAAAACCTTTCATTATTTGGCTTGGCTAAACTTACTGGTTTATCTAAATCGTATTTAAATGAAATAGAGAAAGGAAAAAAATATCCTAAAACAGATAAGATTGCAATTCTTTCGGATAGTTTAGAAGTTCCTTATGATCATTTGGTTTCTTTAAAGCTTGATAAAAACCTAGCTCCTATTGGAGAAATTTTACAATCTAAAATTCTAAAGGAAATTCCGTTAGACTTATTCGGTATTCAAGAAAATAACTTGATAGATATTGTTGCTAATGCTCCTGCTAAAGTGAATGCTTTTATTAGTACAATAATTAAAATATCACAGAATTATAATTTAACTCGAGAAAGTTTCTTCTTAGCATCTTTACGTTCTTACCAGGAAGCACACAACAATTATTTTGAAGACATTGAAGATAATGTTGAAAAGTTTGCAAAGTCGTATCATATAGATTTAACTAAAGAAATTACTTCTGCAGATTTAGAAGAAGTTTTAAAAGAAGAATTCAATTATAAAATAGATACCGAAGAATTATCTAAACATAAAAACTTAACAGATTTACGAAATATATATATCCCAAAAAAGAATACACTTTTATTAACTAATGAAATTTCTGAAGCTCAAAAAACTTTTATTCTTGCCAAAGAAATTGCCTACAACTTTTTAAAAATAGAAGATCGTTTGTATACTTTTCCTTGGATAAAGTTTGAAAGTTTCGATCAGGTTTTAAATAATTTTATTGCTTCTTATTTCGCTGGAGCATTAATTATTCCAAAGAAAAAATTAATCCAGCAGTTGAAAGAACTATTCGATAAAGAAGATTGGAATCCGCTACGACTACATAAAATCATTAAAAGTTATAATTGTTCAGACGAGACTTTTTATCAGCGTTTAACTAATATTTTACCAAAAGCTTTTAACATTAAAAACCTGTTCTTTTTACGATTCACTTATAAAAAAGATGCACCAAAATATCGATTAAGCAAAGAGTTACATATCACACAACAACAATCGCCACACGCAAATAGAAATCAAGAGCACTATTGTAGAAGATGGGTTTCATTAAAAACAATACAAAATTTTATTGCTTCTGATCAAAAAAAATCAGCATCAGGAATTCAAATTTCTTCATATCAAAATTCAAACAACGAATACTTAGTGCTATCATCAGCAAATAAAGACCCTTTCAAAAAAGATATATATAGAAGTATCAGTATAGGCATGCTTCTATCTCCACATTTAAAAAGAAAAGTAAACTTTTTAAAAGAAGACACTTTTGAGAAACAATTGGTAGGTGTCACCTGTGAATCTTGTTCTGTAAAAAACTGTGAAGAACGCGTATCTGAACCATGGATTTTAGAGAAAAGAGCACGATACAAAGAAATAGAGAATACAGTTAATAATATTATAAAATCCTATACTTAAGAGCTAAAAAAATCTGCATTGATTTTGTTATTTTAGCAATCACAAAACAAACAAACTACTTTATGGATATTAACTTCAATAAAAACGAAGATCATAATAAACTATTAGCATCGGATTTAAGACAACGATTAGCTAAAGTTAAATTAGGTGGTGGTGAAAAAAGAATTCAAAAACACCACGAAAAAGGAAAGTTAACTGCCCGTGAACGAATTGAATATTTATTAGACAACGATACAGACAGCATAGAAATCGGTGCTTTTGCTGGAGAAGGTATGTATACCGAACACGGTGGATGTCCTTCTGGAGGTGTAGTTATCAAAATTGGTTATGTAAAAGGTAAACAATGTATCGTTGTAGCAAACGATGCGACTGTAAAGGCAGGAGCTTGGTTCCCTATTACAGGGAAGAAAAATTTAAGAGCTCAAGAAATTGCAATAGAAAATAGATTACCAATTATTTACTTAGTGGATTCTGCTGGTGTGTATTTACCAATGCAAGATGAGATTTTTCCAGACAAAGAACATTTCGGAAGAATTTTTAGAAATAATGCCGTAATGAGTAGCATGGGAATTACTCAAATTGCTGCAGTTATGGGAAGCTGTGTTGCTGGTGGCGCTTATTTACCAATTATGAGTGATGAAGCTTTAATCGTAGATAAAACAGGAAGTATTTTCTTAGCAGGAAGTTATTTAGTGAAAGCCGCTATTGGTGAAGCTATTGATAACGAAACTTTAGGTGGAGCAACTACGCATTGTGAGATTTCTGGAGTTACTGATTATAAAGCTAAAGATGATAAAGATGCTTTAGATAGGATCAAAAATGTGATGGACAAAATCGGTGACTTTGACAAAGCTGGATACAATAGAATTGAAAGCAAAGCACCTGCAAAAGATGAAAATGAAATCTTCGGAATTTTACCAAAAGCTCGTCATGAACAATATGATATGATGGAAATTATTGAACGTTTAGTTGATGATTCTGAATTTGATGAATATAAAGCTGGTTACGGACAAACGATAATTACGGGTTACGCAAGAATTGATGGTTGGGCTGTTGGAATTGTAGCGAATCAACGAAAGATTGTAAAGTCAAAAGGCGCTAAAACTAAACCTAGTGAAATGCAATTTGGAGGAGTTATTTACTCTGATTCTGCGGATAAAGCTACTCGTTTTATAGCCAACTGTAATCAAAAGAAAATTCCTTTAGTTTTCTTACAAGATGTAACTGGATTTATGGTAGGAAGTAAATCTGAACATGGAGGAATTATTAAAGACGGAGCAAAAATGGTAAATGCTGTAAGTAATTCGGTAGTTCCTAAATTTACTATTGTAATAGGAAACTCTTATGGTGCTGGAAACTATGCCATGTGTGGAAAAGCTTACGATCCAAGATTAATTGCAGCTTGGCCAAGTGCTGAGTTAGCTGTGATGAGTGGAGCTTCAGCTGCAAAAGTTTTATTACAAATAGAAACAGCTGCTTTAAAGAAAAAAGGTGAAGAAATCACAAAAGAAAAAGAAGCAGAATTATTCAATAAAATAAAATCTAGATACGACGAGCAAATCTCTCCATATTATGCAGCAGCAAGAATTTGGACAGATGGAGTTATTAACCCATTAGACACAAGAAAATGGGTTTCAATGGGAATAGAAGCAGCTAATCATGCTCCAATTGAAAAACCTTTTAACTTAGGTGTAATTCAGGTGTAAGTTTACTTAAATTATAATCACCAAGACATAAAAATTTAATTAAACACCATTAATTGTTAATGGTGTTTATTTTTTATAAATACTTTGATTTTTTTACATTTGCTAACATTAAATTAATCATAGTAAAAAATGGGAAGAGCATTTGAATTTAGAAAAGCACGAAAAATGAAACGTTGGTCAGCAATGGCGAAAACTTTTACTAGAATTGGTAAAGATATCGTAATGGCTGTTAAAGAAGGTGGACCTAATCCAGAAACCAATTCTCGTTTACGTGTTGTTATTCAAAATGCAAAGGCAGCTAATATGCCTAAAGACAATGTAGCACGTGCTATAAAAAAAGCCTCAGACAAAGATACTGCAAACTATAAGGAGGTTTTATTTGAAGGGTATGCACCTCACGGTATTGCTATTATAGTTGAAACAGCTACAAACAACAATAACAGAACTGTTGCCAATGTAAGAGCTGCTTTTAATAAGTATAATGGTAACTTAGGAACTTCAGGATCAGTTGTTTTTATGTTTGATCATGTAGTAAACTTTAAAGTAAAAGAAGAATCTTTAGGTATGGATCTTGAAGAATTTGAAATGGAAATGATCGATTTTGAAGTTGAAGAAGTTTTTACTGACGAAGAAGATAATAGCGTAATGCTATATGCTCCATTTGGACAATTTGGTGCTATTCAAGGATATTTAGAAGAAAATAACATTGAAATTGTTTCTTCTGAGTTTGAAAGAATCCCAACTACAACTACTCAACTTACCACAGAACAACAAGAAGATGTAGAAAAATTATTAGAACGCTTGGAAGAAGATGATGATGTAAACCAAGTGTATCACAGCATGGAAATTCAATAATTATATATTACACACTATGAAAAAGTTTTTATACTTAGCCATTTGCCTTATAATTCTATCTGCTTGCGGGCCATCTGAAAATGGAAATATCGACAGAACCCCTCTAGTAAATAGAGTTATATCTACAAGTTATGACAGCAATGATGTATTAATCTCTAGAAAAGTTTCTGATTATTTTTACAACTCTAATAATATGGTTAGTAAAATAAACATTAAAGTAGATGATTTTCAAAATCCTGAAAGAAGTTCAGAATACACAATTCGTATCAATTTAAAAGATAATAATAGTGATTATGATACTTACAATTATGTTTTAAAAAGAGAAAATATTAATAATATTGAACAAATAGATTATAACTATGAAGGTAATCTAGTTACCTCAACAACTTCAACTTATGATAATAATGAACAAGTAGATCAGTTTTATACATATAATACAAGAGATTTAGTTGTTGAATCTAAAAGAAACAACGTCACTTACAGATTTGAGTATGATGATCAAGATCAATTAATTGAGCGAACTTTCACCATACATTATCCTGATGGAACAGTTAGATTGTCGAGAACAATGAAATACTTATATTCAGACATTAAAAATCCTTTTTACAACCACACAGCTATTGCATATAAAAGAATACAGAATTCTCCTCAATTCATAAGATATAGAGATGATGAAACACTGGTTCATGTTGAAAAAAATGATTTTAACCAACCCGTTAACATTACCTTTTTAAACAACAACAACAGTAGAAAAGAAGTAAATTATCAATATTAAAAAAACACCGCTTAATGCGGTGTTTTTCTTTGTTAATTGGCACTTATATGAGCTTTAACCAATCGAACAAATTCACCCCTAAAACCTTCTTCATCCTTACCTTTTCCTTTCTTAGCAAGTTGAATAACATCTTCTATTTTCGAATCTCCTTTATATTTAGAACCTCTTAAATGCATTCCGAATAAAGCAACTGCTGATGTAAAGTTCATATCATCTGTAGCTACAGTAGTTTTATCTTTTACCGTTTTTATTAACTCTATACTTTTTTCTCCTTTTGGTTTTTTATATCTAAACTTTACCGTTAACAACTCATCATTATAATCATTCACTATAGCTTTTGTATACTTTAAATCTGGAATTGTTTTTAAATATTCGCTATTTACATCAACAGGAATAACTTCATACAAAGCTGTTACACTATGATTACTTCCTAATTCACCTGCATCTTTAGTATCATCTACGAAGTCTTCGTCATTTAACAATCTATTTTCATAACCTATTAAACGATATGCTTGAACTTTTTTAGGATTAAATTCAACCTGAATCTTTACATCTTTAGCAATTGTATACAAAGTACCTCCAAATTCTTTTCCAAACACTTTTTGAGCTTCTTGCATCGTATCTATATAAGCATGATTTCCATTTCCTTTATCTGCTAAAGTTTCCAACTTACTGTCTTTATAATTTCCATAACCAAAACCTAAAACCGATAAAAATACTCCTGATTTTCTTTTCTCTTCTATTAATGTTTTCATTGCTTTATCTGATGATGCACCAACATTAAAATCTCCATCAGTTGCTAGAATCACTCTATTATTTCCATTTCTCTTAAAGTTTTTCTCTGCAAGTTTGTATGCTAAATTAATTCCCTCTCCTCCTGCTGTTGAACCTCCAGCTCTAAGGTTATTTAATGCTTTTAAAATCTTTTCTTTATTATTTCCTGATGTAGGCTCTAACACAACTCCAGCCGCTCCTGCATAAACAACTATGGAAACTTTATCTTTCGCTCGTAATTGATTTACTAATAATTTAAATGCTTTTTTTAATAATGGCAATTTATTAAATCCTCGCATAGAGCCAGAAACATCTATTAAAAAAGTAAGATTAGAAGCTGGTAATTCATCTTGCTCATATTTTTTCCCTTGCAAACCTATACGAACTAATTTTGTAACATCATTCCATGGTGTATTAGTAACCTCTGTAGTAATTGAAAATGGATGTTTATCTTTTGGTTGCGGATATTGATATTCGAAATAATTAATCATTTCTTCTATTTTAACAGCATCTGCAGGAATTGAATTTCCTTTATTAATCATTCTTCTAATATTACTATACGATGCTTTATCTACATCAATTGAAAATGTAGATAAAGGAGATAATGTTACCCTTTCAAAATGATTCTCGTTTATCTCTTTATAACTTTCTTCATTTTCTATTTGATAATCTCCTTTTTTGGTTGTTATAATTACACAACCATTTCTACCTGAAGTTCCATATATAGCTGTTGCATTTTTAGGTTTTATAACATTAACACTTTTTATTTTTTCTGGATCAATATTCTGAAGTGTCTTATTTAAATTCTTTTTAACAGGAATTCCATCAATTATGAAAAGAGGATCTTTTGTACCTTCTAAACTAGAAGTCCCTCTAATTTTTAACTCTTTAGTTGGTGAAGAAATAAAACCTCTGTAATATAAATTTGCAGACATGTTATTTCGCCTTACTCTTCCTCTTTTAGTTTTTTCTTTTTTAGGCGCTGGAATCACTTTATTATATTGAACTGACTCTTCTGCATCATCTTCTACAGCTTCAATTACTTCGTTTATTATAACAATTTCTTCTAATTCAACTTTTTCAGCTTTCATAGAAACAGAAATTACGGAAGAAGTTTTCACCTTTCTTTCTTCTTTTTTAAATCCTATTAGTGAAAAAACCAAAATATCTCCTTTAGATGCTTTTATAACATACTTTCCATTAATGTCTGTCGTAGTTCCTTTCTTCGTGTTTTTTATTAAAACATTTACAAAAGGCAGTACATTATTCTGTTCATCGGATACTACACCTGTGATTGTTTTCTCTTGCGCGAATGAACAAGGAATGTATAGTATTAAAACAAGTAATTGAATTATTTTTTTCATAACTACAAAATTTATAGCATCAAAGCTATTTATAGTTATGAGTTTTTAAAACATAGAATTAGCGAAATGCTTATTTGAATGAGTAAACAGATTTTTATTTTTTAGATTTTATAAAAAATAAAAAGGCCAGTAGCTATGTAATACTGACCTTTTCTTCAACTAACTAAACACTAAAATTAGAAAGTTATGTTTCCAATTTCAATTTCATCATCTTTATTACTTAAACGAATAACTTTCACTTCTTTTACCTCATTTACTTTTCCGTAGTTCTTATATATTGTTACTTTTAAAGTAGTGGGACCTGATATTTTTTGTTCAGAACTTGAATAATAATCAACTTCAAAAGTATACTTTCCTTTTATCACTTTTTTAAGCATAAAAGCTTCAGGACCGAAACCTTCTAACATATCATTGGTTATGTAACCTCCTATTTTAGTTTTCCTATGTTTATACGAACATTTTTCACCATTTGGATCTGTAACCCATAAATCGATATCTGTATCATTATGATTCCAATCTATAGTAACAACTAAATCTAAGGCTACATCTTTTACGAATCTTTTATCGAAATGATTGGTTTTAAGTTTCTCTTTATACTTTCTTCTAATTTTATTCAATTCAAATAACGCTACAGTTTCAATCCCTTCATATCTTCTATCTTCATCTTTATCAACAAACTCACCATTTACAATTTGATATAATAGATCTATAGCTTTTTGATATTCTCCTATATCTTCGTAAACTAAAGCTAAATCACGATATGACTGAATATCTTCTGGCCTTAACTCTACAATCTGTTTATACATATGAATAGCTGAACTATACATTTTATACTCTTCAAATTTATAAGCTAATGATCGTAGTAACTCATAATTATCTAATTCTATTTCTGCTACATTAGACAATACTTGAATCGCTTTTTCTTCTTGATTTCTTTCTTTGAAGAAGTCTGCTACATCTATATAAAAAGATGGAGCATTACTATAATTAATTTGTAACTCTAAATACTTACTATAAGCTTCATCATTATTCTGGATTTTTTTAAGCTCTTTTAAATATGGTGTATCAGGATTCCAACCTTTTAATTCTATTTTACCTTCTACCATAGCTTCAAAAGCTTCTATATTTTTTTCATCTTCACTTTTAGCCTCATGTGTTGTAATAACAATCACTCCATTAGCCGCTCTATTTCCATAAATTTTTTGTCCATCTTCATCTTTAATCACATACATCGAAGCAATTTCACTTGGACTTAATTTCGGGTTTCCAGCTACTAATTTTCCATTAACAACATACAATGGTTTTGTACTTGATGAAATTGAACTTACACCTCTGATTGATATATTTGAATTTTCATTTTCTTGTACATTTATTCCTGAGACTTCTCCTTTCAAAACAGCAGAAACACTTGCTGAATGCGTGTTTTGTCTTTCTATCCCATATGCAATAACCACTACTTCCTCTAATACGTTGTCTTCTTCTAACCTTATATTATGAACAGAACTATTTGCTATTACTCTTTCTTCTGTTTTCATTCCTACAAAACTATATACTAACACATCTCCTGTTTGAACTGAAATAGAAAAATTCCCATCAAAATCTGTTTCTGTTCCTGTTCTAGTTCCTTTTATATAAACTTGTACTCCTGGTAAAGGCGCTGTTTCATCACTTACTGTTCCTTTTACTAAAAATGTCTCACCTTCTCCTGTTCTTACATTAGCTTGATTTGTTTGAGAATTCTCTTCGTTTGAAGTATTATTTCGATCACTTTCAACAGTTGTGTTGTTTGTTTCAACTCTTTCTACCGTAGCATTCACAGTCATATCTGTTTGTGCTACAAATTTTAGAGCTACATCATTTCTTGGTATTTCTTTATAGTCTTTGCTATACCATTCTAAAATTTCATCATAATCATCGAATAAATCATTTTGTAAACGCGCAATTCTTTCTTTTTTATCATTTACTTTTATGCTTAATAACTTATTGTATTCTTCAAGTAATTCATTGGGTGGTGTAATTTCATGAGTTACATAATCCTCTATTCTGTCTAAAACTAGCAGAGAGGTAAATGGACTTATAATTTGATACTCTTTACTTAGTTTTACTATAGCTCTTCTATTTTCTTCTTTTTGCACACTTAAATAATCAAGTTTTTTTTGTGCCCAAATTTTAGAGATGTAATTATTTTTTCTCTTGCTTTTCTTTAGCTTAAAACGTAATATTTTTAAAGTGTCTTTTCCTTTTCCTAAATAGACATTTATAATATCTTTTTTTCTAAATCCTTTTCCTAATAAGGCGAAGTTTGTTCCTATTCTACTACCTATCTCTGGGTAAGTCTCTATATTTTCATTTAAATCAGTTCCTAAAAATTGTAATTTATTCTGTTGAAACTTTTGAAATGCTTTTTTTATAGATTCATTCTTTAAATTGATATAATCTCCACCTGATTTTACAGCTGAATACTTTAATACATTATGATCTGCACTTCGTAGACTATTGACTACAAATGTCTTTTTATTAAAATTTATTTTACTTTCATCTAACGTATTTAATCCGTTGGTAAAAAAGATATGTAAGTTATTACTGTCTTGGTATGACTTTAAAAAATCAAAAGACGTTCCTCCATCAAAAGCAGTTGCTTTTAATTCTTCTTTTAATGATTTCCAAACTCCATTCGAAACTGAATATGTTAATTCGGTATGTTTCTTCAGATTAAACTTGACTAATTTTACTGATACATTTTTTACTTTTTGAAAATACGTTTCTAATAATTCTAATTCAGCATCTAGCTTTTTGCTTTCTTGAGATAAAGATGTATCCCAAAAAATAGTAATGCTGTTTTCTAACTTATTATTTGTTGATACATTTTCTAAAACCTTAGCGCAGTAAAAATATTCATTTGTTACAATTACTTTTTCTTTTGAAGTATTCAAAGGAATTTTAACCAATACTGGTTCTTTCACTTTAATACTTTTTCCATGATATTTACTTTGAAACTCGTCTTTTTCAGTATTATATTTAAAACTTGATAATAATCCTTTTTTAACTTTAGGGTTTCCTTTTTGATTTAAAACCTTGATATCTAAAGTATATTCCTCCATTTTATTTTTAAACTGAAAAGGAAGTTCATAGTAATAATTCTTATTGTTTAAAATCAATTGTTGCTGAACGCCTATTACAATTCTTTTATAACCTTTAGCCGGAATTGGATAAATTCTACTTTTGTAGTTATTTCCTTTTGTTTTCTCTAATAAGGCTGGATCTATTTTTTGTCGTATCGTACTTTCAAAAGCAACTCTTGCTTTTTCTTTTTCTACAATAACTGCTTCTCTTAAACTCCCATTAATATCTAAAGCATATCGAATTACAGACTGATTTTCTCCTAAAGGGAACAATAACTCTCCTTCTAAAACTCTATCATTCGGGTTATAAAAAGACATATCATAAGTAGTAAACGCTATATCTCCAATAATTGAAGTTTCTATTTTCAATTTCTTTACAGAGATTTCTTTTTCATCTATTTTTATCACAGGAACTTCCTGAGCATTAAGCTGACTCATGAAAGTAAGTGCAAGTATAAAAAGGGTAAATTTTAATTTCATACAATTTGATTTTCGATAAATGTATGAGAATTTACACTATAAAAAAGTGATGAATGAGTTACAACCTATTTTTGGTTAGTGAAAATGTATTTTTAGAAAGTTAGCGGTAATTTCCTATTTTAAGCTCTCGAAAAGATTAATTTGAATTATAATTTGAGTTTTTCGAGCGTTTTTTTACGCTGAATTTTTTGAGTTTCTGTTTCTATAAAATTAGGTAAAAAATGTACTTCTTTTGGAATTTCATATTTTGATAAACCTTTTACACTAGATAGCGAAAGATCATATTTTTCTCCTTCTACAATAAGAATTAACTTTTCTCCTAAAGTTTCATCTGGAAGACCAATTACAAAGAATCTACCATGAATTATTTGTGATAATTTTTCTTCTATTTTTTCTGGGCTTAGCTTTACTCCTCCAGAATTAATAATATTATCAAACCTACCCAACCATTCAAATTGATTATCTGAAATTAACCGAACCACATCATTTGTCACCACCAATTCATCTGATACTTTTGGAGCCTTAATAACCAAACAATTTCGATGATCTATACCGATTTCTACATTAGGTAAACTTTGGTAAAAAACTGGTTTTTCATTAAAATCATTCAATTTTTTTACAGCAATATGTGTAATGGTTTCTGTCATTCCATAAGTTGCAAAAATCTGAGTTTGATTATCCTGAATTTTATTTATTAATGCATTAGAAACTACTCCACCACCAACAATTATTTTTTTTATACGATGTAAATGCTGTAAAGAATTTTGCAATTGCATTGGAACCATTGCTGAAAAATCATAATCTTCTTTTGTCTTTGAAAGTGGATTAGAATCTACACTTACAACATCAAGCGACCAACCTAATGTTAATGCTCTAACCAACATCATTTTGCCAGCAATATAATCTGCAGAAAGACATAATAATGCTTTTGTACCTTCTTTTACATTGAAAAAGTTTCCAGTAGCTATTGCAGAGTTTTTCATAAACTCTTTCTTCAAAGAAATTGGTTTAGGTTTTCCTGTAGAACCAGAAGTTGTTACTACTAAATAATCTTCTTGATTGAACCAATCTACAAAGAAAGAATATATACTCTTTGAAATTGTTTTTGAATATGCTATTAATTCCTCTTCAGACTGAAAAGAAATTCCATTCAATTTAAAATTAAGATGCATTTTCCTCTACACCTTTTATGTCAATAATATTTTCTTGTGCAACAGGAACAGTAATATTTCCGAATAGTTTATCTTTCATATTTGTCCAACCATATTTTTTCGACAAAAAGAAAATTACAGCTGGATATATTACAAATACTGGTAAAAACATTTCTATACCAACAGAAGGTTCTGAATGATCTACATACAAGGCTTCTGTTTGAAAAACAGTCCAATTCGCTGTTACAAATACTGCAGCTATAATATTATTCGCTGCATGAAATCCTAGAGCAAGCTCTGTTCCTTCATCTAAAAGTGTTAACATTCCAAAAAACAAACCTGTTCCGATATAAAAAACCATACTGATGTATCCTAGTTTTTCAACTTCTGGGTTAGCTCCATGTAATAATCCAAAAACCACAGATGTTATGATAAGCGGCACCCATCTATTTTTAAAAAGAACTCCAAATCCTTGTAATAAATATCCTCTAAACAGTAACTCTTCGAAACTAGTTTGAAAAGGTAAAAACAGAAAAGAAACTAATACTAATGTAAAAAAAGGTACTGGTTTAAAATTCCATGTATAATTTTCTGGAGAGATTAAAATTCCTACAGCGGTAATAACAATTGCTACAACTGCCCAAATTACAAATGCGAACCAAAAGCGTTTCCAATCTATTTTTTTTCTTGAAGTAACTAAGGTTGTGAACTTTCTTTTGTGTATATATTTTATACAAACAATTAATGCGAGTAATCCAAAAATAAACATTAAAATCATTAGGAAGAGGTATAAATTACTATCGATACCTATTCCTAAAAAATTATTTTCAGCAGCTTTAGCAAAATCTCCCATATCATCAGAGAAAATTGCGGCTGAAATTAATAATGGAATTCCACCTATAATTTGCCAACCGAATAAAACTAAGAAAATACTAATTAGGTATAAATACCATTCGTTTCTTCCTTTAAATGCTTGCTGAATGTAATTCATTGTATTTTATTTTAAATTAAAATTCCAATCCAAAGTTGTATTGTATTGTAATTTCCCATTTTTCACCTCTAATGGACTATCGAAATTATTTGTAAATAAGCTTCCAGTTCCTAAGCCTTGAGGCATTTTATTTTTTAAAGTATATGTCCACTGTGCAATGGCATTTAAACCAATATTACTTTCTAAAGCAGAAGTAATCCACCAGTCGATATTATTATGTTCTGCAATATCAATCCATTCTTGACTTCCTTTAAATCCACCAACTAAAGTAGGTTTTAAAATAATGTATTGCGGATTAATATTTTGAATAAGCTTTTTCTTTTCTTCAGTAGAAAAAACACCAATCAATTCTTCATCTAAGGCAATTGGTAAAGGAGTTTTCTCACACAGTTTTGCCATTTCTTCATATTGACCTTGTTTTATCGGTTGTTCTATAGAATGTAATTCTAACTCAGACAAACGCCTTAATTTCCCTAATGCTTCATTTGGTGCAAAAGCTCCATTCGCATCTACGCGCAATTCAATTTCTTTCGAAGAAAATTCTTTTCTAATACTTTTTAATAATGCTAATTCTTCTTCAAAATTAATTGCACCAATTTTCATTTTTATACAAGAAAAGCCTTCATTTAATTTGTCTTGAATTTGAGATTTCATAAAATCTGCATCACCCATCCAAATTAATCCATTAATTGAAATTGGATCTTTCTTTTGTGTGAAATCAGAAGGAAATAATTCAAACTTATCTTGAGAATTTAGTGATAAAAAAGCTTGTTCAACACCAATTTGAATGGAAGGAAATTCGATAAGTTCTTCTAATAATTTCTCTAAACCTAAATTAATATTATTACAAGTCCAAATTAACTTGTCTTCATAATCTGGTCTATCATCAGCACTTAAACCTTTAAACACTCCACATTCTCCAATTCCTTGCTTCTCACCTTCATTTAAAAGAAGTAAATACGTTTCTTTTACTCTTAAAACACCTCTTGAAGTACCACTCGGACGTTTAAACTCTAAAGTATATTTTTGAAATTTAGCTTGAATCAATCTCTTAGTTTTTTTCTATGAAAGCTTTAAAATTATTTAAGTATTCTTGATCGATACTTTGTAATTTTCCTTTAAAATAAGGAAACAGACAACTTAAAATATAAGAACCACCGATACATCTCGAACTATTTTGAATTGTAGTATTTCCATCAGTAAAACTAAAAACGTAATCATCCGTTTTTAACATTGTTGGCGATTTAAATCGTAAAGTCACTTTCTCGTTAGGTACAAAAGCAATTACTTTTTCTTCTAAAGCAATTTCTTCACCATTATTATTCTTTACAACCATTTTATAAGTACTTCCTGTTTTCTCAGGTTTTTCATCAATAGCTTCTATTGATTGTACATCTGGAATCCAGTTTTTTATTTTAGAAGTATCATTAAACAATGAAAAAACTTCATCTATTGGTTTATTTACTGTGATCTGAGTTGTGTAAGTTGTTTCTTTAAAGAAAAGTCCTGTTGCAAAAAATACAATGGTTAAAGCTACAATTACTCCTAAAATTATTTTAATTCTTTTCATATTAGATTGTTATTGAAGCTCCGATTTCTATAATACTTAATTCTTTTCCTGCATCTGAAAATTGTTGTTTAGCATTATCTACATCAATTTCAATTGGTGGAAAAGTATTGAAATGACATCCAATTACTGAATTACACTCAACTAAATCACTTGCTATAATCGCATCTGTAATTCCCATTGTAAAATTATCTCCGATTGGAAAAACTGAAGCTGTTAATTTAGTCGTCATCGGAATTAATTTCATGTCCATTGTTACCGCTGTATCACCAGCAATATATAACGATTTATCTCCTGCAGTAATTACAAAACCACCTGGCTGACCACCGTAAGAACCATCTGCAAATGAAGATGTATGAATAGCATTTACATATTTAGCTGAAAAATGCTCTGTTTTAAAAGTTCCTCCATGATTTACTGGATGTCCTTTTAACTCTTTTGCTCCATAATACATTACGATTTCGTAATTAGAAACAATAGTAGCTCCAGTTCTCTCTGCTAAAACCTCTACATCTAAAACATGATCTTGATGAGCATGTGT
Source organism: Tenacibaculum aquaeponti (assembly GCF_057221555.1). Taxonomy (NCBI): domain Bacteria; kingdom Pseudomonadati; phylum Bacteroidota; class Flavobacteriia; order Flavobacteriales; family Flavobacteriaceae; genus Tenacibaculum; species Tenacibaculum aquaeponti. The sequence goes on from NZ_CM170147.1 coordinate 1,167,859, forward strand.
TACTAAAATATAATCTGCTTTAATTGAATTTATATCGATGTCTTTTGCTAAAGGATTTCCGGTAATAAACGGGTCAACTATAATGTTAGTCCCGTTAATTTCTATTCCGAAACAAGCATGACCGTAAAATGTAATCTTCATATTTTTTAAATTGTTGTTTGTTTTTGTAGCGTAAGTAAAATTACAAAACGTTACCTAGACCAAAAAGAATCGCAAATAAAAAAGTACTTAATGCTACTTTCTTTAACTCTCCGTCTAATAAAGGTTCATTCTCGTTCTTATACACAAATAGTAAATGCTTAGTTAAAGGAATGTAAGCTACTAAAAATAAGAACTGCCATGGTGTTCTATAGTGAATTCCTATATATAAGAAAGAGAATAAAAACGATGAAACTATAAGGTAGTAATGATAATATTTAGCGAACTCTGCTCCTATTTTTACTACAATAGTATTTTTCCCTGATTTTTCATCATTAATACGATCTCTCATATTATTTAAATTAAGTACAGCTGTACTTAATAACCCAACAGAAAACGCTGGGAGAAAAATGGTAAAATTGATTTCTTTGGTATATAAAAAATAGGTTCCAACAACCGCTAGCAAACCAAAGAAAAGAAAAACGAATATATCACCAAACCCACTGTAACCATACGCAGATTTACCTACTGTGTATTTAATAGCCGCTACAATTGATGTAATTCCTAAACCGAAAAACAGCAAAGAATACATAAAATTATCTTTTCCAAATGCTACATAAATTAAGGTAACAGCAACAATTAAAGTAATAATAGCAGTTACGATCATAGCTCTTTTCATTTGTTCTGGTGTTATTGCTCCAGATGCAACCATACGTGCTTCTCCTTCTCTATTTTTATCAGTTCCTTTTATTCCATCTCCATAATCGTTTGCAAAATTGGATAATACTTGAAAACCTATTGTGGTTAGAATAGCTAAAAGAAAAATACTTAAAGAAGAATAAATATCGATATGACGCACTACAAATGTAGTCTCATCTGAGCTACTCAACAGACTAACTTTAGTATGCAAAGGTTGCCAAATTCCTAAAAAACTTCCAACTATAATTCCTGAGATTGAAAGTGGTAATGTTCGTAATCTTGCTGCTTTTATATAACTTTTTACATCCATTCTTTTGTACTCGTTTCTACTTTATATAAAATATGATTATACAATTCATTTGCTCTTTCCATAGTAATGCTTGGAATCTTTATTTTTCCAGAAGCAGTTTGTAAAATTATATCGGTTATTTTTCTTCTTCTTTGAAAAATTGTTTGTTTCATTTTCACATTTTGAACCTTAAATAATTCTAAATATGTTTCGCTAGTTTCTATTATTCCTCCTCCTACTAAAATTAATTTGTCTGTTGCCTTGAAAAATGTCTTTTTTACTCTTTTAAATATCATTAATCCTAAAATTGGGATTAATAACAGATTCAAATATATTTGATTTATACCGTCGAAAATAAAGTAATGAAACGTATTAAAAAACGCTAAAAAAAGAAAGTTTCTTAATATAATTCGATATGTAAAATACCAATGTGGTTTCTCTTTAAGAACATCATTAAAATCAAAAGATGAAAAAAGAGTCGTTTTTATTTTGTCTAAATGTTCCTCTTTACAGCCAACAATCTTAATTTGCTTATCTGTTTTTTTTACTTTACCACTAATCGCTTGTTTAAAAACCACATAAGAAATACCCATCATTCTTTTTAATGGGTTTGTTGTAATTTTTATGTGTTGAACTTTATCTCTTTTTAGAATGATCGCTTTTTTATTAACCAATCCTTGTTTAATTTCAAAAGCCTGATTTTTTATAGAAAAACTCAAGTTAAAATGACGTAAAAACACACGAATAAAAGAAGTAATTACAGCAACTATAGATAAAAGAATTAAGACTATAATTAATAATAAGAAACTACCTAATAAAATATCTTTTCCTTTACTTAAATAGTTTTTTAAAATTTCTTCACCTATAAAGTTCTTGAAAACATCTTCGACTTGCTGATAAAAACCAAACAAAAAAGCAATGAGTAATAATAAACTTTGAAAATGATTTTCAGAGATACTAACTTTCAATAAACTTTTAACATCAATAGTTAATAATGGTTTTTCTTTCTCTGTTTCTTCTACAACAATTTCTTCGTTTCCTATACTTCTTCCTGAAGTAATCTTTTGTCGTAATGCTTTCGCATCAGACAATGATAACGCTTTAATTGAAATTTCAGTTTTATCTGATCCTGCTGTTTCTAAATCAACTTGATAAACATTAATTAACTGATGAATTAAGTTTTGAGAAAAATTTACATTCTGAATTCTATCAAAAGCAATAGCTGTATTCTTTTTTGCAATTATTCCGTTTTTTAAAACAAAATAATCTCCATCGATTTTAAATTTAAAATTTCTGTAAACTAAATAAGACCTTATTACAACAAAAAGTAACAGAAGAACTATCATTGCATAAAAATAAATAGCGTCGATAGATGATATTTTTGAGGCTTTTGTTATAAAAACAAGAAAAACAACCCAAGTTCCTTTTAGTAATTGAAAAAGAAATTTTCCTGAGATTATTAAAACTCCTTTAAGAGATTGTCTGCTGAATTCCGAAAAGTTTATTTCATTACTCATTAATCTTACTACTAATAAACTCTTTGATTTGAATTGCTTTTTCTTTTGTTAAACCTTTTATTTCAAGATCATCACTACTATCACCTGCAGTATAAACACTTAGTGTAGCTAACTTAAATAAACGAGAAAACATTCCTTCATCTATCTCTACATGTTGAATTCTTGAAAAAGGAACTGTAACCATTTTTCTAGTTAAAAAACCACTTTTATAAGTAAGATCTTTGTCTCTTACTACATATTGTCGTTTTGGGAAACCTAAAATTAGATTCAACATATAAACAACAATAATTAGCAAAATTAGCATGTATAAATAGAACGGAAAATCTGGCTCTTTTTTTCGTATTACTTTCTCTAAAAACAAGATTAGAACTGGAACTATTACTAAGAAATACGAAAAAACACTTAGTAATGCTACTTTAAAATACGATTTCTCGATTCTTGTAAAAGTTACACTTGAAATATCTGGAAAGTTATTGACTTCATTATTTTGAAATTGATCTTCCATACTTTAAGCTTTATAAAAACTCTACTTTAGATACTTTCTTTCTAACAATGTATTCTTGTAATTTTGGTGAAAAATACTCTATGTCTTCATAAAATATTTTTACTTTTTTCCCTTTTGATTTCTTTCCTAGCTCTATAAGCTCATCTGATCCTTCGAAATTATTTAACCATAAGAACTTCTGAGTTTTCCCTAAGGTATCCTTAATTTCTATGACATATAATTCTTCACCAGAAATTTTCTTTATCTCTCCTTCTAAAAAAGAAAGTTCAGAAAAATTATCTTCATCTTTTTCTTCTTTTCCATCTTCTTCATTTGCTAAAGCTATTAAGACATCAGGACAAAAGTTTACCATATTCATTCCTATTTTTTTTCCAAATTCAGCACCTCCTTCTTTTCCTCTAGAAAAATCAACTACAATTCCTTCTTCTTTTAAATCCTCTTTATATTTACTATAAAGTTTTACCATATACAATCCCAACTCGGTACTTTTTTGATTACCAGAAAGATTCATATTGTTGATTTTGGTAAGATACTCACAAGTCTCTTTGGATATTTTATCTAAAGCACTTTCTTGTGCATTTGTAATAAGTGTAAGGAATAAAACACCTAACAGTAAAATTTTCTTTTTCATAACGATTTTATAAATTTTATAGATTATTTGCTTCTGCAATAAGCTCAGCGATATCTTTTACAACAATTTGATCTTCTTTCAAATGAAACTTTACACCATCAGTCATCATTGTATTACAATACGGACAACCTGTTGCTATAATTTCAGGATTAGTTTCTAAAGCATCTTTTGTACGAAGAATATTAATATCCATATCACCTTTTTCTGGTTCTTTGAACATTTGTGCTCCTCCTGCTCCACAACATAAAGCTGTTGACTTGTGACGTTTCATTTCTGTAGATTTTACACCTAACTGACGAATTAAATCACGTGGAGTTTCATACACATCATTAGCACGACCTAAATAGCAAGGATCGTGGTATGTTAATCTTTTATTTTTTAAGTTTTCACTTCCAATAGATAACCTACCTTCTGCTACTAATTTATTAATGTATTGTGTATGATGATATACTTCGTATTTTCCTCCTAAACTAGGATATTCATTTTTTAATGTATTGAAAGAGTGAGGATCACAAGTTACTATTGTTTTTACTTCGTAAGCATTTAAAATTTCAATATTTGTCATTGCTTGCATTTGAAATAAAAACTCATTTCCTGCTCTTTTTGCTGCATCACCAGTAGAACTTTCTTCAGTACCTAATACCGCGAAATCAACATTAGCTTGCTGTAAAATTTTCACAAAAGATTTTGTGATTTTTTTAGCTCTATCATCATAACTTCCAGCTGCTCCAACCCAAAACAACACTTCTGGTTGTTTTCCTTGAGCCATCATATCTGCCATTGTTGGTACGTTCATAATATTGTATTGTTTAATAAAGTTGATGTGTAATTTTAATAATCTCGATAAACAGACATTTGTCTATTCATCTTTCCAGTTTAATCTATCCATTTGACTATACTGCCATGGCGCTCCGTTGTTTTCGATGTTTGTCATCATCATATTTAACTCTTGTGGAGCAGCAGATTCTTCCATTACCAAATATCTTCTCATATCCATGATAATTGATAAAGGATCGATATTTACTGGACATTCTTGTACACATGCATTACAACTTGTACAAGCCCAAAGCTCTTCTCTTGTGATATAATCATCTAATAACTGTTTTCCATCTGGTTTAAACTCACCATTATTAGCATCAATATTTTTTCCTACTTCCTCTAAACGATCACGAGTATCCATCATAATCTTACGAGGTGATAATTTTTTACCAGTTAAGTTTGCTGGACAAGATGATGTACAACGACCACATTCTGTACATGTATATGCATTCATTAATTGAACCCAGTTTAAATCTGCAACATCAGATGCGCCGAATTTCTCTGGCACTTCTTCCTCTGTTCCATCTTCTGGCATTGCGTAAGGATCTGCGCTAGGATCCATCATCATTTTAACTTCGTTAGTTACAGATTCTAAATTAGTAAACTCTCCTTTTGGTTTTAAGTTTGCAAAAAATGTATTTGGGAAAGCTAACAGAATATGTAAATGCTTAGAATAATACAAGTAGTTTAAGAAAATTAAAATACCTACGATGTGTAACCACCAAGCAGTTTTCTCAATTGTATGTAAAGTTTCGTGAGAAAAATCATGAAACCATGGTGCTATAAATTGAGAAATTATATTACCTGCTCCAGCTTCTTGAAAAGGAATATCTGTAGCATTCATTACTAAAAACAATGACATTAATACGATTTCAAAATATAAAATAATATTACCATCATTCTTTGGCCAACCTTGCATTTCTGCACTCCAAAAACGTTTAATTCTTTCTATATTTCTTCTGAACCAGAATACAATTACTGCAACTAATACTAGTACAGATAAAACTTCAAAAGTTCCGATTAAGAATCCATAAATCCCATTACCCAATAAAGGTTGAAATACACGATGTGTTCCAAATAAACCATCGATAACAATTTCGAGAACTTCAATATTAATGAGTATAAAACCTAAATAAACTACAATGTGAAGAATTCCTGATAATGGTCTGCGAACCATTTTATATTGTCCTAAGGCTATTTTAGCCATGTTTTTCCAACGTTCAGGTTTCCTATCCGTTCGATCTATATCCTTTCCTAATTTAATGTTACGAATTAACTTTCGAACATTCATCACAAAATACCCTATACCTGCGATTAAAATAAATGCAAAAAAAATGTTTGGTACGTATTTCTCCATTTCCTTATTTGTTAGTTATTGATGTTTCCAATTGTCTTCTTGAGAACTATTAGGTGATAAACCTAAAATATCTCCTTCAGTAGTTACTCCTAATCCTAAAACAGTTCTGTTTGCGTAATTAAAATAGCTTACTACTTGATTTATTTCTAAAATTTCTCCATCTGAAATTTTATTTTCTTTAAGTTTTTGAATATCTACTTTTTCAAGTGAAAAAGGTTTTAAGGTAAGCTTTTCTGCATATTTTAAACCTTCTGTATAAGCTGTAGTTAGTCCTTCAAAGGTGTTATTTATCAAACCCTTTTTGATTTGATTAGCCTTTTCATCATTTTGCATTAATTTTTTAAGTCCTTCAAAATGATGATCTATACAATAATTACAATGATTTAACATACTCACATAAACCCCTATAGTTTCTAAATACCATTTAGGCAATGTGTTTTCACTATGATGCAAAACTTTTTTGTAAATAGCCATATGCCCTTCCATAGTGTTAGGTCTTAAACTATGAACAAGCATTATATTATCTACATTGTTATTTGGGCCAGTTACACGTTCATATAAACGTTTAAGTTTTCCTTGTGCTTTATCAAAAGGAATAATATCAATCCAACTCATTAATTATTTATCGTTACTCACGTTATTGTTGTTATTCTCTTCATTATAAGGCTTTGCTTTTTTACCAAACAACGAAAAGTGAACAAAACGTTTAGGGTTTAATTTCATTTCCCTTAGCAACTCTTCCATTTCTTTTGTAGCATTAGTTAAATTAGTATATAATTTATCATCGGAAACTAATTTACCTAATGTTCCATTACCCTTTTTCATTCCAGTTAATAAACCATTAACATTATCAATAGTTCCTTCAAGTTTTTTTATAGTTTTTCCTAATTCAGCTTTAGCTAAATCTTCGGTAATTTTAGATACATCTTCTGTAATTTTCTTTGTATTATCAAGAGTTACATTAACTTTAACTTTATTATCTTCAAGAAGTTGATTTACAGAACGCATTGTCTTATTAAGATTATATACAGTTCCTTCAAAACCTATAATACTTCTGTTTAAGCTTTGTCTAGCTTTTTTATCTAAAGTTTGATTAATACCCATAACTAAAGAATCAACATGTACTAAAACATTTTCTAATTTAGATTGAATTGGATTAAATTTTTCTCCAACTGCAGAAAATAAATCTGACTTTATCTCTCCTTTTAAGAAATCTCCAGATAGTGCTTTAGAACCAGTATAATCTGGAATGATAGCTAAATTTTGCCCACCCATTAATCCAGCTGGATAAATTTTAGCAACACTATTTTTAGAAAACTCAAAACTATTTTCGAGAGAAAATCTCACTAATAAAGTTCCTTTTTTTTCTGGATCTGTATTAAATGTTATTTGATCTACTTTCCCTACTTGTAACCCATTAATTGTTACAACGCTTGCCTCGCTTAATCCGTTAATATTATCATATTCTACGAAAAAATGACGAGCGCCACTTTGAAAAACATCTTGTCTTTTTAAAAAATTATATCCCCAAATACCTAGAGCGATAATTGATAAGGCTATTATACCTGTTTTAAGTTCTTTTGACATAAGCAAAAATTACTATGGACGAAATTACTAATTATTTTTGGTAGAATAGAATAGATTTTTTCTAAATTACTGTTTCTTTAATGCTTCTTTCACAGAAATCTTCTTTCCGTTTTTAAAAGCTACGATAAAACAATCTTTATGACCTGCTTTTTTTGCTATTGTATAATTTTTCTTAACTTGTTTAAAACTCTCAGTACTACCAAAGTAATATTTGTAATATTCATCTATAACTAAAACTTCAACATCTTCAAGACCTCTGAAATTAAAATTATCGTCAGTTAAATATTCTCTTGACGCAGCAATTTGAACTTTAAACTCTATTATTGAAGGCTCCTCTTTCTTAGGTTGTTCTATTTCTTTTCGAGAAGTTTCTATTTTATTAGCAGTATTTTCTATTACTTTTTCCTGTTTCTCTATAATATTTTCTTTAGCTTTTTCAGGCTTTATTTTAACTAAAATTGTTTTCTCTTTAGAGTTAGTTGCTACAGTTATTGGTTCTTTCTCTCTTGCTTTTAAAGGGATTTCTTTTTTAGTTATTGTATTTCCTTTCGTATATATTTTTTTTCTTTCAACTGTATTAGTAACCTTATCTGTAGTTTTTTTGTTTTGAGTTATAACTTGAACTTCTTCACCAACTGTATTCATTTTAAGTTGCTGTATATATCTTTCTATTGCATCTGATATAGATTTTGCCATTCTGGCTTGCCCTACTTGAGAATTTAAAAAACGTCCTTCTGCTTTATTTGTTAAAAAACCTAATTCAATTAACACACTTGGCATTACTGTTTCTCTAAGTACCAAAAAGTTATTTTGCTTTACACTTCTATCAAAACGTTTTGCATTTAAAAAATTATTTTGAACCAATTGTGCAAAAGCCAAACTTTCATCTAAATTTTCTTCTTGTTGAATTGATAAATTTATAACCGCTTCAGGAGAATCTGGATTATAATCATAATTTTGCTTATAATTATCCTCTAATTTAATTACAGCATTCTCTCTTTTTGCTATCTCTAAATTTTGTCTATTCCCACTCAACCCTAAAACAAAAGTTCCTGCACCAAATGCTTTTGAACTTCGATAAGAATCACAATGAATAGATACAAATAAATCTGCTTTGTTTTCATTAGCTATTTTGGCTCTATTGTGTAATTCAACAAAAACATCTTTATTTCTAGTATATATAACATTAATGTCTTTATTTTTCTTTTCGAGAGCTTTACCCACTAATAAAACAACTTTTAATGCTATTTTAGATTCTTTATAACCATTTCCTAAATTCCCTGGATCTTTACCTCCATGTCCCGCATCTAAAACTACAGTATATTTTTTTTGTGAATAAGAAACCGTTATACTTCCTACAAAAAGCAGCAAAAAGAATATTATATTTATATTAATATGATATTTGGTGAATTTTAAGAATTGCATCAATAAAATTTAACTATTTTTGGCTCCTGTTATTTGGCACTCCAAATATTGAGCCATACTTTTATTAAACACAAAAATAGCATTTATCGGATTGAAAGCAAATTCATTGTACATACTTTTAATTTTATCTTTTTTTTGTTTTGAAAATAGCTTGGCTCAAGAACTAAGAAAAGACAATATACCCAACCGACCTATAGTTAAAAAAGATTCAGCTAAAATTCTAGTAAAAAAATCTAATCTTTTAAAAAAAGATACAGTTCCAAAGGTTAAATCGGATTCAATTAAAAAGGATTCAATAATTAAACCTAAAGAGGTTATTGATTATATCATTACACATGATGCTGAAGACTACACTATTCAAAATGCAAAAAACAAAACTGTAACTCTTTATAATAATGCACATTTAGTTTATGGAGACATTGACTTAAAAGCTGGGAAAATTATTATCAATTACAAAAACAATACAGTTTATGCTACTGGGATTAAAGACAGTACAGGTTATGCCCAACGACCAGTTTTTAAACAAGGTGGTCAAGAATCTGAGCAAGATTCTATTTTGTTTAACTTCAAAACAAAGAAAGCATTAGTATATGGTGTAAAAACCGTACAAGGTGAAATTATAACCTATGGTGAAAAAACTAAAAAGGTAAATGATTCTACCATTTATATGAGTAAACTCCGTTTTACTACTTCTAAAAAAGATAGACCAGATTACCATATCGCTACAAACAAAGCAAAATTAGTTCCTGGTAAAAAAATTATTGTTGGCGGTAGTAATTTAGTTATTGCTGATGTTCCTACACCTTTATACCTACCTTTTGCTTATTTCCCTTTAACTGATAAAAGATCTTCAGGTTTTATTATTCCATCTTGGGGAGAAAACAATCAACAAGGTTTCTTTTTACAAAATGGTGGATACTATTTTGCTATTAATGATTATTTCGATTTAGAACTTACTAGTGATATTTATTCCAATGGAAGTTGGGCTGTAAATGCCAGTTCTAATTATAATTTACGTTATAAATTTTCTGGAGGGTTAAGTATTCGTTTTCAAAACTTAACCAATAGTATTAGAGGTTTCAGCGATTTCTCTAAAGCTTCTAATTTTAACATTACTTGGAATCATCAACAAGATCCAAAATCGAGTCCGAACTCTAACTTAAGAGCTCGAGTAAATGTGAGTAGTAGTAGTCAATTTTTTAGACAATCGTTGAATCAAATTGATCAGAATCAAAACTTAAGAAACTCATTTGACTCCTCTATAAGTTACTACAAAAAATTTGTTGGAACTCCATTCAATATGAATGTGACATTAACTCATAGTCAAAATTCAAATAATAATATTGTAAATCTTACCTTACCTAGTTTACAAGTAAATATGGATCGTATTTACCCATTTGCAGCAAATGGAGTTAAGAAAAACGCACTTCAAAAAATAGGGGTAAATTACACTTTACAAGGTAGATATAGTATTAGTACACAAGAGGACAATTTCTTTACATCAAAAATGTTTGAAGATGCTAAAGCTGGAGTACAGCATGAAATTAGAGCAAACACGAATATAAAAGCATTTAAATATTTCACTTTATCTCCAAACTTTAATTATACAGATGTATGGAATTTTGCTACAATTAAAAAAAGATTTGATCCTGAGGTTGGTGCTGCAGTTAATGATACAATTAATGGATTTAAACGTTTTAACAGGTATAACTTTGGAGTTGGTTTAACAACTAACATTTATGGGGATTTTAAATTTAAAGGAAAAATAAAAGCAATTCGCCATACAATTCGCCCAACTATTTCATGGAGTTATGCTCCAAATTTCGCAGCTCCTTTTCAAGAACGAGTTAGAGATCGTTCAGGGATTAGAACTTATACTCCATTTGATGATGGTATTGGAATTTTTGGTGCACCAAGTAGTGGCGTTTCAAATCTTTTAAGTTTCGCTTTAAATAATGTCCTTGAAGCTAAAGTAAAACCTGGGGAAGATGATGATTCCGAAGAAGATAAAAAAATTACCATTTTAAATAACTTGAATTTTAATACAAGTTATAATATGGCTGCAGATAGTTTACGATGGAGTAATGTAAATTTCTCCGCTGGTACTCAACTTTTCAAAAATAAAATGTCTGTAAATTTAGCAGGTAGTTTAGATCCATACCAAGTTACTCCCGAAGGTGTTAAAATTGATAAATTTAATGCATCTTTATTCAGATTAAGTAATGCTACACTAACAGCAAACTATAGTTTTTCTAGTAGCGATTTTGACAAGAGTAAGAAAGACGATAAGAATAAAAACAATAATCCGAATAATCCACCAGATGTATTTGGTATTAATGATAATCAAGCTATAAACGGATTTGCAACTCAGCAACCTTCAAGACCAGGAGAAGTGAAAGAAAAAACAGCTGATCTTTATCGCTCTAAAATCCCTTGGAATTTAAGTTTTATTTATTCAGCTAGCTACTCTAACAATGGATTTAACAGAGCTGGTATTCAAAGCCATACTGTTGGATTTAATGGAAGTATTGACTTAACACCAAAATGGAAAGTAAACTTTAGATCTTCTTACGATATTTTTAATGGTGCTTTCTCTTACACTACTTTGAATTTCTCTAGAGATTTAGATAGCTGGCGTTTCAACTTTAACTGGGTTCCATTTGGAAACTTTACTTCGTATAACTTTTTTATTGGAGTTAAATCATCAATGTTAAGTGATTTAAAATGGGATAAGCGTCAACCACCAGATAGAAGATTATTTTAATAAATATAAATCAACTTTATTCTAATGAAAAAAATTATAAACACAAAAAATGCTCCTGCTCCGATAGGTCCATACAATCAAGCTGTTTTAACTGGAAATACACTATATACTTCTGGACAAATAGCAATTAATCCAGAAACCGGAGAATTAGTTTTAGATGATATTAAAACAGAGACTAAACAAGTTCTAGAAAATATGAAAGCTGTTTTAACTGAAGCAGAAATGACATTTGAAGACGTAGTTAAAACTTCAATTTTTATTTCTGATATGAATAACTTTTCTGCAATAAATGAAGTATATGGCTCTTACTTTAATGAGGATACAGCTCCGGCAAGAGAAACAGTTGAAGTAGCAAACCTTCCAAAGTTTGTTAACGTAGAAATTAGTATGATTGCAATTAAATCATAATTTTTTCTCCCCCGATGTTAACCTTTTAAGTTTATGTTACACTAACAAACAGGAACATATAATTTAACATAAAATGAAAACATCATTATTCAAGTTACTAATTGTGCCAGTTTTAATAATTTCGTGCTCAAACAATAGTGAATTAGAAACTTTACAAGCAGAAAACCTGGAATTTAGCGAAACAACAATCTTTAAAAGAAATGAAGAACCCAATCATGACAATACTTATTATGAAGAGGATTTGCATATTTTTTATTTAGAAAACAAAATCGCTAAACAACACAAAACTAAAGAAGAATTATTATTAAAAATCGAGGAAGGTGAAGAAGATCTTATTGAAGAATTGGAAAAACTTCAAAGGGATATTGAGACAAATGAAAAAGCTTTAAAATTTTTAGAAGTTAGCCCAAGAGTACCTAGTTTACCTCCACCGCCTGTACCTTGCCCAAAAAAAATAACAAGCTGTAGATTACCTTTAAATAGTTACAATTTTATCTTATTAAATAAAGATATTAAAGAGTTTTCTGTTCAAATTAAAACTGAAGAAGGAGAAATTATTAGTGATAACAAAGAGTTATTTCCTGCTGAAAATTTTGAAGGATTACCTGCTGCTCAACTAGATAAAAAAGATTTTTCAGGTAATGTTTTATTAAGCATTACTAAATTTTCTCCTTTACATGAAAGAGTAATTTCTTATGAAATTAATGCTATCATAGATTAATAAATTACTTTATTCTTTAAATAATTAGTAGTTTAGCTACATACCAAATTGGATTATGAGAGCTAAACTACTTTTTTTATTCCTCCTACTCTATTTTTTTTCTAACGCACAAAACGATTCTGTTAAGACTAAACAGTTTGAAAAACACACAGCAAATGCTTATAAACACATATATACAAATCAAGACAGTGCTTATTTATTTTTCAACAAGGCATTAAAATTAACAGAAGAACAAAATTGGCATGATAGTAAAGCTAGTATTTTGTCTTATATTATTTATGTAAGCGACTATCATTATAATTTACCTGTATTAAAACATAACTTAAATAATCTTGAACAATTATTAGTAAAAAACAAAGACTCTTTAACCCCAAATAGTTACAACAACTTACTTCCTCTTTTTCTTTTAAATAAAGCGAATTATTATTTTAAATTAGAAGATTACAAAAGAGCCAAACCTCTTTTTTTAGAATTATACAAATCCTTAAAAGCTAAAACAGATTCTAAAGAAAATATAACGAATCTTAGTAGTGTTTATTCTTTTTTAACCAATATATACACAAGTGAAGGGAAATATAATTCAGCTATTAATTTTCATGATAAAGCTGCTATACTTTTAAATAAACACCCTCATTTTTTTGAAGATATTGAATCTAGAAAAATGCTTTTGAAAAGCTACATGGCAAAAATTTATAATTCACAAAAACAATACAGAAAAGGCATCAGTTTACTTGAAGAAATTGTAGAATTTTATAAACAAAAAAACTACAAAAACTCATTAATAACCTCATATCAAGCATTAATAAACTCTTACATACTCTCTAACAACACAGAAAAAGCGCTTATACTTTTATCTAATTCAGAAAAGATATATAGAAAAAATGACCCTTTTTATAAAATTCTTCTTGAACTATATGGAGATGTTTACGCAAAAAAAGAAGATCATTTAAAAGCTATAAATTACTATCAAGAATCATTGACTTTATTCAAAAATTATCGTAATCATGAAAAGCATATTGATATTGCATTAATTGAGAAAAAAATAGCAGAAAGTTATTTCAACTCTAAACAAAACGAAAAATCTTTAACCCATATAAACCTATCAATCAACAACCTAACCTTACTAGAAAGCAAAATAAAAGACATTACTACAAACAATATACTTACAAATGATAAAACCATTGAAATTTTACATTTGAAGTCTAAAATACTGACCAAAATTTATACTTCAAATAATGATTTAGAATATTTAAAAGAAGCCTTACAAACGAGTTTACTTAGTATAGAAATTTTAGATGTAATTAAACCTACTTTAGAAAACAAAAACGATAAACAATTCTTAATAAATAATGTTTATCCTATTTTTGAAACAGCTCTTAATGAATGCTTCTTATTATTCAACCAAACACAAGATAATTCTCTTCTGAGTAAAGCTTTTTATATACTAGAAAAAAGTAAATCGACTCAATTATTAGAAGTTTTAAATCTTACCAAAGCTGTAAAATTTAATAACATACCACAACAATTAATAGACAAAGAACAACAATTGTTAGATGATATTTCGAAAATAGAAACTGACATTTACACTTCCGAGACTTCTTCCGAAAAACAAAAAGAATTAATCACAGCAAGGGAAATATATAACTCATTTCTTGACTCTATTAAGATTACACAACCCAAATACCACAATTTAAAATATAACTATGAAGTTATTTCTTTAGATAATGTAACACAAAAAATATCTGAAACTGAAGGAAACCTTTCTTTTCTTTATGGTAAAAATCATGTTTATCAATTAGCGATTACAAAAAACAAGATCGAATTACTTCGATTTGAAAGCACTAATAGTTTTAAGAAAAAACTGATAGATTTCTACCAAACAGTTTCTAACTTTAAAAGTAAATACGATAATAAAAAAGCTTATCAACTTTTTAACACACTAATACCTGAAGTATTAAAAAATAAAACAAATATTACCATTTTACCTGATGGTTTTTTACATTACATACCTTTTGAAGCATTATCTATTTCATCTTCTAAAACTAAATACGCAATAGAATCGTTCGCTATTAGTTATGGAAATTCTTTCACTTTATTGGATCAAATGAATCAAATTGAATATGATGATATACAAAAGAAAAAGATTCTAGCAGTTGCTCCTGAGTTTTACAATACAAAAAACACAAATGAAAGAGCAGATTTTAGTCCATTAATCTTCAACAAAAAAGAAGTCCAAAATATTGCTAATTATTTTAAAACGGATACTATTATTGGTAAAAAAGCTACATTAAAAAATATTGAAAAAGATCTAGCTCACTATCAGGTTTTACATTTTGCTACTCATGCTTCCGCTAATGATGAATACCCTGATTTTTCTTATTTAGCTTTCACTCCTACCAAAAATGAAAGTAATTTATGGTACATTAAAGATATTTACAACACCAAACTTAATGCTGATTTAGTTGCTTTAAGTGCTTGTCAAACAGGAATTGGAAAATTAGAAAATGGAGAAGGTAGTATCAGCTTAGCCAGAGCTTTCACATATGCAGGAGCGAAATCTCTAGTAAAAAGCTTATGGAAAGTGAACGACAAATCTTCTGCTGAGATTATGAGTTCTTTTTACAATAAATTAAATGATGGTAAAAATAAAAAACAAGCCTTACAATATGCTAAAAAAGATTATTTAGAAAAGAGTATTAAAGAATTAAAACATCCTTTCTTTTGGGCTGGTTTCGTTATTAATGGTAATACAGAACCTATTGCGAATTCTTATAATTTCTATTGGATTCTATATGTAGTTTTACCATTATTACTTCTTGTCTTAGCAAGGAAAAAGTTATTTTATTTTTTTAAGTAATAATTCTGCCTCTTGTTTCTTAAACTTATGAGGCCCAATTGCAATTTGTTGTAAATATTTTTTTGATTCAACTGTTTTATTCAATACTAAGTAAGATAATGCGATATACCATTGAGCCTGTACTTTGTATTTAGAATTTAATTGCAAATACTTCAACAGAATTGATTGCCCTTTTTCATATTGATCTGAAGCCAACAAAGAGATTCCTAAATAAAGTAATAAATCCGATTCTTGCGTTTCTTCAAAAGCATTTAATAACATAAAAGCCGCGACATTAAACTCTTTGTTTTCATAAGCTAAAAAAGCTTCTTTTTTTAAATTATTTTCATCTTCTCCTCTATTCATAGCATAAATCACATTATCAAAAGTTGTAAAATATGAAGCATATAATCTTTTATGATCTATTTTATTGAAATTAAAAAGTTCAGAGAAATTAACTATAGCAAATAGTAATGTTATAGAAGCTATAAGTTTTAGATAAAAAAAACTTGTTTTTTCTTTATAGAAATTTGTTTTCTCTATTTCTCGTAAGTATTTCTTTAAACTTCTTCTTTCTAAAATTTCTAAAGCTACTTTAACATCTTTTTGAAATCTAAATTCTATAGCAAATTCATTATCACTTATTAATAATTCATTAAAAATTATTTCTTCTTTTCTTGATAAGATATTTTGAAAATATTTATCAATCAGGGAGGACTTATTCATTTATACTAAATTTAAAAGACTCTAGATGAAACATGAACTCTTTCATCTAGAAACTTGACTTACTCTATATCAAATCATTATTCTAAATATTTAATGTTTTAAAAAAGAAAAAGTAAACAGATTCATCTAATTTCTTTTTAATTCATCTTTTTTTTTAAAAAAATTTCCAAAAATGTTTACCTCTAAAATTTTCATCCACTAAGTAATGTAAAACAACAAATAACAAGATGAAAAATTTAACATTTACTATTTTATTTATGATCGTTTCAACAGCAATGTTTTCACAAACAAAAGTTGGACTTCAAGCTGCTTATGGAACAAATTCAGAGATTGGAATCGGAGCTAAAGCTTCATTTAGAATTTCAGATAAATTTCGTGCTTCACCTTCTTTCAATTATTTCTTTGGAGAAAGTGTTCAGGGAGCAAGTTCTTCTGTTATTGGTATCAATGCAGATGCTCACTATATTTTATCTGATAAAGATGGACTTTCTTTTTATCCTTTAGCTGGTTTAAACTTAACTCGATCTAGTGCCACTGTTTTAGGTATTAGCGCTTCTGTAACTGAAATCGGGTTTAATGTTGGTGGTGGATTAAACTACGATTTATCTTCTTCTTTAACAGGTGTATTTGAAACTAAATACATTTTGAGTGCCTTTGACCAAGCTGTATTCAGTGTTGGGTTATTATATAACTTCTAAAAAAAATAGAAACATTTTAAAATATAAAAACATGAAAAATTTAAGAAATCTAATCGCAATTTTAGGGCTAATCATTTTATCTGCTTGTAGTGATAGTAATGAAAAAATCATAGACGAATTTGAAGACAAAGAATTATCTGAAGTAATGGAAGGTTTCCAAACTAAAATTTCAGAAATTAAAATTCCTACAGCATTAAGTGATAATTCAAACTCTAATGCACAAACCACAGCTACATACTTTAATGTTGTTAAAAGTTACGGACAAATTTTTTCTGCTTTCTTTAATGTTCCTGAAAACGCTACATCTCAAAGGTTAAATTTAGCAGGAAGAAATAGCGCTACTGGAAATACACAAACTTATACTTGGTCCGATGGAAATTCTACAATTAATTATAGCGTTACGGAGTTAGTAGATCGCTTCACATTTACCTATGAAATTCAGAGTCCTAATTATTCAGGTAAAGTAATGGACGGATACAGTTTAAAAGATGAAAGTAGAGCTGAGTTAAATATGTATGATAGTTCTACTGGCGGAAGTGTACTTTCTTTAAAATGGACTTTTATAAATAATACTGCAACATTAGATATTAAAAGTAATGATGGTAGCCAATTCATTTTAACTGCTAATCCAGACAATTCTGGAAATCTTGAAATTTACGAAAATAACAGTCTTAGTGTTAAATGTACTTGGACAGCAAGTGGTAATGGCACTTTGATCAATTATGAAACTGGAGAAACATTTACATGGTAAAAGCCCATTTATTTTCATATTAATTATTTAATTAAAAAAGACTCATTTGACATTAAAATGAGTCTTATTTTTTTGTAATCTTTATTAAACAAAAAAACACCTAAATTGGTGCTTTTTTTTCATTTCAAATTATCTATAAATTATAATGAAGCAGCATGCTCTAATAAGTCTACAATCTTAGTAGCATAACCATACTCATTATCATACCATGAAATTACTTTAAAGAAATTCTCATTTAATTCAATACTAGCACCTTCATCGATAATAGATGTTCTTGGATCAGACACAAAATCTTGAGAAACAACTTCATCATTTGTATATCCAATAACACCTTCTAATTCTCCTTTAGAGGCCTCTTCTAACTTAGCTAAAATTTCTTTTAAAGACGTTTTCTTTTTTGTTCTAAACGTTAAATCAACTAAAGAAACATCTGCTGTTGGAACACGAACAGCCATTCCTGTTAATTTTCCTTCTAAAGCTGGAATTACTTTAGTTACAGCTACAGCTGCTCCTGTAGAAGTTGGTATCATATTTCGTAATACAGAACGCCCTCTTCTCCATTTAGAATTTGGTCCATCCACTGCATCTTGGCCTGAAGTTGCAGAGTGAATTGTTGTCATTAAACCTTCTTCTAAACCAAAATTATCATCTATTACTTTAGCTAAAGGAGCCAAACAATTCGTTGTACAAGAAGCATTAGATATTATTGTTTCATCAGCAGTTAATGTATTATGATTTACTCCCATCACATACATTTTTGCATCTTTAGAAGGTGCAGATATAATTACTTTTTTTGCTCCTCCTTTAATATGCAAATTAGCTTTATCTTTTGTTAAGAAAAAACCTGTTGATTCTATAACATACTCAGCTCCAACCTCATCCCATTTTAGATTTTCTGGATTTCTATCAGCTGTAATTCTGATTGTTTGACCATTTACAACTAAATTTCCATCTTTTACTTCTACAGTTCCATTAAAACGACCATGTACAGAATCATATCTTAATAAATAAGCTAAGTAATCTACATCTAATAAATCGTTTATTGCTACTACTTGAATATTGTCTCTTTGGATTGCAGAACGGAAAGCTAATCTTCCAATTCTACCAAAACCATTAATTCCTATTTTAATCATTTTATTGTTTATTTTTACATGATTTATGTCGTCATAATATCCGACACTCTTAATAACTCTTTATCTATTGAATTTTGACCTTTAATAGCTTTTTCCAAATCAGTTGAAGCTACTTCATTATCCTTCAATCCTACCATTAAATTAGATTCTCCATCTATTAATAATTCAACTGCTCTTACACCTAACCTAGAAGCTAACACTCTATCAAAACATGTTGGAGAACCTCCTCTTTGCATATGACCTAAAACTGAAACTCTAACTTCATATTCTGGCATATTCTCTTCAACATAATCAGCTAATTGATATACATTTTTACCTGATTTATCACCTTCAGCTACAACTACTATACTAGATGATTTACCTGATCTTCTACTTTTCTTTAAAGATTCTAACATGCGTTCTAATCCTAAATCTTCTTCAGGAATTAAAATTTCTTCAGCTCCTGCTCCAACTCCAGTATTTAAAGCAATAAAACCAGCATCTCTCCCCATAACTTCTACGAAGAATAATCGATTATGAGAAGAAGCAGTATCTCTAATTTTATCTATAGCTTCCATTGCTGTATTCAATGCAGTATCATAACCTAAAGTATGTGAAGTACCATAAATATCATTATCTATAGTTCCTGGTATACCGATTACAGGAAAATTATACTCACTATTAAAAACAACTCCTCCTGTAAAAGAACCATCACCTCCAATAATTACCAAGCCTTCTATACCTTCTTCTTTAAGATTTTCGTAAGCTTTTGCTCTTCCTTCTTTAGTCATAAATTCTTTAGAACGAGCCGATTTTAAAATCGTTCCTCCTTTATGAATTATGTTATTTACACTTCGAGCAGACATTGGAGTGAAATCTCCTTCTATCATTCCTTGATATCCTCTATATATTCCGATACATTCTGTTCGATAATATGCTGCTGTCCTTACAACAGATCTTATTGCTGCATTCATACCTGGAGAATCTCCTCCAGAAGTCATAACTGCTATTTTTTTTACTTTTTGTCCCATAAATATTGATACCAAAGTTACTTATATTTTGCTGTTTTTTGAGATAAAAATGCGAAATCGTTTTCGATTTTCATTGTATTTTATCCCTTTTTAAAATAATTATTTACATTAGCATAAACTTACTGAAATGAAGCTAACCACACTAGATTATTCAATAATTATAATTTTCTTTTTATTATCACTTTACATCGGAGTAAGAGCATCAAAATCAGCCAAAAAGAGTAGTGCCGATTTTTTTCTTTCTGGCAGAAACATGCCTTGGTGGCTTTTAGGAATCTCTATGGTTGCTACTACATTTGCAGCAGATACACCTGGATTAGTAACTGAACTCGTAAGAACTCATGGCGTATCTGGAAATTGGGTTTGGTGGGCTTTATTACTAACAGGTATGCTAACCGTTTTTTTTTATGCTAAACTTTGGAGAAAATCAGGAATTACAACAGATTTAGAATTTTACGAATTAAGATATTCTGGTAAAACTGCTGGATTTTTAAGAGGATTTAGAGCA
Source organism: Tenacibaculum aquaeponti (assembly GCF_057221555.1). Classification (NCBI taxonomy): domain Bacteria; kingdom Pseudomonadati; phylum Bacteroidota; class Flavobacteriia; order Flavobacteriales; family Flavobacteriaceae; genus Tenacibaculum; species Tenacibaculum aquaeponti. The sequence continues at coordinate 1,188,381 of NZ_CM170147.1, forward strand.
ATCTATTTAGGAGTCGTTTTCAATGTAATAACTATGGCTGGAGTTTGTTTAGCAGGATCTAAAATAGCTAACATTTTATTAGGTTTATCACAAACTGAGACTCTATTGTATTCTTCTATAATAATTGTTATTTATTCATCTTTAGGTGGTTTAAAAGGTGTTTTATTAACAGATTTTGTTCAGTTTATAATTGCGATGATAGGTTCTATTTGGGCCACAATTTACATAGTGAACCTACCTGAAATAGGTGGAATTCAAGAACTACTAACACACTCCTCTGTTGAAAGTAAATTAAATTTACTACCAGATTTTTCAAATACTGAAACTTTAATCACTTTGTTTATTATTCCTTTTGCAGTGCAATGGTGGAGTACTTGGTACCCTGGAGCCGAACCTGGTGGCGGAGGATATATAGCACAAAGAATGCTAGCTGCTAAAGACGAAAAAAATGCAACTTGGGCTACTTTATTTTTTAACTTTGCTCATTATGCTATTAGACCCTGGCCTTGGATTTTAGTTGGTTTAGCATCATTAATTGTATTCCCAGACTTAGTTAGCATTAATAATACTTTTCCTAATTTAACTAAGGAAATGAGAGGTGATGATGTCGCTTATGCTGCAATGATGACATATTTACCAGCAGGTTTATTAGGCTTAGTACTCACATCGTTAATTGCGGCATTTATGAGTACAATTTCAACACAATTAAACTGGGGAAGTTCCTATATAGTAAATGATTTTTATAGTCGTTTTATAAATAATAAAGCTTCAGAAAATCAGAAAGTAATTGTTGGTAGAGTTTCTACAGTTGTATTAATGATCATGGCTGCCTCCTTTTCTTTCTTTCTACAATCTGCTAAGGATGTTTTTGATTTATTACTACAAATAGGAGCAGGTACTGGGTTATTATTCATTTTGAGATGGTTTTGGTATAGAGTTAACCCTTATAGTGAAATTGCAGCTATGATAGTTTCATTCTTAATTGCTATTTTCTTTTTTATAAATAATAAAATGGTTGAACCTATTTTAGATATTAAAGGTTATTGGCAATTAATAATTGGAGTTTTTGTAACCACAGTAGTATGGATAATTGTAACTTTAAATACTAAACCTACAGACAAAAACACTCTTGATCAATTTAATCAATTAATTTTTGGTAACGAAAGTAAATTTAAAAACATAGGGTCAAAAATAGTAGCTTTCTTTTGTAGTATTATAGGTATTTATGGGTTCTTATTCGCTACTGGAAATTGGATATATGGAAGAACAAGCACTGCATTAACTCTATCTATTTTAACAATAATTTCAGGTATAATCATTCAGCAACTTTGGAAGAAAAAACTATTAGAGTAAGCTAAACTTAGCTATAAAATTTTGAGTGTCTTGATCTTTATATATTGTAGGAAACAAATCCTTTATCAACTCATGGTGCTCAAAATCGATCTCTAATGCTTTCTTTAAATGGCTAAAAGCGTAATCATCTTCATGATTTATTTTAAACAGACCAAATAGGCGATATTCAATTTCAGCAAAATTGTTATAAACTTTTTTAGCTTTTAATAAAATACTTAATGCATTTTCAAATTCACCTATAAAAAGTAAAACATCTGCAAGAGCAATATAAATTTCAACATCAATATCTCCAAGGTTTACACACATTTGAAAAGCCTTTACAGCTTCTTCATAAAAATTAAGTTTAATATTTATTTCAGCATATTTCCTCCAATACATTGGATTAGAATCATCAATTTGTAGAGCTTTATTAATATAATAAACAGCCTTATTATAATTCTCAACATCATAATAAATGTCTGTCAATAACAACCAACCTCTATCAAGTAAAGGATCCTCATAAACAGCTTTTTTAAAATATTTTATTGCTGTCTCTTTTATATTTAATTTATTATAACATTCTCCGATTCTTATATAAACATAAGCTGTTGGATCATCCAATTCTAATGTAATTAAATAGTTTTCTATAGCTTCTTCATGGCGTTGTAAATTCTCTAATGTTTTTGCTTTTTCTAAATAACCTCCAATAAAAGCATCATCTACTAATACTGCGTATTCAAAAGCTTTTAAAGCATCTTCAAACATATTTAACTCATAGTATTGCTTTCCTAATTGATGCCAGGCTACCTCGCTATATGGATTCTTTTCTAAATATTTTTTTAAAAAATCGATTGATTCTTCATAGTTTTCTTCCATTTCAAAACAATAAATAATATTGTACAAGGAAGAATAATCTTCAAAATCTACATCTATACATTTTGCAAAATTAAATCTTGCATTTTCATAATCATCTAAATACAAATACTCCATTCCTATCATAGCCCAAACATCCACAGGGTCTTCAACGAACTCTAATGATTCTTTTAAAATTTCAATAGCTTCTTTATGTTTTTTATCTTTTGATAAAATTGTAGCTCTTTGTATAAAAACCTCATCGTTATGAGGCTCTATAGCTTCTATATCTGCTAATAAGCTAATTGCAGTCTCTATTTCATTATCAAATACAAGAACCTCTACTTTTAATAATTTTAAATTAATAGATTCTGGATGTTGCTCTAACCCCAATTGCAATGCTTTCTTTGCTAAAGAATGCTTTCCTACATTTAAATAATGCTCTACTATATTTTCAAACTCAGAAGTATCGAAAAAATATACTTCATTGGTTTTTAACATAGATTCAAATTTTGATAAAGACATTTACTGTAGAATTTGATTTATTATAAATCTACTACAAGAAGTCTTTTTTTCTAACAGCAACACTGTTTATTTTTCAACAAAATAATTAACAAATTAACAAGCATAAAACTTAATCAAAAAATGAAAGATTTTGATACTGAAAATCAATTTGATTTACCTAATTATTTTTCTATATTTGAAAAGATGTTGAAAAACAAAATAACTAATATTAAAAAATTATGAGCAAATTTGACGAAAAAGTGGAGCTGTACAAAAACTTTATGAATGACAAAAATTTAAGTTTTGATGCAGATTTATTAACCGCTGTTACTAAAGGTTTAGGACCTTCTATCTACAAAAGAGATGCTGAAACTGTTTCTGGTTCCGACCCTAAAGAACTTGAAACTGTGAAGAAAAATTTCTTAATCAAAAAATTAGGTTTAACTGATGGTTCTGAATTAGATGATGCAATCGCTGAGGTTGTTGAGCAAATTGGCAAGTCAGAAAGAAATAAATATCGTGCAGTAGTTTACTATCTTTTAGCTAAAAAATTTGGTAAAGAATCTGTATACGGAATGTAATTTTTTCCGTTTTTTAAACTTATAGAAGAACCTGTATTGAAATTCAATACAGGTTCTTTATTTTTGTTAATACAAACAACTGAAACTTATGTCACAATTCATTAGTGTTTTTGATATGCTAAAAGTAGGTGTTGGCCCTTCTAGCTCACACACTTTAGGCCCTTGGAGAGCAGCTCAACAATGGATTCAAAAAATCAAAGAACAAAATTTATTCGATAGTATTAACACTATAAAGGTAGATTTATATGGTTCTTTATCTTTAACAGGAAAAGGTCATGCAACCGATCTAGCTATTTTATTAGGATTAAGTGGAACCGATCCTGAGTTTATTCCTGTAGAATCAATAAACTCAATAATCAGTAAGATAAAAGATACTAATACTCTTTTTTTTAATCTTGAAAAAGAAATCGATTTCGTAAATGACGATATTGAATTTCACCGAGAATTTTTACCTTTTCACTCTAATGGATTAACGTTTAAAGCTTTTAATCTAAAAAAAGAACTAATTTCATTTGAAACTTATTATTCTATTGGAGGTGGATTTGTAATACAGGAAGAAAATAATGAAAACACTTCTAATAATACAGACATTACCTTTCCTTACCCTATCAACAAAGCAATAGATTTAGATAGTTATTGTAAAGAGCACGGAAAAAACATCTCTGAAATTGTTTTTGCTAACGAAAATATGTTACGTTCTGAAAACGAAATTTATGCAAAGTTGGATAATGTTTGGAACACAATGTTAGAGTGTATGTATATCGGATGTCATACAGAAGGTATTTTACCTGGCGGATTAAATGTTAAAAGAAGAGCATTTTCTACTCATCAAAAGTTAATTAAAGGTAGTAAATACAATAATAAGGAAGAGTGGGTTTCAGCTATTAGAAGCACAGAAGTAAAGTTTAGAGAAATATTAAAATGGGTAAGTTGTTTAGCTTTATCTGTAAATGAAGTTAATGCTTCTTTGGGGCGAGTAGTTACTGCGCCTACAAATGGAAGTGCTGGAGTAATTCCTGCTGTACTTATGTATTATATGGTTATTGAAAATCATAATGCTACTATAGAGCATGTTCGTAAATTTTTATTAGTAGCTGGAGAAATTGGTAGTATTTTTAAGAAAAATGCAACAATTTCAGCTGCAATGGGAGGTTGTCAAGCGGAGATTGGGGTTTCATCAGCTATGGCGGCGGCGGCATTAACAGAGCTACTTGGAGGAACACCTTCTCAATGTTTAGAAGCTTCTGAAATAGCAATGGAACATCATTTAGGGTTAACTTGTGACCCTATAGGTGGTTTAGTTCAGATCCCTTGTATCGAAAGAAATGCTATGGGAGCCATTAAAGCTATAAATGCTGCTGAATTAGCACTAGAAGGTAACCCAGAAGACGCTATAGTACCTTTAGATAAAGTTATAGAAACTATGTGGGAAACCGCAAAAGACATGAATAAAAATTATAAAGAAACTTCCGAAGGAGGATTGGCTATTACCGTAGGTTTAGCAGATTGTTAAAATATAAAAAGGTGTTATTTATATTATTAATAACACCTTTTTATTTAATTACTATCTTGTAAATACTAATTCATTTTCTTTAGACATTTCTTCTGAAAACCTATACCCTTCTACATCAAACCCCTTTAAACCATCTAAGTTTTCTATGTTATTATCTATTATATATCGCACCATTAGTCCTCTGGCTTTTTTGGCAAATGTCATAATGGTTTTATATTGCCCATTTTTAAAATCTTTAAAAACAGGTGTAATCATAGGTACTTTTAATAATTTTTTGGGTAATACTTTAAAATATTCTGCACTTGCTAGGTTTACTAACAACTCATCATCTTTAAGTTCTTGATTTAATGAATTTACTAAAATATCTCCCCAAAATTGATACAAATTTTCATTTCTCCCCACTTTTAATTTTGTTCCCATTTCTAATCTGTAAGGTTGAATTAAATCTAAAGGCTTTAATACTCCGTATAATCCCGATAAAATTCTGAGTTTTTCCTGTAATTTAGAAATTTTTTCTACCTCTAAAGAATATACATCTATACCTCTATACACTTCTCCAGTAAAACTAAACACTGCTTGTTTGGCATTATCTAAATTAAATGGTAAACTCCATTTTTGATTTCTATCATAATTTAAAGCACTTAAATCGTCAGAAATTTTCATTAACTCAGATAGTTTCTTTCTTGATAATGTTTTTAATTTTTTATTCAGTTTCTCAGAGTGGTTTAAAAAACTAGAAATAGAAAAATCTTCCGTAGTTGCCTTAGTATCAAAATCCAATGATTTTGCAGGAGAAATGATTATTTTCATGGTCACTTTTATTTATTGAAAAGTAAAAATACGACCCTTTTATCTATAAAACAATTGACTCTTATATATTAGGCTTTGTTTATTTTTTATTTACTTTCCTGCAAGTAATATAAAAATGTATATATTTGCCCATCAATTATTTAATTTTTTAAAAACTTAAATTATGAGGGGGATATTTTATGTTTTTACACCTACATTATTATCTATTATTAGATATAAAAAAATAGAGATATATCTTAACTTCACGAAAAAATTAGAAGTACTCAGCTTAGAGTGACATCAAATGTTTTTAATTAACTATAAATCTTAACCAAATTTCTTTTTATAAAGACACTATTCTACTTATAACTTTTTTATAAATGAATATGAATTTAAAATTCAAATAATTCCAAAAACAACAATTATGAGAAACTTATTATGCATTTTTATCTTGTCTTTATCTTTATTATACTCTTGTAATAAAAATGATGAAAGTATTAACAACATTGAAAACCAAGAATTAACTTATGGATATGATTTTTTAATGAACTTATTAAATCAAAATAATTTATCAAATAAGACTCCTATACTTGTAAAATCTCCTTTCACTTTGTGGTCTGCTGATTTAATTGCTGGACAGAACGAAATAATTGGTTCTGTAACTTTAAGTTTTGATAGAACCAATATGTATGTAACCTACACAGCAAATGATAATTGGACTATAAAAGCTACGCATTTATATTTAGGTGATTGTGATTTAATACCTACAACTCGTAAAGGAAATCCTAAAATAGGTAAATTCCCTTATAAAATGAATCATAATAATATTAACGAATTTACTTATACTATTCCAAATTCATCTTTAAGAGGTATTAATTGTTTATGTATTGCCACTCATGCTGAAGTAAGTAATGGATCTTCTAATGAAACTGCCTGGGGTAAAGGTGTTCGATTTGATGGTAAAAGCTGGGCTATGTACTCACCCCTTTGTAATAACGGAGGTGGAGAAGGTGGAGGACCTACCACTAATTAGAAAACTAAATAGTTTAATAAACACATTAAATTCTAAGAGTCATTAATGATTATAATAATGACTCTTATTTTATTATAAAAAATTATATTTATAAATATTATTAAATCAATACAATATGAGAAAAGTTAAAAATTTATGCTTTGTAATTTGTCTAACTTTACTTTTTTCTAACTACACTACTACTAATAATACCTATAATAAAAATATTTTCTCAAATTCAAATCCTTTGATTAAGAAAGAGAAAGTTTTTTTTAGTTCTAAACTCATAGGAGAAAATACTGAAGTTGGTACTTTAACAATAAGCTACAAAAACAAAACCAACCTCTACGTTACTTTTACAATTAAAAAAGGATGGAATTTAAACAAGACTAAACTATTTGTTGGTGATTATAACGACATTCCTTTAAAAAACAATGGTTGTCCTAATTTAAAAGAAGTAGAAAATCAAAAAAAACATGAAGCTGGTGTTCAAAAGCATTCATATAGTATATCTGTTCATAAATTTAAAAAAACAGATTGTACGACTATTATTTCAAAAGCTGTAGTAACCCAAGGAAATAAAACAATAAACGCATGGAGTCAAGGTGAAAGCTTTTCATGTGATAGTACAATTACATACTCTCAGTTTTGTCCATCAAAAATTAAGAAGAAAAACTTCAAATCAAGTAAAAAAGAAATATTAACAAATTAATAAAAAAAGGCTTTTTACAAAAGCCTTTTTTTATTTTACAGTTTCAATAGTAAACCACCATAAAATCGGTATTGCTTCTACCCAAAAAGAAGCGTAATATTTAGATTGTTTTACTTTTGACTTTTGTAAAAAAAGTAATAAAACAAAAAATACAATTGTATATATAAGTTTAAAGTTAAAATTTGGTGTTATAAAAAACTCTATTAGAATAGTTATTAATAATAAAATAACTCCGAATTTTTTTGCTCTTTCTACTCCTATCACTTGAGGTATAGTTTGTAAATATTTTCTATCATAATTCATATCCCTAATATCAAAAGGTAAAGTAAGTACAACTACAAATAGTAAACGTTGTATAATGTAATAGACTTCAATAATTCCTATTTCACTTTGATTTAATAATGGGATAAAAGATGTTACTCCAGCCCAAACTATGGCTATAATAAAAATCTTTATTGTACTTATATTCCTTAAGCTCGTTGTTAAACCTTTAAAAATAGGAATTGTATAAAAAAGTGTAAGCAAAACAAAAGGACAAAAATATAGAAGTACTTTAGAGTCTAATAGTGTTAGATAATAAGACATTAATACAAAAGACAAAAAAGAAAAAATTTGAATTAACCTTAAGTTTTTGGTTAAACTCATATGATGTAACTTAGCAATACTTGCATATTTAACAAAATTATATCCAGTAATAGTACCGTAAAAAATAAAATAACTTAACTCTTCATTATAAGATAAATTAAAATAATACTCTGTAACCCTTACTAATGCATAAACCGAAAATGCAACATGTAAACTCGAGTTAATATAAAATTCAAAAATTGCCTTCAAATATTTCACGGTATAAAAGTAATTATTTGTTTAGAACTATTATGGATAGTTAAAAACTTGTTAGCTAAGATTTAAAAGATTTTCAATATTTAGTTATTTTTGCTCATCAAAATAAACAACGCGACAACAATGAATACAAATTTATTTCAATTAAGACATATTGGGCCTAGAGATAATGAAAAGGATATTATGTTGAAAACAATTGGTGTAGATAGTATTGACCAATTAATTTACGAAACTATACCAGACGATATTCGTTTACAAAATGAATTAGATTTGCCTGAAGCATTAAGTGAGTATGAATACTTACAACATATTAATGAATTGGGGGCTAAAAATAAAATATTCAAAAGTTATATTGGTCTAGGATATCATGAAGCAATTACTCCTAGTGTAATTCAAAGAAATATTTTAGAAAATCCCGGATGGTATACTGCTTATACTCCTTACCAAGCAGAAATTGCTCAAGGTAGATTAGAAGCCTTGTTAAACTACCAAACTATGGTTTGTGATTTAACAGGAATGGAGTTAGCTAATGCCTCTTTATTAGATGAAGGAACAGCTGCAGCGGAAGCAATGGCTTTATTATTTGATGTTAGAGAAAGAGCTAAAAAGAAAGCTGGAGCTAACAAATTCTTTGTTTCTGAGGAAATTTTACCGCAAACGTTATCGGTATTAAAAACTCGTGCTATTCCTATTGGAATAGAGTTAGTAATAGGTAATCATGAAAAATTTGATTTTGCTGATGATTACTTTGGTGCTATTCTTCAGTACCCTGGAAAAAACGGTAATGTTATAGATTATTCTGAATTTGTATCAAAAGCAAACGACAACAATATAAAAGTTGCTGTAGCTGCTGATATTTTATCTCTTGCTGTTTTGAAAGCTCCAGGTGAATTTGGTGTTGATGTTGTAGTAGGAACTACACAAAGATTCGGAATTCCATTAGGTTACGGTGGGCCACATGCAGGGTATTTTGCAACTAAAGAAGCGTACAAACGAAGTATTCCAGGTCGTATTATTGGAGTTACTAAAGATAAAGATGGCGGACCTGCCTTAAGAATGGCTCTACAAACCAGAGAGCAACACATAAAACGTGAAAGAGCTACCTCTAATATTTGTACAGCTCAAGTTCTATTAGCTGTTATGGCTGGAATGTATGCTGTTTATCATGGTAAAGAAGGAATTCAATTTATTGCCAACAGAGTTCATAGTGCTTCACAAACATTAGCAGTAGCATTAAATCGTTTAGGGTTTAAACAAAAGAACACTGCATATTTCGACACTATTTTAGTTGAAGTTGAAGCTGAAAAATTAAGATCTACGGCAGAAGCTAACCAGATTAACTTTAATTATGTTGATAAAAATCATGTTGCTATTTCTTTAAATGAAACTGTAGGTTTAAAAGAAATTAATGCTATAGTTGATTGTTTTGAGCAAGCTTTTAATATTCAAGATATTACAATAACTGAATTTGTTTCAGAGGATATAATTCCAGAAAATATAAAAAGAAACACATCTTTCTTAGATCACGAAGTATTCAACACATATCATTCAGAAACTGATATGATGCGTTACATCAAGAAATTAGAAAGAAAAGATTTAGCTTTAAATCACTCAATGATTTCTTTAGGTTCATGTACAATGAAACTTAATGCAGCTTCTGAAATGTTACCTTTAAGTAACCCACAATGGGGAAATATTCACCCTTTTGTTCCTTTAAATCAAGCTGAAGGTTATCAAACTGTATTAAAAAATTTAGAACAACAATTAAATGTTGTTACTGGTTTTGCTGGAACTTCATTACAACCAAATTCTGGAGCACAAGGTGAATTTGCTGGACTAATGGTTATTAGAGCTTATCATGAAGCTAACGGAGATACACACAGAAACATCTGTTTAATACCATCTTCTGCACACGGTACAAATCCTGCTTCCGCTGTTATGGCAGGAATGAAAGTCGTTGTAACAAAAACAGATGAAAAAGGAAATATAGATGTAGAAGATTTAAGAGCTAAAGCTGAGTTACATAAAGACAACTTAGCGGCTTTAATGGTTACTTACCCTTCTACTCATGGAGTATTTGAAAAAGCAATTAAAGAAATTACTTCTATCATTCACGATAATGGTGGACAAGTATATATGGATGGTGCAAATATGAATGCACAGGTAGGATTAACAAACCCTGCAACTATTGGTGCTGATGTTTGTCACTTAAACTTACATAAAACATTTGCTATTCCACATGGTGGTGGTGGACCTGGAGTTGGACCAATTTGTGTTGCTCCACAATTAGTCCCTTTCTTACCTACTAACCCTGTAGTTACAACTGGAGGTGAAAATCCTATTACAGCGATTTCTGCTGCTCCATGGGGTTCTGCACTTGCTTGTTTAATTTCTTATGGATACATTACAATGTTAGGAGCAGATGGTTTAACTAACTCAACAAAAATAGCTATCCTAAACGCAAACTATATGAAAGAGCGTTTACAAGAACATTTCCAAACTTTGTATACTGGAGAAATGGGACGTGCTGCTCACGAAATGATTTTAGATTGTAGAGAGTTTAAACAAAACGGAATCGAAGTAGTTGATATCGCTAAACGTTTAATGGATTATGGATTCCATGCTCCTACTGTATCTTTCCCAGTAGCAGGTACTATTATGGTAGAGCCAACTGAAAGTGAAAGTTTAAGTGAGTTAGATCGTTTTTGTGATGCTTTAATTTCTATCAGAAAAGAAATTGATACTGTTACTAAAGAAGATCAAAACAATGTATTGAAGAATGCTCCCCATACTTTAGCAATGTTAACTAATGATAGTTGGGATTTTCCTTATTCTAGACAAGAAGCTGCTTATCCTTTAGAATATATCATGGATAATAAGTTCTGGCCATCAGTTAGAAGAGTTGATGATGCTTATGGAGACAGAAATTTAATTTGCTCTTGTAATCCTATAGAAGATTACATGGAAGCTGAAGCATAAAAAAAATGCCTTGCTATAACAAATAGCAAGGCTTTTTTTATTCTTTTATATAAACACTAATTAATATACTTTCTTTATTACAATGAATAATATCCTTATCGATATTCAACATTACTCCTTCAGAAATATATTCTTCACCTATTCTTATACTACCTTTAGCAACATATACTAAACTTTCTTTTTTTGATATATACAAATCGTCTTGTGATAAATAAATTACATCTATCTGTGTAGAATTTTTATCTCTTAGTCCGTATACATTTGTTATTAAACCTTTTTCTGCTCTATGAACTCTAAAACTTGATTTCTGTTCTATTTGTTCTGGTAGTAACCAAAGTTGTAACATTCTTGTTGTAGTAGTTCCTTTATTTATTTCATTATGTAAAAAACCTTCCTTACCGGATTTTTGCACTTGAAAATCTAATGCTTTTAAACTAATTCCATGCTTAAGAGAACCTTCATGATCTAACTTCCCTTCTACTACAAAAGTTAATACATCTATATACTGATGTGGGTGTAATCCAGTCTCAACTCCTTCTCCAAACCAACTATCAGCAAAATACACTAGGTTTCCAATACCCTCCCAAGTTCCTTTCTTTACTCCAGATTTAGGCCCAAATTTGGAATTAACAACCAATCTCTTCTGCACGATACCATGAAAACCTCCCGTTTCAATAGTATTCCTATCTAATAACTGTAATATATTTCCCATAAGTAAAACTAATCTTGTTTATATAGTCTAAACTATAAGCGATAAATTACATTCATACATGTTAAAATAAAAATAAGAAACCGCAACTCAGAAGCATAAGTTTATTGAGTTGCGGCAAAAATTGAATTAAAAAGTTATAACGCTTTGATTTACCCCAAAATGATTAGCGTTACAAGAAGTTTTCAATTTTTTAGCTAAGTAATTTAAAGATTCAAACAAACCCTTAACATTTAAATCTTAATAGCTTTATAATCGTTTATTGTAAATAAACACAAACTGTATAATAATAAAATGAAAGCTAATAGCAATTACATTCATAGCTAAAGTAAATATATGCATTAGAATTAAAACAACTTGTTAATACAATATTAAAATTTGTAAAAAAAGAAAATGATTCCTTAAAACCATTTTCTTTTCTCAAGTGTTAATAATCCTGTAATAATCCCCAACTAATATACTAAGAGAAAAACCTCTATCAACTTGTATACAGACGAATGAATATTAAAACACAGATGAAATTAACATATGTTAAGTCGAATGGTTTGTTATTTATAGTGTGTATCTAAAAAAATAATAAATAAAATATCAAGAATAGTTTAGTATATTTAAATTATAAATTGCTTCAATGAATAAATTAAGAAACACAATCACTAACGAAGATTTTCAAGAATTAAAAAATGCTAAACAGTTACTAGAAAATTCAGGAATAGCCATTAAATTAAGTAATATCATTGGTAACCCTATACAAAAAGGCATAGAAGCACTTCCTAAAAATTGGAATGAAAAACTAAATGATATTACTAAATCATCATTATTAAAAGCTGCTGATGCTGCTATTTTTACTATGAAAGAAGAAAAGTTTGAAAAGTCTAGTAATCTAATTCATAAAATAGCAGTTGGCGCCACTGGCACTATAGGTGGTATATTCGGCTTAACTGGTTTAGCGTTTGAACTACCTTTAACTACTACTATTATATTAAGATCTATTGCAGATATAGCTCGATCTCATGGTGAACCTATAAAAGAAATTGACACAAAACTTGCTTGTTTAGAAGTATTCGCTTTAGGTGGAAACAGTATTGAAGATGATAATTTAGAATCTAGTTACTATGCTACAAGAGCGTTTCTTTCAAATTCTATAGTACAAACGAATAAATTTGTTACAGAACATGGTGTTTTTCACGAGGGAACAACTTTATTCTTAAATGTAATTGGTAAAATAGCCGAACGGTTTGGAATTCAAGTAACTGAAAAAACAATTGCCCAATCTGTTCCTATAATAGGAGCAGCTGGAGGAGCACTAATAAACACACTCTTTATTAATCATTTTCAAGAAATGGCTAAGGGGCATTTTACTGTAAGAAAACTTGAACGTAAATACGGAAAAAAATATATAAAAGAACTTTACGAAGTTTCATTTTAGTTTTGTTAAATTTTTAATTCTTAATATAAATTAAGAAAAATATACAAGTCATTATTGTTTTTTATAATGGCAATAACTTTAAATTAACAGTTCTTTAATAGAAATACATTTGATACGAGAATAGTTTTGTTTCTATAAAAACCAATTAAATTTATTTATGATAAAACTATTATTCTTTGAATCCCTCTTTTGCATTTTTGCTATGAATGCATATAATAATGAGGGGAAATTTGTTATTAAAAAGATTTGAAAATTTCATCTTCTGCAAATCAAAAAACCCAATAAATGTATTTATTGGGTTTCTTTTTAATTCAAATAATTTTCTTCTTTTCAAGCTACACTAATAATTCTTTATAATGGCATTAAATTATTTTTTAGAGTTACAGATATGTTTGTAATTCACTATACTGTAGTTTCTACTCTCTTATATTCATTTTTATCTATGATGACAATTTTTACTTCGTGTTATTCAATACTTATAATTAGTAATAATATAATCAATTAAAAGCTTCTGTTAACTTAATCTTTTTTCCTTAAAACTTTCGTTTTTAGATAACTTAAAATACTTTATTTATCTCTTTTTATATTTTGCGTGTAATTCCTAACTTTATGTAGAAAGAAAATAAATTTAATTGATATGTATAATATTTTACTCGTTTTTGCAATATAAGATTAATATTTTATTTTTTCGCAACATAATAGTCTCAAAAAAACTCTATGCCTAACAAAATAAATTGTTTTTTTTCAATAAAAATTACATTTTACTATTAATACACCTAAATTTAATTTTTAATTATTTTCAGTAATAAAATAAGAAGGAAGTTTTTTAAAAACATAATATTATTTCAAATCTATTATTGCTATTAACAATAGTAACCTCAGTAAAAAGCTTTTTTAAATGTACTTTATAATTCAAATGTTTATTAGCCACCAAAACAAAATGACCATTGTCTTTTAAACAGTCTTTAACTTGAGAAAACAACTCTAAACTAACTTCTATATTATTCTCATATTCAAAATGAAAAGGAGGATTACTCACAGCCAAATCAAAGTTGTTTTTCTTTAATGTAAGTAAATTATTATCACAAATAAATGTTGACTTATTTTCAGGTAGATTTAATTTCGATGATGCTATGGCTAAATTAAAATCATCGACAAGTGTAGGCTCACAATTCTCATTTAACTTTAATAATTCACGGGCTATTATTCCATTACCTGAAGCTACATCTAAAACCTTAACTTCATCTTTTGTAATTTTTATATTCTCTAGCAAAAACTGTGTTCCTATATCAACACTTTTAGACGAAAAAACACCATAATATTGATGCAATACATCTTCTTTCCAAGAAATTTTATTGATAAACTTTTTTTCATTTATCAATTCTTTTTTAGGATTTTTTAAAATTAATAATCTAGCTTTTTTCCATGCTTTAGTTTGCTGAATGTCGCTAAAATAATTTTCAGCAATTTTAAGATAAGAAGTACTAAAATACTTAGTCATAAAACAACATACAACCTCTGTGTTTTCTTCAGATGCTTTATGAATCTTAGCTAAGAAAAGTTCAAACAGTTCCAGAGATTTAGGTATTTTTACCAAAGCACAATCTATAGTTCCATATTCATCTAATGGATGAATAAATGATGAGTCAACTATATCAATTTTATTTAACTTTAAATTCTTTTGAACAGCTTTTTTCTGACTAGCATAAGTCCAAACCGTTTTTACAGGTTTATCTTTCAATACACAATTCCAAACCCCGAAACGATCATTAAAAATATGATAATGACTAAATTTTTTATCCTCTAAATAATTTAAGGCTAAGATTTCTGCATTACTCCAAGCTTTTAAAGAATTATCTTTTGTTTCTGG
Source organism: Tenacibaculum aquaeponti (assembly GCF_057221555.1). NCBI lineage: Bacteria > Pseudomonadati > Bacteroidota > Flavobacteriia > Flavobacteriales > Flavobacteriaceae > Tenacibaculum > Tenacibaculum aquaeponti. The sequence goes on from NZ_CM170147.1 coordinate 1,203,500, forward strand.
ATATCTTTCTAAATGATATACTGTATTTTTAAATTCTAAAGTTGTTTCCAAAAATATGTTTGTAATGACTAGTTTTCTGAAAAATAAATTTGTTCTAAAGAGCTTAAATCACCTGCTTTATTTCTTCTAAAAACATCTTTAGCCGAGATATCATTAATAGAAGATTTTCCCATAGCAGAAACTAACTCCTTTAATGCTAAAATGGTTTTAGCATGATAATTTCTGACTCTAACGTTTTTATCTTCTACTACTAAAGCTTCTACTAAATCTTCATCTTGAGTTGCTACACCAACAGGACAAGTATCTAAGTTACATTCACGAGCTTGAATACAACCTAAACTCAACATAAAACTTCTAGCCATTCCAATAGCATCGGCTCCTAAAGCTTTAAACTTTACAATATCGAAAGCATCAATAGCTTTTCCGCTAGCTATAATTTTAATTTGATCTTTCAGCTTATATTTAATCAGCATTTTGTTTACAAAAGCAAGTCCTTCTAACAGAGGTGTTCCAACATAATTAGAAAACTCTAATGGTGCAGAACCAGTACCTCCTTCTCCTCCATCAACAGCAATAAAATCTGGATAATTATTTGCATCAGCAAAGGCTTTTATCATTTGTTCTATTTCTTCATTGTTACCAACACAAAATTTAATTCCAATAGGTTTTCCATTGCTCAACTCACGTACTTTTTGTAAAAAAGCAATCATTTCATTAAAATTAGAAAATGAAGAATGTGAAGGTGGAGAATCTACTCTAGTAAAAGGTTTTACTGAACGTATTTTTGCAATTTCCTCTGTATTCTTTTTGGCTGGTAAAATTCCACCGTGACCAGGTTTTGCACCTTGAGATAATTTAATCTCAATCATTTTAACTTCTGGTCTTATTGCATTTTCTTTAAATATTTCATCATCAAAGTAGCGTTTACCATCTATTGTTTTTCCTGCTCCAAAATAACCTGTACCAACTTGAAAAATTAGATCTCCTCCTTGTAAATGATAAGGAGAAACTCCACCTTCTCCTGTATTATGTGCAAACGATCCCATTTTAGCTCCCTGATTTAAAGCTTTAATTGCATTCTTACTTAAAGAACCAAATGACATTGCAGAAATATTTATAATAGAGCTTTCATATTTTTGAGAACATTTATCTGAACCAAAAACAATATTTTCTCCTTTTACTTTGTGATGATCTGTAGGAAACAAAGAATGTTTTACAAATTCATATCCTTTTTCATAAACATTATGTTGAGTTCCGAACGGTACTGTTTCAACCTCCTTTTTTGCTCTTTGATAAACAATACTTCTTTTCTCTCTATTAATTGGTGTACCATTTAAATCATCCTCTATGAAATATTGTTGAATTTTTTCTCTTTCTTCTTCAAAAAACCAACGCAATCTCGCTATAATTGGAAATGCTCTCATTAATGAGTGATTTTTCTGAATAAAAGCATCGTAAAAAGCTAATAAAGTAAAGGCTGAAGCAATAGTTAATAAAATGTAATTACCTAAATCTGGAATAAAGTAAACCAATACTCCACATAAAAGATTAATTAAGATTACTACCGCTAAAATGGTGTCTCTCATTTTCTTGAATTTTTGTTAGTTTACAGGCTAAGATACAAGATTTATACAATAAAAAAGCACTAACAATGTTAGTGCTTTTTATATTTCTATATTTGAAAAGTTTATTTCTTAAACTTTGCGTATTTGTTCTTGAACTTGTCGATACGTCCTGCAGTATCTACTAATTTAGACTTACCTGTGTAGAATGGGTGAGATGTTCTAGAAATTTCTAATTTAACTAATGGATACTCTACTCCTTCTACTTCAAGAGTTTCTTTTGTGTTAGCAGTAGACCTTGTTATAAATACATCTCCGTTCGACATATCTTTGAAAGCCACCATTCTATAATTTTCTGGGTGTATACCTTTTTTCATCTTTAAAACTTTTAATTTAGTGTGAATTTGTTTAAAATTGGTAAGGTTTTAAACGCCTTCAAGTAAAATCAAAAACCTGCAATGGCTATTTGAGGGTGCAAATTTAACCCTTTTTTTTAAATTCCAAACAAATAAATTGTTTTATTTGTAGTATAATTAAAGAACTAATACATTCAACTCAACCTTATATGAAAATTTCATGTTTTTCTGGTATTTTAATCGCTTTAGCTTTTACCCTAACCTCTTGTAATGAAAACAACTACAAATTTAAATTACAAAATAAGAAAAAGGTAGCTTTAGGAGAAAAAGTTCAGATAGATTTAAATGAATTAAACGGTAAAAAAGCAGATAGTATTCAATTATATTTTGGGAAAAAACAGTTAACCATAAATGAAAATAAAACAACTATTAATATTTCTGATTTCGGAATAGGAAAACATGATATTACTGCACTTGCTTTTATTCCTGGCAAAGTAAAAAAGATTCGTTCTTCAATAGAAGTTTATTCTAATGTAACTCCTAAAATATATAGCTATAAAATTGTAAATACCTATCCGCATGATAAAAATGCATATACACAAGGATTAGAATATTACAATGGTTATTTATATGAAACTACTGGTAGAAGAGGTAAATCTTCATTAAGAAAAGTAGAAATTAAAACAGGGGAAGTTATACAAAAATATGATCTTAGTGACAAATATTTCGGAGAAGGTATGACTATTTTTAATAATGAAATCTTCTGGCTAACTTGGCAGGCAAGAAAAGGTTTTATATTTGATTTAGATACATTTGTCCTAAAAAAAGAATTCCCTTATGGAAATAGTGTTGAAGGATGGGGATTAACACATTCAGATTCTGAATTAATTAAAACTGACGGAACTAATAAAATCTGGTTTCTAGATCCAGCTACCCAAAAGGAAAAAAGAAATATTCAAGTTTATGCCTTAAAAAAGCCTATTGATAAACTTAATGAAATAGAATATGTTGATGGTAAAATTTACTCAAATTACTGGAAGACTGGTAAAGAAATAAAACCTACAATTGCAATAATTGATGCTAATAGTGGAATTGTTGAAGCTTTAATTGATATGAAAAGTTTAAGGCAAACCATTTTAAGAGAGCAAAAATTAGAAACAGATGATGTATTAAATGGTATAGCTTACGATACTAAAAACAACCGCTTATTCGTTACAGGTAAACACTGGAGTAAATTATTTGAAATTGAAATCATAAAAGAATAAAACTATGACCAAGCTAATACAGACTGTTTTAATAATCGCACTTATAACTATTGTTAGTTCTTGCAGAAAAGATTTCAGCACTGTTCCTAGCTTTGGTAATTTAGAATTCTCTAGAGATACAGTTTTTTTAGATACTATTTTCACAAATATAGGATCTGCTACCTATAACTTAAGAGTATATAACAGAAGCGATAAAGCTATCACTGTTCCTGAAATTCGATTAGAAAACGGAACCTCTTCTAATTATCGTTTAAATGTTGATGGAGTTCCTGGGAAAATGTTTCAGGATGTAGAAATATTAGCTAAAGACAGTATTTTTGTTTTTGTAGAAACTACAATCGATTTTAGTGCCATTCCAGATCCACTTTATACAGATAAAATTCTTTTTGATACAGGTACAAATCAACAAGATGTTGATTTAGTTACTTTAGTTCAAGATGCCACTTTTATTTTTCCTGATAGAGATCCTATATCTATGGAAATAGACAACCTTTCCTTAGATGGAGAATTAACATCTATTCAAGGGCGTTTTTTAGAAGATAGCGAACTTACTTTCACCAAAGACAAACCTTATGTTATATACGGTTACGCAGCTGTACCTGCAAACAAAACTTTAACTATTGAAGCTGGAGCAAGAATCCATTTTCATGATAATTCTGGTTTAATCATAGACAAAGATGCAACTTTAAAAGTTAATGGTACATTAGATGAAAAAGTTGTTTTTGAAGGAGATCGTTTAGAAAATTCTTTCAGTAGAGTTTCTGGTCAATGGGGTACAATCTGGATGCGATCTGGAAGTATAAACAATGAAATAAACCATGCACAGATTAAAAATGGTATTGTAGGAATATTAGTAGATAATCAAGGAACAAACTCCTCTCCTACTCTCCGCTTAACAAATACAGAAATTTATAATCAAACTAGTTTTGGCCTTTTAGGTAGACAAGCAAATATCTCTGGAGAAAATGTTGTTATAGGTAATGCAGGACAAGCTTCTTTTGCTGGTACTATTGGTGGAACTTATAACTTTACACATTCTACTTTTGCTAATTACTGGAATAAAAGCTTACGTTCTTTGCCAGCTGTTTTAATAAATAACTTTTTATCTTTTAAAGATGAGAACGGACAAGATGTTATAGAAACAAGAGATTTAAATGCTGCAAATTTCACCAATTGTATAATTACAGGAAATAATAATATAGAATTCGTTATAGATCGTGTACAAAATGGTGATAGTTTTAACTATATGGTTCAAAACTGTTTAATTCATTTTGATGATTTCAACAATAATTTTCAAAATAATAATGAATTAAATTTCAACGATACTTCTCATTATTTAAATGTTATACTAAATGGTAATGAAGATTTTAAAGATAACAGCAAAGAAGAATTTATTATTGGTAGCAACAGTGCTGCTGTGGGTAATGCATTACCCTCTTCAATTAGCATAGATATCTTAGGTGTTGCTAGAAATCCTAATCCTGATATAGGTGCTTATCAGCATATTACTTTTAACTAAAGTACTTTTCTTATTAAACTAAGGAAAGTCTACCATTCATCGAAATACAATCAAATCATTAAAGCTTTGTTCTATCTTTAATGTAAAGTTTGTTTCATTATAATTATTTATAGTAGTTAATTTGGTTTGTTAAAAAGAACTATTTATTACTGAAAAGAAAATGAATAGTTCTTTTTCTTTAAAAAAGAAGATTATAAAAAAATATAGTAGGTTTACAGTTTCGGGGGGAATATGTAAACAAAATAAAAGAAGCCTAAATGGCTTCTTTTATTTTTATATTAAGGCATTAACTCTTTTTATAAAATTATTTTTATCATCAATAATAAAAGCTAAATGATCTGTTTTTTTATCAGTTCCATAAAAGTAATTATAACTGATTTCTTCCTTAAATTCAATAATCATATTTGCTCCTGTTAAACTTCCTAAAAAAGAGATGTGATTTAACTTTTCACTATCATTAATACTTCTTATAGCTTTAATATTTTCTATATCTATTTCTGCTTTGCCTAAAAAACCAAATCTTAAATATATTTTTTGTTTATCATTATCAAAAAAAATTGGTCTACTTCTCATTGATTTTATTAAGGCAATAACCTGTACTAAGGTGTAAATACTTAATCCGCTAATTATCCATGCTAAAACCAAATTCCTTTCAGCTATCAACATGTGTAAAACGAAAGTTTCTATTAAAATAACTAACAGAATTCCTATACAAATACCTGTATAAGTACCTTCTTTATGATATGTAAATTCATTATTCTTTATATCTGTAGATTTCCATTTAAAAAAAGCGTAGTAAAAAACGGTAATCTCTGTCGCTAGAAAAGAAGCTATTTTACTGGGAAAAATTTCTAAACTAGCAGCTTGAATTGTCTCAAAAAAATCATAATTCTTTACATTATTCTTTTTATATCCTTGATATAATTTTCTAGTTTTTATTAATATAGTAGAAAAAATCACTAACTCAAGAATTGGAATTATGTATGATTTCACCAACTTTAATGTCCCTTGATTTTCAGTCGGAATTAAAAAACTAGAAAGTAAAACACCTAACACAAAGACAGAAACCACAGTAAACTTATGAATATCTTTTTTTCTAATTAGTAAAAAATATACTAGAGGAATAGTGAATAAGAAATCTATAATTAAATATGGAGCTAAATTAGAATTTGATTGAAAATTAAGGCTTAATAATGTTAGTGATACTAGAAGTAACAACGGTATTAAGATAAAATTATATCTACTTAAAAATGGAGTCATTTTAATCATAACTAAGTAATTTTTAATTTCAATTTATAAGTCTATTTCAACTAGAAAAAGTTACATAATTTTAGATGAATTTATTCTATAAAAAAAAGACTCTTACAAAAATGTAAAAGTCTTTTTTCAAATTAAATCATTTATCTATTACTTTTTATAAACTTCACCATTTTTCATTACAAAAACTACATTTTCAATTGTTTTCACATTCTTTAATGGATTATCAGTAACAGCTATAATATCTGCAAAAAAACCTTTTTTTACCTGACCTATTTCACTTTCCATTTTTAAAATTTTTGCATTTGTTATTGTAGCAGATTGAATTGCTTCAATTTCAGGCATTCCTGCCTCAACCATATAACCAAACTCCTTTGCATTTTTACCATGCTTAAATACGCCAGCATCGGTTCCAAAAGCTATTCCTACTCCTCTTTTATATGCTTTAGCAAAAGTTCCTTGAATTTGTGGTCCCACGGCTAATGCTTTAGGAACAACAATTGCAGGATAATATCCTTTAACCTTAGCTTTTTCTTCTACTTCTTTTCCAGCTGTTATTGTAGGTACTAAATATGCGTTATATTTTTTCATTAAATCCATAGTTGCTTCACTCATATAAGTTCCATGTTCAATAGTTTTTACACCTCCAATAATAGCTCGTTGCATTCCTTCGTCTCCATGGGCATGAGCTGCAACATGCATTCCATAATCTTTGGCAGTTTTGCAAATAGCTTTAACTTCTTCTATTGTAAACTGTGGATTATCTCCGCTTTTCGCAACACTTAATACACCACCTGTAGCTGTAATTTTTATACAATCTGCTCCATTTTTATAACGTTGTCGTACTGCTTTTTTTGCATCTTCTACACTATTTACCACACCTTCTTTCGGTCCTGGATTCCCCACTAAAATCCTTCTACTTCCATTCGTTGGGTCTGCATGTCCACCAGTAGAAGCTATCGATTTTCCTGCTGTAATTACTCTAGGACCAGGAATTTTCCCTTTATCAATAGCTTTACGAATAGAAATATTAACTCCAGTTCCTCCTAAATCTCTTACCGTTGTAAATCCTTTAAGTAAGGTTGTTTTAGCAAAACCAACAGAATTAAAAGCAATATCAGCTTCATCTAAAATATACCTATCTAAACGAGTAGTAGGTCCAAATTCATTCTCAATATGAACATGCATATCTATTAATCCAGGAAGCACGTATTTATCTTTTAAATCAATTGTTTTATCACTATTTTTTTTGGGGGTTACATAACCTGAAACAACATCAATAATCTTATTTTTTTCAATAATAATAGTTTGTTTCGACTGTATTTTACCAGATTCAGTATCTAAAAGATTTCCACAATAGATATAAGTGTTTTGGGCAAAAGCTACGCTTTGAATGAATATAAAAAGATATAACAATATATATTTTCTCATTAGTAAATAGTTTTTTTGGAGTTAAAGAATCAAATTTAAAGTAAATATTCAAAAGTTGTATACTTTAAAATAATATTGCATTTTTACGTTTATTATACAAGTTTCTATGGATTTTCTTAATCGTTTACAATCAGAAAAAAAGCGTTTTACATATTTTGGAAAAGGTGGTGAATTTGCCATTATTTTCTTTAAAAATCTATTCTTAACTATTATTAGTTTTGGTTTATACTATCCTTGGGCTAAAGTTGAGCGTTTAAAATATCACTATCAATCAACAGAATTAGATAAAGCTAGGTTCGCTTTTCATGGAACAGGAAAAGAAGTTTTTAAAGGTTTTATTAAAGTATATGTTTTCTTACTTCTACTTTATTTTTTCTTGATCTATGGAGTTGTAAGTAATAATCCTACAACATTTGGTATCTCTATTGGGGTATTTTATCTTTTTATTATTTTATTGATTCCTTTTGCAATTCATGGTGCAATGCGATATCGTACTTCTAGAAGTTCTTGGAAAGGTATTTATTTTAAATATTTAGGTGATCGAATGGAATTATTCTGGAAATGTTTAATTGGCATGTTATTAACCATTTTAACTTTAGGAATTTACTCACCTTGGTTTGCTGTAGATATTCGTAAATATATTTTTAGTCATTTACGATTTGGAAATTTATCATTTGACTTCAAAGGTGAAGGAAGTACTTTATTTTGGATAAACCTTAAATTCTTTTTCTTATTCTATTTAACATTAGGTATATACACTTTCTGGTATTACAAAGAATTATTAGCTTTTTACGCAAATAATACAGAGATTACTCAAAACGGCAGAAAAGTTAAGTTCTCTTTAGATATGAAAGCCGGTGATGTTTTTGAACTTGTAATTGTAAACTTTTTACTAATCACATTTACTTTTGGAATCGCTACACCATGGGTTATTGTTAGAACTCATAAATTTATGTTCCGTTTTTTACAAATAGAAGAAGGTTTAGATACCAATAGTATTAAACAAGTGCAATATGATGATTATAATAATGCTGCTGGTGATGATTTCTTAGATTTTTTAGATATTGATTTAATATAAAATGCAATTTTCTGCGACTTACTTTGATGGAATATCTTCTGCTTCTCATGAAGTAAATATTTGCCCTAATCCCCATGAATGGAAAATCAGTATTGCAGATCAAAATAAATTGAATGAATTTTCTAAAATTATTCTTTGGAAAACAAATTCTATCAAAAAATCAGAAGTTTACACAAAAGACATAGTTGCTTTCACCTATGGAAATAATTTTCCTTTTCAAAGAATTGAAAGTTCAGATAAAGAATTCATAAAATATATAAATAACAAAAAAGAATTCAGTAATCAACTTGATGTAAAACTACATAAGTCAATAGGAAAATCGATTGCGCTTTTACTTTCTGGAATCTTAAGTTTATCCTTAATCTTATACTTTTGGATTTTTCCTTTTGTAGCAGTAAACTTTGCTAAAAACTTAGCTAAAGAAAATGTAATAATCTTTGGCGATTATGTATATAACAATTTAGCTAACACATTACATATAAACGAAGAACAATCAGAAAAACTACAAGATTTTGTAAATACTTTACACATAAAATCTGAGTTCCCAATCCAAGTAAAAGTATCAACAAGTAATCAATTAAACGCATTCGCTATTTCTGGAGGCATCATTGTAATTTACTCTGGTTTATTAGAAAAAATAGAAAGTGAACATCAATTAACGGCCTTAATTGGTCATGAAGTTTCGCATATTGAAAAACGTCATATTTTAAAGAACCTAGCTCGTGATATTTCAGGTTCTATATTTTTCTCAATAATTTTTGGAGACGCAAATGGAGTTACTAATATTTTTAAAGATAACGCTCATCGCTTTTCTCAATTGTCGTTTTCAAGAAGTTTAGAAAAAGAAGCTGATCTTTTTGGACTAGAATTAATGAAAAACAACCACCTCAACTTAAACGGAATGCATGAATTATTCGAAATTTTGAAAGAAGAAACTTCTGCATACACACCGAAATACTTAAGTTCGCATCCAATATTAGATGATCGAATTAAATATTCGAAGGAAATAGCTGACAAAGAAAATAACATCGTAAATAACTCTTTGTTAAAAGAAAAGTGGGATATATTAAAGCATTAGTTTAGATTAAAATACAAAATACATGAGTAAACATATTGTTATAACAGGAACTAGTAGAGGAATTGGCTATGAATTAGCATTACAATTTGCTAATAACGGACATAAAGTTTTAGCCTTATCAAGAAATTCAAATTCTTTAGATAAAGTAAATCATGAAAATATAACTACAATTTCTACTGACCTTTCTAAAGAAAATGACATTATAAATGCGGCTAATTTTGTAGAAAAAGAATGGAACTCTGTTGATATTTTAATCAATAATGCCGGTATGCTAATTAATAAACCTTTTAGCGAATTAACTACCGATGATTTCATAAAAGTGTATCAAGTAAATGTTTTTGGGGTTGCATCTCTTACAAAAAATTTACTCCCTTTTATGAAATCTGGAAGTCATGTTGTAACAGTAAGTAGCATGGGAGGAATACAAGGCAGCATGAAATTCCCTGGTTTAGCAGCATATAGTTCTGCAAAAGGAGCTGTTATTACATTATCTGAATTACTAGCAGAAGAATACAAAGAACAACAAATCGCTTTTAATGTTTTAGCTCTTGGAGCTGTACAAACTGAAATGTTAGAAGAAGCCTTTCCTGGTTATCAAGCTCCCTTAAAAGCTATAGAAATGGCTGATTATATTTTTAATTTTGCTTTAACTGGAAATAAATTTTATAACGGAAAAGTACTTCAAGTTTCAAGTTCTACTCCATAACTTGTATTCAAAACATATTTAACATTTAATTACCAGCTTTTTCCAGTTTCAAAACATATTATTGTATTGAATTATTTACAATTCTATGAATTACACAGCTTTCTGGAAATATTATGTTGATGTAAACTTTTTAAACTTTGTATTTTCTTTAGTACTTTTTTTATCAAGTAGTTTATTTTGGGCTATTATCAACTTCTCTACTTTTGGAGTGTTAATTGGATACTGGGGATTTCATCTTTTTAAAGAAAATGAATACTACATGTATTACAATTTAGGATTTACAAAAAGAAAATTACTTTCCAATGTTTTCCTGTTCAATTGGATCTTTATTCTTCCTGTTTTATTAATACTTTTAGTTATTAAATAATGAAGTTAGACGTTTCAAAAATTAATCTCTCTTTTGGTAACAAAAAGATTTTGAATAATATTAGTTTTGAATGTAGTACAGGAGATATTATTGGTGTTTTTGGAAGAAATGGATCTGGTAAATCTTCATTACTAAAAACTATATTTGGCACTATTAAAGCCAACGAGATTTTAATTAAAATAGATTATAAAAGTATCCCAAAAGAAAAGGTTATATCAGATAAACTTATAGCTTACTTACCTCAAAATACATTTTTACCGAAAGAGAAAAAAGTAAGAGATATTATACCTTTATTTTTTTCCAAATCTAAAGATCAAGAAAAAATCTTTTATGATACCAAAATAGCTTCTTTTGAAAAACAAAAAATAGGAACTCTCTCTATAGGTGAATTAAGATATCTAGAAATTTTATTGATTGGAAATTTAAATCACCCCTTTTTACTATTAGATGAACCTTTTTCTATGGTAGAACCAAATTATATAAAGATTATTTCTGACTTACTTTTAAAACTCAAACAAGAAAAAGGGATTATCATTACAGATCACTACTATAACGACGTATTAAAAATTACTAACTTAAACTTCATATTAAAAGATGGAGAAAAATTCCCAATTCAAAGTAAATCTGATTTAATGAAGTACAATTACTTATCTAAAAAATAAAATTTAATTATAACTCATAGGAAAAACACCTTACTCATTTCAGTGAAAAGCATTTGAAAAAAAATCTGCTGTAATACTATTTTTGAGTGTCTATAATTTTTAAATGTAACTGTTTATTTAATTAAACACTACAGCAAAAATTTAAATAAGTTTTTTCATTTTAATAGCCTAAAACTAGTATAAAGTTAATTTTTATCATAGTTTTAGGTTTTTCTTTTACAAAAGAATCAAACTTATAACTTTTTCTTATTTAAGATTTTAACACAATTGAAAGCAACACTTTTAGCATACATTCCAGAACAATCTGTTCCTTTGACAGAATATCTAATTAAAAAATATGCTATAAATCTTAAAATTGTAAATGAACGACAAACCAAACATGGCGATTTTAGAACATTTGCAGATGGTAGAACTCAAATTACAGTTAATAACAATTTAAATAAATACCAATTCTTATTAACTTTAATTCATGAGATAGCACATCATGTTACCTATAAAAAATTTGGTAGAGTTCAACCACATGGTAAAGAATGGAAAACAGTCTTTCAACATTTAATGCTTCCGTTCTTACGACCAGATATTTATCCAAATCATATACTTCCTCTATTAGCTAACCACTTTAAAAACCCAAAAGCTAGCACAGATTCTGATCCTAAATTAGCCCTAGCTTTAAAAGGAAATATGGCAAAATCAGGAAAGAACTTTGTCTTTGAAATTCCAGAAGGTAGTATTTTTGTGTATAAAAAAAACACATATAAAAAAGGAAAAAAGAGAAGAACTCGATTTGAATGCTTAAATTTAAAGAACAATAAAGTTTATCTCTTTAATCAAAATATAGAAGTTTCAATTGTTGGATTGACATAAAACACACCCATTATGACTAAAAATTATTACGCTATAATTATGGCCGGAGGAGTTGGCTCTCGATTTTGGCCAGTAAGTACTCAAAAGTTTCCTAAACAATTTCATGACATGTTGGGAACTGGTCAATCTCTTATTCAAAGGACTTTTGAACGTATTAATGAACTTGTACCTACTAATAATATTTTAATTGCCACAAATACGAGTTATGAAAAACTAGTATTGCAACAGCTGCCTCAACTAAGTAATCGACAATTACTTTTAGAGCCTGTAATGCGTAATACAGCTCCATGTATTTTATATGCTGCTTTAAAAATCTATAGACAAAATCCAAACGCGGTTATGTTAGTAGCTCCTTCCGATCATTGGATTAAAGATGAAGGTGAATTTTTAAGGAATATTAAAACTTCTTTTGAAGCTTGTTCTAAAGAAGATATTTTAATGACTCTAGGTATTCAACCAGATCATCCAAATACTGGATACGGTTATATTCGATACGAACAAAATTCAACAGAAATAAAAAAAGTAACTCGATTTACTGAAAAACCAGATTTAGAAACGGCTCAACAATTTTTAAAAAGCGGTGATTATTTATGGAATGCTGGAATTTTTGTTTGGTCTGCGAAAAGTATCATAGAAGCATTTAAAGTCTACCTACCCGAAATGGTTGATGTTCTTGACGATGGAAGCAATGTATACAATACAGATTTTGAAGATGACTTTATAAAAAATAACTACGGAAAATGTGAGAATATTTCTATTGATTTTGCCATTATGGAAAGAGCAAATAACGTACATGTTTTACCTGTTGATTTTGGATGGAATGATTTAGGTACTTGGGGATCTCTTTATGGTAAGCTAAAGAAAGATGAACAAGAAAATGCTGTTGTTGGTGCTAGTGTTATTTTTAGAGACGCTAAAGGAAATATGATTCGTACACAAAACGGAAAGCGTGTTGTTATTCAAGGATTACAAGATTTCATCGTAGTTGAAAAGAAAGATGTAATTATGATTTGTCCAAGAAAAGATGATCAAGACATTAAACAAATCATGGCTGAAGCAAGAGAGTCTTTTGGCAAAAAACATGTATAATTAAACACTGAATTATATTAAAAAATGTCATTTTAAATTATATTAAAATGGCATTTTTTTATTTGTTTTGACTTACAATTTCTTCAAAGAAAGTATAATAATACTCAGGTAAATAAGCCCCATTTTTTCTCCCTAAAACCTCTCCTTTTGAATTAATTAAAATTATCGTTGGAAAAGAACTTTGATCGTATCTGTGACTTAGTTCTTTATTAATTTTTCTATTCTCTTTAGTAACTAAATCTCTATTCCTAGGAAAATCAGCTGTATACAACACTAAATTTTCAGCGGCAAATTTTTCGAACTTTTCTGTATGAAATAAAGTATTATCTAGATTGATACAAGGCCCACACCAATCAGAACCTGTAAAATAAATTAAAATGGGTTTATTTTCTGCAGTAGCTTTCTTTATAGCTTCTTTCATTGTAGGTAACCAAATGTTTTTCTCAACTTCCGTTTTCATTTGATTTTCTTGTTGAGCTTGTAAACCAATAGTTACAGAAAAAACTAATAATAAAGTGTAAACTATTCTTCCCATTATATTCTTTTTTACAGGTGAAGGGGAGCAAAAACAATGCCAATATACAAATTTAACTTTTTATAAAACCTGTAATATCAGATACAAAAAGCTTTTCATCTGCTAAGAACTTTGTTTCTATAGCAATATATATTAAGTTAGAAATTCTGCCATTCAACCTCATGAAATCTTTTTCTGTAGTTAGAATCATTTTTTTTTCAGAAGAAATAGCATTAAAAGTCTTTTCAATTTTAGAAATATCTGAATTAGAAAAATTATGGTGATCAGGAAAATTAATATGGGTAAAATTTAAATTATTTTCTTTTAAGTACGCTAATAAAGAATCTGGATTTGCTATACCTGTAACTAAAACTAAATCATAACCTTTTAATTCCTTTACTGATATTTTTTTACTTCCTTTCAAGTTTTCATTGTAATCAATAGTAGAAAAGTACAACTTTTGTTTTTTATTAATATTTAATTTCTTTCGAAGAATATTCATTTCACTTACAGAAAGATTTCCAGGACATTTCGTTACAATAATAACATCTGCTCTTTTACTTCCTCTCCTACTCTCTCTTAAATTACCAGTTGGTAAAATAAAATCATCACAATACAAATCATTAAATTTAGTAAGTAAAATATAATAACCTGCTTTTACTTTTCTATGCTGAAAAGCATCATCTAATAAAATTACATCTGGATTAACCTTCGATATTAACTGTTGTACTCCTTCTGTTCTGTTTGCATTAACAGCAACATGAATATCTTCATTAAACTTTGAGAAAAATTGTAAAGGTTCATCTCCAACATCTTCAGCAATATGATTCTCATTTAATATAATAAAACCTTTTGTCTTCCTTTTATAACCTCTACTTAAAACAGCAACTTTATAATCATTTTTTAATAAACGAATTAAATATTCAATTTGAGGTGACTTCCCTGTACCACCTGTACTTAAATTTCCAACAGCAATAACTGGTAATTGAAACTCTGTAGATGAAAATACTCCTTTATCATAAAAAAAGTTTCTAATCGTAGTTATTAAATCATAAATAATCGCAAAAGGAAATAATAAATATCTAATAGCTTTCATTGCAGCGAAAATACATTAAAAATATTAACTTTACCTTTAGCTAAATAGATACTATGATCGTAAAAGATATTACAAACTATATAGAAAAACTAGCTCCTTTATCTTATGCTGAAGACTTTGATAATGTAGGTTTGTTAGTTGGCAATTATAATACAAAAGTAACAGGAGTTCTTGTTACCTTAGATACATTAGAAAAAACCGTTGACGAAGCTATTGAGAAAAAATGCAATTTAATTGTAAGTTTCCATCCTATTATTTTTAGTGGCTTAAAGAAATTAAACGGAAATAATTATGTAGAACGTGTAGTTTTAAAAGCAATTAAAAACGATATTGCAATATATGCTACACATACCGCTTTAGATAATTCAAACAACGGTGTTTCTGCAAAAATGTGTAAAGTATTAGGTTTACAAAACACAAAGGTTTTAATCCCAAAAAAGAAACAAATCAAAAAACTAACCACCTATGTTCCTTACAGTGATGCTAATGATTTAAGAAAATCTTTATTTAATGCTGGAGCTGGAAACATAGGAAATTACGATCAATGTTCCTTTAATGTTGAAGGTAAAGGCAGTTATAGAGGAAAAGAAAACTCGAATCCAACTATTGGTAAAAAAGGAGAGTTACATTTTGAAGAGGAAACATGTATAACTGTAACTTTTGAAAACCATTTAGAAGGAAAAATTTTACAAGCATTACAAAAAAATCATCCGTATGAAGAAGTGGCTTATGAAATTATCACTTTAGATAATAAAAATCAATTAGTAGGAATGGGTATGATTGGGGAATTTAGTTCTCCTATGGAAGAAATAGATTTTTTACAATTTGTAAAATCAACTTTTAAAACTGGATGTGTTCGACATTCTGAATTAATAGGAAAACCTATACAAAAAGTAGCAGTTTTAGGAGGTTCTGGAAGTTTTGCGATTTCTAACGCAATACGAGGAAAAGCAGACGCATATATAAGTGCAGATTTTAAGTATCATGAATTTTATAAAGCAGAAAACAAGATTTTACTTACAGATATTGGACATTATGAAAGTGAACAGTATACAAAAAATCTTTTAGTTGATTATCTTACAAAAAAATTTACTAATTTTGCAATTATTTTAAGCGAAGAAAATACAAATCCAATACATTATATTTAAAGATGGCAAAAAAAGAAGTAACGGTAGAACAAAAGTTAAGAGCCTTATACGACTTACAATTAATCGATTCTCGAATTGATGAAATTAGAAATGTTCGCGGAGAATTACCTTTAGAAGTAGAAGATTTAGAAGATGATGTTGCCGGATTAAATACTAGACTTTCGAACTTAGCGCAAGATATTTCTAATTTAGATACTGATATTAGTAACAAAAAGTTAGTTATTGAAGAGGCTAAAGCTTTAATTAAAAAGTACCAAGAACAACAAAAGAATGTTCGTAACAATAGAGAGTTTGATTCTTTAAGTAAAGAAACTGAATATCAAGAATTAGAAATTCAATTAGCTGAAAAAAGAATTAAGGAATTTAAAGCTAAAATTGCACAAAAGAAACAAGTAGTTGAAAACACTAAAGAAAAATTAGCACAACAAGAAGGACACTTAAATGCTAAAAAATCTGAGTTAGACGCTATTTTACAAGAAACTGAAAAAGAAGAGAAGTTATTACAAGAGAAATCTATTGAGTTTTCTGAATCTATTGATAAGCACTTATTAACTGCTTACAAAAGAATTCGTAATAAAGTAAAAAACGGATTAGCTGTTGTATCTATTGAGCGTGGAGCTGCTGGAGGTTCTTTCTTTACTATTCCACCACAAGTACAGTTAGAAATAGCTAACAGAAAAAAGATTACAATTGATGAGCACAGTGGTAGAATCTTAGTTGATGCTGCCTTAGCTGCTGAAGAGAAACATAAAATTGATAATTTATTCTCTTAATCAATCATAAAAATATAAAACAAGAAACCTCGAAATAATTCGAGGTTTTTTTATTTCTAATTCCTATTAGTTTTTTTTAATCGAAAAAAAAACAACCATTTTAACAGTATATTTTAAGTGATAACTATACTAAAATAGTTATGAAACTTATTTAAACAACCAAACATGTTATCAGAGAATTGCAAGCTCAAGCACTTTTTGTTCTTCTGAATCTCAAAATTTCATTGCTACACCAGTTCCAGAACCAGCACCAAAAAATCAAGGGTCTAGTTTCCATAGATATACGGATTAAACACGAAAGCCCAGATATTTATCTGGGCTTTTGTAATTTCATAAAACTAGATTATTAGTAATCTAACTTTCTTAAATAATCTAACTTCATCTGCCAAATATCTAACTCGTCTTTAAATCCTTGAATTCCTTTTCTTACATTCTTCACTAATGGATTATCTTCTGTAGCATTAGATATAAAACTTAAGTTATTCTCTAGCTGTTGCATTTCTCTTACAGTTTCTGTAATCTTTTTACGGATAAAGAATTGCTCACTATCTAATTTTCTATAATCTTCTTGAGCTAAATAACCATCAACTACATTCTTAAACTTCATTAACTCTATCTCTTCTCTGCCTAAATTTAATTTTGCTAAACTTGCATCTACAGCTTTGTTAAATTTACCATCTAAATGACGCGCATTTCTTGGTAAAGAACCTAAAGCTCTCCATTTTTGAATGTACTCTTGTACTTGTTCTACAGTTAGGCCTTCTAATGCTTTAAAATCTTCTAAAAACTTCTTCTTTTCTACAACAATAGCTTCTTGTTCTTGACTTACACCGTCTCTATGAGCATTTAAACGGTCGAAAAAAGCATTACAAGCAGCTTTGAATCGATTCCATATTTCATCTGAATATTTACGAGGTACATGCCCAATCTTTTTCCAATCAGACTGTATACGCTTCATCGTATTAGTTGTAGTTTCCCAATCTTCACTATCTTTTAAACTTTCTGCTAATTCTACTAACTCCATTTTCTTCTTCAAATTATCTGTTTGAGAAGATTTTTCTTGTTTATAAAAAGTATTTTTTGCTGTATTAAAACGTTTAGTAGCTTCTTTTAATTTTTGCCAAACAGTTTCACTTTTATTATATGGCAATTTACCAGCATTAAAATATTCTTTGCGTAAAGCTTCTACCTCGCGAATACTTTTCTGCCAATCTTTATGTGTTTGGTTTTTAGAAAAATCGTAATTACTGATCTTTTCAACTATTATCAATTTAGCATCGATAATTTCTTGGTGTTTAGATCGTAAATCTTTGTAGTAATCGTGACGTTTATCATGTAATTTTTTAGTTATATCACTAAAACGATTCCAAACATCTTCACGAAGTTCTCTATTTACAGGTCCAACATCTTCTTTCCAAATTCTATGTAATTCCTGTAATTCTTTAAAAGCAACATTTACATCTTCAACTTCTAATAAAGATTCTGCTCTTGCGATTAACTTTTGTTTCTCTTCTAAATTATGTTTAAAATCTAACTCTCTAAAATCTTTATTTAAATGTAATAAATCATAAAAACGCTCTACATGATGATGGTAAATTTTCCATGTATCATTGTAACGATCTCTAGGAACTGCACCAACTCCTTTCCAACGCTCTTGAATTTTTTGAAATTCATTATACATTGTTCTAGGATCTGCATTTTCTATCAACGATTTTAATTCATCAATAATAATATTACGTTTCTCTAAATTATCTTTAAGTTGATTTTCTATTTGTGTATAGTAAGCATCTCTCTTTTCTTTATACTCTCGTAAAAGTCCGTTATATTCAACTTTTACAGGACTAGAAAACTGAAAATCGATAGAATTACCTCCTTCAGCTAAAAACTCTTCCTTCTTTTGAGATAAAAGTTTACCAAACTTTACATTAAACGCATTTTTAATTTCATCTGCATTATTCTTGATAAGCTGTACGGGATGATTTTTTAATAGTTTCTTTAATTCTACTACTAATTGTTCCAATTCCATTGCATTATAGTCTAGCATTGGAATTTCTTCTTTTTTCTCATCTTTTTCAGAATTCTCGGCTACCATATTCTCCACTTCATTAACTGCAGATTGTGTAGCTTCAGAAACCGTTTCTTTGTTTGTTATAGCTTCAGTAGAATTCTCGTTTGTACTTTTATCTTTATTTTCTAACATATTAAAAATGTTTATAGTTCCATTTGATTTCGAACATAAAGATAAGGAATATTGAATATATCTTGATTCTAAATAAGCGAATCCTTCTTTTTGTAGAAAAAAAAATATTAGTTCCAGATTTCCCAAGCCTTTTCAGCTTGTAATTCTAGCATTTGCAAACCATTTTTAATAGTTGCTCCATTTTCTTTTCCTGACTTTAAAAAAGCAGATTCTGCCGGATTATAAATTAAGTCGTAAAGAATATGATGTTCTCCAATGTATTGATAAGGAATATTTGGCTTTTGTGTAATATTTGGTGAAGTTCCTAAAGGTGTACAATTTATAATTACTAAATGATCTTCTACAACTGTTTTATTTAAATCATTATAACTAAACATAGCTTCATTTTTAGCTTTTCGAGAAACAAAAGCATATTCTATGTTTAACTTTTTTAATGCATAAGCAATCGCTTTAGAAGCACCACCTGTTCCTAAAATTAATGCTTTCTTATGTTTTTCTTTCAATAATGGTTTTAATGAATTTTTAAAACCATAATAATCGGTATTATACCCCTTAAGTTTTCCTTTCTTGCTTATTTTTATAGTATTTACTGCTCCTATTTTTTTAGCTTTTTTATCAACTTTATCTAAAAAAGGAATGATTTCTTCTTTATACGGTATTGTTACATTCATACCTTTTAAACTAGAATTATACTCTTTTAAAACATCGTCTAACTCGTTGATAACTGTAAGGTCGAAATTTACATATTCATGATCATGTAAATCTAACATTTCGAACTTTTCAGCAAAATATCCTCTAGAAAATGAATAGGAAATATTTTTACCTATTAATCCGAATAATTTCTTACTTCTTTTTTCTTCCATAAAAATCGATTATTAAAATAAGTGCTATTCCTGTTATTATAAAACCAATTGTAATCCAAGTTTCTGTTAATTGAAAATCTGGAATAAATCGTTCGTAATTTTCTACAATTTTGTTTCCTTTACTATCAAACAAAAACTGACTATTTTCTTGTTTGTAAATGGTTTTTTTCCAAGGCCAAACAATTCCTAAAGAACCACTAATAAAACCAATAATAACAGCTGTAACTATATTTTTATAATGTTTTAACACATATCCTAAAACATGAGAAATAGACACTAAACCAAAAGCTGAACCTAAGGTAAAAACAGATATAATTTTCAGATATCTAACTTTAACAGCATCTTTAAATCCTGAAAAATCACCAGAAAACATATTAGCAATTACTACTCCTAGTACATTGACACTATCTACTAGTAATAAAACGTAATTTCCTAAAAGAATAAGAATAAAAGAACCTGATAAACCTGGTAAAGTCATTCCTGAGACACCAATAATTCCACAAAGAAAAACAAACCATAAATTATCGTTCTCTTTTGCTGGTGTCATAAAACTGATTGCCAAACCTATACTCACACCTATAAGTAATGAAATTACACTTTTAAAATTCCAATTTCCAAAATCTTTAGAAATGTAATAAATGGAACCTATAATCATTCCAAAGAACCAAGCCCAAACATAAAGTTCATAATTCTTAAGGAAATAATCGAGTACTAGAGAAACACTAAAGTAACTAAATGTACTTCCTAACATTACCCAAACTAAAAATTGAAAATTGGTATATCTGGCGAAGCTTTTAAACTTTCCACTAAACAATAACTTAAAAGCTGTTTTATTTATGCGTTGAAAAGTAAAAATTAATTCTTCATAAAATCCCATAACAAAAGCAACCATTCCTCCAGAAACCCCAGGAACTTTATTAGCTCCTCCCATGGTTAAACCTTTTAAAAAAAGATTTAGTTTCTCTAAGAATGTTCGTTCCTTGTGCATAAGGCCTAATTTACCAATAATTACTTTTTAACGGCTAATTTTTCTAAAAGAATAATTAAACTAAAACCAACTATTGATAAAATTATTGCATAAAGTAATTGCGGATCTCCTTCGTATGAAAATGGAGAAATAGACAATTCATTAAAGGCTTCTTTTTCTCCGTGAGAGTTTATTCTGTAGGTTAATACTTTCTTCCAAGGCCAAATTTTATTTAAAGAACCTATTATGAAACCTGTTAATGCAGCTAATGTGTAATTTTTATAATTAGCAAATAACCATTTTAAAACTCTAGAGAACGATAATAATCCAACTATCGACCCTAAAGCCACAAAAAAAACAGTTACAAAATCTCTTGAACTTACTGCGTTTAATATTGGTTTATAAGCCCCTAATAAAACTAAGATGAAAGACCCCGAAATTCCAGGTAAAATCATAGCACAAATTGCTATTGCTCCAGATAAAAACAAAAATAAATTTGAAGAACTTTCTGATACTAGTGGCGGTAATGTTGTTATTATATATGCTGCAACTGCGGCAGAAACTAATAATACAAAAGACAAAACACTCCATTTCTTAATTTGTTTTCCTATATAAATAACACTCGCCAAAACTAAACCGAAGAAAAAAGACCAAACTAAAATTGGTTGTGTTTCTAGTAACCAAGAAATTATTTTAGCTAACGACAAAACACTTATAAAAATTCCTGTGAAAAGTGCTAATAGAAAATTCCCATTTAATTGCTTCCAAGCTGTTTTGAAACCTTCTTCTTTTAAAGTCTTAAATAAACTTAAGTTTATATTACTGATTGATTGTAATAACTCTTCATAAATTCCAGAAATAAATGCTATTGTTCCACCTGATACTCCAGGAACTACATCTGCTGCTCCCATCGCCATTCCTTTTAAAGCTAAAACTATGTAGTTTTTAGTTGTTCGGATCATTGTTTAATTTTTGTAGTGTCTTGTTTCTTTTTGAAGTTTATTAACTTACTTTTTTTTACAATAATACTATCTTTTTTTACTTCTTTTTTCTTTTTCTTCTTCTTTTTCTTTATACCTAATTTCTCACCTAATTCACCTAATGAATTGAAATTAACTTGATACGATAATCCTAAACCTTGAGTATAACCTTCATTATCTATATCAAACTGAATATCATTAGGCTTATTAAAAAACATTCCTCTTAAAGTTCCTTCTTCATTTAATAAAACCTCTACTTTAACATCTACAACACTAGTTTGAGCACTTGCTCCAATAGGTACACCTAAAGCTCCGTTCACTAAGACTCTGTCTGAAATTTGAGTTGAAAACGATAAATCAACTTGATCGTCTATATTATTTTGAAGTTGCTCTACATTTGTTCTATCTCCTTGTGTATACTGCACTCCAAATTTAAATTTACTATCTTCTTTATTTATAACACTTGATAATATATTAGACGCAACTTGAGCTGCTGTACCTGTTATACCATTAGATGCGCTATTTCCTATATTTTCTTCATTAAAAAAAGTACCAAATGCCATTAAAAATGTGAAATGTTGCATTTTGGTATTAATATCGTTTTCATTCAATTTAAATTCTAGTTCAGAAGCTACTGTTGAATTTGCATTTGGTATCTTTATATCAAACTCTTGTTTAGAATCAAATAAACCTCCTGTGATATGCGTATACAAATCGATAGGGATTTTTCTAGTTGAATTAATATTATCTAATAATTGAGCTGGATTGGCCTTAGTTCTATAAATTGCCGTAAGATTTAACTGTGCTTTTAAAGGGTCTCCTGACCAAGAAATCGTACCTCCTCTTTGTACTTGAAAAGGCTTACTTATAATACCTCCATATTTAAAATTATAAAACCCGTTATCGATAGTAATTGCACCATCCATAATAAACTTACCTCGTGTATCAATTTCTATATGTAAATTTCCGTTTCCGCTTCCTTTTAAATCACTTCCTGACACTTTATCAATTACTACTTGGGCTATTGCATCTTTAGTTACCTCTAAATCAAAATCAAGATTTACACCTTTAATTTTTTCAATATTAATTTCTTTTTCGTTTACCTCCTCATTAGTTTTAAAACGTATCAACTTATAATTATCGATAGTAGTTACATCATTTAAAGGAATAACAAATAAAGTTCCTTCTTCTGTTTTTCCATTTACTTTAATACTTAAATTACTGGTTAAACCTCTTATTCTAGCATTTCCTCTAATAAATCCTTTCCCATAATAAGGAATTTCTTCAGCTTCTTTAGTATCTAACACTAATAAATTAGGAGTATCTAAATCAAGTTTTAAATACCATTGTTCAAAATTACTATGTGTAATACTTCCATTTAAATACCCTTTAGTATCATATTTAGTGTCTTTTATTATAATATTATTGATAAAGAAAGTTTGATCAACTAGTTTAATTTTAGTGTTTTCAATAAGATCAAAGTCTATATTTAAATAAGGAAATGTTAAACCTCCTTCATCTAACTTTAACTCTCCTTTAAAAATAGGATTATACGCTAATCCTTTCGCTGTAAAGTCTCCAGATAAACGACCTCTAATATTGGAAAGTACTTCTCCTCCCAAATCAGTAAAACCATTTAATTCGTATTGATTAAAATTAACTTTAAGATCTACTTGAGGTTTTTTATTATTTGTAAAATCTAAACCTCCTATGATTTTAATATTATCGAAATTATAATCTCGTAAAGAGACATCAACTTTAAATTTATTTAAAGAGTTTTCTCCTTCTATTTTAGCTTTTAAAGTACCTTGCGAAAAATCATTTACGATAACATCATTAATAATAATATTTGCTTTGGGCTCAATTTTTCCTTCTTCTTCTTTAAGTGCCAGATTACCATTTAATAAACCTTCTAAAAACAACCCTTCTATTTCAGGCAAAAAGCTTTGCAATTGTACTTTCTTAAAACTTGCTTTAATATCTTTTTGATTATCACCTATTACACTTCCCTCAAAATCAATATTTTGCTCATCAGATATCAATTTAAAAGGACTGAATTTGTAACTTTTATCTTTAACGTTAAAAGCTAATTTATTTTTTTTATCTGATTTTGGATTGATAATCCAATCGAATCCATTATGATTAAAAGTTGATTTTTGTAATCCAAGTACAGATTCGTGTAACTCATTTATTGTATAGAAAAAATTTAAATCGAAGTTTTCTTTTTCCTTTTTCCCCCCTTTAAATGTAGATTTAAAAAACAAAGTATCATTTGCCGTTCTATTTACCAGATTTAACTTGCTTATATGATAATATTTATTGGCTATTTTTTGTGCTGTAAAGTGTGTGTTATAAAGTTTATTTTTATTATCAACTCTCAATATTACATCTTTAATATCATTTTCATACGCGTTAATATTAGGCGAAGAAAAAGTCAATTTCACTAAATTTTTATCAGAGTTAATTCGTCCTCTAATTCTTGTGTTTTTTCCTATAGAGATTTTAGGTAAAAAAACATCTACAATTTGATTATAAATTGTGAAATCAAAATTTAAAAATTGATGTTTTTCAATTGGCAAGGCTTCATAATTAGTATATACACTTCCTAAAGCATTTTGAAAAACTGGTATTATATCGTTAAAATAAAATTTACCTTCTAATTTACCTTTGACAATATCTGTAGAATTTACTTCGATAGTTTTAATACTATCTTTTACAGAAGATTTAATATTGAAGTTTTTAAATGAAAACGTTTTATTTTCATTTTTATAAATAAGGTTTTGAAAGGTTGCTTTACCAACAATATCATCAAACGTATTACCTACAACATCTAATTGGATTTTTCCTTTTAATTCTGAGATACTGTCTCTATTGAAAAAGTTAGTCTTTTTTAAATCCAACTTATCAATATCTGCTACAAAATCAAATTTATGTGTTTCAGAAGAAAAATCTGCTAGCCCTTTAAAATCTAGTTTAAAATTTTCATCCCTTGATTGTAGGTACCCATCAAATTTTCTGTTTTGAAATTGCCCGTTCACATTTAGATCTTTGTAAGAATATCCTCTAAAATCTAAACGAGTTACTTTACCTATAATAGAAGAGTTGATATTTTCAACATTAAAACCACTTCCATGAACGTCTGCTTTTAATGACACTTTATGCAAATCATTATTTTCTGCAAACTTTCCTAAATCAAAATCAATAAACTCTATAACACCATCATAAGTTGCATTATCTATCTCGTCGATATTTGTGAATAATAAATCAGAAACAGTGCTACCTAACTCAGAATCTAAATTTAATGTAGCATCCATTTGATCTGGTGTTAAACTTAATAAACCTGATAAAGAAAAATTGCCAATTCTTTTAAAATTACTAGGTAATGTTTTCCCTAAAACATTCGGTAGGATGTTTTTCAATTGATTGTAGTTAGAGGCTACATTTTCAATATCAGCATCAAATAAGAACCCTCTCTCAGAATTAAATGCATTAACAAATCCCATATCTCCACGGATAATCATTCCGTTTTTTGAATACATGTTTATATTATTTGCATTGAAATTATTTAATGTACCTGTAGCGGAACCCGTAAAGATTAATTTATCATTTCCTCTTAACTCTCCATAAAATTTATTCACATCTTTAACTGCGAGTGTGCTTTTTTTAAAGTCAGCTTTTATATTAACTTTATCTGTAAAACTTGCTAAATCTTTCCTCTTGTAATTAAATACAATATCAGTTTTTAAAAATGAACCATTGTCGGTTTTAATAGTAGTATTATTAAAATCCATTTTAGTTTTACTGTAGAAGAAATCAGTAGTTACATTCGTTACATTTATACCTCTATTATCTATTAAATATAACCCTCTAATATTTGCATAAACATCTGGGCCAACAACTTTAAAATCCTGTATATTTCCCCCAGCATTATAAGCTGCATATTGTGTTTGTTCTTTATTATTTTCATCTGAAACCTTAAAATTCAGGTTTTCTAAATAAATATTTTTTGCTTTTAGAGTAAATGGATTTTCACTCTTTACTTGATCATCATCTTCTTCAAAACTTTCAATAAAAACTGCTAAATTATCTTCTTCTTCTCCTTTATATTTTTTCATATAAAAATAAGCTCCAGACAAACTAACATCACTTAAATCCACCTTATTATCGACAATCTTTTTTGCATTTTGAAGTGAAGTTTTAAGGTTTTTTACAAAGATTAAAGTATCATTATGATGATCTCTAATTTCTATATCTTTTAGTTGAACATTACCTAAAAGAGATAAATCAATTCTTTTTATAACAATATTTGTTTTAAAATCATCATTAATTCGCTTTGTCGCAATTTTTGCCAACTTACTTTGAACAGCGGGAATAGACAAAACTATTACGAGAAGTAATAAAAGTATTGCTAAGATTCCTACAATTCTAACCGCTATTTTCCTAACTCTTCTAATGATATTGACCTCCTAATTTTTCAGAAAGAAACTACAAAAATTCTGCCTTATTGCAAAGAAACGCCAATTTTAACGAATATCTAACGTATTATGAATATTTTTGCACTGATAAATCCAAACAGTTTTGAGCGAAAAATCTATTTATATTTTAGGTATAGAAAGTTCTTGTGACGATACTAGTGCAGCTGTAATTCACAACGGTAAAGTTTTAAGTAATGTTGTAGCAAACCAAGAAGTTCATGCTAAATATGGTGGTGTAGTTCCTGAATTAGCTTCTAGAGCTCATCAACAACATATTGTTCCGGTGATTCAACAGGCAATAGCACAAGCTGGGATTACAAAATCTGATTTAAGTGGGATTGCTTTTACAAGAGGTCCTGGTTTAATGGGATCACTTCTTGTAGGAACATCTTTCGCCAAATCTTTAGCACTAGGTTTAAACATTCCTTTGTTAGATGTAAACCATATGCAAGGTCATGTTTTAGCACATTTTATAGAAGAAGAAGGTAGTAAAATCCCTCCTTTCCCTTTTATTTGTTTAACCATTAGTGGTGGACATACACAGATTGTAAAAATTTCGAATCATTTTGAAATGGAAGTGCTTGGTGAAACTATAGATGACGCTGTTGGAGAAGCCTTTGATAAATCTGCAAAAATTCTAGGTTTACCTTATCCTGGCGGACCTTTAATTGATAAATATGCAAAAGAAGGAAACCCTAAAGCATTCGCCTTTACACAACCAAAAGTTGGTGATTTAGAGTTTAGTTTTAGTGGTTTAAAAACTCAAATTTTATATTTTGTTCAGAAAAATGTAAAAGAGAATCCGAATTTTATAGACGAAAATTTAGTTGATATTTGTGCTTCTATACAACATACGATTGTAGAAATATTAATGAAGAAATTAAAAAACACTGTAAAACAAACGGGCATAAAACATATTGCTATTGCTGGAGGTGTTTCAGCAAATTCTGAAATTAGAAAACGACTACAATTAGCAGAGAAGCATTGGAGATGGACAACTTATATTCCAAAATTTCAATATACAACTGATAATGCTGCTATGATTGCTATAGTTGGCTATTTAAAATATTTAAACAATGATTTTACAGATTTTTCTGTTTCTGCAAAAGCTCGTTTAAAAGTAACAGAAAAGTAAAACTTAAAAATCACACAAAATGTGTGATTTTTAAGTTTATTCTTTATCCAAAAACTTATTTTTTTGTTTTAATAGAACATCCGATAGCTTTAGTCTGAACTTTAGTAGGCATAACTCCTTCAAGCAAATCATTAATTGCAATTTCTGCATATCGTTCAGATACATTATTAGCATCACGTGCATTATTATCAATTGCACCGATATAAGATAACACAAAATCTTTTTTATCATTCTTTAAAATGAAAACATGAGGAGTTTTTGTCGCTCCAAATTTTGGATAAACTTTCTGTCCTGCATCAAATAAATAAGGAAAAGTAAATCCTTTTTCTTTAGCTCTAACTTTCATTGACTCATAATCATCTCCTTGAGAAACTTCAGGGTCATTTGGATTAATAGCTACCACAGGAAAACCTAAACCTTTATACTTCTTATCTAGAGCTATAATTCTGTCTTCATACATTTTAGAATACGGACAATGGTTACAAGTAAAAACAACCACAACTCCTTTAGCATCTTTATAATCGCTTAAAGACACCATTTTTCCATCTATATTTTTTAGTGTAAAGTTATCCACTTTATCTCCTATTTTATAAGCTCCTTTATCTTTTGTTGTAAAGGCTACACTAGCTAAAAGTACTAATAAGGCAAATACTGTTTTAAAAGTTTTCATAATATTTAATTTAAAAATTGTTGTAATTCTTGTTGAAGTAAATTATAACTAAACGATTGCTCGTAAAAAGCTCTTTTATTATTTTTATAAATAATAGTAGCAGGAATTGCTCCAGACCATTCTGTAGAAATTCCGTTAATCCATTTATCTTGATCTGGATCGTCTAAAACCACAACTTCTGGTTTTAATTGGTGCTCTTTTATAAATGGTAATAACTCACTCTCAATTTGATTAGGAAAATCTAAGCTTACAAGCAAAAGCTCTACATTTTTATCTTTATATTCTTCATTCAACCTTTCAAAGGCTGGTAATTCTTCAACACAAGGTTTACACCATGTCGCCCAAAAATTGATAACATGAATTTTGTCATCTTTTTTTTCTAGCATTGGTTTTAGTTGATCGTAGTTTAAAACTTTTACAACTTCATTCGCAGCTTTTAATTTTGTTGAAACGGATTTTTTATTTTTGGTATTACAAGAGAATATAAAAAATGAACTAAATAATAATATTAATATTGATTTCATCACATTAAATTTAATTAAAGTATAACATATCATTGAATTATTAACGCTTTTTTAACTAAAAAAGCCTCTTAAAAAGAGACTTTTAATTATTTATAAATATTTTAAGAGAATATTTCATTTAACAGTTTAGCTAAACGTAAACCTCCTTTTTGTAATTGCTCTCTTACAACAGGAAAAAATTCATACGAATACTTATATCTTAACTTATCTCCAGACTCGGCAGAGTTATATATTCTTTTTGTTAATTTATGAGAATCTTTTACCCAATCTAAAACACTTCCTTTTTGAATATAATTAATTTGTTCTTTAGTTAAATCTTTAGCATTTTCAGCTAATTCAACGTAACTCATATCCCATTTAGCAATAATATCTTCATCCCAAACTCTATGCAAATTAGAACCTCTTCCATGCCATTGAACTTGTATAGAATTTCCTCCTTTATCTTCTTTTCTACCAATATGTAAAGGTTGATGTAAATCTCCTATTAAATGTACTAGCATTTTTAAACAAAAACGTTTATCTGCTAAACTAGAAGTTTTATCTTTTAAGATTTTAATACAGTGATTGATTCCAGTTACAAGATCTCCTTTAGGATTTTTCTTAGACGATTCATAATCTCCATCTAAGGGCATATTTACATAATGCCAAGCACTATATTTTCTGTAATTTCTATCCGATTTTATCTCATCTGCATAAGTAGAAACAAATGCCAGGCTTTCACCTTGCAAGAGTTTTTCTATTTTTCTTTTAGCTTTTTTAGTTAAATGTTTTTCTGCAATTTTTCCAGTCACTCTATGACCTGTAGGTCCCCAAGTATCGTCTGATCCAAAAGCAAACGACACGTTAAATAATAGTATAGTAACTACTAATAATCTTAGTTTCATTTTTTATGTTTTAAGCAAAAATACAATATAATTCATTCTCAATATTTGCGTAATTCAAAAAATATTTTATATCTTTATGATATCAAAATAATATCATTTCAAATTAAAACTTATGAAATCAGAAAAAATTATTAAACCAGCCAGTGGATACTTAATGTTAATCGTATTCTTTATTTTATTTATTGGAAGTATTCTTGCTATGATAAAATTAGAGAATCCAATTTTTGTTATTTCTCTAATAGCATCAATAATTATGTTATTCGGATTCATTCTAGTAAACCCTAACACATCAAAAGTTGTCTTGCTATTTGGAAAATACATGGGTACCATTAAACAAAATGGATTGTATTGGGCTAATCCTTTTTACACTAAAAAGAAAATCTCTTTACGAGCTAGTAACTTTGATAGTGAACGATTAAAAGTTAATGATAAATTAGGTAATCCTGTTATGATTAGTACCATTCTAGTTTGGAGAGTTACAGACACATACAAAGCTGCATTTGATGTAGATAATTATGAAAACTTTGTTCGTGTACAAACTGATGCAGCTGTACGAAAATTAGC
The DNA here is from genome assembly GCF_057221555.1 of Tenacibaculum aquaeponti. Classification (NCBI taxonomy): domain Bacteria; kingdom Pseudomonadati; phylum Bacteroidota; class Flavobacteriia; order Flavobacteriales; family Flavobacteriaceae; genus Tenacibaculum; species Tenacibaculum aquaeponti. The sequence continues at coordinate 1,233,527 of NZ_CM170147.1, forward strand.
CAGTATGTATCCTTACGATAATTTTGCTGATGAAGGCCATGAAGAAGATATTACATTACGTTCGAGCGTAAATGAAGTAAGTGAGACTTTAGAGAAAGAGCTTGAAGAACGTTTATCAATTGCTGGTATTGAAGTTTTAGAAGCTCGAATTGGATACTTAGCTTATGCACAAGAAATTGCCAATGCCATGTTGAAAAGACAACAAGCAACTGCCATTGTAGCTGCAAGACATAAAATTGTTGAAGGTGCTGTAAGTATGGTAGAAATGGCTCTTGAAGAATTAAATAAAAAAGAAATTGTTGAGCTAGATGAAGAACGTAAAGCTGCTATGGTTAGTAATTTAATGATCGTTCTTTGTGGGGATAAAGATGCTTCTCCAGTAGTAAATACGGGAACATTAAATCATTAAAAAGTAAAATCATGAAAGAATATAAAGTTGTTAGACCAAAACTAGGCTTAAATAATAGATATCAAAAAATGGAAGATTTATTGAATCAATATGCACGAGAAGGTTGGATTGTAAAACATATCGCTGAAAGTTGGATTCATATAATCTTAGAAAGAGATAAAAACAGATAGTTATGAGAATATTTAAAGAAGAGCAACGTTTTACACAACAATGGTTAATTGCACTTTTAGTAATTGGTCTTATTGTTCCTATCATCATACTTTCTAAAGCATATGCTGAAGAAAAAATGGGATTAAACGATTTCATTTTTGCCATGTGCTTAATCATCATACCTACAAGTGCAATACTCTTTTTTAAATTAAAAACTCGAATTGACGAACATGGAATTCATTATCGTTTTATTCCTTTTCATTTTAAAAATCAAACTATTCATTGGAGTGATATTGAAAATATTTACATCCGAAAATATGATGCAATTACTGAATATGGAGGATGGGGAATGAAAGGTGGTTTGTTTTGGAAGAAAAAAAACGGAACAGCTTATAATGTATCAGGTGATATTGGAATTCAAATCGAATTAAAAAACGGAAAACGTATTTTAATTGGCACACAATTACAAGAGCAAGTTAACACAACAATTAATCATTATAACAATCAAGAGATATGATACGCTTATTATTACTTTTACTATTGTATTTCATTACAATTTTTTGGTCTTTTGTACTTATATAAAAATTGTTGAAAAATTAATAATTTAAAATTCTTATGGCTAAAAAGAAAGCATTTGCGTTACGAATAAATGAAGACATGCTTAAGGCTGTTGAAAAGTGGGCTGCAGATGAGTTTCGTTCTACAAACGGACAAATAGAATGGATGCTTATGAAAGCCTTGAAAGAAGCAAAAAGAGAACCTAAAAAAAAAGAAGAGGAGTAAATTACTCCTCTTCTTCTATTTTTTTACTGGCACTATAATTTTACTAGGATACTTCTTGTTATGAAATAACTTAATTATTGCTGTTTTAGCTTTTTCTGCTATTTGTGACGCTGGATCTTCTTTGTAATTATAATTCTTTTGAACATTCGGGTTGTCAATAGTTGAAAAAATTAAACGTAACCTACTTCCTTTTTTCACAACTCTACTAAACATATTTTCTCCTTCAAAAAGGTATTTATTAATTGTATTTCTTTTTGGAAAATCAACTTTTTCTAGTCCATTTCTATAACGTGCTCTTAGTTGATCAGTTTGTAAAAAAATCGATTCATTATTTTTAGTAATTTCATATACTGAAACTTCAAAATCTGTATCATCTACATTTAATTCAATATAAGCTTCAAAAGCAATTTTTCCATTAATATTTAAATCTTCTTGTAATGGTGCAGAATGATATATTAAAACTTCTTTATCATTCACATAACTCTGATCTTTATAAAAATCTTTGTTATCACTAGTGTAACTCGTATTATTAATTCCGTTATTCGCTAAAGGATTATAAACAATTTCATCTGGGTTTTTATCTGAATCCTCAGGTGAATCTATCAATTTACCAGAATTAAATACACTTTTAGCATCTGTATTTTTAGAACTTAAATAGAATTCTTTCTTTGCGTTCGCAATATTTTTAAAATCAGAAGTGTAATTCCAAACGTTTTTACCCATGGTATAATACGCTACTCTATTTTTTAAAAACTCTGGTTTCTTTCCTTTCTTTAACGTCCAATCAAACCAATTTAAATGCAAAGTATTCATATTTAAAACTGCATTTTCTTTAAACTGTAAACCACCTAGTTCTTTTTTAGGTCTTCTAGTTCCTCCATGACTCCAAGGCCCAATAATTAAATAATGATTTAATCTTGCTTGATTATTTCCATATTTCATATGATCTGTATAATACTTCATTGCGCCAGGTTGATCAGAATCAAAATGACCAGTAATACTTAAAATCGGAATATTTATTTGCTTAGACTCCTCTGGTTTAAAATAATATTGTTGCCAAAATTCATCGTGACTTGGATGAGAAATCCAGTTTTGAAAAACTTCTTTCGGATATCCAACAATATCATCATAAGTATTGAACTTTGCATTTTTCTTATATAATTCCTCCTGTTTATGTGTCCAAAAATCAGCTCCAAATAATTTCTGATTGATAGTTTTCTCACTCGTTAACATTAACCAACGCATCACATATGGATAGAAAATATTATTGTATTTCGGAAAATCTAAACCTGGTCCAACTGAAGCGGTTGGAATAATAGTTTTTAAATACTTTGGAAATTCTTTTAACACAAACCATTGATTCATCCCTCTGTAAGAACCTCCCATCATTCCAACTTTTCCATTACTCCATGGTTGCTCACCAATCCAATTAACTACTTCTGCCCCATCTTTAGCATCATCTTGAAAAGGAATAAATTTCCCTTCAGAATTACCTCTACCTCTACAATCTACTGTAATAAATACATAACCATTACGAGAAAAAAACAAACCTCTTTCGTGATTTTCATCTGAAACATAAGGCGTAATTACAAGAATTGTTGGATACTTTTTTTGGTTGTTATAATCTTCAGGAAGATAAATGTTTGATGATAATTTAGTTCCATCTGAAAGTTTTATTTTTTGATAAAACTTAATTTTAATATTCAAAGAATCTGAGGAATTTTCAGCTCTCATATCTGTACCATAAAAAAGTACACATAGCAATAATAGATATTTAATATATTTCATAGTTTATCTGATTTAAATCAAAAGTAATTTTCCTTTTTTAGTGAAACAAAACTATACAAAGTCATTAACAGTTTTTTAAGAAATTACAAATCATTAAGCTGTATTTTTAGCTTTCTTAATCAACTAATTCATTTTTCGATGAAAAAAATTATTATACCTCTACTTTTATTCATCTCATGTTTTGTTACCGCACAGGAGCTTTCTATGGATGTTCTAAAGAATATGAAACCAAGAAATATTGGTCCTGGTGGAATGAGTGGAAGAGTTACATCTATTGATGTCGTACATAAAAACCCAGATGTTATGTATGTGGGAACTGCCTCTGGTGGTTTATGGAAATCTACTTCTGGTGGAATTAAATGGGAACCTATTTTTGAAAAAGAAGTTACTGCATCTATTGGTGCTGTTGCTATTCAACAATCAAACCCAAGTGTAATTTGGGTTGGAACTGGAGAAGGAAATCCAAGAAATAGTTTAAATGGTGGATATGGAATTTACAAATCTTTAGATGGTGGTAAAACATGGAAATCTATGGGATTAGAAAATACTCGTCACATTCACAGAGTAATTGTTGATCCTACAAATCCTAATATTGTTTATGCTGCCGCTATTGGATCTCCTTGGGGAGAACATCCAGAAAGAGGAGTTTTTAAAACTATAGATGGTGGTAAAACTTGGAAAAAAGTTTTATACAGTAATAACAAAACTGGTGCTGCTGATTTAGTTATGGATCCTTCGAATCCGAACAAATTAATTGCTGCGATGTGGGAACACAAACGTGATCCTTGGTTTTTTAAATCTGGAGGAAAAGGAAGTGGACTATACATTACCTATGATGGTGGTGAAAATTGGAAAAAAGTAACCGATAAAGAAGGGTTTCCAAAGGGAGATTTAGGAAGAATTGGAGTTGCTATTTCTAGAAGTAATCCGAATACAATTTATGCTTTAGTAGAATCTAAAAAGAATGCTTTATATAAAAGTGAAGATGGTGGATTTAAATGGAAAAAAATAAATCACAAACCAGGAATTGGTAACCGTCCTTTCTATTATTCAGAAATTTATGCTGATCCTCAGAACGAAAATAGATTATATTCAATTTTCACTTATGTAAATGTTTCTCAAGATGGAGGAAAAAGTTTCAAGCAATTAATGCCTGCATATGGAGCAAATAATGGTGTACACCCGGATCATCACGCTTGGTGGATTCATCCAGAGAATGGAAAATTCATGATCGATGGAAATGATGGTGGTTTAAATATTACCCGTGATGGTGGTAAAACTTGGCGTTTTATAGGAAACTTACCTGTAGCACAATTTTACCATATTAATGTAGATAATGAATATCCGTACAATGTTTATGGAGGAATGCAAGACAACGGTTCTTGGAGAGGACCAGCTTATGTATGGAAAGCTCAAGGAATTCGTAATTCATATTGGCAAGAAATTAGTTTTGGAGACGGTTTTGATGTTGTTCCAGATAGAGATGATTCTCGTTACGGATGGTCTATGAGTCAGCAAGGTTTTGTTTCTCGTTACGATTACAAAACTGGAAACAATTATACTGTAAAACCAACACATCCTGATCCAGAAGTAAAATTACGTTTCAACTGGAATTCAGCAATTAACATTGATCCTTTTGATAATTCAACAATTTACTTCGGAAGTCAATTTGTACATAAATCAACAGATAAAGGTTTAACTTGGGAAGTAATTTCTCCAGATTTAACTACTGATGATAAAAGTAAACAAAAACAACATGAAAGTGGTGGATTAACAATTGATGCTACTGGTGCAGAAAATCACTGTACTGTTTTAGTTATTGAGCCTTCTCCTGTTGAAAAAAATATGCTTTGGACTGCTACAGATGATGGACGAGTTCACGTAACTCAAAACGGTGGTTCAACGTGGACAGATGTTTCTAAAAACATTAAAGGTTTACCAGCAAATAGTTGGATTGTTCAAGTTAAGGCTTCTAACAAAAATAAAGGAGAGGCTTTATTAGTAGCTAACGATTATCGTCGTTTTAACTACACACCTTATGCATATAGAACTAAAAACTACGGAAAAACTTGGGAACGAATTGTAGATGAAAATGATGTAAAAAGTTATGCATTAAGTATTGTTGAAGACCCTTTAGAGTCTAACTTATTATTCTTAGGTACAGATGATGGGCTATATGTTTCTTTAGACGCTGGTAAAAAATGGACAAAATGGACAGCGGGATTCCCTACTGTTTCTGTAAAAGATTTAGTTATACATCCAAGAGAACACGATTTAGTGATTGGTACTTTTGGTAGAGCTGCTTGGGTATTAGATGATATTCGTCCTTTACGTGCTATTGCTTCGAATAAAAATATCTTAACTAAAAAATTCGATTTATTTACACCACCAACTGCATATCAAGCGAGTTACCAACAACCAACAGGAAGTCGTTTTGGTGCAGATGCATTATATAATGGTGAAAACAGACCTTTTGGAGCTCGAATCAAGTTTTATATGAACAAGCCTAAAATGACAAAAAAACCAGTAAAGAAATCTAAAGAAGACCTTAAGAAAAAAGACGAAGACAAGAAGAAAATTAAATGGGACTCTATTAAGTTTGAAATTTATGATGGAACTCGTTTAATAAGAACTTTAAAGAGAAAAGCACCAAAAGAAAATGGAATTCATACTCAAACTTGGTTTATGAATGAAAAAGGTGTAGCTCGTCCTTCAAGAAGAATTAGAAAATCTAAATCTGAACCAAGTGGAGTTCCTGTTAAACCTGGAACTTATAAAATTAAAGCAACGTTTGGTGATCAAACTGCAGAAACAAATATCACTGTAAAATACGATCCGAGATTAGAAATATCTCAAGCTGCTATTGATGAGAAATACAACACTTCTAAAACACTTCAAAAACATCAAAAAGTTATGGCAGATGCTGTGAAACAATTGGTAGAAAGTAAAAAAATAGCAGAAGGTTATCAAAAAGAATTATCTACTAAAGATAAAAAGAAGTACGAAGCTCAAATAAAATCTTCAAAAGAGATTATCAAAAAGATTGATACTTTATTAAATACATTCTTAGGAAAAGTTGATAAACGTCAAGGAATTATTAGAAGCCCAGAAGTAAATGTAGTTCAACGTTTAGGAACAGCTAACTGGTATTCTAGCAGCAGATTTGGTAAACAAACTGCAACTGAAAAAAGGTTAATAGAACAGTTTAAAACATCATTAAATAAAGTTTTAACTGAAACCAATACATTCTTTAATAATGAATGGCCAACTTACAAAAATGAAGTAGAGAAAATTACTATTTCTCCTTTTAAGGAAACAAAAGTATTTTCTTTAAACTAGAAACATCTTCTACATTAAAATCCGTTTATTCTTATTTGAATGAACGGATTTTTTTATTCAAAAAAACATGATAAGAATAAACAATATTAAAAACTGTATTTTTATCACTTTATTCAAAATAAACAACCTGTAAATTTAATATGAAAAAATATATTCTATTAGCCATTATAATTTGGAATTCAAATATAAGTGCCCAAACAACATTACCTAATCCAGTAGAAGAATTAGGAGTTTGGTATATGTATAATGGTTCACACCGAGTATCAGAAAAATTCAGTATTAAATCTATGGCACATTTCCGTTTTTTCGAATTTGGTGAAGATATGCAACAGTTTATCGGTCGTTTTGGAGCCAATTATAAAATAAATAAAACCTTTGGTGCTACTTTAGGATATGCGTATTTAAATACAGATACATCTTACGAAGTAGATGGAGGAACTTTTGGAGATCATAGAATTTATGAAGATTTATTAGCAAATCATAACATGGGTCCTTTAAAGTTTGCACATCGCTTACGTGCTGAGCAACGATTTTTCAGATCACAAACAGGACATTTTATTCGTTATCAATTAGGGTTAAGCTATCCTTTAAGTAATAAATGGTCTACATATTTATATGATGAAGTTTTCTTTGATTTTACAGGACAATCATACAACCAAAATTGGTTAGGTGCTGGAGTAAAATATCAATTATCTAAAGTTGTAAAATTACAATTAGGTTATATGAGTATTAACACAGATGTAGGTCAGAATTTCGATCGAATTCAAATGGGAATTTCTATTAGTACAGATCATAGAAAAAAGAGCGGTAAATAAAATTTACCTTTAAATTTTACTAAATTCAAATCAAATTCCATGGAAAGTCAACCTTTATTTACAAACGATGCTATAGTATTTGGAATTTTAATGATTTCTCTTGGTTTTGTTTTTTACACAGAAAGTATTAAACAAGGCTTTTGGAAGAAGTTTTATAAAATTGTACCCGGTGTATTAATGTGTTATTTAATTCCTGCTATTTTTAATTCATTTGGAATCATTTCAGCAGACACATCTAAAACTTATTATATAGCAAGTCGTTTTTTATTACCCGCTGCATTAGTTTTAATGACTTTGAGCATCGATTTAAAAGCTGTTTTTAATCTTGGTCCAAAAGCTTTAATTATTTTCTTTACTGGAACTATAGGTATAGTAATTGGCGGACCTTTAGCAATACTATTAATTTCTATTTTTTCTCCTGAAACAGTTGGAGGACTTGGTTTTGATGCCGTATGGAGAGGATTATCTACATTAGCTGGAAGTTGGATTGGTGGTAGTGCAAACCAAGCAGCTATGTTAGAAATTTACCAATATAATCCAGAAAAATATGGAGGAATGGTTTTAGTTGATATAGTTGTAGCAAACGTATGGATGGCCATACTTTTAATTGGTATTGGTAAAACTGAAAAAATTGACAAATGGTTAAAAGCAGATAATTCGGCCATAGAAAACTTAAAACAAAAAGTAAGTTCATTTTCTGAAAGTGTAACAAAAAATCCAACTTTAACAGATTTAATGATAATTCTAGCTTTAGCTTTTGGTACTGTTGGGATTGCTCATTTTGGCGCTGAAAATATTTCTTCATTTTTAAAAAATAATTTTGAAATAGTAGCAGATAAAACTTCAGCACTATCTTCATTCTCTTCTAAATTCTTTTGGATGGTAACTATAGCAACTGTAGTTGGGATTATTCTTTCTTTTACTAAAGCAAAAAATTACGAAGGTGCTGGTGCTAGTAAGATTGGTAGTGTTTTTATATACATATTAGTAGCAACAATAGGAATGAAAATGGATTTATCTGGAATTTTAGAAAAGCCTGGACTAATTGCTATTGGTTTTGTTTGGATGGCTATTCATGCAGGGCTTTTAATTTTAGTTGCTAAATTGATTAGAGCTCCATATTTCTTCTTAGCTGTAGGAAGCCAAGCCAATGTTGGAGGTGCTGCAAGTGCACCTGTTGTTGCCGCTGCTTTTCATCCATCTTTAGCCTCAGTTGGTGTTTTATTAGCTGTGTTTGGTTATGTTGTAGGAACCTACGGAGCTATATTATGTACAATTTTAATGGAAATAGCCTCTAAAGTTTCATAGAATTCTGCATATTTGCAATCGAAAATAAAGATCCAATGAAAAAAATTATCATAGTTTGTATTGTTTCTCTAATCGCTTTTTCTTGTAATGGTAAGAAAAAAGGAAACATGGTAGTGAAAGGTGAAATAAAAGGTTTAAAAAAAGGAACCTTATACTTACAGAAAATGGCTGATACAATTTTAGTTACTTCTGACTCTATTCAATTATTTGGAGATAATAAGTTTGAACTTTCTGATAATGTTGATTCTCCAGTAATGTATTATTTAACTTTTAAAAGTGGTGATAATGAACCTAAAAAATTAATGTTTTTTGGAGAAAAAGGAGAAATTACTATTGAAGATAATATAGAACAATTTGGTTTTAAACCAACAATAACAGGTTCAGAAAATCAGAAAGTAATGGATGATTTTAATCAAATCAACCAACAATTTAAAATGAAACGTTTAGATTTTATTGCTAAAGATATTGAAGCTAGAGCTAAAAAAGATTCTTCTGCAATAGATAGTCTTGAAAAAGCGTATAAAAAAATGGTTCGTAGACGTTTTTTATATACAACAAATTTTGCTGTCTCACATGGAGATTCTGAAGCTGCTCCTTATATAGCTTTATCTGAATTATTTGATGCGAATTTATATTTATTAGATACTATAAATAACAGTTTAACCGACAAAATAAAAACATCTAATTACGGAAAACGATTACAAAAGTTTTTAGATGATATTAAAAAATCTGAAAACAAAACTCAGAAAAAATAAAAAAATCCCGCTTAGCAGCGGGATTTTTTATTGTCGATTATAATTAAATACTTTCTAAGACCTTTCTTATTTCAGAAATCTCTGCTCTTTTCGTATAATCTTCTTTTCCAAAAGCATACTGAATTACATTATTATTATCTATCACATAAGTAGCTGCCATTGGTAATTCTGCTGTAGTATTTTGATTATGCTTTTCTAAATCGATTTTAAATTCGTTACTATAGATTTCTTCTAATTCTTTATCCAATTTAAAAACTAGTCCGAGTTCTTTTCCTAATTTATTATCTATATCACTTAAAACCTCAAAAGTTAATCCATTTTTTTCTTCTGTAGTTAATGAACTATTAGGTGTTTCAGGTGAAATTGCGACTAAATTTGCTCCTAAACTTTTAAACTCTGGTAATACTTGTTGAAGTGCTTGTAACTCTAAATTACAATACGGACACCAACCACCTCTATAAAAAGAAATCACTGTAGCCTTCTCTCCTTTTACCCTATTTAAATTAACTTCTTCTGACTTTACATTAAGTAATTCAAAAGAAGGAAAAGTATCTCCCACTTTAAACGCTTGAGCTGATATTTCTTGTGTAATTAAATCGTTTGTAGTTTTATCCATCACCTCTAAAATAGATGTTGGTATTTTCTTTCTTCCTAAAGCTACTCGTGCTTCTAAGGCTTCTGTTAAACTCATATTATTTAGACTTATCATATAGTTTTATAGTCTGAAAATTTTAAAAATGATTACAAAAAAAACCGTTGAGAAAACTCAACGGCATTTAGTTTTATGTATAGTATGAATTATTTTTCTGAAGAAATATATTTATCAACTAAGTTTTCTAAAACATTTAATGGCAATGGACCATTTGTTAATACTACGTCGTGGAATTTTCTAATATCAAATTTATCACCTAAAGCCTTTTTAGCTTTTTCACGTAACTCGATAATTTTTATCATTCCTATTTTATAAGCCGTAGCTTGACTAGGCATTACAATATGACGTTCCACCATTTTAACAGCATCTGCTTCTGCATTTGGAGTATTATCTGTATAATATTTGATTCCTTCTTCACGAGTCCATTTTTTGGCATGAATTCCTGTATCTACCACTAAACGACAAGCTCTCCATAACTCCATTGCTAAACGACCAAAATCTGAATATGGATCTGAATAGAATCCCATTTCTTTAGGGATAAACTCAGAGTATAATCCCCAACCTTCAACATAAGCCGTATAACGACCTAATTTTCTAAACATAGGAACATTTTTTAATTCTTGAGCGATAGCAATTTGCATATGATGTCCAGGAATTCCTTCATGGTATGCTAATGCTTCCATTTGATAAGAAGGCATACTTGCCATATCGTACATATTTGCATAATATGTTCCTGGTCGAGAACCATCTAAAGCAGGTTGCTGATAAAACGCTTTTCCAGCAGATTTCTCTCTAAAAGCTTCTACAGCTTTCACCTGTAAATCAGCTTTTGGTTTTGTAATAAATAATTCATCTAAACGAGTTTTCATGCTATCGATGATAAACTCGGCTTTATCCATGTATTCTTTTCTACCTTTATCACTATCTGCATAGTAGAACTGTTTATCTGTTTTCATGAATTTAAAAAAGTCTTGTAAACTTCCTTTAAAACCAACTTTTTCTTTAATAGCATTCATTTCACCATGAATTCTGGCAACCTCTTTTAATCCGATTTCATGAATTTCATTTGCTGTTAAATTCGTTGTAGTTGTTCTTTTTAAAGCATTATTATAGAAAGTATCTCCGTTAGGAAATTTCCATGCTCCATCGTCTGTACTTGCAACTTTTTCTTGTGCTTCTAATGTTTTTATTAGATTTGTATACCCTGCAAAAACATTCTCTTTTAATGCTTTTTTTGCTTCTGTAATTAAAGTTGATTTTTCAGCTGCATCAATTTCTAATTTAGATACTTTATTTTCAAAATCATTTAATAAAGTACTTTTCTCGTTAGAAGTATCGAAAGGCTGACCTTTAATTAAATTTTTTGAATCATCTAAAACACGAGCAAAAACAAACTTAGGAATCATAATTCCTGCTTCTTGTCTTTTCTTTAATCCTTTAACCAATTCAGCAAACATTGGCTCAATTCCTTTTAATCTACTGATATAGTTTTCTGCATCTTTCTTAGACCTAATTTGATGCATATTAATTAAAAATGCTGGAATTTCTGCCTGAGAACCATGCATTTGATTTATAGGATAAGAATATAATCTATATTTATCATCTTCAATTGTTTCCTCTAAACTTTGTTTAAAAAGGTCATAGCTTAATTTAGTAGCTTCATCTAATGCTTTTACGTTTACAGAATCATTAATCCATTGTAAAGCTTGTTTTGTGAACTCTAATTCTTTGTCTTGAAATTCATCAGAAATATCATCCCATTTATCAGCATCTTTATTCATTCCCAAATACGTTTGATACATTGGGTGGCGATCTAATGTTGCTGTAAATTGTTGTTGAAAGAAATTATTTACTTTTTTTGATTCTTGTTGAATAGTATCTTGAGAAATTGGTTCTTCTTTTTTGGCTTCAGTTGTACAAGCCCCTAAAACATATAAAGAACAAATTAACATTGTACTTTTACTAAAATTTAATTTCATTACAGTTTTGAATTGATTATTGTAGTAAATATAGTTAATAATAAAAAAACGCTTCTAAAAAGAAGCGTTTTCAAGTTATCATACATGTATTTATTGATTACTCGAGGTGATATTTTTCCCACCTCTAACTATATAAAAATACGATCTTCTATTTCGTTGGTGTTGTTCTTCTGTACATTTATTCTGATTCGCATCGTTACAATTATTTAATAATTGATCTTCTCCATACCCAACTGCACTGTCAATTCTAGAAGGTGCTATCCCTCTAGAGATTAAATAATCTTTGGTTGCTTTAGCTCTATTACTAGATAAATTTCTATTATACTCTTTTGTTCCTCTACTATCTGTATGTGACTCTATTCGAATAACCATATCTGGATTATTTTTCATCACTGAAATAATATTTTCTAATTCATATTTAGAATCTTGACGAATATTATATAAATCAAAATCGAAATAAATTGGATGAATTACAATTTGAGATTCTTGGCCTTCCTTATCTACAATTAAAGATTCTAAAGTTAAATTTGTTGTAATTACTTTTTTATCGACATTAAGCGTAGCAGTTTTTTTCTGATCGTTTCTATAATCATCTTTTGAAGCTGCTATAGTAAAATCTTTTTTACAATCGATACTTTTAAAACTATAACTTCCATCTGCTTTTGTTACTTGTTTAGAAAGAGGTTCTCCATTTTCATCAATTAATCGAACTAATGCTCCAGAAATAGGATCTCCTGACTTTAAATCAGTAACAATTCCTTCAATATCTTCTTTACATCTATTAATAGTAAAACTGTAAATATCATCATCTCCTTTACCTCCTCTACGATTAGAAGAAAAGAATCCATTAGTTCTCTCAACGTTAATTACAAAAGCAAAATCATCTCTAGAACTATTTACTGGTTTCTCTAGATTTACAGGCTTAGTATATTCATTGTTTTCTATTTTAGATTCAAACACATCTAAAGCACCTAAACCTAAATGACCATCTGAAGAAAAATATAGTGTTTTATCACTTCCAACAAATGGAAACATTTCTCTTCCTTCAGTATTAATCTCTCTTCCAAGATTAACTGGTTTACCATAAACATCTTCTTCGTAAATATTAACTTTATAAATATCAGTCTCTCCATAACCATAAGGCATATCTGAAACAAAATACAAAGTTTTTTCATCTGGGCTTAACGCTGGATGTCCAATAGAATAATCATCACTATTAAAAGGTAATTCCTTAATATTTTTCCACTCATTACCTTCCTTTTTAGCTTTATAGATTTTTAAATGAGAAATATTCTTTTTATCACCTTTCAGAGAACTTCCATTGAAATTATCTCTAGTAAAAAACATTGTTCTTCCGTCTTTAGTAATTACTGCATTAGATTCGTGATATCTTGTACTAATTGAATTCAATCTAATTGGATTTTCAACTTCTAAAGTTTTTTTATCGGACTTTACTAAATACGTTTTATACACATTTAAAAAAGGTTGATCATTCCATTTATAAATATCATTCTTTTTTAATTTATCTTCTGCAACTGCTGGTTTTGTTGATGAAAAATAAAATACATCATCATATATAAACCCTCCAAAATCTGAATATTTCGTATTAGAAGATATATTATGTACATTTAAAAATGCGTTATTTGTTTTTGAGTATTCACTGAAATAATCAGAATTTTTTTCTAAAGCTTTAGGTCGGCTATCATCTCGTTGCACATCTTCAATTTTTAAAAGCCAAGAATCTGATTCATTTATATCTCCAGTACTTCTTAACGACTGTGCGAATCTGAAAATATGAGTAACTGATACTTCTTTTGGATAATTTTTCATGAGTTTTTTATACCAAGGCACAGCTTTTTCAAATTCACTATTAAAATAATAAGAGTCGGCAAGTCTACTCAATACTAAATAAGAATTATCTCCTTTTTTATTAATATCGAGGTACATATCTGCTGTTTTTTTATATGCAAACTCTTTAAAGTAACGATCAGCAGTTCTTAACTGTGCGAAACTAACAGCTATGCTAAAAATGGATAGTATAAATAGTACTTTTCTCATCAGTATAAATTTTAATGATTAGAAGAATCTTGGCGATTTCGTTGTTATCTTAGGTGAACCTTCCCAACGTAACATTAATTCGTAAGTTCCTGAATTATAATTACTATAATTAGATGTAGTGAGATCATAAGCAAAACCTAAATTAAAGTTTTTTGCAAATCTAAAACCTAGAAGTGTACTTATAGAATCATCCCATCTCCATGCTACACCTGCATTAAATTTTTCATTAAAAAGAAAATTAGCAGAAAGATCAAGTGATAAAGGCGCACCTTTTACCACTTTTACTAATGTTGCAGGTTTAAATTTCACTGATTCACTTAAATCAAAAACGTAACCACCAATTAAGAAAAAGTGTAAACGTTCTGTTGCTACATTTCCTCCATTAAAAGTATCATCATAATGTTCAGTTCGTAAAATATTTGGTACAGCAGCACCTAAATACCATTTGGGTTTATAATAAAATACTCCAGCTCCAATTGTAGGCAATAAACGATCTAAAACTCCTAATAACTGATCGGATTGTGCTTCTGGATTTCCTCTTCTAGGATCTACATTTAAACTTCGTCCTCCTAGTTTTAAACCAAATGACAAATTTGCATCTTCACTTAATTTAACGCCATAAGAAATATTTGCATCTAAAGACAACTCTCTTGCTGGTCCAATTTCATCATTAATTAAATTAATACCTAAGCCTACTCCACTTGTTCCAAGTGAAGTATCGAAGCTTAGTGTTTGTGAATCTGGAGCACCATTTACTCCAACCCATTGTGTTCTGGCAATAGCTGTAATAATAGTATGTCCGTTTGTACCAACATAGGCTGGGTTAACACTCATTGTATTATACATATATTGTGTAAACTGTGGGTCTTGTTGCGCATTTATTGCATTAGTTACAAATAGTAATAAGGCAACTGTATACTTTATGATGTTTTTCATTGTATAATGATTTTCTCTTTTCATTAATTATTTACTTTTAATGTATAACCATCCTGTCATTGGTTCTGAACCATCTCCTAAATCTATCACATAGAAATAAGTTCCTGTAGGTAATTTATCATCTTCCACAACAGTTGCTCTACCATTTGATATACCTCTAAACGCTTTATCTGCATTATTATAACCTTGTATTTTGTATACAGTATTACCCCAACGATTGAATATTTCTACAGTATTATTTCTGTATCTATCATTATTAATACCTTGGATATTAAAGAAACTATTATCTGAATCTCCATTAAGTGTTAATATGTTGAATACTTCAATATCGTCGTCACTTGTATCTAAATAATCTGGTATACCATCTCCATCTGTATCAATAGCGTCTACAGGGTTACCATTAGAATCTGGATCTGGATTTTCATCGCTAGTATTTTTTCCATCACCGTCATCATCTTCGTCTAGATAATCTGGAACTCCATCTCCATCTGTATCTTGCGCATCAGTTGGGTCACCGTCTCCATCTGCATCTGGATTCTCTTCAGCAGTTAATACACCATCTCCATCATCATCTTGATCTAAATAATCTGGTGTACCATCTCCATCTGTATCCACATCCGTAGGATCACCTGTTGGGTTACCAAACTCGTCTAAATCTTCTTCTCCTGTTGCTACACCATCATTATCATCATCTGTATCTCTGAAATCAGGAATATTATCATCATCTGAATTTTGTGTATCACTTGCTCCATTATCTAGATTATCGTTAGCATCGAAACCATCATCTAAATTAGTTCCTTCAAATGCATCATCTAATCCATCTCCATCTGTATCAACTCTATCAGGATCGATATCAGCTACTCCATCTCCATCAAAGTCAAATGCTTCAACTATATCAGGAACTCCATCTCCATCTGAATCTTCATCTAGATAATCTGGAATACTATCTCCATCTGTATCCACAGGCGTTCCAATTGGAGTACCTCCGTTATCTGGATCATATGCATCATCTAATCCATCTCCATCTGTATCATTTCCTGTAGGTGGAACATAACCTTCTGTTGGTTGAACTTCTACATTATCTGGAATACCATCATCATCTGAATCTATATCTAAATGATTTGCTATTCCATCTCCATCTGTATCAAAACCTTCCTCAGGTAAATTATCGTTATTTCCAACTGTTGGATCATTATCATCATCATCTAAATACAATGGAACTCCATCTCCATCTGCATCTGTATCTGGATCAACTCCACCAGGCGTTTCATCTACATCTAAAATTCCATCATTATCGTCATCAATATCATTTGCATTAGAAATACCATCACTATCATTTTCATCAGATACTGTTATAGTAACTATGGCTGTATCACAAACTGGTGTACCAGACTCATTATTACAAACTTCATATTCAACAGTTACAGTTTGACCTGCTTCACCTGCTAATGGAGTGTACAATAAAGTACCAGTTCCTGGATCGAATATTATAGTACCTTGCGCAGTTCCATTACCTGTATTTACAATACTTGTAGTGCCTAAGTTATTTGGATCTGAATTATTAAGATAATCATCATTTCCTAAAATATCTATTAACGTAGATTCTCCTAACTCTGCTAAACTTGTATCATCTTGAGCTGTTGGATCATTTGGATTTGGATCTGTAGCGTCAGAATGACCGTCGTTATCTGAATCTGCATCTAAAGGATCTGTTGTTACTCCGTCTGGATCTAATGTAGTATCTGGATCATCAACTCCTGTTAATTCCTCTCCATTATTTAATCCATCTCCATCACAATCAAGTTCACTCCAAGCTGCATCAACTAAAGCTGTGTCTTGACTAGAACCCTGATAATCACATGGATCATTTGGATTTGTTCCATCTACTGCTTCTTGACCATCTGTAACTCCATCTCCGTCTGAATCTGAATCTTGTGGATCTGTTGTTACTCCATTCGGATCGGCTGGTGTGCTTGGGTCATCAACTCCTGTTAATTCTTCAGCATTTGTTAACCCATCATTATCACAATCTGCAGCATTCCATCCAGCTTCAATATTCGCTACTACTTGACTTGAAGCATTATAATCACATATATCATTTGGATTTGTACCGTCTATTGCTTCCTGACTATCTGTAACACCATCTCCATCTGTATCTGAATCTTGTGGATCTGTTGTTGCTCCATTTGGATCGGCTGGTGTACTTGGATCATCAACTCCTGTTACTTCCTCTTCATTATTCAACCCATCTCCATCACAATCTGCATCGTTCCATGACGCTTCAACATTTGCTAATACTTGACTAGCAGCTTCATAATCACAAACATCATTTGGATTTGTTCCATCTATTGCTTCTTGACCATCTGTAACTCCATCTCCGTCTGAATCTGAATCTTGTGGATCTGTTGTTACTCCATTCGGATCGGCTGGTGTATTTGGATCATCAACTCCTGTTAATTCTTCAGCATTTGTTAATCCATCATTATCACAATCAGCTGTATTCCATCCAGCTTCAATATTTGCTACTACTTGACTTGAAGCATTATAATCACATATGTCATTTGGATTCGTTCCATCTATTGCTTCTTGACTATCGCTAACTCCATCTCCATCTGTATCTGAATCTTGAGGATCTGTTGTTACTCCATTTGGATCGGCTGGTGTACTTGGATCATCAACTCCTGTTACTTCCTCTTCGTTATTCAATCCATCTCCATCACAATCTGCATCGTTCCATGACGCTTCAACATTTGCTAACACTTGACTAGCAGCTTCATAATCACAAACATCATTTGGATTTGTTCCATCTATTGCTTCTTGACCATCTGTAACTCCATCTCCGTCTGAATCTGAATCTTGTGGATCTGTTGTTACTCCATTTGGATTTCCTGGCGTACTTGGGTCATCAGTTCCTGTAGTTTCTTCAGCATTTGTTAAACCATCTCCATCACAATCAGAAGAACTCCAGGTAGCTTCAACATTTGCTAATACTTGGCTAGATGCATTATAATCACAAGGATCGTTTGGATTTGTTCCATCAATTGCTTCCTGACCATCTGTAACACCATCTCCATCTGTATCTGAATCAGTTGGATCTGTTGTTGCTCCATTTGGATCTGCTGGTGTACTTGGATCATCATTTCCTGTAGTTTCTTCACCATTTGTTAAACCATCTCCATCACAATCAGCAGTATTCCATGTTGCACCAACATTAGCAATTACCTGATTTGTTGCATTATAATCACAAGGATCGTTTGGATTTGTTCCATCTATTGCTTCCTGACCATCTGTAACTCCATCATCATCAGAATCTGAATCATTTGGATCTGTTGTTACCCCATTTGGATTTCCTGGTGTACTTGGGTCATCAACTCCTGTTGTTTCTTCAGCATTTGTTAACCCATCATTATCACAATCAGCAGTATTCCAAGAAGCTTCAACATTCGCTAATACTTGACTAGAAGTATTATAGTCGCAAGGATCATTTGGATTTGTTCCATCTATAGCCTCCTGCCCATCGGTAACTCCATCTCCATCTGTATCTGAATCAGTTGGATCTGTTGTTGCTCCATTTGGATCAGCTGGTGTACTTGGATCATCATTTCCTGTAGTTTCTTCACCATTTGTTAAACCATCTCCATCACAATCGGCAGTATTCCATGTTGCGCCAACATTAGCAATTACCTGATTTGTTGCATTATAATCACAAGGATCGTTTGGATTTGTTCCATCTATTGCTTCCTGACCATCTGTAACTCCATCATCATCAGAATCTGAATCATTTGGATCTGTTGTTTGTCCATTTGGATCAGCTGGTGTACTTGGATCATCAACTCCTGTTGTCTCTTCAGCATTTGTTAATCCATCATTATCACAATCAGCAGTATTCCAAGAAGCTTCAACATTCGCTAATACTTGACTAGAAGTATTATAGTCGCAAGGATCATTTGGATTTGTTCCATCTATAGCCTCCTGCCCATCGGTAACTCCATCTCCATCTGTATCTGAATCTTGTGGATCTGTTGTTTCTCCATTTGGATCAGCTGGTGTACTTGGATCATCTACCCCTGTAACTTCCTCTTCATTATTTAGTCCATCTCCATCACAATCTGAATCATTCCAAGTTGCATCAACATTTGTTAAGACTTGACTAGATGCCTCATAATCACAAACATCATTTGGATTTGTTCCATCAATTGCTTCTTGACCATCTGTAACTCCATCTCCATCTGTATCTGAATCTTGTGGATCTGTTGTTTGTCCATTTGGATCAGCTGGTGTACTTGGATCATCAATTCCAGTTGTCTCTTCAGCGTTAGTTAATCCATCATTATCACAATCGGCTGTATTCCATGTAGCTTCTACATTTGCTATTACCTGACTAGATGCATTATAATCACAAGGATCATTTGGATTTGTTCCATCAATTGCCTCCTGTCCATCGGTAACTCCATCTCCATCCGTATCTGGATCATTTGGATCTGAAATTCCTCCATTTGGATCAGCTGGCGTAGTTGGATCATCTATTCCTGTAGTCTCTTCAGCATTAGTTAATCCATCACTATCACAATCGGCAGTATTCCAAGAAGTACCAACATTTGCTATAACTTGATTTGTTGGATTATAACTACAAGCATCATTTGGATTTGTGCTATCGATAACTTCTTGTCCATTAGTCACTCCATCCTCATCACAATCTGCGGCATTCCAAGCCGATGTTACATTCGCTATCACCTGACTAGCTGCATTATAACTACAAACATCGTTAGGATCTGTCATATCTGTAACTTCTTGTCCGTTCGTAACACCATCGCCATCACAATCTGCAGCATTCCATGCTCCTGTAACACTTGCTATTACTTGGCTTGCTACATTATATGAACAAGGATCTACTGGATCTGTTCCATCTGAAATCTCTTGGCCATTGTTAACTCCATCACCATCACAATCTAATACTGACCATGTTGCATAAGCTGGGTCTGTTACTATAGGTGCTGTTGTATAACTACAAGGATCAGCACAATCTGTTCCATTTATTTTTTCTTCACCATTAGTTTCTCCATCTCCATCACAATCTGCTGCTGCCCAAACTGCATAATTTGGATCTGTTGACACAGGTATTGTTACTGTAGTTACGCTACATGGGTTTAATGGATCAGTTGAATTTCCTAATTCTACTCCATTCGTTTCTCCATCTCCATCACAATCTAATCCATTCCAAGTTGCCGTTACATTTGCTATTACTTGATTTGCAACATCATATTCACATGGATTAGTCGGATCTGTTCCATCTGTAACTTCTTGCCCATTAGTTACACCATCTCCATCACAGTCTGCAGCTAAATAAGCTCCGCTTTGAGTTAATGTTACTGCTGAAGGATTAAACGAACAAGGATCATTTGGATCAGTTCCACTTGGCCCTGCAATTCCATCTCCATTTGGATCTAATTCAACTCCATTAATTACTCCATCTCCGTCACAATCTGCTGTATACCAATTAGAAGTTGTATCATTTAAGTTAACTGAATTTACATTTCCTCCTGAACAAGGATCTAATGGATCAGTTGAATTTCCTAATTCTACTCCATTTGTCTCTCCATCACCATCACAATCTAATGCACTCCAAGCACCTGATACTGAACCTGCAACTTGATTAGCTACATTATAAGTACATCCATCGTTAGGATCTGTTCCATCAATTACTTCTTGTCCATTAGTTACTCCGTCTCCATCACAGTCTAATGCATTCCATGACGCTGAAACATTAGCTATGACTTGGTTAGATATATTATAAGAACAAGCATCATTCGGATCAGTTCCATCAGTAATTTCTTGTGTATCTAACACTCCATCACCATCATCATCTGTGTCACAAGCTGTAGAAATACCATCTCCATCTGTATCTGGACCTGCTGTTGTTACATCTGAATTTGTTCCTGTACTATAATCTGCAGCGGTTACGGTTCCATCTGAATTTACTTCACCCGCACCTAAAGTTAATGGATCTCCTGTGCCATATTGAGCACCATCTCCACCATCAGCATTTGAATTAGCGAATGCTTCGTTAGCATCATTACAGCCATCTCCATCACTATCAGTATCTAAGAAATCTGGACTGTTTGGATCAGTGCCACTATCACTATCTGTTGGGCTAGCAACTCCTGTACCTGCTGAATTTGGAATACCATTATTGTTTGTTGTATCTGCATCAGTATCATCTGCAGTTCCATCTCCGTCTGCATCTGTTCCGCCTGTTTCTACAACATCATAAATACCATCATTATCACTATCTAAGTCTAAGTGGTTGGCAATACCGTCTCCATCGGCATCGTAGTTGTCATTTACTCCATCTGAGTTTGCATCTACAAAACCTGCTAAGTCTGCATCTAAATAGTTTGGAACCCCATCATTATCGGCATCCGCACTTGGGTCTGGTTGACCATTAGCTTCTGCGGTATCTAAAATTCCATCGTTATCATCATCTAAATCTTGTGCATCAACTACACCATCTCCGTCACTATCGGTTCCTGTAACGGTAATTGTTAAAGTAGCTGTTTGACAAATCGGTGCGTTTACCCCATCATCACTACAAACTTCGTAGATAATCGTAACATCTGTTCCTGCTTCTGATGAAGTCGGAGTATAGGTTATATCTCCTGTGTTTGGATCAATAGTTACTGTACCTGAAGCTGTTCCACCACTTTGAGTTAAAGTAGTCGTAGTTCCTGCTAGTTTTGCTGGATCTGTATCACCTACATAATCATCATTGGCTAAAACATTAGTCGTGACTGGTGTACCTGAAGCTACTGTAGCTGTATCATCTGAAGCTGTTGCTCCATTTGGGGTTGGATCTGTAGTATCTGGATTTCCATCGCCATCATCATCTAAATCACAAACCGCAGCAATACCATCTCCATCTGAATCTGGACCTGCTGTTGTTACATCTGAATTACTTCCTGTGCTATAATCCGCAGCGGTTACTGTACCATCGGCATCAACTCCTGAACCTAAAGTAAGCGTTCCGCTTCCGTATGTTCCATTGTCGTCTGCATCTGCCGTAGCATCTGCGAAAGCCTCATCTGCATCATTACAGCCATCTCCATCACTATCAGTATCTAAGAAATCTGGACTGTTTGGATCAGTGCCACTATCACTATCTGTTGGGCTAGCAACTCCTGTACCTGCTGTACTTGGAATACCATTATTGTTTGTTGCATCTCCATCAGTATCATCTGCAGTTCCATTTCCGTCTGCATCTGTTCCGCCTGTTTCTACAACATCATAAATACCATCATTATCACTATCTAAGTCTAAGTGGTTTGCAATACCATCTCCATCGGCATCGTAGTTGTCATTTACTCCATCTGAGTTTGCATCTACAAAACCAGCTAAGTCTGCATCTAAATAGTTTGGAACCCCATCATTATCGGCATCCGCACTTGGGTCTGGTTGACCATTAGCTTCTGCGGTATCTAAAATTCCATCGTTATCATCATCTAAATCTTGTGCATCAACTACACCATCTCCGTCACTATCGGTTCCTGTAACGGTAATTGTTAAAGTAGCTGTTTGACAAATCGGTGCGTTTACACCATCATCACTACAAACTTCGTAGATGATCGTAACATCTGTTCCTGCTTCTGATGAAGTCGGAGTATAGGTTATATCTCCTGTGTTTGGATCAATAGTTACTGTACCTGAGGCTGTTCCACCACTTTGAGTTAAAGTAGTCGTAGTTCCTGCTAGTTTTGCTGGATCTGTATCACCTACATAATCATCATTAGCTAAAACATTAGTCGTGACTGGTGTACCTGAAGCTACTGTAGCTGTATCATCTGAAACTGTTGCTCCATTTGGGGTTGGATCTGTAGTATCTGGATTTCCATCGCCATCATCATCTAAATCACAAACCGCAGCAATACCATCTCCATCTGAATCTGGACCTGCTGTTGTTACATCTGAATTACTTCCTGTGCTATAATCCGCAGCGGTTACTGTACCATCGGCATCAACTCCTGATCCTAAAGTAAGCGTTCCGCTTCCGTATGTTCCATTGTCGTCTGCATCTGCTGTAGCATCTGCGAAAGCCTCATCTGCATCATTACAGCCATCTCCATCACTATCAGTATCTAAGAAATCTGGACTGTTTGGATCAGTACCACTATCACTATCTGTTGGGCTAGCAACTCCTGTACCTGCTGTACTTGGAATACCATTATTGTTTGTTGTATCTCCATCAGTATCATCTGCAGTTCCATTTCCGTCTGCATCTGTTCCGCCTGTTTCTACAACATCATAAATACCATCATTATCACTATCTAAGTCTAAGTGGTTTGCAATACCGTCTCCATCGGCATCGTAGTTGTCATTTACTCCATCTGAGTTTGCATCTACAAAACCTGCTAAGTCTGCATCTAAATAGTTTGGAACACCATCATTATCGGCATCCGCACTTGGGTCTGGTTGACCATTAGCTTCTGCGGTATCTAAAATTCCATCGTTATCATCATCTAAATCTTGTGCATCAACTACACCATCTCCGTCACTATCGGTTCCTGTAACGGTAATTGTTAAAGTAGCTGTTTGACAAATCGGTGCGTTTACACCATCATCACTACAAACTTCGTAGATGATCGTAACATCTGTTCCTGCTTCTGATGAAGTCGGAGTATAGGTTATATCTCCTGTGTTTGGATCAATAGTTACTGTACCTGAGGCTGTTCCACCACTTTGAGTTAAAGTAGTCGTAGTTCCTGCTAGTTTTGCTGGATCTGTATCACCTACATAATCATCATTAGCTAAAACATTAGTCGTGACTGGTGTACCTGAAGCTACTGTAGCTGTATCATCTGAAACTGTTGCTCCATTTGGGGTTGGATCTGTAGTATCTGGATTTCCATCGCCATCATCATCTAAATCACAAACCGCAGCAATACCATCTCCATCTGAATCTGGACCTGCTGTTGTTACATCTGAATTACTTCCTGTGCTATAATCCGCAGCAGTTACTGTACCATCGGCATCAACTCCTGAACCTAAAGTAAGCGTTCCGCTTCCGTATGTTCCATTGTCGTCTGCATCTGCTGTAGCAACTCCGAAAGCCTCATCTGCATCATTACAGCCATCTCCATCACTATCAGTATCTAAGAAATCTGGACTGTTTGGATCAGTGCCACTATCACTATCTGTTGGGCTAGCAACTCCTGTACCTGCTGTACTTGGAATACCATTATTGTTTGTTGTATCTCCATCAGTATCATCTGCAGTTCCATTTCCGTCTGCATCTGTTCCGCCTGTTTCTACAACATCATAAATACCATCATTATCACTATCTAAGTCTAAGTGGTTGGCAATACCGTCTCCATCAGCATCGTAGTTGTCATTTACTCCATCTGAGTTTGCATCTACAAAACCTGCTAAGTCTGCATCTAAATAGTTTGGAACCCCATCATTATCAGCATCCGCACTTGGGTCTGGTTGACCATTAGCTTCTGCTGTATCTAAAATTCCATCGTTATCATCATCTAAATCTTGTGCATCAACTACACCATCTCCGTCACTATCGGTTCCTGTAACGGTAATTGTTAAAGTAGCTGTTTGACAAATCGGTGCGTTTACTCCATCATCACTACAAACTTCGTAAATAATCGTAACATCTGTTCCTGCTTCTGATGAAGTCGGAGTATAGGTTATATCTCCTGTATTTGGATCAATAGTTACTGTACCTGACGCTGTTCCACCACTTTGAGTTAAAGTAGTCGTAGTTCCTGCTAGTTTTGCTGGATCTGTATCGCCTACATAATCATCATTAGCTAAAACATTAGTCGTGACTGGTGTACCTGAAGCTACTGTAGCTGTATCATCTGAAACTGTAGTAGTTGTTGGATTTGGATCTGTAGTATCTGGATTTCCATCGCCATCATCATCTAAATCACAAACCGCAGTAATACCATCTCCATCTGAATCTGGACCTGCTGTTGTTACATCTGAATTACTTCCTGTGCTATAATCCGCAGCAGTTACTGTACCATCGGCATCAACTCCTGAACCTAAAGTAAGCGTTCCGCTTCCGTATGTTCCATTGTCGTCTGCATCTGCTGTAGCAACTCCGAAAGCCTCATCTGCATCATTACAGCCATCTCCATCACTATCAGTATCTAAGAAATCTGGACTGTTTGGATCAGTGCCACTATCACTATCTGTTGGGCTAGCAACTCCTGTACCTGCTGTACTTGGAATACCATTATTGTTTGTTGTATCTCCATCAGTATCATCTGCAGTTCCATTTCCGTCTGCATCTGTTCCGCCTGTTTCTACAACATCATAAATACCATCATTATCACTATCTAAATCTAAGTGGTTGGCAATACCGTCTCCATCGGCATCGTAGTTGTCATTTACTCCATCTGAGTTTGCATCTACAAAACCTGCTAAGTCTGCATCTAAATAATTTGGAACCCCATCATTATCGGCATCCGCACTTGGGTCTGGTTGACCATTAGCTTCTGCTGTATCTAAAATTCCATCGTTATCATCATCTAAATCTTGTGCATCAACTACGCCATCTCCGTCACTATCAGTTCCTGTAACGGTAATTGTTAAAGTAGCTGTTTGACAAATCGGTGCGTTTACCCCATCATCACTACAAACTTCGTAGATAATCGTAACATCTGTTCCTGCTTCTGATGAAGTCGGAGTATAGGTTATATCTCCTGTGTTTGGATCAATAGTTACTGTACCTGACGCTGTTCCACCACTTTGAGTTAAAGTAGTTGTAGTTCCTGCTAGTTTTGCTGGATCTGTATCACCTACATAATCATCATTAGCTAAAACATTAGTCGTGACTGGTGTACCTGAAGCTACTGTAGCTGTATCATCTGAAACTGTAGTAGTTGTTGGATTTGGATCTGTAGTATCTGGATTTCCATCGCCATCATCATCTAAATCACAAACCGCAGCAATACCATCTCCATCTGAATCTGGACCTGCTGTTGTTACATCTGAATTACTTCCTGTGCTATAATCCGCAGCAGTTACTGTACCATCGGCATCAACTCCTGAACCTAAAGTAAGCGTTCCGCTTCCGTATGTTCCATTGTCGTCTGCATCTGCTGTAGCAACTCCGAAAGCCTCATCTGCATCATTACAGCCATCTCCATCACTATCAGTATCTAAGAAATCTGGACTGTTTGGATCAGTGCCACTATCACTATCTGTTGGGCTAGCAACTCCTGTACCTGCTGTACTTGGAATACCATTATTGTTTGTTGTATCTCCATCAGTATCATCTGCAGTTCCATTTCCGTCTGCATCTGTTCCGCCTGTTTCTACAACATCATAAATACCATCATTATCACTATCTAAATCTAAGTGGTTTGCAATACCATCTCCATCAGCATCGTAGTTGTCATTTACTCCATCTGAATTTGCATCTACAAAACCTGCTAAGTCTGCATCTAAATAGTTTGGAACCCCATCATTATCGGCATCCGCACTTGGGTCTGGTTGACCATTAGCTTCTGCGGTATCTAAAATTCCATCGTTATCATCATCTAAATCTTGTGCATCAACTACACCATCTCCGTCACTATCGGTTCCTGTAACGGTAATTGTTAAAGTAGCTGTTTGACAAATCGGTGCGTTTACCCCATCATCACTACAAACTTCGTAGATAATCGTAACATCTGTTCCTGCTTCTGATGAAGTCGGAGTATAGGTTATATCTCCTGTATTTGGATCAATAGTTACTGTACCTGACGCTGTTCCACCACTTTGAGTTAAAGTAGTCGTAGTTCCTGCTAGTTTTGCTGGATCTGTATCGCCTACATAATCATCATTAGCTAAAACATTAGTCGTGACTGGTGTACCTGAAGCTACTGTAGCTGTATCATCTGAAACTGTAGTAGTTGTTGGATTTGGATCTGTAGTATCTGGATTTCCATCGCCATCATCATCTAAATCACAAACCGCAGCAATACCATCTCCATCTGAATCTGGACCTGCTGTTGTTACATCTGAATTACTTCCTGTGCTATAATCCGCAGCGGTTACTGTACCATTTGAATTTATTGTTCCACCTGAAACTGTTAAAGTTCCGCTTCCGTATGTTCCATTGTCGTCTGCATCTGCTGTAGCAACTCCGAAAGCCTCATCTGCATCATTACAGCCATCTCCATCACTATCAGTATCTAAGAAATCTGGACTGTTTGGATCAGTGCCACTATCACTATCTGTTGGGCTAGCAACTCCTGTACCTGCTGAATTTGGAATACCATTATTGTTTGTTGTATCTCCATCAGTATCATCTGCAGTTCCATTTCCATCTGCATCTGTTCCGCCTGTTTCTACAACATCATAAATACCATCATTATCACTATCTAAGTCTAAGTGGTTGGCAATACCGTCTCCATCAGCATCGTAGTTGTCATTTACTCCATCTGAGTTTGCATCTACAAAACCTGCTAAGTCTGCATCTAAATAGTTTGGAACCCCATCATTATCGGCATCCGCACTTGGGTCTGGTTGACCATTAGCTTCTGCGGTATCTAAAATTCCATCGTTATCATCATCTAAATCTTGTGCATCAACTACACCATCACCATCACTATCGGTTCCTGTAACGGTAATTGTTAAAGTAGCTGTTTGACAAATCGGTGCGTTTACCCCATCATCACTACAAACTTCGTAGATGATCGTAACATCTGTTCCTGCTTCTGATGAAGTCGGAGTATAGGTTATATCTCCTGTATTTGGATCAATAGTTACTGTACCTGAAGCTGTTCCACCACTTTGAGTTAAAGTAGTCGTAGTTCCTGCTAGTTTTGCTGGATCTGTATCACCTACATAATCATCATTGGCTAAAACATTAGTCGTGACTGGTGTACCTGAAGCTACTATAGCTGTATCATCTGAAACTGTAGTAGTTGTTGGATTTGGATCTGTAGTATCTGGATTTCCATCGCCATCATCATCTAAATCACAAACCGCAGCAATACCATCTCCATCTGAATCTGGACCTGCTGTTGTTACATCTGAATTACTTCCTGTGCTATAATCCGCAGCAGTTACTGTACCATCGGCATCAACTCCTGAACCTAAAGTAAGCGTTCCGCTTCCGTATGTTCCATTGTCGTCTGCATCTGCTGTAGCAACTCCGAAAGCCTCATCTGCATCATTACAGCCATCTCCATCACTATCAGTATCTAAGAAATCTGGACTGTTTGGATCAGTGCCACTATCACTATCTGTTGGGCTAGCAACTCCTGTACCTGCTGTACTTGGAATACCATTATTGTTTGTTGTATCTCCATCAGTATCATCTGCAGTTCCATTTCCGTCTGCATCTGTTCCGCCTGTTTCTACAACATCATAAATACCATCATTATCACTATCTAAATCTAAGTGGTTTGCAATACCATCTCCATCAGCATCGTAGTTGTCATTTACTCCATCTGAATTTGCATCTACAAAACCTGCTAAGTCTGCATCTAAATAGTTTGGAACCCCATCATTATCGGCATCCGCACTTGGGTCTGGTTGACCATTAGCTTCTGCGGTATCTAAAATTCCATCGTTATCATCATCTAAATCTTGTGCATCAACTACACCATCTCCGTCACTATCGGTTCCTGTAACGGTAATTGTTAAAGTAGCTGTTTGACAAATCGGTGCGTTTACTCCATCATCACTACAAACTTCGTAGATAATCGTAACATCTGTTCCTGCTTCTGATGAAGTCGGAGTATAGGTTATATCTCCTGTGTTTGGATCAATAGTTACTGTACCTGAAGCTGTTCCACCACTTTGAGTTAAAGTAGTCGTAGTTCCTGCTAGTTTTGCTGGATCTGTATCACCTACATAATCATCATTAGCTAAAACATTAGTCGTGACTGGTGTACCTGAAGCTACTGTAGCTGTATCATCTGAAACTGTAGTAGTTGTTGGATTTGGATCTGTAGTATCTGGATTTCCATCGCCATCATCATCTAAATCACAAACCGCAGCAATACCATCTCCATCTGAATCTGGACCTGCTGTTGTTACATCTGAATTACTTCCTGTGCTATAATCCGCAGCAGTTACTGTACCATCGGCATCAACTCCTGAACCTAAAGTAAGCGTTCCGCTTCCGTATGTTCCATTGTCGTCTGCATCTGCCGTAGCAACTCCGAAAGCCTCATCTGCATCATTACAGCCATCTCCATCACTATCAGTATCTAAGAAATCTGGACTGTTTGGATCAGTGCCACTATCACTATCTGTTGGGCTAGCAACTCCTGTACCTGCTGTACTTGGAATACCATTATTGTTTGTTGTATCTCCATCAGTATCATCTGCAGTTCCATTTCCGTCTGCATCTGTTCCGCCTGTTTCTACAACATCATAAATACCATCATTATCACTATCTAAGTCTAAGTGGTTGGCAATACCGTCTCCATCGGCATCGTAGTTGTCATTTACTCCATCTGAGTTTGCATCTACAAAACCAGCTAAGTCTGCATCTAAATAGTTTGGAACCCCATCATTATCGGCATCCGCACTTGGGTCTGGTTGACCATTAGCTTCTGCGGTATCTAAAATTCCATCGTTATCATCATCTAAATCTTGTGCATCAACTACACCATCACCATCACTATCGGTTCCTGTAACGGTAATTGTTAAAGTAGCTGTTTGACAAATCGGTGCGTTTACCCCATCATCACTACAAACTTCGTAGATGATCGTAACATCTGTTCCTGCTTCTGATGAAGTCGGAGTATAGGTTATATCTCCTGTGTTTGGATCAATAGTTACTGTACCTGACGCTGTTCCACCACTTTGAGTTAAAGTAGTCGTAGTTCCTGCTAGTTTTGCTGGATCTGTATCACCTACATAATCATCATTAGCTAAAACATTAGTCGTGACTGGTGTACCTGAAGCTACTGTAGCTGTATCATCTGAAACTGTAGTAGCTGTTGGATTTGGATCTGTAGTATCTGGATTTCCATCGCCATCATCATCTAAATCACAAACCGCAGCAATACCATCTCCATCTGAATCTGGACCTGCTGTTGTTACATCTGAATTACTTCCTGTACTATAATCTGCAGCAGTTACTGTACCATCGGCATCAACTCCTGATCCTAAAGTAAGCGTTCCGCTTCCGTATGTTCCATTGTCATCTGCATCTGCTGTAGCAACTCCGAAAGCCTCATCTGCATCATTACAGCCATCTCCATCACTATCAGTATCTAAGAAATCTGGACTGTTTGGATCAGTGCCACTATCACTATCTGTTGGGCTAGCAACTCCTGTACCTGCTGTACTTGGAATACCATTATTGTTTGTTGTATCTCCATCAGTATCATCTGCAGTTCCATTTCCGTCTGCATCTGTTCCGCCTGTTTCTACAACATCATAAATACCATCATTATCACTATCTAAGTCTAAGTGGTTGGCAATACCGTCTCCATCGGCATCGTAGTTGTCATTTACTCCATCTGAGTTTGCATCTACAAAACCTGCTAAGTCTGCATCTAAATAGTTTGGAACCCCATCATTATCAGCATCCGCACTTGGGTCTGGTTGACCATTAGCTTCTGCGGTATCTAAAATTCCATCGTTATCATCATCTAAATCTTGTGCATCAACTACACCATCTCCGTCACTATCGGTTCCTGTAACGGTAATTGTTAAAGTAGCTGTTTGACAAATCGGTGCGTTTACCCCATCATCACTACAAACTTCGTAGATAATCGTAACATCTGTTCCTGCTTCTGATGAAGTCGGAGTATAGGTTATATCTCCTGTATTTGGATCAATAGTTACTGTACCTGACGCTGTTCCACCACTTTGAGTTAAAGTAGTCGTAGTTCCTGCTAGTTTTGCTGGATCTGTATCGCCTACATAATCATCATTAGCTAAAACATTAGTCGTGACTGGTGTACCTGAAGCTACTGTAGCTGTATCATCTGAAACTGTAGTAGTTGTTGGATTTGGATCTGTAGTATCTGGATTTCCATCGCCATCATCATCTAAATCACAAACCGCAGCAATACCATCTCCATCTGAATCTGGACCTGCTGTTGTTACATCTGAATTACTTCCTGTACTATAATCTGCAGCAGTTACTGTACCATCGGCATCAACTCCTGATCCTAAAGTAAGCGTTCCGCTTCCGTATGTTCCATTGTCATCTGCATCTGCTGTAGCAACTCCGAAAGCCTCATCTGCATCATTACAGCCATCTCCATCACTATCAGTATCTAAGAAATCTGGACTGTTTGGATCAGTGCCACTATCACTATCTGTTGGGCTAGCAACTCCTGTACCTGCTGTACTTGGAATACCATTATTGTTTGTTGTATCTCCATCAGTATCATCTGCAGTTCCATTTCCGTCTGCATCTGTTCCGCCTGTTTCTACAACATCATAAATACCATCATTATCACTATCTAAGTCTAAGTGGTTGGCAATACCGTCTCCATCAGCATCGTAGTTGTCATTTACTCCATCTGAGTTTGCATCTACAAAACCTGCTAAGTCTGCATCTAAATAGTTTGGAACCCCATCATTATCAGCATCCGCACTTGGGTCTGGTTGACCATTAGCTTCTGCTGTATCTAAAATTCCATCGTTATCATCATCTAAATCTTGTGCATCAACTACACCATCTCCGTCACTATCGGTTCCTGTAACGGTAATTGTTAAAGTAGCTGTTTGACAAATCGGTGCGTTTACCCCATCATCACTACAAACTTCGTAGATAATCGTAACATCTGTTCCTGCTTCTGATGAAGTCGGAGTATAGGTTATATCTCCTGTATTTGGATCAATAGTTACTGTACCTGACGCTGTTCCACCACTTTGAGTTAAAGTAGTCGTAGTTCCTGCTAGTTTTGCTGGATCTGTATCACCTACATAATCATCATTAGCTAAAACATTAGTCGTGACTGGTGTACCTGAAGCTACTGTAGCTGTATCATCTGAAACTGTAGTAGTTGTTGGATTTGGATCTGTAGTATCTGGATTTCCATCGCCATCATCATCTAAATCACAAGTATTAGCTAAACCATCCCCATCTATATTAGGTAGTGGTACTCCTGCAGACCCTTCTAAATAATCTGCAGTACTATTAGTATCTGTATCTGCTGCTGTGTTTGGATACGATGCTGCAATTACAGTACCATTTGCATTAGACGGTGCAGGGTCTGTTACACCATTTCCATATTGTCCTCCACCTCCATCAGCATTAGCATCATTATAATATTCATTAGAATCTGAACACCCATCATCATCGGAATCCAAATCATAAGGATTTCCTCCATCTGGACTTCCATCAGTATTTGGA
This sequence comes from Tenacibaculum aquaeponti, assembly GCF_057221555.1. Classification (NCBI taxonomy): domain Bacteria; kingdom Pseudomonadati; phylum Bacteroidota; class Flavobacteriia; order Flavobacteriales; family Flavobacteriaceae; genus Tenacibaculum; species Tenacibaculum aquaeponti. The sequence goes on from NZ_CM170147.1 coordinate 1,265,828, forward strand.
ACTGTTAAACCTGTGCCTGCTGATGATGGAATACCAGTTGTAGTGTTTGCAACACCATCTGCTAAACCATCATTATTTGCATCAGTCCCATTAGCTTCAACTACATCATAAATACCATCGTTATCCGAATCTAAATCTAAATGATTCGCTATACTATCATTATCTGTATCATAATTATCATTAACTCCATCTGAATTTGCATCTACAAAACCTGCCAAATCTGCGTCTAAATAATTTTGTATTCCATCACTATCAGCATCAGCACTTGGATCTGGTTGACCATTGGCTTCATCAACATCTAAAATACCATCATTATCATCATCTTGATCACAAAAATCAGGTACTCCATCTGAATCTACATCAGCATTATCATCTCCTCCTGGACAAATATCTAAAGAATCTGTAACACCGTCTCCATCTGTATCCGGTAAACCTGCTATTTCTACGGTTAATGTAGCTATAGATGTATTACAATTAATTATCTTATAATCAAAAATATATGTTCCATTACTTAATCCAGTTGTATCTAAGGTTCCATCACCTTGATCGAAATTTGTTCCTGGTGCATCTGAACCTGTATTTAAGCTCCAAGTCCCTCCTGAATCTGGAGTTCCTCCTAAATTTGTAAACAAATTAATTATTCCATCTGCACTTGTAGCGGATATTGTATTATTTGTTCCTGCATTTGGAGCAGCTTGTACTTGAACTGTAACAGAAGTTACAGCATCTACAGTACAAGGAACAATTGCAGTTTCTGTAAAATCAAATGTATAAACACCTCCTGTAGTAGGGTTATAGGTTCCAGCTCCCGCATTAAAATCTGCTCCAGGGTTATCTGTTGAAGCTCCTGATACAGACCATGTTCCTGATCCTGCTCCTGAAATAAGTGTATTTAAATCTATTATTGCATCACCTGCACATGCATACTCATCTGTTGCTGTTCCTGCAACTGGTGCATCAGTTACAGTTATTTGCATAATATCTTCTGTAGAACAACCTAAACCGTTATCCATTTGAATTCTATACCATGTAGTTACTGTTGGTGAAACTGTTGGTGAAGTAGATACATTTTCAAATGGACCACTCCAAGGACCTGTTGGTCCCACAGTACTAAAAGACCATTCATATCCACCTATACTTTTTACTCCAACACCAACATTTGGATTGATAGTAATAGAATTATCTGTTTGTACAGTAGGAGCATCAAAAGGCACTTCATATATAGAAGCTGTACCCGGTGTACAAGAATTATCGTTTATTGCGACACTAATACTACCACTAGTATAAGTTCTTATATCTCCAGCACCATCATTAAAAACAATTGTTGCTCCTGTTAATGTACCAAAATCTTGATCTTCACAATCATATATTTGAACTTTCCACCCTCCTTGACCTGCATCTTCACCAATAAGTGGAGTAACATCTATATTTACTGGACCAACCAATGCTGGTGCATAATCTGTATAATATTGGTTGTAAGTTCCAGTTAAAGGAGTAGCAGCCGTACAAAGATTGAAAGGAGAAGCTCCTCCTGAAAAATCATTTGTAAACGTTAAAGTAGATACATTATCTCCGCTATTACAGGCATTTCCTGGTTCATTTAAAGCTAAAGGTATACTAGTTGCTCCATCGGGTGAAACTAAATAAAAAGCTAAATCTGAAACATAAGTATGTGTTGCATCAAATGTTACAGAAAATATTGTACTTCCATCAATTTTAAAAGGTCTTTTTACTGGATCATAGTATGTAAATGTTGGATTAAGAACTGTACCAGTACCATTAATCATAATACTATCTCCGTTACAAATAGCTAAATCTCCACCTGCACTAGCATCTAAACTAGAATTCCAAACCCATGCCCTTCCTTCTGTTTTTGTACCAGCATCATCTCTTACTACTAAATATCCTCCATCTGGAAGATTTGTTTGAGTTGGTGTAGAATTTAATGCGTAATCGTCGTAAGAATTTGTTGTAGCATTATACACATACCAGTCATAAGTTGCTCCAACAGCTGTATCACAAGATAACACACCTGCATTACCCGGGCTATCAAATATAAAAATTGGATCATCGGATCCTGCTGAATTTGTAGCATCTGTATATTCTGTCATTACAAAAGCACAGGAAGTTGAAGAAGACATTTCCAATTCATTTCCATCTAAAACAATTAGTACAACAGTTGTAAAAGCATTGTTACAAGGTGCAGTTCCAGCAACCTCATACCTAAATGTATATGACCCAACATTAATTGAAGGAGAAGTTATATCTACAACACTTCCTGTTAAAGCTCCAGTGGCATCTACATCTACCCATGTACCTCCAGCGTCCTGTGAACCATCTAATGCAGTTGCTAAATCAGCTGAAGTATCTGTACTAAACACTACCAAAGGCCCTGTTGAATTACCCGAATTAGAAGCTTGCGTTAAAGTTATAGTTGCAGTTGCAACAATTGAAGAATTCCCATAAGGATCATACATTACAACTTCTACTATTCTTGGTGTAGCTGTTTCTGGTGATGCTGCAGTATTTCTATAGTATAATTCGTCTATAATTTCATCATAATCATCGAAATCATTTGAACTAGGATTGTTATTAAGAGCAATTATTGAATTTGTTCCATTTCCTGATATTACAATATCAGGTTTAGTTATAACTACAGACAACTCTTCTTCTCCTACATTTTGTTCATTTAACAAGTTAAATTCAACTCTCTGAATTCCATGAGGAGCATTTATTAACAAATCTGTTCCGTCTAATGGTTCAGAACCTGAAGTACAAGATGTTGCATTAATATTTATACCTCCAGCTCCTGTAGAGTTATCATTATCTAATCTTACAAATGGTTTAGGAGCCAAACTTACTGTGAATGGTTCACCTGAAGCTGCTTCAGCACCATCGGTCACATAATATTCTATAGAAAAAGTAGTTATAGGAATATTACTTTCTACTGTCCAATATGTACCTGGAGTTACCAACGCATTGGAAGAACCTATATGTACCTCTCCCGTATTATTGTTATTAATAAAATGACCAGCCTGACCATTAATCAGTTTTCCTGTAAATAAAACACCTGCATCTGGACTAGAAACTTTAATGTTTTCTGTACCAACCAACTGACTATGCTCTTGAGAACTTAAAATAAGATGAACAGGTTCACTAAAGGTAAATGTATATGTATTACCTGATACTCCTACTCTAGCTCTTGTATTATTGAAACTATTTGTTAAAATATTTGCTGGTGGAAATGTTACTGCATTTGCTCCCCCTCCTACAGTAGCCGATCCTGTTAATGCAATATTTGCATTAACAACAGAAGTACCATCTCCTACTGAAGACAAGACATTTGTAGGATAACCAGTTGTAGGCAAAGACGAAATCCCTCCCCAATTGGTTACTACTTGAGCATTTACACTATAAGATGTAATTAATAAGAATAATGAAACACATAGATATTTCAAACTGTTATTAAGTAAAAAAGGGGTGAATTCTTTTTTCTTTACAACTCTATTTAACAAATTATAAAAGTAATTTAAAACTTGAGCAAAACCCTTAGAGTTAATATAATTTTCACTAACTTGCGAGGCTTCGAGTTTTTGTGAAAAATCTATTATTTCTACAGATGATTTCGCTTTTATTTTTTTAAGAAATATGCCACATATTCTTAAAAAAATAACCTGAAGACATTTTAGCATAATGATCAGTTTATTAATTGATTGTTATATTCATGCCCTACTCTTGTTTCCGCTCGCCAAAGTGTAACAATTGTGGGGTTTTTTATTTTTACGTCATATACTTTTAAACCATACATTATCTATAAATAGACAGTATGAAAAGTTTTTTTTCAAAAATGAATAGTAATTTATGGTTGGTTAGTTATACCTTTTTTACAGTAAAAACTTACATAACTTATAACTATAAGAAAAGGTTAATGAAGTTTGTTTTCTAAAAGTATTTTTTTGCATAGACCGGGGGTGTTACGATTTAAAAATTTATACTAAAATAATCACTTATTTTTTTTTAACAAATTTTAACACATTAAAATTAAATAAAAAAACTTAAGGAACTTACATCTATTAAGCATTTACCATACTTAAGATGATATATATCAAAATTATATAATTGTTTTTAGGGGAGCTATTTTATTATTGTCAAATATTATTTTTACTTATTGACATTACTAATATAGTATTTTTTTTAACATACGTTAACTTTTTTCTGAAAAAAAACTAAAAAATTAACACTCTTTTTTTTATTATTGATTGGTTGAAACATTCTTACCTCCTTTAACTATATAAAAATATGATCTTCTATTTTTTTGATGCTCTGCTTCAGAACATTTTCTTTGATTCACATCATTACAATGATTTAATAATTGATCTTCACCATAACCAATTGCACTTTGAATTCTATTTGAAGCTATTCCTCTAGATATCAAATAAGCTTTTGTTGACTTTGCTCTATTAGTTGATAAAGTTCTATTATATGCTTTTGTTCCTCTACTGTCTGTGTGAGATTCTATTTTAATCACCATATCAGGGTGATTATTCATCACAGACACAATATGCTCTAACTCATATTCCGCATCTTCTCTTATGTTATATAAATCAAAATCAAAGTAAATAGGGTTGATTACAATTTGTGAATCTACCTCAGGTTCGTCAACTATTAACGATTCTAAAACTAAATCTGCTTGAATTGCTTTCTTATCTATATCTTCAGTTATAGCATTCTTTTTATCATTCCTGTAATCTTCTTTAGATGCTGTTACTGTATAATTATTTTCACAAGTAATATCTTTAAATAAATATCTACCGTCATTACTAGTTATTTGTTGTTTAATCGGTTCTCCTTTTTCGTCTATTAATCTAACCTTAGCTCCTGAAATAGGTTCACCTGTTCTAGAATCAGTTACAATTCCTGTAATTTCTTCTTTACATCTGTATATCACAAAACTATAAATATCGTCATCACCTTTCCCTCCTTCTCTGTTAGAAGAAAAATAACCATAAGATTTATCTTCACTTATAACAAAACTAAAATCATCTAAGGGACTATTAACTTGTGTTCCTAAATTTATTGGAGTTGTAAACGATCCATTTGTATCTGTTTTAGATTCAAAAATATCTAAAGCTCCAATTCCTAAAAGACCATCTGAAGAAAAATACATTGTGTTTTCTTTATCTACATAAGGAAACATTTCTCTACCTTCTGTATTTATAGTTCTTCCTAAATTTATTGGAGTTCCGTAAGTATTATTATCTTGAATTTCTACAGAATAAATATCGGTTGCTCCAATTCCTCCAGGCATATCTGAAACAAAATATAAGGTTTTACCATCTGCGCTTAACGCGGGATGACCACAAGAATATAAATCACTATTAAATGGAAGTTCTGTAAAGTTTTTCCATTCATTATTTATCTTCTCAGCTTTATAGATTTTTAAATGCGTTATTTTTTGTTTGTCACCTCTTAACTTTTTTCCATCAAAATTATCTCGTGTAAAGTATACAGTATTTCCATCATTAGTAAAAATGACATTTGACTCGTGATAACGGGTACTTATTTCATTAAATTGCTTAAGGTTTCCTAATTCTAAACCTTCAGCTATATCACTAAATTGTTCTTCTGCTATATATACATTTAAAAATGGTTGATTATTCCATTTATATCTTCTTCTATCATATTTATTTCCTGTGGGTTTTGTTGATGCGTAGTATAATTTACCATCATATATATATCCACCAAAATCTGAATATTTAGTGTTGATAGATAAATTTTTAATATTAACAAAGGTTTTCTTTCTATTAGAATACTCAACAAAGTAATTACGATTCTTTGCTAGTTCTAAAGCTCTTGAATCATTAATATCAATCTCTTTCAATTTTTCCAACCAAAGATCTGATTCTTTAACTTTTCCATTACTCTTTAAAGTTTGAGCATATCTAAATAAATATTCTGGTGAAACTTTATCAGCATACTTTTCCATTAAGAGTTTGTACCATTTTTCAGCTTCTATAGATTCTGTATTGTAGTAATGAGAATCTCCTAGTCTACTTATTACCAACTTAGATTCATCTCCTTTATCGTATAAAGCTTTATATAACTCAGCTGATTTTTTATATGCGAATTCATTAAAATAACGATCAGCTGCATATCTTCGCTGTGAATAACCAATTGAAGTTATTAATAATAAATAAATTAAAATAAATTTCTTCATTCAATACTTTAGTTTAATTTTAAAAGTTTTAAACTTCTAAAGTTACTATCTATTCTTCCTAAAAAGGTCTTATTAATATGTATTATAAATTCAAACAATTTATTCTATTTGATTAGAATATAGTTGTTTTTTACATCTTCAAATTATAGTTTGTAAAATATATACATTTTTAATTTTCTCATTTTTTTTGGGGATAGAATATTAAAAATAAAGTAGTATTAGTTTGGTTTGTTAAGAATTTAAATATATTAACTTTTTTTGTTAATATTTAAACTTCTATAGAACAAATATAATTTTTTTACCTAAAATGAAAAAATAATATAAACTTTTAATTTTTTTTTGATTTATGTAAATTAAAAAAATGTTGTAAGAGCCTCTTATATTGAAAATTATTCTAGAATGTTTTATAAAATAAAAAAATCGAGAAATATCTCGATTTAATTTATATTTTAAGCTTCACCTGTTGTTCCTCCAAAATTCATAGGAATAGGCGGTTGCTCATACTCTTTAATTTCACCATGAGCTTGTTCAAATTTTCTAACATTATCAGCTAAAGCTTTGGTTAAACGTTTAGCGTGTTGTGGTGTTAAAATAATTCTCGATTTAACTTTAGCTTTAGGAACTCCTGGCATAATATTTATAAAATCTACTATAAATTCAGAAACTGAATGGTTAATTATAGCTAAATTACTGTATGTTCCTTCTGCCACATCTTGATCTAATTCAATATTAATTTGTGGATCTTTTGTATTTTCTTCCATTATATATTAAAATCAAAAAAGACCTCTTAAATTAAGAGGCCTTTAAGTTTGTACTATAAACTTTGTTGGATTTCATCTTTTGGTCCAACTATTACTTGCTCATAATGTCTAAGACCTGTACCTGCTGGTATACGTTTACCTACAATTACATTCTCTTTTAATCCTTCAAGAGTATCTATCTTACCATTAACAGCTGCTTCATTTAACACTTTCGTTGTTTCCTGGAACGATGCTGCTGAGATAAATGATTTCGTTTGTAACGAAGCTCTAGTAATACCTTGAAGTACTTGTTCTGCTGTTGCAGGTTGAGCATCTCTCGCTATTACTAATTCTTTGTCTGCTCTACGTAAAAGAGAATTCTCGTCTCTTAATTCACGTGCTGTTATTAATTGACCTTCTCTTAAATTCTCAGAATCTCCGGCATTTTCAATTACTTTCATACCATAGATTTTATCATTTTCTTCGATAAAATCGTTCTTGTGAGCTAATTGATTCTCTAAGAATAATGTATCTCCAGAATCAATAATCTTAACTTTACGCATCATTTGACGTACTACAACTTCAAAGTGCTTATCGTTAATTTTCACCCCTTGTAAACGGTATACATCTTGTATTTCATTTACTAAGTATTCTTGAACTGCTGAAGGCCCTTTAATTCTTAAGATATCAGCTGGTGTTGTAGCTCCATCAGATAATGGCATACCAGCTTTAATAAAGTCATTTTCTTGAACTAATATTTGATTCGATAACTTTACTAAATACTTCTTAATATCTCCTGTTTTTGACTCTACAATAATTTCACGATTACCACGCTTAATTTTTCCAAAAGATACAACTCCATCAATTTCAGCAACTACTGCTGGGTTTGAAGGATTACGTGCTTCGAATAATTCCGTTACACGTGGTAAACCTCCTGTAATATCTCCCGCTTTACCAGACTTACGTGGAATTTTAACTAAAGTTTTACCTTCTTCTACATCATCTCCATTCTCTACAATTAAATGAGCTCCTACAGGTAAACTATACGAACGTAAAGCATTACCATCTGCATCTTCAATAATTAAAGAAGGAATAATTTTTTTATTCTTAGAGTCAGTAATTACTTTCTCTTGGAATCCTGTTTGTTCATCAACTTCTACAGAGTAATTAATACCTTGCTCTAAGTTGTCAAACTTAACTTTACCTCCAAATTCTGAAACAATAACTCCGTTAAATGGATCCCATTGACATACTGCATCTCCTTTTTTAATCGTCTTTCTTTCTTTATCAAAAATTACCGATCCGTAAGGGATGTTATTGGTACTTAATGTAATTCCAGTTTTCTTATCAATAATTTTAATTTCAGCTGTACGAGAGATAACAATTTCTACAGGTTCTCCATTACTATCCTTTCCATTAACTGTTCGTAAATCTTCAATTTTTACGTTACCGTCGAATTTAGAAATTAATTTATTTTCTTCTGAAATATTTCCTGCTACTCCTCCAACGTGGAATGTACGAAGTGTTAACTGTGTACCTGGTTCTCCAATAGATTGTGCAGCAATTACACCAACTGCTTCACCTCTTTGTACTTTCTTCGCTGTAGATAAACTCTTACCGTAACACTGAGCACAAATACCACTCTTAGACTCACAAGTTAGAGGAGAACGTACTTCTACTCTATCGATACCTGTAGCTTGAATTGCTTTAGCTAAAGGTTCAGTAATAAGTTGACCTGCACTTACTAAAATATCATCTGAATTAGGACTATAAACATCATGTAAAGAAACTCTACCCTCAATTCTATCTGCTAAAGATTCAACGATTTCATCATTTTTCTTTAATGGCATAATCTCTAATCCACGTAATGTACCACAGTCTACTTCATTTACTATTACATCTTGAGATACATCTACTAAACGACGCGTTAAATATCCAGCATCGGCAGTTTTTAATGCGGTATCAGCTAATCCTTTACGAGCACCGTGCGTAGAGATAAAGTATTCTAAAATTGAAAGACCTTCTTTAAAGTTAGAAAGAATTGGGTTTTCAATAATCTCTCCACCACCAGCAGTCGATTTTTTAGGTTTTGCCATTAATCCACGCATACCTGTTAACTGACGAATCTGCTCTTTAGAACCACGAGCTCCAGAATCTAACATCATAAATACAGAGTTAAACCCTTGTTGATCCTCACGTAAACGCTTCATAGATAATTCAGTTAGTCTGTTGTTTGTAGAACCCCAAACATCAATTACCTGATTATAACGTTCTTTTTGAGTTAACATACCCATGTTATAATTCATTACGATTCCATCCACCTCTTTGTTAGCTTCAGCAATCATAGTGTGCTTTTCTTCTGGAATAATGATATCACCTAATGAGAATGATAAACCACCTTGGAAAGCAAATTTATATCCCATATTTTTGATTTCATCTAAGAATTTACCAACAGCAGGAATATCTGTAACTTTTAATATATCACCAATAATTCCTCTTAAAGATTTCTTAGTTAAAACTTGGTTTACATAACCAGCAGCTTCTGGTACAACTTCGTTAAATAAAACTCTACCTACAGTAGTTTCTATAATTTTGGTAACTACTTGACCATCCTCTACATCTTGAGTTCTTACTTTAATACCAGCATTTAAGTCTACTCTCTTTTCATTGTAAGCAATAGTAACTTCTTCTGGAGAATAGAATGTTAAACCTTCTCCTTTGATTACCAAATCTGGAGTAGATTTACGCTCTTTAGTCATGTAGTATAATCCTAATACCATATCCTGAGATGGTACAGTAATTGGAGCACCATTTGCAGGGTTTAAAATATTGTGAGAAGCTAGCATTAACAACTGAGCTTCTAAGATAGCTTCTGGTCCTAAAGGTAAGTGAACCGCCATTTGATCTCCATCGAAATCGGCGTTGAAGGCCGTACATACTAATGGGTGTAAACGGATTGCTTTACCTTCTATTAATTTAGGTTGGAATGCCTGGATACCTAAACGGTGTAACGTTGGAGCACGGTTTAATAAAACTGGGTGACCTTTAATTACGTTTTCAAGAATATCCCAAACTACTGGCTCTTTTCTATCGATTATTTTCTTTGCAGATTTTACTGTCTTAACAATACCTCTTTCTATTAACTTACGAATTACGAAAGGCTTGTATAATTCAGCTGCCATATCTTTTGGCAATCCACATTCATATAGCTTTAATTCTGGTCCAACAACAATTACAGAACGTGCAGAGTAATCAACACGCTTACCTAATAAGTTCTGACGGAAACGACCTTGTTTACCTTTTAAACTATCAGATAAAGACTTTAATGGTCTATTAGATTCTGTTTTAACTGCTGATGATTTACGTGTATTATCAAATAATGAATCTACAGATTCTTGTAACATACGTTTCTCATTTCTTAAGATTACTTCAGGAGCTTTGATCTCCATTAATCTCTTTAAACGATTGTTACGAATAATTACACGACGATATAAATCATTTAAATCTGAAGTAGCGAAACGACCACCATCTAATGGCACTAATGGACGTAACTCTGGTGGAATTACAGGAACAACTTTCATGATCATCCACTCTGGCTTATTCTCTCTATTCTTTTGAGAATCTCTAAAAGCCTCTACTACATTTAACCTCTTTAAAGCTTCATTTTTACGCTGTTTAGAAGTCTCAGTATTCGCTTTGTGTCTTAATTGGTAAGATAACTCATCTAAATCGATACGAGCTAATAACTCAATTAAACACTCAGCTCCCATTTTAGCTATAAATTTATTAGGATCTGTATCTTCTAAATACTGATTATCTTGTGGTAAAGAATCAGCTATATCTAAATATTCTTCTTCTGTTAAGAAGTCTAGTTTTTGTAATGGTTCTCCTTCTGCATTTTTAGCAATACCTGGTTGGATTACTACATAACGCTCGTAATAGATGATCATATCTAACTTCTTAGATGGTAAACCTAATAAGTATCCCATTTTGTTAGGTAATGATCTAAAGTACCAAATATGAGCAACTGGTACTACCAAATTGATGTGACCTACTCTATCTCTACGAACTTTCTTCTCAGTTACTTCAACTCCACATCGATCACAAACGATTCCTTTGTATCGGATTCTTTTGTATTTACCACAAGCACATTCATAATCTTTAACAGGACCAAAAATTCTTTCACAGAAAAGCCCATCTCTTTCTGGTTTGTGCGTACGGTAATTTATTGTTTCTGGCTTTAAAACCTCTCCTTTAGATGCTTCTAAAATAGATTCAGGAGAAGCTAAACCAATTGAAATTTTGTTAAATTTCTTAACAGTGTATTTTTCGTTCTTTCTTGCCATAATAGTTTGCAAAATGCTTTAAGCTATAATGCTTAAATTATAATTATATAAACACTGAAACCAAGATTGCTATATAACAATCTTGATTATCTTTTTTACTCTTCTAATTTAACGTCTAACCCTAAACCTTTAAGCTCATGCATTAATACGTTAAATGATTCTGGTAATCCAGGTTCTGGCATTGCTTCACCTTTAACTATACTTTCGTATGCTTTAGCTCTACCTAATACATCATCCGATTTTACAGTTAAGATTTCGCGTAAGATACTAGATGCTCCATATGCTTCAAGAGCCCATACCTCCATTTCTCCAAAACGTTGACCTCCAAACTGAGCTTTACCTCCTAATGGTTGTTGCGTAATTAAAGAGTATGGTCCGATAGAACGTGCGTGCATCTTATCTTCAATCATGTGACCTAACTTAATCATATAAATTACCCCAACTGTTGCTGGTTGATCGAAACGTTGTCCTGTACCTCCATCATATAAATATGTATGACCAAATCTAGGAATTCCTGCCTCATCTGTTAATTTATTGATTTCATCTAAAGAAGCACCATCGAAAATTGGAGTTGCATATTTCTGACCTAATTTTTGACCTGCCCATCCTAGAACAGTTTCATAAATCTGACCAATATTCATACGAGATGGTACCCCTAATGGATTTAATACAATATCTACTGGTGTTCCATCTTCTAAGAAAGGCATATCTTCTTGACGTACAATACGAGCAACAATACCTTTGTTACCGTGACGTCCTGCCATCTTATCCCCTACTTTTAACTTACGCTTTTTAGCAATATAAATTTTAGCTAACTTTAAAATACCAGCAGGTAATTCATCTCCAACAGAAATTGTAAACTTCTCACGACGAAGAACTCCTTGTAAATCGTTAACTTTAATCTTATAGTTGTGAATTAACTCTACAACTAAAGCGTTTAATTCTTTATCTGTAGTCCAAACCCCATTTAAGTGTGTAAAATCATCAACAGAGTTTAACATTTTTTGAGTGAATTTTTTACCTTTTGGTAAAACTTCTTCACCCAAATCGTTAAATATACCTTGAGATGTTTTTCCAGTAATTAAATGAAATAATTTTTCGATTAATTGATCTTTTAAATCTTCGAACTTAGACACAAAAGAAGCTTCTAAAGTTGCTACTGCTTCTTTATCTCTTGCTCTTTTGTTTTTATCTTTTACAGCTCTCTTAAATAATTTCTTATTAATTACAACACCTTTTAATGATGGAGAAGCTTTTAAAGAAGCATCTTTTACATCTCCAGCTTTATCACCAAAAATTGCTCTTAATAATTTTTCTTCTGGAGTTGGATCACTTTCTCCTTTAGGAGTAATTTTACCAATTAAAATATCTCCAGGCTTCACTTCTGCTCCTATACGGATCATTCCATTTTCATCAAGATCTTTAGTAGCCTCTTCTGAAACGTTTGGAATATCGTTTGTTAATTCTTCAGCTCCTAATTTTGTATCACGAACATCTAAAGAATATTCATCAATATGGATAGAAGTAAATATATCTTCACGAACTACTTTTTCAGAAATTACAATCGCATCCTCAAAGTTATATCCTTTCCAAGGCATGAAGGCAACCTTCATATTTCTACCTAAAGCTAACTCTCCTTGCTGCGTTGCATAACCTTCACAAAGAACTTGTCCTTTTTCTACTCTATCACCTTTTCTTACGATAGGCTTTAAGTTAATATTAGTTCCTTGGTTAGTTTTTCTGAACTTAATTAAATCGTATGATTTATCATCTGAATCAAAACTTACTAAACGCTCTTCATCAGTTCTATCATACTTGATCGTAACTGTATTTGCATCAACATACTCTACAACTCCATCTCCTTCTGCGTTTATTAAGATTCTAGAATCTTTTGCTACTCTCCTCTCTAATCCAGTTCCTACAATTGGTGCATCAGGTCTTAATAAAGGTACAGCCTGACGCATCATGTTAGATCCCATTAATGCACGGTTCGCATCATCATGTTCTAAGAATGGAATTAATGAAGCTGATATAGAAGCGATTTGGTTAGGAGCAACGTCCATATAATTAACAACCTCAGGTGTAACTACAGGGAAATCTCCTTCCTCTCTTGCAATTACTTTATCTCTATCAATAGATCCGTCATCAGTAACTTCAATATTAGATTGAGCGAACTTCATTCCTTCTTCTTCTTCAGCACTCAAATAAATAGGCCCCTCGTCTAATACCTTACCTTCATTTACCTTTTTATATGGTGTTTCGATGAATCCCATTGGGTTTACTTTAGCATAAACCGCTAAAGATGAAATCAGACCAATGTTTGGACCTTCAGGAGTTTCAATTGGACATAAACGACCGTAGTGAGTATAGTGAACATCACGAACCTCGAAACCAGCTCTTTCCCTAGATAAACCTCCAGGTCCTAATGCAGATAAACGACGTTTATGTGTAATCTCAGCAAGTGGATTCGTCTGATCCATAAACTGAGATAACTGATTCGTTCCAAAGAACGAATTAATTACAGAAGATAATGTCTTTGCATTAATTAAATCAATTGGAGTAAACACCTCATTGTCACGCACATTCATTCTCTCACGAATTGTACGAGCCATACGAGCTAAACCAACACCAAATTGACCTGCTAATTGCTCACCTACTGTACGTACACGACGATTAGATAAGTGGTCAATATCATCTACTTCTGCCTTAGAATTAATTAATTCTATTAAGTATTTAACGATAGTAATAATATCATTCTTCGTTAATACTTTTTGATCAATATCTTCATTTAATTGAAGTTTAGTATTCATTCTGAAACGACCAACTTCTCCTAAATTATATCTTTGCTCAGAGAAAAATAATTTGTCTATAATACCTCTTGCTGTTTCCTCATCTGGTGGTTCAGCATTACGTAATTGACGGTAAATATGCTCTACTGCTTCTTTTTCAGAGTTAGTAGGGTCTTTTTGTAATGTATTATGAATAATAGCATAATCTGCCATATCATTATCTTCTTTGTGTAATAATATGGTTTTTGCTCCTGCTTCAATTATTTCATCTACATGTTCTTTTTCTAAAATAGTATCACGGTCGAAAATGATTTCATTACGTTCAATAGAAACTACTTCTCCTGTATCTTCATCCACGAAATCTTCATGCCAAGTTTTTAATACCCTAGCTGCTAATTTTCTACCTAATACTTTTTTTAACCCAGCTTTAGAAACTTTTACTTCCTCAGCTAAATCAAAAATTTCAAGTATGTCTTTATCTCTTTCGTAACCAATTGCTCTGAATAATGTTGTTACAGGTAACTTTTTCTTTCTATCAATGTAGGCATACATTACCTGATTAATATCTGTAGCAAATTCAATCCAGGAACCTTTAAAAGGAATTACCCTTGCAGAATATAATTTTGTTCCATTTGCATGGAAAGACTGACCAAAGAAAACTCCAGGAGATCTATGCAATTGAGATACAACAACTCTCTCTGCTCCATTTATAATAAATGTTCCAGATCCACTCATATAAGGTATAGTTCCTAAATACACATCTTGAACAATGGTTTCAAAATCTTCATGTTCAGGGTCTGTACAATATAACTTTAACCTTGCTTTAAGAGGTACACTATAAGTTAAACCTCTTTCAATACATTCTTGTATACTGTATCGTGGTGGGTCTACAAAGTAATCTAAAAATTCTAAAACGAATTGATTTCTTGTATCTGTAATTGGGAAGTTATCCATGAAGGTTTTATATAAACCCTCTTCTCCTCTTTCTTCAGCTTTTGTTTGTAATTGGAAAAAATCTTGGAAAGATTTAATTTGAATATCCAGAAAATCTGGATAATCTGCTCCAATGCGTGAAGATGCGAAGTTGATTCTTTCAGTAGTTTTTATCGTTGCCAAAAGAGAAACTATTTTTGAATTAAAAATATCTTATTAAACTAATAAAGTTTTTTTTTCTAACACTTTACAACTAAATTAAAAATTAACTATTTGATAATCATTAATTAAAAGTTGCAAAAACACAAACTATATTGAATGTGATTTTAAGAACAAATATATACACAAAATGGTTTAGGCCTAAAACTTTTTGTTTTAGAACCTAAACCTGTATTTTGTTATCCCACTTTATTGTGGGGAGTAAGCTTACTTTAACTCTACTTCAGCTCCTGCTTCTTCTAAAGACTTCTTAAGACCTTCTGCCTCATCTTTAGATACTCCTTCTTTTACTGGAGCTGGTGCGCTATCAACGATTCCTTTAGCTTCTTTTAATCCTAAACCAGTTAATTCCTTAACTAATTTTACTACTGCTAATTTAGAACCTCCTGCTGCCTTTAAGATTACGTCGAACTCAGTTTTCTCTTCAGCTGCATCTCCTCCTCCTGCTGGTCCAGCTGCTACTGCTACTGCTGCTGCTGCAGGCTCGATACCATACTCATCCTTTAAGATATCTGCTAATTCATTAACTTCTTTTACTGTTAAGTTAACTAATTGTTCTGCGAATTCTTTTAAATCTGCCATTTTAATTGTTTTAATTTTTTATTATTAGTTTATTAGTGCGCTTAATTATTTATCTGATAATGTCTTTAAGATACCAGATAACTTACTACCTCCTGATTGTAATGCTGAAACAACATTCTTAGCAGGCGATTGTAATAATGTGATAATATCACCGATAAGTTCTTCTCTAGATTTGATATTTACAAGAGCGTCTAACTGATCGTCTCCAATGTAAACAGCTTCTTCTACAAAAGCACCTTTTAATAAAGGTCTATCTTTAGACTTTTTTCTAAACTCCTTGATAACTTTTGCAGGTGCGTTTGCAGCCTCTGCAATCATCAATGAAGTATTTCCCTTTAAAACTTCTGGTAAATCTCCAAAATCTTTATCTGAAGCTTCCATTGCTTTTTCAAGCAATGTGTTTTTTACAACAGCCAATGTAACGTTAGCTTTAAAACAAGCTCTACGTAAGTTAGATGTAGTTGTAGCATCTAAACCAGAAATATCTGCTAAATAGATTGTACTTGTATCTGCTAATTGCGCTGTTAAATCTTGTATTACTTGTGATTTTTCCTCTCTAGTCATGATATATAGATTTTAACTGCCTATGAAACAGATTTCACATCTACAGGAACACTAGGACTCATAGTTGAAGACATAAAGATACTCTTAATATAAGTTCCTTTTGCTGCTGTTGGCTTTAATTTTAAAAGTGTTTGAACTAATTCGTTAGCATTTTCGGCAATTTTATCTGCATCGAAAGATGCTTTACCGATTGCAGCGTGAACAATACCTGTTTTATCAACTTTAAAGTCAATTTTACCAGCTTTTACTTCAGCAACTGCTTTTGCAACATCCATAGTAACTGTACCTGTCTTTGGGTTTGGCATTAAACCTCTTGGCCCTAAAACACGTCCTAAAGGTCCTAATTTACCCATTACACTAGGCATAGTAATGATAACATCTACGTCTGTCCAACCTCCTTTAATTTTTTGAAGGTATTCGTCTAATCCAACATAATCAGCTCCTGCTGCTTGAGCTTCAGCTTCTTTATCTGGAGTAACTAATGCTAAAACTTTTACATCTTTACCAGTTCCATGAGGTAATGTTACAACTCCACGTACCATTTGATTAGCTTTACGAGGATCTACCCCTAAACGTACTGCTAAATCAACAGATGCATCAAACTTTACGTTTGTAATATCTTTAATCAATGCTGATGCTGCCTTTAAGTCATAAACCTTAGAGTAGTCAATCTTAGCACGAGCTTCTTTTTGCTTTTTTGTTAATCTTGCCATTTTAATTCTCTTTTAGTTTAAGCAGGTGCATCACCTGTTACTGTTAATCCCATAGAGCGAGCAGTTCCTGCGATCATTCTCATTGCTGATTCAATTTCGAAAGCATTTAAATCTGCCATCTTATCTTCTGCAATAGTTCTAACTTGATCCCAAGTAACACTTGCTACTTTCTTTCTATTTGGTTCTCCAGAACCTTTCTTAATTTTGGCCGCTTCTAGTAATTGTACTGCAGCTGGTGGAGTTTTAACAACAAATTCGAATGATTTATCAGTATATACTGTAATCACTACTGGTAATACTTTACCTTGTTTGTCCTGTGTACGAGCATTAAACTGTTTACAGAACTCCATGATGTTAACTCCGGCAGCACCTAAAGCGGGTCCAACTGGTGGCGATGGATTCGCAGCACCTCCCCTTACTTGTAGTTTAACTAATTTACTTACTTCTTTTGCCATTGTTTAAGTTTTAACGATGCATTAATTTTGGAAGCTAACACATCTTAATAAAATATATATGTAACAGTTATATTTTCTCTACTTGCATGTAGCTTAATTCTAATGGTGTTTTTCTTCCGAAAATTTTAACCATTACTTCAAGCTTACGTTTTTCTTCATTAACATTCTCAACTATACCATCAAAACCATTAAAAGGTCCATCTACAACCTTTACAGTTTCTCCTACTGTATATGGTATAGCAACATTTTCTTCATTAACGGATAACTCGTCAACTTTACCTAACATTCTGTTAACTTCTGATTTACGCATAGGAACTGGATCACCTCCTTTTGTTTCACCTAAAAAACCTATTACACCAGTAACAGATTTAATTACATGAGGAACCTCACCAGCTAAATTTGCTTCAACCATGATATAACCTGGAAAATAAACCCTTTCACGATTCATTTTCTTACCATTTCTTATTTGAACAACTTTTTCTGTAGGAACGATAACTTGATTAACATAATCAGATAATCCATGTCTAGCTATCTCTGTTTCGATGTAAGACTTGACTTTATTCTCCTGCCCACCTATCGCTCTCACGACATACCATTTCATTACTGAATCAGCCATCCTTAAAATAAATTAAAAAATTTATCTAAACTAGATTGAAAAACTTTATCAATAAACGCTACAGCTAAAGCAAAAACAATTGTAAAAACTGCAACTACTACTGTAGATTTCTGTGCTTCTTCACGAGAAATCCAAGTCATGTTAGTACTTAATTCTTCAAAAGAATCTTTAATATATTGTATAAAGTTGTTCATCACTTATAAAATTTGCACGGGTTGAGAGGCTCGAACTCCCGACACCTGGTTTTGGAGACCAGTGCTCTACCAACTGAGCTAAACCCGTATTATAAAGACGTCCCGGCTGGGACGCCTCTAGTCTTTATTACTAATTAATTATTAGTCTAAAATTTCAGTTACCTGACCAGCACCTACTGTTCTACCTCCTTCACGGATAGCAAACTGTAAACCGATATTTAATGCAATTGGTTGGATTAAATCAACTGTAATAGTTAAGTTATCACCTGGCATTACCATTTCTACACCATCAGGTAAAGCAATATTACCAGTAACATCAGTAGTACGCACATAGAACTGTGGACGGTAATTATTGTGGAAAGGAGTGTGACGACCACCTTCTTCTTTCTTTAAGATATAAACCTCAGCTTTAAACTTAGCGTGTGGAGTTACAGAACCTGGCTTAACAATTACCATTCCTCTTTTGATATCATTCTTATCAATACCTCTTAATAAGATACCAGCATTATCTCCTGCTTCACCTCTATCTAAAATCTGACGGAACATTTCGATTCCTGTTACAGTAGAAGTTAACTTTTCAGTTCCCATTCCAATAATCTCTACAGGATCTCCAGAATTGATGATACCAGTTTCAATACGACCAGTAGCAACAGTACCACGACCTGTAATAGAGAACACATCTTCAATTGGCATTAAGAAATCTTTTTCAGTATCTCTTGGCGGCTCTTCAATCCAAGTATCAACAGCTTCCATTAACTCTAATACTGTATCAACCCATTTTTGCTCTCCATTTAAAGCTCCTAAAGCAGATCCTTGAACTACAGGACTATTATCTCCATCATATTCATAGAAAGATAATAATTCTCTAACTTCCATTTCAACTAACTCTAATAACTCCTCATCATCAACCATATCAACTTTGTTTAAGAAAACAACGATACGTGGAATCCCTACCTGACGACCTAATAAGATATGCTCACGAGTTTGTGGCATTGGACCATCTGTAGCCGCAACTACTAAGATAGCACCATCCATTTGAGCAGCACCAGTTACCATGTTCTTTACATAATCGGCGTGACCTGGACAGTCAACGTGTGCGTAGTGACGGTTTGCAGTTGCATACTCTACGTGAGAAGAGTTAATTGTAATACCTCTTTCCTTCTCTTCCGGAGCGTTATCGATTTGATCAAAATCTCTTTTCTCTGAATATCCTGCGTCTGCTAATACTTTTGTAATAGCAGCTGTTAATGTAGTCTTACCGTGATCTACGTGACCGATAGTTCCAACATTTAAGTGTGGCTTTGAACGATCGTAAGTTGCTTTTGCCATGATTATTAATTTTAATTCTTAGTTAAATATATTTAGTGTTATCTTAAACTCTTTTTTTTATTGAGCCAATGACGGGACTTGAACCCGTGACCTCATCCCTACCAAGGATGCGCTCTACCAGCTGAGCTACACCGGCATCACATTTACAATTTACTGTTTTAGTTTTCTTTCAATCAAATTTCAAAAAAAACAAAATCGCAAATGATTTTGAGCGGGAGACCGGGTTCGAACCGGCGACATTCAGCTTGGAAGGCTGACGCTCTACCAACTGAGCTACTCCCGCAAAAAAACAAGATTTTGTGGGGAGAGCAGGATTCGAACCTGCGAAGTCGAAAGACAACGGAGTTACAGTCCGTCCCATTTGGCCGCTCTGGAATCTCCCCTTTAAATCTTAAATAATATTTTAATGAACTTTTGTTTCTTTTTGAGCCGATAGAGGGACTCGAACCCACGACCTGCTGATTACAAATCAGCTGCTCTAGCCAGCTGAGCTATATCGGCTTTTTGTTTAAAAAAACAATCCGTTATTTCTAACGGACTGCAAATTTAAAAAGTAATTTTGAATTTATAAAACTTTTTGCATTTTTTTTATAAACTTTTTATAGTTCCAAAGATACTCTTTTTTTTTCTTTTGACTTTCTTAATTGTCTTTTTAATGACTCAACACCAAGACTGACACCTTCTTCAAAGGTTTTATTCATCTTTTTTACGATTAATTCGTTACCTGGAATATTTATTTTAATCTCTGTAAATTTATTTTCTTTATCACTAGTTTTTTGAACTTTCAAGAAAACTTCCGCATCAACTATCTTATCGTGGAACTTTTCTAAACCTCCCACTTTCTTCTGAATGAAATTAATTAAATCTCCATCTACTTTAAAATTTACGGATTGTGTGAATACCTTCATAATCTTCAGTCTTTTTTTTTGCTCCTAGGATGAGCTTTGTTAAACACTTGTTTTAATTGTTCCAAGTTATTATGAGTATAAACTTGGGTTGAGGCTAAACTAGAATGTCCTAGTAATTCTTTAACCGAATTCAAATCCGCACCTTGATTGAGTAATTGAGTAGCAAAAGTGTGCCTTAGAATATGCGGACTCTTTTTAGTCTTTGTCGAGACCTTACTAAAGTAGCGATTTATTACTCGATAAACAAGAGTTTCATAAATTTTATTTCCTTTTTCAGTAAGTAATAAATGTTCATTATTTGCATTTATTTCTTCTCTCTTAATTAAATATTTTCTCAAGGTTTGAATTACAGTAGTTAATAAAGGAATTATTCTTTCTTTATTTCTTTTTCCTAAAATTTTAACCGTATTAAAATCGAAATTAATATCACAAATTTTAACATTAATTAATTCAATTCTTCTCATTCCTGTTGAATAAAATAGTTCTACTATTAATTTATCCCTAAGAGAAACAAAATCTTTATCGTTTAATTCTTCAAAGACACTTTCCATTTCTTTAACAGAAAACGGAATCTCATTTTTCTTCTGTACTTTTAATGATTTATGTTTAGAAAGAGGATTAGCTGTTATTACCTCTATTTTTTGAAGAAATTTATAGAATGTTTTTAAACTACTTATTTTCCTATTTACGGTTCTATTTGAAACACCTTCATCGATCAAAGAAACAATCCAACTCCTAATTTGATTATAATGAATAGTTTCTAAATCTACTTGATCAAATTCTATTTCGCAAAAATCTTTAAATCCAAGTAAATCTGTTTTATATGCTAAAACAGTATGAGATGAATATTTTTTCTCAAAAGACAGATAATCTAAAAAAGCATTAATAAACATAAAACAAACTCAATTTTAAATAATATTGACTAGTCCTAAATAACCGTTACAGTTATTTATTGATTAAATATATTAAACATCATCTAAAGCTATAGCTTTAGATGATGTTTTTTTTCGATATGATTTTATCTTCATTTTATTTTGTTGATGTGCCTGGTTAGGAGTTTTAAAATGACATGACCAATGCGGTCTTTTAGAGTTATAAATAGTTATTGATTGCTTTACTATTTTCTTCATTATCTTAATATCTAGATTTGTGGTAGCAATAAAGAACTCTTGTTTTAAGATTCCATTAACCCGTTCAGCTATCGCATTTTGATATGGATCGTATGATTCTGTCATACTACATTTAATATTATGTTTTGATAAAATATTTTGATAGATGTTACTACAGTACTGCAATCCTCTATCTGAATGATGGATAAGTTCCTTCTCTGGATATACTCTATTTTTCATAGCTATCTCCAAGGCTTTTACCGTTGAGCTTACTTCTAAAGTTTTATCCAAATGATATCCTATGATTTTCTTAGAATATGCATCTGTAATTAATGATAAATACATAGGGTTCTTACGATTGCCTAAATATGTAATATCTGCTACCCATACTTGTTCTGGTCTATTTATTTCCAGATTTTCAATAAGATTAGTATGTTTTCTAAAACGATGATGAGAGTTGGTTGTAATGTGATAACTCTTTTGTCGTTTTATCAATAGTTTATTAGCTCGTAAAATATCAAATAATCGATCTCTTCCAACAGCTAAACTGCTTAATTCCTCCGAAAGAAGATAATACAGTTTTCTTGTCCCAATCCTTGGTTGTTCCATTCTTACACGCTTAACCAATTCAACAACCTTATTGGCTATTGATTGAGATTTCTTAACTCTATAGTTAGCTTGATAATAGACCTGTCTGCTAAACCCAAGTAATTTACAGGTAGAAGAAATACTTTCTTTCTTTTGTAAAACAAACATATCAATTACTCGGTTTTGGAGTTTTTTCTAATAGGAATATTATACTCTTTCTCAGCTAAATCAATCATCATATCAAACAGTATCGCTTTCTTCTCTGATGCTGCTGCTTGAGCTTTTAAACGATTGTTTTGCTTTTCTAATTGACGTAATTTTTGCTCTAACTCTAATAATTTTTGTTCTGGTGATTTTGGCATATTAGATGGTGTTTGATCAGTCCAATCAAAGTTACCATATTTTCTCAACCATACTAAAACAGTACTTCTTCCTTGAATCCCATATTTAAGTTGAGCTTGTTTGTAGGTTAATTCGCCTTTTTCTACTTCCGATACAACCGAAAGTTTAAAACTCATCGTATAATCTTTCTGAGTACGTTTGCGGTAAATGTTGTCGTTCATAAGGTTACAAATTTGTGTAACGCTATTTCAGGACGAGACATTTTAATAAAAAAATAAGCCCACACAAAATGTATGGGCTTAAATTTTTATAGTAAAAATTGGCTTAACCAATTTCTTCTTGCGTTCTTAACCTTTGGATGTAAGAAGCTTTAATTTTTTGAGCTCTTTTAGCAACAGATGGTTTTGTATATTGCTTACGCTCACGTAAGTTTCTCATTGTTTTCGTACGATCGAATTTACGTTTGTAACGTTTTAAAGCTCTATCGATATTCTCACCTTCTTTAACTGGAATAATTAACATGTTTTTGCACCTCCTCTCATACGTCTCTTTTATATTTTTAATTAAAAATCAGTCGCTTAACTAATTTTTATAGTTATATTCTTATTTTTTCGGACTGCAAAGATACATAATATATTATATATTCCAATTAATCAGTCATTTATTTTGGTGACCAAACAGTATAACTTTTAGGCGGGGCTTGTATCCTAACCCATTTTCCTCCTTGAGTGACTGGTTCCCAACTTGAGTGACCTGTATAATCTTTAATTCTTGTATTAGACCAATTAGTTTCTATCCATCTTTCTTTCCAAGAATCGGAATTATTTATATAAACTACTAAACCTGCATTATTATAACCATTTCTTCTCGCTATATATTCATCGTTATCTACATGAAGAATAGATGTATTACCTCCAGCAAGATTATTATGAATCCAAATTAAATTATTTAATTTGGATTTATTTAACCATTCTTCATAATCTCTATAAAAAATAGTAGGATATCCTTCGTGTGTTAAAATGTAAGCATAAGCTAAAAGTTTACCGTTATATATTTCATCTGTATCATGATTAGCCACAAACGTTACTGCTTTACTAGAATTTCTTTTCCAAAGCATATCATCATTTAATCTATTTAAATTATTTCCTTGAAATGCATCTCTCATTCTGTAATAACAAGCAAAATCGAAAGCAGATACTTGAGCTTCACTAGACCACCAGTCTAAAGTCCCTGCATTTCCATCCCAATATTCACCAACAGAAAAACCTCCAACAGCATTTTTCCATTCTCTTACTACCCAAGGTTCAAAACCTTTTACATAATCGAATCTCCAACCATCAAATCCCATAACATTTTTATAATATTTCGCCACACTATTAGATCTTTTCCATAACCAATCTTGCACATAAGGCTGACAATGACTTAAATCTGGAAAGCCGCCAAATACTCCTGAATCACTATTACAATTTGCATTAGGATGAAAATCACTGTTACTCCTGAAAAATTTCCCAGATTTTGGATTAAAATCTGTATAATAAGGCGTACCTGTATATGGATTATCTTCTAATTCTCCTCCACTATTATGGTTAATTACAATATCTGCTATTACACTTAATTTTGCATTATGTGCTTCACTGATTAAACTTTGAAGTTCTGACTTCGATCCAAACCGTGTTTCTATACTTCCCATTTGATCATATTCTCCGAAATCGTAATAATCAAAAGGATCATATCCCATAGAAAAAGCTCCGTTTTGAGCTTTAGACACAGGAGGTAACCAGATAGCATCTATTCCAGCATTACTCCAACTTTGAACTTTACTTTCTACTTTTTCCCACCAAGTCCCTCCTGCTGGAACATCCCAATAGAAAGCTTGCATCATTACTCCTGTTCCAATTGGTTTCAATCCTTGTCGGGCTGAAATATTATTATCTGTATCATTTAACTTTGAAGTTTCATCTTCAATCGGTGTTACTTCTGCTTGATTATCTGAACAAGAAAAATTGATAAACAATAGAATTAACAAAAGTTTTAAAAGGGTTTTCATTTTTACTAGGTTTATTTGTTTGCTTCAATTTATTTAATGAAATTCAGATTACGAAATCGGTTTAGAAACGAAATCGATTTCGTGTTAATAAATTCAATAATTAACAATACACAAACCTTTAAAAAACAATTTCAGCAAAAAATAAACACAAAAAAAAGGATGCATAAACATCCTCTTTTATATTTTAAAACAACAAAAATTATGTTGCTGGTTTATATTCTTTTTTATCAATAATCATTTTAGCTATTATTTCTTTTAATATTTCAGAAGTACCACCTCCTATAGGTCCTAATCTACTATCTCTAAACATTCTAGCAAGAGGATAATCTTCCATATAACCATAACCTCCTAACAACTGTAAAGCATCATAAATTACTTCATCTGCAAATTTTGTTGATAGTAATTTACTCATACTTGCTTCTTTTACTACATAAGTTCCATCGTTTAATCTTTTAGTAATTGAGTAATTATATTCTTTACACATATCAACTTTAGATGCCATTTCTGCAACTTTATGTCTTAATGCCTGAAATTCGTTGATTTTTTTACCAAAAGCTTCACGTTCGTTCATATACTCTAACACATATTCTAAAGCATAATCTGCTCTTGCATGTGCGTTAACTCCCATAATTAATCGTTCTAATGCAAAATGCTGCATGATATAAGGAAAACCTTTTCCTTCTTCACCCATTAAGTTTTCTTTTGGAATAACTACATTATCGAAAGCTATTTCACCAGTATCTGATGCTCTCCAACCTAATTTATTTAGTTTCGTAGATGAAACTCCTTTTGTATCTCTATCTACAAGGAAAATACTCATTCCTTTATATTTGTCTTCAGGATTAGTTTTAGCTGCAACTATAAGATAATCTGAATAAACCCCATTAGTGATAAATGTTTTAGAACCATTTAACACATAATTATCACCATCTTTAACTGCAGTAGTTCTCATACCTGCAACATCACTTCCTCCAAAAGGTTCTGTGATACATAAACAACCTATTTTCTTTCCCTCAATACTTGGAGCTAAATATTCTGTTTTAATTCTATGATCTCCTTCTTTTTTAAGATGTGTCATTGCCAAATAAGCATGAGCCCACATAGCAGCAGCAAAACCACCAGAATTAATTCTTTGTAATTCTTCTAAAAATATAATTGTATAAAATAAATCAAGATCTAATCCACCATATTCTTCAGGTTGATATAAACCGAAATATCCCATTTCACCAAATTTTTCCCAAATAAAGCGATCTATAGTACCGGTTTCCTCCCATTTCTCGATATGAGGAACTACTTCTTTCTGTAAAAAATCTCTGAAACTTTTACGAAATGATTCATGTTCTTCAGTAAAGTACATACTGTAAATAAGTTTTAATTAAGTTTGTTGTTTGTTATTTTGCTTTCAAATATAAGACTATTCTGTCGTATTTGTTTTGAGGAAAATCTTTAATATTTCTTAATTCTTTTATATCTTGGAGTTCAGCAACTTCATCTCGATAATCAAAAATTTTCTTACATAAGTTATAATCTATATAAGGTAAATTAAGTATTTCCTTGAATGATGCAGTGTTAACATTGATTTTCTCAATGTTAGGTTTTTCTTGAATTACAAAAGCTTTTAATATTTCATCAGCAAGTTCTTTTTCTAAACCCCAAACTTCATAAAGTTGATCTTTAAAACTAAATCCTTTTAATTTAGAACGATACTTAATAATTCTTGTAGAAATTACTTCTCCTACCCCATCTACAATAGTAAAATCATTTACACTAGCTTTATTGATATCATTTGTAGAAATCTCTTTCTTAGTAGTCTGATTATCTTCTACAATAACAGGTGTAGTTAAAGTTTGTTTTAATTTATGTTTTTGCTTTTTAACAACCCAATCTGGAAATTTAAAATATGGCGAAATTACATTTAATAGACTATCAGAAACTTTAGTAACATTTTGAAATTCTGATGCAGAATTCACAAACTTATTCTGTTTACGAAATGCATGTAATCTATCAATCTCTTCTAAAGACATACCCAATTTCTCCCCTTTAAAATCTGAAATATAATTTGGATTAAACGGATATATTTTATTTAGCTTTTCTTCTTTTTCTTTTCTTAAACTATCTATTTCTGACTGCAACATTACTATCTCTTCTGTATTTATTGGAAGTTCTGATTCAGGAGAAACATCAATAAAAAAATATAATAATTGAAATAATATGATTAATAAAGCCAAAAATAAAATCCCATTTCTTTGGCTTTTAGAATACCAGAAATGGGATTTGAAATTTTTCATATGATAATTTTATTCACTATCCTTTGATAGCGTCTAAATATCTTTTTAATTGTTTCTTAACAACAGGCATTAAGAAATATAATCCTACCATATTAGGGAATACCATAGCAAAGATCATTGCATCTGAGAATGCCCAAATAGACCCCATACTTGCAGCTGCTCCAATTACCACGAAAGTTAAGAATAAAATCTTGTATGTTAAATCAGCTTTCTTTCCTCTACCAAATAAGAATTTCCAAGATTGTAATCCATAATAAGACCAAGAAATCATAGTTGATACAGCAAATAATACTACTGCGATAGTTAAGAACCAATCAGAGAATGGAATATATTTAGCAAAAGCCGAAGCTGTAATACCGGCACCTTCTACTCTAACTCCGTCAATTAAAACTCCACCTGTTCCGTCTCCTCCATAAGAAAACTCTCCTCCAAAGTTGAAAATAATAATAACTAACGCAGTCATTGTACAAATTACAACCGTATCAATAAATGGCTCTAATAATGCTACTAAACCTTCAGATGCAGAATACTTAGTTTTCACAGCAGAGTGAGCAATGGATGCTGAACCTGCTCCCGCTTCATTAGAGAAAGCCGCTCTTTTGAATCCTACGAGTAAAACTCCAATAACACCTCCAACTCCAATAGCTGTTGGATTAAAAGCCTCTCTAAAAATTAAACTTATAGCATCATCAACTAAACTAAAATTAGCTCCTAAAATATACAAACATGCTAATAAGTAAAGTAAAGCCATAAATGGTACTACTTTTTCAGTTACAGTTGCAATACGTTTAATACCTCCAATAATAATGATACCAACTACTAAAGCTAATACTAAACCAATAATTGCTCCAGCACTTGAACTTTCTAAATTCATTAATTTTTTAATAACTACTGTTGCTTGATTCGATTGTGCAGCATTACCTCCACCAAAAGAACCTCCAATACAGAAAATTGCAAATAATACAGCAGTAATTTTACCTAATGTTTCAAACCCTTTTTCTTTTAGACCTTTAGATAAGTAATACATTGGTCCTCCGTATACAGTTCCTTCTTCATCTACATCTCTGTACTGTACACCTAAAGTACATTCAACAAACTTTGTTGACATTCCTAATAAACCACAAACGATCATCCAGAATGTAGCACCTGGACCACCCAAAGCGATTGCTAAAGCAACACCTGCAATATTTCCATTACCTACAGTTCCTGATACTGCAGTTGCTAGAGCTTGGAAGTGAGTTACCTCTCCTTCTTTACTTTCATCTCTAATCGTTTCTATAGAATCTCCTCCTGGAGTTGAATCACCATAAGCTTCTTCTACTACAGCCTTATCAACATCATCATACTTTCCTCTAACAACATTAATTGCTGTAAAAAAGTGACGTATATTAGGAAAACCAAAATAAATTGTAAAAAATGCAGCACTAAAAACAAGTAATATTAAAACAAAAGGTGTCCCTGCAATATCGAAAAAGATAATATCACTAAAGAAATTAGAAATTGGTTGAAACGCCTCATCTATTTTTTGGTCTAAACCTTTCTCCTGGGCGAAAGTTAGCATCGGCATCAACCCCAATAGTAATGCCGTTAGTTTTTTATTCATCATGTGTAAATATATAGTTTTGTTGAATTAGTAGGTCGCAATATCTTAAAAAACTGATCTTTTAACAAGTTTTTCTCGTTAAAACTATTTTTATTGTTTCAAGTAAAAAGAAATAATGATTTTTTATTGATTAAAACAACTCCCTTAATTTATTGATTTGTTCAGGTCTTCCTAATACTATTAAATTTCCGTCTGTTTCTAATTTTAAAGAAGCGTCTGGATTAATTATGTATTCATTATTTAAAGTTTTATAGCCTATTACAGTACAACCTGTTTTTTTTCTAAGATCTAAATCTAAAATTGTTTTATTTAAATATTCTTTAGGCAAATCGTTAATTGCTATTTCTTCTAAATTAGCAGTTGTGTCTCCTTCAATAGTTAATCTATCTACAAACTCAATAACATCAGGAGTTACAACTAATGAAGCCATATGTGCACCACCTAACTTATCTGGCATTATAACATTATGAGCTCCAGCAATTTTTAATTTACTGTACGTTGTTTCTTTAGATGCTCTACTTATAATTTTACATTCTTTATTAAGCTGACTAGCTGTTAAAACCACAAACAAATTGTCTGCATCAGAAGGTAATGCTGTGATTAAATATTTTGCTTTTTTAATTCCAGCTTTAAGTAAAGTTTCATCTGAAGTCGCATCTCCTTCTACATTTAAAACACGATTTTCATCTAAATGCTTAATAAGCTCTTTATCTTTTTCTATTATTACAACTTTTCTGTTATAGCTTTTTAATTTGACTAAAGCCTGTTTCCCATTTCTTCCAAAACCACATACAATAGTATGTCCTTCTAATTGTTCAATCTGTTTTTGCACTCTTTTTATTTTAAGTCGTTGAAAAAAGTCTCCACTTATTAAATATTCAGAAAAAGAAGACACTGCATATCCAAAAGTAAATAAGCTTGATAAAATTAAAAATGTAGTAAATAATTTCTCTTCTGTAGAAAAAGGATGAACCTCTCCAAAGCCAACAGTTGTTATTGTTATTACTGTCATATAAAATGCATCAACAAAAGAATAATCAAATAAAAACAAATAACTTAAAACTCCAATAGCGAAAATTAATCCTGTAAAGAAGAAAGCTTTATAAAGACGAGATTTTAAAACAAATCGTATCATAAATCGAATACTGAAGTTCTTTTAGTATAAATTTTATCTTTCAATTTTAGAATAAAAGCTAACACCAAATACAAACCAAAAGATAAACCAACTGTTACAAATGAAAAGTAAATAAAAAACAAACGAACATTTACTACTCGCATTCCTAGCCTATCTCCTAACCTAGAAGACACATCAAAACCATATCGTTCAAAAAAATGTCGTATTGAATCAACCATTACATTTATTATTTAACGCAAGATACATCGAATTTTATTTGTTATCAATATCAATTTAAAAATCAGTTTGTATTCAGTAAATTTGCTTTTTGTCAAATATATTACTTTGAAAGAACAAGAATTCATTGAAGTTTACGGAGCCAGAGCTCATAACTTAAAGAATATAGATATTAAAATTCCTCGTGAAAAACTAGTTGTAATTACTGGTTTGAGCGGTAGCGGAAAATCTTCACTAGCTTTTGATACTATATATGCTGAAGGACAGCGTAGATATATTGAAACTTTTTCTGCTTATGCACGACAATTTTTAGGTGGATTAGAACGACCTGATGTTGATAAAATTGACGGATTATCTCCTGTAATTTCAATAGAACAAAAAACAACAAATAAAAGTCCGCGTTCTACTGTAGGAACAATTACAGAAATCTATGATTTTCTCCGACTTTTGTTTTCGAGAGCTTCTGATGCTTACTCTTATAACACAGGAGAGAAAATGGTTAGTTATTCTGATGATCAAATTAAGGAATTAATTCTAAACGATTTTGAGAATAAACGAATTGCTATTCTTGCTCCTTTAATTAAATCTAGAAAAGGACATTATCGTGAATTATTTGAACAAATATCTAAACAAGGTTTTGTTCGAGTTCGTGTTGATGGAGAAATCAAAGAAATAGAAAAGGGCATGAAACTCGATCGTTATAAAACTCACGATATAGAAGTAGTTATAGATCGACTTGTTGTAAACAATGAAGCTGATAAAAGATTAGAAGAAACCATTAAAACTGCCCTTTACACAGGAAATAATATTTTAATGGTTATTGATGTTGATGATGTAAAACCTCGATACTTCAGTAGAGAACTCATGTGTCCTACTACTGGAATTGCATATCCAAATCCAGAACCAAATACTTTTTCATTTAACTCTCCGAAAGGAGCTTGCGAAAAATGTAATGGTCTTGGAATTAACAATGAAGTTAATCTTAAAAAAGTAATACCTGACGATTCTATTTCCATTAAAAATGGAGGAATTGTTCCACTAGGTGAACAAAAAAATAGCTGGATTTTCAAACAACTTCAGAATATAGCAGAGCGCTACAAGTTTAAACTGACAGATCCTATCAATAAAATTCCTGAAGAAGCAGTATATGTTATTTTAAATGGAGGGAAAGAGAGTTTTAAAATTCAATCTAAAACAGCTGGAGTTACACGTAGTTACGATATCGACTTTGAAGGAATCATTTCATTCATTACCAATCAATATAAAAACTCCGACAGTTCATCTATCAAAAGATGGGCGAAAGGATTTATGGATGAAGTAAAATGTACAAGTTGTGAAGGCAAACGATTAAAAAAAGAAGCTTTAAACTTTAAAATCACAGACAAAAACATTAGTAATTTAGCACAAATGGATGTTAGCGAGTTAGCTAATTGGTTCACCAATATTGAAGATAAATTAAGTGCTAAGCAATTAAAAATCGCTTCAGAGATTTTAAAAGAAATTCGTACTCGAATTCAGTTTTTATTAGATGTTGGTTTAGATTATTTAACCTTAGATCGAACTTCAAAATCTTTATCTGGTGGCGAAGCGCAACGTATTCGTTTAGCAACTCAAATCGGGTCTCAATTAGTCGGTGTACTTTATATTTTAGATGAACCAAGTATTGGTTTACATCAACGTGACAATCAGAAATTAATTGATTCTTTAATAAAACTTAGAGATGTTGGTAATTCAGTTTTAGTTGTAGAACATGATGAAGACATGATAAAACATGCCGATTATGTTTTAGATATTGGTCCTGGCGCAGGAAGACATGGAGGTGAAATTGTAAGTAAAGGATCATTTGAAGATTTAACTAAACAACAAACTTTAACTGCAGATTATATAGCAAAACGAAAAAGTATTGAAGTTCCTAAAGAACGAAGAAAAGGAAATGGAAATAAAATAAAATTAACTGGTGCTTCTGGAAACAACTTAAAAGATGTATCAGTAGAATTTCCTCTGGGAAAAATGATTTGTGTTACTGGTGTTTCTGGAAGTGGAAAATCTACTTTAATTAACGAAACTCTATACCCTATTTTAAATGCTCATATTTATAGAGGTGTAAAAAAACCAATGCCTTATAAAAGTATTAAAGGATTAGAGCATGTGGATAAAGTAATTGATATTGATCAATCTCCAATTGGTAGAACGCCACGTTCAAATCCTGCCACCTATACAGGAGTATTTAGTGAAATCCGTAGTTTATTTGCTAAAACACCTGAAGCTTCTATTCGAGGTTATAAACCAGGGCGTTTCAGTTTTAATGTAAAAGGTGGACGATGTGAAACTTGTCAAGGTGGTGGTTTACGAGTAATTGAAATGAATTTTTTACCCGACGTTCATGTAGAATGTGAAACTTGTCAAGGAAAACGTTTCAACAGAGAAACTTTAGAAATTCGTTATAAAGGAAAATCAATTTCCGATGTATTAGAAATGACCATTAACGAAGCTGTTGCATTTTTTGAACACATTCCTAAAATTTATAGAAAATTAAAAACCATTCAAGATGTTGGTTTAGGTTATATAACACTTGGGCAACAATCTACTACTTTATCTGGAGGAGAAGCTCAACGTATTAAACTAGCATCTGAACTTTCTAAACGAGATACTGGAAATACCTTTTATATTTTAGATGAACCTACAACTGGTTTACACTTTGAAGATATTCGTGTTTTAATGGAAGTTTTAAATAAACTTGTAGAAAAAGGAAATACTGTTTTAATTATTGAACACAACCTAGATGTTATAAAATTGGCTGATCATATTATAGATGTTGGTATGGAAGGCGGAAAAGGAGGCGGACAAATTCTTGTCACCGGAACTCCAGAAAAAGTAGCAAAACATAAAGAAAGTTACACCGCTAAATTTTTAAAGAAAGAACTTTAATATTATTACCATTTAATAAAAAGTTTTAACCCCATTAGTGATAAATAATAACACTTTTGGGGTTTATCATTATCCTGACAATAAATAGTACTTTAATTTTTTTTTATTATATTCACAGTGAATATTTTCATTTACAAATTGCTTGAATCTAATAGCTATGAATTTAGTTTCAAATTACATCTTAAAGATTGCTGAATTAAAATAAAAATATTTATCGCGAAAATAGACATGAACCTTGAGTGTCTTAAAATATTCGAGGATTTAATTATTTTTAATTTTAATATTATGAAAAAATCAATTTTAAATCTAGGTAAAGCTTTAAACAAAGTAGAACAAAAAACTATTAACGGTGGTTTCGGACCAATTAGATATTGTAAAAATATAGGTGGGTACTGTGATCCAATGCATATTTGTGAATCAAGAGGTGCTGGGCTTCCTGGTGTTTGTGTTAGTATAGAATTAGAATAACATATATATTCTTATTATTATCAGAGCCAAAATGAATTCGTTTTGGCTCTTTTTTATTTTTCTTCATCAGAAAATACTATTTCATAATTTTTCAAGTTATCAATAAGAGAAAAATTAGATTGCAATTAATCTACTAATTTAACAGTACACTAAAATGCAATTTAATACTACTTTCAAAGGAGAAACTATACATAAAAAAGGAGAGTTTAAAACTCTCCTTTTTTTACATTTTATCTAAAATATCTTCGGCTTCTTTTGCTTTATATAATTTCTCTTTCGTTATTTTCTTGAATACTTTCTTAGCTTCTTTTTTATTATTCGATTTTAAATACAACAAACCTAAATACCATTGTCCTTTTTCCGCATCTATTAAATCACTATTAATTAATGTTTTTAAAGTATTTTTGGCTTCATCGAACTTTTTCAATTCAATTTCAGAAAGTGCTTTATAAATAAAAACAGCGCTCTTTTTATTTTCTTCTAATTCAATAGAAAAAATTGCTAGAGCATCTTCATATCGTTTCGCTTTAAACAATATCTCTGCATCAATTAATTTTGCATTCTCAGTTTCGCTTCTAGTAACAAATGATGGTAATTTTTCTAGTTGAATATGATTAGCATATAAAGTTTCTGCATCTACGGTTTCTTTAAGAAAAATATTTGATGCTAAAATGAAAATAATTGCAGCAGCAAAACCAGAAACTAATGCTATAACTTTACTTCTATTATTTGTCGTTTTCGTTTTAGCAACTCCTTTAATTGCTTCTCTAATCGCTTTTACTTCTGCACTATTGTATAATTCTTCATACTCTTTAACTTCAGCATCATCAACATTATCAATAAAACTCCAACTTTCTTCATTTAAAGATTCGAACAATTGTTTTTCTAGAAGATAATGCTCTTTAAAATTGAGATCATCTTCTAAACGTTTTAAGAAACTCAACTTTTCTTCTTCTGAAAGCTCATTTCTTAAAAAACGTTCTATTAATATATCGTCTTCTAAATTCATAATTCTTGTAACGTGAGATATCTTTTATCTCCTTTAATTAGGTCGGTTAATTTCTTTTTGCATTTAAATACTCGCTGTCTTACTACTGTTTCAGAATTGTATTCTGTACTTTCAACAATCTCAGCATAGGGTACTTTAGCAAAGAAAAGTGATAGTATTTTCTTACAATTATCTGAAATCAGATTTAGTTTTTCTAAAAACAACTCGTGTCGTTTTTGTTCCACTAAAGCGTTTGCATTATCTTTAGCTTCACTTACTAGTTCAATTACCTCCTGATTTGTTACCCTATTTTTTTTACTATTTAATTCTCTTCGCCATAAATTTTTACAAACAGTAAACAAATAAGCATCGAAACTACTATTAATTTCTATGCCTTCTTTTTTATGACGAACTGCAATTTGCAATAACGCTTTTTGGAAAACATCTTCAGCATCTTCTACTCCTCCTCTATTTTGAAGTATAAATCGTTTTACTTGGGTAAAATTAGTACTATAAATTTTTGAGATAATTCTTGAATCTCCTTCAACAAGCGCATTTAAATATAAACTACTATCCATTTTTACAATCTGATACGCAAAAATAAAATTTTATACTTTTGCGCGGGTAACATTTTAAAGTTTTATAAACAAGGGGACAACGAATATATACAAAAACAAAATATTATGAAATAATCACAATAAGTTAATTGAACAATTTTAGCTTTATTAGTGTTTGCTTGTTTTTAGTTTTACGAGTAGTATTGATAACAACAATACAGACAGCTACAAGAGCATAAAAAATATTAAAAGTACTGTAACTTATGAATTTTGTGTTGAAATAAATTATTATACACCTGAAAAAGCTACAGAATCAATTCAACATTATTTAAAATCTAATAACTTAATATTAATTAAAACTCTTTATCGATATTATAATAAAGCTGGTATTAAAGTTAGGAAGAGAATACATGGTACTGAAAACGCTACGACTTTAGATGAAGACCTAGATATACCAAACACTGAAGTAGCTATTAGTTTTTCTTATTATGTAAAAAATATAGAATGCTCTAACGATGATGGAAACTTCGATTATGTACCTAGTATTTTCGGAATTTAAAAAACTTATTTTAAAAAAATCATATAAGATCAAAATCTCAATTTTGATCTTATTTTTAATATTCACTAATTTTAAGATTTTTTCTCAATTCAATTCTGCTAAGGATATTTTTGAATACAACAAACACTATAGTCTTAATGTTAAAAAAACAGATAGTATTTTATCAAATAATTATAAATCTGAAGAAATAAAAGCTTTAAAAACCTCTCTCTTTAGTCGTTTTTTTTATCGTATTAAAGATTTAAAATCTGCAATAAACTATTCAGAAAAAAGTGTAAAATTATTTGAAAAAAACAACATAAAAAGTAAGGAATATCATAACTCATTATATCTTTTAGGCCTATTCAAACTATATAATAATGAAGTAGATAACGCAATAATACATTTTAAAAAAGCTTCTAATCTAAATTTATACATCAAAAAAAAGGGACAAGCTCTTTGTCAGTTAGGGACATGTTATCAGTATCTTGGTGATCTAAAAAAATCAATTGATTATTTTGAAAAGGGAATAAAAATATTAAAAAAGGAAGGCAAAAAATCAAGTATTGTAGCCCAGTGTATAAACATGTCCGCTTCAAGTAACTTCATTGATGAAAAATCAAAAATTAAAATTGGAATAAGATATCTTATTTATGCAGATAGTTTAATAAAAGCTAATCCTAAAAAGATAAAAAGAAGTCTAATAAATAATATTTATACAAATTTAGCTAACTTATATGCTAAACCACAAATATCTAATTATAATAAAGCTAAATTTTATTATTCTTTAGCTATTAAAAAGGCTATACTAAATAGAAATAATTTCTTTATTTATTTAAACTACATGAATTATGGAGAGTTTTTATTAAAAAACAATAAAGATAGTTCTAAATATTATTTAATTAAAAGTATAAATAAAAACCCTTCACTTTCAGCTTACGACACAATTGTTAAAGCTGAAAGTCACAGAAACTTATCTGAATTTTATTTAATAGAGGAAAACTATAATGAGAGTTTAAAAAACATTAATAACTCTTTAAGTTTAAGCTTTAATACTCATAATGCTATTCCTGAAAAGATCAAACTTATTAAAACCAATAGAAGATCTAATATTTTAAAGGCTTTATATACAAAAATTAAGATTTTAAATCGATTGTATTTAGAAAACAAAGATTCAAGATACTTAACACAAATTATTGAAACGGTTAATATTAGTGATCAGCTTATAGAAATCATCTTAGAAGACAGTACAGAAGCTAGCACTCAATTTTCTTGGCGTAATGATGTATCAAAAATTTATAATTATGGTATATATGCGGCAAAATTATTAGGTGATGATAATTTACAGTTTCAATACTTAGAGAAAAATAAAGCCTTTTTACTTACCCAAAGTATAAATGACAATAACTATTCTTTAAACTTACCTAATCATATTGTTAATGAAGAATTACACTATAAAAAGCAAATTTTACAGTTAGAAAATCAAGTTTCAAACACTGAAACAAAACAACTAAAAGATTCTTTGTTTGATCTAAAATTCGCTTATCAAAACTTTAAAGATTCTATACAAAAAGTTTATCCACAACATTTTGAAAGTAAGGCTAAAGTAAAACTAACTTCTTTACAAAATGTTCGACAACAAATAAATGATAAAACTGTAATTGTTTCTTATGCTATTCAAAATAACGAAACCACAGCTATTAATATTTCTTCTGGTTTACTCATCGCAAAAGATAAAACTATTCCTTTTTCTATTCCAAATATCAAGAAATTAAAAGAGGATTTACATCTTTACCGTCAACTTATTTCTAAACCTTTAAATAGCAAAAAAGAAGTTCAACAATACAATACGATTGGAAATTCTTTGTACAATAGTTTATTCCCAAGTGAAGAAATCAAGAATTTAATTCAAAATAAGAAAGTTGTTATTATCCCAGATGATAATCTTCAGAATATTCCTTTTGAAGCTTTTGTTACTGATACGACTTCAAATAGATTTTTAATAGAAGATACTGATGTTAGCTACGCTTATTCTATGTCATTCTTAAATGTAAACAATAATATCTCTAGAGTTTCTGAAAAAGATTTTGCTGGCTTTGCTCCTATTGAATTCCAGAATAAAAACCTTGCTACATTACAATATTCCGCAGAAGAAATTAATTCGATTAATGATAATTTAAACGGAACAATCTTTACAGGTGCAGATGTTACTAAAGATAGTTTTTTCACCAATGCTTCTAATGCTAAAATTATTCATTTAGCAACTCATGCAGATGTTTCCAAAAAACCTGTAATTCATTTTAGCAAAGATTCTTTGAATCTACATGAATTATACACTTATAAAAACAATGCGGATTTAGTTGTTTTAAGTGCTTGTGAAACCAATGTTGGAGAGCTAAAAAAAGGAGAAGGTATTTTAAACTTAGCTCGTAGTTTCTTTTATTCTGGTTCTAAATCGGTGGTTTCCTCTTTATGGAAAGTTAATGATGCGGCCACTACAGAGTTAATGACAAACTTTTACAGTAACTTAAAAGATCATCAATCCAAATCAGAAGCGTTAAACAATGCCAAAAGAAAGTATTTAAAAACTCATTCACTTTCAGAAAAATCTCCTTATTACTGGGCATCTTTTATTTTAATTGGAGACACTGCTCCTACTTTTGAAAATAATAACTTCATATATTGGGTTTTCCTAGGATTTGTAAGTTTATTTCTTCTTGTTTTTATTTCTAAAAAACTAATAAATAGAGGGAAATAAAATTTTTATACTTTTGCGCGGGTAACAATTTTATGTTTTTTAAACAAAGGGGAAATATATAAAAACAAAAACACTATGAAATTATTTAATTATTTAAAGTTAGCCGTAATATTTTCTATCTTAATATTAGCTTTTAGCTGTAATGATAATGAAAATTTAGACGAAATTATTGAACCAGAACTTGAGTTAGTGGGTAGAGAAAATAGTTTTACAACTGATGGGATTATTTCAGAAGATCAAAGTGACAAGAATACACTACTAATTTATAACTGTGTAAAATTCTGTTTTAAAAAAGGTTTATCTAATCTTCAAAAATATAAAGCAGTTGACAATTTTTACGATTCAAAACCTGAAATTAAGTCAAAGATCCAAGGTGCTCTCATAAAAATTTCTAGAAATTGCTCCGATTGTGAAATATGGTCTTATGGTAGACCAGCTGGACCAAACGATGATGATGATAATGATGATAAAAACAATGATGATGATGAATTAATTTTAGATCTAGTTGGAAAACAAAATATTATTTTACCACGATCTTTCAATGATTCTTTTATCGTATCTTATTCTTTATCATATGATTGCCAATTTACTGAAAATTATGACCAAGAGTGTAATGATAATGATAATGATAATGATAATGATAAAAACATTGATGTCATCGTCAAATAATAAAAAGCATTTAATTTTATTTATATTTTTTATTGTTCTTCTACCTTTTTGTGTAGAAGGACAAGTTTCTACTAAAAATGATAGTACTTTTTTTAATGAAAAAAAAGCTGATAGTATTCTTTTTACATTAAGAAAAGATAGCACCCAATTAATAAAGACTTCTTCTATTATTTTTAAATATTTTTATAAGAAAAATAACATTTCTTTAGCTATAAAATACGCTACTGTTCAGTACAAACTAATAAATAAAAGACATAAATCTTATCATTTATTATTAATGCAATTGGGGTATTTTCATATTAAAAACAATAATTTAGAAAATGCCATAAAACTCTTCAGTGAGGCTTCTCTTTTAAATTATGACAAAAAAAGAAAGGGACAAGCTTTTTGTTATCTAGGCAGGTGTTTTTATCTGCAAGGAGACTATAGCAAATCAATCAATTATTATGAAAAAGGGATTAATATTTTACTTAAATGTAGTACCCCCACTAATATTGTTAAACATTGCTTTAATGCTTCTCAAAATTCTAACTTCACCTTAAATATTAACCATATTAAAAAATCTATTATCTTTTTAAAAATTGCTGACAGCATTATTGAAAAAAACAATAAAATAAAAGATAAAAAAACAAGGGTAAACTTATATTTTGGAAATGTGTACTCTAAAAAAATAATGGACAGTTTTTTAAAAGCTAACTTTTATTATAATGAAGCTTTAAAAGAAGCAAAACTCTACAATGACATAAGCTTTATTTCTACTATAATTAGAAATCAAGGTCAACATTATATTACCCATAAAAAAGATAGTGCTATCTACTTTCTGGAAAAAAGTCTAGAATATTGTAAGAAATTAAGTTATGATGATTCAAGGTTAACTAAAGCAAACGCATATTTAAATTTAAGTGAATTTTATTACAACAAAAAAAAATACATAAAAGCTTTAGAAAACTCGTACTTAGCTTTTGATTTTTTTTACACTTCAAACAATAAACAGTTTAAGAAAATATATCCAGATGTTTTACATCAAAAAAACAACAGAAAAAATAGTTCTTTAATCACTTATAAATTCAATTTAAAAACATTAATAGCTCTAATAGAACAATCAAATCAAAAAGAAAAATATATTAATGATGCTATTATCTCTATCAAAAACTTTGATAATTTAATTTCTGTTATACTTGATAATGATACGAATACAGAATCTCAGTTTCAATGGAGAAAAGATGCTTCTGAAATTTATAATTACGCAGCTTATATTTATTATTTAAAACAAGATTATCAA
Source organism: Tenacibaculum aquaeponti (assembly GCF_057221555.1). Classification (NCBI taxonomy): domain Bacteria; kingdom Pseudomonadati; phylum Bacteroidota; class Flavobacteriia; order Flavobacteriales; family Flavobacteriaceae; genus Tenacibaculum; species Tenacibaculum aquaeponti. The sequence continues at coordinate 1,305,949 of NZ_CM170147.1, forward strand.
TCTGCTTTTAGCTATTTAGAAAAAAACAAGGCTTTTTTATTAGCTCAAAATATAGATCATAACAATGTAAACAAAGAGCTTCCTAAAGTAATTTTAGATAAAGACAAAAGCTTTAAAAAAGATATATTAAACTTAGAATATAAACTTGTTGATAAAGAAATTCAATCCACAAAAGATTCTCTATTTGATCTTAGGTTTTCTTACCAACAATTTAAAGATTCAATCCGAACTGTTTTTCCTAAGTATTTTCAATTAAAAAGTAAAACGGACTTAATTTCTCTTCAAGAGGTTCAAAAAAATTTAGACGATAATACTGTTATTATTTCTTATTCTATTCAAAATAATATTGAAGAAAATTCTGTAGATACTTCTATTGGTTTATGTATCAGCAAAAACAATAGTATTCCTTTTTCTTTAAAAAGTAGTGCTATCAAAAACAAACTACAAACATTCTCTAAACTTATTTCAAAACCTTTAAATAGCAAAAAAGAGATTCAACAATACAATACGATTGCAAATTCTTTGTACAATAGTTTATTCCCAAGTGAAGAAATCAAAAATTTAATTCAAAATAAAAAAGTTGTTATTATTCCAGATGATAATCTTCAGAATATTCCTTTTGAAGCTTTTATTACTGATACAACTTCAAATAAATTTTTAATAGAAGATACTGATATTAGCTACGCTTATTCTATGTCATTCTTAAATGTGAATAATAACATCTCTAGAGTTTCTGAAAAAGATTTTGCTGGGTTTGCTCCTATTGAATTCCAGAATAAAAATCTAACTACGTTACAATATTCAGCAGAAGAAATCAATTCGATTAATAATAATTTAAACGGAACAATCTTTACAGGTGCAGACGTTACAAAAGATAGTTTTTTTACCAATGCTTCTAATGCTAAAATTATTCATTTAGCAACTCATGCAGATGTTTCCCAAAAACCTGTAATTCATTTTAGCAAAGATTCTTTGAATCTACATGAATTATACACTTATAAAAACAATGCGGATTTAGTTGTTTTAAGTGCTTGTGAAACCAATGTTGGAGAGCTAAAAAAAGGAGAAGGTATTTTAAACTTAGCTCGTGGTTTCTTTTATTCTGGTTCTAAATCGGTGGTTTCCTCTTTATGGAAAGTTAATGATGCTGCCACTACAGAGTTAATGACAAACTTTTACAGTAACTTAAAAGATCATCAATCCAAATCAGAAGCGTTAAACAATGCCAAAAGAAAGTATTTAAAAACTCATTCACTTTCAGAAAAATCTCCTTATTACTGGGCATCTTTTATTTTAATTGGAGACACTGCTCCTACTTTTGAAGTGAATTATACAATACACTATATCATAGCTTTTTCCATATTACTTATACTTTTTTTTATTTTTTTTAAAAAAAGAGGGTAACAATTTCAAACAAGATGAACATAAGGGTGTAATAACAAATTTCAAGAGTTATTTCTCATAACATATACATTTTGTTTGGTTTAATCATAATTGCTAGAAAAAGAACATAAATTGTTATGAATGTTATTCGCGGAAATTACGATGGAAAAAAGTTATGAAAAGGAAAACGTAAAAAAGTTAGTATTGAAAAAGAAGTCTTTTTTACAAAACACAAGGGGAAACAAATGTTTCCTCTTTGTTTGTTTTTAAAGAAATTCCCATTCCTCGAAATCAAAAACTACTTACTCATTAATACCTCATTAAACTCAAAAAAATATTATTCTATTTTTTTCTTCTTTTTGTAAAAAAAATGGGTAACAATTTTCCTTAAACAGAACGTATAGGTGTAAATAACAAATTTCAAGAGTTATTTCTCATAATAATGTTTGTTTGGTTTAATCATTATTGCTAGAAAAAGAAAACAAAATTGCTGTGAAACGTCTTACGGGGAAATTGCGAAGGGAAAAGTTATGAAAAGGGAAATGTAAAAAAGTTAGTAATGAAAAAGAAATCTTTTTTACAAAAACAAAAGGAGAAACAAATGTTTCTCCTTTGTTTGTTTAAAAGCATTTTTTATCTAAAAAAAAGCACTAAATTAGCAAGTCCTTTAAAAATTGATAAAATGACAAACGACGATAGAAAAATCCGTGAGAAACTTCAACAAAAAACATGGAATGAGATAAAAACAAACGATTCTTGGGCTATTTTTAAAATTATGGCTGAGTTTGTAGATGGATATGAAAGATTAAGTAAAATTGGACCATGCGTTTCTATTTTTGGATCTGCAAGAACAAAACCAGATCATAAATACTATAAGTTAGCTGAAGAAGTTGCTTACCAACTTACACAAAGTGGATTTGGAGTAATTACTGGTGGTGGACCAGGTATTATGGAAGCAGGTAATAAAGGAGCAAATAGAGGAAAAGGAACTTCTGTAGGTTTAAATATTGAATTACCTTTTGAACAACATGATAATCCTTGGATTGACCCAGGTAAAAGTTTAGACTTTGATTATTTCTTTGTTCGTAAAGTAATGTTTGTAAAATATTCTCAAGGTTTTGTTGTAATGCCTGGAGGTTTTGGAACAATGGATGAACTTTTTGAAGCAATCACATTAATTCAAACACATAAAATTGGTCGTTTTCCAATTGTTTTAGTTGGTAAAAAATTCTGGAGTGGTTTATTAGATTGGATTGAAAATACACTTTTAGAAGAAGGAAATATTAGTCCAGATGATTTAAAACTATTTAGAGTTGTAGATACAGCTGAAGAAGCTGTTGAACATTTTAATAAATTCTACGCTAAATACCAATTAAAACCTAATTTCTAATCTTTTTTGGGTAAAAAAAGTAGAACTGAATTTTAATTAAAAAATAAACTTTATCTTCAACTCGTTGTTTAAAACAACGAGTTTTTTTATTTAAATGTAAGTGATAAAAAAAATACTACATATTACCTCTATCTTATTCTGTTTCTATACTATAGCACAAGAAAACTCTTCTCATATTACTGCTAGTTTAGATACTTTAAAACATACACTTATCATTCAACAAAAATTAACTTACATAAACACCTCAAACCAACCTTTAGAAGAAATTTATTTACATAATTGGGGGAATAGTTTCAAAGATAATAGCACTCCGCTAGGAAAAAGATTAATTAAAGATTATAAGAAAGATTATTATTTTTCAGAAGAAAGCGAACGTGGTTATTCTAAAGTACATAGTATTACTTCTAACAATTTAGAATTAGATTTTCAAGAAGTTCGCGAAACAAATGATATTATTCAAATTCAATTAAATAATGCACTTGCAATTAAAGATAGTATTACTTTAACAGCTAAATACACGTTAAAAATCCCAAAAGCTCGTTATACAGGTTATGGTAGAACTAATGATGGTTATCATTTGCGATTTTGGTATTTAGTTCCTGCTATTTATGAAAATGGATGGCAGTTAATGAGTAATTTAAATATGGACGATCTTTATGAAGATGTTACTGATTACACTTTAGAAATTGATATTCCTAAAACATTAAATCTAGAAAGTAATTTATATCAATATAAAACGGAAAAGGAAAATTTTAATCATTACTACCTTGTTGGTAAGAAAAAGAAAGACATTATACTAAGTATTAGTAACCGTAAAAAATTTAGAGTTTTTAAAACTAAAAACACTCAAATAAAAACAGATATTTTCGATAAACGCATTGAATTAATACAAGCAAATGAAATTGTAAATAAGCAAATAGCTTTTATAGAAGATTTTATTGGTTCTCATCCACATACAGAGATTTTAGTAGATGGAAATACAGTAAACAAAAACTCTTTAAAAGATATTTATGGTATTCCTAATTGGTTACGCCCTTATCCAGAAAACTTTAAATGGGAAATCCGATTTTTTAAAGCTCTAACTAGTAAATACATTGACGATGTTCTTTTATTGAATAATCGAAAAGATTATTGGCTTTGCGATGGTATTGAAACATTTTTAATGATGGAATACATCAATAAATATTATCCAGACGTAACTGTTTTCGGACGATTTTCTAAGATTTGGGGGTTTAAAAATTATAATCTTGCTAAACTAAAGCAAAATGATAAACAAGCATTCTTTTATCAATTTAGCGCAAGACGTTTCTTTGATCAATCTTTAACAACACCTGCAGATTCTCTATCTAATTTTAATAGAAAAATCGTAAGTCCATACAAAGCTGGATTAGGCTTTAAATATTTACAAGATTTTTTAGGTGATGATGTTCTAAAAAAATCATTCCAAGAATTTTATAAAAATCAATCATTACGAATAACAAATTCAGAAAGTTTTAAAGAGATTTTACAACGAAATACTGACAGAAATTTAGATTGGTTTTTTGGTGATTATGTAAAAACCACTAAAAAAATTGACTATAAAATTAAAAAAGTAAAACAAATAAAATTTGAAGATTCCTTAGAAGTTACCATAAAAAACAAACGTAATATCACTGCTCCTGTTTCATTGTACGGAATTAAAGATGATTCTATAAAATTTAAAACTTGGGTTACAAATGTTGACAGTATAAAAACGATTAAAATTAAAGCAGGTGATTTTGATAAGTTAGCTTTAAATTATGAACAAATTTACCCAGAATACAACTTCTTAAACAATTACAAGAAAACGAATAATGCTATAATTAGCAAACCTATCCAATTTCGATTTTTAAAAGACATTGAAGATCCAAACTTCAATCAAGTTTTCTTTAATCCGAATGTGAAATTTAATTTATATGATGGAATGATCTTAGGAGTTAACTTTAATAACAGAGCTATTATTCGACATAATTTCGATTTTAGTATTACTCCGAATTACGCTTTTAGAAGTGAAAATTTAACGGGTTCTTTTTCTTTAGGATATGATCACTTTTTCGAAAAATCTAAAATCTATAAAATTCGTTACGGAATTAGTGGTAGCAACTTTCATTACGCTCCAGAATTAAGTTATAATACAATCTCTCCATTTGTAAACATTCAATTCAGAAGAAATACACTTAGAGATGTTGGAACCAAATTTTTATTATCAAGAATTGTTTATGTCGATCGAGAAATTAACCCAACAGATACAGAAATTGAAAGCGACAAATATCAAATTGTAAACTTTAGATATATATACAGCAAACCAGATGTTGTAAAAAGATTTCAATATGCCATTAATGGAGAATTTGCCGACAATTTCACTAAGTTCTCAACAGACATTCGCTATTTAAGATTCTTTTCTGAAAAACAGAGTTTTAATTTAAGATTTTTTGGAGGTTTCTTTTTATATAACCATTCTCAAGGAGATTTCTTTAGTTTCGGTTTAAACAGAAGTTCAGATTATTTATTTGAACAAAATTTATTTGGAAGATCTGAACGCTCGGGATTATTTAGTCAACAGTTTGTAGTTTCTGATGGAGGTTTTAAATCTTTCTACAAAGAACATTCTTTTGCAAATCAATTAATGCTTTCTGGGAATACAAGCGTTAGTGTATGGAGATGGGCAGAAATTTATAACGATTTTGCCATGTTAAAGAGTAAAAATACGAAAGCTCGATTTTTCTATGAAAACGGAATTCGTTTAAATTTTGTTCCAAACATCTTCGAATTTTACTTCCCTATTTATACAAACGAAGGATTTCAAATTAATCAACCAGAATATCCAAGTAAGATACGTTTTGTGATTACAACAAGTTTAGATCGTGTTTATAACTTTTTACGACGCGGGTTATTGTAGATAACTCAACAAAACACCACTTTTTTTGCTTTTTTTACGATTTATTCAAACTCTAAGGCAGATTTTTAAATTTCATTTAAAAAACCTATCTTTGCAGCAATAGCCAAAACAAAACTTTTTATTTATGACTGTAAAAGTAGCTGTACCAAACTCACAACAGATATCATTCGAAGATTTTAAAAAAGAAGTATTAAATGATTATCGAATCGCCAAAATGAGTCGAGAATGCAGTTTACTCGGTCGACGAGAAGTATTAACCGGAAAAGCTAAATTCGGAATTTTTGGTGATGGTAAGGAGGTACCTCAATTAGCTTTAGCTAAAGCTTTTAAAAATGGAGATTTTAGATCGGGGTATTATCGTGATCAAACTTTCATGATGGCCATTGGTGAGTTAACTGCTCAACAATTCTTTGCTGGTTTATACGCACACACAGATATTGTACAAGAACCAATGTCTGCTGGTCGTCAAATGGGTGGACACTTTGCAACACATTCTATAGATGAAAATGGAAAGTGGAAAAACTTAACACAACAAAAAAACTCATCTTCTGATATTTCTCCTACAGCAGGACAAATGCCTAGATTATTAGGTTTAGCTCAAGCCTCAAAAATATATAGAAATGTAAAAGGACTTGAAGGATTTACTAATTTTTCAAATGAAGGAAATGAAGTTGCTTGGGGAACAATAGGTAATGCAAGTACTAGTGAAGGTTTATTTTTTGAAGCAATTAATGCTGCTGGAGTTTTACAAGTACCTATGGTAATGAGTGTTTGGGATGATGAATATGGTATTTCTGTTCACGCAAGGCATCAAACAACAAAAGAGAGTATTTCTGAAATATTAAAAGGTTTCCAAAGAGAAAATGAAAGCAACGGTTATGAAATTTTCGTTGTTAATGGTTGGGATTATGTGAAATTAGTTGATGTATATAATAAAGCTGGAGAAATTGCAAGGGAAAAACATATTCCTGTTTTAATTCATGTTAAAGAATTAACACAACCACAAGGACATTCTACTTCTGGTTCTCACGAAAGATATAAATCTAAAGAGCGTTTACAATGGGAACAAGAATTCGATTGTATTGCTAAAATGAGAGCTTGGATTATAGATTTTGAACTTACAGATGAATCTGGTAATACCTTACGTTTCATTGAAAGTGAAGAAGAACTTACTACTATAGATAAAGAAATTAAAAGAGAAGTAAGCGCTGCTAAACGTAATGCATGGAATGCTTTTTTAAATGAAATAAAGGCTGAATTAAATAGTGCTACTAAAATTTTAGATCGTGTAGCTTCAAAAAGTAAAAATGGTTCTTTTATCACTAAATACAAGAATGATTTAGAAGCTTTAGTTGAGCCAATTAGAAAAGATATTTTAGTTGCTTGTAGAAAAACACTACAATTAATTGTTGACGAAAAGTTCCCAGAAAAAATAGAGTTACAAAACTTTATAAAAGAAAGAATTGTTGATGCAGCAAATAAATATTCTACGCATTTATATAGCGAAACTGAAAAATCTACATTTAGAGTTCAAGAAGTTAAACCAACTTACGATACTGAGAAAAAAATGGTAGACGCACGTATTGTTATGCGTGATAATTTCGAAGCTATTTTTAACAAATATCCAGAAACTTTAATTTTCGGTGAAGACTCTGGTTACATCGGAGATGTAAATCAAGGTTTAGAAGGTTTACAAGAAAAATTCGGAGAATTAAGAGTATCAGATACTGGAATTAGAGAAGCAACTATTTTAGGGCAAGGAATTGGAATGGCAATGCGTGGATTACGTCCGATTGCTGAAATTCAATACTTAGATTATTTATTATATGCTTTACAAATAATGAGTGACGATTTAGCAACACTTCGTTACAGAACTTATGGAAAGCAAAAAGCTCCTTTAATTATTAGAACTCGTGGTCATCGTTTAGAAGGTATTTGGCATGCAGGTTCTCCAATGGGAGGAATTATTAATAATGTTCGTGGAATTCATGTTTTAGTTCCAAGAAACATGACAAAAGCTGCTGGTTTTTACAATACTGCTTTAGAAGGAGATGATCCTACTTTAATTATAGAGTGTTTAAATGGATATCGTTTAAAAGAACAGTTACCAAATAACTTAGGTGAGTTTAAAACTCCAATTGGTGTTGTGGAAACAATTAAAGAAGGAACAGATATGACTGTTATTTCTTATGGTTCTACTTTAAGATTGGTGGAAGAAGCTGCTAAAGATTTAGCTCAAGTTGGAATTAGCATTGAAATTATTGATGCACAAAGTTTACTTCCTTTTGATATTAACCACGATACTGTAAAATCTTTAGCGAAAACAAATCGTTTATTAGTTGTAGATGAAGATGTTCCTGGTGGTGCTTCTGCTTATTTATTACAAGAAATTGTAGAAAACCAAAATGGATATGTACACTTAGATAGTAAACCTCAAACGCTAACTGCAAAAGCACATAGACCTGCTTATGGTACTGATGGAGATTATTTCTCTAAACCTTCAGTAGAAGATATATTCGAAAAGGTTTATGAAATTATGCATGAAGCAAACCCAACAAAATTTAAAAGTTTATACTAGTAAATTTTATATATAAGATTTAAAAACCGATGAAATTTCATCGGTTTTTTTGTTTTCCTATTTTAACTTAACAGTAACTAACTATTTCATATGTTTTTAATAATTTAGTTGGTTTATTAACCAATACTAAATATGCGACGACTACTATTACTTTTACTTGTAATCTGTATAAATATACCTTATCAATCAGAAGCACAAAAAAGAAAATCTAAAAAAGACGACAAAAAAGAAGTTACTAAAAAATCTCCAAAAAAGAAAAAACCTAAATACTCAGATTTTGTAACTAAAAAAACAAAAACAGACGATGGGTTATTCAAAGTTCATGAAACTAACGGAAAATATTATTATGAAATTCCTAAATCATTATTAGGAAAAGAAATGTTATTAGTTAGCAGAATTAAAGCTCTACCTTCTGGCTTTGGAGGAGGTTATATGAATGCTGGTTCTAAAACTAATGAACAAGTAGTTGTTTGGGAACATTATAAAAAGAAAGTTTTATTAAAAATAAAATCTTACCAAGCAATTGCTCACGACTCATTACCAATATACAAATCTGTAAAATCAAATAACTTAGAACCAATAATTCATGCTTTCGATATTAAAGTTCAGAATAATGATTCTACTGCAGTTCTTATTGATGTTTCTAAATTTTTCACTTCAGATATTAAAGCAATAAGCGGTATTGGAGCCAGAGCACGAAAACAATATAAAGTTAGAAGATTAGATCCTAAACGTAGTTTTATTAATTCTATTAAAAGTTACCCAAAAAACATAGAAGTTGTTCAAGATTTTACTTACGATGCAGCTACTCCTCCATCACAAAGAGCCGCTGGAAGTATTAGCATTAGAATGAATCAATCAATGATTATACTTCCTGAAAAACCTATGATGCCTAGAGTTTTTGACAAGCGCGTAGGTTATTTTCCTATTGGAACTGTAGACTATAGTTCTGAAGCTTTAAAAGCGGACTACAAAATGTATATTAGAAGATGGAGATTAGAACCTAAAGATAAGGCTGCGTATAACAGAGGAGAATTAGTAGAGCCAATTAAACCTATTGTATATTATTTAGATCCTGCTACTCCAAAAAAATTAAGAAAATACATTAAACAAGGAGTTGAAGATTGGCAAAAAGCTTTTGAAACAGCTGGTTTTAAAAATGCAATTATTGCAAAGTATCCACCAACTAAAGAAGAAGATCCTGAGTTTAGTATGGAAGACATCCGTTATTCATCTATCCGATATGTAGCAAGCACAACCAGAAATGCTATGGGACCAAGTGTTTCTGATCCACGTTCAGGTGAGATTATTGAAAGTGATATTGTATGGTATCATAACCACTTACGTTCATACAGAAATAGATATTTATTAGAAACCGGAGCTGCTAATCCTTCTGCTAGAACTTTAAATACTCCAGACGAAGAAATTGGAGAAATGATGCGAATGGTAATTGCTCATGAAATTGGTCATGCATTAGGATTACCTCATAATATGGCTGCTAGTTATGCTTACCCTGTAGATTCATTACGTTCAGGAAAATTCACTCAAAAGTATGGTATTGCTGCTACAATAATGGATTACGCTCGTTACAATTATGTAGCACAACCTGGTGATAAAAATATTCGTTTTATTCGTCAAATTGGCCCTTACGATCATTATTCTATTAATTGGGGATATCGTTATTTACCTTTTGCTGGTAAACCTGAAGATGAAATAAAAACTTTAGATAAATGGATTACTGATAAAGCTAAAGATCCTATTTACAAATTCGGAATTCAGCGTTTTAATGGTTTTGATCCGGCTTCTCAAACTGAAGGCATTGGAAATGATCAAGTAAAAGCTAGTACTTATGGAATTAAAAACTTAAAAATAGTTGCTAAAAACTTACAAAAATGGACTTCTGATCAAACTAATAATTATGATGATTTAAATGAATTATATCGAGAATTACTTGGTGTTTGGAGCAGATATTCTGGTCATGTTGTTGGTAATGTAGGTGGTGTTTTTGAAGATAATAAAAAACCTGAACAAACAGGAAATGTATACACTGTACTTTCAAAAGCAAAACAGAAAGAGTCTTTAAACTGGCTACTTAAAAATGTATTTACTACTCAAAATTGGTTATTAGACAAAAATATTCTAGCTAAAATTAACCATACAGAATATACCAATAGAATGCTATCACTACAAAACAGACAGCTTTCAGGTTTATTAAATACAAGTAGATTAGAACGAATGATTAACTCTGAAGTTATAAGTTCTGATTTCTACAGTGTTTCAGAATTTATAAGAGATTTAAGAAAAGGATTGTTTTCTGAAACTAATGCTTTAAGAAATGTAGATGTTTACCGAAGAAATTTACAGAAGAGTTTTATAGGTAGAATGGAAAAGTTATTAAAGAACGATAAAATTACTAACACTGACATTCCGTCTATTGTAAGAGGAGAATTAACATCTTTAAAAAGTCAGTTAAACATAGCTAGTAAAAGAGCTACAAATAGAATTACAAAATATCATTATAAAGACTGTTTAGAAAGAATTAATTCAATTCTAAATCCAAAAAACTAACAATAAAAAATCCCGATGAAATTCATCGGGATTTTTTATTGTTAGTTCAATTTAAGAATACTATTCCTCTACTTTTACATCTTGTACATCTACTGGTACATTTTTAGATTCGTAATCTTTAATTTTTTCATTAATTAAATTAATAAAAATCGATTCAGAAAAATCACTGTTCTCTACAATTTCTTGTAAAGCTTTAATTCTTTCTGTCATTGTTGGTTTCGTCATTGCAATACTAGCATATTTTGCAGTTGCAATATCCACAGATTTATCTGAAATATTGTTTGATTTTACCCAAACTTCTTCAATATATTTCCCAGTTGTTCTTTTTCCTTTTACTTGAATCCAATCGTCTTGATTTCCAATAACTGCAATAATATCCATTGGACTAAATTCATTCTCAGTCTTAGTTAATAAATCTGGTCTTTTGTATACACTTGCATTTTTAACCATTACTCCTACTTTACCATTAACTGCTAAAAACGGTGCTCTAGACCAACCTTCTTTACCATCAATTAATTTTACTTTAAAGTAATCTTTCTTAGATACAGAATCAATGTATTTTTCTCCTGTAAAATACACTTTTTCACCTAAACTCATAGAAGTAATCCACTTACCTTTTCCAGAAGGAGTTTCTCTAACAGATAACTTATCTAATAAACAAATTGCATCTCCAGATCCATCATCTACAGAAGAGGTCTTTTCTGTTTCAGAATTGTTATTTGTTTCTACAGAAGTACTTTTTGAAGTTCCGTTTTCAGTTTTACACCCAATCACTAATAAAGAAATTGAAATTACAGCAATAAATATTTTTTTCATTTTATTTAATTTTAACTACAAATATATAATTATAACTAACATTATCTTTTTTAAGTTATTGTAAACACAATTAAAACCATTTTTACTAGCGTTTTTTATTTTTTTGATAAGATTGAATTTCCAATTCTACAAGACAAACATTTTTTCTCATTACAATAATTTGTTTTTAGTTGGAGTAAAGCTTGACTCTCTAAAGCATTTTTTGAGCTAATTTTTAACGATTCAAACTTTTGAATAATAGTATTTTTCTCTGGCTGAATATTTTCTAGTAATTTAAAAAAGGGAGCTTCATCAAATTCGTCTCTGTGTTTTAAATACACAAACTTTAATGGTAAAATAGTATTGATTAAAAGTAAATCTATAAATGATTTTGTTAATCGTTTTTTATTCTTCTTTGATGTTTTCATAAACGTATAATGCTCTTCCCAAAATTCATTTACACCAGTGGAAATTAATTCATAAAAACCATGTATATTTTCTAAATGAATTAGTTTAGAAAATAAACTTCTGTAACTTGAATACAAAGTAGCTATTTGCGCTAATCGTATAGTTGGAAAATTATTAGGTCGCATTCTAAAAAATTGAAATTCATTTTTATCTAATGAACTCAGCTGGTATTTATGCTTTAAATATTCATATTCTTTTTTAAGTTTATTTTGATATTCACTTTCCTCTATTTCATTTAAAAATCCTGCTTGACCAAATAACAAAGCTGACAATTGAAATTCATTAGCTCCAATTTTTCGAACCAAAGAAAAATCGAATGAAGTTGCTAATTTTAGAAAAGAATCTCCATTAACTTTAAGCCCGAAATTTTTGACTAACAATTGAAACAATACGGCTTCAAAGTCATAATTTGTATTTTCTAGTAAAGTGAAAATAAACTTAGATTTACTTTCTAATCGCTCTAAATACAGCCGTTCTGTAAAGTTTTGATATATAAAACTATTAATCGTGTGAATTTCTTTTTCACAAGAAATCCAATTTGTTTGTTGTTGAAATATTGATGCATATTTTTCTACAATAGAATTATCGATAAATTCTTTTAACTCTAAAGTTGGAATTTGTTTGTTTCCTTTCATGTAAATATCTACATCATGTTCGTAAACAACATGTAAAATTACGGCATCGTAATTTTTATCTTCCTCGTGTTTATGCTGATACCAATCTGATGATTTCACATGAATTTCCACATGACCATACCATAAAATTTCATCAATAATTGCTTTGGCATTGAAAAAATCTGGACCAGAATTTTTATTAGATAATCCAGAATGTAATATTTGAAGTGTTTCTCCTGATGTCAGTTTTAAGTTGAGTGTGTTAAATAACTTGTACTGCCATACATAATGAAGGAAATTTTCTTTCATAGTTTGTAATTTCTTTTTCTTTTTTCGACAATAAATTTATGAAAAATCTACTTAAGTCAATTTTTATAAGTGTATTACCCGTTTTTGCTTTAATCATTTTTGTAAAAACACTTATACAATTCGATAGTAATCTTACTAATGTTGGACTTTTACTTAACACATTACCAATTATAATTTTCTTTAGCTCTTTATTTATAAAACCTGTAGCAAGAACAAGTACAACATTAACTTCTTTTACTGTTCCTGTAATAATTGGAACAGCTGTAACTTTTTTTACATTAAATTTAAATGCAATCGTAATTAGTATAGCATTAGCTTTAGGATGGTTTTTATATTTGACTTGGTATTCTAAATTTGAAAAGAGAGAGCAAAAGATTATCCAAGTTGGAAAAAAATTACCTCCACTAACTTTCGAAAATATTCAGAAACAAAAAGTGAATCTTTCAGAATTTGATAGTAATTATAAAGTTTTGCTTTTTTTCAGAGGAAATTGGTGTCCACTTTGTATGGCACAAATCAAGGAAATAGCAAATCAATATCAAGAACTTTCCAAGAGAAATACTGATGTATTTTTAATTAGTTCACAACCTCATGAATTTACTGAAAATTTAGCTAAAAAACATAATGTTCCTTTTCATTATTTAACTGATAAAAACAACGAAAATGCAAGAAATTTAAATATTCTTCATGAAAATGGATTGCCTATGGGATTTCAAGTTTTTGGATATGAATCTGATGTTGTAATGCCTACTGTAATTATTACCAATAAAGAAAATGAAGTTATTTTTGCAGACCTTACAGATAACTATAGAGTTAGACCAGAACCAGCTACTTTCCTGAAAATCATTGATAAAAATTCACTATAAAATTCCTCATTTTCACTATAGTTTTTTTCAATATTCATTTTCATTTTCAAGTAAAAGTTAATTGTAATTTTGCAATGCATTTATAAAACAAAGCAATGAGTACAACTATTGAAAGTTTAAAATGGCGCTATGCTGTAAAGAAATTTGACGATAATAAATACATATCTGATGAGCAGATACAAACTATAAAAGAAGCTTTTAATTTAACTGCAACATCTTACGGTTTACAACCAGTAACTTTAGTAGTAATTAAAAATAAAGAATTACAAAAACAGTTAGTGGAACATTCTTGGAACCAACAACAAGTAGCACAAGCTTCACATGTTTTAGTTTTATGTGTACCTAAAAAACAAACAACAAAAGATGTTGAAAATTACTTCAAATTAGTAAAAAACATCAGAAATACATCAGATGAAATTTTAAATCCTTTCAAAGATTTTTTAATAGATTCTTTTTCAAAAAAAACTCAAGAAGAATTACTAACCTGGAACAAAAACCAAGCCTACATTACTCTTGGTAATTTACTAACTGTTTGTGCTTTAGAAAAAATAGATTCATGTCCTATGGAAGGTTTTATTCCTGAAAAATATGATGAAATTTTAAAACTAAATGAAAAAAACTTACAATCTGTATTAGTTTTACCGTTAGGTTTTAGAGCTGAAGACGACTATATGAAAGATTTAAAGAAGGTCCGCAAAAATATTGACCAAGTAACCTTGGACTTCAACTAACTAAAAAAATTTTAATTGGGGACTATTTTTTAAAAGTGCTGGCAATTTTATAATTGTTGGCACTTTTTATTTATTCCTATCTTAGTCTTCTAATAAATTTAAAGTAATGCAACCAATACATATTGTACTCTTAATTGTATCCTATTTTAGTGTACTTATACTAATTGCCTATTTAACAGGGAAATCCGCAAACAATCAAACCTTTTTTAAAGCAAATAACTCCTCTCCTTGGTATTTAGTTGCCTTCGGAATGATTGGAGCTTCTTTATCTGGTGTGACATTTATTTCTGTTCCTGGTTGGGTAGAAAATCAACAAATGGGATATATGCAAATGGTTTTGGGCTATATATTAGGGTATGCTATAATAGGCCTTATTTTATTACCTCTATACTATAAACTCAATTTAACTTCTATTTATACTTATTTAGAAGAACGTTTTGGAAAAATGAGTTATAAAACAGGAGCTTCATTTTTTTTAATATCTAGAACTATAGGAGCTGCTTTCCGATTATTTTTAGTTGCTAATGTTTTACAATTAATTTTATTTGATGCTTATGGAATTCCTTTCTGGGTAACTGTTACCATTACCATTTTATTAATTTGGTTGTACACTTTTAAAGGAGGAATAAAAACTATTGTTTGGACAGATACTTTACAGACCTTATTTATGTTGATTGCTGTTGGTGTGTGTATTATTGCAATAAAAGACGCTTTACAAATTGAAAGTTTATTAAGTTATGTAAATGAGAATAAACTCTCTAAAATTTTCTTTTTCGATGATGTAAAAGCTGGAAATTACTTTTGGAAACAATTCTTTTCTGGAGCTTTTATTGCTGTTGTAATGACTGGTCTTGATCAAGACATGATGCAAAAAAATCTTACTTGTAGAAGTTTAAAAGATGCTCAAAAAAACATGTTTTGGTTTACTTTGGTTTTAGTTATTGTTAACTTCTTTTTCCTTGCCTTAGGAATTTTACTTACAGATTTTGCAGCTCAAAATGGTATCGATGCTCATAAAGATCAGTTATTTCCAACTATTGCAATGAGTGGTGAATTAGGAATTGCTGCTTCTTTATTCTTTCTATTAGGTTTAATTGCCGCAGCATATTCTAGTGCCGATAGTGCTTTAACTTCCTTAACTACATCATTTAGTATTGATATTTTAGAAATCGATAAAAAAGAAGATGAAGCTGAAAAAGAAAAAACTAGAAAAAAAATTCATGTATTATTTTCTTTTATTCTGGTGATTACTATTTTAATTTTCAAATATTTTATTGCAGATGAAAGTGTAATTGCGAAAATATTTCAGTTTGCTGGCTATACATATGGTCCGCTTTTAGGATTGTATGCTTTTGGGTTATTCACTAAATTTAATGTAAAAGATGAATTAGTTCCATATATCTGTATTTTATCTCCATTTTTAACCTTTGGAATTAGTTATTACACGAAACATAATTTAGATTTTGATTTTGGATTTTTCATTCTAATTTTAAACGGATTATTAACTTTCTTAGGATTATTAGCAATAAAAAACAGACACCATGCCTAAAAAAGGAAAAGCTAAAAACACAGTAAATAAGGCTAAACATAGTCGATTGATGAAGCAAAAAGAAAACAAGCTTCGACTAGAAAAACAAAAAACTAAAGAACGCTTAAAAGCAATTATAAAAAAAGCAAACGAAGCTAAAGCAGAAGAAAACAATGACAGCACAACAGATAGTTAATAAATTTGATCTTACACAACATCCTGAAGGTGGATATTTTAAAGAAACTTATAGAAGTAACGGAATTATAAAAAATGAGAATTTATCAGAGAATTTTATAGGTGACAGAAATCACAGCACTGGTATCTATTTTCTATTGACTTCAGAGAGTTTTTCTGCATTTCATAAAATAAATCAAGATGAAATGTGGCACTTTTATTTAGGAACATCCTTAAAATTACATATGATTTCTCCTGAAGGTGAATATTCTTTCGTACTTATTGGGAATGATATTGTAAATAACGAGATTCCGCAATTTGTAGTTCCTGCTCAATATTGGTTTGCTGCTGAAGTTGTAGATGAAAACAGTTTTTCATTTACAGGATGCACCGTTGCTCCTGGTTTTGACTTTAATGATTTTGTATTGCCTGAACGAAAGGTATTAATAGAATTATTTCCACAACACGAGGAAATTATTACACGACTTACACATCATTAAAATGAAAAAATTAATTCTTTTTCTATTTATTATTATCTTCTTCACCAACTGTTCTAGAAGTATTGAAAAAAAAGATGAAATTCTAAATAGTATTGAAATTAAATTAGAAAGAGGAGCTTTTCATTACGATACTTTTATTCTAAAAGATACATTACTTACTTTTTACCCAGAAAAACTAAGTAATAATGCTCTTGGAAATGAATCTGAATTAGCTAAATATTATCAAAAGTCTGAGCAATATATTTCCAAAGCACAATTGATGAGTTTAATTCAAAAAATTGAAACTAGTAATATTTGGAAACTCAATGAGAATTATTCTTGCGATCGATCTTGCAAGAGTAACTTAAAAATTACAATCCAACTAGGTGGAAAGAAAAAAATTATCTCTTGTGATGATTATAAATGCGGATGTCCAGAAATACTTCAATATTTAGAAAATGAATTGATAATACTCCATGGAAAAGATTTAAAAAGAATTCATTTACCTGGATGATATATTTAATACGCAACCTTTTTAATTTTTAATATCTATAGAGTATAAACTTTATATGAATATGAAAAAACAAATTAAAACTATTCTATCAATTACATTTTTCACGCTTTTAATAAGTCTTACAAGTTGTTCTAAAGATGAAGAAAATAATATTGAACTTCATAATATAGATGGAAACTGGAAAGTTGCTTACTATATGGAAAACGGTAATAAAATAACAAAAAATGAAAAACCAACTTGGCCTGATTTTAATAATGGAGAAATTACACTAAAACTCACTAAAATTAATGAAGAAGGTAAAAGATTTGTCTCTGGTCATACAGTTACCAATCTTTTTAATGGCGAATATGAAGTAACTAAAAATAAAAATATTTCATTCTCTGTTATTTCAACACTTATATCTGAACCAGAATGGACTCAATTATTTTCTATTAATAAAATAAATCGTTATGATGTTATTGAAGGGAATTTGATTTTATTTTATGATAAAGTTTCTATAGTATTAGAAAGAGATTAATTCACAAAAAGTTATAAGCGTTAAGCTATAATTAACGGGTGTAAATCTTATTGTTAACGGTCTTATATGTGAAAAGTAGCGGATTTTTAAGCACTAGCTTTTTGGTTAATAACTGACCTTAAGTTTATAAAATTAAATTTTGTTAAAGTACCTAAATCGCTATTTTTTGTATACGTTATTATCCACTGGCTTTTTCGTTCAGTTTGTCAACAGAGCTGACTTGAAAACTCTTTTAGTTATTGAGGCACTATAAAAGCAAATGTGCTTGAAAACAGCAAGGAGATTTAATTAATTCATTTGTTTAATTCAAAAAACATTTTTAAATTTGCATACTATAATTAGCGAAAAAAATGTTCTACTATTACGGAAGAAAAAAACAAATATCAAAATATTACCCTGCTCCTCAATTTGATACAATAGTAGAGCCGTTCGCTGGTGCTGCCGCATATTCTGCTTATAAAGATAATTGGAAGAAAAATGTAATATTAATAGAAAAAGACGAAAAAGTTTCCAATATCTGGAATTGGTTAATTAACGAAGCTACTGAGCAAGAAATTCTAAATTTACCTGAATTAAAAATTGGTGAAAAAAGTTCAGATTTTCTTCATATAATTCACGCAGCAACTAAAATGGCTTTTCATTTTAAAACAATCAAAGTTACTGCTGTTCTTGAACGAAATTGGGAAATAAGTAAGAGAATTATGTCTCAAAATTTGTATAAAGTTAAACACTGGCAAATATTAAATGATGATTATTCAAATGCACCAGATATAGAAGCTACCTGGTTTATTGATCCACCTTATAAAGGTGAAGCAGGTTTAGGTTACAGACATAGCAGTAAATTATTGGACTATGATAAATTAGCAGAATGGGCATTAAATAGAAAAGGCGAAGTAATATTTTGTGAAGGTAAAGAAGGTGATTACTTACCTTTTAAACCGTTAGTTGATTTAAAAGGTGTAGCTGGTAAAGTAAATAAAGAAATGATTTATTACAGATCTAATGTTTAGTTCCCGAACAAACTACCTTGTTCTCCAATATCAATGTTTAGTAATTTTGAATACCTGTTAACGTACTCTTTGTTGTCATAAAGTAGAATCCAACCTTCACCCATTTTGATTTTTCCACTTTTACGCATACCTGTAACTTTAGTATTTCTTCCAGTTGTTCCAGATATTTCACCCCAATCGTCAGGTGTTAATGTATCTGAAAAGAAAGCACCAGTTATTGCAGGGAAATTAAAACCATTTTTATCGTTTACAAAATCCCAAACTACACCAAGTAAATAATTAACCTCGCGATGATGTGCTTGCCAAGTTATACCGCTTATTTTTGATACCCTAACTTCTCCCGCCCTCAAATTTGAGCCAGTTTTTAAATTCCCTATTGTTCCTTTAATTTCTATACCTTCAGGATAATTTCTTAAGATTTCTTCTGACGAACCTAAGCCTGAAGTAGGTATAATATCTGGATGCCCTTTTTCTATTGGATTAACTACTGAATCTTGTATATTCTCCACTAATTTAGTGCAGAATACAGCTCCAATCAAAGCACCTGTTGTCTTAAAATCTATGCTACGATATAAATTTGGAGGTAAAGTTTCTAAAAATAAATTTAGGCTATTAACTGATTCTAAAATTTCATTATGTGAAACCTGAAACCCTAAATTTCTATTGAAAGTTTTGTTTATCTTGTAGATCATTGAATAAATCTTTAATACTTATTTCTAAAGCATTGGCAATTTTTTCAATATTTAATAGTGTTATATTTTTTTCTGCTCTTTCAATCATACCAATGTAAGTCCTGTGTAAATCAGCTTTATGCGCTAATTCTTCCTGAGAAAAACCTTTCTGTTTTCGGATTTCTCGAACTCTTTTTCCAAATTTTATTAGTATGCTTTGCTTTGAATCCATTGCTAATTAAAGTATGTAAATTTAACTTTGGTATTCAGCTCAAACAACAGACTATAATTAGCATTATCAGTCAGAGGTAAGAAAAAATCAATGTGTGCAATAGCACTCTTTGCTTTTGTACGGCTGGTTTTTCAGTTGTGTGCAACTTATTAATATTCCCAATGCTCTATTTCAACTTCGTATTTATCTAATTTTGCTCCCCAAATATTTAATCTTTTTTTCTGTTTCACTAACGCTTTACTTGCCTTTCCTCCAGGAATTAAAAGCATAAATCGCTTCATATTTGGTAATTTAAATAAACTTTCTGGTAGCAATCCGAAATCATCCATATTCATCATCTGTATACTTTTCAACTCTTTTAAATTTTCTAAATCAGGTGGAAAAGCTTTCAATCCGCAACCATAACAACCAAAATATTCTAACTTTTTAAGATTAAAAAATGATTTAGGTAAATATCCTAATCCTCCTTTTACATAACCAAAACTAATAGATTTAAGATTCGATAAACTCCCTATAGATTCTGGAATTTTATTGATCGGAGTAGCTCCGCAACCACCACCATCAAACTGTAACTTTGTTAAGTTTTTTAACTCAATTATCTCTTCGGGAATTTCATTGAATTCAGCACATGAAAGATTTAATATTTTTAACTTTTTCAGTTTTAAAATTGCTTTTGGAAATTGTTTAAGCTTTGTTCTATATAATTCTAATAACTCTAAATTCTGAAGATTTGAAATATCAGCAGAAATATCTCTTTCTATGATTGATTCGAATACTAATCCTTTTAATTTTTTAAGTTTAAATACTCCTTTAGGAATATTAGTAATTGGCCCTTTTGAAAAACCAAACCAAGAATATCTAAAATAGGTTAACTCTTGATATTCTGAGATTTCCTTTGGAATAGATTTGTATTTACAACCATCAATTATTAAAGCAACTAAGTTTTCTTTTGAAATTTTAAAAAAATCCTTTGGAAATTCTGTTGATTGATCATCAAGTAATGTTAATGAAACTTTTTTTCCTTTTTCAATTTCAAAAACAGCCTCAGGAATTGACCTCACAGCAACAGGTTTCTGAGCTTTAACGCTTATATCCCAAATAAATAATAGTAAACAAAAATAAGTAGCTTTCATTGTTTTTCATTTTTCACACTTCGAAAAGTACAACTTTTAAATTGAAAAACAGAAGGTATTAAATAACAAAAACACTATTGTAATTTTAAAACTTAATCTCGATTTATATCTACTTTCAAACAACTTAACCAATTAATTAATATTGTATGCATTTTGAATAATATCGTGCATAAAAAAGCTATCCTTTTTAAATAATTTTACCCCGATTAATTCTCTTTAAAACAGATAATTAACCTAAAAAACTTATCTGTTACGCAACACAAAATTAAGTAAAAACTTAAACTATTCTAATTGTGTAAAGGTGTTCAAATTAATAGAATTCAATTAAAAATTTAATCATAATCACATATAAAACAACACTATGCAATAAAATTCATCAATACTAAAAAGTAATATCTTTTTTAAAAACTATTAAATAATTTATATAATGAAAAATAAGTTTACACTCCTAATAGCGACTTTATTAATGTTGCATACTGGGTATTCTCAGACAAATAATTTCTGGAAAAAAAATACTGATAAAACAATCAAGATTCATCAACAAAATACTCCCTTTAACTCCTATTATTTGGATTTTGATAAACTAAAAAAAATTCTTTCTCAATCTCCTAAACAAGGCGAAATTTTAATAAAACCTGAAACAATTGTTACTTTCCCTAATAAATCTGGAGTATTAAAAGAATATAAAATGATTGAAAAATCAAATTTGAACCCAGATTTAGCAAAAAAATTCCCTAGCATTAAATCTTATTCTGGAATTGCGACAGATGGAAGTAGACATACTATTCATATCAACTTAAATTTTAATCAACTTAATGGAGTTATCACAAAACCAGATAACACCCAAGAAACATTTGGCAAGCAATCTAATTCAAATAAAAACCTCTATTCAATAACTTCTATTACTGAAGAGAAAACAAATGATACTTTTAAATGCGGTGTACACAATGAACGCAACTTATCTTCTATTAAAGGAAAATTAAAGAAAGTAACTTCTAATTTTAAAAATAGAAATGCTAATGATGGTATATTAAGAACTTACCGGTTTGCTTTAGCTACAACGGCAGAATTTTCTCAATTTTATATAAATAGAGCTAATGTTATTAATGGTACTAATCAACAAAAAAAAGCAGCAGTACTTGCAGGATTAAATGAAATAATGACTAATATAAACGCTGTTTATGAAAGAGATTTAAGTGTTAGATTTCAATTAGTAGCAAATAATGATGCTATTATTTTTCTTAACTCAAATACTGATGGATTAACAAGTGGTAGCAGTAGTACTTTAATAAATGAAGCTCATGATGTTATTACAAATAGTATTGGTAATAACAGTTTTGATCTTGGTCATGTTTTAGATTTATCTAATACAGGTGGTTTTGGGGGTTTGGGTGTAATATGTGATAATTCAAGAAAAGGAAAAGGAGTTTCTACAGCCAATGATCCTACCGGTAATTTTTTTTATGGATTATTCCTTCATGAAATTGGCCATCAACTAGGAGCTAATCATACTTTTAATAATTACTGTAATGGAAATAGGGTTAACACAAACGCTATTGAACCTGGTAGTGGATCAAGTATAATGTCGTATTCTGGTGTTTGTGCTCCTAATGTAATTAATGATAGAGACACTTATTTTCATGCAAAAAGTATTGAGGAAATGTGGAATATTATTTCAAACACAAACTGTGAAACAAGAATAAATACAGGAAATTCTTCACCAACTGCAAACGCAGGAAAAGATTATGTTATACCAAAATCAACTCCTTTTGTTTTAAAGGGATCTAGTAGTGATGTTAATAATTCTCAAAACAACCTTACCTACACTTGGGAACAAATGGATATAGGTATAGAAGCAATTTCTCCTTATGCAATATCTGGTCCAGCTTTTAGATCTTTACCTCCTTCGTCTACTTCTGAAAGGTACTTTCCAGCTATATCAGGTGTTTCCAGCGGATTCGTTTCTCAATGGGAAAGTCTTCCTGCCGTATCAAGAGAAATGAATTTTAGATTTACAGTTAGAGATAATAACAACGGTGGAGCAAGTACTAATTCAGACAACACAAAAATTACTATTAATGATAATGCTGGTCCTTTTGTTGTAACTTTTCCTAATAGCGATCAAATTATTTGGACACCTGGAACAAATCAAAATATCACATGGAATGTTGCAGGAACAAATAGCAACGATATTAATGCTGCCTTCGTAGATATATTACTATCAACGGATGGCGGAATTACTTTTAATACCACATTAGCTTCTAATGTTCCTAACGATGGTTTACATCAAATTACAGTTCCAAACATTACAGGTAATTTAAACAGAATTATGGTTAGAGGCACAAATCATATTTTTTATGATATATCGAATAAAAACTTTTTTATTTCTGATGGTTCAGATACTACCGCTCCTAGTACTCCTACAGGGTTAGTTGCTACCAATCCTGACAATAATTCTCATATTTCTGCAAATTTAAATTGGACAGCTTCTACGGATAATGTAGGTGTGGCTGGTTATATTATAGTACAAAATGGAGAAGAAATATTTACATGGAATAGTCAAAACACTTCAATTACAATGCGTGGTTTAGATGATGGTACTGAATATACATTTCAGATAATCGCATTCGATGCTGCTGGAAATAGGTCTAACATTAGTACATCTGCAACAATAAAAACTACTGGAAATGCACCTACTGCTCCTAAAAATGTAATAGCAACAAATGTAACTAAAACTGGAGTAACTTTAAATTGGGATCCTTCTACCAGCTCTGGTACTAATATTGATGGATATAGCGTTTTTGTAAATGGTGTATTTACTCTATATACAAAAAACGAAACCCCTAATAATTTAACTTTTGCTCAATTAACAACTCTAGATCCTGATAGAACATACAGCATTACAGTAGGAGCTGTAGATGGTAATAACATAAGATCTAGAAGAAATTCTGTTCCAATAGAAATTAAAACATTAGAAGATAACACCCCTCCTTCTACTCCAACAAATTTAACCGCTACAGTTCCACAATCTCAAAATGAAAATCCGCAAACTGCTGTAGATTTAACTTGGACAGCTTCTACTGATGATACTCGTATTGGAGGATATATTATCGTACAAAACGATGAGGAGGTATTCACTTGGAATAACCAAAGTACAGCAATAACCATGCGATCTCTAACTCCAGGGACTCAATATACTTTTCAAATAATCGCTTTTGACGCTGCTGGAAATAGATCTAGCATTAGTAATTCTGCTTCAATTACTACGGAAGGATCTCAACCAAATGACACTACTCCTCCATCTAATGTTACTAACTTACAAGTTACCGATATTACACAAACAACAGCTAATTTAAATTGGACTATTGCTACAGATAATGTAGGTGTAACTGGTTATGATATTTTTAGAAATAATGAAACCACTCCTTTTCAAACTTCAACAACCAATAGCTTTCTATTAACTAACTTAACTCCTAACACAACAACAACTTACTTTGTAAAAGCTAAAGATGCTGCCGGAAACTCATCAATTAATAATAGTAACACTGTAACAGTAAAAACGTTGCCTCCTACAAATACTTCTTATTGCGAAGCTGGTAATAGAGGAACTAATTATATAGCACAAGTTACATTGGGTAGCATTAATAATTCTAGTGGTAATAATGCATATAGTGATTATACAACTACACAAAGTACAACTGTATCGAAAGGGCAGTCTATAACACTTACTATTACTCCTGGAATTAGTAGTAGTAATTGGAATAATAATGTAGTAGCGGCATGGATAGATTGGAATCAAAATAATTCTTTTGATGATCCTAATGAAAGAGTGCTCTTAAAAACAAGAGGAATTGGAGGTGAAACTAAAAATATAACTGTTCCTAATGATGCTTTAAGTGGTGCTACTAGATTAAGAGTACGTTACAAATGGTATAGTAATCCTAATCCATGTGGAACTTCTTCAACTGATGGTGACGAAGTAGAAGATTATACTATTAATGTTATTGATTCAAATACAGACACTACTCCTCCATCTAATGTTACTAACTTACAAGTTACCGATATTACACAAACAACAGCTAATTTAAATTGGACTATTGCTACAGATAATGTAGGTGTAACTGGTTATGATATTTTTAGAAATAATGAAACCACCCCTTTTCAAACTTCAACAACCAATAGCTTTCTATTAACTAACTTAACTCCTAACACAACAACAACTTACTTTGTAAAAGCTAAAGATGCTGCCGGAAACTCATCAATTAATAATAGTAACACTGTAACAGTAAAAACGTTGCCTCCTACAAATACTTCTTATTGCGAAGCTGGTAATAAAGGAACTAATTATATAGCACAAGTTACATTGGGCAGCATTAATAATTCTAGTGGTAATAATGCATATAGTGATTATACAACTACACAAACTACAACTGTATCGAAAGGACAGTCTATAACACTTACTATTACTCCTGGAATTAGTAGTAGTAATTGGAATAATAATGTAGTAGCGGCATGGATAGATTGGAATCAAAATAATTCTTTTGATGATCCTAATGAAAGAGTGCTCCTAAAAACAAGAGGTATTGGAGGTGAAACTAAAAATATAACTGTTCCTAATGATGCTTTAAGTGGTGCTACTAGATTAAGAGTACGTTACAAATGGTATAGTAATCCTAATCCATGTGGAACTTCTTCAACTGATGGTGACGAAGTAGAAGATTATACTATTAATGTTATTGATTCAAATACTAACTTTGACGTATTTAACAGTAAAAAAAACAGATCAACCTTATTTCCAAACCCTTTTAACGAAAGTTTTATTTTGGATGTAACTCATTTTAATAAAACTAAATTTGAAATTAGTATTTATGATATTGTAGGAAGAATAATTTATCATAAAAAATATAATGAAAATCAAAATAAAATAGAAAACCTAGGATCTCATATTAATGTACCGGGAAATTATTTCTTAAGAATTCATTCAAATCAAAAAACAGAAATTTTAAAAATTATTAAAAAATAAAAGAGTTTTTTTTCAAATTAAAACACCTTTTCAACTTTATGAAAGGGTGTTTTTTTTGTACTAAATTTCAAAAATTATAGTTAACCTACTCACCTAAAAAAAAAAAAAAAATAACAAACTGATTATCAGATTAAAAAACAAAAAAACGAATAATATAGTGTACATATATATTAAAATAGTATAATCAACAAACAAGGGTTTAAAATAATTTTATAGACATAACAAATAAACCCTTTATAATGAAAACATTAACCTTTAAAAAATTAATATTCATTTTATTGATTTTACACTCAATCAATTTAATAACACAACAACAAAATTGTTCTTTTGACGAAATAAATCAAGAATATTACCAAAACAATCCTAAAGAATTAAAAAAGATAATCGCTTTTGAAAAAAAAGTTCGACAAAAACAAAGATCATTAAAAAACAGCTCAAATAGAAAAAACTCTAAATACATTATTCCTGTTGTTTTTCATATCTATGGAAGTGAATTTCCAGATTTAAGTGACGGAACGAAAGTTAACGTAAATGAAGAAGTTGTAACTCAAGCCTTAAAAGACATTAATGAAGATTTTAAAGGATTTAATGATTTTGTAGATCCAGCTTTTGCGAATCTTGAAGGTGGTATGAACATTGAATTTAAACTAGCGCAAATTGATCCGGATGGAAATACTACAAACGGAATTATTTGGCATGAAACAAAAGAAGGTTTTGGTTTAAATGGTATTAATGATACAGAAATTGCAAAATTCGCTTGGGATAATTATAAATACATGAATGTACACATTCAACTAATTCTTAAATCTGGAAGTAGAACTAATTCTGGTATTGCTTGGTTTCCTGCAGAAAACATGTCAGATAAAGGAACTGCAAGAGTTGTATATAATGGTAGATACATGCTTTACACTCCTCCAGCATCTTCACTTACTCATGAATTTGGACACTGGTTAGGATTACACCATACATTTAATGGTGGATGTGTAGCTGATGTTTTTGAAAATGGAGAAGTTACTAGTGGAGATAAAGTAGCAGACACACCTCCTTGTACTTCTGGTTTGGCTTCGGAAGCTGGCGGAAAATCATGTAAAACGGGAGTTAGAAATTGCTTTAATCAATTAATAAACTATCAAAACCACATGGACTATAACCCTTGCGAATCTATGTTTACTAAGGGACAAATTACACGTATGATTTCATTCTTAGATCATCCTGCAAGAAAAACTATTTGGGCAGAAACAAATTTAATCTCTACAGGTACAAAAGTTAACTTAGGACCTAGAATTCTATTTAATTATCAAAAAAAAGAAGATGATGAAATTGATAAAGCTTTAACTTTCTTAGAAGACTTCACAAATAATGGAACAATTCAAAACAAAAAAAGATTAAAAGCTATTGATGGAGCTACATTTGCTGCTACTGGAAAATTACAATTAGGTGTTCATTTTACAACAGAAGGAGTTCCAAATGGTTTAACTCCAATTATTAATGTAATTGACACTACTAATGCCATTATTTCTTTCTCAGGTAATGCTAAAAACCACAATGAAAATGACAATGCTACTATAAAAATTACCTTATTAGATTCTGCCATTTCGGGAGGTGTTTCTTCATTATTTTCAACAACAGGTACCTTTAAAATAAATTTTATAAATCCCTATCAAACATATTACGAAGCCTATTCTCCTTTTATTCATATAGGGTATTCAGGAACCAATTTTGCTTCAGATGTAAACTCTAGTTTTAATTCCTTAATTATTGGAGGTAAATTTAGAACTAAACTAAGGGTGTATAATGGTAATACTATTACTTTAGATAATATTTCTCAAAACTTTCAAATTTTATGTAATACAAATACTAATAATATTAAATACCTTTCTGAAGGAATTAATATTAATGATGGTATCTCTGGTACATGGACTAGTAAGCCAGAAGGAGTAAATTCTCCCCCTATATTAACCAGTAGTTCATATACTAATTGGCGTAATAAAACTGGATATATTGCTATTAGAATAAACACTTTGACTGCAGGATTTGTATACGGATGGCTTAGAACCAAAGTTTCTTCAAATGGAGAAGAAGCTTCTATAATGAATTTAGGTCTCAATCCAGAACCTGAACAAGCAATTATAACGCAATTTCTAAGGCCTCATTTATTATATGATAATGACAGATTTATAGAAAAAAGCCAAAATGACAATACCATACAGAATGAAATCATAGTTAATCTTAAAAATGCAACTTTTGCTAAAATTGGTGCTTTAAAAAGAGGGATACATTATTCTGTAGAAAATGTTCCTTCTGGTTTAACTTTTAAAGTAAATTCTATCAATTCTAATCAAGTTAAATTAAAAATGGAAGGAATTATAGATGGCGTAAATGGTCGAAGTGACTGGTTAGTATCTAGAAACATTAACTTTAAATTTTTGAACGAAGCTTTTATTACAAATCAACAAGTAGAAATGAAAGCGTTTAAATTTAGTGTTGAAAGAGTTGGAAAATCTTTTATTGGAACTAATATTAACAAACCTATTTTTAATAGCGGTAATACTACAGGAGGACAATTTACATTAATAAATGCATATGATTTAATTCCCTTAATTAGTTCTACATTTCAAATTCAAGAATACCCTGCTTCAAATACAGCCAACAAATATCCTGGTATCAAATTAATTACTTGGAGAAAAGATGCTATAGCAAATAATAATTATGAATTAACTCCATTAACTAAAGGAACAATTATTGGTCCTAATAGTTCTTGGCAAAATGGTCAAGAACCTCACATTGGTAGAGGACAACATATGATAGTTTCCGACTCTTATAAAGCTTGGCATGGTAGATCTGCATATTTTGGAGTACGAATCAGAAGATCTGGAAGAATGTATTATGGTTGGGGTAAAATGCGAGTAAGTTCAAACGGTACCCAAATTACTATGGAAGAATACGGTATAAATGGGATTCCAAATGCAAGTATTCGAGCTGGAGAATTATTCTCTGATGATGTTAACAATTATTGTGATGCTTCTGCTACCCATGAACCAGATCACATTAAGAGAGTGACATTTGCAAATCTAGATCATTCAACAACAAGATCAAATAACGGATATAGCAATCAAACAGGATTTACTGCAAAACTAGTAAAAGGTAAAAGTTATAACCTAAAAACAATAATTACGGGAAACAGTACAAATGAAGTTTACGCTTGGTTTGACTGGAATCAAGATAAGGATTTTAACGATTCTAATGAAAAAGTTCAACTCAGTGTTGATAATAATGGAAATGCCACTGCTACCATTAATGTTCCAACTAATGCAATTATCGGTGGATCAAGAATGCGATTAAGAGTTTCAAGAAACAATAATAATAACCCCTGTGGAAAAGACACAGGAAGTGGTGAAGTTGAAGATTATACTATTTTTGTTTCAAATACGGAAATAGCTACTTGTAATGATGGTATTAAAAATGGAGATGAAGAAAAAATAGATTGTGGTGGGTCTTGTAAACCCTGTGAAGTATTTACCAATATTTGTGATGCACAAACAAACGATATAAACAATACTTTAAATATCACTAATGTTAATTTTGGAGAGATTAATAACACCAGTACTTCCCACAATCCTTACAACAACTTTACGAATAAAATTACTACTCTTAAAAAAGGACAATCAACTGAATTAACAGTTACATTAAATAATAACTGGGATCTTAATAAAGTTCAAGTTTGGATAGATTGGTTTAATGATAATGATTTTTTCAATACCGAAGATGTTATTATGAAAATTTCTGGTAAAGGACCTTACACAATTAACGTTACTCCACCTAATAATTCAGTTATTAACACAAACTTAAGAATGAGAGTTCGAGCAGGTTATTCACATTTTAAAACACCTTGTGGAACAGATACTGGAATAGGTGAAGTAGAAGATTATACTATTATTGTTGAAAACACAAATACAGACAATACTCCTCCATCTAATGTTACTAACTTACAAGTTACTGATATTACACAAACAACAGCTAATTTAAATTGGACTATTGCTACAGATAATGTAGGTGTAACTGGTTATGATATTTTTAGAAATAATGAAACCACTCCTTTTCAAACTTCAACAACCAATAGCTTTCTATTAACTAACTTAACTCCTAACACAACAACAACTTACTTTGTAAAAGCTAAAGATGCTGCCGGAAACTCATCAATTAATAATAGTAACACTGTAACAGTAAAAACGTTGCCTCCTACAAATACTTCTTATTGCGAAGCTGGTAATAGAGGAACTAATTATATAGCACAAGTTACCTTCGGTAATATTAATAATTCTAGTGGTAATAATGCATATAGTGATTATACAACTACACAAACTACAACTGTATCGAAAGGACAGTCTATAACACTTACTATTACTCCTGGAATTAGTAGTAGTAATTGGAATAATAATGTAGTAGCGGCATGGATAGATTGGAATCAAAATAATTCTTTTGATGATCCTAATGAAAGAGTGCTCCTAAAAACAAGAGGTATTGGAGGTGAAACTAAAAATATAACTGTTCCTAATGATGCTTTAATTGGTGCTACTAGACTAAGAGTACGTTACAAATGGTATAGTAATCCTAATCCATGTGGAACTTCTTCAACTGATGGTGACGAAGTAGAAGATTATACTATTAATGTTATTGATTCAAATACAGACACTACTCCTCCATCTAATGTTACTAACTTACAAGTTACCGATATTACACAAACAACAGCTAATTTAAATTGGACTATTGCTACAGATAATGTAGGTGTAACTGGTTATGATATTTTTAGAAATAATGAAACCACTCCTTTTCAAACTTCAACAACCAATAGCTTTCTATTAACTAACTTAACTCCTAACACAACAACAACTTACTTTGTAAAAGCTAAAGATGCTGCCGGAAACTCATCAATTAATAATAGTAACACTGTAACAGTAAAAACGTTGCCTCCTACAAATACTTCTTATTGCGAAGCTGGTAATAGAGGAACTAATTATATAGCACAAGTTACCTTCGGTAATATTAATAATTCTAGTGGTAATAATGCATATAGTGATTATACAACTACACAAACTACAACTGTATCGAAAGGGCAGTCTATAACACTTACTATTACTCCTGGAATTAGTAGTAGTAATTGGAATAATAATGTAGTAGCGGCATGGATAGATTGGAATCAAAATAATTCTTTTGATGATCCTAATGAAAGAGTGCTCCTAAAAACAAGAGGTATTGGAGGTGAAACTAAAAATATAACTGTTCCTAATGATGCTTTAATTGGTGCTACTAGATTAAGAGTACGTTACAAATGGTATAGTAATCCTAATCCATGTGGAACTTCTTCAACTGATGGTGACGAAGTAGAAGATTATACTATTAATGTTATTGATTCAAATACTAACTTTGACGTATTTAACAGTAAAAAAAACAGATCAACCTTATTTCCAAACCCTTTTAACGAAAGTTTTATTTTGGATGTAACTCATTTTAATAAAACTAAGTTTGAAATTAGTATTTATGATATTGTAGGAAGAATAATTTATCATAAAAAATATAATGAAAATCAAAATAAAATAGAAAACCTAGGATCTCATATTAATGTACCGGGAAATTATTTCTTAAGAATTCATTCAAATCAAAAAACAGAAATTTTAAAACTATTAAAAGTTAATCAATAACTATAATTACTCATTTTTATTTGTCTATTGAACCAAGAACTCTTTTCATAAAGTTATTTAAAGCTTCTTTCTTTGGGGTTCCTTCTTTTATCATTTTATCAACTTCAATTGCTCCATACATATTAGAGATTAACTCTCCAATAACATCTAATTCTTCATCTTTTAATGATGGAACTTCAGTTAAAGCTTCTAAAGTTTCGATAGTTTCAATAATATAATCCTGATCATTTTCTTCGATAAACGAAGTTAAATGCTTAATTACTGGTAATTTCATAACTATAATACTTCTTCTACTAATTCTTTAAGAACATCAAACTTATTTGTTTGAACTTGATTTACAAATTTACCATCAACAAAGGTTGCAAAAGTAGGTAAGTTATCTACAGTAGCTAATTGTCTACTTTCAGGAAATTTCTCAGCATCAGCAATTACAAAAGAAACATTTTCATTCTCGTTTGCTAATTTTTTGAACTTTGGTTTCATTATTCTGCAGTTACCACACCAAGTTGCAGAGTATTGTACTACTACAGTTTTATTTTCTGAAACGATATTCGTTAAATTATCGCTATTTAATTCTTGTACCATTTTTGTATTCTTTTAAAAAAAGAGAGTTCAGAAAACCTGAAACTCTCCTTTGATATATTATTATAATATTAGTTTACAGCTAAGTATTCAGCAGTAGCTTTTGCATTTGGTTGCATAGCTGCTTTTCCTTCTTCCCAGTTAGCTGGACAAACCTCTCCTTTTTCTTGTACGTGAGTATAAGCATCGATTAAACGTAAATATTCGTTTACATTTCTACCGATTGGCATGTGGTTTACACCTTCGTGTACAACAGTTCCTTCCTCATCAATAATATATGTAGCTCTGTAAGTTACGTTATCACCTTCTACTTGTACAGTTCCTGTAGCTTCGTCATATACTTCATTAGTAATATCTAAAATTCCTAATATAGAAGATAAGTTACGGTTACTATCAGCTAATAATGGGTAAGTAACACCTTCAATTCCTCCGTTATCTTTAGATTGGTTTAACCAAGCGAAGTGTACTTCAGGAGTATCACAAGAAGCTCCAATTACTATAGTATTTCTTTTCTCAAACTCTGGTAAAGCAGCTTGGAAAGCGTGTAATTCAGTAGGACATACAAAAGTGAAGTCTTTTGGGTACCAAAATAATACTACTTTCTTCTTGTTATTTACTGCTTCTTCTAAAACGTTTAATTTGAACGTGTCTCCCATTTCGTTCATTGCATCTACGTTTAAGTTTGGGAACTTTTTTCCAACTAATGTTGCCATTCTATTATTTTTAAAATTGAATTATTATTTACATTGTTTTTCAAAAACAGGTGCAAAATTACATTCTTATTGGCCCGAAACAAATCAAATTCTAAATGAAAATCTTATTTAATCATAAGAAAATTCAATACTAACCAAATCGCTTTTATTGTATCTTTATAAAACACTAAAAAACAAATAAATAAATCATGAAATAGCTAAAATTTATTTTAATATAAAATTTATAGATAAAAATAATACATGCTTTTATTGTAATTTTGAATTCGAACTAACTTAAAAAAAGTCTTATAATAATGAACGATAGTAACAAACACTCTGGAGACATTTCAAAATGCCCTTTTCATAGCGCTCAAAAAAAGCCTGCTGGTGGAGGAACAACCAATAGAGATTGGTGGCCAAATGAATTAAAATTAAACATTTTACGTCAAAATGCTACAAAGTCTAATCCTATGGGAGAAGATTTCGATTATGCTGAAGCGTTTAACAGTATAGATTATGCTGCATTAAAACAAGATGTTATTAATTTAATGACAGATTCTCAAGATTGGTGGCCAGCAGATTATGGACATTATGGAGGATTTATGATTCGTATGGCTTGGCATAGTGCTGGTACATATCGTGTTGGTGACGGAAGAGGTGGCGCAGGAACTGGTACACATCGTTTTGCTCCATTAAATAGCTGGCCAGATAATGGAAATTTAGATAAAGCTCGTTTATTACTTTGGCCTGTAAAAAAGAAATATGGGAATAAAATTTCTTGGGCAGATTTAATGATTTTAGCTGGAAACTGTGCTTTAGAATCTATGGGGTTCAAAACCTTTGGATTTGCGGGAGGAAGAGAAGATGTTTGGGAACCAGAACAAGATATATACTGGGGAAGCGAAAACCAATGGCTAGGCAACGACGAACGTTACGATACTAGCGATGGTGAATTAGAAGGACACTTAGGAGCTGTACACATGGGATTAATTTATGTAAATCCTGAAGGACCAAATGGAGAACCAGACCCTTTAAAATCTGCTCACGATATTAAAATCACTTTTGGTCGTATGGCGATGAATGATGAAGAAACTGTTGCTTTAGTCGCTGGTGGTCATACTTTTGGAAAAGCACATGGTGCTGCTGATCCTGATAAATACGTTGGTGTAGAACCACACGGAGCTCCAATTGATCAAATGAGTACAGGTTGGAAAAATTCGTATGGAACTGGAGTATTAGACGATACAATTACAAGCGGTTTAGAAGGTGCTTGGACTCCAAACCCAATTCAATGGGATCATGATTATTTTGATGTTTTATTAAATTACGAATGGGAATTAACTAAGAGTCCGGCAGGAGCTCATCAATGGACACCAACTGCCGCTTCTAATGCTAGAATGGCACCAAAAGCTGGAAATCCGAATGAGAAACAAGCTTTAATGATGTCTACAGCTGATATGGCTTTAAAAATAGATCCTGTTTATAGAGAGATCTCAGAACGTTTTCATAAAGATCATGCTGCTTTTGAAGATGCATTTGCTCGTGCTTGGTTTAAATTAACACACCGTGATATGGGACCAATCGATCGTTATTTAGGTCCTGAAGTTCCTTCTGAAGAATTAATTTGGCAAGATCCAATTCCTAAAGTTGATTATACATTAACTGGAGAAGATATCGCATCTTTAAAGAAAATGATTTTAGCTTCAGGATTATCAATTTCTGAACTAGTAAAAACAGCTTGGGCTTCTGCTTCAACATATAGAGGTTCAGATAAACGTGGTGGGGCTAACGGAGCAAGAATTCGTTTAGAGCCTCAAAGAAATTGGGAAGTAAACAATCCAGAAGAATTAAATAAAGTTTTATCAGTTTTAGAAGGAATTCAAAAAGAATTTAATGGAACAATTTCAATTGCCGATTTAATTGTTTTAGCTGGTAATACAGGTGTGGAAGAAGCTGCTAAGAATGCAGGGCACGATGTTAGTGTTCCTTTTTCTCAAGGAAGAGGTGACGCTACTCAAGAACAAACAGATTTAGAATCTTTCAGCCATTTAGAACCTTTAGCAGACGGATTTAGAAATTATATCAATCCGAAACTAAAAAACGTTGCAGATGAAGATTTACTTGTAGATCGTGCTAATTTGTTAACGCTTTCTATTCCTGAAATGACAGTGTTAGTTGGAGGTTTACGTGTATTAGGAGCAAATTACGATAACTCAAAACATGGAGTATTTACTGATAATGTAGGAAGTTTAACTAACGATTTCTTTACTAATATTTTAGATTTTGCTCTAACTTGGAAAGCTACCTCATCTGATGATAAAAAATTTGCTGGTAGTGATCGTAGAACTGGCGCTACTAAATTCACTGGAACTAGAGCCGATTTAATTTTTGGTTCGAACACAGAATTAAGAGCAGTTTGTGAAGTTTACGGTGCTAATGATGGACAAGAAAAATTCGTTAACGATTTTGTAAAAGCATGGACTAAAGTCATGAATTTAGATAGATTTGATTTATAATCTTTTTTAATATTGACTAGTCTTAAATAACTACCACAGTTATTTAAGACTAGTCATCACTTATACTTAACTCCATAAATATCAAAACACTATCATATTTCCTTCAAAAAAGTGTTTAAATTTCTACTCTAGAATTTTCAAATTAGTTACTTTTTTAAATAAAATAAATTCAACAGGTTAAAAATACCCTAACCCTTTTATTAACTTATAGTTTCATAGTAATAAAACCTTTTATGTATTTTAAAAAATAAACTAGGAATATAATCACCCCATAAAAAACATCTAATTACTTTTTTCTAAATACCCTTTAACATAAATCTCTTTTACAAGAAACAACAGTATTGCCATAACTGGCGTAGCTAGTATTAAACCTAAATAGCCAGTGAATATTCCTAAAACTATTTGAGCAATTAAAATTAAAGCCATTGGAAAAGATATAGCTTCTCTTTGTATTAACGGTGTGATTATATTACTCTCTAAAATTTGTATTCCTGTATATAATACAAAAACGTATAATACATATTCTTCACCTTTTACAAATGCTATTAGTAATGCTGGAACTAATGCAACTATCGGTCCAATATTAGGAATAAAAGCTGATAAAGTAGCTATTATAGCTAACGATAAAGCCAATGGTATTTTTAATAAATACAAACCAATTCCTGTAAAAACACCTACTATTAACATTGACAAAATTTTACCTACCAACCATCTTTGTAAAATAGTCCCTATTCTTCTTATATGTTTAGAGACTATACTCCTTTTTTCCACTGGAAACAATACTGTCATTCCTTTAACATATACCGAAGGTTCCATAGAAAAAAATAGTCCTAAAATAATTATGATGTAAAAATCACCAACGAATCCAAAAATAGAATTAAAGAAAAACTTTATATTTTTTGTAAAATCTTTATTCTTGGTAGTTTGATTAATTGTATCAGCTATAAAACTTAAAGCTTCATTGGACTTTACTTTTTCTTTTACTTGATTTATAGCTTGTGGCAATTCTATTTTTAAATCTAAAATTTGTTCTGCAACTCTAGGATAAAGTAAATACAGTAAAAAACTAATTGAAATAAAACTTACGATAATTACCATTGATGTAATAATTGATTTTTTAACTCTTGGTATATGTTTTTTTATTCCATTACTAATACCATTAAATATTAACGCTATTAATACACCACCTAAAATCAAAAGCAAAATCCTAAAAGAAAAAATTAGAAACAATACTAGTAATAATATTAATACTATAATACTTGTTATTTTTATTGTCTTAGATAAAGGATTGGAATACATATATAAATCGATTAATTGTCATTCAAAAGTAATCTCTCGAATTAAAATAGTTTATCCCTAATCATTTTTTGATTAACTCATTTAAAAATAGTTATTGAGTTAATGTTAACATGTATTGAGTTAAGAATAAACATATTCTGGTTATAATTTTGTGATCGTAATTATTAACATTAAAAACAATTAACATGAGTAACAACAATAATATTTTAGGAGTACTTTTAGGTGTCGCAGCTGGAGCTGGCTTAGGTATTTTATTTGCTCCTGATAAAGGAAGTAAAACAAGAAAAAAAATAACTGATAGCGCTATAGCTACTAAAGACACGATTATCGATGAAGCTAATTCTATAAGCAACGAATTAAGTAATAAAGTAGAAAGTTTATCTAATAACATTTCTGATTCAATTCATTCGAAAAAGAGTAGTTTAGAAGATAAAATAGAGGAAATCATAGAAGATACTAGTTATAAAACTGATGAAATTATCACGAACTTAGAAGAAAAATTAAAAGTTTTAAAAGCTAAGAACAAAAAACTACAATCAAAGTAATGTCTATTTTAAAATCTATAGATACTACATCAGAAAAAGCTGTTCATAAAACCGAAGAGTTTTTAAATCATTCAAAAAAATATTATGAGTTAAAGATTTTTCAAATACTAACTTCATCTATTAGCCTAATTTTCAGATTTGCCATTGTAGGAATTTTCTTACTTATCGCTTTTATTTTTTTAGCAGTCTTCGCATCTTCTGCTATTGGAAACTATTTTGATAGTGAAATTTTAGGATATATAATTGTAGCTATTATTTTTATTCTTTTTGCTTTTGTAGGATATCTAGCAAAGAATTATATCGAGAATAAAGTAATAGAAAGTTTATCTAAAAAATATTTTGACGATGAAGAAATCTTATAGTAATCAGAAAGAAATAACAAAAGAACTAAGAAAATTAAAATTACAACGCAAAATAGCTTTTGAAGAAATAAAATTAATTAAGCATGAATTTAAAGAAGATATATCTATAAATAATTGGATAACTACAGTCATAAAAACAATTACTAGAATAGGAATATATAATCTAGCAAAAAAGTTAGTACGATAATTTTCTTAAAATTATCATAAACAAAAAAAGAAGAGTTAAAACTCTTCTTTTTTTGTGTTACCATGTATTTTAGAATTTTAAAATCTTCGTAATAATTATAAAAATTCTTCAATATATCTTTTGTTATTTACTTGCAAACAATTTAATATCATTTGCTGACACTGTTTTTTCTCCTAAAATAATTAAACGTTCAACTACATTTCGTAACTCACGAATATTACCAGTCCAATCGTATTCTTGTAATAATTTAATCGCTTCTTTAGCAAACTCTTTCTTAGGTGTACCTTGTTCATTTGCTATTTTATTTGCAAAAAACTCTACTAATGAAGGAATATCTTCTCTCCTATCGTTTAATGCTGGAACTTTGATTAAAATTACAGCTAATCGATGATATAAATCTTCTCGAAAACGTCCTTCTGCTATTTCTTTTTTCAAGTCTTTGTTTGTTGCTGCTAAAACACGAACATTAACTTTAATATCTTTATCTGAACCAACTCTTGAAATTCTGTTTTCTTGTAGAGCTCTTAATACTTTCGCTTGAGCTGATAAACTCATATCTCCGATCTCGTCTAAGAAAATTGTTCCTCCATTAGCTGCTTCGAATTTTCCTGCTCTATCTTTATTTGCTCCTGTAAAGCTTCCTTTTACATGACCAAATAATTCACTTTCTATTAATTCTGAAGGAATAGCTGCACAATTAACTTCAACCATCGGTGCTTTAACTCTATCTGATTTTTCATGTAGCCAATGTGCCACTAATTCTTTTCCTGTTCCATTAGGACCAGTAATTAAAACACGTGCATCTGTTGCTGCTACTTTTTCAATAATATCTTTAATGTGAGTAATTGCATCACTTTCCCCAATCATTTCATAATTCTTACTCACCTTTTTCTTTAAACGTTTGTTTTCTACAACAAGTTCTTTTCTATCTAGAGCATTACGAACTGTATTTAACAAACGATTTAAATCTGGTGGTTTTGATATATAATCGAAAGCTCCTAAACGCATCGTATTTACGGCTGTATCTAAATCTCCATGACCAGAGATCATTACCATTGGAATTTCTGGTTTAATCTTTTTTGCTTTCTCTAACACCTCTACTCCATCCATCTTTGGCATTTTAATGTCACAAAGTACAAGATCATAATCATTGTTCTTAATTAGCTCAATTCCTGCTAATCCATCTTCTGCTTCTTCTACTTGATAACTATCGTTTTCTTCTGAAATAATTTTTTTCAGTACACGACGAATAGCAGCTTCGTCTTCTATAATTAATATTTTAGACATATAGTATGTTTTTATTCAACACGTTTAAAATCTCTGTTTTATTTTCTTGAAAATACGATTCTTCATACTTAACAAAAAGAAATTTATCATTTTTCTTTGTAAACCTAATCAAAGACTGTTCCTCAATTAATGTATAAGCTTTAAAATCTTCCCAAAGATAATCTTCAAAATAATTTCCTTTAGTAACTAAACCTTTCTTCGTAAAATAAAAAATGTGTTTATCATTTATTAACAAACTAATAAGGTAAGTTGAAAAAATTATATAGTATGCGAAATAGTGGGATGTAGAATCAAAAAAGAAATTAATAAAAGTATTAGTTTTAAACTCTAGTAAATAGTCATATCTTACAATTAAATACAACAGAACTACTGTTATCATAGAAATTAAGTAATCCCAAAATTTTGATCTAAACAATTCAATTTTACCTAATAATTTTCTATTGTAACTCCCCAAAAAAATCATGAGTAATTCATACAATTTAACTACTACTAAAGCAATAATAAAAAATAAAATAATTTCTACAGATACTTTAAAATCAATTATACCGAACAAAAAAAATAATCCAAAGCAAACAAATAATAATGTTTTTAAAACTTTTCTTATTTTCATTTTAGTCTTTTCTACCAATAATATGAATATCTCGTTGAGGAAAAGGAATACTAATTTGATGCTCTCTGAATAATTCATCTATTCGAAAACGCAAATCACTTTGTATAATTGGTAATTGGAAACTATTATGAATTGTAAAAATCAATTCAAAATCTAGTGAACTATTTCCAAAATTTTTAAACAAAACTATTGGTTCTGGAGTTTTAAGAATTTGTCTATGTTCATCGGCTGTTTGAAGTAATATTTTTTTTACCAGTTGAACATCTGTACCATAAGCAACTCCTACCTCAACAGTACTTTTAGTTTTACTTCCATTTTGTGTCCAATTATATAAACTGTTTTTTAAATACATGTGATTAGGAATCACAAGGACTTTATTTTCGATGGTTACAGCTCTTGTTGTTCTTAATTTTATTTCAACAACTCTACCTACCTTGCCATCAATTTCTATATAATCTCCAACATGAACACTCTGATCCATAATAATGAAGATTCCAGAG
Organism: Tenacibaculum aquaeponti; assembly: GCF_057221555.1. Classification (NCBI taxonomy): domain Bacteria; kingdom Pseudomonadati; phylum Bacteroidota; class Flavobacteriia; order Flavobacteriales; family Flavobacteriaceae; genus Tenacibaculum; species Tenacibaculum aquaeponti. The sequence goes on from NZ_CM170147.1 coordinate 1,346,128, forward strand.
ATTATATCTTGAAAAAAAGTCTGGAGCGCCAAACCAACACCAATTAATAAAGCAGTAGATGCTGCAAAAACTGCTGTAATTTGAACTCCAGAACTTTGTAATGTTATTAAGAAAATAATAATGTATAACAACCATTTTCCAAAAGAAAAAACAGTGTCAAATTTATTTTTATCCTGATCTTGTAATTTTCCATTTATATATCTTTTAAATAATTTTAAAAGAAATGACGCTAGCATAATTACAGCTATTAGTATTAGTAATGACTTTACACTTATACTAATATGATCATTGTAATGAAAAGTATAGTTTAATACTTTATTAATTTCTTTCATTATTTTTTATTATGAACTATAACGAATCCATTTCCATAGATCTTTATAGTTTGGTTTTTTTCCATACATTAAAATACCAACTCTATATATTTTTGCTGCAACCCATACTGCACTCATAAAAGTAAGAATTAATATTAATAACGAAATTAAAATTTCCCACCAAGCTACACCAAATGGTATACGCATTAACATTACAATAGGTGAAGTAAATGGAATATAAGAAAATATAACTGAAATTGGCCCGTGAGGATCATTTATTACCGTAAAGAAACCTACATAAACTCCTAATATTAAAGGTAACATTATTGGTGTCATAAACTGTTGTGAATCTGTTTCATTATCTACCGCTGCACCAATGGCTGCGAATAAAGAACTATATAACATATATCCTCCAAAGAAATAGAAGATAAATAATATAAACATTTTAAGTAATGGTAAATCTAAAACTCCTTGAATTATCTTTTCAAACTTACTCATATCTGCTGCTTGTTTAATAGTTTCCATTTGTTCTGCAGAAACTTGAGCTGTTTGCATTTCTGTAAAACTAACACCAAAAATTGCTGGTAACACTACACTCAAGACCAACAATATAAGTCCCCAAATAAAAAACTGTAATAATCCTGCAGAAGCATTACCTATAATTTTTCCTAGCATTAACTGGAAAGGTTTCACGGAAGAAACAATGACTTCTATAATCCTACTTGTTTTTTCTTCGATAACACTACGCATTACAGATGTTCCGTAAATTAAAACGAACATAAACAATAAATATCCAGCAGCACCACCAGCAATAATACTAGCAACATTTTTAGCTTTTGATGATTCTTCTCCTGAAAAATTATACATTTTAACATCTGAAGAAATTTTAGATGCTTTAATTTTTTCTAAATCTATACCAAAATCTGTTAATTTAAGGTTACGCAAACGCGCATCCACCTTTCTTTCAATATTATCCATTATAGTTAATCCAGGAGAATCTTTTGAGTAAAATTCTATTGATTTCGCTAAAACTTCTAAACTATCTTTTTTTGGAATATATAACGCTCCATAATAATCACCTTCTTCTACTTTTTTCTTAGTTTCTTCTATACCTAACTTTGTATAATCTTCAAATTGTAACGTTTTTGAATCTTTAAATACATCTTTAGAAAAAATTCCTGACTCATCAACAAAAACTATTTTTTTAACTTTTTCTTCATTTTTCTTGGTCAAGAAAAATACTAAAGCTCCCATTCCTACCATTAATAATGGACTTAAAAAAGTCATAATTATAAATGATCTATTTTTAACCTTTGCAATAAACTCGCGTTGTATAATTAACTTTAACTTGTTCATCTTAAATTGTTTTGTTTATTGTTTGAATAAAAATATCGTTTGCACTAGGTACTAATTCTACAAAATGGTTTACTTGACCATTTGAAGTTAAAAACGATAACAAATCATTAGCCTTATTTTCTCCTGTTAGTTTTACATTTAATTTTAACCCTTCATTTAAAGATTTAAAATCCGCTGGAGAAACTTCAAAATTCTGACTCAACTTTTGTTTTACTTCCTCAGGTGAATCAGTTTTTAAACCTACCTCAAAAACATTAGTTCTGTATTGACGCTTGATATCATCTAACTTACCGTCTAAAATTTTATTAGATTTATTTATTAATGCAATGTAGTCACACATTTCCTCTACACTTTCCATTCTATGTGTAGAGAAAATAATAGTCGCTCCTTCATCTCTTAATTGTAAAATTTCTTTAGCTATCAATTGAGCATTAATTGGATCGAAACCAGAGAATGGCTCATCGAAAATTAATAATTTAGGTTGATGAAGTACCGTTACAATAAATTGTACTTTTTGAGCCATCCCTTTAGATAATTCTTCTATCTTTTTATTCCACCAAGCTGTAATTTCAAACTTTTCAAACCAGTACTTTAATCTTTTTTTGGCTTCAGATTTACTCATACCTTTTAATTGAGCTAGGTATAAAGCTTGGTCTCCTACTTTCATAGATTTATACAACCCTCTTTCTTCTGGCAAATAGCCTATTTGTTCTATATGATGAGGAGCAAGTTTTTCTCCATCTAAAATTACTTCTCCATTATCAGGCATTGTAATTTGATTAATTATTCTAATTAATGATGTTTTCCCAGCACCATTAGGACCAAGAAGTCCAAAAACACTTCCTTTAGGAATGTGCATCGATACATTGTTTAATGCAGTATAGTCACCATAGCTCTTTACTACATTATTAATTTCTAATAAATTATTCATTGATTTTTGGTTGTTTGATTATAGCTTGATCAAGTTTTATCACAAACTTACACACTTTTAAGAGTATTAGTAATATTATATTAAAATATGTTACAAAAAATTATTCTTTTCAAAAACTTAATCTTTAATAAAAAAGCTTTAAAAACGAATTCAACACCAATTCACAATCTAAAAGAATCAATCATTTAATTTTTTTGTTTTGCTTAAAAAAATGATAATCTATTAAAAATATTAAAGTTACAATCCCATAATCTCAACACTTACCTATAAATAATCGTTAAATTTTATTATGCATGCATAATTTTTTATCAATTTACTATGCATGCATAATAAAATTTTATATCTTTGAAAATGTTATATGGATAAAAGTAAATCAATAGATCACCAATTAAGAGCTACATGGCAAGCTGTAGCTAAGATGTATAATGAACAAGCATCAAAACACGATAGTACTATGGCTATGGCTTTTGTACTATTAAATATTGATTACGAGAACGGAACACCTTCTACTTCTTTAGGTCCTTTAATGGGAATGGAGCCGACAAGTCTTTCTAGAATTTTAAAATCTATGGAAGATAAAGGTTTAATCCTAAGAGAGAAAAATCCTGAGGATGGTAGAAGTGTAATAATTAAACTTACAGAATTTGGTAAAGAAAAGCGTGAAATTTCCAAAGGTCATGTTTACCAATTTAATAATAAAGTTCGAGAACGTTTAACGGATAAAGAAATTCAAAATTTCTTTAAAGTAACAGAAATTATAAACAAGCTTATAGCTGAAAAAAAGATATACGGAGATATATCTTCTCAAGCTGTATAAAAATTCAAACCTATATAAGTAATGAGCAAAAGAAGAATTAAAAAGGTAGCGATTATTGGATCAGGTATTATGGGATCTGGTATCGCTTGTCACTTTGCTAACATCGGTGTTGATGTATTACTTTTGGACATTGTACCAAGAGAACTAACAGACAAAGAGAAAGCAAAAGGATTAACTCTAGAAGACAAAGTTGTTCGTAATCGTTTAGTAAACGATGCTTTAACGGCTTCTTTAAAATCTAAACCGTCCCCTATCTACAACAAAAAGTTTGCTGATAGAATTACTACAGGTAATATTGATGATGATTTACACCTAATTAAAGATGTTGATTGGGTAATGGAAGTTGTTGTTGAACGTTTAGATATTAAACAAAGTGTTTTTGAAAAAGTAGAAAAATATCGTACTCCTGGTACTATAATTTCTTCTAATACTTCTGGTATTCCTATCAAATTTATGAATGAAGGAAGAAGCGAAGACTTCAGAAAACATTTTGCTGTAACTCACTTCTTTAACCCACCTCGTTACTTAAAATTATTCGAAGTTGTTCCTGGACCAGACTGTAAACAAGAAGTTACTGACTTCTTAATGGAATATGGAGATAAGTTCTTAGGAAAAACTTCAGTATTAGCTAAAGATACACCAGCTTTTATAGGAAACCGTATTGGTATTTTCGGAATTCAATCACTTTTCCACCAAGTAAAAGAATTAGGTTTAACAGTTGAAGAAGTTGATAAATTAACTGGACCAGTAATTGGTCGTCCTAAATCAGCTACTTTCCGTACTGTAGATGTTGTAGGTTTGGATACATTAGTACATGTAGCTAATGGAATTTACGATAATTGTCCAGACGACGAAGCTCACGACTTATTTAAATTACCAGATTTCATCAACACAATGATGGAAAATAAATGGTTAGGTAGTAAAACAAAACAAGGTTTCTATAAGAAGTCGGTAAATGCTGAAGGAAAAAAAGAAATCTTAACATTAGATTTAGACACGATGGAATATCGTTCTAAGAAAAGAGCTTCTTTCGCTACTTTAGAATTGACGAAAACTATAGATAAGCCAATTGATCGCTTTAAAGTATTAGTTGGTGGTAAAGATAAAGCTGGAGAATTCTACCGTAAGAACTTTGCTTCAATGTTTGCTTATGTTCAAAATAGAATTCCAGAAATTTCTGACGAATTATATAGAATTGATGATGCCATGAAAGCTGGTTTCGGTTGGGAAAATGGACCATTCGAAATTTGGGATGCTGTTGGAGTTGAAAAAGGTATCGAATTAATGAAAGCTGAAGGAAAAGAGCCTGCTGCTTGGGTTACTGAAATGGTAGCTAAAGGAGAAACTGCTTTCTATACCGTTAAAGATGGAGCTACATATTACTATGATGTAAATGAAAAATCTCAGGTTAAAAAGCCTGGTCAAGATGCATTTATCATCTTAGATAACATTAGAAAATCTAAAGAGGTATTCAAAAACTCTGGGGTTGTAATTGAAGATTTAGGAGACGGTATCTTAAACTGTGAATTCCAATCTAAAATGAACACAATCGGTGGAGACGTTTTAGCTGGATTAAACAAAGCTGTTGACCTAGCTGAAAAAGACTTCGAAGGATTAGTTGTTGGTAACCAAGGAGCAAACTTCTCTGTAGGTGCAAACATCGGAATGATCTTTATGATGGCTGTTGAGCAAGAATACGATGAGTTAAACATGGCTATTAAGTATTTCCAAGATACTATGATGCGTATGCGTTATTCATCTATTCCAGTTATTGCTGCGCCTCATGGAATGGCTTTAGGTGGAGGATGTGAATTGTCATTACACGCAGATAAAGTTGTTGCTGCTGCTGAAACTTATATGGGATTAGTGGAGTTTGGTGTTGGAGTTATCCCTGGTGGTGGTGGATCTAAAGAAATGGCTTTAAGAGCATCTGATACTTTCCGTACTGGAGATGTTCAATTAAATGTTTTACAAGAGTATTTCTTAACTATCGGTATGGCTAAAGTATCTACTTCTGCTTACGAAGCATTTGATTTAGGTTTATTACAAAAAGGTAAAGATGTTGTTGTAGTAAATAGAGATCGTCAAATCGCTGAAGCTAAAAAACATGCATTATTATTAGCTGATGCAGGATATACACAACCAGTACACCGTAACGATGTATTAGTTCTTGGTAAACAAGCATTAGGTGCATTTATGGTAGCTACTGATTCTATGCAAGCAAGTAACTTTATTTCAGAACACGATCAAAAGATTGCAAACAAACTAGCTTATGTAATGGCTGGTGGAGATTTATCAGAACCAACAAAAGTTTCTGAACAGTATTTATTAGACATCGAACGTGAAGCGTTCTTAAGTCTAACTACAGAACGTAAAACATTAGAGCGTATTCAGCACATGTTAAAAACTGGTAAACCATTAAGAAACTAAACAATGAAAACAGCATATATAGTAAAAGGATATAGAACTGCCGTAGGAAAGTCAAAAAGAGGTGGTTTTAGATTTAAGAGAGCAGATGAGTTAGCTGCTGAGACAATTCAATACATGATGGGAAAACTTCCTGAGTTTGACGTAAAACGTATTGATGATGTAATTGTAGGAAATGCTATGCCAGAAGGATCTCAAGGATTAAACATGGCTCGTATCATTTCATTAATAGGATTGAACTCTGTTGATGTTCCTGGTGTTACTGTTAACCGTTTCTGTTCTTCAGGATTAGAAACAATTGGAATGGCTGTGGCAAAAATTCAATCAGGAATGGCTGAATGTATTATTGCCGGTGGTGCTGAAAGTATGACTTCTGTTCCTATGACAGGTTTCAAACCAGAATTAAACTACAACATTGTGAATGCTGGTCATGAAGATTATTACTGGGGAATGGGAAATACTGCTGAAGCTGTAGCTCAAGAGTATAAAATTTCTCGTGAAGATCAAGATGAGTTTGCTTTAAATTCTCATTTAAAAGCATTAAAAGCACAATCAGAAGATCGTTTCCAAGATCAAATCGTTCCTATCGAAGTTGAGGAAACATACATCGATAGTAAAGGAAAGAAAGCGACTCGTAAATTTACTGTAACTAAGGATGAAGGACCTCGTAAAGGTTCTACTATTGAAGGTTTACAAAGATTACGTCCAGTATTTGCTGCTAACGGATCTGTTACTGCTGGTAACTCTTCTCAAACAAGTGATGGAGCTGCTTTCGTAATGGTTATGAGTGAAGATATGGTGAAAGAATTAAACCTTGAACCAATTGCTCGCATGGTAAGTTATGCTGCCGCTGGTGTTCCTCCAAGAATTATGGGAATCGGACCTGTTGCTGCTATTCCAAAGGCATTAAAACAAGCTGGTTTACAACAAAACGATATTGACTTAATTGAGTTAAATGAAGCGTTTGCTTCTCAATCATTAGCTGTAATTAGAGAATTAGGATTAAATCCAGATATAATCAACGTAAATGGTGGAGCTATTGCTTTAGGTCATCCGTTAGGATGTACAGGAGCGAAGTTATCTGTTCAATTATTCGATGAAATGCGTAAGCGTGAGATGAAGAATAAATACGGAATGGTAACTATGTGTGTAGGTACTGGACAGGGAGCTGCTGGTATTTTTGAATTCTTAAACTAACGTAACAAAAAATTATAATACAAAAAGATGGCTGAAACATTAAATAAAGACATTTTACGAGGAGGACAATTCTTAGTAAAAGAAACTAATTGCGAAGATATATTTACTCCTGAAGATTTTACTGAGGAGCAAACAATGATGAGAGACGCGGTTATCGAATTTAACGATCGTGAAATTATTCCTCATAAAACTCGTTTCGAGGCTAAAGATTATGCATTAACTGAAGAAACAATGCGCAAAGCAGGAGAATTAGGTTTCTTAGGCGTTGCTGTTCCTGAAGCATATGGAGGATTAGGAATGGGATTTGTTTCTACAATGTTAACTTGTGATTACATTTCTAGTGGAACAGGTTCTTTCAGTACTGCTTTTGGTGCACATACAGGTATTGGTACTATGCCAATTACTTTATATGGTACTGAAGAACAAAAGAAAAAATATGTACCAGCTTTAGCTATGGGTGAGCGTTTTGGAGCTTACTGTTTAACTGAGCCAGGTGCAGGATCTGATGCTAACTCTGGTAAAACTACTGCTGAGTTAACTGAAGACGGAAAGCATTATAAAATTAACGGACAAAAAATGTGGATCTCTAATGCAGGATTCGCTGAGATTTTCATCGTTTTTGCTCGTATCGAAGATGATAAAAATATTACTGGATTTATCTTAGAATACGATAAAGACAATCCTAATGGAGTAACTTTAGGTGAAGAAGAGCACAAATTAGGTATTAGAGCTTCTTCTACACGTCAGGTTTTCTTTAACGACACATTAGTTCCTGTTGAAAACATGTTATCTGAGCGTGGTGGTGGATTTAAAATTGCGATGAACGCATTAAACGTTGGTCGTATCAAATTAGCTGCTGCTTGTTTAGATTCTCAAAGAAGAGTTATTACTGAAGCAGTAAAATATGCTAACGAGCGTAAGCAATTTAAAACTCCAATTTCTGAATTTGGAGCTATCAAGTCTAAGTTAGCTGAAATGGCTACTAACGCTTACGTTGGTGAATCTGCTTCTTATAGAGCTGCTAAAAACATTGAAGATAGAATCGCTATTCGTGAATCTGAAGGAAATACGCATCAAGAAGCTGAATTAAAAGGTGTTGAAGAATATGCAATCGAATGCTCTATCTTAAAAGTTGCTGTTTCTGAAGATATTCAAAACTGTGCAGACGAAGGAATCCAAATTTTTGGTGGTATGGGATTCTCTGAAGAAACTCCAATGGAATCAGCTTGGAGAGATGCTCGTATTGCACGTATTTACGAAGGTACTAACGAAATTAACAGATTACTTTCTGTAGGAATGTTAGTTAAGAAAGCAATGAAAGGCCATGTTGATTTATTAGGACCAGCAACTGCTGTTGGAAATGAATTAATGGGTATTCCTTCTTTCGATGTTCCAGATTTTTCTGAGCTATTCTCTGAAGAAAAAGATCTTATCGGAAGATTAAAGAAAGTATTCTTAATGGTTGCTGGAGCTGCATTACAAAAGTTCGGTCCAGATTTAGAAAAGCACCAACAGTTATTAACTGCTGCTTCTAACATCTTAATCGAAATTTACATGGCTGAATCTGGTATTTTAAGAACAGAGAAAAACGTTAAGCGTTTTGGTGAAGATGCTCAAAAGGAGAAAATCGCTATGGCTAAATTATATTTATATAACGCTGTAGAAATTATTACTCAAAGTGCTAGAGAAGGTATTGTTTCTTTCGCTGAAGGTGATGAGCAACGTATGATGTTAATGGGACTTAAGCGTTTCACTAAATATACAAACTACCCTAACGTAATTGAGTTACGCAATACTATTGCTGAAAAATTAAAAGCAGAAAATAAATACTGCTTCTAACAATATTAGCCTTCGGGCTTAACAATTTCTTCAACTTTTATAGGTTTTAGAATTTAGTTGTTTGTTTAAAGATCACTAATTTTACTTAGTGATCTTTTTTTATGTTTAAAATATGTTAAAAATAAAACTTGTTATATTCTTAATTATTGAAATATTACTAAATAGTAATACTACTATATATTCTCAAAATAATATTGATTCTTTATCTAAACTTAATTACGAAGATTTAAAAGTTAGTTTTCAAAAAACACGAATAGATTCTACGATTGCTTTTAATCATGCCGAAGCTTATCTATTAAAAGCAAAAAAAGAGAAAGATACTTTAAAAATATGCAATGGTTACTATTTCCTTTCTCGACTTCACTCTAATGAAAAAGAAATAGGAATAGCTTATTCTGATAGTATTTTAAATATTAGTAAAAAGATAAAAAATCATCCTAAATATCCTGCAATTGCCTACGAGCATATCGGTATAATTTATCATACTTTTGGTGAATTTAATGATGCATTAGAATTTTATCTGAAAGCTTTACAATTTTCTTTACCCAATACTTTTGAACGTGCGAGTATAAAATTTGATATCGCTGCTTTAAAATACAGGCTAGGCTTTCGTGAAGAAGCCAAAGAGTTGTTCAAAAAACATATAGACGATATAAAAAAACTTCAAATCCCAAGAAAGAAATACTACTATTACAGAGGTTTGTATGCATATTGCGACGCTTTAATTTACACCAAAAAACATGATTCTGCACAGATAATTATTAATCAAGGTATTGCAGGAATGAAAAATAGCAAGGATGATATGGTCAGAATTCGATTTGTTATGAACTCTGGTATAAACAATTATTATTTGAAGAATTATGACAAAGCTTTAAGTTTACTTTTAAAAAGTAAAGAAATTATAAAAAATCAGCATGATCACTTAACCACAGCTATTAATAATTCTTATATAGGTAAAACTTATTATGCGTTAGGAGAAAAAGAAAAAGGAATTAAATACTTAAAAGAATCTCATGAATTTCTTTTAGAGACTAATGATGTAGCTCTAGAAATTTTAGAAGGCTATGATTTTATTATTGATTATTATAAAAATAAAGAAGATTATAAAAATCAACTCTTTTACATTAATGCTCTAATGAATTTTGACTCTGTTTATAATGAAAAATATAGAACAGTTTCTAAACAAATTACCAAAGGTTATGAGATTCCTAACTTAATCAAAGAAAAAGAAAATATTATCTCTAGTTTAAAAGATAATCAGAAAAAAAATTCAGTTTTCAAAGGAGTTTTTATATCTGTAATTTCTATCCTTACATTAGTTACTTTATTTTTAATAAAACGCAATAGAGATTATAAAAAAAGATTTGAAGATATTCTGAATTCTGAAGAAAATACCAAACCCGAAATAATTCAGAAAAAAACTTCAGGAATATCGGAAGAATTAGCCAAAGAAATCCTTCAAAAATTAAATGACTATGAAAACACTAAATTTTATTTAAATAAAAGAGCTACACTTAGTTCATTAGCCAAAAAATTAAATACTAACAGTTCTTATTTATCTAAAGTTATCAACTCAAAGAAAGGAACAAACTTTTCTACTTACCTTAATAATTTAAGAATCGATTATGCTATAAAAAAACTAAAAAAAGATTCTCAATTTAGAGCATATACAATAAAGTCGATAGCCTTAGAATGTGGCTTTAATAATCAAGAAACATTCTCTTTAGCTTTCCAAAAGAAAACAAAATTATACCCTTCTTATTTCATTAAAGAACTTCAAAAAAAGGACAAAAACACAACTTTATATTAATACTTTTACAGCTAATTAAAACAAACAAATTGCAAGATTTCTTCCTATTTATAGTTTATTCCGGAATCACATTAAATCTTTTATTGATTCTTCTTGTTATAAACAGATTTAAAAAGCAATTTTCAAATCAGATATTAGCATACATATTAGTATGTTTACTTGTTTTGTTTTTAACTTATGCTTCTTCATATATCCAAAGTGATGCTATTAGTGCTATAATACTACCACTGGGGTCAATTATTTATATGGCTTTAGGTCCATTATTATTAAATTATGTACAAGCTATTTATAGTAAAATCACTATCCAAAAAGTAATTAAGGATTTAATCCCTTTCTTTATTGGGTTACTAACGTTTACGTTGCCTAGTTATATTCTTAAAATTCCAACAAATGAACAAGGATTTAATTATAGTACTCTAATCTACATTATTCCATTTTTAGGTTCTATTTACTTTATTTACTGTTTGTACAATTGCTATAGAACTTTAAAAAAATATAGAACTACCCTTAAAAAGAATTACTCTTTTACAAAAAACATCGATTTAAAATGGTTTTCGATATGGGTAAATGGATTGATTTCTTTGTTAATAATTGATATAATTTGCGGTGGAATCTTATTCGCATACCCTTCTCTTCAATTGGTACTTTTTATTAATCTCTTATACTTAACAGGGTTAATCTGGTATATGGGATATTATGGATTAAATCAATCTCAAGTTTTTTTGATAACTCAAGAAATAGAAAAAAAAGGCACTAAACTATATGTCGAATCTCCTACTCTAATTCATTCTGATGAGTTTATAGAATTAGAGAAAAAAATGAAAGAATTATTTGAAAACAGACGGTTATTTAAACAACAAAATTTAACATTAAGAGAAACAGCGGATGCTCTTGAGGTTTCAGATAAAAAACTTTCTAATTTCATCAATCAGTATTTGAAAACTAACTTTTATGATTATGTAAATTCATATCGAATTCAAAATTTTAAAGAAAGTATTCAAAAAGGTGATTCCAATCAACTAACCTTACTTGCCATTGCATTCGATTCTGGATTCAATTCCAAAGCAACCTTTAATAGAGTATTTAAAAATAGTGAAGGCATTACACCTCTTCAATATAAAAAAAGCATAGAAAAAGGTATCATTGCTTCCAATGAGTCGATTTGATTCTTGTTTATCAGTTGATTTGCTCAAAATTTAAAATGAGTATCAACTATGAACACTACAATTCAGACAAAAACAAAACAAAAATCAGACCTAAAAAAGTCTTTAAATTACATTCTTTTAATTCTTATTATTTCTTGGGCAATTGGTTTTACTACATATAATTTATTAGATACGTCAACAAGTATTATTGTTAGAGCTGTATCAGAATTATTGTTAGCAATTATGCCTGCTTTATTAGCCATAATAATTAATAAACGAGAAGGTGGTAATTGGAAATCATTAAACTTTTACAAGCCATCTGCAAAAGGAATATTTCTAGCAATATTAATACCTTTAGTTTATGTAAGTATTGATTTCTTTATTCAAATTTCACTAGGATTTCGAACTAATCCTGATTGGTCTATTTTAGGAACTTTCCCTAAAAATGCTGCACTTTTATTATTTGGTTATTTAGCTATGACGATATTAGTAATGGGTGAAGAAATTGGCTGGAGAGGTTATTTACAAGACAAACTTTTTAATTCATACGGAAAATTCAAAGGTGTTTTTATACTCGGGTTTGTATGGGGAATTTGGCATTTACCCGCAGCTTTACAAGGATACAATTTTCAACATTATCCTTATATAGAAGCTTTTATAACGTATCCTCTTATTTGTATTGCTTCATCTATAATTATTGCCTACATCGGTTTCAACAAAAATTCAATATTTATTGCTGCTTTTTTTCACGCCGCTAACAATCACTTTAAGGTTACTGTATTATCAACCACAGAAGTAATCGATAACTTTAATTACATGTTAATAAGTAACTTTATTTGTATTGATTTAATTTTAATCTTCGGTTTTCTGTATTGGAAAAAATTAAAAAACTCGAACTAATATAAAAAGCAAAATTAGTTAAAATGAAACCACATAACTTTAACTTCAAAGATTAAAACAAAAAGCAAAAAACCACTCACTAAAACACTAATAAACGTGTTTTTTAACTAGAAAACAACCAATAAAACACACCCGATTAATCTAAAGATCATTAAGAATACTTAATGATCTTTTTTTCAAAAATAAAAACATAAGTTATAATGAATACTTTGTTGATTCCTTAAAAGAATCTAATACGAAAGAACTATGTATTATTGAAATACCTTCCACTACCGATAATTTTTCATTAATAAATACCTGAAAACTATTCATATCATTTACCACTATTTTTATCAGAAAATCGAAATTACCAGAAACATGATGACACTCCATAACTTCATATAAATCGAGCATCTTTTTTTTAAACTCATCAATCAAACTTTTTTGATGTTTGAACAATGTAATTTGACAATAAGCTATGATTTGTTTCCCGATGATTTCACGATCAATTAAAGCCACATACTTCTTAATAGTACCATTTTTCTCCAACCTTTTTATTCTTTCATAAGTTGGAGTAACTGACAATCCTATTTTAGCTGCAATTTGCTTTGTATTTTGCTTTGCATTATTCTGTAATTCATTTAGTATTTTTTTATCTACAGCATCCATAATCAGAAGATATTTCTAAAAATTAGACATTAATATATTTCAAAAAGAAATAAAGTTTACTTAAAAATTTAAAAATAGATTTTTTATCTAATTTAACAGGTAAAATAGTTTAATATTCTTCATATACATATATTTGAAGACAATTTTATTCACAACAACTAATGAAGATTGATAACTCTTTAAATGACCGTTTAAGTAATTTATTAGATAAGGTAAAAAATGCTAGAGATTCGTTTTTAGGATATCCTGTATCAAAAGATTTTGATTACTCAACTTTATATGATTTCTTAAAATATCCTATAAATAATTTAGGAGATCCTTTTGAAGACAGCACATACAAAGTACATACCCATGAAATTGAGCGTGAAGTTGTAGATTTCTTTGCTAAATTATTTAGAGCAAACCCAAAAGATTATTGGGGATATGTCACAAATGGAGGATCTGAAAGTAATTTATATGGATTATATATAGCTAGAGAAATGTATCCTAAAGCCATGGTATATTACTCTGAATCTACACATTATAGCGTTAAAAAAAACATTCATTTACTAAACATCCCTAGTATCGTTATTCGATCTCAAGAAAATGGTGAAATAGATTATGAAGATTTAGAAGAAACTTTAAAATTTAACAGACATAAGCCTGCAATCATTTTAGCAACTCACGGAACTACCATGAAAGAAGCTAAAGATGATGTTTCTAAAATAAAACTAATATTAAAAAAATTAGCAATACAAGATCATTACATCCATTGTGATGGTGCTTTATCAGGAACATTTGGTGCTTTTGCAGAACCTCGAAGCCCTTTTGATTTCATAGACGGAGCAGATAGTATTTCTATAAGCGGGCATAAATTTATTGGTTCACCAATACCTGCTGGAGTAATTATTACAAAGAAATCTTTAAGAGATCGTGTATCTAAAGGAATTTCATATATCGGCTCTTTAGACACCACAATCACAGGTTCTAGAAATGGTCATAGTCCATTATTTTTATGGTATGCAATTCAAAAAATGGGAGTCGAAGGGCTAAAAACCAGATATAAACATAGTATTGAAACTGCAAATTATTGTAGACAACAACTACAAAATATAGGAATTAATGCTTGGAGTAATCCGGGATCTATAACTATAGTTTTCCCAAAAATATCTGACAATTTAAAAAACAAGTGGCAATTAGCTACAGAAGATGATATAACCCATATTATTTGTATGCCAAACGTAACCAAAGAACAAATAGATTTATTTATTCAAGATGTAAAAAACGAAATGGAAACAAAGCCTTTCGTTAAAGAACTAGAATATTGTTAAATATCTATTAATAAAAGATAATTGTATACACGCTTGTTTATAATTGAAAAATAAAATTACTGTAACAAATTATATTTTTAATTGTTATTATAATAATCTACTCTTTTATAAAATTAAGATATGCATATACAATTATCTTTTTTCGATTTATCTGTGTTAATCGGAATTACAACAGGAATAGTTTGTAGTATTATATTATTAAAAAAATCAACTCTTAAAAAATCTAATAAATTTCTCGCTTTAGGTATTTTAGCTTTTGTTTGGTTAAATACAAAAATGTTATTGTTATCTTTAAATCTTTGGGAAATTCATGGTTTCGGATATTTCCCTAATAGTGTAGAGTTAGCAATACCTCCACTATTTTATTTCTATTTTTTATCAATCAAAAATGTCGATTTTAAATTTAGAAAAAAAGATTGGCTCCATTTTGTTCCATTTCTAATTTCTCAATCATACTCAATAATAATGTATATCGCAGCAATGCAAACTCGCATTTTTTCAGAAAAAAGAAAGATAACAAATGCAATGTACTTTAATGAAGCTAAAAATATAGATGAATACCTTTTACTAATTATGAGTTTTTGTTATTTATACTTAGTGGGAATTGAATTAAAAAGTTTTAATAAAAATTTTTCTAAAGTTAATATTTCACAAAATTCTGAAAGAAAATTTTTAAACACCTTATTTGCTTTACTAAGCACCGTATCAATACTTCATATTATTAACCTCTCTTTGAATTCAGTTTTAGATTCTTCTTTTAATTGGCGCTGGGATTTACATCATTCACTTATAGCTATTATAGTGTATTATATGGCCATAAATGGTTTTAAGAATATTGATGTTATTTTAACTCTTAAAAACACTAAAAAAAACAACAATATAGATCTTACTATTATTCAGCAACTAAACAAAGCTATTACTTCAGATAAGGTTTTTTTAGATCCAAAATTGACTTTAAATTCTTTGGCTAAAAAACTAGAAATTAACGACACTATACTCTCCTGTACAATAAACGCTTATTATAAAAAAAACTTTAGATCGTTAATTAATGAAGCTCGGGTTGAAGAAGTAAAAAAACGATTACTCAACGGAGAGCTAAACAACTTATCTCTTTTAGGAATTGCCAAAGAATGTGGTTTTAACTCTGAAGCCAGTTTTTATAGAATTTTTAAATCCGAAACTCAAATCACACCTAAAAAATTCATCAGTAACAACATAGAATTTTCTAGTTCTATTTGATAAGACAATAAACAAAAAAGATCACTGAAAAAGTGATCTTTTTTCTATTAGTTAGAACGAATAATTACATCGCCATTATAATTTTTGAATAATATTTCTGGACCTCCACCATTAATTGCTCCTTCTATCCATTTTTCTATTTTTACTTTATAACCATTACCAGTTCTTTCACTTTTAGAAGTTTTACTTTTAACAGGCTTCGATTTTAAATCGTAATCGGTAAAAATATCGCCTCGTTCAGATTTAATTCTTACATCTGCTTTTAAACTTTTTGGAAAAGTAATATCTATATCTCCATTTAAACTACTAAAAGCCATAGGTGTATTTGGAGTAACTTTAATAAAATTAACTGTAATATCTTTATTTAAAGCATCTGCACTAACAGCTCCGCTAATATCTTTTAATGTGATTTTTCCGTTCGCATTACTTACATCCATAATACCATTTACAGTTTCTACATAAATTTCTCCACTATTATAGGTTGATAGTTTTAAAGAAAAGTTTTTTGGCACCTCTATTTCAAAATCTGTAATACCATTTCTATCAGAATCTACATCAATTGCATTATTATATTCTTTCACACTGAAATCCAATCCCACATTAGAAATCTGTTTTAAACCTTGTAAATCTTTTCGATTTTTCTTTTTCCTACTTCTGTATTTATTTCCTTCTCTTACGGAAGCTTTTATAATTACTTCTTTAGTATTAGAACCTTTTACTTTTATAGAACCATTAAGAATCTTCACTTTCAAAAACCCTGGTTTAGATGGGTCTGTTAATGGTACTTTTACAGTTTCTTGAGCTGAAAGTTGAAAAACAACTAAGAAAACAATGCTAATTATTATTTTAATAAATCTCATACTTCTTTTATTTTTTTACAATGGCATCTCCATTCAACTGATCAAAATGAAAAGGAATTTTACCATTTCCTATTTTAAAATTCTTTCTTTTATTAAGTTTATATTTCACTCCTCTTTTTGAATTCTGTTTTATTTTGAAAACTTGTGGCTCTGTTTTCTCAACATCAAAATTTGTATAAAAGTTTCCATTCATTGTTTTGTAACTAATTTCTGCATTTAATCCATTTTTAAATAACACATTAATATCTCCGTTTAGTGATTTAAACCAGCTTTCTTTAGTTGGATTTTTAGCATAGGTTATATTAATATCTTTATTCAAAGCATTTACATCTGTTTGTCCAGAAACATTGGTCATATCAATTGCTCCATTCACATTATGCACGATTAATAATTTTCCATGAACATTATCTACCGTAATGTTTCCTTTATTAATTGCTTTAACATCTATACTAACATTTTTAGGAACTTTCACCTTAAAATCTAAACGATATTTGTACATTCTTTTCTTACGATGCTTGTAATTCCTTCTACTTCCGAAATTAAACTCATGATGTTCAAAATTTCCTGTTTCTAAATCAAACTTAGAATACGGTGAATCCATATAGATATAAACTGCATCTCCTTTTTTTGCAGATTTTACTCCGATTTCTTGCAAACCTTCAGCAACATCTTGTTTTGTATCTGCTGAAACCTTCTTTACCACTTCAATTTTGATTGTTTTTCCGTTGTAACCTTCCACATCTATAGAACCGTAAACATTATCGATTACCACAATATTGTCTGGTGATTGTTCTAAAAATTGATATTCTTCTTTTATTGTTTCAACTTGATTGTATTTTTTTTCTCCTTTAAGATATTGTGCATTTGCATATAGGATATTGAAAAATAGTATTAGTAAACTGATTTTAATTGTTTTCATGTTTTTTGGTTTTGATGAATGACTATGTGTATCTCTGTAAAAAGCGACCTAGGATTTGCCATTTACATCAAATTCTTTTAGTATATATTAGATATACTTTCTTCTATTTTTTGTTTTGCGCTAGAATTTATTCCTTCTTGATCTATTAATTCTTTAAATGGTTTTACGGCTTCTTTCTCCTGTAATAAAACCATCACATCTGCTAATTCTATTTGTACTAATGGTGATTTCTGATGTACTATCGAAGCAACCAATCCTTCTCTTACAATAGGCATGTCTGTGTATTTTTTTAAAGATTCTATTGCTGATAAACGAACATTTACATTTTCATCATTATTTAACGTTGCGAATAATGCCTTTATAATTGTCTCTGTTACTTCATTTAATTTACTCACCTCATTAACAGCCTGTAATCTTTGATTTGCAGAAGGTTGATCTAATAATGTCAATACCAACTGAGATCGTACTTGTTCTGTTTCTTTTTGAGCTACTCTTACCTCCTCAGGAATATGTATTTCTTTTACATTATTCATTTCTTTTCCTAAAAAGAAACCAATAGTTAAAATACCAAATGCATAAAACACTTTTCTAAATGGTAATACTTCTATACGTTTTACAAATCGTACTAATGATGAATCTTTTTGTTCTTCCTTTACTTCTTCATTCAGCATTTCATAAAACTTTCTATCCATTTCCATAGTAGGTTCTGGAATTTCTATATTTTCTGCTTCCCAGAAAAAACTCATTTCTAAAAATTCTTCTTTTAAAACTGGATCTTTCTCCAATTGTATTTCAAAACTTCTTTCTTCTGTTTCAGATAAATTACCTGACAAGTAATCTATCATCTTTGCTTTAACATCTAAATTTCCCATACTATCTCTTGTCTAATGTTAAATAAATCTTTTTTAAATCATGTAATGCCCTATGAACTCTAATTCTAGCATTACCTTCAGAACATCCTATGATTTCTCCCAACTCTTTATATTTCAATTCTTTCATTTTACTTAGAATAATTAACTCTTTTTTTGCTTCAGGTAATTGATTTATCGCTTTCTTTAAAAGCATTATTCTTTCTGTCTCCTCTATTGTATTTTCCGCATTTTCGAAAGAACAAACATCATATTGTTCTTCTATATGATAGGTTTTATTTTTGTTTTTCCCTTTGAAATGATCGTAATACACATTTCTTGCGATTTTAAAAATCCATGATAAAAAATTACTTTCCTCTGTATATGTGTGTTTATATTTAATAACTCGTATAAATACGTTTTGTACTAAATCTTCACATAAACTAGTATCTTTACTCATCTGAAAGAAAAAACCAAACAATCGTTTTTTATAACGCTCATATAGAAGTCCCAACGTATGACTTTCACCTGATTTTACTTTCAGCATTAATGCACTATCTGATAATGAATCCAAATTTTTAAAATAATGTTAGTTAGTTGTTTGATAGGAAGAACTGTAATTTTTTAAAAACGTTACATTTTTTATTCTTTTAATCTAAAAATAGTTCATAAATGGTTAAAAACCATTAGTTGCTCTCATTTATAATCATCAAAAAAAATATTTTATTTAATCGGTTTAAAATAACACTAGTTTTTCCCTTTTAACGAAACTACAAAAGCATTTCATCCTTTTAAAAAAACTATACAACTACAGAAAACCAACTTTTTACCTCAACAAAATAATTGGAAACCACTTTTTTTTTGTAATTTAATGGATGCAACTTCAAACCCATATTTTATGAAAAGAATATTAGTCCCCGTAGATTTTTCTATCCAATCTGAGAATGCATTAAAAACAGCCGCTTATTATGGTAAAACTTTCAATTATGAAATAGTAGCTGTGCATATGTTAGAATTATCTACTGCAATGATGAATAATTCAAACACCACAAAAGAAACAGTACTCTATCTCAAACTAGCTGAAAACAAGTTTAATGAATTTCTAGATAAAGATTACTTAGATGGTATTAAAGTAACTCCTATATTAAAACACTATAAAGTATTTGCTGAATTAAACAATCTTTACAAAGAAGAAAAGATAGATTTAGTAATGATGGGGTCAAAAGGTGCTACAGGGTTTAAAGAACTTATAATTGGTTCTAACGCCCAAAAAGTAATAAGGCATTCTAATGTTCCTGTTTTAGTAATCAAAGACGAACCTATAGACAAAGGATTTAAGAAGGCTATTTTTGCTTGTGATTTCACAGAAGACTCAATAGGCCCGTACAAAAGAATTAAACAATTTTGTGACTTTATTGGTTTAAAAACAAAAATGATTTATGTGAATACACCCGGTAAATCTTTTTCTAGCTCTTCAGAAATGAGAACTACAGTTAAAAAATTCTTAGATAAAGCAAATAATAATTCCGATTATTTAGAAGATGTCGCTTACATTTCAGACTACACTATTGAAAGCGGAATTATCAACTACGCAAAGAGTTACGATGCAGATATTATAATTATGACTACACATGGTAGAAGTAGTTTCTCTCAAATCTTCGATCACAGTATTACTGAAGACATCGTAAATCATGTAGACATCCCCGTTATTTCTTTTAAAATTCTTCCAAAATCAGAGAGAAAATAATTTTTTTAAAAAAAGTTTGTCAGTTTCAAAAAACGTTATATATTTGCCACGCTTTTAAAGGCAACAGCCGATATAGCTCAGCTGGCTAGAGCAGCTGATTTGTAATCAGCAGGTCGTGGGTTCGAGTCCCTCTATCGGCTCAGAATTAAAAAGACATCTTAAAAGATGTCTTTTTTTATGCCCTATTTTTTCTAAATTTGCTTATATTTTTAACTACAAATGAAAAACATTTTTATCATAGGAATTGCTGGAGGAACAGGAAGTGGAAAAACTACTGTAGTAAACCAAATAATTAACGAGTTACCACCTGATGAAGTTTGTGTAATTTCTCAAGACTCTTATTACAACGCTACAGATAACTTAACCTATGACCAGCGATCAAAAATTAATTTTGATCACCCAAGAGCTATCGATTTCGAATTATTGGTTAACCACTTAACTGAGCTAAAAGACAACAAAGTTATTGAACAACCTGTATATTCATTTGTAACACATAACAGAACTAAAGACACAATTAAAACACACCCACGTAAAGTCATTATTGTTGAAGGCATTTTAATTTTTAACAATAAAGCCCTTCGTGATTTATGTGATATTAAAATATTTGTACACGCAGATGCTGATGAACGCTTAATAAGAAGAGTTCGTAGAGACATTACAGAAAGAGGCAGAGATATTAACGAAGTATTATCTCGCTACCAAGACACCTTAAAACCTATGCATCAAGAGTTTATTGAACCAACTAAAACTTACGCTGATATTATTATACCTAATGATAGATACAACACTGTAGCTATCGATATTGTAAGAACCGTAATTAGCGAACGTTTATAACATGAAATTCAACAAAAAAATAAAAACACTAGGTATTACCATAGGAATAACCTATACTTTAATACTTACTTTATTTGTAGGTTGGATGCTTTTTTTCGACGAAAACTCTTATCTAAGACACAAAGAGTTTAACAACGAAATAAAAGAACTAGAAACATGGATAGAATATCACGAGAAAAAAATTGCAAAAGATAAAGAAACTATAAAAAAACTTCAAGACTCGATTGAGCTCGAAAGATTTGCTAGAGAAAAATATTTAATGAAAAAGAAAAACGAAGATATTTATATAATTGAATTTGATACTATAAAAAAATAATGGATAAGTTTTTATTTGATGAATTTGAAGGAGTTTCTGAAAAAGCTTGGAAACAAAAAATACATGTAGATTTAAAAGGGCTTGACTATAATGAAACTCTACTTTGGTACACTAACGAAGGGATAACTGTTAAACCTTTTTATACTAAAGAAGATCAAACTCATCAAAAAATAAAACTTCCAACTACAAATTTTTCTATTTGTGAAACCATTTTTATTGATGATGTAAACATTGCCAACAAACTAGCTTTAGACGCACTAAAAAGGGGAGCTAACGCTATTGAGTTTATTGTAAATTCTGAATTTGACATTAAAAAATTACTAAATAAACTTGAGTTAAGTTCTAATGTGAAAATTTATTTCAAATTTAATTTTATTGATGCTCTTTTCACAAAAAAAATATCCAATTTCATTAAAAATCAAAACGTTTATTACAATAATGACATTATTGGAAATTTAGCAAAAACCGGAAACTGGTTTTCTAACCTACAATCAGATCATAAACAGTTAGAAAAACTAAGCTCTATAAATAACAGTATTGCTGTAAACGCATCAATTTATCAAAATGCTGGTGCAAATTGCACTCAACAATTAGCATATGCATTAGCACATGCTAACGAATACTTAAATCATTTCGGAAGCGGAATTACAAATAAAATTCATTTCAATTTTTCTTTAGGAAGCAATTACTTTTTTGAAATTTCTAAACTTAGAGCTTTCCGTATTTTGTGGAGTTCGTTGTTAAAAGAATATGGCGTTGAAAGTACTGAAACCCACATTTTCACTCAACCTTCACTTCGTAATAAAACATTATACGATTATAATGTAAATATGTTAAGGACAACTTCAGAAAGTATGAGTGCTGTTCTTGGTGGAGCAAATACTATCTCTAATATTGCTTATGATGAAATTTTTCACAAGTCAAATGAATTTGGTGAACGAATTTCTAGAAATCAACTTTTAATACTAAAAGAAGAAAGTGGATTTGAAGATGCACAACATTTTGCTGACGGAAGTTATTATATTGAAGCTATCACTGAGCAATTAGCTGAAAACGCTTTAGAAATTTTCAAATTAATTGAACAAGGTGGTGGATTTTTAAAACAGTTAAAAGAAGGTGTAATTCAAAGAAAAATAGAAGAATCAGCTCAAAAAGAACAAGAGCTTTTTGACAACGGAGATCTAGTTTTATTAGGAACTAATAAAATCCAGAACGACAAAGATCAAATGAAAAATGATTTAGAATTGTTTCCGTTTGTAAAAAAACGTTCAGAAAAAACTTTAATCCAGCCAATCATTCAAAAACGATTAGCAGAAAAACTTGAGCAACAACGATTAGAAGATGAGTAAATTCTTACATATATTATTTTTTGTATTTATTACTCAAATAACTTACTCACAAATAATCAATCCTAAAAGAGATTCATTCTCTTCCAGAAAAAGTCGTTTAATAGATAACATGGTTGATCATTTTGAAGATATTATTTGTAAAAAATACCGAATAGATAAAAATCATGCTCACAATGCATTTAAAAAATATATAATTGCTTTAAATAATAACTTTCATTTTATAACTCAAGATTCAAAGCAAAAGAAAACAATCGACAGCACTTTTGTTACTAAAAAATCTATCAAACTACTTTTAAATTCACACCGAATATTAATAGACTATATTTGGATAAAAGAAAAAGAAAATAGAACTCGACAAGGATTTAAAAGTTTATCAGAGCTTGACTCTGAAACTATAAATAAAATGAGTCCAACTACTTTAAAGTGGTTCAAGGAACAAGAAAAAAGGAACGACATATTAGTTATAAATTATTTTGACTCTTTTTCTGAAAAAATAATGACTGAAGCAAACAATAAAGATTTGACTGATTTAATTACCTCCTTTAGAGAAACTTCAGGTTACTCACCTCAAATAACAGCATCTGCTTTATTAAATTTAAAAGAAGAAGATTACAAAAACCTAGCTATAAAAACCTTTATAGCTTTTCAATTATATTACGCTTACCTAAACTCACATGTAACTTATGAGTAGAAAAGATATTTCCAATATAAAAATAGATAACAGTTCAACTTCTGAAAAAAAGAGTTTCGAACATGAAAAGTTTGTAGCTGGTATTGCTCCGAATTTACGAGGACCATATTCTACGATGTATGTTAGAAGACCTTGGACTATTCGTCAATATGCAGGTTTTTCTACTGCTGAAGAAAGTAATGCTTTTTATAGAAGAAACTTAGCAGCAGGACAAAAAGGTTTATCTGTAGCTTTCGATTTAGCAACACACAGAGGTTACGATTCAGATCACGAAAGAGTTCAAGGTGATGTTGGAAAAGCTGGTGTTGCCATAGATTCTGTTGAAGACATGAAGGTATTATTTGATCAAATACCTCTAGATAAAATGTCGGTTTCTATGACAATGAACGGAGCCGTATTACCTATTCTTGCTTTTTATATTATTGCTGCTGAAGAACAAGGTGTGAAACCAGAACAATTAGCAGGAACTATTCAAAATGATATTTTAAAGGAGTTCATGGTTAGAAATACTTATATCTACCCTCCTACTCCTTCAATGAAAATTATTGCAGATATTTTCGAATATACTAGTAATAATATGCCAAAATTCAATTCAATTTCTATTTCTGGTTATCATATGCAAGAAGCCGGAGCAACTCCTGAAATTGAATTAGCTTACACATTAGCTGATGGATTGGAATATATTAAGACTGGTTTAGCTGCTGGAATGGATATTGACGCTTTTGCTCCAAGATTATCTTTTTTCTGGGCTATTGGAATGAATCATTTTACTGAAATCGCAAAAATGCGTGCTGGTAGAATGTTGTGGGCTAAATTGGTAAAACAATTTAACCCTAAGAATCCAAAATCTTTAGCATTAAGAACACACTGTCAAACAAGTGGTTGGAGTTTAACAGAACAAGATCCTTTTAATAACGTAGCGAGAACTGCAATTGAAGCAATGGCTGCTGCTTTTGGAGGAACACAAAGTTTACACACCAATGCTCTAGACGAAGCGATTGCATTACCTACAGATTTCTCTGCTCGTATAGCAAGAAATACTCAGATTTATTTACAACAAGAAACTTATATTACAAAAACTGTTGATCCTTGGGCTGGAAGTTATCACCTAGAACAACTTACTGAAGAAATAACTAACAAAGCTTGGAAATTAATTCAAGAAGTTGATGAATTAGGAGGAATGACCAAAGCTATCGAAAAAGGAATTCCTAAAATGAGAATTGAAGAAGCTGCAGCAATTAAACAAGCTCGAATTGATAGCGGTCAGGATGTGATTGTTGGTATGAATAAATATCAACTAGAACAAGAAGATCCTTTACATATTTTAGAGGTAGACAACGAAGCCGTTCGTAAATCTCAAATTGATCGTTTAGACGATTTGAAAGCAAAAAGAAATCAAGCTGAAGTTGATCAATGTCTTGCAGATTTAACAAAATGTGCAGAAACTGGTAACGGAAATTTATTAGACTTAGCTGTTAAAGCTGCTAGAAAAAGAGCTACATTAGGCGAAATTTCAGATGCTTTAGAATCTATTTTTGGTAGACATAAAGCAGTACATAAAACCATATCTGGCGTGTATAGTAAAGAAATAAAAGACGATTCGTTATTCAAAAAAGCTAGTGAATTAGCCGATAATTTTGCTGAACTTGAAGGTAGAAGACCAAGAATAATGATCGCTAAATTAGGACAAGATGGTCATGATCGTGGCGCAAAAGTTGTTGCTACTGGTTATGCTGACTTAGGATTTGATGTAGATGTTGGACCACTTTTCCAAACACCAAAAGAAGCTGCCAAACAAGCTATTGAGAATGATGTTCATATTCTAGGAATCTCATCATTAGCTGCGGGACACAAAACATTAGTTCCTCAAGTAATTGGAGAATTAAAAAATTATGGTCGTGAAGATATTATGGTAATTGTTGGCGGTGTAATTCCTGCTCAAGATTATCAATTTTTATTCGATGCTGGTGCTGTTGGAGTTTTCGGACCAGGAACAAAAATTGCACAAGCTGCAATTGACATGTTAGAAATTTTAATTGATAGCGTAGAAGAATAATCATGCAAATAAAATTCATCAATAGAAAAACAGGCAAAACAGAAATCGAAACTCCTCCTGGAGAAGGTTTTTTAAAACTTTTATATAACAATCCATTTGGAAAAATGTTATTTCTTCCTTTAGTAAAACGTAAGTTTTTATCTGAATGGTACGGAAGAAAAATGAATAAAAAGTCTTCTACAAAAAAAATAGAAGGTTTTATTTCCGATCTAAATATTGATATTTCTGAAGCTAAAAAATCTATTGATGAGTTCACATCTTTTAACGACTTTTTCTATCGTGAATTAAAACCTGAAGCTAGACCTATAGAAAACGGATTCATATCTCCTGGTGATGGAAAATTATTAGCATTTGAGAATATCGAAGATGTACACAACTTTTTCGTTAAAGGAAGAAAATTTACTTTAAATGAATTTTTAAATAACAAAGCATTAGCAGAAAAATATAAAAATGCTTCTTTATTAATTTTACGATTAGCTCCAAATGATTATCACAGATATCATTTTCCGTATGAAGGAATTCCATCTTCTTCAATAAAAATAAAAGGAGATTATTTGTCTGTTTCACCTTACGCCTTAGCATCTAACTTTACAACTGTATTTTGCGAAAACAAACGTGAGTATTGTATTTTAAAAACTGAAGATAAAGGTGATATTTTATTAGCTCCTGTTGGAGCTACAATGGTAGGAAGTATTTTAGAAACTTACACAGCAAACACTCCTGTTAACAAAGGTGATGAAATGGGGTATTTTGCTTTTGGTGGATCTACAATTGTAATCTTAGTTGATAAAGATAAAATTCAAATTGATCATGATATTTTAGAAAACACTAAAAATCAGATTGAAACCTTTGTCAAAATGGGTGAAAAAATTGGACTTTAAATTGTTATAATTTTAACTAATTCTAAACATTAAAAATCACATCAGCTTACAAGCTAATTCCTATAACTTTCCGTAACTTTGCGCAGTTTTATCTACGCAACTTACAATGAAGAAAATCTTAAATATATTATATTCTACTCGTTTAATGGCTGTCTTATTTTTTGTTTTTGCAGCCGCAATGGGGATTGCTACATTTATAGAAAACGACTTTGGAACTCAAACAGCAAAAAAACTAGTATACAACACCTGGTGGTTTGAGGTTATTATGTTGTTCTTTATCATTAATTTCTTTGGAAATATTTTCAGATATAAATTATTAAGAAAAGAAAAATGGACCGTTTTTATGTTTCACATTGCTTTCTTATTCATAATAATTGGAGCTGGAATTACAAGATATATCGGGTATGAAGGAATGATGATTATTGATGAAGGAGAATCTACCAACATTTTCTTGTCAGATGTAAATTATCTAAATGCTACCATTGATGATAATACCTCTCAAAAAACATATGACGAAAAATTATTATTATCAGCTTGGGGTAAAAACAGCAAAGATTTCACTTTTAAATTTCAACCAGATAAGAGTAAACCAGCTAATGAAGTTAACTTTAAACTCGTTGATTATATTCCTTGGTCTGAGAAAAAATTAGTTTTAGATGAAAATGGAGTAGAACATTTATTCTTTGTAGAAAGTTCTAGTGGTAGTCGTCATGAACATTACATCAAAAGAGGAACTATTCAAAATATTCACAATATTTTAGTTGGTTTTGATGCTCCAAATAAAAATGCCAATATCAACTTTTTTTATGAAGGAGATAATTTAAAAATCTTGTCTAAAGCAGACGGGAACTGGCTACGAATGGCTGATCAAAAACGTGGACAAATTGTTAAAGATAGTGTACAAAATTTCCAATTTTTAACTTTAAACACTATAGAAGGATTACAATTCGTAGTTCCTCGTCCTGCAGAAAAAGGTGAGATGAAAATTATTAGAGGAAAAAAAGATGATAAAAAATTCGACACTGTAGTTTTCGATATTTCATGCAATGGAGAAACTCAACAAGTTGAATTTACCGGAGGACAATTTAATACAAGTAATAAAAAAGATTTAACCATTGGAGGTTTAAATATTAGAGCTTGGTACGGAGCTAAATTACTACAAACACCATTTAAGGTTAAACTTAACGATTTTCAATTAGAGAAGTATCCAGGCTCTGAAAGCGCATCATCTTTTGCAAGTGAAGTTACAGTGATTGACAATGAAGATACTTTTGATTACAGAATTTACATGAATCACATTTTAGATTATAGAGGCTATAAATTCTTTCAAGCAAGTTATAGAAATGAAGGAGAAGCCATTGAACAAACTCACCTTTCTGTAAACCATGATTTCTGGGGAACATTTGTTACTTACTTAGGATATTCTCTTTTATATATTGGTTTGATTTCTATGCTATTCTCAAAACACACACGATTTGACAGCTTAAAAAAGCAATTAAAAAAAGTTCAAGAAAAAAGAACTATAGTTTTGTTTCCTATTTTATTTTCTTTTGGATTAACTTTTGGTCAACACGAAACTCATAAAAATCTCTTATCTGAAGAAAAAATAGATAGTCTTCTTCAAGTTAATATTGTAGACGGCAAACATGCAGATGAATTCAGTAAATTAGTAATTCAAGATGCTGGAGGTAGAATGAAACCTGCACATACTTTCGCTTCAGAATTAGTAAGAAAAGTATCTCATGCAGAAAACTTCAAAGGCATGACTCCAAGTCAGATATTACTTTCAATGACAGAATATCCAAGATTCTGGTTTCAAGTTCCATTTATATACCTTGAAAAAGGGAATTATAAAATTAGAGAAGTATTAGGCTTACCTAAAAGTGCAACTCATGCTCGTTTTATTGATTTTTATGACACAAAAGGAAACTCAAAAATCAATAAATTAATAGATCAAGCTCAAAAGAAAAAAATTCAAAATAAGTTTGAGCAAGATGTTATTAAAATTGAAAAACGTTTGTGGCTTTTAAACCAAGCAATTGGTGGAGGAATTTTAAAAATTTACCCTATTCCTAACGACGAAAATAACAAATGGGTATCTCAACCTGAAACTTTTCAAGTACCTTTTAAGGGTACAGACTCTGTTTTTGTAAAACAATCTTTACCTGTTTACTTACAATTACTTCAGGAAGCAAAACAATCTAAAAATTATGAAGAAGCAGGAAAGGTATTAGATGGCATAAAAAAATTCCAAAAGAAATACGGTAGCGAAGTACTGCCTTCGGAAAGAAAAATAAATACCGAAATTCTTTACAATAAAGCTAAAATATTCCCAAAACTTGCTAAATATTATGGCTTAGTAAGTGTACTTTTAATTCTATTTGTAATTCTTCAAATCTTTTATACCAAGAAAATATTCAAGCTAATATCAAAGATTTTAATTTACTCTATAATTGGATTATTTCTAATTCAAACTTCAGGATTAATTATTAGATGGTATATTTCAGGTCATGCACCTTGGAGTAATGCATATGAAAGTGTAATTTATGTTGCATGGGCAACAATGTTATTTGGTTTAACTTTAGGTAGAAAATCATCACTAACAATTGGTGCTGCTACATTTGTTTCAGCCATAATACTTGCTTTTGCAAATCAATATTGGATAGATCCAGAAATAGCCAACTTGCAGCCTGTTTTGAATTCTTGGTGGGTTTTAGTACATGTTTCTATTATTGTTGCTAGTTACGGTCCCTTCTCTTTGAGTATGATTTTAGGTGTTTTAGCATTAATATTATTAATATTTAAAAACAATAAAAATTATAAAAAAATAGATCAGAATGTTAAAGAAGTTACTATAATTAATGAAATGTCTTTAACTGTTGGTGTAGTAATGCTTACTGTTGGAAATTTCTTAGGCGGTATGTGGGCTAATGAAAGTTGGGGGCGTTATTGGGGTTGGGATCCTAAGGAAACTTGGGCTTTAATCTCCATAATGGTTTGTGCTTTTGTCTTACACATGCGTTTAATACCAGGACTTAGAGGGAAAATAGCCTTCAATTTTATGTCTGCTTTATCTTATTTATCTATTATGATGACTTTCTTTGGTGTTAACTTTTATTTATCAGGGTTACACTCTTATGCTAGCGGTGATAGAGTAGTAACTCCTAAAGAAGCATATATTTATACTTTTGTACTTATTTTTATAACTATTATAGCATGGCTTAGAAACAAAAAGTTTTCTAAGAAGTAATCCCTTTTTATGTTAGGAAAAATGTACATTTGTCGCAAAATAAGAAAGAATTAATATGTTTAATAAGAATATAAAATTAGCTCTAGCCGTAATAACTTTTGCTTGGGCTGTATATGAATTTACTCAAGGTCATATCGGAAATGGAATTTCAATCTTACTTTTAACAGGAATTTTCATCTTATTTTATTTCAAAAATGAATTTATTCTACTTGCTTTTTTAAAGTTAAGAACTCAAGATTTTGACGGTGCTAAAAAGTGGTTGGCATACATAAAAAAACCAGAAACTGCACTTACTTTAAAACAACAAGGTTATTATAATTATCTACATGGTACTATGCTTTCCCAAACGAATTTAACTCAGGCCGAGAAATTCTTAAAAAAAGCTGTAAAACTTGGATTATCTATGGATCATGATATGGCTATGGCTAAATTACAATTGGCAAGTATTGCGATGTCTAAAAGAAGAAAAAGGGAAGCAACTGTTTTAATGAACGAAGCTAAAAAATTAGATAAACACGGAATGCTTAAAGAACAAATTCAGATGTTAAAACAACAGATGAAGAGAATTTAATATCTGATTCTGATATTATTTAATTAATTGTATCTTTACTCGAATTCATTCTAGATCGATGATTAGAAATTTTCTTTTAAAAGCTCTTAACAAGCATGCTTCACATTGGGTTGTGCTTTTTATAGATACTATTTTAGTTGCCTTATCTTTTATATTGGCGTACACTATAAGATTTGCATCTTTAGATTTTAATGTATCTAATTTAACCTATCAAATACCTTTTGTTTCTTTAATTTCATTGATTAGCTTTTGGTTGGTTGGATCCAATAAAGGAATAATAAGACATACAGGAACCAGAGATGCTTTTAATGTTTTTATAGGGGTCACAATAGCTTCTATGGGAATAGTCTTTTTTGTTGCAACAAATAATGTTTTTAAGTTTTTCCCATGGTTTACAATACCTAAAACTATTGTTTTAATTCATTATTTTATCACAATTTTTGTACTTGTAGTTT
Source organism: Tenacibaculum aquaeponti (assembly GCF_057221555.1). Classification (NCBI taxonomy): domain Bacteria; kingdom Pseudomonadati; phylum Bacteroidota; class Flavobacteriia; order Flavobacteriales; family Flavobacteriaceae; genus Tenacibaculum; species Tenacibaculum aquaeponti. The sequence continues at coordinate 1,376,835 of NZ_CM170147.1, forward strand.
GTAGATTTATCTTCAAAGCTTTTTATGAAATTATATCTTCCGAATTAAAAGATATTACTAATGTAATGATATATGGTGCTGGAGATTCTGGTTTAATTACATATGGAGCACTTAATAGAGATACAAGAAACAACTATGAAGTTGTAGGTTTTATCGATGATGATAAAAACAAAGTTGGAAAAAAAATAGATAGAGTAAAAATTTACAGTAGATCTCAAATAACTAAGAAATTTGTTGACGATAAAGAAATCCACGAAATTATCTTTTCTATTCAAAATATAAAATCTGAGAGACTTCTATATCTTACAGATAAACTTTTACAACTCAATGTAAAACCTAAAATTGTTCCACCATTTGCTAAGTGGATTGGAGGTGACTTCGAAGCAAATCAAATTAAGCAAGTAAAGATTGAAGATTTGTTAGATAGAAAACCTATTTCTATTGACAATCCAATAGTTAAAAGAGATGTTAACGATAAAGTTATATTGGTAACTGGAGCTGCTGGTTCAATAGGTAGTGAAATATCTAGACAGATTTGTAAATATAATCATAAACATTTAGTTCTTATCGATCAAGCAGAATCTCCATTATATGAAATTCAACAAGAACTATTAAGAACCGGAATTAAAAACTTTACCTCTATTGTTGCAGATGTAAGGGATCATGTAAGAATGGAAGCTGTATTTAAGGAATTTAAACCCGATAAAGTATATCATGCAGCAGCATACAAACATGTTCCTTTAATGGAAGATAGTCCTTATGAAGCTATTAAAATAAATATTAAGGGCACAAAAAACATAGCAGACTTATCAATAAAATATGGTGTAGATAGATTTGTTATGGTATCTACAGATAAAGCTGTAAATCCAACAAATGTAATGGGAGCGACAAAAAGAGTTGCTGAAATGTATATTAGTTGCTTGAGTAACACTAGTAAAACAACTAAATTTACTACTACACGTTTTGGAAATGTGTTAGGATCTAATGGCTCAGTAATTCCTTTATTTAAAAAACAAATAGAAAACGGTGGCCCTTTGACTGTTACTCATAAAGATATAACTCGTTACTTCATGACAATTCCTGAAGCTTGTCAGTTAGTAATTGAAGCTGGAACAATGGGTGAAGGTGGTGAAATTTATATTTTTGACATGGGTAAATCTGTAAAAATATTTGATATTGCTAAAAGAATGATTCATTTATCTGGATTGAAGTATCCAGAGGACATTGACATTAAAATAACTGGATTAAGACCTGGTGAAAAACTTTATGAAGAATTATTAGCAAATGGTGAAAACACAACACCAACCTATCATGAAAAAATTATGATTGCCAAAACACAAGATTTAAATGTTAACGACGTTAAAAAGAAAATAGAAAATCTTTGTGTGGAAAATATTAAATATGAAAACAATAAATCTGTAAAATTAATTAAAGAGATTGTACCTGAATTTAAATCTAATAATTCTATCTATGAAAAACTAGATAAAAAGATTTTAAATTAATTTTATTACTTTCGCCAAAAAATTTGACAAATGCAAAAAGCTTATAAAGTTGTTTTTTTTATACTTTTTTTAAGTGTTACATTAACATCTTGTGTCTCTAAAAAAGATATTACTTATTTTCAAAACGATCAAATAGATCAAAATAAAGTTTCAAACTCATACAAAACTATATTTAAGCCTGATGATTTACTTCAAATAACAGTTTCTGCTCTTGATTTTGAATCTGTAAAAACTTTTAATTTACCTGCTGTTAACTTTGCAACTACAACAAATAGAGCAATAGGTACCCCTCAACAACAAACATATCTTATAGACAATAATGGTTATATTGATTTTCCTGTAATTGGTAAATTAAAAATAGGAGGACTAACTCGAGATGAAGTAATTAAAATGTTAAAGGAAAAACTGGATCCTGACTATGTAAAAAACCCAACAATAAACATAAGAATAGCTAATTATAGTGTAACTGTATTAGGAGATGTAAGAAGACCTGGCACTTACACTATTCCAAATGAAAGAATTACTATTCTTGAAGCGATAGGATTAGCAGGTGATTTAAATATTACAGGAAAAAGAAATACTATAAAAGTATTTAGAGAAATTAATGGTAAAAAATTACAATTTGATATTGATATCAGATCTAATGATATTTTTACTTCTCCTGTTTATTATTTACAACAAAATGATCTAGTTTATGTAGATCAAAATAAAGCTTCTTCACAAGACGCCGCATTCAACAGAAACACAGGGCTAATGGTTTCTGTAGGATCTATAGTAATATCATTAATAACACTTATAACAAGATTCTAGAAAATGAGTAGTAATATAAATGTAAACACTCATGAAATTAATGATCATGAAACTATAAATATACGTGCTGAAATTGAAAAATATTTAATCCATTGGAAATGGTTTGTTATAGGTACTATTCTTAGTATTACTTTTGCCTTTTTATATTTAAGATATTCTACACCAAAGTATTCGGCTAGTACAACTATAATGATAAAAGACAATAAAAAGTCTGGAATCTCAGCTGAATTAGCTGCTTTCGAAGATTTAGGTATTATAGGTGGTGGCTCAAGTAATAATCCTGATAACGAAATTGAAATTTTAAAATCTCGTAAAATCTTAGGTGATGTTGTTAACAAATTGAATTTAACAACTAAATATATTTCTGAAGGTAGAGTTAAAAATTCTGAGACATATAAAAATACCCCGATTACTTTATCTGTTACTGATAGTCTATTTTTCGATAAAATTGAAAAAACAACTTCATTTTTTATCAAATTAAAATCTAAAGATTCTTTTCAGATTTACGACAGAAAGAATGATTTAACTCATGACAATTTAAATTTTAATGAAACATTTAAAATTGAAGAATTAGGAGATTTTTCTATTTCCAAAACCTCTTTTTTTGAAGAAGAACACATCAATAAAAAAATCGTAATTGTATTATATCCAAAAGATAAAATTATAGATCAGCTTATAAAAAGTGTTTCAATTTCTCCAATTAACAAAAACTCTAGTGTTCTTAAGCTTTCATTACAATCAGCAGTTCTTCAAAAAGCAGAAGATATTTTAAACGCTATTGTAAGTCAATACAATTTAGATGCTATAAAAGATAAAACAGAAGTTTCTACAAAAACTGTTGAGTTTATAGATGAACGTTTAGATGAAGTTGGTAAAGAATTAGCTATTGTTGAAGATAAGGTAAAAGATTTTAAAAAAGATTATAACGTTACGAATATTGAATCTGAAGCAAAGTTAGTTTTAGAATCAAGTACTAATAATCGTCAGAAAATAATACAATCTAATGTTGAATTAAACATTATTAAATCTCTTCAAAAAGAGCTTGAAAAAAGCGAAGGAACATTACCTCCTAACCTAGGTTTACAAGACATTAATATTGGAAAAGCTATTAATGAATACAACCAACTATTATTAAGAAAAAACAACCTATTAAAAAGTGCAGGGTTAAAAAACTTAGCTGTAGTAGAGATTCAGCGTAATATTGATGACTTAAGAAAATCAATAAAAATAGGGTTAATTAATCAAGAAAAAGCTGTACAATTTAAACTAGATAATTTAAATAGGGAAGCTCAAATTATGGGCTCTAAAATATCGTCTATCCCTGTTAAGGAAAGAAAGTTTTTAGATATAGCTAGACAACAAGAGATTATTGCAACTTTATATTCTTATTTATTACGCAAGAGAGAAGAAACAGCAATTTCACTAGCTGTTACTGTAGATAATGCAAAAATAATAGATAAAGCATATGGTTCTGATATTCCTGTTTCTCCTAAAAAGAAGATTATCTTTTTAGCTGCATTATTACTTGGAGTCATTGTACCTTTTATTATAATTTACTTGAGAGATCTTTTAGATACCAAAGTGCATACTAAAAGAGATATTCAAGAGCTTACTTCAGTTCCTTTCATTGGAGATGTTCCTCATAATGAAACTGGACAAAAAATTATAGTTAATTCTGATGCTAGATCTAGCACTGCTGAAGCATTTAGATTGATTAGAACTAACTTAGATTTTATGTTATCTAATACTAAATCTGAAAAAGGAAAGACAATATTTGTTACTTCTACTACAAGTGGAGAAGGAAAATCTTTTATTTCAATTAATCTTGCTTCCACTTTAGCTTTATCTGGTAAAAAAGTAGTTCTCGTGGGTATGGATCTTCGTGCTCCTAAGGTAACTGAATATTTAGGAATCCCTGATAGAAAAGGTGTAACCAACTATATAACAAATAATAACATTACTTTAAACGATTTAAAATTTAGAGTTCCAGAATTAAAAGATTTAGACATTATTGCCTCTGGTGTTATCCCTCCTAATCCTGCCGAATTATTAATGTCTGGTAGAGTTCAAGAATTATTTGATGAATTAACAACGGATTACGATTATGTATTGGTAGATACAGCTCCTGTAAACTTAGTAACAGATACACTTTTAATTGCCAAACACGCTAATGTTTTCTTGTACATAACAAGAGCTAACTATCTAGATAAAAGACTACTAACTGTACCTGACACTTTATATAAAGAAGAAAAATTACCTAATATGGCTATTGTATTAAATGATACCGATATGACTAGAGGTTATGGATATGGTTATGGATATGGTTATGGATACGGATATGGAAACGTAGATGATACAAAAAAACCTTGGTATAAAAGGATATTTAATAAGTAAATAAAAAAGGATGAATTTTAAAATTCATCCTTTTTTTATATTAAAAATTTAGTATTATTCTTTAATAAATTTTCAATTTTTTTATAATTTTTCTTTGTGCCTATTTTTTTCAGTAATCTTAAATGATTCTCGTGATGAGTATCTGTACCTACAAAGTCATATAAGTTCTCTTTTATTAACTTTTCAGCTGTATTCTTTACTCCTTTACCATATTGTTCAGTTAATGATAATAGGTTTAATTGAAATAAACAACCTGATTTTTTTAGTTTATAATAATTTTGAAAATCATTATGATAAAAAATATAACGCTCGGGATGAGCTAAAACAGGTTTATATCCCTTTAATTGAATCTCAAATAAAACTTCATATAAATTATATGGTGCATTAAAATAAGACATCTCAACTAAGACAAAATTTTCTTTTAAAGTGAGTATATCATTTTTCTCTAAAAGTTCTGAGAATTTTTCATCCATCATATATTCTGCTGCTGCATTAATATTTATATCATTATATCCGGATTTATTTAATACATCTCTTACAACTTCTAATTTTTCATTAATAATTATAGAAGTATTTGGATACACATCACCTAAAACGTGTGGCGTTGTAATGAAATTTTTTATCCCATAAGATTTCATTTTAGAAATTAAAGATATTGTGTGCTCGATATTCTTTGCTCCGTCATCAATTCCAGGTAGTAAATGCGAATGTATGTCTACAAAACTATCATTGAAAAATGTAGTTAATGGTACACTCTTTTCTTTTAAAAAAAACATAACATATATTAAATCTCTGTAAAATTAAAGTATTTAATCAAAAATTCAACTTTTATTTCGACGAAAACGTTTGAAATTAATTTACCTATTGTATATCCAGATTCTAAAATATATATTTGATTTAAACATCAACTAAAACAATGATTTTAATAGCAGACGGAGGATCTACTAAAGCAGATTGGATTGCTTTAGACAATAATAAGAATGAAATATTTAGAGTGCGTACTTTAGGGTTAAATCCTGCAGTTGTTCAAGAAGAAGAACTGAGAAATCGTATTGTAAATATGTTTCAGTTAATAAATATTAAAGATGAAGTTAGCGCAATTCATTTTTATGGTGCTGGCTGTGGTACACCTAAACCTGTAGAAGTTCTTCATAAGGTTATGAAAGAAATATTCACAAATGCAACGATTAATATTGCTGAAGATATGTTAGCTGCTGTTTATGCAGCTTCTGGAAAAGAGCCTGCTATTGTTTGCATTTTAGGAACTGGATCGAATAGTTGTTATTTTAATGGTAATGAATTAGAAATGATAGCTCCTTCATTAGGTTATACAATTATGGATGAAGCAAGTGGTAATTATTTTGGTAAAAAACTTATACGAGATTACTATTATAACCAAATGCCAAAAAAAATTGCTCAAAAATTTTCAAATGAATTCAATTTAGATGCTGATCATATAAAACATAACTTATATAAACAGCCAAATCCTAATATGTTTTTAGCTACGTTTGCTAAATTTATGTTTGAATTTAAAGAAGAAAAATACATAAAGAAAACTATAAAAAAAGGCTTTGAGGAATTCTTTAAATATAGAGTTTTACCCTATAAAAAAGATAGCTCAACTCCTATTTACTTTATAGGTTCTATTGCATATTACTTTGGTGATATTTTGGGAAAAATAGCAAAAAAATATGATTTAAAAATTACTGGAGTAATACAAAGACCTATTGATAAACTTCTAGAGTATCATAAAGCTAATATTTAACCTAATAACTCTATAACTCTTTCTAGAGCCATTCCTCTAGAACCTTTAATTAGAATATTACAATTTCTTATATCGTGTTGTTTTAAATAATTTTTGAAGTTTTCAAAATTTGAAAACTTCAAATTTTTTGAATCAATTTCAGTTTGAAAAAAATGTTCACCAATAAAAAAAACTTTATCGAACGATAACTCATTTGATAGATTAGCTATTTCTTGATGCTCTTCTTCACTTTTTTCACCTAACTCAAACATATCACCAAGTATAACAATCTTTTTATTATCTGTGATTGTTTGATAAAAACTTTCAAGAGCAGCCTTCATACTTGTTGGATTAGCATTATAAGCATCTAAAATAACCTCATTACTTCCCATTTTAAGCACTTGAGAACGATTATTATTGGAAATATAACTCTCTACAGCATTTTTTATTAGTTCATCTGATACACCAAAATATTTTCCTATAGTTATAGCGCATGCTATGTTATCATAATTGTATCTCCCAATTAAATTTGTTCTAATGTTTGTATTATTAAATAGTACTGTAACTGTTGGATTAGAACTTATAAATGAAATCGTATCATCTAAATAAATTACATTAGCATTTTTAGTTTTTTCTAATTGAATAGGGTCATTTTGATTAACAAATATCTTTTTATTATTACGAATTAAAAACTCATACAATTCAGATTTTGCTTCTATAACACCTTGTACAGAACCAAATCCTTCTAAATGAGCCTTTCCAAAGTTCGTTATATAACCATAATCTGGTTCAGCTATACTTGATAAAAAAGCAATCTCTTTATGATGATTTGCTCCCATCTCAACGATACCAATTTCTGTTTCAGTAGTCATAGACAATAAAGTTAATGGAACACCTATATGATTATTTAGATTTCCTTTAGTTGCATTAGTTACAAACTTTTTATTTAAAACTACATCAATTAATTCTTTAGTTGTTGTTTTACCATTACTGCCCGTTAAAGATATTATAGGTATATTTAACTCTTTTCTATGATAATTAGCTAATTTTTGAAGAGTTTTTAATACATTATCTACTACTATAATATTAGGATTAGTTTTGTACTTTTTTTCATCAACAATACTATATAAAGCACCTTTATTTAAAGCCTCTTCAGCAAATTTATTTCCATTAAAATTTTCTCCTTTTAATGCGAAAAAAATTGTGTTTTTTCTAATTTTTCTTGTGTCTGTGTCAACCAAATAATATTGGCTATATAAATTATAAATATCTTCTATATTCATAATGTAAAAATAAAAAAACCTCACTTAAAAAGTGAGGCTTTAATTTATGTTTTACAAGATAAATGTTTAATTTCTTGAATAACTATATCTTGGTGTTGCCGTCTTTTTTTGATCTCTAACCATTGGACCTACCTTATCTGTAGCACATCTGAATCCAATAAAGTTAGTAGAAATATATTCTGGGAAATATCTTCTTTGAGCTGGATCTAACCAGTATTCTCTGTCTGCCCAAGAACCTCCTTTATATACTCTTGTTTTATTACTGATAAGAGTTGTTCTTCTTTTCTTATCGTACTCTAAACTAGAAATTACATTTCCTAAAGTATCTCTTTCAGCTTGAGGTCTTATAGGAGAATCATACATTCTAGGAACTCTTTGATCTTCATCAGCATCGAAATTTTTTGTAGATTTTTTATCTCCATCATTTAAATCTGAGTTATCTGCAAAAGAATAATTCCTTCTCATGTAAGTATCATCTTTAGTAATAGGGATATATTTAATTGTTCCTGGTAAAGCTTTTGGTACAATATTACCATTTACTAAGGTATCATTTTCAACCTCACTATCATCTACAATCACTACTTTACCATTTGCGTCAATTAACTTTTTTGTGTAAATATTTCCTCTAAAATAATTAAAGTCATTTGCCTCTGAATCTACTAAAGGTCTATATACATCTGAAACCCATTCAGCCACATTACCCGACATATCATATAACCCAAACGCATTTGGAGGATAACTTCTAACTGCATTAGGAATATCTGCTCCATCACTACTCCAACCAGCAATACCACTATAATTTCCTTTTCCTTGTTTAAAGTTAGCTAATTGATCGCCTCTTCTAGATCTTGATCTGTTTCTTGTATATTTACCACCCCAAGCATATTTTTTTCTACCTCGGATATTGTTATATTCTCTATTTTCAAAAATAGCTTTAGCAGCATATTCCCATTCTGTTTCTGTAGGTAACCTAAATTTTTGTGAAAGAATACCATCAGAAGATGTTACTTGTCTACCAGTAAAAGCTCCTTTCTCTGGTTTAGGATCTCCTTTTTTTCTAGGTACTGGAATCCCTTTTTTATAAATTGTTGAGTCTCCATCAAATAACACGTAAGGATCTGTTAAATACACATCCGTATCGAAATTATTTCTTCCTCTAAACTCTAAGGAATCTTCTTTAAATATATTAGTGATAACTCCTTTATCCATTAAAATTTTAAGATTCACCGCATTTGTTCTCCATTTACAATATTGATTTGCTTGAATCCAAGTAACTCCAACCACTGGATAATCTGAGTAAGCTGGGTGTCTTAAATAACTTTCTGAAAGTAAGTTTGTATTTCCTAAACCTTTTCTCCAAACTAGAGTATCTGGTAAAATCGAAGGATAAATATGTTTAAATTGAGGATCTGAAGGAGGAAATACATCTTTAGTATATTGCATGAATAAACTATACTCAGAATTTGTCACCTCTGCTTCATCCATATAAAAAGAACGAACATGCATTTGTTTTGGTGTAGTATTCCAATCAAACATAACATCATCCTGAACTAGTCCCATAGTAAAAGTTCCACCTTCAATATGAACCATACCAGGAGGAGTATTTCCATCTTTAAAATCTCCTTTAACATAATTACCATAGTTAGGATCATTAAAATTCCATCCTGTAAGAGAAGATTTACCAGAGCTTCTTCTTGAACTATTACAAGAAAAAATGATTGTGGAGATAACTAGTAAACCTAATAATTTTAACGTACTTCTCATGTATTAATTTCTTTTTTTAGGGTCTGCCAATTTACAACATTTAAAATTCATATTAATATATAAATATAATAATTTTGAATCATTAATGAATACTAAATCTTAACGATTGTTTTTTCACTTTATTATATTAATCTTGTAAAATGAATACTAACCTACAAAAGGTCTCGTTATATTAGAACATTTCATGAAAAAAAAGTCACTTTTAATTCTAATCTTCTATTCTGTTTGTCTTTTTAGTCAAACAAGAAACTCTGCTCTTGCAAATGGAGAATGGTATAAATTTTCAATAGACGTTTCTGGCGTATTCAAAATAGATGCTAACTTTTTATCTAGCCTAGGAATTAATATAAATTCTTTAAAGCCCAAAAATATTAAAATATATGGGAATGGAGGAAAATTATTACCTGAATTAGCTTCAGATTTTCGACATCAAGATTTACAAGAAAACTCAATTTTTGTAAAAGGTGAAGAAGATGGACAATTCAATGATAATGATTACATACTATTTTATGGTGTTGGGCCTCATAGTTGGAATATCGATATTAACAATGAAACTGCAAATCATATTCAAAATATATATTCTAATAAAGCATATTACTTTATAAATATATCAGATAACCCAGGAAAAAGAATCACTAATAATCAACCTATTACAAATAATGCTACTTTAAACATTAGTGAATTTGACGACTTCATATTTCATGAAAAAGAAGAAACAAATATTTTAGCTGTTGGTAGATTGTGGTTTGGTGAAAACTTTAGTATTAATTCTAATCAGGATTTCAATTTATCTTTTGAAAACGCTGTTACTGGTTCCGATCTTTTAGTTAGGGTAACAGCCGTTACCCAATCTACAACTACTTCAAACATGAATATTACTGTAAATGGAAATAATATTCCAACTATAAGTTTCCCCCCAGTTTCCAACTCTACATCTTCAGGACTAGCAAGATACGGTGTTAGTTCAGGAAATATAAATGCTGCTAATGATATTTCCATTAACATTAATTACAACAATAACGGGAATCCATCTGCTAATGCTTTCTTAGATTATATTGAAATAATAGGAAAAAAACAATTAATTGCTGGAGATAAACAATTTAATTTCAGAAGTTTTGACCAAGCTAAAAACACAAATATTGTATCTTATCAAGTTCAAAATTCAAATAGTATTTCTCAATTATGGGATATAACAGACCCTTTAAATCCTTCAATAATTATAAATGAAACTCCAGATTCTAACATCTTTTCTTTTAAAGCCTTAGGCGGAAATTTAAAAGAATATGTAGTTTTAAATGAAAACGATTATTTTTCTCCAGAAAAAATCGCTGTTTCTGTAGTTAAAAATCAAAACTTACAAAGTTTAACTGATATTGAATATTTAGTAATAACTAATGATGAATTAAAGAACCAAGCACAACGTTTAGCAGATTATCATCAAAAAAATTCAAATTTAAACACTAAAGTTGTAAATGTTTCAGACATATACAATGAATTTTCTTCAGGCTCACCTGATATAGTTGGAATACGTGATTTTATTAAATATTTACATGATACTAGCTCCCAAAAATTAAAGTATGTATGTTTTTTTGGTGACTCTTCTTATGATTTTAAAAATAGACTTACTGGTAATAACAATATAGTTCCAACTTTTCATGCTGAAGAAAGTTTTGATTTAGTTGCTTCTTATGTTACTGATGATTTTTATGTAATGGTAGATGATAATGATGGTCGCATGTTAGCAACTGATGACATAGACATTGTTTCTGGTAGAATTCCTGTTACTACTGTTCAAGAAGCTAGTAATGTTATTGATAAAATACTAAGTTACTATAAAACTGATGCTTTTGGTGATTGGAGAAATAATATTGCCTTAATAGCCGACGATATAGATGAAAATTCAGATCGAACTCTTCAGTCTGGATTAGAAGAAGTTGCTGATAGTATAAAAAAATATAAACCCGTTTTAAATATTAATAAAATTTATGCAGATGCTTTTAAACAAGAAAACTCTTCTGGAGGTGAGCGTTATCCTGATGTAAAAAACGCTATTACAAATGCAATGGAAAAAGGAGTACTTGCTTTTGATTATTTTGGTCATGGTGGTGAAGATGGACTAGCTTTAGAACGTATTTTAGAAGTACCACAAATTCAAGGATTCAATAACCTTAACACCTTACCCTTATTTATAACAGTTACTTGCGAGTTTTCAAGATTTGACAACCCACTAAGAGATACAGCAGGTGAGCAGTTATTCTTAAATCCTAACGGAGGAGCTGTTAGTATGATAACAACAACAAGAGATGTTTTTATTTTTTTAGGAGAGGCATTTAATAAAGAATTAGCTAAATATGTTTTTGATTTTGATAATTCTGATGACAGTATTGCTGCTAATCTTATAAAAACTAAAAATGAAACCTCAAGTAATCAACGCTTTTTCATATTCTTTTTTGGAGATCCAGCTATGAAATTAGCAATTCCAAAACCAGATGTAAGAATCACAAAAGTAAATGATGTTGATATTTCTCAACCGATTGATACATTAAAAGCTTTATCTAAAATTAAACTAGAAGGTATCGTTAGTGATAATGTAGGAAATCCTTTAACCGATTTTAATGGTGTCGTATTTACTACAATTTTTGATAAACCAATTGATAAAACTACATTAGATAATGATGGCTTTGGTATTATTAATACTTTCGATTCTCAGGATAGTAAAATTTTCAGAGGTAAATCTTCTGTTGAAAATGGTCGTTTCGAATTTGAATTTATAGTTCCTAAAGATATAAAAATCGCTAATGGTAAAGGAAAAATTAGCTTGTATGCTCAAAATGAAAATGAAGATAAAGGTGGAGTTAATTTCGACATAACAGTAGGCGGAATAAATGAAAATGCAACCGAAGACAATACTGGCCCTGAGTTAAAAGCTTTTATGAACGATGAATCATTTATAGATGGAGGAACAACAAACTCATCTCCAAATTTAATTATAAAATTATCTGATATTAGTGGAATTAACACTTCCATAACTGCTGTAGATCATGATATTGTTGCTATTCTTGATGGAAATGAATCTGAACCATTTATTTTAAATGATTTCTATGAAACTGAACTAAATGATTTTACCAAAGGAGAAGTAAACTTTAAATTTAGAAATTTATCTATAGGCACACACACTTTAAAAATAAAAGCTTGGGATACTTATAATAATTCATCAGAAATCACGTTAACTTTTGAAGTTATAAGTGACACTAAACTCTCATTAGAAAATGTATTAAACTACCCTAATCCATTTACCAATTACACTGAATTTTGGTTTAACCACAACAAACCCAATGAACCATTAGAAGTTCAGATACAAATCTTTACAGTTTCAGGTAAGATAGTAAAAACGATTAATCAAACTGTACAAACGAATGGAGCGTTATCTAGATCTATAAATTGGAATGGTTTAGATGATTTTGGTAATAAAATAGGTAAAGGTGTTTATATATATAAAATTAAAGTAACTTCATCTGTTAATAATTTATCATCAGAGAAGTATGAGAAATTAGTTATCCTATAATAAAATCATATATTTGTCAAAATAATGTTAAAATCAAAATGAAAAAAATACTATTACTAACCTTAGCTATTTCTATTACAGGTATTAAGCTAAATGCTCAGCTAGACGCTAAAGCACTTACTACCGCAGTTCCATTTTTACAGATAAACTCCGATGCAAGAGCTGGAGGTATGGGAGACATTGGTGTAGCAACTTCATCCGATGCATTCTCTTTATATCATAACCCTGCAAAAATTGCTTTTAACAGTAACAAACTAAGTATTGGAGCTAGTTATGTTCCTTGGTTAAGAAACTTAACAGATGATATTTTCGCAGGAAATCTATCTGTAATTAATAGATTTAGCGAGAATAGTGCTTGGGGAGCAGACTTAAAATTATTCTCTTTAGGTAGAATCGATTTAACTAGTACTGATGGTTCAAGTAACGGAAGTATTAACCCAACTGAACTAGCTATCTCAGGATATTATTCTTTAAAATTAAGTGAGAAGCTATCTATGGCTGTTGGTTTAAAATATATTAACTCTAATTTAGATGTAGACAGTACTTTAGAAGCAGTAAATTCATTTGCTGTTGATGTTGCCGCTTACTATCAATCTGATGAACAAAATTATGGCACTTTTAATGGACGATACAGAATCGGATTAAATGTAGCCAATATTGGACCTAAAGTTGAATATACCCCAGGAAATGAAGACTTTATTCCAACTATTGCTAAATTAGGTGGTGGTTTCGATTTCATTTTTGATGATTACAACACATTAGGTCTTAATGTAGAATTTAGAAAATTATTAGTTCCTTCTAGTGGATCTAGATCAGAAAGAGGTTGGTTTGAAGGAATGTTTACATCTTTGGTAGATCGTAGTTTTAGCGAAGAATTACAGGAAGTAAATTGGTCATTAGGTGCCGAATATTTATACAATAACGCTTTTGCAGTAAGGGCTGGATACTTTAATGAAAGTGAAGAAAAGGGAAATAGAAAATTTTTCACTTTAGGTGCTGGTTTTACAGCTAATGCTTTTAACGTAGATTTATCTTATTTAGTGAACGTTTCAGATGTGAACAATCCTTTAGAAAATACACTACGCTTTTCAATATCATTTGATTTAGGAGAAATTTACGAAGATTATTAGTATCTTTCCATTATAAAACATTAAAAAAGCAGTCTTACGACTGCTTTTTTTAGCTAGCATAGAACCATATTCATGAAAAAAATCAATATTTCTTCTGAAGCAATTATTTATGATAATTTTTCAGAATTAAACATAGAAGATCAAAAACTTATAGAGGAAGCCAACATAGCTAAAAGTAAATCTTATGCTCCCTATTCAAAATTTAATGTAGGAGCTGCATTATTACTAGAAAATGGTGTTGTAATTCATGGTAATAATCAAGAAAATGCAGCCTATCCATCCGGCATGTGTGCAGAACGAGTTGCCATATGGAAAGCTGGTTCTGAATACCCTAACATGAAAATAAAAAAACTGGCTATAGTAGCATCTTCTGAAAATACAAAAGTAGATCAACCTGTTGGCCCTTGTGGAGCATGTAGACAAACTTTACTTGAATACGAAATCAATCAAAAAGCTCCATATGAAGTTATATTTATGGGTGAAATAGGAAAAATAGTTAAAACAGAATCTTTAGTCTCTTTACTTCCTTTTTCTTTTGACAGTTCATACTTGTGATTTTTTGTTAACTTAGGTTAAGTTTTTATTGTTTTCATAATAAAAAATAAAAAAAACAAAAAAATCAACAAAAAAACCTTTATTAAATATTCACTTATATATCAATCAAATTATCATATTTAAAAAATAATAGATTTATAATAAGAATCTAACAAAAATAAATATTCATTTTAAAATAAAATAGGTTTACAAGAGCAAAACCTGTTTATTTGTTATCTCCCTAAATATATTTTTACAATGAAGGCAGTAATAACAGGTACAGGATGCTATATTCCAAAAGTAAAAAAAGAGAATAATAAATTTATTTCCAATAAATTCTTAAATTCAGATGGCACCGCTTTTAATTCCTTTAATACAGAAATCATTGAAAAATTCAAATCAATAACTGGAATTGTAGAAAGAAGATATGCTAAAAATGATTACACTGCATCTGATTTAGGTTATTTTGCTAGTAAAAAAGCAATAGAAAATGCAAGAATAAACGCAGAAAGTATAGATTACATTATTGTAGCTCATAATTTTGGAGATGTAAAAAAAACTGGAATACAAAGTGATATTATCCCTAGTTTAGCTACCAGAATAAAACATTTGCTACAAATTAAAAATCCAAATTGTGTTGCTTATGATATTTTATTTGGATGTCCTGGTTGGGTAGAAGGTGTCATACAAGCTCAAGCTTTTATTAAAGCTAATATCGCAAAAAAAGTATTAGTGATTGGAACAGAAACTTTATCAAGAGTTATTGACAAACATGATAGAGATTCTATGATATACAGTGATGGTGCTGGCGCTTGTATTGTAGAAAGCGTAGAAACTGATATAGAAACTGGAATTTTAGGTCATGCAACTCAAACATTTTCTAAAGACGAAGCTTATCATTTATTTTTTGGTAATTCTTATAATAAAAATGAAGATGAAAATGTACGATACATTAAAATGCATGGAAGAAAAATTTATGAATTTGCTTTAACGAACGTTCCTCAAGCGATGAAAGTTGCTTTAGATAAAAGTAATATAGATATTGATGAAGTGAAAAAAGTTTTTATCCATCAAGCAAATGAAAAAATGGATGAGGCTATTATCAAACGTTTTTATCGACTTTATAAAAAACCTGTTCCAAAAGATATTATGCCAATGAGTATCCACAAACTTGGTAATAGTTCAGTAGCTACAGTTCCTACATTACTAGATTTAGTTCTTAAAGGAAAAATTGAGGGACATAACTTACAAAAAGGAGATATTTTCATTTTAGCTTCTGTTGGTGCGGGTATGAATATCAATGCAATAGTATATCGTTATTAAAAAGTGAAAAATTCATGCAAAAATAAAAATCAAACTATTATTTTTGCGGATGCAACAACACAACGTATTAATATTAGATTTTGGTTCGCAATACACTCAGTTAATTGCGCGTAGAGTAAGAGAGTTGAATATTTACTGTGAAATTCATCCTTACAATAAAATTCCACAAAACTTAAACGATTTTAAAGCTGTAATCTTATCAGGAAGTCCTTCTTCTGTTCGTTCAGATGAAGCACCACATCCAGATTTATCAGAAATTAGAGGTAAAAAACCTTTATTAGCTGTATGCTATGGCGCACAGTATTTAGCTCATTTTTCTGGTGGTTTAGTCGCTCCATCAAATACAAGAGAGTATGGTAGAGCAAATTTATCATTCATAAAAAATGAAGAGCAATTTTTAAACGGTATTTCTGAAGGAAGCCAAGTTTGGATGAGTCATTCTGACACCATTAAGGAATTACCTGAAAACGCTGTTTTATTAGCAAGTACTAAAGACGTAGAAAATGCTGCCTATAAAATTGAAGGTGAAACTACATTTGCTATTCAATTTCACCCAGAAGTATACCATTCGACAGATGGTACATTATTATTAAAAAATTTCTTGGTTGATATTGCTAACATTGAACAAAATTGGACGCCAAACTCTTTTGTTGAATCAACAGTTTCTGATTTGAAAGAGAAAATTGGAAATGATAAAGTAATATTAGGACTATCTGGAGGTGTAGATTCTACAGTTGCGGGAGTTTTATTACATAAAGCAATTGGTGATAATTTACACTGTATTTTCGTAAATAATGGATTATTAAGAAAAGATGAGTTTAAAAGTGTACTTCAGCAATACGAAGGCATGGGATTAAACGTTAAAGGTGTAGATGCTTCTGAAAGATTTTTAAATGCCTTAGCGGGAATTAGTGATCCTGAAACTAAAAGAAAAACAATTGGTAGAGTATTTATTGAAGTTTTTGATGACGAAGCAGCTAAAGTTGAAAATGCAAAATGGCTTGCACAAGGAACTATTTATCCAGATGTGATCGAATCTGTTTCTGTAAATGGAGGTCCTTCAGCAACAATAAAAAGTCATCATAATGTTGGTGGATTACCAGATTTTATGAAATTACAAGTTGTTGAGCCTTTACGAATGATTTTTAAAGATGAAGTTAGACGTGTTGGAGCTTCTATGGGAATTGATAAAGAACTATTAGGAAGACATCCTTTCCCAGGACCAGGCTTAGCTATTAGAATCTTAGGAGATATTACTTCAGAAAAAGTTCGTATTTTGCAAGATGTTGATGCCATTTTTATAAATGGATTAAAAGAGTATGGATTATATGATAAGGTTTGGCAAGCTGGTGCAATCTTATTACCAGTTAACTCTGTTGGAGTAATGGGAGATGAAAGAACTTATGAAAAAGTAGTAGCCTTAAGAGCTGTTGAAAGTACTGATGGTATGACAGCAGATTGGGTAAATTTACCTTATGAGTTCTTACAAAATATATCGAATAAAATAATTAATAATGTTAAAGGTGTAAATAGAGTTGTTTACGATATTAGTTCTAAACCACCTGCAACAATAGAATGGGAATAATCATACTAAGCAGTAATTGAATTATATGAATAAGATTAAAATTTGGTCTTTTACTTTAATAGTAACTATACTAGTATCTTCTTGTAGTCAACAAAAAAGATATATCTCTTATAAAGTAAAAGAAGGGGAAACTATGCGAGATATCGCAAATCGTATCGATGTTAAAACGGAAGATTTAGTTCGTTTAAACCCAGATGTAGGTGAAACCCCATCGACAAATAGTGTTATTATTATACCTAATCCAGAGTATAAAAAATCAATTCCTTTAATACAAGAACCAAAAGGTGACAAACAGTCTGAGGAAAATAAAGATGAAAACACTGATGAATCTTCTTCTGAAAATGAAGTTACTACTGAAGATAAAAATAATACTGTAAAACAACCTGATTCTACTCAAATTGTTAGAACTGTTATTGAATATAAAAAACATACGGTAAAACCAGGAGAAACTGTTTACAGAATTACAAAAGATTATAACATTTCAAAAGATGAATTAATTAATCTTAACCCGCAATACCCAAGATTAAAAGAAAATTACTTGGATGTTGGTCAGGTACTAAAAGTTAAAATAGAACAAAAGAAAATAGTTTATTTATCTAGAGAAGATGATTTAAAAAATCATATAACTCATACGGTAAAATCAAAAGAAACTGTTTATAGTTTAACAAGATTCTATAATATTACTAAAGAAGATTTAATGAATTTGAATCCTGAATACCCAGAGATTGAGGATAATAATTTACAAGTTGGTCAGGTATTAAGAATTCGAAATATTGCTGATAATATAGAAAGATATTCTTCCGAAATGTTTATTGACAGTATTGCTGAAATAAATGAAAACATAAAACTAGCTTTACTTTTACCATTTAGAGCGAAAGAATACGACAGTATTTCATATGAAAATATTTTCGATACTTCTAAAGGAAAAAGAGGAAGTGCAAATCTTGCTAACTTAGTTACAGATTTTTATATGGGTTCTGAAATCGCTATCGATTCCATTAAGAGTTTAGGAATAAAAGTAGATGTTTCTGTATTTGATACTGGAAATAGAGGAAAAAATATAAAAGGTATTTTAGAGAAAAAACTTTTGAATAATATGAATGCTATTATTGGCCCATTTTATTCAGACAAAGTTAAGGAAGTTGCTAAAGCATCAGATGCCCCTGTAATTTTTCCTCATTTCTCAAGAAATCAAGATCAATTTTCTTCTTCAAAAATTGTAAAATCTGCTCCAGATAAAATCACTAGAAGTCAAACTTTAGGAAATTACTTAAGTAAGATTTATAATGGAGAAAATATTTTTATTGTTTCAGACGGAACAGGATCTTCAGATTCTCAAGCTAAGGAAATAACAAAAATATTAAAAAGTAATGACTCTATTAAAAATGTTTTTGTATTAAAACCAGAAAATAATTTTATTAAAAAAGAACGTTTTACAGATAAAATGAAGCCTAATTCTCATAATTGGCTAATAATAGCTTCTGATCAAACTGCAGTGGTAGCTAATGCTATTAATAGCATGATTGTATTACCTGAAGGTATTTCTGCTCAAGTATTTGCAATTGAGAAAAATGGTAGATCTTATGAAAATGTAGATAATAATACTTTAGCTAGAATTGGTTTCACTTATGTAACTGATAGTTATGCTAACTATGAAGATCTGCACTTACAAAGATTTATAAATAGTTATAAAAATAAAAATAACGATATACCTACAGAATATGCTGTTCGAGGTTTCGACATCACTTTTGATACTTTAATGCGTTTAGCTTCAGGAGAGAAACTTTTAGACACTTATAAACAAGGAGCTTCAATTCGTTTAGAAAATAAATTTGAGTTTGACAAAAAACTTTTTGGAAGTATATATAACAAAGGGTTATTCATTGTAAAATACAATTCAGATTTAACTTTAGAAAGAATTAAATAAATAATTTAACTAAGTTTGACTAGTCCTAAATAACCGTTACAGTTATTTATTGATTAAATATATTAAACATCATCTAAAGCTATAGCTTTAGATGATGTTTTTTTTCGATATGATTTTATCTTCATTTTATTTTGTTGATGTGCCTGGTTAGGAGTTTTAAAATGACATGACCAATGCGGTCTTTTAGAGTTATAAATAGTTATTGATTGCTTTACTATTTTCTTCATTATCTTAATATCTAGATTTGTGGTAGCAATAAAGAACTCTTGTTTTAAGATTCCATTAACCCGTTCAGCTATCGCATTTTGATATGGATCGTATGATTCTGTCATACTACATTTAATATTATGTTTTGATAAAATATTTTGATAGATGTTACTACAGTACTGCAATCCTCTATCTGAATGATGGATAAGTTCCTTCTCTGGATATACTCTATTTTTCATAGCTATCTCCAAGGCTTTTACCGTTGAGCTTACTTCTAAAGTTTTATCCAAATGATATCCTATGATTTTCTTAGAATATGCATCTGTAATTAATGATAAATACATAGGGTTCTTACGATTGCCTAAATATGTAATATCTGCTACCCATACTTGTTCTGGTCTATTTATTTCCAGATTTTCAATAAGATTAGTATGTTTTCTAAAACGATGATGAGAGTTGGTTGTAATGTGATAACTCTTTTGTCGTTTTATCAATAGTTTATTAGCTCGTAAAATATCAAATAATCGATCTCTTCCAACAGCTAAACTGCTTAATTCCTCCGAAAGAAGATAATACAGTTTTCTTGTCCCAATACTTGGTTGTTCCATTCTTACACGCTTAACCAATTCAACAACCTTATTGGCTATTGATTGAGATTTCTTAACTCTATAGTTAGCTCGATAATAGACCTGTCTGCTAAACCCAAGTAATTTACAGGTAGAAGAAATACTTTCTTTCTTTTGTAAAACAAACATATCAATTACTCGGTTTTGGAGTTTTTTCTAATAGGAATATTATACTCTTTCTCAGCTAAATCAATCATCATATCAAACAGTATCGCTTTCTTCTCTGATGCTGCTGCTTGAGCTTTTAAACGATTGTTTTGCTTTTCTAATTGACGTAATTTTTGCTCTAACTCTAATAATTTTTGTTCTGGTGATTTTGGCATATTAGATGGTGTTTGATCAGTCCAATCAAAGTTACCATATTTTCTCAACCATACTAAAACAGTACTTCTTCCTTGAATCCCATATTTAAGTTGAGCTTGTTTGTAGGTTAATTCGCCTTTTTCTACTTCCGATACAACCGAAAGTTTAAAACTCATCGTATAATCTTTCTGAGTACGTTTGCGGTAAATGTTGTCGTTCATAAGGTTACAAATTTGTGTAACGCTATTTCAGGACGAGACAGTTACTATAAATAAAAAAGGTGTCTAATTTAGACACCTTTTTTATTTATAGTAACTTAAGTACTGACTCCTTAATTCTTTCTCTGTCTTTATCTGACAAATTTGAACCAGATGGAAGACATAAACCATTATCGAATAAAATTTCTGATACATTATTACCATAAAATTTACAATTTTTAAAAATCGGTTGTAAATGCATTGGTTTCCATAATGGCCTAGATTCTATATTATCCTCTAACATTGCAAGTCTTAAATCTTCTCGAGAAAATCCAACTTTGTTTTGATCAATTAATATTGATGACAACCAATGATTAGAAAAATAATCTGATGTAGGTTCAATGAAAAGATCTATACCGTCTATATTTTTAAATAATTCTCTATAAAAAGAATTATTATTTCTTCTGAGCTGAATATGTTTGTCTAAGACCTCCATTTGACCTCTACCTATTCCTGCAGTTATATTACTCATTCTATAATTATAACCAATTTCAGAATGCTGATAATGGGGAGCATTATCTCTTGCTTGTGTTGCTAAAAAAATCGCTTTTTGTTTATTCTCTTCAGTCTTACAAACCAAAGCCCCTCCTCCAGAAGTAGTTATAATTTTGTTTCCATTAAAAGAAAGCACACCAAAATCTCCAAAAGTACCACATTTTTGACCTTTAAAAGTTGAACCAAGAGCTTCAGCTGCATCTTCTATTAATTTTATATCGTAGTGATTTGCTATCTCTTTTATTTTATCAATTTTAGCTGGCATTCCATATAAATGCACTACAATAATTGCTTTTGGCTTTTTTCCTTTAGCGATTCTATCTTCTATGGCCTTTTTTAAAGCATCAGGACACATATTCCAAGTTTCCTTTTCGCTATCTACAAAAATAGGAACCCCTCCTTGATATACAATTGGATTAGCAGAAGCTGAAAATGTCATACTTTGACAAATAACTTCATCACCATATGATACTCCTGCTAAAATTAATGCTAAATGTAAAGCAGAAGTACCAGATGCTAAACAGGCTACTTTAGTATTTTCTTTAATATAATTTTCTAAATCATTCTCAAAGCCATTTACATTAGGACCTAAAGGTGCAACCCAATTAGTATCAAATGCTTCTTGAACATACTTTTGTTCTCCACCTCCCATATGAGGAGATGATAACCAGATTTTTTCTTCCATGTTTTTAAGCTCTATATAATGGGAAAAATGAACTATTATCAGTCGAAACACCTTTTTCTCTAACTAGTTCATCATATTTTTCTTTATTAACTATATACTTCCATATTTTAAATTGGAAATTCTCTTTAGAAAATCCAGATTTAAATCTAAATAATGGATCTTCATCGCTACCTCCTACTCCACCTCCTAAGTGTAAAAATTCAGCATTTAAATCATTTCCTAATAACCTAGCTTCATCTAGTATTAACTTCATTGGTGTGTCTCTTGCAAAAGCTTGTTTAGTTCCTGCTAAATGATATTGAATAATTTTATTAGTAATTGTAAAAATTGCTCCTGCTGTAATTTCTCCTTCTTTTTTTGCTAGTAACAGTTTTGTTTCAAAACAATTATTATTTAAAAACTGATAGAAATATTCTTTTGGAAAAAAGTAATAATCATTTGCTTCTACTTTTTTCATTGTCTCATAATAAATTTCAATAAATTCATCTTGTTCTTCTTTTGTAGTTGCTTCAACAACTTCAAAATTATTCTTCTTTAATTTATTTATTTCGTATTTATTAGATTTTCTATATTGTCTTCTTTGTTCTTCGGGGCTAATTGTTAAATTAACCGCAATTGTTTTATTTAAACTAACTATTTCTCCAAGTCCTTCTACTATTTTGTCATTTTCTAAAATAGGATGTAATCTTGAAAATACAGATATTATTTTCTTCTCAGCAAAAAATTCATTTAGCTTATTTTGAAAAGTAATTTTTAACTTTTCGGAAATTGTATTAATATCGAGATTAGATATAGCACCTGCATAACCATAAACTGAAGTACAATCAAATAAATCTGTATCTGGTATTTCTCTAATAATTAATGGTAAAGCTATAAAATTATTATCTTCTTGATATACAAACAATATTGGCTCACCTTCTTTTTCTAGTTTATTATAAGATGAAGTATGGTAAAAATCATGAACAAATGATTCGTTAACATACTCTTTCCAAGATTCTTCTGTTGGTCTTATAATTTTTGTTTCTGACATTCTTGAATTGAATTTTTTAATACTGTGGTTATGTAAATAATATCTTCTTTGGAATATCGATAATCTGTATGTAAAAACAGAAATCTATTTTGATACCTAATATCACTATCTTCTTTCTGGTTTGGCCATAAAATAGCAGGATAGATACTGGACTTTATTAATTTGTTTCGAACAAAATCTCTTTGAATATTTGAGTCAAAAAAAAGTAATAATCCTAATGAATTTTCATCTACGCTAAAAACATAATTTAAATAATCTTTAAGATACTTTAAAGCCAATTTAATATTAGATTCTTTCTTTTTTAAAATCTCTTGAATATTTAATTTTTCTAAAATATTTTCTGCTAAAACAGGTAATTTATAATCTTTATAAAGTTTGGTTAATTGTTCTTCAGCCTTAGAATAATAACTTCTATATAAATCTTTGTTTGAAAATCTATTTTGTAAGTATTCTTTTTTTAAAAACATTCCTAATGTTTTGTTCTCTGCTGCTTGATCTGCTATAATACTTTCCTTACCTTTTGGAAGCTGAAATTTATTCGGAGAATATAAAAAACCTCCTAAAGGTATTGGTAATTGTTTTCTTAATGATCCGAAAACATAATTTGCATTACTTTTTTTTATCGCATTAATATTATGTGTTAAATCATCAATCACTACAATTTTTTTGAATAATTGAGTATTAAAATCTCTTACACCAAAATAATTTACATTTATAAAAACATTGGTTACTTCATCTTCAAAAAATTCATAATCCAATATCAAATTATTTGGATTAGACTGAAATACTATAACTTGAATATTTAAATCTGATAAATTTTCAATTACATCTTGGCAATAATATGATGGGATATAAACTTTATTCCATCCATTATTTTTTATCCCTTGTTGAAGTAATGCATATAAAGCAGATCTTCCTGATAGAAAAAAAGAAAAGTTTTCATCTTCGAAAAAATTTTTCTGATTTTTATCTAAAAAAAACTCTTGATTACAAGAATGAAAATCTGAACCAAACTCTTTATTTATCATTTTTTTTCTCGGGATTAAAATAGTTTTTACTTAATCCTTTACTTATACCTATATCGTCTACTTCAGACATTGGTCTACCAAGCTGAATATCACTAGATTTAAAAACTTTTAAAAAGGTACCCCATAATATTTTTATATCAAGAAATAATGATTGTTTCTTTACATATTCTACATCTAAATTAAATCTTTCGCTAAATTTCAAGTTATTCCTTCCTGATACTTGTGCTAATCCTGTGATACCTGGTTTTACGTTGTGTCTTTGAATATGATAATCATTATAATAAGGTAAATACTCTATCAAAAGTGGCCTTGGTCCTACAAAGCTCATATCTCCTTTTATAACATTAAAAACCTGAGGTAATTCATCTAATGAAGCTTTTCTTATAAACTTACCAAAAGGGGTTAATCTTTCAGTGTCTTTTAACAATACCCCATCCTTTCCTTTTTTATCATTCATCGACTTAAATTTTATCAGTTTAAAAATTTTATTATTAAGCCCTACTCTTTTTTGAGTGAAAAAAGGTTTACCAGAATTTAAAAATGTAAGTACTATTGTTATTATAATATAGAAAGGTAATAGTATGATTAATACAAAAAATGCTAGAAACAGATCTAATAACCTTTTTAAAAATATTTTGTACATTGATTGTATTTATAAGTTTTTAGCAAATTTAGCAGGATTTCCCATTATTACCTGATTATCTTCAATACTTTTTATCACATTACTTCCCATAGCAACCATAATATTGTCTCCAACTTCAATTTTATTATTTAAAGAAGAGTTTAATCCCATAAAAATGTAACTTCCCATTTTTATATTACTTCCTATTAAACTATGAGCTGCAAAAAAATTATGATCTCCCATTATTGTATCATGACCAAATAAACACATTGAATTAAATGTATTATGGTTTCCCATTACTGTATTAGAGCTTATTACTGAGCCAGCTTGAATTACGTTTCCATAACCCATTTTAAAACTTCTACATACAGTTACGGTAGGATGGATAAAGTTACCATATCTTTCTAAAGGAATTTTAAATTGAGGTAACCATGAAGCTCTTTCCTTTAACTTATCTGGTCTGTATAATTGATAAATAAAAAACACATCATCGTATTTTTCATATTTATCATACACTTCTCTTGTTTTACTTAATATAGGAAAACCATTTATTTCTTTACCAAACGATTCATCATCAAAAGCAAAACCAATAAACTCATCTTCATAATCATAATTATCAACTGCATCTTGTATTTGTTCTGCTATGTTAACCGCAGTACCAATACCTCCAATAATAATTATCTTTTTACCCATTATTTTGCTCTATTTTAAGTTGCTTATTTAAGATTCTTTTAGCTTTAGCTACAAAAGGAGGCCCAACAAATTTCCCTTTCATAATTGCTACACCTTGATTATTTTCCCTAGCTTCTTTATCTAATTTCAGTATTTCTCTAGAATGTATTAATTCTTCTTCCGATGGAGAATAATATTTATGAACTAAATCTAATTCAATTGGATTTAATACTAACATTCCTTCAAATCCTAAGTTTTTAGATACTTTTAAATTTACTTCTAAATCTTCTAAATCTTTAACCCTTACATGTACTGTATCTATAGGAATAATATCATGAGCTCTAGCAGCCATTGCAATCATTGCTCTTGGAGTAAATAAACTTTGATGTTCCTCATCGTGAATTCCTTGTAAATCCGTGATAAAATCTTCAGACCCATAAGCTATTGCTACAACTCTTTTTGAAGCGCTACATATTTCTTGAACATTCATTACGGCTGAAGCAGTTTCTATTAAAGGAATTATTTTAAAAGTACCTATTTCATATCCCTTTTCAAATTCAATTGTTTCCAATAATTTATCGAAAAAATATATATCCTCTCCTCTTTTTGCTTTAGGATACATAAAACCATCAACTTCTGGAACTGTTAATTGTAAAACATCCTTCAGTAACTGACCGCTCTCTCTATCATTTATCCTAGGAAATATGGTTCGTCCTTCATATTTCTTTTCTTTAATCTTTTCTAATAGTTTGTCTCTAGCTATTTGTTTATTTCTTTCAGGTTGAACAGAATCTTCTATATCAAATAATAGAACATCAGCTTTTACTTTCGACGCACTTTCTAATAGTTTATCTGAGTGAGCTGGAACGAACATCAAGCTTCTCATTAAATAATCTTTCATGAAATTTTATTTCTTTGGTATTAAGACTTTTCTTCTAAAACTTAAAACTGGATTGTTTTTTTGGTTGTAAGCAACAGTTTCAACATAAACTATGCCTCTATCATTTTTTGACTTTGACTCTCTTTTATCTAATACAGTAGTTTTAGCTGATATAGTATCATTCACAAAAACTGGCCCTAAATGATTAACACTTTCGTATTCTAAATTTGCTATAGCTTTACCGCTAATATCAGGAACTGTCATTCCTACTACCAAACTAAAAACTAAAGTTCCTACAACAAGTATTTGTCCATGTTGATGATCTTTAACATGTTCTAAACTCAAATGTACTGGATGATGATTCATCGTTAGTAAACTAAAAAAGTTATTATCACTTTCGAAGATAGTTTTTGTTAAAGAGTGTTGAATTGTTTCTCCTACATTAAAATCTTCAAAATAATTCCCCAAATTACTTGCTTTCATAATATCTTAAAATTTTATTCATTTTTTTTAAATGTGGTCTTTCTATAATTTGTCCATCAATAACAGTTGGAGAAAATTCTTTTTCATTTAAAACCTTATTTAATTCTTCTTTTATTTTCCTTGCCCAAAGAAACTCTTTTTCAGAATAAAGATTGAGTTCTTTCAACATAGATATTTGCCATGGGTGTATATAAAATTTTGCATCATAACCTTTTCTTACTCCATCTAAAATTTCATTTTTAAATTCGCTTTCATTTTTCAACTCCATAGAGGCTATATCTATAGCTAGAACATCTATTGATCTAGCATAAAGTAATAATTGTTGTCTTAAAAACTCTAAATTCTGTAAATCATGTACACCTCCTATTTCTCCCATTAAATCATGACTTCCAATACTTATACCAGTGAAAAAGTCTTTATACTTAAAAAGTATATCTTTCACATCAATAAAGAGATTTGAAGTTTCAATTAAAAGAATAATTTGTATTTGATTACTATTTAAATCTTTTATAATTTTCTTAAAATCTTTTTTATTCTCTATTTTAGGAAAAATAAACTTAGAGAAACCAGAAAGGATGAGTTTATTTAATAATGTTAAATCTAATTTTTCTTTATCATCATATAATGGAACTCTAACGTAAAACTGTTTTAAAGATTCATCTTTAATCAACTCTTCAAGTAAAACTAATCTTTCAGAAAACTTTACTGCGTCTTCCAAATCAATAATGATTTCTGAAACACCAAGTTTAATTACATCTTTAATTTTATGTAAACGTGTACCTGGAACAAAAAAATAACTTTCCAATTTAATTTATTTTAGAAACAACATTAGCAAATTTAGCACACAAAATACTTTTATCGTACTCATTTTCTGCTAATTTTCTAGAACTCTCTCCCATTAACTTCAATTTTTCTAAATCATTTTGAAGTTCTTTTATAATAACAACTAACTCATTAGGATCTTTTGGATTAGCATAATACCCACATTCATATTTCTCTACCAAATCTTTAGTCCAACCAGCTGAGTTTACTATTAAAGGTTTCCCAGCAGATAACGAGTCGAATAATTTATTAGGTGAATTTGTATATAAAATAGGTAAATCTAAAAAACTAACTATTGATACATCACAAAAATTAACTATCTCTGATGTTTCTTGCATTGCATATCTACCTAGAAAATGCACATTTGTAAGTCCATTTTTTTCACACTTATTTTTCATAGCTTCTTCAGTAGAACCTCCTCCTATAAAAATAAACTCTATTGAATCATCATCTTTTAATAAAGTAGCTGATTCTATTATAGTATCGATTCCATTTGCGATACCTAAGGCTCCAAAATGTATTAATTTAAACGAGTCTTTTTTTAGCCCTAACTTTTCAACTAGTTCTATATTTTTAGGTCTTGGAAAGAAAGCATCTATTTTTGCCATATTGGGAATCATCGATACTTTTTCTTGTTTTTCAAACTTTAAAACTCCATTCTCCATTCCTGGTGAAAGCGCTACAATATGTTTTGCATTTTTATAAATCGTTTTTTCGAACCAAATTGCTAAGTTTCTAACAACTTTATTCTTTAAAGCTCCCATTTGAATAGGTACTTCTGGCCATAAATCTCTAACTTCAAAAAGATATGGTATTCTTTTAAGTTTCTTTAATACTAAAGCTGGAAAACCAATCGTTAAAGGAGTGGATGTTGCTATGACCAAATCTACGTTTTTCTCTCTTAATGAATAGTATGAAGACTTCATCATAAAACTAAAGAAAGAGATCAATCTTTGAAAAATAGACATTTTCTGATTATATGGTACCCTTAAATAAATAACATTTATACCATCAATTATTTTTCTTTCTATCTTATTTTCTATGGTACTACTAGTAGTTAACATAGTTACTGAATGACCTTCTTTTATCAATTCTTGTGCTATCCAATAAGATCTAGTTCCTCCTGGTTCCAGAGGAGTTCTAAAGTATTGATGTATGTATAATATCTTCATTCTTTTTTTTATATATTTTATTACTTAAAATTAGCAAGAGTGTAAAAACTAATAATAATCTATTATCATTAAAATCTCCACTTACCATAGAGTTCAACAAATAAAAAAACCAAATTGCTGCCGCTAATTGACGATTATCTGCACCTCTTTTTTTACCTATTAAAACTGATTTAACAATTCTTAAACATTTTATAAAAATTATAACAAACAACAAAAGTATTAATATACCATGCTCTAACCATATTTCTACAAACAAATTATGTGGGTAACCTGATAATCCGTTAATCTTTTTAAAGTCACTGTAAACAGAATAATTTCCTAAACCGTATCCAAAAGGATTTGCGAATATAGATTCTATTGCATCATTTAATAATTTTAGTCTTGCAGATGTAGAAGAACCTCCTGTATAACTTGCTGAATCACCTATTCCAAAAACTCTTTTTATTATTGGATAATCATCGATCTTACCTAATAGATAGTTTGCATTAAATAAAGCGATTATGAAAATAACAAAAAAACTAAAGATAATTTTTCTGTTCTTAATACCTACTAATATAATTAGTAATAATAAAAACGATATTGGGCCTTTACTTCCTGAAGAAAGCATTAATAAAACACACAAAATCATTATGGGTATTTTTATTATATTTTTAAATTTTGATTGAAAAAATAGAATCAGAAACAAATACCCCATCCATCTACTAAATACTATGGGGCCACCACCTAAAACAGCTAAACGATCTTGACCAAAACCATTTCTCAAAAGTGTTATTAAACCTAAAAGAAACAGAAAGAAAGGCACCACTGCTATTTGATTCAAAAATATATTTATTTGTTCTTGACTTTTAAGACTACTTACATAAACTCCTACTGAAAAGGTTAGAAAAGTGAAAGTTATGAATTTACTAACTGAATAATCATTATGTTCATTTATCCCCCAAAAAATTGAATTTATAGCAGCTACTACAATAATAAAAGTAGAAAAACTTAACCAACTTAAAAACATTGTTTTATTTAATCCTTTTCTTAGAGAAAGTAATACTCCTAGGAAAAACAAAAAAGACAATAAAATTGTAAGATTAAAATTTCCAATAGCCAATCTACTATCATAAAAGCTACCTATTACAAAAATTGGGACTATTAAAAAGCCCATTAAGTTTTCTCTTCTGAACATTATCTAATCAACTTTATTAACTTATTCATAAAATATATATTCACCAGTACTATTCCAAAAACCATAATTGACAAAGGGTAAAGTAAATTTGAAAAAAAGTCAAAAGTAAATACAAATGAGATAAACGAAGTGATAATTATTGAGGTTAAGATTGAAATAACATATCTTTTTGAATAAAAAAATTGAGTATTTCTTTTTTCAGAAAAAACTCTTTGAAAAAGTAAATTTAATAATCCATTAAAAAATACTAGAATAAATATAACTATTAAATAATAATGAATATTATTTACATCAACTTCTGAAAATTTCTTATTTAAATTAAAAACAATATCTATTATTGGTCGGGCTAAAAATATTATTGCTAATAAAGAAGCTAAACCAATCATTGTTATTTTTTTCAAAACATTAATTAAGTTAATCGTACTATTAACTGATCGTTCTAAAATATATAAAGATAAAGACTTTATTATTACTCCATCAAATGCTAAAGAAAGAATAAATCCATATGTAAGATAAATTATTTCTTTTCCAGGAAAGAAAGAATATAAAACCCTAAAAAGAGTGTATAATAGAAAAATATTATTATTAGTTAAGAAAATCCAAATATTAAAATCTAAAGCTGATAATTTTAACTTAGATTTCCTTTCCTTATTTTTTTCTATTTTATTAATAATCAACCAAGTGTTAAAATATTGAGTTAACACAGAAAATAATCTATCTAAAACTGCTCCTAAAATATTAAAGACAAAAATTAAAGGATATAATAACACTAAGTAAGTAAATGACCTAAAGAAAGTTGATCTATATAAATATTTGTATTCTGCTTTAGAAACTAAAACAATTTGACCTATGTTAAAAAAGAAAACTATACCAGATGTTATTGCACAAAGAAGAATGATTAAATTAAAATCATAATCTGATTTAATAATATATTTTTGGGCTAAAAACTGAATTATTAAAACAGCAGCGAATATAATAAATGAAAGATACAATCCCTGTTTCTTAATTTCTTTAAAAGAGTAATCCCTTTTATTTATTATGGAAAATTTCCTCATTAAATTCGCACTTAACCCTCCTTCAGAATAAAAGATAGAAATAATCTGACTGTAGCTCATTAATTTCAAATAATCTGCAAAAATAACAGAACTACCAAAAAAATTAGCCATAATTATCTCTCTTAAAATTCCAAAAATTTTAGACGTAACTTGGACTAAAATTAAACCTAAAGCTTTATTCTTTAATAATGACATCTTTATTTTTATTAATAAGCTTTATTTAAAATTGTTTTTACATAAAACTGATTACTTCTAATCGCTTTAATTTTATGTAATTTCTGTTGTGAATATTCTTCTATTTTATTTATCCTCATAAATTTTCCCTCTTTCTCTATTGCATGAATATTATTTGAATAATTACTATCATTTTATTCTTTTTAAATAACTCCCATATCCACTTTTACATAAGGGTTCAGCAATTTCATTTAATTGTTCTTTGGTAATATATCCCATTCTATAAGCTACTTCTTCAATTACACCTATCTTTAATCCTTGTCTTTCTTCAATAACTTGAACAAATTGACCTGCTTGCATTAACGAAGTGAAAGTTCCTGTATCTAACCAGGCTGTTCCTCTGTCGAACACTCCTACTTTTAACTTGTCTCTCTTTAAATACTCTTTATTAATATCTGTAATTTCATATTCACCTCGAGCTGAAGGCATTATATTCTTTGCTATTTCTACTACATCATTATCATAAAAATACAATCCTGGAACTGCATAATTCGATTTCGGATTCTCTGGTTTCTCTTCAATCGAAATCACATTATTATCATCATCAAATTCTACCACTCCATATCTTTCAGGATCATGAACTTGATATGCAAAAATAACACCTCCTTTTTCTTTTGTAGAATTCTGAAGTAATTTAGACATTCCACTTCCATAAAAAATATTATCGCCTAATATCAAAGCTACTTTATCATCACCTATAAACTCTTCGCCAATAACAAATGCTTGAGCTAAACCATTTGGTTTTTCTTGAACTGCATATGAAAATTTACATCCTATTTTACTACCATCTCCTAATAATCTTTCAAAATGAGGTAGATCATGTGGCGTTGAAATTATTAAAATCTCTTTAATTCCTGCCAACATTAATGTAGACAAAGGATAATATATCATGGGTTTGTCATAAATAGGCATTAACTGTTTGCTTATAACTAAAGTTAAAGGGTGAAGCCTTGTTCCTGAACCTCCTGCTAAAATTATTCCTTTCATTTTATATGTTTTTATTAAGCATTTTTCTCAAACTATCACCCCAGTTTGGTATTTCAATATCAAATGTTTCTTTAATTTTGTTTTTGTTTAATAAAGAAAAACTAGGACGCTTAGCTTTAGCTGGGAAATCTTTAGTTAAAATCTTATTCACTTTACAATCGAATTTCATAATTTTCTGTATTTCAACAGCAAAATCATACCAAGATATTTGTCCTTCATTAGAATAATTATAAATTCCTGACTTCCATTTTTTAAATGCTATAATTTGTAAAATAATTTCAGCTAAATCTTTTGCATATGTCGAACTTCCTATTTGATCTGAAACTACAGAAATTTCATCTCTACTCTCCATAAGTTTGCACATTGTTTTTACAAAATTATTCCCATAACGAGAATAAACCCAAGATGTTCTAAAAATCATATACTCATTACAGTTCTGTATTACCTTTTTCTCTCCTGCTAGTTTTGAAGCTCCATAAGTATTAATTGGGTTTGTTATATCGTCTTCCTTGACTGGCAAACTGCTTGTCCCATCAAAAACATAATCTGTTGAAATATGAATTAATCGAGATTTATTTAATGCACACCACTTACTAATAGTATCTACAGCTTTATCATTTATTAAAAACGCAATCTCTTTTTCATCTTCAGCTTTGTCAACTGCTGTGTAAGCTGCAGCGTTAATTATGTAGTTTGGCTTTTCTTTACTTAACACCTTCAATACTGAATATGAATCATTTAGAGGCATTAAACTTCTATTTACAAATACAAATTCAAAGTTATTAAACTCTTTCTCTAAATCTCTCAATTCTGAACCTAACTGTCCATTACTACCCGTTACAAGTATTTTATTTTCTGAAGATCTCATTAAAATTAGGCAAAATTAAATCTTTGTCTGATACCTTTATATTTTCTTTGTTTACCCCCCAATTAATATTTAAAAAAGGATCATCATATCTAACACCTTGCTCAGATTCTTTGTTATAATAATTATCACATTTATAAAAAAACACTGCCTCTTCAGAAAGAACAGAAAACCCGTGCAAAAAGCCTCTAGGAACAAAAAGTTGCAAATTATTTTCTGCAGATAATTTAACTGCTACATGTTGACCAAAAGTTGAAGAATTTGGTCTAGCATCAACTGCTACATCAATTACTTCTCCTTTCAAAACCCTTACTAATTTTGCTTGAGCGTTTTCTCCTTTCTGTGCATGTAATCCTCTTACTACTCCTTTATATGAAAAGGATTGATTGTCTTGAACAAAATTAACATCTAGGTTAGTTACATCTTTAAATATTTTATTGTTAAAACTTTCAAAAAAATAACCTCTATCATCTTCAAACTTTTTGGGTTCTATTATATAACAACCTTTCAAGTGAGTTTCCTCTATCTTCATAGTATTTATTTTCTATATTGAGCTTTATAATATTCTTGGTAATCTCCAGATGTAATATTATTTAACCATTGTTGATTATCCATATACCATGCAATAGTTTTGGCCAAACCTTCTTTAAAAGTAACTGATGGTTTCCAACCTAATTCTTTATTTATTTTTGAAGCATCTATAGCATACCTTAAATCATGTCCTGGTCTGTCTTTAACAAATGTTATTAATTTCTCACTTTCTCCTTCATCTCTTCCTAGAACTTCATCCATTTGCTTACACAATTCTTTTACAAGATCGATATTTTTCCATTCATTAAAACCTCCTATATTATATGTTTCAGCATTTTTTCCTTCATGAAAAACTAAATCTATAGCTCTTGCATGATCAATTACATATAACCAATCTCTAGTAAATTTTCCATCTCCATAAATAGGTAAACTTTTTTTATTGATAATATTATTAATACATAGTGGTATTAATTTTTCAGGAAAATGATTAGGCCCATAATTATTAGAACAATTAGTGATTACAAATGGTAATTTATAAGTTTCTCCATAAGCTCTTACGAAATGATCTGAACTTGCTTTTGATGCTGAATATGGAGAATTTGGGCTATATGAAGTTTCTTCCGTAAAAAAACCTTCATCGCCTAAAGCCCCATAAACTTCGTCTGTACTTATATGGTAAAATCTTTTACCTACAAAATCTGCTTGATGAGTATTTTTAAAAGCATTAAGTAAATTTAATGTTCCTAAAATATTAGTTTTTGCAAAAGATAAAGGATCAAGAATAGAGCGATCTACATGTGATTCTGCAGCTAAATGAATTACTCCATCAAATTCATACAATTTAAAGAGTTCATTTATAGCATTCTCATTTATTAAATTCTCTTTTATAAAAGTATAATTAGGTTTATCTTCTATATCTTTTAAATTCTCTAAATTACCAGCATAAGTTAGTGCATCAAGATTGAAAATATGATAATTTTCATATTTATTAACTAACAACCTCACTACATGAGAACCAATAAAACCTGCCCCTCCTGTAATTAATACTTTTTTCATTTTCTGGTTGTTTTGAAACGAATTACTTCCCTATTCTAAAATACTCAAAGCCTTTTTCTTCTAGATTATAAGCCATATACTGATTTCTTCCATCAAAAATAATTGGCTGATTTAATTCTTTTTTTATTTCCTCAAAATCAGGAGATCTAAACTCTTTCCATTCAGTTAATAAAATTAAAGATTCAGCATTATTTAAAACATCATATTTTTTATCAAAATACTCAACATTTTCCACCCCTTTTAAGTAAAAATGCTGAGCTTCTTCCATTGCTTTAGGATCGTAAGTTTTAACCTTAGCTCCTCTTTTCACTAATTCTTTTATCACGTATATTGAAGGAGCTTCACGCATATCGTCTGTTCCCGGTTTAAAAGAAAGTCCCCATATAGCAAACGTTTTTCCTGTTAAATCTTCTCCGTGACGCTTTACAATTTTTTCAGCTATAACAAACTTTTGCCTATTATTAACTTCCTCAACAGACTCTATAAGTTGAGCTCTATAATTGTGTTCTTCTGCTATTTTCTTTAACGCCTTTACATCTTTAGGAAAACAAGACCCTCCATAACCGCAACCTGGGTAAATAAAACTATATCCGATTCTAGAATCTGATCCTATACCTAATCTAACATTATCAACATCAGCACCTACTCTTTCACAAATATTTGCCATTTCATTCATAAATGAAATCTTAGTTGCCAACATTGCATTCGCTGCATACTTTGTCATTTCAGCAGAGCGAACATCCATAGTTACAAAACGATCATGTGTTCTAAAAAAAGGACTATACAATTCCTTCATTTTCTTAAAGGCTTTATCCGATTCTGCCCCTATAACAACACGATCTGGTTTCATAAAATCATTGATCGCATCTCCTTCTTTTAAGAATTCTGGATTTGAAACGACATCGAAACTTATATCTAAACCTCTTTTATCTAACTCTTTTACTATCGTTTCTTTAACCTTATCAGCAGTACCAACAGGAACTGTAGATTTATCAACTACAATAAGAGATTTTGTCATTTTCTCTCCTATTTCTTTTGCTACTGACAAAACATATTGTAAATCGGCAGAACCATCATCTCCCATTGGAGTACCAACAGCAATAAAAACCACTTCTGCATCTTTAATTGACTCCTCTAAATTTGTAGTAAAGAACAGTGTCTTTTTATCTACGTTTTTAAGAACCATTTTTTCTAAACCTGGTTCGTAAATTGGTATTATACCTTTATGAAGGTTATTAATTTTATTTTGATCTATATCTACACAGGTAACCTTGTTACCCATTTCAGAAAAACAGGTTCCAGAAACTAATCCAACATAACCTGTACCTATAACAGCAATATTCATATATTATTTATCCTTAGCTTTTAAACTCTCCTTTTCAGCCACTTCTTTTCTTAAGCCACTACTAGAAAATCTATGCTCTCTTTTATTAAAATATAATTTAATTCCTTTTTTTTCACAATAATCTCTTCCCGTAAACATTTTACTTGCATATTCATCTCCTATAATTCGAACATCAATATGAAAAGACCTTAAAACATCTTCTAAATCTTGTTCTGTAGCATAAGGTACAATCTCATCTACATATTTACACCCTCTTAATTGAATATACCTCTCTACTACAGATTGTACAGGTTTATTTTTCTCAGGTCTATCTAATGTAGGATCTGTTTGAAGTCCACAGATTAGGTAATCGCACTGACGTTTAGCTTCTTCTAACATTTTTATATGACCTGCATGTAGCAAATCAAAGGCACTAAAAGTTATACCTACTTTCATAATTTCTGTTTCTTTTAATAAACAAATATATTAAGTTAATTTATTTTGAAAAGCCTTTTTGCTCTTAATTAACGATTAATTCATCTATAAGCAAATAATTTAAAGTGTTTTATCTTTTAAATGTACCCCTAAAGTATTTTTTACATCATAAACAACTGCTTTATCTTTCTTTAAAATACTTAAATCAACATTCATAAATTCCTTATGAGCTACTGCTAAGATTATAGCATCATATTTTTCTTTTGGAATTTCTTGCGTTGATTTTAATCCATATTCTAAAAACACTTCTTCTTCATTTGCCCAAGGATCATAAATATCTACATTTAACCCATATTCTTTTAAAGCACGAACTACATCTACCACTTTAGTATTTCTAACGTCTGGACAGTTTTCTTTAAACGTAACTCCTAGAATTAAAACTTTAGCATCTTTAATTCTTAAATCGTTACCAATCATTAGTTTTATAACCTCTGACGCTACATACTGCCCCATGCTATCATTTAATCTTCTTCCTGCCAAAATAATCTCAGGATGATAACCAAATTCTTGTGCCTTTTGCGCTAAATAATATGGATCTACACCAATGCAATGCCCTCCTACTAACCCAGGTTTAAAAGGTAAAAAATTCCACTTTGTCCCTGCAGCTTCTAGTACATCATGAGTGTTTATCCCCATTAAATTAAAGATTTTAGCCAACTCATTAACAAAAGCAATATTTATATCCCTTTGAGAATTCTCTATTACCTTTGCTGCTTCTGCTACTTTAATTGTTGGAGCTAAATGTGTTCCAGCAGAAATTACTGATTTATAAAGATCATCTACTACTTTTCCAATTTCAGGAGTTGATCCAGAAGTTACTTTTAAAATCTTATCTACCGTATGTAATTTATCCCCAGGATTTATTCTTTCAGGTGAATATCCAACAAAGAAATCTTGATTGAATTTCATACCGGAAACTTTCTCTAAAACAGGCACACAATCTTCCTCTGTAGCTCCTGGATAAACTGTAGACTCATAAATTACTATATCGTCTTTCTTTAAAACTCCACCAACTGTTTCACTAGCTTTTATTAAAGGTGTTAAAACTGGACGATTATTTTTATCTGTTGGTGTAGGTACTGTTACAACAAAAATGGTACAATCTTTTAAATCATTTATATCAAAAGAACAATACAAACCTTTTGAACTAGTATTCTCATCAACTATAACAGAATTCAACACCTCGTTATCGACTTCTAAAGTTGAATCCACACCCGATTTTAATTCCGCTATTCTTTCTTTATTTATATCAAATCCAACAACTGAATATTTAGTAGCGAATAACCTAGCCAAAGGTAAACCTACATATCCTAATCCTATAATTCCTATTTTTGGTTGACTCATTACTTTATAAATTTTCCCAATACCATTTTACAGATTCTTTTAACCCCTCTTGAAGCGAGAATTTTGGATCATAACCTAACAACTCTCTACCTTTATCTATATTTGCCAAAGAATGAGGAATATCTCCTTGTCTGTTAGGACCATGTTTTACTTCTATCTTCTCAATTGACTTATCAAAAACTGACAAATATTCTTTTAAATACCCAACAAGATCAAGTAATGTATTTCTTTCTCCAAAGGCTACATTATAAACTGTATTTACAGCTTCTTCTTTATTTGCAACTAGAGATAAAAGATTTGCTTCTATGACGTTATCAATATAAGTAAAATCTCTAGAGTAAGTACCATCACCATTAATAACTGGAGACTCATTATCCATCAATAATTTAACAAACTTAGGAATTACAGCAGCATAAGCCCCATTAGGATCTTGCCTTCTTCCGAAGACATTAAAGTACCTTAACCCAATAGTTTCTATACCATATGTTTTTGAAAAAACATCAGCATACAATTCATTCACATATTTTGTGATCGCATAAGGAGATAATGGTTTACCAATTTTATCTTCAACTTTAGGCAAAGCTTCAGAATCACCGTAAGTGGATGAACTAGCTGCATAAACAAAACGCTTAACACCTGCATCTCTAGAAGCTACTAACATATTCAAAAAACCTCCAACATTCACATCATTAGAAGTAATAGGATCTTTTATCGATCTTGGAACCGAACCTAAAGCCGCTTGATGTAAAACATAATCAACTCCTTTTACAGCTTTATTACAATCTTCTAAATTTCGAATATCTCCTTCTATGAGCGTAAATTTAGGATGATTTAATAAGTGCTCTATATTACTTTTTTTACCTGTTGCAAAATTATCTAGACAAACCACTTCGTTATCTAATTGAATAAGTTTATCACATAAGTTAGAACCTATAAAACCTGCTCCGCCAGTAACTAATATTTTTTTATTTTGAATTGTACTTGAATTTATTTCCAAAACTATATTAATTTAATTCTCTTTATTTACACAAATAAGGATGTTTAAATCCTTTATTTATAATTTTCGTATTTCTGATATTATAAACGGTTTCTATTGAAGCTCTAGCTTCTTGTAAAGAAAATCCTTTCCCGCTTAAAATCTCCTGATATGTTTTAGTATGAAGATCTGTAAATCCATCACTAAACTCAAGTTCCTCTCCATCAACTACAATGGACCTATAAGTTCTCTTCCCTGATGTAATGATTTCATTTGGCAAATCACATTCATCAATAGACAAAAACCATCTTACCCTTGCATTTTCGAGTTCCAAATAACCACTAGCTTTATTAAACTCTCTTAAATACACATCACTTTCTTGCTCTTTACCAAAAATCCAAGTTAACATATCAAAAAAATGTATTCCGATATTGGTAATTATCCCTCCTGATTTACTTTCATCTCCTTTCCAAGAAATTCCATACCAATTTCCTCTAGAAGTTATATAAGTTAGATCTATTTCGTATTTACTCGTCTTTTTTTGACTTATAATTTTATCCTTAAGCGCTATTACACTCGAATGTAATCTTAATTGCAAAACAGCATTAATACTATTCTCACCCTCAGCCTCAATAGCCTCTAAAGCATCAATATTCCAAGGGTTTAATACCAAAGGTTTTTCACATATAGCATCTGCTCCTCTTCTCAAAGCCATTCTAATATGCGAATCATGAAGATAATTCGGAGTACAAACACTCACATAATCCAACTGAACGTTTTCTTGTCTCTTTAACTTTTCTATGTAACGATCAAACCTTTCAAACTCAACAAAAAAACTTGATTTAGGAAAATAACTATCTAAAATACCGACACTATCATTTTTATCTAATGACGCTATTAGATTATTTCCTGTATCTTTAATTGCTCTTAAATGCCTTTCTGCAATATAACCAGCAACACCTATAACTGCAAAGTTTTTCATTTAGCTTCTATTCGCAAATATTAATTTACCTTCTCGACATTTTCATTAATCAATCTATACAATTGACCACTTTCTTTACAAACAGCCATACCTTCATTATTAAAATTTAACTTATGGCCATATTCACTTACCCAACCTGTCTGAACCGAAGGATTACCTATAACCAAAGCAAAAGGTTTTATATTTTTTGTTACAACGGTTCCAGCACCAACAAATGCATATTCTCCTATAGTGTTTCCACAAATTATTGTAGCATTCGCACCAATTGTCGCTCCTTTTTTGACTAACGTTTTTTTAAACTCTAATTTTCTATTTATTGAACTCCTTGGGTTAATCACATTTGTAAAAACCATGGAAGGCCCTAGAAAAACATCATCTTCACAAACAACACCTGTATATATAGAAACGTTATTTTGAACTTTTACATTATTTCCTAGAATCACTTTTGGTGAAACAACTACATTTTGCCCTAAATTACAAAACTCTCCGATTTTACTATCAGACATAATATGTGAGAAATGCCAAATCTTAGTCCCCTTTCCTATCTGAGAACCCTGATCAATTACAGCAGTTTCATGAGCAAAATAATTTATTGGATTTTTCAAAAAATTAAAACCGTTTGTTTGAATTAACAAACCTACAAAAAGCATATTTAATTCAGGGTAAGAAAACAAAAAACCTCAATCTATATAGATTGAGGTTTTGTTTGTGGGCGAAGAGGGATTCGAACCCCCGACCCCTTGGGTGTAAACCAAGTGCTCTGAACCAACTGAGCTATTCGCCCTAATAACTTTTAAGTTTTGTGGGCGCGAAGGGATTCGAACCCCTGACCCCTTGGGTGTAAACCAAGTGCTCTGAACCAACTGAGCTACGCGCCCTAAATCGTTATTGCGGGTGCAAATATAACACTGTTTTTCATAATAGCAATATTTTTTTTCATTTTTTTACTATAAAATTTCTGCCACAGTAAAAGTACTTCCGCCTACATATATCAAATCTTTAACTGAAGACAAAATAAGAGACTCATTGTAAGCCTTTTGAACAGAATCAAAAACATTTCCTTCTAAATTATATTTTTTTGCTTCTTCACTTAATTTTTTTTCTGAAAGTCCTCTTGGAATATTTGGTTTACAAAAATAATATGTTGCTTGAGTAGGAAACATTGGTAAAATCTCTTCTAAATTTTTATCTGAAACAACTCCTAAAACAATATGTAATGTTTCATAATCTTCTTCTTGAAGTTGTTTTAACACATATTGAAGACCTTCTTTATTATGTGCAGTATCACAAATTACTTTTGGAGATTCTTGTAAAATCTGCCATCTTCCTTTTAGATTTGTGTTACAAACTACATTACTTAACCCTTTTTGTATATGTTCTTCATTTACTCTAAAACTAGAAAGTTTAGTAATTGCTGTAACTGCTGTTTTTATATTTTTCTGTTGATATGACCCTAGTAAATCGGTTTCAAAACTAATTCCTTTATTATCTGAAGCAAATACAATTTCAGAAGATAACTCTTGTGCTTTATTTTTAAAAATGCTTTCTGTATCTTCATCTCGCTCTCCAATAACTACAGGAATTCCTTTTTTAATGATTCCTGCTTTCTCTACAGCTATTTTCTGAACTGTATCTCCTAAAATCTGTACATGATCTAATCCTATATTGGTGATTACAGAAACTTCAGGAGTTATGATATTTGTAGAATCTAAACGTCCACCTAGCCCAACTTCAATAACAGCGATATCAACATTTTCTTTAGAAAAATATTCGAAAGCCATTCCTACTGTCATTTCAAAAAAAGACAAGTGATTTTCTTCAAAAAAACTTTTGTTCTTTGTTATAAAATCGACAACATTATCTTCTTGAATCTCTTTCCCATTAATTCTAATTCTTTCAGTAAAACTTTTTAAATGAGGAGAAGTGTATAATCCAACTTTATAACCCGCTTCCTGTAAAATTGAAGCAATCATATGACTCGTAGAGCCTTTTCCATTAGTTCCTCCTACATGAATCGACTTAAACTTATTTTCTGGATTACCTAAATGATTAGACAATTTAATAATGTTAGATAAATCTTCTTTGTAGGCAGTTTTTCCCTGACTCTGATACATCGGTAATTGGTTAAACATCCAATTAACCGTTTCTTGATATGTCATATTAATTATAGACTACTTTGATAATGAGAATTTGTAAATAATGGTTCCTCTTTGTTTATTTGGAGCATTCCCATCAGGGTTCCATTTAGTTTTTAACGCTGCTTCTTTAGCCGCTTTAAATAAACATGGAGCAGAATTAGTTGTTCCTCTTGCTCCAGGTGAAGCTTTAATTACACTTCCATCTTTATTAACCTCTATACTTACCACTACAGTACCTTCTTCTTCACAATCTGGTTTTTGCACGGGTTTAGACAAAGCTTTTCTTCCTGCTAAATTATAATTACCTCCAGAACCTCCTCCAGCTTCTCCATAATATTTATTAGAATCAGGATCACCTTTTTTATCACCTTTTACTCCAGTTTGAGCATCATCCCCTTCTCCTTTTTTCACTTCTCCATCTGGTGAACTTCCTTTTAATAAACTATTTAAAGCATCTGTTGCAGCTTTAGATGGTTTTGGTTTTGGCTTCTCTTTAGGTTTTTCTTCTTTAACCTCCTTAACTTCTTTAACAGGTTCCTTTTTTTCTTCATTTTTTTCTACAACAGGAACGTCTTCTTTAGTTGTATCATCTGTTATTACCTCTTCAGCGACTTCTTCTTTAGGTTGCTCTTCAACTTTTTCGATTTGCTCTTCAACCTCTTCCTCTTGAACTTCTTCGGCTTTAGGTTGCGTAGCTTTTACTTTTTCAACAAGTTCTCCACTTCCAACCTTAGAATCTCCATAATTAATAGAAACTCCATATTCAACAGGAGGATCCATATAGCGCATACCAAAACCATACATCATTAGAAGTATTAATAGTAAAAGTATTGCTGTAATTATAGCAGACTTTCTTTTATGTATTGTATCAAATACTTGCATTTATCTTCCTTTAACAGCTAAGATCATCTTCAATTTATTCCTGTTTGCAATATCAATTACCTGCATTACATTTTTATATGGAACATTTTGATCTCCTCTGATTACAACTGTTTTTTCTTTATTTACACCTACTTTATTTAACAATTCTTGCTCCAAACTGTTTGAAGAAACTTTTGATTTATCTATATAAAAATCTGAATCTTTTGTAATGGTAACTGCTACTGAAGTTTGGTTCTCTGTTTTTCCACCTGCTTTTGGCAATAATACATCTATAGCACTTACAGTTACTAATGTAGACGTTAACATAAAAAATATTAACAGTAGAAAAACTATGTCTGTCATTGAAGACATATTAAAGTTCGGATTTACTTTATTTCTCCCTCTTAAATTCATTACACTGGCTCATTTAATAAATCTAAAAACTCTACAGACTTAGCCTCCATTTGGTACACCACTTTATCTGTTCTTACAACCAAATGATTATATGCTATATAAGCCACAATACCAACTATTAAACCTGCTACTGTAGTTGTCATGGCTGTATATAAACCATCTGATAACATTTTAATGTCTATCTGACCTCCTGAATTTGCAATCTCGTGAATCGCTACAATCATCCCTATTACAGTTCCTAAAAAACCTATCATAGGTG
The DNA here is from genome assembly GCF_057221555.1 of Tenacibaculum aquaeponti. NCBI lineage: Bacteria > Pseudomonadati > Bacteroidota > Flavobacteriia > Flavobacteriales > Flavobacteriaceae > Tenacibaculum > Tenacibaculum aquaeponti. Next base: position 1,420,373 of record NZ_CM170147.1, read on the forward strand.
CTGCACCAGCAATTGTTGCTAATACAGATACATTTTTTTCTAATTTATATACTTCTAACTTACCTGCATTTTCTATTGCTGTATTGATATCATCTAAAGGTTTTCCTATTCTAGAAATTCCTTTCCCAACCAATCTAGAAGATGGCGTGTTTGTACTTTCGCATAATGCTTTAGCAGAATCTAGATTCCCATTTAAAACAAAATCTCTAATCTGATTCATGAAATTACTATCTTCTTTAGAAGCAGATTTTATAGCAAAAAAACGTTCAAAATAAATGTAAAGTGCAACTCCTAACAAGACAAAAAGAATAGCGATTATAATCTGACCTCCTAATCCTCCATCTTTTATTAACTGAATAATTGATAATGTTTTTTCTTGTGATGCTTCTTCTAATACTTGCTCAGCAGTTTCCTGAATAAATAATAACATATACTATTCTTACTTTTAAATATTTAAACGAATTGTTTGCTTGAAAATTTCAACATAGGATTTTAAAATTAAACGTATTATCTTTTTTTTAACTTTTTAAAAGAAAAATAACAACAACGTTACACTTCCAAAATCCACTTTATTTAAGTCATACCACCTTATGTACAACATAAACAAATATATTCATTATAGATTGAATAATAAGTTGTCTTTTACAATGAAATTAAAAATTTAACGGCTAAACCATTTCGTTGTATAGTTAGATACAATTCCGTTATCGAAATGGATATGAAGAAACTTCTTCTTAAAAAAATTCGAGTTATTAATCTTATACACCCAAGTATTACCAAAGTGATTTTTATAACATGAACCCATAATATTTTCAACGGTTTTCTTACTCAGACTTAGTAAATCATCAAAATTATTAAAAAAAGAAAATGATTGGTATTCAGAGGAATTTTTAAAATTATCTAAAATTTTCTCATATAAAACATCACCTCTAGTTTCTTCGGAAGAAACACCACCAAACGTTCTTGAATTAAATGTTGTTTCTACTTCATGATTTATTACTACCTCTTCTTTAACATCTTTATTTCTTACTAAAATTTCACTAGCTAACTGTAAATAACATTGCGCTCCAACACAAGCAACATCAAATTCAATAACACTTTGACCAAAACTTGGCGCTTGAGTAATTTTAGAATTACGCTCTATCAACGTATTAAAAACAAGATCTTTAAAATAACTACGCACATAATCAACAACTTTATTAGAAAGATTTAATCGTTTATCATACATTGTAAGTAGAAAACCTTCTACATGTAACTTTTCATTCATTTTCTTTTGTACAAAACGTACAGTTTTCAAAAACTTGTGTAAACCTTCTAATGCATAATAATCACATTGAACAGGAATAAGAACAGCATCTGAAGCAGCTAATATTTCTAAATTTTTCGCTTTAAAAAAAGGAACACAATCAATTAGAATATAATCATAAGAATATTTTATTTTATGTAATGCTTTTTGAAATTTTGATACTACGGAAGGCTTCTCAAAAAAATTTAAATCTTCGAAAAAAGGAAATAAACAAACATTTGGAGCATTTGTTTTTATGATGTTATTTTTAATAACTGATGTAAAATCCATATACTCGAGAGCTGAATTATTAAGTTGATCTGCTCCAAAACCAAAAGATACAGAAGCATTAGCTTGAGGATCTGTGTCAATTATCAGAACTTTCTTTTCTAAGACACCAAGTGCCGCAGACAAATTAACACAAGTTGTAGTTTTCCCTACGCCTCCTTTTTGGTTACAAATAGAAATTATTTTTCCCATGTTGAGTTCTTGATCTAAAAAAACTAAGCTAAAAAGAAATAGAATTTTATATAGCATTCAACAAAATGAGATTTTCTACATCAGTTTTGAAGAGTTAAAAAGGGAAGCACTTTATAAAACAAAACCTACCATCACTCATAAAAAAAATAACAGTAAACAATTCATTTTTAACTAAAAACGTATTTAAAGGATTATATCTTATAAAGCTAAAAAAAATCCTGAATTTTAAAAATTCAGGATTTTCTATAAAGAATACTATATTTTCTTACAGCATAACTTTTACTAAAACATAACCTAATACACCTAAAACAATAGTATAAGGAAGTGCCATTTTCACCATCTTCCCGTAAGATAAATTAATCAACGGCGCTAAAGAAGATGTTAATAAGAATAAGAAAGCTGCTTGTCCGTTTGGAGTAGCTACACTTGGTAAATTTGTTCCTGTATTAATTGCTACAGCTAATTTTTCAAAATGTTCTCTAGTGATTGCACCACTTTTAAAGGCATTTTCTACTTCTCCAATATATACTGTTGCTACGAAAACATTATCACTAATTGCAGATAAAAACCCATTAGCAATGTAAAATAATCCTGGTTGAGATGCAGGATCTTGCTTAAGAGCCCAAGCAATAATAGGACTAAATAAATGCTGATCGTGAATCATTGCTACAATTACAAAGAATACCACCAATAAACCTGTAAAAGGTAAAGCTTCTTCAAAAGCATGTCCTAATTTATGCTCATCAATAATACCCATAAAGGCAGTTTGAACAATAATTAATGCTAAACCAATAAAACCTACTGGCGCAATATGTAAAGCCAAACCTGCTATTAACAAAATTGCAGAAACTCCTTGTACAATTAAACCGTACTTTTCGCCATCAGTTCTTTTATTATCTTCTTCTATAGTATAATTTTCAATAATTTCGGCAGCTACTTCTGGTAATTTAGCTCCAAAACCAAACCAACCTGTGGTTTCAAGTACAACTGTAGTTAATAAGCCTGCTAGTAATACAGGAATTGTTATAGGTGCCATTTGTAAGAAAAAATCTATAAAATCCCATCCTAATCTTTCCCCTATTAATAAATTTTGAGGCTCACCAACTAAAGTACAAACCCCACCAAGAGCTGTACCAACAACCCCATGCATAATTAAACTTCTTAGGAAACTTCTAAATTGCTCTAATGTATCTCCACTTAATTCTTTACGATCTAAAATTCCATCTTTATCATGATCTGCAGAACTTGATGATATTCTATGATAAACACCATAAAAACCTACTGCCACACTTATTAAAACAGCAGTAACTGTCAATGCATCTAAAAACGCAGATAATACTGCTGCTAGGAAAACAAATAAAAGTGATAGAATAAGTTTTGATTTAATTTTAGTAAACACTTTACTAAAAATATACATTAATAAAGGTTTCATAAAATAAATCCCAGCTACCATAAACACTAAAAGTAGAACTACCTCTAAATTTTGATCTACTTCATGGTAAGCATTTTTAGGTGTTGTTAACCCCAACGCTATAGCTTCTATAGCTAACAAACCTCCTGATTGTAGAGGATAACATTTTAATGCCATTGCTAATGTAAAAATAAACTCACCTATAAATAACCAAGCTGTGATTGTTTTACCAAGAACGAAATAGGAAAAGATATTAAAAACTATAAAACCAATCATGGTCATTTTAAACCATTTTGGACTATTTCCTAAAAAGTATTTTAACATAATTGTACTTATTTGATTAAATTAATTCCTTTAGGGCGATTTCAAACGCCGTTTCGCTAATATTTGTTTTAGAGGGATTATTAGCATGTGCTTTTACTAAAGCATTTTTTATAATTTCTGATGTATCATTAAAAATTGATTCATCATTCATTGCAACTCTTTTTTCCATAAAGTAAGCAAACACTCTTGCCATTCCACAGTTTGAAATAAAATCTGGAATTAAACTTACTTTTTTATCTGTATTCTCCATTATTGGTCCGAAGAAAATTTCTTTATCTGCAAACGGAACATTTGCACCACATGAAATAACTTCTAAACCAGTATTAATCATTTGATCAATTTGTTTTTGAGTAATTAATCTTGAAGCAGCACAAGGAGCAAAAATCTCACAAGGTAAATTCCACACTCTAGCATTCATTTCTTCAAATGGAATCATATTTTCAGCTACTAAAGTATTTCCATCTTTATTCAAGAATAACTCTTTAATTTCTTCAAACGTAAACCCTTCTTCATTAATTACTCCACCAACTCTATCAATAATACCTACTACTTTAGCTCCCATTTGGGCTAAATAATATGCAGCAGCAGATCCAACGTTACCAAATCCTTGAACTACTGCTCTTTTCCCCTTTACATCTCCACCATAAATATCATAGTAATGCTTAACTGCTTCAGCAACACCGTAACCTGTAATCATATCAGCCACCGTATATTTCTTAGTTATATTAGGAGAAAAATCTTCGCTCTCTATAACTTTAATTACACCGTGACGTAGTTGACCTATTCTATTTATTTTATCCGCTTCTGTTGGTTTAAAATGCCCGTTGAAAACTCCTTCTTGTGGATGCCAAACACCACAATCTTCAGTAATTGGAATTACCTCGTGAATTTCATCTACATTTAAATCTCCTCCTGTTCCATAATAATTCTTTAATAAGGGTGCTACAGCTTTGTACCATCTTCTTAACACACCTTCTTTTCTAGGATCTCTAGGATCGAAGTTTATACCAGATTTTGCTCCTCCAATAGAAGGACCAGAAACCGTAAATTTCACTTCCATAGTTTTAGCAAGTGACATCACTTCGTATTTATCTAATCCTTGTCGCATTCTAGTACCTCCACCAGCTGCTCCTCCTCTTAAAGAGTTTATTACCGTCCATCCTTCTGCTTCTGTTTCTGGATCTTTCCAATTAAAAACTACTTCTGGTTGCTTTTCTTCGTATTTTTTTAATAATTCTTTCATGATTTAAATAATTAATAAGATTGTTGTTTGTTGAAATTTCTTTTGTTTTTATTATTAAATCATGTAAGCTAAAGTTGTGTCATTGTATTCTTTTTAAAAAATTAGTTTAACTTATCTCGCAAACTTACCAAAAAAATAGATTTTTTATAGCACAAATACCCACACATTATTTATAAAAATCTTCTAGTTATTAACACTTTCTATAAAATATATAATGGTATTTGAAGATCGTAGCAATTTAGCAAAGAAACTTTTGATACAAAAAAAGTTTCCGTAGTTTCTTTTTCTTTTAACATTTTTTTTAGAGTGTAAAAAGTTTACTCATTTTTGTAAATAACGCCTGACGAATGATCTCTATTAGCACCAGTTACTGATTTTAAACAATTTACTTCTCCGTTTAACTTTAATAAACCTAAAAAAGCAAAAATGAGTGCCTCCTTATATTCAATCAAGTTTTTTGAAACTAAATGAATTTTTGTTTGTGTGATATTTTCAATTTCTTGAATTAGAAAAGTATTGTAAACACCTCCGCCTGTTATCAACACTCTTTTAGAATTCTTAATAACTTTACTTATTTGCATCGCACTATGTCTTACAAATGTTTTTAAAATTGTAGGAATATCTTTTTCTAAATCATTGATTAGCGGAAAAACTTTTTCTTGAACCCATTCTAAACCTAAAGATTTTGGTGGTACTTTTTTATAAAAATCTAGAGCATTTAGTTTATTCAATAAATCTAAGTTTATATTACCTTTAGATGCAATTATACCATTATCATCATACTCGAAACCTAATTTTCTTACATAAAAATTAAGCACGATATTAACAGGACAAATATCAAAAGCTATTCTTTCTTTATCATTCTCAAAAGAAACATTTGCAAAACCACCTAAGTTCACACAAAAATCATATTCCTCAAATAGTAATTTATCTCCAATAGGAACTAAAGGAGCACCTTGTCCTCCTAGATTAACATCTTGTGTTCTAAAATCATAAACGACCTGTTTATTAGTTTCTTCGGCTATTTTTTCACCATTACCAATCTGTAATGTTATCCCCTTATCTGGTTGATGAAAAACTGTATGACCGTGAGAAGCTATAAAATCTACAGTTTCAATATTAAACTTTTCTATAAAATCATTTACACATTTCCCTAAATAAACTCCATAATCATCATTAACTTCTTGGAGTTCATCTTTATTTAATGTTATAGCATTTGACAAAATAGATTTCAAATTAGTATTGTATGCCTTAGTTTCAGCATGTATAATTTTAAAATCTTTGTAGTCGAAGTTGTTGAATTTCACGTAAACTAAATCCAAACCGTCTAAGGAAGTCCCCGACATTAATCCTATTGCGTATCTAAACTCATTCTGCATAAGGTAAAAATATAAAAGCTATTGAAAAAATAATATTAAAAAGGTATCTTTGGGCTCGTTTTATACAAATTTAATATAACTATAACGATTTAGTATGGATTTTAATCTTACAGAGGAGCATTTAATGATTCGAGACGCAGCTCGTGATTTTGCTCAAAATGAATTATTACCAGGTGTTATTGAAAGAGATGAAAAACAACAATTTCCTGATGAACTAGTGAGAAAAATGGGTGAACTTGGCTTTATGGGAGTAATGGTTGATCCAAAATACGGAGGTAGTGGAATGGATACTATTTCTTATGTATTAATTATGGAAGAATTATCTAAAATAGATGCTTCTGCTTCTGTAATGGTTTCTGTTAATAATTCACTTGTTTGTTATGGTTTAGAAGCTTACGGTACTGAAGAACAAAAACAAAAATACTTAACAAAACTAGCAACTGGTGAACAAATCGGTGCTTTTTGTTTAAGTGAACCTGAAGCAGGATCTGATGCAACTTCACAAGCAACAACTGCTGAAGACAAAGGTGATTATTATTTATTAAATGGGACTAAAAACTGGATTACTAATGGTGGACGTTCTGATGTATATTTAGTAATTGCTCAAACAGATAGGGCAAAAGGACACAGAGGTATTAATGCTTTTATCGTTGAAAAAGGGATGGAAGGATTCCATATTGGTCCCAAAGAAGACAAACTAGGAATCCGTGGTTCTGATACTCATACATTACAATTTAACGATGTTAAAGTTCCAAAGGAAAATAGAATCGGTGAAGATGGTTTTGGTTTTAAATTTGCTATGAAAACATTATCTGGTGGTCGTATCGGAATTGCTTCTCAAGCATTAGGTATTGCTGCTGGAGCTTATGAACTAGCTTTAAAGTATTCTAAAGAACGTAAAGCTTTTGGTACTGAAATTTGCAACCATCAAGCTATTGCTTTTAAATTAGCTGATATGTATACTGAAATTACAGCTGCACGTCATTTAGTAATGCAAGCTGCTTGTGATAAAGATAACGGAAACGATTATACTCGCTCTGGAGCTATGGCTAAATTATATGCTTCTAAAGTTGCCATGGAGCAAACTGTTGAAGCTGTACAAATTCATGGTGGAAATGGATTTGTAAAAGAATATCACGTTGAACGTTTAATGCGTGATGCAAAAATTACTCAGATTTACGAAGGAACTTCTGAAATTCAAAAGATTGTAATATCTAGAAGTTTAATCAAAGAATAATATTTCTACATAAATTTACCTGAAAAAACCTGTTCAAAATGAACAGGTTTTTTTTATTTTAGATAATAAAACGATCTCAAATGAAGTTAACCCCAAATTGGAATGGTCGAATAATTTTTGATATTGAAAAACAAGATAATTTTAGATATAAGAATAGAGAATCTAAAGAATTTAAGAGAGGATATCAAATAGAAATTCAACAAAATGATTTGAATAAATTTGAAGTTTATTACCCGAACTCAATTTTAAATCAAATAAAACTATTTAATGAATATGAAGATTATATAAAAAGTGATTCCAGTGCTAATACTAAAACAATTTTTTATGAAGTAGATAAAAACTATGCTTTTGAAAATGTTATTAATAGAGATGAAATAATTAATTCTATAAAAAAAGATGGTAATCTACTCGTAAAACAAATTCCGAATGAAGAAGATCAAGAAGACTTTACTTATACTATAAAACTAATTTGTGAATCTGATAATAGATTTTACAAATACATTTTAGATGACATAATAAAAGTTCATTTTAATTATGGTCTTCATATAGAATCTGGTTATTATTTTAACCTCGGTAAAACGTCTATTTCCAAAAAGGTTTTAAAGAAAATATTTTCAAAATCAAAATATGTTTTACATAAAGAACACTTTATGCGTCATGAAATAACCAATGAATTTATTATTGTAGAATTTTTAAAAATTTCTGAAAACTTTTCTTCCGATAATCATGCTAATTGGAAGCAAATTGAAAATAATTTTGCTAATGGTGAGTTTTGCCCTAAAAAATGTAACAACTTAACATTTACTCATGAAATTTTCTTTTATAATTTAGAAGATAAAATTCTTGATTCATACAGTAAAACAGAAGTTATCGACACAAAAGATATGCGTAAAGAAATCCTTCACAAAATAAATAATATTTACTCTTAAGGTAATTCTATTTTAATTTTCTATGAATTCATTTTAGGTATTGAAAATGTAAACCGAACACCTTGTTTGTTATCTTTCCTTTTACTTAAATTAATAGTACCATTTAACCTAGTTATTATTGATTTTATCGTAGCTAAACCAATTCCTGTATTTTTAAAATTAGTTTCTCCTAAAGTTTCGAACATTAAAAAAACTTTATTATAGTATTTTTCAGGAATCCCAGGTCCGTTATCTTCATAAACAAACTCTAAAATATTATCTTTTTTATTATAACTCAAAAACACTTCACACATCTCTTTATCATTAAACTTGTATGAATTCGTTAATAAATTTTGAAAAATTTGAATAAAGCAAATTTTAGAGTGATAAATTTCTTCATCTAATTCTTCTAAATTAACTGTCAATTTATTTTGAAGATCACAATTTTTTATAACATCATTTAAAAGTATTTTTAAATTAAATTTTTCTAAATAAACATCTGTATTTGTAACCTTAGAATAAAGTAATAATTGATTAATCATAGATTCCATATACGTTGCTCTGGAAGAGATAAGATCTAAAAACTCTATCGTTTTTAAGTTTTCTTTTGAATCTTTTATATCTTCTTTTATAAATAGAGCTAATGAATTAATACCACGAACGGGAGTTTTTAAATCATGCGTTAATCTATGTGTAAATTGGTTTAATTCGTTATTTAACCTTGAAATTTCATTATTTGCTTCTTGTAATTTTAAATTTTGCTTTCTTAATTCTAACAAACTCATTACTTGTTGAGATAATGCTTTTAAAGATTCTTTTTGTCCTTCTGTGAGTGACATTCGAGGCTCACTATCTATAACACATAAAGTTCCAAGGGCAAAGCCGTCTTTTGTTTTTAAAGGAGCACCTGCATAAAATACTACATTAGGCTCACTAAGTGTTAACGGGTTATCTCTAAAACGTATATCTTTTGTAGCATCGGGTACAATAAACAATTCATCAGGATCTAGAATCGTATGAGAACAAAATGCATATTCTCTTGGAGTTTCTGTAGCATCAATACCATATGCTGATTTAAACCATTGTCTTTCTGGATCAACTAAAGAAACTAAAGCTATAGGAGTATTACAAATTTCTGCAGCTATTTTAGTTATATTATCGTAATCTTCTTCTGGAAGCGTATCTAGAATACTATAGCTTTTTAACCTCTGTATTCTTTCTTCTTCATTCTTAGGAATACTTGCTGTTTGCATAAAGTAAATTTAACGGGGGTAAATAATGATACATTTATCATATTTAAATTAATAGATTTTATAAATCTTTATTTACTCCTAAGGCCATACACCTTAAATATAACATAATAATTTCAAAAATAAAAGTGAAGAATATAATATTCAGTGTTTTACCCTTGATTCAAACTATAAAATTTTTGTTATTAATTCAAACCTAAATACATCTGTAATTTGATGTAGAATTTGTTCTATAGATGAATTGTCTTTTTTATTTTTACTTAATGATAGAAAAGAAAAAATTTAAAAATCCAGTTTGGTCTGCTTTAGAAGAAACACATAAAGAATATCTCATCAATTATAAAAATGCAAAGTTTTATCATCCAGATTATTGTCCGTTTGGAAGCTTCAACGATTCTAAAGATATTGTAAAAGCCATGAAATCTTATGCTGAGCTAACTTCTGATTTTTTTATTGTTTGTCAAGAAGCTCCAACATATCCAAAAAGTTTAACCTTAAAAGGAGAATATCGTTGTTTACAAATGATATTATCTCAAGAAGATTTTAAAATTCCAAAATATACTTCAACTATAGTGAAATTAACAAAGGCTCACGAACAGCAACTTTATAATTTAATAATGCTTGTTATGCCTGGGACTTATCGTAAAAAATCTTTCGATATTGGCGATTATTATGGAATTTTTGATGGTGATGAGTTAGTAGCTGCTACAGGCGAACGTATTCAAGGTGATGAATTTATTGAAGTTAGTGGTGTTGTTACTCATCCTGATCACGTTAGAAAAGGATATGCAAAACAATTAGTTGCTTATACTTCTGAGGAAGTTTTACGAAAAGGGAAAAAACCAATTTTACATGTCCTAGAAATTAATGAAGGCGCAATTCAACTTTACAAAAAATTAGGTTACACTACTTTAGATTTTATGTATTGGAGACATTATATAAAAAATTAGCACTACTTAAAGTTTACTTCATGCAAATGTAAACCAGAAGCCGGCGCAATAGTTTTAAGAAATTCAAGATTAGAACTTTCATCTAAACTTTGTTTAATAAAATCCAAATCATAATTTCCTTTACCTAACTCGGCTAATGCCCCCATAATTAATCGGATTTGATTTCTTAAAAAACCTTGTCCTTTTATAATTAAAACATAACTCTTTTCAGGAAAAAAAGAAGCTGTTAATTCTGTATTCTCAATAATCTCACAAGAGTCAATACTACGTTCGACTTTTGTTTCTTCTGAAGGTTTTGTACAATAATGTTTGAAATTATGAAATCCTTCAAATAATTTGGCTCCTTTTATCATTAAATCAATATTCAAATGATCTAAATAACCAACAAGAAAAGGTGCACAATACGGATGATTTTTCTCTCCAAATGAAAAATAATAACGATATTCTTTTTGTTTTGGATGTTGAATTATATTAAAACTTTCGTCTTCTATTCTTTCAATTTTTGCTACCCTAATGTCAGAAGGAGAGTTTATATTAAAAGTTTCTATAAAAACATCTTCATCTAACTTTTCATCTATGAATAATTGATACGCATAATTTGTAGAAGAAACTTTAGCATCTGTTCTCCCCACTCCTATTGTTTTACAACGAATTCCTTTACAAACAAACTTTAGAGTTTTATCTAAAGCCCAGTGTACAGTTTTCAAATTTGGCTGTTTTTGCCATCCATGAAATCGAAATCCTAAATATTGAAAACGTACTAAATACGCGTAATTATAATTCATACGCCAAAGTTACTATTTTTAAAATGTTGAACATATTAATACATATACTCTTTGCTTGTATTTATCTTTAAAATATTTTTATTTTATTTATATAACAATATATATACTCTCATTTTAACTAAAATGAAAAACACAAACTTGTTTTATATAAAATTCGTAAAATTTTTCATTCTTTCTTACAGCTTAAAACTATTATGTAACTTACAACGAAATCGTTGTAATTACTATATCATTTTTTCATGAAAAATAGAAAACTATTAATGATACCAGGACCAATCGAAATAGATCCTGCAGTATTAAGAGCTATGGGAGAAGTGACTACCAGTCATATTGCTCCTAATTTTATAGAAAGTTTTGGAAACTCACTAGAGTTAATGCGTAAAATTTGGTTAGCTCCAAAAGGTCAGCCATTTATTATTGCTGGTAGCGGAACTTTAGCTATGGATATGGCTGTAAGTAATCTTATCGAATCTGGTGATAATGCATTAGTAATTTCAACAGGATATTTTGGAGAACGTTATAAAAATATTTTAGCAACATATGGTGCAAACGTAACTGTACTTCAGGCTGAAATTGGTGAAACGATTTCTTTAGATAAAATTGAAGCAGAATTATCTTCCAAAGATTACAAATTATTAACTATTACTCATGTTGATACCTCAACCGGAGTTTTAACAGATCCCAAAGCGATTGCTGCATTAGCTCAAAAATATAATACATTAAGCATTGTAGATGGAGTTTGTGCAACAGCTGGAGAAGAAACACAACAAGAAACTTGGGGAATCGATGTAGTATTAACTGGTTCCCAAAAAGCTATTGGAGTTCCTCCTGGTTTGGCTTTATTAGTTGCTTCTGAAAAAGCAATGAACGTTTGGAAAAATAGAACAACTCCAGTACAAAACTATTATGGAAGTTTTACAAATTGGTTGCCAATTATGCAAGCTTACGAAGAAAGGAAACCTTCTTATTTTGGTACACCTCCGGTAAATTTAATTCGTGCTTTAGAAGTAAGTTTAGATTTAATCAACAAAGAAGGAATAGAAAATAGAGTAGCAACGCATATTACATATGCAAAAGCATTTAGAAAAGCTGTGCAAGCTATCGGTTTACAGTTAGTTCCTAAAACTAATGATATTGCCGCTAATACAATGACTGCTATTTATTACCCTAAAGGAATTGATGGAAATTTATTTAGAAAAGATATTTCTGAATACGGAGTAGTTTTAGCTGGTGGTTTACATACTGAAATTAAAACCAAATACTTTAGAATTGGTCATATGGGCGCTATTACTAAAAGCGATATTGTTGCCACATTGAGCGCTATAGAATCTGCTTTACAAAAACAAAACTACAACTTTGAGTTTGGTAAAAGTGTTGGAATATTTTTATCGAGCTTAGCTTAAAATAATATAAACCCTTGTGTTCTTTTACAAGGGTTTTAAAATTTTATATTCACTCTCTTTTTGCGGTAAGTGTTCAATTACAGAATTCTGAATCAGTAATTTTAACTCTGATAATAATTTCTTTTTTACAAAAAACTTATGCGTAACTAAACCTACTTTTCGAACAGGAATCGGTTTATCAAATTCAACCAATCTTTGTTTTATATCAGGAGACAAATCTGTAGTTGCTAAATATGGGAGAATTGTCATTCCTTTTCTGGCTCTTGTTATTCTCAATAAGCTATCCATAGAACCAGATTCAAACTCAAAGTTTTCATCTCGATTTGTATACTGATCAGACAAATCACAAATTCGTTGTACTTGTGTTCTTAAACAGTGTCCTTCTTGTAAAAGGCAAAGCTTAGAATAATCAATATCATTCACAGAAATCTTATTTGTAATATCTCCTTCACTACAATCATATAAAACAAAAGGTTCAGAATATAAATCTACTTCATTCAGCATATCATCTTCTAAAGGAAGCGCTAAAACTCCAACATCTATACTTCTTATTTTTAAAGCTTTTTGAATTTCACTTGTTGTCATTTCACGAACGATAATTTTTACTTTAGGAAAAGCTTCAGCAAAATTTGTTAAAAATAAGGGAAGTAAATACGGAGCAACAGTTGGAATAATTCCAATCTTTAATTCTCCAATCATTTCACCTTTTAATTCCTGAATTAAATTATTTAAAGCATCAACTTCACTTGCTAAAATTCGTAATCGTTTTATAATTTCTTCTCCTTCTACTGTAATCGAAACAGGTTTAGTTTTTCTATTAAAAATCTTAATTCCGATTTCCTTTTCAAACCTTCCAATCATGGTACTCAACGTAGATTGAGTTACAAAACATTTCTCCGCTGCGGCTTCAAAATTTTTTAAATCGACCACAGCTAATACATACTGAAATTGTTGTATATTCATAATGAAGCAAATATAACACAATATTTACATTGTAGATATTATATACACAAATATCGTTTTTATAAATAAAAATGATCCTCTTACTTTGTAACCTCTTAATTAATCGAGTAAATATGAAACTACATTTTTTTACAGGAATGTTCCTTATGTTTTTAGTCTCTTGTAATACAGCTAACGACAATAAAGAAACAACTAAAGAAGGCGGAAGTTGTCCTTTCGGATTTGGTAAAACTCCATCCACAGGCATAACCATTAAAGGAGAAGGAAAAACAACCAAAGATTGGTGGCGAAACAATTTAGACTTAACTGTTTTAAGACAAAATTCTTCATTATCAAATCCATTAGGAGACTTTGATTATAAAAAAGAATTTGAAAGCTTAGATTACTTCGCTTTAAAAGAAGACATTGCTAAAACTTTAAAAGATTCTAAAGATTGGTGGCCGGCAGATTATGGTACATACGGTGGTTTATTCATTCGTATGGCTTGGCATAGTGCTGGTACTTACAGAACTGGTGATGGAAGAGGTGGAACAAGAGAAGGTAGACAACGTTTTGCTCCACAAAACAGTTGGCCAGACAATGCTAACTTAGATAAAGCAAGAAGATTACTTTGGCCAGTAAAACAAAAATACGGTCAGAAAATTTCTTGGGCAGATTTAATGATTTTAGCAGGAAATGTTGCTTTAGAAAAATCTGGATTTAGAACTATTGGTTTTGCTGGTGGTAGAGAAGATACTTGGGAACCTCAAACAAATGTGTATTTTGGTTCTGAAACAGAATGGTTAGCTAATGATGAACGTTATAAAGACGGAGAATTAGAAAAACCTTTAGCAGCTGTTCAAATGGGATTAATTTATGTGAATCCTGAAGGACCAAATGGAAATCCAGATCCGATTGCTTCTGCAAAAGATATTCGTGTTACTTTCGGAAGAATGGGAATGAACGATGAAGAAACTGTAGCTTTAATAGCTGGTGGACATACATTAGGTAAAACTCACGGACAAGCTGGTGGTGATCATTTAGCTGCTTCTCCAGAAGGTGCAGGGATTGAAGAACAAGGTTTAGGCTGGAAAAGTAATTATAAATCTGGAAAAGGTAAAGATGCCATTACATCTGGATTAGAGGTGATTTGGACTGTAACACCAGATAAATGGAGTCAAGGATATTTCAAAACATTATTTGAAAACGAATGGGTGTTATCTAAAAGTCCAGGTGGAGCACATCAGTTTGAAGCAAAGAATTCTGTAATTAAATTTCCAGATGCATTTGATAAAACTAAATTCCACAATCCAACAATGTTAGTTACAGATGTTGCTTTAATTAAAGATCCTGTTTACGAAAAAATCTCTCGTCGTTTTTATGAAAATCCAAAGGAATTTGATGAGGCTTTTGCTCGTGCTTGGTTTAAATTAACACACAGAGATATGGGACCAAAATCAACATATTTAGGTCCGGAAATTCCAAAAGAAGATTTTGTATGGCAAGATCCTATTTCAACTGAAAATTCTTCAACGATCACAACTGCTGACCTTAACAATTTAAAATCTAAAATTGAAGCTTCTGGATTAACAACTGGCGAATTAGTTTCTACTGCTTGGGCTTCTGCTTCAACTTATAGAAATTCTGATAGACGTGGTGGTGCAAACGGAGCAAGAATTCGTTTAGAACCACAAGTTAACTGGGAATCTAATAATCCTGCTCAATTAAAAAGAGTATTAGGAGTTTATGAGAAAATTCAACAAGAATTTAATAAAGGAAATAAAAAAGTTTCTATTGCAGATTTAATTGTATTAGGTGGTAATGTTGCCATTGAAAATGCAGCAAAAAAAGCAGGAGTTACTATTAAAGTTCCTTTTACACCAGGAAGAGCTGACGCAACACAAGAGCAAACTAATGTTGAAGGAATGGCTGTTTTAGAACCAATGGCTGATGGATTTAGAAATTATCAGAAAACAGATTATACTTTATCTGCTGAACAATTATTAGTAGACAAAGCACAACTATTAACTTTATCTGCTCCAGAAATGACCGTTTTATTAGGAGGAATGAGAGCTTTAAATGCAAATTATAATGGTTCTAATATTGGAATTATGACCTCAACTCCTGGAACATTAACTAATGAATTCTTTGTGAATTTATTAAGTATGCAATACAAATGGGAAGCTACTTCAGACAAAAAAGATCTTTTCAATATTAAAGATAGAGCTACAAACGAAGTAAAGTGGACTGCCACTAGAGCTGATTTAATCTTCGGATCAAATTCAGAATTAAGAGCGATCTCTGAAGTTTATGCTAGTGAAGATGTAAAAGAGAAATTTGTAAAAGACTTTGTGAAAGCTTGGAATAAAGTAATGAATCTAGATCGATTTGACATTTAAAAAGTCTTTTTAAACGTTCATAAATAGGTGGTTTTTTAAATTATTTAAAACCACCTATTTCTTTTTAATTTTTTATAAAAAACATATCTATAGTAATTTTCAAAGAAAAGTTTAAGGATAATTAATTTCTCCTAAATCAATTATAATAAGTGTTGGCTCACTTAAATTATCTTTTCCTGAAAACCTTAACTGATCATATGATACTTTTTTTATAAACCTCTCCTCTTTACCTTTTTCGTTAATAGAAATAATTAAAATTGGAATAAAATCTCTACTCTTTTTATATAATTCAATTAATTTTTTTGATGTATATAATGATCCTAAATGAGAAATGATTGTAAAATCTATTTTCTCGTTTTTAATCGTGAAAAAATTAAAACTCCAATATTCTTCCACATTAATCTTCTCACTATATGCATGATAGAAAAATGTATTCGGCAATTTTATTTTAATTTTTGAGGTCTCTTTCGATTTGATTTTACCTACATATTTCAATTTATAAACTCCACAAGCTTGACTTTTTATTGTTTGTATTAAGCATATGATGAAAATGAAACTTAAAATATTTTTTAGCATAAAAATACTTTCTTTTTATTTTGTTTGTAATTGTTTTAAAAACTGCTGTTCTTTAATAACGTATTTCACAATAATAATTATGACAACAGTAAGAGAAAAAATACCAGAAATTAAAATGTAATTATAAAAAGCACTAGAAAATTTTTGCTTAAAGTATGGTAATAATAAATAAAAACCGAATATATATACTGCAATACAAATAGGCGTTACGATATAGTTTACTAACAATCTAGTTTTATAATACTTTTTCAAATAAATATAATATGATTTTTGAGGCATTGAAATCAATTGTTTTTCTTTACGATATAGCGAGAAAAACTCTAAAACAACTCGAAAGATAAGACTACCTATCATGAGAACTAAACCTAAATTAAAAGTATTCCATTGATAAAATGCATAATAAAAAGCGTAGGTTATTAATACTATAACCGTTAAAGACATTACTGTAATGTTAATGTATTGTCCGTTACGTTGTTTTTTTGCTTTTGCTATTATATTTTGAGGAGTAATATTTGAGCTATTATCAGCTTGAACCTCCCATAATTTATCTAAGTTATCATTTTCCATTTTTGATACATTTTAAAAGTGATTTTCTAATACGGCTCAGACGTGTTCGTAATGTTCCGTGAGCTAAACCTACAGTTTCTGCAATTGTAGCTTGTGGTATATTTTCGAGTTCTAACAATATTAGTGCTCTATTTTGTTCATTGAGTAAATCAATACAATGATACATTTGTTTAATATGTTTTTCAGTATTATTAGTGTTATCATCGTTGGTATGATCAGATAATACGTTTTCATTTATAGGAATATTTTTATTGATTTTTCGCAAATCTCCTAAACATACATTTACTGCAATGCGATATATCCAAGTATCAATAGAAGATTTACCTTTAAATGTTTTTCTATATTTCCAAACCTTTATAAAAGTTTCTTGCAACCACTCATTTGCAAGTCCTTTATTACCTGAAGCATAGCCCAAGCATAACCGATGTACTTTCGGAGCGAATTCATTATAGGTTTTGGTAAACTCTTGTTCTGTATTCATTTATTTAGATGATAAAATCATTTGTACTTGTTCTAAAAACCAAGATGGCTGATCTAGCATTATAAAATGGGCGCTATTTTCAGCTAAAATAAAATTATAGCTTTTTAATTTTTTATATTGATTCTTATACGTTTGCTTCACCATTTCTGCGCCATAAGGTTTTGAAGCTGCTATTATAGAAACCGGTATTGAAATGTTTTTTAAATCTTCTCTAAGATCTAGTTTAAGATAATCAGTATATCCGTATACATAAGTTTTTCGGTCTGCTTGTAAAATCCAATTCTTAATTTGTTCTTGAGCTGAAATTTTAAGACTCATTCCTTTTGACATTCCAGCAGCTAATTGTGCAAAAGCAGTATCGTCCATTGATAATTGCTGTTTATTATATGGGCTCTCGTACACTAAGTTTTCAGGATTAAAATTAGGAATCATTAGTGCGCCAGAAGCAGGAAGTGCATCAACAATTATAATTTTAGAAAGTTTTATTTCTTTTTGTGCAGCAAGCCAAGTAGCAATTGTACCACCTAAACTATGACCAATTATAGTCGTATTTTGTAAATCATTTTTGACTATATAATTTTTAAGCGATTGATTAACTTTTGGTAACCAAGGAAATTCAATAGGCGCTTTTCCTCCAAAACCAGCTAACGTTACAGTATGACATTCATAATTATTTTCTAGCTTGGTCACTAAAGAATTCCAAATATCTCCCGGAACTGTAAAACCAGGGATCAATATAATAGGATTCCCTTTTCCTGTGACTTTTACATGTATAGGTTTATGCTGTGCAAAAATTGATACAGAAAACACGAATGTAATACATAATAAAATAACATTTTTCATTTTTAAAAATTTTTGATTTCCCTTTAGATACAGGAATAAAAAAATGTTACATATTATTCTTGAAGTAAAATAAAAAAAGCTGTTTAACCTAGATATAATCATTAAACAGCCTTTCCATTATGAAGAATTTCTAATTTTAGCGCAAACTCTTTTTCGAATTAACAAAAAGATTTATTTAGTTACTGCTATAGGTAAAATAACTTCTATTGGTTATTTCAAAATAAAAAGATTATTAAATTATTTTAAAATTAATTTAGATATCTTTTTTTTGGAATTTTCAAAATTCACTTTGACAAAATATAACCCAGTTCCATAACTTGATAAATCAATTTGCATATCAACGTTATTATCAATCTTTTTGTAATATATTTCTTGCCCTAAAGAATTATACAAATGAATAGATTTAACTTTTTCAGGTGTATTAGATTTTATATTTACAAAATCTTTAGTTGGATTAGGATATATCGAGATATTATTTTTAAAATCAAACTCATTTGAACTTAATGTATTATCAGACATCCTATAATTATAAGTCTCTGAATATATTTTATTCCCATTGTTAGTAGCAACTAATCTATAATAATATGTTTGATTTGGTAACGGGTTATCAACAACTCCTTTTATCGAATTTGTCCTATTTCCTAAAACATAATTTGGTGATCCATCTACTGTTTCCCCAAAACTATCGGTAAGACCATATTCAAAATAAATATCTGTTAAATAGGCACCTCTACTGTTTATTAAACCTTTTAATTCTAATGAATTTGTTTGTGTTTCTTCTATTGAACCACTAACCATGATTATATCTCCTGAAAAATTAAAAACTTTTTCTTCACTGTAAATAGTTTCTCCGTTATGAGTAGCTTTTAATCTGTAATAGTAATTTAAACTTGAATCTAAATCGGTTATAGTAGTATTAATCAATGAATACCTAAAAGCATTAATTTCTGATGGATTAGCTTCAATACTATTTTCATAATCAATAGTTCCATATTCAAATACAATATCTTCTATACTTTCATTATAAGATAATAAATGTGCAGAAAATGTAACGTTTGTTCCATCTATATATGCATCATAAAGATTTATGATATATTCTGGATAGGTTGTAAAAGATTTTATTTCTCCATAAATATTTTCACCTTCATGTTGAGCTTTAATTCTGTAAAAATATTTTGTTAATGGTTGCAGATTAACTAAACTTCCAGTTATAGTTTCACTTGTCTTTCCTTTTACTGAATCTGGTATTCCAACTACTGTATTAGTTAAGTCATCAGAACTTAAACCATATTCAAATACTATATTGGTAATATCATGCTCATTAGATACTATATTACTAGATACTTCTGCTGAAACTGCAGAATAACTATCAGGAAAATTAGTATTTATTTCATAGTCGGGCAGCGTTGTAAAACTTAAAGTTTGACTATAACTAATATTTGAATTTTGTACTCCTGATAAGTTAAAATAATAAGTAGTATTAGATTTTAATTCTGATAAATCAATAGCAACATTTAAAGATTCATTAGAATTAATATTAGCTGGTGTTACTGGAATAACATTTGTATTAGAACTATTAGAGTAATATTCAAATTGAATATTAGAAACTGGTGCTCCATTAGAAGTAATATTACCTGTTAATTTAACAGAAGAATTTGAAACATTTTCAATAGAATTTATAATTAAAATAATTGTTTCATATTCAATATCACTCCTATAAATTTTACCATTGGTTCCTGCTGTATAAATTTTATCATTAACAACTTCTATCGAATTGATTTTATATTGATTTGTTACATATTCCCAACTAATCCCTCCATTCTGAGTTTTATATAATAACCCATCTTCATCTGCTACATAACCAATATTCTTTGAATAAAATTTAACTTGAGTATACCATTCATATGGAATTTTCAATTTTTCCCAATTAGTTCCTCCATCATTCGTCTTATAAATTAAACCTTGATCCCCTACAAAATAGCCATTATTTTCATCAACAAAATGAAAGTCATTGATGTCTTCTCCTTCTAGCTCAACACTTATTCTCCATGTATTACCTCCATCAATAGTTTTATATATAGCTCCGTAAGAATTGCCTTTTCTATTTCCATAACCAACTAAATCACTTGTAAACTGAATATTACCAAACAACTGATCTGAAACTTGACTCCATGTGTTACCTCCATTAGTCGTTTTCATTACTTTCTTTTGATTAAATCCTCCTGATATAAATCCTACATTATTATTTATAAAAAAGATAGACCTTAACCCTTCGTCAACATTAATATCTAATTTATCCCATGACACTCCACCATCAGTAGTTTTGAAAACATCTCCTATGCCTCCACCAATTGAATACCCTAAATTTTCACTAACAAAATATGAACCACTACAATAACTAAAATGATTAACTGAAGATATATAAGACCAATTGTCTCCAAAATCAGTTGTTTTATAGTAGTTACCACCTGACCTAACAAACCCAGTTCCACTATCAAATATTTTTAAATCACTAAAACTATTGTAATTTTCAGAATGAGAACTCCATGTGTTACCTCCATCAGTAGTTTTAATAATTCTACCTCTTTCCCCAGTTGCATAACCTATGTTATTGTCTTGAAAATAGATACTATACATTGAAGTACCTTCAAAAAATCCACTTTGAAAAAAGATTTGGTTCCATGAATTACCTCCATCATTTGTTTTGTATGTTGCACCATATTCACCAGTGGCAAAACCATTATTCTCATCTAAAAAATGAAAATCAAAAATAGTTTGGGTTCTTGTAGACATTTCTATCCAAGTTTCTCCTGCATCAGTTGTTTTGTAAATATCATCATGAGCTTGCGTTACAAAACCTACATTCTCATTTACAAAATCAATAGTATAAAAATTAGAAGGCATGGTATTACTATCATCTTTTGTAGCATACCAGTTTTGTCCTCCATCTATTGTTTTAAGAATAAAACCATTATTTGTAATAGCATGTCCAATTAAATGACTTGTAAAGAAAGTTTTATTAACTGAAGAGTTAGGAATACTAAAATTTTTCCATGTAACTCCTCCATCATCAGTACTTAATATACTATTTGATGTTGATAAGATAATATTATTATTATCGATAATACTAACAGCATTAAAATTACCATAAACTCCTGTAGATATTTCACTCCAAGATGCTCCATTATCATTAGATTTTAATACATATCCGCCACTACCAACAATATACCCTATTCCATTGTAGAAACTCATATCATTTCCACTAGAAATATTCTGTTTCTTCAACCAAGTATTTCCTGCATCTGTAGTTTCTAACAGCTCATTAGCAGTAATAATGAATCCTATATCAGGAGTTACGAACTCAACAACTTTTCCTCTATTTACTGTAGGCTTAGGATTTAACAACTCCCAATTTGTTTGAGATTGAATTTTAGAAAAACACAAAATAGTGCATAATAGAAAAAGTACTTTTTCTCTCATTTTCATAGTTTTAAAATTTATTTTTCACTTTTAAATATTGCATAGCTAATTTACATACAAGTTATATTTAACACAAATAAACTCAATGAAAAAGCTATGTTAAAATTGATTTATCAAACTCTATAAATCATTTACAATTCATACGATTGCTTCGCTATTTCAACTTCTTCATTTGTAGGAATTACTAATAATTTCACTTTAGAATTATCAGTATGAATTTCAGTAAGTTTTTTAGCTCTGATATTATTCTTCTCTGTGTCTATTTGTATTCCGAAGAACTCTAAGTCAGTACAAACTTTTTCTCTAATTAATGAAGAATTCTCTCCAATTCCTGCTGTAAATACAATAGCATCAACGCCATTCATTGCAGCAATGTATGAGCCGATGTATTTTTTAATACGATAAGTATTAATCTCTAATGCTAGTTGACAAGCTATATTTCCTTTTTCAGCTTCAGCTTCAATATCACGCAAATCACTATAACCTGTTAAACCGAACATTCCACTTTCTTTCTGTAACAAAGTATTTACTTCGTTTATATCGTAACCTAAAGTATTTACCAAATAGAAAATTAAAGTATGATCAATATCTCCACTTCGTGTTCCCATGACTAAACCTGTAACCGGACCAAAACCTAAACTATGATCGATACTTTTTCCGTTTTCTACTGCAGAAATACTACAACCATTTCCTAAATGAACTGTGATTAATTTAGAATTTGATGTTTGTAAATATGCATTAGCTTTTTCTGAAACATATTTATGACTTGTTCCATGAAAACCATACAAACGAATTTTATTGTCTGTTAAAAACTGCTTTGGAATTGCATACGTGAATGCTTTTTCTGGAATAGTTTGATGAAAAGCTGTATCAAAAACTGCAACTTGTTTTGCTTTCGTAAAAATTGCTTCAGCAACATTAATTCCTTCTAGATTTGCAGGATTATGCTGAGGAGCTAAAGAAAATAAGTTTTCTATTTCTTTTTTTACTTCTAGAGTTACTTCAGTAGTTTTAGTAAAGGAACTTCCTCCATGTACAACTCTATGACCAACAACTTCAATTTCATCTGTAGAAGAAATCACACCTACGTTAGCATCTAGCAATAACGAAACTACTTTCTCTAAACCAACTTTATGATTTTCAATTTTTATCGTTTCTTTAATTGAATTCTCTTCAGATTCGTAATGAACTGCTCCTTCTTCTAATCCTATTCTTTCAATTAATCCTGAACAAATTACTTTTTCTTCCGGCATATCAAAAAGTTGATACTTAATTGATGAACTTCCTGAATTGATAACTAATACTTTCATGTGCTGTTTTTAATCTATTCTTGAGCTTGTATCGCTGTTAGGATAATTGTGTTATAAATATCTTCGATTGTACATCCTCTACTTAAATCGTTAACTGGTTTATTTAAACCCTGTAACATTGGTCCGATTGCCAAAGCTCCAGTTTCACGTTGGACTGCTTTGTATGTATTATTTCCTGTATTTAAATCTGGAAAAATTAGTACGTTTGCTTGTCCCGCTACTTCAGAATTTGGTAATTTCTTCTTTCCAACGGTAGGATCTACAGCTGCATCATATTGAATTGGACCTTCTACTTTTAAATCTGGTCGCTTACGCTTTACAATTTCTGTAGCCTCTCTAACGGTATCAACATCTTCTCCTTTTCCTGAACTTCCTGAAGAATATGAAAGCATTGCTATTTTCGGGTCAATTCCAAAAGCTATACTTGAATCTGCTGATGAAATTGCTATTTCTGCTAACTGTTCTGAAGTTGGATTCGGATTAATAGCACAGTCTCCAAATACAGAAACACGATCTTCTAAACACATAAAGAAAATTGAAGATACTACAGAAAAACCTGGTTTAGTTTTTACGAACTGTAACGATGGTTTAATTGTATGCTGTGTCGTGTGAGCAGCTCCAGAAACCATTCCGTCTGCTAAACCTTTATACACCATCATTGTTCCGAAATAAGAAACATCAGCCATTAAATCTTCTGCCATAGCCGGACTTAAGCCTTTGTGTTTTCTTAATTCGTATAGTGTACTTGCAAAATCATCGAAATATTCTGAAGTACTTGGATTTATAATTTGTGTTTTATCAAAATCAAAAGAAAGTTGTAAACGCTTTACAGCTGCTTCTACATTAACTCGTTTTCCTAAAATGGTTAAATCAACAATATCTAATTTTTGTAACTGTGCAGCTGCTGTTAAAATTCTATCATCATTTCCTTCTGGTAAAACAATATGTTTTTTAACTTGCTTAGCTCTTTTGAATAAATTGTATTGGAACATTCTTGGTGTTAATACATTTGTTCCTTTGTAAGTGATTAATTTATCACTTAATGCTTCTACATCAACATACTTTTCAAAAGTATTAATCGATAATTTAATCTTGTTTTTATTTTCTGCATAGATGTGAGAACGAACTGCTCCTAATCTAGATGCAATTCCAAAAGTTCCTCCTTTTACTTTCAAAATCGGAACAATTCTCTCTAAACCTGTAATTAATTCTATTACTGATGGACTTAATTCTATATCTCCTGTAAGAATAATTCCTGAGATTGACGGATATCTATTTGAAATATTTGCTTGTAATGTACCTAATAAAATATCGGAACGATCTGAAGGTGTAATTACAACACATTCATCTGTTAAGTGATTTAAAAAGTGAGCCAATTGCATTGCTCCTACTTTTATTTCACCAGTTGTAGCATCTAACAATTCTTCACCGAAAACAACTTCTGCATCTAATGCTTTTGAAATTTCGTAAATCGTTGGATTATTTAATTTACTATTGATTGGAATCGCGTTAATTAATAACGATTTAGGTAAGTTTTCTCCTATTCCTTCAATAATTAAATCTACATTTTTCTCTTGAACTTTATTAGCAATTACTGCAATTACTTCTACTTCTTTATTACTGAAAGAATCGTAAGTTAATCGTAAACCTTGAATAAATTCTTCTAGTGATTTATCTATTCCACCAGAAACTATGATTACAGGAATTCCTAGGTTTTTAGCGATTAATACATTTAAATCCATTTCTATTATCGCACCGTGATCTGAAAAATCAGTTCCTTCTACAATAACGAAGTCATTTTTTTCTTCTAGTTTTTTATACTTGCGAAGAATTAAATTAATGACTTCATCTTCTTTATCATCATTTAATAAATCTAATAACTCAGATCTTGTGAAAGCGTAGGTATCTTCATAATCACATTTTAAATTGAAATAATTAACAATTGTATTTACATGATTATCTTTTTTACCATCGACAGGATTATCAATTATCGGACGAAAATATCCGACCTTAGGTTTATTGCGCAACAACAGTTGCATTAAACCTAAACTTAGCATCGATTTTCCTGAATTCGCTCCACTTGCAGCGATATAAATAGCTTTATTCATATTCTAATTTTGGGCAAAATTAGTCTAAATTTAATAAAGCAAGCTGTTAAATGTCAGCTTTTATCCTTCGATATGTATTTCAGCAAAGTTCTTTGGAATCATTAATGTATTTGGTTTTGTTTTACTCAATACCTTTTTCAAATCTATATCTACATTATCGATTTCTACTTCTTTAATTTCAAAAGGTAAACCAATAATTTCGAACTCCATAGTTTCATATTCCGTAACAAAAGTTCCATCTACATGCTGTTGAATAATTACTTCATTCTCTTTACCTGTAAATGTAAATGTTCGTAAACTATAACGCCCTTTAGTGTAATCGTAACCATCTTGAGCATCTTCGTAAACTTTAGAAACTTCTTTTTCTCCTAGTTTAAAATACACTTCAAGTTTTAGTTCATCTATAGTTTTTTCACCAACATATTGTTGCACTGGATATTTTGGAATTATAGCGCCTTCTTTGATAAAAATTGGAATAATATCTAAATCGGCATCAACCCATTTTTCTAATCCACCAGTAACATATTCTCTAGTCCAGTAATTATACCAATGCCCACGAGGAATATACATTCTTCTTCCCTTAGCATTTGGCTCTTGAATAGGACAAACTAAAATTTGATTTCCAAAAACGAATTCATCAGTTCTATAATGTGTCTGTGGATCATACTGATCGAATAACACCAATGACTTTAACATTGGAATTCCGAACTCAGCATACTCCCAAAACATAGTATATAAATATGGTAATAGTTGGTATCGTAATTCTACATATTTACGAGTAACATCAATCACTTCTTCACCAAAAGTCCAAGGTTCTTGATTTCCATGGTCTCCTGAAGAGTGTGTTCTACAAAACGGATGGAAAACTCCTAATTGAATCCAACGTGCATATAATTCTCCTGTTGGATGCTCAGCAAAACCACCAATATCACTTCCTGTGAACGACATACCACTCATACTCATTCGTTGTGCTTGAATATTGGCAATCCATAAATGTTCCCAAGTAGCGATATTATCTCCTGTCCAAGAAGAAGTAAAACGTTGTGCACCAGAATAAGCAGAACGTGTTATGATAAACGGACGTTTTGGATATGCATATTTTTTTACACCTTCGTAGGTTGCTCGAGCCATTTGTGTTCCGTAAATATTGTGTGCTTTTCTATGGCTACAATGATTTCCATCGTAATTATGACGAACATCATTCGGGAATGTTTTTCCTGGAACTTCCATTACTGCTGGTTCGTTCATATCATTCCAAACACCTTTTACTCCGATTTCATCAATTAATTCTTTAAAAAGTCCTGCCCACCAAGTTCTTACTTTCGGATTTGTAAAATCTGGAAAGAAACATTCTCCTGGCCAAACTTTACCTCGCATATAAGGACCATCTGCTCGTTTACAGAAATAATCATTTTTCATGGCCTCTTTATATACCCAATAATCGTCATCAATTTTAATTCCTGGATCTATAATTACAATCGTTTTAAATCCGTCTTCTGCAAGTTCAGTAACCATACGTTTCGGATCTGGAAAATATTCTCTGTTCCAAGTAAAACATCTGAAACCATCCATATAATCGATATCTAAATAAATACCATCACATGGAATTCTTAACTCTCTGAATTTACTAGTAACTTCTTTAACTTTTGCTTCTGGATAATAACTCCATTTACATTGATGATATCCTAAAGCCCATAAGGGTGGTAATTCTGGTTTTCCTGTTAAATCTGTATAACGAGTAATGACATCTTGCATATCTGGTCCATAAAAGAAATAATAATTCATTTCTCCTCCATGTGCCCAAAAGCTAGTTACATTTCTACGTTCGTGACAAAAGTCAAAAAATGTTTTGAACGTGTTGTCGAAGAAAATTCCATACGCCCTTTCTTCGTACATTCCTAAATAAAAAGGAACACTTTTGTATAGCGGATCTTGGTCTTTACCAAAAGCATATTGATCTGTTGCCCAATTTTCAATTCTTTTTCCTTTCAAGTTTAAATGCATGGGTTTATCTCCTAAACCATAATAACATTCTCCTTGTGGAGCAGATTTACTCATTTTTACAATATTTCCACCATACTCATAGCTTTGTTCCCAATGGAAACCCCAATCATCTTTACAGATTACGTTTCCATGAATATCGTATATTGATGTATTTAAACTTTCTTTATCTATCTGAATAATTACCTTGATGGTAATAATTTTATAACAAGTATCGTGTTCTTCAACTTCTAATTTACTGTAACCTCTAACCGCATCTTCACTAATTGCATAAGAGAAATCATTCTCGAAATTATTATCTGTAGCATATCTAAACCGAATTACACTTCCACGAATTACGGTAACTTGAAGTATTACTCCGTTTTCTGTTTTGAAGTAGATTTTGTCTACATCTTGAGAGAATGAATTTATTTTTCCGGGGAAAAGATTTCCTTTGTTTTCTAATTCTGTATTAATAATCATAATACTTCAATTTTGATGGGTTGTACTTGTATTCTGTTATAAAAAAACGACTTATACCTGAATTAAAGAACTTATCGTATTACTTTTTTCACGAAATCGATTGATTAAAATTAGGCTTCAATTTTAAAAATTACAGTCGCTAATGGAGGAACTGTAATTTCGCAAGAATGCTCTCTGCTATTCCAATTTAATTGCTCGATTTTTATACTTTTTTTGTTGGAAATACCACTACCTCCATATTTTTTATAATCACTATTAAAAACTTGAACTAGTTTTCCTTTTTTAGGTAATCCAATTCTATAATTTTCTCTAGGAATAGGAGTCATATTACATACTGTAATTAAAATATCCTCAGCTGACTTTCCTTTTCTGATATAACTTAAAACTGAATTTTCGTGATCGTCGTGTGCTATCCATTCAAAGCCATCATGTTCAAACTGCTTTTCATGTAAAGCCGGATATTTTTTATATAGAATATTTAAATCTCGAACTAAATCTTGCGCTCCTTTATGAAAATCGTATTCTAATATATACCAATCTAAACTTCCTTCGAAATTCCATTCTGTATGCTGACCAAATTCTCCACCCATAAATAACAATTTACTTCCTGGATGTGTGTACATGTAACTATACAGTAATCTTAGATTTGCAAACTTTTGCCATTCATCACCTGGCATTCTACCAATTATACTTTGTTTTCCATAAACAACTTCATCGTGAGACAATGGCAACATAAAGTTTTCAGTAAAAGCATAAGTCATACTAAACGTTAAATCGTTTTGATGATGTTTTCTATAGATTGGTTCTTTTTTGAAATATTTAAGTGAATCGTGCATCCATCCCATCATCCATTTCATACCAAAACCTAATCCGCCAAGATATGTTGGTCTTGATATTTTTGGAAATGCGGTAGATTCTTCAGCAATCGTTTGTACATCTGGAAAACTAGCATAAACTTCTTCATTCAATTCTTTTAAAAAATCTATGGCTTCTAAATATTCGTTTCCACCAAACATATTAGGTTCCCATTCTCCATAATTTCTAGAATAATCTAAGAAAATCATAGAGGCAACAGCATCTACGCGTAAACCATCTACATGGTATTGATCTAACCAAAAGATAGCATTACTAATCAAGAAACTTTTGACTTCGTTTCTTCCGTAATTGAAAATTAAACTTTTCCAATCAGGGTGATATCCTTTTCTTCGATCTGGATGTTCATATAAATGAGAACCATCGAAAAAACCTAATCCGTGATCATCTTCTGGAAAATGCGAAGGAACCCAATCTAAAATTACACCAATATCATTCTGATGAAATTTATCTATTAGAAACTTAAAATCTTCTGGATAACCGAATCGTGAAGTTGGCGCAAAATATCCAGTGATTTGATATCCCCATGAAGGATCGTATGGATATTCCATAACAGGCATTAACTCGACATGCGTAAATTGCATTTCTTTCACGTAGTTTACTAATTCATCGGCCAATTCTACATAAGATAATGATCTATTATTATCGTTAAACTTTTTTTTCCAAGAACCTAAATGAACTTCATAAACAGAATATGGAGCGTTGACTGCGTTATGCTTTTTTCTTTTCTTCATCCATTTGGTATCCTCCCATGTATAAGGATTATCCCAAACTACTGAAGCGGTTTTAGGTGGATGTTCGCATCTTCTAGCATAAGGATCTGCTTTCTCTGTAACAATTCCATCGTTATGAGAATGGATTTTATACTTATATAAATTCCCTTTTCCAACTTTAGGTATAAAACCTTCCCAAATACCAGAAGCATCCCAACGAACATTTAAAACATATTCTTGATCTGTCCAGTAATTAAAATCTCCAACTACTGAAACAGATTTAGCCGATGGAGCCCAAACAGCAAAATATGTTCCTTCTACTCCATCTACTTCGATAATATGAGAACCTAATTTCTCATACAATCGGAAATGTTTACCTACTTTAAATAAATTGATATCAAAATCTGAAAATAAACTATACGCTATAACTTTACTCATAAAATATGATGTCCTAAAACTTATTATAATTTAAATCCGTGAGGGATTACAGCTCTTCTACGAATCACTACAATTCCATCTTTAATTACATAAGCATCTTCTGTTACATCTTTAAGATGTTTTCCTCCTTTTATTACTACGTTATTTCCAATTCTAGCATCTTTATCAATAATTGCATTTTCAATTGTACAATTATCACCTACTCCAATGTATGGAATACCTTCTTTTTTATCTTTCTCTATTTCTTCAATATCTTGATAAAGGTTAGCTCCAATCATATAGGTATTATTAATTTCACTTCCTTTTCCTATTCTTGAACGGATTCCTATTACAGAATTTTCAATTGTATTTGCGTTAATAATACAACCATCAGCAATCATGGCTTTATTCAATCTGGTTCCATAAATTTTAGACGGTGGTAATATTCTCGGGCGAGTTAATACGTTTTTTGAAGTATTAAATAAATCAAATTTTGGAACTTCATCTGTAAGTCCAATATTCGCTTCAAAGAAAGAAGCAATCGTTCCAATATCTGTCCAATATCCTTTATATTGATATGCTAATACTGTATTTTTTCCTATTGAGTCTGGAATAATTTCTTTTCCAAAATCAATTGTATCTTGATTAGACATTAACTCTACTAATAAATCTCTATTGAAAATATAAATTCCCATAGAAGCTAAATAATATCTGTCTTCATTCTTCATTTCTTCATCTACTTCAGATTCCCAACCTGGAAGTGCATCTGCTGAAGGTTTCTCTACGAATGAAGTTATATAATCTTCTTCATCTGTTTTTAAGATACCAAAACCAGTAGCATCTTTAGCATTAACAGGTAAAGTTGCTATACTAATTTCTGCTTTCTTACTGATATGTTTTTCTAACATATCATCGAAATCCATTTGATATAATTGATCTCCAGATAAAATTAATACATATTCAAATTCATGATTTAAAATATGATGCATTGATTGACGTACAGCATCTGCTGTACCTTGGAACCAAGTTTTATTTTCTGGAGTTTGCTCTGCAGCCATTATATCAACAAAAGCCTCGCTAAAAGTGCTAAAAGTATAAGTGTTTTTAATATGTCTGTTTAATGAAGCAGAATTAAACTGAGTAAGAACAAACATTCTCTTAATATCACAATGTAGGCAATTGGATATTGGAATATCTACTAATCTATATTTTCCAGCTATTGATACTGCTGGTTTTGAACGTCTGTCTGTAAGAGGAGATAATCTGGTTCCTTGTCCTCCTCCTAAAATAATTGCGAGAACTTTTTTGTTAATCATGTAGGTAGGTTAAATTGATTTATAAAGATCTAAATACTCTTGAGCAGATTTAGTCCAAGAATGATCTATTTTCATTATTTGTTTCTGAATTTTTCTGAATGTTTTAGTGTCGTTGAACAATTCTACTGCTCTTTTGATAGAATAACATATATCCCATACTGAAGCTTGATCATGACAAATTCCAAAACCACCATCTCCAATATCAATTACTGTATCTTTTAATCCACCAGTTCTTCTTACTATTGGAATGGTTCCATATCTCAAGGAATACATTTGATTTAATCCACAAGGTTCAACTCTAGAAGGCATTAATAAGAAATCTGAACCTGCATAAACCAAATGAGATAATTCTTCGTCATATCCTATATGAGCATTAAAATTACCTTTATAAAATTCTTTTAACTCTATTAATTCTTGTTCTATGTGTTCGTGACCTGAGCCTAAAACGAAAATATTAATATCTCCATGTTCTTCAATAGCCTCATTTATTACTTGCGGAAGTAAATCTGCTGATTTCTCTCCAACGAGTCTTCCTATAAAGCCAAATAGAGGTAAATTGATATCAAATCCGTATTTATCACAAATCTCTTTTTTATTAGCTTTTTTTCCAGAAACAGCATTTGTAGATTTATAATTCTTCTTTAATATTTTGTCAGTTTCAGGATTCCATATTTCAGTGTCTATTCCATTTAAAATCCCAACACACTTTTCACTTTCACTTCTTAATAGACCTTCTAATCCATTTGCTTGTTCTTTAAGCTCCTCCATATAAGATGGTGATACAGTATTTACTCTTGAAGCACATTTAATGCCTGCCGCTAATGGGTTAACTGATCCATACCAATCTAATAAACCAACATTAGAAAAATCAAATTCAGGGAAAAGATTTAATCTATCATGGGAAAAGCTACCTTGATATTGCGCATTATGAATAGTTAATACTGTAGGAATTTTTTCTAATGATTTAAAACTATTACAATAATTAATAAAAAAAGGAATTAAAGAAGTATGATGATCATGGCAATGAATAACATCAAATTCTAATTCTTTATTTATAATCCAATCTAATAATGCTAATTGAAACCCAATATATCTTTGAGTTTCATCTTGATATCCATAAACAGCTTCAGTATCTAACAGGTTATCAATTTGAATAACATACAACTCAAAAACTATTTCCTTAGAACTAAACTTTAGTATGCTATAATCATAACTTTTATCGTTAAGCTCTATTTTACCATTACTAATTTCTTTTAACTTTTGCTTTTGTACGAAAGAATTCTTGTAATACGGCATGGCAACAATAGAATCAGCTTTAAGATCTCTCTGATATTTAGGCAGAGCTCCAACTACATCTGCAAGACCACCTACTTTAGCTATTGGATAACATTCAAAACTTGTATGAAGTATTTTCATTATGGAGGCATTAAAAGTTCACTTATAAAGTTAGTGAATAGCTCAAAAAAAAGAATGAAATTAATATTAAAAAAAAGCTATTAAAATTATCAATTTAACAATACGAATACGATTATTAACCTTGAATATTAAAAATAAGGTAATATAACGATTTCGTTAAATTACTGTTTATAAAGCCTTCAGGTAAGTAATTAATTTAAAAGGATAATATCTATTTTAATATTTATAATAAATATTAAAAAACAAAAAATCCGATTAGTAAAAAACTAATCGGATTTTTGTTTAAAAGAAAGGCGACGACCTACTCTCCCACCAGTGGCAGTACCATCGGCGCTAATGGGCTTAACTTCTCTGTTCGGAATGGTAAGAGGTGAGCCCCATTGCTATAATCACCTTAAGTTGTTTCAGTATATTTCAACTGTATAAGTTAACATATTAGTAAAATGGTATTTTAAATAATCAAAAGAGTTGTCTTCCCCTCATTAAGAGGGGAAGTACGTACATAAGCCTATGGGTTATTAGTACTACTCAGCTACATACATTACTGCACTTACACTTATAGCCTATCAACGTTGTCATCTTCAACGACCCTTTAAAGAAATCTCATCTTGTGGTGGGTTTCGCGCTTATATGCTTTCAGCGCTTATCCCTTCCGAACGTAGCTACTCTGCAGTGCCCCTGGCGAGACAACAGATACACTAGAGGTTCGTCCAACTCGGTCCTCTCGTACTAAAGTCAGATCCACTCAAATTTCTAACGCCCACAGCAGATAGAGACCGAACTGTCTCACGACGTTCTGAACCCAGCTCGCGTGCCACTTTAATGGGCGAACAGCCCAACCCTTGGGACCTTCTCCAGCCCCAGGATGTGACGAGCCGACATCGAGGTGCCAAACCCCCCCGTCGATGTGAGCTCTTGGGGGAGATCAGCCTGTTATCCCCGGAGTACCTTTTATCCTTTGAGCGATGGCCCTTCCATGCGGAACCACCGGATCACTATGCTCTACTTTCGTACCTGATCGACCTGTATGTCTCTCAGTCAAGCTCCCTTATGCCATTGCACTCTACGCACGGTTACCAAGCGTGCTGAGGGAACCTTTAGAAGCCTCCGTTACTCTTTTGGAGGCGACCACCCCAGTCAAACTACCCACCACGCACTGTTCTCATCGCTGAGTTAGGCTCTAGATAAGCAAAGGGTCGTATTTCAAGGTTGACTCCACAGCGCCTAGCGACACTGCTTCAAAGTCTCCGACCTATCCTACACATTACTTATCCAAAGTCAATACGAAGCTATAGTAAAGGTTCACGGGGTCTTTTCGTCCCGCTGCGGGTAATCGGCATCTTCACCGATACTACAATTTCACCGAGCTCATGGCTGAGACAGTATCCAGATCGTTGCACCATTCGTGCAGGTCGGAACTTACCCGACAAGGAATTTCGCTACCTTAGGACCGTTATAGTTACGGCCGCCGTTTACTGGGGCTTCATTTTAGATCTTCGCCGAAGCTAAACCCTCCACTTAACCTTCCAGCACCGGGCAGGTGTCAGGCCTTATACATCATCTTTCAATTTAGCAAAGCCCTGTGTTTTTGATAAACAGTCGCCTGGATCTTTTCACTGCGGCCTACCGAAGTAGGCGACCTTTCTCCCGAAGTTACAGGTCGATTTTGCCTAGTTCCTTAGCCATGAATCTCTCGAGCACCTTAGAATTCTCATCCCAACTACCTGTGTCGGTTTACGGTACGGGCTGCTTCACTCGCTTTTCTTGGAACCTCTTACTTGCTTTCGCTTTAGCCGAAGCCTAGGCTCAACGGGGACTTCCGTCACCCCGTAAGCACCTGGGAGATCCGTCACTTTTAATGTGAGCAGGTACAGGAATATTAACCTGTTGTCCATCGACTACCCCTTTCGGGTTCGCCTTAGGTCCCGACTAACCCTCAGCTGATTAGCATCGCTGAGGAAACCTTAGTCTTTCGGTGAGGGGGTTTCTCGCCCCCTTTATCGTTACTTATGCCTACATTTTCTTTTCTATACGTTCCAGCATGCCTCACAGCACACCTTCAACACATATAGAATGCTCCCCTACCACTCTCGTCCATAGCTTCGGTAGTATACTTATGCCCGATTATTATCCATGCAAAACCGCTCGACTAGTGAGCTGTTACGCACTCTTTAAATGAATGGCTGCTTCCAAGCCAACATCCTAGCTGTCTAAGCAGTTTCACCTCGTTTATTCAACTTAGTATACATTTGGGGACCTTAGCTGATGGTCTGGGTTCTTTCCCTCTCGGACATGGACCTTAGCACCCATGCCCTCACTGCTGAGAAACATTTTATAGCATTCGGAGTTTGTCAGGAATTGGTAGGCGGTGAAGCCCCCGCATCCAATCAGTAGCTCTACCTCTATAAAACTTTTACTCAACGCTGCACCTAAATGCATTTCGGGGAGTACGAGCTATTTCCGAGTTTGATTGGCCTTTCACCCCTATCCACAGGTCATCCAAAGACTTTTCAACGTCAACTGGTTCGGTCCTCCACTATGTGTTACCACAGCTTCAACCTGCCCATGGATAGATCACTCGGTTTCGCGTCTACTACTACTAACTATACGCCCTATTCAGACTCGCTTTCGCTTCGGCTCCGGACCTTAAATCCTTAACCTTGCTAGCAACAGTAACTCGTAGGCTCATTATGCAAAAGGCACGCCGTCACCCAGTTAATGGGCTCCGACCGCTTGTAGGCGTACGGTTTCAGGTTCTATTTCACTCCCTTACTTAGGGTTCTTTTCACCTTTCCCTCACGGTACTAGTTCACTATCGGTCTTTCAGGAGTATTTAGCCTTACCGGATGGTCCCGGTAGATTCATACAGGATTACACGTGTCCCGCACTACTCAGGGTACTGCTATATCATCTTCGCTTACCTATACGAGACTATCACTCTCTATGGTTCGTCTTTCCAAACGATTCTAGTTCACTAAGATTCTAATGTCGCAGCCCTACAACCCCAATATTGCCGTAACAACATTGGTTTGGGCTAATCCGCGTTCGCTCGCCACTACTAACGGAATCACTATTGTTTTCTCTTCCTCCGGTTACTTAGATGTTTCAGTTCACCGGGTTTGCCCCTTTCGGTACTATACCTTCAGTATAGTGGGTTGCCCCATTCGGAAATCTACGGATTATAAGGTATGTGCCCCTCCCCGTAGCTTATCGCAGCTTATCACGTCCTTCATCGCCTCTGAAAGCCTAGGCATCCGCCATACGCCCTTATTTAGCTTATTGTACTTTTTGCTTTGACTTGCGTCAAAACGAGCTCTTTATAATTCTTTATAAAAATATTTTTGTTAGAGTATAACCTCTAACTCTCTATCTTGATTCTTTACGATATCATTTTACCAATATGTCAATGAACTTGTTATGAGTCATCACAGGAAACTAAACCTATATAACTCTTTGTGGAGAATACCGGAGTCGAACCGGTGACCTCTTGCGTGCAAGGCAAGCGCTCTAGCCAGCTGAGCTAATCCCCCATATACTAGTAGTTAGTACATAGCAGTTAGTAGTTTCTAACAACTACATCCTCAACTTCTAGAATTTCCTAATCTTTAAATAGTAGTCTCGGGCAGACTCGAACTGCCGACCTCTACATTATCAGTGTAGCGCTCTAACCAGCTGAGCTACGAGACTATTTTAAGATCTTAGTCTTTAGTATAAAATTAACAGCAGAGTAGTAAAATAACACACAATTACTCTTGTAACTCACCATCTTTCTCTAGAAAGGAGGTGTTCCAGCCGCACCTTCCGGTACGGCTACCTTGTTACGACTTAGCCCTAGTTACCAGTTTTACCCTAGGCAGCTCCTTGCGGTCACCGACTTCAGGCACCCCCAGCTTCCATGGCTTGACGGGCGGTGTGTACAAGGCCCGGGAACGTATTCACCGGATCATGGCTGATATCCGATTACTAGCGATTCCAGCTTCACGGAGTCGAGTTGCAGACTCCGATCCGAACTGTGATATGGTTTATAGATTCGCTCCTATTCGCATAGTGGCTGCTCATTGTCCATACCATTGTAGCACGTGTGTAGCCCAGGACGTAAGGGCCGTGATGATTTGACGTCATCCCCACCTTCCTCACGGTTTGCACCGGCAGTCTCGCTAGAGTCCTCAGCATTACCTGCTAGCAACTAACGATAGGGGTTGCGCTCGTTATAGGACTTAACCTGACACCTCACGGCACGAGCTGACGACAACCATGCAGCACCTTGTAAAGTGTCCGAAGAAAAATCTATCTCTAGACCTGTCACTCTACATTTAAGCCCTGGTAAGGTTCCTCGCGTATCATCGAATTAAACCACATGCTCCACCGCTTGTGCGGGCCCCCGTCAATTCCTTTGAGTTTCAATCTTGCGATCGTACTCCCCAGGTGGGACACTTATTACTTTCGCTTAGTCACTGAAATAATCCAACAACTAGTGTCCATCGTTTACGGCGTGGACTACCAGGGTATCTAATCCTGTTCGCTCCCCACGCTTTCGTCCATGAGCGTCAGTATACACGTAGTAGGCTGCCTTCGCAATCGGTATTCTAAGTAATATCTATGCATTTCACCGCTACACTACTTATTCTACCTACTTCCGTATAACTCAAGTCAACCAGTATCAAAGGCAGTTCTACAGTTAAGCTGTAGGATTTCACCTCTGACTTAATTAACCGCCTGCGGACCCTTTAAACCCAATGATTCCGGATAACGCTTGCACCCTCCGTATTACCGCGGCTGCTGGCACGGAGTTAGCCGGTGCTTATTCTTATGGTACCGTCAAGCCTCTACACGTAGAGGGGTTTCTTCCCATATAAAAGTAGTTTACAACCCATAGGGCAGTCTTCCTACACGCGGCATGGCTGGTTCAGGCTTGCGCCCATTGACCAATATTCCTCACTGCTGCCTCCCGTAGGAGTCTGGTCCGTGTCTCAGTACCAGTGTGGGGGATAATCCTCTCAGACCCCCTACCTATCGTAGCCATGGTAAGCCGTTACCTTACCATCTAGCTAATAGGACGCATAGTCATCTTGTACCGATAAATCTTTAACTAATAAGCGATGCCACTCACCAGTATTATGGAGTATTAATCTTCATTTCTAAAGGCTATCCTCCTGTACAAGGCAGATTCTATACGCGTTACGCACCCGTGCGCCGGTCGCCATCCAATTGCAAGCAATTGATGCTGCCCCTCGACTTGCATGTGTTAAGCCTGCCGCTAGCGTTCATCCTGAGCCAGGATCAAACTCTTCATTGTATAATCTTTAATATTATTTATGAATAAGTTTCAAAAGAATTTAACTTTGTTAAAGCTATGTTACTTTACTCTCTATATTTACGCTGTCAATTTCAATATTATCAATGAACTTAATTAATCTCAGCACTCAATCTGTTTCAACCGAAACTTCAACTAATCTAATCTTTGTAAAGACACCAGAATCGAACTGATTAACACTATTATTTGTTATTCCAAAATCTCTGTGATCGTTGCTTTCATTTCCGAAAGCGGATGCAAAACTATAACCTTTTTTTAATCTGACAAAACTTTTTTTGAAATTTTTTTCGATTAATTTTAAACCTAATCTTGCACCAAAAAATCAATGAACTCACGCCTCAAAAACGGACTGCAAATATAGAAACTTTAATTCTAATTCCGCAAGTAAAATTTTAATTATTTTTTAACCTTAATTTTACTCTTTATTTACAATCTGTTTATGAACTTCTGCAAACTTCTAAACTGCGTTTCTCCGTTTGCGGGGGCAAAACTACACACTCTTTTTAATCTACACAAACTTTTAAACCAAAAAAATTACACTTTTTTGAAAGTTTTCTATAAAAAGTAAATAATCAATCATTTGTGATTTTGACTTTTTCACCTCTTAATCAATGTTTGAAAAAACACAAACAATAACATACTATATATTGTATTAAAAATCGATTTACAATATATTTGCGCATTAAGATTTTCACTTGTAGGAAAATCATAACATAATATTAAATAAAAATGATAAAAATCACATTACCTGACGGAAGTATTAGGGAGTACAAACAAAACACAACTCCTATTGAAGTTGCTAAGAGCATTAGTGAAGGGTTGGCTAGAAATATTATTTCAGCTAGCTTTAATAACAATACTATTGAAACTACCACACCTTTAACAACCGATGGTAATCTTACACTATATACTTTTGACTCTCCTGAGGGTAAAAAAGCATTTTGGCATTCATCTGCCCACGTTTTAGCTCAGACAATCTTAGATTTTCACCCAAACGCTAAACTTACTATAGGACCTGCTATTGACACTGGATTTTATTATGATGTTGATTTTGGTGACGAAACAATATCTGAAAAAGATTTTGCTTCAATAGAAAAGAAGTTTTTAGAAAGAGCTCGTGAAAAAGCAGAGTTCAAAATGCGTTCAGTTACCAAAGCAGAAGCTTTATCTTATTATAAAGAAAGAAACAATTCATACAAAGTAGAGTTAATAGAAGGTTTAGAAGACGGTGATATTACATTCTGTGATCATAGTGACTTTACTGACTTATGTCGTGGAGGACATATTCCTAATACAGGAATAATTAAAGCCATTAAAATAATGAACGTTGCCGGAGCTTACTGGCGCGGAGATGAAAAAAACAATCAATTAACTCGTATTTATGGTATTTCTTTCCCTAAGCAAAAAATGCTTACTGAATATTTAGAGTTATTAGAGGAAGCTAAAAAAAGAGATCATAGAAAACTAGGCAAAGAACTTGAATTATTTACTTTTTCAGAAAAGGTAGGACAAGGTTTACCTCTGTGGTTACCTAAAGGCGCTGCTTTAAGAGGTAGACTTGAAGATTTTTTAAAAGCTGCACAAAAGAAAGCAGGTTATGAAATGGTAATGACTCCTCACATTGGTCAAAAAGAATTATACGTTACTTCTGGACATTATGCTAAATATGGTGAAGATAGTTTTCAACCTATAAATACTCCAAAAGACAATGAAGAGTTTTTATTAAAACCCATGAACTGTCCTCACCATTGCGAAGTGTATAATTACAAACCATATTCATACAAAGATTTACCAAAGCGATTTGCTGAATTTGGAACAGTTTATAGATATGAACAAAGTGGAGAATTACATGGATTAACTAGAGTTAGAGGTTTTACTCAAGATGATGCTCATATTTTCTGTACTCCAGAGCAATTAGATTCAGAATTTAAAAACGTTATAGATCTTGTTTTATATGTTTTTGGATCTTTAGGTTTCGAAAATTTCACAGCTCAAGTTTCTGTTAGAGACTTAGACAAACCAGAAAAGTACATCGGTGATGTTGAAAATTGGGAAAAAGCAGAACAAGCAATTATAAATGCTGCAAAAGATAAAGGCTTAAATTATGTAATTGAGTCTGGAGAAGCTGCTTTCTATGGTCCTAAATTAGATTTCATGGTTAAGGATGCTTTAGGTAGAAGTTGGCAACTTGGTACCATTCAAGTTGATTACAATTTACCTGAACGTTTTGATCTAAGTTATAAAGGCAGCGATAATCAACTACATAGGCCTGTAATGATTCACAGAGCTCCTTTCGGATCAATGGAAAGATTTATCGCAGTTTTACTAGAACACACAGGAGGTAACTTCCCTCTTTGGCTAACTCCTGAGCAGGTTATTATATTGCCAATCAGTGAGAAATATGAAAAATATACCGAAAAAGTTTTACTTTTGTTAGAAAATTCCGAAATTCGCGCCCTCGTAGACGATAGAAATGAGAAGACTGGTCGTAAAATTAGAGACGCAGAAGTAAACAAGATCCCTTTCATGATTATTGTTGGAGAGAAGGAAGAACAAGATGGCACAGTATCTGTAAGGAAACATGGTGAAGGTGATATAGGAACATTTACCATAGAAGAATTCATTCAGATAATACAGAAAGAAGTTCAGAAAACGTTAGTAACGTTTAACACAAATAATTAAAATAACAATTTAAAAACGCATAAGCCATAGCAATAAGAAGAAAACGTGGTCGCAGACCCGCGAGAGTAATTAAAGAAGATCAACATAGAATTAATGATAAAATTAAATATGTTGATGAAGTTCGCTTAGTAGGCGAAAATGTTGAAGTAGGTGTGTATTCACTTGCAAAAGCTAAAGCAATAGCTCAAGAACAAGAGTTAGATTTAGTTGAAATATCTCCTAAAGCAGTCCCTCCTGTTTGTAAAGTTATAGATTATAAAAAGTTTCTTTACGAACAAAAGAAACGTGAAAAAGCCTTAAAGGCAAAAGCGACAAAAGTGGTTGTTAAGGAAATTCGTTTCGGCCCTCAGACAGATGAGCATGATTACGAATTTAAGAAGAAGCATGCAATTAAGTTCCTTCAAGATGGAGCTAAATTAAAAGCATACGTTTTCTTCAAAGGACGTTCTATTATATTTAAAGAACAAGGGCAAATTTTATTGTTAAAATTAGCTCAAGAATTAGAAGAATACGGTAAGGTGGAGCAAATGCCAAAATTAGAGGGTAAACGAATGATTATGTTTATTGCTCCTAAGAAAATAAAATAAAACATTATATTCTTTTTTGAAGAGTAAAAATATATAAGCAAGATAAAAACGATAGCAGAAGATGCCTAAAATGAAAACTAAATCTAGTGCCAAGAAACGTTTTAAGTTAACTGGTTCTGGAAAGATTAAAAGAAAGCACGCGTTTAAGAGTCATATCTTAACAAAGAAGTCTAAGAAACGTAAGCTTGCATTAACACACTCTACGTTAGTTCACAAATCTGATGAGAGTAATATTAAGCAACAATTATTATTAAAATAATAATTTGCTAGGTAGTAAAATAAATTATTAACCATGGAGTTAGGCTCAATAAAGAACTATTTAATTAGTCGCCTACTACAAAAACAAGAAAATTATGCCAAGATCAGTAAATTCTGTGGCTTCAAGAAATAGAAGAAAAAAAATCTTGAAGCAAGCTAAAGGTTACTTCGGACGTAGAAAAAACGTTTATACAGTAGCTAAAAACGCGGTTGAGAAAGGATTACAATATGCTTACCGTGACCGTAAAAACAAGAAAAGAAACTTCCGTTCATTATGGATTCAACGTATTAACGCTGGAGCTCGTCAGTACGGAATGTCTTACTCACAGTTTATGGGTAAAGTAAAAGCTAACAACATCGAATTAAACCGTAAGGTTTTAGCAGATTTAGCTATGAACAACCCAGAGGCTTTTAAGGCAATTGTAGATAAAGTAAAATAAGTTTAATAACCTTGCTTATACTAAAAACCCAAACTTTTTCGTTTGGGTTTTTTTAAATCAACTCGAAATCTAAATATATCTAATGAAAACTATTAACTTTTTATTTGTATTGTTTTTTTCAACTTCATTATTAGCACAAGTAAAATTGACTAAAAAAGAAGTTAAAGAATTACCAAATACTATAGAAAATGAATTTAAAAAAGCGTACGAGTTATCGAATACTTGGAAAGAGTATAAAATGATACCTAGAAATGAATTTTTAGTTTTCCAAAAAAATGTACTTGATAGTGTTGCTATTTTAAGAAAAGAAATAGTTGCTCGACAAAACATAGTAGATTCTCAAAAGAAAGAAATAGCTTCTTTGAATGAAAAGATTAATAAAGTTTCTAATAATCTAACTAGTTCACAAGACAAAGAAAATCAGATTAATGTTTTAGGAATTGCTACAAACAAGACTACTTATAATATGTTTACTTGGTCTCTTATTGGAGTATTATTGCTAGCTTTAATTTTCTTCTTTTCTAAATTTAAAAGCAGTAATATTTTAACTAAAAAAGCAAAAAGTAATTTAGTTGAAATAGAACATGAATTTGAATCTTTCAGAAAAAAATCTTTAGAAAAGGAACAAAAACTGAGAAGACAACTACAAGACGAAATTAACAAACAAAGAGGAGTTTAAAAACTTCTCTTTGTTTTTATAATCTATTATATAGTTCAATAGTTTCTTTTTTTCGCTTTAATAATTCTTTAATTTCTCTTTCAGTGTTTAGTTGTGATAAATGATTA
Organism: Tenacibaculum aquaeponti; assembly: GCF_057221555.1. NCBI lineage: Bacteria > Pseudomonadati > Bacteroidota > Flavobacteriia > Flavobacteriales > Flavobacteriaceae > Tenacibaculum > Tenacibaculum aquaeponti. Next base: position 1,462,999 of record NZ_CM170147.1, read on the forward strand.
TAAAAACCATATTTGTAACTCATGTAGTTAATAGACAAACTTACTTCATCTATTAAAAAAATATAATTTTCATTTACATCTTTAATACAATAATCTATTAAATCATCACTAATATTAAGCTCTTTCAAATATTTTTCTGCAATCATATTCTTTAACCTTGTTTTATCTAATTCATTTCTAAACACATATTTAAAACACACTAATTTTTGTTTAAAAAAATGCATTTCAATAATAAATTTATAACCTAGCATTTTTACTTCAGTAAACAAAATAACGATAGATTTTAACTCATTAACTACTCTGTAAGAATTTCTAAGTTTAGCTTTTACCTTATGTAAATTTGCACCAAACCCTATTCCCTCTAGAAAAGAAATATTCACTTCAGTTTCTAAAGTTTTATTAAATGAATTAAGAGAAGTATATAATTTTAAATAAGCCTCAGGATACTTATACTTATTTATAGTTCTTTTATAATAAGAAGTATAATACTTTCTTGAAGAAAAAAAATTAAATAATGTTTTTCGGAATAATAACATAACATTTCTATTAGCGGTCTCTAACTTTCTCCCCGAATTGCATTATGACATAAATATACAGAAAATCGTTGAAAAATATCAAACTATTCAATTTAAAAAAGTGAAGAATTCGTTATGAATACAATAATTTTTAAAGATTATAACAAACCTAACTCGTAAAAATTAGGGTTTTCTTTTTTCTTCTACTTATGTTATACTATATTTGCACGTTTTAAAAAAGAAGTCAGTCTAAATTATTGAAAATGCAAAACAAAGGTCTAATCAGATTATTTGCAATCCTTTTCGGATTAGTAAGCTTATACCAATTATCATTTACGTTTTTTGGAAACAAGGTTGAAAACGAAGCAAAAACATATGCTGAAGCCAATCTTGGAGAAAATAAAACAGGTAAAGAATTAGCTAGACTTGAGAGAAAATATCTTGATAGTGTTGCAAATAAAGAAGTAGTATTAGGAAACACCTACAATGACATTAAAGACAAAGAAATGAATCTTGGTCTTGATTTAAAAGGTGGTATTAATGCTATTTTACAAGTATCAGTAAAGGATATCTTAATAGGATTATCTAACGAATCTAAAAATGAAACTTTCTTAACAGCTTTAGCTAATGCTGATGAAGCTCAAAAAGATTCTCAAGATGATTATATCGATTTATTCTATACAGAATTTGAAAAAGCTAGTAAGGGAGCAATAAAATTAAGCGACCCAAAAATCTTTGGTAATAAGTTATTACGAGAGAAAATTGACTTCAATAAAACCAACAGCGAAGTAAAAACTGTTTTATTACAAGAAATAAACAGCTCTATAGGAACTGCTTTTCAAGTATTAAGAAGCCGTATTGACAAGTTTGGAGTTGTTCAACCTAATATTCAAAGAATTGGAACTTCTGGTAGAATTCAAGTTGAATTGCCAGGTGCTAAAGATGTTGAGCGTGTAAAGAAGTTATTAGTAAGCACTGCTAAATTACAATTCTGGGAAGTGTATGCTAACACCGAAGTTTTACCATTTTTATCTCAAGCTAATTTAAAATCAATTGATTTATTAAAGAAATCTGTTGAAAAAGAAGTTTCAGAAAAGAAAGATAGTACAGAGAAAAGTAATATTAATGATTTATTAAATGATAGCAGTGACTCTACTTCTGTAGCTGATTCAAAAATGTTATTTAACTATTTAATCCCAAATCAACAGCAATACAATTCGATTGTAGGATATTCTAAAATTCAAGATACAGCAAAAGTAATGAGCTTATTAAGAGATAAGCAAATTACTGCTTTATTACCAGCTAATTTAAGAAACACTAAGTTTTTATGGGATTACAAATCTGATAATCAAAACACTGAATCAGGGAACGACTTAGAAAGTTATATTCGTTTGTACGCTATTAAATCTAATAGAGATGGAATAGCAAATATTGAAGGAGATGTTATTGCAGATGCATCTCAACAGTTTGATCAGTTAGGTAAACCTGAAGTAAGCATGACTATGAATACTAAAGGAACTAAATTATGGAGTAGCTTAACAGAAAAAAACATTAATAAATATGTTGCTATTGTGTTAGACGATTACGTGTACTCTGCTCCTATTATCAAACAAAAATTAGGAAGTACATCTTCAATTTCTGGAGGTGCTATGACTGTAGAGGAAGCTCAAGACATTGCAACTGTATTAAAAGCAGGTAAATTACCTGCTCCTGCAAGAATTATTGAATCTGAAGTAGTTGGGCCATCATTAGGTAAAGAAGCAATTAATGCAAGTATTTGGTCTTTTGCTTTAGCTATCTTACTAGTATTAGTTTGGATGGTATTATATTACGGAAAAGCTGGTTTATATGCTAACATTGCATTATTAGTGAACATCTTATTCATTTTTGGAGTATTAGCATCTTTTAATTCTGTATTAACATTACCAGGTATTGCAGGTATCATATTAACTATCGGTATGTCCGTAGATGCCAATGTAATTATTTTCGAAAGAATTAAAGAAGCCTTAAATTCAGGAAAGAGTTTATTCGAATCAGTTAATGAAGGATTTAGTTTTAAAGGAGCTTTATCTGCTATCTTTGATGCTAATATTACTACATTCTTAACTGGTGTTATCTTATACGTTTTCGGTACAGGTCCAATTAAAGGGTTTGCATTAACGTTAATGATTGGTATTGCTACATCTTTATTTACAGCAATTTTCATAACTCGTTTATTTGTTGATGGAGCTGTAACTAAAGGAAGTAATTTAACATTCAATACAAATATTTCTAAAAACTGGTTTAAAAACATCAGTATTGAATTCTTAAGAAAGCGTAAGATCGCTTATATCATTTCTGGTGGGTTAATCATTATCGGTTTAGCTTCGATTTCTACAATTGGTTTAAAACAAGGTGTAGATTTTAAAGGAGGTAGGTCTTTTGTCGTTCGTTTTGATAAAGACATGAAAGCTAATGAAGTTGCTAATTCTTTAAAAGAAGTTTTTGGAACGGCTCCTGAAGTTAAAACTTACGGTGCTTCTAATCAATTAAAGATTACAACTGTTTTCAAAATAGAAGAAAAGAGTAAAGAAGTAGACGAATTAGTTCAAAATACTTTATACAATGGTTTAAAAACATATTTAACAGATTTAAGTTACGAAAACTTTAAACCTGGTTTTGATAAAGGTGAAAATGCACAAGGTATTATGAGTGCAAGAAAAGTTGATCCAACTATTGCAGATGATATCAAGCAAGCAGCTATTTGGGCCGTATTCGGATCTTTACTTGTTGTTTTCTTATACATCTTGTTACGATTCAGAAAAGTTTCTTATTCTATTGGTGCAGTTGCAGCTGTATTCCACGATGTTTTAATCGTATTAGGAATCTTCTCTATCTTATATAAATTCATGCCATTTGATATGGAAATCGGACAATCATTTATAGCAGCAATTTTAACTGTAGTTGGTTACTCACTGAATGATACCGTAGTAATATTCGATAGAATTAGAGAATATGCAGAAAATAGTAGTTCTTTTACTGCTAATTTAGTTGACAAAGCTTTAAGTAGTACTTTAGGAAGAACAATAAATACATCTTTAACAACATTATTAGTAATGTTAGCTATCTTCTTCTTTGGAGGAGATAGTATTAAAGGATTCATGTTTGCATTAATCGTAGGTGTCGTTGTTGGTACATACTCATCTTTATTCGTAGCTACACCGATTATGTTTGATGTTACCAAGAATAAAGAAACTCAAAAATAAATTCATTAGAATACTATAAAACTACCGTTTTGTTCCTGCTGATACATCAGTTAAACAAGACGGTTTTTTTATTTAATTAGTATATTTACCTATATGAAAATAAAACAGCTTCACGATTTATATTTTAAAGAATTAATTAAAAAAGAAGAAATTTCTAATATAGTTAAACAACTCGCTAAAAAAGTAAAAGATGATTTACCACAAGGCGAGGTTCCTTTATTTATAGGGATATTAAATGGATGTTTTGTTTTTGCCTCTGATTTTGTCAGAGAATTTGATCAAGATTGCGAAATTTCCTTCGTGAAATTGGCTTCATATGAAGGTACTACCTCTGGTGAATCTGTAAAAAAATTAATTGGTATTAATGAAGATATTTCTGGTAGAACAGTTATTATACTAGAAGATATTATTGATACAGGTAATACATTACAAGAGATTTACGAAATCTTTAGAAATAAAAATATTAAAGAACTTAAAATAGCAACCTTATTTTTTAAACCTGATGTGTACAGAAAGGAATTACATATTAACTATATTGGAAAAAATTTAGAAGATAAATTTATTGTAGGATATGGTTTAGATTATAATGGTTTAGGTAGAAACTTACCTGCTATTTATCAATTAACAACACAACCTAAAATGAAAAACATAGTATTATTTGGACCTCCTGGTGCTGGTAAAGGAACACAAGCTGAATTGCTTAAAGAAAAGTATAACTTAGTACATATTTCTACTGGTGATGTTTTTAGATTCAATATTAAAAACGAAACTGACTTAGGAATACTAGCTAAAAAATATATCGATGAAGGTGAGTTAGTTCCAGATGAAGTTACTATTAATATGCTAAAAGCTGAAGTTAATAAAAATACAGAAGCTAATGGTTTTATTTTTGACGGATTCCCAAGAACAGAAGATCAAGCTAAAGCTTTAGATGAATTCTTAGCTGAAAAGAACGAAAGAATTAATGGAATGGTAGCTTTAGAAGTTCCAGAAGATTTGTTAGTTGAGCGTATTTTAGAAAGAGGAAAAACTAGTGGGCGTTCTGATGATACTGATGAAGAAAAAATCAGAAATCGATTTAACGAATACAATACCAAAACAGCCATTTTAAAAGATTATTACAATGCACAAGGTAATTTCTATGGTGTTGATGGTGTTGGATCTATTGAAGATATTACAAAACGTTTAGCAGACGTTTTTGATACATTATAAAATCATTCCCGCTTAGGCGGGAATATTAATTTTTAAGAAATGACTGAAGGAAATTTTGTTGACTATATAAAAATATATGCTTCTTCTGGTAAAGGAGGACGTGGATCTGCACATTTGCATCGTGAAAAATATATTGCTAAAGGTGGACCAGATGGTGGTGATGGAGGTCGTGGCGGACACGTGATCTTCAAAGGAGATAAAAATATGTGGACATTATTTCACTTAAAGTTTAAACGTCATTTTAGAGCAGAAGGTGGTGGTGATGGAGGTTCTAGTAGAAGTACCGGTAAAGACGGTACGGATATTATAGTTCCTGTTCCTTTAGGTACCATAATTAGAGATGCTGATACGGATGAAATTCTATATGAAATTACTGATGATCAACAAGAGGTAATTATTCTTGAAGGTGGTAAAGGAGGACGAGGAAACTGGCATTTTAAATCACCTACTAATCAAACTCCAAGATACGCTCAACCAGGAATTGATGGTAAAGAAGCTTGGTTTAGAATAGAATTAAAAATTCTTGCAGATGTCGGTTTAGTAGGGTTTCCTAATGCAGGAAAATCAACTCTTTTATCTGTTTTAACAGCTGCTAAACCAAAAATTGCCGATTATGCTTTTACAACTTTAAAACCTAACTTAGGTATTGTAGAATATCGTAATCACCAAAGTTTTGTAATGGCAGATATACCTGGTATTATTGAAGGAGCTGCTGAAGGAAAAGGATTAGGACATTATTTTTTAAGACATATAGAAAGAAACTCTTTATTATTGTTCTTAATTCCTGCAGACAGTGATAATATCAAAAAGGAATATGAAATTCTTTTAAATGAATTAAAACAACACAACCCAGAATTATTAGACAAAGATCGTTTATTAGCTATTTCTAAATCTGATATGTTAGATGATGAATTAAAAAACGAAATAAAACAAGAATTACCTGAAGGTATAGAAACTTTATTTATTTCTTCTGTTGCACAGATGGGATTAATGGAATTAAAAGATAAACTTTGGTCTAAACTTAATTAATAATCAACATTAATTCGCTTTGCAAAAGCAAAAGCATCTTTCCAATAAGATTCATTCATTGAAGTAATTACAACTCCTTTTGATGTACTTGAATGAATGAATTTTATTTCTTCTGAAGTAACTGAGGTTACTAATCCAACATGGTTTATATCTCCTTTTAATCTTGCGATATCAAAAAATAAAAGATCTCCTTTTTTTATTTCTTTGTAATTCACTTTTTTTCCAACCGAACTCATAGAGCTAGATGAACGTGGTAAAGTAATCTTTAATTCATCTTTAAAAACAGTATACACTAAGCCTGAGCAATCCATTCCTTTTGAAGTTGTTCCTCCAAATTTATATGGTGTACCCAAATATATTAATGCTTTGTCTACCGTTTTAACTTCTTCCGTTTTATACTTTTCGTTTTTATTAACCTTAAAAAAAATAAAACTTAAAAGAAATATTAAAATTACAAGGGTAAATTTATTATTCTGCACTTCTATAAATTATAAGTTATTTTAATTACTAATTTATAGATATAATATTAATTCTATCTTATTGTGAGCAGTTTCCGTTTATTAAGTTTTGTTTTGTAGGATTAAATAAATTATCAATAATTGTAAAATAACCAAATTCTTCACCTTCTTTTGCTAGTTTTGTTATTCCGCATAAATCATTTAACAATGCATTATCCTCTACCAATAACCTTCCTTTAACAAACCAAAAATTAGCTAAAGCATCTAAATTTTCAAGTTTTTTATTATTAATAATAATTAACTCATGATCGTAGCTATCCCTTATATTTCTAATATTTTCTAATCCGGAAAGATTTACAAGATTCTCGTTATCTCTAATCGTTAAATAAATATTTTTCTCTAAAGTTTCTAATCCTTTCAAACTTGTTATCTTATCGTTATTTCTAATTACTAAATTATTAATATTAGATACTGTAAGTGCTTCTAAGTCTTCTAATGATTTGTTATCTCCTATAACTAAAAGTTTTGCTTCTTTAAAATTCTCAAGACCATTAAGGTTAACTAAACTATCGTTGTCTGTTATTGTAAATTGTCCGAATCCATCAAAGACACTTTTAAGGTTTTCTAAACCATTCAAATTCTCTAACGATTCGTTATTTGTTATAGTTAAAGAGTTAAAACTTTCAAAATTACTTAAACCACTCAAAGATGTAAGTGATTCGTTTAAAACTAAATTTAATTGTGATAAATATTTTATTTTTTTAAAACCATCAATAGATTTCATTTTTGAATTTCCCGCTACATATGCGTAAGTAACATAGTCTACAGAAAAAAACTCATTAATATGCTCTAATTCTTCATTATCTGTAATTTCTATTCTTACAAACCTTCTAGAAGCTTTCGCATTTTCTAATCCTTTTAATGATTCACATATCGTATTCTGAATTCTAATATGTTCTCCTTTTATTTCTCTAACAGATTTGAATCCTGATATATCTTTAATATCAGTAGCTATTCCAGAACTATTTCCTATAAATAGGCTTCCATCAATTATATTATAGCCTCCTTTAATAAATTCATTAACATCAGATTGACTAGAAATACTTAATGTATTATCGTAAACCTTTAAATTAGTAGTAAAACTAAAAGTTCTTGTTATTGTAAATCCTTGTGAATTCTTGGCTACTACTTTACCACTATAACCTTGCAACCCTTTTAATTCAGGGAAATAAAAATAAAGTTCTGATCTATTTTCTTCCAATAATTCATTACCTAAATAAATATCATATAAAATTTCATCATTTGATGAATTATCCGAAGAAGCTGTCCATTCTATTTTAGAAAAATAAGCATCTTTTTCTACTACTGATACATTAAAATTAGAAGGTAAAGGTTTATCTCCCGTTGTAAAATCAAATTGTTTTGAAACAGTATTTCCATCTGGATCAGATGCTATGATTTCTCCTTTATAGTTTTTATTGTATTCCAAATCATTAAAAACATATTCTAAAACTTGTTTATTGTCAAAAATTTTAGATTCGTTTAAAAATAGATCATAAAAAACTGCTTGCCCATCATTATCTTTTGATTCTGTCCAAAAAACTTTAACCGAATTTAAAGTTATATTCTCTGTTTGAACAGTAAAATTTGATGGTTTTGAGTTTATTTCTTCTTCATTTGTACATCCTATACATATTAATAATACTAATGTATAGATTGAAAGTAATTTAGTTTTTGCAATCATTATTTAAAATTTCTTCCATAGTTGGGTTAAACATATTTCCTCTTATTGTATAGTAATTTTCATCATAAGATTGAAGTGCTAACTTTAAAGCACAAAAATCATTCAACTTTTCGTTATTACTAACTGAAAATCTATTCCCTATACTTTTTAAATTATTTAAGCCTTCTAAACTTTCTAAACTTTTATTTCCTCCTATAGACAAATCACTATACCTTATCTCTTCTAAAGCACTAAAACCAATTAAATTTTTAATATTTGGTAAATTTGAAATAGATAAACTTCCTTTTACAACTTTTAATTTTGTCATATTGAAAAGCTCATTAGCCTTAATATCACTTAGTGTTAAATTATTTACAGATTCAAGATTGGTAAAACCTTCAATATAACTTAGTTCTGTATTATCGTTAATTCTCAAGGATTCTTCCATTTTTTTCAACTTATGAAATCCTATCAAACTTTCTAAATACCAATTATTTCTTATATAAATATGATTAACAACTTCTAAATTTTTAAATGCTTCAATAGTTTTTACACCATTATTAGCTATAGTAAGAATTCTACCTATTTGTGTTAAATTATCAAAAGGAATAAAGGTTTTTAATCTAACATTTTCTTTGATTATTAAATCTCCGTAAATATGTTTAACCTTTTCTAGCCCTTCTATGGATTCAAAGAAGTGGTTGTTTTCTACAATTAAGCTCCCTCTAACCTCCTCTATTTCTATACCTTTTAAAGTCAACAAATCTCTAGTTAGCCTAACTATAAAATTTCCGCGAATCTTTTTTAAACTTTTTATTGCAGTAAGATCTGTAATTCGATCACTAGGACTAGTTCCATCTGTGATAGTTAAACTTCCATCAACTTCAATATATCCTTTTGATCCAAAAGCATCTAAAGAAGCTTGTGTATTAAATTCTATTGAATCTTTAAAAACCCCATCTTTTGTAGAAAAAGTTAACTCATCATAAGTTTCGTTCCCTAAACTATCGAATGCAACAACCTTAACTTCATAAGAAGTGTTTGGTGTTAAGTTTTCAATTTTACAATATGTAGTTTCTAAATTTTGAAAAACAATAGCATCGTTTATAAAAACATTATATTTAACTTGATCATTATCTGGGTCTGTTGCTCTTTGCCAATAAAGCGCTACTGATATATTTTCAGGATTTGCATTTTCAATTTTAAATGATCTTGGTGCTTGATTTGATAAAGTCGAAATTTTTTCAGTAATCTCTTTAAAATTTTCTTCTTCATCAAAAGCCACAATTTTTAACTTATACTCATTATTGGAATTTAAATCGGTTAAAATTATTCTTCTTTCCTGTGTTTTTTCTTTTAATAAATTTGAATCTAAATAAACTGAATAAAAAACATTTTCTCCTTTAGAATGAAAAGATTCGCTCCATTTCAATTCTATAGAATTAGAAGTTGTAGAAAGAATTGTAATTTCAAAATCGGATAAATTAGTTTCAACAACTGTACTCTCTGTAGAACAAGCTACTAAAAATAATGTTAATAGTAGAAAAGTTGATTTCTCTAGTAATTTCATATTAATTTTTTTGGCAAAAATAATATTTAATTCTAAAGTTCACTACAGTAAAAAAAGAATTTTACAATACTCTTTTAGCTTTAGCAAAATTCCTTTTATAATATTTTTGAGACATATTATTTACAGTTACTCCTCTTTTTGTAGAAGCGTGTATAAAATAAATTACCCCGTTTTTTATTGAAGTTACTAAACCTACATGACTAATCTTTCGAGGTTTTCTTGGGTTTGTTTTAAAGAATAACAAATCTCCTTTTCTAACATCTTTTAAAGAGATTTGTTTTCCTTGATTAGACATATCTTGTGATGTTCTAGGTAATGAGACACCATTATTTTTAAATGAAGTCATAATTAAACCTGAACAATCCATTCCTCTTCTTGTTACTCCTCCATATTTATAACGTGTTCCTTTATATGAATATGCTGTAGCAATTATTTTATCTACTACCTTAGAAACGTCTTTAACTCTTATTGATCTTTTATTAGTAACTACTCTTTTTTTAGATTTATAGTGTTTTGATGTACTAACGTTTTTAGATGAAGAACATCCATACACTAAAAATAAAATCAATATTATTTGGGGTATTTTTTTTATCACTGATGTACTTTTACATTAGACTTTCTATGATAGAAGTTGCTACTTTTTTTGATGCACCTTTTCCTCCTAACTTCTCTTCTAATTCGAAATAATCTAGAAAGAGTGTTTTCCTCTTATCTTCATTTAGTAACAATTGTAATTCTTGCTCTAAATTAGTTTCATTAAACTCATTTTGAATTAATTCTTTAACCACTTCTTTATCCATAATTAAATTCACTAAAGAAATATAATTTAAAGTTATAATTCTCTTTGCTATTTGATATGATAACCAACTTCCTTTATAACAAACAACTTGTGGAACTTTAAACAAAGCAGTTTCTAAAGTAGCTGTGCCAGAAGTAACTAAAGCTGCATAAGAAATACTTAATAAATCATATGTTTTATTATTTACAAACTTTACCTTTTTATCTTTCAAAAAAGAATCATAAAATTCCTTTGATTGACTTGGAGCCCCAGCTACAACAAATTGATAATTTGGAAACCTATCAACCATAAGTAGCATGGTATTTAACATCTTTGTAATTTCTTGTTTTCGACTACCAGGTAATAAGGCTATTATCTCTTTATCTCCTAAATCATATTTTTTTCTAAAATCATCTTCATAAACCTGTTCTCTTCCAGCTACACCATCTATTAAAGGATGCCCTACAAATTCAACATTGTAATTATATTTTTTGTAAAAATCTTTTTCAAAAGGAAGTATAACGAACATTTGATCTACATCTCTTTTTATTGATTTTACTCGTCCTGCTCTACTAGCCCAGACCTGAGGAGAGATATAGTAACTAGTTTTGTACCCATTCTCTTTGGCCCATTTAGCTACTGGCAAATTAAATCCTGAATTATCTATAAAAATGACAACATCTGGTTGAAACTCTTTAATATCTTTTTTACAAAACTTAATAAAACCAAGTGCCTTTCTTAAATTCAAAATTACTTCAATAAAGCCCATTATTGCTCTATCTTTATAATGAACAACTAACTCTCCACCAACTGCTTTCATTAAATCACCTCCCCAAAAACGTATATCTGCTTCTTTATCATTTTTAAATAGTTCTTTCATTAAATTAGAACCATGTAAATCTCCAGAAGCTTCGCCTGCAACAATATAATATTTCATAATACTATATAAACTTTAATATGAAAGTAAATATGGCTGTACAAATTGTAGCCAATAACACTCCTTTAGCTCTTAAATCTTGTTTCTTTTTTAAATAAATAAAAAAAACGAACAAGTTAGGTAAGGCTGCCAAAGCTATCACTGGTCCAAATACTCCTCCTTGTTGTAACATTTCTATAGTCTCTGAAAAACCAAAACGAGAAACATATTGTACATAAATGAAGAATCCACAAAATGTAGCGAAAATTGAGACTAAAAATCCAATTATAACATCTTTATTTATAAATCCCATGAATGTAATTTTTGAATAGCATGATGTGCTGTCATGTCAAATTGAACTGGTACAACAGATATAAACCCATTTTCCAAAGCCCAAATATCAGTATCTTGACCTTTATCGTTATTTATAAACTCACCAGACAACCAATAATATTCTTTACCTGTAGGACTTTTACGTTTATCAAAATCTTCCTTCCAATAACCATTTGCTTGTCTACAAACTTTTATACCTTTAATTTCATCCTTTTTTAACTTCGGAATATTAACATTTAACACAACCCCATCAGGTAAACCATTTAACAAAACATTTAGTGCTATTTTCTTTATAAACTCTTTTGATGAACGAAAATCAGCATGCCAGCTATAATCTAATAATGAAAAACCAATTGCGGGAATTCCTTCTATACCAGCTTCGACAGCTGCACTCATTGTACCTGAATAAATTACACTTATTGATGAATTTGAACCATGATTAATTCCTGAAACGCATAAATCTGGTTTTCGATTTAATATCTTATTCTTTGCCATTTTAACACAATCAGCAGGAGTTCCTGAACAACTATATTCTATCTGTGGACCATCATCAATTGAAGTTGGATTACAATGCAATACGTTATTTACTGTAATTGCGTGTCCCATTCCACTTTGTGGACTATCTGGTGCAACTACAATCACTTCACCAATTTCATTCATTATATCTATAAGCATTCTAAGACCAGGAGCTGTAATTCCATCATCATTAGTCACTAAAATCAAAGGTTTCTCTTGCATTGTTTTTTATTTATTAATAACAAATATACATTAAAAATTAGCTATTCTTTTTAACATTTCGTAAAGATAATTATGTCGAATTAATGCCTAAACTTGTAAAACATTAAGTGGTTATGTTTTATGTTAAGGTTTATTCTTTTATTACTTCTGTATTTTATCTCATTACTATTTTTTAGTATAAAAGCTCAAAACTTGAATACAAAACCTTGCACAGATACAGCTTACTATCAATTTGATTTTTGGATTGGTAACTGGGACGTTTTTAATTCTGAAGGAAAATTAATTGGAGAAAATCATATAAAATCTATGCCTAACGCTTGTGCTATTCAAGAAAATTGGACTTCTTCTAATGGAAACTCATTAGGAACAAGTTATAGTTATTATGATATTTCAGATAAAAAGTGGCATCAATTATGGATAGACAATAAAGGTTTTGTTCTTAAAACCAATGGAAGTTATAAGAATAATGAAATGATTTTAACGAGTGAAATTGTTCAAAATAAAAAGCAACCATACTATAACAAAATCATTTGGAAAAAAAACAATGATGGATCTGTTACTCAAATATGGCAATATTTGAGTCCTGATCACAAATTAATTAAAGAAGCCTTTAAAGGCATATACAAAAGAAAAAAGAGCTAGTAAAATTGGCATTATTTTAGTAGCTTAGCAAATACCAGTAATTTTAAAATTATTTAAACGACTGAAGATATATGAAGATGAAAGTACTTATCCCATTATTCGTTGCACTTTTAATTAGTAGCACCACATATGGAAATCCTATTTCTAAAAAGAACGATCCTGAAAAAGACAAACTCATAATTTATGTATTAAAAAACCTACTTACTAGAGGTCATTATGTCCAAAAAGATTTAAATGATAATTTTTCTGAACATGTATATAATGAGTTTATTACTAGTTTAGATCCTAGTAAACGTTATTTTACACAAGAAGATTTAAGAGAATTTTCTCAATATAAATATGAAATAGATGATCAATTAAGAAAATCTGATATTCGTTTTTATAAACTTGTTTACGGTCGATTTTTAGAAAAAATTAAAACTGCTAAAACAACTTACAAGGCTTTACTTGAGCAACCTTTCGACTACAATAAAAATGAAGATATTGATGTTGATTATGATAAGGTACCTTTTGCTAAAGATGAAGCTGGTTTATTAGATCATTGGCGCAAACAATTAAAACTTCAAGTGATTAGTAAAATTGATGATCTTGAAGACTTGCAGAAAGACAAAATCAAAAAAGATAAAAATTACAAGAAAAAATCTTTTAAAACTCTTGAGATAGAAGCTCGTAAAGAAGTTTTAAAGAATATGGATGATTTATATCTTAGAATTGAGGAATTAGAAAATTCTGACTGGTATTCAACATTTTTAAATAGCGTAGTAGGTGGTTTTGATCCACATACAACATATATGTCTCCTAGAATCAAATCTAGATTCGATCAAGATATGTCTGGAAAACTTGAAGGTATTGGTGCACGTTTACAACGCGAAGGTATGTACACTAAAATTGTAGAATTAATTTCTGGTGGACCAGCATGGAAACAAGGAGATTTAGAACCAGGTGATATTATTTTAGAAGTAGCTCAAGGAGATGGAGAGCCTCTTGATATTACAGGAATGCGTTTAGATGATGCAATCACCTTCATAAAAGGAAAAAAAGGAACAGAAGTTCGATTAACTGTAAAGAAAAAGTTAGATGGATCTACAAAAGTTATTCCTATAATTAGAGATATTGTTGAATTGGAAGAAACTTTTGTTAAATCTAGTATTGTAGAAAAGAACGGAAAAAAATATGGTATTATTAATCTTCCGAAATTCTACATTGATTTTAATGACACTAAGCAAAGAAACGCTGCTAGTGATATGAAACTTGAAATTGAACGTTTAAAGAAAGAAAATGTAGCCGGATTAATTATCGATTTAAGAAACAATGGTGGTGGTTCTTTAAAAACAGTAATCGACATTGGTGGTTTATTTATAGAAAAAGGACCTATTGTACAAGTTAAATATAGAGGTGAACCAGCTAATATTAAAAATGATACTGATAGTAGTGTTGAATGGGATGGTCCATTAGTAGTAATGGTCAATGAAATGTCGGCTTCGGCTTCTGAAATTTTTGCTGCCGCTATGCAAGATTATGGACGTGGTGTTATTATGGGAGGTAAACAAACTTATGGCAAAGGAACTGTTCAAAACTTACTACCTCTAAATTATTATGTGAAAAAATATCCAGGAGATTTAGGAGCATTAAAAATGACAATTCAAAAGTTCTATAGAATTAATGGTGGATCTACTCAAATAGAAGGAGTATATTCTGATATTGCTATGCCTGATCGTTATAGTTACATGGAGTTTGGTGAACGTGATTTAGATGGAGCTTTACCTTGGGACAGTGTAAAACCGGCTAATTACACAAAAACTGATACTTATAGTAATTTTGGCGAAGTTGTAAGTGCTAGTAAAGAAAGAATTAATAGCAATTCCAAATTCATATCAATTAATGAGTACGCTAAATGGTTAAAGAAAAACCAAGATGACAACACATTCTCTTTAAACTACAGTACATACAAAAAAGAGTCTGAAGAACGTGTAAAAGAAGCCAAGCAATTTAAAGATATTTTTAAATTTAAATCTGACCTGACTTTCTCTTCTCCTAAGTATGAAATTCCTTTATTTAAAAAAGATACTGTTTTAAAAGACAAAAGAATAGCTTGGCATAAAAATCTTAAAAAAGATATTTATTTAGATGAAGCTTTAAACGTATTGAGTCAATTAAAAATGAAAAACAACTACGAGTTAGTTAAAAAATAAAATTAAAAACCGATCTTAAAGGATCGGTTTTTTTTTATATTAAAATACTTTTTTTAAGATTTAAACTACACAGCAACAGATATACTTACTACCAACCCTTCATTTGCTCTTACATTAAAAACTGTATTGTCTTCGAAAATAAAATATTGCCCCTTAATCCCTACCAATTTTCCTGAATAACTTCCTTCTTTTATAATATTTAAACTCTTTGGCTTTTCAGGATATTTCTCTACAGGAAAATTAATTATAGTTTCTTTATTATTTTCAATAAAATATTCTTGTACTTCATCTGGAATAAAAGCTCGTAAACGTTCTTGCCATTTCATTAAATCTTCATCTTCTATATCATTCTTCAACATTTTACGCCAATTCGTTTTATCAGCTACATGTTCTTTCAGCGCTACTTCAGTAATACCTGCTAAATAACGATTTGGTACTTCAACAATTTCAATGGCTTCGTGCGCACCTTGATCTATCCAACGTGTTGGAACTTGCGTTTTTCTAGTCACTCCTACTTTTACATTACTAGAATTAGCTAAATACACAATATGAGGTTGTAATTGAACTTTCTTTTCATATTCTAAATCCCTATCTTCTTCTCCTAAATGCGCTTTACTTAATTCAGGTCGCATAATCCAATCTCCGGCATTTGGTGTTTCAAAAAAACATGATTTACAAAATCCTTGACGATAAATTTGTTTTTCTAATCTGCAAGATAAACACTCGTACGTTTCAAACTTCAATGTAACAGTTTTATTAAGTAATTGATTTACATTTATAAAATCAGAATTCATATCTAAATAATACTGTACTTTATCTAGGTTTTCTGTATCCATTTTTTTTAAAACGCCCTTGTATTGCATGTTGTAAAATTTACTATTTTTAGCCAAGAACAAACTTACAAATTCGAACTCAAAAATGCCGTTCCAGTTTATAAATTCTATTATCACTTGGTTTTTAAAAAAAAGAAAACATCAAATGGAACTCTTTATAAAGTATCCAACTGATGTTCAGCGAGAACTATTATTCGATTTAATTACTATTGCCAAATACACTGAGTTCGGAAAGACTCATAAATTTTCTAAAATAAAAAATTATACAGATTTTGTAAACTCAGTTCCTATTCAAAAATATGAAACTATAGAACCTTTAATTGAACGTTGTAGAAAAGGTGAACAAAATTTATTCTGGCCAACAAAAATTAAATGGTTTGCCAAATCGAGCGGTACAACTAATGCTAAAAGTAAGTTTATTCCTGTTAGTAATGAAGCCTTAGAAGAATGTCATTTCAATGCTGGAAAAGACATGTTGGGCCTGTATATTAATAACAATGAAGAAACACAATTATTCACAGGAAAAGGGCTTAGATTAGGTGGAAGCTCTGCTATTTATGAAGATAACGATACTTATTTTGGTGATTTATCTGCTATAATTATTGAGAATATGCCGTTTTGGGCTGATTATAGTTCTGCTCCTAAGCAAGAAGTTGCTTTAATGAGTGAATGGGAAACTAAAATGGAAGCAATTATCGATGAAACTATACAAGAGAACATTACAAGTTTAGCTGGAGTTCCTTCTTGGATGTTAGTATTGTTAAATAAAGTTTTAGAAAAAACGGGGAAAGATAATATTTTAGAAGTTTGGCCTAACCTAGAAGTTTATTTTCACGGTGGTGTAAACTTCAATCCATACCGAGAGCAATTCAAAAAATTAATTCCTAAAAAAAGTTTTCGATATTACGAAACTTACAATGCTTCTGAAGGCTTCTTTGCTATTCAAGATCGAAATAATTCTGATGAACTTTTGTTAATGTTAGATTATGGAATTTTTTATGAGTTCATTCCTATGAGTGAATATGACGATGAAAATTCAAAAGCTATTCCTCTTTCAGACGTTAAAAAAGATGTAAACTATGCTGTTGTAATTACTACAAATGGCGGACTTTGGAGGTATTTAATTGGTGATACAGTTAAATTTACCTCTACTGATCCTTATCGAATTAAAATCACAGGTAGAACCAAACATCATATTAATGTTTTTGGAGAAGAATTAATTATTGAAAACGCAGAAGAAGCATTAAAATCAGCATGTGAAAAAACAAATTCAAGCATAAAAGATTACACCGTTGCTCCTATTTACATGAATGGAAATAAAAATGGAGGACACGAATGGATTATTGAGTTTGAAAAACAACCTCAAGATTTACATTTTTTTACTGAAATTCTAGACAATGCTTTAAAAAATTGTAATTCAGATTACGAAGCAAAACGATACAATAACATGACTTTGAATATGCCTAAAGTTCACCAAGCTCGTACAGGTTTGTTTTACGATTGGCTAAAAACAAAAGGTAAGTTAGGTGGACAACATAAAGTTCCTAGATTATCTAATAAACGTGATTTTATAGAAGAATTAAATGAATTGCTATAACTATGGAAGAGTTTCTTAAAAATGCTGAATTCTTATTACAACACGGAGAAATCACTGATGCTTTACAGAAAATTGCAGTTTATAAAGAGTTTAAAAAAGGGGAGTTAATTCATCCTGCAAATAGTATTTGTAAGCACTTTTACATTCTGATATCAGGAATTGGTCGTGTATTTTATTTTAGAGACGGAAAAGACATTACTGTTCATATTGCTTCTGAACAAGAAAGTATCACTGCGATAGATAGTTTTATTCAACGTAAAAAAAGCAAATACAACATTGAAGCGATTGAAGACATTTCTTGCTTTATGGTGGCCAGAGAAGATTTAGAAGAACTTTCCGCTAAAAGTCATAAGTTAGAGCATTTAGGTCGCTTGTTTTTAGAAAAACTATACATAAATCTTGCAGAACGTTTAGATAGTTTATTATTACATACTTCTCAAGAAAGACATGACGATTTATTTGCCAAAAAACCAGAACTATTTAATAGAGTTCCGGCCAAACATTTGGCTTCTTTTTTAGGCATGACTCCAGAAACTTTTAGTAGAATTAGAGGGAAATAATTATGAAACTGTATTAACGTAACATCATGGGATTATTTAAAAAATTATTCGGTAAAAAAGAAACAACTGAAACTCCAAAACTAGAAACTGAAAATACACATAAAAAAAATGGTATAAGTTTTACTGATTTACTTCATGAGAATGCTGGTTTATCTTTCGAAAAGCAAATTATTTTTAATGAAATTACTGGTGGTTCTTCTTGGAACATCAACTTAAATGAAGGTAAATTATTTTTTGGTGAACTTAGCTTTCCTATTCAAGTAATTGGTTCACTTTCTTTTAATGATTATTCTTGGATGTGGGGCTGGGCTAATACTAAAAGTGGAATTCCAGAAAATTTATTAGTAAAAGCTAATGAATTAAAAAGCTTCGGAGAAAAGCATCAAATAGAAGAATTTACCGATGGTCATTTTTATGTTGAAGAAGGTTTTGAACACAAAATGGGAATGATTGCTGTCGGTCTTTTAAATGCTGACGCCTATTTCTGTGCGAATTACGGACAAGGAACAATGGTTATTGCTATAAACTCTGAGACAATACCTAAAATTGAATTTGATCAATTAGAAAAAATACCAACTACTTTTCCTCAACTTATTGGAGCTATAGAATTAGATCATAAAGCTAGTTTCATTAGCTATATGGAAAGTAGAAAGTTAGATATTTCATCAGAAAACAATACAATTATAGCTTCTAGAAATGGAAAAAAAATTATTGCAAGTTTTGATGATCTATCAAGATTAAAAAATCTACAAGCAGAACTATAAATTGAATTTACAGTTATGAGAATTATATTTTGTGATGCTGTTTTCGATTCTAAAACTATAGAACCAGATTATGAAGAAGAGAAAAATATAGCTGTAGATTTAGGCTTTAATTTTTCTTTAATTAGCTATGAGGCTTTAGTAGAAAATGAATTAAATACAGCGTTAAAATTCGTTCCAAACCAAGAGAAAATAGAAACAGCTTTCTACAGAGGTTGGATGATAACTCCACAACAATATGAAAATCTGTATGAAGGACTTTTAAAGAAAAATATAAAACTTATTAATGATCCAGAATCTTATAAACATTGTCATTACCTTCCGAATTCATATGACATTATAAAAACGAAAACTCCAAAATCTAATTGGACGACAGATCTCACTGATGTATCTATTTTAAAACTAGCACAAGATTTTGATAAATCACCAATTATTGTAAAAGATTATGTAAAATCTGAAAAACATCATTGGGAAGATGCTTGTTTTATTCCTAATGCTTCCGATTCAAACAACGTTAAAACTATTGTACATAATTTTATAAAACTGCGAGGAAATACTTTGAATGAAGGTATCGTATTTAGAGCTTTTAAAGAATTAGAGTTTTTAACTGAACATTCTAAAAGTGGAATGCCTTTAACAAAAGAGTTTCGAATTTTCTTCGGAAATAAAAAGATGATTCAAGTTTTTAATTATTGGGATGAAGGCGATTATGGAACTTCAGAAATTGATTTTAATGAATTTAAAAAATTAGCTCTAAAGATTAAAAGTAATTTTTTTACTATGGATATAGCACAAAAGAAAACTGGTGAATGGATTATCATGGAATTGGGTGACGGACAAGTAGCAGGTTTACCAGAGAATGCAAATAAAAAAGAGTTTTATTCTGCTTTAAAAATGAACTTTAAAACGTAATTATTCTTCAACAGGATAAATTAATTTAGCTTCCCTTAAAGTTATTTTGTTGTCTTTAATTTCTGATTTATCTATTACAAAAATTGTGCAACTTTTTGCTAACATGTCAAATACCTTGTCTAAACCAAAAGTATTAATATAGTCTCTATCAATAATAAAATTATTTCTCAAAAAACTTTTATGTATGGTAAAAACCTTGCTTTTATTAGTATTGTTAAACATATCATCAAATGAAAAAAACGCAGGACAGTTTAAAGTAAAGTCTTTTATTTTAGTATTTCTGAATGAATAATTAAACAAAGGGTTTTTAAACACTTCTTTCTTTTCATTTTTTAACAACGAATATGATTTAGTTGTTTCCACAGATTCTTCAAAAAGTACAAATAATGTATTTTTATCTGCTTCTTTGTAATCGAAAGAGGATTTACAACAACTTAATAAAATACAAACCAGTATTATGAAAATATTTTTACCCATCTAATTACATTCTTTATCGAAAATATTATTTGTTATTCTATATAATACTTCCATTTCACTTTGTATTTTTTATCAAAAAGTTTTCATTCTCTACAAGTTCAATATCAGAAAATACTTTATAAGGATATAATAGATTATTATAATCAACCTTTTCTTTAAGCTCTTAAAAATTATCAAATTTAATTTTACTAAAATCTTCTTTATTTAACATACTTAAACCTTTCTCTTCTCCTTTAAAAATAAACAGTTGCCTTTTTAATATAAAAATGTATCTCATTTTTACTTTTCACTTCTTTTCTGAATTTTAGTTCGCTTGCTGTTTTTCCATTACCTACTTCTTTTACAAAATACTCTTTGGAATTACCTTCAAATAAGATATACTTGGTTTGTGCTAAACTTATATTAACTTATTAATACAAAAAACAAAAAAACTGTCTCATACTTTAATTATATCATCCTAAATAATACCTCTAGTTAACTTAAAATTTGCTAATCTTCTACCCAAGCTCCAATCCAATAAACATCATAATATTTAACTATTTTCGTATCAGAAATTTTCTCTACAATATTTATCTTTTCAAATACATGATGTTTAAATTCTCTTCCTTTGTTGTACTTGTTTTTTATGTATTCTAAACTTTTAATATTTAGCTCATTCAAGTTTTTGATATCACATGTGTCTATTTTTGAATTTCTATTAAAAGAAAATCTCTCATCACAGATATTAAAAAGTATTCTCTTTTTTTCTTTCTTCTTTTCAAATTTGTTTGCTAAATATTTTCCTTTAGGATTTTTATAGGTAGATTCTCCTTCTATGGCACACTTTTTTTTATCATTTTTATCAAAAAAAAGAAAAACACTCTCCTTTTCCTCTTGCGAAAATATTATTATCGACTTTAAAAAAATAAATAACAAAATGGCATTCTTCTTCATAGACAGTTTTGAAATAAAAATATAATTATCAGCTTAAAATATAGTACGGGTAAACCACACTTTTGGTGTGGGGTGCCCGTACTTTTTATAAAATTTAATCTCAGTATTTGAAAAAGAGTAACAACTAAAAAAAAGCGTAGTCTTTATATCAAAGACTACCAAATGAAAAATAAATTCATTCTTACTCTACTAATTAGTGTTTTATTATATCCCAGTATTGGACATACATGTAGTATGTATAAAATAACTAAAAACGGAAAAACATTTGTTGGTAATAACGAAGATTTTCTAAGTCCGAATAATCAGTTTTGGTTTGAGAACGCTGGAGATAAAAAGTTTGGCGTAATGTACATGGGTAGAATCAATAATTTTGCTCAAGGCGCTATAAATGAAGCTGGTTTAGTATTTGATGGCTTTGCAAATTCAGAATTACCTATTACAAATACCGAAGGAAAAACTAAACTATCAATTGTTAAAGCCATTAGAAATATCATGCAAACTATGGCCAATGTTGAAGAAGTTAAAGAATACTTAGAAACTATCGATTTAAGCTTTCTTTCTAGCAGTATGTTAGTTTTTGTAGATCAATCTGGAACATATTTAATTGTTGAAGGCGAATTATTAATTATAGGAGATGATGAAGAAAAATCATTTTCAAACTTTTACTACTCTCAAATAAAGTCTGTTGAAGAAGTTGATATTCCTAGGTTTCAGAAAGGTTTAGAATTTTTAAAAACAACAGAAGCTAAAGCCAATTTAGATTATTGTAGTCAGGTTATGAATCATATGAAAACTGAAAGTTCGGAAGTTACTGCCACACAGTTTTCGACAATTTATGATTTAACTTCACTTAAAATTAGAGTTTATTTATACACTGATTTTAGTGAATATGTAGAAATAGATTTGAAAAAGGAATTAAAAAAAGGAAATCATAAAACAATGATGATTGACTTATTTAAGAAGAATAAAGAATCGATAGCTTATAAACATTATACCAAATATAATGATGCTAAAAATCCTGTTTTATTCCTTCAAGAAAAAATGAATCCTGAACAGTATTCTGAAGAAGAATTAAAAAACAAGGGATTAAATTGGGGAATAAACGTTATAGGGTATGAATGGTTAAAAGACAAAAAAGATCCAGAAACAGCTATTAAAATTTTTAACTATGGGATTTCATTAATGCCTAATGACTTTGATCTTTATGATAGCTTAGGAGAAGCTTATTTTGATAAAAAAGATTGGAATAATTCCATAAAAAATTACGCGAAATCGTTAAGCTTAAATCCGAATAATGATAATGCGATTAAAAAAATTATAGAATGCAAAACACAAAGAGATCAGCTAAATAAGAATCGCTAAAATAACTTGAACAATATTTATTGGAACATAAAAAGACCTGTGAAATTTTATAACATCACAGGTCTTTCAATATTTTGGTTTTATAGTTGTATTACTTTTCGAACTCTACCTCGACATTTAAGTAATCTGGATTTTCACTTAAATCTGCAACACTTACATTAAATTCTATTCCTTTAAAACTTGATAAAATTCTAACGTCTTCGTTACTTACACTCTTTATTTTATGAGGGAAAATATACCTAACCTTAAACTTTATTAAACTTGCAAAAGGATTATCATCACCAGAATTTTTCTTTATCTCTTTTGAAGCCTCTTCAGATAATTTAGAAACGAATTTTTTATCCGAATACTCAATATTTAGCATATCAGTAATTGCTGGAAATTTTTCATCTTCTTTTTCTTCTACCTCATCTTCCTTTTCTTTCTTCGCTTTTCCTTTGCTTCCCATTTTAACAAACTTATCAAGGTCTGCTAATCTCATTTTTTTTCCAACAGATTTTAAATCTTCTAAATCATCAAAATCATAATCGATTCTAACAATAGCTTTATTAATCGCTGTATCTGCATCAATAGTAATTTTTAAATCTTCTAATTCTTTTAATTTCTTCTGTTCATCTGCAGGAAGTTTTGCTATACTATCCTTTTTCTCTAACAAAATTTTAGAAAAGTCGATAACAGTATCTTTTAATTCATTTTCCTTCTTTTTTTTGTTACTCTGCATTCCAGCTGTCATTTCTATCATAGCAGACATATCCATAATCATACTATATTTTCCACCTCCATCTTTATTGAATTTTGTTTCCCATTCAACTTCACAACTCGTTAAAAACATTAGAGTTAAGGCAATTAATAGTAAATAAGCAATTCTTTTCATAATTTAAATTTGAGTTAATTGAGCTCAAAACTAATACATTAAATTGTTTTGACACATCATAACTTTAAATTAATTTCTTGATAATTGTCAAGATGTTCTTCATTTACGATATATAACTTTACTATAGTTTATAAACACGACATTAAAAGTTTCATAACTATGACAGTTGCTCAAAAATTAGATCGATTTTATACTGAAAATAATTTAGCAGAAAAAGGTGGTGAAAATGAAGATTTTTTCTCACTTCAATTCAAATATTTCTCTTTAAAATTACCTAATTCAGATTTTAGAAAAAAAGTTATTTATATACACGATATTCAACATGTTTTATTTGATTGTGATACGACATGGAAAGGTGAAGCTTATATTGCTGGCTGGGAAATTGCTACTGGAATGTGGAAACACTTTCCTATTGGAATTATGAGTATTTGGGCAATGGGGTTTAGTTTTTTAATCCATCCAAAAGAAGTTATTAAAGGCTATAAAAAAGGATTAAAATATCATGGCTTGATTGATCAAAATATCTCTAAAGAAAGTATTATGAATTTATCTCTTGATGAAGTAAACGAATTGCTTTTGAAAAATAATCCATCAAATTTCAGTAAAACAAAGCTGATAATTTGGTTAACTATCGCTTTGCTTTTCTTTTTTGGACCTTTTATGTTACTTATTGCTTTAAGTACAATCTATTTTCCTTATTAATATTCTCTTTTATGATCGGTTTCTGTACAGTACCATTTATCTTGTTTGAAAATTTTCATTTTATAAGAACCTGTTCCTTCTTGGAAACCTTGCGCTATATGCAAAAGAATAGTATTGTCTTCTACTTTGATTTCAGATATTCGTTCACCCATACCTTCATCATGAACAAATACTTTTGCAACCAACTTATCCCCTACTTTTTCAGGTTTATGATACAGTACTTCGTACCTATTTCCAGTTTTTAAAAAAACATTACTATAATCATCACAGCTTGTAAGTCCATCTTCGTCTGAAGCTCCAATTGTGTAATTTTCACCCAATACTAAAGCAACTTTTTTATTCTCGGAAAGTTCAATTTCTTCAGTTGAAGATATTGAGATGATATTTTCGCCAAATAAAATAAAATGTTCTCTTGCTAAAATGACCTCTACATAATTTGCCCATTCACAATACTTTTGATTCGACTGTAAAGGACGTTTATATTTTGTTTTTTTAATCACATAAACTTCACTTATACCATCTAAAGTAATATCGCTTGTATGTTTTAATTTTTGATTAAAAACCTTGTATGTTCCAGGAAGGATTAACCCTTTTTTTCGATTCTTTTCGAATACAACTGGTGCAACTTTTATCAATTTTTGTCGATCTAATTCATGTATTTCTTTTAAATAACCATCAAATACAAAAGCTTTCTTTTCAGAATATTCATCCAATGCAACTTCAACCCATTCACCTTCTACTTCTTTTCCTTGATCATAAATTGTCTTTTTCAACCCTGTTTTTCCAATCACATGAACTTCTTTTCCGTAAGGAAACTTTCCTAATACTTTTCCATCTGGTTTATCTCTATATATAAGTCCGCTTTCTGCTGAAGTATATTTATAATAACTTTCTTGCTCTACTTTATGAGAATTATTAACATCATAATGATCTGAACTTATAACTTCACCGTAAATTAATTTCTCATTAGTTAAAGAAATAATACTTTCTTGTTTTAAAGACTCATCAATTATACCTAATTCATTAGGTTTAACTTGACTTGCATATATTTTTGGGGTTGCTTCAAATTGAATATTTTTTATTGCATTTTTTTCTGGAAACACACAGTAATCTTTCTTTATTTTATCTTTTAAAATAAGTTGTTTTCCATCATTTTTATAATACATGATAATAGATCTCTTAAAAGAATTATCTGTTGCACTAAAAAAACTTAGAAACGCAACACCATCTAATAGATCATCTTCATTGAAATCGAAAATTAATACTTCCTTTTTTTTAATGACTAATTCACCTCTAGATAAAAATTTTGAATCGAATTCTTTTTCAATTTCTTTATTTACTCTCTCTTTAAGTTTAGTTGTAATATCTGTATTAAGACTTAAATTCACATTAGCATTAGCTTCTTTAGTTTTACAGCTTACAGCTAAAATCATGAAAATGATCACTAATGTAGTTTTCCAAAATAATTTCATCAGTATAATTTTAATTCAAATGTAATTGAACTGACTACAAATTCTTTTAAAAAATGTATATCTGCTTTCTTTACATCAATTTTTGTAGTTATAACTCAAAAAAAAGCATTTTATTCTTTTGTTTTAATTTCTATAGGTAATTCGTACTGAGTAGTAACAGGAATTCCTCGTTTTGTTGCTGGAAGTAAATTTGGCATTTGAGTTATTATAGAATCTAATATTTGAGGTAATTCAGGTAATTTTTCTTCGATAACTTCTGAAATATAAATATCACTGATTTCCATCTTACCTGTATTTCCAATCACCAAAACGACAGTAATCGTTTCATTTATTTCATCGTGAGTAGATATATTAAATGATTGTAATGCTTTGGTAAACTTTTGTCTGATATTAGCTCGAAAACAGTTTGTTTTATCACTATCTAAAAGTCTTTCACATTCTTTAAAAGCCGGAGAAACATCAACGGTAGAAAAATCGACAATAGTATCGTTTAAAACACCATCATTTTTTTTACCACCAGATATGTATTCACAAGAAATACAACACAACATGATCGCAAAAAAAATAATGGTTCTAAAAATCACTCGTTAAGAATTTTAGAGTGAAAATAGGAAAAAATAGCTATTCTATTTCTTCTCCTTTTAAGAAATACTCTTTTTTTATCTCTTTTAATCTACTTTTTATATAATTATCTGCGATCGTATCTTTTCCTGCAAATCTTTCTTGATATCTTTTGTAGAGTTTATAGCCTATCTTTTTGTCTTTATAATACAAATCAGATTGTTTGGCTAACCCAAAAAGTGCTTTATAATTTTTGTGATTTTCATTCACAGCATTTTTATAAGCGTCTAATACTTTTTTCGGCATTTTCATTTCTGTAAAAACATTAGCTAACCCCATATAAGCTCTATCTCTCTTTCTTTTTCCTCTACTAGTACCACTTATATAATGAAACATTGCTTGTCTTGTATCTTTTTTAATCATGGCAATATCTCCAAGGTAAATTGAACTTTTAAAATCTTCATCATCTAAATTACTTGCTAATTTGAAATGCTTTTCTGCTTCATCGTAATTTTCAAGATTAAAATAACATCTTCCCAACATAATATGAGTATATCGTTCTTTAGGTTGAACACTATCGATATGATTTAATAAAGCTATACTTTTATCATACTTTTTCTTAGCAAATAATCGATTAATTTTAAGTCGATTTAAATCGATATGATTGGGTCTTAATTTCAATCCTTTGTTCACAAAAAGCATTGCTGAGTCTCTATCTTTTATTGTTGTAAAACCTTTAGCTAATTTTTCTATTGATTTAAAATGCGAATTATCTAATTTATATGCCATTAAATAATTATCTATTCGTTTAAAAATTTTCTTATACTCGGGCGTAGTTAATGCCAATTGGTAGTAATAATTAGGATTTTCACCATCTTTTTCAATTAAATCTTCGAAAATAGTTTTGGCTTTTTCATACTTTCTTAATTGTATGTATCTTTTTCCTAAAGTATATTTTGCTATCAAATTCTCAGGATCTTTTTCACAAATTTCCTCATAAAGAGTTACGACTTCTTTTATTCTTTTTTCCTTTAAAAGCGATTTTCCTAACTTAACTTTAATCTTATAATCTTCTTTTATTGCTAAGGCTTTTTTGTAATGTAATATCGCCTTATTGTAATCATCTAAAACATCAAATAGTTTAGCCATTCTAGTTTCTTTTTCAAATGACGATGGTAAACTTTTTAGTTTTTGTAATGCAATTTTATATCTACCTAATTCTATTAAATTATCTATTGTTTCAAAAGCTGAAGTCTGTGCTTCAGCTTTTGTAAATAGCATAACAATTAAAACAATTAAAACTCTCTTTTTCATGTACTTTAATAAATTTATAATGTGAAACACCTTATTATTCTTTTGCTAACCAACTGATTAAATTCAACAATAATTTATAATTTTCTGATGCCTCTAGTGAATTCATTCCTACTTTAAAACGATTTCTTCCTGCAAGTTGAGCGGTGAACATTGCGGCTTCTCCAAAAACAGCAATTCTACCCTTTCCTACGTTCATAACAGCTCCTTGTGATAGTTCTTTTGCCGGAAAACGTTTGGTATTTTTATTGAATCTCCACATTGTATCTGGTAAAAAAACAGTTTGCTTTTCAGTAGTTTTTAAAATTGAAATTGCTTTATTTGGAATTTTAAATGCTTGACCAGTAAAAGTTCTTATAGACTTTACTTTTTTAAATTTCCCTGTTCCATTAGTTAAATCGTGATCTGCTAACATCTTATTTTCTTTATTAAAATCGAAAATACCTCTCATATCTTCATCCAATAAGAAACTATCATAAAAATGAAACCCGAATGTTTTACCTAATTCTTCACTTGCTCCAGCAAAAGGCATGTGATCTGCAATTAAAAACAAAGCTCCTCCTTTTTTAACCCAATCTTTAATCGTATTTATTTCCTCTTTGCTAAAAGCGCTTGGTGTTGGAATTACAAACGGACCTCTTGCATTTTCATGCAATGCATTTGAAATAACTAACAATTTGATATTTGCCAATGACTTTTTAGAAAACTTCTCTGTAAAGGATTCTACTTTATATCCTGATTTTCTTAAAACATTAGCAAAAGGATAAAATCGATTACTTATTGTATGAAAATTATTATGAGCTGCATCTACATACACAATTGTATTTTTCTTTTCTTTAGTTATGTTTGGCACATATAAGCTATCTGGAATTTGTTGTGAATTAATATAAAAACTACATAAAAAACACAGTAAAAATTTCCCCAATTTCATCTTATTGAATATTAAATGTAATTGGTAAAACATAACCTACATTTACA
The DNA here is from genome assembly GCF_057221555.1 of Tenacibaculum aquaeponti. Classification (NCBI taxonomy): domain Bacteria; kingdom Pseudomonadati; phylum Bacteroidota; class Flavobacteriia; order Flavobacteriales; family Flavobacteriaceae; genus Tenacibaculum; species Tenacibaculum aquaeponti. Next base: position 1,491,683 of record NZ_CM170147.1, read on the forward strand.
GTTTCATTATCTTTCATTCCTGGTTTCATTTGTGGAAGATTTTTTGCTAACTGTTCTGCATGAGATTTTAAATCTGGATGTGGAGCTCTTACTTTAATATCTTCTATAATACCAGTTTTTGAAATTTTAAATTTCACAAAAATTCTTTGTCTTCCTTTTTTTAAATTTAAATTATCGGCTAGTGAAACATCAAAATTTTCTTTCACATATGAGATCATACTTTTTGTAAAACAATCTTTATCCCCATTTGAACAACCAGGAAAAGTAGGATAAACATCTAACTCAGCCATAGGAACTAAATCTCCTTGTTTTCTTTCATACTTTCCTAATTCTGATTTTTTAATAAAAAGTGAAAGTGCTACTACTTTTCTATGGTTTAATCCTTCGAAAATTTTTAGTTTTATAGTGCTATTATCTTTAAATTTTTCTGTCATTGCTAAAAACTCTTCTTTTTCTTCCTCTATCAATTCTTCTATTGAATATTCTTTTGTATTAGGTAATTTATCACCCATATAAAAATCCATATAACTTAGTCGATCTGTTTCTACAGGTTCTTTATCTAAACTTGTAAATATTTTCTGAGTCTCTAAAACTGGTGTAATAGATATACTTTCTTTTTCTGAACAAGCAGTATAAAACAACATACTTATTAAAACAGGTATTAAAACTAAATACTTTAATTGCTTACTTTGTTTTGATCTACTTTTTGTCATCATAACTATTCTCTTTTTTATTAATGAATTTTTATAAAATTGATTGACAAACGACATCTCTTGTACCTGAAAAACTTCAGATAATAAATTATTGATATAGTTGCCTTGATTTGCAGTTTTACTTACAATTTCATCTGACAGAAACTCATGAACTAATGTGATTCTTTTTTGATAAATTCTTACTATAGGATTAAACCACATTACGATTTTTAAAATTTCGAAAAAGAGTAAATCCAAAGAATGCTTTTGATTGATATGCACCAACTCATGTGCTATGATTTTTTCTCTTTTTTCATCAGAAATTTTTTCTCCTAAGAATATAAAATTGAAAAACGAAAATGCTTTTGTAGTCTTAGGTATTAAAACCAAACTGTAACCTTCTTTTTTTATAACATTATTTTTATAAACTAAGTTGATCAGCTGTACTATTTTGATTAAAAAAATAGTGAGAAACAACAGTAATCCTCCCCAAAAAACAAAATCTAAATAATCGATAGATTGATACCATTCTTGTTTTTCTATTACACTCTCTGGCGATAGAATTATTTCTGGTAACAAGATTAAATATTCTTTTGTAATAGTTTCTTTAACTGTTGTTATTTTGATTAATGGTAACAAAAAAGATAAAATCATCGTACCAATTAAATACCATCGATTTTTAGTAAAAAATGTTTCTTTACTAAAAGCAAAATCATATATAACTAAAAATAAAGCTTGAAATAAAACTACTTGAATGATGTATGTAAGCATGATTACTGTTTTTTATTCTTATCTACCTCTTTTAAAATACTCTCTAATTCTTTAAGATCCATTTTATTTTCTTTCATAAAAAATGAAACTAAACTCTTAAATGACCCTCCAAAATACCCATTCATTAATTTATGTATACTCTGGTTACTATAGTCTTCTTTTTTAACAAGCGGATAATAAACATAACCTCTTCCTTTAGCTTTGTGGCCTACAAATTCTTTTGTTTCTAAAATTCTTATAATTGTAGAAACCGTATTATAAGCTGGTTTTGGTTCTGTTAATTGTTCAATAACTTCTTTAACAGAAGCAACTTCTAATTCCCACAAAACTTGCATTATTTGTTCTTCTGCTTTAGTTAATTGTTTACTCATAATTCTTATATTTTATCTTGCCACATTGTGCAAAGTGATTTGCTCTTTTTATGTTTATTGATAACTCATTTATATGGTTACTAAGTAATGTTATATAGGCCGATTTTGTTTCATCACTTATTTTTTCATTTTTTACATTAACTAAAATGTGATTTACTTTACCTTTTTTATTAAAATAAATTTTGTTGAATATCGTAATCAACGAATCTTTTATTCCCCACGAAAAATTATTCTCTTGTAAAATTGAACTCACTTTTGTGTGATACTCTTTCCATGAATTTATTACAGCTATATATTCTTCTTCAGTTGTGTTATTAGGATTCAATAAATTCTTATAGGATTTATCTAATTCTTGATTTTTAAATTTTTCAAAGTTTATTTTATCATGTACTCCTACCACTCTGTTTAAATCGTTACCACAAGCAATAAAAAGAACTATTCCACTTAATAAAAACACAACTCGCTTCATATCAATTTTTTATTTGACCCCTACAAATATAACTAAAAAATTAGTTTAAACTAATTTTTTAGTTATATAGTAACATTTCATTAATAATGTCGTCATATACAATGATGGATATTTTATTAACTTTTTTAGGATTCATTTTTATTTGTTTAGGAATAATTGGTTCCTTTTTACCAGTACTACCAGGTCCTGTAACAGGTTGGGTCGGATTATTACTTTTACATTTAACTAAAGCGATTCCTCAAAACTGGACATTTCTTGGTATCACATTATTTGTAGCATTAGCTATCTTTATTTTAGATTATTTTATACCTGCATTAGGTACTAAAAAATTTGGTGGATCTAAATACGGTGCCTACGGAACAACAATAGGATTAATTGTAGGCTTACTATCTCCTATTCCTTTCGGAATTTTAATCGGAGCTTTTAGTGGAGCATTTCTAGGTGAAGTAGTTTTTGATGGAAAAGACACTAATAAAGCTCTAAAAGCATCATTCGGTGCATTTTTAGGTTTCTTAGCTTCAACAGGAATTAAATTTATAGCTGCATCAATTTTCTTTGTCTTGTTTTTTGTGAAACTTTGGGAATATAAAGCTGCTATTTTTACATTTTAGTACAAATAAAAAAAGCAACCCGTTTCAGGGAAGCTTTCCATTGGTTAACAAAACCTTGGCAATTTCTTGCCGAACAACACAACTAAACGCTGCTTTAAAATAAAACAGCCTGCAAATATAAATACTTTCAAACTATATATCAAAACTTTTTTTAAAAAAATTTCAAATCACAAAAAACTAAATTGTTTAATACTACAATTGATTGTATCTTTGCGCCTTTAATTTCAATTATATAAAACGAATATCAATGCAATTATCAGAACAAGAAATTGTACGTAGAGAAAAGCTAACTAAATTACGTGAGTTAGGTATTAATCCATATCCAGCAGATCTATTTCCATTAGATTCTAATTCAAAGGAAATTAAAGAGAAATTTGAAGAAGGAAAAAAGGTTGTTATCGCTGGACGTTTAATGTCTCGTCGTATTCAAGGAAAAGCTTCTTTTGCTGAATTGCAAGATAGTAACGGAAGAATTCAAGTATATTTTAACCGTGACGAAATTTGTACTGGAGAAGACAAAACTTTATATAATGAAGTTTATAAAAAGTTATTAGATATTGGTGACTTTGTAGGAATTGAAGGAGAGTTATTTAAAACTCAAGTAGGTGAAACTACTGTAATGGTTAAAGATTTTAAATTATTAAGTAAAGCTTTAAAACCTTTGCCGTTACCTAAAGTTGATGCTGAAGGAAATACTTACGACGGATTTACAGATCCAGAAATGCGTTATCGTCAACGTTATGCTGATTTAGCTGTTAATCCACATGTAAAAGAAGTATTTGTAAAAAGAACTAAACTTTTTAATGCTATGCGTCAGTTTTTTAATGATGCTGGTTATTTTGAAGTAGAAACTCCAATTTTACAACCAATTCCAGGTGGAGCAGCTGCAAGACCATTTATTACACACCATAATTCTTTAGACATTCCTCTATACATGAGAATTGCTAACGAATTATATTTAAAGAGATTAATTGTTGGTGGTTTTGATGGTGTTTACGAATTTTCAAAGAACTTCCGTAACGAAGGAATGGATAGAACTCACAATCCTGAATTTACTGCAATGGAAATTTATGTAGCGTATAAAGACTACAACTGGATGATGGAGTTTACTGAAAAATTATTAGAGCATTGTGCTATTGCTGTAAACGGAACTACGAAAGCTACTTTTGGAGAACATGAAGTAGATTTTAAAGCTCCTTATGCACGTGTTACTATGGCAGATTCTATCAAACACTTTACTGGTTTTGATATTAACGGCAAGTCTGAAAAAGAATTATTCGAAGCTGCTAAAGGAATGGGTATTGAGGTTGATAAAACCATGGGGAAAGGAAAATTAATTGATGAAATTTTTGGTGAAAAATGTGAAGGAAATTACATTCAACCTACTTTCATTACAGATTATCCTAAAGAAATGTCACCTCTTTGTAAAGAACACAGAGATAATCCTGAATTAACTGAGCGTTTCGAATTAATGGTTTGTGGTAAAGAAATTGCAAATGCATATTCTGAATTAAATGACCCTATCGATCAACGTGAACGTTTTGAAGATCAATTAAAACTATCTGAAAAAGGAGATGATGAAGCTATGTTTATTGATCAAGATTTTATCCGTGCATTAGAGTATGGTATGCCTCCTACTTCTGGGCTAGGTATTGGAATGGATCGTTTAATCATGTATTTAACAAACAATCCTTCTATTCAAGAAGTATTATTTTTCCCACAAATGAAACCGGAGAAAAAAGCTCCAACAGTTCAGTTAAATGATGATGAAAAAGCCGTTCTTGCTATTCTACAAAAAGCAGAAAAAATAGCTTTAAACGATCTTAAATCTGAATCTGGTTTAAGCAATAAGAAATGGGATAAAACAATAAAAGGATTAACTAAAAATAATCTGGCAAAAGTTGAAAAAACTGAAGAAGGTTTATTTGTAAATTTAGCCTAATTTTTAAATCACAAATATTCAAAAAAGGAATAGTTCTCACAAAGGGCTATTCCTTTTTATTTAAACATAAATGTTAATTTTATGTAATTTTTACCTTTGGTATTTTAAAAAAACATTAAGATATTGAAAATTAAAATCTAACAAAAAAAAACTTATATATTTGCCGCCCCAACCCCTAAATTTAGATTATTTTGAAAACAAAATTTTCGGCTCTTTTATTATTTTTTTCATCATTTTTTTATGCTCAACAATCACAAACTTGTGATACCCCAGAAAACGAACCTGCTTTAGATTTAAATAGTATCACTAAATGTACTATTGAAAAGAGTAATGATAAAAAGAAAAACAAAAAAGTATCTTTTCAAGTAACATCAAGAAGAAGAATTAGAAGAAAAAAAGATTTGGTAAAAGGTGTTAATAATAATTTTTCTAAAAAAATTTCAGAAGTAAAAAAGAAAACGCAAATTGTTAATAGTCTAACTCTTGAAGGAACTAACGTTTCAAATGCTATTTCTTTTTTTAATGTTGATGAAATCCCTTTATTTGAATCATGTGAAGATGTAGCAATAATGAAACAAAATAAATGTTTTAAAAGCAAAATCACAGAACATATTAAAAACAACTTTCAGTACCCAAATAGCTCTTACAACAAAGGAATTCAAGGAAGAGTTTTAGTTAATTTTGTTATTGACAAAGAAGGAAACTCAAAAATTACCAATACTTTATTCCCTTATAAAGGCGAAGAACTAAGAGACGAAGCTAACAGAATCGTTAATAAACTACCTAAATTTATCCCCGGAAAACAAAGTGGAGTAAAAGTAAACGTACAATATACTTTAAAAATAATGTTTGATATACCTGGAGTAAAAAAAACAAACATTAGAAAGAAAGTTAATACAATAGACCTTGATGAAGTTTACACTTTTGATGAACTAGAAAGAACTCCAACTTTTAAAGAGTGTTTTTCAAACTTCGATGATTCTTTTGATTGTTTTGCCAATGAATTAAAAAAACATGTTATAAAAAACTTTGCATATCCTGTAGATGCTTTAGATAATAATATTGAAGGAATAGTATACGTTTCTTTTATTATAAATTCTGAAGGAGATGTTGTTAATATAAAAGCAAAAGGACCAAAAGACGGTGAAGTTTTAGAGATTGCAGCAAAAAAACTTGTTGAAAAATTACCTAAATTAAAAGCAGGTTACAGAGACTATAAAAGAGTAAATACAAAATATCAATTCCCTATAGAATTTTCTTTAGAAGATGAATAAATAAAATTGTAAAAAATATAAAAAGGGCAATCAAAGTAATTTGGTTGCTCTTTTTTTAAAAAATATATTAATAGTATTCATTTAATAAGTAAACATTTTTTCATCATCAGGTCATAATAGTTCGAAAAGAAGTTTTATTAACAAAGAAATCTTTTCATTTTAAATTATTAACTTTACCCCGCTATGAAAAAATTACTTAGGTACATACCTATGCACATTTTGCTATGTGTTGTTTTAGGTATATACATACAACATACTTATACTATTTTATCTTCTAATTATTTATCTCTTAGTTTGGGAATAACAATTCTCATCATCATTTTTATTATTGTTTTTAACACCTTAAAAAAAGTTATTTTTTTTAAGTCTTGCTTAATAATTCTTTTTATAATATTAGGAATCACTTGTGAATTTGTTTCAAATAACATGAATTCAAAAAAATTCTACATGAATTTTTATTCTCTTAAAAGCACTATTATAATAGATATTAATGAGGAGTTAAAACAAAATAAATATCATAAGAGGTTTATTGCTGAAGTAAATCAAATAGATCAAAATAATTCTTGTGGAAAACTGATTTTTAATGTAGACAATTCGATAAGAACTGATTCTATTTTTTTTAATAGACTAATCATTCCTAACCCAAAATTAAACTTAATATCTAAAGCTAAAAACCCACATGATTTTGATTATGCCGAATTCATGAAAAAAAAAGGAATAATTCACCAGTTATATTTAAACGATAAAAACTTCATAATAGACAAGAATTATAGTATTTCATTTTCAAAGTTCGCCTTAACTATAAGAAACACTTTACAAAAAAAACTAAAACAATATTCTTTTACAAAAGATCAGCTTAGCGTTATAAACGCCTTACTATTAGGACAAAGACAAGAAATTTCTTCTGAATTAAAAGAAAGTTACACAAAAGCTGGTGCGATTCATATTTTGGCGATTTCAGGTTTACATATTGGAATTATATATTATTTACTAAATTTTTTATTTAAACCATTATTATATTTTAAAAATGGAAATAAAACAAGAGCTCTAATTATAATAACATTCTTATGGTTTTTTGCTTTTGTTACAGGCTTATCACCATCCGTAGTTCGAGCTACAACAATGTTTACCTTTATTATAATTGGAAAGCTAATCAATAGGAATCAGCCAATTGAATTTTCTTTAATTAGCTCCATGCTACTAATTCTTTTAGTAAAACCAATGTTTTTGTTTGATCTAGGGTTTCAATTAAGTTATTTAGCTGTGTTTGGAATTGTTTGGATACAACCCATTCTTTTTAAATTTTGGACTCCTAAATCATTTCTCTTTAATAAATTCTGGGAATTATCGACAGTTTCTATCGCAGCACAGTTAAGCACATTACCAATTAGCTTATACTATTTTCATCAATTTCCTGGATTATTTTTATTAGCTAACTTATTAATTATCCCCTTTATAAGTTTTATTCTAATACTTGGATTCATTGTATTAGCTTTAGCTTTTCTTAATATTCTTCCTGAATTCTTAGTTACATTTTATGGTAAAACAATAGATACTATAAATTTTGTTATTCATAAAATCGCTTCTCAGGAAGAGTTTATTATAACGAAAATCAACATGCCTTTTTCTAATATGATTATTTGCTACATATTAATTCTCTTTACAATTTTACTATTTGAAAAATTTAAACTGAAAACATTATTTAAAGCACTATTTACCATCTTAATACTTCAATCTTTTTACATATATCAGAAACAGGATATTAAATCAAAAAAAGAATTTATTGTATTTCATAAAAATAAAAACTCAGTAATAGGAATTAGAAATCAAAATACCCTGAAATTAACAAATTACAAAGGTTCTGAATTTAGTAATACTACGTTTTTAAAAAATTATATTACTAAAGAAAATATTAATAAAATTGACTCTCTAGCAAAAGATGATGTTCTAAAATTCTCTGATCATTTTATTATATCTATTGATAGTATGGCTGTATATCCTAACAAAAAACTAAAAAACTCTATTATTATATTAAAACATTCTCCTAAGTTAAACATGGCAAGATTATTAAAAATAGTACAACCAAAATTGGTTATTGCAGACGGTTCTAATTACAAAAGCTACATAAAACAATGGAAAAATATTTGTAAAAAAGAAAAAACGCCATTTCATTGTACATATGAAAATGGCGCTTATATTTTAAAAGAGTAATTTTTCTAATTATAATGAACTTTTAAAGTTCTTTTCAAAATCTTTCCAAGGCGTACTTTTATAGGCTTCTCCGCTAAAGTAAGCTAATATTTTTTCAAATCTTTCTTTTTGTAAATACCCAGGAACTGTTTGGATTAATTGTTCTTCTGGATTAAAAAAAGCTGTAGAAGGATAACTCATTTTACCATTCATGATAGCAGCAGCTAACTCATGATATTTACTTTTACCCTGTTGTATAAATTTAAATGTTCTTCCTTTAAAAGTAATATCTTTTTTCCCTTCACCGTCCATTTTTACGGCGTAGTAATTGTTATTTATAAACTTCACTATTACTTCATTTTTATAGGTAGTAGCATCCATTCTCTTACACCATCCACACCAATCTGTATATAGATCAACTAAAATAGGCTTTGGGGTAGTCTTATTTAATTCTAATGCCTCTTCAAAAGAGATCCAGTTTACGTCTTGTGCTTTTGCTGTTACTGCTGATAAAACAAAAACAGCTACTAAAAAAATATTTTTCATACTCTATATGTCTCAATAAGTATTCCAAATTTACAAAAAAACCTACCAAGTTGTGTTTGGTAGGTTTATTTTATTATTTCTAAGTAAAATCTGTTTACTTAACTCCGTGCATTAATTTTTTCATTACAGGACTTAATCCTGCTATAATTAAACCAGCTGCGATAGGTATTATTGTAAAAATTAAAAAGAAACCTGAAATTGAATATGCCTTTTCTATCTCTTCAATATAACTTCCTACTGTTCCAGCTAATTTATTACCCATTGCTATAAATAAATAATAAACTCCAAACATAAATCCTATCCATTTAGCAGGCACTAACTTACTAATATAAGAAAGACTTACAGGCGAGATACATAACTCTCCCATGGTATGGAACAAATAAGCGGCAATTAACCAAAACATACTTACTTTAACCACTGGTTCACCTGCAACAATTCCTTGTGATCCCATTGCTAAAAAGCCAAAACCAAGCCCCAATAGTAAAAGACCTAAAGCATATTTCATTGTTCCTGATAAATTATATTTACTTTCCCACCATTTAGAAAAGAACGGAGCCAAAGTAATTATAAATAAAGAGTTTAAAATTCCAAACCAAGTAGCATTTACTTCTATGCTATCATTTGAAAAATCTCTATATATTTTCCATCCTACAATTCCCCAAATAATAACAAAACTTATAGATAATATGATATTACCTATAGCAAATTTTGTAAACGTTTTCTTAAACAAAAGATATAATACATAAGTTATAATCCCTAAAGGTAGTATTGTTAATAAAGCATCTACATACTTAAATATCGTACTATTAATACCTGTTAAATTTCTCTGTGTATATTCTTCAGCAAAAATTGTCATTGAACCTCCTGCTTGCTCAAAAGCTGCCCAAAAGAATACAGTGAAAACACAGAATACACCTACAGCTATTAATCTATCAAAAACAACTTTAGATGAAACTTCTTCTTCAGAGGCTTCTTCTACAAAATCTTGATCACCATCTTTTCCTATAGTACTCAAGTTTAATTCCTTCATTTTTTTTGGAGACAAGCCTATGTTTCCAAATATATTTTGAGTAAAATAAAACTGCAACATACCTATAAACATGAAAATTCCAGCTAATCCGAATCCCCAAGACCAAGAATAATTCTCTCCAATGTAACCACATAACATGATACCTAAAAACGCCCCTGCATTTACTCCCATGTAAAAGATAGAATATGCACCATCTTTTTTCTCTTCATGATTTTTATACATATAAGACACTATAGATGTCATATTTGGTTTAAATAAACCATTACCGACCATTAAACATCCAATACCAATATAAAAGAACAAAGGAGTTTCAACAGCCATTGCAGCATGACCTAAGGTCATTATTAAAGCTCCTAAAATTACTGCCCATCTATACCCTAACAATTTGTCTGCGATTAAACCTCCAAACACAGGCGTTAAATACACTCCCATAGTGTAGGTACCATATAATGATAAAGCATCTGCTTTAGCCCATCCGAAACCTCCATCAGTAATTGAACTAATTAAAAATAAAACAAATAAGGCACGCATTCCATAATAAGAAAAACGTTCCCACATTTCAGTAAAGAAAAGCACAAACAACCCTGCTGGATGTCCTAACACTGTATCTTTAAATAGATTTTCGATATCTGTATTCTTCATATAAAAACTTAGTTTATTTAATTTTAGTGAACATTACCCATTAACTTTTTCATTAGAGGAGAAGTTAATAAAACTAACACTCCTGCTCCTATTGCATATTTAGCGATTAATCCAAATCCATCTGTATAAAGAGCTAATGTTTGCAAGCCTCCAATGTTAGTTTCAGTACTTTCTACAGCTAATTCCTTTGAAATAAATCCAACAATTTGAAAAGCATAAGTAGAAGACAAGAACCAAATCCCCATCATAAAAGCAATAATTCTTTTAGGTGAAAGATCTGTTATCTTTGATAACCCAACTGGAGACATGAAAAGCTCTCCTATAGATAACACAAAATACATTGCTAATAAATAAAAGAACGGTACCATTCCCTCCTCATTAGCGGCTCCTTTACTCAACGACAAAATATAAAAACTAATACCTGCTAATAATAATCCCATACCAAATTTATATGGTGTTCTTGGGTTTAATTTTTTCTTAGACAAATATGTCCATAATAAAGAAACCGGAATAGACAATAATATTATTACAAGTGAATTAAGTGAGTTTGTCTGACCTGCGTTCATCACACCATCAAGAGCAACATTTCTATCTGCGAAAAGTGTAATTACACTTCCAGATAACTCATGAAAACCCCAGAAAATCGTCATAAAGAAAGTAATTAAAACTGCCATAAACAATTTTTTTCTTTCTTCTACAGTAGCTCCCATCATTATTTTACCTAAATATAATAAAACAATAACTCCAACTACTTTAAAAAGTATATTAACTATATTTTGATCTCCTAAAAAAGTCTCTCCATTACCTATCGCTTTATATTCTGCTAACAAATAAGCTATTAAAGGTGCAGAAAGAAAAGCTAAAACAGGAACTAATGTTTTTTGAGGCAATCCTAAAACTTTTTTATTATAAACTTCTTCATTAGGTGGTAAGCCTTTATCTCCAAAAACGTTCTTTTTAATTCCGCTCCAAAAGAAAATTAAACCTAATAACATTCCGAATCCTGCTAAACCAAATCCATAATGCCAACCATAAGCTTCTCCTAACCATCCACAAAGTAATGGAGCTATAAAACCTCCAATATTTATTCCCATATAAAAAATGGTAAAACCAGAATCTTTTCTTTTATCACCATCTTCATATAAAGAACCCACAAATGTTGATATATTAGGTTTAAAAAACCCATTACCAACTACAATAAAAGCTAAAGCTAAGAAAAATGCAATATCATTTTCTATTGCCAATACAAAATGACCTAAAGCCATTAAAACCCCACCTAAGAATATAGATTGACGCATTCCTAATATTTTATCAGAAACTCTTCCTCCTATTACAGTTGAAGCATAAACTAACGAACCGTAAGATGCATAAACAGCAGCAGCAGCCACATCTCTTTCTGATAATGCCTTAAAAATTTCATTAACCATATATAAGGTTAATAGAGCTCTCATTCCATAGAAAGAAAAACGCTCCCACAATTCAGCAAAAAACAGGTAAAAAAGTCCTGAAGGATGCCCCAATATATCCTTTTGTGAAGTATTCATAATGTTTAGTAATTATTTAGTTTTTTAAACTCTTTAATACAAAGTTGGTCATCTTTGTAAATAAATTAAGTCTAGTATTTTTTCCTCTGTAAATTCCGTGTGCTCTATCTGGGTAGATAAACAAATCAAATTGTTTATTTGCTGCTACTAAAGCATTTACCATTCTCATTGTATTTTGAACATGAACATTATCATCTCCTGATCCATGAATTAATAAATAATCTCCTTTTAACTTATCTGCATGAGTTATTGGCGAATTCTCATCATATCCTGATGCATTTTCTTGCGGAGTTGTCATATAACGTTCTGTATAAACAGTATCATAAAAACGCCAAGAGGTTACAGGTGCTACAGCAATCGCCATAGAGAAAACATCATTACCTTTAAGAATACAGTTTGTACTCATAAAACCTCCGTAAGACCAACCCCAAATTCCAATATTTTTTGCATCAATATAATTTTCTCCTGCAAAAAATTTAGCAACAGCTATTTGATCTTCTACTTCATATTTACCTAATTCTTTCTGAGTAACTTTCTTAAAATCTCTTCCTTTATATCCAGTTCCACGTCCGTCTACACATGCAACAATTATACCTTTTTGAGCTAACATTTGGTGCCAATAGTCGTTACTAGAATTCCATCTATTAGCCACTTGCTGAGAACCAGGACCTGAGTATTGAAATAATAATAATGGATATTTTTTTGTAGGATCAAAATCAGCAGGTTTAATCATCCACATGTTTAAATCATTTCCATTGATATTATAAGTAAAGAATTCTTTTTTACTCATTTTATATCCTTTCATTTTTACATGAAGATCGATATTATCCTTTAAAGTTTTAATTTTTTGTCCCTCTCCATTGTATAAAGTGTACGTTGGTACTTCAGTGGCAGAAGAATGTGTATTGATAAAGTACTTCATGTTCTTACTGAAAGAAGCACTACTTTGTCCACTTTTGTCTGTAAGTAATTTTTTACCAGCTCCATCTAAACCGATAGCATAAACTCCTCTATTAATTGATCCGTTTTCAACAGATTGATAATAAATCTTATTGTTACTTTTACTTAATCCATAGTAATTTGTAACATCCCAATCTCCTTTAGTTATTTGATTTTTTAACGTACCATCTTCATTGTAATGATAAATGTGATTAAAACCATCTTTTTCACTAGTCCAAATAAAACTATTATCATCTAAAAACGTTAAATTATCTTGTACATCTACATAAGCTTCATCTTTTTCGTTTAATATTACTTTTAAGTTACCTGTATTAGCATTGAAGAAAAATAATTTTAAATCATTTTGATGTCTATTTAAAGTTGTGATAGATAAAACCTCTGGTTTGTTTGTCCATTGAATTCTTGGAATATATTCGTAGCTTCCTAGGTCTACTCCACTTACAGACCTTTTTTCAACATTAAATAATTCTAAAGTTACGACCGCATTTTTTTCTCCTGCTTTAGGATATTTGAATGTATGCGATGATGGGTATAACTCATTACCTGTAACATTCATTGAAAATTGAGCAACTTCTTTTTCATCGAATCTTAAAAAAGCAACATGCTTACTATCTTTACTCCATTCAAAAGCTTTTACAAATGCAAATTCTTCTTCATACACCCAGTCAGTTGTACCATTAATGATAGCATTTATTTTTCCATCATTTGTTACTCTTATTTCTCTATTTGCCTCAAGATCTCTAACATATAAGTTATTATCTTTTGCATACGCCACTTTTTTACTATCTGGAGAAAAAGTTGGCTCTTGAATATCTTCTCCTAAAGAAATTAAATCTTTCGTTGCTATATCGTAAATAAAATATGTTCCTTTATATGAATGACGATAAACTTGTTTGAAGTTAGTTCCTAACAACAATTTTGTTTCATTATCATTAAAAGAATAAGAACTAAAATAATCTAAGTTCGGTAAGTTTCTTCCATCAACAATTGTTTCTACTTTTTGTTGTGTTTCGTAACTATACTTATCTACTGTAGTAGTTCTTGTTTCTCTATTAAAACCTAATACCGTATAAAAATCTCCGTTCATAGATTTTAAGGCATTCATTCTGTCAGCAGAGAACGATCCATTCCAAATCTCCTCTAATGTAATTTCTTTTAAATTATTTGTAGTCGATTGACTTTTAGCAGAAAAAAAAGTCACCAAAATTGCTAAAAAGCATATTTTTTTCATGAAGTATCTTATTTATTTGATGATTTAATAAAACGACTGCCAAGTTTACGAAAAAATAATAAATTTTACCTCAATTTAACAGAAAACTACAATTATAAATTTTGATTTAAAGGAAAGAATTATCTTTGTTCCGTTTTAAAAATAAGATGAATGTCGAAGATTATTTCTGGCTTTTCTAAGCTAACTAAAGAAGGAAAAATAGATTGGTTAGCTCAAAACTACTTCAATAATCAACCTGAAATTATTCAAACAATAAAACAATATTGGAATGTTGACGAGAAATTACAACAGCTCCACGATGATTTTATTGAGAATACTATCTCTAACTTTTACATGCCTTATGGTGTTGCTCCTAACTTTATAATTAATAACAAAGAGTATGTTATTCCTATGGTTGTGGAAGAAAGCTCTGTTGTAGCTGCTGCTGCAAAGGTTGCAAAATATTGGAGTACAAGAGGAGGATTTAAAACAGAAGTAATTTCTACTACTAAAATCGGACAAGTACATTTTATTTATGCCGGAAATAAAAAAGATTTAGAGACTTATTTCAACCTAAACAAAACAGAATTATATGCCGCTACTGCTTCTATCACTAGAAATATGGAAAAGCGTGGTGGTGGTATTTTAGATATTGAACTTAAAGATAAAACGGCTGATTTAGAAAATTACTATCAACTTCATGTCACTTTTGAGACAAAAGATAGTATGGGTGCAAACTTTATCAACTCTTGTTTAGAAGCTATTGCTAAAAAATTTCAGAAAGAAGATATCGAAATTATCATGAGTATTCTTTCTAATTATGTACCTGAGTGCATAGTAAAAGCAGAAGTGAGTTGCCCTATTGAAGATTTAGGAGGAGAAAATCCAGAAAAGTTTGCTCATAAATTTGAACAAGCTGTTAAAATCGCAGAAATAGAACCTTACAGAGCAGTTACTCATAATAAAGGAATTATGAATGGAATTGATGCTGTTGTTTTAGCTACTGGAAATGATTTTAGAGCTATAGAATCTGGTGCACATGCTTATGCTGCTAGAAATGGAAAATACTCTAGTTTAACACACTGTGAAGTTAAAGATGGTATTTTTAAATTTTGGATTGAAATTCCATTAGCTCTAGGAACTGTTGGTGGTTTAACCGCTTTGCATCCAATGGCAAGATTATCTTTAGACATGATGCAAAAACCAAATGCTAGAGATTTAATGCAAATTATAGCTGCTGCTGGTTTAGCACAAAACTTTGCTGCATTAAGAGCCTTAACAACAAAAGGGATTCAGCATGGGCATATGAAAATGCATTTGATGAATATTCTTAACCAACACAATGCAACTGCTCAAGAAAAAGAAAGTATTAGTTCTTTTTTCGAAAACAAAACAGTTTCGCATAGTGCTGTTATAGAAAAATTAGAAGAATTGCGTAAGCCAAAAATAAATTGGGTAGATATTACTAACGAAACAGAAATAAAGGAAACTCTTGGAAAATTATCTAAAGAAAGTAAACCTGTCTTTGGAACGATGAATGCTCAACAAATGGTTGAACATTTAAGTACTGTAACTCAAATCCCTAATGGAAATTGGAAGATAGATATTTTTGTTGATGATGATAAAGCAGCTCGTAGAAGACCATTTTTAGATACCAATAACGAAATACAACCTGGTTTTAGAGCCTCATTTTTATCTGACACTCCAACACCAACTAAATTTAACTCTATTGATGAAGCTATAGATGATTTAATCATACAACTTCGATTATTTTTCGATGTCTTTGAAAAAGATACTACTAGAACTGTAGTACATCCTTTTTTCGGTGAACTTGATTTTGAATATTGGAAAAAGTTTCAAGTAAAGCATTTTACACATCATTATAAACAGTTTGGATTGGTATAAAATGAATAGTTTTTTAATAAATATAGGAAGAAAACAATTCTTTATAGTATCTAGTTTTATCATTCTAGCTTCACTATACACTATTGGTATTTATATTTATTACAGCACTTTACACAGCTATTATTTAAATTATATCAAATCTGAAATAGTTTTGGAGATTTTCTATTTAGCTATAGTTTTATATTCTTTAATTACAGTATACAAAGGACATAAATGGACTATGTATTTTTTAATTAGCTTTTTCTCTTATAAAATATATTATGCTTTAGGTAATATTTCATGGTTTTATTCTATTAAAAATAACTTATCAGGTAGAATTACTTACAACTATAGCCCAAACTTTAATATTGTTATTTATTGCATAGCAATATTGTTTTTTTGTTTCTCTAAAAGTTTTAACGAATTTATAAAATATCAAAAGACAAAATTTACTTGAGTGCAGTCGAGTAACAATTAAATTATAAAAAGGTTTAGGCTGCATACGACCTAATATTGATTTTGGATAAATATTATAGTAACGGAAAATTATTATTAACAGGAGAATATCTTGTTTTAGACGGAGCAACTTCTTTAGCTGTCCCAACAAAATATGGACAAGATTTAACGGTAACACCAATCGATCAACCTGAATTAATTTGGGGAAGTTTTACTAATACTGGTGAATGTTGGTTTGAAGCTTCGTTTGATTTACCTAAACTTCGTTTAACCTCTGCTACTTTCAACTCAGATCAAGAAGGAAGTTCTGATCAAATAGCTGAAACTTTACAAAATATTTTACAAGAAGCCAGAAAGTTAAATCCAGATTTTCTAAATTCTAATCAAGGTTATGTTGTAAAAACTCGTTTAACTTTTCCACAGAATTGGGGATTAGGAAGCTCATCAACATTAATCAATAACATAGCTTCTTGGGCAAAAGTAAACCCTTTCACTTTACTTTGGAATGCTTTTTCTGGCAGTGGTTATGATATTGCTTGTGCAAAACACGATTCGCCTATTTTTTATCAATTAGAGGATAAAAAGCCAACTATTACAGAAGTAAACTTCTCTCCTACTTTTTCAAACGATTTGTATTTTGTTTTTTTAAACCAAAAACAAAACAGTAGAGAGGGTATAAAAAGATACAAGGAAAAAAGACATAAGTTAGAAAACGAAATTCAACTTATTTCTCAAATCTCTAAAGATTTAATTACATCGAAAAACTTATCTGATTTTGAAGATTTACTAAAAACTCACGAAAATTTAGTTTCTTCTATTATCGAATTACCCAAAGTAAAAGATAGACTATTTTCAGATTATTTTGGCACTGTAAAAAGTTTAGGTGCTTGGGGTGGAGATTTTGTTTTAGCTACAGGAAATAATGAAACTCCTGAATATTTTAAGAACAAAGGTTTTGAAATTATCATTCCTTACAACGAAATGGTTTTATGAATAAAATCGTAATTATAGGCGGTGGAGCTGCTGGTTTTTTCACAGCAATTAATGCAAAAGAATTAAATCCTGACTTAGATATTACCATCCTTGAAAAAGGTAAAGATGTATTACAAAAAGTAAAAATATCTGGTGGAGGACGTTGTAATGTTACTCATGCTTGTTTTGAGCCAAAAGAACTTATAAAATTTTACCCAAGAGGAAGTAAAGAACTTTTAGGTCCTTTCCATCAATTTATGACTGGTGATACTTTTGAATGGTTTGAAAACAGAGGTGTTCCATTAAAAATTGAAAATGATAATCGTGTTTTTCCTGAAGCTAATACTTCTCAGGCTGTTATCGACTGTTTTCAAAAAGCTGTTGAAAAACTAAATATCAAAGTGTTAACAAGTCAAAATGTAACTTCATTTTATCAACAAGAAAGTAATTGGGTTATTAACACAAAAAATGATTCTTTTACTGCTGATAAATTAGTTATAGCTGCTGGTAGTAGCAAGAAGATTTGGGAGCTTTCTAAAGAACTGGGGCATTCTGTCATTAACACTGTTCCTTCTCTATTCACTTTCAATATTAAAGATGAAAGAATTAAAGATTTAGGTGGAATTTCTGTTCCCAATGCTAGTGTAAAAATTCTAGACAGTAAACTTGAAAACTTCGGACCACTTTTAATTACGCACTGGGGATTAAGTGGACCTGCGGTTTTAAAACTATCTGCATTTGGAGCGCGAATTTTAGCAGAAAAAAAATACAGTTATAAAGTTGCTGTAAATTGGTTATCTAAATCAACCAATCAAATTACAGAAGAATTAAATCGTTTAAAGAAAGTAAACGCAAAAAAACAAATTGGATTAAAATCTCCTTTTAGTGAAATTCCTAGACGCTTATGGGAACGATTTTTAAATGCTTCTCATATTGAATTACAACAAAATTGGGCTAATATTACAAAAACACAAACTTCTCAGTTGGCAGACCAGTTAACAAATGCTGTATTTTTTGCGGAAGGAAAATCTACATTTAAAGATGAGTTTGTAACAGCTGGAGGAATTGATTTAAAAGAAATTAACTTCAAACGTTTTGAAAGTAAATTACATCAAAATTTATTTTTTGTTGGTGAAATTCTAAATATCGATGCGGTTACTGGTGGTTTTAATTTCCAAAATGCTTGGACAGGAGGTTTTATCTGTGCCAATGCAATTAGTAGCTAGTAAAACACTTTACTAACTACCAATTTAAACTTTAAGATTCCGGTTTAAAGAAAAACTATTCTTCAACAGATTCATAACAATTAAAAACCATAGTATAACCATACTCTTTAGCTTCATCGTAATAATCTCTATAGTCTTTTTCTAATTCTTCAGGGTCCTCAATCTCAAAAAAATCATCTTCCACATTTTGAACTAGCCAACCTTCTTGTTCTGTATAGTACTTTGCTAACTGAATAGCTCCTTCTCCATCTATATAATCTATGTAAACGCTCACATAAGCTCCTACTACTTTTTCAAAATATTCTGTTCCCTTTTTAGGTACTGCATGTAAATTAATTAAATACATAACTTATTCTTTTTTTTTAGTTAATAACTCATTACTGTTCCGTAATACAATAACTGAAATGTTTGTACATCTAAGGTAAGATAATACATTGACATCATAATACCATAATTCGTTTTATCGTAAAATAAATGCTCGAAAAAAGTCAGCTTATTCTCTTCGAAATCATAATATTCATTATCGGTTTTAAAATGTTCTTTTGAAAAATTCTCAAGTTGAGATAATCTATGCACATTAACTTTTAGTGAAAAATTATACAAACTATCAATTTTAACTTTTAATAGTTTTGCCCTTTTAGTTAGCTTTCCTTGGTGTGTAAACAATAATTTTTTATAGAAATTTTTCTCTAACAAATCGTAAACAACTCGCTCTGTATTTACTTCTCTTTGAATAGTATCAATATAACTTTTCACATTATTAGACAACCTATTTAATTCACCAATTAAAACTCTAGTTTTTTGAAACATTAATGGTTTTTCTTCTGCTTGTCTTTCAAAATAAGCTGTTCTTCCTTCTATCATCTCATGGCTTACATATATTGCTTTTTCTAATGATTCATGACCTTTAGTAGTAATATATTGATGCTGAGCTTTTATTATTAAACTCAAAAAAAGAAATACTATTAAAGTTATTTTTTGCCCCATAATCAATTTCTACTCTATTTAAATATACAATATTAATATAAACTCATTTAAGTTTAGTACAACGTAAACGTTTTGAATGCATTTTAAATTATACTACATTTAAAGTATGACAAATAGCAATAGTTTTTTAGAGTTTTGGGCTAATGGTGCTTTTAAGATTTTGATTCGTTATTTAATTACAGCCAGTATAGCTTTCTTTCTATTTTATAAGATTTTTAAAAACAGTTTATGGTTTAGGAAAATTCAGAAAAAACTACCTAAACTAAAAGATTACAAAAGAGATATTCGTTATTCTTTAATCTCTATACTAATATTTTCGACGATTTCTTTAATTATCTTTTATTATTTAATTTCCTACACCAATATTTATTTTAACTTTAATGAATATAGTATTGGATACTATATTTTTAGTTGGGCTTGGATGCTTTTTCTTCATGATACATATTTTTATTGGGCACATCGATTAATGCATCACCCCAAGTTATACAGAAAAGTGCACCTAATACATCATAAATCTACAAATCCTTCTCCTTGGACAGCTTATGCTTTTCATCCTTTAGAGGGATTTATTGAATCTTTAATTGCTCCATTAATTGCATTCACATTACCTGTTCATATTTCTGCGTTCGGTTTATTTTTCTTATTCCAAATTATATATAATGTTTACGGTCATTTAGGTTTTGAGTTATACCCTAAAAATTTTCATAAAACATTTATTGGAAAATGGATTAATACCTCCACCGCTCATAACTTACATCACAAACGATTTAATGGTAATTATGGTTTATACTTCCTATTCTGGGATAGAATAATGGGAACAATTAGAGAAGATTACAATATTACTTTTGAAGAAACAACTCAAAAAGAAGTAAATTAAGCCAATTCTCCTCGATGTGGTTTTAATGCATCTCGAAATATTTTCATTATAGATTCGTCTACAGTTACAAAAGCTAACGTATACATTTCATTGATTTCTTTATGATCAATTTCATAAACATCTAAGCTTTCTATTTGAGCAAATTCTTTTAAATGTATACAATGATGTTTTGCTGTTTCTAAAGCATCAGGACCTTTAAAATCCCAAATCAATTTTATTTTTCTACTCATAATGCAAAAATACCCAATTCTAATTTGAAAAGGGTATTTAATATACCAATACAATTATTCAACTATTTTCTTTTCTGTTTTACATTAAAATCATAGTTAATTTTTCTTTTGAGATAATCTTTAAGTGGCGGCAAACCTATTTCTGCTCTTCTTTGATCTACATATTCAGGTTCAAAAATTGGCAAAGGCTCTAACTTATGATTTAAATCGTAAGCAAACTGCATTCCATACAACTGATTTTTACCTGTATTTACCAATATTCTATCTTGAATTTTTGCAAACTCTACACAACTTCCTTGTTGTTTTTCACAAGCTTCTTTTATTCTTGGTAAATACTTTATTCTAATTGCTTCTTTTTCATGATGATTGATAACCAACAAAGGACCATCTGCAGCTAGTTTCCCAACATCTTCATATGTAGGCCAGCCATATTTTTTTATCAACTTTTCTAATTTGATAAAATTTTCTTTAGCTGTTTGCTTCTTGATAAATGTTAACGGATAATACCAATGTGGCGCTTTCCCATTTTTCACAAAAAACTGTTTCGCCATATCCATATGATAATCAAACATCTGATCTCTAACAATTAGCCTAAGAAGTTTTCTTGCGTACTCTGGCTTTTTTAATTTTCCGTTTTCTTTTTGATATTTATCCAATTGATTTGCTTCAATAGTTTTCCATCGAATATCATCATGCAATGATAACAAATCATTATCAGCCAAAACCCATAATGAACTATCATCTTTTAAAGCTTTGAGTAAATAACGATACGCATTATCTATTTGATGAGACAAGGCATAAGCACAGGCCAAATTGTAGGTGTTTTTTGAATTAGTTGAATCTTTATCAAATGCAATTTTATAAGCTTGAATTGATTTTTCCAACTCTCCTTCTCTTCTATATTTATCTCCTTCTTGTTGAGAAAACAAACTCACGAAAAAGAGAGTAAACACAACTATACACAAACTTCTCATACTTTTTCTTTTTTCAATAAATGCTCTTTCCCCTGAAACTTCACTAGTACTGTATTATCTTTCTTATTAAAATTGAAGAGAATTCCCATAGCATCGTATTTAAATACATTTTTCTTTAACGCTATTAAGTTGAATACTGGCTGCCCCGTAGCTTGAGCCATCAAAATATTTTTCTCTTTAGTGAATGTAATTTTGAAAGGAAAAGTTGAACCTCCATAAACTCCTAAAAAAGGATCTAAATCTTTAGCTTTTAATTTCACTAAAGAATTACTCTGCATAGATGGATCATTTTTAAAGTAAAGATCTAAAACTTTAAAAATAAGATTTGATAAACTTACGTTATTAACTCCGTTACAAGTTATGGTAAAACCAAGTTTTTTACTCGGAATATATCCTGCTATCGATCGAAACCCATCAATAGAACCATTATGTCCGTACAAATTCATTCCTCGGTATTGAAAAATAGAAAGTCCCATTCCTAAACCTTCTTTTGCTGTTATCATTTGTTTTAAAAAATTATCAAACAATAATTTTCCAGAAAATAAACGATCAAAGAAAATATTCACTTCCGTAGCCGTTGAAACTATTCCTCCAGCTCCAATTGGTCCATTAATATTTGTAATTAATTCAACTGGATTCCATTTTTCATTCTCAAAATAATACGATTTAGCTCCATTATCTTTTACTGCAATATCTTTTCCTAAATAAGTATGATCTAAATCTAAAGCATCAGCTATTCTTTCCTGAAAAATCTCAGCGTACGGTTTCTTTTCAATCTCCTCAGCAACATAAGACAGCAAAATGAAATTCGTATTTGAATATGAAGCTTTTGAATCTGGACTAAAAACAGATGTAGTTCCTTGAATCTTTTTTAACATTTCTTCACGAGTTCTGAAATCTGCTATCCAAGTTGAAAAACCTTCAATTTCAGTAACATTAAACAATCCGCTTCTATGATACAACATATCTTGAATCTTGATATTCTCTGAATTTGGCACTTTAGGAAAGAAAGCACTCAACTTTGTATTAAGAGTTAATTTCTTCTCGCTTATTAATTGCAATATGATGGTTGCTGTGTAAGTTTTAGTAATTGAAGCGATTCTGTAATTGGAAAAAGCATTCGCTTCTAATTTATCTTCAACAGAAATAAAACCTGTAGATTTATTGAACACTTCATTTCCATTTTTAAAAATAGATATCGTTCCCATGGCTTTATTTTCTAAAGCCAAATCGGTAAATAATTTATCGATTTCTGCTAAATTTTCACTCTGACTCCAGGTAAAAAATACGCATAGAAATCCCGCTAAAAAAAAGATACTTTTTTTCATTTTATTGAATTTTTATAAATTAAATGGATTAGACTAAGCGTTTTTGCTCTTTCTTAAATGTAGTACTATAATACCAAAACGTGCAACTAGAAAAGTAAAAATACCGAAAGTTGGAGATAGCAATCCTATTTTTAAGCCCCCAGC
This sequence comes from Tenacibaculum aquaeponti, assembly GCF_057221555.1. Classification (NCBI taxonomy): domain Bacteria; kingdom Pseudomonadati; phylum Bacteroidota; class Flavobacteriia; order Flavobacteriales; family Flavobacteriaceae; genus Tenacibaculum; species Tenacibaculum aquaeponti. The sequence continues at coordinate 1,515,013 of NZ_CM170147.1, forward strand.
TAAAACTTGAGTAGCAACATCATATTCAATTGAAGAAATTGCATCAAAGGCAGTAATTAAACCAATCATCATTCCCAAAAACCCCCATACTAAGGCAAATAAACTAACATGGCTTATCAGCTCTTTTAATTTATTCTCCAAGTCTTGTTTTAAAAAAGAAAAAACGATTAAACCTATACAAATTAGCAGCATCAAAAAAATAGGGTACATAAAAAAAGGTCCTCCTTCGTTCATTCTTTTAAATAATTCTCCTAAGATTAAAAAGTTCATAAGTATTTTGTTTTAAAGTTAATACACTCACAAATGTATTTGGAAGACAAACTAGTTTTTACTCTTTTCGACGAATAACAAATCTAGTAATAAAGACTACAGAATATTAATGACTTTTAACAAATCTGTTAAAACCCTTACTTTTTTTGAATTTCATCGCTAGATATTATTTTTTCACTTAAAAAAGTTGATATTGCAATGATGGAAAACTTAAAAGTGTTTTTAGGGATATTTATTAAAGGAATTATACATTTACTTTTTTGGGTAGGAGTTTATTTTTTTTACACTTATTATCTAGGTTACGGAAGTACAAACATTGAGTATATCAATAAATTCACCTATTATCTAATGCCAATAACTATTAGCATAGGATATTTCTTTTTATATTTTCTGATACCAAAATACTTGTTAGTAAAAAAACACTTCTTTTTTATTTTATACTCAATTTATACATTTATTATTTCCTTCTTCTTTATTGCTTTTTCAATTTTTTACGGAATGATTTCTTCTAGTCATTTAAGCTCTGGAAAGACTCCTCCATTAACCAAAACAATTCCGTACATCATTTTTGGTGTATATTTTATCATATTAATAATAATTTTTATTGGTCTTGTTATTCAAAATTATAAATCAACCTTAAGAGACGAAGATTTAAAAAACAAATTTTTACAAACACAACTACAATTAAAAGAACAAGAATTAAAGTATTTGAAAATGCAAATTCATCCTCATTTCTTGTTTAATACACTAAACACACTATATGGTTTTGCTCTTAAAAAAGCAGACGAAGCTCCGGATATGATCTTAAAACTTTCGAGTCTTTTAGATTATATCTTATACCAAGTTGAAAAACCTGAAGTACTTCTTGTAAACGAAATACAACATATTGAAGATTATATCTCTTTAGAAAAAATGAGATTTCAAGATAGTTTAGATATTAAATTTTCAAAAGAAATACACAAAGATTCTCTTTTAATTTCTCCTATGATTTTCCTTCCATTTGTAGAAAATGCTTTTAAACATGGAATGCAGATTAATGGAACTTTAACTATTGATATTAATATTAAAACTTCAGAAAATTCAATCGACTTTTCAATTTCAAATTCTCATAAGAATTTTATGAAATCAAAAAAAGGAATTGGATTAACCAATATTAAAAAAAGACTCACGATGTTATTTCAAAATAATTTTACTCTTGAAACTAAATCGTCAGACAATATTTACGAAGTACAACTAAAAATACCAGCTAGAAATGAATAATATATTTACCTGTGTTGTTGTTGATGACGAACCTGTTGCTAGAGAAATCATAGAATCTTTTATACAAAAAACACCCAATTTATCTTTAGCTGCTAGTTTTTCAAATGCATTAGAAACCATTCAGTTTGCTCAAGAAAACGAAGCAGATGTGTATTTTTTAGACATTAATATGCCTGAGATTAACGGTTTAAGCTTAGCTAAAATTGTAAATTCAGATGCACATATAATTTTCACTACAGCATATCGCGATTATGCTATTGATGGTTTTAACCTTAACGTAATCGATTATTTACTAAAACCAATTGCATTCGATCGTTTTTTACAAGCCATAAAAAAAATACCTCAGAAAAGACAAATCATTCAAAAGACAGAAAATAAAAATAATAATGAAAATTTTCTATTTGTTAGATCTGAAAGGAAAATGGTAAAGGTTAACTATAGAGACATCATTTATATTGAAAGTCTAAGTGATTATCTTAAAATTCATCTTCAAGAAAAAACAATAGTTACAAGAGAAACTATAAGCAATATAGAAAATAAATTACCAGAAAAACTGTTCATTAGAGTTCATAGATCTTTTATCGTAGCTGTTCATTTTATAGATGCTTACACAAATGAATTTATAGAAATAAATAACAAAGCAATTCCTATAAGTCGAAATTATAAAGAAAGTACACTACAAAAGTTGACAGATATTTAAGTGAAAAGCTATCTTTACACAAAAATTAAAGATTTGAGTATTAATACAACTTCTTTTATTCCTAAAGAATTAGATTTTTCAATCAAAGAAACTACTGTAACTTGGAAAACCCCAAGTAATATCGCTTTAGTTAAATACTGGGGAAAAACCAATCCTCAACTACCAAAAAATGCTTCAATAAGTTTCACTTTAAGTAATTGTTATACAAAAACTAAAATTACTTTTACCAAAATTAAAAAAGTAAAAGAAGCTGATTTTGAATTATTTTTCGAAGGAAAAAAGAAAGATGAATTTAAACCTAAAATAGCTACCTTCTTTGAAAGAATAGTTACCTACTGTCCATATATTTTAGAATATAAAATGGAAATTCATTCAGAGAACTCGTTTCCTCATAGTAGCGGAATTGCTTCTTCTGCAAGTGGAATGAGTGCTATAGCTGCATGCTTAATGAGTTTAGAAAAATCATTAGACAATACAATTTCAGAAGATTTTTTCAACCAAAAAGCTTCTTTCTTAGCTCGTTTAGGTTCGGGTAGCGCAAGTAGAAGTATTGAAGGACCTTTAGTAATTTGGGGAAAACATGATGATTTTGAAACAAGCTCTGATTTATATGGTGTAAAATTCCCTCATTATATACACTCTATTTTCAACAACTATCAAGATACTATTTTGTTAGTTGACAAAGGAGAAAAACAAGTTTCGAGCACTGTTGGTCACAACTTAATGTTCGATCATCCTTATGCAGAAAATCGTTTCAAACAAGCAAACGACAATTTGAGTAAAATTTCTAAAATTTTACAAACTGGTAATATCAAAGAGTTCATTAAACTAGTAGAAAGTGAAGCCTTAACTTTACATGCAATGATGCTTACTAGCGATCCTTATTTCATTTTAATGAAACCTAATACTTTAAAGATTATTAATGAAATCTGGGAATATAGAACCAAAACCAATAGTAATGTTTGTTTCACCTTAGATGCTGGTGCAAATGTTCACTTATTGTACCCTAATAACGAGAAAGAAAAAATCCATAGTTTTATAGACCAAAAACTTTCTCAATATTGTCAAAAAGGTCAATATATTCATGATTTTTCAGGAAATGGAGCAGTCTTAATTTAATTCTTTATGAAAACTTTATTTATCCTTTTTTTTGTTTTTTTCTCGGTTAATATTTTTGCTCAAAAAACTACATGGTACGATAATAACTGGAAAGAAGTAAAACAAACTGAAGCTTATTTTTATGTTCCAATGCCTAAGAAGGTTAAAAACGGATATTGGATTGTAAAGTTTTACAAAAATGGAAATCGATATTTAGAAGGCTACAGTAGTAATTCTAAAATCAACAATGAATTATTCGAAGGAATCGTTAATTACTATGATATTGATGGTACACTTTCTAAAAAAGTAAGTTATAAAAATGGTATTGTAAACGGCCCTAAGAGAACTTATTTTAAAACTGGTGAACTCCAATCTTTAGGACGATTTAAAAATGGAAAAGAAAATGGAGTTTGGAAAACTTTTTACAAAAACGGAAAAATAAAAACTAGAGGAAAATACAAAGACGGAGAAAAAGTTGGGGTTTGGAAAACCTTTTACAAAAATGTTTATTAAATATTGAGTATCTTTGTGTTTAGAAAGAATTCTGAAAAATGAAAGGACCTTTATTTTACGCTAAAATTCTACTTTTTGGAGAATACGGTATCATCAAAGATTCAAAAGGATTAGCAATTCCTTTTAACTCTTACAAGGGAGCTTTAAAAGTTTCTAAAAATTTATCTGGTCAAGCACTAAAATCAAACGAGTGTTTACAAGATTTTTACGAATATTTAGTCAAATTAGAAACTGAAATAGTTTCATTTAATTTAGCTGAATTAAAAAATGATATCGATTCTGGAATGTATTTCGATTCTTCTATACCAATGGGTTATGGAATTGGAAGTTCTGGAGCTTTAGTTGCGTCTATTTACGACAAATATGCTAATGATAAAATAACGGTTCTTGAAAATTTAACTAGAGATAAATTATTAAAGCTTAAAGAAGTTTTCTCTTTAATGGAATCTTTCTTTCATGGTAAAAGCTCAGGATTAGATCCTTTAAATTCTTATTTAAGCTTGCCTATCCTTATCAACTCTAAAGAAAGTATTGAAGCTACTGGAATCCCTTCACAAAAAGAAGGAAAAGGAGCTGTTTTCTTATTAGATTCAGAACAAGTTGGTGAAACAGAACCAATGGTAAGCCTTTTCATGAATAAAATGAAAAATGAAGGTTTCAGAAAAATGTTAAGCGATGAATTTGCTACCTACACAGACGCTTGTATTGAGGATTTCTTAAAAGGAAATGTAAAATCTTTATTTTCAAACGTGAAACAACTTTCAAAAGTTGTTTTAACCAACTTTAAACCTATGATTCCTAATGCTTTTCATAAAGTTTGGGAAAACGGAATACAAACCAACGATTATTACCTAAAATTATGTGGATCTGGTGGTGGAGGCTATATTTTAGGTTTTACTGAAGACTATGAAAAAGCAAAAACTAGTTTAAAAGATTATAAACTTGAGCTAGTATACCGATTTTAAACACCTATGAACCTGAAGTTTTACGACAGAAATTTATTGGTAAAACTATTAAGCCTTTTATCTGTTGTAAGAGGATATAACATATTAGTATTAATAGCCGCTCAATATCTTGCGGCTATTTTCATTTTCTCAGAAAACAGATCGTTAAAACACGTTTTATTAGATTGGCATTTATTATACTTAGTACTTGCAACTGTTTGTGTTATTGCTGGAGGTTATATCATTAATAATTTTTATGATGTAAAAGCAGATAGAATTAACAAACCTATAAAAAGTACACTAGATGAAAAGATTAAACAAGAAACAAAACTTTCTTTATACTTTTTATTAAATTTCGCTAGCTTCACATTTGGTTGGTTAGTTTCATGGAGAGCAGCATTTTTTTTCGCTAGTTATATTTTTGGAATTTGGTTATATTCTCATAAACTAAAAAAATATCCTTTAATCGGATTATTAAGCGTTACTATTTTAACTATCTTACCTTTTTTTGTAATTTTTGTTCACTACAAAAATTTTTCTAAGGTGATTTTTGTTCATGCATTTTTTCTATTTTTAGTCATAGCCGTAAGGGAACTCATCAAAGATTTAGAAAACATTAAAGGAGCAATAGTTAGCAACTACAACACCTTTCCAATTGTATATGGTGAAAAAAAAACTAAAAAATTTATTTTCTTATTATTAGGTTTAACTCTAATTCCTGTTATTATTTTATTTGATTATCCGGCCATTCACTACATGAAATACTATTTTTATTTAGCAGGAATCTCTTTATTAATAATTGGTTTTTTCATTTGGAAATCTAACACAAAAAAGCAATATCAATTAATTCATAATGTATTAAAAATACTACTTTTAATTGGTGTGTTTAGTTTATTACTAATTGATAAATCTTTATTATTAGATAAAGTTATCAATCAACTCAATTAAAACTTCTCCTACTACTAAAAAAATCAAACAAAAGCATTCCTTAATCTATTAAATATCAAAGATTAAAACCCAAATTAATTTCACAATAACTTACACTGAAAATCAAATATTTAAACTATATTTGCGCCCGTTTTAAAAATCATTATAAGATGAATAAAAATAACTCGTCGAGAGGACGACAAGCTGGAAAGAACAGCAATCCTCGCTCAAGAAAACAATCAAATTTCAGAAAACCTGTAAAGAAAACTAATAATACTCCTAAAAAAGAGGAAAACACAGGAATTCGTTTAAATAAATTTATTTCTAACTCTGGAATTTGTTCAAGAAGAGAAGCTGATACATTTATCGAACATGGAAGTGTTACCGTAAATGGAAAATTAGTTACTGAAATGGGATATAAAGTTCAACCTGATGATGCTGTGCGTTTTGATGGAACTTTAATTTCTATGGAAGAAAAAAAATATATTTTATTAAATAAACCTAAAAATTACATTACCACAATGGAAGATGATCGTGGAAGAAAAACTGTAATGGAATTAATAGGTAATGCGACTAAAGAACGTATATATCCAGTAGGTAGATTAGATAGAAATACAACAGGATTATTATTATTTACTAACGATGGTGAATTGGCTAAAAAATTAACTCACCCTAAACATAATGTACGAAAACTATATCATGCTTCGTTAGATAAAAAGTTAACACTATCTGATCTAGAAAAATTAAGAGGTGATGTAGTAATTGAAGGTCGTAAAGTTTTTATTGACGCTGTTTCTTATGTTGAAGGTGAAAAGAAAACAGAAGTGGGAATAGAAATTCACTCAGGTAGAAATAGAATTGTAAGAAAAATATTTGACCACTTTGGTTATCATGTTGTAAAATTAGATCGAGTTATCTTTGCTGGATTAACAAAGAAAAATTTACCACGCGGTAGATACAGAACTTTAACACAACAAGAAGTTAACAACCTAAAGATGTTATAAAAATGAATATTGAAAATTTAAAAGCTAAATCTGAAGCTATTTTTAATAATGAAGTTACTTTAGAAGAAAAACTACAAAACATATGCGATTACTTAAAAAAAGAAGTATCATATTATGATTGGGTTGGTTTTTATTTTAAAAATGGAGATAAAGAAGAATTAAAACTAGCTCAATTTGCAGGTGAACCAACAGAGCATACAATTATTCCTTTTGGAAAAGGTATTTGCGGACAAGTTGCAATTAGTAATGAAAACTTTGTTGTTCAAGATGTCTCAGAACAAGACAATTATATTTCTTGTGGATGGAAAGTAAAATCTGAAATCGTAATTCCAATTTTTGTTGATGGAGAAAATATTGGTCAAATAGATATTGATTCTCATACAATTAATCCATTTTCTAAAAAAGACGAAGAACTTTTAGAATTTATTTGCGAAAAAGTTTCGTTTTTTTTACAAAAAAACAGCTAATCCCTTGGTTATAAAGTTTTTTTGTATAGATTTGTAAAAAGTTATCAACAATTTTATTACTAATCTTTAAATCCCCTAATGATGAGTAGAAATATCCCTAATTATGAAGGCTTGGGTAAATCTACCGATGCCGGAAAATTGACTTTACTGGAAAGAATAGCTCTTTGGGTAAGAGATTTCCTTGAAAACGCAGAATAAAAAGTCAATAAAAAACTTTAAACCGGAAAAACTTTTAAGTTATTAACAAGTTTTTCCGGTTTTTCTTTTAAAATCCCTCTTCAAACAATTGCAGTAAAATTCAAGTTTTAGTAAATTTGCGCGCTCATTAACAACACAACAAACATGAGCAATAAAACAATTAAATCTGCACTTATATCTGTTTTTCATAAAGATGGATTAGCACCTATAGCAAAAAAACTTAATGAGTTAGGAGTAACGATATACTCTACTGGTGGTACCGAAAAATTTATTACTGAATTAGGTATCGATGTTGTTCCTGTAGAAAGTGTTACAGATTATCCTTCAATTTTAGGAGGGAGAGTAAAAACATTACACCCTAAAATTTTTGGAGGAATTTTAAATAGACAAGAAAATGAAAGTGACGTAGCTCAACTTTCAGAATTCAATATTCCACAAATCGATTTAGTAATCGTTGATTTGTATCCTTTTGAAAAAACTGTAGCTTCTGGCGCTAGTGAGCAAGATATTATCGAAAAAATAGATATCGGAGGAATTTCTCTTATCAGAGCTGCAGCAAAAAATTTTAAAGACACCGTAATTGTTTCTTCAATGGAACAATATGATGAGTTTTTAAACTTAATTTCAGAAAACAACGGAGAAACTTCAATTGCTGACAGAAAAAAGTTTGCTGCTAAAGCATTCAATATTTCTTCACATTACGATACAGCTATCTTTAATTATTTTAATGAAGATGAAGTTGTATTTAAAGCTAGTGAAACCACAGCTAAAACTTTACGATATGGTGAAAACCCACACCAAAAAGGATATTTCTTTGGAGATTTAGATGCTATGTTTGATAAATTACATGGTAAAGAATTAAGTTATAACAACCTTCTTGATGTAGATGCCGCTGTAAACTTAATCAACGAATTTAAAGGAGAAGCTCCTACATTCGCTATTTTAAAACACAACAATGCTTGTGGTTTTGCTCAAAGAGAAACTGTATACCAAGCTTATGTAGATGCTTTAGCTGGAGACCCTGTTTCTGCTTTTGGAGGAATTTTAATTTCTAATGTTACAATAGACAAAGAAACTGCTGAAGAAATTCATAAATTATTCTGTGAGGTTGTTATTGCTCCAAGTTTCAACGATGATGCCTTAGAAATATTAAGAGGAAAGAAAAACAGAATTATTTTAGCTCAAAAAGAAGTGGCTTTACCAAATCAAATTGTAAGAACTTCTTTAAATGGATTATTAGTTCAAGATAAAGATGCAAAAACAGATAGCATAGAAGATTTATCATACCCTACTTCTTCTAAACCTTCATCAGAACAAATAGAAGATTTATTATTTGCTTCTAAAATATGTAAGCATACGAAATCAAACACTATAGTTTTAGCTAAAAACAAGCAATTATGTGCTAGTGGAACTGGACAAACAAGTCGTGTTGACGCATTAAGACAAGCAATTGAAAAAGCAAAAAGTTTTGGTTTTGATTTAGAAAATGCTGTGATGGCAAGTGATGCTTTTTTCCCGTTCCCTGACTGTGTAGAAATCGCAGATAACGCTGGAATTAAATCAGTTATACAACCTGGAGGTTCTATAAAAGACGAATTAAGTATAAACTACTGTAACGACAATGGATTGTCGATGGTGTTTACAGGAACAAGACACTTTAAACATTAATGTTTAAGGTGTATTTTCTAACGTTTTTTTTATTAGATTTGTGAGAATACATAAACGGGTTACACTTTTAAATATTTTTTATGGGATTTTTTGACTTTATGACGGAGGATATCGCAATCGATTTAGGCACTGCGAATACACTTATCATACATGATGGCAAGGTAGTTATCGATAGTCCTTCGATTGTTGCGAGAAATAGAGTTAATGGAAAAATTATTGCTACGGGTAAAGAAGCCCAACAAATGCAAGGTAAAACCCATGAAAATATTAAGACAATTCGTCCATTAAAGGACGGTGTGATTGCCGACTTTCAAGCTTCTGAAGAAATGATTAAGGAATTTGTAAAACAAATTCCTGCAATTAGAAAAAAAATATTCCCACCTTCTCTAAGAATGGTTATTTGTATTCCTTCTGGAATCACTGAGGTAGAAAAGAGAGCTGTAATTGATTCTGCTCGTCATATGAATGCCAAAGAAATTTATCTAATCTATGAACCAATGGCTGCTGCAATTGGTGTTGGGGTAGATATTATGGAACCAAAAGGTAACATGATCATTGATATAGGAGGTGGTACTACAGAAATCGCTGTCATAGCTTTAGCTGGTATTGTATGTGATCAATCTGTAAAAGTTGCTGGTGATTTATTTACTAGTGATATCATGTACTACATGAGAACTCAGCATAACTTATATGTAGGAGAAACTACTGCTGAAAAAATGAAAATTCAAATAGGTGCAGCCACTGAAGATTTAGACGAAACACCAGAAGATATGATGGTTCAAGGTCGTGATTTATTAAGTGGAAAGCCGAAACAAGTACAAGTTTCATACAGAGAAATAGCAAAAGCATTAGATAAATCTATTTTAAGAATAGAAGACGCTGTAATGGAAACTCTTTCGAAAACTCCACCTGAATTAGCTGCTGATATTTACAATACTGGTATTTACTTAGCTGGTGGTGGATCTATGTTAAGAGGATTAGATAAAAGATTGTCAAGAAAAACTGATTTACCTGTTTATGTAGCTGAAGATCCTTTAAGAGCTGTAGTAAGAGGAACAGGTATTGCTTTAAAGAATTTAAATAAATACAAGAGCGTATTAGTTAGCTAAAAAGTTATGCAACAGCTTATTTATTTTATTCAGAAATACAAATACTTTCTGTTTCTTTTGCTGTTACAAATTATTGGTTTCACTTTAACAATCAATAATCATAGCTATCATAGAAGTAAATTTATTAGTTCTGCAAATACTATTACTGGTGGTGTTTATGAGAAAAAAAGTAATCTTAGAAACTACTTAAACTTAAAAGACGAAAACCAGATTTTAATTGAAGAAAATTTAGCATTAAAAAACAAATTATCTAAGTTAGAATATTTTTTAGATAGTGTTTATGCGAAGACTGTTATTGACACTAATAATTTTAATCAGCAATTTAAATTTATTGATGGTAAAATTAGTAAAAACGAATTCCATAAACCTTATAATTACCTTACTATTAATCGTGGTTTAAAACATGGCGTAGAAAAGGAAATGGCAGTAATTAACAATAAAGGTATTATTGGTATTACTGACGCTGCTTCAAATAGTTACTCTAGAATTCGATCAATACTAAATAGGAATAGTAAAGTTAATGCACGGCTAAAAAGTAGTCCTTATTTTGGATCTTTAAGTTGGGATGGAAAAGATTACAACATTGTTCAATTACATGATATTCCTAGGGAAGCCAAGATAAATTTAGGTGACACAATAATGACTGGAGGTAATTCAACTATTTTCCCGAAAGGAATTTTAATAGGAACTGTTATTGACAAAACCAATGGAATAAACATCAAACTTTTTAATGATATGAGTAATCTTGAAAATGTATATATCATTAAAAACTTTCATCAAAAAGAAATCAAAGCTTTAGAAAACGTAAATAATGAGTAGAAAACCTTTCTATCTAGCTATAGTTTTTGTGAGTTTAATTCTAATACAAGTATTAGTTTTAAATAATATTAGATTTTTAGGTTATGTAAACCCTTACATTTACATTGCTTTTATTTTTGTTTACCCTTATAAAACCAATCGTTTTCCAATAATATCTTTAGCTTTTTTACTTGGATTATTGGTGGATATGTTTGCAGACTCTGGAGGTATACATGCAATGGCAACTACTTTAATTGCTTATCTTAGACCTAGTTTCTTTAGAACATTTTTTCAAAAAACTGAAGTTGACTACGAGTTCTTCCAAATGAATCAAGAGTCGTTTGGGAAAATATTTAACTTTGTAGCATCTTTAACAATTATTCATCATTTTGTCGTTTTTCTACTGGTAAACTTTAGTTTTAGTAATTTAATTTCAGTATTAATTAACACAATTTTATCGGCTATATTTTCGTTAATTTTATATTTTCTAGGAAACTTTATTTTAACTAGAAAACAACAATAATTGTGAAGCGAAGTTTTTTATTAATTTTTTTAATTACTCTTGTTGGATTAATCTATATAGGTAGGTTATTCCAACTACAGGTTATTGAAGGACATGAATCAAGTCCAACAAGTAGTGCAACTATAAAAATCGAATACGATTATCCAGAACGTGGTTATATATATGATCGTAACAATAAACTAATGGTTGCAAATGAAGTATCTTATGATGTAATGGCTATTCCTAAGGAATTAAAAACTATAGATACGCTAGAATTTTGCGAGTTAGTTAAAATTTCCAAAGAAGATTACATCAAAAAGGTTAAAAAAATTAAAAACCCAAGAAAATTTGCTCCTTGGCTTCCAGCTGTTTTTATAAAACATCTCGCAAAAAAAGATTACGCCTTCTTACAAGAAAAACTTCATAAATTTAAAGGTTTCTACATTCAAAAAAGAACTATTAGAAATTACCCCGAACCAGTTGCTGCAAATGTTTTAGGTTATTTATCTGAAGTAAATGAATTGCAAGCTAAAAATAATCCTGATTATGAAAACGGAGAACTTATAGGTAAATCTGGAGTAGAGTATTATTATGAAAAAGCCTTAAGAGGGAATAAAGGTAAAAAACACTTTAACCGAGACAACTTAATGAGAATTACTGGTAACTATAAAGATGGCATATATGATACTTTAGCTGTTCCAGGAAAAGATTTATTATTAACAATAGATTTAGATTTACAAAAGTATGGAGAGAAATTAATGACTGGTAAAAGAGGTGGTATAGTTGTTCTTGAACCATCGTCTGGAGAAATACTAGCATTAGTTACTGCTCCATCTTATGATCCTAATGTTTTGGTAGGAAGAAAACGATACAAGCATTCTACCATACTCTTTAATGACAGTATAAATAACCCTACTTATGATAGAGGTTTGCAAGGAGTTTATCCGCCAGGATCTCCTTTTAAAATTTTAAATGGTTTAGTGGGGTTACAAGAAGGTGTTATTAATGAGAAATCTTATGTTTATTGCTACGGAGGATATCGCTATGGAAAAAGAAAAAACGAATTTATGAAATGTCACTGTGGTATTTATGGTAGACCAATTCGATTAAAAAAAGCGATCGCTAATTCATGTAATAGTTATTTCTCTGATGTTTATCGTAAAATTATAGACAAACCTAAAAATACCAAAGTTGGATTTGATAACTGGAGTAATCAAATCAAAAGCTTTGGATTAGGAAATTTCTTAGGCTATGATTTAAATGTTGGTTTACCTGGGTTAATACCAAATGCTAAATATTATGATGATCGTTATGATTTTAGATGGGGAGCTACCACAAATATTTCTAATGCTATTGGACAAGGAGAAATTCAAACAACCCCTATTCAATTAGCTAATGCAACTGCTGCAATTGCTAATAGAGGTTTTTATTACACTCCTCATATTGTTAAGCAAATTGATGGAAAAAACATAAAAAATCCAAAGTTTACAACTAAAAAGCAAACACTGATAAACGAAGAACATTTCCCTGTAGTTATAGATGCTATGCATGAAGTATTCAAAACAGGAACTGGAAAATATAGCCGAGTAAAAGGCATAGATATTTGCGGTAAAACCGGAACTGTAGAAAACTTTACAAGAATTAATGGAGAAAAAGTTCAATTAGAAGATCACTCTATACTTATTGCCTTTGCTCCAAAAGAAAATCCTAAAATAGCCATGGCTATTTTTGTTGAAAATGGAGGTTTTGGTTCATCTATAGCAGCTCCAATCACTAGTTTAATGATTGAAAAATACCTAAATGGTGAAGTATTAAGAAAAGACTTAGAGGAAAGAATGATTAATTTAAGTTTACAAGAAGAATACGACAAATTAATTGTAAAAAAAGACAGTATTGAGACAGTTAGAAAATAACATATTTAAAAATATCGATTGGATAACTATAATTATATTTCTATTATTAGTGGCATTCGGATGGGTTAACATTTATGCTGCTTCCTCTACTGGAACAGAAAAAGAACTTTTCGATTTTAGCACTAGATATGGTAAGCAATTAATTTTTATAGCTTTAAGTTTCCCTTTAATAGTTTTTATTTTATTTCTGAATTCTAAATTTTATGAACAATTCTCGAGTTTAATTTATTTATTCTCTCTTCTTCTTTTAGCTGGTGTTTTAGTTTTTGGAAAAAAAATTAATGGAGCTACATCTTGGTATAACTTTGGCGGAATCGGACTACAACCCTCAGAGTTTTCCAAAGCTTTTACTGCTTTAGCTTTAGCTAAATTAATGAGTGATCGACAATACAATTTAGACTTGCTTAAAAACCAAATTAAAGCTTTTGTCATTATTTTTTTACCTGCTTTTTTTATTGCTTTGCAACCAGACATGGGATCCGTTTTAATTTACTTTTCATTCTTTTTTGTGCTGAATAGAGAAGGATTAACTTTAAAGTATTTTATTCTTGGCGTTATTACTGTCGTTTTATTTCTACTAACAGTTAATTATGGTACTTCTAAAGTTCTTATTGGAACACTTATAGCTTTAACCTTCGTATTTACTTACATTATTTATAGAAATAACCAATTTTTTAGATTTAACTGGCCAGTGATACTAGTTACATATATTATTTCTGCTTTATTTATTTCTGCAGCAGGTTACACATACACTAATATATTAGAACAACATCAGAAAAACAGATTTGATATCTTATTAGGCAAAATAGAAGACAAAAAAGGCTTGGGCTATAATACACACCAAGCAGAATTAACTATTAAATCTGGAAATTTTTTCGGAAAAGGTTTTTTACAAGGAGATCGTACTCAAGGTAATTTTGTACCTGAACAGGACACAGATTATATATTTTGTACTGTTGGAGAAGAATGGGGATTTTTAGGTACTTCCATCGTTATACTATTATTTATGGCTTTATTGTATAGAATAATATTTTTAGCAGAACGCCAAACAAATAAATTTGCAAGAATTTATGGATACGGAATAGCTTCAATACTGTTTTTCCATGTTGTAGTAAATATAGGAATGGTTATAGGTATTTTGCCAACAATTGGTATACCTCTACCCTTTTTTAGTTACGGAGGATCATCTCTATGGGGGTTTACTTTACTTATTTTTATCTTTATAAGATTAGATGCTCATAAAAAATATGACTATTAGTGTCATTTATTGTAAAGCTTTTCTGAAACTACAACTTTTTTGTCATTTCATATAATTGATCTTGTTTATCTAATTCGATAATTGTTCTTTTAATGGGGCAATCCCAAAAGTTGTGTGTTAATTGAAATAGAATGTTGATTTTTGCAAAAAAAGAGATTACTTGGACTTATCACTAGAGTTTTTAAAATTTATATTACCAGAGTTATTAATTACTCATTTTGATTTAACCAAACATGAATTAAAAGGAAAAGACTTGCATCTTTACTTTGAAGAGAAGAAAGGTATTCCAGAAGAGTTTTCTAAAGATATCGTGATATCTCACGGTTTTCATAAAGAAATTATGGTAGAAGATTTTCCTTTAAGAGGTAAAGTTGTGCTACTTCATATTAAACGCAGAAGATGGTTGAATAAAACAAGTAATAAAGTTGTTTATAGAAACTGGAATTTAGTAGCACAGGGAACTCGAATGACCGTTGAGTTTGCTGTTTTTTTAAAATCACTTGATCAGTACTAAAGCCAATGACTGTCATACCATAGCTAGTTTTTATGGTTTAAATGGTAAAAAGTTGCAACGCCAATTTAAAGACTATTTAAGTGATTTTAAACAGTGGAAAGAAAAGTCACATGCTAAAGACTGGTTACTTTTTCCTGAAAATATAGGAAAGCGACTTTCTATAGATGAAGTTACTTTGTCTAAAGGAGAGCTATATACCATTGTCACTAATAAGAAAGCCAAAGGAAAAGCAGGAAGTATTGTAGCTATAATCGCAGGGACTAAAGCTGAACATGTAATAGATAGACTGCTTAAAATCCCAAGCTCAAAACGAAATAAGGTTAAGGAAATTACTTTAGACATGGCTAACTCAATGAAGCTAATTGTTAAAAGATGTTTTCCTAAAGCAATACAAGTAACAGATAGGTTTCATGTGCAAAAACTAGCTCTGGATGCTTTACAAGATATTCGAATAAAACATCGTTGGGACGCTATTGATAAAGAGAATAATCAAATCAAAGAAGCTAAGAATAATAACAAAATATATCAGCCCGAAACTTTTGCAAATGGCGATTCTTTAAAACAATTATTGGCTAGAAGTAGGTACTTACTTTATAAAACAAAAGTAGATTGGACACAAAAACAACAACAAAGAGCAGATATATTGTTTGAACAATATCCAGATATTAAAAAAGCATATGGAATATGTCAAAAACTCAGAAACCTTTTTAATAACAAAACCATAACTAAAGGAATTGCTTATACAAAATTAGCGAAGTGGTTTAAAGAAGTAAAGGACTCAGGCTTTAAAGCGTTTAATATTGTAGCAAACTCCATTAGGATAAACTATAAATCAATTCTTAATTATTTTGATAACAGGAGTACAAACGCATCAGCGGAATCTTTTAATGCAAAAATAAAAGCCTTTAGAGCACAATTTAGAGGCGTAAGAAATGTAGAATTCTTCTTATACAGATTAACTCAGATTTTTGCATAACCACAACAATTGAGAATGATCCGATATCTCCTTTTTTCATATAAATACTTTTCTTTTCTTAAAACAAAAAAACACCTCGATATAATCGAAGTGTTAAATATTAACTAACTTTAAAGTTTTTTTTATAAAGCTGCAACGTGCTTAGCTAGTTTTGATTTTAAATTAGCTGCTTTATTCTTGTGAATAATATTATTCTTAGCTAATTTATCTAGCATTGAAGCAACAGTAGATAACATTCCTTCTGCTTCTTTCTTATCTGTAGTAGCTCTTAATTTTTTTACAGCGTTACGTGTAGTTTTATGCTGATATTTATTTCTTAAGCGCTTAGTCTCGTTACTTCTTATTCTTTTTAATGCTGACTTATGATTTGCCATTTTATAAAATCTTATATTGTTATAAAAACGTTGTACTCCGTACGGGATTCGAACCCGTGTTACCAGGATGAAAACCTGGCGTCCTAACCCCTAGACGAACGGAGCAGTAACAATCTTTTCTTGATTGCGGGTGCAAATATAAATTTATTTTTCTATACTTACAACTTTTTTTATCTCAAAATTTCGATAAAAAAAGCTTCGAATTAAATTCGAAGCTTTGTACTCCGTACGGGATTCGAACCCGTGTTACCAGGATGAAAACCTGGCGTCCTAACCCCTAGACGAACGGAGCAAAACAATCTTTTAGTTTGCGGGTGCAAATATATAACTCTTTTTGAAATACACCAAACTTTTTTAGATTATTTTTAATATGCTTTTGCGAAAAGTACTCTTTTTGAAGATTTTCTTCCTGTTAACACACATTTACCCTCTTCATTCTCAGCATCATTAGGTATACAACGTATTGTTGCTTTAGTTAACTCTTTTATTTTATCTTCAGTCTCTTCTGTTCCATCCCAGTGTGCAGATACAAATCCTCCTTTATTTTCTATTATATCTTTAAACTCTTCGAAAGTATCAACTTTAATTAAATGTGTCTCTCTGAAATTTAATGCTTTTGTAAATAAATTCTTCTGAATCTCATCTAATAACTCTTTAATAAACGTTACTAAATTATCTTGTTCAACAGTTTTC
This sequence comes from Tenacibaculum aquaeponti, assembly GCF_057221555.1. Classification (NCBI taxonomy): domain Bacteria; kingdom Pseudomonadati; phylum Bacteroidota; class Flavobacteriia; order Flavobacteriales; family Flavobacteriaceae; genus Tenacibaculum; species Tenacibaculum aquaeponti. Next base: position 1,532,199 of record NZ_CM170147.1, read on the forward strand.
TTTTCAAAAGTATCTCTTCTTGCTACCTCAGCTGTACCATTTTCTAAATCCCTTTTTCCAATAGCTACTCTAACAGGTACTCCTTTCAATTCATATTCTGCGAACTTTGCTCCTGGTCTCATTGTATCTCTATCATCAAATTTTACAGAAACACCGCTTGATTTTAATTCTTCAATTATAGGCTTCAGTTTATCAAAGATTAAATTCAATTGTTCTTCTCCTTTATATATAGGTACAATTACAACTTGTATAGGAGCTAATTTAGGTGGTAATACTAAACCTGCATCATCTGAATGCGTCATTATTAAACCTCCAATTAAACGAGTTGAAACTCCCCAAGAAGTAGCCCATACATATTCTTGCTTACCATCTCTTGAAGTATACTTAACATCAAAAGCTTTAGCAAAGTTTTGTCCTAAGAAATGAGATGTACCTGCTTGTAAAGCTTTTCCATCTTGCATTAAGGCCTCAATAGTATAAGTATCATCGGCTCCAGCAAAACGTTCACTTTCAGATTTAGCTCCTTTAATTACAGGCATAGCCATAAAATCTTCTGCAAAAGTTGCATAAACTTCTTGCATTTGCCTTGCTTCAGCTAATGCTTCCTCCATAGTAGCATGAGCTGTATGACCTTCTTGCCATAAAAATTCAGCAGTTCTTAAAAAAGGTCTAGTTCGCATTTCCCAACGCATAACATTAGCCCATTGGTTGATTAACAATGGTAAATCTCTATGAGATTGTATCCAGCCTTTATATGTATTCCATATTATAGCTTCAGAAGTTGGTCGTATAATTAATTCCTCTTGCAATCTTGCATTAGGATCTACACGTAATTTCCCCTCGTTATCTGGATCAGTTTCCAATCTATAATGTGTTACAACTGCACATTCTTTAGCAAATCCTTCTGCATTTTTCTCTTCAGCTTCAAATAAACTTTTGGGTACTAAAAGAGGAAAGTAAGCATTCTGATGTCCTGTCTCTTTAAACATTCTATCTAATTCTGCTTGCATTTTTTCCCAAATTGCAAACCCATAAGGTTTAATAACCATACACCCTCGCACGGCTGAATTTTCAGCTAAATCAGCTTTAACAATAAGCTCATTATACCATTGTGAATAATTCTCAGCTCGTTTTGTTAAATGTTTACTCATAATTGATAGTTTGGCACAAAAATTGCTATTTTTTAATGTAAATTACAGCAACAAAACTACGTTAAATTCGTAATTACCGCAATAAACTTGTTTTTTTTTGCTTATAATTTTAAAAATTATTTAATTTTAATAAAAAGATAAGAATATGAAATCATATTACACAAAAACCAAACTTCCACAATATTTCTTGTCATTAATCGTGGTAACTACTCTACTTTCCTGTGGAGCTGCTCAAACGGTTTCTGGTAATGATGATGGCATTTATGCAGATGATACTGAAAAACCACAACGAAAAGTGGTTCAAATGAATGAAAGAGATTATAACGATTACAATGAAAATTACTTTACAAAAGAAGTTGAACGTTTAGATAATTTAAATGGTACAGACATAATAACGGATATTGAAAGTTATAGTTCTGAAGATTACTCTTTTGATAATGATTCTGAAGATGAATTAGTCAATGAAAATCAAATTTTATCAAATAGAGAACCATGGGGATTTGATAAAAATTCGGATGTAGTAATAAACATCAATACTTTTGGTAATGGTTATAACTGGGGCGTATACGGTCCTTATTGGAATTCATTTTGGGGCGATCCTTTTTGGTCTTATCCATGGCGTGGTCGTTTCGGTAATCGTTGGGGGTATTATGATCCTTACTGGCATCCTTTCCATGGACCTTACAATTGGAATGCCGGGATATATTTAGGCTTTGGTGGAATTTACGATCCTTTTTGCCCTCCTGGATATTATAGATACGGTAGAAACAGAGCTTATAGAGGTTATGGAGCATATAGAAATTTCAGATTCCGTAATAATAGAGGTATTTACAGAACAGCTTATCGCTCAGGAATATACAATAGAAGAGGTGCTTTTGCCTCTACCAATAGAAGATATGCTAGAAACAATACTAGAGCAACATCAAGACGTTCATCAAATGTATATAGAAGAAATAATAGATCTATAAACAGAAGCAATAGAAGTATTTCCAGAAACAGAAACAACTCCACAATAAGAAGAAATTCTAATTCAAGAAGTATAAATAGAAATTCTAGAAGCATTAGATCTAGAAGTTACAATAATAATTCCTCAAGAAGAAACAATAGATCTTACTCTCCTAATAGAAATTCATCAAGAAGAAGTTCAGCTAATAGAAGTTCATCATCAAGAAGAAGCTATTCTACAAGATCATCATCCTCAAGGTCAAGAAGCTACTCACCCTCTAGATCATCGTCAAGTAGATCAAGCGGGTCGTCATCTAGAAGTTCAAGTAGAAGCTCTTCAAGAGTTAGAAGATAAAACACTAAAAAAAATCTATAGTATTTACAATTAGCTATAATTTTGAAAGTATGAAAAAAATTATATTACTTGTAGCAACAATAGCTACAATAAGTACCTCTTATGCCCAATTTACAGATTATAATGATCTTGGAATTTTATTCTCTAGAGATCAGAGAACAGGTACGGCAAGATTTAACGCAATGGCTGGAGCTTTTGGGGCATTAGGAAGCGATATTTCTTCAACCGATATTAACCCAGCAGGTGCTGCTGTTGCTAGAAACAGTAAAGTTGCAGTTACTTTTGAAGGAACGAGTACTAATTTTGACTTGAATTATTATGGAAATAGTAATAATATTAAGGATGAAAGAATAAACTTAAGTCAAGCTGGGGCCATTTTTGTGTTCGATGGAAGTAATAACTCGAATTGGAATAGATTTGCTGTTACTTTCAATTATAAAGTAAAGGCTGATTTCGATAATTTTTATAATGGTAAAGGGAATAGTAGTTTAACTTTTTATGACGATAATTTTAATCGCACAGAACGACCTAACAACACTTTTTACACTCCTTTTGAACAAGAATTCTCAAAAGAAACTAGTGGTTTAAATAGTGTATTTAACATGGGCTTTTCAGCAGTACATGACAACAAGTTATTTATTGGTGCTTCTTTAAAATTTCACAGCATAGAGTACAGAGAAAGAACTCTTAACATTGAAGACAATAATGAATTTAATGGATCTCCAATTGTTTTTGATGAAATTGACGAGCGTTTTGTTGATGGAACCGGATTTTCTTTTAACCTTGGATTTATTTACAAATTAAATAAATTTATCCGAATTGGCGCTTCTTATGAATCTCCTACTTGGTACAGAGAAGTATTTGAAGAGAACTTAAATGATTTTGCTGTTTTTGACACAACTGATAATACAACTCCTGCCCTATTATTTGAAGACAGAGTTGCACAAGGACCATTTTCTCTACGATTCAGAACTCCAAGTAAACTTACAGCAAGTGGAGCTTTAGTTTTTGGAAAACAAGGATTAATTAGTTTAGACTATACCTATAGAGATTTCTCAAACTTCAGATATAACGACGGTGATCCTCTTTTACAAGATGCTAATCAGTTTTTCTCTAGAGACTTTAGAGCTACACATGCATTTAATTTAGGTGGAGAATGGAGATTCGATAGAGTTAGTTTAAGAGGAGGATACTTCTATGAACAGAATCCAAATTTAAGAGAAGGAGGAAATACAAATGAAGATAACTACAGAGGCTTTACTGCTGGTTTAGGGTATAATTTTGGAAATACTCAAATCGGACTTTCATACTTACGTTCTTTAAACGATGAATTTTATTCTCTTTATAATGTAGGAGACATTAATATAAATAATACTACTTCAAGAATAGCTGCCAGTATAACTTTCAGCTTATAAAATTTTTATTGGGGATTTTTAAAAGAACCTCTTAGTAAAGTTAATTAAAACTGAACTAAGAGGTCTTTTTATTTAATCAGTTTTTTACTGTAATTTTGTATTCTCATTTCTTAGTATGGAAAATATCAATATTAAAATAGAAAACACTACTAACAATACTATAATTAAGTTTGTTAGTGACACACTTATAGTAAACAGAGGAAGCTATGAGTACAACAATATAGACGAAGCAAAAGGAGCGCCTTTTATTCAACAATTATTCTACTTACCTTTTGTAAAAAAAGTTTTTGTTGGAGCTAACTTCATTGCTATTCAACGATTCGATATCGTAGAATGGGAAGATGTTCAAGAAGAAGTTAGATCACAAATCGAAGCTTATATAAATACTGGTAAAAAAGTAATAGAAGAAAACAACGACACAAAGAAGGAAGCTATTGAAGTTTATGCTGAAGTAACTCCAAATCCTTCTGTAATGAAGTTTGGAACAAATAAAGCTTTAACTCAATCTGATATTGAATTAAAAAATATAGAAGAAGCTAGCTTATATTCTCCATTAGCAAAAGCCTTATTTAACTTTCCTTTTGTAAAAGAAATTTTCGTTTCAGAAAATTATATTTCAATCACAAAATATGACGTTGTAGAATGGAATGAAGTATATCAGGAAGTGCGAACTTTTATTAGAACTTATTTACAGGACAACAAAGTAATTCTATCTGAAATTCCTCAGAAAAAAGCTCAAGAAGAAAATCAAATCCAAGTAGAAAACCTAGATGAAACTTCAACTAAAATTGTAGAAATTTTAGAGGAACATATTAAACCTGCAGTAGCATCAGACGGAGGAAATATAGCTTTTAAAAGCTATAATCCAGAAAACAAACAAGTAAATGTTATTTTACAAGGAGCTTGTAGCGGTTGTCCATCATCTACAATTACACTAAAAAACGGTATTGAAGCTCTTTTAAAAGAAATGCTTCCAAATCAAATTAATGAAGTAATCGCTATAAATGGATAAACAAGTAACACCATATAAAGGTTCAGAATTAGGCAAAAAAGAACAAGTTGCCCAAATGTTCGATAATATTTCAAACAATTATGATGGGTTGAATCGTGTAATTTCTTTTGGTATAGATGTTAGTTGGCGAAAAAAAGTTGTAAAATTAATTGGAGAAAATAATCCTAAAACAATTTTAGATATCGCAACTGGTACTGGAGATTTAGCTATGATGATGACTAAATTAAATCCTGAAAAAATTGTTGGTTTAGATATTTCTGCTGGAATGTTAGAAGTAGGGAAGCAAAAAATAAAAAAAGCTGGCTTTGATAACAAAATTGATATGGTTATCGGAGATAGTGAAAACATCCCTTTTGAAGACAATACTTTTGATGCTATCACTGTATCTTTTGGTGTACGCAATTTTGAAAATTTAGACAAAGGTTTAAAAGAAATCTTACGTGTTTTAAAACCAAATGGAAAATTTGTTATTCTCGAAACTTCTAATCCAACTAAGTTTCCTTTTAAACAACTTTATAAGTTACATACTCAAGTTTTTTTACCAATTATTGGAAAATTATTTTCAAAAGACAAAGTTGCTTACTCTTATTTATCGGAAAGTGCAAATTCTTTTCCTTACGGTGAAGCATTCAACAATATTTTGAGAAAAAATGGGTTTAAGAATGTGAATAGTTTACCTGTTACATTTGGGGTAGCTTCAATTTATACATCAACAAAGTAATATGTTAAGAAGACTTTTAGTTTCTAGTTTACTATTAATTGTAACTTTTAATGCTTTAGCTCAAAGAGAACGTATCGAAAATTTACCAAATTTTGATAAACGTTTTATTCATTATGGATTTTACCTTGGTTTAAACACAAATGGATTTAAAATTTCCTACAAACCTAGTGCTTTTCCAAATGCTCAAGTCGACGTAGTTTCTGATGTAGGTTTTAACGTTGGTTTAATTGGAGATATGAAATTACATAACAATGTAAATCTTCGATTCGAGCCAGGTCTTATTTCTAACACTAAAACACTTCGTTTTACACACGTAGCTAATGAAACCCAAGGAACTAGAGAAGTTGGTAACACTTATTTACATTTACCTTTAATATTTAAGTTTAGCACTAATAGGCTTAACAATGTTCGTCCTTATGTTTTAGCTGGAGCTTCTTTCGATTACAATTTTTCAAGTAACGAAAAGAATCAAGACGATAACTTTTCAGGTCAATTTAGACAAAATTCAAGTGTATTTATGTACGAAGTTGGTATAGGTATGGATTTTTATTTACCATATTTCAAATTTTCTCCATCTATCCGTGGTATTTTTGCCATTAATAACGAAATCAAATACGATAATAGAGGACCAAGTCAATGGACAGACCCGATAGATTTCTTTGGAACTAGAGGTATTTTTCTTCACTTATCATTTGAATAAAAAAAGAGTTGCTTTCGCAACTCTCATTTGATAATTAGGAATAGGTGCCCCCCGATACCTCATCCTACATATTAGTAAGACACATATTTAATTTATAAGTCACAAAAAAAATTAAAAAAGAACTCTTTTTAGAGTTATTTTTTAATTAAACCCTAGTTTACAGGGATTTATATTTTTAATTTATTAAAATATTTTTTTACAAAACAAAAAAGGACTAGATAAACTAGTCCTTTTAACGATTTGCTCACTACGCAAATCTGTAGATAGAAGTCCCCCGAAATCTACCAAATAATTTATATCAAATTTTCTTATAGAGATAAGCTCTATTAAGAAAGTATTATAAACTTAACTTAGCAAATATATTTAAAATTGTTTAAAAAATAATTATTTCTTAATAATTATTTTATTATCAACTATTTCTTTAATTGGTAAAATTACATTACCAGCTTCTGTAGTAATAGTAGCGCAAATATTATCTATTGCTATTACAACCCCTTCTACATCTCCAACTTTAACTGAAGATCCAATTGCTATATTTCTTCTTGTGTAATATCCGAACAGTAATCTACTAACAGCATCTCTTGCCCCTAAACCAAAAGCAATTGTAAATGCTAATAGTACAGAACCAATCACCAAGGTTAAGTTACTTTTTATTACTGAAGTATCTACGCCAGCCTGATCTAAAGCCGTTATAGAAAGAAACACTACAATTAGATAAAAAGCGATATTTCCTACTAAATTTCCTCCACTAATCTCAAGAGATTTAAACATTCCCTGGATAGCTTTCTTTACCATAGTCCCTAAATAAGCACCCGCAGCAAAAATAGCTAGAGCAGTTATTAAGTTTGGTAAATACGAGAAGAAACTAGCAATCCCTCTAGACACACCATCTAAACCAAAAATACTGGCTCCTGCCATTATAAAGACAAGTATCAAAAACCATTTTAAAACACCTAATATTACATTAGTTAAAACAATATTTATTGTACTGTCTCCAAATATTTTTGTTTCACTTAATTTTTCAGACCATTGATCTATGTTAGTTTTAGCAAGAATTTTTCTTATAACATACAAGAAGATTTTAATAAAAATCCATACAAAAATCACATAGCCAATAAAGCCTGCTACTTTAGGCAAAGATTGTACTAAATCTTCAAAAATATCTTGAAAAGGTTTTAATAAATCTATACCTGCTTCAGCTTTTTTCGTTACTTCCTCAGTAATTACATCTTCAACTTGTTCTTGCATAACTTTAGTTTTAGTTAGTGTATTTATTCTTTATCGTTTTGGTTGTCTTCTTTTGTTTTTTTCTTTTCCTTCTTATTTTCTGCAACTTCATCTACTCCTCCACCTGATAATAAATCTCCGATAGCGCTAGGATATTTCACCACGAATAAATCCGCCATATCTATAGACAGCTTTATCATAGCTACATCATTCAGTACTTTCTTTTTAAGTACCTCAGGCAACTCTTCATGGGTCAATATTTTCTTAAACGGATTATCCATTAATTATTATAAATCGTTATACGCTTTAATTACTTTTTCCTTTGCACGCTTTAATCGCATTTTTACTGCGCTTGCTCCTAAATCTAAGGCCAATTGAATATCTTTAATACTCATATCGTCTTGATATTTCATTAATAAAATCATTTTATCAGAAACATCTATGATTTCTAGAGCTTTCGCTAGCTTATCAGATTTTAGTTCAAATAAAGATGCATCATCAATTTCATCTACATCAGCATCTTCATCTTTTATTACATCTGTTACTACAGTTACTTTTTCATTCTTCTTGGCTGTATTCCTTTGTACATAATTCACACAGAAATTATAAGTAAAAGAATATAACCATGTTGAAAATTTAGATCGTCCTTTGAAACTTCTCAATTTAACAAACAAGCGAACAAACACATCATGTGTTAAATCTTGAGCCTCTTCTTTACTCTTAGAGAAACCGTAACACTTATTGTATACTAATCCTGCATATCGATCATACAAGATAGCAAACAAGTGCGTATCGTTTTTCTCTACGATTTTTTTTACGAGCTCTTCGTCGCTTAATTTATTAACGTTGTTAGTCTTCAATAGTTTTATTTCTTACTAAAAGTTTGGGTCTATTATGTTGAGACACAAAAAAGAAAGTAAGGTCACATTTTAATCAATTCAAATATAAAATTAACACTTCAAATTCAATTGAAAACTTTTTTCGAAAAAAAAATAAACTTTTTGTAACATTTATTTGAAATCATGCGTATAAGTATATGGAACGAATAGATAAAGTAAAATTAAACGTGTATGAGACAACTTAAAATTACAAAACAGGTAACCAACAGAGAAACTGCGTCTTTAGATAAATACTTACAAGAAATTGGTAAGGTAGATTTAATTACTGCTGATGAAGAAGTAGAGTTAGCGCAGCGTATTAAAGCTGGTGACCAAAGAGCTTTAGAAAAATTAACTAAAGCAAACTTACGTTTTGTGGTGTCGGTTGCTAAACAATACCAAAACCAAGGATTAACTTTACCTGATTTAATTAATGAAGGAAACTTAGGTTTAATTAAAGCCGCTAAGCGATTTGATGAAACAAGAGGTTTTAAATTCATTTCTTATGCAGTATGGTGGATTCGTCAATCAATTTTACAAGCTTTAGCAGAACAATCGCGTATTGTTCGTTTACCGCTTAACAAAATTGGTTCTATAAACAAGATCAATAAAATGTATGCTTTCCTTGAGCAAGAGAATGAAAGACCTCCAAGTGCTGAAGAGATTGCAAAGAAATTAGATATGACCGTAAGTGACGTTAAAGAATCTATGAAGAATTCTGGCCGTCATGTTTCTATGGATGCTCCTTTAATTGAAGGTGAGGATTCTAACTTATATGATGTATTAAACTCTGGTGAATCACCAAATCCAGACAAAACATTATTACATGAATCTTTACGCATAGAAATCAATAGAGCTTTAGAAACATTAACTCCACGTGAAGCTGATGTTGTTAGATTATATTTTGGTTTAGGTGAGCACCAACCGATGACTCTTGAAGAAATTGGAGAAACTTTCGATTTAACAAGAGAACGTGTTCGTCAAATTAAAGAGAAAGCTATTAGAAGATTAAAACACACTTCTAGAAGTAAAATTCTTATGACGTACTTAGGGTAATTAGTAATAAACTGACTACATATATATCGAAAACTCTCTTATTTAAAGAGAGTTTTCTTTTTTATTACCTACTTTTGCAGCCAATTACAAACACAACACAACAAAATGAATAAATTAATAGCTCCTTCTATTCTAGCTGCAGATTTTGGAAATCTGCAACGTGATATAGAGATGGTAAACGAAAGTAAAGCAGATTGGTTTCATATAGATATTATGGATGGTGTATTTGTTCCAAATATTTCTTTTGGAATGCCAGTTTTAAAAGCAATTGCTTCTCATGCTAAAAAAACAATCGATGTACATTTAATGATTGTTGATCCTGATAGATACATCAAAACTTTTGCCGATTTAGGCGCTGATGTTTTAACTGTACACTATGAAGCTTGTACTCATTTACATAGAACAATTCAGGCAATCAAAGCAAATGGAATGAAAGCAGGTGTTGCTTTAAATCCTCACACTCCAATTACTGTTTTAGAAGATATCATTACAGATTTAGATTTAGTTTGTATTATGAGTGTAAATCCTGGGTTTGGCGGGCAATCTTTTATTGAAAACACTTACAAAAAAGTAAAGCAATTAAAACAATTAATTGTTGAAACTAATGCTAACACTTTAATTGAAATTGATGGTGGAGTTACAAGTAAAAATGCAAAACAACTAACAGAAGCTGGCGCAGATGTTTTAGTTGCAGGAAGTTTTGTTTTTAAAAGTGAAAATCCAACAAATACAATAACAGATTTAAAAGGAATTTGTAACTAACTTCTTTTATAATTATATTTAAAACACATAATTAATAGTTGAATATCAATTATTAATTATGTGTTTTTCATTTTCAACAAAACACTAACTAACAAATAATTACAACAAAGTGACATATGAATGTCGCACAAAATACAACGCAAAAACTTTGAGTTGTTTTCAAATGAATTTAATCTTGTAGAAAATTCAATGGAATGAAAAAAACAAGTTTCAGAGAAAAATTAATTGAAGTAAGAACCTCTAGAGGTTTAACGCAAACTGAAGTTGCTAACTTATGTAATATCTCATTACGCACTATTCAAAGAATAGAATCAGGAACAGTGACTCCAAGAGCATATACTATCAAACAAATTTCTGAAGCACTAGGTTTTGATTTTTTTAAAGTATATGATGATCCGGATACTTATACAGAAGAAAAAACTAAAAACAACTTTCTAACTTCTATTGGATTTGTAAAAGATTTATTCAATTTAAAAACAAATACAATGAAAAAAGTATCTATCCTTAGTAGTTTTTGCTTTCTTATTGCCACTTCTATATTTCTATTTACTTATAAAAGCAATGCTCAAAGTTCAAAGCAGTTCGAACGCAAACTAAAAATAACTAGTGAAAGTGAATTAATAACACCAGTAAAAATTGCCTTTACTAACGATTTAACTTTTGAGGATTTAACTCAAATAAAAAAAGATTTACTAGACAAAGGAATTACTGTTGAATATAAAAAAATAGAATTTGATAAAAACAATAAACTCCAAGCTATTGGTTGTTTTGTAGATTGTAATGATGGATTTAATGGTTATTTTTTCACAAATTATTTAAACGGCAGTAGAAAATATGGTTTCTATCGCGATTATGACATTAACTCTTCTTCTCCTTTCGGAACGGGAAGTCTAAGAAAAACTATAGTTTTAGATGTCGGTCATGGTGGAAGAGATGATGGTAGTTTCTCTAAAGGTTTTCAAGAGAAAGAAATCACACTTCAAATTGCTAATAAAATAAAAACACTTTCAAAAGGAAATGAAGATATCGAAATCTTTTTAACACGATCTTCAGATGAATTTATCACATTAAATAAAAGAGTCGAGTTTATAAATGCATTAAAACCTGATTATGTTATTTCATTACATATTGCGAGTAGTGGATTAGAAGATATGAATGGCTTTAATTTCTTTACGAATAACAAAAATAAATTAAAGAAAGAATCTACTACTATTACTGAAAAATTTGTGAAAAGTATTTCTAAAAAACTAAAGGTAAATACAATTCAAAACATGAACTCTCATTTATTAAAACATATTGAATGTCCAGGAATGTTAATTGAATTAGGGTATTTAACGAATAAAAAAGATTATGATTTATTAACTACTGAAAAAGGTCAGAATAAAATTTCAACTACAATCATTGGAGCTATAAACAACTTAAATAAAACACATTAAGTCATTAAAAGAATTATTTAGACTAGAAGTGATGTTTTAAAACATCACTTTTTTATAATTCAGCATACGCTCTATTTTAAAATATAATTTAGGAAACTTCTGTTTTAGATCTTCAGGAGTTTCAAAAAAATGTTCCATAATTACAGAAACAAATTCTAATGCATTTGTATTTGCATAATCTCTAAAATATCCTGATTCGATAACTTCTGTTGAATTATCTGGATTTCTCATAAACTTGACAATTTCTAAGTATGTTCTATAAAAAATCCTTGCGCTAACATCTTTTGATTGTTTCCCGTGAAAAGTTAAAGCATGTGTAAACTCATGAATTCCTAGGTTTAAATTATCATTTAATACCATTTCCCCAAGTAAAAAGTCTTCCCAAGAAAATATAATCAATTTTAATCCTGGATTAAATTCTCCTTTATGGTATTGTTTTGTAATTAAAGAATAATACGAAGTAGGATAAACTATAATTTTATTGAATGTTGATGTTAAATACTTTCTCATTCCAAAGGTTAATTTTATATAAGAAGAAGCCATTAAAATTTTAGCTTCAGATGTCATTTTAAAACCATCTCTTTCTATAAAATCATAGTTTCTGAAGAATCTCACCAATCTATGCTCAAAATACACCTTTTGCTTGTCGTTTAATTTCTGATAAAAAAGAACACTTGATTCTAAAAATTCTTTCTTATGCTTTGGTAATTTCTTTTTTACTAAATAAGTATGAATTAGAACAGGTTTATTAAACAAAAAAACAAAAACACGTTCAACTACATTTAATAAAAAAGCAAGAAAGCTAACCAAATAAAAGGTTAGCTTTAAAATGTAAAATGATTTCATTTATGGTATTGTGATATCAATAAAATTTATTTTTAAAAACGGATATTTAAAATCGTTTGAAAAGAAATCCAAGTCTTTATTTGATTAAGCTAATTTTTGCTTTACAATTGTAGAAATCGTTTTTCCATCAGCTTTACCAGCTAATTTTTTAGAAACTACTCCCATTACTTTCCCCATATCTTTCATTCCTTCTGCTCCTACTTGTACTATTACTTCTACAACTACTTTTACAATTTCATCTTCACTTAAAGCTTCAGGTAAAAATTGCTCTAAAACTTTAGCTTCTGCTAATTCAGGATCCGCTAAATCTTGTCTGTTTTGACTAATAAAAACTTCTGCACTATCTTTTCTTTGCTTTACTTGCTTCTGAATAATTTTTAATTCTTGTTCTTCTGATAATTCTCCAGCTCCAGCTTCTGTATTAGCTAACATAAAAGCCGATTTTAAAGCTCTTAAAGCAGTTAAAGCTACAGTATCTTTAGATTTCATAGCTTCTTTCATTTTGTTCATTACTTCTTGTTGTACACTCATGAGTTTTCTTTTTTCAAATATAATAATAAAAAAATCCTGATTTCTCAGGATTTTTTTTAGTTGTTATTTTACAGATACTAATCTACATTATCATGTAGAAATGAATTATTAGAACGTAAAAATTCATCGTTATTTGTATTTAAAGGTGTTTTCTTTTCACTAATCTTAGTATTAACATCTAAATCTACTCCTAACCTTTTATATGCAGGTTGTTTTTCAATTTCGTCAATATTTTTATTCACTTTGTCAGAGAACTTATAATTAAAACCTTTCATCTTATCTCTTCTTTCTTGAGCTCTTTTTTGTAACTCAGAAATTGTTAAACTTAAAGGAGAAGCATCACTATCATCTTCAACAACTTCTTTTTCAGTCTTAGTTCTTACTTCAAATCTTAAAGCTTCTTCTTCCTCAACTTCAATAGCAGGTGTAGAACTTTTACCTATAGTTGGTTTTATATCAAAATCTTCTAATACAAAACGTTTTTCAATTCTAGGTTTAACTTCCTCAAATTCAACTTCAATATTCCTAATTGAATTTGTAGTTTCAATTAAGTCATTTTTTATTGTTGAAGTCGGTTTAACTTCTTCATATGAATTTAATGGTAAATCAAACAATAAATTTTGTTGAATTGGCGCTTCTTCTATTTTTTCTTCAACATGAGTTTGTGTCATATTTGTAATTACAAACTCTTCTTCTGCGATAGCATTATAACTCACCTCCTCAAAAGTAACATCTATACTATTAATAGTTTCTGTTGTTTGAATTAATTGATTTTTTGGTTCTTCTTTATCTTCTAAATCTAAAACATGAACTACTTTTTGATTTGTTGAGGCAATAGGCTCATCTATTGGAGTAGATTTAACCACTGATCTGTTATCAAACTCATAAGTGGCTTTCTGTTCATCTTCTAAAGTATGAACAATCTTTTTTGTTTCTGTATTATTAATGGTATTTTGTTGGTCTTGAGCAAATCCTGTAGCTACCACAGTAACAGAAATACCTTCTTCTATACTCTCGTCTTCTCCTATTCCCATAATAATGTTAGCATCGTAACCTGCTTCTGTTTGGATATAATCATTGATTTCTCCAATTTCATCTAAAGTAACTTCATTAGTACCAGAAACGATTAATAACAATACATTTTTAGCTCCTGTAATTTTATTATCATTTAATAATGGCGAATCTAACGCCTTAACAATCGCATTTTTAGCTCTATTTGTTCCTGATTCTTTTGCAGATCCCATTATTGCTGTACCACTATTCGCTAATACTGTTTTAGCATCATGTAAATCGATATTTTGTTTATAGTGATGTGTAATTACTTCTGCTATCCCTTTAGCAGCAGTTGCTAATACTTCGTCTGCTTTTGAGAAACCTGATTTAAACCCTAAATTTCCGTAAACTTCTCGAAGTTTATTATTATTAATTACTATTAATGAATCTACATTTTTACGAAGCTCATCGATTCCTTTTTGAGCTTGCTTTGAGCGCATTCTACCTTCAAACTGAAATGGCATAGTAACGATACCAACCGTTAATATATCCATATCTTTAGCAATTTTTGCTATAATTGGTGCAGCACCAGTACCAGTACCTCCACCCATACCAGCAGTAATAAACACCATTTTTGTTTGAGTGTTTAACATCTGCTGAATTTCTTGTATACTTTCTGCTGCTGCTTGTGCTCCAATTTCTGGGTTAGCACCAGCTCCTAAACCAGAAGTTAAATGTGCTCCTAGTTGAATTTTATTTGGTATTGGACTGTTTTCCAATGCTTGTGCATCTGTATTACAAATTACGAAATCTACTCCGTGAATTTGCTCACTGTACATGTGATTTACAGCATTGCTTCCTCCCCCACCTACACCAATCACTTTAATCGTATTCGATTGTGTTTTTGGCATATCAAATGAAATGTTATCAAATTCTGCGCTCATAATAACTCTTCTTTTTGTTAATTAATCCCTATATATTCTTTATCTTTCCTTACTCTGCGTTATCTAAAAACTCTTTAAATCGTTCTGTAAATTTTTCTAAAAACGATTTTCCTTTAGTTTTTTGTTTAAGTTCTTCTCGTTGAACAATTTCTGGTTCTTGTTCAGACAAATTTCCCTCATCATTAATTACTTCAGGCTCTTCTTCATTTACAACTACTACTGGTTCCTCTTTATTATACTTATCTAAACCTTCCATTAATAATCCAACAGCTGTTGCATAAGAAGGACTTGACAAAACATCATCACTTCCTCCAGCTAAATGTTCATTTGGATATCCAATACGAGTATCCATTCCTGTAATATATTCTACTAATTGTCTTAAATGTTTTAATTGTGATCCGCCACCTGTTAAAACAATCCCAGCAATTAGTTTTCCTTTTTGAGTTTCGTGTCCGTAATTTTTAATTTCTAAATACACATGTTCTATAATTTCTTGAACTCTAGCGTGAATTATTTTTGAAAGATTCTTTAAAGTAATTTCTTTAGGTTCTCTTCCTCTTAAACCAGGAATAGAAACAATTTCAGTTTCTTTATTTTCTCCTGGCCAAGCTGAACCAAACTTTATTTTTAATAATTCTGCTTGCTTTTCAATTATTGAACATCCTTCTTTAATATCTTCTGTAATTACATTTCCTCCAAAAGGAATAACAGCAGTATGACGAATAATCCCATCTTTAAAAATGGCTAAATCTGTTGTACCACCTCCTATATCAATTAAAGCAACTCCTGCTTCTTTCTCTTCTTGACTTAAAACTGCAGAAGCCGAAGCTAAAGGCTCTAACGTGATATCAGATAAGTTTAAACCTGCACTTTTCACACATCTTCCAATATTTCTAATAGAAGAAACTTGTCCTACAACAACGTGAAAATTAGCTTCAAGCCTTCCTCCATACATTCCTATTGGCTCTTTTATATCTGGCTGACTATCTACTTTAAATTCTTGTGGCAAAACATGAATAATCTCTTCTCCAGGCAACATCACCAATTTATGTACTTGGTTAACTAAATTATCTATATCTTCATCTTTTATAACTTCATCTGCATTATCTCTGGTGATATAATCACTATGATGTAAACTTCTGATATGTTGACCTGCAATTCCTACTACTACATTATCAATTCTTTGTCCTGACACACTTTCTGCTTCATCTACAGCTTGCTGTATCGACTGAATTGTTTGTGTAATATTATTTACCACTCCTCTTTTCACTCCCAAGCTTTTTGCTTTACCAATGCCAAGAACTTCAATTTTATCATATTCGTTCTTACGACCAATCATGGCAACAATCTTGGTTGTACCAATATCTAAACCAACTGCGATTTTATTGTTCTCCATCTTGATTTTCTTTTGTACATACCACTTGGTTGTGATACTTAAGGTTTATAGTTTTATACTTATTTATTGTTTTATCTTTGATTGCTTTGTTATAAAAAGCTTTCAATTTTTTAAATTTCAAATTTACATCTTCATATTTACCAAACTCTACTCTATAATTTCCACTTCTGACTGTAAAATTATATTCATTTGTGTTTAATACTTGAATTCCTGTGACTTCTTTGTGAAGAAATTCATCCTTGGAAATAAACAGTACTAACTGCGTTATTTCTTCTAACATACCAGATAGATTACTCCCATTTATTACAGGTACACGAGCTGAAAAATTTGACGACAACGGAATTTTAACCCCTTCTTTATCAATATAATAAATCTCGCCATCAGAAATAACTCTAGCGATAGGCTCTTTTTGTGTGATATGAGTTTTTAACACTCCCCCAAGCGTTATAAAAACTCTCGCTTTTTCTACATATGGATTTGACGCTACCCTATTTTCTAGATGATGTAAATCTAATATACTTTTGGGTTGGTTTTTAACTGTCACTTGACTTTGTATTAACAATTTATTAACCGACTCGTGAGTTAAAAAAGGATTAGATCCTTCGTTAAATTCTACAACAATTGCGTCAACAACTTTTTGTTGATTTCGCTTTTTTGTAAAACTATACAGGACTAGTAAACCTGCTACTAAACCTATGAATACAAAATATTTTGTTACTTTTTTAATCACTACAAATTGTATTCCTTTATTAACTCATCTTTTACTTCATTTACCATTAAACCAATATCACCTGCTCCTAACATTACTATCACTTTAGCATTAGTCAGTTTAATTTGCTTAATCATCTCTTCTTTAGACAACAACTGTTTTTTTTCAGCTGTAATTTTATCTAATAACCATTTTGAAGTAACACCTTCAATTGGTAATTCTCTTGCTGGATAAATATCTAGCAACATGACTTGATCGAATTTAGATAACGATAATGCAAAATCATCTACAAAATCTCTTGTTCTAGTGAATAAATGCGGCTGAAAAACCACTAAAACTTCTTCACTTGGATACATTTCTCGAACTGCACTTTCTACTGCATTGATCTCAGTTGGATGATGCGCATAATCATCAATTAGCACTAAATTTTCTGATCTTACTTTATAAGCAAAACGACGCTGTACTCCAGAAAAACTAGCTAATTGTTCTTTAATTTTATCTAAACTCACTCCATAAACATCAGCTAAAGCTAATGCTGCAAGAGCATTCATAATATTGTGTCTTCCTGGTAAAGAAAACTCAATATCATTTATATTATTTTTAGGAGTTTTAACATCAAAAACGTACACTCCATTTACTATTCTTAAATTAGAAGCAACATAATCAGCATCCTCTTCAATAGCATATGTTAAACCTTCAATAGGTAATCCTTTTGCAACGATTAACTGCTCAGAAACTTTATTAGAAAATGCTTTAAAAGAATCTAAAAGTGCCTGATATTCTCCATATATATCTAAATGATCTGCGTCCATAGATGTAATACACGCAATATTTGGAGATAAGTGTAAAAAAGAACGATCAAACTCATCTGCCTCAACAACAGAAATTTTATCTTTTCCTAGAATTAAATTTGAACTATAATTCTCAGCAATTCCTCCTAAAAAAGCTGTAGCTTCTTCAGGTTGCATGATATGACCAAGTATTGAAGAAGTTGTGGTTTTCCCATGAGTTCCTGCTACCGCTAAACAATAAGTATCATTCGTAATTCTACCTAAAATCTCTGCTCTTTTCAATACTTCGAAGTCATTATCTTTAAAATAATTCAACTCTGTATGTATTTTTGGAATAGCAGGTGTGTAAACCACAAGTGAATTTTCTTTTACAAAAACTTCTTTTGGAATTAGATTGATATCATCTTCAAAATGAATTTCTATTCCTAAAGATTGTAAATCCTCAGTAATAGGAGAAGGAGTTTTATCATAGCCTGCAACTTGTTTTCCATTTGCATGAAAATAGCGAGCCAAGGCACTCATTCCAATACCTCCAATTCCTATAAAATAGATAATATGTATATCTTTTAAATTCACTAATTTATTAATCTTTCGATTTCGTTTACTATATGATTTGTAGCATTTGGTAATGCTAACTCTTTTATATTTTCACTTAAACTTTCTTGCTTGCCTTTATCTCTAAGTAATGTTTCAAAAACTACGGGAAAAGTATGTAATTCACTCTCACGCAACATTATTGCCCCATGCTTATCTACAATAGACTTTGCATTTTTAGTTTGATGATCTTCTGCCACATTTGGTGAAGGAATAAACAATACAGGTTTTCCAACAATACACAATTCAGATACTGAACTTGCTCCTGCTCTAGATATTACAAAATCAGCTGCTGCATAAGCTAAATCCATTCGATTTAAAAACTGATGAATCTGAACACTATCATTTCCGTACTCTTTGTACTCTTCGTAATACAGTTTTCCGCACTGCCAGATTACTTGTACTTCTTGCTTTTTAAAGAAATCAAGTTCAGTAGCTATTAATTGATTAATTCTTCTTGCACCTAAACTCCCTCCAATAACTAAGATTGTTTTTTTAGCCGTATTTAAACCAAAAAACTCTTGTGCTTCTTCCCTTTTTGTATGTATCAACAACAAATCTTGTCGTACAGGATTACCCGTTTTCACGATTTTATCTAACGGAAAGAATCGCTCTAAATTATCGTAAGCAACACAAATTTTTTTTGCTTTTTTACTTAATAATTTATTGGTAATTCCTGGATAAGAATTTTGCTCTTGAATCACAGTAGGAATTCCTTTTCTATTTGCCATCATTAAAGCTGGCCCGCTTGCAAAACCGCCTGTTCCGATTGCAACATCTGGTTTAAATTTTCTTATAATTTTACTTGCGTTCCATAAACTACTTATTAGCTTTAATGGAAACATTAAGTTTTGTAATGTTAATTTTCTTTGAATACCCGAAATCCACAACCCTTTAATTTCATAACCAGCTTTGGGTACTTTTTCCATTTCCATTTTACCTTTGGCACCAATAAATAGAATATGCGCAGTTGGATAGCGTAACTTTATTTCGTTAGCTATGGCAATTGCAGGATAGATATGACCTCCTGTTCCACCTCCACTTATTATTACATTTATTGATTTTTCCATTGTCACTTAAATTTATATGGTTTCATGTAAAATATCTAACGGATTATCATCTAAAATTGATTCTTCTGTATCATTCTTCGAAGCACTAACACTTAAGACCATTCCTAGAGCAAAACAAGTCATCCAAATTGAAGTTCCTCCACTACTAATTAGTGGTAAAGTTTGCCCAGTAACTGGAAATAAATTTACTGCTACAGCCATATTAATAATGGCCTGAAAAATGATCGGCAAACCTACGCCAATTACCAATAAAGTTGCAAAAATTGTTGTCGCTTTTTTTGCAGCTATTATTATCCTGAATAACAGCAAGAAATACATAAAAATGACCAATAATGCTCCCATCATTCCATATTCTTCGACAATAATTGCATAAATAAAATCCGAAGAAGACTGTGGTAAGAAATTTTTCTGCACACTTTTACCAGCTCCTTTCCCAAAAGGACCTCCTGTTGCAATGGCTATTTTAGCTTTTTCAACTTGATAATTTTCAGGTTGATTTTCTGAATTAAAAAAACCATCAATTCTACTTTCCCAAGTTGCTAGTCGGTTTGGCATGGCTTCTGGAAAAGCTTTTATCACCAAAATAAAGAGCCCTAATGCTACAACACCAATCCCTAAAATATTTGCTATATATTTTATTGGATATCCCCCAATAAAAGTTAGCATAATTACCATTGAAAATATAATAGCTGTAGTAGAAAAGTTTGCAGGTAATATTAACATTAATATTAAACCTATTGGCAACCACAACTGCAATAAACTTTCTTTAAAAACAATCTTCTTTTCCTTATTCTTTGCTAAATAACGTGCAACATAAACTAACACCACAAGACCTGCAAGAGTTGAAGTTTGAAAACCAACTCCTACAAAAGGAATTTGAATCCACCTACTTGCATTTGCGCCACCAATTGTTGTTCCTTGAGCTATTGTAACTATTAACAAGAGCAAAACTATAGGTAACATCAATACAGAACCTCCACTAAAATATCGATACGGAATTTTATGAACTCCGTATAAAATACCAAACCCCATAAGCAGCAGTACAATGTGTTTAATTAAATGTCCTGTTGTTGATCCATTACCAACCACATACACCAAGTTTGTACTTGCACTATATACAGGCATGAAAGAAAGAATTGCTAAAACTGCAACTATAGCCCAAATGGCTCTATCTCCTTTTATATGTTTAAATATTGTTTTCAATATTTTACAAACTTCTTACTGCACTTTTAAATTGACGACCTCTATCTTCATAATTTTCGAACAAATCGAAACTTGCACATGCTGGAGATAATAAAACTGTATCACCTTTTTGCGCTATTTTATGAGCCACTTTTACTGCTTCTTGAGCTCCCGCTGTTTCCACAATAATATCCACAACATTTTGAAATGTCTCAATAATCTTGTGATTATCTAGACCTAAACACACAATCCCTTTTACCTTTTCTCTAACTAAAGGTAATAAGTCTGTATAATCATTTCCTTTATCTACACCTCCTACAATCCAAACTGTTGGAGCATCCATACATTCTAGAGCATAAAATGTTGCATTTACATTTGTTGCTTTACTATCATTAACATAAGTAACTCCTTCAATTTTAACTACTTTTTCCAAACGATGCTCAGCCCCTTCAAAACTTGACATACTTTCTGAAACCCTATTATTACGCACTTGTAATAATTTAGATGCCAACATAGATGCCATTGCGTTTTTGGTATTGTGCTTTCCTTGTATCGTTAAATAAGATTTATCCATTATAAATTCTTCTTCGTTTATTCTAATTATTATTGTATCACCCTTAATAAATGCTCCATATTTCAATTCTTTGGTGATTGAAAATGGAACTAATTTTGATTGAACAGGATGTTTATCCAACCAATTCACTATTACTTCGTCATCAGAATCATAAATCAAAAAATCATCTTTCGTTTGATTCATTGCTATTCTGAACTTTGAAGCTATATATTTATTAAAATCATATTCATATCTATCGAGATGATCTGGAGTAATGTTAGTAATCATTGCAATATGACAACGGAATGAATCGATTCCATCCAATTGAAAACTACTTAACTCTAACACGTAATTCTCATAATTTTGCTCTGCAACTTGCTTTGCAAAACTGTCTCCGATATTTCCTCCCATTCCAACATTTAAACCACCATTTTTTAAAATATGATGCGTTAACATTGTTGTGGTTGTTTTTCCATTTGAACCTGTAATTCCAACTATAGTTGCATCTGTATATTTTACTGCAAATTCTATCTCTGAAATCACTTTAATTCCTTTTGATAATAACTCTTGAATTAGAGCCACTTTATCTGGAATACCAGGACTTTTCATAACCACATCAGCATTAAAAATTTTACTCTCTGTATGCTGATTTTCCTCAAAATCTATCTCATTATATTCAAGAACTTCTTTATATTTCTTTGCTATTGTTCCTTTATCTGAAACAAAAACATCAAAACCTTTTTTCTTCCCTAGAATAGCCGTTCCTACGCCACTTTCCCCTCCTCCTAAGACAACCAATCTTTTCATTATCTTAATTTCAATGTTACTATTGTAAACACAGCTAGTAAAATCCCAACAATCCAAAATCGAGTTACAATTTTACTTTCGTGATAGTTTAACTTTTGGTAGTGATGATGTAAAGGCGACATTTTAAAAATTCGTCTTCCTTCACCATATTTTTTCTTCGTGTATTTGAAATATGAAACCTGTAAAATCACTGATAGATTTTCAGCAACAAAAATCCCTGCTAAAACTGGCAACAATAGTTCTTTACGAATTGCAATTGCTATCACCGCTATGATTCCACCAATTGTTAAACTCCCAGTATCACCCATAAAAACCTGAGCTGGATAAGTATTATACCATAAAAAACCTATTAGCGCCCCAGCAAAAGCAGCAACAAAAACCGTCATTTCACCAGAATTTGGTATATACATTACATCTAGATAATCAGCAAAAATTATATTTCCTGAAACCCATGTGAAAACAGCTAAAGTAACGACCATAATTGCAGAAGAACCTGCAGCTAAACCATCTATACCATCTGTTAAATTTGCTCCGTTAGACACACCTGTTACAATAAAAACAACAATTGGAATAAAAATTAACCATGCGTATTTTTCATAACCTTCACCCAAAAAACTTAAAGCTTTCGCATAGTCTAATTCGTTATCTTTTAAGAATGGAACAGTTGTTTTAGTTGACTTATGTGCATCACTAAAAACTTTCTTCTTACCATTCTCCATAACTATTTGTTGCTCTTGTGGCAATTGTTCTTTTATAGTTACATCATCATTGAAGTATAAAATCGCTCCGACAATAAGTCCTAATCCAACTTGACCAACAACCTTGAAAACTCCTTTCAATCCAGCTTTGTCTTTTTTGAAGACTTTTATATAATCATCAGCAAATCCAATGAATCCCATCCAAACAGTTGTTATGAGTAAAATGATTATATAAATATTTTCAAGCTTAGCTAACAATAATACTGGAATTAACGTCGCCATAATGATGATTACACCACCCATTGTAGGCGTTCCGCTTTTTTGCATTTGCCCATCTAAACCTAAATCTCTAATACTTTCACCAACCTGCTGTCTTCTCAAGAAATTGATAATTCTTTTACCAAAAATTGTAGAAATCAACAATGACAATATAAATGCTGCAGCCGAACGAAATGTGATAAATTGAAACACACTTGCTCCCGTTAGATTGAATTCACTTTCTAAATACTCAAATAGGTAATACAACATTCTTTATATATTTTTTAGTTGATTAAAACATTGTTTCACTTCTTCCAAATCATCGAAATGATGACGCTCACCATTCACTTCTTGATAATTTTCATGTCCTTTTCCTGCGATCAAGATTATATCTCCTGACTGCGCTAACTTACAAGCGGTTTTTATCGCTTGCTTTCTATCTACAATAGCTATTGTTTTTCTATAATTTTCTGGAGTTACCCCCACTTCCATTTCATCTATAATCACCTGAGGATCTTCTGTTCTAGGATTATCTGAAGTAAAAATCGCTTGACTACTCAATAAAGAAGCAATGTTTGCCATTTTAGGGCGCTTTGTTTTATCTCTGTCTCCACCACAACCCACAACAGTAATTACTTGCTCATTACCCGTTCTTATATTATTAATCGTTTCTAAGACATTTTTTAAAGCATCAGGCGTATGCGCATAATCTACTATCGCCGTGATTTTATCGTTAGATACGATATATTCAAATCGACCACTCACACTTTGAAGCTCACTAATCGCTCGTAAAACCTCTATTTTATCTAAACCTAACAACTCACTAACTCCATAAATTGCCAGAAGATTATATGTATTAAAATCACCTATAAGTTTTGACCAAACTTCAATTCCATTAATAGTAACTAGTGAACCAGAAAAACTTTTCTCTAAAATCTTCGCCTTAAAATCAGCTAGTGTTTTAAGCGCATACGACTTCTTACTTGCCTTAGTATTCTGAAGCATGACATTACCATTCTTGTCATCTATATTTGTTAGCGCGAAAGCGTTTTTAGACAAACCGTCAAAAAAAGATTTTTTCACATCTCTGTATTCCGCAAACGAATTATGATAATCTAAATGATCGTGAGATAAATTTGTAAACACAGCTCCCTCAAAAGTTAATCCTTCTATTCTCTGCTGATGAATCCCATGTGAACTCACTTCCATAAAACAGAACTCAACACCTTGATTCACCATTTCCGACAAATATTTGTTAATCGTTAATGAATCTGGAGTTGTGTGTGTAGCTTTATACGCCACCTCATCTACCATTATCTTAACCGTAGAAAGCAATCCTGCACAATACCCTAACTTTTTAAACAACTGATACAACAGCGTTGTAACTGTGGTTTTTCCATTAGTTCCTGTAACTCCTATTAATTTAATTTTACCTGAAGGATTATCATAATAATTTGCCGCAATGTTTGCCAACGCCTTGTTTGCGTCATCAACCTCAACATAAACAACTCCCTCTTTTTTATTTTCCGGTAAAACCTCACAAACAATAACTTTTGCACCTAAATTAATTGCCTTGTCTATAAATTTATGACCATCAACATTTACTCCACGCTGCGCCACAAATAAATCGTTTTCAACAACCTTCCTACTATCAAAAACCACATTAGAGATTTCAATATTTGTGTCTCCAAATACTGAATTCACTCCTACTTTATATAATATGTCTTTAACTATTTTCAATTATGATAGTTTTAAATATACTGTTGCTCCTTTTCGAACTTTTACTCCCTTGTTTATCGACTGTTCTTTTACTTTTCCAACTCCAGAAACATTTACTTTTAAACCCATATTTTCTAAAATTGAAATCGCATCCATAGCCGACATCCCTACTACTTTAGGCATAATTGTTTTATACCTGTTTATAACATCATAATACTTATTGTAATCTTTACTTATAGAAGCCGTCACAACAGAATCCGTTACCTTTTGCACACTTGAAGGTGTTGACGTATAAATTTTATGTGCTATTTCTTTAAAAACAGGCGCTGCAACTTTAGCCCCATAATAACCTTTTAAAGGATCGGGCTCATGCACAACAACTATACAAGAATATTTAGGTTTATCTACAGGAAAGAAACCAGCAAAAGAAGCAACATATTTTTTATTCGAATAATAACCACCTTCATATTTCCCTTCTTTATTCTTTTTTCTCGGAATCCATTTTTTTGCCGTACCTGTTTTACCTGCCATTGAAAAATTTGGAGAATAAATCTCTTCTGCAGTCCCTTTTTTAACTACATTCTCCATAATCTTCTTCACCTTATTTATAGTAGATTGTTTTGCAATTCTTTTCTTTAAGACAATTTTACCAAATTCCTCTACAGTTTCTCCACCAACTTTCAACTCCTTAACAAACCTTGGCTTAACCAACTCTCCATTATTCGCCACGCCATTATAAAACATTAATACTTGCAAAGGTGTCAAAGAAACACCATAACCCCAAGCCATCCACTCTAAGGCAATCGGATTCCAACGATCTGTTTTTGGCAACGGAATTATTGGCTTCCCCTCACCAACTATTCGCACACCCGTCTTCTGATCTAAACCAAATTGCTTAATTCGTTTAATAAATTTATTTGGATTATGGTCGTAGTTTTTCTGAATAGCTTTTACAATACCAACATTTGAAGAAACTTCAAAAACTCTAGCTAAAGAAATTTTCCCGTAACCTTCCCAATTACTATCCTCAACTTTTCTATTATTTATATAAATCCTTCCTTTTTCGGTATCTATAACATCAGCAGTATCTACAACATTATCCTCTAAAGCCGCCATTAAACTCGCCAACTTAAAAGTTGAACCAGGCTCATGACTTTCCCAAACCGCATAATTCCTTCTTTCATAATACTTCCCACTAGAAGTCCTTCCTAGGTTTGATATTGCTTTTATCTCTCCAGTTGCAGTTTCCATTACAACAGCACAACCATGATCTGCTTCAAAATACTCTAACTGCTTCAACAAAGCATAATGCGTTATATCCTGAATATTAACATCAATCGTAGTAATCACATCCTTACCATCTTCTGGCTCTTTTTCATTAATATCTCTTAACGGCTTCCATTGTCCCTTAGCTATTTTCTGCTTCACTCTCCATCCATCCTCTCCTTTCATATATTCAGAAAACGCACCTTCTATTCCCGCACCACCTCTATGATCATTATAACCAATTGTACGTTCCGCTATCTTACCAATAGGATGTTCCCTCACCGTTTTTTGTTCCGCTATAAAACCACCACGATAAACCCCCAATCTAAACATTGGAAAACCCCTCATTTTAGCATAATCATTATAACCTAAACCCCTTGCTATCAATAAATATTTATTTTTTCTATTTCTAGCATCACGGATTTTCTTCTCATAATACTGAGGAGTTTTGCCTAACATTTTAGAAAGTTCTTGAGTTAAAGCAGCAATATACTTTTCGAAATCCCCTTTCCTGACCGAAACAGGATCCATTCGAACTGTATAACTAGACACTGAAGTCGCTAAAAGATTTCCATCCGAAGCATAAACATTACCTCTATTAGCAGCAATAGTATCATTTTTAATATTCTTCTCTATCGCCATCTTTTTGTAACGCTCACCCTTCACATATTGAAGTTCAAAAACCTTACCCCCTATAACCAACAAAAAAAGCGACATCAACACCGCAACCACGTACAACTTGTTTAATATGCTTTTTTTAACTACTGACAAATCTTAATATTTTACTTTACTATTACCTTAATCTTCTGCGGTGGCTCTTGCGCAGGCTCTAAACCTGCAGGAATCACCTTTTTTCTAATTGCACTCTCCAACTTCATTCTCATTAGAATTTTACTTGTATCTACATATTCCGCCCGAAGCTCCCTTTTCTTCTTATTTAACTCCGCTATCTTCACCACCTTTTCATCTATCGAATGCGCACTCCATATCATTACCAACAAAAGCCCTACAATAAATATGATAATCTTCCAATTTTTCGCCGCTGAATCATCAGTCAAAAAACTACCACGTAACACATCATATATCCCACCTGAACTTTCTGCCATAATTATACTTTTGTTGCTATTCTAAGTTTCGCACTTCTAGCTCTATTATTCTGAGCTATCTCCTCATTTGTTGGCACAATCAACTTTCCAACTTTCTTTAACGGAACACTAATATTCCCATAAAAATCTTTCTCCGGTTCTCCCTCAAACAACCCTGTTCTAATAAAACGCTTCACTAAACGATCCTCTAAAGAATGATATGAAATCACACTCAACCTACCATCATCATTCAGCAAATCAGGGATCTGATTCAAAAACTCTTTCAAAACCTCCAATTCTTCATTGACCTCAATTCTTATTGCCTGATAAATCTGAGCCAAAATCTTATGCTCTTTCATTTTAGGCAAAAAACGCTTCAACACCTCTTTCAACTCAAAACTAGTTTCTATCTTTTTACTAACTCTAGAAGCTACCAAAGTTTTTGCAATAGCCCTAGCATTCCTCAACTCACCATAATAATACAAAACATCCGCAAGCTTAGACTCCTCGTAATCATTCACAACCTCCTTCGCTGAAATTTTCGCAGTTTGATCCATCCTCATATCCAATTCCCCATCATACCTCGTAGAAAAACCTCTTTCAGCTTCATCAAACTGATGAGACGAAACACCAAGATCTGCCAAAACACCATCCACTTTCTTCACTCCATAAAACCTTAAAAAACGACTTATATACCTGAAGTTCTCTTCAATCAAAACAAACCTATCATCATCTATTAAATTCCTAGTCGCATCAGCATCCTGATCAAAACCAAACAACCTCCCATTCTCACCTAAGCGTTTTAATATCTCTTTAGAATGCCCACCTCCACCAAAAGTGACATCCACATAAACACCATCTTCCTTTATATTAAGAGCATCAACACTCTCTTTCAACAACACCGACTCGTGATAACTATTCATCTATATCTATATTTCCCATTACTTCTTCCGCTAAATCTCCAAAATCCAAGACTGAATCCTCAATCACACTCTCATACTTCTCTTTATCCCAAATCTCAATAATGTTCACCGCACTAGAAAAAACCACTTCTTTTTTAATACCCGCAAACACTAACAAATCTTTCGGAATTAAAACCCTACCCGTAGCATCAACTTCCACAATCTTTACACCAGCTGTAAATCTTCTTATGAAATCATTATTTTTTTTCACAAATCGATTTAGCTTATTGATTTTATTCATCATTACATTCCATTCTTGCATTGGATACAACTCCAAACAAGCCTGAAACACAGAACGCTTAATCACAAAACCTTCTTGCAACACAGGCGACAACTGCTTTTTTAAACCAGAAGCCAACATAAGCCGACCTTTAGCATCAGCTTTACACTCATATGTTCCAATAAGATTTACCACATTTATTTATAAAGTAATATTCAAAAATATAAATTTTTTACCACATTTTACCACATTTTACCACATTGTTAATAACTTATACCACTTTAAATAAAACCATACACATTTTAAGAATACAGCTGCATTAATAACCACTCAGAAAAAAGAAAATTGACTTGTAACAAAAAAGGTTTATTTTTGCGATTAGCCAAATGTTCGCTAATGACTGATTTTTTAAAGAAAGAAGATAAATTTACTTATGCAGAAGCCGGTGAAGGAAGGCCTATCATTGTTTTGCATGGTTTAATGGGTGCTCTAAGTAATTTTAATCATACTTTTAATCATTTTTCCGAAAGAGGTTACAAGGTTTTAATTCCTGAATTACCTCTATACACATTACCTATTATAAAAACTAATGTTAAAAATTTAGCGAAATTTTTACACGATTTTATTGAGTATAAAAACTTAAAGGACGTTGTATTGTTAGGTAATTCTCTTGGTGGACACATTGCTTTATACTATATAAAACATTACCCACAAGATGTTACTGCTTTAGTTTTAACAGGTAGTTCTGGATTGTATGAAAACTCTCTAGGTAATAATTACCCTAGAAGAGGCGACAAGGGCTTTGTTAGAACAAAAACACAAGAAGTTTTTTACGATAAATCTATCGCAACAGAAGAATTAGTTGATCAAGTTTATGATGTTATTAACGATAGAAATACTCTTGTTAAAACATTAGCAATTGCAAAAAGTGCAGTTCGTCATAATATGGCTAACGACTTACCAAACATGGAACAGCCAACTTGTTTGATTTGGGGAAAAAACGACACCGTTACTCCACCAGACGTAGCAGAAGACTTCCATAGACTTTTACCTGATAGTGATTTATTTTGGGTTGATAAATGTGGACATGCAGCCATGATGGAACACCCAGAAGAGTTTAATGAAATTTTAGAAAACTGGTTTAAAGAACGAAATATATAAGCGATGAAAATAAAATCTGCTGAGTTTGTAATGAGTAACAGTAATGTTACAAATGCACCAAAAGACAGCATCCCAGAATACGCTTTTATTGGCCGTTCTAATGTTGGTAAATCTTCATTAATTAACATGTTAATGGAGCGAAAAAAATTAGCCAAAACCTCTGGAACACCAGGAAAAACCCAACTTATAAACCACTTCAAAATAAACGACGAATGGTTTTTAGTTGATCTACCAGGTTATGGTTACGCTAAAGTTTCAAAGAAAAAAAGAACAATTTTTCAATATTTTATTGAAAACTACTTTAAAGAAAGAGAACAGTTAGTTTGTGCTTTTGTATTAGTTGATAGCAGACATGACCCTCAAAAAATAGATTTAGAATTCATGCGTTTCCTTGGAGAAAACAGTATTCCTTTTGCTATTATCTTCACCAAAGCAGATAAATTACCTAGTTCTAAATTAAACAAGCAACTACTTTCTTATAAAAGAAAATTACTTCAACATTGGGAAAGTTTACCTGTCAATTTTTTAACTTCATCAAGTAGTAAACTTGGAAGAGAGGAAGTTTTAAATTTTATTGATCAAGTAAACAAAGATGTAGCTGACGATTTTAAATAAAATAATCTGATGCATTCTACAAAAGACAATCTTCAAGTTCTTCACGAAGACAACCATATCATTATTATCAATAAAAGATCTGGTGACATTGTACAAGGTGACAAAACTGGAGACAAACCTTTAAGTGATGTTGTAAAAGAATATATCAAAGAAAAATACAGCAAACCAGGAAATGTATTCTTAGGAACTGTTCATAGACTTGATAGACCCACTTCTGGAATTGTAATTTTTGCCCGAACTTCTAAAGCTTTAGAGCGTTTAAATAAAATGCTTCGAGAAAAGCAAATCCAAAAAACATATTGGGCAGTTGTAAAAGGACATCTAACCAACAATCAAAACACCTTAATAAACTTCCTGAAGAAAAACCCTAAAAACAACAAATCTAAAGCATACAAAAATGAAATTTCTGGAAGTAAAAAAGCTGTTTTACATTATACTGTGTTAAGAAAACTCGATCGTTATTCTTTATTAGAAATTGATTTAGAAACTGGTAGGCATCATCAAATTAGATGTCAACTTTCCAATATCGGACACCCTATAAAAGGCGACTTAAAATACGGATTCCCAAGAAGCAACAAAAACGGAAGCATCCATTTACACGCTAAAAAAATTCAGTTTACACATCCTGTAAACAAAGAAGAAATTACAATTAACGCCCCTACCCCAACCAATGATAGCATTTGGGATGCTTGTAACTAATTTGTATATTTAGTACAAATTCCTCTATACATCATGAAATCTTTAAAATATTTAATGGTATTCTCAGTTCCTTTAACTGTTTATATCTCTTTCACATCTACTGGATGGATTACTTTTCTGACATTAATTTATGTTTTTGGAATTGTACCTCTTGCTGATTTTTTCTTAAAGGTTGATGCTGTAAATTTTAGCAAAGAACAAGAAGAAATAGAAAAAAATAATAAGCTTTATTCTTTAATTTTATACTTAACACTACCAACACAAATCTTTTTTTTAGTGTGGTTTTTATTCGTAATCCAAGACACTTCAGATACAATTGATTTAATTGGCAGAATCTCTGCTATGGGAATAATGTGTGGCGTTGTAGGAGTTAATGTTGGACATGAATTAGGACATAGAAAGAATCGTTTAGAACAGTTATTAGGTGAAATTTTATTGTTGACTTCATTAGAAACTCACTTTCTCCCTTACCACAATGCTGGTCATCATTTCAACGTAGCTACACCTGAAGATGCTGCTACAGCTAAAAAAAATGAATTATTATATGTTTTTTGGGTAAGATCTCAAATTATGAGCTACATAGAAGCTTGGAAAATTGAAAACAGACGCTTAAAAACATCTGACAGAACTTGGTTTCATTACCAAAACAGAATGATTATTTATACAGCTGCACATATAATTCTACTCTGTTCTATTTATTTTTTCTTTGGATTTATAGTAATGCTGTATTTTTTAGCAGCAGCCACAATTGGAATTTTATTATTAGAAACTGTAAATTACATAGAACATTACGGATTATTACGCGAGAAAAATAAATTTGGTCGATATGAACGTGTTAAGCATACACATTCATGGAATTCTAATCACGTTATTGGAAAACTAGTTTTATTTAATTTATCAAGACACTCAGACCATCATTATAACGGAAGTAAACATTATCAAATTTTAAAATCACTTCCAGAAAGTCCACAAATGCCAACAGGCTACCCAGGAATGATGCTTTTATCACTTATTCCGCCAATTTGGTTCAAATTAATGAATAAAAAACTACAAGAAATATAATTTATGATCGATACAGTAACTACTGAAGCAATTCCTGAAATTATTCAGAAACAACGTCGTTTTTTTGCAACTCAACAAACAAAAGATATTTCTTTCAGAAAAAAGAGTTTACAAAAGTTACTTAAGGAAATCACGAAACGTGAAAATGACATCTTAAAAGCTTTATATAATGATTTTAAAAAATCGGAATATGAAGGTGTAATGACAGAAACTAGTATTGTTATTTCCGAATTAAAAATGATGATAAAAAACATAAAATCTTGGGCAAAACCCAAACGTGTTTTTCCTTCGATTTTAAATTTCCCTTCATCAGCAAAAATTCATTCAGAACCTTATGGAACTGTATTAATTATAGCTCCATGGAATTACCCATATCAATTAGCTTTTGCTCCTTTAGTTGGTGCAATTGCAGCGGGAAACACTGTTGTTTTAAAACCATCTGAACTCACACCACATACAAGCACAATTTGTAAAGAAATTATAGAAACTGTGTTTGATAAAAAACATGTAGCTGTAATTGAAGGAGGAATTCCTGAATCTCAGGAACTTTTAGCTCAACGTTGGGATTATATTTTCTTTACAGGAAGCGTACCTGTAGGAAAAATTGTTGCAAAAGCTGCTGCCGAATATATAACTCCAGTTACTTTAGAACTTGGAGGAAAAAGTCCATGTATAGTAGATGAAACTGCAAAAATAAAACTTGCTGCAAAACGAATAGTTTGGGGAAAGTTTTTAAATGGAGGACAAACATGTATTGCTCCAGATTACTTATTAATCCAGAAAAAAGTAAAAGAGCAATTTGTAAAAGAATTTAAAGAAGAAATTAAAAAAGCATATGGAGAAAACCCAGAACTTTCAGAAGATTTCCCAAGAATTGTAAATACCAAAAATTTTGATCGATTAAACCAAATGCTTCAGGGTGAAGTTTTCTTAACAGGAGGAAAAACAAATCGAGATGACAGATATATAGCTCCTACTCTAATTGACGAACCGAAATTAGATAGTGAAGTAATGCAAAGTGAAATTTTTGGCCCGATTTTACCACTTATTTCTTATGAGAACGAAAAAGAATTAGATCAAATTATTAGCAGTTATGATAAGCCACTTGCATTTTATGTATTTACCAACAAAAAATCCTTTGCTAAGAAACTAATTCAACAATATTCATTTGGTGGAGGGACAATTAATGATACTACCGTTCATTTTGCCAATCATAATTTACCTTTTGGAGGTGTAGGTGAAAGTGGAATTGGCGGATACCATGGAAAACGCACATTTGAAACTTTTTGCCATAAAAAAGGAGTTGTTACTAGAGGAAATTGGCTAGATGTACCTACTAGATATGCTCCATATAAAGGAAAATTAAAACAATTAAAAACCTTACTAAAATTCGGATAAAAGCATGAGCAAGAAAACCGTTAATGAAGCTATTAAGTACCGAAGATCTGTTCGTGTTTATGATAACGAGCAAAAAATTGAAACTGAAATTGTAAAAAAATGTATTGAACATGCAGTTTTAGCACCAAATAGCAGCAATATGCAATTATGGGAATTTTACCATGTTACATCTCAATCTATAATTGATAAAATGATTCCTTTATGTTTTAATCAAAACGCAGCCAAAACAGCTCAGCAACTTGTTATTGTAACAGTACGCAAAGACTTATGGAAAAAAAGAGCTAAAGCTAATTTGGAATATTTAGACAAAGTATATCCTTCAAAACCTAAGGCAGAACAATCTAGCAGAGAAAAATTCGCAAAAAACTACTACAAAAAACTCATCCCTTTTGTTTACAATGACTTTTTAGGTATTTTTGGTTTCTTTAAGTATTTGACTGTTTTAATAACTGGATTATTTAAACCTATTTATAGAGAAGTAAGAAGTAAAGACATACGCTTGATAGCTCATAAAAGTGCTGGATTAGCAGCACAAACATTTATGCTAAGTATGGCAGGAGAAGGATACGACACTTGTCCAATGGAAGGATCAGACACTTGGCGTGTTAAAAAAGTTTTAGGATTACCTTTAGGAGCTGAAATAAATATGATTATTTCTTGTGGAATAAGAAAACCAGAAGGCGTTTACGGAAAACGATTTAGAATTCCTTTTAATGAAATCTATAAAGAAATATAAAATATTTTCCTTGCAAAAACAAAGAAGTAATCCAGTCAAAAAAACACATATAAAACACTAAAAAACAGAGATTTAAACAAAAACAATATAAATACAGATATACTGCATTTAAGTATATACAAACGTTAGGTGCAATTAGAACGATTGATAAGAATTAAATTAGAGGTTATGGAAACAAGTACATTGACTATAATATTGACTTCTGGAGTTGTTGCTTCAATCTTTACGTCTGTTTTCGGATTGATAACTTCTAATAACACAAATAAAAGGTTAAAATCAATAGAAGAATTTAAAGTAAATAATTCAATTCAAGCATTTAGATATACGAGTCTATATAATATAAATATTGAGTTGAATGAATTGCCAGCTATTAGTTATAATTACTTAGAGCAAGAAGAGGGTGGTAAATATGTGCAGAGTCAAGAATTACTTGCTAAAGTCGTTTCAGAACAAACTGACAGATACCATAGGTTGATTAGTGTTTACTTTAAAGCAAAGCCATTGTTTAGCCAAACGTATTTAGAGACTGTTGAAAGGTTGATTAAGCAAGAAAAGGAAGAAAGTAATTTACTTGTAGGTTCTCTATATGGTGATTTAGTAAATCAAGGCGATTTAAAGAAGTTGCTCTTAATAAGACAGGACGTTGAAAAATATCTACAAGAAGCTATTGTGAATCAATTGGAAAATTTAATAAAAGCACCTAACAATGTATAAAAATAATAGCTGAGTCAGTAGTAAATTCAATAGCCGTAGCCCGCTTCAACTTTTGTGCAGTTTGAAAAGAAAGTGCTACGGAATCGGCTACTATTCTTATACTAACCGTTATATGCAAGCAGCATTATTTATCATAATGGCGACTTAAATACAAAACAGTCAATTTATTTAGTAAAGTCCGCGCTTAGACAAACCTCGACATAAAAGAACATCTTTAAATAATCGCTATTGAAAATATGTAGTCCTTATTTTTCAACTAATAAAGAGCCAGCAAATAACAGTGTGTATATTTAGTTGCGGAATACTAACTTTTTTAAACTAAATCATATTATTCCCAACTCAAAGCTTTTTTATTAAATTTACAGAAAAAGCGCAAAAAAACATACACATAAAACGTTAGCACCAATTATGAAATCGAGTTTTTTAATAAAGTTTCTACTTTTATTTGGGGTATTATACTCTTGCAATAAAAAAACTGAAAATACGAATTCGGGATTTATTGAAAATAAATTATTTGGAAAAGTAAAAAGTGTTGAGATAAAAACTTTTAAAAATGACACGCTAAAATCAGTAGAATTGAAAACCTATAGAAAAGACGGATTTATAGAAAAAAGTAAATTCCGTTTTGAGCCAAATTTATCATATGGAGAAACAATTTATGAATACAACAAGAAAAATAAGTTAGAAAAAGAAATAATAATTTCAGACGGAGATACAACTAATACGAATTTGTACATTTATAATAATCTTGGTTTATTAAAAAAAGAAGAATATTATGAGAACAAACTTCATTGCTTAACTAATTTTAAAATAGATTCTTCTGGAAAAATCATTGAAAAAAATTTTAAGTATGTGAATTCTGACGGTTTGAGAACTTTTAAATTCTATTATCCTGATAGTTTAACAACAATAACAAAGGAGTTTTTAAGAGGAAATCCAGATATAACAACTGAAATAAAAATTTATCCTAAACAAAATAAAAAGAGAGTATTTAAAAAAAGTCATTTTCCAAAAACTGAATTTGGAGAAATCTTGTATCATAATAGCGAAGGAAATATTATTAAAAAGGAAAAATATTACGAAGGAAAAATAACAGAAACTGAAAATTATAAGTACGAACTAGATTTAGAAAAAAATTGGGTGAAATCTGAAAGTGACAAGATTAGAAAAGAAAGGAAAATTGAATATTATGAAAAATAACAGGTGCTAACAACGTGTATATTCAATTGCTTGTTTCTTTCCTACTTGGAAAAATCCTCGCGAATTTTCAATTCAGTAATTATTTGCTAAATTAGAGTTTGAACCACGCACCTGAAACATACACAAAACGTTGGTAGTAATTAGACAATAATGATAAAGTTAAATGTTTAAAAAGACAATTATAGAAAAAATTGAGTCTTTTGGAGGAATAATTAGTAATCCTAAAAGTAAAAATATAGAAGATTTTACTTTGTCGATTAAGCTTGACAATGAGCTATTTTACAGACCTGAATATTTCCCATGGTCAGCTATTGAATCAAAGTCTGCAAATTATTTTATTGATAATGAATGTTGTGGACAATTAAAATGGGTAGGTAACTTATTTACCCCAATGAACGAATTTACTAAAGACTACGAGCAGATGTATTGGAGTGATAGCTTTGATGAAGAATGTTTGAAAGAAGTAATTAATGCGACAGGTAACCATATCCAGACTTTATAGAAATATTTTATTCTTGTTATACAAATAAAGAAAATTATACTGAAGGTATTTATTATTACTTGTGTACATCCGATAAAAATATTGAAAATCCTCTTGTTTATAGCACAAATGAAGATTGTTTTTTTTGTGAACTAAAAAATGAAGGGACGTTAGATGTTTTTTTAAACAAACTAACAAAATGATGAAATTTAACTACTACCAACAAAGGTTATAGTTTATTGTGTTATAAGTTATTTTTAGAAATGAAATGGATTAATCAGAGTTAAGGTTTTATTTATTAATTTAGAGCCAAACACCACAACAAACCATACCCCAAACGTTAGCATTCATTTGATGAAACTAAAATTAGACATATCAGGAGTAGATATTGTAGATAGCGATATCGTTGATTTTTACGATAGCAAAACAATATTCTTCGAACCAACAAACGAATTGCCTGAAACGGTTTCATTTAAGATCTGGGGTGCCGATATAGATAGAGAGTTTGACTGGAATCAGTATTTGAATCTTAGTGACTTTCCAAACTTAATTAAAGCTCTTGATACCAAATCTGGACGATTCACAATCAAAGGATTTTCAACTATCACTTTTGAAAATGTTGTTGCGGGTAAGATTGAGATTTCACCTTATGACAAAGGTAGTTTCGTGAAACTCAAAAATGGAGAAAATCAGACTTTTAAAAGGGAATGGAATATTGACAAGATAGATGATGAATGCTTGAAATATTGGTTGGACACTTCAATTTACTTTCCTTATGGTGCTTGCGACTTAAAACTCTACACGAAGGGAAAAGTATGGTTCGAATTTAATCCATCGGACTGTGTGAACTATTTGGAATACATAACTGACAAAAACAGAAATGAAACCTTTTGGGGATATCTGAATGATAAAGAATTATGCACCAATTCGATAAAATATGAAGATGTTGACCCTGAAAAATAAAAACGAAATGCTAACAATGTATATAAAAAATAGGCGAAATAGTAGTAAAATCATGGCTTTTCGCACGTATCAAACTTGGTGCATAGCTGAAAATTTCGTGCTTCGTAACCGCCTACTTTTCATATACTAAACGTTACCCAACATTTACAATAAATTGAAAACAAGAACAAAATACATCCTTCTAATTTTATCAATTATCACATTTACTTTATTAATTTTTAATTCAGTAAAAATGCAATATTGGTACAATGTAAAGTTGGAATTGACAATTTCAAAAGTTTTATTTTTTATAGGTTTTATAAGTGTTGGACTTTATTCCCTCGCTAAAGATTGGCGGAATTTCTTGACAAAAACAATGATTGGCACATTTGGAATCTGTTTTGTTTTAAATTTACATTTATGGACTGAATATTATAAATCTTTACAAAAACAAAAGAGACTTACTGAATATTATGAATTAGATACTTGTGAAAAAATGGAAAATAGATTCTCTATTGACTTAAAAAAGGGTGAATTAAAATACTTTCATTTTGGTATTGGCTCTATTATAGGAATGGATGAAATTTTGGGATCGAAATATGATATTGAATACTATTCAATGGGTTGCATTTTAAGGTCAGAAATGGAATGTTATAATAAACTAATAGATAAACATCTAAAAAAGAAATTCAACAAATCTATATCTGATATTCAAAAAGAAACTGATTTTTATAAATTAACTGAATCTGAATAAAAACATTGGGTAACAAAATGTATTATTAATTGCTTACGGATTTATCCTTCGGACAAATCTCGCAATACCAAAAGTTCATCACTTTTAATTAACTTTACAATCAAAAAATCGCAAATAACAATACATTTTGTTACCCAACATTTTGAAGAACGTCACGAGAAATAATCTTGAATTGAATTTAAAAGAGGCTACTTCTACTCTATTAGAAATGGCAAGAAGCTCTTGTTGGAATAACATTTCGGAAAATACGAGCTACATAATTTCGGAAATCAAAAATGACTCTCGAAATTTTAAAATCCAAAAACTTGAGAGGAACAAATCGAATCAGAAAAAGAAACCTATAACACTGGAAAACGCAACAACTGAATTAAAATCGATTTACGAAAACCTGTACGACATCAATCTGGAAATTTATAAAAGTCGAAAAAACAAAACTATTGTTGACATTAGATATTATCCGAAATCAGCACTTAAATCTGACTATTACGAAAAAGTAAAAAATAATGAGCCAATGCTACATTGCAAAGTTGGAATTCCACCTTATGCAAGTGACAAGTCAAAAAAATATGACGTGAATTGGGAACTTGGCGGAATAAGACACGAATGGAACTCATTTTGGAACAGAATCCAATTGAAATGGAAATACAGAAACCGAATAAAAAACGTTGGGTAACAACGTATATAATTAATTGCGGCTGAATTTCCTCACCAGAAATTCAATCTTATTAATTATCTTTCCACATCAACGGAAAAGAACTCGCGTCCTTTCCCGCAAAAAATCATACACAAAACGTTAGGCAACATTTAAACAGAACGCATATGTCAATGACACAAGCAGCTTTTTTAAAGAAAGCTGATCTACCAAACAAAATTGAAATAGAGAAAACTATTCGTGAACTCGGATATGAATTCGAAATTCTTGACGATTTTGAAAATTTTTATGGAATTGACGGACTTGAATGCAAAATAAATGGACAGAAAACCTTTTTTGAAATCTATTTTGAAGAACCGAACGAAATAACAACAGATTTTGACTTTATCAAAAGGGATTTAACTGAGCAAGACACTGTTGTTTCTTTTATTTGGGGTGCGGACTTTGCGGCTGGAGCGTCAATCGGGCTTATTTCTGTTGCGTTAATTGAAAAGTGTAATGCACTAATTTATTATTTGGATGACGAAATAGCTTACTCAAAAGAAATGTTATTAGCAGACACACCTGATTTTATAAAAGAACTGGAAAAACAAAAAAAGTACGCGGAACAAAATCAGAATGCAGAAACAAAAGTTCTCCCTAAGAAAAAAGGACTTTGGAACGGAATTAAAAATCTATTTAAATAAAAAGCGTTGCCTAACAAAGTGTAAAAATAATTGCTAGCTTCTAGCCTACTTTGGAAAATCCTCTCGGATTTTCCATTCAGTGATTATTTGCTAAATTTAGTGCTTAAACCACGCAACTGAAACATACACCAAAACATTGTACACAATACCTTTTATAGTTTTTAATTAATTTCAAAAAAATGAAAATAGAGAATGATTACAAAAACGACTTTATTGAAAGCTGGGATTTAATAGAACAGTTTTATCGTAGATATCCGGACAAAGAAGAACCATTCACAAAGGACGCTCTAAAATTGATTAAAAAAATGAGACGTTTAGGACTTGATGAAGAATTAAGAGCAGGACAATCTTTATGGTTTTTATTACTCTCAAGAAACAGGTTTCATGGGATTGATAAAGAACCTCATTTGAAAATAGTTTTCTTAGGAGAAAATAAAATGAGTGTTAAATCAAGTATAAATGAAATCGAAACCACTCATGAATTAAAAGTAGAATACGACGGATACCTTGAAAAAGTTACGAATGAATTATTAGCTCAAAAAATAATTTTTAATGAGTATAATTATGAAGAAGATGAATTCGATTCTTTATTCGAATGATTGATTTTAATAAATAGAGTGAAGTAAAGTGTATAACATAATGTATAGTTAATTGCTTGCGTTGCGGATTTAATCCTGCGGAATAAATCTCGCAAAACAAAAAGCTCATCATATTCAATTAACTTTAAAACAAAAAGCGCAAATAACAATATACAAAACGTTGGTAAATTTTATAAACACTGAAAATAAATGAATCATATTCTTGTAAAATTAATGTCTGAATTGACTCCTCTTTCTGAAAATGAAAAAATGGATATTGAAAGTAGCTTTCCAATTGAAACTTATGAAAAAGGAACATTTTTGATACGAGAAGGACAAATTGTTCGAAATGCTTATTATGTGATTCAGGGATTTATACGCGAATATGAAATCGTTGATGGAGAAGAAAAAACTACCGCATTTTACTTCGAAAATCAATCTGCTATCAATTTTAATAGTCTTGCCAATCAAACTTCATCAAAAATAAATTTCGTTTGTGGGGAACGGACAACTCTGGCTGTTCTAAATACCGAAAAAGAAAAGGAATTATACAATAAGCATCCTAGATTTGAGACGTTTTGTAGGATAGGGATGGAAAAAATGATGGGAGTTAAACAGAATCAATTAAATGAATTCATAATACTAAAGCCTGAAAAACGCTATGAAAAATTACAGCAAGAAAACCCAAAACTACTAAATAGAGTACCCCAATATCAAATAGCAAGTTATCTTGGGATAACACCAGAAGCATTAAGTAGAATTCGCAACCGAATAGCTAACAAACTATCAGATTAATTATGATTTTTCGGACCACTTATAAGAAATAATAATTATTGTAATAAGCAACAAGACTTCAAAACTTGCAATAACCAAATAATAGGGCATTATACTACCTCCTCCAATCACAAAAAGTATTGTAAATATTCCAGTAATAATATTTGATATACGACTAAATTTATAAGTTAGAACCCAAGACATAATTATCATTAAAATCGGAATCGCCACCATAAAAGCAGCTATAAGCATTGCAGATTTTACCTCAATGGGAATTTGAATTGTATTTCCTAATTCTATCTCAACTATTATGGAGAAAATATCAGCAAACACCATAAAGAACATTACAACTGTCCATAATAATGATAATGTGATTTTTATAGAATCATTTTTTGTAAGCATAATTTTTAATTTTAAGGCAAAGGTCACAATGAAATAAAAACTTTTCATTGACTATAATCAATAAATGAAAAACACCATAGAACAAAGTATAAGATTAGTTACGGAATACTAAATATTTTAAACTAAATCATCTTATTTCAAACTCAAAGCTTTTTATTAAATTTACAGAAAAACTGCAAAAAAAACACACACATAAAATGTTATACATAATTAAGAAAAATCAAGATTGAAATGATTAAGGAATTAGAACTATTGCAATCAGAAATCTTTAATAATTGTGATGAATTACTAAAAATAGGTACTAAAAAAATAAACATTATACCTGATTTTAACTTTGAAAACCATATTGAACTAAAAGACAAAGACAGAGGTTGCAGAATATACCCATACCATTTAAGCGAAATACCTAAATATGAGTTCGAATGGGATGACTGTCCTCTTTTTAAAATATCAAGTAATGATGTTAAAAGGCAAGTTGAGATTATAAAAAGCTGGATATTAAGCAGAAGCATGCCTTCAGAAATACAAATTCAGTTTCCTGAAATAGAATTGAACAAACTCGCAAAATATTATGAAAATGGAAATGGGATAAAAGGCGAGTTCATTGAGAGTTGGAATGATACTCAAGAAACTCATTTTAATCCAATTAAATATCCTTCTGACAAAGAAGCAATAAAATTAATTAACGAAATGAGAGAGAAAGGACTTAATGAATCATTAAGAATAGGTACTCGATTGTCTTGGTTGATTTTATCTAGAACACGAAGACACATCATAAATGATAATACTCCACATATAGGTATATTTTTTTTGGGTAATAATCGAATGAAAATATATTCTTCTAATTTGAATGATGAAAACAATGAACAAGAAGTAGATGTAAACTATGGAGTACATCTAGAAAAACTTTTAAAAGAATTACTAAAAGAAGATATAAAATAGGTATAACATCATGTATATTTAGTTACCGAATACTAAATATTTTAAACTAAATCATCTTATTTCAAACTCAAAGCTTTTTATTAAATTTACAGAAAAACTGCAAAAAAAAACATACACATAAAATGTTGCTCGTCATATACAAACCCGATAACTTTGATTAGAAAAACAAACATAATTTCAATAAATTCAATTAAGGAATTACCTTCAATCGAACAAATTAAGTCAATTCCAAGAGAAAAAACTTTAAAACTTGTTTTTGAAAATAATGTCAAAAGTAAAAGAGAAAAAATTGGAGAAAATCTAAAAAAAGAACTTTTAGGATTTCAAGTTAGTATTCATACTATCGAGCCTGAAATAAATATAGTTAAACTAATAACAGACGAGGAAATTATAAGTAACCAAGACTTCTTCGAACAATGCGCAAAAGATTATAGAGAATTAGGAAAAGATTTACTTTTTAAACTAATTAATAAGCTTAAATTAAAATTGAATGAAGATTTTCCTTTAGACACTTTTAACGTACTAAAATCTGGAAAAAAACAAATAGGAAAAGTAGAAAATTGGAAATACTTTATACACGGGTTTCATTGTGGATTTGAAAATAAAACGACAAAACAAATTATAGAGGTCCCGTTAGTTTTCGGATTAGAATTTGGAGATTTAGATCCATACTTTTTTACAAAATATATTAAATCCACGCCTAACTACAAGCCTTTACCTGTTGAGATTTATGAAGATTATGCTGATGGAGTTAGAATAAACGAGAAAATGATTGCACTCGGCAAATTTGAACGAATAAGCTCAAATGTTGAAAACCATTTTGGAATTGTAGTAACTGATAGAGAAAAAGTAAATATTAAGTCTTTTGAAGAATTGGAAGAACAGTACGAAAAACAAAATAGACAAGTGGAAAACTCTAAATTTAATGTTTGGAAATTCCTTAGACTGAAAAAATAAAACGAACACACAACACGGTGTGTAATTAATAAGATTAAATTTCCTCAACAGAAATTCAATCTTATTAATTATCTTTCCACATCAACGGAAAAGAACTCTCGTCCTTTTCTCGAAAAAACATACATATAAAACATTACAAACAAATCAAATGAAGAAATATAACTTTATGTTAATGCTAATTATAATGATAGGAACTCTATCTTGTTCAACTGAGGAAAACGAATATAGTTCAAATCAAGAATTATTGATAGGGAAATGGAAAAGGTTTAAATATGGTAAAATATGTTCTTCAGGTAGCGAAAATGTAAATGAATACTCAGTATGTCAACAAAAGGGAACGATCACATTTAAGGAGGATGGAACATATATTGATGAGCCGTACATTTTTTATAATAATGTTTGTGAGACAGACGGCATATATAAAGGAAAATGGGAAATTATAGATGGAAATCTGTACATAACAAATGAAAATATGACACCTGAAAAGGTCGATTATTTTAAAATATCTATTAATTTTTTAACAATTGGTTCTAGTTCTTCCCCTTGTGACAATGAAACTTCTAATTCTATAAATTATAGAGAATTTATAAGGATGGAGTAATAATTTGTAACAAAATGTATAATTAATTATCAGGTTTGGTTCACTCTAGAAATTCATCGAAAAAAATAAATATTAATAATTTTAAGTTCCTTTTGGTAAAAATCGCATCTAATCATACACAAAACGTTGTAAAAAATTTAACCTAAGTATTAATGTTCTGGAATAAAAAGAAAAAATTACCTATTACTGAGGAAGACAAAATTTGGGTTGATGAAGACTTAAATTGGTTAAAAACAGAATTTGGTCACGATCATTTTATGGAAATCCGAACAATTACTCCAACAAAGGATTTTTACGAACGAACTTTTGATGGGACAGAAAAAGATGCTGAATTTATCCTTGAACGTACAATGGAATTAATGAATATCCAAAATGTGGATATAAATCTAGAGTTTTTTTCTGACTCACCTATAGAAATGGCTGATGGAACTATTTTAACAACACCAGCAGATTTGGACGGAAGTTGGGAAAGCGCAAGTGGAACTTATGAACAAACAGAAAACGGAACTATAATTTCAATTGAAATAAGACAGTTAAAAAACCCTATTTCTTTAATTGCAACAATTTCTCATGAATTAGCTCATCAAATTTTACTTGGCGAAAAACGAATTGAAGAGAATGACGAATACTTAACTGACCTTACCGCCATTGTTTATGGGTTTGGAATCTTTATTGGAAATTCTCAATTTAATTTTTCGTCATTTAGTACGAATGGAGGATTTGGATGGCAATCAAGTAGCCAAGGATATTTACCTCAACAGATAATCGCCTATTCAATGGCTTGGTTATCGAAAAATAGAAATGAAAAAACCGATTACAGCCAATATTTGAATAAATCAATGAAAAAATATTTTGATCAAAGTTTTGAATGGTTGATTGAAAATGAAAGATAAAAAACTGATCTAAAAACACTTTTGAAATTAATTATTGTTACTATTATATTTATTCACCTACTTCTTAGTTAATTTTAATTTCTCAGTTTGTCATCTATTTACAAGTTTTG
The DNA here is from genome assembly GCF_057221555.1 of Tenacibaculum aquaeponti. Lineage (NCBI taxonomy): Bacteria > Pseudomonadati > Bacteroidota > Flavobacteriia > Flavobacteriales > Flavobacteriaceae > Tenacibaculum > Tenacibaculum aquaeponti. Next base: position 1,576,838 of record NZ_CM170147.1, read on the forward strand.
TATTTTAATCAACAAAAAATTCATAAACAAAACTCTTAATATTAAAAAAACTTAAAAAATAACTAATGGAAAAAATTATTTTGGGAGGAATGATAATTGTAATTATTTATCAGATTTACTCCACACACAAAAATGTAAATAAGCTAGTTAACCAAATTGAAGAATTAAAAGATAAAATAGACTATTTGCAAAACAAGAACTAAAAATCTTTTGATGAATTTTGAAAATGAAAACAGATTTTTTAACCGACTGTTATCCTCAATTTGAAAAAGAACTTCTTCAAGAAATTGAAAAGTATGCTCAATTGAAAACCTTTAAGGTTAATGAATTTATTGTAAAACAAGGACAATACATAAAATATTTACCTATAATTAAAAATGGATGTATTAAAGTATATTGCTATGAAGAAACAAAAGAATTTTTACTTTATTTCATAGAATCTGGAGAATCTTGTATTTACAGTTTTGCTCATGTAAACAATAATTCTAAAGCTGATTTTTCAGCAATTGCTGAACTAGATAGCACTTTATTATTACTCCCTATTGAAAGAGTTAGACTTTGGATTAAGAAATTTCATTCCCTAAACAATATTATTCTTAACAATTACCAAAAACACTATCAAAAACTCTTAGATTCAACAAAACAAATTATATGTTTTAATTTAGAAGATAGATTACTAAATTATTTAAGGGAAAAATCCGGAATATCTAAAACTAAACTTTTGAATATTTCTCATCAAGATATCGCTAATGATTTAGGAACTTCTAGAGAAGTTATTTCTCGCTTATTAAAAAATCATAAACTCTCTAACTTCATAAAGCAAGAAGGAAGACAATTAAAAATTTTATAAAGTAACATATATCACTGTTTTAAAAATACTACACTAATACTTTTGTTAACTATAATTTTAAAACACTACAACATGTTAGATCAAAAAGAAGTTTGGCTTAATACTCTAAAAACAAGTACACCTCAAGAAGGATTTGAATTAGCTATTAAACTTTCAAGAATGGGTGTAAAATCTACTCAACCTAATATAGAAATATTAAAAAGTTTAAGACCGAAATATGCAAATGATGCTTTAGGTTTAACAACTGCCTCGCAAGTTATTGCTCTAAATTTTCAAACTGTTTCTGCAGCAAATAATTATTGGAAATAAAACAATATTATACAAATAATTCTTTTTTTGATATTTACTCAGGAAAAATGAATATCTCAGTGAAAAAGTAGAAATACAAATAAAAAACTTAAATTAATATGAGCGGAGTTGAGAAATTTTAACTCATAAATTATAAAGCTTATAATTTCTCTCTCCCTTATTTACTTGTTAGTTACAAATCTTATATTTAATCGTTGTAATCATACAATGGAAATAAAACTTCAAGTAAATGACTATAAAATTAAACTTTCTCATTTTTTTAAACACGCTAGTTTTATTTATCTCTTGTTATGAACAAATAGATGAAAAACAAGAAAACACAAGCTAAATTAAAAAAGGTAATATAGCCTCTCAGTTTGGAAATAACATAATGGTTATTTATCAAGATAAGAAGAATATTTATTGGTTTGGTAGTTGAGACAAAGGGATTTATAAATATGATGAAAAAACATTACTTTATTCTCAATTTATAAGGATAGAAAAGGAGATCTTTGGTTAGGAACATACAAAAATGGAGCATTCAAATTCAATAATAAAACATTTGAAAAATTCACAATATAACCAATAAGAAAAGTTCAATAAAACAGATCAATATTTGAGATAAAAATTACAAACAACTTGAAATTAAAATATAATACATTCTTAGGAACAACAAATGAAAAATTCCATTTAGATTTTTGTTCTGTATCTATAGTTAATTATAACAAACCTGTTTCAGAAGAATGGCACTCTCATGAAAACATACACTTATCATTAATTCTACAGGGAGGGAATTTAGAATCTCGAAAACAAAATGAATCTCAAGTTTCTTCAGGAAAAATAATAGCTTATAATGAGGGGGAAATTCATAGAAATAGATTTACCGCATTCCCTTCAAAAAATCTTAATTTAGAATTTGAGAATAGTTTTTTTTCTAAAAATGATTTAAATTTTAATGATTTAAAATTATTAGACAACAAAAATGTTGAAGCCTATCTTGAATTAATAAAAATCTATAACGAGTTACATGTAAATGATGAGTATACTATAGATTCAATTAAACTATCCTTAAAATCTATATTTTCTAATAAAAAAACATCTCCCAAAAAACCCGATTGGATAAAATATCTGAAAGAAATAATTGAAGATCGTTGGAATGAATTTATTCCCTTAAATGAACTTGCTCTGATTTTAAATGTACATCCAGTAACAATTTCTAAATATTTTAAAAAATACTACAATGGTTCTTTAGGAGACTACATGAGAAAAATCAAGGTTAAAAAAGCACTGCATTATTTATTTCACACCAACATGTCTATTACAGAAATAGCTTTTAAATGTGGCTTTTCAGATCATAGTCATATGATTAGGATATTTAAATTATACACCGGATATAACCCTAAAAGTATTCGGAAATTTTAGTTTTTAAAAAAGAGGCTAATTTCATTCTATTTTAAAAAAAACAAGAGACTTATTTTGCAATTAAATTTTTCATCAATTAATTTAATATCAATATAAGTATGCGAAACATCTTCTTTAACTCAAAGGGTAAAATACGACCGATATGGCGTTTATTTATTTTTTTGCTTGTTGTTTTTTTAATGAATATTCCTTTACAAATAGGGCTTCAAAAAATTTTAAACCAAAGTCTTTTAAGAGGTTATTTATCAGCCTCAATATATTTAGTATGCATTTTATTCAGCTTATTTATACAAATAAAATTTCTTGATAAATCTTCATTTAAGAAATACGGTTTAAATATTAATAAAATATGGATACAAGAATTTTTAATAGGAATCGTGATTCCTTTAATCCAATTATCTATATTTTCTTTACTAATGTATAGTACTGGTAATTTAAAAATTATCGATTTTTTCACTACTAACTCATCTGAATATTCTTTTGATTTTTCTTTTTGGGAGGGAATATTTTCTGAAATATTTGGTTTAATTATTGGAAGTAGCGTAGAAGAAATATTTTTTAGAGCTTTTCTATTTTATATCTTTTATGAAGCATTACAAACGATTAAAAAAGATCCTTTTAAAAGAGCTTTTATAATACTCTTTGCTATTGCTCCTTTGTTTGGTCTTGCACATATTGAAAATGAAGGTGCAACTACAATCTCAACTATAAACCTTGGACTTGATGCAATAATAATGTGTTTACCATTCTTAATAACAGGAAGATTAGGTATGTCTATTGGCATGCATTTTTCATGGAATCTTCTACAAGGCGTTATTTTTGGCTTTGCTATTAGTGGTAATATTGCTAAAGCCTCAATAATTAGCGTAGAAATGCCTAACAATTTACTAACAGGAGGAATTTTTGGACCAGAAGGGAGCATCATATTTGTTCTATTAGATATAATAGCTCTTATTTTAATTTTATACTGGAAACGAATTAAAAATTATAATAGTTTCATAAATCCGTATATCATAAAACAAAATTCTAAATGAGATGATAGTCTTTCAATTCGAAAATTGAATTATAAATAACATAAAACCTAAGTAATAACTTTAATTACCTTTAAAAGAGCCTATTAACTTAATTTCAAAAAAAATCTTAATAATAAAGAAACTATAACTTTATATTTACAGAGCTAACTACAATTCATTTAGAAACGATTCTAATTTCAGGCATTACTATTAAATTTATATAATAAATCATATTAAAAAAGTAACATAGAAAAAACAAAATCTTAAAAATGAGAATTAAAAAAACAATAACATTATTTTTTTTATCATTAATATCACTTTGTATAACTTGTTGTAACCCCAAAGAAAAAAGTACTAAAGAATCATCGCCAGCAAATAAGACAGCCTCAATACAAGGAACTTGGAAATTAATTTCAGGAACAACAATAAAAGGTAAAGATACCATAGTAACAGATTATACTAAGGGACAAGAAATGATAAAAATCATAAATAAAACACATTTTACTTTTTTAAGGCATGATTTAAAAAAAGGAAAAGATAGTACTGCGATATTCGTTGCAGGTGGAGGGAAATATTCTATTAAAGGTAAAAAGTACATCGAAAATCTTCAATATTTTAATATAAGAGAATGGGAAGGAAATACTTTTGAATTTGAGTATACAATAAATGTTGACACATTGGTAACACAAGGAATTGAAAAAATTGAAGAGTTAGGTATAAACTATTATAATATTGAAAAGTACCAAAGAATTAAAAATTGAAATTAAATAAACTCTATATCTGTTTTTTAAATAAAAACATCTAATTAACTCAAAATTATTGTCTACAAAAGCAAAAATGAATCTAGTAACAAATTTTATAAAAAAAATAGATCAACAAAATTTATGGGACAATGAATTGGTATTAAACCGTAATGAATATTTAAAAGTTAAAGGTAGTATAGATACAAACCTATATTTTATTGTCAGTGGAAGTTTAAAAATATATGTAGTAGAAGAATTTGAGGAAAATATAATTAGGTTTGGTTATACAAATAATTTTATTGCCTCTTTAGATTCTTTTATTAATGAAAAACCTTCAGATTTATACATTCAAGCAATAAAAAAAACAGAACTGAAAGTAATTAAAAAAACTACATTCATGAGCTTTATTGAAAGCTCTACAGAAAACACAAAAACGTGGCACTTAATACTTCAAGATTTAATATTACAACTCATGGAACGAGAAAGAGACATTTTAACTTCTTCTCCAAAAGAAAGATACAAAAGAGTTTTAGCCAGAAGTCCACAATTATTTCAAGAAATCCCTAATAAACATATAGCTTCTTACCTAAGAATGACACCAGAAACATTATCTAGAATAAAAAAATCTTAATTTAAATCAATGTTTTCATAAATAGAAATAATGATTTTTGAGAAAAAAACAATGGTAATAAACTCTGAAAAATTAATCACAGATTTAATAGGAAAAACTAAAAAAAACATCAAAACTGCCGAAAAATTCAACAATCTTCATATCGAAAAATTAAACTGGAGATTCGATAAAAATAGTTGGAGTATTTTAGAATGTTTTGAACATTTAAATTTATATGGAGATTTTTATATCCCTGAAATTCAAAAAAAAATTGATAGCTCGACAACTAAACCTAAAGAGAATTTTAAATCTGGAATTTTAGGTAATTATTTTGCAAAAAGCTTGCAACCAAAAGAGGAACTTAATAAAATGAAAACTTTTAAAGATAAAAATCCTATTGGGAATGAATTAAATAATCATACTATAGAACGTTTCATTTTACAACAAGAACAAATATTAAAACTTCTAAATAAATCAAAAAAAATCGATTTAAATAAGATAAAAACAGCAATAAGTATATCAAATTTAATCAAATTAAAAATCGGAGATACATTTAGAGTTCTTATATACCATAATGAAAGACATTTAATACAAGCTAATAATATATTATTAAAAATTAATTGTTAAATAATATCTTTTCTCTAATATTGATAAAATTAAAAATCAATAGAATACTTATTTAATGAAAAAGGAAATAGAATACTATTTTGACATGTTCATGCTGCAATTCCCACATATGAGTTTAGAAGCAAGAAAATTCACTCGTTCAATTTTAAAAATAAAAAAATATGACAAAAAAGATTTTGTTTATAAAAATGGTGATGTACAAAAAGAAATAGGTTTTATATGCAATGGCCTTGCTAGAAAATATTATATAGATGATAAAGGAAATAAAATAACAACAGGATTTATAAACGAGAAAGAATACGCTATAGATTACCCTTCTTTTATTAGACAAATAAAAACAAAATATTACATAGAATGTTTAGAGCCATCTATTCTAGTAGTCTTATCTTATGAGAAACTTCAAGAAGCTTATTCTAAATATAAAGATAGCGAGATGTATGGAAGGCTTGTTGCAGAACAAGTTTTAATAAGAGAAATTGATAGAGTTGAAAGTTTCTTATTCGAAACAGCTGAAGAACGTTATTTAAATTTCATTAACAAAAATAAAGATATCATTAATAGGATTAGCCTAACTCATTTGGCTTCTTTTCTAGGTATAAAAAGACAATCATTAACTAGAATACGCAGCAAACTTTCAAAAAAATAATTATGACACTTATGTGTCAGGTTCAAATTAAAATTAATTTTCATTTTTGAAGTATCAAATATTAAATACAATTAAAGTGAAATCAAATATTATTCAAAAAGCCTTATTAGTCTTAATTTTATTGATATTGTCTATAGTTTCTAATGGACAATATGCTGTCTTTTTCGCCATATGGTTTTTTACAGCTCTATTACTCTTTGCTGTTAGAAAATTAAATAGATGGCAAGGTTTTTTACTCGCTTTTTTAGTTATAGGTTCAGGTTATTATATTGGATTTGATGTAGTTCCTTTTTTACCTGTTACAATATCACTTATTATTTCTATTATTTTTAGTGTTTTTGCTAGTTTACCTTATTTAATTGATTCCTTTTTTTCTAAAAAGAGAGATTCTTTTTTAAGTACATTAATATTTCCTACATCTGTAGTTATATTAGAATATTTGTATCATAAAATTAATCAATATGGAACTTGGGGACATTTCGCATATTCTCAACAATCACAACATATTCTACTACAATCTATTTCTATTTTAGGAATGGGATACATTACTTTTCTAATTATGTGGTTTGCATCAGTTAGCAATTGGATATATGAGCAAAGAAGCAAAAAAGAAAACGTAAAAAAAGGAATCCTAATATATAGTTTAGTTATTAGTATAACCTTTATATATGGCGGTTATCGTACAAATTTTCAATCAAGCAACAATAAAACTGTAAAAATAGCATCTATTTCTGCATTAGATAATCTCGCAGTTAGTTTTGATATAGGCGGATTTAAAAAACAAGAAACAAAACATGAAACTAGAACTGAAGCTAAAAAACAAACCACAAAATTAAATCAATATTTATTCGACAAAAGTATTGAAGAAGCTGAAGCTGGAGCCAAAATAGTTTTTTGGGCTGAAGGTAATGCTGTTATATTAAAAGAAGACGAACAAAATCTCTACAAAAAAGCAAGTTTAGTAGCTTCTGATAAGAAAATTTATTTAGGATTAGGTCTTGCAGTTATCAATCATACTAAAGCGAAATTTCTTGAAAATAAATTTGTTGTTTTTAACCCAAATGGAGAAAAGGTTATTGATTATTGGAAAGGCATTTCTGTTCCTGGAGCTGAAGCCCCTATTAGTGACAATAAATATACAGGAATACAAAAAATAGAAACAGAATATGGGATCATCGGTGGAGCAATTTGTTTTGACCTAGATTTTCCTAATTACTTAAAACAAGCTAAAGGTTCAGATATTTTCTTAGCTCCAAGTAACGATTATAGAGAAATAGATCCTATTCATACAGATATGGCAAAATTTAGAGCCATTGAACAAGGGTTTAACTTAATACGACAAACTAGTAATGGTTTATCAATAGGAACTGACTATACAGGAAAAGTAATTAGTCAAATGGATCATTTCACTGATAATAAAAAAATATTAATAACTCAACTACCAACAAAAGGAGTAAAAACTATTTACTCGAAAATAGGAGATTCATTTATTGCTTTATGTTTCTTAATATTAATTTCAGTTATTATCTTACTAAAAAGGCAACCTCTAAAAACTAACTAAAAAATTATAACAAGTAACTAATAAGATATTATTTGGACTTACCTCCTACTTTAGTATATTAAAATTTAATCGAAAATAAATCAGTAACTTTCTCAAAATACATCTATAAAAGTACTTATAGTAACTAAAAACAGAAAATGCTAAGATTTATATACACATGCTTAATCTTAATTTTTACAATTTCATGTAAAACAGAGAAGCACAAGGTAACAACTAAGAACAATGAAATCATTTCAGATATAAATACTGAAAAATATATATCTTTTATTTCAAAAATTGACACAGTTTTTAATTCTAATGCACCTAAAAGAATAACAAGAAATATCAAATTAGATCATGAAGGAAATCTTTTAATTGCTGCTTACGACGATATCATTAGATATAATGGTAAGTCTTTTACTCGATTGAAAAAGCCAAAAAAATTAGAAAGTTGGTATGCTTTTGATGTTTTAGAAGATCGTAAAAAAAACATTTGGATTGCAAGTGATCAATTAGGAGCATTTCGTATAGATTCTAAAACAGGAACTGTAACTAATTTTACAACGAAAAATGGTCTTGGGCATTTGAGGAACATGTGTATTTATGAAGATAAAGCAGGAAATATATGGATAGGCGGACAAGGAGGTTTAAGTAAATACGATGGGAGTCGCTTTGTAAATTTTACAACTGAAGATGGTTTACCTCATAATGATATCAATACTATTTTAGAAGATACTAAAGGAAATATTTGGTTTGGTACTAGAGGAAATGCAGGATTTTATGATGGCAATACTTTTTCCGAAATAATAAATAATGAAGGAAAACCTTTTTTTAATGTATGGTCTATAATTGAAGATAATTCTAAAAATATTTGGTTAGTAGATAGTAGTGGTTTATGGAAGTACAACAACAACTCTTTCAATTATGAATTATCTGATGTATGGAAAATTTATGAAGATATTAAAGGTCATTTTTGGTTTACTGGTATGCCTGAAAAAGGAGCTTCTAGCCTAAAAAAAACAGAGATCAATTCTATTACAGGTCAAAAATTAAAACTAATCGATATTTTCAAATCAGAAAAAATGCTTTTCGGTATAGTAGACGACAAAAAAGGGAATTTATATATAGGTGGAGGAAATGGAATTTGGTTATACGATGGAAAAACTATAAAATATTACACCGGAATAAAAATAAACAAATCTACTAGATAAAAAATAATGAAAAACGATTTCACATTTATAAAAACAAATAGAAAATTCATCAAAATAAAATTTGAAGAAATTGCTTACATAAAAGGGTTAGGCAACTATGTCGAAATCGTAACGATTAACAAACAAAAGTACATATATTATAAGTCATTAAAAGAACTTATAGAAAACCTACCTAATGAATTTTTAAGGATTCAAAATTCTTATATAGTAAATCTCGTTACAATTGATTCATATCAAGACAATCAAATTGTTATTGGAGAGTTCAAAATTTCAGTAGGAAAATCGTATCGTGAATGTTTAAAAGAAACTATAGAAAAACTTTTATTATAAACATAACAAAATACTACTTCTAAATAAAAAGTACATACAAAGAAATAGAAATATTGTTATTAAAAAGAAGAGTAACTTTTTTTGAACTATTGTTTAATAAAAAAATAAAAGTATGAAACCTGTTATTCAATTAATAATTTTAATTTCACTTCTTACAATGTCAAATAACACAATAAATGCGCAAACAAAGTATCCTTTACAGAAAGATGTTTCAACAATTTCTGGATTAATCAATGCTACTTACGAAGTAGTTTCTGGACTTAAAGGAGAAAAAAGGCAATGGGAAAGAGATATTTCATTACATCACCCAAAAGCTATTTACTCTTATAAAAACAATGATGGTTCACAATTAACCATTTCTGTTAGTGATTTTCATAAAGAAACTCAAGAATTGGTGATAAAATCTGATTTCATTGAATATGAAATAAATAGAGAAGTTAAAATATTTGGAAATATTGCTCATGTTTGGAGTACTTATGAAACAAAGTTTAAAGTTGATGGCCCTGTTGAAAGAAGAGGCATAAATAGTATACAATTAATTTATGAAAATGAAAGATGGTGGATCATCTCTTGGGTTTTTGATAAGGAAACAAACGAAAATAAAATTCCTAAATCTTATGATAAAAACTAAAAAAAGGAAATGCAAACTGTTGAAGAAATTTTAAAACTCAAAAAAGTAAAAAATACAGCTGTTCGTTCTATTGTATTAAAACATCTATTAAATCAGCAAAAAGCACAATCTTTAAAAGACATAGAAACTGCTTTAATACATACAGACAGAAGTTCTATCTTTCGAACTTTAAAAACTTTTCAAAAAAACGCTATAATACATAGTATTGAAGATGGTTCGGGCACAATAAAATACGCTGTTTGTGCTGAAGGATGCAACTGTGAACTTGAAGATTTACATTACCATTTTTATTGTTTAAACTGTGATAAAGCTTTTTGCCTTTTTGAAATTCCAATACCAAAAATAAATCTCCCTAAAAACTTTAAACAAACGCAAGCTAATATGGTTATAAAAGGTTTTTGCGACAAGTGTAGTTAATAAAAACTTTGCAATGGAGTTGCACGAAAAGCAAGATACATTTGTAATATATTTTAAAACTATATTATGAAATTTTACACTTCCATTCCTAAAAAATTAAAACCATATTTTAATAATGAAATAAAAAAATATAAAATCGAGTATTCTAATAATCATTTAGAAAAAGCTTGGTTTCATTTAGAAAGAGCTCATATAATAGGCCAAAAATTCCCTTTTCAACATACTTATGTTCATTGGAAAATGTTAGAATTCGGCTTTAAGATTAAAAGTTTAAAAGAGATTAAAGGACAAATTTTTCGTTTAATTTTTGGAGGTATCAAATCATTTGTTGGTAAAATCCCAATTGGTAACCCTGGAGGTTCAAATGTTTCAGCATTACAATCATTTCCAATTGATGAAGATTTGCATATTATTTTCACTAAAGCTGGAATTAAAATATAAAAGCTATTGAAATGTATAAAACAGTTTTTAAAATAGCTAAAATGGATTGTCCGTCAGAAGAAAATCTAATCCGATTAAAATTAAATCATATATCTGGTATTGTCAACTTAGAATTTGATTTAAAAGACAGAAAACTAACTGTTTTCCATAATGAAAAAACTGACCTCATTGAAAAGTCTATTATTGAACTTAAACTTGGCGGGAAAAAAATTTCTACTGAACAAACAAATCAGATAACGTTTAAAAAAAAATCAAGTCAACGAAAGCTACTCTTTACAATTCTTGGGATAAATTTTATTTTTTTTCTAATTGAAATGACATCAGGAATAATCTCTAAATCAATAGGATTAATAGCAGATAGTTTAGATATGCTTGCCGATAGTTTTGTTTACGGAATCAGCTTACTTGCTATTGGTAAAAGTATACTAAGAAAAAGATTCATTGCCAAAGTTGCTGGATATTTTCAAATCATTCTTGCCTTTATTGGACTCGTAGAGGTTTTAAGAAGGTTTTCAGAAGCAACAAATTACCCTAATTATACCACAATGATAATTATTTCTTGTTTCTCTTTAATTGCAAATGGAATTTGTCTCTACCTCTTGCAAAAATCTAAAAGTAAAGAAGAAATACATATTAAAGCAAGTCTTATTTTCACCTCAAATGACGTAATAATAAACTTAGGAGTTATTTCTGCTGGCTTTTTAGTTTACTGGCTTAACTCTAATAAACCTGATTTAATTATTGGAATTATAATTTTTACTTTAGTAATAAGAGGAGCTATTAGAATATTAAAACTTTAAATAACATCTATGCTTTAAAAAAAAGATAGTTTCTATTTTTTTGTATTAGCAGAAAAACTTATTAATAAATTTATATTGAAAAACACCATTGAAAACATCTGAACGTATCATGAAACTATTAAACAAAGTTATTTATACTCTTATTATAGTTACATTTATTTCATGCAAAAAAGAAGCTAAGTTAAATTCTGATACAGATTTTATTAGTAAGTTAACTACTTTAGAAAAATTTAAAAATCATGAAAAGAGAATAGATTCTTTAAAAAAAACAGGAATGAAAATAGATATCAGTTTTAGTATTGTACAAAAATCCTTTTTCCCTGAAGATACATTAAAGAATATTTCTATAGCATTAGTAAATGAAAATTTTGGATTTGCTTCTAATCCTCTATTTATTGTTAAATATGATAATGATATAAAAGAAATTATATCAGTTAAAGATAATTAACAAAAATGAAATCCATTTTGAGCTTATAACATAACGAAAAATGACGACAATTACATTACCTGATGAATTTCAATCTGAAAACTCACAATCTATTCAGATTTTTGATTATCAGAATTCTCAAGAAATATTAAAACAAGAAATTATTTTAAATCAAAATACTTTTAGTTTTTTATTAGATGGAATCAAGGAAGTGTTTTTTGATAATACTACTTTATCAATTAATAAATCAGAATTCTTAATTATGAAATCGGGGCATTGCTTAATGACAGAAAAACTTTCTGAAGTTAAAAATTATAGGAGTTTACTTTTATTTTTTTCAAATGAAATACTCTTGAATTTCATTCACAAAAATAACATTGATCCTAAAAGGTTTTCAAAACAAAAGTCTGTCTATTCTTTTAAATACGATGATTTTATTCGAAGTTTCGTAAAAAACCTAGAAGATATTTCAAAACTTTCTAATCCTGTAAAAAATAAATTACTTCAACTAAAACTAGAAGAAATCTTAGTATATCTAACTGAAATATATGGTACAGATTTTCTATTTTCTCTGACCATAAATAGCGATAATATCACTCAAAAATTCATGAAAACTGTAGAAAGTAACAAACTAAACAAATTAACATTAAAAGAGTTAGCTTTTTTATGTAACATGAGTATATCTACATTTAAAAGAGAATTTGAAAAACATTATTCAGAGTCACCTATTAAATGGTTTCAAAATAAAAGATTAGAACACGCTAATTACTTACTTCATAAAAAACGCAAAAATCCATCTGTAATTTTTAATGAAGTTGGTTATGAAACTTTATCAAGTTTTATACAAGCATATAAATCCAAGTATGGGGTCACTCCTAAACAACATCAAAATAATTGAACTTTTGTCAACACTTTTTGAACGTTTCTCTAAATTAAAAAAGAGATTATAAATTTAATTTTGTCTTTGTAATTTAAAAAACAATTAGATGAAAACAATAAATTTATTCGTAGTATTATTTTTTCTAATTTCAACAACAACCTATGCTCAAAAAACCTTTACCCTATCTAGTGATGATTTAGGTGGTGAGGCTACTAAAGCTCAAGAATTTAATGGATTCGGGTGTTCAGGAGAAAACCAATCACCACAATTATCATGGAAAAACGCTCCAGAAGGCACAAAAAGCTTTGCTATAACAATGTACGATCCTGACGCTCCAACTGGTAGCGGATTTTGGCATTGGGTAATGTTTGATATTCCTGCCGATGTAAATGAATTGGTAACAAACGCAGGAATAACTTCTCTTAAGTTAGCGCCTAAAAAAGCAATTCAAAGTATTACAGATTACGGAATTAAAGGCTTTGGTGGTCCTTGTCCACCGAAAGGACATGGGTTTCACCAATATATCATTACTATTTACGCATTAAAAACTGACACTTTAGGACTTAATGAGAACACAAACCCTGCTGTAGTTGGTTTTTATCTTTGGAATCAAACATTGGCAAAAGCTAGTATTATTGCATATTATAAGAGGTAAAATTTAACCAAGCAAAACATAAATTGCGATTTGAATATAAACTCGAATCGCTTTTATAGTTTAAAAATCGTGTTCTTAAATCAAAAAATAACTAAAAAACTTGAAAAGTCTCATATAAGAATAATAAGGAATTAAAAATCAGCTATTATTAGGTTTAGTATTTAGCCATAATTACAATTTTATGGTAGTATCTCATAAACTGTGTAAGTTTTAAAAATATCGGGGTTGAATTCAACCCCGATATTTTTTTTAAATAATTAATTTTAAAATTTTACGCAAAGATGAAACCAGAAGATTTATTAAACGATGACTTTTTAAAACAATTCAGTAACGGTTCAGAATTAACTAGTTTTCTAGAAGAGCTTCATAAACGTGGTATAGAAAAGATTCTAGAAGGAGAATTAGATGCTCATTTAGACTATGAAAAACATAAGAAAAGTAGCACTGGGAATGTTCGCAACGGATATTCTAAAAAGAAATTAAAAACCTCACTAGGCGAAACAGAGATACAAGTTCCTAGAGACAGAGAAGGCAGTTTTAACCCTATGCTTGTCAAGAAAAGAGAAAGTACCTCTGATGGAGTTGAGAATATCATCATATCCCTATATGCCAAGGGAATGAGTACTAGTGACATTGAAGATCAAATAAAAGAACTTTACGGTTTTAATATCTCTAGTTCTACTATATCTCGAATTACAGATAAAATCACCAATGATATAATAGCTTGGAAGAATAGACCATTAGAAGCTACTTATTTAATTGTTTGGATGGATGGTATTGTTTTTAAAGTTAGAGAAAACTCTAAGGTTATCAATAAAACCATCTATATGGCAGTAGGCTTAAGAACAGATGGTAAGAAAGAAGTGCTAGGCTTATGGTTGGGTAAAAATGAATCGTCTGCTTTTTGGATGACCGTATTAACCGACATTAAAGCTAGAGGAACTCAGGATATATTGATAACAGCTACCGATAATTTAAATGGCTTTACTGATACTATAAAAACAGTTTTCCCTAATTCTACTACTCAAATATGTGTAGTTCATCAAATTAGAAATTCTTGTAGATATGTCGTGTGGAGAGATAAAAAAGCTTTTACTCTTGACATGAAGCAAATCTACACAGCGCCCACTAAAGAAGCCGCTAAAGCAGCTTTAGAAGACTTTAAAATCAAATGGAACTCAAAGTACTCTTATGCCATAAAAAGCTGGGAAAATAACTGGGATGAACTTACGGTGTTCTTTGACTTCCCTGTTGAAATTAGAACTATAATTTATACCACAAACCTAATCGAAAATCTAAATGGGAAAATTAGAAAATACACCAAAAATAAACTCTCATACCCAACAGATGAAGCTGTAATTAAATCTGTGTTCTTGGCTTTAAGACAGAGTACAAAAAAATGGACAATGCCCGTTAGAAACTGGGGGATTATTCTTAACCAGTTTTTGGCTATATTTGAAGACAGGATTAAGATTTAAAACCTTAACCCTGATATTTTGAACTTACACACTTTTTGGGATAGTGTCAATTTTATCATGATCTTTTCATACTTTAAAATTTTAAATTTTGCGGACTTTATTAATATGTTACCCTTATTATTTTTATCCCTTTTTGTAAGGCTTTTATTCAGACATAACAGATTCAATTCTTAAATAATCTCTTAAACTTGGGTCAACAAATCTCTTTTCACCAGTTTCTTTGATTTCTATTTTATTAAAATCATGATTTTTAAAAAACTGGCTATCAAATAAGTCGTGCACGTTAAATCCGAAAACATCCAATTCTCCAACTAAATGAATACACTCGTACTTATCAGTCAATTTTTGCTTTATAATTACATAATTTCCAATTGAGTTAAATAAAGAAGAATATCCAATACAATTGGCTTTTCCAAATTCAGAAACCAAATTCGGATCACTTGAAACCTTTTTAAATGTAAATTTTAGTTTTTCACTCGTTATTCTATTACTCAATGCAATTATTTCTTCAATACTCAGTTTTTTTCCTTCTATTTGGTTATCAATTTCATTAATCAAATTTTGGTTCGTCAAAGTAATACTGTTTCGAACTTCAATTTTTGAATAATTAACAAAAGTTCGATATAGAAATCCACGAAACAAGACTAAGAGAATAATTAAAATTCCGAAATATTTGATAATTTTCTTAAATCGATTCATTTTTATAATGACTTACATTTTCTTTTTCACACTACAAGTAAATTGATTATAGTGAAAATATTATTATACAACCCAAGTTTTACTGAAACAGACCTACAACACTCATAAAAAACCACTTACAAGCAATAGAACACAAAATAAATTAAATTTCTATTTAGCTAAACACTTTGAATTTTCATAAGATTAATGAATTAATCATTACAGGTTGCGCAACTGATTTCTGTGTAGAATCTACGATTCAATCGGCACTTACAAAAGATTATCATATTACTGTAATTGAAGATGGACATACAACTGGAGAAAGACCTCAACTAACTGCTAAACAAGTAATAGATCATTACAATTGGGTTTGGAAAAATATGATTCCAACAAAAGGAAAAATTCAAATAAAGAAAACAGAGGCATTAACAACAATATTTCAAAGTATATAATTGAGAATTAAAACATCTTGTTATAACAATAATTCAATACATTTATACAAATAAGCTTCGAAACAAAACAACCAATAAAACTATGAGAATATTAATTTTAGCTTTAGTCTTAATATCCAATCTTGGATTTTCACAAAATAAACGCACGGACTTAAACTTTACTACTAAATATTTTGATGCTGTTGATAAATGGGTGGCATTTCCTAATAAAGATATCGATTCTTCTTTTGCTTATGGATTTATTTATTTGGACAACCAAGCTGGTTTCACTTTCAATTATGAAGATCGATTTAAAATTGAAAACGGAACTTTAAAAAAAGTAGGAAATAACTTACAAACTGGTGCTGTAAAATATCGCATCGATACAAATGCTAATCCGGTTTCAATTTTAACAAAAGAACAAATTGAAGATTTGAATTTACCTGATACACCAGAATGGTTATCGGTTTATAAACAAGGATCTGAAAACGTTGGTTATTTAAAAAACGAAGGATACCATTATAATCATGCTGGAGCTTGTGAACGCGCTTTATTACCTTTATTAAAAGCCTATAAAATAAAGCCTCATTTCGAAGGTCTTGAGTTTGAATTATCTTACGCTTACAATCATTTGAAACAGTACAAAAAAGCAATTCCTATTTTAGATAAAGCAATTAAAAACAATCCTAAAAACTTCTATTTTTATAGAGAATTAGGTTTTTCTTATGTCAATCTTGATCAAGTAAAAAAAGCTGAAGAAATATATTTAAAAGGAATTTCAGCATCAGATAACGATTTTGAAAAAAGTGAAATGGCTATAAATATGGCACAAGCTTTTTTTAAATTAAAAAATAGAACAAAGTTTGATGAATGGGCTAAGCTGACAAAAAAGTATGCTAAAAAAGACTCGAATTATATGCAATACATCGAGTATTTTGAAAAGAATTGGGATAAGAATTAAAATTACTTTTTCTAATGACTAAACTAAATGTTGCTCATTTTTTAGGAGTTTATCAAATGAGGAAAAAGATGCATGAAGATGGAATAAATAACCCTAGTGAAGAATTCAAAAAGTTCACTAGAGATTTCGTCGAAAAATTATCTAAAATGCCAATGGAAGAAAAAATGAGTTGTAAAAATGGTTCATTTTTCGATTCTAAAGGAAATGTTATTGCAAAACTGCCTTTAAAATAAAATGATTTATCATCTTTCAGTTGAAACTAAAACTGTAATTTGTTGGTTTATTAAAGTTTAATTCATGAAAATAGTTTGTATTTCAGATACGCACGGACTTCACAAATCGGTATCATTACCAAAAGGTGACATGATTATTCATGCTGGTGATGTAAGCAACCGTGGAGAAAAGCATGAAGTTCTAGATTTTCTGAATTGGTTTAAAGCGCTTGATTTTAAACACAAAATATTTATCGCTGGTAATCATGATTTTTTCTTTGAAAAAGCGAGTCCTGAAGAAATTGAAGAACTTATACCTTCCAGTATTATTTATCTTAATGATTCTGGTATAACTATCGAAGGAATCAATATTTGGGGATCGCCTATCCAACCTTGGTTTTACGATTGGGCTTTTAACCGACAAAGAGGTGAAGAAATTCAAAAACACTGGGATAAAATTCCAGAAGAAACAGATATTTTAATAACTCACGGTCCTGCCTACGGAGTTCTTGATTTAACCAATAAAGATGAAACAGTCGGCTGTGAAAACTTACTGAACACAATTAAAAAAATTAAACCTAAAGTTCATTTAGCTGGACATATACATGAAGCTTACGGAACTACTAAAAAATTTGGTGTAAATTTTATTAATGCCAGTATACTAAACATTAGATATGAAGTTACAAATGCACCAATAACAATCGAATATTAAATTATTATGAATAGAATTACAGTTTTTTGCGGTTCAAGTTTTGGAACCGATACTGAATTTAAAATTCAAGCAAGAAAGCTTGGTAATCAATTAGCTCTTGAAAACATCGAACTTGTTTACGGCGGAGCAAATGTTGGATTAATGGGTGAAGTAGCCAACGGAACTTTAGAAAACAAAGGAAAAGTAATTGGCGTTTTACCTAAGTTTTTAGCAACAAAAGAAATTGCGCATACCGAATTAACTCAGCTTATTTTGGTGGAATCTATGCACGAAAGAAAAACAAAGATGAATGATCTTTGCGACGGAGTAATTGCTTTACCTGGTGGTTTTGGAACTCTAGAAGAACTTTTTGAAATGTTAACTTGGGGGCAATTAGGTCTTCATAAAAAACCTATCGGAATACTTAATAGTAACGGATATTACAATGAGCTTATCTCTTTTTTAGATACTATGGTTACAAAAGGGCTTTTAAAAGAAGTAAATAGAAATATGGTTTTAGTTAGTAATGATGTTGATGATCTACTTAGCAAAATGAAAACTTATAAAGCTCCAACAGTAGAAAAATGGATTACGAAAAAAACACTTTAAAAAAATCAACAAAAGAAAAACAGCGAACATTATTATTGGGGTGATCAATGCAGCGGATGGCATTTAGTAAAGTCTAAAAATTTAAGCATTATTGAAGAACTCATGCCTCCGAATACTAAAGAACAAAAACATCATCACAAAAAAGCGCAGCAGTTCTTTAGAATTTTAAAAGGAATAGCAACTTTTGAAATTGAAAGTTCCATTATTATAGTTGAAAGTGGAGAGGGAATTCATATACCGGCAAACGTAAAACATAGAATTTTGAATCAACAAAATAAAAATTTAGAATTCATCGTAATCTCTCAACCAACAACTCGTGGAGATCGCTATAATGAAGTGGATTAAAAATAAATATGTATGTTTGAAAAATAAAAATTGATAAAATAAGTCAAATTTGTGTCAAACTTATTTCAGGACGAGACATAAATATAATATAAATTGTAGCGTAAGATTTACGAATCTTAAATATTGAAATTGAAAAAAATAGAAAAACATATAAAATTTCTTATTTCCTTCCTTCTGATTTTCAGTCTGACGGTAACAGAATGTTCTTCTATATCTACTCCAAATAATAATCCTAGTTATTTTCAAATTTCTTTCGCAAAAAAGCAAAAGAAATTAACTTATGAATATGCTAAATACAATACTAATAATAAGCAATTATTAGTAGATTATTTCCTTGAAAAATTTCTTATTTATCTTAATTTCAAAGAGATTCATAACTTTTCAACTAAGAAGATTTTAGATGTACAACATTTTGAATTTCTAAAAATTAGTCATGCAATTTATAAGCAAACTTTTCTAATCAAAAAGTTTATATCTAACCATCAAATTTCAAGTTTATACATAGCATAGCAGACTTCTAGTTTCTATGCAATATGCAATCTCATTGCATCGGTGATAAAATAAATTTCTAACCTTTTATCCTGAAAAAATGTATAACTCAAAAAATAAAAAAAACGTAAGAAAAAACAATTCATTAATTCATCGAATTAAAAGAAGAATAGCTTTAATTATAACTGCATTCATGTTAGGCATGGCTAACGCTATGCACGATGAGGATAAAATGATTTATGGAAATAAACACAGAATTGAACAAAAAAAGAAAGATTAACACATCTCAATAATAATTAATAATATCTATTTTAATTACTTTTATATTTCTAAAACCTACTGAATGAATATTTCTTTCAAACTAATTATACCTCAACAAATAAATTCTGTTTTAAAGCTATTTAAAGAAACAGCTGAAAAGATTCATCAAAAGAATATAAATCACTGGCAATACTGGAAAAACCCACCTATTGAAAAAATTAATTGGGTGAAAGAAGGAATTCAAAATAAAGAATTCTTTTTCATTGAAAATGGAGATGAAAATATGGGAATGGTTAGAATTATGACTAAAGATATTTTGTATTGGGGTGAACAAGAAGCTCCTGCTAAATACATTCACTCATTAGTAATTAGAGAAAAATATAATGGTAAAGGATTAGGTGCTATAATTATTCAACAAATTAGTGATCAAGCTAAAAAAGAAAACTATAATTACCTCCGTTTAGATGCTGATAGTAATAATAGTAAACTCTGTAGTTATTATGAAAATTTAGGTTTCAAAAATGTAGGAACTAAAAAAGTGGCCTTATCTACAAATACTCTTTATGAAAAACACTTGATTTAAATGATAAAAAGCTAATTAAAAAACTGTAACAAGCTAAAAATTAAAGCGTCATACAAAAAACATTAATTGCTAGACTATGACTTCTGCTAACGAAAAAACTTCTAATTATCGCTATTTCCTTTTTGACTTAATTATTTACCTGAGTGTAATGTTCTTGATAAGAGAAATATACTTTGAAAAAGTTAGTTTTATTGTTAATGGATTATTCTGGAGTTTTTCTACTTTGGCAATCGCTATTTGGCGAATGAGAGTTCGTAATATTTCTTGGTCTGACATAGGACTTAAAAAACCTGAAAGTATTCAAAAAACTATTTTCGTTACCATTGGTATTTTAATTAGCATTGTAATATCTATAATGGTTTTTGAACTTATTAAAGATCATCTTCCATTTTCTATTGAAGAAAAAAACTATGGTGAAAATTCCGCTTCCAAATTTGGAAATTTGAAAGGAAACTGGGTACTATTTTTTACGATTATTCCAGCTGTATTAGTGGAATCTATGCTAGAAGAGTTATTAGACCGAGGTTTTTTAATTAATTGGTTCGAACGTTTATTTTCAAAAACTACTGTAACTACAATTTTAGCCGTTCTTCTTCAAGCATTAATTTTTGGCTTCAGACATTCTTATGACATATCAGATCGATCTATAAGAGTAGCTATAATTGGGTTGATAATGGGAATTGCTTATGTTAAGTTCGGAAGAAATTTATGGCCTTTAATTATTGCACATTGTATTTTAAATACTATGTCGATGATAGACAGGGTAGGTTAATTTAAACTGAAATTGTTATGTAATAAACAAAGCTTTAGTAAAAAAACTAATCTTAGTATTTTTATCAAAAAATTCAACTAAAAATGAATAATCCTATAGTTATACTTTGTGCTATCATTCTAATTTATTTTGTAATTGCTACATTTTTAAAAAATAAAAAAAAGCATCGACGAAAATACTCTTTAGGTTTACAATCTGCTGAAGAAATTGAAAATTGGATAAAAAACAAAAGCTATGATAAAATAGAAAATCATATTCGAAATCAAGCATTGAATGATATTACTCAAATCGTAGATCATTTAGCTTTATCGCTTAATGAAGAAGATATTACAACTTGGCATACTAGTGAGGATACCGATTTTTCTAAACTTACTTTAGGTGTTTTTTACTTACACTTAGCTTGGATTGCTAGAAGTCATAAATTAGCTAAAGATGTTTCTGAAAAAAATGCAGAAAGTTTTTTCGAATATTTAATAGAAGCTAAAGAAATCTTTAGTGAAATTCCTGAAAACTCATTTTTTACTCCAGAATTAAACGCTAGAGAAATTCGCTTATATATGAGTTTAAACAATAGTCATTCTGCAACCAATGCTTTTCATAAAGTTTCAAAAAGTAATCCAGAATTAATTTGGCCTTATTTACATTATACAGAATTCATTCAGCCAAAATGGGGTGGTGATGTAGAAGATTTATTAAATTTTTATGAAAATTTACCAGATCATTTCTTAATTCGATCTATAGTAGAACTAAAATTTATTATGGATTCAATTATTATGGATGATAACTATTTCAAAAAATACAATGCTAATGTTTACAATTTTGCTCATGATAAAGTAATAGCTATAGATAAAGAATTTGACAGCACAAATGTTACCTCTGTTCATAAATACATTTTATTTAATTACATGGAAGCAGTTTGTGAACAATTAAATCTTAATAAGCTTCAAAAAAAGTACAAACGTTTAATGGACAATAATTATACGATTTTTCCATACGGCTTAATTCAATAAGTATTTTTTCAGAAGTATTACTTAAACATAAGTAACTCTCAGGTTTATCATTTTAATTACATTTACAATCCTAAAAAGAAAGCATAGTTATAGTGAGTTTATTTAACTATATCAAAAGAAAATTAAAGAAGAAATCGATAAAGAAAACTTTTAAAGAATACGGTTATGAAATAAAAGATTTTCTTGTATCTCCTTTGGATCATATTCAATATGCACAATGGTTACATCCTTTAGAAAAACCTAAAAAGATTTCGATAGAAAATATTAACTTTTATAAATCTATCACAACTAAAAACAGTTTTATTATAGATATTGGTGCTCATACCGGAGATACAACAATTCCTATGAGTTTAGCCGTTGGTAAACAAGGAAAAGTTTTAGCTATAGAACCTAATCCTTATGTATTTAAAATTTTAAAAAAGAATACTGAACTCAATCCTCAATTAACAACCATAATTCCCGAATGTTTTGCTGTTACAGAAAAAGAAGGCACATTCGTTTTTAACTATAGTGATGCTTCTTTTTGTAATGGCGGTTTTTTGTCTCAGATACAGAAAAAAGAACACAAACATAACTATACATTAGAAGTTAAAGGAAAAAATCTATACAATTATTTAACCCAAAAATATACTACTGAACTTCAACAATTAAGTCTAATCAAAATTGATGCAGAAGGTTACGACAAAGAAATTTTAAAAACTATTCCAGATATTTTAAATACCTATAAACCTGCATTAATGGTAGAATGTTATCGATATTTAGATAGAGAAGAAAGAGACGATCTTTTTAATACTTTATCTAATCATGGTTATCTTATTTTCTCTATCGAGAATTTTGAATCTTTAGATACTTTAAAAGAAATTAAAAGAGAAGATATGATGTACAAAAAACATTTTGAGATTCTTGCTTTACATCAAACTAAAAAAGATCACTATAAATTTCTGAATTAAATTACTTAAAAAGTGACTCTACATAAAAATCATACATTAAACTCTACTGATAAATTAACGCTTTTAGCTAAAGAATTCAATATTCATTCTTGGAATGAATTAACCTCGTTTATTGCAAATTTACCCTATGGTAGAAATGAAAATAGACATGATTTTTCTTTAGTTTTATCTGAAAAAAAAGGAAGTTGTAGTTCTAAACATGCACTTTTAAAAGCTTTAGCAGATGTAAATCAGATTCCTAATGTTAGTTTGATCCTAGGAATTTATAAAATGAATCATAAAAATACTCCTGGTATTGGAAATGTATTAGCAGAAAATAATCTAGACTTTGTACCTGAAGCACACTGTTATTTATCTATACAAGAAAAACGTTTTGATTTCACATCTAGCTCATCTTCAATTACAAGGATTGAGAATGATATTCTTTCAGAAATTGAAATTACTCCAAATCAAGTTGCAGAATACAAAGTTCAGTTTCATAAAGAGTATATGAAAAACTGGGTTAAAAAGAATAATATACCTTTTGATTTTGAAACCGTTTGGAAAATACGAGAACAATGTATTTATAATTTATCTCAGTAATTAATTATATTTATCATAATTAAACTGTTATGGAAATAATTATTACAAAAGGAAGAGATCGAAATACCTTAACATGTCAAAGAGAAAATAAGACTTTTACAAGCTATAATTTAGGTCCGAATCTTCCAAATCATGATATAGCTCATTATGTCATCGAAAAAAAGTTTCAATTCAATAAAGGTTTTTACGGTAATATAAAATCAGGAATGTCTATTGAAGAATTATCTGATAAAGAAATTATTAAAAACTTAGAGCAAGAAGCTTTATTAGCTGAAATCATGACAAGAAATTTACAAGCTATCGGTTCTGGTGCCGCTAAAATTGATGACTATATTTCTTTAGTTACTTGGGAAGCAAATAATTTAAATAATGTTCAAATACCTGAATTAAATCTTAAAATCATTGAAGAGTTAAAAATAGAATTTGATCATTTATGTACTCAATGGGAAGCCATTTCTGAAGGAGATCAATTGAAATTATTTTTTTGAAACAGTAATTTAATTTCAACAATACAGTTTTTTAATATCATTTCTCATCTAAAAAACAATAACATAAACACTTGTTTCAGAAAGTAAAAGTTACAACATAACATTTTTGAAAAAACTAATTCCCCAATAATTAAAATAAAACTATAAACTTACTTTGGTAAAAATTCTAATTTGTTTTTTGATTTTTGAATCTCTTCTTGATTCAATTTCATTTTGATATACTTTCCTTCTAAATATTTCTGTGCTTGATCTTTATAATAAGGACTAAATCTATTTCCACTCTGTCCTGTTGGTAAGATTGAAATACTATTTTCAATATCTGAAAAATCAATAACTCTTCGAGTTGATGGACCTCCAATTACTTTATATATACCTGAAGCATTTAACCTAAAAATATGATTATTAATTACCTCGTTTCCTCCATTAGTTTCAAATGGACCAACATTAAAAAACTCACGTAATAAACCTCCAGCTTTTCCTATAGGATGTTTATGTTCTACAGATAAAACTCGTTTCCATTTCCAAGTATTAAGATCTGTTCCTAATTGTTTCTCTAAAAAGGCAACCGCTTCTTTTAACGATGCTGTTACAATCTGTTTCTTATCTTCTTTTATTTCTTTTGTATTTATGTTATCCCACCAAACCGAAGCTTCTCTATTCATCTGAATAGCAATCATTTTCTTTTGTAATGGTGCGCCGTCTAAAAACTGTAAAAAAGCTTTTTCTCCTAATTCATCTTCATATGTGTTTTCTAAAAACTGATAAATAAACTTTGTATAAATTGTTGGAGCCACACTTTCTTTATAATAATTACCATCCCAAGCTGTTAAAAATTGAACCGCTTCTTTTTCTTTGGTATTTAAATCGTTTTCAGAAATACTTTTTAATGCTTTATGAATAACTTCTTTAACAACTAGAGAGTTAACATTATTCATCATTCTTGATACGTCTTCTTTTGTAAATTTCTCTTTTTCTTCAATATAAGTTACAATACGTTTTGCTCTATCTTCAGGTAAATAATATCCTGGATATAATTTTCCTGCTACAGAATCTGGCTGATTATTTGCAGAATATACATAACCCCAATCTGGATTTATTGCTTGCGGATTTTCTCCAAAATTCAAGAAATTAATAATCTCGTCTTTTCCTGTAGTTCCATCTAAATAAACTTTGGTATTTAAACTATCTCTAAACTGATATAATTTAGCGGCTCCAAACCAAGCGACGTTATCTTTTGCATCTCCGTACATTACATTTAAACCTGGAGCATGAATTTTAGAAACTCCTCTTTTAAATTCACTTAAAGAATTCGCATGAGACATTTCGTAACACACATCTAACAACTGATTAGGTAAATGTGTATAAATCCACTTCATTGCTATTGGACGTTCATCTTGAATTTGTTCTACAATATCATTCATGATAGGTCCATGTTGACTTACTCTAACTTGAAAAGTACTATCCTTCTCTTCCTTAACTTTTATTGTTCTTGAATACGTTTTGTAATTTTTATATCCATCAACAGTTTTATATTGATTTTGATTCTCCGGATGATCTTTTTCTATATAAAAATCAACATCATCATTTTCTAACATTGTTAATCCGTAAGCAAAATTTCTATTATGTCCTAACAAAGGAAAAGGAGTTAATGCTAAATTGAATCCATACAATTCAAAGTCAGGTGTTTTAATATGACTTTGATACCATACAGAAGGTTGAGAAAAGTTAATGTGTGGGTCGTTAGCAAAAATAACTTTCCCATTTTTAGTTTTCTTCGGTCCTAAAACCCATGAATTACTTCCTATAAAACTAGGCACAGGTAACTTTTCATAAATTTTATTAATTGCCGCAGTCATTTGAGCTTGTACAACTGGTTTTCTCGCATTTTTTATTAACTGACCATGTTCCGTTTGAATGCCTAGTTCAGCCAAATAATCAACTCCTAAATTCTGTTTAATTTCATTTAATAACGGATCTGTTTTATGTGCTGCAGCGAAACTAAAAGCCATGTAGCCAAAAACATTATACATGTCTTTTAATGTATATTCTTCTTTTTCAACACCCACTAAATGAAATTCTAACGGAGTAGTTCCTTCTTTTATAAATTGATTAATTCCTTTTAAATAAGCTAATGCTAATTGATAAGCTTTAGAATTCTTATCTAAATTATGAATCGTTTTAACTGCAGCTTCTTCAATACCTAAACTTCCAAAAAACTTATCTGCTCTTATTAATTCTTTGCCAAAAATTTCACTTAATCGTCCAGCAGCAATTCTTCGAATAACTTCCATTTGCCATAATCGATCTTGAGCATGTACATAACCAAAAACTTGGTAAGCATCTTCTTGATTCTGAGCGTTAATGTGAGGTACTCCTGCTTCATCATAAAATACAGTTACTTTGTCTTTTAAACCTTCAACAGAAACTTCTCCTTGGTAAGTAGGTTTTTGAAGATTACTAAAAATAAAATACCCTAAAACAAGTAAGGATGTGATTATTAAAAGAAAAAAAACAAGTTTTTTAAGTACTTTCATTTGTGCTAGTTTTTTATCAAATATAAAGGTTTTAAATTTGTACTTTTGAATACATAAACAAACGTCTAGATGAAAAAAATTCAAATGGTTGACTTACAAAGTCAGTATCAAAAAATTAAAGATATTGTAGATACTTCAATTCAAGAAGTATTAAATTCTTCAGCTTATGTGAATGGTCCTTATGTAAAAGAATTTCAAGCTGACTTAGAAAAATATCTTGACGTTAAACACGTAATTCCTTGTGCAAACGGAACTGATGCGCTACAAATTGCAATGATGGGACTTGGATTACAACCAGGGGACGAAGTTATCACTGCTGATTTCACCTTTGCTGCAACAGTAGAAGTTATTGGTTTATTAAACTTAACTCCTGTTCTAGTTGACGTTGAACCAGATTCTTTCAATATAGACATTGAAGCACTAAAAAAAGCAATTACTCCTAAAACAAAAGCTATTGTTCCTGTACATTTATTTGGACAAGTAGCGAACATGGAAGCTATTTTAGAAATTGCCAAAGAACATAATTTATTTGTTATTGAAGATAACGCTCAAGCGATTGGAGCTAATTATACTTTTAAAGACGGAACAAAGCAAAAAGCTGGTACTATAGGTGATGTTGGTACAACTTCTTTTTTCCCATCTAAAAACTTAGGTTGTTATGGTGACGGAGGTGCAATATTTACAAATGATGACGATTTAGCTCATATCATCAGAGGAATTGTAAATCATGGAATGTACAAACGTTATTATCATGATGTGGTTGGTGTAAACTCTCGTTTAGACAGTATTCAAGCGGCTGTTTTAAAAGCTAAACTTCCAAATTTAGATGCGTATTGCAACGCAAGGAGAGATGCTGCTAGATATTATAACAATGCGTTTGCTAGTAATGAAAATATCATCACCCCTACCTCTTCATCTTGTGGAAGTATCTGTGATACATGCGATTGTCATGTTTTTCATCAATATACTTTACAAATTACAAATGGAAAAAGAAATGAATTACATCAGCATTTGTTAGATAATAATATTCCAAATGCAATTTATTATCCTGTCCCATTACACAAGCAAAAAGCATATGCAGACGAACGCTATAATGAAGAAGATTTCACGGTAACAAATAAATTAATAGATACAGTTATTTCGCTTCCTATGCATACAGAATTAGATGAAGAACAATTAGCATTCATCACAAAAACTGTAAACGATTTTCTAAAATAAAATGAAAAAGATTCTTGTTACTGGCGGCTTAGGTTTTATAGGTTCCCATACTGCTGTTGAATTACAAAATTCAGGCTTTGATGTTATTATAATCGATGATTTATCGAATGCCAGAATAGAAGTATTAGAAAATATCGGAAAAATCACAGGTAAAGTTCCAGAGTTTTTTCAACTAGATCTAAAAAAGAAAGCAGAAGTAACAGATTTTTTTGAGAAAGTTCATGTAGATGGTATTATCCATTTTGCTGCTTACA
Source organism: Tenacibaculum aquaeponti (assembly GCF_057221555.1). Taxonomy (NCBI): domain Bacteria; kingdom Pseudomonadati; phylum Bacteroidota; class Flavobacteriia; order Flavobacteriales; family Flavobacteriaceae; genus Tenacibaculum; species Tenacibaculum aquaeponti. Next base: position 1,604,915 of record NZ_CM170147.1, read on the forward strand.
AAGCAGTTGGGGAAAGTGTACAAAAACCTTTAGATTATTACGAGAATAATATTGGTAGTTTGGTATACATTCTTCAGGAAATGAGAGATAGAAATTTAAATAATTTCATTTTTAGTTCTTCTTGTACAGTATATGGACAAGCAGATGAACTACCAATAACTGAAAATGCTCCAATTAAACCTGCAGAATCTCCTTACGGAAATACCAAACAGGTTGGAGAAGAAATTATACAAGATAGTTGTAAAGCAAATGGCTTAAATGCCATTGCTTTACGATATTTCAATCCGATTGGTGCTCATGAAAGCGCTAAAATTGGAGAGCTTCCTTTAGGTGTTCCTCAAAATTTAATTCCATATGTAACACAAACTGCCGCTGGAATTAGAGAACAATTATCAATTTTTGGTGATGATTATGATACTCCTGATGGAACTGCCATTCGCGATTATATTCATGTTGTTGATTTAGCTAAAGCACACATTGCTGCTTTAAATCGTTTACTACATCAGAAAAATGAAACAGCTTTTGAAGTCTTTAATGTAGGAACAGGAAAAGGTAGTTCTGTTTTAGAAATTGTTAAAGCTTTTGAGAAAGCTACCAATCAAAATTTAAACTACAAAATAGTTGAGCGTAGAGCTGGAGATATTACAGCGGCTTATGCCGACACAAATATTGCTAACGAGAAACTGAATTGGAAAACAGAGAAAAGTTTAGAAGAAGCTCTGTTATCTGCTTGGAAATGGCAGAATACTCAATCTTAAAATTTAGAGAAAATATTAAACTTTTGTTAACTAGTTTGTTATTTCTAACCAATTGTTTAGTTTTGTAAAGTAAATGGCCCGAAAAAAAGAATACATAGAATCTGAAGTAATCGATAAAGCAATGGAACTATTCTGGAAGAATGGTTACGAAACTACTTCTATGCAAATGCTTGAGAAACAAATGGGCATTAATAAATTTTCTATTTATTCTAGTTTCGGAAGTAAGAAAGGTGTTTTTCTAGAATGTGTGAAATCTTATAGAAAAAAGCTTTTAGCTATTACAGATAAATTAAAAGATTCAAATAATGGTATCGTAGGAATCAAAGAATATTTCTATGATTTTTTAGAATTTGCAAAAGATAATAATGACTTTATAAAAGGATGTTTAGTTACCAATGCTGCTAATGAACTAAACGAAGATTCTGATCCGGTAATTAAAAATCAATTATCAAACTTCACTAAAGAAATAAGAAGTTTATTCGAAAATAATATTCGACAAGAAACTGGTTTTACCGAAGTACAAATTCAAGAACAGTCAGATTATTATATTGTTTCTATGTTCGGTTTATCTTCAGCTTCTAGAGTATTTAATAGACACCAATTAGACATTTTTATAGAAAACATTTTTAACAACACATAATTTTTTTAACCAATAACTAACCGATTGTTTAGTTATAAAAATCAATTTTAATATGAGTACATTAACTGTTCACACTATCGAAACTGCTCCTGAAAAAAGTAAAGGACAATTAGAAGAATCTGTAAAAGCATTTGGTATGTTACCAAACTTACATGGTGTATTAGCAGAATCTCCTGCTATTTTAGAAGGATATAAAACATTACACCATTTATTCTCTACACAAACAGCTTTTGACGCTGAAGAATTAACTGTAGTTTGGCAAACTATAAATGTAGAGCATGAATGTCATTATTGTGTTCCAGCACATACAGCTATTGCACATATGATGAAAGTTAATCCTGAATTAATAGATTCGTTAAGAAATAAAAGTGCTATGCCGAATGCTAAATTACAAGCATTATACGATACAACACTTATTATCTTAAGAAACAGAGGAAACATCTCTAAACCAGAATTAGATAAATTTTATGAAGCTGGTTATACGGAAAGACATGTTTTAGAAATTATCTTAGGACTTTCACAAAAAGTAATTAGTAATTATGTAAACCATATTGCAAATACTGAAGTAGATGAACCTTTTAAAAAATTCATGTAGATAAAAAAACTTGATTAGCAATAAAAAGAGACGATTAATAATAATCGTCTCTTAAACTTTTAACAAACTTTAGGGAATTTAGCCCATACTTCATTTTGTATCTTTAAGCCTTAATTTAGAAATGTAATCATGATAAAAAAATTAACTTGGGGATTCCTATTTTGCATTTTAATAGGCTGCACTTCTTCTGAACAAAAGCCTCAAAAAGTCGATTTAAAAATAGATTATGAGAAAATAACATTAGATAATGGTTTAGATGTTATTTTTCATGTAGACAAATCTGATCCTGTTGTTGCCGTAGAACTTATGGTTCATGTTGGTTCTGCAAGAGAAATAGAAGGTAGAACTGGTTTTGCTCACCTTTTTGAACACTTATTATTCTTAGAATCGGAAAATTTAGGTAAAGGTGGACTTGATAAAATGAGTGCACGAATTGGTGGTTCTGGTGCTAATGGATCTACTTCAAGGGATAGAACAAATTATTTGCAAACTGTTCCAAGCGATGCTTTAGAAAAAATGATTTGGGCAGAAGCTGATAAATTAGGCTGGTTTATTAATACAGTTACAGATCCTGTTTTAGCGAAAGAAAAACAAGTTGTAAAAAACGAAAAAAGACAAAGTGTTGATAATAGACCTTATGGACATAGACAGTATGTAATTGGAAAGAATTTGTATCCAAAAGATCATCCATACAATTGGCAAGTTATTGGTTCTTTAGAAGATTTACAGAATGCTACTTTACAAGATGTAAAAAACTTCTTTAAAAAATGGTATGTTCCTAATAATGCTACCTTAGTTTTATCTGGTGATTTAGATGTTACTCAAGCTAAAAAATGGGTTCATAAATATTTTGATGAAATTCCTAAAGGTGAAACAATTGCTCCGATTCAAAAAAGACCTGGAATTGTTAAGGAAACTAAACATTTAGTTTATGAAGATAATTTTGCTCGTTTACCAGAATTAACGTTAACATGGCCAACTGTAGAACAATACCATGAAGATGCATATGCTTTAGATATTTTAGCCGACTATTTAAGTAATGGAAAAAAAGCTCCTTTAAATAAAGTTTTGGTTGATGATTTAAAATTAACATCAGGAACAACAATGTTCAATTTCAATTCTGAAATTGCAGGCCAAACTCAATTGATTGTTAGAGCTTTCTCTAACACAAAATTAAATAAAGTTCAAAAAGGAATTTATACAGCATTTGCTGATTTTGAACAAAATGGAATTCCTCAAAAAGATTTAGATCGTATTAAAGCTGGTTTAGAAACAGATTTTTATAACAGTTTATCTAGCGTTCTTGGTAAAGGTTCTCGTTTAGCTTCTTACAATACATATACCGGAGATCCAGGATATGTGACGAAAGAATTGAATGAAACATTAGCTGTTACTACTGCAGATGTAATGGCTGTTTACAACAAATATATAAAAGACAAAAACTATATCGCTACTAGTTTTGTTCCAAAAACTCAACAAGAATTAGCTTTATCAAACTCGGTAGAAGCTAATGTAATTGAAGAAAAAATAGTTACCGGTGCAGAAGAATCATTCGATTCATCAATAGCAGCAACTTATGAAAAAACACCTTCATCTTTTGATCGTTCTATTGAGCCTCCATATGGAAAAGCTCCAGAATCAAAAACTCCAAATGTTTGGAAAGATGAATTAAAAAACGGATTAAAAGTATTTGGAATTCAAAGTGATGAAGTTCCATTAGTACAATTTAATTTTGTTATTGAAGGTGGACAATTACTTGAAAATATGGACAAATTAGGTGTTGCAAATTTAACAGCTAGTTTATTAGAAAAAGGAACTAAAAATAAAGATGTAAGTCAGTTAGAAGATGAATTAGCTCAATTAGGAGCATCTGTAAGTATTTTTGCTACTAAAAACAACATTCGAGTTTTTGGTAATACCTTAAAACGTAATTACAAGCAAACATTAGCTTTAGTTCAAGAAATGCTTTTGGAACCAAGATGGGATGAAGCTGAATTCGAGTTATTAAAAAAAGGTGCAATTACAAATTTAAGATCACAAGAAGCTAGTCCGACTTCAATAGCTTCTAATCAATATAATGCACTTATTTATGGAAAAGATAATATCCGATCTAAAAATGTATTAGGAGATGTAAAATCTGTTGAGTCTATTACAATCGATGATTTAAAAGCCTATTACAATAATTTCTTTTCTCCTTCAATAACTACAATGCATGTAGTTGGTGATATTGATAAAGAAAATATTATGGCTTCTTTACAAGAACTTGATACAAACTGGGCTGCTAAAGAAGTTACTATTCCAAGTTTTAAAACTCCTGAAGCTCCTGAAAAATCTACAGTATATTTCTATGATATTCCAAATGCTAAGCAATCTCAATTACGTTTTGGAGCACCAGCTTTAGCTTTTAATGATGCGGATTATTATCCTGCTACTGTTATGAATTATATTTTAGGTGGTGGTGGATTTGCTTCTCAATTAACACAACAATTACGAGAAGGAAAAGGATACACTTACGGAGTAAGATCTGGTTTTTCTGGAGGAAAAGATAAAGGTGCATTTACTATTGGTAGTGGAGTTCGCAGTAATGTTACTTTAGAAGCTTCTCAATTAGTAAAGCAAATTTTAGAAAACTATGCTCAAAATTATTCTGAAAAAGATTTAGCTACAACTAAAGGTTTCTTAATTAAAAGTAATGCGAGAGCTTTTGAAACTATGGGAGCTAAACTGAGAATGTTAGAAAATATTAGCACATATAATTTAACTAATAATTATATGAAGGATAGAGAAAAAATAGTTTCTGAAATGACTATTCCTAGAATTCAAGAATTAGCAAATCAATATGTAGATCCGAATAAAATGATTTGGTTAGTTGTTGGAGATGCAGAAACACAACTAAAAAGAATGAAAGAATTAGGTTTTGGAGAACCTGTGCTTTTAAATAAACTTGAAGAAAAAGTAAAACAGTAACAATAAAAAAAGGCTGATTAAAATTAGTTTCAATCGTCATTCTGAATTTATTTAAGAATCTCACTCAAAAGTAATCGTACGATTATAATGAGAACCTGAAACAAGTTCAGGTCGACGCAAATTAAATTTTTAATCAGCCTTATTTTTTATTATTCTCCGAAGCTTGCTCCACTAGCAGCTACACTTCTATCAATCTTACGCATTAAACCTTGTAAAACTTTTCCAGGACCAACTTCAATCACTTCAGTTGCTCCATCGGCAATCATTGCTTGAACACACTGTGTCCATTTTACAGGTGCAGTCAATTGCGCAATTAAATTTTCTTTAATCTCGTTAGGATCTGTAATTGCTTTTGCAGCTACGTTTTGATACACTGGGCAATTTGGTGTATTAAAAGTAGTTTCTTCGATAGCCTTTGCTAACTCTTCTCTAGCTGGCTCCATAAGTGGCGAATGAAAAGCTCCACCAACCGGTAATACTAAAGCTCTTTTAGCTCCTTTTTCTTTTAAAACCTCACAAGCCTTATTAATAGCTTCGATTTCTCCAGAAATTACTAATTGTCCAGGACAATTATAATTTGCAGCTACTACTACTCCATCAATAGATTCGCAAACTTCTTCTACAACTGTATCTTCTAAACCTAAAACAGCAGCCATAGTAGATTCTTGAGCTTCACAAGCTTTTTGCATTGCTAAAGCTCTTTTAGAAACTAAAGTTAAACCATCTTCAAAAGATAATACACCATTTGCAACTAAAGCAGATAATTCTCCTAAAGAATGTCCTGCAACCATATCAGGTTTAAACTCTTCACCTAATACTTTAGCAAGAATAACTGAATGTAAAAATATAGCTGGTTGAGTTACTTTCGTTTGTTTTAATTCATCCGCACTACCTTCAAACATTACGTCGGTAATACTAAAACCTAAAATAGAATTTGCTTTTTCGAAAAGCTCTTGAGCGATAGGTGATTTTTCATATAAATCTAAACCCATTCCTGTAAATTGTGCTCCTTGTCCAGGAAAAACATATGCCTTCATAAATTTCTTTTTGTCATTTGTTTTATAATGCAAACATAATCAATTTTAATTTTGTTATTTTCGCTATATGACTGAGAAAAACAAACTACTTGCTCAAAATATATTTTTAATTTTAGCAGCCTTGTTTATTGCTTCGTTAGTAGCTTCAAATTTAATTTTTCAAAAATTCTTTTATTGGTATCCTTTCGAGTTAGAAGTATTTGGTGTAAAATTATTTGAAGTTTCTGTCGGTTTATTACCTTATCCTATTACTTTTTTAATCACTGATATTTTATCTGAAGTGTATGGAAAGAAAAAAGCCAACCAGGTTGTTATTGCTGGAATTTTCGCATCTCTATTTTCTTTATTAATAATTTATGTTGGAAAATGGACTTCTGCTACTCCATGGTCTCCTGTAAATGATAACACTTTTAACCTTGTATTTGGAGCAGCTCCATTGGCTGTTTTAGCTTCTATGTTAGCTTATTTATTTGCTCAATTCGTTGACATTAGAGTTTATCATTTTTGGAAAAACTATACTAATGGTAAACATTTATGGCTAAGAAATAATTTTTCAACTTTTTCTTCTCAATTTATAGACACTATAACGGTACTTATATTACTTTGTTCTTTCGGAATTATTCCTTGGGAAAAGTTTTTAGGTTTACTAATTAGTGGCGTTGTTTTTAAAGTATTAATAGCTGCTTTAGACACCCCTATTTTATATGGAGTTGTATATTATTTCAGAAAACAATTTAATTTAGCTCCAGGTCAAGAAATAACCGATATTTAAATTTAAAAAATAGTGAATAAATTTTTTTATCATTTTTTAAGAGATAAACTAAGTCTCAATCATAATCTAGCAACTTATTTTAATGTATTTTTTAATCTATTATTTATTGCTGTATTAGGTTATGTATTTTTTAAAATATTACGATACTATGGTAGTAAATTCATAAAAAAGCTTGCTAATAAAACGAAAACTGAATTTGATGATATACTTATTAAAAATTCATTTTTTTTAAATTTTGCTCGTGTATTAGTACTACTTATTACCTATGGAAGTTTACAATATATATTAATCGATTTTCCTCATTTTTTAGAATATTCTAAACGATTTGTAAATCTTTTAATTGTATTAAGTTTTGTTTCTCTAGTTAAAAGTATACTTCAAAGTATAAAAGATTTCTTAAGAACACTCGATGCTTTTAAAGACAAACCTTTAGAAAGTTATGTACAAATATTCATGATTCTTTTATGGATTATAGCTTTTGTAGTTTCTTTTTCTATCATTACAGGAAAACCTTTATTACGTTTCTTTACTGCTCTGGGAGCTTTTTCTGCTGTATTACTTTTAATTTTTAAAGATACAATTCTTGGTTTTGTCGCTAGTATTCAAATCTCTGTTTACGATACTGTTCGTCTTCAAGATTGGATTACTATGGAAAAATTTGGTGCTGATGGAAATGTGATTGAAATCAATTTAACTTCAGTAATTGTGAAGAATTTTGATAATACAATTACAAGTATTCCTACCTACTCTTTAATTTCTGACTCTTTTAAAAACTGGAGAGCAATGAATCACTCTGGTGGAAGACGAATAAAAAGAGCTATTCAAATTAAAATTAATAGCATTCATTTTCTTTCTGAAAGTGAAATTGAACACTTCAAAAAAATTGAATTAATTAAAGATTATGTTACTGAAAAATCAAATGAGGTTAACCTTTACAACTCATCTAATAATATTGACAAGTCTTTATTAATTAATGGAAGAAACTTAACTAACTTCGGAATGTTTAGAAAGTATATTGATATGTATTTAAAAAATCATCCGAAAATAAATCAAGATTTACTCTTTATGAGTAGACAGTTAGCTCCAACTTCTAATGGAGTTCCTTTGGAAATATATGCTTTTAGTAGTGAAAAAGAATGGATTATTTATGAACGAATTATGGCCGATATTTTTGACCATATATTCGCAAGTGTTTCTTTCTTTGATTTAGAAGTTTATGAAAACCCTTCTAGCCTAGATATTACCAATTTGAAAATTAATTCTGATGAAAAGTAATTCAAATTCTTTACATCAGCTCGCCCTTCGAAAATTCAAAAAAAACAAACTGGGGGTTTTTAGTTTAAGTTATATTATTTTTTGTGGATTTATAGCTATATTTTGCTACGTTCTAGCTCCTGACAATTCTAATTCAGCAAATCAAATGCATTTAGAAATTCATTCAAAACCTCCTGGTTTTAATGTTTTAATGCTTAAAATACCTAATCAACAACAAGAAAAAACATCTTGGTTAAACACACTAATACAAGGACATAAAAATAATTTCAAAGAATTACCAATTTCATCTTACACTATAGATAATAATACTTTAAAAGTTATAAAATACTCAGATCAACTTCAAAAATCTTATCCTTTATCTATCTTTAATAACGAGCCTAAAAAGTTCATCAGTACAAATACTTTTGTATTTGGAACAGATAAATACGGAAGAGACTTATTAAGTCGAATACTAATTGGTACTAGAATATCCTTTTTTATTGGTTTTATCGCCGTTTTTATCTCTTTGACTATAGGAATACCAATAGGTGCAATTGCTGGCTACTACGGTCAAAAAATAGATGCATTTGTTATGTGGGTTATAAATGTAACATGGTCAATTCCTACATTACTTTTAGTAGTTGCTTTTATTTTAGTTATGGGAAAAGGCTATTGGCAAGTTTTTATTGCTGTAGGTTTAACCATGTGGGTTGAAGTAGCTAGAATAGTTCGTGGACAAATAATTAGCGCAAAACAAGAACAATATGTAGAAGCTGCTAAAGCTTTAGGTTTTTCTAATTTTAGAATTATTTTCAAACACATTCTTCCTAATATTATGGCTCCTATTATTGTTATTTCAGCAGCTAACTTTGCCGCTGCTATTTTAATAGAAAGCGGGTTAAGTTTCTTAGGTATTGGTGCACAACCTCCTACACCATCTTGGGGAGCAATAATTAAAAATCATTACAATTACATTATATTAGGAAAACCCTATTTAGCGTTAATTCCAGGATTCGCAATTATGAGTTTAGTTATGGCTTTTATGTTGCTAGGAAATGCATTACGTGATGCATTGGATGTAAAAAGTTAAGTTTGTAATTTAGCTCGTACAAATTAAAACATACACATGAGCTTTATTGTAAACTTTACAACTAAATGGGCAGATTTTGATGCCAACATTCACATGAGACATACAGCATATAATGATTATGCTGCTGAATCTAGATTGCGTTATTTTAACCAGTATGGAATAACAATTCATGATTTCACAAAAGAGAAAGTAGGCCCAATCTTATTTGAAGAAAACACAAGGTTTTTAAAAGAGATACATTTAGGAGAGGATATTTCTGTGAATTTGAAGATTACAGGACTTTCAGATAAAGGTGAACGATGGAAAATTCAACATGAAGTATTTAATAGCAATGGAAAACTTTCCGCTGTAATTAATGTTTATGGAGCTTGGTTAGATTTAGAAAAAAGAAAACTAACAGTTCCTCCAGTAAAATTCCAAGAAATTTTTAGTGAAGCAGAAAGAACAGAAGATTTTAAAGAAATTCCATTAAAAAGTGAAGCGTAAAAAAGATATTTTTAGTGTTTTATTAATTATAATTGTTGCTATAGCATATTATTACACTGAAAAAAAGGAAAAACATAAATTTGAAGAAAGTGTTTCTATTGAAGAGAACAACACTAAAAACAATACAGATTTCAAGTATTTGCCTAGCTCTACAACTGGACAAATTATTCATCATAACGGATATTCATTCTCTTACAGTGAAAAACATGAACAAGCAGAATGGGTTGCATATTCTTTGGATAAAAGAGATATTGCATACACTAATTTTAAAAGACCTTTTTTTATTCAAGATCCTAAGGTAAAAACCAAATCTGCAGATTGGAGAAATTATAAGAAATCTGGTTATGATAAAGGACATTTATGTCCTGCTGGTGATAGAAAAACTTCTAAAAAATTATTTACCGAGACATTTTACACATCAAATATTTCTCCCCAAAAACATGATTTCAACGCTGGCATTTGGAATAGATTAGAACAAAAAGTTCGCTACTGGTCTAAAAAATACAAGCATATATATGTTATAACTGGTGGACTTCTTAATGATACTCTTACAAAAACTATAGGTAAAGAAAATGTAACCATTCCTAATTCTTTTTATAAGGTAATTTTAGATTATACTGAACCTGAAATTAAAGCAATTGCATTTTTAATTCCTCATAAAGAAACTTCTAAACCTTTATATAGTTTTGTAATCTCTATTGATGAATTAGAAGAAAAAACAGGAATTGATTTTTTTCCTGAATTACCCGACAAAATTGAAAAACAATTAGAAAGTAATACTAATTATAAAAAATGGTCTTTTAGATAAACAAAAAGGATTCGCAATTGCGAATCCTTTTTGTTTATCTAAAATTATAAAAAATATAATATTATTTTTTAAAGTTTTTTACTCCTTCTTTTAACCAATTGTAATAACTTAATTTATCAGTATACTGCTGTGGTGAGTTTAACACTTCTAAATCTGGACTTAACTGAACATAAAATGGTTGTGAAGCATTTTTAAAGTTTACTGTTTGTAATGTTGCCCATTTTTCACCATAAGTTCTAATTTTCTTAATTTTCCCATTAGGTTTAACAAAATCAAACTGTTGATCTGCTGGTAAAGTATTTTCGTTATCATCTACATATAAAGAAATTAAAACATAATCATCTTTTAAAGTATTGTAAATATTAGTTTCACTCCAAACATTTTCTTCCATCTTACGACAGTTCACACAAGCCCAACCTGTGAAGTCTAATAATACAGGTTTGTTTACGGATTTTGCATAAGCCATTCCCTCATCAAAATCTTTAAAACAATTTAAAGCTAAAGGACATTTATTGTCTTGTAATTCGTAAATACTATAAAATTGCGGAGGAGCAAATCCACTTAATAAATTTTGATTCCATACTGGTTTTTGTGTAACACCTGGTGCCATATAAACAGCAAAACCTAAAACTGCTAAACCTAAAATAATTCGTAAACCTGATACTCTTCTTACTTTTTCTCCTCCAGGGAATTTAATTACTCCAAACATAAATAATGCTGCTAAAACAGTAATTAAAATCCAGATTCCGATAAATATTTCTCTTTTTAAGAAATTCCACTGACCTACTAAATCTGCGTTTGATAAGAATTTAAATGCTAAAGCTAATTCTATAAATCCTAACATTACAGTAATAGCCTTCATCCAAAAACCAGATTTAGGTAGTGCACTTAATAATTTCGGGAAAAGAGCAAAGAATGCAAAAGGTAAAGCTAAAGCTAAACCAAATCCTCCCATACCTGCTGTCAATTGCATTGGACCTCCATCTGAAGTTAAAGAACCTGCTAATAAAGAACCTAAAATCGGCCCAGTACAAGAGAACGATACAATTGCCAAAGTAACAGCCATGAAGAAAATACCAATAATACCACCTATACCAGAAGCACTATCTGCTTTATTTCCCCATGAACTTGGTAATGTAATTGAATAAAACCCAAAGAAAGAACCTGCAAAAAATACTAAAACGATAAAGAAAAATATGTTCAACCACATATTTGTAGAAATCGTATTTAATATTTCTGGATCTAAACTATCTGCGAAGTGGAATGGTAAACTTAAAGCTACATAAATAGCTACAATAAAGAAACCATATAAAATTGAGTTTGTAACTCCTTTAGCTTTTTTCTCAGCTTGTTTTGTAAAGAAAGAAACAGTTAAAGGTATTAATGGAAATACACAAGGTGTTAAGAAAGCTATTAGTCCTCCTAAGAAACCTAATAAGAAAATATTTAACAAATTTCCTTTCCCTTCATCCGTAGTTCCATTTGAGATGTCTGTATTTAACAACTCTTTATTCTTTAAATCTAAAGTTAATGAATTTGTTAAAGCTTTACTATTATCATCAACAGTGGCAACTGTTTCAACAACTTTACCTCCATTCAAAGAAAAAGTAAAATCATTATCATAAGGTAAACAGAACTCTTTACAAACTTGCGCATCTATATTAAGTGATACTTGAGTTAAAGATGTATCATCTAACTTTATGCGTTGTGTAAGAGTAGCTTCTTCTGCAAAAAAGATTTCGTCTACTCCCCATATTTCGCTATACTCTGTTATTGTCTCACTTTCAACAGCTTTACCAACTAAAGTATATCCTTCATCACCTACTGACGGTTTTATCGTCATTGGTAATGATGCATCCTTTGGATTGTACTGCGAATAAAGGTGCCAATCATCTTCAATAAAAATAGTGAAAATTAAATCGTACTCAGTATCTGAGATTTTTTTTACAGAGGTTTCTACTTCTAGGGGATCATCTTGTGCAAAAGACGCAAATGAGAATCCTAGAATAAATAAAAATAGGGTAAAAACTCTTTTCATTGTCATTGGGGTTATTTTAAATACTTATTTTTAATACATCTTTTGAAGAAATTGAAGGAACAAATCTTCTGTCTTGCCTTTTTCCAACAATCCAAACGATCTCATTTTTCTGATTACAAAGCAGCCAAATTCTCTCTTTCTCAAACTTTGACAACTTTTCATCTTTAAAAAACTTACTTACTTTTTTCTTCCCTTTCATCCCTGTAGGGTAGAAAAAATCTCCAACTTCCCATTTCCTTATTATCATCGGGAAAGTTACTAAATTTTTGTTAACTAAAATAGATTTTTTATTTACAGCTTCATTTTTCGTGTTTTTTTCAACGCTTATAGAAAACTCATTATTGACTTTATATGTTCCTAAATTTATTTCATAACTTCTTTTTGAATCTTTATTTAACTTGCGTTTTTGGAGTAATAAAAAATCTCTATCCCTAAGTATTTCATGGGTTTTAGAAGAAATAACTTTCCCAGTCTGAGATTTTAACAAGTCCTTAACATTATTCCATTCTGTGAAATTAAATTCCTTTAATAAATGATATAAATAAGTTTTTGGATTTGACAAATTTAACACTTTTGATATGTTAATTTTTATAAAATCGCCATCTTTCTCTATTAAATCTTCTGAAACTTCTCTTATTTTATCGTCAATTATACTTTTACTCTCTGATAAATTTTTTGATACTTTCCCAAAAGTGTTTAAAATATTAGGTTCTATCTCTTTTAAAACTGGAATAAGGCTATGTCTAATTTTATTTCTCAAGTATTTTTGTTCTGCATTACTAGCATCTTCTCTCCATCTTATCTCTTTTTTTAATGCATATTTTTCTATTTCCTCCCTAGAAAACTTTAATAATGGTCTCAGTATATTCTCATTCTTTTTAGGAATACCAATTAACCCATCTATACCTGAGCCTCTAGTTAAATTTATAAAAAAAGTTTCCAGATTATCATCTGCATGATGTGCTGTTAATACATAAGAAAAGTTTCTTTTTTTAATTAATTTATTAAACCAATTGTAACGAAGTTCTCTTGCTGCAATTTGAATTGATGTTTTTTGTTCTTTAGAATAGTTTTCTGTTTTGAAAGATTCTGTAAAAACTTCAACTTGTAAGGTACTTCCAAGAGTTTTGACAAAATCTTCATCTTCATCACTTTCCTCTCCTCTTAATTTGAAATTACAATGCGCAATAGCAAAACTATATTTTAAAGCATGAAATAGATAACATAAAACAACACTATCTATTCCTCCTGATACTGCTATTAAAAAACGTTTCTCTTTTAAAAAAGAAAAGTTATCTTCTATATGAAGTTTAAAATCTTGTAACACTTATTTTAAATAAATTACACCTGAGTTTTTAACCAAGTAATAATATCTTGAATTACTTGATCTTTACAAAAATCATTATGCAATTCATGATAAGCTTCTTCATATAATTTTAAAGAGACTATTGTATTATTCTTTGAAAACTCTTCACTTCCCAGATAACTAATTAACTTATCCTCTTTTCCGTGAAGCAATAAAGCAGGCTTTTTTAACTTAGATGCATTTTCAATTGCATAAATTCCTTTTTCTATAAAAGCTAAAGAAAAATTAGGACTTACTCTAGAATGCACTAAAGGATCGTCTTTATACCGTTTTACTTCTTTAATATCTCTAGATATAAAATTAGGATCTACCTCATTATCTAAAGTTAATGAAGGTGCTATCTTTTGAACTAATTTTCCTAAAGACAATTTCCATTTTGGAGGCTCAAATGCTAGCTTTAAAAACGGACTAGTTGCAACAACTCCTTTAATATTATTTGTAGAAGAAATCATGTAGTTTAAAACTGCATTCCCTCCCATTGAATGGCCATAAAGAAACATAGGATAATCGCCTAATACCTCTTCCGTTTTCTTTATAAATGCTGTGATACTATTCATAACTGCATTATAACCTGGATTATGACCTCTCTTACCTTTTGTTTTTCCATGGCCATAATGATCGAAAGCAATAACAGCAAAATCATACTTTATCAATTCTTCTGCAACATGAGAAAACCTTCCCGAGTGTTCACCTAATCCGTGAAGAATAATAACTGATGCTTTATAATTCTGAGGTTTCCAGTATTGGCCAAAAAACTCGGTTTCGTTGTGCTTAAATTGAATTGTACTATGCATTCTTAATTACTATTGGTATTTTGTGTTAATACTTGTTTCATTGCTTTTGCCTTTAACAGACATTCTTCATATTCTTTTTCTGGTACAGACTTCGCTGTAATAGCTCCTCCTACGGAATAAGATACATATTTTTTATCAGAATTATATAAAATACTGCGTATCACCACATTAAAATCGAAATCACCTTCTGGAGTAAAATACCCAAAAGCTCCGGAGTATAATCCTCTTTTTGTTTCTTCTAACTTTTCTATAATTTCCATGGCAGAAATTTTGGGCGCGCCTGTCATACTTCCCATTGGAAAAGTCTCTTTAATTATATCTACAGGATGAACATCTTTATTAATTTCTGAAACAACAGTTGATATTAATTGATGTACTTGTTTAAAAGAATATACTTTACAGAGTTCTTCAACTTTTACTGATCCTTTTTTAGCCAATCTTGATAAATCATTTCTAACCAAATCGACAATCATAATATTTTCCGATCGTTCTTTTTCATCTCTAGCCAAATCAAAAGCTATTTTATCATCTTCGATAGAATTAACCATTCTTTTAGCTGTTCCTTTTATAGGTTGAGAAATAATTTTACTTCCTTCTTTTCTCAAATAACGTTCAGGAGAAGCAGACAATAAAAACAATTCTTCATGTTTAAAAAATGTTGCAAAGGGTGGTTCGGAAATTGTATTCAAATTTCTGTAAATCGAATATGGATCGATATTCACATTTTCAGCATAAAATTCTTGACAAAAATTTGCTTCATAAATATCTCCCCTATGTATATGTTTTAATATCTGATCTAATTTTGAAAAATATTCATCTTTATGAATTCGAAGCTTAATTTTTACTGGTGATTTTTCATCTTTTGACTGATCCGATTTTACCGATAAACTAGCCCCTAAAATACTTTCAAAATCATCTTCTATTTCATCATCAAAAGCATTCAAATATAAAAACTTAGCCTCATTTCCTTTTATTGAAATAATCTTTTGAGGTTGAAAGAAATAAATATCTGGAAAAGCTAAACCATCATAATTATTTGAATACAGTTTCTCTACATCATTCTTAACATCATACGACAAATATCCAAACAAATAATCTTTACTATAAGATTGATATTCTTTTAACTTCTCTAAAGCATTATAATAATCTGTTTTTATAGATGTAAATTCTTCTACAGCCAATACACAATCAAAACTCGAGTATTGTTGCTTGTAATTATTGCTATCTAAAAAAACGACAGTTTCATGGGTTTGCCCCCATTTTAACAGTTTTTTCTTGAAATCTTCTATATTTTCAAGGAAAAAGGTATGTTCAGTTCTCAAAAACATTGGACAAAAATAGTAAATGAGAATTATTATTTCATTACATTTTTTAACCTAACCATCCTTCTCTATCTAAGCTTCTGTACTGAATGGCTTCAGCAATATGATTTTCAATTACATCTACAGAATTATCTAAATCAGCAATTGTTCTAGCTACTTTTAAAATACGATCGTAAGCTCTAGCAGATAAATTTAATTGTTCCATAGCTGTTTTTAATAATTTTTTTGAACTTTCATTCAATTTGCAATACTCTCGTATTTGTTTTGTATTCATTTGAGCGTTATAATGTACATTTTCTAAAGATTGAAATCTCTTTGTTTGGATTGCTCTAGCTGCTGTGACTCTTTCTCTTATGATTAGTGAAGATTCACCTCTTTTGGTGTCTGAAAGTTTTTCGAAAGGGACTGGGTTTACTTCAATATGTAAATCTATTCGATCTAATAAAGGACCAGAAATTTTACTTAAATATCGTTGCATTTCAAGAGGTGAAGAATGTATTACATTGTCAGTATCATTAAAGTAACCACCAGGACTAGGATTCATACTTGCAACCAACATAAAAGAAGAAGGATAAGTCACTGTAAATCTAGCTCTAGAAATTGTTACTTCTCGATCTTCAAGTGGTTGACGCATTACTTCTAAAACACTTCTTTTAAATTCTGGTAATTCATCTAAAAATAGCACACCATTATGAGACAATGAAATTTCTCCTGGTTGAGGATAAGAACCTCCACCTACTAAAGCAACATCTGAAATCGTATGATGAGGATTTCTAAAAGGGCGATCTAACATTAAGCCAGAATTAACCACTTTACCTACTACAGAATGAATTTTAGTAGTCTCTAAAGCTTCATCCAAAGTCATAGGAGGAAGAATAGATGATAGTCTTTTACTTAACATTGTTTTACCTGAACCTGGCGGACCTATCAATATTATATTGTGTCCTCCAGCTGCTGCTATTTCCATACAACGTTTAATACTTTCCTGACCTTTAACATCAGCAAAATCAAACTCAGGGTTTTCTAATTGATCGCTGTATTCTTTTTCTATGTCAATTAAAGTCTCTGTAAGTTCATTCTCTTTATCAAAAAAACCGATAACTTCTTTCATATTCTGAACACCATAAATATTCAACCCATTAACAACAGCCGCTTCTTTTGCATTTTGTAATGGTAGAATGAAACCTTTAAAACCTTCTTCTTTGGCTTTTATAGCAATTGGTAAAACTCCTTTAATAGGTTGTAAACTTCCATCTAGAGACAACTCTCCCATTATTAGATAATCGCTAATCTTATCTGCTTTTATTTGATTTGACGCAGCTAAAATACCTATAGCTAAAGTTAAATCATAAGCAGAACCTTCTTTTCTAAGATCTGCAGGCGCCATATTAATTGTAATTTTTTTACCAGGGATTTTGTAACCTATATTTTGTAATGCTGCTGCAATTCTAAAATTACTTTCTTTAATAGCATTATCAGGTAAGCCTACCAAATGATAACCTATTCCTTTATCTATATTTACTTCAACGGTAATAGTGGTAGCATCAACTCCGAACAGAGCTGATCCAAAAACTTTAACTAGCATATTTTTTTCTTTAACAATTTTAGATAAAGAAAATAATTTTCTTTTAAACCAGCAAATACTTAATTTACACAAAAAAAAAGCGCGATATAATCGCGCTTTAATTTTATAATCTTTATTTGGATAAAGTGTAAAATAATCCCCCAATTCTTTTACTAGTTTTTCCCGTAAGAAATCACAAATATTAGATTATATACACAAAGTTAAGTTACTTTTGTTCTTATTAACTTCAATAATGTTACAATTTTAAAAAAAACACACAAGCCTTTAAAAAACAAAAACTTAACCCTAATTACTTTAAAAATGTTACAAAAAAAGTATAATTCTAGTTAGTTTTTCCCTTTTTATATTTTTTAGGCGTGTCTCCATACTTAGCTTTAAATGCTGTAGAAAAGTAATTTGGAGAAGAAAACCCTACTGAATAAGCTATATCTGCTATACTTAACGAATTATCTGTTAACAACATTTCTTTTCCTTTTTCTAATCTAATATTCTGAATATAATCGCTAATTGTAATTCCTAACAAAGCTTTAATCTTTCTATATAATTGTACTCTAGAAATATTTAATTCATCTGCTAGAACTTCAACAGTAAAAGAAGAATCATCTATATTTGATTCGATTAAATTATCTATTTTATTTATAAAATCAGACTCTTTGTCTTTTATTTTTCTTTTTTGTTCTTTAGTTTTTTCTTCTTTTAAATTCTTTGTATTTTCTTTAAAATACTTTTGAAGTTTTTTACGATTATATAATAATGTTTCTACTGATTGAAATAATACTGATAAATTAAATGGCTTAGTTAAAAACATATCTACACCAGATTTTAAGCCTCTTAAATGTGCTTCATCTGTTTTTAACGCCGTTAAAATTAAAACTGGAATATGTGATGTTCTTTCATCTTTCTTTACCATTTCACAGATTTCAAAACCATTTATCTCTGGTAAATTCACATCACTTATAATCACATCTGGAATAGTTTCCAATATTTTATCTTTAACCCTTATACCATCGGAATCATAAACCTCATAAAATTCAGATAATTTATCTTTTAAAAACTCTCTTAAATCATTATTATCTTCAATTATTAACAACCTCTCTTTTTCTGCGCTTGATTTCTTTAAATTAAAATCAACTACTTCTATAAAATCTTTTTTTTGTACTTGAATTTCTTTTAAATCTAAATTAACTACTTCTTCCTTTTTCAAATGTGTTTTTCCTTTTGGAATAGAAATAACAAATTCAGCTCCTTTATCCTTATCTGAAATCACCCTGACATCTCCTTTATGGAGTTTTATATATTCTTTTGTTAAAAACAAACCTATTCCGGAACTAGACTTTTGATTATTGGTACCTTGATAAAACTGATTAAATATTTTTTCTTTTTCAGTACTAGGTATCCCAATACCTGTATCCTTAATAGAAATAAAGAATTTATTAATTGTGTCTTCAATACCAACTTCTATTTTACCTCCTATAGGAGTAAATTTAAACGCATTTGAAAGTAAATTGAACAATATATTATCAAATAAATCTCTATCAATAAAAACCTCTGATTCATTAATTTTTACTTTTAATGAAAAATCTATCTTTTTTTTGTTTGCTTCACTGTTAAATTCTGAAAATATTGAAGTAACAAAAGATTCTATATTAGTTTTAGAAGCTTTTAGCTTAAAACTTCTACTTTCTACTCTTCTAAAATCTAATAATTGATTTATCATTCTTAAAAGTCTTCTAGAGTTATTATAAATCAAATTGAACTCATTAGATTTTTGCTGACTTTCTGACCCTATTAATGATTCTGTAGAAGATAATATTAATGAAATAGGAGTTTTAAAATCATGTGAAACCCCCATAAAAAAGTTATTTGTAGTTTCATTGGTTATTCTTAAGTCTTCTGCTATTTTCTCAATTTCTTTTTTCTGTTTGTCTATTTGATCAATTAATTTCACCAATAATCTTTTTTGCTGTATCAGTTTTTTTCTTGCCAATAATGAAATAACCAATAACGTTATTATTATTGCTAAGAAAATTAATGTCGCTATTAAAAAATCACGTTGAGAATTATACAGTTTAATTTGTTCATTAATTTTTAACTGTTGTCTTTCTATATCTGACTCATGATCTTTAATAAGACTTAATTGTCTACTTAACAATTCTACATTGGTTGCATCAACTATAACAGATGGTAATAATAATTCAGATTTCACTTCAACACCTCTTATAAAGTTCATTGCGACTTGTATAGCCTCTTTCCCTCCTGTTGGACTTAAAATTGTTGCTTCAAAAATCTCTCTTTTAACTAAATCTAGTCCTTCATTTTCGGAGTTTAAACCTCCGACTCCAATAAACTTTACATCTTTGTGTTTTGATGATTTAAAAATATTATAAGCCTTAAGTGCTAAATCATCAGAGTGTGCAAAAACATAATCAATCTGTTCGATTTCATTTAACAAATTCTCTAGCTTTTCTTCAATCCCAGACCCATCATAACTATCTTGAACAGAACCTACAAATTCTAAATCATCATCATCTTTAATTTTTTTTCTAAATCCTAAACTAATATGTTTTGTTGGAGTTGTTCCTGCCCAGCCTTTAATTTCTAAAATTTTAATTTTTTTCTTTAATGATTTCAAGTATTTTGCTGCATTAACTCCAACTTCATAATTATCTACTCCAATAAAAGAATCATAAACATCAATTTTTCTATCTAAAACAATTACAGGTATCTTACTTTTTACAGCTTTTTTAATAATTGGCTTTAGAGGTTTTGGAGCAATTGGTGACACTATAATAACATCAACCTTTTCTTTTATAAAATTTTCGATATCCGAAATTTGCTTGTCTACATCAGCTTTAGAATCTGATACACTTAAAACAATGTTTTTATGAAAACCTGTTTCTATATTCATTGACTGAACAACAGCATTTTTCCTATTTTCACTAGAAGAAAACTGTGAAAATCCAATTATGTTCTTTTTTTGAATCTTAGAATCGTTACAACCAATATGCACCAATATAAGTAACAAAAAAAATAGTATGTTCTTAACTTCCCCCAACTACTACTATTTTAATTTTTAATACACTAACTTAAAAAATAAAAAAAAAACGCAAAGTAAGCTTACTTATCGTAGTCTTATTTGCGTTTTTCATTTGTACGGGTGAAGGGAGTCGAACCCCCACGCCTTTCGGCACTAGATCCTAAGTCTAGCGTGTCTACCAATTCCACCACACCCGCTAATACTAAAATTTGGTGTGCAAATATACACAAACTATTCAAATCTCAAACTTAAAAACGCGTATTTCTAAAATTTTCTTTTTTTATTCTAGTAATTTACTCTTTTACAAACTTGTTCTTAATTATTTTTTCTAGAAAAAAAGTAACTTAGCATAAATAATTAAAGACATAATGCACACCGTTAAAGAATATATTGAAAAAAATAAGAAACGTTTTATTGATGAACTTATTGATCTTTTAAAAATCCCTTCTATAAGTGCTGACACAGCTTTTTCTCAGGATGTTTTAAACACTGCTGATTCTATTATGAAGTCTCTTAAGGAAGCTGGATGCGATAAAGTAGAATTATGTGAAACACCTGGATACCCTATTATTTATGGTGAAAAAATAATTGATACTAATTTACCTACAGTTTTAGTTTACGGACATTATGATGTTCAACCAGCAGATCCATTAGAGTTATGGGATTCTCCTCCTTTTGAGCCAGTTATCAAGAAAACAGAACTTCATCCAGAAGGAGCAATTTTTGCCAGAGGAGCTTGTGATGACAAGGGTCAAATGTACATGCATGTAAAAGCATTAGAATACATGACTTCTGAAGGAAATTTACCTTGTAATGTTAAATTTATGATTGAAGGTGAAGAAGAAGTTGGTTCTGAAAGTTTAGCTTGGTTTGTTCCTAGAAATGTTGAAAAACTAGCCAATGATGTCATCTTGATTTCTGATACTGGAATGATAGCTAACGATATACCTTCTATAACTACTGGATTAAGAGGACTTAGTTATGTGGAAGTTGAAATAACTGGGCCAAATCGTGATTTACATTCTGGTTTATATGGTGGTGCTGTAGCTAATCCTATCAATATTTTAACTAAAATGATTGCTTCATTACATGATGAAAACAATCATATTACTATACCTGGGTTTTACGATAAAGTTGAAGAACTTTCTCAAGAGGAAAGAAATGAAATGGCCAAAGCTCCTTTCTCTTTAGAAGAATATAAAAATGCTTTAAACATAGATGATGTATATGGAGAAAAAGGATATACTACCAATGAAAGAAACTCTATAAGACCAACTTTAGATGTTAATGGAATTTGGGGAGGTTATATTGGTGAAGGAGCAAAAACGGTTATCGCTTCTAAAGCTTATGCTAAAATATCTATGCGTTTAGTTCCTAATCAAGATTGGGAAGAAATAACAACATTATTTAAGTCTCACTTTGAAAGTATCGCCCCAGACAGTGTTAAAGTAAAAGTAACTCCTCATCATGGAGGGCAAGGCTATGTTACTCCTATAGATAGTATTGGTTACCAAGCAGCAAGTAAAGCATATCAAGAAACTTTTGGAGTTACTCCAATACCTCAACGAAGTGGAGGAAGCATTCCAATTGTAGCTTTATTTGAGCAGGAATTAAAAAGCAAAACTATTTTAATGGGATTCGGATTAAACTCCGATGCAATTCACTCTCCTAATGAACATTTTGGAATATGGAATTATCTAAAAGGTATTGAAACTATACCTTATTTTTACAAATATTTCAGCGAATTACACAAATAGCATTTAAAACCCCTTTTTGGGGTTTTATTTTTTTTATTAAATTCGCACCCAAAAAACACTATGAAAAAACTTACTCTTCTTATAATCTGCTTTTTACAATTAAGTATAACAGCACAAGATACTGAATTATCGATACTAACTATACCTGCTGAATTAACAAAAGATGCTAATGCTGTAATACGTGAAAACTACATTGAAGTTAACATTGAAAATTCAAACAGAATGACTGTATACAAAAAAAGGGTTGTTACTGTTTTAAACAAAGAAGGAAATAGCGAAATTGACACTTATGCAAATTATGATGACGACACAAAAATCACTAAACTTTCTGCTAAAGTTTATGATAAATTCGGAAAAGAAATAAAAAAATACAGTAAAGGAAAGTTTATAGACATAAGTGCTGTTGATGGAGGAACTTTATACTCTGATGCTCGTATGAAATACATCAACTACACCCCTATTCAATATCCATACACTGTTGTTTTTGAATCTGAATATTCGACATCTTCTACAGGTTTTATTCCAAGATGGTATCCAATAGGTTCATTTTACACTGCTATTCAAAAAGCTGAATATAAAATTAACAATCCTAAAAACTTAACCTTAAGAAAAAAAGAGAAGAATTTTTCTGGCTACCCAATAGAAAAAGTTTCAGAAAACCAAATCCACTATAAAATAGCAAACCAACCTGCTACTGAATATGAAAGAAGTACAGTTGGTTTTTCTGATCTGTTTCCTTCATTAATGGTTGCTTTAGATCAATTTACTTTAAAAGGTGTTTCAGGTGGCGGATCTAACTGGAATGAATTTGGGAAATGGATGGACAGCAAACTTTTAAATGATAAAATAGTTCTTACTCCTGCTACCATTGCAAAAGCTAAGGACCTTATTAAAGGTTTTGATAATGACATCGATAAAGCCAAAGCCATTTACAACTATATGCAGAACAAAACTAGATATATTAGTGTACAAGTTGGAATTGGTGGATGGGAACCTATTTCTGCTGAAGAAGTAGATAAATTAGGTTATGGAGATTGTAAAGGCTTAACTAATTACACCAAAGCTTTACTGAATGCTGTAGGTGTTGAAGCTAATTATAGTGTTGTTTATGCTAAAGAACGTAGAGACATTGATAAAGACTTTACATCTATGCAAGGTAATCATGTAATTTTAAATATTCCTAATAACAATGGAGAAGATATTTGGTTAGAATGTACTAGTCAAACTATGCCGTTTGGTTTTTTAGGTGATTTTACAGATGATCGTGATGTTTTAGTAATTACTACAGAAGGCGGTGTTATTAAAAGAACTCCTGCTTATAAAAATGATTTTAATTCACAACACACTTCTGCTAATATTATTTTAAATTCTAATGGAAGTTTATCTGGTAAAATTGATATCACATCGAAAGGAATTCAATATGACAGTAAACAAGCTCTAGATAAGAAATCTAAAAGTGATTTAGAAAAGTATTACTTATCTAATCTTTGGGATTACAACAATAACATGAGCATAAATAAAATCGACATCAATAACGATAAAGACAATATTGTTTTTAATGAAAAATTAGATGTCGCCATTAATGATTATGCTACTTTGAACGGAAATGAATTTTTATTTAGAGTTAATGTTTTCAACAGAAACTCTTACATCCCAAAACGATATAGAAACAGAAAACTTCCTTTACAAATAGAAAGAGGTTTTAAAGACACAGATAAATACACTATAACAATTCCTGAAGGTTTTAGCATACAACAACTTCCTGAAGAAAAAACTATCAGTAATAAATTTGGAGAATATAAAACATCAATAAAAAAGATCGATGATAAAACCTTAGAATACAATAAATCGATTTTAATAAAAGAAGGAACTTATCCTAAAGAAGATTATAAATTATATAGGAAATTCAGAAAAAGTATCACAAAATTAGAAAATGCGAGAATTGCTATTTACAAAAACTAACTTATCAATACTATGAAAAACTTAATTTTATCTACGCTATTTTTAATAGCTTTTACAAGTAAAAATTTTGCCCAAGAAATAAAATTTGGAAAAGTCTCTAAAGAAGTCATTCTACAAAAAGAACACCAGAAAGACTCTACAGCTACAGCAGCTTATCTTTACAACAAAAGAAGAACCGCTTATTTGTACGATCAAAACAATGGTTTTATGATGACTACTGATATTCACAAAAGAATAAAAGTGTACTCTAAAGATGCTTTAGAGAAAGGTACTTTTTTAATTACTCTTTATAATAATGGAAGTACAAGAGAAAAAATCATTAAAATAAAGGGATACGCTTTTAACAATGAAAACGGAAAAATTGTAAAAACAAAATTGAAAAGTTCTCACCAATTTAAAGAAAAAATAAATGATAATTTCACTTCTGTAAAAATTGTATTCCCAGATGTAAAAGAAGGAACTGTTATCGACTTAATGTATACGGTTACTTCTCCTTTTATCACAAGTATCGATCCTGTGAATTTTCAATATGACATTCCTGTTGATCTTTTAGATGTTTCTATAGAAACTCCAGAATACTTCAATTTTAGAAAAGCTTCTAAAGGATATTACGCAGTTCCTGTACAGTCGTCTCGTAAAAGAGGAAAAATTAACATTACGTCAAAATCTAGATCTGAAGGAATTGTTAGAACGAGTTTTAGCAACTCTTCTATTGATTACACGAAAAATGTAGACCATTATAATGCTAAAGATATTCCAGCATTAAAAGATTCTGAACCTTTTGTTTCTAATATTAACAACTACAGAGGTGGTATTAAATACGAATTATCTTTTGTAAGAATGCCCGATAGCTCTCCTAAATATTATGCAACAAGTTGGGAAGATGTAAGTAAGAAAATTTATTCATACAGCAGTTTTGGAAACGAATTAAATAAATCTAGCTACTATAAGGATGAATTAGCTGCTGCACTTGGTACAGCTAAAAACGAATACGAAAAACTTGGAGCTATTTTCCAACTTGTAAAATCAAAAGTTAAATGGAATGGGAACTATAATAAATACACAGAATTAGGAGTTAAAAAAGCTTATAAAGATGGAGTAGGGAACGCTGCTGACATCAACTTAATGTTAACTTCAATGTTAAGAAGCGCTGGATTAAATGCTAATCCTGTTTTAGTGAGTTCTCGTTCTAATGGAGTTCCTATTTTCCCTACTTTAGATGGCTTTAACTATGTAATTAGCATGGTAGAATTTGCTAATGGAAAATATGCTCTTTTAGATGCTACAGAACCTTATTCTTTACCAAATTCTTTACCTGTAAGAGCTTTAAATTGGAATGGTAGAAAAGTACTACAGAATGGAACTTCTTCATGGGTAAAATTAAGTTCTTCTTCTCATTCTACTGAAGAAAACAAAGTAAAATTAACTATCGAAGACGATGGAACTTGCTCTGGTTTTGTAATACAATCGAAAACAAAACTAAGCGCTATGCAAAGTAGAAAACGTTATAACCACTTAAAAGAAGATGAACTAATTTCTAAGTTTGAAGAAAATTACAATATAGAAATCGATGACTTTAAAAGTAGAAATGAAAAAAATATTGGAAAGCCATTGAGCAGAATGTTTAAGTTTTCTTCCGAAGACTTAGTAGAAAAAATTAATGGTAAACTGTATATTAATCCACTTTTATTCTTAACAATGGAACAAAACCCATTTAAGAGTGACGAAAGAAATTTTCCAATTGATTTTGCTACACCTTGGAGTGATTCTAATAAAATTTCTATCAAAATACCAGAAGGATACAAAGTAGAATTTATACCAGAACAATTAGCTATTGGTATTCCTGATGATCTTGGCTTTTTTAAATTTATGGTAACAGAAGACGGGAAAACCATACAAGTAAATTCTAAATTACAATTTAACAGTGCTGTGATTTCACCAACTTACTACCCTACAGT
Organism: Tenacibaculum aquaeponti; assembly: GCF_057221555.1. NCBI lineage: Bacteria > Pseudomonadati > Bacteroidota > Flavobacteriia > Flavobacteriales > Flavobacteriaceae > Tenacibaculum > Tenacibaculum aquaeponti. Next base: position 1,631,141 of record NZ_CM170147.1, read on the forward strand.
TAAAGACTTCTTTAAACAATTAGTAGCGAAACAAAACGAGAAAATCATCATTTCAAAGCAATAGATATTTTCATGAAATATATATCAAGATTATTTCTACTTTTTTTAAGTCTATATGCTAATTCCCAAACTGGTGATATTCAAAAATTGGGTTTAACAGATTTAAAAGAAGTAGAAATGTCTTTTTATCAAAAAGATTCTACTGCCAAAGCTCTTGTTCTAGAAGAAAAAGGTCACGAATACATTGATCAAGAAAATGACTACTATTTTAGACGCGATGTATACAAAAGAGTTAAAATTTTTGATCAATCTGAAGTAGATAGAGCTACCATTTCTATCAATTCGTACAAGAAAGAAAAAGTTTTAAATATTAAAGCCATTTCTTATACTTCTGTAGATGGACTACTAAAAAAGATTTTTCTTTCAGACCAACATATTTACGAAAAGAAACTTTCAGAAAACTGGACTCAAACAAGCTTTACATTACCTAATGTAAAAAAAGGTTCAGTAATTGAATACACCTATAGTCTTATTTCTCCATATTCTAAACTAGATGATTGGGAATTTCAATCTGACATTCCTAAAATAAAAAGTGATTTTACTGCAACGATTTTAGGAAATTGGAAATACAACATTCGTTTGCGAGCTAATAAACCATTAGATCGCAAGAGTAATCACGTGGAAAAAGACTGCGTTCGACTTTCTAATGGTTTAAGTGGTGACTGTTTAATTTATGAATTTGGTTTTGATAATGTCCCTGCTTTTAAAGGAGAAGATTACATGCTTTCCGAAGAGAATTTTAAATCTAAAATCATCTTTGAACCTATTTCATATACAACTATAGACGGAAGAGTAAAGAAGTACACAAAAACTTGGAAAGACGCAGATAAAACTTTAAAAAATAATTTCTTTGACGGACAAACATCTAAGAAAAGTTACTTTAAAAGAAATCTACCTAAAAATCTTTTTACCAATCGAAACGATTTAGAAAGAGCCAAAGCTATTTACAAGCATATTCAATCAGAATTAAATTGGGATGGTAAACTATGGTCTAGTGATAAAATCAAAATTAGAAATGTTTACGAAGACAAAACTGGAAGTGTAGATGGTATAAATCTTTCACTATACAACGCGCTTAAAGCTGCAAAAATTGAAAGTTACTTAGTTGTTTTATCAACAAGAAAAAATGGAATTGTAACTAAACTTCATCCATCTGTTTCTGAGTTTAATTATGTGCTAGTAAAAACTGTAATTAACAATGAAGTTTATTTTTTAGACGCCACAGATAAAGATTTATTATTTGGTGAAATTCCTTTCCGCTGTTTAAACGGTGAAGGACGCGTTTTAGATTTCGACAAAGGAAGTTATTGGGAACTCATAAAACCGAAATTTAAATCTTTTATTTCTCATAACATTAACCTTAGTTTTGAAGAAGGTGGTTTAAAAGGTAAGATAGTAACTTCTCGAAGAGGCTATTATTCCTACAGTGAACGTATGAAACTTTCTTCTAAATCTGAAGATAAATACATTGAAGATTTTGAAACTAAGAATCCTTTTTTAGAAGTTGACGACTTCAACAACATTCCTACACAAGAAGGGAAAGAAACTTTTAAAACTTTTTTATCTGTTAGTATTCCTGATGTTGAAAAAGAAGATATTATTCGCTTCGTTCCTTTTGTAGTTGATCAAATAACAGAAAATCCTTTTAAATTAAACGAAAGAAATTACCCTGTAGATTTTGGTTATGCTTTTACACGCTCCTACATGATTAATATAGATGTACCAGACGGATATAGCATTAGCAAACTGCCAGAAAGTAAAGGTATTTCTTTACCAAATAAAGGAGGAAGAGTTGTATTAAATGTAAAAAGCACAGAAAATAAAATAAAGATATATTCAAAATTCTTTTTGAACAAAGCTATTTACAATCAACAAGAATATCATTATTTAAAAGAATTCTATAACAATATTATTAATATTCATGGAAGTTACATCGAGTTAAAAAGAAATTAAAAATCCGCTGAAAAGCGGATTTTTTTTATAATGAAATGTACATTGTACAACGCATCCATAATTGATTTTTATTTAATTCTCTGACAAAATCTGCAGCTCTATACTCTACTCCAAATTCTATCTTATTACGTTTGCTTAATCGATACCCTAAATTTGGCGCTAATCTTATTTCTAAATTCTCACCATTAAATTGCCATAAATATTCATTAGACAGTTTTAAATACCATTCAAAAACATCAATTTTATCTCCATTCAAAGCGCGTTGGATTGTAAATCGATATCGTCCTCTTAAATTAATCACATCATCGTAAAACTGTTCAAAAGCAAATCGATGTCCCATTTGAAATTGCTCAAGACCATGAATAATATTATAATGTTGTAACGATCTGTACTCAACTTCACCATCTTTAAATCGAAAAATGAATCCAAAATTTAACTTGTTATTCATTTCTGTTTTTAGTGAAAAAATAGTTGAGACATCAACCAAACTATGCGTCAGTTCAAATTCTTTATCATAAAAAAACTCTCTAGATTCTATACTATTCACCCATTTTATTTTAGGCGACATTTTAAATGAAGTAACAACTTTAGGTAAAACTCCCGCAGAAAAATTAGTTTGACTCGTAATCTCCCCTACAAACAAGACAAAAAAGAAAATAAAAATACTACGCATTAAAATTCTAAATTATCTGAATTCAAAACTTTAAATTCAAGTTTTTTAACAATCTCTCCTTTGCCATTCATTAAGATTTCGAATAGTTTTCGCTCCTTTCCTATTTTACCAGAAACCACAAGTTCAAAAAAACAAGTACTGTAATTCCCTTTTGTTTCAAACGCTTTAATTCTTGATAATAACTCTTTTCCTGAAAACTGAAGTTGCAATTTCTTAATCTTATATTTTGAAAAAACCGTTTGTAATCCCTTTTTAATCATTTCTTGGTCAGGTTTGCTCAAACTATTTAACCTTACTTTTATTTCAACATCTAATATTTTCCCTTTAGCATCAAACTCTAAACTATATTTTTTAGCATTGTAATACGTTTTTGCCTCAAAAGTTTTTCCGTCTTGACTTTCTTCTCCATACCATTTTACTTTCTTTTCAAACTGAAACTGCTTAAGAAATTGAACAGCAGATATTGGAACTTCTTCTACATTTAACCTAAATTCTCGCTCATATTTATACTGAGAACTCATTATAAAACAAGTAAACAAGCTTATTAAAACAACTAATTTCATATTGCAAAAATAGAAAGTTGTTACAAAAAAACACATTCTACACTTGTAGAATAAAATTTATTTTCTACATTTGTAGAACAAGTTCTAATTCTGTAGAAATGAAATTATCAAAATCTGAAGAGCAAGTAATGCAATATTTATGGAAACTAAACAAAGCTTTTATGAAAGATTTGTTATTGGAATTTCCTGATCCAAAACCTGCAAACACGACTTTAGCTACGCTTTTAAAGCGTATGAAAGACAAAGGTTTTATTGATTATAAGCTTTATGGAAAATCTAGAGAATATTTTCCTTTGGTAAAGAAAACAGATTATTTCTCTAAACATGTAAATGGTTTGATTAAAAACTTTTTTAATGATTCTGCCAGTCAGTTTGCTTCATTTTTCACTAAAGAAACCGATTTGTCTGTTGATGAATTAAAAGAATTGAGAAAGATTATAGATCATCAAATTAAAGAACAAAACAATGATTAATTACCTTCTAAAGTTTACGATTTGTCTTGGAATACTTTTGATCTTTTATCATTTTGTATTACAAAAAGAAAAGATGCACAACTTCAATCGTTTCTTTTTAATTGGAGGTTTATTGTTTTCTTTTCTGGTTCCTGAGTATACAATTTATGTAGAGCCTACATTAACTACTGAACTTATAATTCCTCAAACATTCGAAGAATCAGTTAGTGCTACCACAAGTAAAATTGATACAGAAACTAATTACTTTGATTTCAATTTACTTTTACAAACGATATACATTATTATAGTTGGTGTTTTGCTATTTCGATTCTCAAAGAATCTTTATAATATTTTTAGCCGAATTAAAAACAACAAAATCATTAGCTATTACAATGCCAAACTTGTATTGGTTGAAGATGAAATAGCTCCGCATACTTTTTGGAACTACATTTTCATTAATAAAGACGAATACCATAATGAAACTATAGAAAAAGAACTTTTTACGCATGAGCTTACTCATGTTACACAAAATCACACTTTCGATATTATTCTTATAGAACTTTTACATGCTATTTTTTGGTTTAATCCGCTTTTTATTTACCTAAAAAAAGCCATAAGATTAAATCATGAGTTTTTAGCAGACGCATCTGTTATCGATACTTACAACAATACTATTACATATCAAGAGCTTTTATTAAAGAGAAGTTCTGATTCAAAAGAATATTACTTGGCCAGTAATTTGAATTTTATTTTAACTAAAAAAAGATTACTTATGATGACTAAACAAAAATCTGGCAAAGCAATTTTGCTAAAAAAGATGAGTGTTATTCCATTGCTATGCGGACTTTTATTTTCACTTGCTGAACGGGCTGAAGCTTATAACAACCCTACTGAAATTGAAACAAAAGAGAAAACAAACTCAGAACTTTTTCTTGCTTCCGTTGAAAAAAATGGCAATGAAATTAAACTAAAATGCTATAACTGTGAAAGATGGGCAAAACTAGCTATACCTTTAAATGAAGAACATATTATTACTGATTTCGGTTTTACAAATAAAAACCGCGTATCAGGAAGTGAATATGCTTTTTCTATAAAAGCAACTGAGAATGATATTACATTTTCTGGATTGAAAAACACTGCTTGGATAAACCTTAAATTTCCACTGCTGAACGGTAAAAAACAATACCTAAATCAAAACGGAATAATTCCTTACGATGAAGCTTCTGTTGAAAAACATCTTGATAAAGAATTAAAAAAAATTAATGATCTTAATCTTGATTTCAAAGAGCAAAAAAACGATACATTACATGGTAAACTTCCTAATGGAGAAACTATAAAAATATGGGAAGACAAAGATTCTATCCCAAAAAAACGAATTGTTAATCAAAAAAAGAAGACACTTACCTACTCAACTAAAGAAGGAAAACGAATAACTAAAAAATTTTCAGAGTTAACTCCAGAAGAGAGAAAAATGTTACCACCTCCTCCACCTCCGATGAAAATTTCGAAAAACAAAGTGAGTACTAAATTGCTAAAAGAATTACAAAACACTAAGAAATATGCTATTTGGATAGATGGGAAAGTTGCTGAAAACTCGGTATTAAAAAACTATAAATCAACAGATTTCAAACATTATTCAGGAGGTTACATAAAGAAAAACGCTAGAAATAAAAAATTTCCTCAGCCGTATCAATTCTATTTAATTACTAAAGGGAACACTAAAAATTACCCAACTGTAAGAAAAGGAGATCAAACAAATATTCCACCTCCTCCTAAACCAAAAAAGAAAGAAGAAGTTTATGATGCTAACGGAGAAAAATTGTTTTTTGTAAAAAACGAGAACGGAATAAAATACTATAATCGTTTCGGACAAGAAGTAACTAAATCTGGAGAATTAATTACATCGGAAAAGAGTTCATCACCTCATGGTGCAGTAGTTAGAAAAGGTGATTCAACCAATATTCCACCTCCTCCAAAAAGAACATATCCTAAAGTTAAAAAAGGTGAAAAAAGCAATATTCCTCCACCACCAAAACCAACAAATGGAAATTATGTAGCAAGAAGAACAGTAAAAACAAAAAATAAATTATCTAGCGAACAAATTAAAAATCTTTTTAACTCAGATAATTCACCTTTAAAAGATAATGGTGAAATAACAAAGTATTATTTAGATAAAAAAGAGATTAGTAAAGAAGACTTTTTCTCCATAAAACATACTCAAATTGAAACATTACATGTCGTAAAAAACAACAATAGTAATAGATCCATTTACGTAGTAAGCAAAAAATAATTCTTGTTAAAAGCCTCTTAAAAGAGGCTTTTTTTTGTAACAAACACCAAGCTAGATCGTTATTAATAGTATGAAACGTTTCTTTCTTTTATGTTCAGGTGTAGATCTCGACCTGATACAAAATTGCTCTAATGGTGAACAAAATAAATATGCTGGTATTGGAGCTACAGTATTTTTTACTGCTTTAATGGCTACAATAGCTAGTAGTTATGCCTTATATACCGTATTTAACAATATGTATACTTCCGTATTCTTCGGAATCATTTGGGGATTGCTCATCTTTAATTTAGATCGATACATTGTTTCTACACTGATAAAAAAAGACAGTTTTATTAAAGAATTCGCACAAGCTTTCCCAAGACTTTTATTAGCTGTAATAATTGCAATTGTAATTTCTAAACCTCTGGAGTTAAAGATTTTTGAAAAAGAAATCAATCAGGTATTATTGACAGAAAAGAATCAAATGACCTTAGATAATAAAAATCAAATTGCAGCTCAGTTTACTCCTGAAATAACAAAGCTTCAAACTGAAATTTCTGATTTAAAAGAAGAAATTAATTTAAAAGAACAAGAAACCAATCAACTTTACGAAACATATATAGCTGAAGCTGAAGGAAGAAAGGGAACCAAACTAAAAGGTAAAGGTCCTGTATATAAAGAAAAAAGAGAAAAACATGATGCTTCATTGGCACAACTTTCTGAATTGAAAAAGAATAACCAAGAAAAAATCAATACTAAAGAATCAGAAATCGCTTCTTTAATTCAAAAACAAAAAGACTCTGAAACAAATTCTCAGCCAATTATTGCAAATTATGATGGATTAATGGCTCGAGTAAATGCTTTAGATCAACTTCCATGGATGCCTTCTTTATTTATTTTCTTATTGTTTTTAGCTATAGAAACATCTCCGATTTTCACAAAACTTATCAGTAGCAAAAGTGAATATGATTATAAATTAGAAAATAGAACTTCAGAGATAAGAACTTGGATTCAACAGCAGATAGATCAGAGACAAAAAATAATGGATACTGATACACATATCAACACCGAAATTTATAACGATTTAAAATCGGAAGAAGAACTTTACAACTACAAACAAAAAATGGCTCAAAACCTAATGAAATTGCAAGCAGATTCCTTTTTTGAAAACCAAAAACGTTTATTGTAAGATAGTTAAAAAATAAAGTCAAAAAAACTCTGATTTACTGAGAATTAAATCTTAAATTGCGGCTTTAATATTTAATACATTTTTTTATAATGAAACAAGGAACGGTAAAGTTCTTTAATGAATCTAAAGGTTTTGGATTTATTACAGAGTCAAATTCAGGAACAGAGTATTTTGTACATATCTCAGGACTAATAGATGAAATCAGACAAGGTGATGAAGTTGAGTTCGAACTTAAAGAAGGAAAAAAAGGATTAAACGCTGTAAGTGTTAGAGTAATTTAATATATAACAACATTTAATTTTTAAAAAGCATCTGTTTTTTCAGGTGCTTTTTTGTGTAAATAAAACTGTGAATGAGCATTTTATTCAAATAAGTTTTATAAATTTGCACACTTAAAATTCGAAATATCTTCGAGTTAAAAATTAATAGTTTAATAATCAAGGTCGTGTACCTTAAAATTTAACAAGTATGCCTGTAAAAATTCGTTTACAAAGACATGGTAAAAAAGGAAAGCCATTTTATTGGGTAGTAGCTGCTGATTCTAGAGCAAAAAGAGACGGTCGTTTCTTAGAAAAGATTGGAACTTACAACCCAAACACTAACCCTGCAACAATTAACTTAGATGTTGATGCTGCTGTAAAGTGGTTACAAAATGGAGCTCAACCAACTGACACTGCAAAAGCTCTTTTATCTTACAAAGGTGCTTTATTAAAGAACCACTTAGCTGGAGGTGTTAGAAAAGGTGCTTTAACAGAAGAGCAAGCTGAAGCTAAGTATAACGCTTGGTTAGAGGAAAAATCTGGTAAAATTGCTGGTAAAGCTGATGGTTTAGCGAAAGCTAAAGAAGATGCTAAAGCTAAAGCTTTAGAAGCTGAAAAAGCTGTTAACGAAGCTCGTATTGCTGCAAAAGCTCCTGTAGTAGATAGCGAAGATGCTGCTACTGAAGAAGGTGGAGATAGCGAAGAGTAAAAAAGTATAACGATAATGCAAACTAAAGATTGTTTTTATCTTGGTAGAATCGTTAAAAAACACAGTTTTAAAGGCGAGGTGATTATAAAGTTAGATACTGATGAACCTCATCTTTATAAAAATTTGGAATCAGTTTTTGTCGAATTAGGCAATAATCTGGTTCCTTTTTTTATAGAAAAATCATCTTTAAGTAAAAGCACGATGTTTCGTGTAAAATTTGAAGATGTAGATTCTGAAGCTGATGCAGATGCGATTATGAAAGCTGGGATTTATTTACCTCTAACTTTACTTCCAAAACTTACTGGAAATAAATTTTATTATCATGAAGTGATTGGTTTTACTATTACCGATAAAAATTTCGGTGACGTAGGAACAATTACAAACATTAATGATTCAGCTGCACAGCCTTTATTTGAAATTGACAGAGATGGAATAGAAATATTTATTCCAATGATTGACGATTTTATTATTAAAGTAGATCGCGAAAATAAAACTATAGCAGTAGAAACTCCAGAAGGACTTATTGATTTGTATTTAGCTGAATAACTATTAATTCAATTTAGTTTTCCTTTTATTTTCTTCTATTTATATAATTTAAAATATCTAATATATCTTGTTCGTCAAGATGAGAATTTTTATGCTCTGATTTGTTAGAATTCCATTCAGCATTTAAAGCTAAAACATCCGGATCTTTTTGTTCAATTAATACTTGTTCATCTTTTATATACTGAATTAACCATTCTTTTGGATATCTGTCTTTTACCCCTGGTAAAGGATGACCATCACGAGCATGGATTTTATGACAATTAGTACAACTATTTTCCCTCCATAATTTCTTCCCTTTTTCCTTTGATTGTTTTAAAGAATTAGAAACACTAACTACTTCTTCTTTTTTAGAGGTAAAATTGTTTATATTACTATCATCAATCGCTGTTTCAATTTGTACTACCCAAGCGATCATTAATACTAAGACAACTGATATTATACTACCTAAAATTATATTCCCAGATAACTTCATATTTCACAACTTTATGAATTAATTCACTTTAAAACTATTTAAGTAACTTAAAATATCATTTAACTGATCATCAGTTAAATGTTTTTTGTCATGCCTTCCATTGGACTGATTAAATCGTTGTCTCAAATACAATACTACCGAATCCTTATCTTCTATTAAACTTTTTTCATCTCTAATAAATTTATACAGCCATTCCTTTGAAACTCTATCAATAACCACACGAAAAAAACCATCTTTTTTATCTGGTTTATGGCAACTATAACAATCTTCTTGAATAAACAAAGTTCTACCTCTAGATATAGATCTTTTCAACACTTTTTCAGAAATCACTTTATCCGTTATATCTTCCTTTTCTTTTTTTGTTTGTATTTCTACCATCCAAAAAATGAAGAATAATAAAACACATGATATTATTACTCCAAGAATAAAATTTTCGCTTATTTTCATCGTCTTTTTATTTAAACTTCATACAATTCAATAGGTAAATAATCAGGATCATTAAAAAAGAGAAAGTGTTTTCCTGTAAACTCATCTACTCGTATATCTTGAACATTTATGTTTTTGTTTTCTAAATACAACTTCCAATTTTCTAAATCTTTTACCGCAAATGCGATATGTCGTAGTCCGGTTGCCTCAGGAAATGAAGGTCGACTCGGAGGATCTGGAAAAGAAAATAACTCTATCAAGTATACACTATTTAGAGCTAAATCTAATTTATATGATTTTCGTTCTTCTCTATATATTTCTTGCTGAATTGTAAAACCTAATACCTCTGTGTAAAAATGCTTAGACACCTCATAATCAGAACAAATAATAGCTATATGATGTAAACGCTCAATTTTCATAATCAAAATTTATATTCATAAACACAATCTTTCTCTCCTTCAAAAACAGTTTCTAATCCAACATATTTAAAACCTAACCTCTTTAATAATTGTTGTGATTTTTCATTCTCTGGAACGGTAAAAGCTAGTACTTTTTCTTGTTGAAACTTTTCCTTTATATAATCCATCATTAACAAAGTAGCTTCACTAGCATATCCCTTTCCTCTTGCTTTAGGTAAAAATGCATAACCTACATCAACAAAATCTAATTTTTCTCGCTGTAAAGCAGAAGACATTCCAATGAATTCATTCGTTTCTTTCAACAATACTGAAAAGAAACCTAATCCATTTAATTTTTCGTTCTTTACTAAAATATCTTTCAAGTATATTTCAGTTTCTTCTACAGATTTTAATCCTTTATCATTAATATACTTAATCCAATCAGGATCGTTAAATAGTTCAAAATAAAATGGAGCTTCACTTACTTCAACTTCTTTAATAATTAATCGTTCACTTTCTAATATCATTTTTTTATTTTTTTCAATATTACGATTTTAAAAAAAGGTTATATCTTATAGATCTAATATTTTTACCATGAAAAAACTACTCCTAATTTTTACCGTAATTATTTGTTCTTGTACTACTTCTAATGAAGAACAAGATAAAAAAGAGATTAGAGCTCTTATGAAACATCAAGCATCAGATTGGTCGAGGCATGATTTAGATTGTTTCATGTTAGGATACTGGAAGTCAGATTCTTTAAAGTTTCAAGGTAGAAATGGAATCACTTACGGCTGGAAAAAAACATTGGAAAAGTATAAAAAAAGTTATCCATATGCAGAAGATTCAGGTAAGTTGAAATTTAAAATTAGAACTATTTCTAAGATTGAAAGTAATAGCTACTATGTAATGGGCGAATATAATTTAACTCGAGAAACAGGAAAATTAGACGGAATATTTATGGTAATTTTCAAAAAAATAAAAGGAGAATGGAAGATTATTGCTGATACTTCATGCTAACTTATTCAAATTAAAGTTTACTTTCGCAAACATAAAGCAAATCGATGAGTTTACTACAAGAATTACAAGATAGAAGCGAACATAAATGTGAATTATGCGCGACTACAACTGATTTAAATATTTATGAGGTTCCACCAATTTCTACTGGTGGTGTAGATGGAAGTATTTTGGCTTGTTCACACTGCATATCTCAAATTAACAATCCAGAAACAACTAACCCAGATCATTGGCGCTGTTTAAACGATAGTATGTGGAGTGAATTTTCTGCTGTAAAAGTTGTCGCTTGGAGAATGTTAAATCGTCTAAAAAAAGAAGGTTGGCCTCAAGATTTACTTGACATGATGTATTTAGAAGCTGATGAACTTCGATTCGCCGAAGCGACTGGCGAGCATTTAGATGAAAGTGAAAAGGTAATTCATAGAGATAGTAATGGAGCAATTTTACAAGCTGGAGATTCTGTAGTATTAATTAAAGATTTAAAAGTTAAAGGATCTAGTATGGTTTGTAAACAAGGTACTGCCGTTAGAAGAATTTCTCTTGATGTTGAAAACGCAGAATATATTGAAGGAAAAGTTGACGGACAAAATATTGTAATCGTAACTAAGTATGTGAAAAAGCTATAAAATGTCTAAACATCAAAAAGAAAAACACTTACAAGCAACAATTTACAAAATTGAAAACGTAAAAAGAGAACAGAACTTTATATTAAAACACTTGTGGAAAATAATTGTTTTAGGAATTGTATTTTCTTTCTGGGCTCCAACATATGGAGGAAGTGATGCTTTACACAGAAGAAAAGATTCTCTTTTAGAAAAAGGAGATTATAATTACATCACATTGGTAATAATTTGTGCTTTAGTATACACTGTCTTTTTTTTTATTATTTCATTTTAACTCAAAATATCAAAACAACAAAGAATTAAAAAAGTTAAGTGATTTAAAAACAGAATTAGAAAACGAAATAAAAGAATATAACTCATAAAAAAACAGCTTTAACAGCTGTTTTTTTTTATTATTTCTCTGCGTTATAATATACTTTGTAAAACTTCATTTTTTTATCCTCATCGTAACCTCTTTCTAAATATTCTGAAGCTGCATCTGGCGCATCAATATCTATTTTAATTTGAATATTAGTATCTAACTTAATTTCTGTTTTAAGCTTTCCTTTTTCTTTCTTTAATACAATATCAGAAACTTCGAAGTTATTTCTTACTAATACATCATTTAATTTCTCGAAGTGTTTTTTATAATCTTCGAACATATCTTTATGCTTTTCATCTTCGAAAACTTCATCTTTAAAAGTGTGATAATCTACACTTTCATGTTCTTTAAAATAATCGACTGTATTGGCTAAAAAGTTTCCTTGTTCATGTTTACCATATTCAGGTTTTATTATCTCCTCAGAAAAATCTCTACATAACTCTAAATAATGCTGTGTATGTAAATTTCTATCATCGGCATATTTTACATTCAAGAAATTCTTAATCCAATATTGTGCATCATAATTATTATTATCTACAGATAACACGACTGTTCCTTCTGTATCTGAAGAATTTAAGATTAAACAACCTTTATCTAATTTTTTAGTAGAAATTCCTTTCTGTACAACCACATCAAAACTATCATCATCTAAATACGTTTGAAAGAAATCAACTTTATTTTCAATTTTAAAAACTCCAACAGCTTCTGTTAATACATCTTTATATTCTAAACCTTCAAATAATACCACTAAAACATCTCCTGTTTTAATTTGTGCTGAATTTGACTGCTCGTACAAATGATTAACAATGTTTTTTGAATGCTCTATAAAAGTTTCTTCGTCTTCGAAAATCTTAGAAACATAGTTGTTAATTTCATTTAATCGAACATCTGCATGATGATTAAAACGATAACTCTGTGTTACAGTTCCAAAAGGTTTTAATAAAAAAGGCATTAACAATTCATAACTTTCTTCATCAAAACGAACTAAACTTTCTGATAATGAGTTTTTACCACTATTGTATTTATTAGCCACCTTGTGAATAATACATTTTGTTAGTTCTGCACGAGTTCTTTTAATCATTTTTCAAAAAAATTAGATCACAAAAATACGTATTTTAGTGTCGTTTAAAATAATTGAAATATGAAATTATTAGGAATTGGATCTAGAATTAACCATTCTGAATACGGTTTTGGAGTTGTTACTAATGTAGACAGTAAACAATATTGGGTAACTTTTCAGGAAAATGGATTAGAAACTATAGAATTAGACTCAGATTTTGAAGTTATTGAAGCCGTAGAAGACGAAGTAGATACCATAAGTTTTTATGAGGTAGAAAGTACACTTAGAGACATTTTAAAAAAATGGAGTGATGTTTCTGAAGTAGTGCCTATTGCTGATAAGTTTAAAGGTGGTAAACTTATTATTGAACCTGCTGACGCTAACTTGGCTTCTAAAGAAATTCCAATCGATACTTTTTTTCATAAAATCGTAATGGTACGTGATAGAATTCGTGTTATGGAACAAAAGATTAACTCTAGTAAAACATTAGACGATCAAGATAAAATTGATTTACAGCAATACATTACAAGAATCTATGGAAGTTTAACCACTTTTAATGTGTTATTTAAATTAAAATCAGACAATTTTGTTGGTGTAAAATCTAAATAAAAACAAAAAAGTGCGATTGAATTTATTTAATTCTTCGCACTTTTTGAGGAAAAAAGGGGACTTAACTTATGGACCAATTACAACGTAAAACTAACTACTATAAGTAATCAATATAATTATTTTAGGTTAACAAAAAGTTACTTTTCAAAATCAATTTTTATTTGCTCTGGTAACAAACGAAATGATTTTCTATGGTACTTTGTTGCTCCAAAATTCCTTATTGCTTCTCGGTGTTCTTTAGTAGGATATCCTTTATTCTTCTTCCAATTATACTCTGGAAATTCTTTATGAATTTTCTCCATAAAATCGTCACGATAAGTTTTAGCTAACACAGAAGCTGCCGCTATACTCATAAATTTAGCATCACCTTTTACAATAGTTTCATAAGGAATCTCTTTGTAAGGTTTGAATTTATTTCCATCGATAATAATAAACTCCGGCTGTGTTTTTAATCTCTCTAAAGATCGATGCATTCCAACAATAGAAGATTGTAAAACATTTAATTTATCTACCTCTTCGTTATCGATAAAACAAACAGCATAAGCAATTGCATTCTCTTCTATAAAAGGACGTAAAATATTTCTCTTTTTCTCAGAAATCTGTTTTGAATCATTTAATAATTCATGATGAAAATCTTCTGGTAAAATAACTGCAGCTGCTACAACAGGTCCAGCCAAACAACCTCTACCCGCTTCATCTGTTCCTGCTTCTAAAACAAAACCACTAAAATTCATTTGTAACATAAAACAAATTAACAGTTTTCATAGATATTATTCACATAAATTTTCGTTTAATTATTTTACATTTGCCCTTATGAAATATATCATTGGTATTCTTTTCGTTATTAGTTCTTTTACTATAAATGCTCAAATAAGATCATTAGGAAGTGGTTTAGGAGGAGTTAATAGGGGAATTAATCGATTAGACACAATTTCTAACGATGAAATCAATGTGAAATTAAGTGGGAAAACAAAATTCACAGATTATAAAATTATTAGTTTTAAAAAAGACACAAGTTATGTAGATACTACATTAACGATAAGAAAAGAATATAAATTTAATTTCAGAAGAAAAGATAATTTCGAGTTATTACCTTTTCAAAATCAAGGACAAACTTTCAATAACCTAGGCTATTCATTTAGAAGTATTTCTCAATATCCTGATATTGGTTTTAACGCAAAGCAATTTAACTACATGAAAATTGAGGATATTGATTACTATCAAGTTCCTACTCCAACTACAATTATTATGTATAGAACTGGACAAGAACAGGGTCAAGTTCTAGATGCTTTATTTACATTTAACCTTTCTAAACGTTTAAATTTAAGTTTTGCTTACCGAGGATTACGTTCCTTAGGTCAGTACAGACGTTCACTTTCTAGTTCCGGTAATTTTAGATCAACTTTATCGTATCGAACCAGAAAAGATCAATATCGTATCCGCGCTCAAGTAACAACACAAGACTTTGTTAATCAAGAAAACGGAGGATTAACAACTCAAGCTTTAGAAAACTATATATCTGAAGATCCAAACTTTAGTAACAGATCTCGACTAGATGTTAATTTAAATGATGCTGAAAGTAATTTTGAAGGTGTTCGTATTTATGCTGATCAAAACTTTAAGCTTTTTTCTAGCAAAAAAGACTCTACCAATACCAAAAACTTCACAAACTTAAAAGTTGGACATATTCTGCATTATGAAAATAAAGAATATAGATTTGGGCAATCTAGTTTAACTACCGACTTTTTAGGAGAAGCTAGTAAAGCATCAGGAGGAATAGATGAAAGAGTAGATTATAAATTAATTAACAACCAAGGTTATTTAGAATTTAATTCAAAATACATTCTAGGAAAATTTAAAGTAAAAGCAAATTATACAACAGTTAATTATGGCTATGATACCATATACAATGGTAATATATTAATAAACAGAAGTCGATTAAATGGTGATGCTGTTACACTTGGTGCAGATTGGAATGGCCGTATAAAAAACTTTAAAGTAAATGCTAGTGCAAATCTTACTCCCGGAAGTGGTTACTTAGCTGGTAATCATTTTAGCGGAGAAGCAATGTATAAAAAAGATAGTTTGTTTACCGTTAAAGGAAGTTTACTTTTAGTTTCTAAAGCTCCAAGATTTAACACTCAATTATTTCAAAGCACATACAATGATTATAATTGGGATAATAATTTTAAGAATATTGATACTAGAAATATTGGTTTTTCTTTTAATTCTAAATGGGGAAATGCTAGTTTAGATTTTACGAATATTGAAGATTATGTTTATTTTGATTCAGATAATTTACCGAAACAATTTGACGAATCGATAACCTATTTAAAAGTAAAGGTAAATAAAGAGTTTAAATTCTTTAGAAATTTTGCTTTTGATAATACTTTAATGTATCAAAACGTATCTAGTGGTAATGCTGTTTTTAGAGTTCCAGAATTTGTAACAAGAAACACATTATATTACACCGGAGAATGGTTTAAAGGAAAACCAATAAAAGTTCAAATTGGTGGAACTTTTAATTTCTTTACCAAATACAAAGCCAATGCATTTAATCCCGTGATTAATGAATTTACTGTTCAAAATGATTCAGAAATTGGTTTCCCTTCTTTAGATTTATTTTTTAACGCACGAGTTAAAAGGACACGTATTTTCTTTAAAATAGACAATATCAGTTCTAACTTTTTACCAAGTAGAAACTTTTTCTCTGCTCCAAATTACCCATATAGAGACATGTCTATCCGTTTCGGATTAGTTTGGAACTGGTTTATATAATATAAAAAATCATTAAAAAATAGCCTTATTTTTCAATAAGGCTATTTTTTATTCTTTTTGCTTAAGCGCATCCACATCTTACAAAATAATGATCTGGATAATATCTATTTCGAGAACATACTTCTCTACAAAATTCTAAACGAGAAAGTCCTCCTGTTATATTTTTTAATTGATCATTTTTTAATGTTGTTCCTAAGTTTGAAATCTGTTTTTTCATGATTAAAATTGTGAGGTTAATATCTTAATTTTAAAGATAAAAAACATTTCTCAAAAAAATAAGCTTAATTATTTGCTGGCTAGCTGTCTTATTTTAATTCTAAAAGCAGCAAAGATTAATGTCATAATCGGGCTTAACCAGTTAAAAATAGCGAATAAAAAATATTCACCAACTCCTACTCCTAAAACCGTACTTTGATAAGCTCCACAAGTATTCCATGGAATTAACACAGATGTAACTGTTCCAGAATCCTCTAAAGTTCTACTTAAGTTTTCAGGAGCCAAACCTTTATCACTAAAAGCATCTTTAAACATTTTTCCTGGAATAACTATTGCTAAATACTGATCTGATGCTGCTATATTTAATCCTAAACATCCAAAAACTGTAGTCAAAAATAAACTGAAAGTTGATTTAGCCAAAGACAACAACTCTTTAGTAATTTTTGCTAATGCTCCAATTCCATCCATAATCCCTCCAAAAACCATAGCACAAATAATCAATAAAATTGTCCACTTCATTCCATTCATTCCTCCAGCACTAAATAATTCCGTTAACTTATCATTATCAGTTGTAATTTGAGTATCAAAGAGTACAGCATTTACAACTGACTGAAATTTCGAATCAGATAAACTTATCAAAACATCTGTTTGAAAAATAAATGCGAAAATAGCTGCTAAAACAATTCCTGTTCCAAGCGCTATTAATGGTTTTGTTTTTAATAAAATTAAAGCCACTACAACCAATGGTACAATAAACAACCACGGTGTAATATTAAATGACTTATCAATTGAACTTAATAAACTAGTTACATCTGAATTTCCTGAAGTATCTATAGTAAAACTTAGTATTGTAAAAACAATTAATGTTACAATTATTGTTGGCACTGTAGTGTAGGCCATATATTTAATATGTGTAAATAAGTCTGTTCCAGCCATTGCTGGTGCCAAATTAGTAGTATCAGACAATGGTGACATTTTATCTCCAAAATACGCTCCAGAAATTACAGCTCCTGCTATCATTCCTGTTGGGATTCCTAAAGCTGTTCCAATACCTACCAAAGCAATACCAACAGTAGCAGAAGTTGTCCAAGAACTACCAGTTGCTATCGAAATAATAGCTGCAATTATAACTGACGCAGGCAAAAAAATTGCAGGACTCAATACCTGTAGGCCATAATATACCATTGCTGGAATTATTCCACTAATCAACCAAGTACCAGCTAGAGCTCCAACTAATAATAAAATTAATATCGGAACAAAAACACTTTTCCAATTCTCCCACACTTCAAGGTACATTTTTTTTATAGTTGTTTTATTCAAAAAACCAACTATTGAGGCAACCAAACCTCCCATCAACAAAATATATTGATTAGAATAATCTCCTAACCAAGCTCCATCTTTAAAAAAGATATTATAAGCTAATAACAACATTAAAACAACTACAGGAATTAAAGCTTCCCATATATTCAATTCTTTATTTTGTTGTAATTTTTGATCTTGGATTTTTATCTCTGAACCGTTGTTAGTTTCTTGCATTGGTAGATTTTTTTGGTTTGTAATGTTACGATTTTGTTAAGACTTACGCAAGTAAAAAGCGTTTACTACATTTGCTAACATATGGACTCGTTAACACAAATAGTTTTAGGTGCTGCATGTGGTGAAATTGCACTAGGTAAAAAGATTGGAAATAAAGCTTTATTATTTGGAGCTATTGGAGGTACAATTCCTGATTTAGATGTTTTTATAGGAAGTTTATTCTATTCAAATTCAATTGACAAGCTTATTTTTCACAGAGGCTTTATGCACTCTATTGTGTTTGCATTTTTAGGAGCTTATGTGTTTGGATACGGAGCTTTCAAATTATATAACACAAAAAAAAGAATTGGAACAACAATCTCTAGAGATTGGATTTGGTTATTTTTTTTATCAATTTTCACTCATCCATTACTAGATAGTTTTACACCTTATGGAACACAACTGTTCTTACCTTTTTCTAATTACCGCGTAGCTTTTAACACAATTGCTGTCGTAGATCCATTATATACAGTCCCATTTTTAATCTCATTGATCCTTTTAATGTTCTATAAGAGAACAAACCCTAAACGTAATTTTTGGTTAAAAACTGGTATATATTTAAGTTCTACATATTTAATTTTTACTGTTGGAAATAAAATATACATCGATCGTATTTTTAAAAATGCACTTTCAGAATCTAAAATTGAGTATCAGAGATATTCTGCTCAACCAACAATTTTCAATAATATACTTTGGTATGCTATAGTAGAAACTAAAGAAGATTATAAAGTGAGTTTTTATTCTCATTTTGATAAAAAAAAACCTACAAATAACTTTATAAGTTTCCCAAAAAATCATCAGGTATTATCTCTCAATAACAATAGTGATTTAAAAAAGCTTGTCTGGTTTAGTAATGATTTCTACTCTTTATCTCGAGATGAAAATGGAATTATTAAATATTATGACATGCGTTATCCTGTTATTGAAAAAAATGGCACTTATAATTATATTTTTGAATTTCGTTTATATCAAAATGGAAACCGTTGGGAATATAAAGATGATCCTGAACGCTTTAAAAACACCTCGTTTATAGAAATAATTAAAGATATTTGGAAACGAATGAAAGGAAAATAAAAAAACTCGCATTAAGCGAGTTTTTCCTATTAAGAGTTCAAAATATCTAGAAGTATTGGTTTTAAACCGCTAAAAAAGAATTCAACAGCAATAACCATTACTATTAATCCCATAAGTCTCATCATTACATTAATACCTGTTTCTCCTAGAATTTTAATTATTCTTGAAGAACTATAAAGTATTATATAAGTTATAATTAGCACTACAAAAACAGCAATAATTAAAACTATTTTCTTATTCAATGAATTAGCATCTTCCATCATTACAATAGCATTTGTTAACGCTCCTGGACCGCAAATCATTGGAATAGCTAAAGGAGTAACAGAGATGTCATTTACATAGGATTTCACTTCTGAATCTTTCAATTTAACTTTTCCTAATCTAGCTTGTAACATATCCATTCCCATTAAAAAGAAAATCACACCTCCTACAACTCTAAAACTATTAACTGAGATTCCAAAAAAATTAAATAATAACTGACCAGAAAAAGCAAAAATGATAATCGTTACAAAGCTTACAACTGATGCTTTTTGTGCTGTTTTAGTTCTATGAATAGAATCTAAATCTGCAGTCATAGTCATAAAAATAGGCATTGTACCCAAAGGATTTATCAATGTAAAAAATGATGTAAAAGATAAAATACCAAAAGACACTACTTCATTCATTTATATCAACTTATAGAACCCCTACTTCTTTCATACACTCAGACATCATTTGATAAGTTCTTTCGATGTCATTATCTAAACCAATAGAGAAACGAATTAATCCGTCTGTTAAGCCCATTTCTGCTTGTTCGTCTTCTGGGATTTCCGAAGATGTTGATGTTCCAGGAGCAGAGAATAATGTTTTATAAAAACCTAAACTTACGGCTAAGTATCCTAAGTTTTTATGTTGCATTAATTCCATTAATTGATTTGCTTTTTCCAATGAACCAACATCTATAGTTAACATTCCTCCGAAACCATATTCTTTATTTAACATTGAAGAAAATAATTCATGAGAAGGATGGGAAGCTAATCCTGGATATACAGTTTTTAATCCGTCTGCTTCAAACTTATTCGCTAAATACATTGCATTTTTGCTATGCTGTTGAATACGAATATGTAAGGTTCTTAAATTTTTTAATATTGAAGAAGCTCTTAAACTGTCCATAGTAGAACCTAGTAACATACAAGCCCCATCATTTACGTTTCTTAAGTTATCAATAAACTCTTGTGTTCCACAAATTACTCCTCCTACTGTGTCAGAAGATCCATTAATAAATTTAGTTAAACTGTGAATTACAACGTCTGCTCCTAACTGTGCTGGTGACACTGATAATGGTGAAAATGTATTATCTACCACTAACTTTAAATTATATTTTTTAGCTAAAGCTGCCAAACCTTCTATATCTGCGACTTCTAACAACGGATTACTCACTGTTTCACAGTATAAAACTTTAGTGTTATCTGTAATAGCTGCTTCAACAACATCTAATTTAGTGATATCTACAAATGTTGTTTGAATATTTAATTTTGGTGTAAAATTCTTTAAGAATGCATATGTACCTCCATAAATAGTTCTACTCGACACTACATGATCTCCTGCACTACATAACTGCAATAAAACTGGAGTAATTGCTCCCATTCCAGAAGCTGTTACTGTAGCAGTTTCTGTTCCTTCCATTTCTGCTAATGCTTCACCTAAATATAAATTTGATGGTGATGTATGCCTTGAGTACAAATAACATCCATCTGCATTTCCTTCGAATGTATCGAACATTGTTTTTGCAGAAAGAAACGTATATGTTGATGAATCTGAAATAGACGGATTTACTCCTCCAAATTCTCCGAAATATTGTAAATCTTGAATTTTATTAGCTGGTTTAAATTTCATGTTGTTTGTTTTTATTTACTCAAAAAAAAACAAAACCATAACAATATTCAATAGTTTTTAAAAATTTAAGATTAAAATTCACTTAATAACAATAATTACAACAAAATAATCTAAGATACCTTGAAATATCTTAAATTTATAGAAATTTTTTCAAAATGAAATTAGATCATATCGACATTAAACTGATTAATCTATTACAAGAAGATAGTAAACGTACAAATAAAAAACTTTCTTTATTATTAAATTTATCTGTTACTGCTGTATATGAAAGGATAAAAAAACTAGAAAAAGAACTAATTATAACGAACTATGTAGCTAGAATTGATCCTAAAAAAATTGACAAATCATTCTTGGTTTTCTGTCAAGTAAAACTAATCCAGCATTCTAGAGAATATTTATCAATTTTTGAAAGTGAAATATTAAAATTAGATGAAGTTGCCGAATGTTTTCATATTAGTGGTGATTACGATTATATTTTAAAAATTTATGTAAAAGACATGGAAGAATATCGTGAATTTATGGTAAACAAACTTACATCTATAAAACATATTGGTAGTACACAAAGCTCTTTTACTATTGGAGCTATAAAGAATTCTTCTAAAATATCGATATAAAACACCTAATTTTAAACACAACAAAAAACCTTTGAAGTTAACTTCAAAGGTTTTTTTTAAAAAAAAATTATAAATCTGTCAACCAATTTTAGGACGACTCAAAACTTATAAGAATAAAGTTATTTCTCATATTTTTTAATTTCTTTTTCTACTTCTTCTTTTGTTCCTTCAACTTTAATTATTTCAGATTCTTTCTTACCATCTTTAACAACTGTAGTAGTTATTGTTGCAACAGCTTGTTTATCTTCTTTGATTTCTTTTTTAACTTTAATTTCTTTTCTAACTTCATTTTGAGCATGAGATTCGGATGAATGTCCGCCTAAAATTGGAGCAATAACCAAACCTACTAAACATGTAAGTTTAATTAAAATATTCATTGACGGTCCAGAAGTATCTTTAAATGGATCTCCAACTGTATCTCCTGTAACCGCTGCTTTATGTGCATCTGAACCTTTAAAAGTCATTTCTCCATTAATTTCTACACCAGCCTCAAAAGACTTTTTTGCATTATCCCAAGCTCCTCCAGCATTATTCTGGAAAATTGCCCACATTACACCACTTACACAAACTCCTGCCATGTAACCTCCTAAAGGCTCAGCTCCGAATAATAAACCAATAATAATAGGAGTAATAATTGTTATTAAACCAGGAAGAATCATTTCTTTCAATGCAGCTTTTGTAGAAATATCAACACACTTCGCATAATCTGGAGTTCCAGTTCCTTCCATAATTCCTGGAATTTCTTTAAACTGGCGACGCACTTCTTGTACCATTTCCATCGCCGCTTTTCCAACAGATTCCATTGCTAACGCAGAAAAAATTACAGGAATCATTCCACCAACAAATAGCATTGCTAAAACATCTGCCTTAAAAATATTAATCCCATCTATTCCCGTAAACGTAACATAAGCTGCGAATAAAGCTAGAGCCGTTAATGCTGCAGAAGCAATTGCAAAACCTTTCCCTACTGCTGCAGTAGTATTTCCTACAGAATCTAAAATATCTGTACGCTCACGAACATGATCTTCTAATTCACTCATTTCAGCAACACCTCCAGCATTATCTGCAATTGGACCAAAAGCATCAATTGCTAATTGCATTGCTGTAGTCGCCATCATTGCTGAAGCAGCTAAAGCAACACCATAAAAACCTGCTAAAGCATAAGATCCATAAATTGCGGCAGCAAATAAAATCACCGATAAAAAAGTAGATTTCATACCTACAGCTAAACCAGCAATAATATTTGTTGCTGCTCCTGTAGAGCTGTTTTGAACTATATCTAAAACTGGTTTTTTACCTAAACTAGTATAATATGCCGTTACTGTAGAAATTAAAGCCCCTACGGCTAAACCAATCATTCCTGAATAAAATACATGACGAGAAGGTATTTCTTGGATTCCTTCTCCAAAAAAACTCATTTTTAATGTTTCAGGTAACATCCATTTAATTAAGAACCAACTTGCGACTAAAGTAATAAATATAGATGCCCAATTTCCTAAATCTAAAGCTTTCTGTACTTCTGCTTCTTTTGCAGAATTATCTTTAATTTTTACTAAGAAAGTTCCAATAATAGAAGCTATGATACCAACACCCGCAATTACTAATGGTAATAAAATAGGTCCCATTCCATTAAAATCATCTGTAAACTGTGTAGTTGTAGACATATCTCGTACTACATAGTTTCCTAGGACCATTGCTGCTAAAACTGTAGCTACATAACTACCAAATAAATCTGCTCCCATTCCTGCAACATCTCCCACATTATCTCCTACATTATCTGCAATTGTTGCAGGATTTCTAGGATCATCTTCTGGAATACCAGCTTCAACCTTCCCCACTAAATCAGCTCCTACATCTGCTGCTTTTGTATAGATACCTCCACCTACTCTTGCGAATAAAGCAATACTTTCTGCTCCTAATGAAAAACCTGCTAAAGCCTCTAAAGCTATTGTCATTTCTTTATAAAAACTACCTTCACCTGTAACAAACATATTAACGAAAAGGAAAAAGAAAAGACTTAAACCCAAAACCGCTAATCCTGCTACTCCAAGTCCCATAACAGTTCCTCCTCCAAAAGAAACCTGCAAGGCTTTAGGCAAACTTGTTTTTGCTGCTTCTGTAGTTCTTGCATTTGCATCAGTCGCAATTCGCATACCTATATTACCCGCTAAAGCAGAAAAAATAGCTCCAATAATAAATGCTACGACGATAATCCAATGTGTAGTATCAACAAGTTGTGATATAATAAAAAGTGCTACTGAGGCTATTATCGAAAATATTAAAAGAAGCTTATATTCTGCATTTAAAAATGCTAAAGCTCCTTCTTTTATACTTTTTGATATTGATTTCATTTTTTCATCACCTGCATCTTGTTTTTTAACCCAAGACATTTTAATGAACATAAAAATCAAGCCTACCACAGCCAATATGACTGGTAAAAACACTGTGTTTGATTCCATAATATTTAATTAATTGATTAGTTTATTGGCTTAAATATAACAAAATCAAACTCTAAATAAAAAAAGCTCACTACATAAGTAATGAGCTTGAATTATTTTTAATATAAAGACTAGACTTTAAAATCTCCGTTAGCCTTATGATCACTGTTCTCATAACGCTCAATACATTTATCAAGAATTGTATATGCTTCATCAGCATTTCCCCATCCTCCAACATCAACTTGTTTCTTTTCTAAATCTTTATAAACCTGGAAAAAATGTGTAATTTCTTCTTTTCTATGAGGATTTAAATCTGAAATATCTTTGTATTTGTTCCAAATAGGATCTGAAATTGGCACACATACGATTTTTTCATCTGGACCTTTCTCATCTGCCATATGGAAAACACCAATTGGTCTTACTTCCATCATACACATTGGAAAACATGGCTCAGCTCCTAAAACTAGTACATCTAATGGATCTCCATCTAAAGCTAATGTTTCTGGTATAAAACCGTAATCCCCTGGATACATCATTGATGAAAATAACATTCTATCGAAACGTATTTTCTTTAAATCAAAATCGTATTCGTATTTATTTCTGCTTCCTTTTGGTATTTCAATTAATACATCAACAGTTTGTTTCTCTTTTGCTGTCATATCTTTTACTTCGTTTCAAAAATCGGAAAGCAAAACTACATATAAAATGCAGTTTGTGCACGAATTTTAGAAGTTATTTTTAGGTTAAATAATCTTTTATAAATCAGGGCGTATACCTATTCTAATTGCAAACTTTGGTGTAGGTACAGCTATACTGTTTGATGGTGGTGTGTAATCACTTCTCCAAATCGCATCAATCCTAAGAAAACGTAAATTTCCATAACCTATATTCTCTATACCAAAACCATACTCATAATACACTTGGTTTGGTGCATTATAGAGGATATTTTCTGTTCTATTTCCGCTAGTATTACGCAATCCGTCATTAATTGCTTTATTTTCATCTGAAATTGTTCCGTATGCTGCTCTAAAAGTAGCTAAACTTCTTAACTTTAATTTCCTAAGTAATGGAATACGATTTAAAATAAAGCCATTAAAATGATGTTCAAAATGTGTAGAAACATATTCATCAGTTACAAAATCATAATAGTTTAATAATGAAAAAGTATTAGGCACCAATGAAAATGATTGATTAGCCGGAATTGCACTTAATAAAGATGATGGAACAGTTCCAAAAATTTTCCCTCCTTCAATTGTAGTATCTAATAATCCAAATTTACCTAATAAAATTGGTTGATTATATTTTATTTGAATTTTATCATACTCATGAGTACCATTCAAAAATCCTTTATAACCATGTCTGTAATTCAACACTATAGATGGAAAAACATTTCTTCCAAAACGCTGTTCTACACCCAAACCGTAAACAAAACGACCTGGAGTAAAAGTTACATAAATATCAGAAGCAACATCTACAACTTTAGATTGTAAATTTCCTAGATCATCCAAATAACTAGCTGAAAAATTTTCAGGACTAGCTGACTCTATTCGAGAATGAGAAAAATTAAATCCGACATGAAAATTATTATGTACTGCATAATCGAAATTTGTTGCATATTTTTCAACTTTAGATAAAAAGAAATTATTCCCTCTTGAAAATAATGCAGTAGAACCAAAAGTTCTTCCTAATAATTGTGTGGTATTTAGTAAAGCACTTCCTAATTGCTCAATATCATTTTGATAAGCAACACTAGTTGAAATTCGAGGTTCATAAGACAACAAATATTGCGCTTCTAAACCATATTTTAATTCTTTATCTTGAAATCCATACGCCAAATGTCCAGATAATCTAAATCGATCATCTTTAGTGTTAAAAGTTCTAAAACCTAATCGAGTTCTAAAACCTTCAACTTCATTACTTGCAAAAGCTGTCCAAAAAGGCCCAGCTTGCATATTAAAAAATGGCATATTTATATAACCACTTGAAATTGTGTTGATGAAGCCAGTTAATCTCTTTATTTGTTTTTTACCTTTAACTGAACTTATTAATTTATATGTACTTTTATTATCTTCAATATTCTGTTTGTTCCAATATTCATCAGAACGAAAATATTGATCTGGTCTAATTTTTTGGATTTGATTTTTATAAAACTCATCTGCCAGTGGTTTATCTAAAACGTAATTACTATAGTTTATAGTTTTTTTTATCGTTAAACCTTTATTTGCTTCATTTTTATCTAAAAAGGTAAAATCGCCCTCATATGCATTTTTTGTAGGAATATATATACTATCATTTCTTACTTCAAACTCTTTCTCAAAAGTTAATCCTCTTACAAAATTTAAATTCGCTCCTTTAACTACTTCCATTCGAAGCTTTTTAAGTGTAAAAGCTTTATCAGCAACCCAAAAATTCCCTTTAAAAGCTAAATCTTGATCTCGAATTGGAAAGAAATATATGTTATATAACTTTGTATTATTTTGTACAACACTATCGTATAAAACATAATCGTAAGTAGCAAAACCATCTGTAGATAACGGACTTACAAATGATTTTCTTAATAAAGTAATATTATTTTTAAAAACATCTATATTTTGAAATGTTCTAGACATACGATCAAAAACAAAACCTTGAGCTCCTAAACCTTCAGATTTTTCAGCTTCTATATCTTCACGCTCATCATTACTTTCATTATTACCATAAACCTTAGCTATCTGTTCATTTATATATATAGGAATATAATAATTAATACCATCCGTATCATACTCAACTTCTTTTATCGTCTGATCATAATCTTTTTTAAAGATTTGCTTAATAAAAGCCGTATCTAAATTATTTAACCCTATTTCAATGGTTGTATGCTTTTTATATTGATAATGATCAACTAAATCAATACCATTTTGTCGTTTACGCTTCCATACTTCTTTTAAAATCCTATAAGCTGGATTTTCCTTTTTCTTTAATCTCTTTTTAGGACGAGTCACCAAGATTACTTCGTCTAAAACATCTGAACCTTCTTTTAAAACAATGTTTAAATATTTTGTTTTAGAAGTAATTGTAATAGTTTGAGTTTGAAAACCTACAAAAGATATTTCTAACACCCCTTTTCTTTTCTTAGTTTGAAAAGCAAATCTTCCTTCATCATCGGTAGTAGTTCCTGTTGTTGTACCTTGAATATATACATTTACAAACGGCATAGGATTATTAAACTCATCTACTACTTTTCCTTTCACTATCAATTGTGCATTTGCGACTATTCCAAACAAAATAGATAGTATAAAAAACTTAAATCTCATAGGCTTTTTTACACATCAAAATCCTTTCAACACTAAGTATTGAAAGGATTTAATTAACTGTAATATAGTTTATTATTATTTTATGTATAATACTTCTTTAACTGCCTGCACAACATCCCCCGAGTTAGGCAACCACTTCTCTAATAATACAGGAGAATACGGAGCAGGTGTATCTGCTGTTGTAATTCTCTTAATTGGAGCATCTAAATAATCAAATGCCTCATCTTGTACTCTGAATGTAATTTCGGAAGATACACTTCCAAAAGGCCATGCTTCTTCTAAAATTACTAATCTATTAGTTTTTTTAACCGATTCTAAGATCGTTTTGTGATCCATTGGTCGTACAGTTCTCAAATCAATTACTTCTACAGAAATTCCTTCTTCTGCTAATTGATCTGCTGCTTTATATGCTTCTTTTATTATTTTCCCAAAAGAAACAACAGTTACATCAGTACCTTCTCTTTTAATATCTGCAACTCCAATTGGTAAAACATATTCTCCTTCAGGAATTTCCATTTTATCTCCATACATCTGCTCAGATTCCATGAAAATTACCGGATCATCATCTCTAATAGCAGCTTTTAATAAACCTTTTGCATCATATGGGTTAGATGGTACAATTACTTTTAATCCTGGACAGTTAGCATACCAACTTTCAAAAGCTTGTGAATGCGTAGCTGCTAATTGACCTGCAGATGCAGTTGGTCCTCTAAATACAATAGGACAATTAAACTGACCTCCACTCATTTGACGAATCTTCGCCGCATTATTGATTATTTGATCAATTCCAACTAAAGAGAAATTAAATGTCATATATTCTACAATAGGCCTGTTCCCATTCATCGCAGAACCTACAGCAATACCACCGAATCCTAATTCTGCAATAGGAGTGTCTATGACTCTCTTAGCGCCAAATTCATCTAGCATTCCTTTACTTGCTTTGTAAGCTCCATTATATTCTGCTACTTCCTCCCCCATTAAATAGATGCTCTCATCACGACGCATCTCTTCACTCATTGCTTCGCAGATTGCTTCTCTAAATTGAACTGTTTTCATGTGTTTTATTAAGTAGTTGTTGTTTATTGATTTGCAAAAGTATGAAATTCTTTACTAAAGAAATTAATACTATGTTAAAATGTATACATTTTAATAATAAAATTTACTATGCACGCATAATAAATCAAAAAAAATATGTAAATTCGTGGCACAAAATAAGCGTACAAAAAAACAATCCATATGAAAATATTAGTTTGTATCAGTCATGTACCTGATACCACTTCAAAAATTAACTTCACTGATAACGATACTAAGTTTGACAAAAATGGAGTTCAGTTTGTTATAAACCCATATGATGAATTCAGTTTAACTCGTGCAATGTGGTTTAAAGAAAAACAAGGAGCGTCTGTAACCGTAGTAAATGTAGGAGGACCAGAAACTGAACCTACTTTACGTAAAGCATTAGCTATAGGAGCAGATGAGGCAATCCGTGTTAATGTAGAACCAACTGATGGTTTATTAGTAGCTAAAGAATTAGCTGAAGTTGTAAAATCTGGAGGTTTCGATTTAGTATTAGCAGGAAAAGAATCTGCTGATTATAATGGACAAATGGTTCCTGGTATGTTAGCATCGTTATTAGATTTCAATTTCGTTAACGGATGTGTAGGAATAGAAGTTGATGGAAACAATACCACTTTAGAAAGAGAGATTGACGGTGGAGAAGAGAAAGTAACCTCTACTTTACCTTTAGTTGTAGCAGGACAAAAAGGTATTGTTGAAGAGAAAGATTTAAGAATACCTAACATGAGAGGTATTATGATGGCTCGTAAAAAGCCTTTAAATGTTGTTGAAGCAACAGGTAGCAATGCCTCTACAAGCACAAAGAATTTCGAGAAACCTGCTCCTAAAGGAGAGGTAAAATTAGTTGATAACGTAGATGATTTAATTAATCTTTTACACAACGAGGCTAAAGCAATTTAAATTTAAAATCAAATCTTTTTAATGGGTGTTGAAACATACACCCATTTAAAAACTTAAAAAATTAAAAATTATGTCTGTATTAGTTTTTGCCGATTCTTCGGAAGGAAAATTTAAAAAAACAGCTTTTGAAGTTGTTTCATACGGAAAAAAAGTAGCTGAACAATTAGGAACAAATCTTGTAACTTTAACTATTAACGGTGGAGATGCAAGTGAATTATATACTTACGGAGCAGATAAAGTAATAGAGGTTAAGAACGATTTAAGTTCATTTAACGCTAAAGGTTATGCAGCTGTGGTTAAACAAGTAGCTGAAGCACAATCTTCAGATGTTGTTGTAATAGATTCTAGTGTTGATGGTTTAACACTTGCACCATTAGTAGCTGTAGGATTAGAAGCTGGTTATGCATCTAATGCAGTTGCTTTACCTGATACTTCAAGTTCATTTGTTGTTAAACGTAAAGCTTTTTCTAATAAAGGATTTAATAACACTGAAATATTAACAGATAAAAAAGTAATAGGTGTAGCTAAGAACTCTTATGGTGCTCATGAAAGTTCAGTTTCAGGTGCTACTGAAAGTTTTGACGCTACTTTACCTGAATTAGGTGTATCATCTGTTTCTATTGACAAAGCGAGTGGAACTGTTACTATTGCTGATGCTGATGTTGTAGTATCAGCTGGTCGTGGTTTAAAAGGACCTGAAAACTGGGGAATGGTAGAAGAGTTAGCTGATGTTTTAGGTGCTGCTACTGCTTGTTCTAAACCAGTTTCTGATTTAGGATGGAGACCTCATAGCGAACACGTTGGACAAACTGGTAAACCGGTAGCCTCTAATTTATATATCGCTATCGGAATCTCTGGAGCTATTCAACATTTAGCTGGAGTTAATGCTTCTAAAGTAAAAGTAGTTATTAATAACGACCCTGAAGCTCCTTTCTTTAAAGCTGCTGATTATGGTATTGTAGGAGATGCTTTTGAAGTAGTTCCACAATTAATTGAAAAATTAAAAGCTTTTAAACAAGCTTAATTCATTAAAATACATTTTTAAAAACTCTAGAAATCAAATGTTTTTCTAGAGTTTTTATTTTTTAAAATTTAATCTTTCCGTAGTCATATTTTTTATTAAATTGTGGCACCCTAAAGGCTGTCTAATTAAAGACCGCTTTTTTTGTATGAAGATAGATACATGAGCCTAGTAAGACTAACTATTAAAGGAATTTCATATAGCCAAACACAGAGCGGAGCTTATGCTTTAGTGCTTAGCGAAATGGAAGGAACTAGAACTTTACCAATTATTATTGGAGCATTCGAAGCACAATCAATTGCCATAGCATTAGAAAAAGAGATTCGACCTCCAAGACCACTTACACACGATTTATTTAAATCTTTTGCAGAACGATTCAGCATAACTGTAAAACAAATAATTATTCATAAATTAGTTGATGGAGTTTTTTTCTCTAGTTTAATTTGTGAAAGAGATGGTACAGAAGAAATCATTGACACCAGAACCTCAGATGCTATTGCATTAGCTGTACGCTTTCAAGCACCAATTTTCACTTACGAAAACATACTAGATAAAGCAGGTATATATTTAAAGTCTGAAGAAGAATTAGGTGATGCAAACGAACATGACACTAGTGAAATAGAACTAACTTCTGAAATTGAGTTTACAAGCACAGCTGATTTTTCTGACCTTTCTTTAAGTGAATTAGAGGAACAATTACAAGAAGCTGTAAATAATGAAGATTACGAATTAGCTGCTAAAATAAGAGACGAAATTAGCAAGCGTTCATAAAAACATAATATTCTTTGAATGAAAAAATTGATCACACTACTTCTGTGTGTGTTTTCTTTTGCGTTGTTTTCGCAAAATATTAATAAAACATGGAAGTTCAAGTCTATAGAAAACAATTCTGGAACATCATTAGTTGAAATAAATGAAAATGATTATTTCACATTAAATAATGGTGAGTTCACTTACTTTTTAACAGCTAAAGATAGTTTAGTTGCCAATGGAAACTATATCCATCAGAATAATTTACTAATCTTTAATTATAAAACACCTAAAGATACTGTACGTTATTATAATATTGTAAAACACAATGACTCTATACTAACGATTTCTGAAAAAGATATTTTATATAACTTTTCTACCAAATCTTTAGTACCAAATCAAACTCTAGAGACTGTAAATCTTACTTCTACAGATGAAGAAAGTAAAATTATTCCTAGCCAAGGATTTTCTATGAATAGCTTATGGAGAGGAGTATTAGGTATGATTGTTTTACTTATTATCGCTTTTTTATTTAGTTCTAATCGTAAAGCTATTGATTGGAAAACCGTTAGTTTAGGTCTATCTTTTCAATTAATAATAGCAATAGGAGTTTTAAAAGTATCTTTCGTACAAAAAGCTTTCGAATTTGTAGGTGCTATTTTTGTTAAAGTGCTTGACTTTACGAGAGCTGGTAGTGAATTCCTATTTAGCGGATTAGTATCTGACATGAGTTCTTTTGGATTTATTTTTGCCTTTCAGGTATTACCAACAATAATATTCTTTTCAGCTTTAACTTCTTTATTATTCTACCTTGGTGTTATTCAATGGATTGTAAAAGGATTAGCTTGGTTACTCTCTAAAGTATTAAAAATATCAGGAGCAGAAAGCTTATCTGTAGCTGGAAATATTTTTCTAGGACAAACAGAAGCCCCTTTATTAATAAAAGCTTATTTAGAGAAAATGAACCGATCAGAAATTTTATTAGTTATGATCGGTGGAATGGCTACTGTAGCTGGAGCAGTTTTAGCTGCTTACATTGGTTTCTTAGGAGGTGATGACGAAACTTTACGTTTATTATATGCTAAACATTTATTAGCAGCTTCTGTAATGGCTGCGCCTGGAGCTATTATTATTTCTAAGATTTTATATCCACAAACAGAGGAAGTTAATACGGATGTAAAAGTATCTTCTGAAAAAATAGGTTCTAACATTTTAGATGCTATCGCAAACGGAACAACTGAAGGTTTAAATTTAGCGATGAACGTGGCCGCTATGTTATTAGTTTTTATAGCTTTTATAGCCATGTTAAATCACGGATTATACCTTTTAGGAGGAATAACTGGTTTAAATGAGTGGATTGCAGGTAATACTTCTTATGAAAACTTTTCTCTTGAATTTATTCTGGGATATATTTTTGCTCCCTTAATGTGGTTAATTGGTGTTGCTAGTGAAGACACTGCTTTAATGGGACAATTATTAGGTATAAAATTAGCGGCTAGTGAATTTGTCGGTTACATTCAATTAGCTGAACTAAAAAATGCAAGTAACGCTACACACTTAACATATAACAAATCTGTTATAATGGCTACATATATGTTATGTGGTTTTGCAAATTTCGCTTCTATTGGTATTCAAATTGGTGGAATAGGCTCTCTTGCACCTGGACAAAGAAAAACACTATCTGAATTTGGTATTAAAGCTTTAATTGGAGGTACTATTGCTTCTTTGATGTCTGCAACAATTGCAGGAATGATAATAGGATAAACGTAATAAATTAACCTTTATAATCCTCGTTTGGAATCACTATTTATAATATTGATTGGATTTGCTGTCATTATTTTTTATGACATCATTTGCTCTGTACTATCTAGAGTATTAAACTTTGAATATGTATGGTTTGCTTTTGGTTCATTTATTATTTATGGAATAATAGCGATCTATTTAAAACTTCAAGGAAATTTTGTTAGCGCAATTATCGGCTGTTTTATTATCGGTGTATTTGACACTACAGTAGGACTTACAATTGCACGCCTTTTTAAAGCAAAAATTTCAGATCAAGATAAAGAGCTAGTTAAAATCACTCCCATGTTAATACTTCAAATGGGAGTAATAGCTTCAATTGTTGGAGCCATTTCAATAATTGCTTTTATATAATATAGTTAGTTTTCTTTTAAAATTTTCAGAAGTAATTATCGTTATAATAATAACTATAATATTGTGTGCTTTATGAAAAAGGTTATTTTCTTACTATTATTTTCTGTATTCGTTTTTAAAACCTACTCACAAACAAAAACAATTCATGTATTTGTGGCTTTATGTGATAATGAATTTCAAGGTATTGTTCCTGTTCCTAAAATACTAGGAAATGGAAAAGATCCAAGAAACAATTTATATTGGGGAGCAGCTTATGGAATAAAATCTTTCTTCAAATACAAAACAAAGGAATGGAAATTTATCTCTAAAATAGAAACGGATCAATCAAACATTCTTGAAAGAATTCTTTTTAAACATAAAACAAAAGATGTATACCTTTTAGCGGATGCTTACGATGGAGAAAAAATATTAAACTGTATCAAAGATTTTCTATTAGCTTCAAACCAACAAAATAAAATAAATTTAAAGTTCAAAAATGAAACTTTGAATTTTGGCGGAGCATCTGATTTACAAGTCTACATTGGGCACGATGGGTTAATGGATTTTCAGATTGATGTTAATTATAAAAAAACTTCAAAAATTAAAAATGATGTTATCATTTTAGCTTGTTTTAGTAAAAATTATTTTTCAGAACACATTCAAAAAGCTAATGCAAATCCAATACTGTGGACAACAAATTTAATGGCTCCGGAGGCATATACTTTAGACGCTTCTATAAACGCCTGGCTAAACTCATCAAGTCAAAACAGTATAAAAGAACATGCAGCCAAAGCTTATCATAAATATCAAAAATGCGGATTGAAAGCAGCTAGAAATTTATTCACAACCGGATTTTAAACTAACCCCACAAAAAAAACTATTTTACCTCAAAAAAAGCAAAAAACAATAAGTTTTTTTATTATATTTACAAACAACCTCTATATTAATCAAATAAATAAAAAGAAAAACTTATTCAAAACTTATGATATAATCACTTCAATTATTACCTCTAGAAATTTTCTATTTAAAGTTATGATAATTCGTAACTAATCATTTTATTTATCGAAGATCAAACTAGTTAATTTGGTGTAATATCTATCTTATCCCCTTTTCTTTCTATTTTATTTAATCACTGAGGTATATATCAATTTTGAGTATTAACCAAAAATTAAATAAATAATGAAAAATTTACTAAACTTAGATGGTGTTCAAGTTTTAAACAAAGAACAACTAAAACAAATCAAAGGATCAATAAGAACTTACTGTAAAGGTTCAAACAGATGTTGCTTTATAATTAATGGAACAGAGTTTTGTGAGCCAGGTCGTTGTACCATTTACGGTTGTATGTTCTACTAACATATATTCTAATCTTTTTTCAAACACAATTTTATTAACCTTTAAACCTAAATTTCATTCTTATATGGGATATAGGTTTACAAAAACATTTTATTATGAAAAACTTAAAGAACCTTAAAGGATTAAAAGTATTATCAAAAAAAGAATTAAGTGAAATCGGTGGTGCTAATTACAACAGACCTTATTGCAAAGGTAATAGACAATGTTGTGTTATGGTTAATGGTTTCGAATTCTGTGACTACGGGTACTGCGTTCGCGGTGGATGCATTTGGGCATAACAATATACACTGTACATTGGCATGTATTTAATTTATTCAACCTCTCAATATATTATCATCCCTTTAAACAAGTAAATTATTATTCTATAGAGTCTAATTCTGATAAAAATAATTTACCACGATAATAAATTAAAAAATTAATCAATAATCCTTTCTTAAGTTGGTTAATAACTTGCTGAAAACAATTTTTAAAGCATCAACATGTTTTGTTGATGCTTTTTTATTTTTGCTTGTATAATTCATATAATAAATGCAACAATATTTAGATTTAGTTAAACACGTTTTAGAAAACGGAAATGAAAAGGGAGATAGAACAGGAACAGGAACTAAAAGTGTTTTTGGCTATCAAATGCGTTTCGATTTAAGTGAAGGTTTTCCAATGGTAACAACTAAAAAACTTCACCTTAAATCTATCATTTATGAATTATTATGGTTTATAAAAGGAGACACAAATGTAAAATACCTACAAGAAAACGGAGTACGCATTTGGAATGAATGGGCAGATGAAAATGGAGATTTAGGCCCGGTTTATGGACATCAATGGCGAAACTGGAATAGCGAAGAGATAGATCAACTTAAAGAAGTTATAAACACTTTAAAAAAGAACCCTAATAGTAGGAGAATGTTAGTTTCTGCATGGAATCCTAGTGTAATGCCAGATACATCTATTCCTTTTTCAGAAAATGTAGCTAATGGTAAAGCTGCTTTACCACCATGTCATGCTTTCTTTCAATTTTATGTTGCTGACGGAAAACTCTCTTGTCAACTATACCAAAGAAGTGCAGATATTTTTCTGGGTGTACCTTTCAACATTGCTAGTTATGCTTTATTCACTATGATGATGGCACAAGTTTGTGGTTATGAAGCAGGAGAATTCATTCACACTTTTGGAGATGCTCATATTTATAACAACCATAGAGAACAAGTAGAATTACAATTAACTAGAGAACCAAGACCGTTACCTAAAATGAAATTAAATCCTTCTATTAAAAATATAGAAGACTTTACATTTGAGGATTTCGAATTACTAGATTATAATCCTCATCCACATATTAAAGGAACTGTAGCAGTTTAGTTTTTTTAACGTTCTTTTATTTGTGTAAAGCTTTCAGATTTCTAAAATCTGATTAAATTAGTAACCTAAACCTATTAAGTTTTATTAAAAATGATAGCAGAAATCGATACGATAAAAGAAGACATTTACGATATAGTGGCAGAAATTGATGATGAAAATGTATTATTAGCTATTAAAACCATCATTCAAAACATACACTCGAATACAAAAGATAATGATGTAACCGACAAAAGAGATTTAGTTGGTTATATTAAAGAATGGGTTAAAAACATGTAAACCCTTTATACATTTATGATCACCATAATTGCGGCCATTGGCCAAAACAACGAATTAGGAAAAGATAACGATTTAATTTGGCATTTACCTGCCGATTTAAAACGTTTTAAAAAAGTTACTTCTGGCCATCATATTTTAATGGGTAGAAATACCTTTGAAAGTATTGGAAAACCTCTTCCTAACCGAACTAGTGTAATTATTACTAGAAACAACGATTATTTTAAAGATGGTTGTTTAATTGCTGATAGTATTGAAAAAGCTATTGAATTAACCGAAGGTAAAGACGCTTTTATTATTGGTGGGGCTCAAATTTATGAACAGACTTTACAGCAAAAATTAGCTGATCGCTTAGATATTACCATTGTTCATGAAACATTTGAAGCAGATGTTTATTTCCCTGAGATAGATCTTTCTATTTGGAAAGAAGTATCTCGTGAAGATTTTAAAGCAGACGAAAAAAATAAATACGATTATAGTTTCGTTTCTTACGAAAGAAAGTAATGGAAATTATAAAAGTTACCACTTTACAATACAACGAAATACAATCTTTAAGAGAATTATGGAATGCTGAATATCCTAGCTGTATTCAACATGATTCTATAAGTGAATTTAATAATTATCTAGGCACACTAGATAAAGCTAATCATATTCTAATTAAAGATAGCAATACCATTATTGGTTGGTTTGCTGATTTCGAACGAGAAAAAGAACGTTGGTTCTTAATGATTCTCAGTCAGAAATCTCAAGGAAAAGGAATTGGAAGAAAACTGATTTCTATGATCAAACAAGATCATTCAATTTTAAATGGCTGGGTGGTTACCAATAACAATTATAAAAAAATAGACGGTACTTTATATAAATCTCCAGTAGGTTTCTATAAAAAATTAGGCTTTACTTTTTGTGAAGATATTACATTAGATTCTTCAGGATTGAAAGCTATTAAAATTCAATTAAAAAGTTAATTATGTCAATTCAACTTTCAGAAATAACTAAAACATACGGAACACAAAAAGCAGTAGATAACATTTCTTTTTCAGCAAAAAAAGGAGAAATCGTTGGTTTTTTGGGGCCTAATGGAGCCGGAAAATCTACTACAATGAAAGTTTTAACAGGTTTTTTACAGCCTGATGGAGGAACGGTTTTGGTTGACGATATTGATGTAATTAAAAACCCTATTGATGCTCAAAAAAAAGTTGGATACCTACCAGAACATAATCCACTGTATTTGGATATGTATGTGAAAGAATATTTACAGTTTCATGCAAATATTCATAATATTTCAAAAGATGATATTCCAGATTGTATCTCAAAAGTTGGATTAGATAAAGAATCACATAAGAAAATAGGTCAATTATCTAAAGGTTATCGTCAACGTGTAGGATTAGCAGCAGCAATTTTACACAGTCCATCTGTATTAATTTTAGATGAACCTACAACAGGTTTAGATCCTAATCAATTAATTGAAATTAGAGCTTTAATTAAAGAATTAGGCAAAGATAAAACTGTATTACTCTCTACGCATATTATGCAAGAAGTAGAAGCTGTTTGCGATCGTGTCGTTATTATTAATAATGGAAAAATTGTAATTGATAAAAAACTAGTTGACTTAAAAGAAGGTAACAAACAAACTATTAAAGTTGGTTTCGATTATAAAATTGAAGAGCAATTTTTACAGCGTTTAGCTAATATTACAACGATTAAAAATAATTACGACAATTCTTGGACACTTACATTTGAAACAGAAGAAGATATGCGTCCAAAATTATTTGATTTTGCTCAAGAATATGGTTTAAAAATCTTGGAATTGAATTCTGAAAATAAAAATTTAGAAACACTATTTAGAGAACTAACGTCTTAGTAATTTTCTAAAATTTGTTTCATTATTTGTCTTATCTCTGGATCATTGTAGTTTTGAACATCTTTACCTCTTAATTCAGCTTCCTTTTTAGAAGCATTAAGATACATATCAACATCAACTATTCTTCTAACATTATCTTTGGTTGAAAACATACCACAATAATGCAATGTTTTAATAATTCCATCTTGTTTATCTAAAACAAACGCAAAATTCTTCTTAGAAATATTCCCTGATAAATTAAACACACAACAATCAGGATAGCAATTTGTCTTACATTTACCTACTTCCAAATTAATTGCAGTATCATTACTCTTTTTAAAATCTAAAAACAAATCTCTTAAAATAGCTAATGCAGCATATTTACCAAGCTTTTCTCCATCTTCATTTTTATAATCTTCATTTAGATCTTCATCTATATGAGGTTCAATTATTGAAGCATTCATTTCTTTAAAAAGATTTAAAATTTCTTCTAATTGATTTTGATGTGATTCTGAAAGTTTCTCAATATTAATATCAGATACTACTTTTAATTCATTCATAACTATAAATATTCAAAAGTGTTAACTCAATAAAGTTACTAATAATAGTTAAAAGAACAGAAAAACAATAGCTTAAATATTATCATTTGCTTTTTATTTTTTCACCTTTACTATTCCTCTATCAATAATATCTAATGCTGTTGTAATATTAGATAGATCTGTAAATAATTCTCCTGTTTGTCCAGAATGATGACTATGCCCTATAACTTCAAATAAATAGTTTTTAGAGTTTCTTATTTTTTTTAAATCTATAGTAACTGCATATACAATAGCTGGTTGCCCTACCCTACCTGAACCATTATAAATACTATCATTAGGAAAACGATTCTTATTATAATAAGTATTCCAATTAAAAGATTGATTTACTTCCATTAAAATTCTAAACTGCTTTAAATTTACATTTTTAGCTTTAGAATGAATAATAAAGTCATCTGAAGGAGTTGCGCCAGATACCGCATCTATATCGTATGCTTTTCCTAACGGAATATACAACCCATCTGAAGCTTTTATACCTCTTTTATGTGCCCAATATGGTAATGATTCTGGACGCCTAACAATTGCTGGTTTCCAAATACCATTTTTATCAGGTTTACCATTGTGATATTCGCTTGTTGCTATTGATTTTGGTACAAATAAACTCTCTATGTAATTTCCATCCATATCTTCTACCCAAATAACCATCATTGCATATCGAAAGGCTTCTCCTATTTTTACATCAATCTCAATATTTACATTACTTATATCCTCATTTACAGTTATACTTTCGGTTCCATCTGCCAATATCTTTTTGCCTTCTAAACTATTGCGATATTCATTGCCATACTCATAAACTGTATTAAACCCCGAAATATTAAGTAGTATTCCAGTAATTAAAACTCCCATAACTACTAAAGATGTAATTAAAGGTATACTTAAAAAATTATTTTTCTTATTTACACTATACATTTTTAATGGTTTTATATTATTACGCATATGAATTATAGCCATTAGGGTAAATAAAAATCCAAATACCGTATGTATAGATGCTGTGATTTTATAAAATGGTTTTGTATACATTAAAATCCCAGTAATACATAACACCATAAAACTTATAGCTATACTTATACTAATTATCTTTCTTAATTTCATAATTAATTAAAAATCGAATCGATGGTTTATTTTTAAAGAAATTCCCCAGTTATTTCTAGAGATATATTGATTAAAGTTATCGGTGATTACAAAATAGAAATACGATAATGGCTTATATTCCCATTGAACTCTACTATTCACATTAAAATTATTTTGCTGAGTATTATACTGTATATATGTAGTCCAATTCAATCGATTGTTAAAAAAGACTTCTCCTGTAAATCTTGCTAAATGGAAGGGTTTAATACCTAGTTCTTTTAAATTAAGATAATTTATCTCATAATCTGCACCAATTTTAGCGAAAGGCAACAATCGAAATGTAGAAAAAGTATAAAACCGAGTTCTTGTTCCTTGATAATAATCTCCATATTGTACTCCTACACTATAAGAAACTTGTTTGTTAAACGGTGAATTGTATCCTAATTGTAATGCTCCAAAACTATACTCATCTGGCTGAATAGAATTTCCATTATTAAGAGGATCAAAACCATATTGTAAATCAACATACTGATGGCTAAAATCAACAAATACAGAAGCTGTATTCCTAAAGAACAACGCCTGATTCACAAATGTTAAAGATTGGGTTATTTCTCCTTTTTCATTCCAATAAGTAGTATTACTAGGAAAGAAATAACGAATGGTTTGTATTTTTTTTGATTTTTCGGGAAAAGCTAATAAGCTAACCTCAGATTTAGCAGACCAATATCCTTCTCTAATTACCTCATTATTTACAGCATCGTAATTATACAATCTAGGCACAAAACCTATATCTGTAATATAATTCTCATCAACTTTTGATATAGAAAAACTACCTTCAATTTTTTTAGTTGTATAATCTACTCCCAAATTATAAAACTGATTTTTGTTTTTAACGTCAGAGGTAAAACTCTTACCTAAATTAACGACTCCTGTCCATTTATTATTTTGAGATTTATAATTTATGTTTACTCCTGCAACTCTATTAAAATTATCTGTAAAATTAAATCGATCTGTTTCTTGTCTATTTAACATAAAAACTGTGCTCGTAAAACTTTTAGTCAACTGATTCTGTATCACTAAAGCTCCATAATTCTGGGCTTTATTTTCTTCTCTCTTATTGGTTTGCACGTTTAAAAAACCTAATCTAGTTTTTGGTGTAATATTTCCTGATAATTTTAATCCAAACTGCATATTTCCAGAAGCTCCAATTCTTCTAGAGTAAAATGGGTTTACTTCATTAGTTCCTAAGTTTGAAAAAAGATCACTATTCTCAATAAAGAAATTACGACGTTCTGGAAAATTAACAGCAAATCTAGTCAGATTCGTTACTTGCTGATCTACGTCTACTTGTGAAAAATCAGGATGAATAGTTGCATCTAACTTTAATGATGAAGTAATACTATATTGCGCATCTAAGCTTGGTACAAACTCTGATGTTGTTTTATTATCCATCACATTTTTTTGATGGTTATAAGTCGTTGATGGGATTACAATAAACTTAGCATTATTTTGTTTTGGTAATTTTTCTAATTTAAAAGGAACTGTATTTCGTAAATCGTATTGAATAAAATTTCTAGACATATCTGTGAAAGACATCCAGTTATTTGGATTCATATCTCTATACACAAAATTAATTCCCCAAACGGCATCATTAATAGTATATGCGAATGCTTTTAAAGGAATTGCTATTTCAAAAAATTGCATCCCATTTTTCTTAGTTTGAGCAGATTTCCATATTGTATTCCAACTTTCATTAAAAGAAAAACCATTCCCGTTAAATCCAACTAAAGCATCAAACTGTGCGTTGCTTGAATTCACACCAAATAAATATCCGTTCGTTTTCTTATTGTAGGTATCAATTATTAACTGAAAACATTCACTTTCTACAATTACCCCTCCATAATCATCTCGTTTTAATGAACTAATAACAGCTTTATCCTCCTCTTCTTTATACGCTACCGCCACATACAAAAACTCTCCATTATGATATAGTTTTACTGTTGTTTGATTTTTAGCTTTTCCAACATCATCTGGATAAAAATTATGAAATCCAGAATAACTAGGAGCTAGCTTCCAAACAGATTCCTTTAAATTTCCATCTACTTTTACAGAAGTATTCAAAAACGGAATGGTATACTCTTGCGCCTGTATCACTATGGAAAAAAACAATAAGAAAACAACACCTTTCATCCTACAACTCTAATTTATATGCCATTAACTTATGTTGTAACATTGCTGGTACCAATACCATTTGTAAACTTGGAATGTATGTAATATCCGCAGCATTTATTTTTTCTTTTCTAGTATCTAACAGCACTTTTTTATCTCCATTAGCAGTAACATAATGAATCATTCCTTCCCAACTAGAAATTAAATAACTTCCATTATCAAGTGCTACAATTCCATCTGGATTTGAAATATTAGATGTTATAGTAGTTAGTTTTTTACTTTTTAAATCATAGCTTTTTACGGTTTTATCGCCTAAGCCAATTATCACCTTATTCTCTTCATATAACAATCCATTAGGCCAATCTAAATTTTCTTTTACAACACTTACTTTATCTTTTTCTATAGCAAATAATTTCCCACTTTTAGTTCCACTTCCAAAAACAATCCCTTCTTTACTAACACATAAATCATTTATACGTGTAGCTCCTTTAATATTATGAACCTTTTTTATTTTCTCTTCATTTAAATCAATTTCTAAAATCACATTGAAATCTGCAACAAATAACTTATCATTATACATTGCTGTACCAGTAGGACCATCAATGTTTTCAATCCATTTCCGTTCAATAATTTCACCGTTTAAAGCTAGTTTACTAATAAATCCTTTTCCATTAGGTTTTAGCCAATGCCCATTAATATTAGTTACATAAAACACTTTCCGTTTTGCATCATAAATCACAGATTCTAAATCATTAAGTACAGCTTCTGTTTCCCACAGAAATGTAAGTTTAGGCATTCCTTTTTTTTGAGCTAATCCACTTAGTGAAAACAAGACTGCAAAACAACTTAAAACAAAAGTTCTCATCATAATTCATTTTATATTTACCACGAATGTAACTGAGATTAAAAAGCTATTTATAGAAAGTAGACGAACTAGTTTTTTTAGAAGGTGTACACTAAATTTTTCGCCAAATAAGAATTATTAAGGGTTCATAGACGAAAAACAGATATTGGTAGATAAAAATATTTTTAAAAACTTAGAAGTAGTAATTTTAAGGCCTATGATGAATACACTTTTTACATATTTAAACAAACCAATTTACAAACACGTCTTATTCTGGTTAGCTGTATTCTCTTTCTACTTAGCAATTGACAGAGTATATTATAACTCTACTCAAAAATTACTTGAAATTAAATTTGTTTACCTTTTATTTCAAATAATA
Source organism: Tenacibaculum aquaeponti (assembly GCF_057221555.1). Lineage (NCBI taxonomy): Bacteria > Pseudomonadati > Bacteroidota > Flavobacteriia > Flavobacteriales > Flavobacteriaceae > Tenacibaculum > Tenacibaculum aquaeponti. Next base: position 1,674,406 of record NZ_CM170147.1, read on the forward strand.
ACGGCCTACTCCATAATTTACGGGATATACCCTTTATATAAAAAAAGAAAAAACATTTTAGAATTTGCAATACTCATAAGTCTTCTATTTGTTTTTCTTAATAGCATTTATGTTACATGGCATGCAGTTATAGATACTATGGATAGTGATACTTGTTATACTCGGTTTAAATCAAAATATGGGCACCTCTCTTTTTTCGAACAAGTATTAAGTTGGAAAAAAGATTTTATTATACTTACATGGTTATTTATACAGCCTACATTTTTTTTAATTCCTTTTCTGTGGTATGATAAAAATTTGAAACTTTCTATTTCAAACGAACAAAAAAAAATTGCGGAACTTAATGCTTTAAAAAATCAGTTGAACCCTCATTTTTTATTCAACACATTAAATAATTTATATTCGCTTGCTCTTGAAAAATCAGACAAAACACCATTAGTTATTGAAAAACTATCGGATATTTTAGATTATATCTTGTATCGATGTAATGACAAATACGTTTCTTTAGAAAAAGAAATTGAACTCATAGAAAACTACCTCGCTTTAGAAAAATTACGCTATGGAAAACGAGTAGAAATAACATTTAACAAAGAAATAAGTACCTCAACAAAAGTAGCTCCTTTAATCTTTTTAACTTTTATTGAAAATGCTTTTAAACATGGTGTTAAACAAGAATTACATCAAGCTAAAATTATAATTGAATTATACGCAAACAACGATATTCTTAAATTTAAGGTCGAAAACACGAAACCCGATGCAGTTCTAAAATCAAACCAAAAGAAATTAGGTTTAATAAATATTAGAAAACAATTAGATTTATTGTACACTGAAGATTACGATATAAAAATCTCAGATACACCAAATCTTTATTCTGTAACTTTACTATTAAAATCATAACATGTATACCTGCGTAATAGTTGACGATGAAGAATTTGCAAGAAACTTAATTAAAAATCATTTAAATCAATTAAATGATTTTAAAATTGTTGCTATATGTGAAAATGCCATAGAAGCCAGCAAAGTTTTGAAACAACAACAAGTTGATCTGCTCTTTTTAGATATAGAAATGCCTGTATTACGAGGCACAGATTTTTTTAAAAATTTAATTGAAAAACCTAAAGTAATTTTTACAACAGCCCATAGAGATTATGCTATAGATGGCTTTGATTTAAATGCTATAGATTACCTTTTAAAACCAATTACTTTTGAACGATTTTTTAGGGCTGTAGAAAAGTTTTTAGATCAACATAATAATGCTACACACAAATCAAACACAACTTTAACTTCAATCAATTCTTCTCCAAACTATATTTATGTGAGAAAAAATCGTAAACAAGTAAAAGTTTTTTTTGATCGTATTTTATACATTGAAAGTGTAAAAGATTACATTAAAATTCATTCTGAAAACGAAAGCCATATAGTAAAATATAGCTTAACTGCTTTTGAAAAACAATTAGATAACCGTTTTTTACGCACACATCGTTCTTATATAGTTAATAAAGATAAAATTACAGCTTATACAAAACAAGATGTAGAAATTGGAGTTTTTGAAATTCCTATTGGAGAGAGTTATAAAAACACCATAGCTAAACTACTTTAAAAACATTAAATCAAACTATCAAAAGCTTCCTTTAAATTTTTAAAGACTTGTATACTACCTGCCGCTTTCATTTCTTCTGCTGTATATTTAGATAATATTCCAATCGGTTGCATTCCAGCGGATTTTGCTGCTGATATTCCTGTTAAACTATCTTCAAAAACCCATAAATCTTTAAATTCTTCTTCAGAAAATTCTAAAGCTGTAGCTAAAGTTATATAAGCTTCTGGTGCTGGTTTTGGTTTCTTATAATCTTCTACTCCAAAAACTACAGGAAAATTTAAATCTAAATGTTTTATCGATTGTTTCAAGAATAATTTTGTTGCATTACTCGCAATTCCATAAGGCACTTTATTCGTAGATAAATAATCTGTAAACTCAGTAACTCCTGGTAATAAATTCGGAACTTTAAAATACAGTTCTAAATGTTTATCCTTCAGAAAAAACAAATCTTCAAACTGTTCTCCTTTACCTATTTGTTCACAAAAATATCTCGCTATTTTTTTTGGTGATTTACCAACATGACTTTTCGGATAAGGAGCTATTTCTTCATTAAACAACTCTTTAAACGCTGATGACCAAGCAGAATAATGGCTTTCAAAACTATCTACCACTACTCCATCAAAATCAAATAAAATTCCTTTAGGCGTAGGCATGTTCAACTTCTTTTTCGTTAAATAATTCTGTTAAATACGAATTTAAAAATTTATTAGTTGGGTCAAATGATTTGCGTAGTGTTTTAAAATCATCCCATTTTTCATACACTTGAGAAAGTTCGGTATCTTTTGCTTTAAAACGCTTTCCCCAATGTGGTCTTCCTCCATATTTTAAGAAAATTCTTTCTACACTTCTAAACGCTTCGTAAGAATCTGCAGTGGCTGCATTTCTAGAAACACATCCCATAGTCACCGTATCTTGTCCGTAGGCATAACTCAACCAAGATTTGTCTTTATATACAAAACGAACATCCATAGGAATATGAATAAAAGATTTGTTCGACCATTTATTGATTTCTCTTTTTAACTCTTCGAATACCTTTGGAAAAACATCTAAACTGATTGTCCATTCTGCTAACTCTAACGTAGAACCTCGAGATTTAGTAACCGTTGCTTGATACAACGATCCTTTATGTTCTTTTGTCGCTCTGAAAAAACCTCTATACAACAGTTTATTTGCTACAGCAGTAAACCAAGGGAAAAGATGTGTGTATTTGTATAAAATTTTAGAAGCTTTTCTTCTGTGCTTTAAATATTTTGGACCTAAATCTTCTTGTACTTCTGTATTTGGATCGATTTTATCTCCAGTAATCACATAACCTTTATCTGTATGCGGTAACCATAATACTCTTAAAAAGTCGTGTTGTTTTAAACGTTCTTTAATTTTTGGCAACCACTCTGCATCACTTTCTGGATGTTCTTTTACATGAAGCGTATAAATTTCTTCACAAGAAAAAGTTACCGTAGAAAATACGCCTAAAACTCCTAATGAAACACGAACAGCATCCATTAACTCTTCTCCTTCATGAATTTCTTTTACAGAACCATCAGCTAATATTAATCTACATTGCGTAACATATTCACTTAATAATTTTCCGCTTGTGCCATGTGTTCCTGTAGCTAAAGCTCCACCAACAGTTACAGTATTAATATCTGGCAAACAAGGAATACACCAACCTTTGGCCTCAACAGCTTCTAATAAATCTTTTAATAATACTCCAGATTGTACCGTGATAGTTTTATCAGTATCATTAAATTCTAATATCTTGTTGTAGGCAGTAATATCAATTAAGGTTTCTGTTCCTGCTGCGATATCTGCAGAAGATTGTTTACTTCCAAAAAAACGTATCTTTTCACTTTTAGCAATAACCTCTTGTAATTCCTCTTCTGTTTTAATCGTGTATAACGATTTATAGTTGTACTTTAAGTTTTCATTCCAACTAACCCAAACTCCATTTTTATTTTGTTTCATGAACATTAAAAAATAATAAAATACAATGTTTACATTTTAGTTTGCAAAAATACTGTAAACTAAAGGACATTTAATTCTTTATGATTTGTATTTTCTATAGTGCTATTGACATAATACTTTGTGTTCACCTGTCCTTAGCTTGTTTCAAAATAGACGTCAAATGTCAGTTCGAGTGAATTTGACGAATATTAATGAGGTAAAATTAGTATCGAGAACTATTTATTATAACTACTTCTCGATACAAAACAAATCCTTCGCTATGCTTTGATTTATTTTACTCGAAGTGACAATAGAAAACCTACTTGTCAGTTCGAGTGAATTTATGAATGTTAATGAGATCAAATTAGTATCGAGAACGAATTTAGAACTCCCAAGCACTTCTCGATACACACTTCATTCTTACGCGCACTCGAAGTGACAATAAAAAACCTACCTGTCAGTTCGAGTGAAATTGATTAGAACAAAGAGGAAAACAATTTTGTATCAAGAACGAATTTAGAACTCCTAAGCACTTCCCGATACACGCTCCATTCTTACGCGCACTCGAAGTGACAATAGATATCATGAGAACCTGAAACAGTTCAGGTTGACGGATTCTTTTACTTGTATTTAACAACAGTATTTAGTGAGAATATTTATTCTTAAAATAAACTTTTTTCCTAACTCTTTTTAGGATTAAAAAAGCTACTTCTTCTGAATAATAATCAATTTCTGATATGTTTATACCTTTTAATGAAGCTTCAGAAACATCGATACGATACAGTAAATTGTAATACCCATCGGAATCATTCAATAATAAATACTTTACAGTTTCTTGCAGTTTAGTTTTTAACGCTAGAGGTGTACTTTCTTTATGAAAAACCACATCTAAACCAACAAGCTGGAAGTCTTTATTTAATTGATATATCAATTGTTCGTATAACTTCTTATCAACAACTTGATTTAATAAGGCTAAACTATTTTGATAATTTTGAGACATTTAATTCAACTTATAATCAATATGCTCTTCATCTAACTTTGCTAAAAACTCACTGGTAATGTTAATCTTGGTAGTTCTACTAGGTATATCTATTTCTAATTTTTCTTCTACATCATAAATTACAAAACGTAAAGAATGTGAACCAGAATTTAATACACATAGATGTTGGAAATCTTTTATAAAATCTTCTTTAACATCTTTCAGTGCCAATTTTATGGTTAACTTCTTACACATCTTTTCCATGATATCGTGTAAGAGTAAGAACTCTGTAAATCCGACTCTAGGATCACCTTTTACACCTTCTTTATTCACCCAACCTGGCTTTACCATAGTTTTTACATATAAGAAAGAATTTGGTACTAAAAAGTGTTTGAAACGTAGATATTCTTCTCCAAAGATTCTAAACTCAAAACTATCGTTATAATCTTCAATAATAAATGAAGCCCAACCTTTTCCTGCTTTAGAAATACGATGCTGAACATCTGTAAGAATACCACCGAAGGTTATTGCCATACCTTCATATTTTGCTAAGTCTTTAAAGTAACTCACATTTCCATTGCAAAACTTTAATTCGTTTTTAAAATCATCTAACGGATGTGCAGAAATATACATTCCTACAACTTCTTTTTCTCTCGCTAATAACTCCATAGTTCCCCAAGTGTCGCACTCAGGAATAATTGGTTCCGGCAAATCTACTTCACTTGCTTCTCCAAATAAAGATACTTGAGAAGAATTCTGATTTTCTTGATATTTATTTCCGAAACGAATCGCTTTTTCTAAAAACGTTTGTTCTTTTTCATCTTTAACATAATACTGAGCTCTATGTGTATTTGTAAACGAATCGAATCCTCCTGCTAACACCAAACCTTCGAATGCTTTTTTATTCGCTACACGTAAATCTACTCGTTTGGCAACATCAAAGATTGAATTATAATGTCCGTTTTCTTTTCGTTCATCGATAATTGCTTTTACCGCTGAAGCTCCTACTCCTTTAATAGCAGCCATTCCAAAACGAACTGCGCCTTCTTTATTTACAGAGAATTTAGAATACGATTCATTTACATCTGGCCCCAATACTTCTAATCCCATACGCTTACACTCTTCCATAAAAAACGATACTGTTTTAATATCATTCATATTGTTGGAAAGTACCGCAGCCATATATTCTGCAGGATAATGTGCTTTTAAATATGCAGTTTGATAGGCAATCCAAGCATAACATGTAGAGTGCGATTTGTTAAAGGCATACGATGCAAATGCTTCCCAGTCTTTCCAAATCTTCTCTAAAGCTTTTTCATCGTGTCCATTTGCTTTTGCCTGATCTACAAATTTTGGTTTCATCTTCGCTAGAACCGCCGCCTGCTTTTTACCCATCGCCTTACGAAGTACATCGGCTTCACCTTTGGTAAAATCTGCTAGTTTTTGCGACAGTAGCATTACTTGCTCCTGATATACCGTAATTCCGTAAGTCTCTGCTAAATATTCTTCCATCGCAGGAAGATCATATTCAATTTCTTCATCTCCGTGCTTTCTTCGGATAAAAGAAGGAATATATTCTAACGGCCCTGGACGATATAATGCATTCATGGCAATAAGATCGGCAAATACTGTAGGCTTTAATTCACGCATGTATTTTTGCATTCCAGGAGATTCGTACTGGAAAATACCAACGGTTTCTCCTCTTTGGAATAACGCATATGTTTCTTCATCATCAATAGGAAAATTCTCTGGATCGAGTTCTACTCCATGACGTGCTTTTACAATCTTAACTGTGTCTTTAATTAGGGTTAATGTTTTTAACCCCAAGAAATCCATTTTTAGTAATCCTGCACTTTCCACAACCGAGTTATCGAATTGTGTTACATACATATCAGAGTCTTTAGCTAAGGATACTGGAACGAATTTCGTGATATCATCTGGAGTAATAATTACCCCACAGGCGTGAATACCTGTATTACGAACCGAACCTTCTAATACAACTGCTTGATTAATTGTATTAGCTTCTAATCCTGTTCCTTGTGCTATGGCTTTTAGCTCATTTACATTCTCTTTCTCTTCTGCACGTAAACCTGCTACTTTTCCTTTACTTTTTTCATCTTCACCGAAAATGTTTTTCAGCTTAATTCCTGGGACAAGTTTTGCAATTCTATCAGCTTCAAATAATGGTAAATCTAACACTCTGGCTGTATCACGTAACGAAGATTTCGCCGCCATGGTACCATAAGTAATAATTTGTGCTACCTGATTGGCTCCATACTTTTCGATTACATAATCCATTACACGACCACGACCTTCATCATCAAAATCAATATCGATATCGGGCATGGATACACGTTCAGGATTTAAGAAACGCTCAAAAAGTAAATCATACTTAATAGGATCTATATTGGTAATCCATAAACAATATGCAACTACGGAACCGGCAGCAGATCCACGACCTGGACCTACGGAAACTCCCATTTCACGAGCTGCACGAATAAAATCTTCTACAATTAAGAAATATCCAGGATATCCTGTTTTTGCAATTACATCTAACTCAAAATCTAGTCGTTCTGTAATCTTTTCAGTAAGTTCACCATAACGAATTTTAGCTCCTTCGTAAGTTAAATGACGTAGATAGTTATTCTCTCCTCGTTTACCACCATCGACTTCATCTTGTGCATCTTGAAATTCTTCACCAATTTCAAAGGCTGGTAATAATACATCACGTGCTAAAGTGAATGCTTCTACTTTATCTACAATTTCTTGAATGTTGCTAATTGCTTCAGGAATATCAGCAAAAAGCTTTTTCATTTCTTCTGTAGATTTGAAATAATATTCATCGTTAGGCAAACCATAACGATAACCTCTACCTCTACCTTTTGGAGTTGCTTGTTTTTCTCCGTCTTTTACACACAATAAAATATCATGTGCATTCGCTTCTTCTTTTCCTAAATAATAAGTGTTATTGGTTGCTACAATTTTAATCTCATGTTTTTTAGCAAACTCTAATAACGTACGGTTCACGGCATCTTCATCTTCTTGTCCGTGTCGCATTAACTCTATGTACAGATCATCTCCAAACTCTTCTTTCCACCATAACAAAGCTTCCTCAGCTTGTTTTTCACCAACATTTAAAATCTTACTTGGAACTTCACCGTATAAGTTTCCTGTTAAAACAATAACATCTTCTTTGTATTGTTTTACAATCTCTTTATCAATTCTAGGCACATAATAAAATCCATCGACGAAAGCCGTTGATGACATTTTAGCTAAGTTATGATACCCTCGTTTATTTTTCGCTAATAAAACAACCTGATAACCGTTGTCTTTTCTTGTTTTGTCTTTATGATCTTCACAAATAAAGAACTCACAACCTACAATAGGCTTTAATGGTGTTTCAGCAGATTTATTATGATTGGCAACTGCAGAGGTAAAATGGAATGCCGCCATCATATTTCCTGTATCTGTTAAAGCAACTGCACTCATATTATCTTTTGCAGCCGCAGCAACTAATCCATTAATTTGAATGGTAGATTGTAATACAGAGAATTGAGAGTGGTTATGTAAATGCGCAAACTGAACTCCTTCTAATTGAGCTAAACCTTCTGAAGTTGATTGTGCATTTCCTTCACTTGAAGCAGCAGCTTGACGCTTTCTAATTTTATCACTTTCTGCCTTTAAGTTTAAATGTTTTAAACCTATTAGCTGAATTGGCATTGGATTCGTTTCAGAATACTTTGCGTAGTAATCTTCTGGAACATCTAATACTTCTAACGGATAATGTTTTAAACGTAATAATTCTAAGAAACAACGTGTTGTTGCCTCAACATCGGCCGTTGCGTTGTGCGCTTCGTTAAATCCGACACCAAATAAATGTTGATGTAACTCTGTTAAGGTTGGTAATTTAAATTTACCTCCTCTACCTCCAGGAATTTGACACATGGAAGCTGTTAGCTCCGTACAGGTATCTAAAACTGGTAATTCTGTTAAATTATTTTCAATACCTAATCGATGGAATTCACATCCCATAATATTCACATCGAATCCTACATTCTGACCAACAACAAACTTTGTCTTTTTTAAGGCTTTATTAAATAAATCTAATCCTTCAGCAAGACCAATTCCTTGTTCATTAGCTAACTCTGTAGAAATACCATGTATACGTTCAGCATCAAACGGAATATTAAATCCATCTGCTTTAATTAAGAAATCGTTGTGCTCAATTAACCTTCCCATTTCATCATGCAACTGCCAAGCAATTTGTATTGCTCTAGGCCAGTTATCAGTATCTGTAATTGGAGCATTCCAACTCTTAGGTAAACCAGTAGTTTCTGTATCAAAGATTAAATACATTCCGTAAAATTGATGTGATTTTTAGAGTGTAAATTTACGATTTATTTTAGCAATAGGTTTTTATTTTTATTCACTATGATTTGAAAGAAATCTTATATGTAAAGTTTTTCTCTTATTTTTACTACTCCAAAATACTTATAGCCCTAATCTCATGAAAAAAGTTATTTACTTACTGTGTTCAGCAACTTTATTTTTTTCTTGTAAGAACAACGATTTTGTTAGTTTTTCTGGAAAAATAGAAAATAAAAACTCTGATTCATTAGTAGTAGCAAATCCTCAAAAAGGATATCAAAAAACAATAAAAGTAAATGAAGACGGAACTTTTAAAGATACTTTAAAAATAAGCAACGGTTTCTTTTCTCTTTACGATGGAACAAATTATGCTACTGCATATTTTAGAAATGGAGATGAAATCACAATGAATATTAATGCTGCCGAGCCTAGAAAATCAATTTTATTTGCTGGTAAAGGAGCAGCTGAAAGTAACTTCTTATCTATAACAGCTCAAAATCAGATTGAGTTTAATGCAGGAGTAAAAGAAATGATAGAATTACCAAAGAATGAGTTTGATTCTAAATTGAATACTTACGTTTCTGCATTTAATACTAGATTAGAAAATAAAATTTTAGATACAGCTTTTGTTAGTATTCAAAAAAAGAACATTGAAAATTTAGAAGCACAACTTGTGAAAATACACAGTGATAAACTATATTTTAAAACAACTTTAGGAAAAGGACAACCTTCACCTAAATTTACTGGTTATGAAACACCTGATAGAACTCCAAAATCTTTAGATGATTTTAAAGGAAAATATGTATACATAGATGTTTGGGCAACTTGGTGTCCTCCTTGTTTAGCTCAAATTCCTTTTTTACACAAAATTGAAGAAGAATATAAAGATAAAAATATTGAGTTTGTTAGTATTTCTGTTGATAAAAGAGACGATTATTTTACTTGGAGTGATATGATTGAAGAGAAAAACTTAGGTGGTGTTCAATTATTTGCCAATGAGAATAAAGATTTTACAAATGCTTATCGCATTAACGATATTCCTCGTTTTATCTTAATTGATCCAGAAGGAAATATTGTAAGTCCTGATGCTCCAAGGCCTTCTGACCCTGCTCTTAAAGATTTATTTACTGAGAACGGAATTTAATCAATTAATAAATATACAATATTGACACTCCATTTTTAATGGGGTGTTTTTATTTTAAAACGTATTGTATCTTGAGTAGTTTTCTGTGCTAGTTGGTTTATTGCCTCTGATGTTAATTGTAAAACTCTCGGATACCCACCTGTAACTTGACAATCGCGCATTAATACAATTAATTTTCCTGAAGGTGTTAATTGTACTGTTCCTGGTACAACACCTGAAGACAACATCGGTGGAAAATTATTTTCTATTGTTTCTTCTAAGAAATAACCCATTCTACTATTATTAACTGATATTTTAAAGTCTTTTTCTAAGAGCTTTTCTCTTTGTTTTAATGAAAGCAAATCGAATTCAGGTCCTTTATAGCAATTCAATATTGGACTTGTAAAATGAGCTGTATTTACATGTATTCTGGCATGAGTCTCATAGTTTCCTTCATCACTTTCAAAAAATGGAATTTCATTTCCTTTTCTTAACACGTTTTCCGCGGTTATTCCTTTATAAAAACTTTTACTTCCCAAAACTGTATCAACTTCAAAACCATTTAAAACAGCAAGATATGTTCTCAATCCGTATTCTCTTTTTCCGAAAGATAAAACATCACCTACATTAACTGTAATTCTTTTATTTGTTTCAATAGAGCTTCCATTGATTTTTGGATTAAAATCTGCTCCTGTAATACTTATTTGAGTTCGTTTTAAAAATTGAAATTTCGCACCTCCGAAGGTAATTTCAATAGTACTTGCATTCTGATTATTATTTAGAATTGCATTAGCTAATTGATGTGCATATAAATCCATTGCTCCAGAAGTTGGAACTCCATAATGTGCATAACCAAATCTTCCTTGATCTTGAATTGTAGAAAAAAAACCTGGATGTAAAACTTTAAGCATACCATTCGGTTTTATGTAATTCGTAACTTCCTTCTGATATGCTTTGCGCTAACGAAATAAATTCTTCTTTCGTTATAGATTTAAAACGAATTTTATCTCCCGCTTTTGCAAAACAAGGAATCGTTTTATTTGCATTAAAAAAGTTAATCGGAGTTTTTCCTATAATTTGCCAACCTCCAGCACTTTCTTCAGGATATATCCCTGTTTGTTTTCCGCCAATTGCAACTGCTCCTTTTGGGACTTTTAGTAAAGGTGTTGCTTTTCGTTGTATGAAAAGTTTAGTATTCAATCCTCCTAAATATAAGAAACCAGGTAAAAAACCAATAAAATGCACGGTATACAATGTTGTGCTATGAATATCGATTAATTCTTTAATCGATACATTTAATTGTTTACTCATTTCTGGTAAATCAAATCCGAAATCGACATGATAACACACGGGAATTTCCCATATAAATTTAGTTTCTTTTCTTACTTCCTCTTTTTCAGAATAGATTTTTTGGAGTGCTACTATTTCATCTGAAAAACCTATAATTTCTTCTTTGTATTTAATAACTAAAGAAGTATAGCCTATGATAAAATCTTGAATTTGATCTATTTTTTTATCGAGAATTTCATTTTTAAAACTTGTGATTTCATCTATCAAAGAAGGTTGCACTTCGCTATTCCATTCAATTAAAATTGCTTTTTCTCCTAGTCGTTTAAATATTAAATTATCTTTCAAACTCATTCAACATAGCATTTATGTATATCAACATTTGAATTGCATGATCGTTATCTCCATGCACACAAAAAGTATCTGCTTTAATATTTACCACTTCTTCTTGAATTGAAATTACCTCCTCTTTTTGAATCATTCTTTGTAGCTGTTCCCAAGCTTTATGTTCGTTTGAAATTAAAGCTCCTGGTAAATTTCTAGACACTAACGATAAATCGTTATTATAAGCTCTATCTAAAAATGCTTCGAATTTTACCTTAATATTTCTTTCTTCGGCTAAGTTTGAAATTACAGAATTGTATGGTGCGTACAAAAATGCTTTAGGTAATTTTTTTTCTATAGCATTTAAAACAATATTAGCATAGTATTCATCTTTAGCTGCGATATTATATAAAGCTCCATGAGGCTTCACATGATGAATTTTTACACTTTGTTTTTTTGATCTTTCAATTAATAATTCAAGTTGATCTTCTATACTTTTTTGAAGTTTTTCCTCGGAAATATCCATTAACTTTCTTCCGAAGTTTTCCCTATCAGGAAATGAAGGATGTGCTCCAACTTTTACTTTATATTTTTTTGCTAAAGCAATTACATGATCTATAATTTCAATACTTCCCGCATGAGCATTACAAGCGATGTTACATGAAGAAATTAACGGCATTAATTTATCCTCATTATTTACACCTTCACCTACATCACAATTAATATCTATCATTTTAAAATACCTGAAATACTTTTAAAATACTCTTCAATCCTAAGAAAATAGTAAAAGCTAAAATACACAGTCCAATAAAATTCTGGAATTTCGTGTTTTTAAACTTTCCTAAAATATTTTCTTTATTCATTACCCATAATAAGATTCCTGCTATTAACGGTAACAACAAGCCATTTGCTACTTGAGCTACTTTAATAATTTGAATTGGTTTTACCCCTAAAGAAGAAAATAAAATCCCTAATACTAGAATGAAAATCCAAACTCCTCTAAACTCTTTCGATTTTAAATTTACATTCCAACCTAAACAACCTTTAGTTACATACGCTGCGGCCAAAGGAGCTGTAATTGCAGAAGTAATTCCGGCAGCAAACAAGCCAATCGCTAAAAAGTATTTGGCCAAACTACCATATAAAGGTTCTAAACCTTTAGCTAAATCAGCAGCATTAGTAATTGTATTAGATTGAATTGCCGCAGCAGAAATAATAATAGCTATAGACACTAAGCCGCCTAAAAAAATAGAAATCACAGTGTCTTTTTTAGCAGCTCTAATATCTTCTTTGTTTTTCCATTTTTCTTTTACCAAAGAAGCATGTAAAAAAATATTATAAGGAACTACAGTTGTGCCAATTAAACCTATAACTGTAAGTAAACCTTTGTCTGGAACCTTAAAAAGAAACATTCCCTTTATAATTTCAAGTACATTAGGTTTGGTAATTATTGCTGTTGTAACAAAAGAAATACTCATTAATATCACGAGACTTACCAAAGCTTTTTCTAAAAACTTATAGTTTCCAATATATAACAATATAAACGCTATTACACCAATTAAAACACTTATAAAATTAATAGAAAAAGTTCCGCTAGAAAACCTCCATTGCCCTAAAACTGTTTCTAATCCAAGTACGCCTCCACTAATATTTCCAGCTTCATATAATGAATTCCCTATAACAATAGCCACAAGAATTAAAACTATAAGAATATTTTTTACAACAGGATTTTCAATTTCATTTCTAATAACTTCAGATAATCCTTTTTGAGAAATGATTCCTAAACGAGCTGCCATTTCTTGTAAAAAAATAGTTGCTAGAATAGAAATTACCATGGCCCATAATAAGCTGAACCCAAAATTTGCTCCAGCTATGCTGCATAAAGTAACTGTTCCTGGGCCAATGAAAGCTGCAGCAACTAAAGTACCAGGACCAATATTCTTAAACCATTTTTTAATCATGATTTACGGAGTTTAAAGCATAAATAGCGAAGCTACCTAACCAATGTCCGCCTTCATAACTATCACCTACAAGGTTTGGCAATGAATAATCAATGTGCTCTTTAATTAATACTTTTAAGTGATTGTATTCTGATAAATCTCTAATTATAGTAGACAATGCCCAAGCTCTTGAGAAATTCACTCCATCTAAATGCACTAATTTTCCGTCCTTTCTATCTGAAACTTCTCCAACTGGAAATTTAAAATTCTCATCTGATAATTGAGGTAAAAATTTATTCAACCAGTCTTTAAATAAGTCTTTAGATAAAACTCGTTTCATGATTGCCGCTTCTTGTAAACATGGCGACAAAAAATCAAATCCGCTAGGTTCCCAAGAGATCGGACAATTTTGATCTTTTAAATAAAATTCTTTTGCTCTGGTTTCAATTAGTAATTTTAACTCAGTATTATTTACTGTATTCGCATAATCCCAAGCAAAAGTTAAACCGAATGCCGTATTTGTATGCTCTCCTACTCGAATCGGATATCTTAATTTTGGTAAAAACTCCATATATTTTTTCACCATTAAATTAGTTAACGGTTGTAAATTTTGTTCTAGTTTTTTGGCTACCGGATCGTTCCATGTATATAATTCTTCTGCAAGTTTAAGTAACCAAGCCCAGCCATAAGTTCGTTCGTAACTCTTATTGTATTTCCCATCGAAATAAGCCACTTCTCTTTCTATATTTTCTTTTGAAATATTCTGAAGTAATTGTTGTTTGATAGATGCTGCATTATCTAAATCCGGAAATTGTTTTAACAAAGAAACCAAACTCCAGTGTCCATGAACCGAAGAATGCCAATCGAAACATCCATAAAAAGCTGGATGCAATTCTTTTGGTGATTGTAAATCTCTACCACTTCCAATAGTTTGATTCAATTTATTGGGATATTCAACATTTATACAGTGAACTGGTAATGTTGCTAGTTTATTTGCTTGTTGCAAATTCAATTTGGGTAAATCGAGCACTTTTACTTTTTTCTTTTTTGGAATTACTTCTTTCTTGATATCGTTCTGTGAGTTACACGAGCTAAAAATTAAAAAGACACTTAAAATTATGAAGGGTTTCATGTATAATTAATTTGAATGTTATAAATGTAATAAAATCTATCTAGTTTTATTTTAACTTCTAATTTTCATGTTAAAAATTATCTTTCAATTATTTACATGTTACCTTAACAAATCTTATATTTTTTTAACAAAAAACGGTGTTATTTTCATTCAATTCTGTATATATTGCGTAAAATTAATTGCAATAAATTTTATAAGTCATAAAGCTATGAATGACTTTCAAAATAAATAATCATAGATTTAATAACCTTCTATTCTTGGGATATTTTATTGGCGCCAATAGAGTGACCAAACAATAGAACTTGAAAAAACATTTTAACATGAAAAACCAATTTTTAAACTTAGGAAAAACTTTAAACAAAGCAGAACAATTAGAAATTTATGGAGGAAGACCTTCTGAAAGAAGATGTGATCGTTTATTAAGAAGAGCTGAAAGATATTTAGATAATGGTAATATAGATGGTGCTGATAGAGTTTTAGACACTTATGATAGAATTTGCTAATAGTTAGTAAAAACAAAAAACCTCGTCGATGACGAGGTTTTTACTTTTACATTTAATTCAATGATTTTTGAATTGCTGAATCTATTCCTGTTATTACTTTATTACCACTTCCTATAGAAAAGTAACTGATCTTAGATTTTTTATCAATTACATAATGTGTAGGATAAACACTTACCTCGTAAAGTTCACTTAGCTTTGTTCCATTTGAAACTAGATTATACGTAAATTTATAATCTTTAATAAATTCTTTAATCGCATTTTTATTATCTAAGGCTATTCCTAAAAAAACTACATTTTTATTATTTCTATATTTTTTTTCTAATTTATTTAAATCTGGCATTTCTTCTCTACATGGCATACAATCTATAAACCAAAAATTTAAAACAATAACTTTTCCTTTTAAATTTTGTAACGAATATTTTTCTCCATTTATACTCTTAATAGTAAAAGGTTTTGCTTGTTCTCCAGTTGGGTTTTTAATATCTGCGTATGGATCTATATCGTTTTTATACTTTAAAACAACTAATGCTTTATAAACTTCATTTTTATCTACAAACATCTGCGGCATTGCCTTTCCTTCTTTTATAAGATTTACGCCTTCCTCAAAAGGCACTTTTGTTCCATCTTCTAAATATACTAATTCTAGATATTTAGGAACACCTCTTCTTTTTAGCTCATCCATAGATATAGGTTTTAAACCTGTTGGTAAAAAAGAATATCTTCCTCCAATAATTACTAAAGCTTTGTACTTCCCTTTTTTATCTACAAACATCCTTGGATAGACAGCTCCGCTCATTATAAGAGGAATTACTTCATCTAGAGTCGTTTTTGTTCCATCCTCATAAAATACTAACTCTAAGTTACTAGGAGGTCCTTTCTCCATCAATTTTTCAAAAGACAATTCTTTAAGTCCTTTAGGTATAAAAGAATACTCTTGTGCTTGAATTGTAAAAATCGATGCTAGCACGATTAAAAATGTGATTACTTTTTTCATGATTACTTAATTTACTTTTATTATTAAAAAAAAGAGCACACACTTCGTCTTAAAGACTGAAGTATGTGCTCTACTACACAAATTTGATATTAATTCTCCCAATTTCTTCTTCAGTGATAGAGAATTAACCCATTTATAAAGTACAGACGAGTATAAAATAATTTTGTTACAGTGGTTTTTAATACTTCAAAAAAACTCTGTAACAGTTTTTTAAGTTGATCGTTTTCATATATAACAAATAAACCAAGTATTATGTTACAAGTTATTAAAACAGAAAACCTTACTTTTTCTTACACACGGAAGGGTAACGACATCAAAAACTTAAACCTAAACATCTTTAAAGGAAGTATTTATGGTTTTCTAGGACCTAACGGTTCTGGAAAAAGCACTACAATTCGATTAATTCTAGGCTTACTAAAAAAGGATAGTGGGAATGTAGAGCTTTTTGGTAAATCTTTTAATTCAAAAACACGAATTGAAATATTAGAAAAAATTGGTGTATTAATCGAAAATCCATCATTATATAACCATCTTAGCGGAATAGATAATTTAAAAATAGCCGCAAATTATCGTGAAAATATTTCTTCTAATAGAATTGATGAAGTTTTAGAACTTGTAAAATTAAACCATGCTAAAACTAAAAAAGTAAAGACCTATTCTTTAGGTATGAAACAACGTTTAGGTTTAGCCATTACGTTATTAAGTAAACCTGAGTTAATCATTTTAGACGAACCTACCAATGGATTAGATCCTAAAGGAATTATTGAAATGAGAGAACTCATAAAAGATTTAAATCAAAATTATGGTACTACCTTTTTTATTTCAAGTCATTTACTCAGCGAAATAGAAAAAACATGTACGCATGTTGGTATTATTAGAAATGGGGAAATGCTATTTCAAGATACAATTGCTTCTTTTAAAAATTCTACAAATGATAAAATTATTCTTGAAATTGAAGTAGATAATTTAAATCAGGCGAAAATAATTTTAAGCGAGAAATCTTTCAACTTTAAAATTAATAATGAAAACTTATGCATTAATCTAGATTCAAAAAAAGAGATCCCAAATCTTTTGGACATTCTTAGAAATGAAAACATTGAAGTTTATCAATCTCAAATAAAAAATAATTTAGAAGACTTTTTCTTATCACTAACTGAAAACAAAATCAATGAAATCAATTAACTATTTTATATCTGGAGTAAAAAACGAACTAATAAAACTAAAAAACACTTCGGGTTTTTGGTTATCGTTAATATGTGCTTTGCTACTTCCTTTAGTATTTTTTATTTTATACCTTTTAAAGCATGAAAAATTTATTGTAGGAGATGAAATTAATCCTTGGTTAGAATTTATAAAAAATCAAGAAGATAGTTTATCATTATTAACTTCTATTTACACAATAGTCATTATCAGCTTAATAGTACAAATAGAACATAAATCTTCAACTTTTAAATATTTATTTACGCTACCAATTCCAAAATGGAGTATTTATTTTGGAAAACTACTTTTAATAATTTTACTTTTATTAGCTATATATCTTTTATTTTATATTTCTATTATTATATCTGGGAACCTTTTAGGTTTAATTTATTCTGATTTAAATTTTAATTCTTTTAGTCCTGATTACTCTTTGATTTTTAAAAACATTTCGAAAAGTTTTATCCCATTTTTAGGTTTAGTTGGAATTCAATACTGGTTATCATTTAGAATTAAAAATTTTATTATACCTATTAGTATTGGTTTACTACTTTTAGTTGTGGGTATTGTTTTAATAACACAAAAAGTAAGTTTTACTCAATATTACGCTTATGCTTATAATATTATCGGGCAAAATCCTAATTATAATAATATTAGTTTATACAGTTTATTATACCTTATATTATTTAGTACACTTGGTTATATCGATATAAGAAGACTCAATATTAAATAATTATAAAAAAACCTCGCCAATGGCGAGGTTTTAGATATATAACGAGCTACTAATTTTTTAGTATCTGTAATGTTCTGGTTTAAATGGTCCTTCAACAGTTACACCAATATACTCTGCTTGATCTTGACGTAATTCTGTTAATTCAACACCAATTTTTGCTAAATGTAATTTTGCTACTTTTTCATCTAAGTGTTTTGGTAACATATATACCTCATTCTTATAAGCATCAATATTATTCCATAACTCAATTTGAGCTAATGTTTGGTTTGTGAATGAATTCGACATAACGAAACTTGGATGACCTGTGGCACATCCTAAATTCACTAAACGTCCTTCAGCTAAAATGATAATATCATTTCCTTTAACTGTATATTTATCTACTTGAGGCTTAATTTCAATTTTAGTATCTCCATAAGTACCATTTAACCAAGCCATGTCTATTTCATTATCGAAGTGTCCAATATTACAAACGATAGTTTTGTCTTTCATTGCTTCGAAATGTTGACCTTGAACGATATCTTTATTTCCTGTAGTTGTAATAACGATATCTGCATTTCCAACAACAGTTTCTAATTTTTTTACTTCAAAACCATCCATTGCCGCTTGTAACGCACAAATTGGATCAATTTCAGTAACAGTTACGATAGAACCAGCTCCACGGAAAGAAGCAGCTGTTCCTTTACCAACATCTCCATATCCACAAACAACAACTCTTTTTCCTGCTAACATTACATCTGTAGCACGACGAATTGCATCAACAGCAGATTCTTTACATCCGTATTTGTTATCAAACTTAGATTTAGTTACAGAATCGTTTACGTTGATAGCTGGCATTGGTAAAGTTCCGTTCTTTACTCTTTCATATAAACGATGAACTCCAGTTGTAGTTTCTTCAGATAATCCATTGATTCCTTCAGCTAATTCTGGATATTTATCTAATACCATATTTGTTAAATCACCACCATCATCTAAGATCATGTTTAATGGTTTCTTATCTTCTCCAAAGAATAAAGTTTGTTCGATACACCAATCGAATTCCTCTTCGTTCATTCCTTTCCAAGCATAAACTGGAGTACCAGCAGCAGCGATTGCAGCAGCAGCTTGATCTTGAGTAGAGAAAATATTACAAGAACTCCAAGTAACTTCAGCTCCTAAAGCTTGTAAAGTTTCAATTAAAACCGCAGTTTGAATCGTCATGTGTAAACATCCTGCAATTCTTGCTCCTTTTAAAGGTTGCTCATCTTTATACTCCTCACGTAAACTCATTAAACCTGGCATTTCTGCTTCAGCTAATTCGATTTCTTTTCTTCCCCAATCTGCTAAAGAAATATCTTTAACTTTGTAAGGAACATACGCAGCGGTTTTTGTGCTCATATTTTTGTATCTTTATTTTACTTGAATTTGAGTTGCAAAATTACAAAATAACTTTCTAAAACATGCCTCTATATAAAACAATAACTGTTAACAATACTGCTAAAGTTTTGATTTGGAAGATTGAAGAATCTTATGATGACTTATTTCGAGACACCAATCTAACTCCTCAGAGCTTGGAACGCGTTTCTAATATGAAATCTGATTTACATCAGAGAGGTTTCTTAAGTGTACGTCATTTATTAAGAGAAGTAGGTTATGAAGATCATGATTTATTTTATGATGAATTTGGCAAACCCCATTTAAAAGATGGAACTCATATTTCTATTACTCATTCTTTTACTTTTTCTGCTTTAATTATTTCTAAAGAAAAAAAAGTAGGGATCGATATAGAAAAAAGACGTGATAAAATTGTGAAAATTGCGCATAAATTTACTCCAATAGAAGAATATAAATCTATAGCAAATCACGATGCTTTGGTTAGCAAATTAACCATTGTTTGGGGAGCAAAAGAGAGTTTGTATAAAATTTATGGAAAGAAAAAATTACTTTTTCTAGATCATATTTATGTAGAAGATTTCTCTTTCGAAAATGATACTACTACTGGAAAAATTCTGTACGAAGGAACAACTTCTAACTTTGATATTAGTTTCTTAGAGATTGAAGATTTTACCTGTGTATATGCGCTTTGATTCAGTAATGTAATCAGTAATCAGTAATCAGTAATCAGTAATGTAATCAGTAATCAGTAATCAGTAATCAGTAATCAGTAATCAGTAATCAGTAATCAGTAATCAAAATTAATATTCTGGTGACTTGGCAAAAATTAAACTAAACTGAATTCTATTGAAGTTTGGTATGCGTTTTGTTTACACGTTACTCATTATTAAAAACTGAATTACTATGAAACTACATTACACATTATTTATCGGGATAATTTTACTTATTGCTAGTTGTAAACGAGAAAAACTTGAACCATTTACTCCTAAAAATCACTTCGCAAGTTTTCAAAAAGAAAAATCACAATTCTTTGATTTAGATACAATCTATGATAAGTTTATTGAAGGAAAACATGGAACCAAATTTTACTTCAGAAGAGATTTATTTGATTTACAAGAAACTGATAAAGTACAATTAGAGTTAATAGAGTTATACGATTTTAAAGAAATTTTATATCGTAATATTCAAACCTTGACTACCGATAATCAACTTTTAGAATCTTCAGGAGTTTTAAAAATTAAGTTTACTTCTAACGGAAAAGAACTACAATTAAAAAAAGGTGAAAGAATAGCAGTATATCCTCCAAAAGGAAAGCTAAAGGGTAATGATATTTTCCTTTCTGAAACAGATTACTCAAGTAACATTACTTGGAAAATTACCGACCAGAATTATGAACTATTCACTTATCCTGTTGGTGGTGGAATTTGGGTGACTGATTATGTTAATAAAGATTCTATTCCTTATTATAAAAAGCAAAATAAGGAACTATTAGGTTTTGAAACTTACCAAGAGTATATTAAAGAAGGTCTTGTTGTTAAAGATTTTTTTATTCTTGGTAATGTAAATAAACAATGGATTAATATAGATCGTTTTGTCAAAAATGTATCGAAACTTAATTTCTCACTAGTTGAAAAAACAGAACGTTTTTCTGGCTTTGACATTTATTTCTTCTATGATAATCTTAATTCTTTCATATATGAACCTAGAGCAAATAATAATTTGAAATTTCAACAAATCCCAATTAGTGGAAAAACTTATATTCTAGTGGTTGGTTCGTATAAAAATCAGATTTACTATGATAAAATTGAATTGAAAGAAGCTACGAATAACGCTACATTGAATATTAACATGAAAAAAACTACTAAAGAAGATCTAAAAAGACTATTTGAATAATAGTCTTTATTTTTGTCGGAAATAATATTCTAATGAAAATATCAGTAGAGCTAACACTTACTCCACTTCAAGATAATTTTGAAGAGCCAATTATTAATTTCATTAAAAAATTAAGAGCTTCTGGAATCACAGTTCTAGAAAATCCTTTAAGTACTCAAGTCTATGGAGATTACGATAAAGTGATGCAACTATTAACTTCAGAAGTAAAAGAAGCTTTTGAATCCATAAACAATGGGTTGCTTCAAATGAAAATTGTAAAAACCGATAGAAGCGACTATGAACCAAATTTTTAATTTCTTCTTTAACCAATACAAAACCTATGACACTTTAGATATTTGGTTAGAAATTATTGCTGTAATATTCGGTTTTTTATCTGTTTGGTATTCTAAACAAAATAAAATTTGGGTGTTTCCTACTGGAATGATTAGCACTGCCATTTTCGTGTATCTTTTATTAAAATGGGAGCTTTTAGGAGATATGATGATTAATGGTTATTATTTTATTATGAGCATTTATGGTTGGTATATCTGGACTCAAACTAAAGAAGGACATGTAATACATCCTATCTCAAGAACTACTTTACAAGAAAAAAAACTTAGTGTTCTTATTTTCATTGCTACATTAATTTTTGTGTATGTTGTTTATATAAGTTTCGACAAATGGAATAATTGGACAGCTTATGTAGATACAGTTACAACTGCCGTATTTTTTGTAGGTATGTGGTTAATGGCAAGAAGAAAAATAGAAAATTGGATTTATTGGATTATTGGTGATATCATCTCTGTTCCTTTGTATCTTTATAAAGGTTTTACATTTACGAGTTTTCAATATTTAATATTTACATTTATCGCAATATTAGGGTATTTAGCATGGAAGAAAAGCTTAGACAATCCGAAATTAATTTAGTAAAAGTAGTTTTATTTGGCCCAGAAAGCACAGGTAAAACAACACTTTCTCGTCAGCTCGCCCGACACTATAACACAGTTTGGGCACCAGAATATGCAAGAGAATATTTACAGAACAAATGGAATAATGAACGAAAAACTTGCGAAAAAAAAGATATAATCCCTATTGCAATTGGGCAAATGAATTTAGAAAATTCTTTGGCTAAAAAAGCAGATAAATTATTGATTTGTGATACAGATTTATTAGAAACTAAAGTTTACTCTGAAGAATATTATGGAGGCTTTGTAGATTCTTTACTTGATAAATATGCTATTAAAAATACTTATGATATTTATTTCTTAACTTATATTGATACTCCTTGGGAAGAAGATGATTTACGTGATCGACCAGAACAAAGAGAAGAAATGTTTAATGCCTTCAAAAATACACTGGAAAAATATAACCGACCATATGTTGTATTAAAAGGAAATAAAGAAACTCGATTAAAAAAAGCTATAAAAATAATTGATGAATTAATTTTTAACAAAGATAATCTCTATTCTTATTCTGAATCTCTAATCGATTTAGATTTACATTTCCTACATCAAAATATCGATCCAAACACATTAATGTATTAGCCTTTGGATAAAAATATAATTCAAAAAGAAATTAAATTCAAAGCACTTAAAAGCTCAGGAGCAGGTGGTCAACATGTAAATAAAGTTGCTACAAAAATTGAGTTATACTTCGATATCAAACTCTCTGAAGGTTTAAATGTAAATGAAAAAGAATTAATTTTAAGCAAGTTAGAGAATAGAATTTCTAAAAATGGTGTTTTATATCTTTCTTGTCAAGAAAGTAGATCTCAACATAAAAACAAAGAAACCGTAACACTTCATTTTTTTGATTTACTTATCAGTAGTTTAAAAAGAACAAAAAAGAGAAAACCTACGAAACCTACTAGAAATTCAAAAATTAAAAAGGCAAAAAACAAACAAAATCAATCTCTAAAAAAGCAACTTAGAAAAAAACCTAAGTTAGATTAGTTCTAATTATTAGGTCATAATTTAAAAAACCAACTTACCTTTGTTGCGTTCTCACAAAGGGGTGCCATGTTTTTAATTACGAATTATAAAAATCATAATTAAATTCAGGCTGAGATCATACCCATTGAACCTAGAACAGGTAATGCTGTTTAGGGAAAAACACACTAGAGAATTAAGGCTAATAAATTATGCCTTTTTACAACGGTGTTTATGAATTAATTATTCAAAATTATACAATAGAATAATTACCTCTTTTTATTCTTCATTTAAAATGAAATTTTTAACCATTTGTAAAAGAGTGAAGATATTAGTACCTCTTTTATTTTTTTCAATCTCATTATCAGTTCAAGCTCAATCTGTAGTGTTATCAGGTAAAGTAGTAGACGATTCAAAAAAACCATTAATTGGTGCCACAGTAATTATTCGTGAACTTAAGAAAGGATCTACAACAGATGCTGATGGAAATTTTAAAATTAAATTACCTGAAGGAAAGTATTTATTTGAAGTTTCTTATTTAGGATACAGAACTATTAAAAAGAAAATCTCTACTAACTCAAAAGATTTAGTTATTCAACTTACTTCAGAAGAAAATGTTTTAGATGAAGTTTTAGTTTCTTCCATTAGAGCTAAAGAAGAAACTCCTATGACTTATTCTAATGTAAGTAAAAAAGAAATAGAAAAACGTAATTTAGGTCAGGATATTCCAGTTTTGTTAAACTATTTGCCTTCTGTAATTTCTTCCTCTGATGCTGGAGCTGGAGTTGGATATACATATATGAGAGTTCGTGGTTCTGATGCTTCTAGAATTAATGTAACAATTAACGGAATTCCGTATAATGATGCTGAAAGTCAAGGTACATTTTGGGTAAACTTAGGTGATTTTGCTTCTTCAACACAAAGTTTACAATTACAAAGAGGTGTTGGAACATCTACAAATGGTTCTGGAGCATTCGGAGCTAGCTTAAATATTTTAACTGACGCTATTTCTGAAGAAGCTGGTGGTGAAGTATCAAATTCATTTGGATCTTTTGGTACTAGAAAACATACTGTAAAGTTTACTACTGGTTTATTAAATGATCACTTTGAGTTATCTGGACGATTATCTAACATATATTCAGATGGTTATATCGATAGAGCTTCTACAGATTTAAAATCTTACTTTTTACAAGGAAGTTATATTGATAATAATACTTTAATAAAAGCTATTGTTTTTGGTGGAAATGAAAAAACTTATCAGGCTTGGTATGGAACACCAGAAGTAAGATTAACTGGAGATCAACAAGGAATTGAAGATTTTATTATAAATAATGAATTAACTCCTGAACAAACAGAAAACATTAGAAATTCTGACAGAAGGTATAATCATTACTTATACGATAACGAAACTGATAATTATTGGCAAGATCATTATCAGCTACATTGGAATGAAAAATTTAGCGATAAAATTTCAACAAATATTGGTTTAAACTACACACGTGGTAAAGGATATTTTGAGCAGTTTAAAGAAGATGAGGATGCTGCTGATTTTAATAATCTTATTGCTGACAATAGTGATGTAATTGTTCGTAGATGGTTAGATAATCATTTTTATGTAGTTAATGCTTCTGCAACTTATACATTAAAAGGATTAGAAATTATTGCTGGAGGATCTTATAGTAATTATAGCAACGATCATTATGGAGAAATAATCTGGGGAAGTGATTTAGCTCCAGATACTAATATTCGTGATCGTTATTATTTTAGTAATGCTAAAAAGCACGACTTAAGTTCTTTTGTAAAAGCTAACATTAATATAAATGATAAATTTAATGCTTATGTTGATTTACAAGGAAGATTTGTTAGCTACAGAACAAACGGATTAACTTCTGATCGTGATCCATTAGATGTTAACAAAGATTTTAATTTTTTCAATCCGAAATTAGGTTTAACATATCAAGTAAACGATAATAATAGTCTTTATGCATCTTATGCAAGAGCTAACAGAGAACCAAATAGAAACGATTTTGAAGGAGGTAATTCACAACATGAAACTTTAGATGATTTCGAATTAGGTTGGAGATTAAATACAGGTAGTATTAAAGTTAATACAAATGTATACTACATGGATTATAAAAATCAATTGGTATTATCGGGAGCAATTAACAATGTTGGTGAGCCACTTAGAGAAACTAGTGGAAGTAGCTATAGATTAGGTTTAGAAATAGATGCTAGTGTAATTTTAACTGACTTTTTATCGATACAACCAAATGTAGCTTTTAGTGCTAATAAGAATCGTGATTTTAGAGTTCCTATCGATGGTTCTATAGAAAACTTAGGAAACACAGATATTTCTTTTTCTCCAAATGTAATTGTTGGTAACGCTTTAAACTATAAACCTATTGAAAATTTACAGATTTCATTTTTATCAAAATTTGTAGGAGAACAATTCATGGGAAATTTAAGCGGAAGAATTTCTGATAATGAAAGACTAGATAGTTATTTTACGAGTGATTTAAACGTTGTTTATGAAATAAAAACTAATAAGATTTTTGATTCTATAGTTTTAACAGGATTAGTAAATAATATTTTTGATAGAGAATATGTCGATAGAGGATATTATTTCTTCTTTGATGATACATGGTCAAATCCAGGAGTTACAACTACAGTTGACGGCGCAGGGTTTTATCCACAAGCAACTAGAAACTTTTTAATTGGAGCAACATTAAAGTTCTAAACAATAAAAAAACCGAGTGAATTCACTCGGTTTTTTCTTAATTATTTTTTAATGCTTTTTCCCAAGCAACATAACCACCTTTAACATTATATACATCGTAACCATTGTCTGCTAAAATACCAGCAGCAATTTTACTTCTCCTACCAGATCGACAATATACATACACTGGTTTATCTTTATTAAGAACATCTATACTCCTAGTTTCAAAACTATTAAAAATTAAATTTACTTGAATAGCATTAAAAATAACACCGTCGGAAGTTTCTGAAGAAGTTCGTACATCTAAAATCTGGATGTTTTTATCTTCTCGTATTTTGAGTTTTAAATCATCTACGGTAATAGTCTTTACATTTTCATTACTATTCGCGCAAGAAAATAAAATGCAAATCCCGATTAACCCTAAAATGAATTTTCTCATGTTTCAATTACTTTGAAACACATAACGATTGCTCTCTTTGAATATTGGTTTCTTTAATCGCTTTATAACCTCCTGCTACATCTATCACATTATGAAATCCTCTAGATTTTAATATTGAAGCAGCTATAACTGAACGATATCCACCTGCACAATGAATATAAAAATCGTTAGCGTTTGGAAACACACTAATATAATCATTTAAATAATCTAATGGTGTGTTTTCGACATCTTTTATATGATCTGAATTATATTCACCTGGTTTTCTAACATCAAAAACAGTTACATTCTCTTGAATTTTTTTCTCTAAATAACTTGCAGAAACAGAACGTAACGTGTCGAAATCTTTATTAGCTTTCTTCCAGCTATTAAAACTTCCTTCCAGATATCCTAAAACATTATCAAAACCTACTCTGGCTAGTCTTGTAATTGTTTCTTCTTCTTTACCTTCTGGTGTAACTAAAACAATTGGTTGTTCGGTATCACGTATTAATGCTCCAACCCAAGGCGCAAAAGATCCATTTAAACCAATAAAAATTGATTGAGGTATAAATCCTTTTATAAAATCAGATTGATGTCTTACATCTAAAATTAAAGCTTCATATTTATTTGCTATATACTCAAACTTTTCTATCGAAAGGGCTTTTGTTCCTTTTTCTATAATATCATCAATAGAATCGTAACCTTCTTTATTAAGTTTAACATTTAAAGGAAAATATTCTGGTGGAGGTAATAAACCATCAGTAACTTCTTTTACAAATTCTTGTTTAGTCATATCTGCTCTTAAAGCATAATTTGTTTTCTTTTGATTTCCTATAGTACTAACAGTTTCCTTACTTAAATGCTTTCCACATGCAGAACCAGCTCCATGTGCTGGATAAACAATTACATTGTCGTGTAATGGCATTATTTTAGTTCGTAAACTGTCATAAAGATAACCTGCTAAATCTTCTTTTGTTATATCACCTTTCTGAGCTAAATCTGGTCTTCCTACATCTCCAATAAATAATGTATCTCCACTAAAAATCGCATAATCATTATCATTTTCATCTTTTAGTAAATAAGTAGTACTCTCCATTGTATGACCTGGAGTATGCAATGCTATAATTTTAATATCCCCTACTTTAAACACCTCAGAATCTTTAGCTATATGTGCTTCAAAATTAGTGATTGCTGTTGGACCATATACAATTGTTGCTCCCGTTTTTTCAGCAAGTGTTATATGTCCACTAACAAAGTCGGCATGAAAATGTGTTTCGAAAATATACTTAATAACAGCTCCATTCTTTTCTGCTTTATCGATATACTGTTGTACTTCTCGTAATGGATCTATAATAGCGACTTCTCCATTACTTTCAATATAATATGTTCCTTGTGATAAACAGTTCGTATAAATTTGTTCAATCTTCATAATTCAATGTCTTTTATTTGTACGCTTGATGAATGTACTGAGCGTATTTTTTTTGATTTGTATTGTCTCCTGTTTTAAAAAATGTTACTGCGCCATTAACACGCATAAAAAAGTGATCTAAATTTATAATTTCTAATAAACCGCCTCTAAATAAATCATCTCTTACCGGTCCTTTTACACCTGCAAGATAAAATGTTATTTCTTTTTTCATATAGAATTGAATTTGTTGTTTTAACATTTCAATTCCTGTACTATCTACTCTATTAATACTCTCCGCATCTAGAACAATTAATTTCAATTCTTCTCCTTTTTCTTTTACCATATACTCTAATCGTTCTCTAAAATAACTTGCATTAGCATAAAAAATTTGAGCATCGAAACGAAACACAAGAACTTCATTATCTAAAATAACTTCCTTAAATCTGTTTTTGTTTCTATAAAAATCGGAATCTGGTACTTTTCCTAATTCCACTACATTAGGTCTAGATGTTCTAAAAATCAAAACAATTAAAGATAAACTTACTCCAATTAAAATACCATAGTCTATACCGAAAAATAATGTAGCAAAAAAGGTAGCAATGAGTAACCAAAAATCAAGAATATTTGCCTTCCATAAAAATCGAGCTTCCTTAACATTTACCAATCTAAAAACTGCTACAATTATAATAGCAGCTAAAACTGTTTTGGGTAAATAATAAAATACTGGTGTTAGGTATAAAAGAGTAAGTACAACTAAACCTGCTGAAATAAATGCAGCTATTCCTGTTCTTGCTCCAGCATCAAAATTAATTGCCGATCTAGAAAAGCTAGATGTTGATGGATACGATTTAAAGAATGAACCAAAAATATTACTTAATCCTAATGCTATTAATTCTTGGTTAGGATCTATTTTATATTCATCTTGTTGAGCTTCTAAATATTTACCAATAGAAATTGTTTCCAAATAACCTACCATTACTAAAGTAAACGCCATTGGTAATAACTCTCTTACTAAGCCAAAATTTAACTCAGGTACTGCAAAACTTGGTAAACCTGAAGGAATACTCTCAACAATAGCAACTCCAAAGAAAAAAGTTTTAAAAGCATACATTAAAACAATTCCTAAAACGACTACTATTAAAGCGTTTGGTATTTTTTTATTAATTCTTCTTAATACAATGATAATAATACTTGTGACAATTCCAATAGTAGTTGTTTTTGTTTCGAGTTCAGTAATTCTACTTAATATATCTTCAAGTAAAACATGAATTTGATCACTTTGTAGAAAATCTACACCAAAGAAATTTTTGAATTGATTTAAACCTATTGTTATGGCAACTGCTGAAGTAAACCCTGTAATTACTGGTCTTGATAAAAAATTAACAATAAAACCTAAGCGAAAAACTCCCATTAAGAACTGGATACTACCTACTAATAAGGCTAAAAAAATTGCTATAGCAATATAACTTTCAGATCCCATAAGTGCTATTGTAGATATACTAGCAGCAACTATTAATGAATCAGTCGCAACTGGACCAATGGCTACTTGCCTTGAAGAACCGAATATCGCATAAATCACTTGAGGAATTAAAGCTGAATACAATCCGTAAATTGGTGGTAAACCTGCAATCAGAGCATAAGCAATACCTTGTGGTATTAAAACTGTTGCTACTGTTAAACCAGCAACAACATCTCCTTTAAACTGAGATTTCTTGTACTTTGGTAACCACTCTAAAAGAGGGATGATTTTTTGTATTTTCACTTAAAATAATTCTCCTTGACTAGTTCCTTTTATTCTTCCTAGATGTTTATAAGCTAAATCTGTCACTTCTCTACCTCTAGGAGTTCGCATAATAAAACCTTGTTGAATTAAAAAAGGTTCATAAACTTCTTCAATAGTTTCTGCATTTTCTGCAACTGCAGTTGCTAATGTAGTAATACCTACAGGTCCGCCTTTAAACTTATCAATAATAGTAGACAAAATTTTATTATCCATTTCATCTAAACCATGCGCATCAACATTTAATGCCTTTAATGCATATTTTGCTATCTCTATTGTGATATTACCATCTCCTTTAATTTGTGCAAAATCACGTACTCTTCTCAATAGTGCATTTGCAATACGAGGTGTTCCTCTACTTCTACCAGCAATTTCTATTGCAGCTTCCATTGAAATTGGTACGCCTAAAATTGCTGAACTTCTTTGGATAATAGTAGTTAATAATTCCGTAGAATAATAATGCAAACGACTACTAATTCCAAAACGAGCTCTCATTGGAGCTGTTAGTAATCCTGATCTAGTTGTTGCGCCAACTAAAGTAAATGGTTCTAAATTAATCTGAACTGTTCTTGCATTTGGCCCAGATTCAATCATTATATCTATTTTATAGTCTTCCATTGCAGAATATAAATACTCTTCTACAATCGGACTTAATCGATGGATTTCATCAATAAATAGCACATCTCGTTCATCTAAATTTGTAAGTAAACCAGCTAAATCACCAGGTTTATCTAAAACAGGACCTGAAGTAACTTTAATTCCAACTCCAAGTTCATTAGCTAGGATGTGTGCTAAAGTAGTTTTTCCTAAACCAGGAGGACCATGAAATAAGGTGTGATCTAAAGCTTCATCTCTTTGATTAGCTGCTTCAACGAAAATTCTAAGATTTTCTAAGGCTTGATCTTGACCTGTAAAATCATCAAAAGAGAGTGGGCGTAGTTTCTTTTCTACGTCCATTTCTTCATGAGAATAATTAGTGTTTTCAGGGTTTAAATGCTCATTCATACATTAAAATCAAATTCAGTACTGCTAATATACTTATTAGTATTAATATGGATAACAAAAAAGCCTTTCATAATTGAAAGGCTTTTGGTTTTTATATTTCACACTTTTTAAGATGGTTCTTCACCGTCTTTTAAAGGTACTGTTTGTAAAACGAAATCTTCTCCATGAATATAGTTTCCGTTATCATCAACTTTACTATAGTCGTAAGCCCATCTATGAACTTCTGGAATTTTCCCTGGCCAGTTTCCATGAATATGTTCTACTGGAGTAGTCCATTCTAAAGTATTAGATTTCCATGGATTTTGTGTAGCTTTTTGACCTCTATACATAGAAATAAAGAAGTTTGCTAAGAAAATTAACTGAGCCACACCTCCAATGATTGCCATAACAGTCATAAATACGTTTATGTCTGTTAAATCGTCGAACATTGGGAAGTTTGTATTTGTATAATAACGTCTTGGTAAACCAGCTAACCCTATAAAGTGCATTGGGAAAAATACTCCATATGCAGATATAATAGTTAACCAGAAATGCCAATATCCCATTACTTTATTCATCATTCTACCATACATTTTTGGATACCAGTGGTAAACACCAGCAAACATTCCGAATAAAGCAGATACACCCATTACTAAGTGGAAGTGAGCTACTACGAAATATGTATCGTGTACGTTAATATCTAAAGCAGAATCTCCTAATACTAATCCTGTTAAACCTCCTGTAACGAATGTAGAAACTAATCCGATAGAGAATAACATTGCAGGATTTAATTGTAAGTTACCTTTCCATAAAGTAGTTACATAGTTAAATGCTTTTACTGCTGATGGAATTGCAATTAATACCGTTGTGAATGTAAATACAGATCCTAAGAATGGATTCATTCCTGAGATAAACATATGGTGACCCCATACGATTGTTGATAAGAATGCAATACCTAAAATAGAACCAATCATTGCGCGGTATCCGAAGATAGGCTTTCTAGCATTTGTAGAAATTACTTCTGATGAAATACCTAATGCTGGTAATAAAATGATATATACTTCAGGGTGACCTAAGAACCAGAATAAGTGCTCAAATAATACTGGAGAACCTCCTTGATAATGTAATACTTCACCTGAAATAAATATATCTGATAAGTAGAAAGAAGTTCCGAAACTTCTATCGAATATTAATAATAATGCCGCAGATAAAAGAACTGGGAAAGAGATTACACCAATAATAGCTGTTACAAAGAACGCCCACATTGTTAATGGTAATCTTGTCATCTTCATTCCTTTTGTTCTTAAGTTTAATACAGTAACAATATAGTTAAGAGATCCTATTAACGATGATGCAATGAATATCGCCATAGATACTAACCATAAAGTCATACCTAAACCTGAACCTGGAATCGCTTGTTTTAAAGCTGATAACGGCGGATAAATAGTCCAACCTGCTGATGCTGGTCCAGCTTCAACAAATAAAGACACAACCATTACTACAGAAGACAAAAAGAATAACCAATATGATACCATGTTTAAAAAACCTGATGCCATATCTCTTGCTCCAATCTGTAATGGAATTAATAAATTAGAGAACGTTCCACTTAAACCTGCAGTTAATACAAAGAATACCATAATAGTACCATGTATTGTAACTAATGCTAGATAAGTATCTGCATTCATTACACCGTCAGTTTGTTGGTGATCTCCTAAAAATGCTGTAATTATAGAAAACGATTTTTCTGGCCATGCAATTTGCAAACGGAATAACATTGACATAAATACTCCAATGATACCCATAAACATCCCTGTGATCAGAAATTGCTTCGAAATCATCTTGTGATCAGTACTAAAAATGTACTTTGTTACAAATGTTTCTTTGTGATGGTGATGTTCTCCTGACATAATTTATTTTTTCTTAATAAATTTTTACTTAAAATCTTATTGAATTCTTTGAGCTAATGTTTTTTGCTCTCCTAACCACTTTTTGTAGTCTTCTTCTTCTACAACTGTAATTTTCATTTGCATGTTGTAGTGTGAAGCTCCGCAAATCTTGTTACATAATAATAAATAATCAAACACATAAGGATCTTCACCTTTCGCCTGTCTGATCTTATTAATTCCTTTAGCCTTTGCGATAACCTCTGGATTTTTACGCATTTCCTCAGTAGTAAATTTAGGCGTAAAAGAGAATTGAGTTACCATACCAGGTACACAGTTCATTTGAGCTCTAAAGTGAGGCATATAAGCCGAGTGTAAAACATCTTGTGAACGGAACTTAAATAATATCTTTTTTCCTTTTGGAAGATATAATTCTGTTACTTGTTTATCGTCTTGAGCTTTAGGATCAGACATATCAACTCCCATCGTATTTGTCTTGTTGATATCGATAAAGTTAACGTTACCTAAACCTAACTCGTTGTCAGCTCCTGCGTAACGAGCATCCCAACGGAATTGTTGAGAATACACCTCAATAACAATAGGATTCTCGTCATCTCCAACATACATGATGTTATTCCATTGCCATAAACCGTATCCAATTAATAATACAATTGTTACTGCTGGAATCACTGTCCAAATTAACTCTAACTTGTGACTATCAGCAAAGAATAAAGCTTTCTTGTCTTTATTTCCTCTGTACTTATAAGTAAAGAAGAAAATTAAGAATTGCATGATAAACTGAACAACTCCTATTAATATAAAAGTGATATTGAAAAGTCTATCATCGTGTTCTCCTTCAATCGAAGCACTTTCAGGTAACATGATTACATTCATTGCCAATAAGCAATAGATCATCATAGCGTACAAAAACACCATAAACCCTAGAGCGATCTTTCCTTGTTTATTATTATCGTCATCATTAGCAATTACACTGCGTAAATTCATTACGCGGGTGATTTGCCAAAAACTTACTCCTACTGCTACTGCAATGAAAATATAAAATAAAGCTAGCATAGTTATATACTTATTTTTTTAATTCTTGTTATTAATGATGAGCGTTATCTTCTCCTCTATGTTCTATAATATAATAGTGATGAATTTCACTTTCATGTAAAAATGGATTTCCTTTAACTACTGGATTAGCCTTAGCGAATGCGTTAAATGTAGCAAAGATGAATAATCCAAGGAAGAATAAGAAAGCACTTATTTCACCAATTCCGAATCCCCATTGAGCACCAACAGTACCTGGCATAATCATTACAAATAAATCAACATAGTGTCCTACTAATATGAATACTCCAGCAATAACTATAACCCAAGGCACAGTTTTAAAATCACTATTGATTAATAATAAAATTGGGAAAATGAAGTTTAATGCAATCATTCCAATGAAAGGAACTACATATTCTTTAAAACGTAAAGCAAAATATGTTGTTTCTTCTGGCATATCAGCATACCATATTAACATAAACTGAGCAAACCATAGGTAAGTCCAGAATACAGAGAAACCAAACATAAACTTAGCTAAATCGTGTATGTGACTATCATTAACAAATGGTAAATGACCTTTAGATCTTAAATATAACGTAACTAAACAAATAACTGTTAAAGCAGACACTAATAATGTAGCTAATACATACCATCCAAATAATGTAGAGAACCAGTGTGGGTCTATTCCCATAATCCAATCCCAAGACATCATACTTTCAGTAATCATAAATAATAAAATGAAAACTACAGATGTATTATAAATTTTCTTGTGTAAAGCTAAATCTCCATTATCTTGCTCGATTGATTTCTTTCTAATGAAGTAACGGAATCCATTCCATACTAGTAAATAGAAAATACTTCTCATTACCCATCCTGGTAAATTCATGAACCATTTTTTCCCATCTACGATTGGATCATAATTTTCACTTAAAGGATCGAAAACTCCTTCTGCCATCCATGGGAATAAGTGGTTCATGTGCATTGCGGTTACAATGATAAAAATTAACATGATAACACTTACATAATGTAAGTTAGCTGTAATAGCCTCCATTACTCTAAATAATACAACAGACCAACCTGCATGAGCAACTCTTTGTGCTGCATAGAAAGCCATTACTAAAAGAGAAATACCTAAAAAGAAGATTAAAGAAACGTAAATAGCAGACCATGGCTTGTTTCGCATTTGGTGAAACGCATGCTCTGCATGTTTTTCATGATCATCTCCATGATGACCTGCTTCTGCATGATGTTCGCCTCCTGCATGAGAAGATGTATTAACATGTGCTTTTTCAGCAACGTGTCCGTTTAAACTATCAGTTAAACGTGTATCTTCCGCATGATTAGCAGCTTCTTCATGATGATCTGTAGAATGAGCTACTTCTTCATTATGTGCTGTAGAATCAGATTTAGTTTCTTTATGATTGTTAGTATGTGCTGTAGAATCAGCTTTTACTTCTTTATGATCATCTTTATGAGCATCTTCTTTATGCTCTACAGTTTTATGATCTGCATCTACATGGTGCTCTTTTGTTGCTTCACCATGACCTCCACCATGTCCTCCATGATGAGATACTTCTTGTTCCGCTAAAATGTCTTTTGCTTCTTGTAATGTTTTAGGAGTATTCATGAAACTAATAGCAGTTCCAATTAGTCCTAATACCATTAAACCAATAGCAAGCATTTTTAATTTTCCTGAAAACTGGTACATATCTTAACTATCTATTATAGACTTATTTTTTTAATTCGCTTCTTAATTTCTGAACATACTGTACAACTTGCCAACGTTCTTTGTAAGTAAGTTGTGAAGAATGAGATCCCATTACTCCTTTACCATACATTAAAACATGATAAATACTTCCTTCAGTGATATCTCTATCCTTGTAGTTTGGAATACCTAAGAATTTTTCTCTCTGCATTAAAATTCCATTTCCGTCTCCTTTAGTACCATGACAAACTGCACAGTAGATACCGTACATTTTTTTACCATTAGCTAAGTTCTCATCATCTTTCTTTAATGGACTTTTTAATTCTGCTTTAGCTTTTTCATATCCTTCATTAGAATTTGGAATATCATAAGCTACAACACCATTTCTACTAACTGTACCAGCAACAGGTAATCTATTTACTGGAACTTTACCTGCAGATGAAGCACCATTCGCATCATAAGGTACAGAAACATACATATCTGGCATATACTGTACTTGTGGCTTGCGCTTGTTGTTACAAGAGGCAAATACTGCAACTACTAATAAAGTAATAACTATTTTTAAACTCTTCATAATCTTATATTAATGCTTATCTACAACTTTTATTTCTACAGCACCAGTAGTTTCTAATAATGCTGTTAACTCTTCTTCGTTATTATGAACTGGAATTTCCATTAAGAAATGGTCATCAGTAGTTCTTGGATCTGGATTTTCAGCTTCTTTGAATGGCCAAATTCTACTTCGCATGTAGAAAGTAATCACCATTAAGTGAGCTGCAAAAAACACTGTTAACTCAAATAAAATTGGCACGAAAGCTGGCATGTTCTCTGCCCAAGAAAAACTTGGTTTACCTCCAATATCTTGAGGCCAATCTGCAATCATTGTATACCAAGTTAACCAAGCTGCAACTGAAGTACCAGTGATACCATATAAAAATGCAGTTATAGCTAAACGAGTAGGAGCTAACCCTAATGCTTTATCTAGTCCGTGAACTGGGAAAGGTGTATAAACCTCTTCAATATGATGATGTTCTCCTTTTACTTTCTTAACGGCATCCATTAAGATATCATCATCATTATATAATGCGTGAATTACTTTATTAGTGCTCATTGTTCTCCTCTCTTTGTTTTTTGAAATTCTCTCCAGATGACTTTAATATCGTTTTAACCTCAGCCGTTGGAATTACTGGGAAAGTT
Source organism: Tenacibaculum aquaeponti (assembly GCF_057221555.1). NCBI lineage: Bacteria > Pseudomonadati > Bacteroidota > Flavobacteriia > Flavobacteriales > Flavobacteriaceae > Tenacibaculum > Tenacibaculum aquaeponti. The sequence continues at coordinate 1,710,842 of NZ_CM170147.1, forward strand.
CTTGCATATAATAAGAATAATACAAAGAAGAATCCGATTGTTCCAATAAATATACCAACGTCAACGAATGTTGGTTCAAAACGCCACCATGTTGATGGTAACTGACCTTTACTTAATACAATTGCAATAATATCAAAACGTTCGAACCACATTCCAATATTAATTGCGATAGAAACTAGGAAAGATACTAAGAAACTTCTTCTTAATTTCTTTATCCATAAAATCTGAGGTATAATGATATTGAAGATCATTAATGACCAGAAAGCCCATCCATAAGCACCAGCTTCTGCTCCAAAAGATAAATATGTATAGTTTTCATAAGGTGAACCTGTATACCAAGCAATGAAAAATTCTGTTGCATAAGCTACAGCTACAATACCACCAGTTAAAATAATTACGATATTCATATACTCGATATGTAAACGAGTAATGTATGCTTCTAAGTTAGTTACTTTACGCATAACCCCTAATAAAGTCTGTACCATAGCGAATCCAGAGAAGATTGCTCCTGCTACGAAATAAGGAGGGAAGATTGTTGAGTGCCAACCTGGGTTTACAGAAGTTGCGAAGTCAAAAGATACAATCGTATGTACCGAAAGTACTAAAGGAGTAGCTAAACCAGCTAATACTAAAGACACTTCCTCAAAACGTTGCCAATCTTTTGCTCTACCTGACCATCCGAAAGATAATAAAGCATAAATCTTCTTTTGGAAAGGTTTTACAGCTCTATCACGTATAGTGGCAAAATCAGGTAATAAACCAGTCCACCAGAAAACTAATGAAACCGATAAATATGTAGAAATCGCAAATACGTCCCATAAAAGTGGTGAATTAAAGTTTACCCATAAAGAACCAAATTGGTTTGGAATAGGTAAAACCCAGTAACCATTCCATGGACGCCCCATGTGAATAATTGGGAATAAACCTGCTTGGAATACGGCAAAAATTGTCATTGCCTCTGCAGAACGGTTAATTGCCATTCTCCATTTCTGACGGAATAATAATAGTACCGCAGAAATTAATGTTCCGGCGTGTCCGATACCTACCCACCATACAAAGTTGGTAATATCCCATGCCCAACCAATATTCTTGCTAAGCCCCCATACTCCAATACCTGTTCCTACTGTGTAGAAAATACATCCAAATCCCCATAACATTGCTGCTAAAGAAATGTAGAATGCGATGTACCAATTTTTGTTGGCTTTACCTTCAATTGGTCTTGCTATATCCTCAGTAATATCGTGATAGCTTTTATCTCCTAATATTAAAGGTTCTCTATAAGACGATTCGTAATGACCCGACATAATCTATTTACTTATATTAATTGTTAAGCTTCGTTTGTATTTCTTACTTTCACTTGATACACTACGTTTGGTTTTGTACCAATGTAATCTAACACGTAGAAAGCTCTTCTATCTTCTTTTAATTTACTCACTGTATCCTCAGAGTTATTTAAATCTCCGAAAGTCATTGCTCCTGTAGAACAAGCTTGAGAACATGCAGTTTGAAATTCATCTTTCTTCACTGCTCTTCCTTCTCTCTTAGCTTTTAATATAGTAGCTTGAGTCATTTGGATACACATAGAACATTTCTCCATAACCCCACGAGAACGAACAACTACATCTGGATTTAACACCATTTTTCCGTATTCGTTATTCATGTTGAAGTCGAATTCTTCGTTCTCAGCATAGTTGAACCAGTTGAAACGACGTACACGGTAAGGACAGTTGTTTGCACAATAACGAGTACCTACACAACGGTTATAAGCCATTTGGTTTTGACCTTGACGACCGTGAGAAGTTGCTGCTACTGGACATACTGTTTCACAAGGCGCGTGATTACAGTGCTGACACATCATTGGTTGGAAAGTAACCTGAGGGTTATCTGCTGGATTTTCTAAAGCATCAAATAACTTACCTTTACTTAATCCTAAAACTTCTGTAGCATATCTTCTTTCTAACTCTTGATCTGCAAACTTCTTAAATTCAGTTTCAGCATTCTTTTTAGCCTCTTCTGGATTATTTCCAAGACCTTCGTATTTCTTAACTAATTCAGCTTTGAATTCAGCTTTGAATTCGTCGATAGTCATATCTCCTTGAACTTTTGAAGAATAATAACGATCGATGCGTAACCAGTGCATATCTCTACCTACACGTACTTCATCTTTACCTACAACTGGAACGTTGTTTTCTGCATGACATGCAATAACACATGCTCCACAACCTGTACATGAAGATAAATCGATAGATAAGTTAAAGTGATGACCTAAACTTCTATCATGTTCATCCCATAAATCTATTTTACTTCCTTCAGTTTCTTGGTGATCATAAGAAACCATGAAAGGCTTATTCCAAGTATGCTTAGGATCTAAAGACTTATTATTAACATCTTTTAAAGATGCTTCTCTTAAAATATCATGACGTCCAGCTAAAGTACTTTGAACTTGTAAGCAAGCAAACTTATACCATCCACCAACGTTTTTAATAGATACTCCTAACTGAACGTTATTTCTGTTTTGATATAATGGGTAAGCATTTACCCCAACTTGCATTTCTTCTTTTAAGTTTTGAGTTCTACCGTAACCTAAAGCTAAACCTACAGAACCTTTTGCTTGTCCTGGCTGAATAATTACTGGAACTTTTAATGTTTGACCTCCTAAAGTAACTTCTGCAAAATTACCGTCGATAGCTCCATTATCTTTTACTGGATTCTTAAACCCTAATGCTTTTGCATCTACTGGAGACACTGTTAAGTAGTTATCCCAAGAAGCACGAGTAATTGGATCTGGGAATTCTTGTAACCAAGGGTTGTTTGCTTGGTTACCATCTCCTAAAGCAACTGAAGTATATAAGTTTAATTCGAATTCTGAACCTTGAACTTTAGCAATTGCTTTAGCTGCTTCTAAAACAGAAACACCTGAAGTTGCTACGCTAGTCTCATCTCCTTCTTCAGTAGATGAAGTTTCTATAACAGCTTCAACAGCATCTACAACTGGTACTGATGCTGCAAAGAATCCATCGTGTAACGCTTGATTCCAAGAAGCACCATTTAATATGTTAGTACTCCAAAATTCTTTAAGAGTATCATAATAATTTTTAGTAGCTCCAGTCCACTTCAATAAAACATCTTGTACTTGACGCGTATTGAATAATGGAGCAATTGTTGGCTGCATTAAACTATACTTTCCTACTGTTGCCATAACATCTCCCCAACTTTCTAAGTTGTGAGGAGTAGGTAAAGTAAATTGAGTAGTTGCTGCTGTTTCATCATCTTGAGTAGATAATGCAACTGAGAAACCTAACTTTTTAACTGCATCACCAAAACCAGCTACAGAATACGCTGGATTTACATTATAAGTAATTAAACCTTTAGCTTTACCAGAAGTTACATCTTTAATTAACTCAGCAACTTTAGTATCGCTACCTTGGCGTAATAAATTTACATTTTCAGTATCAATTACAACACTTCCTAAAGCTTTGTTTATAGCTAAAGCAATAGTTTGTGCATTTTTATCATTAATACCTGCAAGAACAACTGCTTTTTTACCAGCCTTCTTTAAATCTTTAGCTAATTTTTTAATTTCTGCATCAATTGGAGTTTCTTTAGAAGGTAAACTTCCACCTGTAATTGCATTATATAAATTAACTAAAGCGTGCATTTGAGTTGATGGCTTAGCTACTAAACGCTTATCCGCATTTGCACCAGCTAAAGACATATTTGCTTCAATTTGCACGTGGTAAGACATCTTACCAGAATCTACTTGTCTTCCTTCAATATAAGACTTCTCGTAACCACCTTGCCAGTCACCTAAGAAATCTGCTCCAAAAGACGCGATTACTTCTGCCTTACTTAAATCGTAATTCGGTAAAGCACGTTTACCATACATTGCTTCGAAAGCATCAGCAGTACCACTTTCTGAAACTGCGTCGTAAACAACATGCTTTACATTAGGATATTTAGCAATAAAATCTGCAACCACTTTTTCAGTAGACGGACTTGCTAAAGTACCTGTCATTAAATATACTAATCCGTTAGAAGCTTTTAAACTTTCTAACTTAGCTATAATTTCTTTGTCTGCATCTGCCCAAGAAACTTGAGTTTCCCCTTTTCTAGGTTCTTTAACTCTTAATTTCTCATCATATAATGATAAAACTGATGCCTGAACTCTCGCTGTAGTAGTTCCTCCTGCCTCTTTATTTGGCATAATTTGGATTGGACGACCTTCACGAGTTTTAACTAATACGTTGGCAAAATCGAAACCATCAGAAATTGTTGTTGCATACCAGTCTGCTACACCAACTACAATATCATTAGGTTGAACTACATAAGGAATCGATTGTCTTACTGGACCTTCACATGCTGCTAAAGAAGCTGCTGCTGTTGTGAAACCTACATATTTCAAGAAATCTCTACGAGAAGTTGAAGAATTTTCAAGAGTTTCTTTGTCTCCTAAGAACTCGTCTGTAGGAAGCTCTTGAACAAACTCTTTACCACGTAACGTTTCAACAACTGAACTTTCATTAAGTTCTTCAACACTTTGCCAGTATTTTTTGTTTGAAGCCATTTATTTGTTTTTATTAAATGATTGAGAGCTTTTACACTCTCAATTATAGAATTCTTAATTAATTATTTTTAGTAATGACACTTACCACATTCTTTACCACCTAATTGAGCGATGGTAACTTTATCTACACCATACTTCTCAGCTAACTCCTTATGGATTTTAGCATAGTATTCATTACCCTTCAAGTCAACATTTGTTTCCTTGTGACAATCGATACACCATCCCATAGTTAATGGAGAATGTTGATACAACTCTTCCATTTCTTCTACTGGACCGTGACATTTCTGACATTTAACACCTGCAACAGTAACGTGTTGTGAGTGGTTAAAATATGCAAAATCTGGCAAGTTGTGAATTCTAACCCAATCAATTGGCTTTTGCTCACCAGTATATTCTAATTTTTCTGCATCCCAACCTACATGTTCGTAGATTTTAGCGATTTCTTTATCTAATTCTGCTTTACCAACTACTCTTCCTCCATCTTCTAATACTACTTTAGTATCTTCAGCTACTTCAGAAATGTTTTTATGACAGTTCATACAAACATTTAAAGAAGGAATACCTGAATGCTTACTATGCTTAGCAGCAGAGTGACAGTATTGACATTCGATTTTATTATCTCCTGCGTGAATTTTATGCGAGAATAAAATTGGCTGTACTGGCTGATAACCTTGATCTACACCAACTTTAAATAAAGTACCAAATAACACATAAGCAGTAATTAATGCTCCGAAGATTACAAACAACACGTGTAAAAATGTATTCTTTTTAATCCCTTCCCATAATTCTGCAGCTTGCCCCATTAAACCTGGAGTCTTAGGCGCACCTTTTAATTCACTTACAGTTTTAAGTAAGTTTGCAATAATTAAGAAAGCAACGATAATAGCCGCAGCTAATATCCACAGCACCCATGTTGGCGCAGAACCTCCTTGATCACCGCCTCCATTGTTATCTATAACAACTTTATCCTTTATTGGGTCACCAACAGTCGTATAATATAAAATATTATCAATTTGCTCATCACTAAACTGAGGAAAAGCTGTCATATTTGACTGCTTCCATTTGTTATAAATCTCGTTTGCATAAGCATCTCCTGAAGCTCTCAACTGAGCATTGTTACGGATCCACTTCTTTAACCATGCATTCTCCAATCGACTCTCAACACCTCCTAAAGCAGGACCTGTTGCATCCTTATTAAGTTTGTGACAAGAAGCACAATTTGCATTAAATAATTTTCTACCAGCTTTTTGTCGATCCTTATCGACATCTTGAGCATTTATAGAAATACTTACTAAAAAAACGAATAAGAAAGTAAGGCTATTAAGTAGTACTCGACTAAGTTTACTGTGATAATTCACACTTTTCATACTATAAAAATATATATTTCGTATCTATTTTGTATAACGTTTACACTTGTGGTAAAAAATTACCAGGTGCTTAAACTCGGACAAAATTACTACTTCTCTTTAAAATGTGAAATGTTAAGAGATTCCTAATTTGCAATTTATATCGATTCTAAATAAATAATTTTAGCAATCTATTAGATGACAAGTCGTTACTTTTGTAAAAACTATAAACGAAATATGATAAACGGTAAAATTTTAGCATTTATATTGTTTTTAATTTTAGGATTTTGCATTGGTCATTCACAATCTAATTACACTAGTGATCAAAGTATTAATTCACTCTTAGCTAAAAAAAGAAAGTACAATAAAAAGAATGGAACTGGATATAGAATTCAGTTGTATAATGGTAACGAACAACGTGCAAAAAACATTAAACATAACTTTATGTTGAAGTTTTCTGAGTTTGGAAAACCAAAAATGAGTTATGAATTGCCTGAATGGAAAGTAAAAGTTGGTCGTTTTAACACCAAATTAGAAGCTGATAGAGCTTTAAATAAAATTAAAGAAAAGTTTTCGGGAGCAATTGTTATCCCATATTAAAAACTTCAATTATATAAAAAAGGATCAAACGCCGTTTGATCCTTTTTTATTTTGTTAAAGTGTCTCGTCCTGAAATAGCGTTACACAAATTTGTAACCTTATGAACGACAACATTTACCGCAAACGTACTCAGAAAGATTATACGATGAGTTTTAAACTTTCGGTTGTATCGGAAGTAGAAAAAGGCGAATTAACCTACAAACAAGCTCAACTTAAATATGGGATTCAAGGAAGAAGTACTGTTTTAGTATGGTTGAGAAAATATGGTAACTTTGATTGGACTGATCAAACACCATCTAATATGCCAAAATCACCAGAACAAAAATTATTAGAGTTAGAGCAAAAATTACGTCAATTAGAAAAGCAAAACAATCGTTTAAAAGCTCAAGCAGCAGCATCAGAGAAGAAAGCGATACTGTTTGATATGATGATTGATTTAGCTGAGAAAGAGTATAATATTCCTATTAGAAAAAACTCCAAAACCGAGTAATTGATATGTTTGTTTTACAAAAGAAAGAAAGTATTTCTTCTACCTGTAAATTACTTGGGTTTAGCAGACAGGTCTATTATCGAGCTAACTATAGAGTTAAGAAATCTCAATCAATAGCCAATAAGGTTGTTGAATTGGTTAAGCGTGTAAGAATGGAACAACCAAGTATTGGGACAAGAAAACTGTATTATCTTCTTTCGGAGGAATTAAGCAGTTTAGCTGTTGGAAGAGATCGATTATTTGATATTTTACGAGCTAATAAACTATTGATAAAACGACAAAAGAGTTATCACATTACAACCAACTCTCATCATCGTTTTAGAAAACATACTAATCTTATTGAAAATCTGGAAATAAATAGACCAGAACAAGTATGGGTAGCAGATATTACATATTTAGGCAATCGTAAGAACCCTATGTATTTATCATTAATTACAGATGCATATTCTAAGAAAATCATAGGATATCATTTGGATAAAACTTTAGAAGTAAGCTCAACGGTAAAAGCCTTGGAGATAGCTATGAAAAATAGAGTATATCCAGAGAAGGAACTTATCCATCATTCAGATAGAGGATTGCAGTACTGTAGTAACATCTATCAAAATATTTTATCAAAACATAATATTAAATGTAGTATGACAGAATCATACGATCCATATCAAAATGCGATAGCTGAACGGGTTAATGGAATCTTAAAACAAGAGTTCTTTATTGCTACCACAAATCTAGATATTAAGATAATGAAGAAAATAGTAAAGCAATCAATAACTATTTATAACTCTAAAAGACCGCATTGGTCATGTCATTTTAAAACTCCTAACCAGGCACATCAACAAAATAAAATGAAGATAAAATCATATCGAAAAAAAACATCATCTAAAGCTATAGATTTAGATGATGTTTAATATATTTAATCAATAAATAACTGTAACGGTTATTTAGGACTAGTCAAAGCTTTAATTCTCAACTGTAAATATTGTGAAACAATATCTTTTAAGCTTAAGTTTTCATCTTTAAAACGCTCATGATCTGTCATTATATTCATAATAAAAGCGTTATCCATAGCTAACAATAGAGTAATATTCAAATTCGTAAAAACATCAGTTTTCATACCTTCTTCATAAATCAAAGAAAAAGTAATTAAAACTTTATCTGTTATGCTTTTAATTTCAGTCCAAATTTGCGGAAAATTAGTTTGAATTTCATCTAAAAAATGAATTGAAATACCTTCTATTGCATCACTTATTTTTAATAAAATAGATTCATACAAAACGACTAAGTCGGAATCATTAGGTAACTCATCAAAAACTACTTCTTGAATATCATTCAAAACCATAGTTACCATAGTTTGATAGATCTCATCTTTAGTTTTAAAATAAGTATAGATTGTACTTTTACTTTTTTGAATAAGTGCTGCTAAATCATCTAAAGTTAATTTATTAAGTTTTTCATATTGCACTTTGTAAAACAACTCTTTAACCCAAACTTCTGCTTTTTTAGACAGTTGTTTTCTTTCTCTATCTATTGCTTTTCTACCCATAACTTAAAACCAACCTTTTACCATTTCATTCTTAGTTAATCTTAACACGGCAAGATATGGATTATAGTTTGGCTTTAATGATTTTCCTTTCGCTAATTGATGTATTTGATAATCGTAAAAACCAGCTTCAGCAAAATCTTTCATTTTCTTAATTTTAAACTCAAAAATAGCATCGCTTACTCTATAATTCTCATCCTCTAGAAATGCCTTTGGAAAATTTAGATCAGTAATAAATGGACGTGCAAACCCGATCATTTTTAATTCTTTATTGGCTAAAACATCATTACAGAACTTTTGAGATCGAAATCCACCTGTAACCATTATTGGTAGTGTTGTTTCTGATTTGATTTTTTTTGCAAAATCAAGAAAATAAGCCTCTCTCTTACATGTTGATTCACGTTCGTATCGTTCTGTTAGAAAGACAATATTTTCATAAGTTCCACCAGATATTTCAAGTAAATCTATCTTTAAATACTCTAACTTTTTAATTACAAACATTGCGTCTTCTTCGTTAAATCCACCTCGTTGAAAATCGGCGCTATTTAATTTAACTGAGATGGGGAAATCACCTCCTAAAGTTTGACGAACTCGTTTAACAATATTAAAAAGTAGTCTTGCTCTATTTTCGATATCTCCTCCATAATCATCTTGTCTTTTATTTGTTTTTGGAGATAAAAACTGACTCAATAAATACCCATGAGCAGCATGAATTTGCACTCCTGTAAAACCTGATTTTTTTGCTAAAGCAGCAGTGGTTACAAAACGATTTTCAACATCTTTAATTTCATCTAAAGACATCGCTTTAGGTTTAGCAAACAGCATTAATTTTTTAAGCTGAATCGCAGAAGGAGCTATCGGTTTGAAAGTTGAAAAGATAGACGATTGACGACCTGCATGATTAATTTGAGCCCAAAAATGTGTATTATTTTGCGTTGCTACTTTTGTTACTTCTTGTAAAGCTGCAATACCACTTTCATCTTCTAGAACAATATTTGCAGAAGCTTCTTTGTAACGTTTATCTACCAAAATATTTCCTGAAATTAATAATCCTGCTCCATTAGAAGACCAATGTTGATATAAATCAGCAATCGCTTTAGTGGCGTGTTGTTTTTTATTTGCTAAACGCTCGGTCATAGCTGCTTTTGCAATTCTATTTTTAATTATAACTCCACAAGGAAGTTCAAACTCTTCTAAAATCGGTTTTGCTTTCAATACTATTTATTTTGTTAGTTGAGTTTCAATTTTATTTGGAATTTTAGACATAGCTAATTCTGAAATAGCTGTAATTGACAACGAAGGATTTACTCCAGGATTTGCAGAAATCATCGATCCATCACATACAAACATATTCTCGTAACCAAAGACTTTATTGTTTTTATCAATAACTCCTTCTTGTTGGGTTTTCCCCATTACTGCTCCACCCAAAATATGAGCTGTAGTTGGAGTTCCTAATAATACATCTGCAAAATTCGAAAATGGAATCGCTTTAACTTTTTCTCCTAATATTTTTGCCAATTTAGATGCTTCAGGTATAAAACCACTTGGTGCTTCGTTAGATTCTTTTTCAGTTTTCAACTGTGTTACTTTTCCTAATTTTAATCGTAATGTACTATCTAAAGTCTGCATAAAAAGTAATACTGTTGTTCGTTTACTGTAGGCTTTTGTAAATATTGTTTGAAATAACTGAACAGGTGATTTAAACAACACTCCAAAAACTCCTAAAATTCGAACTATTGCATATTTATGTTGTACTGAAGGAATTGTTAGTGTTCTAAAAAACCCAGAACCTTTTCCATAACGAACAGGTTCTAGATGACTATTTTTATCGATATGTAGAATCGAACCTATTGCTATTCCTTTTGAATAATCTTTAGATTTCTTCTCTGTTGATGTTAGTAATAATAACGACTCATTATTTGTTCTAATATTTCCACCAACCATTTCAGATAGATTCGGTAGTGATTTCTTTTGTTTCAATTTTAACAGTAAAGGTACTGTTCCTAAAACTCCACCAGAAAATACAACTCCATTTGCTTCAACTTTCTTTGTTTTAGAAAATTTCGATGTACTTTTATTGAAATGAATTTCATACCCAGATTTTCCATTCACATTATTTTTAGGCAACACATCTAACACTTCATGTTCCGCTATAATTTCTACACCTAGCTTTTGAGCAAAATAGAGATAGTTTTTATCCAACGTATTTTTAGCATTGAATCTACAACCTGTCATGCAAGCTCCGCAATAATTACATGCAGCTCGATCTGGACCTTCGCCGTTAAAATATGGATCTTTTACTTTTTCTCCAGGTTTGCCAAAATGGACTGCAACTTTAGTTGTTGAAAAATGTTCTTCTCTATCTAAATCTTTCGACAAATCTTTGATTAAATGATCAGCTGGACCGAAATATGGATTCTCTTCTGCACCTAACATTCGATACGCTTCTTTATAATGCGGTGCAAGTTCTGTTTCCCAATCTTTAAGTCCATTCCAACTTCCTGAGGTAAAAAACTCCTTTTTAGGAATAGGCAACGTATTAGCATAAGTTAAAGAACCACCACCAACCCCAACTCCAGAAAGTATACTTACATGATTTAAATACGTCATTTTAAAAAAACCAAACAACCTTAATCGAGGTTCCCAAAGCCACTTTTTTAGATTCCAGTTTGTTTTCGGAAAATCTTTTGATTTAAACCATTTTCCTTTTTCGATTACCAAAACAGAATAACCTTTTTGAGCTAATCGTAAGGCACTCACCGAACCTCCAAAACCACTTCCTATGATTACATAATCGTATTTATCTTTTAGCATATTTATGATTTAAGTTTATTCAACTACAGTATTAAAAAGCGTTTAAATCTCCTTATAATATTCTAAGTACTTTTCAATTTACCTTTACTTAAAACAAAACTATTAACACAAATATAGTTCGATTTAAATTAAATTATTAAATATATTTACAACTAAAAATGAAAGTTTTATGATCTTTTTACTGGATTTGATTCTTAAAAAACAATTATGTAGATTTATCTAGAAATAATATATCAAGTGTAATTTGAGTCTAAAAAAAGATATTTTATTATATTCATTAACAAATAGTGTTAAACAATAAATCACACCCCCCTCTATTTATTTCGTAATTAAAATTAAATATTAAACAATTATTGCATAACCTTATGAGAAATAAAAATGGCAGATATGCTAAAGAAATAATAAAGATAGAAGGTTACAAATGAAAGCATTTAAAAGTTTAATTTCAATAACAATATATTTATTCTTTACCGTAGGAGTATTACCTATTATAAATGTAGCTATAGAAGAAATGAAAAATGGAAATGCATGCCCTAAGATTAGCAACTTTCCACTCTGTTATATTATTTTAATATTGTTTTTAATTGCTTTGATTTCACACATTACAAACAAAATGAAATTTATATATTTTACATCTATAGGAATTGCATTTATAATTGCTACAATAGTATCCATACTACATATGAAAGGAGATTTTGTTTGTCCACGAACTTTTATAAAAGGGACACCTAAATGTTATTATGCTGTAGGTTTATTATTTAGTTTAATATTTTTGAAAATATTACATATTAGGGATATAGAAAAAGACCTTATGAAAACATAAGGCCTTTTGAATTTTATATAATTATTTAATTGATTACTTCAATTTCTTTTTAACTGCTACTTCGATATAAACTTCAACTACATCGTCAACTTTAATATCATTGAAATTCTTTATTTGCAATCCACAATCGTAACCTTTGGTAACTTCTTTAACATCGTCTTTGAAACGTTTTAACGAAGTTAACTCTCCATCATGCACTACAATTCCTTCACGAATAATTCGAACATTAGCATCTCTTGTGATCTTACCACTCATTACCATACATCCTGCAATGTTTCCAACTTTAGAAATCTTATAAACTTCTCTGATTTCCACATTACCAATTACCTCTTCTTTCATTTCAGGAGATAACATACCTTCCATTGCATCTTTAAGATCGTTGATAGCGTCATAGATAATAGAATAAGTTCTGATATCTACTTCTTCTCTATCTGCAACAACTCTAGCATTAGATTGAGGACGTACATTAAATCCGATAATGATCGCATCAGAAGCAGAAGCTAATAAGACATCAGATTCTGTAATTGCTCCTACACCTTTATGTAAGATATTTACTTGGATTTCTTCAGTAGATAATTTCTGGAAAGAATCTGTTAATGCTTCTACAGAACCATCTACATCTCCTTTTAAGATGATATTTAACTCTTTGAAATCTCCTAAAGCAATACGACGTCCAATTTCGTCTAATGTTAATGTTTTCTGAGTTCTAACAGATTGCTCACGCTGTAATTGAGAACGCTTAGCTGCAATTTGTTTTGCTTCTCTTTCATCTTCAAATACATTAAACTTATCACCTGCTTGTGGTGCTCCGTCTAAACCTAAGATAGAAACTGGTGTAGAAGGACCAGCAACTTTCACTTTTTTACCGCGCTCATCAAACATTGCTCTTACCTTACCACTGTGTTTACCAGCTAGTAAGTAATCACCAATTTTTAAAGTCCCAGCTTGCACTAAAATTGTAGAAACATACCCTCTACCTTTATCTAACTGCGCTTCCACTACAGTACCAACTGCATTCTTATTTGGATTTGCTTTAAGTTCTAGCACTTCAGCTTCTAATAATACTTTTTCTAATAATTCATCAACACCTTGACCTGTTTTTGCAGATATTTCTTGTGATTGTATATTTCCACCCCAATCTTCTACTAATAAATTCATAGTAGAAAGTTGCGTTTTAATATTATCTGGATTTGCGTTTGGCTTATCAATTTTATTGATTGCAAAAACGATTGGTACATTAGCTGCCTGAGCATGAGAAATTGCTTCTTTAGTTTGTGGCATTACGTCATCATCAGCAGCAATTACAATAATTACTAAATCTGTTACTTGAGCACCACGAGCACGCATTGCTGTAAAGGCCTCGTGACCTGGTGTATCTAAGAATGCAATCTTTTGACCATCTTCTAGAGTAACCCCATAGGCTCCAATATGCTGAGTAATCCCCCCACTTTCTCCTGCTATTACGTTTGCCTTACGGACGTAATCTAGTAAAGATGTTTTACCATGATCTACGTGTCCCATTACCGTAATAATCGGAGCTCTTGGTAATAAATCTTCATCTCTATCTTCAACCTCTTCGATTGACTCTTCAACTTCAGCACCTACGAATTCAACTGTATAATTAAACTCTTCTGCAACTATCTTAAGTGTTTCAGCATCTAAACGCTGATTCATTGTTACCATCATTCCTAACATCATACATGCAGAAATAATATCAGTAACTGGCTTATCCATCATCGTAGCAACTTCACTTACAGTTACGAATTCGGTAACTTTAAGTACTTTTTCTTGTGCTGCTTGCATTTCTGCTTCAGCTTGCTGACGATGTTGATCTCTTTTTTCTCTACGATATTTAGCTCCTTTACCTTTACTAGATTTCCCTTGAAGTTTTTCTAGAGTTTCTCTTACTTGTTTTTGGATTTCAGCTTCGGTTAGCTCTTCTTTTTTAACCTCAGGTCTTCTTCCTCTACCTCTTTGGTTTCCACCTCTTCTGTTTCCACCCGCTGCTTGACCTCCTCGGTTATTTCCTTGTCCGCCTCGGTTATTTCCTTGACCTCCTCCTCGGTTATTAGTATTGTTTCCTTGTTGGTTATTATTTCCAGTACCTGGCTTTGTAATTCTTCTACGTTTTCTCTTATCGTTATTATTAGAATTATTACCGTCTTTGTTTTCTGGTTTTTTCTTTTTAGGTCTTTCAAATTGCTTTAAATCAATTTTCTGACCTGTCATTTTAGGACCATCTAACTTCTGATACTTTGTCTTTATTTTTTCAGCATTCTCAGGAGTTACTTCTTTAGCAACCTCTTTTTTCGGCTCTTGCTTTTTTGCTAAATCTTTCCTCCCATCATTCTTTTTATTAGCAGCATTTGCAGCGTTAGAAGCTTTATCTATTGGTTTTTGAGGTATTGGTTTCACAGTTGCCTCTTTTTTCATTTCGACAGGCTTTTTCTCTTCAACTACTACCTTAGGAGTTTCCTTCTTTTCAACCTTTATAGGTTCTTCTTTAACCTCAACTACTTTCTTAGATTCCTCTTTAACCTGTTCTTCTGGTTTAGCTTTTGGTTTTTCTATATCTATTTTCCCAACTGTTTTGAGTTGAGGTTTTTCTGCTTTAGCTTTTAAAACTTCTTGTTTTTTTGCTTCTTCTTGTATGCGCTTAGCTTCTTGCTCTGCTTCAAGTCTTTTACGAATTTCTTCTTTTTCTTTTCGCTTTTCTTCGCTTACTTCTTGAGAAGCCACTCTTTTAGATTTATCAGTCTGAAAACCATCTAATAAAATCTGGTATTCAGCATCAGAAATCTTAGTAGTAGGGCGTGCTTCTATCTCATGTCCATTTTTTGACAAGTGCTCCACCGCTCTATCTAAAGAGATATTTAATTCTCTTAAAACTCTGTTTAGTCTTAATTTTTTAGCTTCAGCCATAAATAGTTATTATACTTTATATTGATCATGTTTTCTAATTCTTTAAAGAAAACATGCTGTTAATTTTTAAGGTATCAACAAACCTATTATTAATCTATTCTTCGAATTCTTCTCTTAGAATTCTTTGAACATCAACAATTGTTTCCTCCTCTAGATCAGTCATTTTCACAAGCTCAACTACATCTTTTTCTAATACGCTTTTTGCTGTGTCAAGACCAATTTTCTTGAATTCTTCAATTACCCATGCTTCTATTTCGTCAGAGAATTCTGTTAATTCAACATCTTCCTCTTCAATACCTTCTCTTTGCACATCGATTTCATATCCTGTTAACTGACTTGCTAAACGAATATTAACACCTGATCTACCAATTGCTTTAGAGACTTCTTCTGGTTTTAAAAGTACATTTACACGTCCTTTTTTACCATTCTTTTCTTCCTCGAACTTTATAATTTCTACAGATGTCACTTTAGCAGGACTTAATGCTCTTGAGATATATAATTGTTCGTTTTTTGTGTAATTAATTACATCAATATTTTCGTTCCCTAATTCTCTCACTATACCGTGAATACGAGAACCTTTAACTCCAACACAAGCTCCAACTGGATCAATTCTATCATCATATGAATCTACAGCTATTTTAGCTTTATCTCCAGGAATTCTTGCCACACCTTCTATTGTAATTAAACCATCAAAAACTTCAGGAATCTCTTGTTCAAATAATTTTACTAAGAAATTTGGTGATGTTCTTGATAAAATTATTGCTGGTTTATTTCCTTTAAGTTCTACTTTCTTAATTACACCTCTAACAGCATCACCCTTTCTAAAAAAGTCTGAACGTATCTGTTCTGTCTTTGGTAATACAATCTCATTTCCTTCATCATCAAGTAAGATTACAGCATTATGACGAATATGATGTACTTCCGCGCTGTAAATTTCACCTTCTAAATCTTTAAATTGCTTAAATACATTTGTACTATCGTGTTCATGTATTTTTGAAATTAAATTTTGACGTAATGCAAGAATCGCTCTTCTCCCTAAATCAATTAATTTAACCTCTTCAGAAACATCTTCTCCAATTTCGAAATCAGGCTCAATTTTTCTTGCTTCAGAAAGTTCTATCTCTTCATTATCATCTTCAGACATTCCATCTGCAACAACAACTCTATTTCTCCAAATCTCTAAATCTCCCTTATCTGGGTTAATAATTATATCGAAATTATCATCAGAACCATATTTACGTTTCAATGCTGAACGAAACACTTCTTCTAAGATAGACATAAGAGTAACTCTGTCTATACTTTTGTTGTCTTTAAAATCTGAAAATGACTCAATTAATGCAATATTCTCCATTTTCTTGCTGTTAAAATATAATTTTCACTTTTGCTTCTTTAATATCTTTATACAGTACTTCTACTACCTTCTCTACTGTATGTTTACCTTTACCTACTGGTTTCGGCTCTCTTGTTTTCCATTTTAAAACAATATTATCTTTATTTACTTCAGACAATATTCCTTCAAATTCTTCATCTTCCGTTTTAACCTTTAAAGTTCTATTTAGGTTTTTATTGTACTGCCTTTTTACTTTTAAAGGATGAGAAATATCCGGCGAGGTTACTTCTAACGAAAAATCCTCTTCTTCTCTATCTAAATTATGCTCAATATTTCTACTAATTCTAATACATTCATTCAAAGGCAATCCTGTATCTCCATCAACTATCACCTTAATCTTATTATTAGCAAGAAATTGCAAATCGATAAGGAACAATGCGGGGTTCTCATCTAGAGCTTCTTGTAATAATTCTTTTACTTTGTCTTGATTCATTTTAGGTATAAAAAGAGGGGACTGTTTGTCCCCTGCAATTATCTTATCGAGAATTTCTGTGCAAATATAATAACTTATAATATACTAAACAAGTAAAGTTAAGGCCATAAACAGAGTTATTAATACTTTATAAGAAGAGTCGAATTTAAATTCGACTCTTCTTATAAAGTTATTTTATGGGTTGTTCAATTATTTTAGCCATATCCTCTGTTTTATCTTCATCACAATTTACCATAGCGTAATAAGATACTTTCATTAGTTTCTTCTTCACCTTCCTGTTCCAAGTAAGTTCTTTTTTATGAAACAACCATACCGAAAAAGAAACCAAAATAGTTGTAATTACAGCCAAAATATAATATTCTCCCCTACTTAAATCCGCAGATGATTGAAAAACCCAATAAATCTTCACTATTGAAAACAAAAGAAAAACCAAGTGTATAATTTTAATTCCAATATTCTTTTTTCTTTCTTTTACACTGATGTATAGATGATAAACCACATATAAAAAGAAAAGTAATGTTGGAAAAAATTGATATGAAAAAATTTTAAAACTTTTAAACCCTAAAAATTTATCATCTTCAATCGCCTGATTATAATCGGCTTTAGATTTTTTAAATTGTTTATTCACATGTATATACCTAGCATATAAATCAGGATTGTTTTGCCTTACATAACTCTTTAATTCATTTAACTCTTTAGAATTTGCTTTCCTCTCTAGAATTACCCTCTCTCTTGTGACTATAGTAGCTTTTCCTTCTTTCTCTAAAAACTCGAAAGCAAAAAACAAAAACGCCACTATCACTCCAAAAACTATATAAAACAATATAGCTTTAGTCTTCTTCCATGTCTGGATCCTCTGTTTCTGAATCAGGTGCATTTGCATCTTCTTTGTCTATACCGAATTGTTCTGCTTCAATGATTTGCCCATTACTTGTTACTATTTCTTCGTTTTCTGTACAAGAAACAAAACTTACCATAATTACTAATACTATAATTTTAAATAAATTTTTCATGATTATGTGATTTGAGTTTACAAACCACTAAAATTAAAAAATTTATACTTTTATAACCCTACTTACCCTACATTGAATTTATGCTTAATTGTTAATACAGCTAATCCTATTCTTCTCTTTAACTTTAACCCCTTTACCATTCGGGAAATTATAGTATTAAACGAACTTTTTGCCATTCGCATTTCATCACATATATCACAAGCTTCCATGTTCTCAGTTAAAACCTGAAGTGCTTGCGCTTCTCTTGGCATCATCACACTTTGTAATGTCACCATACTATCTTGTTCTAATTGTTTAGAGATAATGATATCTATAACAGAATCTGTATAAAACCTTCTGCCCTGACTTAACTTATGCAAAGCTTCTTCCAATTCTTTACACAACTCAACTTTAGACACATAACCCAAAGCACCTAATAATATTGTCTCTTGAATTTGCCTGACATCATAAGATCCAGATACAATTAAGAATTTCGGAACATTTTCTTTTCCAAAAAAGGTTTTTAATATTTCGATCCCATTCATGTCTGGCAATTTTAAATCTAAAATAACCACATCACATTCATTAGTATCTAACCATTGGATTAGCTCAGCCCCTGTTTTAGCTGAACCCACTACTTTATGCACAGAAGTTTTTAAAACGGCCTTTATACCATCAATGATCAACTCATGATCATCAGCTATAAATACTTTCATTTTTCTCTTTAAATTTATTACTGCAAGAAATACAGTCGGAGGTTAATTAATTTAAATATGTAACAAATATAACAAGCCGACTTAAATTAATCGACAGTCAAAACCCTAATGTTTTAAATAATTACAAAAAAACTCAATTTACTTACACAAAAAACACAATTTTTAAGAAAAAAACAAGAAACCACATAACACAACTAATAAAAAACAAAAAACCTTCAAGAAAACTTGAAGGTTTAAAAGTTGGCCTACTAGGACTCGAACCTAGAATAACGGCACCAAAAACCGGTGTGTTACCATTACACCATAGGCCAATTTTGTGGGTGCAAATATACAAACAAAATTCATTAAAAAAAACACTAAAGTTATTTTTTTATACTCAATTTAAATATTTACTTTTTTTTAAAAACAACTTTATTCAAAAAAAAAGTTTCTACTATTTGTAGAAACTTTGAAGTTGGCCTACTAGGACTCGAACCTAGAATATCGGTACCAAAAACCGGTGTGTTGCCATTACACCATAGGCCAATTATTATTGCGGCTGCAAATTTATAACTATTTTTCAATTTTGCAAATTTTTTTTTCTTTTAACACAACTTTATTACCAAAATGTAGGCTTTCTCTTATTTTTGTTTGTTATTGATTGCAAGAGATAACTACTATAACTTTTAACATAAAATATTTAGTACATTCGCATTGATTTT
Source organism: Tenacibaculum aquaeponti (assembly GCF_057221555.1). Classification (NCBI taxonomy): domain Bacteria; kingdom Pseudomonadati; phylum Bacteroidota; class Flavobacteriia; order Flavobacteriales; family Flavobacteriaceae; genus Tenacibaculum; species Tenacibaculum aquaeponti. Next base: position 1,730,170 of record NZ_CM170147.1, read on the forward strand.
TTATTCAAATTATGAAAGACTTTAGTTTCAAAAAATGGAACGTAATATTAGGATGGGTTTCATTTAGTATTGCACTTATTACTTATACTTTAACACTAGAACCTACCGTTAGTTTTTGGGATTGTGGAGAATATATATCTACAGCTGTTAACTTAGAAGTTGGCCATCCACCTGGGGCTCCTTTATTTCAAATGTTAGGTGCATTTTTTGCTATGTTTAGTAGCAATCCTAGTAATTGGGCTTATTTGGTAAACTTTATGTCTGGATTAGCAAGTGCTTTTACAATTCTTTTTATGTTTTGGACTATTACTAATCTTGCAAAAAGATTAGTAAATAAAAACAATAATTTTACTCTTGGAGAAAAAATCGCTGTATTAGGAAGTGGTCTTGTTGGATCTTTAGCATATACATTTTCTGATAGTTTTTGGTTTAGTGCTGTAGAAGGTGAAGTATACGCTATGTCTTCATTTTTAATGGCTATTTTATTTTGGTTAGGATTAAAATGGGAAAGTGAAATGCACCTGGCAAGAGGTAATAAATGGCTAATTGTGATTAGTTATGTTGTTGGTTTATCTTTTGGTGTTCACATTCTATCGCTTTTGGTTATCCCATCAATAGTAATGTTATATTTCTTTAAGAATTACAAGGATATTAATATTAAAACTACAAGTATAGCTACAGTAATTTCTATACTGGTATTAGCTTTTGTTTTTAAATTTTTATTTCCTTTTACACTAAAATTCTTTAGTGCATCTGAATTATTCTTTATCAATTCAATTGGACTTCCATATAACTCAGGAACAATTATAGCTGCACTTCTTTTAGTTGGTTTATTTGTTTATGGTTTAAAATACACACGTCAGAAAAATTTAGTTTGGGTTAATACTGCCATATTATCTATTTTATTTATAATGATTGGCTTTTCTACTTGGTTAATGTTACCTATTAGAGCCAATGCCGATACAATTATTAACGAAAACAATCCTTCTAGTGCTAGAGAATTATTAGCCTATTATAATCGTGAACAATATGGAGATGCTAATGTTTTTTATGACAAATATTATTCATTTGCTTTCCAAAAAGAATTAGAGAAAGATTCAAATGGAGATGATATCTACATAAATGATAAACCTAAATATGAAAAAATAAATGGTAAATACGAAATCGTAAATCACTACGAGAATGTTATCCCTAAATGGTCTAGCAAACATAAAGGATTTATACCAAGAATGGTTGATCCAGGAGCCGAGCAATATTATAAGCAAATTGCAGGAATCCCATTAAGAAGTCAACGTAGACCGACTTTCGTTGAAAACTTAAAATTTATGTTTAACTATCAATTCGGATATATGTATGGTCGATATTTCATGTGGAATTTCGTAGGTAGACAAAATGATATTCAAGGACATTTAGACAATAATGGAAATTGGTTAAGTGGAATAAAACCTATAGATGAATTCTTTGGAATTCCTCAAGAAAAATTACCAGATGACGTAAAAAAAAATAAAGGTAGAAATACTTATTTCTTCTTACCTTTAATTTTAGGAATCATAGGTTTATTATATCATGTAAAAGAAGACAAGAAAAGATGGTATACTTTAGGATTATTTTTTGTTTTTACAGGTTTCGCTATTATTTTTTACACAAATCCTAAACCTTTTGAACCAAGGGAGCGAGATTATGCTGTTGTAGGATCATTTTATGTGTTTGCTATTTGGATTGGTTTTGGAGTTTTAGCTTTATACGAAGCTTTAAAAACTTACGGCAAAAAACCAATAATAGCTTTAGCTATTTCTATAGTATCTTTACTAAGTGTTCCTACACTAATGGGATTCCAAAACTGGGATGATCACGATAGAGCTGATCGTTATATAGCTCAATTAAACGCTCAAACCTATTTAGAAAGCTGTGATCCTAATGCTATAATATTTACCATTGGAGATAATGATACTTTCCCTCTATGGTACATGCAACAAATTGAAGGAGTTCGTAGAGATATTAAAATCATTAATACGAGTTTATTTGCTACAGACTGGTACATCGATCAGATGAAGAAAAAAACATACGATGCAGATCCTATTCCATCTAAATTACAACATCATCAGTATAAATACGGGACTTTAGATATCGCTTATCATTTCCCACATCCTAAATTAAAAGATTCGGTAATTCCTATCAAATCTTTTATGGACTGGATTACTACTGATCATGAAGCTACATATTTCGAATCTCCTAGCGGATTGAAAGAAAAATTATTCCCTACAACAAGAATTCGTATTCCTGTTAATAAAGAAAATGCATTAAAATATGGAATTGTAGCTCCTAAAGATGCGGATAAAATGGTAGATTATATTGATATAAATATTGATGAAGCTATCACTAAAAATAGAATTTTAATGTTAGATATTTTAAATAACTTCGACTGGAAACGACCAATTTACTTTACTGGCGGTGCTGGAGCAGACGAAGAATACATCTGGCTAAAAGATTATTTACAATTAGATGGAATGGCATACAAGTTGGTTCCTATTAGAACTCCTATTGCTGGTAAATCGATGTTTGATATGGGACGAATTGACCCTGAAAAAATGTATAATAATGTTAAAAAATGGGACTGGAAAACTATAAATAACGGAGAAATTTACTTAGACGAACAAGCAAAACGTAATGCAATTTCTTTACGAAACAACTTAATGCGTTTATCTGAAGAATTTTTAATAAAAGAAGATACAGCGACAGCTAAAGAAGTTTTAGATTTATCTCTTCATAAAATGCCTATTAAAGATTTTGGTCACTACAGTATCTCTTTAGGATATCCAGAACTATATTACAGAATTGGTGATAAAGACAAAGCTAGACAAACTGCTGAAACTCTTTTAGATATTTTCAATCAACAACTAGAGCATTATAGTACTTATGATGACATTGCTTATATCGCAGATGATTTAGAAACAACAATATTTATGTATCAAAATATCATGGCTCAAATTAGACGTTTTGACAGCGATATGACCTACAAGAAAACAATTGAAGAAATGTTTAATAATAAACTTTTCTTACTAAACCATTTAATACAAATACCTGAAGAAGAATCTAACTTACCCGAATTAAATAAACAAGAACTTCAATTGCTAGACTCTATAGAAATGCTTCAAAAACAACTCTTAGACTCTACACCAGCAAAATAAAATCATATAAGAGTGTCTGTTAAAACAGACACTCTTTTTTATACAGCACTTATTACAAACATTTATCCCAAAAAAAACTATTTTTATTCCTTATTTTTAGCACCTTAATACATTTATTTCAATTTCAGTAGTTTCTAAAACTAAATTTGATTATGAACTTTAAATCAGATAAAAATGAAACTACGAATCTATCCATCTATAGGAATTGCTAGACTCGGAAACGGTCCTACTAATAAAAAAGATGTTGTTTTTACACCAGAAATTCCTTGGGCAAACTTATATGAAGAAAACTTAGAATTTCACACAAAAGACGGAGCCTTAAAAAAACAAGCACAACGTTTTTATATTTATGAATGTGACGATAACGGAAAACCAATTCGAAAAATAGATCCTGCTTCTTGCGATATCGAATGGACTGTTGAAGTTGCCAACAAAAAACCTTTCTGGTACGATTTTAATAATAGTTTAGATTTGTCTGTAAATACAGATAATCATAATTTAAGTCCTAATTTTTTCACTGAAAAAATCGCTCCAGGAATAAGTACTTCTAGAAGAAATCCAAATGTTCTTAACGAACAATTAATCAATGGTAAAGATTATGATTATAGAAAGGAATTGGTAAACAGTCCAGCTCCTACAACTATTACTTCTAAAAATACATCACCAGTAGCATTAGGCGGTAAATTTCCTTTTCCTTTAGAAGGACAAAACAATAGCTTTATTGCAAACGCAATGAACTTAAATGCTAGAGATGTAAACTTAGGAGCTATTGAATACGATGAAGGATCGCTTATTTTTTATCCGGGTGATGGAATTTCAGCAGCATTAAATCCTTCTGATTTAAACACAGATTTTGCTGATAACTCAAACTGGTACGATGATATTTGCGACGGTAAGGTAACTGCTAAAGTAACGATGAATGGAAAAATATACGAACTTAATGATGCTGATTCTGCTGCTTGGGTTGCTTCTGCTCCACCAGATTATGCTCCGCAAATTCAACCTTTAGCAACAATGTACGATCTTATTTGTGGTATCGCTAACGAAAGTTTTACTACAGATTTCAGTTTAATATTCCCTGTACTTTACAGATTATACAGAATGCAATGGGTTAATTTAAGTGATTTCCTTGCTCCTTCTTTTAGAGAAACTATAGACGAATTAACGACTGAAGAATTTAAAGCTTTATACAGTAATTCTGAAGCTGCACAACCTGTTCGTAATAAGATCTTCCAATTGTTTAGAGATCCATTATACAACTATAACAACGAACCAATAATTCCTAGCAAGAGTAAAACAGACATTACAAATATTGGTAGCGGAACTCAAGAATTACAATATCCGTTTTATCCTGGAGATGGAATTAATTACCCTGGAAGTCCAGCGCAATGGTTTGCTATTCCTCCAGTTTTATACGATGAATTGAGAAAATGGAGAGATGGTAACTTTACTTCATTAGAAGGAGATTACACTACCATGGACGATCTTGGAAAGCATTATCAAAATCAATATTTAGAAGCAGCTAAAGATCCAGCTAAAACAGCTTTATTAATGACTCGCGCCGTTTTAGAAACGTTATATGGTGGAGGATTCCATCCAGGTGTAGAATTAACATGGCCAATGCGACATGCACAAATGTATGCTGAAAACTCTTTAGCGTATGCAAACGTTACTCCTGGGAATTCTTTCTTCGGATTACGTGAAGTAAGAATTGGCGCAGCTACTCCAGAAGAACAAAGTCAAATATTTTACAACGATTTTGGATTTCAAATGAATTCTGATGATGTTAAAGAATCTATCAGTGGAAATAGCAATAAAGGTTGGTTATGGAAAAGTACACCAGGTGATTTAACAAAATGGATGGGAATTCCTTGGCAATCGGATGCAGGTAGTTGCCAGAAAGTATTCTTAGATAGTCAATATCCAATTCCTGCTTGGTGGGCTGCAAATTTACCTGTAGATGTGCTTACTGAAGAAAGTTTAGTTGCTATGCGTAATTCTGAATTAAAACCTGAAACTATTCAATATGTTTATGCAAACAGACTTCCTTGGCTGATGACTACAGATACTGGTTATGTTGGTTATCATGCAGAAGGCGGATACATGAACGGCCTAATTAATATGGTGTACAAATGGAAAAATGTTGGTGTGGTTGCTGGTAGAAAATCTAATGTAAACGGAATTCCAGAATTGGTTTATGTAGCTTCAGAAAGTAAAAATGTAAAAAATATAACTTCTGTATTTTTAGGAAAAGCTATTCCTGCTAAACCTGTAAGATTAGCTCCTCCAAATGTATTCTACACAAACACAAGAGAAATGGTTTGGATTCCAGAAAATGCATCTACATTCTTATCATCTAATCTTGAAGGAACAGGTAATGTTTATGTTGACGATGTTTTTGAAATGAAAATTAACGGTAACATTGTTTTTACTCACGATTTCAGTAATAATTGTAGCGGAAGAATTACTCCTGAAGCTCCAATTGACATCACATCAAACTTACAAGAATTTGCAAATTCATTTGTGACTATAGAAGTGAATTACATTGATAAATGCGGAGGATCTGAAGGTTCTTCAGAATTCTTTTTAATCTTTAAATAATATACTATAATGAGTCCTGAACAATTAAAAACCGATGTTCTAATTATTGGAAAAGGAGTTTCAGGACTCATTTTACAATTACTGTTAGAAAGAAAGGGAATCAATAGTATTCTTGTTGATAAAGTAAATTCAAAACAAATTTTACCTTTAGCTGAAACTATTCCTCCCAGTACTTTAGAGCTTTTACATGAAATTGATCTTTTATCAGTTTTTGAGGCTTTTTCAACAAAAACATATGGTTATCAATCAAAATGGAACAATTCACAAATTAGTGATAAAAACTTCTTCTTAAAAGGTAAATACAATAATGGTTTAAAAATCAACAAACAGAAAATCATTACTGCTTTAGAAGAAAAAAGCAAACATATCGTTCATGCTAAAGATATTACTGAAGTAACTGTAAATAACAAGACAAATAGTATATCAATTAGAGAACTTAATAATAAAACCACAACTATTAATAGTGATTTAATCGTAGACGCCACAGGAAGAAAAAGATATGTTTTAAAACAAGCTAACATTAGTAGTATTGAATATGATAACAACTTGGCCTATTTATGCTATTTACCCAAAACGGGACCTAATTTGAAATACGGATTTTTTACTGAATCTTTTAATAATGCTTGGGGAACAATTTCTGATTTAAATGAAACTACAAGAATTGTTTCTTTATACACAACAAAAGAAAACAGACTCTATAAAGAGTTTAAAGACTATAAAAACTGGAACACTTTACTTAACGAAACATCTTTTTTAAAATACTGTATTCCTGCAAAAGGGAATTTTAAAGTTTTTGGAAAACAAGCAAATTCTTCAATACCATCAAAAATTTCATTTCAGAATATATTAAGTATCGGTGATGCAGCTATGGCTTTCAATCCTATTTCTTCTCATGGAATTTCAAATGCAATTTATACAGCTAAAGAAGCAGCTATTACAATTGAAAAGTATTTAAACGGTAACCATCAAAGCCTTAAAGAATACCAAAATAAAATGTATACTATTTTTAATGAGTATATAAAACAGAAAGAAAAGTTATTCGAACTATATTAAAGTAAAAAAGCCACCTTTTGGTGACTTCATTTTATTTTTATTTAAATTTATACATATTGTTGAACTAAACCTATTAAGGTATTAGCATCTTGTTCTCCTGTTTTTCTCCACATCATCTCTCCATTTTTATATATCATAAAAGTCGGATTTCCTTTTACTTTTAACGCAGATGCTAAGATTTCATTTTTCTTAATGTCAATTTTAATCACTTTAGCTTTATCTCCTAAAGCAGCAGCTACATCTCGAAGAGTATCAAGATTATTTTCGGTATCATCCCAGTCAAAATAAAAATCGATCAATACTGGTTTTTGAATATTAATGATTTCTCCAAACTTTGTCATTGTGTTAACAAATTTTAACTATATAGTGCTTAAAATTACTATTTTTTTATTAGGGAGCCATAAAAACACTATAAAAATGCTGGAAATCAAGCTTTTTTTAACTCTATAACAGTAATTTCTGGCCAAATTCCTACTCTACCCGGAAAAGCATGGTATCCAAAACCTCTATTTACGTTAATATAACGCCCAAACTCTTCATACAATCCTGCCCATTGTTTATACACATATTGAGATGGACTCCAACGTAAAAAACCAGGTATTTCGATTCCGAATTGTAAACCATGAGTATGACCACTTAGAGTTAATTGATAATTGAAATCATCTTCTTTTACCTTTAACTCCCAATGTGTAGGGTCGTGACTCATCAACACTTTAAAATCTTCTTTTTGTATTCCTTCTGAAGCCTTTTTTAAATCTCCTTCTTTTTTAAATCCTTTACCCCAGTTTTCAACCCCAACTAAAGCTATTTTTTCACCATCTTTCTCTATGTATCTATTTTCATTCAACAAAAGTTCAAATCCAATTTTTGGATGAATATCTTTTATTGCTTGAAAATTAGCTTCTTTATCTTCTTTTGTTTTCCACGAAGAATAATCACCATAATCGTGATTTCCTAAAATAGAAAACTTACCTCGAGGTGCTTCTAATTGCTTAAACACATCTATCCAATCATCCATTTCACGAGCGAAATTATTTACAATATCACCAGTGAATAAAATCATATCCGATTGTTGCTCATTAATTAAATCAACTCCATATTGAATTTTCTCTTTATTATCGAAACTTCCAGAATGAATATCGGTAATCTGTGTAATTGTAAAACCATCAAAAGCTTCAGGCAAGTCTTTAAAAGCTAATTGATATTTTAAAACCTTATAATTATACTTTCCTTTAAAAATTCCATATAACATACTTGCGAAAGGAATTGCTGCTAAACCTAAAGCCAACTGCGAAATAAATTTTCTTCTTCCTGCAAATGGTTGTGTAGTTTCATTAGAAGCCATTGAAATTCCTTTTTGAAAAAGGCGCACAACGTCTTCACCAAACATTACAAGCACAATTACAATTTTTGGCAACAATGCTAACAACATAAAACCAGCAGCCCATTGAAATTGTTTGGTTTGACCAGAACTTCTATCTGAAGAAAAAATCGTGTAAAAAAAGTTTATATAAGCAATTAAACTTAATCCAAGCCAAACATATTTGATGTAGGTGTTTTTAGTCACCATTTTAATTGATTGGAAAGAATATGCTTCTAAAATTATAATTAAAGTTGTGATAATTATTAACGAAATTAACCAACGCGGCATAATTTAAAGTTTTTAAAAAGCTAACAAAGATACACGTAATAGTCGTATTTATTTTTTATGAATTTGTGAATATTTACATAAACTTTTAAAAAAAACACCCACAAACCATAGGCTTGTAGATGTAATAAATCAAACTGAAAAAACACTATTTATTTTTTTAATTCTTCTACAATTTCTTTTGTAGTAAAGACATGACTAGCAATCATTCTGAAATTCACTAAGGCTGCCTCATAACCATTTAACTCTGGCAATACTGCTGCTGCAGTTGCATCCTTTACTACAGAAACATCAAATCCATTTTCTACTAATTCTCTTAAATGAGACTCAGTACATAAGTTAGCAGACATTCCTGCTAAGATTACTTTATTATATCCTCTTTTTCTTAATTGTAATGCCAGATCATTAGATTCTGGACCATATACTTTGTGTGGGTTTGTTACTACTATATTATCTCCTTCGATATATTTTTTATATGGTTTTAACCAATCTGCTCCAGAATTTTTAAACCCTTTGGTATTTAAAGTATGGCTTCTATCAAACATACCAATTTTATGCATTAATGCTTCTAAAGCTCCTTCAATCTTCCATTTATGATCATGTTTATAATAATAATGAGGTGATACAAAAACTGTTATCTTCTTTTCTTTTGCAACTTTAAAAAGTTCCTCAAGATTTTGAACTGTATTATTCTCTATTACGCTTTTTCCTACTACTCCCCAAGTTACTCCGTCTGGACTTAAGAAATCATTTTGTGGATCTGTAATTACAACAGCAGTATGTTCATCAACTGTAAATCCTGGGTCTGGCAATTGTGCAAAAACGTTAGATATTTGGGTAATTAACAAAACGGCTAAAATTGTTACTCTCTTCATTTGTATTGTTTTTTTAATAATTATTATTTTTTTACACTACAAATTTCAGAAGAAGCCATTCATTAATAATAGGTAACTATTCCCTAAGTGTTAGCAATTATTCCCGAGCCACAATTTTCACGATAAATACTTGGCGACACACCTTCTTGCTTTTTAAAAAAACGACTAAAGGTTTGCACATCTCGAAATCCTAATTCAAAAGCAACTTCTTTTATTGAAATATCATTGTAACACAACAACCGAATAGCTTCTAAAGTAATACGTTCTTGAATATATTTTAGTGGTGATTTAGAATGTTGTTTTGCAAAAATATTGGAAATAGTTTTTGGTGATTTATAAAGCATTGATGCATAATCTACCACTTTATGTTTTGTTTTAAAGTACTGCTCCACTAAAAAATTAAATTCTCTAATAACATCTAATTCATCTGTATTTTTTGTTAGATTTTGCTGCTCTTTATATAAACGAGCACATAAAATTAAATATCTTTTTAACATCATTTGTAACATTTCCTTTTGTAGATTATCTTGATATTCAATTTCAATCGCAAAGTTTTTCCATAACGTTTTAAAATGCTCTAAATTTTTATGACAAACATTAATAATTGGTAATTGTGAAGCACCAAAAAATAATAATCCCTTACAACTTACCTCTTTGTCATGATCAACTACACAATAGAACGGTCTGTTAAATCGTAAAAAATTCACTTTTCCTTTTTTTACAACTATAACTTTATGGAATTCTGTTAAAAATACAACTTGATTCTTTTTAAAATAATACGTTTTACCATCTATCAAAAACTCATTATTATTAGTTAAAAACCAAAGTACTATTAAACTTCCTTCTTTAGGAGATGAAAAGATTGAGCAAGAATTCTCATCTAATGTTTCTAACTCAATAAATTCATGTATTTTACCTATAAAAATCATTTTTAATTATTTAATACGACTTGTGTTTAGTGTATATAATTTAAAAAAACTTTCAAAAAATATTTTTCCCTTTTAAAATGATAATTCCATTATATCAGTAGTTAATTAACACATACTGCTATAGTATATCTTTCATGCAATTCTAATTTTAATGTATTTCTCTCGCAGACCATCTAACTATTTTGTAGTTTTACATTCTTCAATTTTATAACCATATGGATACCAAAAAAAGACTTTTTTTATTAGATGCATACGCACTTATTTTTAGAGGATATTATGCTTTTATTAAAAACCCAAGAATAAATTCTAAAGGACTCGATACTTCTGCCATATTAGGATTTATGAATTCTTTATTGGATGTTATAAAGAAAGAAAAACCTGATTATTTAGCGGTGTGTTTCGATCGTGGAGGAAGTGTAGATCGTAATGAAATCTTTCCTGAATATAAAGCGAACCGACAAGAAACTCCAGAAGCAATTCGCATTGCAGTTCCGTATATAGAGCAAATTTTAGAAGCAATGAACATCCCTTCTATTATAAAGGAAGGTTATGAAGCTGATGATATTATTGGAACACTTGCTAAAAAAGCCGAAAAGGAAAATTTGGTTACCTATATGGTGACTCCTGATAAAGATTATGCACAGTTAGTTTCTGAAAACATTTTCATGTACAAACCACCAAGAATGGGTAATGGTTACGAAAAATGGGGAGTTGAAGAAGTTCAAAAAAAGTTTGAAGTTGAACGACCAGAGCAAGTAATTGACTTTTTAGGAATGATGGGAGATTCTGTCGACAACATTCCTGGTTTACCTGGAGTTGGAGAAAAAACAGCTAAAAAATTCCTTGCTGCCTATGGAAGTATGGAAGGTTTATTTGAAAACATTCATGAACTGAAAGGTAAAATGAAAGAGAAAGTAGAGTCAAATCAAGAATTAGGATTACTTTCTAAAAAATTAGCAACAATAATGCTCGATGTTCCTGTTGAATTAGAACAGGATAAACTAATCTTTGAGCAACCAGATATTGAAAAAACAAAAGCGATTTTTACTGAACTTGAGTTTAGAAGGTTAACTGACAACTTCTTAAAAACTTTTGGAGTAACACCTGCAACAGATAATACTGCAGCTACAAAGACTACGACAAAAACGTCTAATCCAGCTCAATTTGATTTGTTTGCTACTCCAGGAGGAGGAAATAAAACTGAAGAAATCACCGGTTTTAAAACCATAAACAATACACCTCATTTCTACCAATTGGTGAATACACCACTTTCAAGAAAATTATTACTTTCTAAATTATTACAGCAAACTTCGGTTTGTTTTGATACAGAAACTACAGGCTTAAAAGCCTTAGAAGTGGAATTGATTGGTATTGCTTTTTCTTGGGAAGTTGGTAAAGGTTATTATCTAGCTTTTCCTGAAGATCAAGAAGAAACTCAAACTATTTTAAATGAGTTCTTACCGTTCTTTGAAAATACAACTATTGAAAAGATTGGTCATAATATAAAATACGACATTAAAGTTTTATCTAATTATAATATTCCTGTTGAAGGAAAATTATTTGACACTATGATTGCTCATTATCTGATTAATCCAGATATGCGTCACAGTATGGATATACTTGCTGAAACATACTTAAACTATCAAGCTGTTCCTATTACTGATTTAATTGGTAAAAAAGGGAAAAATCAGCTTTCTATGCGTGTTGTTGAATTGGAAAAACAAACAGAATACGCTGTAGAAGATGCAGATATTACACTACAATTAAAAGAACATTTTGTTAAAGAGTTAGAAGAAGGGAAACTTACTGAGCTTTTTAACACTGTAGAATTACCTTTAGTTTCTGTACTTACCGCTATGGAAATTGAAGGAATTAACTTAAACACTGAATATTTAGGTTCATTCTCTAAAGAACTTTCTAGTGATATTGAAAGCTTAGAAAAAGCTGTTTACGAACAAGCTGGAGAAGAATTTAATATAGCCTCACCAAAACAATTAGGTCCGATTTTATTTGAAAAATTAAAATTAGTAGACAAACCTAAGAAAACAAAAACAGGACAATATTCTACTGCTGAAGATGTTTTATCAGCTTTAAAAGAGCACAAAATTGTTGCAGATATTTTAGAGTACAGACAATGTAAAAAACTACAAAGTACTTATGTTGATGCGTTACCAAATGAATTAAACCCGAAAACAAATAGAGTTCATACTGTATACGCACAAGCTGTTGCTGCAACTGGAAGGTTAAGTTCTAATAACCCGAATTTACAGAATATTCCAATTCGTACAAAACGCGGACAAGAAGTTCGTAAGGCTTTTATTCCAAAAGACGAAAATTACACCTTATTAGCTGCAGATTACAGTCAGATAGAACTTCGAATTATTGCTGCATTAAGTGAAGAAGAAACTATGATTAAAGCTTTCCAAGACGGTGAAGATATTCATGCTTCTACAGCTGCAAAAGTATTTAATGTAGCGCTAGATGAAGTTACTCGTGAACAACGTAGTAATGCAAAGACTGTAAACTTCGGAATTATTTATGGAGTTTCTGCTTTCGGATTAAGCAATCAAACAAATTTAACTCGTTCAGAATCTAAAGAATTAATTGAAGCTTATTACAAAACATATCCAAAGTTAAAAGCTTACATGGCAAAACAAGTAGACTTTGCTCGTGATAATGGTTATGTAGAAACTGTTCTTGGAAGAAAACGTTATTTAAAAGATATTAATTCTAGAAACGCAATTGTTCGAGGTGCAGCAGAACGAAATGCTGTAAATGCTCCAATTCAAGGAAGTGCAGCAGACATTATCAAATTAGCCATGATTAACATTCATGAACGATTTAAAGAAGAAGGATTTAAATCAAAAATGTTATTACAGGTTCATGATGAATTGGTTTTCGATGCTCATAAAGACGAATTAGAAACGATTAAACCAATTATTAAACATGAAATGGAAAATGCTTTTAAACTAGCTGTCCCTTTAGATGTTGAAATTGGTTTAGGAGAAAATTGGTTAGAGGCGCATTAAAACTCTTAAAACATAATATAAATTAAAGCTACCAGAAATTCTGAGTAGCTTTTTTTTATGGAATTACACTTCATCAACTCAAACTAGTCAAAAGTTATCAACACGAAATCGTGATAGTACCCAACTTTAAGAAATCCTTGTATTTTCTAGTGTTTTTTTCTTGTAATTTTAAAAACACATAGGTTTTATTTTGAAAAACCTAAAAGAGTTATGAAAGTTTTATGAAGTTTTGATTTTATATGAATTGCTAGGGAATTTCATTTTCACTCTCATTTATTAACACTCCAAAATTGATGTATTGTTAACTCAATCACATCAATTCAAAAATAGATTGCGCAATCCAGACCGATAAAAGTTAATGTCTTTAAACGATCACTTTTGTCTTACATAGCGGAAACCGAAAAGCTTATGAGTAGGTATAATAGATTAAATCAAATAAAAATGAAAAATAATTTTTTAAACAAAGTAAAAGGTGCTATTCTATTATCTAAAGAAGAGTCTAAAACTATTTCAGGAGGTTACACAAGCGCCTATAGTTGCTTCTTTGTATGTTGTCCAAGTAACATGACTTTAGTTAATGGTAGAACAAATGTAAATGGTTGTACTGGTGATAATCGTTATAAATATTATGCACCTCAATTTGCATCTAACTATTGTGTAGATTGTAGTTAACAAAATATAATTATAGAGATGAAACAAAAAGTTTCATCTCTTTATTTAAAAATAAATTCTTTCTCTACATTATGATTATACAAAGCTTTTGGTCTAAACCTTTTCTAAAAAACTCCAATCATCCTAATGCAAGATTCAAAGGAGGTTGGCTTGATGAAAAATACTTCTATTATAGTATAGCATTGAGTTGTTTGAAATTTAAAGAGTATTATTCAGAAATTACACTATATACAGATCAATATGGTAAAAAAGTATTGGGTGATATTTTAAATCTACCGTACACGGAAATCCACACCACTTTAGATGATTTAGATTCTTATGATTCTAATCTTTGGGCGCTTCCAAAACTTCACACCTATAGTTTACAAAAACAACCTTTTATTCATGTAGATACTGATGTTTTCATTTGGGAAAAGTTTCCTGAATCAAAAGTAAATAGTCCTATTTTCTGTCAGAATATAGAAGACAACTATCCTATTTACCAGGAAACATTAGATGCTATTTTAAAAGTTTTTGATTTTGTTCCTACAGAAATTGTGAATTCGTTGTATCAAAATCAAAAAGTATTAGCTTTTAATGCTGGTGTTATTGGTGGAAATGATTTAAACTTTTACAAGAATTTATATTCAAAAGCATTAGAAATGATCCATAAAAACGAGCATTTATTCACTAAAATAGATGTTGGTATGTTTAATATGATTTTTGAACAGTTATTAGGTCATGCTTTAGCTAGTAAAAATGACATCGGTATAAGTCCTTTACTAGAAAATGTTGATCCGAATTTCGCCAAATTAACAAACTTTCATCTCGCAGGTTTTCAAACCAACTATGTACATGCTATTGGATATGCAAAAAGATCTTTACATGCATGTGAACAAATAGAAGCTTTATTAATGTATGAATATCCTGAAGTTTATAAAGACATCACTAAGAAAGGGCTAGAAAATTCCCTTTGGAAAAAACGATTTGAGATTTCTGAACGTAGAAAAGAATATTTATTTGCGGTTTATGATTATTTCAGATCTCATGATATAAATACGCTTTACAAAACAAAATTCAAATTAAATCCTACAGTTAAAATCTCTGAGAAAGATGAAGTCTCTTTTTTAGAATTCAATAGTCCACAGATGAATGAAATTGAAATATTAGAATTACAGGACTGGGAAAATTTAGTTTTCTACTTTGAAGAAGCAATCTCAACTAACAAATTATGTAAGCAATTACTAGAAGATGAAGATATAAAGCAAACGTATACAGAATCTCAATTACAAGAAAAAGTATTCTCTTTTATTTTAGACAAATGTATTTTACAAGAAATACTTATTCCTGAAATTTTTAATGACACTAACTACATGAAATTGATTTTAGCTCAAAATCTTGCTAACTCGGTTTCTTAATTCTGGAACTACAAATTTTTCAAACCAAGGATTTTTAGACAACCAAAATCTATTTCTTGGTGATGGATGAGGCAATACGAAATAATCTGGTAAATAGTCTTCATAATTATTTATCGTTTCCGTTAATGTTCGTTTTGCTTTATCCTTTAAATAATAGTTTTGTGCATACATTCCTATTAACAATACTAACTCTACATTAGGCATTTTATCCCATAACTGTTGATGCCATTCTGGAGCGCACTCTTTTCTTGGTGGAAGATCTCCTGATTTCCCTTTTCCAGGGTAACAAAATCCCATTGGTATTATTCCAAAAAGCGATGTATTGTAAAATTGTTCATCTGTAACATTCAACCACTTTCGTAATTGTTTACCACTAGGATCGTTCCAAGGAATACCAGTAGCATGTACTCTAGTTCCAGGAGCTTGTCCAATGATTATAATTTTAGAATCTACACTAGCCTCAACAACTGGCTTAGGCTCTAAAAAATCTTTACAAATTGTGCAATTATGGATTTCTTGAAGTAATTGTTTCATTAATATCTTAAGGGGAATAAAAAAACACTTATTACTTAGCCCGTAATAAGTGTCTCCGTTAACGGTTTTTCTTTTAATTTCTTAAAGCATAGCTTGCTCCGCTTCCGAAGTCTGCTAATAGTCCGAATAAACTTTTAAAAAAACCACTAACTCTCTTAAGTAATAATTTCCCCATGATAGTTAATAATTTAAAATAATCCCAACACAAAGATACACAGAAGGTTGCGTTTTTCTCAAGGTTTTTTCCTCTTTTGTATTAAATGTTTGGAAATAGCTATAAATGGACATAAATTTCACATATTCTGCATTACACTGATTATCAATACTATAATTTTACAATATCATCAAAAGCAAAATAGTACGGTTGGTCTTTAAAAACTGGTAAATCAACACTTTCTGAATTTGCTATACCAACTCCAGCATACCAAACTTTAGCATTCATCTTCTTTGCATGTGCTATAAATGTTTCCATCCAAATAGTATCATACTCATTTGGATTCTGTAAATTTTTAGTTGCTTTAACTAAAACAAATATTGTTGGTTCTCCTTTTTTGAACAATACAAATTGTGGATGTTTTTTTAATTGACTATTTACAGCAACAAATTCATAGCCCATTTTTTGAATTTTTTTCCCTACAAAATTCATCGCTAAATTGTGTAACTCTTGTTCTGTAAGTGCCTGCATCATTTCTTTTTATTTCTTTTATTGAAATTTTTATCTCCCTTAGTCTTAGGCTTTTTATATTTCTTCGCAATCTCTCTTCTATAACTTCCTCCTAAATTCACCTTTTTATTTTTATCCTTCTTTTCATGGAAAGCTGGACCAGGAACATATTCTTGAGAACTTCTATTCCTTGATTGTGATTTATCTTCCTTTGGTCTTTCTTCTTCAGTTAATTGATTAGAAATTTCCACTTGTTCTGGAATATCGAGCTTTGGAATTACATAATCCATCAGTTCTTCTATTCTAGTTTTTGCTTCTTGCTCTTTAGCTGTACTTAATAAAATAGACTTCCCTTTATGCTCTGCTCTACCCGTTCTACCTATTCTATGCATGTAGTTTTCTGGGAAAAGGGTTGGATTAAAGTTAATGACATGAGAAATCTCTTGTAAATCTAAACCACGTGCAATAACATCTGTTGCTATTAAAATTCTATGCTTTCCTTCATTAAAATTCTCTATAGATTTAATTCTATAATTCTGAGTTTTATTAGAATGAATAACACAATTATGCCCTGGAAACTCTTCTTCTAAAAGATTAAAAATACGATCTGCATTTCTCTTATTAGGCGCAAAGATTAAAACCTTATTGTACTCATTTTTATCAAAAAGCAAATAGTTAATTAAGTTAATCTTGGTGTAAAAGTTAGGAACTTCATAAGCAGTTTGCTCAATATTATCTAAAGGTGTTCCACTTACAGCAATAGCTATCTTTTTAGGTGCTACAAAAAAATCATCGATTAATGCCTCTACATCTTCAGTCATAGTTGCAGAAAACATAATATTTTGTCTTCTTTCAGGAAGCAAATCGAAAATATTTAAAATTTGAAATCTAAATCCTAAATCTAACATCACATCAACTTCATCAATTACTAATTTCTGGATCGATTTCAATTTTAAAACTCTACTTACTGCTAAATCATACAATCTACCAGGTGTTGCTACAATAATATCACAACCTTCTGCAACAGCTTGTTTGTGTCTATTTAAATTTACACCTCCGTAAACTCCTAAAACTCTTAACGTAATATACTTTGCTAATTTTTCTATCTCTTCAACAACCTGTATAACCAGTTCTCTAGTAGGCACAAGAATAAGTACTCTTGGATGTAATTGTTTAGAAAACTTTAAATCCCTTAGTATTGGTAAAATATATGCAAAAGTTTTACCTGTACCTGTTTGTGCGATTCCAACCACATCTTTTCCTGATCGCACTACTGGAAATGCTTGAGCCTGAATTGGTGTTGAATGTGTAAATCCTAAATCGGCAATTGAATTTCTTAATGGATTTGATAAATCTAAATCTTCGAAAGCTATCATTTAACTTAATTTCTGCAAAGGTACAACCATTATTTTGTATATTTAAAGTAGACATATAGTAATACAGATGAAAACACCTAAACGTTTAGAACAAGCTTTAATTAAATTATACAATGCTTTTCATAATAATGAATTAAACCCAGAGTGTTGTTCAGCTTGTGCTGTTGGAAACATATTAGACAATCATGATAGTTGGAAACATTTATCTGATGATCATGGATCTACTGAATTAAACTACATAGGCCAAATACATCAAAAATTAGGTAGAAAGTTTAATGGTTATACTCCCTTGGAATTATTAAATATTGAAAAAATATTTTTAGAAGCATGTGGTTTTATTGTTCCACTTTGTCATTACAATAAGAAACCTAACAAAACTACCAATAAAGATACTTTATTTAACGGTTTATCAGCTGTAGTTGCTTATTTATGTAAGTTAGATAATATTGAAAACGTAATGGATTATTCTAAAATATTTGAATTTGATAATGAAGACCCTGTATATAAATTTGATATTATTTATAATTAAAAATTAAAGCATTAAAAAAGCGAGATATTTCTATCTCGCTTTCAATTTTGAATATATTATATTACAGTTTTACTTATAAACTTCTTTAATGAAATCTTCGTAAGAAACTTCTTTACTCTTAAACTTCATATTCTCTTTAAAGAAACCTAAAAGTTTTTGAGAAAGTAATTGCGTTTGTAAACGTTGTGCTTCTTCTTGGTTAGCTAAAACTCTACCTGCGATGTTATTTAACTCTTCCTCTTCTGGATTCATGTTTCCAAATTGAGCCATTTGAGCTTTAATAAATCCTTTTGCGTAGTCTAACAACTCAGCATAATCTAAATTGATTCCGTTATCTTTCATAATCTTTCCTTCGATTAATTGGTAACGTAAACCTTTTTCAGATTTTGAATACTCTTCTTTAGCTTCTTCTAAAGTTAATTCTTTCTCTCCAGCAGTTTGTAACCACTTTTGTAAGAACGTTTCAGGTAAATCAAATTTAGTATTCTCGATTAAATGCTCTGTAACTGCATTTAATAATTGTTGATCTGCTTGTTGTTGGAATTGCTTTTCAGCATCTTCCTTAATTTTATCTTTTAACTCAGTAACAGTTTTAACGCTACCATCAGCAAATAACTTATCAAATAACTCTTGATCTAATTCTGCTAACTCAGTTTTGTTAACTTCTTCTACTGTAAAAGTAACTTTTATATCTAAATCTTTAGCATCTTCGTTAGAAACACCTAAAACTTGCTGCAACTTGAAATCTTCTTCGAAAAGTTTCTTAGTCTCTAATTCAATTACATCACCTGCTTTTGCTCCGATTAATTTCTTCTCGTTTTTCTTTCCTTTTAAATCATTTACTAAGAAAGTTGATTTTTTGTTAATTCCTTTTTCTTCATTAACAAAAGTTCCAGTAACATTAGAATGCTCTTCAGCAACTTCTTGAGCGATTAATTTTCCGTAACGAGTTTGAATATTTTCAACCTCTTTATCAATTAATTCATCAGTAGCTACAATCTTATATTCATTGATTTTGTTTTTACCTTCTAAATCAACACTAAATTCAGGAGCTAAACCTAATTCAAATTCAAAAGTGAATTGATCTGTATCCCAAGAAAAATCATCCTTAACAATCGGTAATGGATTACCAAGAATATCTAATTTCTCTTCTACTAAAAACTTGTTTAAACTCTCTTGTAAAAGCTTATTTACTTCATCAATCATTACGGATTTACCGTATTGCTTCTTTACCATTCCCATTGGTACATGACCTTTTCTAAACCCAGGAATATTTGCTTTTTTTCTATAATCATTAAGAACTTCAGCAACCTTATCTTTGTAATCTTCAGCTACGATATCAACTTTTACAACAGCGTTTAACGCATCTATATTCTCTTTTGTAATATTCATGTTATGACTATCTTCTTAAAAAATTGGGTGCAAAATTAATACTTTTCTTCTTGAGAACCAAGAGTTTTATTTACTGAAAAAGAAAAAAACCACATAAAGTGCATGTAAGATTTTAATAGAATCTCATTTTTTATTTTTTTTCTTTTAAAAACTGTTTTAATTCATGAAATAAAATGTTTTTAACTTCATCATCTTCAATTAGTAATTGAATTAATTCTGTTTTTAACTTTGAAGTTTTTTTTATTTCATAATTCTCTTTTGGTTCACTAATCTCTGTATTTATAACATCAGTAACAAACATATTTCCTCTTCCTGTTAACAACCAAGTTGGATTGATATCTGGAAATGAATTTAGAATTTTGTTCAACACATTACTTTTAAAAGAAGCTTTTCTCCTAATTGCAGTACCTATTGAGTTATTTGATACTGAAATTTTATCTTCAAAAGATCTAATATTCATGTTTTTATTTACGATTATCTCTTCAACTCTTTTGTATGTTTCATCAATAAAATCGCTCATAAAAGTAACTTTTTTCTAAATAATTAGAATTTTGTTTTTGTTTTTAGAATTTTGTTCATAACTTTGTAATGGAATTTAGTACAAAGTTCGTACAAATATAGAGCAAAGTGCTTTTCAAAATTTAAAAACATGTAAAGTTTTTATGATAACAGATTTGCAACGAAAAGAATTAGAAAAAATAAAACCTCCAAAGTATCGAGAAAAAGTAAAAAGCCATCTATCAGAACTTGGCTATCACTTTTCTTTAGAAATGATACAAAAGGTTTATTCAGGGAAACGAAAAAACATGATAATTGCTAAAGCAATATTATTAGTTTTCGAAAAGTTTTTAGAAGAAAAACAAACAATTAACAACAGTATTGACATAATTACAAACAAAATAAACAAAAAAATCCCTTGAAGTTTTCGTAACTTAATAAGGACGGGGGAGCAACGAGACAGTAGACTTATGTTTATTAGTCTCGTTTTTGTTTAACAAAATTCTACATTAAATTTGATCGCTTGCATATTTAGTATAAATTAGCAAAAAAAATTAAAAAAAGATTTTCTTATTATGGTTGGAATTATTTTCACTCTTTTAATGCTAGTTTTTTTACAAGCTGTTTTAGGATTCGATAACTTATTATATATTTCTTTAGAATCTAAAAAAGCCCCAGAAGCTGATAGAAAAAGGGTTCGTAAAACAGGTGTTTTAATTGCAATCGCTTTAAGAATTGTGCTTCTTTTTGTTTTGATTTCTATTATAGACTTTTTCCAAACTCCTTTTTCTTGGTTAAGTGGAGGAGCAAAAGACATCGTTGAATTTGCTTTTAATGGTCATAGTATTATTGTTTTAGTTGGTGGTGGTTTCATCATATATACAGCTATAAAAGAAATTTGGCACATGATAGGTGTTAAAAATTTAAATCACGATCCTGAAGCAGAAGGAAACGGAAAAAAAACAGCTAATGCTGCCATCGTTAGCATCGTTATCATGAATCTTGTTTTTTCTTTTGACTCTATTTTAGCAGCAATAGGTTTAACAAGTAGCATGAAAAATTCTACTACTGCTTTTATTGTAATGGCTATTGCAATTGTTATTAGCGGTTTACTAATGTTAGTTTTAGCAGATAGAGTATCTAATTTCTTAGCAAAAAACAGAATGTATGAAGTACTTGGACTTTTCATTCTTTTAATTGTAGGTATAATGCTAGTAACAGAAGGAGGGCATTTAGCTCATATAAAACTATTTGGAAACCCAGTTGAACCTATGAGTAAAACAACTTTTTATTTTGTTATTACAATACTTATTATATCAGATGTTGTCCAAGGGCGTTACCAGAAAAAACTCACTCAAAATAATCATTAAATAATTACTTTTTAATAATAAAAAGAACGCAACCTTTATTTATGTTTAATATCTATTTATATACATATTAAACACTATTAAAATGAAAAAGTTTTTTTTACTATTTACCATTATAATTTTACAATCGTGCAATTCAAACGGAGATTGCAATGATACTTTTGATGCAGTCATTTACTGTCCTAATTCTTTTAATTTCAGTTTTAAATTAATTGATAAAAATTCAAACGAAAATTTAATTCAAAATAACACAATCTCCAAAGACGACATAAATATTATCAGAGAGAATGACAATACTGCTATAGACACCTTTATAGATACTACTACATACACTTTATATATTGAAAATTTTATTTCAAAATCTGAAATTTTAAAATACGCTGTAAAATTATCTGATGTAGATTCTTTTCATATTTCTGCAAACGCAAAAGTTATTAATTCAGACGGTTGCTGTCCTTCCACTGTAGAGATTAATGATATCAAAATAGAAAACACAGATTTTGAAATTAAAAACAACACCTACAATATTTTTGTTGAATAATTTTTTTCTCTTTTAAACCTTTTTGATTTTTAATTGTCTTAGTAACAAAATAAGGAATTATGAAGACATTGAAAATTATAATGGTAGCATTTTTTAGTCTTACCTGTTCTTTAACAAACGCTCAGAATTTTAAAGACAAAAAAGAAAAACTTGACAATAAATATGCAATTGCCACAGGGAAGAAACAGTTGCAAAAAGATATTCGTCAATTAGAAGCATTTGAAAAAAAGATAATTGCTTTCGAAGATGCTTTTATAAATCACAACACTAAACTTGTTAAAACACTGAAAATTGACATCCTTTCTGACATGAAAAGAGAAATCAAACAAAGTGAACGTAAAATTGAACAAGATAGAATTGAATTAAAACAAAGTAAAACTGAATTAAGAAATTCTAAAAGAGAATTCAATAGATCTAAACGCGATGTCCTAAGAAGAAACTCAGTAAAAAACAGAAGAGAGTTTCGTGACGAAAAACGAGACAAAAATGATGATCGTAGAGATTTAATTGACGATAAAAGAGATTTAAAAACTCAGATTGCTAGAACTGAACGTCAAAAAGAAATTTATAATAAAATCAAAGCTTTTAACTTTTTAGCAAAAAGAGCATCTGGTAAACGTAAACTAATGACAAATTCAAAATTATTAAATGAATTTGCAAAAACTATGCAAGCAGATATTACTTCCACAAAAAAAGAATTAAAGGAAGATTATAAAGAAATGAATGAAGACAAGAGAGAAAGAAGAGAAAATTTCAGAGGATAAGTTTCCTTGCCCGCCCTTTGGGCACTTTTCAGAAATAACCTTGGCCTTTGCCAAGGTTATTTATTTAAAAAAGTAAATGATTCTTTATAAAAATCTTTTGGATTTTCTGCATGTAGCCAATGTCCTGCATTAGGAACTGTTTTAATTTCAGCTTTAGGAAAATGTGCTTTAATTAAAAAACCATCTTCATCTAAAACATAACCAGAATTCCCTCCTCTTAAAAACAAAGTTTCTCCATCAAAAACTGTAAATGACGGTAACGGTTTAACTATTTCATGATAATTCTCAGACAAAGACTTCAAATTAAAACGAAACGCTAATTGATCTTTTGTTTTTCTGTAGGTATTTTTTAAAATGAATTGACGTACACCAACTTCTGAAATTAACTCACTTAATTTTTCATCAATTAATTTTCTAGAATTATGCTTTTCAAAATCAACAGACTCTAAAGCCTTAATAATATCTTGATGATGTGGCGGGTATTCTTTTGGAGCAATATCGGCAACAATTAACTTATTAATCAATTCTGGATATTCTGTAGCAAACAGCATTGCTGTTTTTCCTCCCATAGAATGCCCAATTAAATCTACTTTAGTAAAATTGTTATTCTCAATATAAGTTAACAAATCTTCTACCAATAACTCATAATTAAAATCATCTGAATGAAAACTTCTACCATGGTTTCTTTGATCAATTAAATGAACCTGAAAACCATCTTCCGCAAACTTATTTGCATGACTTTTCCAGTTATCACCCATACCAAAAAAACCATGTAAAATCAATAAAGGTTTCCCTTCTCCAACCACTTTACTATGTAAGATCTCACTCATTATTTAAGACGATCTAAATATAAATTAACCACATTTTCAATCCCTAAATAAATGCTTTCAGAGATTAACGCATGACCAATAGAAACTTCTGCTAAATTGGGTATGTTTTCTTTAAAGAACTTTATATTTTCTAAATTCAAATCATGTCCAGCATTAATTCCTAATCCGAGCTGACTTGCTAATTTAGCTGCTTCTGTATAAGGTTTAACCGCATCTTTATTTCCTTTAGCAAACTCAGCAGCAAAATTCTCTGTATACAATTCAATTCTGTCTGTACCAGTTGTTGCAGCCGCTTCGATTAAATTTAAATCTGTTTCTATAAAAATAGAAGTTCGTATACCAGCATCTTTAAATTCTGAAATAATATCTCTCAAATATGATTGATGCTTTATAGTATCCCAACCTGCATTAGAAGTTAACACATCTTCTCCATCAGGCACTAATGTTACTTGAGTCGGTTGTATTTTTAGGACTAAATCTTTAAATTTTTGAATCGGATTTCCTTCAATATTATATTCTGTAACAACTACAGGTTTTAAATCATAAGCATCTTGATATCGAATATGACGTTCATCTGGCCTTGGATGAATTGTTATTCCATCTGCTCCAAAATCTTGAATATCTGATGCTACTTTTAACAAATCAGGAATGTTACCACCTCTAGAATTTCGTAACGTAGCAATCTTATTAATATTTACGCTTAACTTTGTCATTATTGTATTTTAAGAGTACAAAAATAATGTATTAAAAGTTTTTAAACTATATTCGTAATAATGAATATAACCGATTATATCCTAAAAGAAATTAAGGCACTAACACTAAACGATTCTGTGTTTAAAGCTTATGATTTGTGCAAAAATTTACCAATTACACATATTCCAATAGTTGTAAATAATAAGTTGATTGGTTGTTTCGCTGAAGATGATATTCAAACTACAGAAAACAAAGAAGTTAAACTTTCAGAATACACACATCTTCTTCATCAATTTCATACAAATACAAAAACCACACTACTAGATTTAATAACTTTATTTGCTGAGAATGATTGTAACATCATTCCTGTTTTAGATGAAAACCAAAACTACATAGGTTATTATGATTTACGTGATATTTTAGATGTTTTTACAGACAGTCCTTTTATGCATCAGGACAATGAAACTTTAATTGTAGCTAAATCAAAATCAGATTTTTCCATGAGTCAGGTTTCTCAAATTGTTGAAAGTAATAAAGCAAAGTTATTAGGTTTATATGTATCTAAAGAAAATGTAGATAATGTGGAAATTACAATAAAATTATCTTCAGAAGAAATGAATGAAGTTATTCAAACCTTCAGAAGATATGATTACAGTGTAGTTTCTCAACACGAAGATGACTCATATTTAGAAGAATTAAAAGACAGAGCTAATTATTTAAGAAAATACTTAGATATGTAATTCTCTAACTAATAATATTAGAACAATTGAAAAAAGTAGCTATATACGCACAATCGTATTCTTTAAATGCAGAACAAGAAGTTAAAACACTTATAAAATGTCTTGAAAAAAACAACATTGTAGTTTTCATTGAAGAAGAATATTACAATCTTCTTGTTGAGAATAATATTTTAAATAAAAAATATCCTGTTTTTTCTCATTTTAATGATTTGTCAGATTCTTTCGACATGCTATTTACAGTAGGTGGAGACGGAACAATCTTAAGAGCGGTTACTTATATCAGAAGTTTAAACATTCCTATTTTAGGAATTAACACAGGAAGATTAGGTTTCTTAGCTACCGTACAAAAAAAAGAAATAAAAGAAGCTGTCGCTTCTATAATGGAAGGAAAATACACTTTACAAGAAAGATCTTTATTAGAAATAAAAACAACTCCTGAAACTGCAACCTTTTCAGAATTAAATTTTGCTTTAAACGAAGTTACAATAGCTAGAAGAAATACCACCTCTATGATAGGTATTAAAACTTATTTAAATGAAGAATACCTAACTAATTATTGGGCAGATGGTTTAATTATATCTACCCCTACTGGCTCTACAGGATATTCATTAAGCTGTGGCGGACCCGTAATCTCACCTAACTCATCGAGTTTAGTTATAACACCTATTGCACCACACAATTTAAATGCTAGACCAATAATAATACCAGAGAAAACAAATATTCAATTAGAAATTAGTGCACGAGAAAAAGATTTTTTAATCTCTTTAGACTCTCGAATAACAACAGTACCTCAAGAAACTATTGTTCAAATTCAGAAAGCTCCTTTTACTGTAAAAACTATTCTTTTAGAAAATCAATCTTATCTAAAAACTCTTCGTCAAAAATTACTTTGGGGGGAAGACACTAGAAACAAGTAAGTTGTTTAACATAAACTTTTACAATAATTCTTCAAAAAGGAAGTTAATCAAAAAAGACAGATTATTAACTTTTTAAAGCAAATTCAATTCCATATATTTGCACGCTTTCAATAGATGAAAAGGTATATTTTAACATTATTAGTAACTTGTATTTCAAGTATTTCATTTTCGCAAATTCACGAAATTGGCTTTTTCCTAGGTGGTTCTAATTTAATTGGAGATGTAGGGGCAACTAATTACGTGTTACCTAACCAACTTGCAGGAGGACTTGTTTATAAGTATAATTTAAACCCTAGAATTGCTCTAAGGGGTAATTATAATTACATACCTGTTATTGGCGTTGATGCTGACTCTGATAACTTGTTTAGACAACAAAGAGGTTATAGTACATCTAACACTGTACATGAACTAGCAATTGGTCTTGAGTTTAACTTTTTTGATTATAACATTAGAATACGAGAACAATCATTCACGCCTTACATTTTAGCACAAGTTGCTGGTAATAATTATCAAACCCCTAAAAGACAAGAAGGCACAAATATATTATTGACAAACAAATTTTCTTATGCAATTCCTTTAGGAGTTGGAATTAAAGGAAGAATATCAGATCATTTAGCTTACGGATTAGAAGTTGCTGTTCGTTTAACATTTGATGATGATATAGATTATACAACTAATTCAATACCATCTCTTGATTTTGGAGGAAATGGTAATGATTTTTACACCTTTACAGGTTTTTCTATTGTATATACATTTGGAAGACCTGCATGTTATGCCGATCAGAATAATTTATGAGTGAAAAACTACAACGTATTAACCTAAATAAAGTTCCAAATCATATCGCCATTATTATGGATGGTAATGGTCGTTGGGCTAAAAAAAAGGGAATGCAACGTGTTTTTGGACATCGAAATGCCTTAACTGCTGTTAGAGAAGCCGTAGCGGCTGCAAGTGAAATTGGTACAAAATACATCACTTTATATGCTTTTTCTACTGAAAATTGGAACAGACCTAAATTAGAAGTGGATGCTTTAATGAGCTTACTTATTACTTCATTAAAAAAAGAAGTTCCCGATTTTCATAAAAATAATATTAGAGTAAATAGTATTGGCGCTACAGATCAACTACCCAAAAAAGCTCAAAAAGTGCTTCAAGAAGTAATAGGAGAAACTAGCAAAAACTCTAAAATAACACTAACGTTTGCACTAAGTTACGGTAGTAGGGAAGAAATTGTTAATGCAATCAAAAACATATCTAAAAAAGTTGTTAATAACGAAATTGATATAAAAAAAATTGACGAAAAAATTATAAATAGTCATTTATATACATTTAATTTGCCCGACGTTGATTTAATGATACGCACAAGTGGGGAACAAAGAATTAGTAATTTTTTGTTATGGCAAATGGCCTATGCAGAACTATACTTTACTGATACTCTTTGGCCTGACTTCAGAAAGGATCATTTATTCGATGCTATAATAGACTATCAAAACAGAGAACGAAGATTTGGAAAGACAAGTGAACAGATTGATACCAATGTATAAAAATTTATTTTTTACAGTTTTTTTTATTGCTTTAACAGCAATTGCTAACGCTCAAGAATCACCAAAAGATACAATCAATCCTGTAAAAAAGGATACTAAGAGTAAAATAAATTACGAAAGAGGAAAAGATTATATTCTTGGTGGGATTACAGTTACTGGATTACAAAAATTTAGTGAAGAAACTGTAAAAGTTTACACAGGACTTTTAATTGGACAACCTATTAAATTACCAGGAGATAAATTAACCAGTGCAATTAAAAAACTTTACGAAAGCAAACAATTTAGTGAAGTAGATGTATATCTTTCTAAAATTAATGGTGAAACTGTTTATCTTCAGTTTGATGTTGTTGAATTACCTAAATTAAACAACATTAAAATTACTGGAATCAGTAAATCTAAAGCTAAAGATCTTCAAAAAGAAGCTGAACTCCGAAAAGGAACTCAAGTTACAGATAACCTAATCGTTACTACTAGAAATTATTTTAAAAAGAAATATACCGATAAAGGTTTCTTAAAAACTAAAGTTTCTTTAACTACTAAAAAAGATACTACAGACACTAATGTTGTTGATATGTTTATTCATATTGATAAAGGAGATCGCATTAAAATTAAAAATATAGATTTTGTAGGTAACAAAGCTTTATCTGATGGAAAGTTAAGAGGAGCTATGAAAAATACAAAAAGAAAGTTTTTAGGACGTTTCTGGAAGTCTTCAAAATATATTGAAGATGATTTTAAAGAAGATTTAGAAGCTGTTTTAGACACCTATAGTGAATTAGGTTTTAGAGATGCTAGAATATTAAACGATCGTTTAACTTGGAACGATGATAATACAATTAACTTAGAAATAGAACTTGAAGAAGGTAGACAATATAGATTTTCTGATATCATTTTTGTGGGTAATAAAAAATATAATGATGAGTTTTTAAATCAATTTTTAAGAATAGAAAAAGGAGATGTTTATAATGGTAAAGTTTTAAAAGAACGAATTTCCGGTGACGGAACTCCTGATTCTCAAGATATTCAATCATTATATCATAACAATGGATATTTATTTTCTTCGGTAAATGCTGTAGAAACTAAAGTTAAAAATGATTCAATTACAGTTGAAATAAGAATTAGAGAAGATGAACCTGCAACTATTGGAAAAGTTACTGTAGTAGGAAATGATAAAACAAATGACCATGTAATCTATAGAGAGCTAAGAGTAAAACCAGGAGATTTATTTAGCAGACAAAATATTATTAGATCTATTCGTGAAATTGGTCAATTAGGATTCTTCGATACTAATGTTACTCCTGATGTAAAACCAGATTATGCAAACAAAACTGCCGATATAGAATTTTCAGTTGTTGAAAAAGGAGGTAGTCAAATAGAACTTCAAGGTGGATTTGGTGGCGGATCTTTTATTGGTACATTAGGTTTATCATTTAATAACTTCTCTATTAGAAACATATTAAACAAAGATGCTTATAAACCTCTTCCAATGGGAGACGGACAAAGCTTATCTTTACGTTTACAAGCAAGTAGAACAAATAGTACTTATAGTTTTTCATTTACCGAACCTTGGTTAGGTGGTAAAAAACCACAATCTTTATCATTCTCTATTTTTTACTCAAATCAATTTAGATTTAATTTCCAAACTAGAGAAGTGGATAGAAGTCAGAGTTTAGATATTTTTGGTGCCACTATAGGTTTAGGTAAACGTTTAAGATGGCCAGATGACTTTTTCTCTCTATCACAGAGCATTAGCTACCAAAGAATAGGATTAAATGATTTCCCATATAGGGTAGGGTCTTCTAACGCTATTCTAAATAACGGAAACTTAAATAATCTATCGTATACAGCTGTATTAAGTCGTAATTCAGCTGGACCAAGTTTAATTTTCCCTACATACGGTTCTGAATTTTCTATAAAAGCAAAAGCTACCTTACCTTACTCTCTAATTAATGGGAAAAAATTATCCGATCAACCTGACGGATTAACTCCTACTGAACAACAAGATTTCTTGGCAGATCGTTTTAAATGGTTAGAATATTATAAATTATCAGCAAAAGGAAAGTGGTATACAGCTTTAGCTAAAAAATTAGTCCTGATGTCTAACTTTGAAATTGGTTATTTAGGTTCTTATAATGATGAACTTGGCTTAACTCCTGTTGAACGTTATTTCGTTGGGGGTGATGGAATTGCTCAAGGACAGTTAGATGGTAGAGAAATTGTAGGTTTACGTGGTTATGAAAACAATAGTTTATCTTCTTTAGATGGAGGCTCTATATATAATAAATTTCAATTAGAGTTAAGATATTCTATTACAGATAAGCCTTCTGCATCTATTTACACATTAGGATTTTTAGAAGCTGGTAATGCTTACGACAATTTTAGTACATTTAACCCGTTTGAATTAAAGCGTTCAGCTGGATTAGGAGTGCGTATTTTTATGCCTGCTTTTGGATTACTAGGAATCGATTTTGCTCACGGGTTCGATCCTTTACCTGGTTTCTCTCAAAAATCTGGTTGGCAAACACATTTTATTATTGGAAGACAGTTCTAAAATACTACATTTGTAACGTTTCGGTTTTTTGGCACGGTTTTTTCTAAATACACTATAAACAATGAAAAAAATAAGTTTTACGTTCGTTCTTTTACTTTTTGCAGTAGGTGTAAGTGTTGCACAAAAAAATCAGAGAATTGCATATATAGATATGGATTATATTCTACAGAGTATACCACAATATATAGAAGCTCAAAATGCTTTAGATGATAAAGTAGCTAAATGGAGATCTAATCTTGATAAAGAAGCGAGACAAATAGAAGTGATGAAGACAGATTTAGCCAATGAAAAGGCTATTTTAACTCAAGATTTAATTGAAGAACGAGAAGAGGATATTCAAGTAAAACAAGAAGCATTAAGAAAACTTGAATCTTTATATTTTGGACCTGATGGAGACATGTATATTTTACGAAAAAAACTAATCCAGCCAATTCAAGATCAAGTGTACAACGCAGTACAAACTATTGCCTCTAGAAAAAAATATGATTTTGTATTTGATAAATCTAGCGAGTTAGTGATGTTATATTCTAACAAAAAACACGATATTAGCTCACTAGTTTTAAAACTGATTAAAATAGATGTAAAAAAACAAGACAAAAGAGACAAAATTGCTGCAAAAAAGAAATTACTAACTGAAGAAGGTCAATCAGAAGAAGCTAAACAAAGAGCAGCTAAAAAGGAAGCTATTAAACAAAAAAAAGTTTCTGATCGTGAAGCAAAACTTAAAGCTATTAATGAAAAAAGAGAAGCTCGTTTAAAAGCTAGAGAAGAGAAGAGAAGATTATTGAGAGAGAAGAAAGAAGCCTTAAAAAAAGCTAAAGAGGAGAAAAAAAAACAAGAAGAGAACAATAGCAAAGATAAAAACTGATTATACAACAGAAAAGAGAACAAAAATTTTAAATTAAAACAAACATGAAACATTTAAAAACGTTATTATTAGTTGCAATTTTTACGATTGGTTTAGGTGGAGCGGTAAATGCACAAAAAACTGCACATATTAATACCGATAAATTATTAGCTGAAATGCCAGAAACTAAGGCGTTAAAAGCTGAATTAGAAAAATTACAAAAAACATACAGAGCAGATATTGAAGGAATGTTTAAAACTTTAGAAGCAAAGTTTAAAAAATATGATGCTGAGGGGAAAAATCAAACAAAAGAAGTAAATGCTCAAAGAGCTCAAGAAATCCAACAAGATAGAGCTAAGATTGCTCAAGCAGAGCAAACTATGAACCAAGAAATGGCTAAAAAATATAAAGAAAAAACAGCACCTATTTTACAGAAAGCTGAAGATGCAATTAAAGCTGTAGCTTCTGAAAAAGGTATTGTATATGTATTAGATTCTGCTCCTGGAAAAGGATTAATCGTATTTGATAAAGGAGAAGATATCTACAATGCTGTAAAAGCTAAATTAGGATTCTAAAACTTACTTAAAGTTTAAAAACCATATTTAAAAATCCTGCTTAAATTAAGCAGGATTTTTATTTTTGCTTTTAATATGATTAACAAATCAAATCAACCTATTGGTATTTTCGATTCTGGTGTTGGAGGAACATCAATCTGGAAAGAAATTCAACAACTTTTGCCAAATGAAGACACTATATATTTGGCAGATAGTTTACATGCACCATATGGTCAAAAATCAAAAGAAGAAATTGTTCATCTTTCTATAAAAAACACAGAATTTCTGATAAATAAACAATGTAAACTTATTATTGTTGCTTGTAATACAGCCACAACTAATGCTATAAAATATTTGAGATCTAATTATTCTGTTCCTTTTATAGGTATAGAACCAGCCATTAAGCCAGCTTCTCTTCAAACAAAAACAAGAACTATAGGTATTCTTGCAACCAAAGGAACTTTAAATAGTGAATTATTTGAAAAAACATCGTCTTTAATAGATAATGATATTAAGATTATAGAACGCATTGGTGAAGGCTTAGTTGAGCTTATTGAGCAAGGTAGAGTAGATTCGAAAGAAATGACTTCACTTTTAGAGTCATATTTACATCCAATGCTTAAAGAAAATATCGATTGTTTAGTTTTAGGATGTACACATTACCCTTATTTAATAAATGCTATAAAAAAAATCACTAAAAACTCTATAAATATTATTGATTCAGGTGAAGCAGTAGCTAGACAAACCAAAAGAATCTTAAATCAGAAAAAACTATTAAATAATATAAAACATAATGTTTCTAATATATTCTACACAAACAAGGATATAACTGTATTAAAAAACATATTAGATGGTGTTAATTATAGTTTAATAGAAAAATTAGATTTTTAAAACAATTGCCCGTTAATATTAGGACAGGCAGCTAATCTTCTTTTGGCACATAATAAGTTCATTCCAACTGATAATTGATGAAATCCTCCCTCTGAAAAAGCAATGTTTCCAGATTGTTTTGTAAATGTATAAGAAAACATAAATCTCTTAAAGTTTACACCTAATAAAGGACTAAAATATTGAGCATTTTCGAAAGAATTACCATCGAAAGAAGATCGGTAAGAAATACCTGCCCAAAGTAAAGAACCTTTTAATTTCTTATACAATTTCATATTTAAATCAACAATTTTTTCTCCTGTTTGTTCTTTAAATTGAAACATAAATGAAGGTTCAAATTGAAACTTTTCATTTTTACTAAAATAATATCCAGCACCTAGTATATAATTCCTCAAATTTAAGGCGTCAAATTCAGAATTTAAGTTATCCTTAGCTGTTAAAAAAATATTCTTTATTGTTAAATAACTAGAAAAACCTCCATAATGATAAGCTAATCCAAAATCTGAATTAAAATAAAATTCACTTTCAATAATTTGCCTTACTACAGGATCACCAGCAAATGTACTTTGATCGACTTGATTTTGAACCATTGATAAAGATAATCCAAACGATAATTGATTGAATATATCCCCTCTACTCATACTCAAATGATATGCATAACTACCTTGAACAGCTTTTTGAGAATGGAATCCGTTTCTATCATTGAACAAAATAGCTCCAAATGCAGCTTTGGAATCTTCTTTAAATTTTGCATGAAAACTTAAAGTTTGTAACTGTGGTGCATTATTTATACCTAACCATTGTCCTCTTGCTGTTAGACGAATTTTTCCGCATTCGCCTATTCCAGCAGCGGCTGGATGTACTAAATACACATTATCAGAAAGATAATCTTGATAAATTGGTAATGTTTCTTGAGAATTAGAAACATGATTCATTAGTAGAAGAGAAATAACTAATATTTGTAGTTTAATATTCATTTGCAACATTTACAGTTGGCAAATATATTGGATTTAAAATCAACATACTAAAAATTAACACTAAACACAATTTAAAAAAAAGAGCTTATAAAATATAAGCCCTTTTAAATTAATCCCCTTTGACTATAACTTTGTCAATACATAAAGAATAAAACTATATAGTATGATCAAAGTTATTTCAAACCGGTATCTATCTTTACTCCTTTTCATTTATTACTTCTTGATAAATCTACTGATTCCTTTTCCTGAATCAGTTTTTATCATTAAGAAATAAATACCTTTACTTAAGTTAGAAACTTCAATTCCTTCTGAAGACGATTCTCTTACTTTAATTTCTTTTCCTAACATAGAATATAATTTTATATCCTTAATTTCTTCCTTAGTTTCAATGTTTATATAATTACTTACTGGGTTTGGATATAACTTAAAACGAACTGGAAACTCTTCTTCATTTATACTTAATGTGTTTACTGAAAAATTTGCAGTAATTGTTTTATTACTATTCATTGTTATAGTTATTTCATTAGTTGTTCCTGATTCATCACCACTCCAATTATCAAATTGATACCCTGAATCTGCTGTTGCTGTTAAAGTAACTAATGTTCCTTCATCATATGTTCCATTTACTGGGCTAGGATTTGTCGTTACACTACCATTAGTTGCATTAATTGTTAACGTATATTGAACTCTACTAAAAACAGCACTAACAGTTTTATCTGCATCCATTGTAATTACTAATGGATTTGTAGTTCCTGAAGCATCACCACTCCATCCTGTAAATTCGTAACCAGCATCTGGTGTAGCTGTTAAGGTAACTAAAGTTCCATTATCATAAGTTCCATTGGTTGGATTTGGATTCGTTGAAACACTACCGTTTGTAGCATTTAATGTTAGTTTTCTTTGAATTGGTGCGAATGTCGCTGTAACTGTTTTATCTGCGTCCATTGTAATATCCAATGGGTTTGTTGTTCCAGAAGCATCACCACTCCAACCCGTAAATTCGTAACCAGCATTTGGTGTAGCTGTTAAGGTAACTAAAGTTCCATTATCATAAGTTCCATTGGTTGGATTTGGATTCGTTGAAACACTACCGTTTGTAGCATTTAATGTTAGTGTTCTTTGAATTGGTGCAAATGTCGCTGTAACTGTTTTATCTGCGTCCATTGTAATATCCAATGGGTTTGTTGTTCCAGAAGCATCACCACTCCAACCCGTAAATTCGTAACCAGCATCTGGTGTAGCTGTTAAGGTAACTAAAGTTCCATTATCATAAGTTCCATTGGTTGGATTTGGATTCGTTGAAACACTACCGTTTGTAGCATTTAATGTTAGTGTTCTTTGAATTGGTGCAAATGTCGCTGTAACTGTTTTATCTGCGTCCATTGTAATATCCAATGGATTTGTTGTTCCAGAAGCATCACCACTCCAACCCGTAAATTCGTAACCAGCATCTGGTGTAGCTGTTAAGGTTATAACACTACCATCGTCATAAGCCCCTGTACCTGAATTTGGAGTTGCAGTAACACTTCCATTAGTTGCATTTAATGTTAGTGTTCTTTGAATTGGTGCGAATGTCGCTGTAACTGTTTTATCTGCGTCCATTGTAATATCCAATGGGTTTGTTGTTCCTGATGCATCACCACTCCATCCTGTAAATTCGTAACCAGAATTTGGTGTAGCTGTTAATGTAATTGATGTACCATCATCATAAGTTCCCCCTGCTGGGTTTGGTGTTATTGTTCCATCAGTTGCATTTAATGTTAACGTATATTGCGTAACTACAGTTTCATAAGCTCCCATATCTACTGCTCCACCAGAAATCCTTGTATTTCCTGCTAAATCTTCAGTAATATCTGTAGGTACATCTGAACTTAAACCTCCATCTATAGCATTAGAACCTGCTTGTAAAGTAAAATCATTATTTGCTGCATCTGTATATAAAGGATCTGAAGACATACCACCACTCTGACCTCCTTGTACTATAGAGTTACTTACTGAAGAACCACTAGTTGTAATTGAAAAAGGAGATATAGAACCATTTCCATAAATAATGCTATTTTTAATTCTACTATTAGCTGCTCTTTCCATTTTAAATACGTTGCCAAGAACACCAGTGTTGTTTGCAAAAGTTGAATTGATTACATCAACATCTATTCCTGTAGTATTACCTCCTGAGCTTGTAACTAAGCGAACACAAGAAGCAGCAGAAGAAGAAGTATTATTATAAAAAACACTATTTACTAAAGATCCTCTACTATATTGAGTATATTGTTGTGAACCTGCAAATAAAAATGCAGATTCAGAATCTGAATAATTGTTTCTAATTATACAGCTTTTAAAATCTATATCTCCAACTATATTGGTTTGACCGCAAGGATTAAATTGAGCATAAACTGCTGTATCTGATCCTGAGTTATTTTCTAATGTACAATTTTGAATTGTTGCATTTATTCTACCAGCATTATAAGGTTGAACTATAATTGCACCACCTCTTGCTCCTACATCTTGATTTGTAGGTGAAGTAGAACAACTTGTACTATTAACTCCATTAGCATTACCATTTGCAATAGTAAAACCATCAATAACGGTTCCATTACCAGTACCTTTTAATGATACAACATGATAAGAGTTATCACTTCTTGTTGGTTCTGCATTATTAATATTGGTATTATCATCTCCATTTAAATCTCCAGATAATATAGTAATATTATTTCTAAAATCTCTTTGGTTTAAAGCAGTTTCTGTTCCATTAAAACCTCCGTAAATTTCAGCTACTTTATTTTCTAGTTTAAAAGTTCTTCCATTTCCTGTTCCACTTGTTGGTAAATATGTTCCCTCTGCAACCCAAATTTGAGTTGGTAAATTTGTATTATCTATCGCATCCTGTAAATTAGTATATGCATCAGCCCAAGAAGATCCATCGTTATTTCCTGTTGCATCAATATCAACATAAACTTGATTAACAGGAGCACTTATAGGGTAATATTGAACCGAAATTTTATTATTATCTATATAAGCTACATAAACCTTACTTCCCGTTTGATTAACCGTTATTTTGGCTTTTGGATCTACTCCTGTAAAATTTAATCCTATATTTAAATTACTCCAAGAATTTAAATATTGATTGTATTGATTAATAATTAAATCGTCATTACTATTATAATACAAAGCATAAGAATTTTTATCTAAATCATTGTATTCCATAAATAAAGTTCTCTTTTTTGGAGAATCAGCTCCAGATGGCCTTGTACCACCTACCATTTCAATTCTATTTGTTGGGACATTTCCTTGGTAATTATAATGGTGAACAATTTTAGAATCTGTTCCTGCCATTGTAAACATATATGCATTTGCTCCTCCAGCTGGAGTGTAAGAAGTATTCGAAGTAATATTCCATGCATTTCCATTATAACCATACCTTGTAGCTCTTGGTCTCCAATTGTTAAATCTATACGCCCAGCCTACAACTAAATTATCTTCAGAAATTAAATCATAACAGTTTTCAAAAATATCTCTATTAAATTCAAGAGCCCAAGATCCACTTCTATTTGAATACAAGTAAAATAAAGAATTAGTAATAGAAGAACCTACTTTTGAAGTACCTACAAAAGCTTTACCTGTAACTGAAAATTTAAGAATAGTTTTACTATGTGGGTTAAAGTTTGTTAACGACGTTCTTTCTGTTACCCAATTCGTTCCATCAAATCTAATAACATCTAATCTACTTGTACTGTTATTTCTATAAACCACCCATGGTTGATCTGTTACTGGGTTAATTGCTATTGCCATTAAACTAGGTATAACAACTCCAGTTGCGTTACTACCAACATCAATCCAATTAGTTCCATCAAACTTTTTAACATGTACTTGTCCGTCTGTATTATCAGCATAAGCGATGTAAGGAACATCATTAGTATCAGACGCAATAGCTACATCTGTTGCATCGTTTGTAAATCTTGCTGTTCCTTCCATTTGCCATTGAGCAAATGCTATATTACTTATAAAAAAAAGTAAAAGATAAAGTAATTTTAATTTCATAATAGTGATTTAAAGTCCTTATTTATAGAAACAAAATTGTTAGAATAACACTAAAGTTTCTATAGAAAATTTCTGAAAGCACGATTTGAGTTGCTAAACAGAAACGCAAAAAAATTATATAAGCAGTAGCAATATTTACAAATTTTATAAAAAAACCATACAGTTAAACTGTATGGTTTTAAAAGCTAAGTATAAAGGATACTTAATAAAAATAGCGGGTATAAAAACTATTTAAAATATTTATTTACCAAGCTTACTGGAATATCTTTTGAAAATTTATCTGAATAATTTTTCTCTATTACTAATTCTTTAGAAAAACCATTCTCTGTACTCTTTTGATTTATTTTTGCTGCATGAATATCTGTATCATCTCCATTAACATATAAATAATATGCTATTAATTGTCGATCTGTTACCTCATCTGTAACACGATCTGTTTTCTCTTTCCATTCATTTGAATATACAACCAATTTTCTTATTTTTAGGTTAGCGTTATTTCTATACTGCTTCAATTTTTTATAAATTGCTTGCTCACATAGCTTAGCTAATTCTGGTGTATGTAATTTCCCCTCCTTAGGCATAAACTTAAATGATCCGATTTTTACTCTTTTTTCAAAATCCTTTACATAATTTAAAGCCTTATCTCCACTCCATTCATCAAATTTTTCTACACTTGGTGCCGCAATAACAAATGGTCCTTTGATTTTAGATTTTGAAGACATAAAATACGGATACTTTCCTCCAATTTTTTTTCCTCCATCGAAAGCATAAATTAAGTACACATTATCTGGAGTTTTAATTACTCGCTTAGATGCAGAAGGAACTGGAGTAAACGAATGCTTAGTTCCATTTGTATCTGTTACATCCTTTAACTCGTCTATATGAAAAACTTCTTCACCTTCTTTTACGAAATTACTACAATACACACCATCTATATCTCTTTGATAATCGTCTTTAGCAAATCTTGGATATAACTTAAATGCTAATTTATTACCAGAACCAAAATGATATACATTAAATTCGTTTCCTTTTCTTTTTTCTTTTGCTGTGCGCATTTCTAAGTTTGTAAAACCACTAGCAAACCTTGAGCTCATTTTATTTTTAGACACGAATTGTTCTTCTCCTTTAGAAATACTAGCTGAAGCTTTACTCGATGATTTACTTTTCTTAGATGATTTGCTCTTATTTAATACTTTTTTAAAAAATTGAGCATTTGCATTGGGTACTGTAAAAAATATTGCACTAAATAATGCAACAGAAAATAAACCTCTCTTACTAATTTTAATCATTTATTTTGTTTTTGATAGAAAAGCGATTGCTTTTACTTGCTGTTAATGATTTAAAATTCTTTAATTAACACGGTTTAAAATCTTTAAAACTTCTAAAAGTTCGTTTTGAACTTCTCAATTATCACATAAAAAACTCAATTAAAATAAAAAAGACTCTAAAAAAGAGTCTTCTCGAAGTTTGGTTAGTTGAAATTAAATACTTTGAACTATGGTTAAAAATTCTTCCTTTTTATCTTTAGATATTGAAACAGTTTTATCGTTTTCCATGATTACATAACCTCCATCTTTTTTAACATATTCTCTTAAAAATCTTAAATTAATTAAATATGATCTATGAGGACGATAAAATGTACTTATTTTATGGAGTGTTTCTACAAAAAACTTTAATGGTTTGCTTACTAAAATATTCTCTTTCGTAGTAGAAACCTTAGTATACATTCCATCTGCTTCTAACATAATAATATCATTAAAATTGACAAACTTAATTCCATTTCCATTTGGCAATCCTATTTTTTTGAAGTCAGATTCTTGTAAACTTTGTTTTAATTCTTTTAGCCTCTCATTAATTTGAGTGTTCCCAATAAATGTGATTACTTTTTCTACAGATTCTCTAAGTTCTTCACTATCTATTGGTTTTAATAAATAGTCGATTGCATTTAATTTAAATGCCTCTATCGCATAATGACTATACGCTGTTGTAAATATGATTTGAAATGTAATTTCTTCTTCTGAAAAGAAATTTAATATTTCTAAACCAGAATATTCAGGCATTTCAATATCTAAGAAAACAATATCTGGTTGATTCTGTTTTATTTTTTCTATTCCAGTTAATAAGTCTTCAGCCTCATCTATTTCTTTAATTTTATGACACTCTTCTTTTATGAGTGTTTTTAAAACACTTCTTGCTTTAGCTTCGTCATCTATTATTATTGCTTTCATTTTTACTTATTTTTTGAATAGCACTAAAAATCTATTGGTATTTCTAATTTCACTAGAGTTCCTGTAGGATTTTTAGCGTTATCATATTGGTCTATAATTTCTAATTTTATCGGGGTTTCTCTTGTTTT
Organism: Tenacibaculum aquaeponti; assembly: GCF_057221555.1. Classification (NCBI taxonomy): domain Bacteria; kingdom Pseudomonadati; phylum Bacteroidota; class Flavobacteriia; order Flavobacteriales; family Flavobacteriaceae; genus Tenacibaculum; species Tenacibaculum aquaeponti. Next base: position 1,770,162 of record NZ_CM170147.1, read on the forward strand.
ATTTAACAAACTGATCCTTTTAGCATTAGCGTCCGAAGAAAACGATTTTGGTTTAAATGCTTTTCTATTATTTATTTCTTTTGAAAAAGCACGACCAACTCCATTATCTTGAATTAAACATTCTAAAACTTTTAACTCTTCATTTATTCTAAAACTAAGATTTAGCTTTCTATTTTCTTTTCGGTGTAATAATCCGTGTTTTATCGCATTTTCAACATAAGGTTGTATTAAAAACGTTGGAATTTCAATTGTATCTTGATCTAAATTTTCATCCACATCTATTATAAAGGTAAAAGAATCTTCAAATCGATCTTTTTCTAGCTCCAAGTAAAATTTTAACGCTCCTAATTCTTCATGTAAAGTAACATTATTCTTCTGGCTATGTTCTAAATACATTCGAATTAATCTGGAAAACTTCACTAAATATGTACGTGCTAATTTTTTCTCATTATTTAAAATATAATCTTGAATGGAATTTAGTGCATTAAAAATAAAATGCGGATTCATTTGACTTCTTAAGCTCTCTAATTTTAAAAATATGTTTTCGAGTTCTTTGTTTTGTTTATCAAGAATTAATTTCTGTTTTTCTTTTAATTGAGTATTCTTTTTATTAAAATAGTACCAAAAGAAAAAAGAAATTAATAATGTGAGCAGTAAGAAAAACCACCATTGTTTGTAAAAAACTCCTTTAACATTAAATTGTAATGTTTTAATATCTGAAAATTGCTCTCCTTCCTTTGCTCTTAATTGAAAAATATAATTGCCTTGCCCTAATTTATTATAAACTACGGTATTACTTTTAGATGTTTCTTCTTGCCAAGGTATTGTATCATTTTTATTTTGAAGTAATCTATACTGATATGTAATATTTTCTTTCGAGAGAAATCCATTAGTATTAAAAATAATTTCAATTTTATCTTCATCATTAGAAATTGTATAATGATCAGTTAACTCTCTCTTTGTATTACCTATTTTAATTTCTTTAAAATACGGAAGTGGTTTGTATTTATTTTCTTCCTCAAAAATCTTCTTAGTATTAAAGGAAAATAGTTCGTTTGTAGTTGCTATATATATTCTTTCTTTTAAAACTTTTAATCCTAAAAATTCATAAGAAGAAATCCCTTTATTTTTCGTGAGATTACTGAATTTATTAGTTTTTAAATCAAGCTTTTGAATTCCTTTCTCTCCTGAAATCCAAAGAGCATTATTAAGACTATCATACTCTATAAATGAATTAATGTTAGACAATAATCCATCTTTACATTTAATATGCTTTACAACTTTATTATTTTCAATTTTATACAATCCATTTTTAAAAGATAAAGCCCATATTGTTTTTTTTGAAGATGCAATATCTTTTATATAAATAGACTTCCCTTTATGCTTTATTTCATTTCTTATAAAATTTCTATTAAAAACATGTAACCCTTTTATAGTTCCAAAATAAAAGTACTTTTTGTTATTATCGCTATAACAACTATAAGATCTACTCATAGATTTCTTTAAGGCAAAACGCAATTTAGAAACATCTTTTAAGTTTGCTAATTGTGAAGATGCACCTGTAGCCAATAACAAAGTATCTTTACTAACAAAAAAATGATCTTTAATAGACTGGCTTTGATGCTCTCTAACTATATTAATTTTAGTATCATTAAACTTAATAGCATTAAAGAATTCTACATTTTGTAAGTAATATAAATCTCTTTGCTTTTCATAAAATATATACTCAATTTCTCCTGAATTTTTAAAAGGAATAGTATCTAATTTCTTAGTATCTGTATTAAACCTATAGAATTCCTTTCCAGTGCCAATTAAAAAAATTTCATTTTCTTTCCCTAGAAACATTTTTCGAATTCTATTCGTTTCTGAAGATTTAAAATTTGATTTTAAATCAAGATTTGGAATTATAAATATTCCATCATTTAATGTAGAAACCCAATAATTGCCTTTTTTATCTTTTATAACATCACTTGTTGCTTTTCCTACAAGAATTTTTCGTTGTAAAACAAATTTTTTATTAATTATTCTATATACACATAACCCATTACTTGTAAGTAAATAGATTTCTCCATCTATAATTCTAAAAGTATAAACCAAATCTTTTTCAGAAAGATCAACTGTAGAAAAGTTAAATTTCTCATTAAAATTTGTGTTTATAATAAAAAATCTTGTTGATTTATCTCTATGATAAGTTGAAAGTAAATAAAAATCTTCTAGTTGTTCTATTGAAGCTCCTCTTACTCTTTCTTCTCCAAATGATATTTTTTTTCCTAAATCACTATAAGTAAATGTACTATCAATCTTTCCAAGCGAGCCTTCGGTACTAAACGCATATAAATCATTATTCTTTAAAAATACCTCACTGTAAAACAATGTATTATTTTGTTTACTTTTAAACAATAATTCACCTGAGTCTTTATTAAAAATCATTACTTTCCTTGCTTCGGAAAGAATTATTAAATCATTGTGAAATAAAATTCGTACAACTGCTCCTCTGAAAAAATCTTTTAACTCTTTAAATAAATGAACCTTATCATTTTTAATATAAAATATTTGATTTGATAAATTTGTATACCATATTACATTTTCAGAATCGTTAATCACAGAAAACACAGATAACCCAACCTGATTTGGATGCATAAACTGTTTGAACTCAAAACCGTCATACCTATACAATCCTTTATCTGCTGCTAACCAAATAAAACCTTTATTATCTTCATGTAATCTATAAAACTCTTTGTCTGGTAAACCTTCTCTTTCTGTTAAATGTATAGTCATAGGTTGTTGTGCTAAAACAACTTTAGTAAATAAAAAATAGAAAAAGATTATTAAATTTCTCATGTAATTTAGGGTGATCATTACAATGTAAGCTATAATTTGCTTTTATGCATAAAAGTAAATGAAGTTCATCTAATTATCGCAAATTAGTTTCCAAAATAAACTTTTTAACTTCTAAAAAGAAAAAGAGGAAAACCTTTTTTAAGATTTTCCTCTTCTAGTTCGAGGGGAATTCAGAATACTGAATTACGGGGGAAATAAACAATATTATTTTAATACTGCTCTAATAAATATTTAATTAAATCTGTTGTTGTTACTATTCCTACTAATACATTATTTTCTACCACTGGTAAAGCATGAAACTCTCTAGTTGATAATATTTCTGCCACTTCTTTAATAGTATCATTTGCATTAACAGTTACAACATTTTTAGTCATTACTTGTTCTATTGTAAAAATACTATTCAGTACAATGTCTACTTCTGTTTCATATTCTTGAGCTGTTTCTGCATAACTTACTCTCAATAAATCTGTATGACTTAACATTCCTATTATTTCTTCTCCTTGAACTACCGGGATATGACGTATTTCATGAGTTTTAAATAACTCTTCTGCTGTTGTTAAATCATCAATTGAGTTTAATGTTACTAAATCACTTGTCATTATTTTTGATACAGGTGTTCTTTTTTTCATAATTTATAGATTAATATTGGATTTATATTTTAATTGTTAAAACTGGTAATGAAGTGTGGTTTACAATGTCTTCAGCGATACTTCCATCTAAAAAATGTTCTATTCCATGCTTACCATGTGTTGGCATAATAATTAGATCACTTTCATTAGTTTGTGCATACTCTAAAATGCCATCTTCAATTTTATAATCAGAAACCTCTACTATTTTAGGTTTGTTATCGAAATCTTCACCTACATTATATAAAAAGCTGTCTATTCGCTCTTTTTTCTCCTTTGTTGTTTTAAACTTAGTTCCCGGAGTATTTACATGAACTAATTCTAATTCACACTTAAATGCTTTTAATAACTCTTTAGCTTGCTTATACGGATTTACAAATTCATTTGAAAAATCGCAGGCAAAAACTACTTTTTTGAATGGTTCTGTAATTGGAAGTCCTTTAATAACCAATACTGGAATTGTAGAATTTCTTACTACTACTTCCGAATTCGATCCTAAAAACATTTCTTTAAAACCACTTGCTCCATGTGAAGACATAATAATTAAATCTGCATCTTCTTGTCCCTTTAAATCATGAAAGCTGCTAAAGTCTTTGTAAGGTTGAATTAAAGTTGAAACTGTTACATCTGATAAATATGGTTTATCTAGAAACTCATCGAATTTTTGTCGTGCCAACTTTATTTGGAATACTGCCTGCTCGTTGATATATGATGACGAAACTGAAATTAATGCGTTAGATAATTCTAACATATGAACTGCAACTATTTCTGATTTAAATTGCTTTGCAAATGAAGCTGCTGTTCTTAAAGCATTCTCAGAATGTAACGAGAAATCTACTGGTACAATAATTTTTTTCATGATAGAGAGACTTAATAATTAATAGTGTAAAACTACTTTAACTCTCAAATAAAAACTATGATATCAATCAGTTACCCTTTTTTAAAACATGATGAAAATCATTTTTTGAAAAGATTATTTACAAACTGTTTGGTGTTCTACTAAATTGCTAACAGAATTTGCTGGTGAGATATATGGTATGTCTAGAGCTAAACCTCTAAGAATAAACAATACACCAATAAGAATTACAGCGTATGGCACTATTTTTTTAAAATAATTATAAAAAGTAAAATGTGTAAATTTCCCTAAGTATACAATTGAACTCATTAACGGAATTGTACCAACACCGAATAAAAACATATATAAACTTCCGTATAATGCATTATGAGTAGCTATGGCTCCTAAAATGGCCATATAAACTAAACCGCAAGGAAGAAAACCATTTAAAAATCCAATAAAGAAAAAAGTATTTCTTTTTTTCTCTTTGAGTTCTTTACCTAATTCAGATTTTACTTTGATGATAAACCTATTTAATGAATTAGTAATTTTTAATCCGTGAACAATTCTTGGAAATAAAATAATTGCAATCATTAAAACTCCAGTGAAGATGGATAAATGTTGTTGAAATGTAAATAACTCAAAACCTCTACCTAATAATCCGAATACCAAACCTAACAAAGCATAAGTTGACAATCTTCCTAAATGATAACTCATTAACTGAAAAAACTGTGTTGCTTGGTTTTGCTTGTTTAATGGTAACATAAAAGCTATTGGTCCGCACATACCTAAACAGTGTAGACTTCCTAACAAACCCAATATGAAAGCAGTGTACAGCATTAAAGTGTAAGTTCTTTATGATATAAAAAAGGAGTTCCCTTATAAGTAAAATCAACTGTAATATTCCAACGTCCCCCAACTAAAAACTTTTCAGGAATATGTAGCTTTTGATTTTTTAAAACTATAGGGAACTCACTATCTAAAGTTTTATCTGAAGGTCTGTATAAGAATACTTTTCCTTTTATAAATTCTGATTGAAACTCTTCTGAAAACAGCAATTCTAAACCTTTCTGATTCGATTGAATAACTATGGCATCTTTTATTGCTAATACATTTTGTTCAGCATTAATATTATCTTGATATTTTAACTCTTTTTGATAATAGCTGTCGGTTACCAAATCGTGATTGTATTTGTGATCTGTTATCATTGTTGTAACCATAAACATGATAAATCCAATAAAAGCTATGATTGCTATTACTATACCTGTACCCCAATTTAGTTTCATATTTGTTTTAATTTAAAGTGTTACCAAAATTTTCTAGGTCCTAAAAAATTTGTTGTGGTAGTTTCTATAAGTTTGTCTTTACTGTATACTCCTATTTTGAGTTTCACTCTATCTTTTTTTAACTGACTTTGATGTAACTCAATAAAAAGAGAACCTTCAGCCATACCTTGTTTAGGTATTGTAAAATCTTGATGTGTTACAATTTCTATTTTCCCTTTATGAGATAGTAGTTCGTAATGTATATTGTTAATTTCTTCAGTAGTTTTATTTACAATTTTAAAAGAATACACGTTACTGATAATTCCGTCTGCTTTTCGTTCATATAACTGACCTGGTAATCGAAATACTTTGGCTTCAACATCATTTCTTAAGAATAACATTCCTGTTAAAACACCAAATAAGATGACAAGCACTGCTGCATAACCTTTCATTCTAGCAGTAAACTTAAACGGACTCTTTTTTTCTATATTTTCAATACTAGCAAAACGAATTAATCCTTTAGGATACCCAATGTTTTCCATCATGGTGTCACACTCATCTATACAAGCGGTACAATTCACACATTCTAGTTGTGTTCCATTACGAATATCAATTCCTGTAGGACAAACATGAACACATTGCTTACAAGCGATACAATCTCCTTTACCAGATGCTACTCTATCTTCCTTTTTATTAAATTTTGCTCTTCCTTTCTCTTTTTCTCCTCGTTTGTAATCGTACGCAACAACAACTGATTGGTTATCTAATAAAACACCTTGTAATCGTCCGTACGGACAAGCGATAATGCATACTTGCTCTCTAAACCAAGCAAAAACAAAATAAAAAACACCTGTAAAAATTAACAGTGCTACAAATGTTGAAACATGATTTGCTGGTCCGTTACTTATGTATAATAAAAGTTCATCACTTCCAATAATGTATGCTAAAAACACATTTGCAATACCAAATGAAATCAAAAAGAATATAAACCATTTTAATACCTTTTTTTTAATTTTTTCAGTATTCCAAGGTTGTTTAGCTAAACGGATTTGTTTTCCTCGATCTCCTTCAATCCAATATTCTATTTTTCTGAAAACCATTTCTAGGAAAATAGTTTGCGGACAAATCCATCCACAGAAAACTCTTCCAAAAACAACCGTAAAAAGAGTTACAAACACAACTCCAATAATCATTGATATGACTACCAAATGAAAATCTTGCGGCCAGAATGGAAATCCGAATACATTGAATTTACGTTCTAAAACATTAAATAATAAAAATTGATTTCCATTGATTTTTATAAATGGCGCTGACAATAGAAAAAGTAATAATGCGTAGCTCACATAAGTACGATAATTATATAGTTTTCCTTTAGGTTGTTTAGGAAACACCCAAGCACGTTTTCCTTCGGAGTCTATGGTACCAATGCTATCTCTAAATATTTCGTTTTTAGGTGTTTCCATTGTCAACTATCAAAACTAATTACTAACTATTCTTTTTTCCAGATTTCTCCTTGAGGTTTCTTTGGTTTGGCTGTTGTATTTCCTTCAATGGAAATAATATAACTCGCTACTTTTTGAATATCCTGAGGTTTTAAGACTCCTTTCCAAGGCACCATTCCTTTTCCTGCTCTACCTCCATTATAAACCGTATTGAAGACATTCTTAAACCCGCCGCCTAAAATCCAATATTCATCTGTAAGATTTGGCCCTACACCTCCACCTCCATCTTTTGCATGACATGAAGCACAGTTCAAATTGAACACTGCTTTTCCTCTTGCTATTGCTCCATCATCAGTAAGTAATTCTACTTTTTCTATATCAAATAAATTTGGTGTATTTGCTTTATATTGCTCAATTTCATATTTGGCTTTTGCCATTGCTTTTTCATACTCCATTTCTTGAGAATCTCCTCCTGCAATATGAAAACGAATCATGTAAATTACTCCGAAAACTATTGTAGCATAAAATAAATACACCCACCATGGCGGAAGTACATTGTCTAATTCTTTAATTCCATCATAGTTATGATCTAGAACAATTTCTTCTTCTTCATCTATTGCCTTAGATCTTGTAAATTTTTTGAAGATTTTTTTGAACCATACTTCCCATTCATCTTCTATTTCTTCTGGATTAAAACCTTCTTTTTCTAGTTTTAATTCCTCTGTCATTTTGTATACTGTGTAACTAAAGTATTCTTTAACTAAAATGACTAATATTAAGAAGACTAACAGTATCCAAACTAATGGGTTTTCGTATAAACTAAATGGATTTTCATATGAAGTAATTGCTTTAATTAAAGCCCAAAAACTTACAAAAACAAATAGTAGGTATATGATCGATTGAAAAACTCTTTTCATGATTTTTCTGTTTAATTATCTAATGGTATGTTACTTACTTTTTTTATGTATGATTTCTTTGCTGTAAAGACCCACCAAAAAAGCAATAGAAAAAAGGTGAAGAATATGCTTAATGAAATCAATGGGTAGATTTCAATTCCTGTGATACTCTCTAAATGATTTTTTACAAACTTTAACATGATTCTATTTTTTTGATAATTTGTCTTTTACATCGTTTACTTTAATATCAACTCCTAATCGTTGTAAATAAGCTATAAGTGCTACAATTTCTCTGTCTTTCATTTCTACAAAAGGAATATCATTTGCTTTTGCATACTTTTTACTTGCATCATAGTTGCTTGCAAAATCTGGATCTTCATATAAGTTTTCTTGAATTTTCATTCCTTGTTCATCCATACTCTTTTGAGCATTTTTCACATCTTCTTCTGTATAAGGAACTCCTAAAGTGATCATGGCTCGCATTTTCTTTTCAGTTTGCGATTTATCCAGTTTATTTTTGATAATCCATTGGTAAGCTGGCATAATAGATCCTGGTGAAGTACTTTGAGGATCGTACATATGATTAAAGTGCCAACTGTCGTTATACTTTCCTCCTACACGATGCAAATCTGGACCAGTACGTTTGCTTCCCCATAAGAAAGGATGATCGTATACAAATTCTCCTGCCTTTGAGTATTCTCCATAACGTTCTACTTCACTTCTAAAAGGGCGAATCATTTGTGAGTGACATGATACACATCCGTTCGATATATAAATATCTCTACCTTCTAATTCTAACGGAGAGTATGGTTTTACAGCTTCGATATACGGAATGTTAGACTCAACCATTAGTGTTGGTACAATTTGTACTACTCCTCCAATTAAAATTGCTATTGTAGCGTACAATGTTAATTTCACTGGCTTACGCTCTAACCAAGTATGCCATGTTTCACCTTTTGTTCTATATTTTGAAACTTTAGTTAACGGAGCTGCTTCAGCTAAATCATCAGTTACTTTTTCACCTTGTCTAATCGTTTGCACAATAACATAAACCATTACAATTGCTCCGATGATGTATAAACTACCTCCGATAGCACGTAACCAATACATTGGTAAAATTTCTTGAACTGTTTCTAAGAAGTTTGCATAAGTTAATGTTCCATCTGGATTGAATTGTTTCCACATAAAAGCTTGAACAAAACCTGCAACATACATTGGTAATGTATAGATAATGATTCCTAAAGTTCCTATCCAGAAATGGAAATTAGCTAAAGCTCTAGAATATAATTTTGTTTTAAATAATTTAGGAACTAACCAATAAATCATACCGAAAGTCATAAACCCGTTCCATGCTAAAGCTCCAACATGAACATGAGCAATAATCCAATCTGTAAAGTGTGCAATTGCATTTACATTTTTTAGCGACAACATTGGACCTTCAAAAGTTGCCATACCATAACCTGTAATTGCAACGACCATAAATTTTAAAACTGGATCTTGACGAACTTTATCCCAACTTCCTCTTAGGGTTAATAATCCGTTGATCATTCCTCCCCAAGATGGAGCAATTAACATAATTGAAAAAACTACGCCTAAATTCTGAGCCCAGTTTGGTAAAGCAGAATATAATAAGTGATGCGGACCAGCCCAGATATAAATAAAAATTAAAGACCAAAAGTGAATGATCGACAATCGATAAGAATATACTGGTCTATTTGCCGCTTTAGGAATAAAGTAATACATCAATCCTAAAAAAGGAGTTGTTAAGAAGAACGCCACAGCGTTATGTCCGTACCACCATTGTACTAAAGCATCTTGAACTCCAGCATAAACAGAATAACTTTTCAATCCACTTACTGGTAATTCTAAACTATTAAAAATGTGTAGCACTGCAACAGTAACAAATGTTGCTAGGTAAAACCAAATGGCAACATACAAATGACGTTGACGACGTTTTAAGATCGTCCAAATCATATTTACACCAAAAACAACCCATACTAAGGCTATTGCTATATCTATTGGCCATTCTAATTCAGCATATTCTTTAGAAGTTGTATATCCTAAAGGAAGTGTAATTGCTGCTGCTACAATAATTAACTGCCATCCCCAAAAGTTTATATTACTTAAGAGATCACTTGCCATTCTCGTTTTTAACAAACGTTGGAGAGAATAATACACACCTGCATAAATTGCATTTCCTACGAATGCAAAAATTACAGCATTAGTATGTAACGGCCTTAAACGACCAAAACTAAGCCATGAAATCCCATCAGTTATATTTGGGAATAAAAACATAAAAGCTAAGAGAAGCCCCACTGAAAAACCTACGATTCCCCATAATAAGGTAGCGTAAATAAATTTTTTTACGATTTTATTATCGTAATAAAATTGTTGCATTTCCATAATTTAAATTGAATTAAAAATCTATTCTTTATTTGTATTCTTAGTTACTAACTCGTCGTCAAATAACATTCTAACTGAAGGAGTGTAGGTATCGTCATATTGTCCCTTTTTAACGGAAATTATAAATGCAATAAAAAACACTATTGCTACTGACACACTCACTGCCAGCAATACATAAATTACCCCCATCTTGTTAGTTTATTAATTATATTTCAAAAGTAGTTTTGGAAAGGTTTTTATACTATGACATTGGTCATGTTTGACTTTTATTCTTCATATGTATATAAGTTAGATATCCATAAAAAGATTAAAGTTTTTATCAATAGATCGTCAAACAACGGTTTTCTTCCTTTTTATTAGATTATATCGTCATTGAGAATAACTTTGTTTCAGGTTTCTTTCGTTGTAATCGAACATCAAAAGCCATACAAATATTTCGAATAAATGGTCGAGCTTCTTGAGCTACATTTAATGAATTACTATCAATTGTAATTAAATTATCTGAAGCTATTTCTTCTAATAACTCTATTGATTTCGATAAAGCTTCAAAATGCATTTCTTTTGTTTTCCAACTGGTAGAAAAATGACACATAATATTTAAAATATGTTTTCTAATTACCAAATCTTCCTCAGTTAAAATATGACCTCTAAATACTGGGATTTCACCATTGTTGACTAATGCTTGATATTCTTTTACAGTTTTTACATTTTGTGCAAATCCGTACCAAGAATCACTAATTGCTGACATTCCTAAACCAATCATAAGTTTGGTTTTACTTGATGTGTATCCCATAAAATTTCTATGGAGTCTTTGTGAAGTTGTTGCTTTAAACAAACTATCGGAAGACAACGCAAAATGATCCATTCCTATTTCATGATATCCAATATTGGTTAGCATTTCTTTTCCTAATTCATACAAAGCTCTTTTCTCATCTGACTTAGGTAAATTTTCTTCACTAAAACCTCGCTGACCAACTCCTTTTACCCAAGGTACATGCGCGTAACTATAAAATGAAATTCGATCTGGAAGCAATTCTTTTGTCTTTAAAATTGTGTCGGTAATACTTTCTTTTGTTTGAAACGGTAACCCGAAAATTAAATCATGACTCACAGATGTATATCCAATTTCACGAGCCCATTTTGTAACTTTTTTTACGTTTTCGAAAGGTTGAATTCTATGAATTGCTTTCTGAACAGTACTATCATAATCTTGAATACCAAAACTTACACGTGTAAATCCGAGATTATATAAAGTTTCTAATTGTTCTTTTGTTGTATTATTCGGATGACCTTCAAAACTAAACTCGAAATCAGGATGTTTTTCACTTCCTTCTAAAATTGAATTGATCAATTCTTTTAACTGTTCCGAAGCAAAAAAAGTCGGTGTTCCTCCTCCTAAATGAATTTCTTTAATCACAGGAACTTGGGTCATTTTTTCTTTATATAATTCCCATTCCTTAATTAGAGTTTTGATATACGGAATTTCAACTTCATGACGTTTTGTAATGTGTTTATGGCAAGCACAAAATGTGCATAAACTTTCACAAAAAGGTAAGTGTATATATAAACTTATTCCTTCAGCTTGATTACTCTCCTCAAATGATTTTTTAAAACTTTTAAGCCATCTTTCTTTTGAAAAAGTAGTTGTATCCCAATATGGAACAGTTGGATAACTCGTATATCTTGGACCTGGAATATTATATTTTTGAATTAGTGATTTCATATTAAAGTTTTTTTCCTAAAATATTAGTTGCTATAGTGGTAAACACCACAATACTTATTGAACTTAAAGGCATTAGAATCGCAGCAATTACAGGAGATAATTGCCCGGTTACAGCGAAATACAATCCGACACTATTATATACCAGAGAAATGATAAAACAGTATTGAATAATACGCATGGTTTGCTGTGTGGCTTTTATAAATTTTGGGAGTTTTTCAAACTGATTCGCATCTAAAATTGCATCACATGCTGGTGAAAACACATTAATATCTTCAGATACTGCAATACCAACTTCACTTTGCATTAAAGCCCCAGCATCATTTAATCCGTCTCCAATCATCGCCACATTTTTATGTCTCTTTTGAAGTTGAGAAACATAGTCTAATTTATCTTCTGGTTTTTGATTGAATAATAATGTAGTGTTTTCTGGTAATCTTTTTTTCAAATACGCTTTTTCTCCTTCATTGTCTCCTGAGACAACAGAAAGATCATATTCTGAAAAAGTTTGAAATACTTCATCTACATGTTTACGGTAGGTATTTTTTAATGTAAACTTTCCTTTATAATCGTTTTGAATACTTACATGCACAGAAGTATCTGAACTAAATTGTTCTTTTTCATTTTTCACAAAAGAAGCAGATCCAACTTTAACATCAACACTAGCTACTGTAGCTTGTAAACCTTTTCCTGTATGTTCGAAAACATGGCTTTCTTTTTCCAAAGGAATGTTCGACATCGTTTCATAAATTGTTCTACTTAAAGGATGATTAGAAGCTCGTAATGTTGCTTTTAAAGCTTTCTTTTCTTTAAAATTTAAAGTAGACCCCATATACTTTACTTCACTATTTGCTCTAGTTGTTAAGGTTCCTGTTTTATCGAAAACCAACGCGTTTACTTTTGCTAACTGTTCTATAACTGTAGCATTTTTTAAATAGAATTTCTTCTTACCAAAAATTCGCAACATATTTCCTAAAGTAAATGGAGCTGCTAACGCAATTGCACACGGACAAGCTATAATAAGTACAGCTGTAAAAACATTTAAAACTTTAGATGCATCTGTAAAAAACCAAAACACACTTGCTAGAACGGCTATGGAAAGAATAGCAATAGTAAAGTGTTTACTTATTTCATTTGTTATAGTTGTAAATTTACTCGTTTTATCTTTTTCGAAAACAGCATTACTCCATAACTGGGTTAAATAACTTTGTTCTACAGAATTGATTGCTTCAATTTCTATAGCACCAGACAATTGTTTTCCTCCAGCAAATAATTTATCTCCTGATTTTTTCTGAATCGGATTTGCTTCACCAGTTACAAAACTATAATCGATTTGTGCATTTCCGTTAATAAGAATTCCATCTACTGGGATTAATTCTTGATTTCGAATTAAAATTCGATCTCCTTTTTTAATCTTATAAATCTGAATAGTTTCTTCATTTCCGTTTTTATTCACTTTCGTGACAGCAATTGGAAAATAGGATTTATAATCACGCTCAAAGGATAAATAATTGTATGTTTTTTGTTGAAAGAACTTTCCTAATAATAAAAAGAAAACCAAACCAGTTAAGCTATCGAAAAAACCACTTCCTAAATCAAATAATACCTCAACAGCACTTCTTATAAAAAGCACTAGAATTCCCAATGCGATAGGAACATCTATATTCAATAATTTAGATCGTAATCCTTTGTACGCAGAGATCAGATAATCTTGGGCTGCATATACAACTACTGGAATAGAAAATGCAAACATCAACCAACGAAATGTATGTTTATACTTTTCTAACCAAAATTCATTCACTTCAAAATACTCTGGAAAAGAAAGTAACATTACATTTCCGAAAGCAAAACCTGCCAAACCTAACTTATAAATTAAACTACGGTCTACATTTTTACTTCCCGATTCATAATCTTCTAAAGAAATATAAGGCTCATAACCGATAGAACTCAACAACACAACAACTTCTTTTAAAGTAACCTGAGTTACTTTATAGGTAATAGTTATACTTTTCTTAGGGAAATTGACTTGAGTAGTTATAATTCCATTTTGAAGTTTTTGAAGGTTTTCTAATACCCAAATACATGAACTACAATGAATATAGGGTATGTATAAATCTAGAATCTGTATGTTACCATCATTAAATGATAATAGTTTTTCAATAATACTTTTATCATCTAAATAATCATATTTACCTTGTATATCTTGAGGTGTTGCTCCCGGACTTTCTTGCAGATCGTAATAGCATGTTAAATCATTTAGCGAAAAAATCTCGTATACCGTTTTACAACCATTGCAACAAAAAGATTTATTATCAAAATCTATTTTTTGATAATCTTTACATTCATCTCCACAGTGATAACATGTTGTATTCATATACAGAATTTACTTAAAGCAAATTTCTGTATGAAATGAACAGTAAACTATGATATTAATCAGTTTATAACTTTTAAGTAAGTTATTTTGATGTTATTAAATAAAGCGATTCGACCAATTCTGCTTTAGTACTGGTTTTAATTTTTCTAAAGGAATCTCAATACAGTATGTTCCTACAAATGAAGGGCACATTACACAATCATTAAAATAAAAAATTAGTTGATCATCATTAATTACAAAATCATTTTTAGCAATTTCAAAGTCATCTAAACTTACTTCAAAGCACTCGTAAAATAAATCTCCTTTAGCAATTTGAGTTTTAATTTCTGAATTTAAAATATTATGAACTTCTGATAAGCTTCCCTGTAAAAAATAATCTTCAAAGTTTAATAGTTTACCATTTATTTTGTCAAAATTTACCGTTTTGAAAGTATAGTAAGCCGCTTTAGTTTGTGCATAGTGGTTTTCTAAATAAAAAAGTACACTTATATGTGTTTCTTTTTGCTGATATATTTTATACTCTGCAATTCTGTGCTCTCGTATTGGCTTTGTTTTTAGCGTATCACATAGTAATTCTTGACTTTCTAATATATCTTGCTCCATTTTAGAAAGTTGAATTAATTCATTCTCTACAAATTCATTAAACACCTCAAATTTAGGATTGTATTTTTCATTTAAATGAGGGTAACAAAAATCAATTATATAATTAGCTGTTTCCTTATATAATTGTTTGTGTAAAATATGATCTTTTATTTCGTTGCTATCATCTAAATCTGATATTATAGCTTCAATTTTTATATTTTGATTTAACTCTTCAGAATTAAGTTTGGTTACAACCGTATCTTTATGAATTAATGAATCTATAACTTTATTTTCTACAGAAATATTTGTTGGTTTTTTATCTATTTCACAACTGGTTATTAGTAATGCAACCAATAATCCAAACATTAAATAAGTTGTAATTTTCATGATAAATACTTTATTTGAAATGAAAAATATTTGTTTTTAAAAAAGTATAAAATGATAAAAATCATTCTACTAACTTTAAAGCCTCAATATCTACTATTTTTATATTTCTACCTTCTATTTCTATAATTCCTTTCTTTTTCAATTTAGATATACTGCGTATTAAAGTTTCAGTAGCAATACCCGCAACACTAGCCAAATCATGTCTAGCTATTCTTATAATATCATCTGGGTTTCTATTCATACGTTCTGCAAATTTTAGTAGCGTTGCTGCTGTTTTTTTATGAACAGAATTATAAGCCATATCTAATAATTGTTCTTTTACATCTTTTAAATTATCTGCTAAAAGATCAACTAAATCTAATACAACTTTATGATTTTTATGTAAAATAGAAATTAATTCAGATTTATGTATTCCAACAAGTTCTGTTGTTTCCATGGCTATAGCTGTTTCTTGATAAGGAATATTTTGGGAAAAAGAAGTATATCCAAATAAATCATCTTCTTTATATAGCGAAGTAGTTAATACTTTTCCTTGCTCATTAAGCTTAGAACATTTTACGACTCCTTTAGTAACTAAATAAATATAATTAGAATTATCACCTTCTTCGTATACTTTATCTTCAACATGAAATAAAAAAACAGTTCCGTTATCATCAAAAAAATTTTTTAAATCATTTAGATCTCTAAGTTCATTTTCATTTGTTTCTTCTACTACAGTAA
Organism: Tenacibaculum aquaeponti; assembly: GCF_057221555.1. NCBI lineage: Bacteria > Pseudomonadati > Bacteroidota > Flavobacteriia > Flavobacteriales > Flavobacteriaceae > Tenacibaculum > Tenacibaculum aquaeponti. The sequence goes on from NZ_CM170147.1 coordinate 1,786,253, forward strand.
CTTTTTGCTCTTTTAAAATAGCAGATTTAGCCAATCTACTTTCTATTGCACTGATTAACTCTTCTTCAGTAAAAGGTTTTGTAATATAATCGTCTGCACCTAAGTTCATTCCTTTTCGTACGTCACTTCGTTCAGTTTTTGCTGATAAAAAGATAAAAGGGATAAACTGTGTTTTTGGGTTTTTAGATAAAATTTCTAAAACTCCGTAACCGTCAATTTCTGGCATCATTATATCACAAATAATAATATCAGGTAACTCTTCTAAAGCTTTTTGTATGCCTACTTTACCATTTTCGGCCATTATTACTTCATAGTAATCTGTTAACTCTAATAATTCGGCTGTATTTTCTCTTAATATAATATCATCTTCAATTAGTAGAATTTTTCTCATAATTCGGCTTTATTAGGTATCATAATTATAAATGTTGAGCCAACATTCTCTTTACTCGTAAAAGTAATAGTTCCTCCTAAATTTTCTAAATGATTTTTTACAATATTTAAACCTATACCTGTGCCTTCATTTAATAATACATTCTCTGCTCTAAAATAACGTTGAAATATGTTTTTCTGATCTTTCTCAGGAATTCCAAATCCTTGATCTTCTACCTGAACTGTAGTTTCTGAATGATTCTGACGAACGGAAATTGTTATCGTTGTATTTTCTGGAGAATATTTTACAGCATTACTTAATAAATTTAAAAAAGTAAGTTCCATTATTTTCTCATCTTGATAAATTGTAATGTCTTCCATATCTGAATTACACACAATTTCTTGACCTTTTTTCAATAACAAACTTGCTCCATTTATCGCCTCTTTTATTGTTTTTTTAATTTGAAAAGAAGTTAAATTATATTTAATTTCTCCTTTTTCAAGTTTTTCAACAGATAAAAAATCGTTTAGGATATTATTTAAATAATGAACCTTGTTTTTTATAATCGATAAATGTTTTTCTCTTTTTTCTTGTTGTTCGGTTAATTTGTATTTCGACAACAACATTGTAGACGTTAAAATTCCGCTTAAAGGCGTTTTAAATTCATGAGAAACCAATGATAAAAACTTTGTTTTTAATTCATTTAATTCTCGCTCTTTCTTTAATGCTACTTTCGCCTTTTTCTCTGCAACAATTCTTTTCTTATTTTCTTCATCTAACTGCTGATTCATTTTTTCTAATTCATCTACAGTTTCACTTAAACTTTTGGTTCTTTCTCTTACTTTATTTTCTAGTTTGGTATTTAACTCTAGGATTTCTAGTTCTTGATGTTTTCTCAAAGAAATATCTACAACTAACGCCATTGTATACATTTCTCCTTGCATTTCAAACGGATTTAAACCTACTTCTATAGGAAATACACTTCCGTTTTTGTGTGCGGCATACAAATCTCTTCCGTGCCCCATTTGTCTTTTCTGCTGTACTTTTAAAAATGAATTAAAATGCGAATCGTGAGTTCCTTTATACTTTTGAGGAATTAATGTTTTCAATTGCTGATTTAACAATTCATCTTTATCGTAACCAAACATAGCTTCAGCAGATGAGTTTACAACCATGATTTCTTGATTATTATCTACCACAATAATACCTTCTGAAACAGCTTCAAAAAGAGTATCAAAAATTATTCTTTCTTCCTTGTCGAACATTCAATTAGAAATTTGATATAAAGATATATTTTATTAAAAAGACTATAGCTGATATTTATCATTTCTTGCCTCAGCTGTTCATTTTATTTTTGTTTTGAATCGTATTTAGAATGAAAACAAAAAAGCTGAACATCAAGTTTTATCAGAATATTGCTAAAGTTTTTTATGCAATCGCTAAATCTGACAACCATATTAATTTACATGAAATAAATGCATTAAAGCAGGTTGTTAAAGATAAGTGGTTAATGATTGATGAAACTTTTGATGTATTTGGTACCGATACTGCTTATCAAATAGAAGTTGTATTTGATTGGCTTTATAGTAAAAATGCTACCACTAATGATTGCTTTTCTGATTTTATAGAATACTATTATAATCATCCATATTTTTTCACAGACGATGTAAAACACTTAATACTAGAAACATCTAACCTTATTGCTAATGCTTTTAAAGGAAAAAACAAATCTGAATTATTAATTCTTAATAAACTTGAAATAGAATTGAACTAAATAATTCCTTTATATTTCATAAATAATAAAAAAGCTTTAGAAAAAATCTAAAGCTTTCTGTTTTACAAACATACTAGTTCTATTTTACACTATCTGATTTCCAATACAATATTTCTTTAATTAAAAAGATATTTGCTACTACCATTAAGAATAAAATTAGAATTTCTGAAACATTACTCATTTCGTAAATCATAGCCGTTATCCAATGATAAATATTAAATAATCCTAATAAAACTGCCCAAATTAAAGAAATCCACTTAAACCATTTTTGAGCAAATTCTACAGTTAAAATTGCAAATAAAAACGCCATCCCTTCTAAAATAATTCTCCATTGATGTGCCCATCCTGGAATTTCTCCATCGGCTCCTTCTAACACTAAAGATTCTTGAAAATACACATTTGCTATTCCGTAAACATGATGTATAATGAATCCGATAACCATGGTTAACCATAGTATGATAATTTTTGTTCGCATTGCTATAAAGTTTTTATCTATTGTTTGTTCTTTTAATTGATTTAATTTTTCTTCTTCCATTAACTGTAATTTGACTGCTTTATAATCGATAGGATTCTTCGTAAATGAACTTTGAGTTTTTATTTTTTTATTAATTTTAGTGTAAGCCAATAAACTTATAATCCCAATACTTAACCATAACATATCTACAGTTAAAATATCATACTGATGCTCTTGAAAAGAAGTCCATATCCATTGTTTAGAAACAATTCCGTTTACTATTGGAATTAAAACACCAGTAATTCCACCAAGTAATAAACTGATCTTATTTATTTTGTAATTATCTCTTTTAAACCTCATGAATAATATTGCCAAAATCCAAAGTGTGAAGTAGAAATAATATATGGCAGATTGTGAATTTGTGAATCGCGTTCCAAATAACTTTATGAAAAGAAAAGAAATTGCTGTTACTGGTAACATCGATAAACATATTGACAAATAAATATGCCCAATGTTAGCTGTAAATAAACGCTGACTCAAAGTCATGCTTTTTTTATTTCTAGCTTCAACCCAAATTAGAACTCCCGATAGTATGACAAAACAAGTAATTAATGCTAAGACGAAATAAATGATTTTCATGAAAACACCTCCGAAATCACCAAAATGTAAACGAGTTAAGACTCGTTGTGTATCTTCAATATAGTTTAGTTTCTCTGGATTTTTATCTGCTTTTATTAATCCAGTTTCCATATCAAAAATTACTCTTCCTAAACCAACAAATCTCTCAGAATCTTTCAACTCACCCTGAAGTACATACTTCATATTAGTGCCACTATAATTTCTTATAAATGCAGTTGTGAATTCAAACTCATTCCAAAATGTATCTGATTTTTGGATAAAGTCATTAAAAAGAGGAAGCTTCTCTGTTGTTTTTTCTTTCCAGACATACGTTTTTCGTTCTGGACGAATATCTTCTAAAAGTTTGGTTTGATCTCCATTATAAAGAAAATTAGCTGGAAGTAAAACCAAAATGGATAAACAAAAGTATGCTCCTGTTACTGCAAAAATAAATTGAAAAGGTAATCCTATAATTCCTAAAGCAGTATGTGCATCTGTCCAAACTCTTTTTAAAGCGATCTTAGGATTGAATGTATAAAAATTTGAAACTATTTTTTTCCAATGTACTATCACTCCTGTGATGATTGCAAATAAGAAAAATATGGCTACAAAACCTGCCAAATAAATTCCAATAACAGGAATTTGATGAAAGAAATGTAATCTGTATAAGAACTCTCCAATACCATAATACTCGTGGTACTCTTTTCTCTCTTCAGTATGAATGTCTAGCGAAAAAAACTGTGCAGTTCTGCTCTTTTCTGTTGCTGTAGAATCTTGACTAGCTAAAAGATATACATAAATTTTATCTTCATGCTTACCTAAATCTATCTGTAGATCTCTACCAGATAAATCATAATCTTTATTTAATGTTGCTAATAATTTATCATAATCGATATCCTTTCTATTGGTATAGGTCGATTTTATTCCTTCTTCCCAAATTCCAATTTCATCTTTGAATAAAGCAAAAGCTCCAGCAAAAAAAATAATATATAATGCTACACTAATTACGATTCCACTTACAGTATGTGTATTGAAAAAAACATTGTAATTTCTATTACTCATGATACAAATGGATTTTCTTTTTGAACTAAAGTGTATAGAATAAAAAGTAACACAATAATCAATACATACAGTAGCAGTGATTTGAATCCGTTTTTAAATAAAAATGGAATTATCAATAATGCTCCCCAAATTAAAAACATGGTAAAAATTGATGTGATTAAAATCTCTTTATGAAATGGTAAAACCAAGGCTGCAATCATGTGCAATAAAACTGTTATAATATAGCCTCCAAGTATACCAGAAACAATTTTAGTTCCTTTATGCCAAGACGACGTTGTTAAGTATTTTCTATTAGCTGGCATAATTCAAGGTTAATTCGATTATAATAGAAAAAATCATAACAAAAAAGGTATAGTTTGTTTTAAATAACCGTAATGGATATATACATATTACAAGACTCAACAAACTACTTAAAGCAAATAACCAGAATAAAAAACCAAGTGTAAATCCGTAAGAAAACATAGCATAAATTAATGCTGAACATAATATCGTTAATCCTATTATTTTCTTGAAATAAAATGACCTATTTAAGATACTATCTAAGGAAGAATTGTTAAATAAAACTACTTTGTTTGAAGTGCTATACATTACAAAAACACCTATTAATAAAATTGAAATTTCAACGGTTATCATGATTTAATTTTTTAATCACAAAACTCTAAACCTTAAGATTTAGAGTTTTGCTTTCATGGCTTTAGTTCAAATTACTTAAATCTTAAAATTTGTATGTTAAAGCACCAAAGTAAGCTCTAGGTTGTTGGGGGGTAAGTGTACTCCAACCTTTATAATACACTTCATTTGTTAAATTATTTACATTAAAACTTACTCTAAATTTGGCATGATTGTAATATATACCTGCATTAAACACAGTATATGCTGGAAGTGTAAACTCACCTACATGCGGATATCCTTCCATAGTGTTATAATCACTTGATCCATTAAATCCTGCAGTAACTCCTAAGTTTTTAATTTTACCTTCTTGGAATCTGTAATCTGCCCAAAAGTTATATGTAAACTCTGCTCCTGCTTCACCAAATCTTTGACCAATTAACAATGGATTAGAAGTTGACTCAACTATTTCTGAATCGTTGTAAGCAAAACCTCCTCTAAGATTTAAACCATCAACAGGATATGCGTTGAAATCTAGTTCAACACCTTGACTTTTAATTTTTCCATCTTGTTGCTGTGTAGCACCAAACCCTGTGATTTTATTATTTATAGTAATATTATAATAACTAACAGTAGTTTCTAATTTATTCCCAAATAAGTTTGCTTTTACTCCTCCTTCAAACTGATCTGCATTTTCTAAGTCGAATGAACGTAATACTAATGGTGAAGTTAAATCACCTGGAATTGAGTTTACTAAAACAGGATTTACATAATTAAATCCATTTTGGTAATTAGCAAATACAGAAACCTTATTTAAAATTGGTTGATATACTATTCCCACTTTTGGTGAAAATGTAGATTTCGTGTATTCAGTTGCGTCGTCTGAAACGGTATTTTTATCTCCTTGATAATCGAAACGATCATATCGAACTCCAGCCATTATTGATAGCTCTGGTAAAATATTTATAACGTCAGAAACATAAGCACTTAATACGTTTTGATTCACATTTGTATTTGCATTAGCTGCGCCATTAAGAGCTAAGTTTAAATTATTTCTATTAGTTGGTAATCCTTGAATTAATTGCCCCTGAGGAGTGATCATATTTAATAACCTAAAATCTGAACTATTATCAATATTTTGAGTTTCTAAATAATCTACTCCAATTAATACTCTATTACGAATTCTTCCTATTTTTAGATCTCCTGTAAAATTCTGCTGAATATCTAAAGAATTAGTCTCTGCATCACTTTTCTGACCTACAGTAGCTAAGAAGGGATTTGGTTGTGTAGCATCTAATGGATTTGCAAAAATGTTATTTATAAATGTATAATACCCTTTTGATTTTGCACTACTTCCAGAAATAAGAGTTTGTGAAGACCAATTATCAGTAATTTTGTAAGCAATCTCACCTCTAAAATTCTGTGTCGGATTACTTATTTGAAGACTATTATCTGTAAAAGATAAGTTAGGGTCGTAATTTAATGTTTCTAAATTATTAAATGCTAAAGGTCCTAATCTGTTTAAGAATAAGAAAACAGGATTTGTTTGTTTGTTTCCAGAAGCTTCATAATTAAAGTTTAATGTTAATCGATCATTAACCTGATATGAAATAGCTGGTGCCATAAATACCGATTCTCTTAAACCAGCATCTTGAAAGCTATCTTCAGATTGAAAACCTGCATTAAATCGAATAGAAAATTTTTCACTACTATCTGTTGTATTTACATCTAATGCTAATTTCTTAAACCCAAATGAACCACCACCAACAGAAATTGTTCCTCCTGTACCTTTATATGGTTTTTTTGTTACAATATTAATTAAACCTCCATAAGAAGTAACAGTACTACCAAACAATGTCGCTGAAGGTCCTTTAATAACCTCTACACGTTCTACATTAAACGGATTAATAAAACCATTGGTAATACCTGGCATACCATTTACTAATTGTGGCTGTGTAGCAAACCCACGAATAGAGTAATATCCTGCTCCATCTCCTGCTCTTCCAGTAGATTGCCATAATTTATCAACTCCTACAGCATTTTTTAAAGCATCTTCAAAATTATTAACATTTTGAGAAACTAATAATTCATCTGTAATAGTACTATAAACTTGAGAGTTTTCTATATTTTTAAGAGGTAACTTAGCCACATAAGCTGTTTTTTTTCTCGAAAATTTATTTTTTTGATTTGTAATTGTCACTTCTTTCAATAGTTCATTCCCTTCATAAAGAACTATAGTAGAGTTTTTAGATAATTCTGAAAAACTAACCGTTTTAGTTTTAAATCCTAAGTAAGAAAAAACAATTAAATCGTTTTTATTCGCGATAATAGAAAACTTTCCTTCTATATCAGTTTCAAATTGTTTTGTTGTTTCTTTTATTATTATTGTAACCCCCGGTAAAGAAACATTGTTGTTATCTACAACTTTTCCACTTATTTGAGCATAATTTATTACGCTGTATAAACACAGTAGAAAAAAAAGTATAATTTTTTTCATTTATTTTTATTTAGACTGATTTAATATTAATTTCGCAGCAAATGTAAATTGTTCCCCGTATACTGCAAAATTATTTAGAATAATTTTAAATAATAAAGCAAGTTATTATTCGAGTACAAAATTATATACAGTAATAGGCTTTAAAATGACGTAACTGGGATAAAAAATGACGAACTATGGATACTATTAATATAATAGTTGATACGACTAATGAATATGTTTTAGATGAAATTCTTGAATTAAAAGAAATAAATGATCATTGTGGTTTAACTACAAAGAAATACAGTCTTAAAAATGAATTCGGAGTAGGTGAAGTAATCTCATGGAATTTTGAAGGCTTAATGGTTCGAAAAAGAGAATTTATATTTAAAAAACCAATCAAATTTAAAGGTTTCTATGAAATAGATTCTTTAGTGTATTCTGTATTATTAAAAGGCGAAAAAAAACTTTTTGTTCCTAATCCTAAGATTGAATTAATTCAAGAAGAAATGGAAAGTTGTATTTCATTTATTAATAAAACAAACGGATATATCGCTTATCCAAAAAATATAACAATTAAAGAAATTGTTATTAAAATGTCTCACGAATTTATAAAGAAGCATAGTTTATCATCTTCTTTTCCGATACATGAAAACTATGCTGTAGAAAATCTTCGTGAGAATTTCACAAATCAATTGGATTATAAGACAGAAAATATCATATATGAAATCGTATCAGATAATAAATCGGGATTATTAAAACGTTTATTTTTAGAATCTAAAGCTTTAGAATTATTAATACTCCAATTTGATAATCAAAACAAAGGCATTAATAATTCTACAACTTTGAAGAAAATATATCTTGTTAGAGATTTAATTACAAACAATTTACACATGCAGTATTCTGTTAATGAATTATCTAAGAAGGTATTTTTAAATGAGTTCCTCTTAAAAAAAGAGTTTAAGAAAACTTTTGGAATTACCATATTCGAATTTGCTCTTCAAGAACGTATGAAAGAAGCTAAAAATTTATTAATAAATAATACTAAACCTATTTATGAAATCGCAGAACTTGTTGGGTATAAAAATCCAACTCATTTCTCTGCGGCTTTTAAAAAAATTGAAAAAATAACTCCTAAACAATTTCGAAATAAAGAACAATAATTTAAGCTATGCTTTTTTCTTTCTTAGCTTTTTCTCTATAATACCTTGCTTTTTTTCCTCCATCAATATGATTCCAGCCTGGCGGCATAAAAATGTATTTTATTTTATCTAGAAGAGTAGGTGCATTTTTAATGTCTATCCATAATTCTTTCCAAAGTAAAAACTGAACATGCCAAAAACTCTCACTATTTAACGTATCATGCATTACGCCATACTCTATTTTTTCTTCTTTTATTTCTTTCTGAAAGGTTTTAAATAAACGATCCCAAATACTAAATGTTTCGCCATAATTTCTATCTAAATACACATGATTTCTAGCATGATGTACACGATGTACAGATGGAGTTACAAGAATTTTTTCTAACCATTTATGTTTCCAAACATATTTTTCATTGATATGCGTTAAAGTTGCATATAATCTTGCAACAGGCTCTATAACAAAAATCATAAAAGGATGAAATCCAAGAATAGGCAACCAAATAAAATTAAAAGGAGTAAAAAATACATCAAAAATAGACCCTCTTGCAACTACTGTTAAATTCATTTCTTCTGCTGTATGATGCACGCCATGAATACACCATAAAACTCTAACTTTATGGCCTAAAAAATGAATAAAAAACACTGTGAAATCGTATAATAAATACGCCAAAATCCAATTATACCAACTAAAATCTAAATTGAATAATTTATGTTCGTATAGCCAAAACATACTTCCCACAATAAAAATTTTAGCCAATAAGAAATATGGGATACTTTGAATTAAATAAGAAAGAATACTTACTATACCTTCCCTTTTCTTTTCAATGTAATTAGTTAGAAAAAGTATTCCTAATTCTAATAACATCAACACTAAAACAATTACACTCATATGCTGTAATTGTTGCATTATATTCTCTATTGATGATAAATTCATAATTATCGTTTCCTTTCGTATTATTTAAGTTGTTTTTCTTTTCGCAGTTGCGCTTTAATAATTAATTCCATTCTTCTTAAACTTTCTTTTTCCATGTTCATACAAGCTTCTACCCACATACTTGTTATGTCATATAGTTCTTTCTTTTGAAGAGGAAATATTTTTTTTATACACTTGTAATGATTATAAATAAAATTGAAACTGTTTTTAGAGATATAGTTGATTACAGCATCTATTTCTGAACAATTATCATCAAAAGTCATATTTATTAATCCTTTTTGTTTTAGTTCTTTTGCTTTGTATACATCTCCACTATATAAAATTTCCATTGCAGATGAAAGGCTAATCTTTCTACACAAAAAGCTATAAGCTCCCATTCCTGGAAAGAGATGAAACTTATTTTCTGGTAGACAAAACCGTGCCTCTTCATTAGCAACAATAATATCATGTGCCATTACACATTCAAAACCACCTCCATAGGCATTCCCATTCACCAAGGCTATACTTAGGACAGGGAGCCCAAATGTATTTTGTATATTATAAACAGCATCAATACACAGATTAGCATATTCTGTAAGTGCGTCTCTATTATTTTCTTGAATATTTTTATAGAAAAAAGGTAAATCTCCTCCCATATTATATACTTCTTTATGAGAAGAAGCAGAAACTAAGTACTTTAATGGATACTTATTATCTGAAAACATTATATGAATATCTTTAGATAAATCTTGAAATTCTTTTAAAACTTCTATTGAAAAGTTTGGAATACCAGTGGTTGCAATTTTCCAAAACATCATTTCATACTCTGGATAATAAGCAACTTCAAAATTTTTATAAGTCTTAATCATTCTTTTTTATTTTAAAACTTTCCTTTAAAAAACTACATATTTGTTCTAAAGCAGCCATAGATGCTTGTGTATCTTTAAGGGCATTTAACACAATAAAATCATGAATAGTCCCTCCATATCTTGTAGAGATTACTTGAACATTTGCCATACGCAACTTCTTAGCATAAGCTTCTCCTTCGTCTCGTAACACATCGTATTCTGCAGTTATTAATAATGTTTTTGGAAGTTCTTTTAACTCTTCTATAGTTGCTTTTAAAGGTGCTACAGTTGATAGATTGTGAGTTTTCACATCTGGAGTATAAACTTCAAAAAACCATTGCATTGTTTCTCTAGATAAATAATGTCCCTTTGAAAATTGATGATAAGATGCTGTATTTAAATTAGTATCAGTAACCGGATATAATAGTACTTGTCCGCTTAACTTAAATTCTTTTCTTTTCTTTGTCATTAAAGCAATTACAGTTGCCATGTTTCCGCCAGCACTATCACCTCCTACAATAATTTTATTAGAATTTAAACCTAAATTTTTTCCAAATTTACTGATGTATAATGTTGCTAGATAAGCTTCTTCATTTGCAACTGGATACTTTATTTCTGGTGTTTTAGAATATTCAACAAAAACTACCGCCGCTTTAGCTTTATCTGAAATATCAGACATTAAACGCTTATGGGTTTCAAAACTATTATAAGCCCAACCTCCACCATGAAAATACATTAATACAGGTAATAACTCCTTATTATTTATAGGTTTAGTAATTATAACATTAACGTTTTTATTACGAAGCTCAAACGAATGTTTTTCAAAAGTTACTTTGCTGTAAGAAATTGAACTATCTCTTTGCATATTTTCCATTGCGTTTCTGGCAATGTTAATAGGCAGTTCATGAATTGGCGGACCATCATAAGAATGAATAACTTCTAAAAATTGTTGAACCGTAGGATCTAATCCATAACTTCCTGCTAGTTTAGCTTGAGCAAGAATACTGTATTGCAAAAAAGCAACACATAAGAAAATTATAAACCTCATTACTAAACTGTTTGGTGAATTAATCTTGCTTTCTTTTTTCTCTTAGGAATAACATATGAATTATAGATATACAACAATAAGAATGTTCCTAAATTGATACCGAAAATGATCAGTAGTGTGATTGGTTCATTGTAATGAGAAAAATTTGCTAAAGGCAGTAACCAATAAATTAAAACCCATTGAAGAATATAAAAAGGTGTGACATTTTTACTGCAATAGAATAATAATTTACTGATATAATTTTCTTTCGGAAGTAATAATTCTATTCGATAATAGACCCAAAATAATACTAATAAAATCCCCATTAATCCCATACTTCCTCCAGGACCTAAATGATAATAATCTCCGAAATGATATTCGTAATTATAATCACAAAGTAATTTACCAATGATTAAAAAAACTATTCCGAAATATAGCATCGGTTTAAATAAAGATTGATTAGCGTCTTCTGGTTTATCTTGATAGCTTAAACCAAAATATAAGCCTACTAAAATGAAAGATAACCAAGGAAATAATGGAAAATAAACATCAAAATTATTACCCCATAGTAAATTTAATATGTAATCGATTCCAGGAACTCCAAGTTGAAAGCCACTTACAACTTTAGACAGCCACATGATTATTAAAGCTAGAATGATTAATACATATTTATTTTTAATTAGAAATTTAAAAGAAAGTCCGATTAAGAATAATGAAATCCCTACCAATTGAAACATATCTCCTTTTAAAAAATAATTCCACATTCTATCTGGAGCATTAAGTGCTAAACCACTAGCTTCTACAAAGCTTTCTGGAAAACCTCCAAAAAGTAATAAAGGCACAATGAATCTTAGAAAATTTAAGACATAACCCAAAGCAATAATTAATAAAGCTTTCCTTAAAATACCATTTCTATTTGCATTTCTAGAAAAGGCAAAAGAAATTCCCATTACTATAAGAAATATAGGAGAACCTCTTTCTAGTAATTGTACAAAATTACCAGTAACAGTATTTTCCCAAGTTTCCATACTTGAATAAAGCATCATTACATGTACAGGTATCATCATCAAAACACTAAAGCCTCTAACGAAATCAACTCCTCTTACTCTATTTTGTTTTTTCATTTAATCTGATTTAATTTTTAAAATCCCAAGTCAATTTTTTAGACAATGGTTTTCTTCTTCTATTGCCCAATGCAATATTTTCTTTCAATTTTCCCATGAATAAGATTCCTAGAAACTGTTCTCCTTCTTCTAAAGGAATTCTTTTTCCGTATTCCATAGTTGCTGAAGCTGTATCCCAGTAACAACCGATATTCGCAGCAGTACAACTTAACCACATATTTTGAACTGCACAGGAAATTGCTGCAATTTCTTCCCATTCTGGAAGTTGTGCTCTTTTAGTAGGTTGAAAAATTACACCTAACAGTGTAGCATTTTTCGCATATTGCTTTGTAGATTGAAAACGCTCTGTAGAAAATTCTTCTTCAGTATATAGTTCTCGATAATATTTTGCCATAAACTCACCTAATGCTAATTTGTGATTTCCTTCTAAAACCACAAATCGCCAAGGTTGCGTTAATTTATGAGTTGGTGCCCATAATCCATTCGACACAATATTTTCAATAGTTTCTTTAGACAATTGTTCTTCAGAAAAATCGTATGCATATGTTGATCTTCTATCTTTAATCAGCTTAGTAACCGCTTCAAAAGTCATACTATATCGTTTCTAAAGATGGTTTTGATTTTGTTTCTTTTTTGAATTTCGCCAATGGATTTTCAAGGGTTCCTACGAGTTTTAAACTTTCAATAGGATCAGCTAAATTCAGCATTTGCTTAGTATTTCCTAATTGGAGTCTATTTAAACAACATCGATCAAATTCATCAACAAATAAATCGTAACACTCATACTTATCCATAAACTCCGGATGTTGCTCTTGATATTCATAAATACAATCTGCTACCAATTGCCAGAAGTTATATTCAGAAAAGTTGACATGAAGTTCTAATTGTTCTCCTAAGAATCTGAAAAAACAATCAAATACATCTGTGAAAATTGATAAAACTTTCATTTTATTTGAAGTCTCTGTGTACAATCTATCAACATGCTCTGGTAAATTCATTTCTTTATTGAAAACAATTACCTCTTCTGTGATGTCTTTCATCAAAACATAAACTGGAGTATCTTCTTCTAAAACTAATATTAAGTTTTCTCCGTGAGGCATAAAAACAAACTCATATTTGTAAAAACAATGGAGTAATGGTGCTAAATATGCTTTTAAATAACATTGAATCCAAGTTGTAGTTCCGTACGGAGATTTATCAATTAATCCTGCTAAAAGAGAATTATCTTCTGCATCTATATGTAATAGTGCAGCCATTGTTAACACTCTTTGATTGGAACTAATTTTAGTAAACGGACTTTCTCTCCACAATGCAGATAGCATTTTATTATGCGGATTTGTTTTTCCTAAAACTTCATAATAATGATTCTGATAACCAATAGTTGCAACTTCACCTAACATGGTAAATCCATTATTAGTTAAGTATTCATCTTCAGCAAGTAAATCGGTTATCCAAGTTGTGATTGGTGGCGTACTTTGCATATAATAAGGCGATAAACCACGCATAAATCCCATATTTAAAATCGACAAAGCTCCTTTTGTATACAACTTTTCTGGATTAGTTCTATTAAATAATGTTCTGAGGGATTGCTGTGCTGAATAAAAATCATCACTTTCACCAACTAAAACAATGTTTTTCTTGGCGATATCAGCTGCAAAAACATGGGTGATTTTGTTGGTCCATTGCCAAGGATGAACAGGCATTAAAAGATAGTCTTCAGTTTTTACATTAACTTCTTTTAAAATTTGGTTGAACTCATATACTTTTTTCTTTCCTAGTTCATTATTTAATAAACTTTCATATTCAAAACCTTTTACAGCGGTGTAAGTTGCATAGTTTTTATGAACAGCTAACCATAAAATTTTAAATGGTGTGTTTGCTTCCGGAGCATATAAATGATAGTCGTTGGTATTAAAACCTATCCTTCCGTTATTTGCTACAAAACAAGGATGACCTTCTGTCATTGCATGTTCTATTTCTTGAAAATTTTGAGTCGCAAGTTCTGTTGCTGAATATTTTTCGTTTGATAGTTTGTAGGCCGCGCCAAAAAGAGTGCTTGTTATTTCTTCTAAATAGGTGGCTAAAAACTTATCTGGAATTCCTAAAGTAAATTTAAATTCTGTGATAAAATGAATTGCATCTAAATCTAAATTATTTCCTTTTGCATCATTTTTTATGATACTATTTTTATAAATACTCCAATGATCTAAAAAGTTCTTTTTAGCTTCAAATTGATACTTGAATCTCTCACAATCAGTTTTAATTTCATAAACTGAATATTCACCTTTTTCCTTTATAAAACTTGGCTTTATAATAAGCTCATGAGCAAATTCACTGATTGCTTTTTTAATTAAGTTACGATTTACAATCTTCCAAATATGAGGCTGTAAATGTGCTATATATTGTGACATTTTATATCTTATTTATGGCTTTTTGAAATGATTCTCTTGTACAAAAAGCTAGTGAAGCTATTTTATGTGATAATTCTATATCCTTTTCATAAATGAAACCTGCTTTTTTGTTTAATACATGAATTTTTTCATTGTTCTTATCCGGTTCAACTACTACCCTTTCTACAAAAGGTAAGCTGAAAAAATATTCCATAACTGTAGAAAACACATGCCATGTAAATTGTGGAATTCTTTTCTCAACTGGAGCTACCAAAATGTGCATTCCATAATCATCTAACAAAGCATTATAATGATTTGAGATTTCATCTTCCGAAGCTTTGTAACGTTCCATAAGAAAGATTGGAACTTCATTTAATAAACCAATAAAAGTATGGTGATTTTTATTCTCTTCTATTTCTTGATAAGCTTGTTTTATTTCCGCTAAGGTTTGACCTAACATTCCCCAATACTTTGCATATGGTTTTGTTACCCACTCATAAAGAAAATTGATATCCTCTTCCAAATTGATAGGACGAATGCTCATTTTTCCTACATCAGGAATATCTTTCGAAAAAATTACTGTAGTAGTTGAAATCATTTCTATACAGTTTGTGTTTTGAATTGTGCTATTGGATTTTCTAAATCGCCTGCAAATTGAAGTAACGCTACAGGATCATCTAAATCAATCATTTGTTTATGATTATTTAATTGTAATCTGTTTAAACATGATAATTTAAAATCATCGGCAAACATGTCGTACTTTTTAAATTTTTCTTCTAATTCTGGAAAATGTAATTGATATTCTGTTACATTTTCTGCCACTAATTCCCAGAAACGTTCTTCTGAATAGTGTGCATGTTCAAATAAAATCGGAGCTAAGAATCTAAAAAATCCATCAAACATATCTGTGAAGATTGAAAGTAATTTTACATCTTCTGGTACAGGAGCATACATACGTTTTAAGTGCTCTGGTAATTCTATATCTTCACTTAAAATACAAGCCTCTTCTGTGATGTCTTTTAATAAAACATACACTGGAATATTATGTTCTAAAACTAAAATAATATTTTCTCCATGAGGCATAAACACCAAATCATAATAGTAGAAACAATGCAACATCGGACTTAAATATGCTTTTAAATATTTTCTAATCCAATCGTCGATTGAAATTCCTGAATCTTTTATAATTTCTGGTAATAAAGCATTTCCATGATGATCAATGTGGAGTAAAGCCGCCATAGTTATTGGCTTTTGATTTTTTGTTACAACTGAGTACGGACTTTCTCTCCACAATGATGCTAACATTTTGTTATAATCGTTATGTGGTCCAAACTCTTCAAAATAAGGATTTACATAACTTACGGATCCTATCTCACTTAACATTCTGAATCCGTTTTCTTTTATAAAAGAATCGTTGTACAATAAATTCTCCAACCAAACTGCCATCTTAGGAGCTGTTCCAAGATAATATAGTGGTAAACCTCTCATGAAGCCCATATTTAAGATTGATAAGGCAGATTTGGTGTAGAATTTTTGGGGATTAGTTATATTAAATAATGTACGAATTGATTGCTGTGCTAAATATTGATCTGGACTATATCCTAAGCAAATTAAATCTCCTTTAGCTACTTCTGGTGCAAAAATGTTTGCGAGCTTGTTAAACCATTGCCATGGATGAATCGGAATGAATAGATAATCTTCTGGTTGATATCCTTTTTCTAAAATTGTATTATTAAATTTAACAATAGTCGTTGCATCTAATTCTTGCTGAATCAATTTTTCGTAAGGCAAACTTTCTAACGCAGAATAAACAGCTTTACTTTTATGACCAGCTAACCATAATAATGAAAAAGAGTTTCCTGCTTCTGGCGCATACGAACGATAATCTGTACTATCGAAACCTATCCTTCCATTATTTGCTACAAAACCAGGATGACCTTCAGTCATGGACTGCTCTATGGTTTGAAAATCTGCTGTAGCCAATTCTTTAGCAGTAGGGTTTCCTTTAGTGATTTTATAAGCACTTCCGTATAAAGTACTAATAATTTCCTCTAAGTATACAGGCATTTTTTCATCTGCAATACCTAAAGCTTTTCTAAATTCTTTAATGAAAAAAATAGCATCTAAAGATACTTCTTTATCATTCTCAAACTTTTTAATTGAAAATTCATCAATTAAAAAATGATTCATAGCCATTGGTTTTCCATAAAATTCATATCGAATTTCTTTCTGATCGCCGTAAACTTTATAATGATGAAATCCCTTATCTAAATTAGAAATGATTTCTGGCTGTATTAGTAACTCGTGTGAAAACTCACATAAGGCTTTTTTTATTAATAATCGATTGGCTTGTTGCCAAACTTTTGGTTGTATATGTTGTGTTGATTGTTGTGGAGAAACCACATTATCTATAGTATTCATACTACTTCTTTTTGAAGGTAAAAGTGTTTTTATTTTTTGCTGATAATTTTGCTTTGTTAAAAAAGCTAATTGAGCAGTTTTGTGTGGTAATTCGATGATGTCACCAAGTTGAAAACCTATACGCTCACAAAGCGCAAACATCTTTTTATTTCGAATATCTGGCTCTACTAATATTCGATAAACAGAATCATTAGAAAAGATGAAATCCATGATTGCTCTAAACATAAACCAAGTAAAATTTGGTGTTTTACTTTTCGTTGGTGGAGCTACAATAATATGTACACCACAATCATTATGTTTAGCGTTATAAAACTCTCCCACAATATCTTGTTTAGGATCGTAACGTTCTAGTACAAAAGCAGGCTCATTATTATATTCTCCTACAAAAACATCATAATGTTCTGGTTTTGTCAATTTTTTATATTCTCTTTTTACATCCTTTAAAGTAGCATCTTGCATTCCCCAAAAAAAGGCATACTCTTTTGTTACCCAAGAATGTAAAAACTCACTATCAATTTTTATATCAAAAGGTCTTATGTTAATTTGACCGATTGAATTATATGTCTTTTTAAAAATTATTTTTTTCTTACTCATAACTTAAGTTTTAGCTAGTTCTTTATGAGTTATTCTTACTGATTTAAATACGAAGAAGTATAAAACGAGAGTAATAACAAACCCAACTAAGGCAATGGTAAATGGAATTTGTAAACTAAACTTATCTACAACAACACCTACACTTAATGAAGCTATTAATACTCCTAAATTTTGAAAAAAATGAATTTTACTGTAATCTAATGCATAAGAATCTGGCGTACTTAATTCGAATAAAAGAATATCAAATTTTACAACTCCTTGGAAAATTGCCCATCCGTAAATTATTCTTCCAATGATTACAAAAGCATCAGAAGGAATTCCTTGTAAAAAGAGTCCGATTAAAGCGATAGCTAATGCATTTACAATTCCTTTATAACCATTTTGAGTTTTTCTTTTGTTGTTAATCAATAGTGTAATTAAAGCTACAAAGCCAGGAATCGCGTAGATAGTTCCTGATATGAATTTAGTTTTATAAGCTGAAAAACTTTCCCAATACAGTGAAAAAAACGGTCTGATTAAGAAATCACTGAAATATAAAATCAGTGTTATTAATCCCAATTTCAAAATGAAACCTTTAGGAATTAATTTCTTTTCTGTCTTAACTTCTTCTGAAACGATTAATCCAGTTGCATACTTATCGCTTTTTAATAAATATCCGCTCATTCCCATCTGGATAAAATCTCCAGCGGCCATGATTAAAAAGATATTTCTAGGATCAATTAAATCTACTGTTAACCCTCCAATTACTGCGCCTAAAATTCCGCCCAAATGAACAACAACTGACAATAATCCAATAGTTTTTGGATGTTCTTCTTTTGTAATTATTTTTAAAATATAAGGATATACTAAAAGATAACTTCCTTTAAATAAAATCATAATTAATGAGACAATCCAAAACAGAAGATAAGAACTGGTATAAAAGCAATACAAAGCTAAAATCCCAGCTATAAACTGAGTATAAACCAATATATTTAACTCTGAAACTTTCTTAGACACATAAGCCCAAAAAGGAAAAGCAATCATTACCATGAAGCAAATAGCAGCGAAGTAATAACCAACCATTTCTGGATCTTTTACACCAAAACGTAATTCAAAAAATTGTGGGTAAAAAGGATGTAACAAATAATCACTGACGACAGCAACTAAAGTCATTAAAATCAAAAAGTTTTTTAATTTCATTTGTTTCAATCTTTACTATCACTTCTAGTGAAATTATTCTCCATTGTATTACGAATAATTTCACTAGAAGTATTCATTTTCACTAATTGTTCTCGATACATTTTTACTTCTGATTTCGACTCCACTCAATCTTCAGAAAAAAATACTCGAACTGACATCTATAATTTATAGTTAGTGACTCATTACGCTCTTCATGATTTCTTCTTCTTGACTCACACCAAACTGTTGAAAAGCAATTTTACTCTCGATAGGGTAATATTCTACTCCTGTCATTTCTTTAATGATGTATGAGTTTCTGTAGGCTGCCATTCCTAAATCTGGAGTTACAAAACCATGAGTATGTAATTCTGCATTTTGCACAAAAATTTCGTTACCATTTTTATCTACACTATAATTACGTGCTACATCAAAACGCTCTTTTGCGTCCCATTGAATTCGATCTGAAATTCCATTTACAAATTCTGGTAATTGGTATGAATATCCTGTTGCCAAAACCAAACCTTCAGTTTTGTGTTGGAAGTATTTATTCTGTTCAATTTGATGTAATTCTAATTGAACTGTATTGTCTTGCAGTTTAGTTTCAATAAGTTCAGTATTTGTTCTTAAAGAAACTTTCAACTTATCTTCTGCAACTACTCGTTTCGTATATAAAGTATCGTGAATTGCAGCTATTAAATCACTGTTTATTCCTTTGTATAAATGTTTCTGATTTTTAATTAAATCGTCTCTTTTTTCACTAGGTAAATCATAAAAATAATCTACATATTCTGGAGATGTCATTTCTAATGTCAACTTAGAATATTCTAAAGGAAAGAATCTTGGAGATCGTGTAATCCAATTCAATTCATAACCAATTGTATCTGCTTCTAGTAATAGATCGTGAAAAATTTCAGCAGCACTTTGCCCGCTTCCTAAAACCGTAATTTTCTTTTGTTTTTGTAAACTTTCTTTATGATCTAAATATGTTGAAGAATGAACAGCTTTTCCTTTTAGTTTTTTACAACATTCTGGAATATAAGGTGGAGTTCCAGTTCCTAAAACTAACTTTTTAGCTTTATAAATTTTTATTTCTTGTGTTTTTGTACATCTTGCTGTAACTACATAAACTTTCTCTTTCTCATCATAATCGATATGAGTTACATCTGTATTAAAATGAATATTTTTTAGTTTGCTAATAGCCCATTGACAATACTGATTGTATTCATTTCTTAGTAACAAAAAGTTTTCTCGAATGTAAAAAGAATACATTCTTCCTTTCTGTTTGATATAATTTAAAAAACTAAATTCATTTGTAGGATCGGCTAATGTTACCAAATCTGCCATAAAAGGAATTTGTAATGTGGTATCTTCTAACAACATTCCTGGATGCCAATCGAACTTTTCTTTTTTATCTAAAAAAATACCATTCAAATTTTCTATCGGCTCAGTTAAACAAGCCAAACCTAAATTAAAAGGTCCTACTCCAACTGCTATAAAATCTGCTACATGCTTACTCATAATAATTCGGTTTTTGGTTGATATTGTTTTCCTGTTTCTTCAATCATTTTCACAATATTTAATAGGTTTTCTATTGTGTTTTTAGGATTAAGAAGTGTAAATTTTAAATAGATATTTCCGTTTAACTTTGTACTTGCTACAGAAGCTTTTCCTGATGTATATAGTTTGTTCTTAATGTATAAATTCACATCATCGTGAGTAGGTTCGTGTGCTGCTTCAGAATTTTTATAACGGAAAACAACAGTACTTAATTCTGGAACATGAGCTAATTCAAAATTCGAATTCTCATTTAAATGCATGTACACTTGTTTTGCCAAATCGTGTACTTCCTCTAAGTATGAAGCAATAGTTTTTGTTCCTAAAGTTTTTAAGGTTAACCACACTTTTAAAGCGTCGAATCTTCTAGTTGTTTGAATTGATTTTTCAATTAAATTCGGCCGCTCTTTGTCTTTATTTTCTAGCGGATTTAAATAATCTGCGTAATACGACACATATTGAAAATGTTGCTTATTCTTTACTAAAAAAGCACTACAACTTACAGGTTGGAATAACGTTTTGTGAAAATCGACAGTTACAGAATCTACCATTTCCATTCCTTTAAAATGATGTTTATGTGTTTCAGTTAAAATGTAACATCCACCATATGCGCCATCTACATGCAACCACATGTTTTGCTCTTTCGCAATTTTCCCTATAGTTTGTAATGGATCAAAACTTCCGTAATCCGTAGTTCCTAATGTAGCAACAACTGCAATAGGAATATTTCCTTCTTGCTTGGTTTTCTCAATAGCTACATATAAAGCTTCAGTATCCATTCGCATTTTTTCATCTACTTTAATAGGAATTACAGCATCGTAACCTAAACCTAATAAAGCTGCATTTTTTTGAATACTGAAATGTGATTTCTCAGAACAGAAAATCTTGAATTTATTTACTTCTTCAGACCATCCGTTTTGCTTAATATTGATTCCATAATTCTCGAAAGCGTAATGATCTCTTGCCATTAACAGCGCCATAAAATTCGATTGTGTTCCTCCACTTGTAAATACTCCGTCTGAGTTTGTATTAAAACGGAACTCATTACAAATCCAACGAATTACTTCTTGCTCTATAAACGTTGCCGAAGTACTTTGATCCCAAGTTTCTACAGCTGTATTTACTGTTGTTGCTATAAGTTCTGCAATAATAGACGGTAATGTAATTGGACAATTTAAATGCGCTACATAATTTGGATTATGAAAACGTATTGCATGATTTATATATAAATCATTAAGTTCTTGCAAAGCTTTATCAATTGATTTTGAATCATCAATATCAACTAATCGAGCTTTTAATTTATTCTCATGAATTTCTTCGAGGTTGTCTCCTTTGTAGAATTTTCTTGTGCCTAAAAACTTCTGAATATAACCTAAAGTCTTTGAAACATAATCTTCATATAACTGTAAAGATTCATCGTTAAACAAGTAATTATTTAATGATAATTCTTTAAAAGGAGGAGCTTCATTTACAAACATTATTTTTATTTAGTCTTAATAATGATGCAAAATTATTTATAGATTTAAAAAAATTAGTGACGAATTAAGGATTAAAAAAGACGTGATTATGAACTACAAATATTCTAACTCTACAGGAAAAGGTTTTACAATTATTCCTTTTAAATTTTATTGTTCTAAAGCTTTTTTAAAGGTTTATTAATTATTACAAAAGAAACATCTCTTAATACAAAGTATAAGACACTAAAAAAAACTTAGTTAAAATTGGTAAACAAAAATTAATCATTTAATAATAGCAATTTGTGATGAACAATAAACTAATTTTTAATATTTACTTTTGTAAAAAATTGCTTTAAACTTTTTATATAATTGGAAAAGGCTCCTAACTAAGGGAAAAAGTATAATATAAACACATAATCATATATTCAATTTCACTAATGTTATTAATAAAAATAATACTTTTCAGTATTGCTATATTTCAAGGAATGATTATTGGTTTTTTACTTTTAAAATCACCTTTTTTTAAAAGTAAATCTAACAAGTTTCTTGCTTATGCTCTTTTTTCTGCATCATGGGTTTTGTTAGATATAATATTAGAAATTTCTAATTCATATAAACTGTTTCCTTACCTTAAAGTCATAGAAACATTAGACGCTCTATTACTATTTCCAACTTTTATATTACTTTTTGTAATTCATCAGGTAAAATCGCCTCAAAGAAATTCTAAAAAATTATTATGGCTGTTTATACCCACAGCTTTTATTGTAATAGTATTGGCTTTTTTTAATTATTTCTTTAATGATTTTAAAGATCTAAATGAAACCAATATGTTATTAGCATTTCTTTTAATTGGTTTATTATATATTATTACTCTTTCTTTTATTCCGTATTGTTTAATTAAAACATACAAATACATAAAACTTTCTATTTATAAAGAAGAAAAACAATGGTTATTAAAGTTATGGAAATTTGAAGTTTTTTTATTAGTAATGGTAATGCTTTTATTCGTTATAAGTCCATTCGTAGTTGATTTGACAGCAAGTATAATACAATTAATAGCACTATTTGGAACGCTGTTTATTCATTGGATTGCTTATTCTGGAGTTTATAAATTGAAATTAAAAAGCGACAGGGAAAAAATTAGAGCTCTACTTACCAATAAATTTTTTAACGCTAATAAATTTGAAAACATAAAAGAAAAATCTTCGCTACCAAAACCTCACAACAATGAAACAAATAATAAAGAAGATTTAAAAGTGACTATAACTAATTTAAACATAGAATCACATAAACAAGAATTCAAAACTAATGAATATACTTCAACCTTATCAAAAGAAAATATTTATTTCAAAAGATTAGAAGATCTTTGTTTAAATGAAAAAATATATAGAGATAATACATTAGACAGAAATAAAGTAGCTAAAATGCTAGGCATTAGCCCTAACTATTTTTCTCAAATTATCAATTCTGAAACAGGGAGTAATTTTACTACCTATATCAATCGATATAGAGTAGAAGATGTGAAAAAGATTATTTTAAACAAAGAGTTTGAAAACTATAGCTTATTAGCTATAGGTCTTGAATGTGGCTTTTCTTCTAAAACAACATTTCATAATTCATTTAAAAAAATTACAGGTATGACTCCAAATGCTTATAAAAGTATACATAAATAGGTTTCAATTTGTACGATTCGGTCTTTTTAAAACCTCTTACTTACATCTTTTATAGAGTTTTGCTGTAGAAAAATTAAAAATCTATAGTAATGGAAATTTCAAAAAAAGAAAAAAACACAACTTACCAAACAATTGTACTTTTTACAATATTTATGATTTTATTACTTGTAAATTGTGATAAAAGCGAACCTATTTCAGATTCATCGTTATCAGATGAAATTAGTAATCAAAAGTACGTTGATATTTTAGAAAGTAAACTATCAAATTTACCTGAAGGAGCCCAAGTAGCTATCGCGCTAATTAAAGGAGATAAAACCGAATATATTGGAGTTATTAGAGAGAATGATGAGTTAAAGGTAAAAGACAATACAAATAGTATATTTGAAATTGGCTCAATCACCAAAGTATTTACTAGTATAAGTCTATCAAGTATGATACATAGTAATGAAGTTAGTTTATCTGAAACTTTACAACAGCAATTTGACTTTCCTGTATTAGCTGGTGGAGATGTTACTTTTAAGCAAATGGCAAATCATACATCTGGCATACCTCGATTACCAAACAATATAAGTGAAATTGTAGGCTTTAATCCAGAAGATCCCTATGCAATTTATACTTACGAAAATTTGAAAAGTTATTTACAAAACCATGTAGTTCTTAATAACCCTAGTGGTACTGTTTATGAATATTCTAATATCGCAACAGGTATTTTAGGATACTCTTTAGCTAGAAAACGAAATACAACTTACGAAGAGCTATTACAAGATCTTATTTTTAATCCATTAGGTATGAATAGTAGTACAACATTACTAAATAACGTTGATGCTTCTAGGTTAGTAGAACCAAGAGATATTAATGGAAATATTAAATCGTATTGGAATTTCGCTGAAATCATAACGGCAACTGGCTCAATAAAATCTTCTGTTAGTGATATGGAAAAATTTATTCGTAAAAACTTTGAAAATGACGCCATCTACAATCTACCACAACAAAAAACATTTAAAAAAGAAACAGATCAGCATGTAGGTTTAGGGTGGGGAATTAGTGATCATGAAGACTTTTCTTTATTACAACATGATGGTGGCACAGGAGGTTTTTCATCAATACTTTTTATAGATAAAAGTAATGAAATAGGTGTTTTAGTTTTAATTAATGTAGAGGAATATCATGAAACAATAGTCCCAATGGCTACTAATTTTTTAATTGAATTAAAAATTCAAAATTAAATAAAGGAAAAAATGAAAACGATTATTGTCTTTTATTATCATTTTTAACCATTCAGTATGAAAATATTCAGAATATATCCATAATTAATACCTCATATATTAAAGTAAAAAGTTATCAAAATATACAATTATATCTTTTCTAAACTTAAAAGAAGTTAAAAAACTGATATTCAAACAGAATATCTATATGTATTGTATATAATTTACCTACGAATTTGAACATAGCTTTAATACAAGTCAATTAAGCTACACTATTGATAAAACTATTGGAGATAATATTATTGAAGATATTTGTCTGAGACACTGTAATCATTAAAACAAAGATGATATTTAACCACAATTATGACGGATTCAAATAAATCTGAATCCGTCATAATTACTAAAGATAGCCTTAGTTGACAACTAACTCTTATAAACATTTAAAATTGTAACCTAACACATATACTACATCCCACATAAATAACAATTAAATATGAAAAAGGCCGGATTACTATTAATAGTATTGACTTTTACAGTTATTACACATGGACAAACTTTAAAAATTCAAGGAGGAACATCGATATCAAAACTTAATTGGAAACTATCAGGGATTAATGACAATTCTTTTTATACCCAAACATTAATCGGATACTCCATATTTGTTGGATTAGATTATTTCGACAAACAGTATTTCAATCTTTCTAGCAACATTGGAATGATTAGAAAAGGTGGTAAAGATGAAATTCAACTTACCAACCAATTTGGGGAATTTACGGGACAGATAGTTACAGAGAAACCATCACTGGATTATTTATCAATTAATACTACGATTGATTTCAAGTATAAAATAAAAGAGAATATTTCTCCATTTATAAGTTTTGGACCTCGATTTGATTATTTAATAAATAGTAGCACGCATTTTGAAAGCCTTAAAGATATTAATGAGTTAAAACGCACATCGCTTGGATTAATTTTTGGTGGAGGATTAAAATATGACACTTCAAACTTTCAACTTGGATTGAGAGCAGATTACTATTTAGATTTTACAAAAGTTGCAAATTGGGAAACTGAAAATACTACAAATGGTAGAGAAGTAACCATAGATACTTTTACTATAAATTTGACAATTGGATATAGACTTAAATAATAGCTGATGCCAACACTATGGCATAAAATATTCTTCAGACAGTACTATATTAAAATCAAAAAACACTTAATAAAAAACTAACAAACTTACGTTTCAAGCCATCACTATTATAAAGAAAACATACTAATTACAAAGTGTAGTTAAAAAGAAAAACAAAATTATGCAAAAACAAATTTTAATAATAGTTATTATTCTAGTCACTATTTTTTCTTGTAACAAAAAACCTAACCAAGAAAACTTTTCAGTAAATGGAACATGGAAATCAATTGGTTCAGGTTGGGTTTTGCAAATCATAGATAGCACAAATTATAGTTTTTTTGACGTTACTAATATTTCTTGTTTACCAAGTAGAAAAGGGAGTTTCAGAGAATTACAAAAATCATTAACTTTAAAAAATGACACACTTGAATTAAAGAAAGGAGTTATTACATATAAATTCACAAAAAGTAATCAAATAGAATTATGCAAAACTCAAACTGACCTTAAAAATAAAAATCCTATTTATAATTTTGAAGTATTTGCTGAAACTGTTAAAGAACATTATGCTTTCTTAGAGCTAAATAATATAAATTGGCATAATATATATAATCAGCAAAAGAAAAAGTTAACGAAAAGATCAACAGATGTTGAGCTATACAACGTAATTAATGAAACATTAGAAATACTTAATGATAATCACGCCTTTCTTGAAGCTACTGATGAAGTTTATAAATTATTAGAAAGTAAATCAGAACAAATAGAAGAAACTGAATCAAAACAACTCCCTGAGTATGGAGATTTTCAAGTTGCCCAAATGGTAGCAGAACATCATTTGATTCAAGAAATGACAAAAGATTCTTGGTTAATTCAATGGGGAAAAATGACTGACAACATCGGATTTATTCAAGTTAAAGCGATGTGGTTATTTGCAGATTTAAATATCCCAAAACAATTAATTAACGACATAGGATATGTAGATGCCTATGTGAGAACTTTTCATAAAATGTATGAAGGAAACTATATTGAAAAAGAAATTGCTGGAATATCTAAACAATTAGACAAAATAATGAAAGATCTTTCTGAAATGGAATCTATAGTTATAGATGTTCGGTTCAATGGTGGCGGTCAAGATGCCGTAAGTTTTGAGATATTGAGTCGATTTATTTCAAAAGAAAAACTGCAAATAGCAACCCAACAATTAAGAAATGGTAATGAGCTAACAAATGTACTCCCTTTATACATCAAAGGAACTAAAAATGCATATAACAAACCTGTTTATATTCTAACATCTCAACAAACAGGAAGTGCTGCAGAAGCCTTTTCTATAGCAACATTGGCAATGGATAATACAAAAAGAATTGGCTCTAAGACATCAGGAGCAATGTCAACAGCATTAGAAAAGACACTTCCAAATGGTTGGTCTTTTGCAATTTCAAATGAAATATATATGGATAATAATGGTAAAGCTTATGAAAACATTGGAATTCCAGTTGATTACGAGTTAAATTACCCCAAAGACAGACAAGCTTTTTTCAGGAGTATCGTGAATGATTTAGATATTGACAAAAAAAACATATTAAAAGCAATTAGCGTGTTAGAAAAAAAATAACGCTTTTAACGTCTAACAAGAATAATATGGCCTTTATGAGAAAATCATAATCTTAGTAATTAAAACTAAACGAATATGAATACAGGTATAAAAAAACGGATTGTCCATAAACAATCCGTTGATTTTAAAAGCTCAAGCTTAGTAGCGGGAACAGGACTCGAACCTGTGACCTTCGGGTTATGAGTTCGAAGAATCACCTTTTTTCTCGCTATTTTATGCTTTAATCTTATAAAATCGTTTACGATATTGTTTACTGTAAATTAAACATTATTATTAAACAAATATAGAATAATTATCTGGTAATACTACAACATTATGTATAGTAAAACATTATGTATATGAAAATTGTTTATGTAGGATAATTACTAAATTTTATCGTAATTTACTTTACATAATAATTATTAGGTTTTTTAAAAAACTCGACATTATATTGTTAACTTATAACAAAATTGCTCTTTAATATATGATTTTATTAGATAAATTAGTACAAATGTAAACATATTCCAAATAAAAAGGAATAAGACTATTCTTAACTTCAATTTTGGTTTATAGTTATACTTCTTACTGAATCAATCTGTACTAAAATTAAAGAGTTATATAACACTAGAGCTTAAAAGTACCTTTTTTAATCTTTGTAAAATTAGTTTCTGTTATTAGGAATTTTATTCATCTTCTATTTTAAATTCTTTATCTAAATTATTAAATCTTTCCTTCCATCATAAGTAAAATGTGATAGCTTTCTTTTTAATTTTAGTAATTAAACAGTTAAAATTTATAGTTTTAATGGCGGGTTTCTACCCTCTATTTAATAATTACAATTTTGTAATACCTATGTTTAAGAAATTAGCGTTAAGTGTTCTACCTCCTGCATTAATAACGTATTATATATTAATAATATCATTATCATTTAAAGGGTACATTAATGTTCCTGTAGTTCCCCAAAAATCTTGATTTGGTATACTAGCAAAACCTCTAGATAGATAACCTTGCCTAACACCATTTATAAACACAGCTAATATAAATTTTATATCCCCACTTGGCATATTAGTAGTTGATAATTCACCAGAAATTAAATAGTTTCCTTTTTTTAAAATGGTAACTTCTCCAGTCCCAGTTACGTTATATAATACGCGGTATAATAAATTGTATATGTATTGTACTAAGAGGCAGATTAAAAAAGTTATTTGTTGCTGTTGGAAAATTTCCGTCATCCCTGTTTAGAATTAAGGTTTTACTTTCAATTCCTATAGCTCTCCAAACATTACCATCCCATATTTTAGTTATCGAATTATTAGTATCTGTATTATCAAACCAAACATCGTTTTTTAATGGATTTATTGGCTGAACATTAGATGTTGTTACTTGATTATTTCTAACTGTATTAATAGTTCCTTTGTTATCAATCATTCTAATTTCCTGAGCCTAAACAACTTGAAACATTAAGATAAAGATGTAAACTTATTTTTTCAAAAAATCTATATTTTATTGTTGAATTTTAACAACATTAATTTTTTTATTTCATTTGATTTTATTCGACATATTTTTAGAAACGTACTCATATTTCAAATTAAAAGGAATAAAACAAATAGAGCAAACAACACTATGTATTTTGAGACACTATCCCAAAAAGTGTGTAAGTTCAAAATATCAGGGTTAAGGTTTTAAATCTTAATCCTGTCTTCAAATATAGCCAAAAACTGGTTAAGAATAATCCCCCAGTTTCTAACGGGCATTGTCCATTTTTTTGTACTCTGTCTTAAAGCCAAGAACACAGATTTAATTACAGCTTCATCTGTTGGGTATGAGAGTTTATTTTTGGTGTATTTTCTAATTTTCCCATTTAGATTTTCGATTAGGTTTGTGGTATAAATTATAGTTCTAATTTCAACAGGGAAGTCAAAGAACACCGTAAGTTCATCCCAGTTATTTTCCCAGCTTTTTATGGCATAAGAGTACTTTGAGTTCCATTTGATTTTAAAGTCTTCTAAAGCTGCTTTAGCGGCTTCTTTAGTGGGCGCTGTGTAGATTTGCTTCATGTCAAGAGTAAAAGCTTTTTTATCTCTCCACACGACATATCTACAAGAATTTCTAATTTGATGAACTACACATATTTGAGTAGTAGAATTAGGGAAAACTGTTTTTATAGTATCAGTAAAGCCATTTAAATTATCGGTAGCTGTTATCAATATATCCTGAGTTCCTCTAGCTTTAATGTCGGTTAATACGGTCATCCAAAAAGCAGACGATTCATTTTTACCCAACCATAAGCCTAGCACTTCTTTCTTACCATCTGTTCTTAAGCCTACTGCCATATAGATGGTTTTATTGATAACCTTAGAGTTTTCTCTAACTTTAAAAACAATACCATCCATCCAAACAATTAAATAAGTAGCTTCTAATGGTCTAT
Source organism: Tenacibaculum aquaeponti (assembly GCF_057221555.1). Taxonomy (NCBI): domain Bacteria; kingdom Pseudomonadati; phylum Bacteroidota; class Flavobacteriia; order Flavobacteriales; family Flavobacteriaceae; genus Tenacibaculum; species Tenacibaculum aquaeponti. Next base: position 1,816,264 of record NZ_CM170147.1, read on the forward strand.
TCTTCCAAGCTATTATATCATTGGTGATTTTATCTGTAATTCGAGATATAGTAGAACTAGAGATATTAAAACCGTAAAGTTCTTTTATTTGATCTTCAATGTCACTAGTACTCATTCCCTTGGCATATAGGGATATGATGATATTCTCAACTCCATCAGAGGTACTTTCTCTTTTCTTGACAAGCATAGGGTTAAAACTGCCTTCTCTGTCTCTAGGAACTTGTATCTCTGTTTCGCCTAGTGAGGTTTTTAATTTCTTTTTAGAATATCCGTTGCGAACATTCCCAGTGCTACTTTTCTTATGTTTTTCATAGTCTAAATGAGCATCTAATTCTCCTTCTAGAATCTTTTCTATACCACGTTTATGAAGCTCTTCTAGAAAACTAGTTAATTCTGAACCGTTACTGAATTGTTTTAAAAAGTCATCGTTTAATAAATCTTCTGGTTTCATCTTTGCGTAAAATTTTAAAATTAATTATTTAAAAAAAATATCGGGGTTGAATTCAACCCCGATATTTTTAAAACTTACACAGTTTATGAGATACTACCTATTTTGACATAGTGCTGTAAGGGGGGGGGACCTTATTTGCTCTAAAGTATTTAAAGTATAATTTTTAAAAAATTAATAAGGAGCAAAAGCGATATAATATGTATTATACCGGGGGGAACTTTTGCTCACTAATTGTACTTTTAGAATCCCAATCAAATGAAATAAAAAAATCCAGTTAAATTTAATTCTTCAAAATATAAAAAGTTGATCTTCTATTTATCTGATGCTGCTTTTCAGAACATTTATTTATATTAATATCACTACAATTATTTAATAAAATATCCTCTCCATAACCTTTAGCACTTTGAATTCTATTAATTGATATACCTCTCGATATTAAATAATCTCGAGTTGATTTAGCTCTTTTATCGGACAAGCTTCTATTATATTCTTTAGATCCTCTACTATCTGTATGTGATTCAATTTTTATTACCATATTAGGATGATTTGTCATTACAGAAACAATATGTTCTAACTCATATTCAGCATCTTCTCTTATGTTAAATAAATCAAAATCAAAATATATTGGATTAATTACAATTTGATTTTCAACAATCAATGATTCTAACTGTATATTTTTGTTTATAATTTTTTTATCAACATCTCTTGTTATTACATCGGCTTTAGTGTGTTTATAATCATCTTTAGAAGCTACTACTGTATATTTTTTTTCACAGTCTAAGTACTTAAATGAATAACCTCCACTTTCATTTGTTAATTGTTCTTTAACCGGTTCACCATACTCATTTATCAATCTAACTTTAACATTATTTAATGGTTTATTAGTATTTTTTTCAGTAACAAAACCTTGTATGTCTTCCTTACATTTATAAATTACAAAGCTATATACATCATCATCTCCTTTACCTCCTTTACGATTTGAAGAAAAATAACCTTTTGTGTATTCTTTATTAATTACAAACGCAAAATCATCAAATGGTCCGTTTATAGAAGCCCCTACATTAACAGGTTTAGTATAATTACCGTTTTCAAATTTGGTTTCAAAAATATCTAAAGCCCCCAAACCTAAATGTCCATCAGAAGCGAAGTATAAAGTATTGTTTACATCAATAAATGGAAACATTTCTCTAGATTCAGTATTAATATTCTTACCTAAATTTTTTGGTTCTCCAAACTTATTATCTTCTAAAAGATCTACTTTATAAATATCTGTACCTCCAAATCCATTAGGCATATCAGAAACAAAATAAAGCGTTTTTTCATCTAAGCTTAATGCTGGATGACCACATGAATAAGAATTACTATTAAAAGGCAATTCTATAATATTGATCCATTTATTATCTTTTTTTTCTGCTTTATAAATTTTTAAATGAGATATTCTATTTTCATCTCCTTTTAATTTTTTCCCATCAAAATTATCTCTGGTAAAATAAGCTACATTTCCATCTTTTGTTAATATCAAATTTGATTCATGATATTCTGAAGTAAGATCATTAATCAATTCAGGGGTAGCAACATCGAGATTTTCATAATTATGATTAACTTGGTATATATTCAAATATGGTTGATTATTCCATTTATAAAGTTTTTTATTTTTACTTAATGGTTTTGATGATGAATAATAAAGTTTATCGTTATAAATAAATCCTCCAAAATCAGAAAAAGCTGTGTTACTTGACAGGTTTTTTACTTCTATAAAAGTTTTTGGCTTATTAGAATACTCAATAAAATAATTTTCATTATTCTCCAACGCAATTGCTCTACTATCTTCCTTTAAAGTTTTTAATTTTAATAACCATCTGTCAGACTCATTAATTTTCCCATTAGACTTTAAGGTTTGTGCATATCTAAAAATATGTTCCGATGTAGCATCTGAATAATATTTATTCATTAAAGCTTCATAAAAAATTTCAGCTTCATTATATTCTGAATTAAAATAATAAGAATCTGCCAACCTACTTAAAACCAAATATGTGTCATCACCTTTATTATATATTGACTTATATAGTTCTGCAGATTTTTTATAAGCAAATTCTTTGAAATATCTATCCGCCGCATACTTTCTTTGACCAAAAGCTAAAGACGATAGTAACATTAATATTAAAACTATTATTTTTTTCATAATTTAACTTTATAGGGTTTAGAAGAATCTAGGTGATTTAGGAATTAAATCTTTAAATATTTCCCAACGTAACATTAACTCATATGTGCCTGAATTATAATTACTATAATTTGATGTTGTTAAATCATATGCAAACCCAATATGTAAGTTTTCTGATGCTTGAATACCTAAAAGTGCACTAATAGAATCATCCCATCTCCATGCTAATCCAGCATTAAATTTTTCTTTAATTAAAAAATTAGCAGAAATATCTAATGAAAGGGGAGCACCATTAACTACTTTTGTTAAAACTGCAGGTTTAAATTTTAAATTTTCATTTAAATTAAATACATAACCTCCTATGAAAAAAAAGTGCATTCGCTCTTCTGCAATATCTCCTCCATTAAAGTTATCGTTATAATGGTTTGTTTTCAAAAAATTAGGTATAGCACCTCCCAAATACCATTTATCTGTGTAGTAGTAAACACCTGCACCAATAGTTGGTAAAAACCTACTAACATTTCCTTGTAAACGTTTATCATTTACATTTTGTACTAAACCTCTATCCCAATCAATATTTAAATGTCTACCACCTAACTTTAATCCAAATGATAAATTTCCTTCATTACTAGTTCTTATCGAATAAGAAACATTTGCATCTAAATAAATTTCCTTTGATGGTCCAATAATATCATTAGTCAAATTAATTCCTAAACCTACTCCGCTATAACCTAGTGGAGTATCATAACTTAAAGTCTGTGTGTCTGGTGCTCCATCAACACCAACCCATTGGGTTCTAGCTAAAACATTAATAACAGTATGTCCATTAGAACCTGCATAAGCAGGGTTTACACTCATAGTGTTATACATGTATTGTGTATACTGTGGATCTTGTTGGGCATTTCCCTTAATGCTGGAGAACAATAACGAAAACCCGATTATAATATATTTAATTTTCATATTCTATTTTTTATCTATTAATATATAACCAACCAACCTTCGGTTTAGATCCATTACCTAAATCAAGTACATAATAATATGTTCCTGTTGGTAATTTCTCATTTACTTGTATTGTTACTCTTCCATTTGAAGTACCATTCCACGTATTATCATAACCAGATTTCTTATATACAAGGTTACCCCATCTATTAAATATTTCTAATCTGTTGTTAGGAAAACTCTCTATACCTCCAATTACAAATAAGTCATTATCACCATCATTATTTGGAGTAAATATGTTGTAAATAATTACATCATCATTTTCTAATGGAACTATTGTTGGGTTATCATTTGTAAGACTTTCAAAATCTGATAAATCTGAAACCTCTTCATCATTAGAATTAAAACCTATACAAATAGCTTGATTAGACACAAATCCATTATTTAGATCTTCTTGAGTTATTGTATATATCGCTGAGTATGATGTAGAATCTGATTCACCAGGTAATAAAACTTCTATTACATTTCCTGTAAGGATTATATTAGGTAATTGATCATCTACACTTACATCAAATAAAGTTGTGTTCCCAGTGTTTACCACTGTAAAATAATAACTTATTGTCTCACCTTCTTCAGTTATACCATTGTTGTTTTCATCATTAAACTCTGCTGTCTTTATGATAGCAACACTTGAAACTAAATTTAAACCTACAACAGTAGGGTCATCTGGCTCTCCATCTGAGTTTGCATCTGTATTGGTCGGATTGTTCGGATCATCTGAATCATCACTCACACCTGTACCCGATGGACTGCTTCCTGAAACTGTAGCCGTATTGACTACCGAACCTGAATCAACATCTGATTGTAATAAAGTATAACTCGCTGTATATGTCCACGTCTCATCTACTTCTAATAAATTGTTGCTGTTTGTATCTCCACTTACAGGACCTGATACAACTCCTCCTAATAGAGGATCGTTCAATACAACACTACTTAAAGTTACGTTTCCTGTATTACTAACCACAAACGTATAGTCAATACTATCTCCAGCTTGTAAGCCATCTCCGCCATCATTTAAAACACCAACCTTGGTAATACCAATGCTTGGACTCTCTGGTAAACCTACAACAGTAGGGTCATCTGGCTCTCCATCTGAGTTTGCATCTGTATTGGTCGGATTGTTCGGATCATCTGAATCATCACTCACACCTGTACCCGATGGACTGCTTCCTGAAACTGTAGCCGTATTGACTACCGAACCTGAATCAACATCTGATTGTAATAAAGTATAACTCGCTGTATATGTCCACGTCTCATCTACTTCTAATAAATTGTTGCTGTTTGTATCTCCACTTACAGGACCTGATACAACTCCTCCTAATAGAGGATCGTTCAATACAACACTACTTAAAGTTACGTTTCCTGTATTACTAACCACAAACGTATAGTCAATACTATCTCCAGCTTGTAAGCCATCTCCGCCATCATTTAAAACACCAACCTTGGTAATACCAATGCTTGGACTCTCTGGTAAACCTACAACAGTAGGGTCATCTGGCTCTCCATCTGAGTTTGCATCTGTATTGGTCGGATTGTTCGGATCATCTGAATCATCACTCACACCTGTACCCGATGGACTGTTTCCTGAAACTGTAGCCGTATTGACTACCGAACCTGAATCAACATCTGATTGTAATAAAGTATAACTCGCTGTATATGTCCACGTCTCATCTACTTCTAATAAATTGTTGCTGTTTGTATCTCCACTTACAGGACCTGATACAACTCCTCCTAATAGAGGATCATTCAATACAACACTACTTAAAGTTACGTTTCCTGTATTACTAACCACAAACGTATAGTCAATACTATCTCCAGCTTGTAAGCCATCTCCGCCATCATTTAAAACACCAACCTTGGTAATACCAATGCTTGGACTCTCTGGTAAACCTACAACAGTAGGGTCATCTGGCTCTCCATCTGAGTTTGCATCTGTATTGGTCGGATTGTTCGGATCATCTGAATCATCACTCACACCTGTACCCGATGGACTGCTTCCTGAAACTGTAGCCGTATTGACTACCGAACCTGAATCAACATCTGATTGTAATAAAGTATAACTCGCTGTATATGTCCACGTCTCATCTACTTCTAATAAATTGTTGCTGTTTGTATCTCCACTTACAGGACCTGATACAACTCCTCCTAATAGAGGATCGTTCAATACAACACTACTTAAAGTTACGTTTCCTGTATTACTAACCACAAACGTATAGTCAATACTATCTCCAGCTTGTAAGCCATCTCCGCCATCATTTAAAACACCAACCTTGGTAATACCAATGCTTGGACTCTCTGGTAAACCTACAACAGTAGGGTCATCTGGCTCTCCATCTGAGTTTGCATCTGTATTGGTCGGATTGTTCGGATCATCTGAATCATCACTCACACCTGTACCCGATGGACTGCTTCCTGAAACTGTAGCCGTATTGACTACCGAACCTGAATCAACATCTGATTGTAATAAAGTATAACTCGCTGTATATGTCCACGTCTCATCTACTTCTAATAAATTGTTGCTGTTTGTATCTCCACTTACAGGACCTGATACAACTCCTCCTAATAGAGGATCGTTCAATACAACACTACTTAAAGTTACGTTTCCTGTATTACTAACCACAAACGTATAGTCAATACTATCTCCAGCTTGTAAGCCATCTCCGCCATCATTTAAAACACCAACCTTGGTAATACCAATGCTTGGACTCTCTGGTAAACCTACAACAGTAGGGTCATCTGGCTCTCCATCTGAGTTTGCATCTGTATTGGTCGGATTGTTCGGATCATCTGAATCATCACTCACACCTGTACCCGATGGACTGCTTCCTGAAACTGTAGCCGTATTGACTACCGAACCTGAATCAACATCTGATTGTAATAAAGTATAACTCGCTGTATATGTCCACGTCTCATCTACTTCTAATAAATTGTTGCTGTTTGTATCTCCACTTACAGGACCTGATACAACTCCTCCTAATAGAGGATCGTTCAATACAACACTACTTAAAGTTACGTTTCCTGTATTACTAACCACAAACGTATAGTCAATACTATCTCCAGCTTGTAAGCCATCTCCGCCATCATTTAAAACACCAACCTTGGTAATACCAATGCTTGGACTCTCTGGTAAACCTACAACAGTAGGGTCATCTGGCTCTCCATCTGAGTTTGCATCTGTATTGGTCGGATTGTTCGGATCATCTGAATCATCACTCACACCTGTACCCGATGGACTGCTTCCTGAAACTGTAGCCGTATTGACTACCGAACCTGAATCAACATCTGATTGTAATAAAGTATAACTCGCTGTATATGTCCACGTCTCATCTACTTCTAATAAATTGTTGCTGTTTGTATCTCCACTTACAGGACCTGATACAACTCCTCCTAATAGAGGATCGTTCAATACAACACTACTTAAAGTTACGTTTCCTGTATTACTAACCACAAACGTATAGTCAATACTATCTCCAGCTTGTAAGCCATCTCCGCCATCATTTAAAACACCAACCTTGGTAATACCAATGCTTGGACTCTCTGGTAAACCTACAACAGTAGGGTCATCTGGCTCTCCATCTGAGTTTGCATCTGTATTGGTCGGATTGTTCGGATCATCTGAATCATCACTCACACCTGTACCCGATGGACTGCTTCCTGAAACTGTAGCCGTATTGACTACCGAACCTGAATCAACATCTGATTGTAATAAAGTATAACTCGCTGTATATGTCCACGTCTCATCTACTTCTAATAAATTGTTGCTGTTTGTATCTCCACTTACAGGACCTGATACAACTCCTCCTAATAGAGGATCGTTCAATACAACACTACTTAAAGTTACGTTTCCTGTATTACTAACCACAAACGTATAGTCAATACTATCTCCAGCTTGTAAGCCATCTCCGCCATCATTTAAAACACCAACCTTGGTAATACCAATGCTTGGACTCTCTGGTAAACCTACAACAGTAGGGTCATCTGGCTCTCCATCTGAGTTTGCATCTGTATTGGTCGGATTGTTCGGATCATCTGAATCATCACTCACACCTGTACCCGATGGACTGTTTCCTGAAACTGTAGCCGTATTGACTACCGAACCTGAATCAACATCTGATTGTAATAAAGTATAACTCGCTGTATATGTCCACGTCTCATCTACTTCTAATAAATTGTTGCTGTTTGTATCTCCACTTACAGGACCTGATACAACTCCTCCTAATAGAGGATCATTCAATACAACACTACTTAAAGTTACGTTTCCTGTATTACTAACCACAAACGTATAGTCAATACTATCTCCAGCTTGTAAGCCATCTCCGCCATCATTTAAAACACCAACCTTGGTAATACCAATGCTTGGACTCTCTGGTAAACCTACAACAGTAGGGTCATCTGGCTCTCCATCTGAGTTTGCATCTGTATTGGTCGGATTGTTCGGATCATCTGAATCATCACTCACACCTGTACCCGATGGACTGCTTCCTGAAACTGTAGCCGTATTGACTACCGAACCTGAATCAACATCTGATTGTAATAAAGTATAACTCGCTGTATATGTCCACGTCTCATCTACTTCTAATAAATTGTTGCTGTTTGTATCTCCACTTACAGGACCTGATACAACTCCTCCTAATAGAGGATCATTCAATACAACACTACTTAAAGTTACGTTTCCTGTATTACTAACCACAAACGTATAGTCAATACTATCTCCAGCTTGTAAGCCATCTCCGCCATCATTTAAAACACCAACCTTGGTAATACCAATGCTTGGACTCTCTGGTAAACCTACAACAGTAGGGTCATCTGGCTCTCCATCTGAGTTTGCATCTGTATTGGTCGGATTGTTCGGATCATCTGAATCATCACTCACACCTGTACCCGATGGACTGCTTCCTGAAACTGTAGCCGTATTGACTACCGAACCTGAATCAACATCTGATTGTAATAAAGTATAACTCGCTGTATATGTCCACGTCTCATCTACTTCTAATAAATTGTTGCTGTTTGTATCTCCACTTACAGGACCTGATACAACTCCTCCTAATAGAGGATCGTTCAATACAACACTACTTAAAGTTACGTTTCCTGTATTACTAACCACAAACGTATAGTCAATACTATCTCCAGCTTGTAAGCCATCTCCGCCATCATTTAAAACACCAACCTTGGTAATACCAATGCTTGGACTCTCTGGTAAACCTACAACAGTAGGGTCATCTGGCTCTCCATCTGAGTTTGCATCTGTATTGGTCGGATTGTTCGGATCATCTGAATCATCACTCACACCTGTACCCGATGGACTGCTTCCTGAAACTGTAGCCGTATTGACTACCGAACCTGAATCAACATCTGATTGTAATAAAGTATAACTCGCTGTATATGTCCACGTCTCATCTACTTCTAATAAATTGTTGCTGTTTGTATCTCCACTTACAGGACCTGATACAACTCCTCCTAATAGAGGATCGTTCAATACAACACTACTTAAAGTTACGTTTCCTGTATTACTAACCACAAACGTATAGTCAATACTATCTCCAGCTTGTAAGCCATCTCCGCCATCATTTAAAACACCAACCTTGGTAATACCAATGCTTGGACTCTCTGGTAAACCTACAACAGTAGGGTCATCTGGCTCTCCATCTGAGTTTGCATCTGTATTGGTCGGATTGTTCGGATCATCTGAATCATCACTCACACCTGTACCCGATGGACTGTTTCCTGAAACTGTAGCCGTATTGACTACCGAACCTGAATCAACATCTGATTGTAATAAAGTATAACTCGCTGTATATGTCCACGTCTCATCTACTTCTAATAAATTGTTGCTGTTTGTATCTCCACTTACAGGACCTGATACAACTCCTCCTAATAGAGGATCATTCAATACAACACTACTTAAAGTTACGTTTCCTGTATTACTAACCACAAACGTATAGTCAATACTATCTCCAGCTTGTAAGCCATCTCCGCCATCATTTAAAACACCAACCTTGGTAATACCAATGCTTGGACTCTCTGGTAAACCTACAACAGTAGGGTCATCTGGCTCTCCATCTGAGTTTGCATCTGTATTGGTCGGATTGTTCGGATCATCTGAATCATCACTCACACCTGTACCCGATGGACTGCTTCCTGAAACTGTAGCCGTATTGACTACCGAACCTGAATCAACATCTGATTGTAATAAAGTATAACTCGCTGTATATGTCCACGTCTCATCTACTTCTAATAAATTGTTGCTGTTTGTATCTCCACTTACAGGACCTGATACAACTCCTCCTAATAGAGGATCGTTCAATACAACACTACTTAAAGTTACGTTTCCTGTATTACTAACCACAAACGTATAGTCAATACTATCTCCAGCTTGTAAGCCATCTCCGCCATCATTTAAAACACCAACCTTGGTAATACCAATGCTTGGACTCTCTGGTAAACCTACAACAGTAGGGTCATCTGGCTCTCCATCTGAGTTTGCATCTGTATTGGTCGGATTGTTCGGATCATCTGAATCATCACTCACACCTGTACCCGATGGACTGCTTCCTGAAACTGTAGCCGTATTGACTACCGAACCTGAATCAACATCTGATTGTAATAAAGTATAACTCGCTGTATATGTCCACGTCTCATCTACTTCTAATAAATTGTTGCTGTTTGTATCTCCACTTACAGGACCTGATACAACTCCTCCTAATAGAGGATCGTTCAATACAACACTACTTAAAGTTACGTTTCCTGTATTACTAACCACAAACGTATAGTCAATACTATCTCCAGCTTGTAAGCCATCTCCGCCATCATTTAAAACACCAACCTTGGTAATACCAATGCTTGGACTCTCTGGTAAACTTACAACAGTAGGGTCATCTGGCTCTCCATCTGAGTTTGCATCTGTATTGGTCGGATTGTTCGGATCATCTGAATCATCACTCACACCTGTACCCGATGGACTGCTTCCTGAAACTGTAGCCGTATTGACTACCGAACCTGAATCAACATCTGATTGTAATAAAGTATAACTCGCTGTATATGTCCACGTCTCATCTACTTCTAATAAATTGTTGCTGTTTGTATCTCCACTTACAGGACCTGATACAACTCCTCCTAATAGAGGATCGTTCAATACAACACTACTTAAAGTTACGTTTCCTGTATTACTAACCACAAACGTATAGTCAATACTATCTCCAGCTTGTAAGCCATCTCCGCCATCATTTAAAACACCAACCTTGGTAATACCAATGCTTGGACTCTCTGGTAAACCTACAACAGTAGGGTCATCTGGCTCTCCATCTGAGTTTGCATCTGTATTGGTCGGATTGTTCGGATCATCTGAATCATCACTCACACCTGTACCCGATGGACTGCTTCCTGAAACTGTAGCCGTATTGACTACCGAACCTGAATCAACATCTGATTGTAATAAAGTATAACTCGCTGTATATGTCCACGTCTCATCTACTTCTAATAAATTGTTGCTGTTTGTATCTCCACTTACAGGACCTGATACAACTCCTCCTAATAGAGGATCGTTCAATACAACACTACTTAAAGTTACGTTTCCTGTATTACTAACCACAAACGTATAGTCAATACTATCTCCAGCTTGTAAGCCATCTCCGCCATCATTTAAAACACCAACCTTGGTAATACCAATGCTTGGACTCTCTGGTAAACCTACAACAGTAGGGTCATCTGGCTCTCCATCTGAGTTTGCATCTGTATTGGTCGGATTGTTCGGATCATCTGAATCATCACTCACACCTGTACCCGATGGACTGCTTCCTGAAACTGTAGCCGTATTGACTACCGAACCTGAATCAACATCTGATTGTAATAAAGTATAACTCGCTGTATATGTCCACGTCTCATCTACTTCTAATAAATTGTTGCTGTTTGTATCTCCACTTACAGGACCTGATACAACTCCTCCTAATAGAGGATCATTCAATACAACACTACTTAAAGTTACGTTTCCTGTATTACTAACCACAAACGTATAGTCAATACTATCTCCAGCTTGTAAGCCATCTCCGCCATCATTTAAAACACCAACCTTGGTAATACCAATGCTTGGACTCTCTGGTAAACCTACAACAGTAGGGTCATCTGGCTCTCCATCTGAGTTTGCATCTGTATTGGTCGGATTGTTCGGATCATCTGAATCATCACTCACACCTGTACCCGATGGACTGCTTCCTGAAACTGTAGCCGTATTGACTACCGAACCTGAATCAACATCTGATTGTAATAAAGTATAACTCGCTGTATATGTCCACGTCTCATCTACTTCTAATAAATTGTTGCTGTTTGTATCTCCACTTACAGGACCTGATACAACTCCTCCTAATAGAGGATCGTTCAATACAACACTACTTAAAGTTACGTTTCCTGTATTACTAACCACAAACGTATAGTCAATACTATCTCCAGCTTGTAAGCCATCTCCGCCATCATTTAAAACACCAACCTTGGTAATACCAATGCCAGGATTTACTGGCATACCTATAATTGTGCTATCATTATAAGGATTACCATCTCCGTTTGCATCTGTAGCTCCACCATCATCATCTGAGGGAAAAGTAACGGTATCTGGATTACCATCTCCATCAAGATCTACTGCAAGACCTTGTGCTATTGCATTATTGCTAACGCTTCCGTTATCTAAATCTGCTTGAGTGACTGCATATGTAGCTGTTATTGTATTGTTAGTTGCACCTGGCGCTAGCGAAGCGATTGGATTACCTGATATTGTTAACCCTGGCATAGGATCTGATATTACTATATTATCTATGGCAATATTACCTATATTAGTAATGGTAAATACATAGGTAATGGTTTCTCCAACATCTGCAAAGCTGTTACCGTTTGCATCATTAAATGTTGCTGTTTTAACTACTGTTAATGCTGGATCTGGCACTTGTAATGAAGCCTCATTAGCCGCCACAAATCCTATATCTGACTGACCGCTAAACCTAACTATTAACCTATCTACTTGAGAAGCATTTGCTGTTGTTATACCCAAGGAAGCATAATCTAACGCCATCATTCTTATATCCCTAGAAGTGTTACTAGCTCCCGCCCATAAAGTTCCATCGGGATTAAAAATATCTAATATATATGTACCAAGAACCGGATACCCTAAAAAGGAAATTGAAACCTGATTACCAACAACATTACCTGAAGAATCTACAAACCATATCCTATCAACAGTAGATGATGGTTGTGCTATTTGATTAAATAAGAGATCTGGCACACCATCGTTAATTGTTGAAATATTAATAGCTCCTGGTTGCAACTGAAATGTTGTTTGACCTGCTGGTATGTTTGCGACTCCAGTGCCCAAGGCTAATCCTTTAACCCCATCTGTTAACCTTTGGGCGTATTCTTCTGAAGTTGCCGTTGCACCAGCAACAGGCGGAATTAAGTTTGCTACCGTGACAGTACCATCTATTCTTGCACCTTGCAAAAACAAACCACCTGTTGGTATACTTCTTATTGGCAATGATTTAAAGTTGGCCGGTGTAAAAGAAACACCATTTGCTGTTAAACTTGCATCATTTACACCTGTTGAGTAAACTGTTCCGTTCCATCTAAAAGCTGTTAAATTATTGTAACTATCAGGTCTGTTATTTCCTGTAGTTGCAACATTTGACGTCCAATAGCCATTCCAATCAGTCCATATTCTTCCGACTGAGGATTGAGCTGCTGCTTTTGACATACTTAATAAAAAGCATATCAAGAAAATAATTATTATTTCTCGAATGTCATTTTTTTTCATGTGGTCCCTCCTTTTTGTATTCTTTTATTAGATGGTACAAAAAAAAAAAACCTCTGAAAAACAAGATGTTGAAAAAAAAACAATAATACTTATAACATAAAAAACATATTAACACATGTTTTTTATGTTATAACTTAGTTCTATTATTTCTTAAGTAGTTTTCTGGTGTAGTCTTAACATACTTTTTAAAAGCATGAAAAAAATTTGTATAACTTGAAAAACCTAAATCAAATGCTAGGTCTTTTAAATTTATGTTTTCTGTTACAATTATATGTTTTGCCTTATCTATTTTGGTTTTTATTATGAATTGATAAGGTGTAATACCAACATACTTTTTAAATATATTTGAAAAATGTTGTGTACCCCATTGGGTTAATGTAGCCAACTCACTAATTTCAATTTTTTTATCTATATTATTTTGTATGTATTGAATTACGTTTTTAATGCTTAATGGTAGGTAATCTGTATTATTACTCTTCTCTAATACTAATTGAACTAAAATAGTTACATCTACAGATTTAAATGGTTTAACAATATAACCACTTGGTGATGTTTTTTTTACTTGATTTAATGTTTTATTATCTGTATATGAAGTTATATATATATAAGGACATAAATTTTTTGTTTCTATAAATTTTGCTAACTCTACTCCTGTTTTGCTTGAATCTAAATTTATATCTATTAACACGAGATCTGGCGTTTGAGCTAAAATAGCTTTTACTCCTTCTTCATATGTTGTTGCTCCTATAATAATATCATAATTAAATTCAGATAATATTTCTTTTAAATGTAATGCTACAATTAACTCGTCCTCTACAATTATAATTTTTTTACTCATTATTATAATTTTAAAATTAATTGATTAATAGTACCCATATTAGATGAAGTAATTTCTAAAGTTGCTTTTAATTGTAGTGAAAGTAAATTTACTAATTGCAATCCGAAACTATTACTTTGATTTTTTACATCATAACCTTTCCCATCATCTTTTATTTTTAATATAAATAAATCATTTTTATACTTTTTAAATTCTATGTGTATATTTCCACTACTATTAATAAATGCATATTTACATGAGTTTAAAATTAATTCATTAACTATCAGGCCAATAGTTATTGCTGTATCTATATTAATACTGGTATTTTGTATTGAAATATGAAATTTAATTTTTGATAACTTATTAGTATATATTTTCTTTAAATTATTAATAAGTTGATTTACATATACATCTAAACTAATAAATTCTAGATTTTGATTTTTATACAAGTTTTCATGAACCAATGCCATGGCTTCTATTCTAGACTGACTTTTACTTACAAACTCTTCAACACTAATATTATATTTTTTATTTGCTTGAAGATTTAATAGACTAGTAATTAATTGAAGATTATTTTTAACTCTATGGTGTACCTCTTTAATTAATATATTTTTTTCATTGAGGGTTTTGGTTAATTCATTTTTAGTTAATTCTAGTTTAACAATACTGTTTTTATAACTACTATTTAATTTTTCTTTTTTATTAGAAATGTTTTTTAAAATTAATGTATAAACAAATATTATAATAGTAAATATTACACCTATGAGTAATATTATATTTCTTGTTTTGACCTTTAATTCATTTTTTTGATTTTTTATTTTTAATTTTTCTATTTCAGAATTATCGATATATTTATCAAACTCTAATTGTAACTTTATAAGATCATTTTCTTTTTCACTTTTATAATTTTCATTTTGAATAGCCAAGTAACTATTTTTATATCTAAAGTAATTTAAAGTGTCTTTTATTTTTAAATAAGAATTAGTTAATTTAGAGTATAGCTCTTCTTCATTAATTTCAAAAACTATTTTATTTGTATGAGTTAAGTATTTTTCTGTTTCAATTAAATTTTTAATTGCTTTGTTATATTGTTTTAACTCAAAATAACAAAGTCCTAAATTGTACTTAGCTATATTAATAGATTCCTCATTTAAATTAAGGTCAATTATCTTATTACTTAAAGAAATACATTTATTATATTGATTTTTATAATAAGCTAAGTTTGCTATTCTGTTATTATTGTTTATATAATATAATCTACTTTTTTGGGCATCAAAGTAATTACTTGCTTGATTTAATAAAGTATCTGCTTTCTCAAATTTTTTCAATTTTACTTGGATTAGTGCAGCATTTGATTTTAAAATTGCAATACTTTGATCATCCTTTAATGCAAAAAACTTTTTATCAATAGATTTATTCGAATAATCTAGTGCTAAATCAGGCATATTTAACTTCATATAAAGCAAAGCTACTTCAGAAAAAACATTTGGTATATATATATATTTGTTAGTATTCTCGTATATAATTATTGCTTTTTTATAATTGTTTATTGCTTTTTTTAATTGTTTATTTCTAGTATTAATAGCTCCTAATAAACTATAGGCAAACCCAGCATAAAAATCTTGTTTTAAATTATCTGAAAAATCATTTTGTAAGTTTTGCTCTGCTTCAATATATTTTTTTTTAAAAAAAAGTATTAATGATTTATAGTATAACATTTCATTAATATATATTTTTTCCAAATTTTGTGGTAATTCAAAAAAATTTGCAATTATTTTTTCTGCGTTATTATAATCGCCATCATGTATTAAACTATTTGTCTTTAAAATCAAAGATTGAGCAATACCTTTTTTGTAGTTTGATTTTTCTGAATAAACAAAAATTGTATCAACTAAATCATTATAAGTTTTAATATCTGATTTACGCTTTTTTCTTGCTAGTTTATATAAGGAATCAATTTTTAAAGAAATATAGGATTCTTCCTGATTTTGACTATAAGTATTGCTTATAGTAATTAATACTAATAAAGTGATAATAAATTTACGCACAAAAACCAATCTTATATTCAAAACAAATATTATAAAAAAAGATTAATCAATTATAAATATTATTAAAAAAACTCTCAAATAAACAGGGGTTTAACTATACTTAATTACCTTAAATTCAGAATTTATAGTAACCACGAGAAGTTAGTTCAAAACGAATTTGATTTTCAAGAGGCATTTTAACATTTAACAATAATCGTAAAAAGATTACCATCTTATGCATTAAAAATTACTGTTAGTTCTCACCCAATGTTTTAACGAATCTATACATTTTAAGAATACTAAAATTAGCTTTAAAAGAAATTATTGCATAAGGGTTTTCCCACAGACAAATAACCCAAGAAGTACTTGTTAAAATCATTTATAAAATCAATAAAAAAAGAATTCCATATCTATTATTATTTTAAGAGATTATCGACTTATCTAAAAGAAGATGATATTGAGTATTAAATTATCAAACTAGCTTGACTCCACGGTTTTTTTAAATATTTGAATAAATTTAGACTAACCTTTTTATTAAGTTAATTAATATTTTGATAATGAGACTAGGTTAAATAATCATCTATTATATATAAATGATTTCTAATAATATTGATTCTATAAAAAATTGTGATTATCTGTAGATAATTTTATTAATAACCTTAAAGTTCTCTCTAACTTTAAATACAATACCATTCATACAATTAAATAAGTGGTTTCTAAAGGTCTATTCTTACAAGCTATTATATCATTGGTGATTTTATCCGTAATTCGAGATATAGTAGAACGAGAGATATTAAAACCGTAAAGTTCTTTTATTAGATCTTCAATATCACTAGTACTCATTCCCTTGGCATATAAGGATATGATGATATTCTCAACTCCATCAAAGGTGCTTTCTCTTTTCTTTATAAGTATAGGACTAAAACTACCTTCTTTATCTCTAGGAACTTGTATCTCTATTTCGCCTAATGAAGTTTTTAATTTCTTTTTAGAATATCCGTTGTGAGCATTACCTGTGATACTTTTCTTATGTTTTTTCATAGTCTAAATGAGCATCTAATTCTCCATCTAGAATCTTTTCTACACCTCGATTATGAAGTTCTTTTAGGGAACTGGTTAACTCTGAACCGTTACTGAATTGTTTTAAAAAAGTCGTCGTTTAATATATCTTCAGGTTTAATCTTTGTGTAAAATTTTAAAATTAATTATTTAAAAAATATCGGGGTTGAATTCAACCCCGATATTTTAAAAAACTTACACAGTTTATGAGATACAACCATTACCTACAAAATTATTTCACATTAAACCTACTCTTAAACTTCATTTCAATCAATAATCTTTGCATTTCTTGAATTTGTATCAACATTGCTTCTATATCTCCTTTTGTAGCAGGTAAAGAGTTTGGGTTAAATATTTTTTTTAGACCATAAACAGCTGAATCTGAAATTAAATTACTTGTAACCGTATTTGTTATACTTTTTGTATCAAATATTTTTTCTTCTTTTTCAAGTAGGCTATCAAGTTTTGAATTTAATTCACTGGGTAAAAGCTGATTCTCTTTTTTGGTTTTGATAGCTCCTAATTTGTTAATAGACTTTTTATATCCTCCTGAAACATACTCATATTTATTTCTTTTGTAACAAGCCATAGTTCTACAACTTGCACTGCAATACTTTTGATTTCTTCTTTTTCTTTTAAATACTTCACCACAATTTTTGCAATTTATCTTGATTTTCATCGATTTTAGTATTTTAAAACGTTAAATTGAATAAAATTTAACGTTTTATAAAATGGGTAAAAAAATAAAGACTAACTATTCAGTAAGTCTTTATTTACTATTACTTCTTGTTAAAAACATTCTTTAATAAATATTGAATCGCATCCTCCTTTGTTAAAATATGAGTATTAAGTTTCTTTACATTATGAATGTTAAAACGAAATTCTTTTTGTAGCATTTCAAATAACAATTTTTGCTCTTCTAATGGAAGAGCTTTTGCTACTTGATATACTACTTGTGCATTCAATATTACTTTTGATTTAATATAATTAAACACAATAGTAATAACTCTAAAAATAAGCTAAAGAAGTTAAACGAGGTTACACCACTTTAAGCAAGGTTACGTGAGGATAAACTACTTTACGTCACTTTAAAGTAACCTAACACAAACTATTTTATTAAAAAAGAGTAGTCTTCAGGCAATTCTGCATCTATATCTCGTAAATATTTTTCTAGTGCAGTTATTGTTGAATGACCCGTAATCAACATTAACTTACTTTTAGTTTCAAACGGAGAATTTGTTTTGCGAAGTTCTCTATATAGTTTTGTAATAAAAGTATGTCTAAAACTATATAAGCCATATTCTTTACCTAACTTAAAGTGATCTTTTATATTCTTGAATCTTTTAGTAAAATAGTCTCTTTTATTTTCCTCTTCAATATCCCACTCTCCACCTACCGTGTTTTGTGTGAATAAAAAAGATTTTGGGTTTTTATTTGAGAAATCAGGTAATTGTTCAAGTAAAATTTCTGGTATAATCTTAATTTTCACAGGACTGTTTTTGGCTTTGACATATAGTTTTTTGTCTTTAACATCTATATCTTCAACTTTTAATCTGCACACTTCAATTGGTCGTAAAAAATTATAGGATATAAATTGAATAAATAAGAGCAAATGCTCGTCATTTTCCTTCAAATAATCATAAATATCTTTTTGCAATTTTGGAGTATATGTTTTATTCCTTTTAGGTTTAGATTTTAATACACTAATCTTTTTTACAAAGTTTTCGGTAATCAATTCGTTATCTTCTAAAATTTGAAACAGCGAAGCTATATCTGTACGAGTATTATTTCTGTTTCTTGCACTTGAACTTTGTAAAACTTCGTTTAAATATTCAATCACAAGTTTCTTATGAATGGTAGTTATAGATTGTTTTTCGTAGCCTTCCTTTTTTAACCATTTAGAAAAACGATTAATCCTGCTTTTATATTTAGTAAATGAATTTTTGTTCATTAACCTTTCTTTTAAACTCAACCCAATTTTAAAAGCCTCAGCAATTGATTTACTCTCGAGTTCTTGAGTCTCAATACGTTCTTTTTTTTCTTTTTGATTTTTTTGCGTTTGCGCAATATTAGAAGATTGTGCTATACTAGAACTACCAAATAATTCTGCTTCTAATTGCGAATTATCTTGATATGGATTAAAACCTGCTTGCAGTAATTCTAACAATGCTTTTTGCATAGTAAGTAAAAACGCAATGCGTTCTCTTTTTGTTTTTAACTTATTTACACCAGCCTTAATATGTGGCTGTCTTTTCAGTTTTTGCGTTTGTGGATTTCGATAAGAATAATACACAAACCAATCCTTTTTTAATGCAGTTTCTTTTTCAAGTTTTGTCAGTTTAGACCACTCAGATATTTGTACTCCACCAGTATATATTTTAGGTTCTGTAAAATTCATTTTCATTGCAAAAGTGTTTACGCTAGCGTTTACGGTACGTAAAAGTAAGAAAGATAAAGACATAAAAAAACGGATTGTAGTAAACAATCCGTTGATTTTAAAAGCTTAAGCTTAGTAGCGGGAGCTGGACTCGAACCAGCGACCTTCGGGTTATGAGCTTTGATGTCTTTAACCTTATTTAATACAAAATGTTAAAAAACAACCTGTTAACGAATTAGTTGCAAACATATAAAGTCATTTAATTCTATAAAAACACACTAAATGTTTTTACATTGTTTTTACAAAATGATTTTCGTTTTGTATTTTTGATGTGTAAAACAACATCATTTATGGCTTCAATCAAAGTGATCCTTTGGAAATATAGAAAACGAGAGGATGGCTCCTGTTCTATAGCTATTCGAATAACAAAAGATCGAAAACCTCAGTACATTCATACTGGACAGTACATCCATGAAAAAGATTGGGATACTAAAAACGGTATCATTAAAAAATCACACCCTAATTCGAAACGTTTAAACAATCTCATCCAAAAGAAACTTAGTGAAGCCTACGCAACATCTTTGGATGAGGAAGTTAGCAAAAATCACCTTTCTGCAAAACAAATAAAGAAAAAAGTAAAAAGACAATCTTCTGGTGTTTATTTCTTTGAACTCGCAACGGAACGTATCAAAAGAAAATTCAAAGAAGGAACTTTCTCAGTTGCAAAATCTGAATTATCTATCCTGTATAATATTCAGGAGTTTTTAGACCTTAACACTACAATCCCTCAACAAAAAGCTATTGAGGATATTAAAAAAAGAAGAAAAGAACGAATTTCACAAGCTCGAAAAGGAGCAGTAGATGTTTCAGAGGTCTTAAAGAACTTTGCAAAAAATCAATCGCTTACATTTAGCGATATTGATATGGCTTTTATTAATCGGTTTAAAAGTTTTTGTACTTCTTATCTTGAACAAAAAACACGAACAGTTACCAATCAACTCATCTTTATTCGCACCCTTTATAACCAAGCTATCAAAGAAAATTTAGTGGATGGTAGAAATTACCCTTTTGCTGGCGAAAAAGAAAAAATTCGTATTTCCTCTGGAAACAAAATTGGTTTAACCAAAGAAGAAATTAGTAAAATTGAAAATATCAAATTAGAGAAAGATTCTTCCATTTGGCATACTCGCAATGTTTGGCTATTTTCTTATTACTTTGCAGGTGTTCGTATTTCAGATGTCCTTGAATTAAAATGGTCTGACTTCATTGATGGCCGTTTATACTATCAAATGAATAAAAACGAAAAGCCTGTAAGTCTTAAAGTTCCTGAGCAAGCAATGAATATCCTTAATCTGTACCAAGAAAGCAGGAAAAAGAAAAATGATTTTGTGTTTCCTTTTCTTAAAAAAGCTAATCCTAAAAATAAACAGGATATGTTTACTAAAATGAGAAATGCTACATCATTATTCAACAAATATTTGAAAAGAATTGCAACTCTATGTGAAATTGATAAAAATCTTTCCAATCATATTGCAAGGCACAGTTTTGGAAATATAGCAGGTGATGCAATTCATCCATTAATGCTTCAAAAGCTATACCGCCATACAGATTTAAAAACGACCATTAACTATCAAGCTAATTTTATCCATAAAGAAGCAGATGATGCATTAGAACAAGTTTTAAATTCTTAAAACCAATTATTTCTGCTTAAACCCCACCAAAGCAAAATTCTGTTTGTTCTTTCCCCAAGTCTTTCCTGCTTTAAAAACAATATTTTCGACAATATATTTATTAGATTTTCTACCAGTCTTTAGTGTTGTGAAATGATCTGGAGTCACTCGATATTGCATCTGCTGATTTTTACTTTTGCTAATCTCCATATCTTTACTGAAGCTCAAATGCTCAAAATCAACTTTGTGTTGTCCAATCATTTGTGAAGCCCACAGATTAGTATCGTAATTATCATTGCTAGCAAAATATTTCAGATTCAAGTTTCCGAGTAAACTTTTAGCTCTAGACTCTGGTTGTTCACTCCCCATAATGAAATAGATATTGTTAATATTTTGCGTGATATAAACGGATGCTACCCATGAACTTCTGGATGTTGTAGCAAATATGCTATCCTTTTGTGGATTACAAAAAAGGTGGTATTCATCTATAAATATACCAACAGGTTTTGGGTTTTCTTCGTTTTCAACATCCCTTCTCTCCATACATTCCTGAAAAACAGTCTTGTAGATAGTCGCAGCTAAAACACCTGCTAGCTTAAATTCCTTGATTGGGAAATCAATGATTACAATTTTATTTTGTTCATAAATATTTTCTGGTAGTAATTCTTCACTTAATCCATTTGTAAATTGATCTTTTAAAATTCCATTATTCAAAAAAGGCTCTACAATCCCCATAAAACTAGAAACGATAATTCCCGAGGTTTTTTCACCAATTTTAGGAAGTTCCTGAAGCCAATAATTTATTACCAAATTTGCTTGATCTCTATCATTTGCATTTAGTGTTCTGTTACTAATTTTCAAAAGTATTTGCAGAAAATAACGATCTTCAATCCAAGTGTTAATTTCGGTCTGTGCTTTATGACGTTTGTCTGGATCAATCTTGGGATCTGCTGCCAATCGTTCTAATTTTCGATAATACTCTGGCTCTCCTTCTACAAAACGAGATGAAACAAGCCTACGCATATTGAAAATACTAATTTCTTCTCCTGAGAGTCTCAGAACAGAGATGCAACGACTTATAAGCATCCTCAATGATAAATCCCAATATTCTTCGTTTTTTCCTCTACCACTTCCAGATTGATAAACTCTAACAGCATCACTTAGACCTACTAAAAATTCTACAATGTTAAGAATTTCACCTGCTCCCTCTCCTTCACGGTGCATTTCATAGTCTAAAAAGTTAAATCTGAGGTTACTTTGCTTATCAAATATCACCACATCTTCACTACGATCAGGAGCCACCTCTTCAATGTATCGCATCCACCTTCTACGCTCATCCTTCTTCGCACATAAAATGACCATACCAAAACCACTTTTAAGCATAGCATGTGCAATATGTCTCCCTGCTCCACTGGATTTACCACTTCCAATAGCCCCAGTAATAAGAGTTCCTTCTATGCTATCAGCCCACGTAATCACTGTATCTGTCTTAGGGATTTTATATAAAGGTGTATCTAATAAATCCTCGTAACTTTGATGCTTATTTTTAGAACCAATGCCAAAAAATTTCATAACTAAAAGGTATTTTTGGTTTTACTATCTAAGAATTCCTGTATCGATTCAGGGTCATAGCGAATAACTTTCTTACTCGGCTGTGAATACCTTATTTTTCCTTCATCACGATAGCGTTGTAAGGTCGTTGGCGAAGAAATACCCAATTCCTTCATGGCTTCTTTTGGAGTCAGCCATTTTTTTTGCTCTGCATTTATTTTTCCACTCATTCGCTCAACAGCTCTGTCAATGAGTTCAAAAAATGCTTCTTCCTCAATTAGTATCACTTTCATAATTCTGTATTTTTCAATTCTGCTTTATTATCTATCTCTATCCTTACCTTTTATCTTCTCAAAAGTTTTGCGTATGTCCTTCGGCTCTGGGGTATAGGTATTAAAATATTTGCTCAGGCTTTTTTCCGTTTTCTCTGCTGTTTTTTGATTTGGTTTTAATTCCTCAATAGCATTGTGATTTACAATACCTGATTCAACTACATCTACTTTGGAAATGACATTCTCTTTAGCCTGCTGTACTGCTTTAAATGCACCCATGAGCTTTCCAAGTTTATTGTAAACTTTAGCCTTTTGTCTGTTAATTTTCGGTGCTTGTTTGGTAGTTTTTGAAGGAGCTTCTCTATCAAAAAGTTTGGTTAAATTCTCATGATTCTTGTACTCGGCTTTGGCTTCTTCTAGTATTTCATCCCTAAAATACTGGTCTTGTCGTTCTCTGATGTCTTTTAGGTTGTCATGATACGCATGCGGCAATCCTGCCCTTACTCCTTGTGCATAATACAAATCAGCCTGTGTACGTTTAACTTGCTCTTCTTTGATTTTTTCAACGTATCGCTGCTTGATTTTTTGAACTTTGAAAAATTGTTCTTTGCTTCCGTTGCTATATAAATCCAAACGCTCCTGCAATTCTCCATCAGATAAATCCTTTTCTGCGTTTATCATATCTGGGGTATTATCTTGCTTGATAACCGTTGGTGATAATTTGTCCTGTTTTGTCCTTTCTGTTTTTGATGTTCTCATAAATCATAATGTTTAAAATCAATCTACTTGTTTACTAATAGCTTTTCCCTCAATGGTTATATTGGAAATAAATACCGGTGATATCCCATCATCTTTTTCTGAAAAACTCTCAGAAACCCATAACAGGGATTCTGATGCTAGAGCCTCGTCAATAGGTGCGATATTTCTACCTTTTATGATGATTAAAAGCTGATACGCCATGATAAAAAGTGCATCATTTTTATCGGATAACTCTGTAATGGGTAATGTGGCGTATGGCACTCTAAACTTTCTTCCTGACCTTAGAATAATCATAAACTTCTTTATGATTTCTTCTTCCAAAGCCACAGCATAAAATTGATTCTCCGCTGAAAATTCTTTCGATACATTTGGCAACTCTTGTTTAGATTCTACGGGAAATATGCCTCTCAATGGTTTTGTCTCTTTGTTTTGAAATGTCATATTGTTCTTTTTGTCTATGAATATTTTGATGATAATCGCGCTGTTTTTGTCTATGAATATGCTGTGCATGTTCTTTTTCAATATCTCGTGCCGTGGTTCGCTGAGCACTTCTTACCATGGCTTTTTTAAGTTCCTGCTTGTCTGAGGTATAAAGCTGTATTTTATTTTTTCCTCTTGACACACCAACATAAAAACTCTGCTCATTCACTCCACCAAAGGACATATCTGTCATACTGATATACACATCGCTAGCCGTTTTCCCCTGACTGGAATGACTGGTATCTACATAGCCGTGTTTGAAATGATAACTGTTTTTATCTAAAGTTTTGCCTTTGGCTAGTTTAATATCCCCACCTACAAATCCTTTTACCTTTTGTGGTGTGCCGTTATTGATTTTAGTATTTTCTTTAGATTTTAAATTCTCAGTAGGCCGGATTAAATCACCTACTGCAATTTGTGTTTGTGTTTTTTGATATACTGAAAAATGTGTCGGTGTATTATAAGGAAGCTCTAATACTTGCTTTGTTTTTACATCTCGAACTTCAACAGTTTTCTTAGTTGTTTGGGAAACTACCTCATAATGAGTACCAGCCTTAAACCCACCTTTCTGGTTTTTAGTAAAACGAATGATTTGACCTTGCTGATAATTCACCAAATCTTTCTTTTGACTCTCTGTAAAAGATAAATTTTTAAGAGTTTCAAAAGAACGTTCCTTTCCTTTGACAACTCCTTTTTCTTTTAGTTTTTGACGAACAATAGCTGTAATCTGATCACCTTCTGCATGGGTTGGACTCACAATTAAGGCACTTCGTTTTTTTTGAATAGAGCTTAAATAATCATCTGCAATTTGATTTAAACGCTGATCTGTATCAGGGATTTCCTGTATAGCGTTCATTTTATCTAAAGTTTGATAACCACCGCGTATATTTCCGCTAGCAATTTGATTTACCGCCTTACGGTACTCTTTTGGCTCTTGTCTCATATTTTCTTTAACATGGGCAGTTCTTATCTGTGCACTTTTTTGCAACATATAAAACGCATCACCATATTCCCCAGGAGCATTATGCTGTTTGGTGTCTCCACTTAAAATTACTTGTGCATTCTGCGCTTGGGCTTTTTCTAAAACCTGTGTCATGGATTTTACACCACTAAGCCCCGCTTCATCATACAAAAGCACACCATTTCTTATCTTTTGCCTCACCTTTGAATTCACCAGAAAAGCTGCTACCGTGTAAGCATCAAAACCTTCTTTTCTAAGCACTTCTACTGCTTGTGAGGACGGAGCAATACTTACCAACGTTTTATTTTTTTGTTTCACTCCATCTGCTATTTCACTAAGCAAAGTTGTTTTCCCTGCTCCTGCATTTCCTTGAATGCCTGTTATAAAATCAGGGGAACTAAGTGCTGCCTTAACAGCATTCATTTGTCCCTCATTTAGAAAATCTCGCTTAGGTTTATAATTCGGATGGATTGGTTTAAACTTGCCTTTGGTATTTGCAGCAAGTTCAATCATTTTATTTTCGGCACGTACCATTTCACGAGTGGTAATGATAGAAATAGTCTGATCTTCTGACCTCAGAATATCCTCTCTCTCATTCAACGCTTGAGTCACCTCTTCTGGCAATAGTGTTCCGTATCCCAAGCTTAGAGCATGACCAAGTACGCGCTTTTCATGCGCTGTGGATTGTCTTTCCAAAAAATGTTCAAGGCTTCTTTCTACAGCTTCTTTAGCAGATATAGAATTGATCTCATGTTGAGGACTATTCTTTATGTTTTGTAATGTGCTAAATTCTTTTTCACTCAAACGAGCTTTCCAAAGCTCATAAAGCTGCTTGTCATCAACTGCTTTTCCCTTAGAATTTCTTGTGATTACTGCTAGCTTTGCTTTTTCTTTTAGGCTAGTAATTCCTTTTTCTTTTGCTACCAAATCGATTTGCTTACCACGATTGGAATAACGTTCAATAATAGCTCTGGATACTCCTGAAATCTCCCATCGCTCATGAGTTCGTGCTGTTATATAACCCAATTCATTCAGGCGATGACTCATTAGTGCATGATAATAGGCTTCAAAATAAGGTGCGAGCTTATGAATATTTCCAGTCTCAATGGCTTGAAAACGTTTTTTTTCTTCTACCCATGTCACATTAGGCACATAGCAATGGGTATGCATCTGCATATCTGGAATATATAAAACTCTCCCTTTATGATGCACCTCTACAGGACGACTCTCAAAATGATCAAATGCTGCATAAATGATATTACCTGTAGTTATAAAGCCTCGTTGTTTTTGTGTATTTGCCTGTGTCTGTATATGTTTTTCTATTTCCTGCATTGTACTGCGATAGGCATAACGATGTGCACTCAAAATATCAGGGTCTTTGGTTATACCATATAAAACAGAAGCTGATTTAGGGGCTGAAAAAGTAAAATCATAACCTGCTCTACGATTTTTTGCGTTTATAACAGTAAGTCTATCCTTTGTTCCATAATGTTTATTATGAACGAAATCACTAAAAACTTCACCAGTAACCCTACTTCCATGTAGCATTAACTTGACACCTGTTTTTCCATCCCAATGTGCGACTACTTCCTTCTCTTGATAATAGTTTCCTTCTTTACTCAAAGAGTTTTTAAAGTAATCGGCAGCAGCCTGACCATTATATGATTTATAGATTCCGAGCATTGGTTTCTTTTTAAATTTTAGTTGAGTTGTTTGTGAATTATGCTTTTAAAACAGACTGGGTATGCATTTGATAAGCTTTGTCCAACCATTGTTGAGCAGCTTCTGACATAGAAATCAGTATCATGAAAATTCCAAAACACACATCATCTGCATAGTGCCAAGTAGCAAGACCAAGCCCTATACCCAATAGTGGTTCTACAAGGCCACAAATCAGAAATTCATTTACAGGCATCCATCTTGAAAGCACTAAAACGATTAAGCTATTTCCTCGTTTGGTCTGACTTGGATTAGAAAATCCAAGCCAAACTATTATCAAATGGATAAATCCTGATACGACAAATAATCCTGTATAAATCAACAAATAGCATGAATGGATATCAACAAAAACTAATCTGTAAAGCTCATCTTGTGTTTTAAAAAATGGAACTAATGGAACACAAAATGCTACTATAGGCTTTAGTAAGATAGGTACATCCATGCTATTACAACTCAGTAATAGGCTAACTCCAAACATTATAGCCAGTACCCCAATAGTTGCGCTTCCCGCTCTAAAACGAATGGGTGACCAAAACAACATGGCGTGTATGGCTTTGTTAAAACGGAAATAGTATCTGGCTAAAAGCAAGAGCGTTTCTTTCCAAGATTTATATAACAGCGTTTTCCAAAATTGTGTTTGATATACTGCTGCGAATAAAATAGCTGCATCTGAAACTTTAACCGTTTTGCGAGGTGTAATGTTATGATTGGATTTTTGGGTAATCATAATCCTTGTATTAATGAGCTATTTTCTAAACTAGTTACAAACTCAATTCCTGCATTTTTTGACTCGTAATAGCGTGTCCAAAACTGTCTTACTTCTCTAAAAAGTGAATCGTCTTTTTTACTTGGATGAAACACTACTGAAATAACAATTCCTGATAAGTCTGCATCCTTAATCCGAGGGTCATGTTTTTCTAATTCAGCTACTATGTTCTGATAATCATCTCTAATTTTCAAAGGATTCTTACGGTATTTGTAGAAACTGAATTCCGCATTTTCAAATGAATCGCTAAACGCCAATATGCTTTTTCGATCTGCGTTTGATTCCATCAGTTTGTACAAGTGTTCTGCAAAAACACTATATACATAACTTTTGGATAGTTCCTGATTAGGTACATCATAAAGCTGTAATCCGTTTATAAAATCCTTTTCAAATTTTAGCTCTTTTTCATGCTGTTCACTCTCTACCCTTAAAAAGTAGGATGGGCTTTCTTCTTTAACAATTACGGTGCTTTTAGAGATAGATTGATCTCTAATTTCCGTCATCGTTATTTGTCCGTGTGAGATGTTACGGTATATCGAAAACAGGCTATTTTCATTCAGTGGTTCTCTTTTTTCAGTCTGATCGAAAATCAGGACTGCATCACTTTTAGGTGATGTGGTGCAGCCCATCAAAACGAACATAAGACCAATATAAACTTGTCTCATCTTTTAAAATTTTAGTTGGAATAGTTATTTTTATCGCAGGCGTTATAAGCCGCTTTTTCAATATTTCTTAATTGTTTTGTTCTATGTGCCTCATATCCATCAGTAACTTCGATGATATGAGCTGCTTCACTAATAGCATTCTCTATAAAATCAAATTCATCTTGCACTCTCTGAGCCGCATAAGTTTCACCTTCAACTTTTATTGCATTAACTTCATGCTCATACGATTTTTGTTCACGCTCAATTCCTGATCGAATTCTAGCATCTTCCATACTTTTAGCTTCTATCTTTTTCTGTTTATCAAAATGAGGTTGATGTTCAGCTCTTAAATAACTGACATAGGCAATAGTGCCATAAAATCCTAAATTGGCTAGTGTAAGGATAAATGAAGAATCAGAGATAAATCGGATATACGCTATAATTCCTAAAAACAGAATTCCCAAAACAAAAGCTATGATTGCTGCCTTTAACAAACGATTTTGCAAAGCTTCGCCTGCATAATGTGCTGAAAACATCATAGCCAATGACAAGGCTATTGATAATGGAAGCAAAAAGATATTAGAAATATTTTCACCTCCAAGGTGCTGAAGCCCGAAAAAATTCAAGATGAGTTCAACAAATCCCAGTGTCCCTACAAATAGTATGTACCAGTTTATTTTAAGCATTGTACCAGCTCTTTTTTGGCGCTTCGCCTTTGCATTTTTCGAATAAATAGTCATGTGTTTCGTGTTTTAATTGGTTTAACTGTTCTAAAATCAAATGTCTTTTTGCTTTTTGCGCCTCGACATATTCTGTGAGCTTATTTCTTTTTTCTTGAAGTGCCCCTGAATGTTTTTGTAAGTGTTCTTCCTTATATTTTTGTTTAAGGGCTTCTTTATCAAAATTGGCTAGCCTGTGTTTAAATTTGGATTGCCCTTGCGCTACAACCAGTCGAACTGTACCTAGATCAGCTTGAATCTGGTGTAAGGCTTTCTCACAAAGATTGGTAATGTCTTGTTTGACCACTTCCACAGGAAAACGTCTTACACCCTTAATTGTTAAGGGAAGTTTACTCTCTACTTGACGAACAAGTTTATCGTGCTTTGTTACGTTCAAATCATTGTCTCGGTGAAATGGTTTCATCTCTATGCCTAAACTATTTGACGAGGTTTTCTTTTTTTCGGAAACACTACTTACTGGTATGATCAGCGATGGATTCCTTTTCTTTTTTTTGAAAATCATAATGATGTGATTTTGTTTTAATTAATTATTTTTAACCGTGATTAATTAGGTTACTGATGCAAATTTCGAGGTAATTGATAGACAGATATTTGCAGAGTTTTTGCATTTTATTTGCAAAGTCTTTGCAAAATGGTATTGCATCTAAAAACCTCTTAAAAAAAACCAGCTATTAGATGGATCAACTAGATGTTTTTTGGAAAAATATTGCTGAGGACCTAGCGCAACAATTTAGAAGGGGAAACCCTAGCTCTTGGTCTAGAAGCATAAGTGAAGAATTTGTAAGCGATCTTGAAGCTACATTATTGAATAAAGTAAAAAACGATTATTACTTAGGAAATATTTTGCGCGCAAAACGGACTAAAGAGAATCGATTATATATAGGCTCTATAAGTGCCGCTACAGTTGAAAATATATTTAAATATAGGAGATCGAAAGGGAACAAACACACTAAGAATTGTTTTGCAATCTATCTGGGTTACAACTCCGCTAAGGATTATATAGATAGAAAGATTTATGGAATTCAACCTGAAATTACTCAAGACTTATCCCAAGAAACTCATAAAGAACTACTAACTGAAACAACCCCAAGAACAATTATAAAAACGGAACTGGAAAAATGGAAAAAACAAGTCCTTGAAGACCCGAAATGGAATCCTGTTCAATTACTTCTACACGCTCAACTATCTAGTGATGAATTGTATCAGCCTATCCATTTATCCCCCTTAAACATTAGGGAAAGAATGGCATCCCAGACTAGTGAAATGAGAGAATTTGAGATTTCAAAAGGTTTACATGAGAAATCATTCAATTCAATTTCAATTCAATCTCTTTTTGCAGATACATCCCAATGGTCAGTCCTTATTGGGGTGCCTGGGAGCGGAAAGACGTGCAGCTTAAAATGGCTATTAAAACAAGTTTGTTTTGGACATATTACGGATTACGACTTTGCTCTTTATTTCTCTTTACATGATCTAGAGAAATTTTTTAATCATCATCCAACACATTCTTTTTATACTTATTTCTTTCAAGCATATCTAAATTACAATTTAGACACGGCAATATACAAAGGGCTTCTACTTGAAGATATTGTAATCAAAAAAGAGCTAAATCCTATATTTTTGTTTGATGGGCTGGATGAGGTTTCACCTAAACAAAGAAAATCTATTATCAACCAGATTAGGAGTAAGCTGTCAAATAAAAAAGTAATCATCACTTCTAGGTCCAGTGGACTCAGTAAAATATCCCGTTTAGGGACAGTATCTTTTTATGATATTATTCCTTTAGCTCCCTCCTCAATGAAGCATTTAGTAGCTCAGTACTGTAGTTTAAACCCTGGCAAACTGCATCAAAGTGAGATACTTAGAGTATTATTCATTAATAGAACAATTAGGCAATTGGCAACGACACCTTTTATGTTAATCATACTGTGTGAGGTAATTAACTATCTAATTTCCAAAGAAAAATCAGTTGAAATTACAGAACTTACAAAAGCAAAAGTATTTTTCTATTTAGTAAAGCTAATTCAGTTGGATTACAACGAAAATCACGATGATGTATTAGAAGAAGAACATCTAGAAATCATTACGCATTTTGCAGAGATACTTTCATTTTCATCTGAGCAAAAATTAATTAAAGGAGTCTTACCTAAAAATGATTTTGTAAAAAAAGTATTAAAACAATCTAGGTTTTTAAATGAAATTGGAACGAGCCCAGGAGTATTTGAATTTACACACTTAAATTTACAAGAATATTTTACAGCTCTTAGTATTAATAATAAAGGTATTACTTGGGTTAAACGATTTATGCAAGAAAGAGCTTTTGACTTTGAATGGCTAGAGGTGACTTGTCTTTTAGCGGGATGTTCAATGAATACTGACACAGAAGATGTAATAAATAAAGAGCTTAAAGAACACTTAAAATGGATTAAACGTGAACGAACTGGAAATGGATGGTATATCTTAGCGAAGATACAAGTTTCTAAAGGAGCCTCTTTAAGAGATACAAATGATATAGGGATTAACATTTATGAAATATTAATAAACTATGCGTTAAATGGTCATCCCAGGTACCAAGACATCCTTTCCCTATTATTAGAGTCAGAAAATGAATATCTTATTAAAGATTTGTCAAATCGAATCCCTTCAATTAAATGGAGTAATTTACGTTACTCCGTACCTCAATTATGGGCGTCTGATTTTTATACTCGTCTAACTAGTCCTACTTGGAGTAAGAAAGAAGTTAGTTTTCACACTATGAGTAAACAGGATAGGTTGAGATTCTTAAAAATAATAGACAATTGGGATAATGAAAATGAACTTAATGTAATAAGTGCCATGTGTAATATTGCCTCTTTACGAGATGACCGATTTATTGAGACAATCATTCCTTTTTTAAATCGCTCTATTTTTGCTAGTACCGCTACATTTGCTCTTACAACTATTGGCAGTCCTAAAGTTCTTTGCGTTCTGGCAAATCATCTCATTAATGGATGTGAAGATTCTATTATAGCTCCCGAACATTTTTCACGTATAATTAATACGGCTAATCGTATTGATATTAAAACAAAAAAGATGCTTTGTGATTGGTTATTAAAACAAAAGCCACCTTATCCAAATCAGTTTAGATTAGTGATTTACCTTCTAAAAGGATTCTCTATCGAGAAAAATGTTGAGTCAAAGCTTGAACAAATAGTAACAACAGATACTCATGATAGCAAATTAAAAACAGCTATAGTTTCAATTTGTTCTTCCTTTAAAGATGCCAAGAGTATTGGAAAGTTATTCAACTGGGCAGTTCAGAATATTCAGACTAAAGCTGCTGCTATAATCCTTAAGTCAATTTCATATATCCCTATGACGAGTATACATTTGATAAAAAAAATTCAAAATTATAAAGGCGATATTGGCTATCAAATGACACCACATATATATATGTTACTCTATAGATCGTATAAGCATTTTTCTACTATAAATGAATTCTTATTTGTACCTCAATTACTAGAAGAAGCGTTTACAAAATCATCTGAAGAATTTGATAGAACTGAATTTTCATTTCTATTTTGGTCACATCTCAAAGAATACAATACTGGTGATTTTGTAGAGTTAGCCTGGTCTATTATAATTGATGAGCAAGCCTCTTACTTGGATAAGAGTAATTCCATCGAGTACCTTCTCCATTTGAATCATGTACCCAATGATTATTATATTAGCTGGCTAAAAGGATGTCTAATTGATTGTATAAGAGCAATAGTAGAGAGTAAAAAGTTTGATGATGCATGGGCTAATAGTTTTGTAAGTTTACTTATCAAATACTTACTTTTGACAACATCCATAAGTGGACAAGAATTAATTAAATTCATTGAACAAAGTTTTTGCCACAATAATGTAGTAAATTATTTTATCTCTGTTGTTATAAGGACAGCGACTATTAAAGGGGAGTTTATTATGAGTGATTGAGGTTAATAACTTATCTATGGAGGCCCAAAATCAGCCGAAACCCAATTTTTATAGGCAGTTAGTGTTTCTTTGAATTCATCTGAGAAAACACTTTCATCCTGATTAATTTTATAGTAATCACTATTGATAGCGTTCCTTATGCTAAATTCTTCTCTCTTTTGTTTATAGTCTAGATATCTTAATACTTTTTCATGATCCGTTAATGTTGGTTCTGGACGTTTAGCAATTTCATTGTTAATAAACTGTTTGAAAGCCTCAAAATCTTCTACTCCTAATTCGGTCTCACCACATTCATATAAAACTGTAGTTTTATGACTAAGCATACTTAGCTCAACATCCCATTTAAAATTTATTAGTTGAAGTTTTAAATCTCTCAGGGTTTCTCCATTTATTCCAGAATATGCACCATCCTTTTTTAAATCTTCTATCAATTCTTTATTACTATTAGCTATGTATGCTTTGCGACGTTTACGATGAAACACATGCGTTTTCAAACTTGCAACATGATGAAAATAATTTCTAAGATCCTGTGATAATAATAGCGGCATTAACCTCTCCCTATGCTTATGGTAATGAACAATACTCCATTTTAAGTATTATGTCAATTATTTGCATTGATAAATTTTAAAACTTAAGTCTGTCTATGTAATCCGCCCAATCTTGCATCATTAGGGTTCTTTTTTCTAAAAACTGCGCCCTGTTATAGGTAGCTCCCAATGAGCCTTTGGGTTTATGAGCCAATTGTCGATCTACAACAGAAAAATCATATTCTAACTGTTCTTGAATCAATGTTTCTGCCATAGCTCTAAATCCATGTCCTGTATGACGTCCCTGAAAACCTAGCAATCTAATAGCATTTGAAAACGTATCTCTACTCATAGGTCTTTTTGGGTCACGCTGATTGATAAACAAATGCTCTCTATTTCCATTGAGTTCTTTTAACTCATGTAAAATTCGTATTGCTTGTTTTGACAATGGTACAATATGTTCTTCTCCCATTTTCATTCTCTCTGGTGGAATAACCCATTTATTCTCATTTAAATTAAATTCTTCCCATTTCGCTTCTGCCATTTCAACGGGACGAACAAACGTAAGCATCAGCATTTCAAGAGCAAGTCTTGTTTGTTTATGTAATCGTGCATCATTACGCTGAAACGCATCTAAAAAATCTTTTACATCTTCTGGCTTAATCAATGCAGGTTGATGCTTGATTTTATGTTTTACCAGTGCATCTTTAATATCAACGGTATAATCTCGTTCTACCAGTCCACATGCCAATGCATACCTCAAAATTTGTGAACAATGTTGTTTTGCTCTTTTTGAAATCTCAAACGTCCCTCTTTGCTCAATCTTTTTTATCATAGAAAGAATATCTTGAGAGCTTAGTTCTCTTATTGGGATATTTCCCAAAGACGGTAAAATATATTTTTCAATTCTGCTTTTTTTTGTTTCATAAGTTTGGTGCTTAACTTCCTGCTTATGCTTTGCCAACCATTGATAAGTTATCATTGAAAATGTTTGCCCCTTTTCTTGAAGCTCTTTTTGCTTCTTGTTCTTGTTATATGCAATAGGGTCTATACCTTCTGTAACCATTTTATGTAGAGATTGATGGATATTTCGGGCTTCTGCTAAAGAATATTCAGGGTACATTCCAATACTATACAGCTTTTCTTTTCTTTCTATTCGGTATTTATAACGCCAAAGCTTTGAGCCATTTGGCTTGATAAGCATAAATAAACCCCTGCCATCGGCTTTTTTATACTCTCGATTTTTAGGTTTTAACTTTTTGCATTGTAGGTCAGTTAGTTGCATTGGGGGTATCATCCTTTCTCTAAATTGATTCAGTACCCCCAGAAATACCCCCATATAGGATAGATTTCTGTAAATCCTCATGGACTTACTCGGAAGAATAATTCTCCTGAAAAGCTTATTTAGTATGGGGTTTGGGGAGTTTTTTAGATTTCTTTGGAAGAGTAAGTGGTGATCGCGCAGGAACACGAATGAACGCATTAACCGTTTGAATCAAAACACTTTTGGTAAACCTAAAAAATCTGATACCCCCTAAAATACCCCCACAAACAATTGCTATAACATTCAGGGTTATTCCTGTTGGTACATCATTTAGTATACCAGAATCCCTTGTCAAATTGAATAACTCACTCTTTTTTCTTCAATCCAGTTTTCTATATCCTGTTCAATCCATCCTACACTTCTTCTTCCGAGTTTAATCGGTTCAGGAAATATTCCTTCTTTTTTGTAGGCGTATATGGTTGATCTAGACAATCCTGTTTTTTGAATAACCTCTGGTAATTTCAAGATACGATTTGGCATGTTTACCTCTCTTTGTTGATGGGCTTTATAGATTGTTATTTATGGTGCAAATAAAACTCATGAAGCGTCACATATTCAGGGGATTGATCTCCCCTGACGTGATGTCTGTCCTAAAAATTAATTTCTCTATCAATTGATGAGATGCGCAAAATTGGTTCATAAAAAGTTGTTATTTTTGTTTGGATAACCTCAAAACTTACAGCCATTTATGAAATTAAGAATTGCTTTTCTGCTTTTATTTTTTAGTATTGCTGTTTACGCGCAAAAAGATTCAAAAACTAAGAATATAGGTGTCGAAGATTTACCATTAATAGCAAAAGGTACAGCAGGGCAAGCAGTGGATATTTCAGCTCTATTTCCAGTAATTGTTCTTCATATCTCAGGAGGTAAAGATCCTAAATATTCCGCCACAGACTATGCAAAAATGTTTCACTTAATGTTTAAAGATAAAAAGTACACTCAATATCCAACAGAAATCTATGTGCGTTATGAGGAAAGTGGTAAGGATAGAAAAACATCCGTTAGAGCACTTATTTCTCGAAGAAATTTTGACAAAAATGGAGGCGAATACGAAAATGGAGATGGTGTTTTTACACCTGCTGAATTAGTAAATTATATTCCTGTAATAACTGAGCGGTTTGCAAAATTAAATAGTAAAGATTTTAAAACCAACAAAACGGAAGGTATCTCATTTATAAGAAAAGGAAAATCTTCTGATGCTCACCTTCTTTCAGCAAAAATAAATGCAATTGTAATACATGTATCAGGCGGACAGGATAAAAAATATTCAGCTGAAGATTATGCTAAAATGTTTCGTATAATGTTTAAAGATAAAAAGCGCACACAATATCCAACAGATATTTACGTGTATTATGAAGAAAGTTCCTCAAACAGAAGAACTCTAATATCTGCATACTTACAGGGAAAATATTATGACAAAAGTGGTGGTGAATATGAAGGTGGTGATGGCGTTTTTTCACCAAAACAATTACTAGATCACATTCCTATTCTTACAAAACGGTTTGCTAATGGTACAGCTATGAGAAAAGAGTAAGCTGTTTGTCTTCGTTAATATTTGACTTTTTCAATTTTGGAGCCTCACTCCATATATAAGATTGCTCTTTTTCAACGGGAATAATTCCCAATCCATTCATATTGATTTGCCAACTGCCATACCATTCCATAGTAAGACTATTCATCCACGCCACTTCTCCCTTTAGTCCATTTAAAAAGAAATTAAGCGTTGCCATTTTTGCACAGGTTTGGTCGTTATCTGCACCAAAGAACTCATTTTTGTGATTAATTTTAGCCGCTGCAAGTGGCATGCGTCCAGAGCCACATGCAGGGTCTAAAATTCGTTTTCCTTCTTCTTCTAAATTAGGAACTGTCATTTGAGCCATCATTTCACAAACATGAGTAGGTGTAAAAAACTGTCCGTTTTGTCCTTTGGTAATGCTTTGTGTAAAATATTCACCCAAAATATCCGAATATGGATTATCAAACACATTTAGTTGTAAAGCTCCTAAAGATTTAGCGAGTTCGTTTAATTCTTCTTTTGTATAGGACTTGATAGTCTCCATATATAAAGCTTCATTATCTTCATCTTTCTGTATCAATCGGCTTTGTATGTTTGTGCTATGGAATGAACAAATACCCATAGTTAATAGATCATTGAATACTTTTGAAATTCCGTGTTTTCGTCCGATTTGTTCAATAGGTTTTGCAAAGTCGTTAAAATAGTTTACCAATGGTCTTCCTCCATAAATAAGCTATGCAAGGGAGATATTCCCTTGCATAGTTAAGCTCTTTAATTGTCGTAAGTAATTTCAAAAGCGCGTGTAACAATGCGCCCGTCAACATCTGGCAAAACAGGAATTACACTATCCGACCAAGAAATATAGTTAGTTCCATTTTCATTAGCCTTTTGCCATCCAACAGCCAGTTCTATATTCTTGGTTTCACGAACCTGCTGTCCATTCCTTGCTGTTTTGTAATACGCTTTTTCTTGTACCAATCTCCAGTTAGGTTTGTTTTCATTGTTTGTGGTTTCAGTTTTGTTTTCCATTTTCAGTTCCTTTCATAAAATGGTTTTGTGGTTCTTTGAAGCACACCACCAAAGCGTTAGCGTGGTGGGTCGCTTCCATAGAACCAATGGGTTGCTAAAAGGGGGTGTACGAAGGCTTGGCCTTAAAAAACGAGGGGTATCTCCTAAGTTTTTTTAATAAGATGAAATCGAATTAGAAAAACTTGGGGAAACGGTTTTTAAGCTCGTGAGCAAAGCGAAGCCTTAGCCAAGTGAGGGGGAACGCCTAAATTAATTAGTGAACTCGCCACTAGGGCTAATCTGTGAGTTTTATCAGATAAAACCCTGTTCATTCATAGAACCATAAGCACTATCAGTCACAATAATATGGTCATCTAATGGCAAGTCCAATATCTCACCTGCTTTTTTAATTTTCTCGGTAAGTGCTATATCTTGTCTGCTAGGTTTTGTATTACCACTTGGATGATTATGAGCAATAATTATGCGGTTTGCTCGTCGTAATAAAGCTGTTGCAAACAAAATTTTAAGATCAACAAGAGTACCACTCATACCGCCTTTTGAAATCGTGGCAATAGACATTACCCGTAGGTTTCTATCAAGAGCCATTAATTTGAATTCTTCCACCAAATTAATGGTGTCATCATCCCAATCTTCTCTAAAGATTTTGTAGGCATCCCTATTACATGCAACTTTTGGTCTATCTGAAGCTTTGATCTTATTTCTGTAAACAAGTTTCACATGCTCAATATTGCTTTTTCTTTTAGTCATGCTGAGAACCTCCATCAAAAATCTTTAAATCATTTGCCATTTGATGGGCTGTTTGCTCAAAGGCAAACCAAGATAATGATGTTTTTAAATCATAGGTGATCTTTACGGGCGTACCCGTTTGCTTTTGGATATCCATTCGCAGTGCTTCAATTTCATCATAGTAATGATTAAAAAACCGATGCGTTTGGTCATAGTGATTCAGCGTGCTTATCATTCCAGAGGTACAGCTACGTTTTTCTAAGTTTATAAAAAAACCTTTTATATTCCTCCAACTAAGTGCTTCTTTAGCCACAAAAGCTTTGATGCTGTCAGGCTCATTGTGAATAATGCAATTCAAGCTTTTTCGTAAAAGTGTTTCGTTCATATAGATTCCTTTTTTGTTGTTAATCAGGCAGGCGGTTACATCATCTAAGTGATTAGATGCGTACCAATTGAAATACGGTTTATTAAAAAGAACTGACCAGAGTTATCAGCCAGTCATAGGCAGGTTTAAGAAAATTGCTGAATGGTCTGAGAGGCAATTGTTACCATATCAATACCTGCCAGCTTCTTTTTTTTGATTAGGCATTTAAAAATTCTCTTTGAATAATGGGACAATGCTTGAGATTGATTCATTATTTTGACACCTGATAAATCCTGAACAGCATAAAAGACCCTTGCTGCTTCTGAACAAATTGAAAAATGAGACTGCTCATTGTCTTCAAGATGTACGATATGCTTGATTTTTAACAAATCCCCTGGACTACTTAATAATTCAGATACAATTTGATTTCTGATTTCACTATAAAAAATATGGTTTTCCATGTTCTTTCCTTTCTTAAATACTATTTTTCAACAAGGGCTTAGCTCGGAAAAATTAAAAAAATCATTAACAAAGGTTGCAGGTGTATGTACCTGACATATTCCATTCAGATATGAGTTATTTTCTTAATTATTTTTTCTTTTTTTGGGTTTAAGAGCTGTTTGTAAGACAGGGCTATGATTGCCGCAGCGGTGGAAGAGGCAAGACTTGGGCGGTTATTTTTTTCAAGAAAAAATGTTCGGCAACCCGAAGGGCGAGGTCTTTCATGAGCGCAAAGGCTGAAAGGCTATATTTGCACTGGTTTACAAACTGCTATTTTACTCATTTGCTTCGGCTAGCTTTTATTTGGTTTGTCATTCCATAAAGCCAATATTTGATGAACCATGGTAGCTTTCATTTTAAGGCTAGTACACTCGATTACCGATTTGATTTGAGATGAGGTAATGCCCGCTTTTTTCGCCTCTGTATTCCCTCTAAGAATCTTATGCACACCAATGCCAGTGCGTTCAATTTCATTTTTTACATGAGCGGACATTTCAGGAATAATTTTGATGTAGTAATTATCGGGTAATGTTTTCCAAGTATTTAAGAGCGTTTCTACATGCTCTTTCAAAGCACTTTTAGCGCGTCCTTTTACCCAATTAGTAACATTAGAAATGCCTATGTAATTAAGCCCATACAAATTCATAAAGCGATAAATACCTAATCCAGTACGTTCTATATGGTGTTCGATTTCTTCAATAATGTCTGGTGTAATTTGGGTATATCCGTTGCGGCAACCTCTTTTAAGGTTACCGCTTTTATCGGGTAATTGTGCATAGAGTTTGTAAATTGTATCTAGCTTATCCTTAGCAATGCTTTTTTGATGTCCACAATAAAGCTTATAGATAAATTGGAAATTGCCATCATAATTAGACGCTGTGGAAAGTGTGCGGGGACTTATACCTGTGCGACTAGCTTCGAGTTTTATATGTTGCACCATGTCTTCCGTTACAGGAATATATGTTGATTTTAATGATGCTTGGCTTTTGCCTTTTTTACAGTCCTTGTCGGTTTGTAAAATAGTTTCCTCATTTACAATCCTATCAGGTCTTTGAGCGTAAAGTGAAAGGATAATATCAATTTCTTTTTCAAACCATTTATTGATTTTATTGTTTACAACAAGTCGAACATTGACAGGGTTGATATCGACTTCGGGATGTATCTTTAGAAGTCTAGAAATGGTTAATCCAGTACGTTTTATTTCGTCTTTAATTTTATCTCGTTTCGCACTTGGAATTTCAGTCTTTTCTTTGCTCTGTCTTCGGGTATGTGTTTTTTTCTCTGCTTTACAAGCTGCATAAAGATAATTGATATGGCTAGGGTCTACCAATCCGTCATACTCACCTTTGATAAGGGCCGTAAATAAATCATCATCCAATCCCTCTAGAATATCAGTTCTATCTTTTAGAAACCTGTGAGGCGGTATCTTTGTGGCTGCTACACGAAGCCTTAAATCTCTTGCCAATACTTTTGTCCAACGCACAATACCTGCCCTCGCATCAATGAAATCTCACGGTCATAATTATAAAACAAGAAACCTTAATCCTTCTTTAATCTTTTTTATTTAGAGTGTTCCTTCCTTGGGATAAGTCTCTTTATTCCATTTTCAAAAAAATACTGCTTTCAAGTGACTGCGTTCTTTAGGCTATCTAAGTATAAATCGAAATTAAAACAAAAATCATACGGACTGAAAAGGTTAGTGAGCACTTAAATTGGATAAATAGATAAAATTTTAGGGGTATTTATCTAAAATTAGTTTCCATAATTAACCGTCACTTTATCTTTTTCTGTCAAAATATTACGTGACTATGGGGAAATGAGGGAAAACCAATGTCTGAGGATAACAAACACAAACAGGATAATGCGACAGTTGAGGCGGTAGCTGAAAATGAACTACTGCTTGCTATAAAATCTGGTAATCGTGTGGATATTGCCAATACATACATATCCGACATAATTCAAGAAAAAGATCTTAAGAATAAAAAATCAGACGATATTACTAAAACACTTAATTTGATGCAGCAACTGCAAAACTTTGAGGACAGCATTAAGGACTTACTTGATAAGTTAAAAGAAACGCGCATTCAGATGGAAAAAGCTGCTGA
Organism: Tenacibaculum aquaeponti; assembly: GCF_057221555.1. Classification (NCBI taxonomy): domain Bacteria; kingdom Pseudomonadati; phylum Bacteroidota; class Flavobacteriia; order Flavobacteriales; family Flavobacteriaceae; genus Tenacibaculum; species Tenacibaculum aquaeponti. Next base: position 1,857,556 of record NZ_CM170147.1, read on the forward strand.
GCGCATTAAAAACCTTAATCACCTTAAAGGTGATTTTGATCTTCAAGAGTTTCAATTACTCATGAAAACCGAATATAACAAGGACGTTTCTCACCTAAATGAAAAAGAAGCCAAAGATGTATTGAACACGCAGTTAAGTAAGGAAAAAAGCGATTTTGACAGACTCAAAGACAAGTACAATCACATCAATAAAAACTTAAACGATAAACTCAATGATCCTTTGATGGATAAGCTTGATCCTAAAGTAAGGGAAGAATTGGAAGCCGAGTATAAAGCGGAAGCACTTAAAAAAATTAAAGACCTCACAGCCCAAGCGAAACATGATGGCATTAATACTGAGAAAGCTCTGGTTGATGTACGCATTGATAATAAAGGAAGCTCATCTCTTTTAAACGAAGCTAGAGCGGATATTAGAGAAGATGAACTGGATAACTACGCCCATACAAATAATCTTACATCAAATGACGATCCGTTTGCTTCCTTTAATAATGAAAGTACCACTTCATTTGCAAGTACTGTATCTGATGATCCTTTTTCTGAAAAAGCCAGTAGTATAAAAGACCCGTTTAATGAGGTGGCTAACGGCATGAATATCCAGCCAAAACAAAATATTGCACTAAACACCCAACCACAAGAACCGGTTATCAAATCAGATATTGGTTTGGGATAAGTTGATTTAATTCATTACAATAGATGGAGAGTCAGCTTCTGGCTTCTTAACAGCGGCAATATTGTTTTTCTTAGCATGTTCAGCCGTTAAAACAGGTATTAATTTAACCATCTGAGCAGGCGTTAAAATACCATCACCATCTTTATAGTCTCCACCATTTTTATCATAAGTACGACCATTAATGTATGCAGAACCAAGCGTAACCCTATCTTTTTGGCTTTCTTGATATACAATGGAAATATCAGTTGGATAATTGGTACGCTTTGCATCTTTAAACATGGTTTGAAGCATTTTGGCATATTGCTCTGCGGAATATTTGTCTTTTGTACCGCCAGAAATGTATAGAACCAATGCAGAATTTTTGATTGAAAGTGTTTCCGCATCACCACCGTGTCCAACTTTAATTATTGGAGCATTGTTATTGGTAGTAACTTCTGTTTTAGCAGCGCCATTAAATGCCAACAAATTGTCATTAGATGTCTGTGCCTTTAACGTGCCAAAGGCACCAAGGGCAATAAGACTTAATGTTGCTAGTTGTTTCTTGGCATTCATAATTTTATTCCATTTCTGTAGGTTGTTTATACCATGTATTTCAATGTGCGGGCAATCTTGTGATGTCATAAGTATTAAGATGTTAAGATTTACGGTATTGATTGTTTAAAATAGGTACTGAAATGCCCATTTTATTGCTTTTAATACTGGTTTTATACCCAAATATATCCGCGTCCTTGGCAAGTAGGACAGGTTTCACTTCCTTTTCGGGCATTGTAAATACGCCCCGTTCCATTACACATCGTGCATTTTTGTTTGTGGTTTGACATGATTTTTATAATTTATTTATACGGCTTTTATGCCTCAAATATATTGATTTTTTTCTAATAGAGGCTTGTAAGCCGTATTTTTTAACAATTAAATTACGGTTATTTCGATACTGTATGGGAATAGATAACAGTAAAAGAATAACCAGTATTGCAGAACGCATAAAGAAACTCCGCATAGATGCAGGGTACACGAGCTATGAGAATTTTGCTTTGGACAAAGGCTTGGATAGAAAGCAGTATTGGAGATTAGAAAAAGGTCAAAACTTCAAGATCGAAACCCTTTTTCGTTTGTTAGATATTCATCAAATTACTTTGGAAGATTTTTTTAAAGAATTGAGTTAATCAAATGAAAATTTGCGTTCTGCTTGAGGTGTTTTAAATACCCTTCCAGGTAGCAGTTGTTAATAGCTGAATTGCCAATACACTTGAAAAAAAACTGCAAGATTTTAAGCAGCATTTTTATGAATTTTGGGAGGTATTGGTTGATGAGTAGTAGTTTATACAGAGTCTTGATATTTATGTCAAGTGTTTTTTTGAAAAAAATCGTAAACCACCTTATTATTGGGATCGATATATAAATTGAGCTAAAAAACCTTTATTTATAGCTCAAAAAAATATTATATTTGAGCTATAAAAAAGAAAGATATAGCTCATGACAGCTTTTAAATGGAATTGGCAACAAGATAAATGGCCTAACTTCACCTATGATGAAGAGGCTTTGCTAGGGTTAGAACTTGCATTTATTCAATCTAGCGCGATGGCATTAGGTGCTTTGAAGCATGTATCTAACGATGAGAAAGATCAGTTACTTGTGGAAGTATTATCTGATGAAGCCATGAAAACCTCAGAAATTGAAGGTGAGTATCTAAATCGTGATAGCATTCAGGAGTCCATCAAGAAAAATTTAGGATTAGCCGTTGAAAACAGAAAATTACCTGCTGCCGAGTTTGGAATTTCTGAAATGATGGTCAATCTATATCAGACCTATGATGAGTCATTAACAAACGAATATTTATTTGAATGGCATAGAATGCTTACCAATGGCAGAAGGGATTTGGTTGATATTGGTCGCTACCGAACGCATGAAGATCCTATGCAAATTGTTTCTGGTGCAAGGATGGATAAGAAAACGGTACATTATGAAGCACCTCCTTCCAACAGTATGGCACATGAAATGAAAGCTTTTAACGATTGGTTTAATGAGCAACACGCAAATGGAATGAGTGCTAGTTCATTATTGGCAAAATCAGGAATCGCTCACTTTTATTTTTTAGCTATTCACCCTTTTGAGGATGGAAATGGAAGGATAGCTCGGGCAATTTCAGAAAAGTCTCTTTCTATAAGTTTGGGTCGCCCTGCCCTGATTTCATTGTCCCAAATGATTCAATCCAATAAGAAAGCCTATTATGCATCTCTAGGTGAACATAATATGAAGTTAGACCTTACAGAATGGTTATTGTATTTTGGTCAGACAGTTATTGATGCTCAAAATAACACCTTACAGATTATTGAGTTTTTAATTCAAAAAGCAAAATTCTTTGATCGTTTTGCTAATCTAATGAATGAACGCCAAACGACTGTTGTACGTCGTATATTTAGAGAGGGACATCATGGTTTTAAAGGTGGTTTAAGTGCAGAAAACTATACGCGCATTGCAAAAACTTCTGCGTCAACAGCAACAAGGGATTTAAAAGATTTGGTAGGTAAAGGTATTCTGTTTAAAACAGGAGAGCTAAAAAGTACACGTTATTATATTAATTTAGAAGAAGCTTAATGAAATCAACCGAAATAAAATATAATGTTCAGAATCTAACAGACAACTTTTCAAAAGACGAATTCATATTTGATTTGTTGATTGCTTATGGAATTTCAAGGACTTCTGTAACAAGGCTAAAAAAAGGAGATTATAACTTATCAAAGGTTGATGGTGAGATTCTTTATAAAAAGAAAATCTTTTTTAAAGAAGAGGCTACTGGAAAACTCTTAAGCAGTATTGATACCATTGCAAAAGACGAACAAATCTTAAAATACAAACCAAGATTTGCAATTCTAACTGACAATAAACAAATTGTAGCAAAGGATTTAAGATTAGGTAAAAACTTAGATATTGAAATAAAGGAACTGCCTAACTATTTCGATTTCTTTTTACCATTGGCAGGTAGCGAAGTATATAATTCAAGTAACGATAATGAAGCAGATAGAAATGCCTCGTACAAAATGGCTTCTTTATATGATTTGCTAATTGAGGAAAATCCAAATATTTATAACTCAAAAGAGAGCATTCATCATCTTAATATCTTTTTATCCCGTTTATTATTTTGCTTCTTTGCAGAAGATACTGAAATTTTTGAGCAGGAAAGCATTTTTACCAATACACTTGCACAACATACTGCTAAAAACGGAAGTGATACACACTCTTTTTTAGATGATTTATTTGATCGCTTAAATAGTGAAAGTGAAGATAATTATCCAGATTTCTTAGCTAAATTTCCCTATGTAAATGGCGGACTATTTGGTCAAAAAGTACACTCTCCAAAGTTTAATACTAAAGCTCGAAAAATATTACTTGAATTAGGTGATCTTAATTGGTCTGAAATTAATCCAGACATCTTTGGTTCAATGATACAGGCAGTAGTTATTCCTGATTACCGTAGCGATCTTGGAATGCATTATACCTCTGTAACTAATATCCTAAAGCTTATTAAACCTTTGTTTCTTGATGAATTATACGAAGAATTTGAAAAAGCAACAACTGTAAGACAGTTAAACGCACTTATTAGAAGAATTTCTAATATCAAATTCTTTGATCCAGCATGTGGTAGTGGTAATTTTTTAATTATTACATACAAGGAAATCCGTTTACTAGAGATCAAAGTTTTACAAAAAATTACTGATTTAGAGACTTCCCCTACTTTTAAATGGACTTCTATTCAGCTCTCGCAATTTTATGGGATTGAAATAGACGATTTTGCCCATGAAATGGCAATACTTTCTCTTTGGTTAGCAGAACACCAAATGAATCGAGTATTTGAAGAAATGCTTTTTGATTTCGGTAAATCTAAACCCATATTACCTTTAAAAGAGGCAGGTCAAATTACACAAGGGAATGCAACAAGAATAGATTGGGAAGCAATTTGTCCAATTTCAGTAGAGGATGAGGCTTATATTATTGGAAACCCGCCATATTTAGGAAGCAACTTACACTCTGACGATCAGAGAGAAGATATGTGGAGAATTTTTGGCACAAAGAATTTAAATCGTCTTGATTACATAGGGACTTGGTTTTTACTAGCTGCAAGGTATATCTCAAGAACAAGTGCAAAAGCAGCTTTTGTTACAACAAATTCTATTACACAAGGAGTTCAGGTTCCAGTTTTATGGAGCAGAATATTTGAATTGAATGTGTTTATCCATTTTGCTGTAAAATCCTTTAAATGGACTAATAATGCCAAAGGCAATGCCGGTGTTACGGTAGCTATAATAGGTCTATCATCTTCAAGTGTAAAAAAGGTTCTTTTGTTCGATAAAAACTATGTAGAAACCGTAAAAAGTATAGGTCCATATCTCATTAAAAACACCTGTGTAATTGTACTTCCAAAATCAAAGCCACCAAAAGGATTTCCTCCATTAGTTATGGGAAATAAGCCTGCTGATGATGGAAATTTAATTTTAAGTCAGCAAGAGGCAGAAGAACTCACCTCACAATATCCTGATAGTAAGAAATTTATCAAACACTACTCTAGTGCAGGTGATTTCTTAAATGGAAATCATAGGTATTGTCTTTGGATAGAACCAAAGGATGAAAAAACAGCTAAAGCAATTCCACTCATTAAAGAAAGAACAGACAGACTTTTTACTTTTCGTTCTGAAAGTAAAGCAAAGTCTACCAGAGATTATGCAGAATATGATTTTAGCTTTAGACAAATTTCTTTCAAAGATACGGATGGTATTATTGTTCCACGAGTTTCATCAGAAAACAGAACTTACATTCCCTTAGCATATATTAGCTCTGATACTATTGTTTCTGATGCTACCAATATTGTATATGATGCAGAACCATGGATTTTCGGTTTTATCCATTCAAGAATCCATATAGTATGGGTAAGGGCAATAAGTGGAAAGTTAAAAACAGATTACAGGTACTCAGCAAAGTTGTGTTACAATACTTTTCCCTTTCCTGAAATCAGTAAAAAGAAAAAAGAGAATCTGAATCTCTATGTATTTGCTATTTTAGATGAAAGAGCAAAACATCCAAGTAAAACCATGGCGCAATTATATAATCCTGACACCATGCCAAAAGGATTGTTGAAAGCTCATCAAGAACTAGATACAGCCATTGAGCAATGTTACCGTTTACAACCTTTTAAAAATGATACCGAACGTTTGGAGTTTTTATTCAAACAGTATGAGGAAATGGTAAAAAGAGACACGCTTTTTGCAAAACAAAAGAAAATAAGAAAAAAGACAGCGAAAAAATAAGATATGCCGAACTTAATAAATGTAACATACAATCAAACAGGAAAAAGCAAAAACACCAACGCTTTAGGAATGCGAGAAATGCAGGAAAAAGCCTATGAAGGTAGAACTGCACAATATTTATTAATTAAAGCACCTCCAGCATCAGGAAAATCAAGGGCTTTAATGTTCATTGCTTTAGATAAATTAAAAAATCAGGGTTTAAAAAAGGTTATTGTTGCTGTTCCAGAAAAGTCTATCGGCGCATCATTTGGAACAACAGAACTAAAGAAATTTGGTTTTTTTTCAGATTGGAATCCTAACCCTAAATATAACCTTTGCACACCAGGAAAAGAAAAAAGCAAGGTAACAGCTTTTTTAGATTTTTTAGAGTCTGATGAATCAATTTTAATATGTACTCACGCAACATTTCGTTTTGCTTTTGAAGGTTTGAACCCTAAAAAACTTGATAATACTTTAGTCGCTATTGATGAATTTCATCATGTATCAGCCGAAGGCGATAATATTCTGGGGCAAGTATTAAAGAGCATAATGGCGAACTCATCAGCTCATATAGTAGCCATGACGGGTTCATATTTTAGGGGTGATAATATTCCTGTTTTAATGCCAGAAGACGAAGCAAAATTTACAAAAGTAACTTATACCTACTATCAGCAATTGAATGGTTATGAATATTTAAAATCTTTAGGTATTGGTTATCATTTTTATACAGGTAAATATTTTAAGAAACACCCTGATAAAGAAATGTCAGCTTTGGCTGAAATTTTGAATGAAAATCAAAAAACAATTATTCATATACCTAGCGTAAATTCAGCAGAATCTTCTAAAGAAAAATATGAAGAAGTTAATCACATTATAGATGTTCTGGGTGTATTAGACTATCAAGATGAAAAAACAGGTGTTTTGTATATCAACAGTCATAAGACAGGTAAGATTCTGAAAGTCGCCGATTTAGTGAATGATAATCCAAAATCCAGAGAAAAAATAAGCACTTATTTACGCAATATAACTTCGGCAGATGATATTGATATCATCATAGCTTTAGGAATGGCTAAGGAAGGTTTTGATTGGCCTTATTGCCAACACGCTTTGACAATAGGTTATAGAGGATCATTAACTGAAATTATTCAGATAATTGGTAGAGCAACTAGAGATAGTAATAATAAAACCCACGCTCAATTTACCAACTTGATTGCTCAACCTGATGCAGAAGATGAAGATGTTAAATTCTCTGTAAACAATATGCTAAAAGCAATAACTGCATCTTTATTAATGGAACAAGTATTAGCTCCTAATTTCAAATTTAAATTGAAGAAAGATGAAGACGATGATGATGATGAAAATGAAGACGAAAATACTATTAAAATTAGAGGTTTCAAGTTACCTACGTCACAAAGAGCTAAAGATATAATTGAAACAGACTTAAACGATTTAAAAGCAAAAATTTTACAAGACCCTCAAATGCTCAAAGCAATGCCAGGGAATATTGAACCAGAGGTTATCAATACTGTTTTGATCCCTAAGATTATTCGAGAAGTTTATCCTGACTTAGATGAAGAAGATGTTGAAGCTGTAAGACAACACGTAGTAGTAGATTCAGTCATAAAAAATAGTACGATTGAAGAACAAGGCGATAAGAAATTCATTAGAATGGCAGGAAGTTTTGTTAATATTGATGATATTCATATTGACTTGATAGACCAAGTAAACCCTTTCCAAAAAGCATTCGAAATCTTGTCAAAATCAGTTACCACTCAAGTTTTAAAATTGATTGATGAACATATTCAATCCACCAAAATTGAAATGACCGAAGAAGAAGCTATTTTACTATGGCCTAAAATCAAAGAGTGGGTAAAAAACAACAAAGGAGAACAACCAAGCATTCAAGCATTCGACCAGAAAGAAAAGAGAATGGCAGAAGCTTTAGTATTTTTGAGAGAATTAAAGCGTAAAAAAGCATTAGAAAATGGCTAAGAAGAAACTAACAATAGATGACATTTTCAATGATGATGATTTTGGGCTATTAGATTCTAAAGTCAAAACTTCTACTGTGAAAACAGATGAAGAAAGACTTATTGATTCATTTGAAGAAATAAATCTTTTTATAGATAAAAATGATAGAGAGCCGAATAAATCAAGCATGTCAGAATATGGTTTATTAGCAAAGCTTAAGAACTTTAGAGATAATGACGATCAAAAGAAAATCTTAAAACCTTATGACCGACACAATTTATTGGGTCATGTGGAAACGGAAAAGCCATCTATTGATGATATTTTAAATGAAGATGACGAGTTTGGTTTATTAGACTCTGATAAGGATTTGGATATTTTTAAATTCAATCACACTCCTAAACTTGAAGATCGAGCAGAGGCAGATTTTGTAGCTCAACGAAAACCAATGAAAGAAAAGGACTTTAAGGAATATGAAAACATGTTTTTACAAGTCTATAAGGAAATAAAAGAAGGTAAAAGAAAGATTAAACCATTTAAGAATATTGAAAAGAACTTACATGTTGGAGATTTTTATTTAATGAATGGTATTATGCTTTATTTGGAATCAGCAAACTTACAGAAAGATGAAATTGAATTAGGTTCTGGTAATAGAGTACGGATTGAAGGTCGAACAAGAACCGTCTTTGAAAATGGGACATATAGCAATATGCTTTATCGTTCTTTAGGTAAACAAATCCAGAAAGACGGTAAATTAATCACTAACACTTCGGACAAAATTGAGCACGATTTATTTGTGAATTCTGGACTTGTTAAAGAGGAAGACATTCAATCTGGTTGGATATATATTTTGAAGACAAAATCAACATTACAAGAATTAACCGAAATTAAAGATTTATACAAAATCGGTTTTTCTAGTGATTCTGTAGATAATAGAATTAAAAATGCTAAAAATGAAGCTACTTATTTATTTGCTGATGTACAAAAGGTTGCGACTTACAAGGTCTATAATCGTAACGCAAACAAACTAGAAAATCTCCTACATCGTTTCTTTGCGAATGCATGTTTAAACATTGATTTATACAACGATAAAGGGCAACGACTCAATCCAAGAGAATGGTTTGTAGTTCCTTTAGAAGTTATTGAGGAAGCAATTCAATTGATTTTAAATGAGAACATAACCAATTTTGAATATGATGTAATGAATAAAAAATTAAAACTTAAAAAATAATCTGATTAATGGATAACGAATTAGATCAATTAGCCTTTTCTTTTTTTAAACTTTTTGCTCAATATGAATCATCTCTTAAGGAGAATGGCTTTTTTGTTTCTGGAGGAAATAAAAAAGTAATTGTTGATTGGGATCGTTTTGCAAATGAAGTCATAGGCAACAACTTCATTAATGATTTGGGAGATAAAGCAGAGTTTGCAAACTATATTCTTCAGGAACCACCCAAAAGACAAAGTGTTAATGAAGAAGGAAATATTGTTTGGCAAGCCGTTTCTAATGAAAATAAATCTGTTCAAAGCCTTTTTGGTCACATTTCAAGAGTAAGGAATAATCTGTATCATGGAGCAAAGTTTAATGGCTCGTGGTTCGATCCAGATAGAAGCAAAAGATTGCTTGAATCTAGTTTAGAAATACTAGAACGATTCAAAGAAAAAATCATGCTTTAAACTGTGCGACGTTCAGAAGCAAACAAGAAAAATGAAAAGTGATCAAATTGAAGAATATTTATCAGATTTAGAAGATAAACTTCTCAACAAATCAAAACATTTTAGAATAAGAATAACCCGAGATTGGACCAAGCAATTTCCAAAACAAGCTGCGGTCTATCTTTTCCGTGAAAACGGTAAAGTTTGCTATATAGGAGAAACAGGCAATTTTTATGGAAGAATGGGAGATATTTTAAACACATACCATCATACCTTAAGAAGAAATCTAGGTCATTATCATTTTAAAAACCATCCATTATATGAGAAAGCCTCTTCTCGAAAAAAATATGCTCCAGAAATCGAACTGTTATTAAATGAGCTAATAGAGACCAACTTAACAATGTCTTTCATACTGACTGATTTAGGAAGAAAAGAATTAGAAGAAAGATTGTTTGAGAAGTTAAAACCTAAATATAACTTAAAAGGTAAGAGAGGTTCACACCTATCTAAAAACTTATGATTATTAATAATTAAAGTGTTAGTAATAAACTAAAAACAACCATTTTATGAATTAAAAATCATCAGGCAAATATTCCTTATATTTATTCTTTAGGTATTTTAAACCTTGCTTGTTGTCTTTTAGATTCATATTAAGTTTATCCTTAATGAATTCTAGTTTAATTTTTGCTTCGCTTAAAATCCTTCCCCAAGTCAAAATAAAGACATCGAAGTTATCACTTTTGACAACATGACCATACTCCCTACCAGTTTGAGATAATAACGGTTTTATTTCATCTTTAAAATCTTTTGCCAATAAAATAAATTTCCATCTAGTCTTATCTTTAGGAAATCTTGTATCACCTGCAACTTTTGAAGCATAAGATTCAATCTGTGATTTTTCTGTAAATCCTATTTTTAGATTTGGCTTTTTCAATTCAATAACTAGATTTTCTTTTCCTGCTGAGCCTAAACTAAATTGTTGCCATAAACAAACATCTGGTATTGTTTTCAAATCTTCATTATCTGATTCATCTACTACTTCTTGAAAATCTTTTCTACCTATATCTTTAAGGTATTTTTTTAATACATTTTTTAGTGTCACATCATCAGCTCCGTAAGTGAAATTATCACCAAAAATCCAAGTCTCATTTACAATAATTTTATGAAGATGTTTGCGCTCTTTTATTTCTTTATTTATATCTGTGTCATATATAAGCTGTTCCAATCCATTTATAAAATGTAATCGGTTTTTAATTTCTGTAATAGAATCAATAATACTTGATAAAGAAGTTTCTTCTAGAATTTCTACTAATTCATTTCTCTTCTCATCTGGTAGCTCTATAACCTCAGATAATATTTTCTGTAAAGCAGTAGCATCTTTTTCTAAAGCCTCTTTGATTAAAGAAAAAGTAAATTTTTTACTTTTATCATCTTGCTGATCAAAATCAGGAAGATATTCATGCACTTGTAATGCTACTATATCAAATATTTGATGCTTACTTTTCTCAACAACTGTTTCGGGTTTTTCAGTAAAAGGATAAAGTCCATCCTTCTTTAATTGATTAATATATTCATAAGATTGCTTATGCAGTTGCTTTTTAATGTATTCTTTTGCAATTTTTTTTGCTTCATTATGAACATGATTGATGTTTGGATTTAGCTTTTCAAGAATAAGTTTATTGTCTCTGTGTAAAAGTTCGATGTATTCTGACTGAATAAATATTGATATCGGAATTGATGAGCGAACACCTAAATTAGTTTCAGAAAAAGGAACTCCAGTTGCATTACATAAATAAGTTTTCTTTTTTTCTATTGGAAAATTCCATTCTAAGATTTTAATTGTAAAAAGATAGTTGCTTCCATCAATCTCAATAGGTATTGACTTCTCCATTGAATCTTTAATGAGAGAATTAAAATCCAAAGCATCACCATTAAACAAGATTTTAAAATTTGGATAACTTAAATAATAAGAAGAAAATTTATGCTCAAGCTCTCTTCTATACTTTCTATTTAAGGCTTCATCCGCTTGTTTAGTATTAACATTTAAAATCTCTACACTTAGTCCAGAACTTCCATTTCCTTTAGGAAGGAGTTTCAAATCACTAAAAACTGCTTCTAATAATCTATTCCTATCAAGTTCAATTTGAAATTCAGATAATTGACCATTACCATTTTTTTCGAAATTGCTTGTAAATCTAACTAAATCCCCAAGAGCTAAGCTCTTTAGCCGTCCTTTTCCTTCTTTACCATGATATAATCTTCCATTAGGGCTCTGGGTTCTAATCTTTTTTTCTGAACCACCTAACATCCCAAATACTTTTTGAGCTTTATCATATTTCAAACCGTGACCATTATCACTAATCTTAATGTATTCGTAACCATTAAGAGGTGTTTTTTTATATGATATATTAATTTCAGATGCATCAGCATCTAAAGCATTCCAAATAAGTTCTGAAATTGCTGTAAGCCCATTAGCCCTAGTCAATGATTCTATATGGTCACGTTCAACACTAAGGTTTATAGTTTTTGACATTCCTTTGAATTCGTTTTTTAGCGATTGAGAACTATAAAAATACTTATTTACTTCTATTAAACTGGTGTTTTGATATTTTTTTTCACGTACTATTAATTAAGACAACTAAAGTTAATCCTTGAATATTTGTTTTTACATTGTTTTTACAATAGAAAAAGAAAAAGGCTTTCAATTTCTTGAAAGCCTTGCTGTTACTAGTAGCGGGAGCAGGACTCGAACCTGCGACCTTCGGGTTATGAGCCCGACGAGCTGCCTACTGCTCTATCCCGCGATATTGGACGGCAAAAATACGTCTTTTTCCCAGTAAAATCCAAATAAAAAATAACTTTATTTTGAAAAAACTATAAATTCTACTGATCTATAGATTAAAAGCAGTCTTTCCTGTGTCTGATAATCCAAAAAAAACAAATAACACTATGTTTTGTGAGTTTCATATATACTTCACTTTGCATAATATTTTATTCGTCACAAGAAAAAGAATTCTATAAAACTAAACAATAGATTTCGGTGAAGTTAAATAGTAAAAACTAAGAGTGTTACTTTATCTTGGGGATTATATGTTATGTTAGGGGAAACAACACCCTTAGCCGTTTACAAGCTTAAAGTTAATCTTTTTATTAAAACCTGCTTAATTAAATGAAGTAACAAAAAGTAACATACTGCAAGATTTAAGCACATTGATTATTATAACACATTTAAAAAATTACTTTTGAAACTTGAAAATCTATCATTATTAAAAAGTTAAAAGTATGATTATCTCAAAAAACACGTTAACTTTTTTAATAGTCCAAATACTAAAACTTGACACAATTCATGATTAAAACTTTAAATCAAGGTCATCTTACGATACTATTATGAAAAAAGTAATTATAATAATAGGATGTTGTCTTATATATTTAGCGTTCTCTTCACATTATTCATCCGATTTTGAAACAATTGAAAATTGTTTGGAATCTAATTATAAAAAAAAAGATGTTGATTTATACTTATTAGATTCTCTATTAAACACTAACATAGAAAAAAATTACAAATTCTATTACAAATTAGCTGTAGAGAAAAAAGAAAAAGGTATAAAAACAAATAATATAGAATTACAAATTTTATCTAACAGATTAATTGCTGAATGTTTTTTATTACAAAATAAAAAATCAGAAGCTTTTAAACATTTAAGAATAGCCAATAATTTACTAGCAAAAAGACTAAAAAAATCATACACCGATTTTTCTATAAAATATGGAATGGCTTTGTTATTAATGAAATGTGAACAATTAGATCAATCTCTAAAACATTTTTATGAAGCACTAGATGTTCTTAATAGCTTATGTCCAGAAAAAAATCATAGAAGATTTCATATTTATAATTATATAGCTTCTATAAATTTTAAAAAAAATCAAAATCAAGAGGCCTTAAAATTTTATTTTAAGGCTTTAAACGAGACAAAAGAGTTAGGAAATAACTTATTAAACTCTTCAGCTTATAATAATATTGGGTGTCATTATTATTTTACAAAAAATAATAAAAAAGCAGAATCTTTCTTTATTAAAGCCAAAGATGTATTGAATCATGAAAAACACCCTCTATTTTTAGTAAATATCGAAGAAAATTTAGCCCACATTGAAATTGAACGTGGTAATTTTCATCGGGCATTAAATTTGTATAAACATGTTGAAAAAGTTAGATTGAAAAGCAACGAAAATAAATATGATATTTTCAGCAAAATAAATCAGTTTGTTTGCTATGCTAAATTAAAAAATCACAAAAAAGTTGAACTTACAGATAAAGTTATTACAAACTATTTTAAAGAAAGAAAAGAAATCTTCAACGAAAGATTAAACAGATACCTTAAAAAATTTATTAATAGTAAATTAAAGTATTTAAATGATAATAATTTTAAAAATAAAACAATTAAATTTCAAAGTGAAATAATTAATAAATTAAAACTAGAAAACGAACAGAATAATACCGATTTTAAAATTTTAAAAGATAATTTTTTAAAAATTCAAGAACAAAATTTTAACGACCAATTAGAATTAGAAAAAGAAATACACTTAAGTAAACAAGAAGCATTTCACAAAAAAATAATTTACTTTATAATAACGATTAGCTTAACTCTTTTAACTATCATTATACTATTGATGCTAATTAGAGTAAAAAACATTCATCAAAAAAATCAGCTTCAAATAAATGAACTGAATGAGCTTAAGTTGAAAAACACTGTTAATGAAAAAAACACTCTTTCAAGAGAATTATCATCGGTAAATAATAAAGTAGAAAACATATTAATTTCTAGTAAAGTTAAAAGAGATTTTTTAAAAACTATTCTTGATAACATTAATCAACTACCCGAAAAAAAAGATATTTCTAACGGGATTAAAAAAATCAAGATTGATATTAAATCTAAAATCCTAACAGAAGAGAGATTAATAACTTTATATCAAAACGATTCTAAAATCAACCTAGATTTTATTCAAAATTTAATTGATAAATATCCTAAACTAACAAAAACAGAAAGAGAAGTTTGTTCTTTAATAAAACTAAATCTTTCCAACAAAGAAATCTCTCAAATAAGAGGAACAACTATTGCTTCTGTAAAAATGACTAGATCTAGGATAAGAAAGAAAATGAATCTAGAATTCAAAGATGAATTAAATCGATTTATACAAAACATATAATATTTAAGTTTAAAATATAACAGTAATTACAGCTATTAAAAAAAATTAAACAGAATAAGTAACAAAAGGTAACTATATCGAAATAAATTAACTTACATCTTCATTTATGAAAATTTAAGAAGTTAATTAGCAACACTATTAACAAAATATTAACATTAAATTTTCAAATTATGAGAGTATTAAAAAACCCTTCATTTTTAATCGCTTTTAGTAAACAATCGAAAAAAAGCATTTATTATTTTTTAATTTTATTAATGTCAATTACAGGATTAATTTCATGTCAAAACGAAAATGACGATAATCCTGAAGTCTTAGCTGAAGAACAAGTAAGTTCAAATCCTTTTTTCATGGATATTCCTTTTAAAACTATTAATGTAGTTAACAAAAAAATGAATGTTCAAACTTTTGATGATAAGTTTCTTGTTGATGGAGATATACTTATGTCGAAAAAAAGAATAGAAGAATTCATGACAGACTCTGAAACTACAGATGACATTCAATCTAGAGCTGGTTATGATTTTTCAAGAGGAAGACCTTGGTATGGTAATACAGTATATTATGTATTTGACGGTAACTTTAGTTCGTATGGTAGACAAGTTATGTCACAAGCAATGCAGATTATTTCAAATCAAACTAGAGTAAGATTTCAATATGGAACTGGAAATGGAAATTATATTCGAGTTTTTACTGGTCAAGGAAATTACTCACAACTAGGAATGGTTGGTGGAAGGCAAGATTTGTCACTTCAAAACATGACAATTGGTATAGCAATTCATGAGTTAGGACATGCTTTAGGTTTAATCCATGAACATCAAAGACCTGATAGAGATAATTACATTTATGTAGATCGAAATGCTCAAATGCAGAACTACTATAATTTTGTTAAAATGGGATACGCCTATGGAGCATTTGATTTTAGTTCTATTATGTTATATCCATCAAGACGATTCCCTAATTCAATTGGTTGGGATATGGTAAGAAGAGATAATGGTCAGCCATTTAATAGTAATGTAGAAACAGGAGCTAATAGATTAAGTTATGGAGATACTAGATTATTAAATGCTATCTATAGGTAAGCTATCCTAAAACAGCAATTACTTTTATTTTAAATTTAAATAAGCTTCACAATAATATTATTGTGAAGCTTATCGCTTTTTATAAAATCAGGTTTAAATTTAAATGACTTTAAATTATTTATAAAAAACAAAGGCTTTCAAAAAATTGAAAGCCTTGTCAAATCTAGTAGCGGGAACAGGACTCGAACCTGTGACCTTCGGGTTATGAGCCCGACGAGCTGCCTACTGCTCTATCCCGCGATATTGGACGGCAAATATACACACTTTTAAAACAGTCTACCAAATTTATTTTAACTTTTTTCAAAAAACTATAGTATTATTTTATAATTGACACTCATAAAAACACTTACCTTTGCCCTTATGACACATAAAGCAGGATTCGTAAATATTATTGGAAACCCAAATGTTGGAAAATCAACCTTAATGAATGCTTTGGTTGGTGAAAAGCTTTCTATTATAACCTCTAAAGCACAAACAACTAGACATCGTATTTTAGGGATTGTAAATGGTGATGATTATCAAATTGTTTTTTCTGACACTCCTGGTATTATAAAACCAGCGTATGAGTTACAAGATTCTATGATGGATTTTGTAAAAGCTGCTTTTGATGATGCAGATGTATTAATTTACATGGTTGAAGTTGGTGAGAAAGAGTTAAAAAATGAAGCCTTTTTTAATAAAATAATTAACAGCAAAATTCCTGTTATTTTATTATTAAATAAGATTGATACTTCTAGTCAAGAACAAGTTGAAGAAAAAATAGAATATTGGAAAAATAAAGTACCTAACTCTTTTGTTTATGTAATCTCTGCATTAGAAAAGTTTAATGTAGAAACCGTTTTTTATAAAATTATTGAGTTATTACCAGATTCTCCTCCTTTTTATCCTAAAGATCAATTAACAGATAAACCTGAGCGTTTCTTTGTAAATGAAACTATACGTGAAAAAATCTTACAACACTATAAGAAAGAAATTCCTTATGCTGTAGAAGTAGAAACTGAAAGTTTTGTGGAAGAA
Organism: Tenacibaculum aquaeponti; assembly: GCF_057221555.1. Lineage (NCBI taxonomy): Bacteria > Pseudomonadati > Bacteroidota > Flavobacteriia > Flavobacteriales > Flavobacteriaceae > Tenacibaculum > Tenacibaculum aquaeponti. The sequence continues at coordinate 1,874,427 of NZ_CM170147.1, forward strand.
CCTAATATCATAAAAATTAGAGCTGTAATTATGGTAGAAAGAGAAACACAAAAAGGAATTATTATTGGTCATAGAGGAACTGCAATTAAACGTGTTGGTACTGAAGCTCGTAAAAGTTTACAACACTTCTTTGACAAAAAGATTTTCTTAGATCTTTATGTAAAGGTGAATAAAAACTGGCGTTCAAACGATAAACAATTAAGAAGATTTGGATATAAAGAGTAACTTAACATTCGTAAGTTTAACATAACAAACTATTTTACTTCACATAACTTTTAAGTAAAGTTTTAAATAAATTTTTGTCAAAATTATCAACCATGAAAAATTTATTTAAAACTTTACTATTTGTCCTTGCTTTAAATTTAGTAAGCTGCGACGATGATAAAACTACAGATCCAGTTCCTACTCCAGTTGACACAACTGTGAATTTTCAATATTTAAGTTCCATTAATGTAGGTGGTGAAGGAGCTGCTGAAATTTCAGCATACGATAAAAAAACAAAAAAGTTATTTGTTGTAAATGCTGAATCAAAAGAAATTTCTGTTTATAATATTGAAAACTTAGTTGCACCTCAACAAGTTTCTTCTATTCCTATAATGAGTGGTGCTCCAAATAGCATTTCTGCTTATGACGGTAAAATTGCTATTGCTTTAGAAGATGAAGTAAAACAAAACAATGGGAAAATTGCTTTATATAATGCAGAAAATAATACTTTAATTAATACTTACACAGTTGGAGCATTACCCGACATGGTTACTTTTTCTAAAGATGGTAAGTTATTAGTTTGTGCTAATGAAGGAGAACCGAATGCTTTGTACACAAATGATCCTGAAGGTAGTGTGAGTATTATTGATATTGAAAACAGCCAAGTAACTACATTAGACTTTAATGCATTTAATGGACAAGAAGCTTCTTTAGAAGCCAATGGATTTAGAGTATTTGGTCCTAATGCGAATTTAGCTACAGATGTTGAACCTGAATACATTGCTATTTCAGATGATTCTAAAACAGCTTGGGTTTCTTTACAGGAAAATAATGGTATTGCTAAAGTAAATTTAATTTCAAAATCTATTGAAGCAATTTATCCTTTAGGTTTTAAAGATTATAACCAAGCAGGAAACGAAATCGATCCTAGTAATGAAGATGGTAAAACTGAATTAAGAAGTGTTCCAGTTTACGGAATGTATCAACCAGATGCGATTACTTATGTAAATATAAATGGAGTTGGATATATTATTTCTGCTAACGAAGGTGATGCTAGAGAATACATTGACGATAAAGGAACAGATACTGAAGACGACGACGAAGATATTTTTGTAAACGAAAAAAGAATCAAGAAAATTGATTTAGACCCAACTGCTTTTCCTAACGCTACTGATTTACAAAAAGAAGAAGATTTAGGTAGATTAAAAATTGCATTAGATTTAGGTGATACCGATGGCGATGGCGATTATGACAAGTTATATTCTTATGGTGCTCGTTCTTTCAGTATTTGGTCTGAAAACGGAACTTTAGTGTATGATAGTGGTAATAGTATTGCTAGTAAAACTTTAGAATTAACTCCTGCAAGATTTAATGATGAAGATAAAAGAAGTGATGACAAAGGTGCAGAACCAGAAGCGGTAGAAGTATTAAACATAGGTAATGAAAGATATATTCTTTTTGTTGGATTAGAAAGAACTGATCAGGTATTAGTTTATGATATTACAACACCTACTACACCTACATTTTTATCAATTTTATCTCACGAAGGCGACGAAGCACCAGAAGGTCTGTTAGTTATTCCTGCTGCAGACAGTCCTAATGGAAAAGACTTAGTACTTGTTTCAAATGAAGATAGTGGAACTGTAAGTATCTATCAGAATGTAAAATAAGAACTAATTTGCGTATTCATAAAAAACAACTATTGATGCACTTCAATAGTTGTTTTATTTTATAGAAACGCTACCTTTGCAGCATGAATAGTATTGTAGCCATTGTAGGAAGACCAAATGTAGGTAAATCTACATTATTCAACAGATTAATTAAAAGAAGAGAAGCCATTGTAGATTCTGTAAGCGGTGTAACTAGAGACCGCCATTATGGGAAATCTGAATGGAATGGAAAAGAATTCTCTGTAATTGATACTGGTGGATACATCGTAGGATCAGATGATATTTTTGAAGGAGAGATTAGAAAACAAGTTCAGTTAGCTATAGATGAAGCTGATATTATTTTATTTGTTGTTGATGTAGAACAAGGTATTACTCCTATGGATAATGCAGTTGCTAAAATTTTACGTCAAGTAGATAAACCTCTATTTATTGCAGTAAACAAAGTAGATAACGCTATGCGTGCTGCTGATGCTGTTGAATTTTACAACTTAGGTTTAGGTGATTATCACACTATTTCATCTGTTAACGGAAGTGGAACTGGTGATTTATTAGATGCTATTGTTGAAGAAATTCCTGAACCTGTAGAAGAAGAACAAATAGAAGATGACTTACCACGTTTTGCTGTAGTAGGTAGACCAAATGCTGGTAAATCTTCCTTTATTAATGCTTTAATTGGAGAAGACAGAAATATTGTAACAAATATCGCTGGAACTACAAGAGATTCTATTGATACAAAATATAATCGTTTCGGATTTGAATTCAATTTAGTTGATACTGCTGGAATTCGTAAAAAATCGAAAGTTAAAGAAGATTTAGAATTTTATTCTGTAATGCGTGCTGTAAGAGCAATTGAATATTGTGACATAGCCATTGTTATGGTAGATGCAACTCGTGGTTTCGAAGGCCAAGACGAAAAGATTTTTTGGCTTGCTGAAAAAAACAGAAAAGGTGTAGTTATTTTAGTTAACAAATGGGATTTAGTTGAAAAAGAAACCAATACCATGCGTGATTTCGAAAATAAAATTCGAAAAACGATAGAACCATTTACAGATGTTCCGATTGTATTCATCTCTGCTTTAACAAAACAAAGAATATTTAAAGCTATAGAAACTGCTGTTGAAGTTCACCAAAATAGAAAACGTAAAATACAAACGAGTAAACTTAATGAAACCATGTTGGAAATTATGCAACAAACCCCACCTCCAGCAACAAAAGGTAAGTTCATTAAAATTAAATACTGTATGCAATTACCAACACATACACCTCAGTTTGCATTTTTCGCAAATCTTCCTCAATACATAAGAGATCCATATCGAAGGTTTGTAGAAAATAAACTTCGTGAACATTATAACTTTAACGGTGTTCCTATTAGTATTTATTTCAGACAAAAATAATAGTGGTAGTTAATTATCATTATTATTTATCACTAAAGGTAAATTAAGAAACATTTTAGCTTCTAATTCTAGTAATTTCAAGAATTTAGAAGCTTTTTTATTTGTATAATATCAAATATTTTCAACTATAAAAACAACCTCATTTTTTTCCTTTTATAAAAATTAACATTTCTTAACCATTGTTAACTTATATTAACTTTATATCGTTTCTTTTTTTTGTTCTTTTGTCACTAATTTATTTGAAAGAATAAAATGTTATGAAAACGTTTTCAATTTATTCAAAATGAAACTTGAATATTAAAAACGATATGGTTGATCACCAAAAAATCACATTTCAATACATTTCATTTTTACAATTAAACAGAGTCAAATATTTTTGGCGTCTTTAAAATAAAAGGGGACATATGAAAAAAACATTGTTAATTATTGCTTTAATAACATCTTTTGGTGCTTATGCACAATCTTATAAATTTAAGATTTCTGGTACTATTAAATCTGAAAAAGAAAAAACACCGATTGAAGCAGCAACAATTCATTTAGAAAAAGAAAAAGACAGCACAGTATTATCTTACACAATATCAGACAGTAACGGAAACTTCACTTTAGAAGGAAAAGTATACAACAAAAATATAAAACTATTTATATCTTTTATCGGAATGGATGAGTATAGCAAACCAATTCTTTTAGATAAAGATTCAAAAATAAATTTAGAAACGATTTTCTTAAAAGAAGAATCGAATTTATTAAATGAAGTAGTTATAAAATCTAGAGCACCCATAACGATAAAAAAAGACACATTAGAATTTAATGTAAAATCTTTTAAAACGAAAAAGGATGCTAATGTGGAAGATTTATTAAAAAAACTTCCCGGAGTTGAAGTTAACGAAGAAGGCCAAATAACTGTTAATGGTAAAGCTGTAAATAAAATTCTAGTGAATGGTAAACCTTTCTTTGGAAATGATCCTACAATAGCCACAAAAAATCTTACAAAAGAAATTATAGAAAAAGTTCAAATTACAGATACAAAGTCAAAATCTGAAGCTTTTTCTGGTGAAAAAGGAGATGCTAACAATAAAACGATTAACCTGACAATAAAAAAAGAAAACAATAAAGGTTGGTTTGGTAGAGTTGCTGCTGGAGGCGGAACAGACGAACGTTACGAAGCTGCTACTATTGTAAATAGATTCGACAATAATACTCGTTTTAGTGTATTAGCCGGAACCAATAACATTAACTCTCCTGGATTTAGTTTTGGTGAAATCACCAAAATGTTCGGTAATAGTGGTGGAGCCAGTTTTTTTGGTAATGGTAGATTCTCTATTGGAGGTAGAAGTTTTGGAGGCGGACAAGGTATTGTTACTTCTAGAACTGGTGGAGCAACTTATGCCGATGAATATGGAAAAGGAGTTGATCTTAATGCAAATTACTTTTATTCGGGTAGTGATTCAGAGAACATAAATAGAAGTAATAGAGAATATACTGTTCAAGTACAAGACGAAAATGATCCTACTCAAACTAGAGAACTTCGTTATTTTACAAATTCAAATTCTAGCAGTACTACAGAAAATGACAATCATAATTTTGATGCTGATTTAGATATTGAAATAGATTCTACTTTTTTAATTAATGTTACACCTCGTTTTACGTTTAATGATAGAAGTTCAAACTTCACTCAATCTGATGAAACATTAGATGAAAATAGAACACTTACAAACAGGTTTTCAAGTAATTCATTTTCTACTTCAGAAGCTAAAAACTTTCAAAACAGAATCGACATTACTAAAAAATTTGGTAACAAAGGTGGTTTTATTAAAGCCTCTATTACAAATCAAATTGATCAAACTGAAGGAGAAGATTTTAATAACTCAACAATTGAGACGTTTGGAATAAATGCTAACACTGAAATACGAGATCAAAAAACAGATATTACGAGTGATTTAAACGGATTTAGAACTCGTTTATCGTATCGTCAACCAATTATCGCTAAAAAGTTATTTATTAATTTAAACTATCGTTATAGAATAGATGAAAGAACTAGAGTTGAAAGCACTTTTGATTTTGATAATACTACACAGGATTTTACTAATTTCAACACTGATTTAAGTACCAACTTTACATTTAATGATATTACTAAAACTCCATTAGTTGGAATTACATACGACACAAAATCATTTAATTTAGATTTTGACATAGGACAAACTATTAGAACATTAGAAAATGAAGATGTATTAAGGCCTAACTTAAGTTTAAACAAAGATTTTAATAATGTTACTATTGATGCTAGTATGCGTTATAGATTTCCTTCCAAAGCTAGAGTTTACATCGGATATAATTTAGATAATAATGCTCCAGGAATAACTCAATTACAACCTTTCACAGATGTATCTAATCCATCTAACATTGTAACTGGTAACCCTAACCTTAGACCAAGCCAGAATCACAGAATTTTCGCAAATTTTAATAAATACAACTGGCAAAAAAGAACTGGATTCTTCTTTTGGGGAGGTGGAGATATTACAAACAATCAAATTGTAAGTAAAACAACAATTGGAAACAATTTAGTAAGAACAACTACATATGAAAATGCAGATGGTGCGTATAGTTTTTATGGAGGTGGTAGTTATAATAGAGGAATTAAATTAGATTCAATATCTACGCTTAACATCAGAACAGGGCTACGATACAATTCTTCAAAAAGTATTAATATCTTAAATGAAATAAAAAACACAACAAAAACCAGCTCTATTACTCCTAGGTTAGGGCTTGAATTTAATTGGAATAAAAAAATAGTTATAGAACCTAACTACGAAATTGCTTTTACAAATACTCAGTTTAATGTTAATAATAGAGCAGATCAAAATTTCACTAGGCATTCATTTCGTATAAGAACAAGAACCAATGTACCTAAAAAATTAGAATGGAGAAATGACATCCGTTATACATTTAACCCAAATGTTATTGGATTTAACAGATCGGCTTGGTTTTGGAACTCTACTTTAGCATATTCTGTATTAAAAGATAAAGGAACAATTACCTTAAAAGCATACGATCTATTGAATCAAAATACCAATGCAAGAAGAAATGCCGTTGGTAACTATATCGAAGACTCGGAAAGTACAGTTTTACAACAATATTTTATGCTTGGGTTCAGCTGGAAATTTAACAGTTTAGGAAAAAAAGGAGAAATTAGAGATTACGGATTTCATTAAAACATTAAAAAGTCATCTTAAAAGATGGCTTTTTTTATTTCAATTCTGCAAGTTGTCATAGATCAATACGACTAAGAAATACATTTCGTAATTTTGTAATTACCAAAAAGAGATGAAGATGACCATTAGAAGCTTTCATGATAATATTGATTTAGAATTACCTTTACATATCAACATCAGCTTTAAAAAAGTGTATGATGTATATAAAAAATATGCTGCTAAAGAGTTTGAAAATCATCCTTATCATCAATCTGCTTTAAACATGGTTAAAGAAATTGAAAAAGTTCCTGAATTAATTAGTGGCTTTTCCGATTTTTCTTTATTAAACAAACATGAAGAATTAATAGAAATATTATTAGACACTTTATTTCCTGAAATACTAACAACAAATGAAATAAAAGCAGCTACAATTCCATTCTCTTTTACATGTTTTAAATTCACAGAACGTTTCGATAATATTTTAAATAATGCAGGTGATGATTATGAATTTAAAGTAAGAAATTTCGAACAAGATGCTATGTATATTTATGCCTGTACATTAATTCTATCTTCTATATACAACTATCATGTAGACTTAAAACGTCCGTTTTATTTTGATATCCCAGATAAAATCAGCGACTTTACAAAACATTATAGAGTTGCATTTAATGGTGATTTTATGGACATTACTCCTACTGAAAATGCTCCAAAAATCACTGAAGACGATATTAAATTATTATTAGATAATTTTGATAATATTGAAATTTGGAAAGAAAAATTCCCTCCAAACTCTTATACTTTTAAAGGTTTTGGTATCATGAATCTTTTCGATGTTACTGCAGACGAAACTATCACTTCTATTCGTGATAATCTTGTTAGGAAGGAAGATCAAAGTATGACAGAAAAATTAAGAGATAACTTACGTGATTTTTATGTTATTAAAGATTTAAAAGTAGGGTATTCTGTTTTTGACATCAGTAATATTTCTCATGGAAGTGTAAGAGTAAAAAGATCTGAAAGTATACTTCTTAATCAAGAAACTCAAATTACTTGTAATGAATATTTTTGCAATCATTTAATAAGTAAAATTTTCAGAGAAAATGAGAGCATTGTAATTTCTGATACTAAAAACTACAAAGATTTATCTGGTGGGAATAAATTTTCAAAAAACTTAGAAGACCGAGAAATTGGTAGTATTATCCTTATACCTATTAAGAACAGTACGAGTCAAGATTTAGTTCTTATAGAAATAGCTTCACCAAGAGCTTATGAATTAAACTCTGTAAACAAACAGAAACTTAAAGATATTATTCCTGTTTTTCAAGCTGCTGCAGAACGTAATTCAGAAGAATATATGAATATTCTTGAAGCAACTATTCAAGAATATTACACTTCTATTCATCCTGCTGTTAAATGGCGTTTTTACGAAGCTGCTGAAAACTATCAAAATGCACTTTTAGATCAGGAAGAAGATGCCAAAATAGAAAAAATCACTTTTAACGATGTTTATCCTTTGTACGGACAATCAGACATTAAAGGCTCTTCACACGCAAGAAATTTAGCCATTAAACAAGATTTAACAAAGCAGTTAAAATCTGCAATTCATGTTTTAAGAAAAGCTTGTTTAAAAGAAAACTTGCCTATATATGATGAATTAATGTATCGTGTAGAAGATTATTTAGTTGAAGTTGAAAAAGGAATGAAAGCTGGAGATGAAGTTGCTATTTTAGACTTTTTAAAACGTGATATTTATCCTGTTTTTAATCATATCAAAGAAATCAACAACGAACTTACTCAGGTTGTAAATGATTATTTAGGATTATTAGACAACAATCTTCAAGTTGTTTATGAAAAGAGAAAAGACTATGAAAATAGTGTTACAAAACTTAATGACAAACTAGCTAAGTTTATCGATAAAAAACAAGAAGAAGCTCAAAAGATATTCCCGCATTATTTTGAACGTTACAAAACAGATGGTGTAGAATATAATTTATATATCGGACAATCAATTACAAAAGAAAAAAAGTACGATCCTTTATATCTTTATAATTTAAGATTATGGCAATTGCAAACCACTTACGAAATGGAAAATGTTGCTTATAACTTGAGGAAAGATTTAGATCATGACTTACGCGTTGCATCATTAATTTTAGTTCATAGCAATCCTTTAGCTATTGAATTTAGAATGGATGAAAAACAATTTGATGTAGATGGTGCTTACAACATTCGTTATGAAATCATAAAAAAGAGAATAGATAAAGCACACATTAAAGGTACTACAGAACGCTTAACAACTCCTGGGAAAATAGCCATTGTTTATTCTCAAGATAAAGATGCGCAAGAGTACTTAAAATATATAAAGTATTTACAATCTAAAAACCAATTAGGGGAAGTAGAGATTTTAGAATTAGAAGATTTACAAGGAGTTTCTGGATTAAAAGCTATTCGAGTAGAAGTTAATTATAATGAAGAAGTAAACTCAAAATCTTATTTATCTATTGATGAATTGATTAAAAAAATATAATTAACAACTATATAAAATACAAAGAGCCTCAATATTGAGGCTCTTTGTATTTTTAGTTTACTTCTTTTCCGTCTTTGTCCAAGAATCTTAATTTATAATTACCATCATTATCTTTAAAAACAACAGTTTTCTCTGTTTCTGGCTTATTAAAATCAGTTACATTTTTCGCAGTTACAATTAATGTTTTACACGTTTTATCTGGAGTACAATCGTTATTTGCAATTGCTACAGTTAAACAAACAGTATACTCTCCTTCTCCAATTCCCCAAACAAATGAATTTTCTCCTTTACTTGTATCTTTTGACTCTTCAGTTTTACCTGTTGCATCTTTTTGATTTACCTGAAAAGTATATGTGTATCCATTTTTCTTTTCTGCTTCGAATTTTAAATCTAATCCAATATTTTCAGAAATTGTAAAGTCAACTTTTTCACAAGTTGCAGAACCATTGTCTGGATTTACAACATCAGAATCATCATCATTACAAGAAACAAATAAGATTAATGCTAAATTAATTACTAATAGATTTTTGATAAACTTCATGAGAATTATTTTTTAAATTATTACTCATGTAATACAATTCAATAGAAATTTACCCTATCATTTTTCAACATATTTTTAGCTTAAAAGAAAGTTTTCCTTCAAACTATCTATTGACAAGGAATTAAGCAACTGGAACAACTCCCGCACTTTGATTATAAAAAGCTACTGCAAAAGCAATAACACTTACAATAATTCCTATCATAAATACGGTGTAAGTAGTGCGTAATAAGCTATATTTTCTGTTTAAAACTAGTCCTAAAAAATATAAATCTTTCGTTAAAGATCCATATAAATAATCACGATCTTTCATCATTTCACTCATGCCCCATTCAAACTCTTGCAAACTCATTTTATGAAAGTTACCAAAGAAAATCAAATTTACTTTCTTGTTTGCAATATCTTCTTTTGTAAACTTTCCTTGAGTAACATTAGGTCGTGTTGCTAATATGGAAAGAATTATAGAGATTACAGTAAAAACAACGAAAATAATTGTTGGTACTATTAAATACCCGTTAGAAGGATTATCTAATTTTGGAATTAATGTAGATAATGCCATAGAAATAATAATTGCATTTACAGAAAGTAAAATGTTGGCTTTTGTATCAGCAATATCACTTAGTGTAATATGGTTTCTCAATGCAACACGAAACATTGTTTCAATTCCTCTTTCAGGTAACTCAACTTTATCTTTTTTAAACTGAAGTTCTTCTTTTTTCTGAGATAATTTCTTTTGTTCTTGCTTAATTTTTTTCTCAGTTTTTAAAAGCTGTGCTAAATTTTTCGATTTTTGCTTTTCCCATTTTCTTACAGCAATATCTGTATAAAAACGATGTCCGTTAGTTAAAAAATCAATATTCTTTTTTATCCAATCTGTATCTTTAATTTTTGAATCCGATAATAACTCTATTTCTTTATGAAGTAGTTGAGAAAACTCATTATAATTCTTACTTCCTAAATGAGAACAATCGGCATCTTTTAGTAGCTTTTCTAATTCAGAAACTGGTTCAACATCCATTTTAGTTGCTAAAATAGCTCCCTTAATAACTTCTATTTTCTCCTCTTCTACTCCTTCTTTAGATAAAAAATCAGATGCAATAATTGTACTTTCTACTTCATGATTTTTAGGGTCTACAGTAAAACCTGTATCATGAAACCAAGCTGCTAAAACTAAACACTCTTTATCATTTTCTGATAATTTCGCTTCTTCAGCTAATTCAGAAGATTTTTCCACTACTCGAAGTGTATGCGATAAGCTATGATAAACTAATTTTTTGTCTAGTTTTTCATTTAAAGTATTCATCACAAAACTTTCTGCTTTTTCTAGAATAGTGCTCATAAATCCGTAATTTAGTTTAGTAAAAGTAACTAAACTTTAGCAATTTTTATAACGCAAGGTTTCTTGAATTATTACGACATACAATTATGCTTACTTGGAAAAATATTATACACTTTACCGTTAATGGTAATCCAACTCCTGACAAGAGAGTTGAAAAAACTGATGAAGAATGGAAAGAAATCCTTTCTCCTGAACAATTTATGATTACTAGATTAAAAGGAACTGAAAGACCTTTTAGTGGAGAACACTGTACTTCGTTTACTGAAGGAAAATATTACTGTGCTTGCTGTGGTACACCATTATTCGATTCTTCAATAAAATTTGATTCTAGTTCTGGATGGCCTAGTTTTACTCAGCCAATACAAGAGAATGCTATTAAGTATCATAAAGATTCTTCACATGGAATGATTCGTGTTGAGATTGTTTGTAATACTTGTGATTCTCACTTGGGTCATGTTTTTCCTGACGGCCCCGAACCTAGTGGTTTACGTTATTGTGTAAATTCTTTATCAATTCAATTAGACGATGAAAACTAAAATAGCTACAGTTGGCGGTGGATGTTTTTGGTGTACTGAAGCCATTTTTAATCAAATAAAAGGTGTTGAAAAAGTAGTTTCTGGTTATGCAGGCGGAAACGCTCCTGGGCATCCGACATACAGAGAAATTTGTTCTGGATTAACAGGACATGCAGAAGTAATTCAGATTACTTATCATCCTGATGTAATTTCTTTTCAAGAAATTTTAATCATTTTTATGACCACTCACGATCCTACAACGCTAAATCGTCAAGGAGCAGATGTTGGCACTCAATATCGTTCTGTTATTTACTATCAGAATGAAGAAGAGAAAAGTATTATTGAAGAAGTAATAAAACAAGTACAACCTTACTTTGATAATCCAATTGTTACTGAAGTAAGTGAAATGCCAATTTTCTATGCAGCAGAAGATTATCATCAAAACTATTACGAAAACAACAAGGAACAAGGATATTGCAACTTTGTGATTACTCCAAAGCTTTCTAAGCTTAGAAAATTATATGCTGATAAGCTGAAATAATCGCAACTTTTCTTTTTAGTAAGTAATCATTATTCAACTCGACATAAAACTTGTAAATAAAATATTACTTCATGAAAAGATCTAAACTGAAAATACCTAATAGTAAAGGACAAATTTTAAATGCTTTTTTAGAATTACCAGCAAATCAAAAACCTGATTTCTTTGCCATTTTTGCACATTGTTTTACGTGTACTAGTTCTTTAAGTGCAGTAAAAAATATCAGTAGAACGCTTACTAATTATGGTTTTGGGGTTGTTCGTTTCGATTTTACAGGTTTAGGTAAAAGTGAAGGTGAATTTCATGAAAGTCATTTTTCAGCAAATGTTGCCGATCTAGTTGCAGTAAGTGAATATATGAATACTAATTTTGAAGCTCCTTCTTTATTAGTTGGGCATTCTCTTGGTGGTACAGCTGTACTTACTGCAGCAGCAGAATTAACTTCAGTAAAAGCTATAGCAACAATTGGTGCACCAGCCGATGTAGAACATGTAACTCATTTATTCTCTCATGGGATTCACGAAGTAGAACTAAAAGGAGAAGTAAATGTGAATATTGGAGGAAGACCTTTTAAAATTAATAAAGAATTTGTTGATAATTTCACGAAAACAGATTTACCAAGTATTGTAAAAGAATTAAGAAAACCTATCTTAATTCTTCATTCTCCAATAGATGCTATTGTGGGTATTAAAAATGCTGAGAAAATATATCATAACGCGCATCATCCAAAAAGTTTTGTAACGTTAGATAATGCAGATCATTTATTAACCAATTCAGAAGATAGTAAATATGCAGGTAATGTTATTGGAGCTTGGGTACAACGTTATTTTCCTAAAAAAGCAAAAGTAAACTTAGATTCAGCTAAAGAACAAGCTGTGGGGCATTTAAATTTAATTGAAGATAATTTCACAACAAAAATTCAAACTAGCAACCACAGTTTAATTGCTGATGAACCTGCTAGTGTTGGTGGAGATGATTTTGGTCCTTCTCCTTTCGATTATCTTAATGCTGCTTTAATTGCTTGTACTACTATGACACTTAAAATGTATGCCAATAGAAAACAGTGGGATTTACAAGAGGTGTTTGTATATGTTACTCGTGTAAAAAAATCTAGTGAAGAATTAGGAATAACTTCAGAAGGAATCAACAGACACGATCATTTTACTAAAAAGATAAAACTGGTTGGTGATTTAGACGAAAAGCAAAGAGCTCGTTTATTAGAAATTGCTGCGAAATGTCCAGTTCATAAAACTTTAGAAAACAAAGCATATTTTAAAAGTGAACTCATTGATTAATAGATTAAAGTCAAAATAATCGAAAGCATTTCTAACTTAAGTTAGTGTTATTTTATAAAAGATATTTTTGTCTTTTGTAAAATAATACTACCTTTGCATTATAATCAAATTATATGTTTTCTAAATCTTGTGAATATGGATTACGAGCCGCTATATATATAGCTGAACAGTCTACCCTAGATAATAAGGTTGGACTAAAAGCTATTGCAAAAGCTATTAATTCTCCTGAAGCATTCACGGGAAAAATATTACAAATTCTTACCAAGAATAATATTGTGAGTTCTATAAAGGGACCATACGGTGGCTTTATTATTGAAGAAAACAAGCTAAATGAAATTACATTGGCGAATATTGTAAGTGTATTAGATGGAGATAAGATTTATACAGGGTGTGCTTTGGGCTTAAAACAATGCAACGAAAAATCTCCTTGCCCATTACATCATAAATTCATAGAAATTAGAGAAGAATTAAGAGAAATGTTGATTTCAAATACCTTACACGAAATCTTATACACAAAAGGTAAAAAGAATGTTTTTTGGTTAAAACGATAAAAAATTTAAATACATAACAGATAAAAAGATCTTTTTATATTTTATGAAACATAACAAGTTGTACATAGCGTTAATATTTCTTTGGATTGGTTTTATATCCGCTATAAGTTTCATGGAGGCTTGGTTAAAATTTAAAGCTGAAGGAGTAACACTTCCTATTGGGCTATCAATTGGAAGTTTGGTTTTTAACGCTTTAAATAAAGTTGAAATTCTCATTTCTTTAGTACTCATAAGTATTACATTAAAAAACAGGATTTACAATTTCATAAAACCCATTCAGTATCTCTTAATACCAATTTTAATTCTCGCATTACAAACATTGTATTTATTACCCTCATTAAATATAAGGGCACATTTAATTATTCAAAATCAGGAAGTCCAAAACAACTACACTCATGTTGTTTATGTAGTTCTAGAAATACTAAAGCTAGTAACACTTCTTACCGTTGGAATAAAAATCATTAGACATGAATATAAATAACAAAACATTAGTATCTGAAATAGTAGCTAATAACTACAAAACAGCTAGTATATTCAAAAAATATAAAGTAGACTTCTGTTGCAATGGAAATCGAACAATAGAAACTGTGTCGAAGGAAAATAATATTTCCTCATCAATAATTATAAATGAAATTAATGACCTATTAAATCAAACAGCTCCTCCAACAGATTATCAAAATTGGAATTTAGATTTTCTCGCTGACTATATTTATCAGAATCATCATAAGTACGTTGAAAGACAAGTACCTGAGGTTATTCATTATCTAGATAAAATTTACAAAGTTCATGGTGATAATCATCCTGAGTTAAACGAAATAAGACAGCTATTCAAAAAAAGTGCTGACGAACTTACAATGCATATGAAAAAAGAAGAGCTTATTCTTTTTCCATTCATAAAAAAAATAGCCAAAGCGGCAAAAGATAATTCTAAACTTGAGAAACCTCCTTTCGAAACTATTCAGAATCCTATAGACATGATGCATACAGAACATGATGACGAAGGAGAACGTTTTAGGAAAATTGAGGAGTTATCAAACAATTATAACGTTCCTAAAGATGCTTGTAATTCATACAAAATAGCGTTTTCCTTATTAAAAGATTTTGAGCAAGACTTACATAAACATATTCACCTAGAGAATAACATTTTATTCAAAAAAGCAATTCAAACAGAAAATCAATTATATAACAATTAGAAATGAGAAAAATTTGGACAGGATTTATAATTGTCGTCGTACTATCTTTTGCGGCCTTAATTTGGGTAGGTACTGAAGTATATCAACAACAACCACCTATACCCGATATTGTGAAAGTTAGAGACACAAATGAAGTAGTATATACAAAAGAAGACATCCAAACTGGTCAAAACGTTTGGGAATCCATTGGAGGAATGGAAGTTGGATCAATTTGGGGACATGGAAGTTATGTAGCTCCCGATTGGTCAGCTGATTGGATTCATAAAGAAGCACTATTTTTATTAAACCATTGGGCTTATAAAGATTTTAAAACCACTTATGAACAACTCAATATTGAACAGAAAGGAGCACTAAAAGCAAGATTAGTAAATGAAATTAAAACAAATACTTATAATCATCAGACAAAAGAAATAATAATATCAGAAGAACGATTAAAAGCAATTAAACAGAATTCTATTTACTACTCCAGTATTTTTTCCAAAGGAAACGAAGAATATGCTATTCCAAAAGGAGCATTAACTGATTCGATAAAACTTAAAAAATTAAATGCTTTTTTATTTTGGACCTCTTGGGCAGCTAGTACAAACAGACCTAATCAAAATTATACATACACATCAAATTGGCCACACGAACCTTTAATTGACAATACTATTACTCCAGATTCTCAAATTTGGTCTGGTTTCTCGGTCATATTATTACTCTTATTTATAGGAATTCTGACTTATTACTATATCAGAAACCATGAGAAGGGAGAAGCAATTACAAAACCAACTAGTGATACACTTTTGAATATATCATTGTTTCAATCACAAAAAGCTGTACTGAAATATTTTCTAGTAATCACACTTTTAATTGCCTTGCAAGTTGTATTAGGAATTATTACAGTTCATTACACCGTTGAAGGGCAGGCTTTCTTTGGTTTTAATTTATCTGAATTTTTACCTTATTCCGTTACCAGAACTTGGCATACACAATTAGCTGTATTTTGGATAGCTGCTACTTGGTTAGCTACCGGACTTTTCTTGGCCCCTATGATTAGTGGTAAAGAAATGAAACACCAAGTATTTGGAATTAACTTTCTATTCATTGCCCTACTAATAATTGTATTAGGTTCTATGCTAGGAGAATGGTTAGGAATTCATCAATTCTTAGATTTAACCACAAACTTCTTCTTCGGACATCAAGGTTATGAATATATGGACTTAGGAAGATTTTGGCAACTATTACTAGCAGTTGGTTTAATTCTTTGGATGTTAATGGTCGGCAGACATGTAATTTTTGCAATTCGAAAAAAAGACGACTCTAAACATTTACTAACAATTTTATTAGTTGCTGTAATGGCAATTGGAATGTTCTTTTTTTCAGGTTTAATGTATGGCGAAAATAGTACACTTCCAGTAATAAATTATTGGAGATGGTGGTTAGTACATCTTTGGGTAGAAGGTTTCTTTGAAGTTTTTGCAACAGTAATTATTGCATACATCTTTTCTAGAATGAAAATAATATCTATGAAAACAGCTGGAAAAACTTCTATTGCTTCTGCTACAATATTTTTAGCTGGTGGTATTATAGGAACATTACACCATCTATACTATTCAGGTACACCTGTTCAAGCAATTGCTTTGGGCGCTACATTCAGTGCTTTAGAAGTTGTTCCTTTAACTTTAATGGGGTTTGAAATCAGAGAAAACTGGAATTTACTTAAAGAATATCATTGGATACATCGCTATAAGTGGCCAATATACTTCTTTATTGCAGTTGCTTTTTGGAATATGCTAGGTGCTGGTGTGTTCGGTTTTTTAATTAATCCTCCAATTGCATTATATTATATTCAAGGATTAAACACCACAGCAGTACATGCTCATACAGCTCTTTTTGGAGTTTATGGAATGCTTGGAATGGGGTTCATTATAATATGCTTGCGCTTTTATTCAAATCAACAATGGAATGAAAAGTTGATTAGAAATGCCTTTTGGCTACTTAATATTGGACTAGTTTTAATGGTTGCTTTAAGTTTATTACCTATAGGAATTATTCAAGCATATACATCTATAACAAAGGGATATTCTTATGCTAGAGATGCTGAACTTCTCTATAGTCCAACTGTACAAACTTTAAAATGGTTAAGAATTATTGGAGATGTTGTATTCTCTGTTGGAATTGGGTATTTCTGTGTGTTTGTCACCAAAGCGACTATTGGAGCCATCAAACAGCAAAATATTAGTTAAGTTCTTAGTATTTTTGTAATATATACATGGAGACTGAATTTCTTTATAAATTCAGTCTCTTCTCAACGTATTTAATATGAACTTTACTATCAGAAATACATTCTCCGAAGAACTTCCTCCTGATATCAATCACGAAAATTCAAGAAGACAAGTATTCAATGCTTGCTTTTCTTATGCTACACCTAAAAAAACACCAAAACCAGAACTTTTACATGTATCGGAAACTTTACTTGAACATTTAGGTTTGACTAAAGAAGATACAACATCAGATGAGTTTTTATCGATTTTTACTGGAAATAAAGTTTTAGAAAACACACATCCGTATGCCATGTGTTATGGTGGACATCAGTTCGGAAATTGGGCTGGACAATTAGGTGATGGTAGGGCGATTAACCTTTTTGAAATTGATCATAATAATGAACATTGGGCATTACAATTAAAAGGTGCTGGTGAAACTCCATATTCCAGAACGGCAGACGGACTGGCTGTACTTCGTTCTTCTATTCGTGAACATTTGTGTAGCGAAGCTATGCATCATTTAGGCGTTCCAACTACACGATCTTTATCTTTAAGTTTAACTGGAGATCAAGTGTTACGGGATGTAATGTATAATGGAAATCCAGCTTATGAAAAAGGAGCTGTAGTTTGTAGAGTTGCGCCTAGTTTTATCCGTTTTGGAAATTTTGAAATTTTAGCAGCTCGTCAGAATCATGAAACACTGCAATTGCTTACAGATTATACCATCAAACATTTCTATCCTGAAATTACTTCAGAAGGAAAACAAAAATATCTTGATTTTCTAACAGCGATTAGAGATCGAACTATTGAAATGGTAGTACACTGGCAGCGTGTTGGGTTTGTTCATGGTGTAATGAATACTGATAACATGTCTATTTTAGGATTAACTATTGATTATGGTCCGTATGGCTGGTTAGAAGATTTTGATTACGAGTGGACTCCAAATACTACTGATGCACAACATCGACGTTATAAATTTGGTAATCAACCCTACATTTGTATGTGGAATTTATTCAAATTGGCAAATGCACTATACCCTTTGATTAATGAAGTAGAACCACTTCAAGAGGTTCTAGATACTTTTGAAGGATTATATATTGAGCAATATTCTAAAATGATGATGCAAAAACTTGGTCTTTCTATCAATGGAGATTATGTTGAACTTATTTCATCTTTGGAAAAAGCTTTACAACTTATAGAAACGGATTATACCATCTTCTTTAGAAATTTAGCTTCAATTTCGAAAAATGATTCAACAGCTAAAGCTATCGAAAAAATAACATACGCATTTTATAACGAAAAAGCTTTACAAGGAGAAGTTTTATCGCAGTGGAACGATTGGATGAATAGTTACATTGAAGCATTACAAAATGAAACTAATGAAGATGACGAAAGAAAAGTTAAAATGAATTCAGTTAATCCAAAATATGTCTTGAGAAATTACATGGCACAATTAGCAATCGATGATGCTGATAAAGGAAATTATGAATTAATTGACGAACTATATCAAATGCTAAAAAAACCTTACGATAATCAACCTGAATACGAAAAATGGTTTGCTAAACGACCAGATTGGGCTCGACATAAAATAGGTTGTTCTATGCTATCGTGTAGTTCTTAATTGAAGGATTTCAATACAAATAACACACTAAAAAGTCTCTTATAACATAATTTAAGAGACTTTTCTTTATTCTAAGAGAAAAATAAACACCCGCTACTTTCCTTATATCACAAGGGTTTCACGATATATTCTGAGTTAAGATTAGAAAAAAATCTATCAAAATTTTATTTAGTTAGGATCCCTTACTATATTTGTATCGTAATTAAAATAGAAACAAATATAAAATCAATACATATTATTATGAGTAAATCAATTTTTTATCACGCAGGTTGTACAGTTTGTATAAGTGCAGAACACGATATCGTTAATTTAATTGGATCAGATAATGTAGAAATCGTTCACATTGGTGAAGATCGAAACAGAATTGCTGAAGCTGAATCAGCAGGAGTAAAATCAGTACCAGCTTTGGTAACACCAAATGGTAATGCTTTGCATATCAACTTCGGTGCTTCTATGGCAGATGTAAAAGGATAATTTTTTTAAAAACCAACATAGTTAGGATTCCTACTAAAAAAAATCCTAACTATTAAAACAAATAATATGAAAACTAATATTAAACAATTAACGATACTATTATTTTCAATAACAATTGCTTTTTCTCAGCAAAAGGAATATAAAAGTGATAATTTTAGTATTAAAAACGTACAGGTTACAAATAAAACAGACTTGGGAGTAACAGTTTGGGAAATTAAAGTAAAAGGTTTTGCTGGTAAAACTGTTCCTAAAAAAGCGGGACAATTAGATGGAGCACCAGTTTTAGGTTATGTATTCCCTACATCTTTACAACCATCTGATGTTGGTTTTAATCAAACCTCAGGTATTGTTGCACTCGCTTTAACTTCTCATCCTGATTTTGATGATACTCCGTTGTGGGATGAAAATAATGATCAGAAATACGACAATGATGGAATTATATGGCATCCGCATTGGGTTGTATTACATAAAGATGATAGAGTTTCAGGTGGGCTTTCAGTAAAGCAATTTAAAAAAGCAGATAAAACTGTTGTGTTACCACCAACAAATCCAGGAATGCCAATGTATATGGATTCTCCAGGTTTTCCTGTAACTACAAAAAAGAATACCATAAAAGTTGTTGTTCCCAATTACAGAATGAATAATAAATCTGATTTCAATTACGATGGCGTAACTGCTTTTATGAAAGTTAATACAAGTAACAGTAATTTACCAATGCTCGGAGTATATCATGTATTTAGTGTAGCTAGTGGAAATTTATCATTACCCTATAAAGTAAAAATTCAATAATATGAAAGTATCAGTTTGGGACACCTATGTAAACAGAGAAGATGGCAAATTAATGCATTTCGATATTTTAGTGCCAAATCATATTACTGATTCAAATACTGTATTTGACTTTGGTAAAACGTATCTAAAAAGTAAAACTTTTAAAACATTACAATTAACGGCTAAAGAATGTCGCCTTTGCCATATTGAACAAGCTACTGAAGAAGTAGTAAGTGTGATTCAAAAAAACGGATTTGCAATTATAGAAATGGAAAACTGCAATTAATTTAATTAGGATTACTAACTTTGCCTGTCTACTAAATTCAGACAGGCTTTTTTTATGAACGAAAGTACTTTTAACCCAGAACAACAAGAAAAAGATATTTCTAGCAAAATAGTTGCTGGTTTAGAACGTGTTTCTGAAGTTTTTAAAAAGCTGCTTTGGGAAAAAGCAAAACTTATAGGTTTAAGTCCCATTCAAATACAAATTCTAATTTTCATTACTTTTCATAGGCGAGATTTATGTAATGTAAGTCATCTTGCCAAAGAATTTAATGTTACCAAACCTACCATAAGTGATGCCATTCGTGTATTGCATAAAAAAGAACTAATTATTAAAGATTACTCTTCTTCAGATAATAGAAGTTATACGATTATTTTATCAGAAAAAGGAAAAGAGATTGTAAATGAAACTCAAGGGTTTTCAAATCCATTAAAAAATCAAATAGATAATTTCGAACAACAAGAAAAAGAAAGTTTATTTGAAAGTTTAAGTACTTTAATTCATAAACTAAACAAAAACGGAATTCTTTCAGTACAAAGAACTTGTTACGGATGCAAGTTCTATCAAAAAAGCGGTACCTCTCATTTTTGTAATTTATTAAATACGCAACTACTAACTACAGAAATCAGACTTGATTGTCCCGATTTTGAAGCAAAAAAATAATAATTTGAATTATATATATTTTCATCTTCTCATCAACACAATATTCACTATTGTTTTTAGATGAAAAATACATATATGACTTCACTTTAAGCATCTGTAAACTAATTTGTATTTTTGTTTAGATTAACTCAACTACTATGAAGAAATTCTTTCTTTTAGCTATAATTTCTGTGTGTATTTATGGATGTGCTAGTTATAAAGCTCAGTATAGTTCTAAAAACTACACACCTCAACAAACAACAACTAAAAAACCTAATTATACTTTCTATTTAATTGGTGACGCAGGCAATGTAGCGAAAGAAGGTGATCAACTTACTTCTTTAAACTTCTTTGAAAAAGAACTTATAAATGCAACAGAGAATAGTACTGCATTGTTCTTAGGAGATAATGTATATCCAGTTGGAATTTATCCTAAAAAACATCAAGATTATAAACTTTCTAAATATCGTTTAGAGATTCAAACAGCAGTTGCAAAAAAAAATAAAGGGAGAAGTATTTTTATACCTGGTAATCACGATTGGTATAATGGTGTAGATGGATTAAAAAGACAAGAAAAACTAGTTGAAAAAGCATTAGGTAATGATTCATTTTTACCTGAAAACGGTTGTGGATTAGATAAGGTTGATATTAATGAGAATTTAACTCTAATTACTATTGACAGTAAATGGTTTATCATGAATTGGGATGAAGAGCCTAAAATAAATGACAATTGTGACATAAAAACTAGAGAACGTTTTATTGAAGAATTATGGAGTTTATTTAAAAAGAATAGGTACAAAAACGTGGTAGTAGCTATGCATCATCCAATGTATTCTAATGGTCCGCATGGAGGAAGTTTTTCTGTAAAAGATCATATGAGTCCGGCTCCTATTTTAGGAACATTTAAAAATATGTTACGTTCTCATGCAGGTATTCAAACTGATAACTTTCATAAACAGTATAGCGATTTTGTTCGTCAAATAGAAACTATTGCTAACGACTTTAAAAATAACATTGTTTTTGTTGGAGGACACGAACATAACTTACAATACATAGAAAACAACGGTTTTAAACAAATTGTAAGTGGAGCTGGATCTAAAAAATCTCCTGCTTTAGTTGGTTATGGTGCCGAATTCACTTATGGTAATTATGGTTATGCTAAATTAAATTTCTATGATGATGGTTCTGCAATCGTTGAGTATTACTCTGCAAATGATGAGGATAAGAACAAATTATTATTCAGTAAACAAATTATAGCTCCTATCCAAAGAGAAACAAATTTTGATTTTTCTGAATTTGAACAACATAAAAAAGAAATTACAACTACTTTATATAGTAAAGATGCAGTAGATGTTTCTAGTTTTCATAAATTCATGTGGGGAGATTTAAACCGTGAAAAATATGGTAAAGAAATTACTGTTCCCGTTTTAGAATTGGATAACGTTTTTGGAGGTTTAAAACCAATTCGTCGTGGTGGTGGAAACCAAACAAATTCCTTACGACTAGAAAATGCTGAAGGAAAACAATATGTGCTTCGATCAATGTATAAAGATGGAAGTAGAATTATGGGAGGTGTTTTAAAAGGTACTTTTTTAGTAGATGTTGTTCAAGATATTTTTACGATGTCGCATCCATATGCTGCTTTTGTAATTCCTGATATGGCTGAAGCTGCTGGTATTTATCATACAAACCCTAAATTATATTACATGCCTAAACAACCTGCTTTAGGAATGTATAACGATGTTTTTGGTGGTGGTTTATATTTATTAGAGGAAAGACCCGCTGGAAATCGTGAAGATGTTGCTTCGTTTGGTAACTCTAAAAAGATTATTAGTACCTATGATGTACTAGAGAAAATCAGAAAAAACGGAAAACATACCATTGATCAAAGCTTTACAGTCCGTTCTAGATTGTTCGATATGGTAATTGGAGATTGGGATCGTCATGAAGATCAATGGCGTTTTGCTTCATTTAAAACAGAAGATGATAAAACCTACTACAGACCAATTCCTAGAGATCGTGATCAACCGTTTTCTAGATTTGATGGAGTTTTAATTCCGCTTTTAAAATTAAACACTCCGTTAATTAAGAACATGCAAACTATGGATTACGATATTAAAGATATGAAGTGGTATAACAACTATCCTCGTTTCTTTGATGCAGAATTCTTAAATCAATTAACTTTAGAAGATTGGTTAAAAGAGGTAAAATATATTCAACGTAACTTAACTGATGAAGTTATTGAAAACTCAATAAAGCAATTCCCTAAGAATGTATACGACATTGATGGAGAAGAATTAATTGCTAAAATTAAATCTAGAAGAGATAAATTAGAATCTTTCGCAAGAAAATATTATGCAAAACAAGCTAAGAAAGTCCAAATAGTTGGTACAGATAAAGATGATATTTTCATTATTAAACGTTTAAACAACAATGAAACTAGTGTTGAAATCTTAAGAAAACAAAATAAATTTTTTAGTAGAATTTTTAAAACTAGTGAAACTGAAGAAATTCAACTTTATGGATTAAATGGAAAAGATCAATTCTTTATTTCTGGTGATGTTCAAGAAGGAATTTTATTACGTTTAATTGGAGGACATAACAACGATCTTTACGAAGATAACTCTTCTGTTGAAGGTAATAGTAAAATGACAAAAGTTTACGATTATATTTCTAAAAAAAATACAGTAAATGGAAAAGAAGTTGACGATTTAAGAGAAGATAACTACTTCAAAAACACATATAATCATAGAGATATTGAAAATAACACAACACTTGTTTTTCCTAGTTTAGGTGCCAACCCAGATGATGGTTTCTTCTTTGGAGTAAATGTTACGCATACTCGTTATGGTTTTAAGAAAAGACCATTTGATAACCAACACAATTTAACAGCAAATTATTACTCAAGTACTAATGGTTTCGATATTAATTATACCGGTGAGTTTACAGAATTTATTGGAAATTGGAGTTTAGAATTAAAAGCACGTGCTACAAGTAGTAATTATTCTTTTAACTTCTTTGGTTACGGGAATGAAACAAATTTTGATCAAAGTAGAGATTTAGACTTTTATAGAGTTAAACGAGAAGAATTCTTATTGCTTCCTTCTTTAATCAGAAGATTTAATTGGGGAAGTACTTTTAAAGTTACAGGTACTTTTGAAGCTATTAAAGTAGAAAATACTCCAAATAGAAATATTACAAACTCTCCTAATAGCGCTACTAATATTTTTGACAGAAATTATTTTGCTGGAGGTGAAGTGAACTTTAATCACAATAGAGTTGATAATAATAGTTTCCCTACGAAAGGAATGAACTTTGATGTTACGATGGGAGCTAAAATGAACACAAATAACACAAATAGATATTTCGGATATTTAAAAACTTCACTTGCTATTTATCAGAATTTAGTTCCAAATAGAAGTTTAGTTTATGCTACTGAAGTTGGTAGTCATTTAAATTTTAAAAATAGATTCGAAATATATCACGCAGCAAGTATCGGTGGAAATAGAAACTTAAGAGGATACAACAATCAGCGTTTTACAGGAACTGAGAGTTTTTATCACACCAATGATTTACGTTTGCGTTTAGGTAGTTTTAAAGCTTTTATTCCAATGAGAGTTGGAGTTACTGGTGGTTTTGATTATGGTAAAGTTTGGAGTCCTTTTGCTGCACAATCGAATACTTGGAACTCTAGCTACGGAGGTTCTTTCTGGTTAAGTGGATTGGATATGTTTACCGCTAACTTAGCTTTATTTAACGGAGATGATGGTAGCCGTTTTACATTTAGTTTAGGATTTAACTTTTAAAACATGACTCAGGAAATCACAATTATTATTGCTGCTACTTTTGGTTTTTTAGCTATCATTTTAGGAGCTTTTGGAGCACATTTTTTAAAGAAAAAATTAACTACAGATCAACTCACTAGTTTTGAAACTGGAGTAAAATATCAAATGTATCACGCAATTGTATTACTCACATTAGGATTGCAGTTCAATGAAAAATACGCCAATAGTTTACTTTTATTTACTATTGGTGTACTATTATTTTCTTTCAGTATTTATGGTTTAGTATTGTCTGATGCTTTTGGAAAGAAAATGAAATTTTTAGGTCCTATTACTCCATTAGGCGGACTTTGTTTAGCTGCTGGTTGGTTGTTATTAGGTGTATCTATTCTCTAAAATCTACCTACAAATAGGTATAAAATTCGTCACTTTAAGGCTTTATTTTTATCCCAACCAAAATAAAAGTCAATGAAAGCCTTTATAACATTAGTTCTTTTTTTATCTTATATCGCTACATATTCTCAATCTAAAAGAGAAATATTTAATAAGCGCTTAGACTCTATAACTTCAAATTATAAAGGTGCGCATCATGGCAAAACTATTATTCAAAGTAAACTTTTAAACGAAAGGTTAACCAACGCTTTTAACTATGTTATTTTCAATAATTCAGATTTAGTTGATAATGCTTCTGCTTTTGGAGTTTCTTTAAACGACGAGAAAACTAGAGTTTCTGTAAATACTAATTTTCATTTATGGGGAGAAAGTAAACATCAATTTTTTCTAAAAGCCGGAATTAATGCTAATGGTAGTGGTTCTTTTTTCAACTTGTACTCTAGAGGTGAATGGCAAAGTAATGTCGGTGGAAATTTAGGTCTCATCTGGAAATTTAAAGCCTCTGGCTTAACTAATGAAGGTAAAAACAAACTAAACCATAATAAAGTTCTTAGAAAAATTTTTATTAGAGATAGTATCACTAAAAGAATAACTTCTATTAAGAAGAATGACTATAAGAATAAACTAGAATTATATCTAAATGCATTAAAAAAAGGAAAAAACGACAGTATCTTAAAACGTTATTTTAAAGATTTAAAAAACCTAGAAAAGATTTTTAAAGCTATTGAAAAGTATAAAGGCAACAGAGAAATCACTAATTTAGATTTTAAAGATTACACTGACTCAACACAAAACAAGAAGAACTATAACAGTATTAACAAACTTATAGATTTACTTTGGTCTCAAAAAAAAGAGGGAAATAGAGCTTTAAGTGAATTAATTAAAGAAACTGCTTATGTTTATGATAAAAAAAACATAAAAAGTACAGGTTATAATTTCTGGTGGTTAGATGCTAATGTTCGTTTGAATAATAACTCTTTTAATTTTTCTGAAAAAGCGGCGAATATCAATGAAACTGTTTTAGCAGACTTTAATGCTTTAGAAGTAAAGAAAACAGGTATCAATAGATTAAACACTGTTGTTTCTTTAAACTTAAATTGGACTTTAAACAAACGTTATTCTGCTCTTTATACAAAAGCAGGTTTACAATTTAATTCTGGTTCATTTTTAAATAGCAACTTGATTAATGGAACTGCCGAAATTGCTGAAGTTAACACAGATGATTTGTTTATAATAAAAGATGAAGATGAGCAAGTTCTAGGAAGTTTTGACAACATAGATAAAACATTACAATACGGAGCTTTTAACCTTTATGGAGCATACTTTTTTGGAGAAAAAAAAGTATTTGGTTTAAACTTATCTTTAGCACACAGATTCAAGATTAAAACTCCTGCAAATTCATTTTACCAAGATAATTACTCGCTTTTGTTTGGTCCTGTATTTAGAAAACCAAAAGACAATAAAACAGGACTTACTTTTGGTATTGATATTGGTTTTGACAATGCTAGATATGATAAAAATGCTTACAAAAACTTTGTGGCTAGAATTAGAGTTGGTATTCCTTTCAATTTATATAAAATGAAGAATTAAATATTATAGCTTATAAAGCTATAATCTCTTCTATTATTTATTGACACTAAATAAAAGTAATTTTAGACTAAGAAATTACAAATTCATAAACTTTCAACTTTTCTAAAGTTGTGTACTGTAAAGTTTTTGATGTGTAGCTTCTAAAATAATTTTCGGAGCTTTTCCATATTGTTCTGCTTATAACCACCTTTAAATACACAAACATAATTTAAAACCTGGTTTTAAATCTGGAAATTTCCAATGTGGTATTGAAGTAGATAAATCATTTCCTCTTCTTTTAGTAAACTTAAGAAATTCTTGTGTTACTACTACACAAACTACATGTGTTTCATAATCGTGAGCTGCAGTTCTACATAAACCATCTCTAAAATAACCCGTAGCCGGATTATCACAACAACTTTGTAGTGGTTTTCCTAAAACATTTAATTCCTTAAATTCTCTTTAGTGATTTATTTTTCTGGAAAGATCAAACTCATATAATTTTCCTCCTTTTCCGTGAGATCTTTCATCGGTGATAAATAATTTTGTATCATCATCATTAAAATCGATAGCTTCTTTTTGAGACTCAAAACCAAGATCAATTTCTTTTAATTTACCTTTCAGAAAATTATCGCCTTCAAAATCATAAAATAACAAAACTGTATGAGACGTTAATAAAGCAACTTGTTTTCCGTCATTAGAAATACTTGAAGATGTTATCCAACATTTCATTTTAGAGCAATTTTCAAAACTACTAAGTAATTTTGCCTGGTATTTACCCTTACTTGCTGGTATTTTATATAAACTCGTTTTTCCATAATCTTTTTTCACTCTACTTTTTGTAAAAATGTACAAACTATCTTTGTAGAAAAGTATACTTTCTGCATCGAAAAAACGCTTTTTCTTTTTAGGTGGAAATTTGGTTTGTTCAGGATATTCAAATTGTATTTTTTCAACTTCAACAGATTTCTTATTCATTACTTCTTCAAAGTTAATTTTCAGAATAGTTAAATCTTGTCTTATATTTTGATTGTTTCCAAAATCAGCTAAATACAGATTTCCTTTTTCATCTGAAGTAATATCTTCCCAATCGTTATTTTTTGCATTAATAATAACAGTTCTTTCTATTTTACCTGAAGAATTAACCAGATAAATTTCATTTTTGTTACCACCATCATTATGCATCCAAAATAAGTTTTTACCATGTATTTTTTCTATTCCAGAAACTTCATCTAACAACTTAGGTAATCTTGCTATTTTTTTTAATTGACCATGGTTTGAACAACCAAAACTTAAAAATAATAAGACTAGATAATAGCTTTTTTTCATAAACTAAAGATAACTAAAAAAGCTCCCTAAAATTAAGAGCTTTAACAATTTTATAATAATAAACGATATCTTTATTTTCAATTAATAACTACCAATCTCCTGTGGCTCCACCACCACCAAAACCGCCACCGCCGAAACCTCCACCGAAGCCTCCGCCTCCAAATCCACCACCGCCGAAGCCTCCTGATGAACCTCCAAAACCACCAAAGCCACCACTTCTTCGAGATGAACCTCCGCCTCTACCAGCATTACTTAAAATAATGGTTTCGAAAAGATCACGAGAATCTGAATTTCTATATCTTCCTCCTCTATTTCCACGATTTCCTCTCGATATTAATAGTATAAAAATAACGATAAAAAAAATGAAAATAAAAATACCCGGATCTGTCCCTTTAGTTCTTCTTTTACGAGTTCCTTTATACTCGCCTTTCATTACTTTAAAAATAGACTCTACACCTTGATTTAAACCTGCATAATACTGTCCTTTTTTAAAATATGGTAAAATATCACGCTCAATAATTTGACGAGAAGTAAAATCGGTGAGTAAATGTTCTGTTCCGTAGCCTGTTCTAATGGTAATTTTACGGTCATCTTTAGCCAAAAGCACAAAGATTCCATTGTCTTTATCTTTCTGTCCAATTCCCCATTCATGAGCCCAATTCGTTGCTAAATAACCAATTTCTTCTCCTTTTGTAGTATTTATAATAGCAACAACAATTTGCGTAGAGGTAGTGTCTGAATAACGAACCAATTTGTTTTCTAAAGCCTTATTTTCACTTAAGGTTAGTAAACCTTTTTGTTCTTTATTATCTATTTTTTTTATGTAGTAATCGTAAACACTTGTTTGAAACTTTGGTTTCTTAGGAATATCAAATTGAGCAAAACTCAACTGAACTCCAATACAAAGAAATACTAACGTGAAGAAAATCTTTTTCATTTAGCCTTTAGATACTTCATTTGGTAACTCATCTATATCATCTTCGTCCCAAGGAAAATGAGCCTTTAATTCTTCACCAGCTTTTAAAACTCCTTGAACTAAACCTTGTTTAAAATTACCGTTCTTAAAATTGTTTTGTATAACATCTCTTGTTGTTTCCCAAAAATTATCTGGTACTACAGCATTTATACCTTTGTCGCCGTAAATCACAAATTTATGATCTACAACTGCTACATAGATTAAAACCGCATTTTCGGCTTTTGTTTGATCCATGTTAAGCATTTTAAATACTTCTAATGCTCGATCGTAATGCGATAGCTCTGTAGTAGCTTCAATATGCACTCGAATTTCACCAGAAGTATTTAATTCTGCTTGTCGAATAGCTTCGACGATTTCTTGTTCTTCTTTTTGAGAAAGAAAATCTTCTACTTGAGACATTTACTTTTTATTTCCAAAATCGAAATTAACATCTGGCGCTTTTTCAGAACCTGGATCTGCTTTGTAACGTGCCATCTCTTCAAAACCAAATTTACTAGCAAATAACGAACCTGGAAATTTTTTGATATGTTTATTATAAACATTCACATTTTCATTAAAACGATCTCTTGCTACATTAATTCTGTTCTCTGTACCTTCTAATTGACTTTGCAATTCTAAGAAATTACGATTTGCTTTTAACTCTGGATAACGTTCAACAGAAACTAATAATTTAGATAATGCTCCTGTTAAACCGGATTGGGCTTGTTGAAATTGTGCCATTTTATCTGGTGTTAAATCTCCTGCATTAATATTTACAGAAGTTGCTTTTGCTCTTGCATTAATCACATCAGTCAACGTACTTTTTTCAAAATCAGCAGCACCTTGCACTGTTTTTACAAGATTACCTATTAAATCGTTTCTTCTTTGATATGAACTCTCAACGTTTGACCATTTAGTTTTTGCATTTTCTTGATATTCTACTGCTACGTTATTAAAACGTACAGCTGCACTATAAAAATAAAACCCTATTACTCCGATTACCAATAAAGGCACTATCCATTTTTTCATAATTTCGATTTTTTGTTATTCTATTTGATTTTTGATTTTTATTAACTCCGCTTTTACAGCTTCTAATCTACTGATGATCTCCTGATTTTGAACAATTTTAGTTGGATTTTGCTTTAGTTTTTGTTTTGCTCCATCAAGTGTAAAACCTCGTTCTTTTACTAAGTTATAAATCAACTTAAAATTCTCTATATCTTCAGGAGTAAAAAGTCGATTTCCTTTAGCATTTTTTTTAGGCTTGATAATATCAAACTCACCTTCCCAAAAACGAATTAAAGATGCGTTTACTTCAAATGCTTTGGCTACTTCGCCAATTTTGTAATATCTTTTTTTGGGGAGATCGACATGCATGTTATTTTAATTCTATTTTTCCTGATTCACCAAACTTAATTTTATTTTCTGGAAAATCTTGTAAAGTCAACTTTTTTATTTCGTTAAATGCACGTTCTTGTGAATCTAAAAAAGGATATCTTGTTTTTGTTTGAATTGCTGAATGAATTTTCCCTTCAATAAAATCGCCGTTTTCTTTTAACTTCAATTCAAAAATTGGAGAATATGCTTTAGATCCACTCATACTAAAACGCTTATATGTAGCAAAATTCCCCATACTGTAAGCAATAAACTTCCCTTTGTAAACTTCAATTGCTCTTGGTACGTGTGGACCATGACCTAGTACAATTCCCGCTCCAGCATCAATCATTTTGTGTGCAAATGAATACACATTCCCTCTATTTTCTCCGTAGAAATATTCTGTTTTTCTAGGCACATTTTTATGCTTTGTACCTTCAGCTCCTCCGTGGAAAGAAACAATAACGATATCAACTTTTTTAGCTAAATTCTTTACCATTTGAGTTCCTTTAGTAACAAAGTTTAACTTCAAACAATCTTTATTAGGAGCAAAAGCAATTAAACCATATTTAATACCATCTTTTTCAAAAACAGTAGTTGGTTTAGATAAAACTCCTGCACTTGCAATTCCTGAATCATCAAGAGTTTTTAAAGTATTTTTAATTCCTAAACCACCAAAATCTCCAATATGATTATTTGCAATACTTACAACATCAAAACCTGCTTTTTCAAAATGCTTCCCAAAAGATTCCGGACTTTTGAATGAATAACATTTAGATGGATCTTTACATCGTTTTGCGTTTTTACCTGTATCTGTTAATGTTCCTTCTAAATTTCCAAATAAAACATCAGCGTTTTCAAATACATTTTGTACATCTTTAAAAGGATAGGTTCCTTTTGGTGGTAAATATGAAGCATTAGGAAACGTTGTTCCTAACATCATATCTCCCACTGCCATAAATGTAATTTCCTTTGTTTTTACTTGAGTTGAATCTGCTTGCTGTGCGTATGAGATTCCAGATAACGTTACAATACTAGCAGATACTAATATCTTTCTAATTGTTTTTTTCATAATTTTGGGGTCACTTTTTTAATCAAACGATTGGCCTTCATCTTCTGAAGCCTTTTGCATTGCCAAAAATTCTTCAGGAGTTAAATCTCCATAATAATAGTAAATCGGGTTTACAGCTACACCATTCCGATGAACTTCATAATGTAAATGTGCAGATACAGATCTTCCTGTATTTCCTACATAACCTATAATATCTCCACGTTTAACAGTTTGACCTTTTTTTACTCCAATTTTACTCATGTGTGCATAAACAGTTTTATAACCATAACCATGCTCGATGTATACTACTTTTCCAAAAGTTGCACTTCTATCTGCTCTAGAAACTGTTCCGTTTCCTGAAGCATAAATTGGTGTTCCTTTAGGCGCAGTAAAATCCATTCCTTTATGCATTTTACGAATCTTTAAAATTGGATGCATTCGCATTCCATAACCTGAAGCCATTCGTGTTAAATCTTCAGCTTTTAAAGGTTGAATTGCAGGAATAGATGCTAACATCTTCTCCTTAGCTTTTGCTAAAGCTACAATTTCATCTAATGATTTCGATTGTACCACTATTTGTTTAGACAACACATCTAAACGCTTGGTCACATCGATAATCATTTCACTGTTATTAAAACCCTCTAAATTCTTATAACGATTTACACCACCAAAACCTGCCTTTCGTTGTTCATCAGGAATCGGGTTTGCTTCGAAATATGATCTATAGATATAATTGTCTCGTTCTTGTAAATCTCCTAAAACTTCTGTAACCTCTTCAATACGTTTTCCTAATAACTCAATGTGAAGTTTAGAATTTTCTAATTCTCTCTTTTGTGCTTTTTGTTTTGGCGATTCAATAAACTGACTTAAAACCGTAAACCCAAGAAACATGGTAAGTCCAACACCTAATAGTATAATAATACTATTCTTGAACTTATCTCGCTTTCGTAATTCAATTTGCTGGTACGATAGCGTTTCTGGATCGTAATAATATTTTACTTTTGCCATATGACCAAATGTAGTACTTTTGTGTCCTTTGAAAGGAACTTATTTAGTTGATTAGACATGCAAAGTTATAAAATGTTTCAAAACTCAACGATTTCCTTTCTTTAATTAGAATTATTTTAACGAAATAACCCATGAAATCTCAAGAAATTAGAAGTAAGTTTTTAGAATTTTTTAAATCTAAACAACACGAAATCGTGCCTTCTGCCCCAATGGTATTGAAAAATGATCCAACCCTTATGTTTACTAACTCTGGGATGGCCCCATTTAAGGAATTTTTCTTGGGAAATAACACACCTAAAAACCCACGTGTTTCAGATTCTCAAAAATGTCTTCGTGTTTCTGGTAAACACAACGATTTAGAAGAAGTTGGTTACGATACATATCATCATACCATGTTTGAAATGTTAGGAAACTGGAGTTTCGGTGATTACTTTAAAAAAGAAGCCATTGCTTGGGCTTGGGAATTATTAACTGAAGTTTACAAAATTCCTAAAGATATTTTATACGTTACTGTATTTGAAGGTGATGAAGGTGATGGAACAAAAATGGATCAGGAAGCATTCGATTTATGGAAAGAATTTATTTCTGAAGATCGTATTTTAAAGGGGAATAAAAAAGATAACTTCTGGGAAATGGGTGATCAAGGACCTTGTGGACCTTGTTCTGAAATTCACGTTGATATTCGTTCTGCTGAAGAAAAAGCTAAAATAGATGGCAAATCTTTAGTAAATGAAGACCATCCTCAAGTAGTTGAAATATGGAACCTAGTTTTCATGCAATACAATAGAAAGGCTGATAAATCTTTAGAAGAATTACCAGCTAAACATATTGATACAGGAATGGGATTTGAGCGTTTATGTATGGTTTTACAAGGAGTTCAATCGAATTATGATACTGATGTATTTACTCCATTAATTAGAGAAATTGAAACCATTACAGGTGTAAAGTATGGAAATGATGAAAAAATTGATGTTGCTATTCGTGTAATTGCAGATCATGTAAGAGCAGTCTCTTTCGCTATTGCAGATGGACAATTACCAAGTAATAATGGAGCTGGCTATGTAATTCGTAGAATTTTAAGACGTGCCATTCGATACGGATTTACATTTTTAAATCAGAAAGAACCATTCATTTACAAACTATCTGAAACTTTAGCTCATCAAATGGGTGAAGCATTTCCAGAGATTAAAAAACAAGACACACTAGTTCACAATGTAATTAAAGAGGAAGAGCAATCATTTTTACGCACATTAGACCAAGGTTTGTTATTATTAGATAAAGTTATTGAGTCTACAGATAGCAAAATTGTTTCAGGTAAAAAAGCTTTTGAATTATATGACACTTATGGTTTTCCTTTAGATTTAACTCAGTTAATCGCTCGTGAAAAGGGATATGAGATTAATGAAAAGGAATTCAAGCAAAGCATGCAAGAACAAAAAGACCGTTCACGCGCTGCTTCGGCTAGTGAAACTGGAGATTGGATTACTTTAGTTGAAGATGAAGTTGAAGAATTTGTAGGTTACGATACTTTAAGTGTAGATGTAAAGTTAACTCGTTACAGAAAAGTAACTACTAAGAAAGATGGTGATCAATATCAGTTAGTTTTTAACATGACTCCTTTTTATCCTGAAGGAGGAGGACAGGTTGGTGATAAAGGTTTCTTAGAAGATGCTCATGGCGATGTTATTTACATTTTAGACACAAAAAAAGAAAATAATGTAATTATTCATTATGCTAAAAGCTTACCAAAACACTTAAACGAATCGTTTAAAGCTGTTGTAAATGAAGAATACAGAAGATTATCTGCAAGTAATCACACAGCTACGCATTTATTACACCAAGCTTTACGTTCAATATTAGGAACACATGTAGAACAAAAAGGGTCTTTAGTTAGTCCTAAACATTTACGTTTCGATTTTTCTCATTTTTCTAAAGTTGATAGCGATCAATTAAAAGAAATTGAAGAATTTGTAAATGCTCGAATTCGTGAAAATCTTCCGTTGGAAGAAAAACGCAACATTCCAATGCAACAAGCAATCGACGAAGGCGCTATTGCTTTATTTGGAGAAAAATATGGCGATAGTGTACGAGCGATTAAGTTTGGCCAGTCGATGGAATTATGTGGAGGAACACACGTTCAGCAAACTGGTGATGTTTGGTATTTCAAAATTAAATCTGAAGGTGCTGTAGCTGCTGGTATTCGTCGTATTGAAGCAATTACAAATATGGCTGTTGGAGAATATTTCGAAGACGTTGAAGATAAATTTAATGCTGTAAAAGATGTGTTGAAAAATCCTAAAGATTTAACTAAAGCTGTTACTTCTTTACAGGATGAAAATGCTGCTTTAAAAAAGCAAATAGAACAGTTATTAAAAGATAAAGCTAAGAACATGAAAGGTGATTTAAAAAATCAAATCACTGAAGTTAATGGTGTGAACTTCTTAGCTACGAAAGTAGATTTAGACCCTACTAGTATTAAAAACTTACTATTCGAGTTAGGTGGTGAAATTGACAATTTATTTGTCTTATTTGCTACTGCTCCAACCAAAGAAAAAGCAATGTTAACGTGTTATATTTCTAAAGATTTAGCTAACGAAAAAGGTTACGATGCAGGTAAAGTAGTTAGAGAATTAGGAAAATTAATCCACGGAGGTGGTGGTGGACAAAATTTCTTTGCTACGGCTGGAGGTAAAAATCCTGGTGGAATTCCTAAAGCATTAGAGCGCGCTAAGGATTACATCGCATAATATAAAATTGAAAATCAATCTGAGAACTCATTTAAGATTCTAAGATAAGTTCAGTATAGCATTAAAAAAATCTAAGGTCATTATGACTTTAGATTTTTTTATTTTTACAACATGAAAGAGAAATTATCACATTATTGGACAGAGTTTGGGGTTTGGATCTATTTTATTTTATACATACTAATAGATATATTCTATGGAGATATGATTTCATTTTATTATGAAAAAATCCCAAAACCTATTATTACCTCTGCTTTATTCTTATTATTAATTTATACTACATATAAAGCTTTTACTCCAACAAAAGAAAATCCAGAAATTCTATTAATACCTAGTGAAAACGACCTTCAACGTAAAGAAAACACCTTTATTTCTTTGATTTTTATTATACCAGCATTTATAATGTATTTTTTTATTTCAGACTCTTTTAATGTAAATTATATCATTTTTTTTCTGATTGTATTAGTAAATGCTAAAAATGAAACTTCTTTAAAGAGAACAGCATCCTTTCAAATTAAAAAAGGATTAATAACTTTTAAAAATGGGAAAGAAGAACGAATTTTTAATGTTTCAGAAATAACAAGTTTACAAGTATTCCCGAATCAGATTATATTTTTTAAAGAAGATTCACAAGAATTAATTTCTTTTCTTCAATTAGAAAAAGAAGATTTCCAAAACATCAAAATATACTTTAATAAAAGAGTACCAGAAATTTCAATTAATTTAGCGCAACCAGTAACTCAGTAAGTGAAATAGTATGGATTTACAAACCAAATTACCTTTAAAACAACAATCACATAACTTAATTGATTACAACTCTAAATTATTATTGTTAGGTTCTTGTTTTTCAGAAAATATTGGAAATAAACTCAGTTATTATAAGTTTCAGGTCAATCAAAATCCGTTTGGAATTTTATTTCACCCAAAAGCTATTGAAACATTAATTACCAATGCCATTAATGAGAAAACATATACTGAAACTGATATTTTCGAATTAAATGAACGTTGGCATTGTTTTGATGTACATTCTAACCTTAGTGAAATTGATAAAGAACAGTTACTTCAAAACATAAATTCTGCGATTCAAACTACCTCTAAAGAATTATTAGATGCAAGTCATATTATAATCACTTTAGGAACAGCTTGGGTGTATCGTTTTATTTCTTCGGATACAATTGTTGCAAATTGTCATAAAGTGCCTCAAAAGCAATTTTTAAAAGAATTGTTAACTGTTGATGAGATTACAGCTAGTTTAGAGAATATTTGTACTTTAATTAAAAGTGTGAATCCTAAAGCTTCAATAATTTTTACTGTTTCTCCTGTGCGTCATTTAAAAGATGGTTTTATAGAAAATCAAAGAAGTAAATCACATTTATTTGCAGGAATTCATGAAGTGGTTGAACCAAGAAACCAACACTATTATTTTCCATCTTATGAAATTCTAATGGATGAATTACGTGATTATCGTTTTTATAATGCTGACATGATTCACCCAAATAAGACTGCCATAAATTACATCTGGAAAAAGTTTTCTGAAACTTGGTTTAGCGAAAACACATTACAAACATTAACTAAAGTTGAGGAAATTCAGAAAGGATTAGCACACAAACCTTTTAATCCGAATTCTGAAGCACATCAAAAATTCTTAAATAAAATTGCACAAAAAATGGAAACACTAATTCAAGCATTTCCTTTTATGAAGTTTTAGTTTTTTATCTCTTAATAAACTAAGATTGTTTTTATTAAAGTAATTCTGTAAGTAACATTACCCCTTCTTCTGAAGTAGTATTACCCTCACTTTGAACCCAACTTTCACAAAATTCTTTTTTTGAATATCTCACCTTACCTTTAGCAGGATCAGCAACCCAAGCACTATCTTTTGTCATTTTATAAACCACTACAAAATGATTATTCTCCCAGTGAGCAATGGTCGGATTATCGTATTCTAATATTTTATCATAAGTAACTCGGATTCCTAAATTTTTGATTCCAATGCTATCACAAGCTTCACTTAAACCTAATAGTGTTGTTCCCTCTACTGGATTGTAAGACGATAACTTCTTTAAACTATCCAACTGAATATTTAAGTCATAATATTTACAAAGCATTGCTAAGCAAACCGGACCGCAATCTTTTGCATTTTCTTGAAGTATAATAGGGAATTTCTTAGTGAGAACTGGAGGATTAGATGTGTTTACTTTACATCCAATAATTACTAACCACAAGAATGCAATTGTTGATATTAATTTAATTTTCATAGCTTATTTTTTAAAAAAGCAAAAAGATGTGCTAAAGCACACCTCTTTACAACTTTAATATTTTTATTTTATAAATATTGATCTACGTCTCCCCAAGGACCTCCGTTGATTATATCTATTCCTTGCCCTTGTAAAAAATTAGTTGCTTGTCCACTTCTACCTCCACTTCTACAAACAGCAATTACTGGTTTACCCCAAGATTTAATTTCTTCTACATTATTTGGAATTGTATCTAACACAATATGCTTCGCACCTTCACTATGCCCTTCATTCCATTCAGCTAAAGTCCTTACATCTAAAACAACAGCTCCTTTTTTTAAATATTCTTGTATTTCGTTTGCCATATTTTTCCTTCTAAATAAATTAAATATATTCATTTTATACTACTTGTTCATTCAATAATAATGATAATCCTTCTTCAATTAAACTAGAGAATTCTTCATTCATTTTTAAACGATTTAAATATTCTTTAATTGAATTTTGAATTTCATAATTCTGTTTTACAGAAATTTCATACAACTCTAATGCCAACAACCAATCTTCATTAAATTTTTCTTCAACTAGATTAAAAATTGCCACAATTTTATTTTCAGAAATTAAATTTTCTTTCCTCATTTGTCGTACTTGACTATATAAATCGTACAATTCACGATCTGAGGAAGAATATTTAATCTTATGTGTTTTAGTTTCAGAAACTTTACCAATGTCTTCAAAAGAACTTACATCAGCAGGGCCAGCATATGCAGAAATAACATTTACTCCAACAGCCATATCATAAATTCCCCAATCTGGATGAAATAGTACTGTATCAAAATGAGTAACTGTACAGTTTTTAAATGATATAAGTTGAATTCTTCCTCTTAAATCTCTAGTTCCCGTAATAACTTCTCCTTCTACTTTTACACCTCCTTCAAACTCAAGACTAACTGTTTTTCCTTCATAAATTCCATAAGCTTCCAAATCTCTAGGGCTCATATTCTCAATTGGAATATTAATTCCTTTCAGTTTTCCAATAGGGCTTCCATATCCTTCTGCATGATAACTTATACCATGACCTATCAATTCTTTATCTCTATTTGCTAAAGCTGTTGCTCCAGTAGTTTGAATATAAATAGGTTTATTATTTTCATCTGTAATTACATTAGTAAATACTCCTGAAATTTGAATCCCTGTTGACAATTCAATAGTTCCTAAATTTTTAGAATCTATAAGTTTATTAACACCACTTAAACCTCCTTTTCGAATTCCCATGGTATTTGCATACTGTTCTAATACTAAACTCAAATGTGCAAAATCTGGAGTTACAAATAATTGCGGTTGTGGTTTTGTAATATCAAAAGATACATTAGAAGCTTCTAAAGTATAAGGTAATTTCTTAACAGCATCTTGCATACACCATTTACTTTCTCCTATTGAAGAAAGCAATCCTGCTCCATAAATCTTAGGATTATCAACAGTACCAATTAATCCATACTCTACAGTCCACCAATGCAAATTTCTAATTTGAGCCATTTCAGAAAGTGCCCCCATATTATTTTGTAACCATTCTACTTTTTCTTGTGCTTCTTGAATTTCCTTTTGACTAGAATTTGGATTTTCTTTTAAGATTGAAAGTAATCGAATAGCT
This sequence comes from Tenacibaculum aquaeponti, assembly GCF_057221555.1. Lineage (NCBI taxonomy): Bacteria > Pseudomonadati > Bacteroidota > Flavobacteriia > Flavobacteriales > Flavobacteriaceae > Tenacibaculum > Tenacibaculum aquaeponti. The sequence continues at coordinate 1,913,500 of NZ_CM170147.1, forward strand.
TCATACATTTCATAATCTCTAGAAGAAGAAATAGCTTTTGCTCCAATTTCTCCAAATCTTCTTAAATACTCTGCATATTCAGGATTTGCAATAATTGGTGCATGACCAGCAGCTTCATGAATAATATCTGGTGCAGGTGTATATTTGATATGGTCTATTGTTCTCATATCTGAAGCTATTACCAAAACATTATAAGCTTGAAATTCCATAAAAGCATTTGGTGGAATAAAACCATCTACAGATACAGCAGCCCAACCTATCTCTTTTAAAATTCTATTCATTCCTTCCATTTTTGGAATTGTATCGATAGAGATACCTGTTTTTTGTAATCCTTCAATGTAAGATTCATGGGCTACTTTACCTAAATAATCTACATTCATTCGCATTACATATCTCCATACAGCCTGGTTTTGAGCTGTATACTCATCATAAGGTTGTTTAACCACAAACTTATGTAAATGTTGAGGCAATTTTCTAGTTACTTCATTTAACTCAAATTGAGCTTTCATACGTTAAAATGTTTGTGTTGTTTGTAAGGATAAAAATACTCATTTCGAAATTAATAGCCTTAAAATTTTCGTTTTTTGTATATTTACGAGTAACACAAAAATCAAAAAACATGAGAAGAGGAGGATTTAAGTTCCGCCTATTAATTGGCTTAATTATAGTTGCTTTCGCTTACTTAAGAAAGTGCAGTCAAAAAAAGGTAAATCCATACACTGGTAAAACGCAAACCATAAGTTTAAGCACAGATCAAGAAATAGCTATTGGATTACAACAAGCTCCATCTATGGCAAACCAACATGGTGGATTATACCCTAACAACCAATACCAAGCCTACATTGATAAAATCGGACAAAAACTTGTAGATAATTCTATAGCAAAAAGATCTGCCTATAAATATGAATTTCATCTATTAAGAGATGATAGAACAATTAATGCATTTGCCTTACCTGGCGGACAAATATTTATCACTTATGCTTTATTTTCTAAACTCACAGACGGATCTGGAACACTAAATGAAGATATGGTTGCTGGTGTTTTAGGACATGAAATTGGTCATGTACTTGGCAAACATTCTAACGAAAGAATTAGCGAAGCAAACTTCTGGAAATTAATTACAATGGGAGCTTCAGTTGGAGCAGACATGGGACAATTAGCTAACAGTATCGGCCAACAAACTTTACTTAAAAACGGAAGAGGTGATGAATTAGAAAGCGATGAATTAGGTGTAAAGTTAATGCTTGACGCTGGTTACGACCCTCGCTATCTAATTAACGTAATGGAAATTTTAAAAGCTGCTGCGGGTCCAAACAGAGTTCCAGAATTTCAAAGTACTCATCCTGATCCTGAAAATAGAATTCAAAAAATTAAAGAAGCAATTAGGAAATATTCTTAAGAATATTTCCTAAAAAAAATTCTGGTATAATATTTATTAATAAATACTGTTATAATTTAGTAATTGAAAAAGATGTTTTAGAGTTTATAGTAATATATTAATTATCACATCAAACTATGTCAAAATCTGAAGAAACAGATTTAAACTTATTAATTAGCTCCTTAAGTTCCAAAGTTTACAACTCTTTTAAAAGAAGTTTAAATACAAAATCTGAAAACACAACAAAACTCAAACTTTTAGAAACAATAAGAAGAAAAAAAGATTTTGAGAAAGACTTTTTTATAAAAAAACACAAATTATCACCTCTAAAATTTAATACATTAAAATTTGATTTATTTCAAGAGTTAATAGATCATTTAAAAGTATCTGAAGAAAAGTATTCCGACATTAATTTATTCAAAAAACTTGTAGAATTAGAAGTCCTTTTAAAAAATGCTTTATATACTAAAGCCAAAAGAAAACTTAGTAATCTAAAAAAAATTGCTTCTGAGAAATGCAACTTTGAAATCTGTTGCCTGTTACAGAAAAAAGCTGTAGAGTTTAGGCTTTTTAATTACGAAAAAGGCACTAACAGCTTCAAAGAAGGAGTTGCAGAATTAGATAAATATATTCAGTTATCTAAAAACTTGAGTTCTTATAAACTTTTGGCAGAAGAGATTTGCGAATTACACTATCAATTTTTAGACAAACGTATAAAAAACAGAGACACACTTCTAAACTACAACAAAACCCCACTACTTCAAGACATTAACAATGCTAAATCTGTATTATCTATATACTTTTTCTACAGAGCAAAATCGTTAATTCACATGGGGAACAATGATTTTAATGAAGGCAAAAGATATTCTTTTTTAGCATATGAACATTTAGACCAAAACCCCTCTAAATATCGTGATGATTTCCTTTTGAAATTTAAAGCTTTAAATAATTATTTAGATTCTAGTATGAATTTAATGGAAACAACTCCTTTCGAAAAAATTCATCCAGAACTTTTAAAGCTGATAAATGAAAACAAACACAAATTTAATGTAATCACTAAAAGTTTTACTACAATTGCTAATGACTGTTTAGTTTTAAACTATTTATGGATAAAAAAAGATATTGATCGTTTCTTACATATTATACCAGAAATTAAAAAAAATTACGATTTACATAATGAAATGACTGGCCCTAACTTTAGTGTTGAAGTATTATTATTTATTGCACGCATGTATTTTTTAAACGGTATGTTAAAAGAAGCAAATCATTATTGCGTGATGATAAGTGAGAAAAAAACGAATCCTGCTTCTCTTATAATTTCTTGTGGCAACATTTTAAGGATTATGATTCAACATGATCTTGGAGATCATCAATTAATCTCTTATTTAATTCATACCAGTAAATATTTTTTGAAAAGTAATGAGCGGCTTTTTAATTTAGAGCGCAGTATTCTAAATGGTTTACATAAGATTAAACCTTATTTTTCTGATTCTCAAAAATCACAACTCTTTAAAGAATTGTATTTAGAAATCAATGAAAAACTAGATAAATCAGAAGATTCTATTCTAGATAAAAAAATAGGAATTTTAGAATGGTTAAAATCTAAGATATAAAAGAACACAATTTTCTTTAAAAAAAGAATTTAACCTTTAAAAAAACAACATAAAAACATTCAAAAACAACCAGTTAACATACTGAAGATGTTTTATTTCCATGAATTTAGAAAAACTTAACTAGTAAAATATTTTTTAAAATTCCTTAAAAAACAATCATCTTGCAATGGATTAGAGATTAGTGTTGATACTTTCTATGTTCAACGCATCAAAAACTATAATTTAAAATCGTTTTTAAATACACTTTTGATTTGATTAATTAAAAAAATTAATCTTAAAAAAAATTATTTATAGTGATTATTTGAATTGTCAAAATTACCCAAGATTGACTTTTCAATTTTAAGGTGCAAAAAAGGGTAGATTTTAAAATCTACCCTTTTTATAGTTAAACTCAATTATCTACACTAAAAACTTAAGCTGTTTTTAGCTTATTTAGTTTTTCTTTTTTAACTTTTATTTCGTTTTCTAACTTATTTAATCTTTTTTCAACTCTACTAATAATTGCTTCTTTTCTTTGAATATCTTCAGCAGTTAAAGCACCTTCTTTCTTAGCTGCTTCTAATTGATCTTTCTTCTTTTTCAAACCTTGTCTTCCACTAATTAACATTTCTTCATTAACACTAATATCATCTTCTACCTCCATTATTTTCATTCTCTTTTCTTTAGAAATCTTATCTTCAATTTCCTTTTTTTCAGCTTTCAACTGACTATCTAACTGCGTTAACTTTTCATTTTTTTTACGCAAAGCCTCTAATTGCTTTTTATAAGCCTCTTCACTAGCTTTTATTTCTTTCTCTAACTTCTCTCTTGCAGCTTTTAATTCTTCTTCTCTTTTTTCTAAATCACTATCAGTTTTAACTTCTGAAACAGGAGTTGCTACAGTCTCAGTTCCTACAGACTCAACTTCTTTAAGTTCAGCAACTTTAACATTTAAAGATTTCTTGAATGAAATTAACTCTTCTTTTTGAGCTTTAATCTTCTTATCAAGTTTAGATAATCTAGCCTCAACATTTCTAATGATTGTTTCTTTTCTTATAACCTCTTCTTTAGTAATTCTGTTTTTACTTTTATCTTTCGTTAATCTAGACTTAATTCTTTCTAAACCTTCTACTCCACTTAACAACATTTCTTCGTTAACACGAATTTCTTGTTCTTTATTTTTAATTGCTTTTCTATCTTCTCTGGATAATTCTTGAGAAAATACGGTTTGAAAACTGAAACAAATAACTACTATTGTGGGGATTACATTTTTGAACATTTTCATTTCTTCTTTTATTTATACTTTCAATGTTTACACTTGTATTTGATACCTTTTTAGTTAAAAAGTCACAAAACAGAACCTCTTTTTTTAAGGGGGTGCAAATATACGAATAAAAAAAACACAAAAAACACATCCTCAAAATCTATTAACATAAGTAAAAATGTAACATTTTCAAACATTTAGCTACATATAGGAAATGCTAAAAATATTGTTATGGGATCAACTTCTGCTATGATTACGAGTATTAAGAACAATAAAAGGCCTCGTAAAAGCGCTATTGAAAAATTAAAAAAACACAGCCATTTCGGAAAAGATGATTCATACGAATTATCTTTCAACAAAACAGCTACTGAAAAACAATTAGAACAAATAAGATTAGAAGCCAAAAAAGAAAACAGACGAAAACTTCTTTCTTTTTTAATTCCAATTGGTTTAATTTCTATCGCTACATTAATCGCAATCGGTTTCGTGAAATTTTAAGTAAAAAACCTAAAATCTTTACTACTTTTACTTATCAAATTATACCAAATGGATAAGAAAGTAATTTTAATGATTTTAGATGGTTGGGGAATTTCACCTGATCCTGAAATTTCTGCAGTAGATAAAGCAAACACTTCTTTTATAGATTCTTTATACTCAAAATTTCCTCATTCTGAATTAAGAACCGATGGCGAATATGTTGGACTTCCAGAAGGTCAGATGGGAAATTCTGAAGTTGGACATATAAACTTAGGTGCTGGAAGAATTGTATACCAAAACCTTGCTAAAATAAATAAGGCTATAAAAGAAGATACTTTAGCCAAGGAAACTGAATTACTTGATGCTTTTAAATACGCAAAAGAAAACAATAAAAACATCCATTTATTAGGTTTGGTTTCAGATGGTGGAATTCATTCACATATTAATCATTTAAAAGGATTATTAGATGCTGCAAAGAGTAATGATATATCAAATATTTTCTTACATGCATTTACAGATGGTAGAGATACAGACCCAAAATCTGGAGTTGATTACATAAAAGACATAGAAAATCACATGGCGAATAGCACTGGACGTTTGGCTTCTATTACGGGTCGTTATTACGCTATGGATAGAGATAATCGTTGGGAAAGAGTAGCTTTAGCTTATAATGCATTAGTAAATGGTGAAGGAACCTTATCTACAAACGCTATTGAAAGTATTGAGGCTAGTTATAAGAATGATATTACTGATGAATTCATTAAACCTATAATTTTAACTAACGAAGACAATCAACCTAAAACTACAATTAAAGAAGATGATGTTGTTATCTTTTTTAATTTCAGAACAGATAGAGGTAGACAATTAACTCAAGCGTTAAATCAAAAAGATTTTACGGATCAAAACCTTAAGAAGTTACCATTATATTTTGTTACCATGACAAACTACGATAGTACTTTTGAAGGAATCCATGTAATTTACGATAATAAAAACATTGAAAATACTCTAGGAGAAGTTTTAGAAACTGCAGGAAAGAAGCAAATCAGAATCGCAGAAACTGAAAAATATCCACACGTTACATTTTTCTTCTCTGGTGGAAGAGAAAAAGAATTTATAGGAGAAAAAAGAATCTTATGTCCTTCGCCAAAAGTAGCTACTTACGATTTAAAACCTGAAATGAGTGCTTTTGAAATTAAAGATGCAATCGTTCCTGAATTAGAAAAAGGAGAAGTAGACTTTGTATGCTTGAATTTTGCGAATGGAGATATGGTAGGACACACAGGAGATTTTGATGCTGCTGTTAAAGCTTGTGAAGCTGTTGACACTTGCGTAAATGAAGTTGTTACTAGTGCTTTAGCTAATGGGTATACAACCTTATTAATTGCAGATCACGGAAATTGTGAAACCATGATTAATCCAGATGGTTCTCCTAATACAGCACACACGACAAATCCAGTTCCATTAATTTTAATAGACAACGAATTAAAATCAATCAAAAATGGAATTTTAGGAAATATGGCTCCAACTATATTACATTTGTTAGGTGTAGAAAAACCAGCTGAAATGACTCAAGAATCTCTGGTATAAACTTTAAATAACAATGAAAAAAATAATATACGCAATCACTATTTTTTTAATCGGTGCTTGTTCTTCTTATCAAAAATCAAACACAAAGTTTAAAGCAGAAAAAGATAGCGATGGGAACTTAGTTGGATATGCTACTCAAAATGACTTTAAACAAGAACCATACGGAAGCGAATGGTTTAATGATTATTATGAGTATTACGAAACAGATAAAAAAACCATTTCTGAGTTAACTCCTTATTTAAAAGATATAACAATTAAAGCTTTTATGGGAACTTGGTGTGATGACAGCAGACGTGAAATCCCTAACTTTTACAAGATTTTAAATGAAACAAAATTTAATCAAAGTAGATTAGAACTTGTTACCGTAAACAGAGATAAAAAGGCAAAAGGAATAGAAAAAGGATATAATATTGAAAGAGTTCCTACATTTATTTTTTACCGAAACGGAAAGGAAATTGGAAGATTTGTAGAACATACTGTTAACGATGCTTTTTTAGAACAAGACATACTACAAATTGTATCTGGCAAAGGATACAAACACGCATATGAAAAGTAAACATTATGGCTCTAATAATATTAGACTCAACAAAATGTTCTTTGTGCAACAAAACATTAAAAGCAGACGATGAAATAATTTCATGGTCTGCTTTTTTAATACCTGATCATAAATTTGGTGAATTTTCAGATTCTGGAATGCACAAATCTTGTTTTGAAAACTGGGAACATAAAGACGAATTTCAGTATTTACACAGCTACAAACCTTATTTTGATTTTAATGATTCACACATTAAAACAATGATAGAAAAACATGGAATGCCAGACCGGTTAAAAGAAGTGCAAGCGTTTAGAAAAAAGCATCCAGAATTTAAACCTTAAATGTTTCTACGAATCCAGTATATTTGCACTTTATTTATTCCATAGGAAATGATTATACCAAAAAACAGAGAAGAAATAGAGTTAATGCGCGAAAGTGCTTTAGTAGTTTCTAAAACTTTAGGAATGTTAGCTAAAGAAGTAAAACCTGGAGTTACTACTTTATATTTAGATAAACTTGCTGAAGAATTTATAAGAGAACAAGGTGCAATTCCTGCTTTTTTGGGTTTATATGATTTTCCAAACACATTATGCATGAGTCCAAATTCTCAAGTAGTGCACGGAATTCCTAACAACACTCCTTTAGTTGAAGGAGATATTATTTCTATCGATTGTGGAGCTTTAAAGAATGAATTCTACGGAGATCATGCATATACATTTGCTGTTGGCGAAATTGATTCAGAAACTAAAAAACTGTTAGACATTACAAAAGAAAGTTTGTATGTCGGTATTCGTGAATTTAAAGTTGGAAACCGTGTTGGAGATGTAGGTTATGCTATTCAACAATTTACAGAAAAACATGGTTATGGTGTAGTAAGAGAATTGGTAGGACATGGAATTGGTAGAAAAATGCATGAAGATCCGGAAATGCCAAATTATGGAAGACGTGGTAGAGGTAAAAAATTTGTTGAAGGTATGGCAGTAGCTATTGAACCTATGACAAACATGGGAACTCATAAAATAAGATTCCATAAAGATGGTTGGACGGTAACTACTTTAGACAATAAGCCATCTGCTCACTTTGAACATGATGTTGTAATTATAGATGGAAAACCAGAATTACTTTCTACATTCCAGTACATTTACGAAGCTTTAGGTATTGAAAGTGATGAAGAAAACGAGTTTAGACAACAACCTTTAGTTCTTTAATAGTGTCGCTTTTTAAAACTGTATTAAACACCATACCTCGACCTATTTTAATCAAAGTCAGTTATTGGGTTCGTCCTGTAATAGCTTGGTGGTTAAAAGGAGATAATTTCACAGATCCTATCGATGGAAAATCTTTTAAAAAGATGCTTCCATACGGTTATGAAGTTCAACGCGAAAATGTATTATCTCCATCTACTCTTTCTTTGGAAAGACATCGCTTGTTATGGTTGTATTTACAGCAAGAAACGAACTTTTTTTCATCTAAAGAAAAGAGAAAACTACTACATATTGCTCCTGAACAATGTTTTTTGCACCGTTTTAGAGCATTAAAAAACCTAGAATATATCACTTCAGATTTAGAATCGCCTATTGCTGATGTTAAAGCAGATATTTGTGACTTACCTTTTGAAGATGAATCTTTTGATATTATTTTTTGTAATCATGTATTAGAACATATCCCAGATGACACGAAAGCTATGCAAGAATTGTATCGTGTTTTAAAACCTGGTGGCTATGGTATATTTCAAATTCCTCAAGATTTAAACAGAGAAACTACTTTTGAAGACGACTCTATTACAGATCCAAAGGAGAGAGCTAAAATATTTGGGCAATACGATCATGTTCGTGTTTATGGACGAGATTATTTCAACAAACTACGTTCTATAGGATTTAATGTAAAAGAAGTAGATTACACAAAACAAATCGCCCCAGAATTAGTGGAGCGATATGCTTTAGCTAAAGGTGAAATTTTACCTTTATGCTATAAAACAGGACAATAAACAGTTATTTATTTTCTTTCAAGTAATCTTCTAAAGATTGAAGTTTTTTATCTCCTAAAAACACAATTCCGTCTTTTTTAAGTTGATATTTACCTGTATCCTTTTTTTCAATAATTACATCATTAGTATAAGTTCCTTTTGCATCTTTCATTTTACTAACTTTTTCTCCAAGGATATTATACCAACTCGTGTTTTTTCGTTTTTGAGCTTGAATTTTATTTTTATAAAAACTCCCCAAATAGCCAATATCTTCAGCAAATAAAACTCGATTCTCGTTTTCAGAAATTTCTGAAGAACCAAATAAATATCCTTTTAACTTTTTAGTTTCTTGATCGTATAATGTATAAATATCTCCGCCTAAATGACCACCTAACTTATACCATGTTTTATAAATTTTCACAGTGTTTTCATCTTCATCGTACTTATCAATTATATCTGCTTTTTTCATAGCCTTTAACTGCCCTTCAATGTTTTTAATTCGAAGAAAACTCTCATTAACTAAATCAAAAACAAAGGTATCTGCACTATTATTCAGATAAGCAACTAATTGTTGATTTCCTCTTGGTAACAAAACTGCCTCAAAAAAAGAAGATTCAGAATTAATACTTTTAATATCTGGCAGCTCAAAACCTTCTTTCTCTTTAGACTTATAGCAATAGATTTTAGTTCCTTTTCGTTTCTTATCTACAAAAAGAAACACGCCTTCAAAAGTTAAAGCATTTTCATACAAATTTGGTTTTATGAGAACCTTACCATTTTCATTTAGCAAACCGTATTTATTTCCTTTTTTGAAAATAGCTAATCCGTATGTATTGAAGTTGAAAATGGTATCTGCATGAATAGACAAAGCATCTGAAATTGCATTCCATTCACGTTTTAATGAATCTATTCGCTTTGCCTCTTTTTCAGCCATTAATTTTAGCCGTTTCTCCTCTTTTTCTTCTGCTTCAATCTTCTCTAGTTTTTCTTCAATATCAACATACAGTTCCAACATTTGCTTGTAAGTTTCTGAAGTTTTACTTCTAGATAATTGGAAATATTTTTTAGCAAAATCTTTAGCTTCTTTATACGATTTGAGTTCGTAATAAATTAAAGTGCCCATTTCTGCAATTCTAGATTTTTGAATAGAATCTATTTTAGACAATCCTTTATCAAAGTTAACTTTAGCAGCTTGATAATCTATTTTCTCCATGTCTCTTTCAGCTTTACTGAAATAAACCTTAGCAATCTCATAATTAGATTGCCCTATTGAAGTATAGAAATTAACGACTAAAAAAACGATAAATAATCCCCTTCTCATTTTTATGCATTTTATGGTTAAAATCCTGTTCTTGATTTCATTTCAAAATCAGAACTAAAATACCATGAGAAAAAGATTTAAAACATACCTAAAACTAGGTATTATTAATTAGAAAACTCCTCTATTTCACCTTTATCATTTGTAAAAAGCAGCACAACCTTAAGTTCAGGATGTTTCTCTAAAAAAAGTTTTGTTTTTTCTAACCCCATCGCCATAAATGCTGTCGCATAAGCATCTACATCAGCACAATCTCCTTTCATTAAAACTGAAGCACTTAATAAATTATTCTCTTGGGCCAATCCTGTTTTTGGATTTACAGTATGTACAATTTTTTCTCCTTTTTCATTGACTTTAAACTTTCTGTAATTTCCTGAAGTAGCCATAGATTGATTATCTAATAAAATAAATCGAGATTGGCTCCTAGATCCATCAGTTTTAGGATCATCAATTGCCACTTTCCATGCAGAATCTCTAGAATTTTTACCTCTAGCTCTAATCTCACCTCCTATTTCAACTAAATAATCTTGTATATTTTTACTTTCTAAAAAGCGTCCAACAACATCAATTCCTAAACCTTTTGCATACGCATTTACGTTAAATTCCATTTCAAGAGATTTTACAACTTTATTATCTTTTAAAGTCATTTTATCGAAGCCAGTAATCTTCATTAATTCTTTAACTTCTTCTTCAGTAAGGTTCTTTTTTTCTTTACCTGAACCAAAACCATAAGCATCAATTAATTTCCCTATCGTAGGATCAAAATACCCGTCAGTTTCTTTATATAAACGCTTTGCTTTATCAAAAGCTTCAATAAAATAAGCATCTACAACTACTGTTGTGTCATTCTGATTTATTTTAGAAATTAAAGATGTTGGAATGTAAGTAGATAATGAATTATTAAAATTTTCAAATATTTCATTAATTGGCTCTTGAAAATTTTCTGTACTCTTATAAATAATATTATACGTTGTTCCAAAAACGTTTCCTCTCAATTTAGTGAAGGATTCTTGCGTTGTTTGAACTTGTTCTTTTTTATTTTCTGTTTTACAAGCTTGAAAAAAAACTAAGAAAACTAGTAGAAAAGAATAGTATTTTGGCGCCATTAATTTATATTTTTTTAACAAAAATAAATCAATCTATACTAAAATACCGTTAATGTGACTTTTTGTTTTATCATTTTTTTAAATTTGCTACTTACATTAACTACATTAAGATGAAAAAAATAGTATTATTTCTATCGGCTGCTGTTTTATTAGCTTCTTGTGCATCAAGTAAAGAATTAGAAGCTCTTAAAGCAAAGCACGAACAAACTAAAGATGAATTAGCAACAGTAAAAACAAACCTTACTAAGTGTTTAGTAGAGAAAGAAAAGTATCAGGATCGCTCTAAAGATTTAGAAGGTAGAATTGACGAACTAAGAAAAGACAAAGAAAATACTATTCAACAAGTTGAAAATTTAACTGTTTTAACCAAAGGTGCTAACGACAACATTAAAGAAACTTTAGCTCAATTAAGTAAAAAAGATAAATACATCAACAAAATTAGAGCTGCAGCTTCTAAAAAAGACTCTTTAAACTTAGTAGTAGCTTTTCATTTAAAGAAAGAATTACAAGACGGAATTGACGATCAAGATATCGAGGTTAATGTAGAGAAGACCGTTGTATTTATTTCTATTTCTGATAAGTTATTATTTAAGAGCGGTAGCTATACAATTACAGATAAAGCATCTAAAGTTTTACAAAAAGTTGCTACTGTAGTAAACGGGCAACCAGAAATGGATGTTATGATTGAAGGTCATACTGATGATACTCCAATTAATACTGCTGCTGTAAAAGACAACTGGGATTTAAGTGTAAAACGTTCTACAGCAATTGTACGTGAGTTACAATCGAAGTATAATGTAGCACCTTCTAGATTAATCGCTGCAGGTAGAAGTAGTTTCTTACCATTAGCTCCAAATGATACACCAGCTAACAAAGCTAAAAACAGACGCACAAAGATTATCATCTTACCTCGTTTAAATCAATTCTTTGATTTATTAGATCAAAAAGTTGAGTAATCTTTTCACTTTACAAAATTTAAAAACCACCTAAATCTAGGTGGTTTTTTTATGCTTTTATATTCTGTATTTTACAATAACAATAAAAATCAAATACAGAAATCTCATCAACACTTAAAACCTTTACTAACATAAACTCACTAATTATTCAATTGGTTAATAATTCTACTATTACAATAAGTATAGGAATTCACAAACTAGCATAAAACAAATCAGCCAGAGTGATACTCTGGCTGATTTATTTATTTTAAAAGCTTTATTCTTATTTCAAGAATCGATAAGTGAATTTAATTAGAAATATATTTTCTAATTCTTGTTCTAAAATTTGATTATTTAACCCTCCTAATAAAGATCGATCTGGATCTTGACTTCCTGTAGTTCCTTGCGACCAAACAAAGAAAAACTCAGAACCAGGAGTATACTCCCAACGCATTACTAAATTAGATCGGAATTGAGCAAAAGAAAAATCTGGATTAGAAAATTCATAATCTGTAATTCCATCTAAATTCTCATCAATCCTAAAAACTTCATCATTTGCATCAAAATTCACTTGATTTTCATCTAAAAAAACAACTCTTCCTCCAATATCTTCAGATAAAGAATTTAATACATAATTGAAATTACTATATCTTCCTCTAGCTATAAATGGCTGCCCGTAATACTGAATTGACAAGTTGGGATTAATACTATAATTCGCTCTAAATGTAAAAGATAAATTCTTGTTATCTATTTCTCCTAAAACATATCTTGGTGTAGATCCATTTAGTTCTTCAGAAACATATTGTGTTTTATTTATATTCTCTCTGAAACTAGTACTCAAAGTAACACTTAAAGCATCCAATGGCTGATAGTTTAAATTAAGATTATAATTCTTAACATTAAAAGAATCGTCAGTTCCATAGCTATTACCATAACCGACAGAAAAATTAAATCTTTTACTTGAATCTGAACCAACGGCGAAATTATAATATACCTCTTCTGAATTTCTCCAACGTGGCCCTCCTCTTAAAAACGAATTCTGAATAGACCTAGGACGATAACCAATTCTTCCTTCCGTACCCCAGTTATTATCCCAATTAATATTCCCTCCAGTTTCATATTCTATTCTGTTAAAATTTCCTGCAAAATCATACATACTTCTTAATACAACTCTTGCCGATGCTCTTCTGTATATTTTAGTAGGATTTTGCCACAAGTATTCTATATTTCCGAACTGCCAAATTTGATCTGTTTGCCTTAAAAAACCTACATCATTCAATTCAAATTCTGGAGATTTCCAGTTTGCTCCTAAAAAGAAACGCCAATTCCCTCCACCTCTTTTCCCTCCAAAAACTCGTCCACCTGTTCCCGTCAAAGAAGTTCTATTCGGATCAACATTTAAATGACTAGCATCTACTCTTTGGAATAAATGACGAATAGATTCTTGTGTTCTCTGAATTGCTTCTTTACTCCCAGAAACATGACTCATAGAGAAATTACCCTGAATAAAATAATCTCTATCATTCCACTCATGCCTAAAATCCAAACCTCCAGAATAGGCCGATTTATGAAGTGTATTTATTGATTGTAAATCTCTATTTGTAGCTGTAAAAATTCCACCAATAAAAGATTTCCTATCATTAAAATCCTTTTGAACTCTTGTTACAAAGTAATTAGTTAATGGCTCCACTAAAACCTCTCTTCTGTCTCCATTATTATCAATCTCTGAATACTCATTATCTGTTACAGTTTCTAAAACTCCAATAGACCAACCATCTCTTGTTTTACCAGAAAACTTGGCAGCAGCAATTATAGAACTATTAATTGGTGCATCTACAAATTCTCCATCATTAGAATTGGCAGAAGTTTGTGGACTTCTTCCAATCCTTCTACTATAGAACACATTATCTTGTCCTCCAACTCTAAAATCAAAAATATTTTTATTTTCGACGAAGAATGGTCTTTGTTCACGGAAGAAAACATCATCGAAACCATCTAATACAATATTTCCTGGATCAGCTTCAACTTGACCAAAATCTGGATTAATTGTTACATCTAAAGTTAAATCATTTGTTACTCCAATTTTAGCATCTACTCCCCCGTTAACTCTAAAATTATCACCATCTCTGAACGGATTTCCAGGTTCTTTTTCAAAAGTCTCGTAAGACATAACTGTAAATGGCTGAATCTCTAATTGCTTTTGTGATTTTAAATCGATTAACCCATGTAGTTCTCCTGCTTCACTAATAAAACCAGAAATATCATTTGGAATTCTTTGCCAAAGCGATCTTTCATTTTTTCTAAAGATTGTACGATTAAAGTTTAACCCCCAAATTTGTTCTTTTGCTTTACCAAAACGCAATTGACTAAACGGAATTTTCATTTCTCCAGTCCAGCCTTTATCATCAATAACAGCATCTGTATACCAAACAGGGTTCCAACTTTCATCCCAGTTTTGACCATTTTGAGTTACAAACTCTTCACCTTTTACCCCTGCAGCTGTTACTGTAAAAACAAAAGCAGTTCTTTTATCATGATAGCTATCTATAATTACATTTACTCTATCACCTGCAAAACCATCACGACGAGTTAAACGAGCTTCGATTTCTTCTGGTGAATCATCAAATGCTCTAATAGCTATGTATAAATACTTTGTATCATAAAGAATTTTAAATTTAGTTTGAAAAGCAGGAGCAACTCCTTCTTCTGGATCTTTTTGAAAAAAATCACCTCCCCAAGGAACAGCTTCCCAAGCAGGTTCATCTAACCTCCCATCTATTACAAGTTCTTTATCGGTCTTTTTTGTTGTGTATATTTTCTTTTCTAAACTTTGTGCTTTTCCAAACAAAGAACACAAAATAGAAAAAGTAAACAGTAATATTCTTACCTTCATTATTAGTTTTGAATCGTTGTCGCAAAAGTATACTAGAAATCTCTTAACAATATGTTAATTTGCATTTTAAGATTCTTAAATAAAATTAAACCAACTTCCTATTTGTCAATAAAATAAATATTTGTAAATTTGCACTCCTTTTTTAAGGAAAAGTTATATAATTTATTAATAGACAAAAACTAAATCGTGTATGAACACATTAAGTTACAAAACAGTATCGGCTAACAAAGCAACTGTAAACAAAGAGTGGGTTGTTGTTGATGCGGACGGGCAATCATTAGGTCGTTTAGCTTCTAAAGTTGCAAAACTTATTAGAGGTAAACACAAACCAAATTACACACCTCACGTAGATTGTGGTGATAATGTTGTGGTTATCAATGCTGAAAAAATTAATTTAACAGGAAGTAAGTGGAATGACAAAACTTACATCCGTCACACTGGTTACCCAGGTGGACAAAGATCGTTAACTGCTCAAGAAATGTTCGATAAGAATCCTACTAGACTAGTAGAAAAAGCAGTAAAAGGTATGTTACCTAAAAACAAATTAGGTAGTACTTTATTCAGAAATTTATATGTATATGCTGGTGCAGAGCACGCTCAAGAAGCTCAAAAACCAAAATCTATTAACCTTAACGATCTTAAATAATGGAAACAGTTCACAAAATAGGTAGAAGAAAAACAGCTGTTGCTCGTGTATATGTTTCTCAAGGAAAAGGAGACATTACTATCAACAAAAGAGAATTAACTAATTACTTTACTACTCCTACTTTACAATATAAAGTAAGACAACCTTTAATGTTAACTGAAAACTTAGAGGCTTACGATATTAAAGTAAATGTTTACGGTGGTGGTGTAACAGGACAAGCTGAAGCTATCCGTTTAGCTATTACTAGAGCTTTAGTTTCAATTAACGAAGAGCACAAAGCAGTATTAAAACCAGAAGGATTATTAACTCGTGATCCAAGAATGGTTGAGCGTAAGAAATTCGGTCAGAAGAAAGCACGTAAGAAATTCCAGTTCTCTAAACGTTAATCGTTTATTAGAACTGTTTTTCGAAAAATATTTTTCATTAACAGTTTAGTATCTAAATAGCTCAGACGTAAAAACTACTGATCTATTGCGAAAACAGAACGTAAACACATTTATTAAAATGGCAAACATTCAAGAATTATTAGAAAGCGGAGTACACTTTGGTCACTTAACTAGAAAGTGGAATCCTAACATGGCACCTTATATCTACACTGAACGTAATGGTGTTCACATTATTGATTTATATAAAACTTCAGCTAAGATCGACGAAGCTAAAGAGGCTTTAAAGAAGATAGCTAACTCTGGTCGTAAAATTTTATTCGTAGCGACTAAGAAACAAGCTAAAGATATCGTTGCTGAAAAATCTAAATCTGTAAACATGCCTTACATCACTGAAAGATGGCCAGGGGGTATGTTAACTAACTTTGTTACTATCCGTAAAGCTGTAAAGAAAATGGCTTCTATTGATAGAATGAAGCAAGATGGTTCTTTCGACGCTTTATCTAAGAGAGAAAAATTACAAATTAACCGTCAACGTGAAAAATTAGAAAAGAATTTAGGTTCTATTGCTGATATGACGCGTTTACCAGGTGCTTTATTTGTAATTGACGTAAAGAAAGAGCACATTGCAATTGCTGAAGCTCAAAAATTAAACATTCCAATCTTTGCAATGGTTGATACAAACTCTGATCCAAGACCGATCGATTTCGTAATCCCTGCAAATGATGATGCTTCTAAGTCTATTGATAAAGTTTTATCTTATGTTACTGAAGCCATTTCTGAAGGTTTAGCTGATAGAAAAGCTGACAAAGAAAAAGCTAAAACAGAAAAAGAGACTGAGAGTAAAAAAGTTGAAGAAGTAAAAACTGAAGAGGCAAAATAAAAACTTAAAGGTTTCATCACATTGAAACCTTTAATTTATTTTATCATTGTACAATTAAATACAACCTTAAAAAACAAACAAAATGTCAAAAATTAGCGCTGCAGACGTAAAAAAATTAAGAGAGACTACAGGTGCAGGAATGATGGACTGTAAGAACGCTTTAGTTGAAGCAGAAGGTAACTTTGATAAAGCTATTGAAATCTTACGTAAAAAAGGTCAAAAGATCGCTGCTAAAAGAGCAGATCGTGATTCTTCTGAAGGTGTAGCTATCGCTAAAATTAGTGACGACAATACTTACGGTGTTGCTATCGTATTAGCTTGTGAAACTGATTTTGTTGCTAAAAATGACACATATAAAGAATTAGCTCAGCAATTCGTTGATATCGCTATCAACCATTCTAACAAAGAAGATTTCTTAGCTGCTGAATTCGAGAGTGGAGTTACTGTTGCTGAAAAATTAATCGAGCAGACTGGTGTAATCGGTGAAAAAATTGAAATTCCTTCTTTTGAAAGAATTGAAGCTCCTTACGTTGGTTCTTACACTCACGTTGGAAAAATTTCAGCTTTAGTTGGATTAACTGAATCAGTTGAGAAAGCTGCTGATTTAACTAAAGATTTAGCTATGCAAGCTGCTTCTATGGGAGCTACAACTTTATCTTATAAAGATTTCTCTCCTGAGTATGTTGCTGCTGAGACTGAAGCTAGAATTGCCGCTATCGTAAAAGATAACGAAGAATTAGTACGTTTAGGTAAAACTTTAAAGAACGTTCCGCAATTCGTATCTAGATTACAATTAACAGATGAAGCTTTAGCTAAAGCTGAAGAAGCTGCTAAAGAGCAATTAAAAGCTGAGGGTAAACCAGAACAAATCTGGGACAAAATCTTACCAGGTAAAATGGAAAGATTTATTTCTGATAACACCACTTTAGATCAAGAGCAGTGTTTATTAGATCAAAAATTCATCAAAGATGAGAAGAAAACTGTTGCAGAATATGTTTCTTCTTACGGTGAAGTAGAAGTTAAAAACTTCGTAAGAGTTACTTTAGGGTAATTCTAAAAAATAAACTAAATAACTTCTGTATTGAAGTTTATTACAAAGGGGACTAAAAGTCCCCTTTTTTTATTATGAATACTTTGTATATTTGCACAACTTTCAACAGAACTATGCAATACAAACGAATACTTCTAAAATTAAGCGGAGAAGCCCTAATGGGAGAACGCGACTATGGAATTGACCCAAAAAGATTAAAAGAATACGCCTTAGAAATAAAACAAGTAGTTGAAAAAGGTGTAGAAGTTGCCATTGTAATTGGAGGAGGAAATATTTTCAGAGGTGTTTCTGGTGCTGCTAATGGAATGGATAGAGTTCAGGGTGATCACATGGGAATGCTAGCAACTTGTATTAATGGCTTAGCTTTACAAAGTGCTTTAGAAGATGAAGGTGTTTATACCAGAATGCAAACTGCTTTAGAAATTAAAGAAGTAGCAGAACCTTACATCAAAAGAAAAGCCATAAGACATTTAGAAAAAGGTAGAGTTGTAATCTTTGGAGCTGGAACTGGTAATCCTTATTTCACTACTGATACTGCTGCAGTTTTAAGAGCTATTGAAATTGATGCAGATGCAATTTTAAAAGGAACTCGTGTTGACGGAATTTATAACGATGATCCTGAAAAGAATAAAGATGCTATTAAATTTGAAACTATTACTTTTAAAGACGTAATAGAAAAAGGATTAAAAGTAATGGACATGACTGCTTTTACTCTTAGTGAAGAAAACAAATTACCAATTATTGTTTTTGATATGAATAAACAAGGAAATTTAATTAAATTAGTTTCTGGGGAACCAATTGGAACAATAGTTGATCATAAATAAACCGTATTTATACGAGTTAATTAAATTATAAAGAGATGACTGAAGAAATAGATTTTATTTTAGATAGTACTAAAGAAGCTATGGTTAATGCTATTTCTCATTTAGAGAAAGAATTAAGAAGCATTAGAGCAGGAAAAGCATCTCCTGCAATGTTAGCGAATGTACAAGTTGATTATTATGGATCTCAAACTCCATTAGGTCAAGTAGCAAATGTGAATACACCAGATGCAAGAACAATCTCAATTCAACCATGGGAAAAAAACATGTTACAAGAGATTGAAAAAGCTATTATGATAGCTAACTTAGGCTTTAACCCTATGAATAATGGTGAAAATATTATTATTAATGTACCGCCATTAACTGAAGAGCGTCGTAGAGATTTAGCTAAACAAGCTAAGGCCGAAGCTGAAAACGCAAAAGTTGGAGTACGCAACGCACGTAAAGATGCTAACAATGAAATAAAAAAGGTGGACGCTTCTGACGATATGAAGAAAAATGCTGAAGCTGATGTACAAACTTTAACAGATAGCTACGTTAAGCAAATTGACGAAAAACTGGCTGTTAAAGAGAAAGAAATTATGACTGTATAGTTTTTCTCAAAATATTTAAAAAAAGAGTGTTTTAAAACACTCTTTTTTTTATTTTTCTTATCTTTTAATATTTACCTTTGCACAAATTTTTTTAAATGACTTTTTGGACTAAGATCGCAGGATTTATTTTACGAAATCGCTACCTAGTGTTAACTACTATAGTTATTATCACTGCACTTTTACTTACCCAGTCCAAATACGTTCGATTTTCTTACACTGAAGCAAATCTTCTTCCTGAAAATCACGAAGCAAACATCCAATACAACAAATTCTTAGAAATTTTTGGTGAAGAAGGAAACCTAATCATTCTAGGAATTAAAGACAGTACTTTTTATTCTTTAGATAAATTCAATTCTTGGAATAAATTAGCTCGTGAATTAGATAGTGCTCCAGAAGTAGAATTTACAGTTTCTATATCAGATATTAAGAAACTAAAAGCTGATCGTAAAAAAAGAAAGTTTGTTGTTGATCCTTTGTTTGAAAAAGAACCAACGAAACAAGAGGAAATAGATCAAATTAAAATTCAACTATTTGAAAAACTTCCTTTTTATGAAAATATTTTATTCAATAATGAAGGAACAATTCAGACAGCTATTTATCTAAAAAAAGACATTGTAAACAAACCTGAACGTGCTCAGTTTATTGAAGAAACATTAATTCCTTCTATAGAAAAATTTAAAACCGAAAACAACTTAGATGTTAAAGTATCGGGAATGCCGTACATTCGAACTTTAAACTCTAAGAATATTTCCGAAGAAATGGGAATATTTGTTTTAGGTGCATTGTTTATTACAGCAATTATATTCTTTTTCTTCTTTCGTTCGTTTAGAGCTACGTTTATCACCTTATTAGTAGTTATAATTGGTGTAATGTGGGCCTATGGTTTTATTGGTTTATTACGTTATGAACTGACTGTTTTAACAGCTTTAATTCCGCCATTAATTATTGTAATTGGAGTTCCAAATGCAGTGTTCTTAATTAATAAATACCAGCAAGAAGTAAAAAAACACGGTAATCAAGCAAAATCATTACAACGTGTAATTTCTAAAATTGGAAATGCCACGTTAATGACAAATATTACAACTGCTTCTGGATTTGCAACTTTTGTTTTTGTAAAAAGTAAATTACTTCGTGAATTCGGAATTTTAGCTTCAATAAATATTATTAGTATTTTCATTTTAGCACTATTAATTATTCCTATTCTATATAGTTTTATGCCTCTTCCGCAAAAAAAGCATTTAAATCACTTAGAAAAAAGATGGATGGAAAATGTAGTAGACTGGATGGAAAGAATGGTGAGAAAACAACGAATTTATATTTATATAACTACAGTTGTGATTATCATTTTAAGTATGATAGGTTTATATCAAATACGAGTTTCTGGTAGTTTGATTGAAGATATGCCTAAAGGCAAACAGTTTTATAAAGACATTAAATTCTTTGAAAGTGAATTTGGTGGTATAATGCCTTTAGAGATTCTTATTGATACTAAGAAAGAAAAAGGTGTTATGAAACTTTCTACATTGAAAAAGATGGAAAAGTTAAATGAAACTATTGAAACTTTCCCTGAACTTTCTAAACCTATTTCGGTAAACAACTTGGTAAAATACTCTAAACAGGCTTATTATAACGGAAATCCGAAGTATTATCAATTACCAACTAGTCAAGAAAAGAGTTACATTTTTGCATACACTAAGAATTCTAATAGCAACTCTGGAATGCTAAAAAACTTTGTAGATAGCACTGGTAGATATGCGCGTATTACAACATTTATGAAAGATATTGGAACTGATAAAATGGATATCATTCAAGATCGATTAAATGCTGTGATTCAAAAACAATTTAAAGGAGACAAGTTTAGTGTTTCTATGACTGGTAAGGCTTTAGTTTTCTTAAAAGGGACCAATTACTTAATTAAAAACTTAGTGATTTCTTTATCGTTAGCTATTTTATTGATTTCAATTTTTATGGCTTGGATGTTTAGATCTCCTCAAATGATTTTAATATCGTTAATTCCTAATATGCTTCCTTTGCTAATTACTGCTGGATTAATGGGCTTTTTCGATATTCCTATAAAACCATCAACAATTCTTGTATTTAGTATTGCTTTTGGTATTTCTGTAGATGACACGATACATTTCTTGGCAAAATACAGACAAGAATTATTAGCGAACAACTGGAAGATAAAACCAGCAGTTTATGCAGCTCTTAAAGAAACTGGTGTAAGTATGTTTTATACTTCTATTGTATTATTCTTTGGATTCTTAGTGTTTACTATTTCTAGTTTTGGAGGAACTATTGCTTTGGGCGGTCTAGTTTCTGTAACATTATTACTAGCTATGGTTTCTAACTTATTATTATTGCCTTCTTTATTACTTTCTTTTGAACGAAAAATTGCAAATCAGAAAGTATTAAAAGAAACCAACTTTAAGATTTTCCCACCTGAAGAGAAGAAATAAAAAATTAAACATAAAAATTAAAAACGCACACTTTTTAAAAAGTGTGCGTTTTTGTTTCACAATCCAAATTACACAAATTATCTAAACTAAAATCATTATCTTTTAATCAATCGCTTGACTATTCTTCCTTGAGTTGATTGAATATTTATCGTATACACTCCTGATGGTAAATCTTGAATATTCAACTTATCCGTTACCTTATTAATAGACTTTACTTTTACTCCTGTTATAGAGAAAACATCTAATTTTTCTATTTTAATATTATTTGAAACATCAATATTAATAATACCGTTCGTTGGGTTTGGATATAAAACAATAAAGTTCTTCAACGCTTCATTCTCTATACTTAAAGTAGTATCAAATGTAGCTGTAACTGTTCCTGTTCTTAAGGTTAATCCTGCAATAACAGTATTTGTAATTTGACAATAATAAGTTCCATCATCAGCAGAAGAAGGATTCAAAATATCGTAACTAGCTTCATTCGCCCCTGTGATTGGCGATCCATTTTTATACCATTGGTATACATTATTATTTCCGGATACTTGAGCTTCTAATCGATAATCTGCATCAGTCAACTCAACTGTTTCATCTTCACTAACATTGGCTTGTGTTTGGTATAAAAACTGAACAAATGTACTGTAGGTTGAAAACTCATCTTCAAAATCACCAAACTGGAAGTTATTATTATCAATATTAAAATTATTTAATGAACTGATATTGGTTAAGTCTGGAATAGTTCCCTTTAGATTATTTGAAGAAACTAAAAGAGTTTCTAATTTAGTTAGTTGATTTAAACTTGATGGTAAACTATTTTCTAAATTATTTACATTTAAATCTAAATACTTTAACTCCGATAAACCACCTAAACTTTCCGGTAAAGTTCCTGTAAGATTATTACTACTTAAACTAATTCTAGTAATATGTTTACCTCCATTTACAATTTCTGTAGTTATTCCATGCCATTTAGTTGTATTAAAAGGCGAATTCATAATCGCTCTATTCAAAACTCCAGTCCAATTTTCATTATTTGTCCAATTAACTCCGTCTAAAGCATTATACATATCAACTAAAGCATTTATCTCTTCATTAGGAACATTATTGTAAGCAGTACAATCTTGTCCCCAAACAATATTTGGATTTCTTTGAGCAAATGGTGAATTTTCCCAATCTGAAATTGTTGTTTGCGGAACGGCTATACAATTTAAATATGCATTAGAAAAACTAAACGATCTTGAAAAGCCACCATCAAAATCAAACTGATTATCGAAAACCTGTGGAGAAACACCAATTTTAAGCCCTGTAATTTCATTTGAACTTACATGTAATGAGGTTAGATTTACTAGGTTAGAAAAATCTAAACTTCCTTCAATTGCATTTCCTTGAATATCTAAATGTTTTAATAAGCTTAAATTATTTACTTCTACAGGAAGCGTACTTAATATTTTCTGACTTGTAATTGCATCAAACTGACTACTTAAAGTTAACTGTTCTAGATTTATTAACTCTCCTATTTCAGCTGGAATTAATGAAACTGCATTATTTGATATTTTAAATATTTTTAATTGACTTAAATTTCTAATTTCAGTTGGCAATTCTCCCTTAAGTAAATTAGAGTTTAGCTCTAATTTAGTTACATGCTTTTGTCCGTTTATCATAGCTGTAGTAACACCAAACCACGCACCAACATTTACTTTTTGAGTTATATCTGAATTCCAAAGTACTCCATTATATGAACTTGTTAAATCGTTTCTCCAATTATTTCCATCTGTTGCATTAAATAATGCAATTAAAGCTTCTCTTTCTATATCTGTAATACTATTATTGGTGACACCACTACAATTATCTGAATATACAACACCATTATCTAGAACGCTGTTTTGTTCATTAAAACCAGATAATTGCCAAGACACTAATTCGTCACTTGGTACTTCCACACAACCACAAGCATTTCTCAATAAAGAAAATCTACCGAAATTAGAAGTTCCAAAAGAAGTTGGAGAAACATTTAATTTTAGATTACTAACATTATTGTATTCTAATTTTAATCTATTTAAAACCGTTAAGTTATTTAAGTTAATATCTCCAGAAATTCGATTCATACCCGCTATTAACTCTTTTAAATTTGCCAAGCTATTAATTGTAGTTGGTAATTCTGTTAATAGGTTATCTTCTAAAATTAGGAACTCTAAATTTGAAAGATTCCCTATAGATGTTGGTATACTAGTTAGTTTATTAGTTCTTAATTCTAATCTTTTTAAGGTAGAAATATTACCTAAATCATTGGGTAATGAAGTAAAAGAACGTTCATTAGAACTCGCCTCTATTTGATTATTAACATACAATTCTTCTAAACTTACTAAGTTCCCTATACCTGATGGTAAAGTGATTAAAGAATTTGAATTTAAATTTAAACGCAACAAACTCGATAAACCTCCTATTTCATCTGGTAAACTTGTTAAACCTTGAGCTGATAAATCTAATCGTTCTAATTTTTTAAGCTCTCCTATTTCAGGTTTAATCTCAATTAAATTAGACCTTCCTACAGCTGTACTTGATAAATTGATTTCTTGTAATTCAGTTAAGTTTTTAATTTCAGAAGGAATAAATCCATTTAAATTTCTATTTAAAATCTCGAGTTTTACAACATGTTTCTGTCCATTAATAATATCGGTAGTTACACCACTCCAAGCACCTACATTGCTTAAGCTAGTTGGGTCTGTATTCCAAAACTGAGCTGTCCAATCTATTCCTCCACCTGTAGCATTATAAAAAGCAATTAAAGCTTCACGTTCTAATTGCGGCACTCTAAATCCTGTACAATTATCACTAAAAGCAACACCATTATCTATACTTGCAGTGCTCCCTGGAGAATTCTCCCAATTACTAACTTCTGAAGTAGGAACTTCGATACAACTTAAATTCGGATTGCTAGTTAAACGAACTGAAAAAGGCCCGATACCTAATTTTAATCCACTTATACGGTTATCTGTAAACTGAAGAAAACTCAATGTAGAAATATTACTTAAATCGATGTCACCCTCTAGTCTATTTCCAGTAGCATCAAAATTGACTAAACTTGTTAAATTATTTATAGTTAATGGTAAACTATTTAGATAATAAGTATTAGTAGTATCAAAAGTAATTTGATATGCTATATTTAAATTTTCTAGATTCGTTAAATTTCCTATTTCATCTGGTAGGCTTGATAATCTATTATAGGGAACATTTAAAGTTTTTAAACTTGATAAGGCTCCTATTGTAGACGGCAAACTTGTCAGTTCATTTCCATTTCCAGCATTATCACCTAAATTTAATTCTTCTAAAGCTATTAAACCATTTATCGTATTTGGAATAGAAGATAATTTATTTCCTTGAAGTGATAATTTCTTTAAACTTACAATCGCTCCTATTTCATCTGGTAGTACTTCAAGTGTTTTTTCTCTTGTTGTTACATTATTTTGATGTGTTACAAATAGCTCTTGTAAAACCGTAAAATTTCCTATCCCACTAGGTAAACTAGTCAATGAATTGTTTGATAGATTTAAATATGTTAAACCTGATAAATTACCTATTTCATTAGGTAAACTTAAAAGTGTATGCCCTGATAAATCTAATCGTTCTAGTTTTGTTAACTCTCCAATTTCTGGTTTTATTTCTATTAAATTACCTCTTCCGTTAAATACTCCTAGGTTTAATTCAAGTAATTCTACTAAATTCTTTATTTCCGAAGGAATGAAACCATTTAATCTTCTATTAGAAAGATCTATTTTTACAATATGTTTTTGTCCATTAACAATAGCTGTAGTTACTCCTTCCCAAGCACCAACATTACTTAAACTATTTGGATCTGTATCCCAAAACTGTCCTGTCCAACTTGTTCCTCCTTCAGTAGCGTTGTAAAAAGCAATTAAAGCCTCTCGTTCTAATTGTGGCACTCTAAAACCTGTGCAGTTATCACTAAAAGCAACTCCATTATCTGTAGTTACTGTACTTGTTGTTGAAGCAGAAGTTTCCCAATTACTAACCTGGTTAACTGGAACTTCTACACAAGTTAAATTAGGATTACTACTAAGCTGAGTTGAAAATGGAGCTATTCCTAATTTTAAACCACTGATACGATTATCTGTAAGCTGTAAACTATTTAATGTTGAGATGTTACTTAAATCAATATTTCCTTCAATACGATTGGTTACTGCATTAAAAGTTTTTAAACTACTTAAATTATTAAGAGTATTAGGTAAGTCTGTTAAATGGTATGTAGTATTTCCATCAAAAGTAACTTGATTTGATATATTTAAGTTTTCTAAATTAGACAGATCACCTATTTCATCAGGTAAATTTGACAATCTGTTATATGCTAGATTTAAAGTTTTTAAACTTATTAATCCTCCTATTGTAGAAGGCAAACTTGATAATTCATTTCCATTTCCAGCATTATCACCTAAATTTAATTCTTCTAAAGCTATTAAACCATTTATCGTATTTGGAATAGAAGATAATTTATTTCCTTGAAGTGATAATTTCTTTAAACTTACAATCGCTCCTATTTCATCTGGTAGTACTTCAAGTGTTTTTTCTCTTGTTGTTACATTATTTTGATGTGTTACAAATAGCTCTTGTAAAACCGTAAAATTTCCTATCCCACTAGGTAAACTAGTCAATGAATTGTTTGATAGATTTAAATATGTTAAACCTGATAAATTACCTATTTCATTAGGCAAACTTAAAAGTGTATGCCCTGATAAATCTAATCGTTCTAATTTTGTTAATTCTCCTATTTCTGGTTTTACTTCAGTTAATTGTCCTCTTCCACTAAAAACATTAAGGTTTAATTCTTTTAATTCAGTTAAGTTTTTAATCTCTGAAGGGATAAAACCATTCAAATTTCTATTTACTAAATCTAGTTTAACAACATGTTTTTGTCCGTTAACAATTTCTGTTGTTACTCCTTCCCATGCTCCAACGTTACTTAGACTGTTTGGATCAGTATTCCAAAATTGGCCTGTCCAATCGGTTCCTCCACCTGTTGAATTATAAAAAGCAATTAATGCCTCTCTCTCCAATTGTGGAATTCTAAAACCTGTACAATTATCACTAAATGCTACTCCATTATCTCTATTAACTGTACTTGTACTTGCAGATTCCCAACTAGATACAAATGCAGTTGGAACCTCTATGCAACTTAAGTTTGGATTACTTAATACTATAGTAAAAAATGGAGCTTTCCCTAATTTTAATCCGCTTATACGATTATCAGAAAGTTGTAAATTAGTTAACCCTAAACTATTACTTAAATCTACTTCGCCTTCAATACGATTTGAATTAGCTTCAAACCTTTTTAAATTCGTTAAATTCTTTATCGTACTTGGTAAACTTGTAAGATGA
This sequence comes from Tenacibaculum aquaeponti, assembly GCF_057221555.1. Lineage (NCBI taxonomy): Bacteria > Pseudomonadati > Bacteroidota > Flavobacteriia > Flavobacteriales > Flavobacteriaceae > Tenacibaculum > Tenacibaculum aquaeponti. The sequence goes on from NZ_CM170147.1 coordinate 1,940,772, forward strand.
TAAATAGTTTCAGTTTCAAAACTTATTTGACTTGTAATATTTAATTCTTCCAAAGAAGATAAATTACCTATTTCATCAGGTAATACAGATAGTTTATTATTTTGCAATTGTAATATTTTCAAACCATTTAAGCCTCCTAATCCAGGTGGTAAACTTTCTAATCTGTTATTTTGAAGTGGTAACTCAGTTAACAAAGTTAATCCGCCTATTGTATTTGGTAATTCTTTAAGTTTGTTATTGTTTAGTGTTAATTCTTGTAATAAAGTTAAATTCCCAATATTAGCTGGTAAATTGGTATTAAACATAGAATTATCTTCTCCTAACCTATTTTGATGCAGTCTTAAAAACTTTAATTTTATAAAACCACCTAAACCAGATATTACTTGTAACTCATTATTATTAAGGTATAAGGTTTCTAATTCTGTTAAGTTCGCAAACTCTGGAGGTGTATTTGAAATACTATTAGAAGATAAATCTAAAAATTGTAAAAGTGTTAATTGACCAAATTCTGATGGAATACTTGCTATTTGATTATTATAACCTTGAACATTTGTTAATGCAGTCATATGACCAAATTCTGGAGGAATTAAAGTAATTCTATTATTTTCGAATTGAACTGTGGTTAACTTTGTTAAACTTCCAATAGTACTAGGAATTTCATCTATTCGATTATTTGCAAAATTAAAAGTTAATAACTCCGTAAAATTCCCAACATTATTATCTAAAGTTAGTATTTGATTGTTATTTAAAAACAAACTTTTTAAAGTGGAAATATTATAAAACTCTAGAGGTAAAGAGTTTATTAAATTAGATGATAAATTAAGTATCTCTAACTTAGGTAAATTCCCTATTTCTAAAGGAAGTGTAGTTAACGAATTTGATGATAAGTTTAATGATAATAATTCTGGCAAACTTCCTATTCCTGCTGGTAACGTTTCTATCTGATCTCCTCTTAAATTAAGAGTTTTTAGTTCCGAAAATACATTAATACTAGAAGGTACTTCTTTGTTAAATAATTGAGTCTCTAATATAAAAATACCTGTTATTCTTAATTCTCCATTTATATCATCTGTAATAATCCATTCTTTATCTCCTGTTCCGTTAGCAATAGTATTATTATAAGTTACAGTTCTACCTCTAAAAAAATCTTTTATTGCTTCTTTTTCCGTTATGTTTGAAGTAACAGTTCTATCAACATTTGTTGTACTACTAACAATTCTAACTCCAATATCAAAAAAACCTGAATTTAAATTGTAAAAATTAGCTGGATTAGAATCTACTTCTACATAGGCTAATTTCGGAGTATCTTTAATTCTAAAACTTCCTGAATTATTTCCGTTTACTGAAGCTGGAATTCTTAGATAATTTATATTAGTATTACTTATATTAACAATTGTTAAACTAACAAAGCTTTCTAAATCTAACTGGCCAGAAAAGTTATTGCCATTTATCCAAAAAGTTTCAAGTGTATTTGGAAAAAAACTTTCTGAAATTACGCCATCTAAATTACAATTTTCTAAAAACAGGCCTTTTAAATTTGGAGGTAACAAACCTTCATTAAAAGTATTTCCAGAATAATCTACATCCCTTATATCCAAACCCGTAAGTCTATTTAAACTAGAGAAATTTGGAAATGCCCCAGTAAATTGATTTCCTCCAATTCTTAAAGTTCCAAAAATATTGCTGAAAAAATTCACATTTGGAAAACTACCGCTATAATTATTGTAACTTAAATCTAAAGTTCTAATATTAAATCCCGATAAATCTGGTATGCTTCCTCCTAACTCATTTTTTGTTAAATAAAGATCTAATATTGGAGCATTAGGTAAATTGGCATTATTAAGTACTCCAGAAATACCATTATTTTCCAATGAAATAAGCTGTAATTTAACTAAAGAGCTTAAATCAGGCAGGCTTCCTATTATATTATTATTATTAAAGTTTATTGATCTAAGTTCTGTTAATGCACTTAAATCTATAAGTTCACCTGACAAATTATTATCAGGTAAAGAAATACTTACAACCCTACTACTGCCATTGATAAATTCTGTTGTAACACCAAATCTATTTAAAGAGTTTATATTATCCCAACCTGAATTATTTGTCCAATTTGGTCCATCTAAAGCATTGTAAAGATCTGTTAAAACCTGTCGTTCAACTGTTATCTGTGCACTTATCTTAATGAAAAACGACAGAAAGATTAATAAAAGTAATTTTGCCCTCATACATATATTTTTATATGATTTAAAATTACATTCACAAGTTTCGAAAGTAAATACCTATAAGTAGGTGTTTTAAAAAACAAAAGGTTCTCGATAACAGAGAACCCTTGTTTTAAATTGATTACAGATAAACAAATAAAGTTTACCTCTATACATTATATGCCCCAATATTATGAAATAATTATTAATAAATCATAATATATTTTTGATTTCAACGATTATTCATAAATAAAAAAGATTTCTTAATAAAAAACTCCTAAATATCTACTTTATATTTATATAATTATTGAAGTAGTTAGTAAACATCATTGTAATTTCTTCTTAATAAATTATATTTGTCGCTTAAATTTGTTAACCTATTTATAATGACAACAAGTAGTGTAAAAGAGCTTTTAAACTCAGATCAGTTTTTACAAGAAGTATGTGTGAAAGGTTGGGTAAGAACCTTCAGAAGTAATCGTTTTATTGCATTAAACGATGGTTCTACTATTAATAATATTCAATGTGTTGTTGATTTTGAAAATACTGATGAAGCTTTATTAAAAAGAATTACTACTGGTGCTGCTGTTGCAATAAAAGGAACTTTAGTAGAAAGCCAGGGTAAAGGTCAATCCGTTGAAGTTCAAGTAAACAATTTAGAAGTATTAGGAGATTCTAATCCAGAAGAATATCCAATTCAACCTAAAAAACATAGTTTAGAGTTTTTACGTGAAAATGCTCACTTAAGAGTTCGCACCAATACATTTAGTGCTGTAATGCGTGTTCGTTCTGCACTTTCTTTTGCTGTACATCAATATTTTCAACAAAATGGATTTTATTATGTAAATACACCTATTATTACAGGCTCAGATGCTGAAGGAGCTGGTGAAATGTTTAAAGTAACCAACTTTGAAGCAAACAAAGCGCCATTAAACGAAGAAGGTGAAATTGATTATAGCCAAGATTTCTTTGGTAAACAAACAAACTTAACCGTATCTGGACAGTTAGAAGCTGAAACCTATGCAATGGGGTTAGGTAAAGTATATACATTCGGACCAACATTTAGAGCTGAAAATTCTAACACAACAAGACACTTAGCAGAATTCTGGATGATAGAACCTGAAGTAGCATTTAACGACTTAGATGCAAATATGGATTTATCTGAGGATTTTATTAAAAATGTTTTGCAGTATGTTTTAGATAACTGTAAAGATGATTTAGAGTTCTTAGAAAACAGACTTTTACAAGAAGAAAAGACAAAACCACAAGCCGAAAGAAGTGAAATGTCTTTAATTGAGAAATTAAAGTTTGTTGTAGATAATAACTTTAAACGTGTTTCTTATACTGAAGCTATTGATATTTTGCGTAATTCTAAACCTAACAAAAAGAAAAAATTTCAATTTCTTATCAATGAATGGGGCGCAGATTTACAATCAGAACATGAGCGTTATTTAGTTGAAAAACACTTTAAATGTCCTGTAATTTTATTTGATTATCCAGCTAAAATCAAGGCATTTTATATGCGTTTAAATGAAGACGAAAAAACAGTAAGAGCTATGGATGTTTTATTTCCTGGAATTGGAGAAATGGTTGGTGGATCACAAAGAGAAGAACGCTTAGATGTGTTGAAAGAAAAAATGGCTGCTTTAGATATTCCTGAAGAAGAATTATGGTGGTACTTAGATACTAGAAAATTTGGTACAGCAGTACACTCTGGTTTTGGTTTAGGTTTTGAACGTTTAGTTTTATTCACAACAGGTATGAGTAACATTAGAGACGTTATTCCTTTTCCAAGAACACCTCAAAATGCAGAATTTTAATTCTACACTAATATATAAATAAGATCATCGTCATTCTTCACTAAGAATGGCGATTTTCTTTTTCTTTGAATTCATATATTTGTAATTATGTTAAAGCAAAGTTTACATCAAAAATTACTTCAAAAATTATCTCCACAACAAATACAGTTGATGAAGTTAATTCAATTACCTACACAAGCTTTTGAAGAGCGTTTGAAACAAGAAATAGAAGAAAATCCTGCTTTAGATACAGGAAAAGAAGACACAGATAGTTTTGAAGATAGTTTGAATAATGAAGCTGAATATGACGATACGGGTAATGAAAAGATAGATGCTGACGATATAAATATTGATGAATATTTAAGTGATGATGAGTATCCTAGTTATAAAACACAAAGCAACAATTATTCATCTGACGATGAAGAAAAACAAGTTCCTTATGCAGCTGGAACAACATTTCATCAATCATTAAAAAATCAATTAAATACATTTCGTATAAATGACGAAGAAAGGGCTATCGCAGAATTCTTAGTAGGAAGTATTGATGATAGTGGATACATAAGAAGAGAAATAATAGATTTAGTAGATGATTTAGCTTTTACTCAAAACGTATTTACTTCAGAAGAATTAGTTGAAAAAATACTTACCGATGTTGTTCAAAGGTTAGATCCAATTGGTGTTGGAGCAAGAGATTTAAAAGAATGTTTAATCATTCAGTTAAAATCTAAAACTGAAACTAAAAGTAGAGCTTTAGCTATAAATGTTTTGGAAAGTGCTTTTGATCATTTTGTAAAAAAACATTATAAGAAACTTTTAGATAAGTTTAATATCTCAGAAGAAGAGTTAAAAGAAGTTATTGGTGAAATTTCTAAATTAAATCCAAAACCTGGTAGTTCTTATGCTGGAAACAATAAAATAGCTGAACAAATTGTTCCTGATTTTACTATTAGAATTTTAGATGGACAATTAGAACTTACTTTAAATTCAAGAAATGCTCCAGAACTTCATGTTTCAAGAGAATATAATGAAATGCTGAAAGGATATCAGAATTCAAAAGATAAAAGTAAATCTCAAAAAGATGCAGTTTTGTTTATTAAACAAAAGCTAGATGCTGCAAAATGGTTTATTGATGCAATTAAACAACGTCAGCAAACATTATTGGTTACCATGAACTCTATTATGCATTATCAATATGATTATTTTCTGACAGGAGATGAACGTAAGTTAAAACCTATGATTCTTAAAGACATAGCGGATCAAATTAATATGGATGTTTCTACAGTATCTAGGGTTGCAAATAGCAAATATGTATCAACACCTTATGGAACAAAACTAATTAAAGACTTTTTCTCTGAATCAATGAAAAACGATCAAGGTGAAGATGTTTCAACCAGAGAAATAAAAAAGATTTTAGAAAATGTTATTGCTGAAGAAGATAAACGTAAACCTTTAACAGACGAAAAACTTTCTAAAATACTTAAAGAAAAAGGATATCCTATTGCTCGTAGAACTGTGGCAAAATATAGAGAACAACTTGATATTCCTGTAGCACGTTTAAGAAAAGAGATTTAATGAGTTGGCAAAAAGTTTTATCTACAATCTTGCATCCTGTAGTTATGCCAACTATTGGCATACTTACTTATTTTATTATAACGCCTAATCATATTTCGATTACTAAGCAATTACATCTTTTTTTAACTGTTTTTGTAACCACTTATTTATTTCCTATGTTATTATTAATTTTTTTAAAAATAACGGGGAAAATAAAATCTTTTGAAGTTCTAACAATTAAAGAACGTAAAATACCATTACTTTTAATGACTTGTGTTTTTTTATTTTTAGGTAAATTCTTTCATCAACATACCGTTATTAATGATCTTTCTTATCTTTTTTATGGTACTCTATTAGGTTTAATAAGTGTATATTTTATATTCTTTTTTAAAATTAAAACAAGCTTACATTTATTATCAATAGGTAGTGCTTTAGGCTTTTTTGTTATTTTACAATTAATATATAATATTTCTTTACTGCCTTTAATTATCATTTTCATGCTTTTAGCTGGTTTTTTAGCTGCAGCAAGATTAGATCTTAAGGCTCACACTCCAAAAGAAGTCTATTTAGGCTTTTTAATAGGATTTTCTTGCCAATTAATTACTTATTATACGTTGTAGTTACAAAAGATAAAAAATAAGGCCAAATTTTATAATATTTGATTTTACTTCCTTATTATTAATCGTCGTATTACTATATATTGGGGTTAAACCATAATACAGGTAAAAATTAAAAGTTCCATAACCTGCAGATAATTCTAAACCTGTTTGAAAATTATTATAAATGGGTATATTTTTAAACTCAACAAGATTAGCTCCTTCAAAATAATTAAAACGATTACTCAGATTATAAGTCATTTTCACACCTGAATATACCCTCCAAAATGAGTAAGTAACTGCATCAGAATTTCTCCATCTAAATTGAACAGGGAATTCCAAATTATGTAAAATCAATTTATTCGAAGAAACATCACCTCCTAATTGAATTGTATTTTCATTAACAACTTGTAGACCATGGTTAAATGAGTTAAAACTATAACCAGCACCAATACCAACAGCTAAATCACCTTTTCTATTTAAGGGTATGTCTCTAATATAGCCTAATGACAAACTATAAGAAAACCCTGTACTTGTAGTTCCCTTTGGCTGATTTAACATAATATCATAACTTACACCTAAGTATAATTGATCTTCTAAATATTTATCTCCAAGCTTTAAAGAATCAGCCTGACTAATTAGTATTTGAAAACTATTAAAAAACAAAATAGTTAAATAAAAATGTTTAAACATATATTCACTTTAGTCTTTAAAAATAAAAAAGAGCAATATAACTATTGCTCTTTTTTAACTATTTAGAAATAATATTTCTTATTTTTTAATGCTATTACCTTTTTGAGTTGATAAACTCAATTTAAGAGCATTTACCTCTCTTAGTTGTAAACGAATATCTGTAAGAGTTCCTACATTTGATTCTTTATCTGCTTTAATTGAAGTTGTCATAAAAGGTATCTCTTTTTCAGACACCTGTTGACGTTCATTTAAAATAAAAGCAGGGATATCATCTGGTGTAGCTATTTTATCATTCAATTGAATTCTATTAAATTTAGAACCCCATTTGTCTGTATCTTTAGCTCTACCAACATAAATAGTACTTACTAAACTTTTATGTTCTAACTTCTTAATCTCAGTAGCACTAGGTAAACGTGGACTATCTACTTTTAGATCAGTTTCACGCATTACTGTAGTTACCATGAAAAAGAATAATAACATAAAAACGATATCTGGTAAAGAGGCAGTTGATATGGCTTGTTGACCTGATTTTTTCTTTTTAAATTTAGACATAATTCAATGTTTTATAATTTAATTACTTATCATCAGAATCTAAGTCAGTAATAATTTGAGGGTAACTATTTTTGATATTTTCTACCTTCTTTTTTAACTCCTCATCTTTACGACCCGTTTTCTTATATGCTTCTTCTAATTCTGTGAAAGACATACCATACCTTTTTTGGCATAATTTGTTTCTAAGCTCAGAATAAGCACTTAACAATTCATTTTGAATAGTAACATAAGTACCATACTCGGCCGCTCTATCACTTTCAATAGATATAATTGCTTTGTTTGGGTGATCTGACGAATCTGGATTTCTTTCACCTTCACAATAATCACATTCAGCACCTTTATCTTCACCTGGTAAAGGATTTCCTAATCCTCCTCCGTTATCGATAAACTTAAGTGCAGCGCTCTTCAAATCTTTTAACTCTAATACATCTCCGTCAACAAATAAATCATTATTCTTATTGATACTTATTTGAAAGATATTTTTTTCTTTAATTTTTGGCGGATCGTAATCTTTTGGAGGTTTTTCAGCTAATTTCTTCGAAATACCTGAATCAACATCCATAGTTGTTGTTACAAGGAAAAAGATAAGTAGCAAGAAGGCTATATCTGCCATCGAACCTGCATTAATTTCTGGGTTTTCTCTTCTTGCCATGTCTTATTATTTAATTAATCCTTTAAATAAATCGAAAACAAAGAATGCTCCTCCAACTACTAAAAGAATAAGACTTGACCAAATTCCTGTACTTGTTAACTTAGAAACAGAACTTCCTTCTGCTGCAATTACTTCCTTGTTTGCATCTAAAACTTGACTAGAATCAGACACTAACGAAGAAATTAATAATATAACCCCAAGAACAGCTAAACCTAACAAGGCTTTTTTAAGTGCTTTTGGGTTTTTAGTTACGCCTAATATTGAAGCTAATACTGCAATCGCTGCTGTAGCGACAAGTATTACTATACCAAATGTAACTATAGGGCTAGATGCATCAGACATAGCTATTTTGTCTTCTGAATCTGTCATCATTACGTTGATAAAAAGACCAAAGCCTACAACGGAAATGATAGCTACTAATAGTGTTAATATTTTATTATTCATTTGCTAACTTTATTATTTTTTATACTTAGCTAACAAATCAATTAAAGAAATTGATGCGTCTTCCATGTTGTTAACTATACTATCTACTTTAGATACGATATAGTTATAGAAAATTTGTAAGATAATTGCTACTACTAATCCAAATACTGTAGTTAAAAGTGCAATTTTAATACCACCTGCTACTACCGCTGGAGAAATATCGTTTGCAACTGCAATTTTATCAAAGGCATCGATCATACCAATAACCGTTCCCATGAACCCAAGCATCGGAGCTAATGCAATAAATAAAGATAACCAAGAAATATTTTTCTCTAATAATCCCATTTGCACACCACCGTAACCTACTACAGCTTTTTCAGCAGCATCTAATCCTTCGTCTGCTCTTTCTAAACCTTGATAAAAGATAGAAGCAACAGGTCCTTTTGTGTTTCTACACACTTCTTTAGCAGCTTCTACACCACCTGAACTTAAAGCATCATCAACCTTAGCTACTAATTTCTTAGTATTTGTAGTTGCCATGTTTAAATAGATAATTCTTTCTATTGCTATAGCTAAACCTAATATTAAAGTAACTAAAACAATCCCCATGAATTTAGGATCTCCTTCAATAAAACGTTGTTTTAATTCTTGGTGGAAAGTTTTTTCAACTTCCTGAGCAAAAGTTGATTGAATAGCCCCAAAGAACATAATTCCTGTAAGTGTTAGGACATTTACTGCTTTTTTCATTTTGTTATAATTAATTTAAATAGTTAACGTGATAAAAATACAAATTTTTAAATTGTTTAAACTCGAGTACAATTTACATTTATTCATTATTTATAGTAAAAAAAAAGTACCCCCTAGTTTTCAGACTGCCAATTAACAAAAAAATGTTGATTCAGTAAAGAAAATTAACGGTTATTGTTAAAATACTTTAAGTTTTTAATGCAATCAAGATTTCAATTAAGATAAATTTATGAAATCTCACCTCTTAATGGAGTTTCAAAATAATACTTAAACTGCTCTTCTGATAAATCTTCACCTAATAAATACATCATTTTGGCTATAGCTGTTTCCGTTGTTATATCTTTTCCATTTATAATACCCATATTTTTTAAATCTGTACTTGTTTCATATAAACCTAAAATCACACTACCTCCAGAACATTGAGTAACATTAACAACACGAATACCTTTCTTGATAGTTTCTTGGATTAAATCTATAAACCATTGTTGTGTAGGTGCATTACCTGAGCCATAGGTTTCCAAAACTATTCCTTTTAAACCTGGAACATTTACTATAGCATCAATAACTTTAGGTTTAATACCAGGAAAAAGCTTTATAATAACGATATCTTCGATTAAGTTTTTTCTAAAAATTAACTTTGAGTTTTTGGACTCATTTCGAAGCAATAAATGTTTATTAAAAGATAAATGAACACCACTTTCTGCTAAAGGTGGATAGTTCATAGATGCAAAGGCTTCAAACTGTTCTGCATTAATTTTTGTAGTTCTATTTGCTCTATAAAGTTTATATTCAAAATACAAACCTACTTCTTGAATTATTGGCTCTCCTTTTTCTGAAGCACAAGCAATTTCAATAGAGGTAATTAAGTTCTCTTTTGCATCTGTTCTTAAATCACCTATGGGTAACTGTGAACCTGTAAAAATTACAGGTTTTTGCAAATTCTCGAACATAAAACTTACCGCTGATGAGATGTACGACATGGTATCTGATCCTGTTAACACTACAAAACCATCATATTTATTATAGTTTTTTTCAATTATTTCAGCAATTGTAATATAATAGCCTGTATTCATATTTGATGAATCTATAGGTTCTTCAAAAGAAATAGTATCTATTTCACAATTCAACTGTTTTAACTCTGGAATTTTTTCTAAAATCTGACTAAAATCAAAAGCTTTTAGTGCATTTGATTTATAATCTTTTACCATACCAATGGTACCTCCTGTATAAACTAATAATATATTCGGACTATTTGTCATTTTGTCAACTTTTTAACCCCTTTTTAATTATGGAATAATTTATGTTGTAAATTTATCAAACTAAGAAAGAATACAAATATTAAAAGATAAAAAAGTACAACTATGGTAATGGGTTTCGGATATTACATTTTAATGGGAGGTATCGCTTTATTGAGTGGAATAGTTAGCAATACTCTTAAGAGAAAATTCAAGAAATACTCTAACATTCGTTTGCGAAATGGAATGAGCGGTGCAGAAATAGCTGAGAAAATGCTAGCTGATCATGGTATTTATGATGTGAGAGTTATTTCAACACCAGGACAATTAACAGATCATTATAATCCTCAAAACAAAACTGTAAATTTAAGTGATGTCGTATATCATGAAAGGAATTCCGCAGCCGCGGCTGTTGCTGCTCATGAAGTTGGGCATGCAGTACAACATGCTCGAGCTTATAAATGGTTAACCATGCGTTCTAATTTAGTTCCTCTAGTTGGTTTTTCTTCAAAATTTTCTAACATTTTAATTATGGCTGGGTTGGTTTTAGGTTTAACATCTAACCTAGGATACTGGGCACTTTCTGCTGGTGTTGGATTATTTGGTATAGCTACGTTATTTAGTTTTGTAACTTTACCTGTAGAATATGACGCAAGCAACAGAGCTTTAGCTTGGTTAAAAAATAAAAACATGGTAACTCGTGAGGAATTAGCTGGATCACAAGATGCTCTTAAATGGGCTGCAAGAACATATTTAGTTTCTGCTTTAGGTTCTTTGGCTATGTTGTTATATTGGGTAATGAAATTAATGGCTGCAAACAGAAACGATTAACCTCTATAAATTGTAAGGTTTAATAAATTACATCGTCGAAGCAATAAATTTTATTTATGAAAAAATTTATTGCTTCTTTTGTTTTAGTAATACTTCTTAGTTGTCCCTCTCATAGTCAAGAAATGACTCTTACAAAACTTGGAAAAATATTCGAACATGCTAGCGATAGTATTAGTAGTAAAAAGACTCAATGGAGATTCCTAATTAAAAACATTCCTTTCATAGCAATTGCAGATTCAGTTCACAATAGAATGAGAATTATATCACCTATTGGAGAAAGTGACAAACTTAACGAGAAATTAAAAACAGCAGCTTTAATGGCTAATTTTCATACTGCTTTAGATGTTAAGTATGCAATTTCCGATAATATTCTATGGTCTGTTTTCATTCACCCTTTAAAAGAATTAACTGAAGCACAAGTATATGATGCCTTAAGTCAAGTATTTTATGCTCACATAAACTTTGGATCTACATTTTCAAGTACTTCTTTAATTTTCCCTGGCAATAAAAAATCAGCAAAAAAAAATCCTAAAGAAAATAACCAAAAATTTATCAAAAAAATATAATCAAGTTGTTTATTTCATCTACATTTTTTAAGTAATTAGCCTTAACACATTCTTCCCTAAAAAAAAGAATAGACTAAAATTTACGGATAACAAGCAGACTTTTTATAAGTCTAATTCAACCTGTTTTTATCCCAATTCAACAGTTTTACATTTCACACACTATGTAACAATTATAATTTTGGATTGTCTTTAAAAAATAAAAATTCAATTATGAAATTATTTAAACAACTACTATTCTTCTTTCTTATTAGTGTTTATAACCTATCAGCTCAGTTTTCTATCAATGGAAAAATAACAGATAAACAAAACCAACCTTTACCATTTGCTAATGTGATTCTTTTAAGCAACGAAAAGGAAGCTCTACCAAAAGGTATGGTTTCAGATGATAATGGAAATTACATTTTTGAAAAAGTAAAAAAGGGAACATACACTATTGAAATATCAATGCTAGGTTTTAAAACTAAAAATCTTAAAGCTTTTGAATTAAACAGTAATAGAACTTTCAATTTTACTTTAGAAGAAGAAAATGAGTCTCTTGATGAAGTTGTTATAAAAAGTAAAAGACCAGTAATTAGGCAAACAGCTGAAAAACTAGTTTTAGATTTAGAAAAATCTGAAATGCTAAATAGTAACTTACAAGATGTAGTGAAAAGAGTTCCTGGAGTTATTGTAACCAATAATGGGATCAATTTTGCTGGGCGATCGGACATTCGAATTTTGATTAATGGAAAAACTACTGACTATATGGATGTAGAAACTCTTTTACAAAACTTACCTGCCGATAATATCGCTAAAGTAGAATTAATAGAACAGCCTGGTGCTGAATTTGATGCAGAAGGTTCTGGACCAATTATAAATATCATCTTAAAAAAGAATGTTCGTTTAGGAACTCATGGATCTGTTGGAGTTTGGGTTGGTGAAGATGAAGGCATTGAATATGGTGCTAATGCTTCTATTGCTAGTTATAAAAACAAATTAAATTGGCAATTAAGTACAGGATATTCTGCACCTACATGGAGAAATGATCTTTTTATCAACCGTAGAGTTGTAGATCCAGGAACAAATGAAACAGTTACTTATGACCAAGCAACTATAGAACCTTTTGATCCAAAAAACACTTGGCTATCTGGTAGTATTGATTATTACATTAATGATAAAAACACCATTGGTTTTAGTACTCGATATAACAACACAATGTCTGACAGAGTAGGTAGCAGTAATACTGAAGTTCGTTCTACAACTAACATTGAACGTTTTGTAACTGAAAACTCTTTTGATAGAGAACGAAATACATTCAGTATTAATCCGTATTATGAGTTTAAATCAGATAACGATAAATTCATTTTAGATTTTAATTATGTAAATTTTGTAAATGAAAACACAAATACAATCGATGCTGTTAACGGTAATACTGTTCCTTTTGTAAACCAAAGATATTTGCAGGATGGTAAATATACTATTAGAACAATAAAAGCAGATTATAACAAAAATATTACAGATGATTTTAAAGTTAGTTTTGGTTCTAAATTTTCTGATGTAGATACAGATAGCGACCTAAAATTATTTACTCAAAATACTAATGGTAATTTCGATTTTCAGGCTGATGATAGTAATCGTTTTATTATCGATGAAAGAATTTTTGCACTATACACAAAAGTAAATTATAAATGGAGTGATTGGTCTTTATCTGCAGGTGTTCGATACGAAAACAGTGATACCAGAGGAACATCTACATCTACAGACGAAACTAGAACTCGAATTATTTCTCAACTTTTCCCAAGTGCTTCTTTAAGCAAAAAACTTACCGAAAAGTTAGGAGCAAATGTTGCATATAGTTATAGAATTAGAAGACCGAATTATAATAGTTTAAATTCTTTTGTTACTCTTTACGATCCTTTAACTTCTGAAGTTGGTAACCCAGCTTTAAAACCAGCTTTTACAAACAATTTGCAATTTAATTTAACTTTTGATAATCAACCTTTTTTTACCGTGAGTTATAGTGAAACAAGTGACGATTTATTCTTGTTTATCTCACAAGACGATGCAACAGCCCAAATTTCTAGAACAACCATTAACCTTCAAGATAGACAAAACTGGAACTTCAGATTATTCGGACCTTTAAGTTTTATTGAAAATCTTGATGGATTTACAGGTTTCATTGTAGATTACAATAAATTCGAATCAAATGAATTAAGTCCGAACTTATTTTTATCAAAATGGAATTTAGGTTGGTACACACAAGCTAGTTATAAATTACCTTGGGATATTAATGCGGAAATGTCTAGTTACTTTGGTACTGGAGCTTTAGAAGGACAAATTGATGCTGGTTGGATTGGGGATTTAAGCTTCTCTTTTGGTAAAAAGTTCTTAGATGACAAGTTAAAAGTTAACTTAGGAATTAACAAAGTATTGAACAGAGGTTTTGTTGGTACTGTGAATTACGATAACATTGATGCTAATATTGAAAGTAACGGATCTCGTCAAAATGTTCAACTACGACTAACATATAGTTTCGGATCTAGATTCGGAAAGAAAAAAGCAAAAAGAAATGCATCTGAAGAAGAACAAAATAGAATAGATAACAACAACTAATTACTATGAAAAAGACATTACAACAAATTATAACCTTTGTCAGTTTTATTTTAATATTACTGATACTTAACAACAGTGTTAAAAGCTATTTAGTAGCACAAGAAATAGAAAATTACAATACAATTTTATTAGTAAGAACTGCTAGTAATATCATTCTGAGTTTAGTTTCTTTATTTGTAATAAAAAAACTCAATTTATTTGAACTAGGTGGTTTAAAAGCTATAAAAACTGAGAAAAAAGGGCTTTTAATTTTTCCTTTAATCTATTTAGTCGCTTTAAATTTATTATTCGCAGATGATATTCCAAATTTCACGAACACTAATTTAATTATCTTATTAATTTACTGTTTAAGTATTGGTGTTTCTGAAGAATTAAGCTTAAGAAGTGTATTACTGCCGCTTTTCATAAAACATTTTGGAAACTCAAAAAAATCAGTTATAAAATCAATCTTTGCGGCAGCTGCTATTTTTGGATTATTACATCTTATAAAATTCGATAAAGGAATTTATGGTGAAATTTCACAATTTTTCTTTGCAACTTTTATTGGAATTATGTTTGGAGCTTTACTAATAGTAACCAAAAGAATTTATCCGTTAATCATAATTCATATGCTTATAGATCTTGCAGCGAAACTTGATGATATTGGTGTGAATTTTAAAGCAGAAGATATTAATGAAACAGATTTAACTGGAGCTATTTTTACAGTTATTATTACATTACCTTGTTTATTTTATGGTATGTATATTATGAAAAAACACATTCCGAATGATCTTTCTATAACAAAATAATCCAAGAGAAACTATATTTATTAGGGCTTTTACTTACAAGTTCTAGCCCTAATTTACTTTTAACAAAAAATACTCAATTTAACAGCTTACCTTTAATTAACACTATTAATTTAGCTCTCTATTTTTGACTTACTTGAAGCCAATTAATCTGTGTATATTTAGTTTTTTTATCGAATAATATTTGATTTTATATCAAAAAATAAAAAATGAACACCAAATTAAATAAATCTGACTGGGTTTTAATTGCATTGCTATATGGAGCAACATTAATATTAAACGCAATAGATTACTACAGAAGTAATAACAAACTGATAGAGTATGTAGTTGATTTACCCACCTCATCTTTATTGTCTATAGTTTTAATCTTAATATTTCTATATTTTTTAATTCCGAAGTATTTAATAAACAGAAGAAAATATGCTTCATTTTTCTTTTTAAGTTTACTGATTTTAACTTTTATAGGTTGTTTAGATAAAATTTCAGGAATTTTAACATCTGGAAAAAGCATCTATAACATCCCAAATATTTTTCTTTTTTTACAAAGTGGTTTATATAATGCTACAGATATGATCGGTTTTCCTTTAGGTGTTTTATTAATTAAAAAATTTTACGAAGGACAAACACAATTTTTAAAAATTGAAAAACAACAAAAAGAAAATGAATTAAAATTATTACGCTCTCAAATAGACCCGCACTTTTTATTTAATAATCTGAACACTTTAGATAGTTTAATTGATACAGATTCTGAAAAAGCAAAAGAATACATCAATCGATTATCATTAATATATCGTTACCTCATTCAAACTAAAGATTCTGAGGTTATGGAGCTTTCTAAAGAAATACAATTTGCCGAAAATTATATCTTCTTAATAAAAACAAGATTCGAGTATGATTATGATTTTGAAGTCATTAAAAATGTAAGCCTTAAAGATTCATTTATTCCAACAGGTGCTATTCAAACATTATTAGAAAATGTAGTAAAACATAATAAACCCGACGGACAACAACCTATTCGAGCATCGATAACTATTGATGAAAATCGTTTAACTGTTGTGAATACAAAATCGAATTTTAAGGTTAAAAACGATTCACTAGGAACTGGATTAGATAATTTAAAAACCAGATATCAATTATTATCCGATCAAGAAATTAGTATTATAAACACAGCTCATAACTTTAAAGTTTCAATTCCTATCATTAAACTATCTGAATAAAATACCGCTTATGAAAATTTTAATTTTAGAAGACGAAGTTCCTGCGTATAAAAAGCTTTTAAATTATTTAAATGACTTTTTTGAAATCGAAGTACAACACGATTGGGCTAGATCTATAAAAGACGGAAGAACAATGTTACTGCAAAATTCTTATGATTTTATTTTATCGGATATTCAATTATTGGATGGAATTTCTTTCGATTTATTTGATGAAATTAATTTAGAAGCTCCAATTATATTTTGTTCTGCTCATGATGAATATTTATTTAAAGCTTTCAACACAAACGGAATTGCTTATATTTTAAAACCATACACAAAACTTGACTTCAATAAAGCTATTGAAAAATATAAAGCACTATTTCAAAAGGGAGATTATAATAATTTAGACACCAAAATTATTACAGAACTAAAATCGGCTTTAAAGGAAGAAGAAACCAATTATAAAAAGCGATTTGTTATTAAGAAAAGTACAGGAATTCAGCTTTTAAATGTTAATGAAATTACATTAATAGAAGCTTCGGGTGATTTTTGTATTGCTACAGATGCTAACGGTAAACGTCATACGATTTCTCAGAACTTAAGCTCTATTTTTAAACAACTAAACCCTAATAAGTTCTTTAAGATTAATAGGAGTGAAATTATAAGTATCGATTACATTGAAAATATTGAAAATCACTTTAAAAATAGATTATTACTTACGGTTACTGGTTGCAAAGAAAAACCTATGACAAGCACAGCTACTACATCTGAATTTAGGAAATGGTTAGAAAGTTAAAATAACTAGTATGTAGATCTCTTTTTGTACTTTTAGCGCAGAACATATAAAAAATAATTGCAACCTAAAAAAATTAACCTACGCAAAATGAATCTATTCAAATCTATTTGTTTGTCTGTACTTTTCTACAATTTATTTTCTATTTCGTCGTATGGTCAAGAGTTATATTTTGCTCAAGATCCAACATTAACACCAGACGGAAAAACAATAATTTTTAGTTACGACGGAGATTTATGGAAAGTTCCTACTGAAGGAGGAAATGCATACAGAATAACGGCTATGGATGGAGAAGAATCACGTCCATCAATTTCTCCTGACGGAAAGTGGATCGCTTTTTCTTCAAATCAATACGGTAATAGAGATATTTATACTATTCCTGTAAAAGGTGGAGAAATTAAACAACTAACTTTTCACGATGGCGATGATTTAGTAAGTAGTTGGTCATGGGATTCTAAAAAAATATTCTTTTCATCTTCAAGAGAAAATTCAACTTCTACTTATGAAATTAGTGTATTTGGAGAAACTCCAAAACGCTTATTCCCACATTTCTTCAACAGAATTCACAATGTAGTTCAACATCCTAAAGATGGTAGTTTTTTCTTTAATGAAAGTTGGGAAAGTTCATATTTTACAGATCGTAAACGTTATAAAGGAGATTTTAATCCAGATATAAAATCTTATAATCCGAAAACTAAAGTTTTTAAAAAATATACCACATATAATGGGAAAGATTTTTGGACTACTTTAGATAAAAACGGAGGCTTGTACTTCGCCTCTGATGAAAACAACGGAGAATACAATTTATACACATTCAAAAACAATATAAAAACTCCTTTAACGAAATTTAAAACCTCAATTTTTAATCCAAAAGTGAATAGCGACGGAACTAAAATTGTTTTCACTAAAGATTATCAAATACATATTTATGATATCGCTAGTAAGAAAACAAAAAAAGTAGCTATCACAATTTATAACAGTAATACACTTAACAAGTCTCAGGATTTCAATGTAAAAAGTAATGTTACTTATTTTGATGTTTCTCCGGACAATAAAAAAATTGCTTTTGTAGCTAGAGGTCGATTATTTATATCTGACACAAAAGGAAAATTTGTTCGTCAAATTCCATTAAATCCAAAAGAGAGAGTTGTAGAAGTAAAGTGGTTAAAAGACAACAAAACCTTATTATACAATCAAACTTATAAAGGTTATTTAAACTTGTTTACTATTGCAGCTGATGGAAAAGGCGAAGAAACACAGATTACAAAAAACGCTAAAAGTAATGCCAACATTGTAATTTCTCCAGATTATAAAACTGCAGCTTATTTAAGTGGTAGAGACCATATCAATTTACTGGATTTAAGCAATTTTAAATCTAAAACTGTAGTGAAAGATGAATTTTGGGCATTATATTCTTCAGAAATTAGGTTTTCGCCAAACAATAAATACCTTTTGTATAATGCATACAGAGACTTTGAAAATGATATTTTCACATATAATATTACCTCTGGTGAAATTATTAATCTTACGCAAACTGGAGCTGATGAAGGAAATCCTTTTTGGTCTCCAGACGGGAAATACATTTACTTTAATACAGGTTTTGAACCGACTTTTCCGTACAGAAAGGCAAATCAAAGTATTTATCGAATGGCGCTTAATAAATACGACAAGCCTTATAGAACTAAAAAACTAGACGATCTTTTTAAACCTAAAGAAGATTCTAAAAAGAAAGAAGACAAAAACAAAACTCCTAAAAAAGAGATTAAAATATCGATTGATCAAGATGGTTTAATGGACCGATTAGATTTAATTAGTCCTTATTTTGGTAATCAAAATAATGCCACTGTAATTGCAGAAGGTGATACCCATCACATTTATTACATCTCTAACCATGATAAAGGAGAATTTAAATTATGGAAAACTACATTAAAACCTTTCGAAAAACCTAAAACGGTAAAAGTTATTGATCGTATTTTTGGTTATCAAATAGTTTCCAGAAAGAAATCTAATTATATTCTTCATAGAGGAAACATTCATACTTTAAATTTACAGAGTAACAAAACAAATACTATTAATCTTAACTTCAAGTTTAGAAAGTCATTGTCTGAAGAATTTCAACAGATGTTTGAAGAAGCTTGGGCTGGTTTTGAAGAAAACTTTTATGATGAAAAGTTCCATAATGAAGACTGGGCTGTAATTAAAAAAAGATATAGTAAATACTTACCATACATTACTAAAAGAACCCATTTAAGGAGATTATTTAACGACATGTTAGGTGAATTAAACACTTCTCATGTTGGGTTTAGATCTTCTGGTAAAGAAGAACGTAAATTTCATAAAAGTAGTACACAATCAACAGGTATTGTATTTTCTAAAGAAAACCCATTCAAAGTTGAAGGTATTGTGAAAAATGGACCTACAGATGTTGTAAACAACAAAATTAAAGCTGGAGATATTTTAGTTTCGGTAAATGGTGTAAAAATAGACTCGAAAAGAAATAGAGAATTTTACTTTTCTCTACCTTCTTTAGATCGTGAAATGGAACTTACATTTAATAGTAATGGAACGAATAAAGTTGTTAATATACATCCTATTTCTAGTTTCTTTTTAAAGAATTTATTGCACGATGAGTGGGTTGATAATAATCAATCTTATGTCGACAAAAAAAGTAATAATAGAATTGCTTATATCCATATGAAGAATATGGGCGGAGGCGAATTAAGAAACTTCAAAAAAGAAATGGTTTCTGAGTATTATAAAAAAGATGCTTTAATTCTTGATCTTAGAAATAATACTGGAGGAAATGTACACAATGATGTACTTAACTTTTTATCGCAAAAGCCTTATTTAAAATGGAAGTACAGAGGTGGAAAATTAACAACACAACCTAATTTTACTCCTGCTGCAAAACCAATTGTTTTATTAATTAATGAACAATCTTTAAGTGATGCTGAAGTTACTGCAGAAGGTTTTAAACAATTAAAATTAGGTAAAGTTATAGGTACAGAAACCTATAGATGGATCATCTTTACTTCAGGCAAAGGTTTAGTAGATGGTTCTTTTTATAGACTTCCATCTTGGGGTTGTTATACTTTAAACGGAGAAGATTTAGAAAAAACAGGAGTAAAACCTGATATTTATGTAAAAGAAGATTTTAAGGATCGAATTAATGGTTTGCAACCACAATTAGATCGAGCTATATTGGAAATCATGAAAGAACTTCCGAAGAGGTAAATCTCTTTATATAAAAACAAAAAAATCCAACAGAAATGTTGGATTTTTTATTGTTCTTATATTTTCAGTTGTAATTAATCTCTACTCATAAAGATTCTTAATACATACCAGAATAATAACATTAGCGATGCAAATAAACCAATTGCAGCCGGAATATAATCTTCTGTTGTAAACCTATGAACTAAGTTAGATGTTTGATATAAAATAGATCCACCAGCTAAAGCACACATACCTACTGAGAACCATAAACCTAAGTTAAACCCGAATAAAACTCCAGCTAAAACCAAACCAATGGCAATAAAGAATCCAATTGTTAAAGCAGATCTTAAAAAAGAGAAATCTTTTTTAGTTAATATTACTACAGCAGATAAACCCGCAAATAAAGTTAACGTTACAATTCCTGCTTGTTGAAAAATTTCAAAACCTTGAGTATACATTGCTGCCATGTATACTAATGGCACAAAGAATAAAGCTTCTGCGAATATATAACCTGCATAAGCCATATATTGTAAATTCTTATCTGTAGTTCTTAACGCAGTACTTTCAGCATAATTTGTAATTAACATAAAACCACCTAAAAGTAATAACATTTTATAACCTTGCATCATTGACATCATAAAAGTAACTACAGCTTCACTTTGTAATAATGCATATTCAAATAAGATGAATAGCAATACTCCTCCTGCTACATGAGCATAAGTTTTCTTGTAAAATGACACACGTTCCATATCTGTAGAATGTGCTACTAAAATTCTGTTCGATGGGTTATCAAAAGAATTGAATGAATTTTCCATATTATTTTTTTATTTAAATTTTTATCTAAGATAGTATTTTAATACTAATCATTTAACTTTAAAACAGCCATAAACGCTTGTTGTGGAATTTCCACATTTCCAACTTGACGCATACGTTTCTTACCTTTCTTCTGCTTTTCTAAAAGTTTACGTTTACGAGAAATATCACCTCCATAACATTTTGCTGTTACATCTTTACGCAAGGCTTTTACAGTTTCACGAGCAATAATTTTAGCTCCAATTGCTGCCTGAATTGGAATATCGAATTGTTGACGAGGAATCAATTCTTTTAATTTCTCACAAATTCTTTTACCAATAGAATAAGCATTACTATCATGTAATAAAGAAGAAAGTGCATCAACCGATTGTCCGTTTAATAACATATCAACACGTACTAATTTCGACTTTTTCATTCCTATTGGATGGTAATCGAAAGAAGCGTAACCTTTTGAAACTGTTTTTAAGCGATCATAAAAATCGAATACAATTTCTGCTAATGGCATTTCAAAAATTAACTCAACGCGTTCCGGAGTTAAATAAGTTTGATTAATAATTTGCCCACGTTTTTCTATACATAAACTCATTACCTGACCAACAAAGTCTGCTTTTGTAATAATTGAAGCTTTAATAAAAGGCTCCTCTACTCTTTCTAATTTTGATGGATCGGGTAAATCAGAAGGATTATTTACAACAATAATCTCATCTGGTTCTTTCTTTGTGTATGCATGATAAGACACGTTAGGAACCGTAGTAATCACAGTCATATTGAACTCACGTTCTAAACGTTCTTGAATAATTTCCATGTGTAACATTCCTAAGAATCCACATCGGAAACCAAAACCTAAAGCGGCTGAACTTTCTGGTTGAAATACTAAAGAAGCGTCATTTAATTGTAACTTCTCCATAGAATTACGAAGTTCTTCATAATCTTCAGTATCTACAGGATAAATACCCGCAAATACCATTGGCTTTACATCTTCAAAACCTTCAATAGTATCTGTAGTCGGATTAGCAAAATCTGTAATTGTATCTCCTACTTTTACTTCTTTAGCTGTTTTAATACCTGTAATTAAATATCCAACATCTCCTGTTTTTATTTCTTTTTTCGGCTCTTGGTTTAATTTCAATGTACCTACTTCATCTGCAAAATAGTCATTTCCAGTAGCCATGAATTTAATCTTCTGATTCTTTTTAATAGAACCATCAATAATTCTAAAATACGTTTCAATTCCACGATAAGAATTATAAACACTATCAAAAATTAAGGCTTTTAAAGGTGCATCTGGATTTCCTTTTGGTGCAGGAATTCTATCTATAATTGCTTCTAAAATTTTATCAACTCCAAAACCTGTTTTTCCACTTGCTGGAATTACATCTTCAGGATCACAACCTAACAAATCAACGATATCATCAGTAACTTCTTCCGGGTTAGCCGAAGGCAAATCTACTTTGTTTAATACTGGAATAATTTCTAAATCATTCTCTAATGCTAAGTATAAGTTAGAAATTGTTTGAGCTTGAATACTCTGAGCTGCATCTACAATTAATAATGCTCCTTCACAGGCAGCAATAGATCGAGAAACTTCATAAGAGAAATCTACGTGACCAGGAGTATCAATTAAGTTTAAAATATATTGTTCTCCTTCATGAACATATTCCATTTGTATTGCGTGAGATTTAATGGTAATACCACGCTCACGCTCTAAATCCATATTATCTAATAATTGATCTTGCTTTTCACGTTCAGTTACTGTTTGAGTAAAATCTAAAAGTCGATCTGCAAGTGTACTTTTACCATGATCAATGTGGGCAATAATACAAAAGTTTCTAATGTTCTTCATTCGTTCTAATAACTTCTTATGACCGACAAAGATACAGTATTTGAAAGCTACTTCAAATAAAAGTATACCACTAAATTTTAAACTTATTTGAAATATCTTCTCTTTATTAAATTCTATTTACTTCTCAATTTATTAGTATTTAATTATTCTTACTTTTTTCTCTCTAATAGTGTTTTTTCAACTGTATTTTTTCCTTTTCAACCTGTTTTATTTCCTCCTAACCTCATTTAACACACTATATAAAAAGCATTTAAAATACATTTGTCAGTGAGAATCATTTTCAATAAAAAGCTAAGAAAAACTATTCATTAATCACAGAGTAAACATAAATACATTTAATCTCAATAATTATTAAAAAATGAAACCATTAATAAATTTATTTTCTATTTCAATTCTTTTAACAATTTCGAGTTGCTCTACGTCTGAAGTACCTAGTGATGAAACTCCAATAGATCCTGTAGAGAAAATAACTTACGAAAAGGATGTAAAAGGAATTATAAATAGTAGTTGTGCTACAACCAATTGCCACGATGCAGTAAACCCAACAGCCGGATTAGCTTTAACTAACTTCAACAATGTTAGAAATGCTGCCGAAAATGGTAATTTGTTCGGGCGTATTAATAACTCCGCTAGTCCAATGCCTCCATCTGGATTACTACCATCATCAACCAGAAATATTATTAGCCAATGGAGAGCTGATGGATACTTAGAAGAATAAAGACAACCCCAAAACAAACAACATCATGATGAGACTTTTCGTAATCTTATTACTTATAACACAAACATTATTTAGTCAGAAATTTTACACAAGAACTGGAACAACCGGATTTAAAGCTTCTGTAGATGCATTTGAACCTGTACAAGCCTTAAATAAAAGTACAACTGCTATCTTAACTAACGATGGCGAAATTGCTTCACAATTATTCATAAGTGCTTTTAAATTTAGGCTGGCTTTAATGCAAGAACATTTCAATGAAAGTTTTATGGAATCTAACGAATTTCCTAAAGCTGTATTTAGAGGTAAAATAGAAGATTTTAATGCTGCTTCTTTACAAGGAAGTAAAGAGGTTTACATTAAAGGAAAAATAACTATCAAAGGTGTTAGTAAAAAAATAGAAACTAAAGGAACAATTACTAAAGTAAACGATAAAATTAATTTAATAACTAATTTCGACCTTTTGCCAAGTGACTTTAATATTAAAATACCTAGTGTTGTACGTCGTAAAATAGCAAGAATAGTTACTGTTAATTTGAATTATGAGCTTTCTGAAAAAAAATAAAAAACTATTAATTATACTTTCATTAATTGCCATAGTTAGTTTTGGAACTTACAGTTATATCTTTCAAAAACCTCAAGAAGTTTCTGAAATTAAACCTTCGTTTGAAGGTTCTTCAAAAGAATTCATTACTCAAAATGGCACTAATATTTCAGAATGGAATTCTAAAATTATTCAAATTACTGGAACCATATCGACAATAAATAATGAAGGTGTAGTTATCGATGAAAATGTATTTTGTCAATTTTCTGAAAATCAAAATTTAAACACATTGAAGGAAAATCAAACCATCACTATTAAAGGAATGGTTATAGGTTACGATGATCTGTTAAATGAACTAAAACTAAACCAATGTACATTAAAAAAATAACACTTCTTTTCTTCTTTTTACTTGCTATACAAACAAGTCTTCTTTTTGCTCAAGATGATTTACTTAACGAACTAGATCATTATAGTAATAAAAAAACAACTGGAAAGTCTAACAAAAATAAATTTGAATTGCCCGCTTTTAAAACATTAAAAATTGGTAATCTTCAATCTACAAAAATAGGTGACAAAGGAGAATTATACTTAATTGTTTCACATAGATTTGGACCTTTAAAAGATGGTTTAGATACATTTTTAGGTTTAGATCAGGCCAATACTAAAATTGAACTTTTATATAGTTTTTGGGAAGGAACACAATTCAGCTTAAGTAGAGAATCTTTTGAAAAAACAGTCGCTTTAGCTGTTAAAAGTAGATTTACAAAACAATCGGAAACTTTTCCTTTTAATTTAGTAGGTTATGCTACTGCAAATATTAATACAGAATTAAACAATAGTAGATTCTCTAACTACACGTTACAAGATGGCGACAGAATGAGTTATGCTGTTCAATTATTAGCGTCACATAGATTTTCTAAACGTTTCTCTTTTGAATTTGCACCTACTTATGTAAGGGAAAATTTACAAATTTTAGAAGAAACAGGAGCTGCAAATCATAACCAATTTGCCATGGGATTTGGTGGCCGCTTAAAACTAAGCAAGCGTGTGAGCTTAAATGCAGAATACATTCATAATTTTAATAGAGATAAAAATTCAATTTTTTATAACCCGTACACTTTTGGTGTAGATATTGAAACGGGAGGTCATGTTTTTCAATTACTATTTACTAACGCACAATCGTCAAACGAGCCAGGATATATAAGCAACGCCGGGGGGGATATTGCTTTTGGCTTTAACATTGTAAGAGTATTCTAGTATAACTAATTTGATCTTTTTTAGATAGACCTATTTATTTCCATCATGATTGGGATAAACTAGGTCTATTGTTTTTCTAATTTTATCTAAAGTTTGAATAAGTTCTAAACTAAAATTATTAGATAAAATTGGACTTTCAATTAAATCTTTGTCTAAACATTCCATGACGTGTGCAGCTTCAAAGTAATACCCATAACCTTCTCCATCATTTTCTTTTAATTCTTGAATTCCATCTTCAGTTTTTATAATAATCGGACAATTCATCTCTCTAGAAATTTGAACGGTTCCTTTTTCAAAATGGAAAATAGAGTAATTTGGAGCATCGCAAGTAAAACCAGCCCTTAAATACGCTCTCTTCTGATTTTCGTATTCAAAAATGATGTCGATATGTTTGTCTGAACCTGTGGGACTTTTAATCGCATTCGCTATAATATTATCTGGAACACCTAAAGTTTGAAGGGCGGTAAAAACAGGATAAATTCCAATATCTAATAAAGCGCCACCTCCTAAATCTAAATTATACAATCTGCTATTTTCATTATAAGCTCCATAAAACATAAAATCTGACTGAACGACTTTTAACTCACCCAATTCTTTTGAGTTTATAATAGTTAAAACTTTTTTGAATGTAGGAACCAAACGTGTCCAAAAAGCCTCCATTAAAAATGTTTTTTCCATTTTAGAAGCAGTAATCATAGCTTGAACTTCTATTTCATTAATTGCAAAAGCTTTTTCACATAAAACAGCTTTTTTATGTTGTAACGAAAGTAACGTATGCTCATAATGAAATGTATGAGGTGTTGCTATATAAACGATATCAACGTTTTCATCTTCTAACATTTCTCTATAATTACCATAAGCTTTTTGAAAACCAAACTGATCTGCAAACTTTTCCGCCTTTTTTATATCTCTAGATGCTGTCGCATATAAAACAGCATTATTAAGCGTTTTTAAATCTCCTGCAAAAATTTCAGCAATCCAACCACAACCTAAAATAGCCCAATTGTATTTTTTCAAAATCGATGTATTTAATGAAATTTAAAGATAGCTGAATATACATCGAAGTAATTGATACTAATTTTTCAATTGTAACGTAAAAAATAATTATTTAAGCTAAACCTCCAAAACACATTCCTAAGCCAACTAAAACATAAAGCGCTGCCAAAATAAATAATACAGTTGCTGCTTCTTTATTCTTCTTTTTAACTGAAAAACCAATAATTACAAGTAACAAAGGTGGGCCAAACATAATTAATATAATTATGGCGAATAGTCCTGATAAATCTCCTACTTCTAAAAAATTCATATGCTTTCTTTTTTAAGTTCTTCTAAACGTTGTTTTTTATCGTCTCTATAGAATAAATTCATAGTTTCAAAAGGGATGATTTTATAGTCTTTATCTACAATATGAACACAAGATTTTTTAATTGCGCGTACATCAAAATTATAAGCATCAATAAACTGCATAATAATTATTCGAAACAAATTGTCGTAACCCAAATTTGGTGCATCAATATTAGGTAAACAACACATAATTGATTTTAAATTTTCTTGAGCAACTTCTACGGAATTTCCTGTACTAAATAATTCTATCATTTTTCCGTGCAGTTGCTCATCTTGCTCGTAAACAATAGTGTTTTTACTATTGTCTAATAAATCTGCTGGATTCACATAACGAGTTAACGGAAATACTTCTCCTCCTAGTTTTAAAGCATAGCCCATCACTAAAGCGTCTGGATTACAAGGAACCGGAATTAAATCATCTGAATTAAAAACAGGAGACTGTTCTAATATTTTTCTTCGAACTTCTGTTAATGTTAATCTATCTTTTTCTGGATCGAAATTTTCTAATCGACCAGCTATTTGTGTAGGTTGAAATGTAACACCTCGAACACATTGTTGTTGCAAGGCATATTCGATAATTTCTCCAATTTCATCGTCATTCAATCCTTTTTGAAGCGTTACTACTAAAGTTGTTGATAAATTAACTTCATTTAAATTTGCTATCGCTTGTTTTCTAATCTCAGATAAATCTGCTCCTCGCATTTGCTGCAAAACTTCATCGTTAAAAGAATCAAACTGTAAATAAATTTCAAAATCTGGCGTGTATGTTTTTAACCTTTGTACAAATTCTTTGTCTCTTGCTATTTTAATTCCATTAGTATTCAGCATTAAATGACGAATTGGTAACGTTTTAGCGTAATCTAGAATTTCAAAAAACTGTGGATGAATTGTTGGCTCACCTCCACTAATTTGAACTACATCAGGTTCTTTTTCATTCTTAACAATAGTATCTAACATTTTCTTTATCTCTTCCAAAGTTCTGTGTCTTCCATACGTTGGCGAAGACCCTGCATAACAAGTCGGACAAGTTAAATTGCATCGATCTGTTACTTCTAAAACTGTTAAACACGAATGTTGTTCATGATCTGGACATAATCCACAATCGTAAGGACAGCCATAATGTGTTTTCGTATTAAATGTATAAGGCGTTTCCGACGGTTTATTGTAATTTCTAATATTCTTATAATATTCTACATCGTCAGCTATTAAAACTTTTGAATTGCCATGTTCAGGACAACGCTTTAACATATACACTTTATCATCTTCAAATACGATTTTAGCATCAACTCTCCTTAAACATTCGGGACACAAACTCAATGTAAAATCGTAATATGTATATTTTCTAACGGGCATATTTCACAGCTTTTAAAATAAATTTATAATAGTATAACCAACAAGTTATACATAATATTTGAATGGAACTTAATCCGAAAACAAAAAACTCATTAGGTTTTAAAAATTCGATACAAAAACGGAACCCAAAATAACTCAACATAAAAACCTTAAACAAATCTCCATTTACTGAGAATTTACTTCGAAAAGATTTCAAAAGAAAAAATAACAGGATTAAAAAAATCAATTCATATAATGCTAAAGGATGCCTTAAAATTCCGTCACCTAAATCCATTCCCATGAAAAAAGAAGTTTCTTGCCCGTAAGTAAACTCTTTTATTCCTGTTAAGAAACAACCTATTCTACCAATAAAAATCCCGAGAATAATTGGTAATGTAAACAAATCTCCTGAAGATTGTTTTTCACCAATAATCTTTTTAGAAATTTCCACTCCTAACAAACCTCCAAACAAACCTCCCATAATGGTTTTCACATTAAAAATGTACAAGAAAGATTGCTGTATTGCGATAATGGGATGTTCTAATAACCCAACTATTCTTGAGCCAAAAAAAGCTCCAAGAGCAGCTCCAAGAATAATATAAAGTCTATTTTCTGTTGGAATATGATCTTTTGATCTCTTTTTCAAAAATGCATAATATCGATATCCAAGAAAAAAGGCTAAGTATTCTAATATCAAATGAATATTAACTTTTACACCAAAAAGTATAGGTTCAAAAGGGATTTCCAACAATTTATTTTTTAGACGATTTCAAACTTATAAAATCATTCTATAAAAAAACAGTAATTTTGCAACGATTTTTTGAATTATGGTAAAGATAGACAACATAGAACTTCCTGATTTTCCATTGCTTTTAGCTCCAATGGAAGATGTTAGTGACCCGCCTTTTAGAGCACTATGTAAAGAAAATGGTGCAGATGTAGTATATACCGAGTTTATTTCTTCGGAAGGATTAATTCGTGACGCAGCAAAAAGCGTTATTAAACTTGATATTTATGAAAAAGAGCGTCCTGTTGGTATTCAAATTTTTGGTGCTAATATGGATTCTATGTTACGTTCTATAGAAATTGTAGAAAAAACCAAACCAGACATTATCGATATTAACTTTGGTTGTCCGGTAAAAAAAGTAGTTTCTAAAGGAGCTGGAGCAGGTATTTTAAAAGATATCGACTTAATGGTAAAACTTACTGAAGCCATGGTAAAACATACAGATTTACCAATTACTGTTAAGACTCGTTTAGGTTGGGATCATGATTCAATTCGAATTGTAGAAGTTGCTGAACGTTTGCAAGATGTTGGAATTAAAGCGATTTCTATTCATGGTCGTACTCGTGCGCAGATGTACAAAGGTTCTGCAGATTGGAGACCAATTGCTGATGTAAAAAACAATCCTAGAATGCATATCCCTGTATTTGGAAATGGTGATGTTGATTCTCCTGAAAAGGCTATGGAAATGCGAGATTCTTATGGATTAGATGGGGCAATGATCGGTAGAGCATCTATTGGTTATCCTTGGTTTTTTAATGAAGTAAAACACTTTTTTAAAACTGGCGAACATTTACCAAAACCTACAATTGCTGAACGTGTAGAAGTAGCTCGTCGTCATTTGCAAATGTCTATAGACTGGAAAGGTGAACATTTGGGAGTTGTTGAAACACGTAGACATTATACAAATTATTTTAAAGGAATTCCTCACTTTAAAGAACATCGATTAAAGTTGGTTACTTCTGATGATCCACAAGATGTATTTAATGCTTTTGATGAAATTCAAAATGAATTTGGAAACACTAGAATTCCACAAATTAAATAATCCATTTATCTAAATTACAAAACCATTTACCTAAGATTAACTTAGTTGCATCTAAAATTTAAATTTTATTTTAGTTTCTTATACTACATTTACAATGTTAGTAATTAAATAGTCCCTTAATTATTTACAATTAATTAATCCATTTTTACTTATATAAATGAAACATAAAGTAAATCTTGAAAAGAATAGATCACTAAAAAGAAACATTTATATAGTGGAAAAACTAATACTCGGTGCTGGGTTATGTATAAAATCGCTCAGCGCTGAGTTATATAAAATTAAATTTACCTAAATAAACATCTTTAAATGCTTCTAACCCGATTAAACTCTCAAATACAGCCCAACTTACTCCTCTAAACTATCACAAATACCTGAATTTTAAGCACCAATGTGACTTATCAAAAACTTATGTGTCATAAAAGTGTAAATGAATGAATCACTAAAGTTGTTATACTTAGATTCTCAATACATAAGATTTCATACATGAAACATAAAGTAAATCTTTAAAAAGATCTCTAAAAAGAAACATGCATGAATCAATGAAAATATCCTAGCGCTGGGTTTTTATTTTTTTAAAAAATATAAAATGAACAACAAAAATTTAGTTTTCTATAAATTCTTTTGTTATTCTACTACTTGCAATTTTTGACGCTATAAATCCTAGTGTTAAAATAGTCAGCATAACCGTAACTAAATTAAACCACCTAAACTCAACAGGATAAGCAAGATCTGGACTTATTTTAAACCATCCAAAATGTCGCTGAAGAAACACTAAATTTACTCCAACAAACAATCCTATTATCATTCCTATTAAACACAATAAAGAACCTTGAAGCACAAAAATTCTTTTTACATCATTTACCGAAGCACCTATATTTAATAAAGTTTTTAAGTTTTTTCGCTTATCTATTATCATCATAATTATTGCTCCAATTAAATTAAATAATGCTATAATTACGATAAGAGTAAAAATTAGATAAGAGACAAAGTTCTCTGTACTTATTACTTTTAAAATTAATTCATTTAACTCTGCTCTAGTTTGCACTTTAAATGCATCTCCTAATTCTTCTTGTAATTCTCTAGAAATATCATCGACAATTTCAGGGTTTCTAACTTTTAATTCAATTCCTGAAATTGTATTTGATTCATAGCCCATTAATTCTTGAGCAACATGTAACTCAGTAAAAACAAACTTATTCCTAAACTCTTCAGATCCTCCATAAATACCAGTTACTTGAGTATTTAAAGAACGATATGCGTTATTTGGATTAATAATACCTGTACCTGGTTTTGGCATAAAAATCACTAAAGGTCTCATGTAATTTTGAATGGATAGTTTACTATAAATACCATAACCAACAACTGCTGTATTTTTAAATTCTTTATCAATCCAATTTCCTGACCATAAAATTGAATCTACAGCTAAAACGTCAGTATAATTTATATCTACTCCCTTTATGTAGGCAATATGATTTTTATCTCCATATTTTAAAAAGGCACGCTCTTCTAAAACTTTTGAAAAATCTGCAATTTTTGTATTAGAGACTAAAGTTTCATCCAACTCTTTCGTATATAAAAAACTCTTTCCTTTACTAGCTGTAATTTTAATATCTGGATCTGAACTATCTAGCATTGAATAACTATACTTTCTTAACCCAGAAAAACCAGATAAGATAATAAATAATGCTAGAGTTCCTATAATTACCCCAAGCATTGCTATAATGGTAATTATATTTACTGCATTAGTACTATTCTTAGAACGCAAATAGCGTTTTGCTATGTATAATGGGAAATTCAATTGTTACTAAAATTATTGGCAATGTAACAATTATTCTCGATTATCTTTTTTGACGACGTGGTAATATTTCAGGATTTTTAATAGGATTTGTATCTTCTCCTTTTAAAGACTTATCTATTTCTTCAATATAATCTAAACTATCGTCTCCGAAGAATATAAGTTCAGGCATTCTTCTTAATTGATTTTTTGTCCTTTGCGATAATTCATGTCGAATTAATGGCGTATTTGATTTCACACCTTCTAAAATTTCATCTCTTTTATCTGAAGGAAAAACGCTTAAAAAAACTTTAGCCACACCTAAATCTGCTGTAACCGATACTTTCGATACAGAAATAATTACTCCCTTCATTCCATCTTGAGCAGCACGTTGTAATACTTCAACTAAGTCCTTTTGTAGAACTCCTGCTATCTTTCGCTGTCTATTAGTTTCTTCCATACTGCAAATTTATTGATTTATTATGGAATACCATTTCTAAAAACACCAAAACTATAGATACGCAAAATTATACTCTAAATTATTGTTTTAGAGTTTTTTTTTGCGAACATGAAATAAAGGGAGCAATTCTTAAATAATTAAGGGGTGTAAATCTTGTTCTTTATAGCATACATTACAAGTCCTACTCTGTTTCTGACATCTAATTTGGTAAATAAACTGTCTCGATAACCGTCAATAGTTTTTGGGCTCAAAAACATTTTTTCTGCGATCTCTTTGTAGGTTAGTTCTGAACACGCTAATCTCATGAACTTGATTTCATTTTCTTTGAAATTGACTTGATTTCGGTTTCCTTTTCCGGAAACTGACTCTAATAGTAGGTTAGTTACGTTTCTAGTGTGATAGAAACCATTCTCCATGATTTCTAATAATGCTTTTTCGAGTACTTCTTTTTGGGTATCTTTTAAGAGATAACCAATGGCACCTGCTTTAAGCATTTTTAGAATTGTTCCGTCTGCGTCTTCAACAGAGAGCGCTAGCACATGAACATTTGGATAATTTGCAACAATCCATTCTGTGGTCTCTATACCGTTCATAACGGGCATGTTTACGTCGACCAAGACAATGTCTGGAATGTTTCTGGGGGAAGCTTTAAACTTGTCTTTCACTTCCCCTCCATTTTTGCATGTATACAACACTTTAAATTTATCGAAAGTATTGACCATGCCTTCAATAGCTTGTGATAATAACGTATGATCGTCTACCACAACAACTGAATACTTCATAGTTAAACGGGTTAAATAAGTTAGTAAATAACTACTGCATAAGGGGATTACGCTTCCTAAAAATAGTAATAAATATTTAATTCTGTGCCTAAGTTTGGCTTAGATTCTAAATTTATATCAGCATTAATTAATTTGGCTCTGGTTTTCATATTTTCTAAACCAATTCCTTTTTGCTGTATTTCTTCCATATTAAAACCAACACCATCGTCTATTGCTTTAATCGTAAGTTGATTAGACTGAAATTGCAAATAGACTTCTAATTTCGATCCGCGTGCATGTTTTATAGTATTGGAAAAAAATTCTTGTAAAATTCGAAATAAAATTATCCCGTGTTTCTGATTTAATTCTTTTTCTTCTCCAGAAATATGCAAACTTGCCTTTATAAACTGTAAACGATTAAAACGTTCTACTTCTAATTGTAAAGCATCTTTTAACGCTATATTCTTTATAAATTCTGGATTGATGAGTTTAGATAATGAGCGTATTTCATTTAAACTTTTAGTAATTGTTTCTGAAATATCATCTAAACTTTCTGGTGTGGCGTTTTGCAATTGTATTTTTGCTAAAGTTAAGAGTTGCCCGATATTATCGTGCAACTCCCAACTAATATTTCTTAAAGTTTCTTCTCGTATTTCTATTTGTGTTTCTGCAATTTCACGCTCGAAACGTTTTTTTTCTGTAGCTTTTTCCCTTAACAGCTGGTTTTTACGTCGTTGAAACACTGTAAATAGGATAATTAGAAAAACAACAATTATTCCTATTATTAACGTAGATGCAATTAATACTTCTTCTCCTTGTTGCTGCATAGTAATCCATATATAATAAAAGTGTTCATTAATATAATTAAAATACTCAAAACAAAGAACAAACCTCTATTTTTCATATAATCTCTTAACACAAAAAATGGAATCGATGGTAAATAAAAAACTAAAAAACCAACAGAAACCCAAAAAGGCAACAATCTCTTATAACTAATTATCTCGTAAGAGAGTAATAATTGTTTTAAATATAGAAAAACATACAAACTTGTAATAACTGCTCCGAAAATTATCATATTATAATACGATATTCCCATAAAATAGATTATTATAAATGTTATATCAAATAATAGTATTGGGATAAATAATAGATACTTATGTTTTTCTACTTTTATTATTTTCTGATAAGCTAATGCTATTAAATTAAAGATTAGAAAAGTATAACTAACGTATAATAAATAACTAGACTTCTCTATTTTAAAATAATATAATCCCAGTGATTCCACTACAGCAGTAAGACATAAAACTCCTATTAAAATAAAATAAAAAGAAGATTTGAATTTTTTAATAAAAAACAATCCTAAAATTGCTGTTAAAACTTGCAATGTGGTTACTATTAAGGGTAGGGAATTCATTAGCTTTTTTTGTTTTTAAACAATATTGTCTTATTGCATATGGTAAGGAGGTGTTGTATTCCCCCAGTTACCTATTAAACTTTCGTTTTCATCATCTCCTAATTCATTTTCATTAGCTGATCTTAAGAACTGTTTATTATCTGTTTTATCAGTCTTTAATTTGAAATTATTCTTATTATCATATTTCCATTCATATCCTAAAGTTGATAACTTCTCTTTTAAAGTAACTATTTTATCTCTAGAAGAACTCTCCAAATCTATTAACATTTCTTTTCCATTAACTAATGCTGTAGGTAGATATAATAAGTTTTCATAACCTACAAAATCGCCATTTTTTGCATTCTTTTCATTATAAACTCCTTTTACAAAACTAATTCCTTTCAGCTTTATCCCTTTTTTGTGAGCTAATTCTTCTGTGTAAGCTAAATAGTTTTTCATTTCAGCAAAATCAAAAGTATTCACTCTTGTATCTTCAAAACCAAGGTTGTTAACTAAAATCTCAAACCTGGTATTATCATATTCACGTAACATGTGTACCACCTGTTTATAAGTTAATAATGTTTTAGGTTTTGTTGGTTCCGGTTGATGCTTTATCCCGAAAAGTTTGCAAATTATCAAAAGTAATTTTTTCATAATACTCAAAAGTTTGGTTATTGATTAGCATCAAAAATACAAGCTATTTTTATACTTTTTCAAACAATTTTCTTCTCCTATCAAAGAAATCAATTAGTTAAGTATAATAATACAGGAAAAACACCTTTTACCACTCAGGGTCTTTCCTATTAGGTTTTCAGGATTTAACAGATAGAAATTGAAAAAAATTATTACTTAAAAAAAACTCCTACCGAAATAGGAGTTTTTAATTATTATTTTAATCTATATGGCGCTTGGAGGTAAACCAGCATGTCCAACATTCAAAGCATCAATTCCTTCAGCAGTAATATTATCACTATTCTTTAAAATTAAGTTTTTATTTTCCACACCTGTATTATGGGTTGGCACAAAAAAGAAAGTAGTATTTCCAGGATCGTTAAATTTTTCTTGGTTTGGATATGCTCCTAAATGTACACGTAATCCTAAATTTTTGTATCCTTTCTTTTGTGCTTCGGCTTTTACATATGCAATGTATTGTTCTAGAACTTCTAAATCGTACCAAACATCACGTACGTCTTCTCCTTGTATTACACCACGAGATTGTAAAGCTTTGTTTAGCACATTTGCTCTGGTTTCTATATACTCTTTTTGTAATACTCTAGCTTTTTCATACGAAATAGCTTGTGCTGGTTTTACAGCTTCTACCACTTGTGTTTCTGGAGTAACTGTGTCTTCATCTTTTTGGCACGCAACAAACGTAACCGCACTTACCAATACAGCAAGCGTAACAACTTTAATTGTTTTCATAATTAAATAATAATGGTTAATAAATAAGTAAATAGCTAATTTTCTATATTTTAAAATGCAATTTTTATGTAGAAAATTTAAACTAACAATTTTTAACAAAGGTAAAACTTATGAAATATATTTCCTAGCCAAATTTCAATCATTGTTTTATTACAATATCTATTAACTCGTTCTGCATTTAGAATAAAACTCTATCAATTCGAGTAGTTTTTCGGAATAAAATGAATAAAAAGTATATTGAGAATACGAATTTTGACTTCGAAATAGTTCTCGATACATTTTTTCGTATCTCAAAAACACTCGAACTGACATCTAGATAAAATTAAAGTTTCTAAATGCAAACAGATTAATTAATTTTCGAGTAGCATTTTATATGGAACAGATCTTTAATTTTTGCATCAAAAAACAAAAGTGAGGCTACATCACTATTCAAAAAACTCATTATTTTTACACTATGGATAAAATCGAACACATTGGTATTGCTGTAAAAAGCATCGAAAAATCGAATGCTTTATTTGCTTCTCTTCTTGGTGAAGCACATTATAAAATTGAAGAAGTAGAAAGTGAAGGTGTTAGAACTTCGTTTTTTAAAACCGGACCTAACAAAATAGAGTTGTTAGAAGCAACAAAACCTGATAGTCCGATTGCTAAATTTATTGAGAAAAAAGGAGAAGGAATTCATCATATAGCATTTGCTGTTGAAGATATCGAGGCTGAAATTACTCGTTTAAAAGATGAAGGTTTTATTGTATTAAATGAAACACCCAAAAAAGGAGCAGATAATAAACTTGTTGCATTTTTACATCCAAAATCTACAAATGGTGTATTAATAGAACTTTGTCAAGATATTAAAAAATAAATTCACAATAAAACACACTGTATTTTTTAATAATATGGTGTGTTTTTAATTTAGTTAAATTGGCACTACACTTTTATTTTTTTATAATAAACTCCTAAAAAGTAAGCTTCATCACATAAACTTTATCAGTTTATATCAATTATTTGTAACTTGCGAATTAAATAGAGAACATTAATGACGAATTCTTTCGATTCTTTTCAAAAAAGACGCTTGCGATCTTCTTACGCTTCAGTAATTATTAGTATTGCTATTGTGTTATTTATGATAGGAATTTTAGGTTTAGTTTTATTAAAATCTACTAAAGTTGCTAATCATTTTAAGCAAGAAGTAGTAATGTCTTTATTTTTTAAAGACAACGTAACTAAAGATCAAATAGAATCTTTTAGAGAGTTATTAACTACAAAAGCATACACAAGAGAATTATATTATATTTCTAAAGAAGAAGCTGCACAAACTTATAGTAAAGATTTAGGTGAAGATTTTTTAGAATTTTTAGGAACCAATCCTTTAAAAAACGGAGTAGATTTATACTTAAATGCAGATTTTGTGACTCCTGAAAAAATGGAAGAACTTAGAAAAGAGTTTGAAAAAAATTCTTTTATTGCAGATATTTCATACGACAAACCTTTAGTAGAACAATTAACAAAGAATATAAAAAAAATAAGTTTTTGGCTTTTAATATTAAGCGGATTCTTTGCTGTTGTATCAGTTATTTTAATTAATAGTTCTATACGTTTATCAATTTATGCAAAACGTTTTAATATTAAAACTATGCAAATGGTTGGTGCAACAAAACGATTTATTAGAAAACCTTTTATTTGGCAAAGTATAAAATTAGGTTTTATTGGTGCTTTTTTAGCTTTAATTGCTTTAGGTGTTATGATTTATTATATCGATAAAAACATTCCAACTTTAGAATTAATTAAAGATTACATTTCTTTAATTTATTTAGCTGTTGGAATTTTAACTGCGTCTTTTATTATTTCGTGGATTAGCACTTTTTTTGCAACACAACGATTCTTAAACTTACAAACCAACGATTTATATTATTAAACTATGAAAAAAAATAAAAATTCAGAACAACCAGAATTTTTATTCGGTAAACGAAATTATAAAATCATGCTAATTGGTTTAGCTGTTATTGCCTTAGGATTTATTTTAATGGCAGGAGGCGGAAGTGATGATCCTAATGTATTTAACGAAGAGTTATATGGTTGGAGAAGAATCCGTTTAGCTCCTACTTTAGTTATTATTGGTTTAGGTATTGAAATATATGCTATTTTAGCCAACCCTAAAAAGTAACTATGGATATTTTAGAAGCAATTATCCTTGGAATTATTCAAGGATTAACTGAATTTTTACCTGTTTCATCAAGCGGACATTTAGAATTGGTAAAAGCCATTTTAGGTGATAATTCTGTACCAAAAGAAAGCTTAACTTTTACTGTTGTTTTACATTTTGCAACTGCTTTAAGCACGTTGGTAATTTTTAGAAAAGAAGTTGCCCAAATTTTTAAAGGATTATTTCAATTTAAATGGAATGAAGAATCTCAATTTTCGGCAAAAATTGTAATCTCAATGATTCCTGCAGTAATTATTGGTTTGTTGTTTGAAGAGCAATTAGAAACCTTTTTCAGTAAAAATATACTTCTCATTGGTTTTATGCTTTTAATAACTGCTATACTTTTATTGTTAGCTGACAAAGCAAAAAACACAGAAAAAAACGTATCTTTTTCTAACTCTTTAGTCATTGGAGTTTCTCAAGCAATAGCAATGTTACCCGGAATTTCTAGATCTGGAGCAACAATTTCGACATCTGTATTATTAGGAATAGATAGAACAAAAGCCGCACGTTTTTCATTTTTAATGGTTGTACCTTTAATTTTTGGTAAGATTGCGAAAGATATTTTAGGAGGAGATATTAATTTTCAATCTTCTGAAATTGTTCCGATTTCTGCTGGTTTTGTTGCTGCTTTTGTTACTGGGTTACTAGCTTGTCAATGGATGATTGCTTTAGTTAAAAAAAGTAAACTTTCTTACTTTTCTATTTACTGTGCAATTGTAGGTGTAATTGCTATTGGATACGCTTTATTAAAATAATCACATGAATACTTTAGAGGGTTTTAAAGAAGGAAAGGTTTTACTTATTGATAAACCTTTAGAATGGACGTCTTTTCAAGTGGTGAACAAACTTCGTTGGCACATTAGAAAACGTTTTGATATCAAAAAAATAAAAGTTGGGCATGCGGGAACACTAGATCCTTTGGCTACTGGTTTATTAATTATATGTACTGGTAAACAAACTAAAAGTATTGAAACATATCAAGGTCAGATAAAAGAATATACAGGAATCTTCGTTTTAGGAGCAACTACACCTAGTTACGACTTAGAAACTGAAATTGATAAAACTTTTCCTACAGAACATATTACACCTGATTTAATTCATAAAACTACTGAACAATTTTTAGGGAAGATTCAGCAAAAACCACCTATTTTTTCAGCAATTAAAAAAGATGGCAAGCGTTTATATGAGTTAGCCAGACAAGGAAAAACAACTGAAATTAAATCGAGAGAAGTAGAAATTACTGAATTTGAAATTACTAAAATTGATGGTTTAAATATCGACTTTAGAGTGGTTTGCAGTAAAGGAACCTACATTAGATCTTTAGCTCACGATTTTGGTATTGCTTTAAACTCAGGTGCTCATTTATCTGTTTTGCGTCGTACTAAAATTGGTGATTTTTCTGTAGATAATGCCCAAAATATAGATGGATTTATTGAAAGTTTAACGAACTAGTTTATTACAATCTATATTCTCATTTTCACATCGTAAACGATAACAGTTATTCATTTTAGTTTTTACTAAACTATTCTCAGGAAACAAGACTGAACTCTTTTTATAAAAGAACAAGGCATTTTTATAATGTCCATCATAATAGAATTCATCACCTTTTTTCAGGTATTTATTAAACTCATTTAATTTACGCTGATAATTCTTAGATGCAATATATTCTTTATAATTTCTGTTTTCTTGAATTAAATAATTTACTGTAAAACTTACAAAGGCAATTACGAAAAGAACAGCAATTATTCCTAAAACTTTTTCTTTCCAGGATTGTTTAGCCATTTCTTTTTTAAATAACTTCAATTCTTCATCAGATAATTTTACAAATTCTAATTCTCCTTCTTCAGATTTTAATCTTTTTTCTTTATCCCTAAACAAGCTTTTCTTTCGTAATAAATCTTTATTACTATTTAATAAAGGCTGTATACTTCCATATCCCCCCATAACTTTTACATTATAAGACGTAAATTTTATTTTTCGTTACATAGTGATTTCATGGAATAGTTATTGATAAGTAGAAGGAAACCAAAAACTATTATGCAAAAACTATTACTTAGTCTTTTATTTTTAAACTTTTACTTAGTAAGTGAAGCACAGATTAAAGAAAAGAAACCTTTTTTTATTGGAAACATTGGAACTACATTCGGAATTAATCAACAATTTAAATTAGGAGAAGATGGAAATGGTCCATTTATCACACCAAAATCTATTTTACTTAGAGCAGAAGTTGGTTATCAATTCGATCAACGTTGGTCTGGAAGTGTTAGTATGGGATACGATCATCATTTTAAATACGCTATTAACTCTATTCCGTATTTTGGGACACTACGATATAACTTTATTGCTAAAAGTAGCTCTGCGTACTTCGTAGATGCTAGTTTTGGTAGAATGTGGAGGCCTTCTGAAAGTTTCAGCAGCGGAAATTATTATAAAGTGGGATTAGGACTAATGAGTTTTAGTTCTAGTCGTTGGAATGGTTTAATTCGAATAGATTTCCATAGAAAGAAAATTGCAGAATTTAGGAATGGAAATTTAGATAGTATATCTTTAGGAATAGGATTTTCTTTCTTTTAAAGAATAAAAAAATGCGTATAGAAAACTAAACGCATTTTTTTATAGTAAGACTAATCTTATTTCTTTACGAAACGTAATGGTTTATATCCATCAACTTTTAATAGATAAACACCTCTAGCTAATTCATTCACCTGAATTTCTTCAGAAGAAATTTTAGCAGATCTTATTTCCGTTCCAATAATCGAATAGATTTTATATTTCTTATTGATTAAATCAACTGGTAAGATTAAACGTTCTGAAGCAGGATTAGGATATACTTTTAAAATTTTATCCTCAAAATCTTCAACATTTAAAACCTCTGATTTATACTCTATAACTGGTGATAATACTACTTGATTATTTTCCTTCCTAATCAATGTATTATTTTCCATTCTAGTAGAAGTTTCACTTATTACCATTTCTACTTGATACCTACCTGATTTGGTTGGTTTATAAGTTGCTTCATTTGCTCCTGGAATTCTAACATCATTATCTACATCTATCCATTGGTAAGAAGCTGCATTTTTATATAATGCTTCTAAAATTTCCAAAACTTGATTAACTGTATTATTGATTTCAATTTTGTCAATACGAACTGTTAGTGGATTAGAGATACAATCATTAGCATCTTTCACAAGAATTGTATAAGAACCATCTTCTAAATCTAAAAATCTATTTGATCTTTTAAATTCTCCTCCGTTAATACTATATTTATAAGGCTCTATTCCACCATCAGCCCCAACCTTTATTCTTCCGCTTGGAAACCTTCCTGTAGCTCTAATATCAACAGAACTGATAAATAAAGTTTCTGGCTCTTCAATATTAACAGGAATAACATTAACACAACCAGAATTATCTAAGACCGTTATCGAATAAGAACCTGGCATTAAACCTGTAAATGTATTTTCACTTTGAAATCTTCCTGGCTTAGAGCTGATTTCATAAGCATAACCACCTGTACCTCCTGTTGAATTCACAATAATACTTCCATCATCGGAACCGTTACAACTTACATTTTCTACTACCAAAGTAGTTTCTAATAATTCAGGTTCTAAAACAACTACATTGATAGATCTAGAAGTGTTTCCATTACTATCTGTAACTTCTACAGTGTAATCTCCAACTCCAACATCTGTAAATAAACCATTAGAACTATCTGCAACCACTGAAGAAGAAAAATCTAACAACACATAAGTATATGGAGGCACTCCTCCTGATACTGTCGTTTGAATTACTCCATTATTGTCACCATTACAAGTTACATCAGAACTTGTTAAAGTTATTACTATTGGAGTTACTTGAGGATCGACAGTTATAAATACTGTTGCTGTATCACAATAGTTTCCAGAAATATCACATACTGTATAAGTAAAGCTATCAGTCCCAGTAAAATCTGGATCTGAAATGTAAGTAAGAATATCATCAGTTAAATCACTTGGCGTACCCGAATCATTTACTTGCACTAAACCATTAGACGGAGTCGTAACAGTTAAAGTTCCTTCTGTTGGAATGTTTGTGTCATTTGAAAAAATATCTATATCTAAAGAAGTGTTAGATAGAGTATTTGCTATGTCATCAGCTAATAATATATTATTCGTATCATTTACTGTTAAAGATGTAATAGATACACATCCATTTATATCTCTAACTTCGATTATATAATCTCCAGGACTAACACCATTAAAAACATTACTAGTAATAAAACTACCTCCACTTAAACTGTATTCATAAGGAGGATTACCTCCTATTGCATTTACCGTTATTGTATCTCCATTCACATGGGCAGAAACACTTAAAGGAACTGCTGGACCGAAAATATTAACATCTGCTGTAGTTAAAGTACAAAACGGAAAATCATTCAATGTAACTTGTACTCTATAACTCCCTGAAGAAAGACCGTTTATAACTAAAGGGTTATTAGTTGCAACCGTAGAAACACCTATTGGATTTCCTCCTGTATCAAAAACTTCATAACTATAAGTTCCTGTATATAGATTAGCTCCCTCATCTTCAATTGTTAGAGTTAAAGAACCATTACTTTCCCCAAAACAAGCAGCTGGTGTAGAGTTAACTATACTTACAGTATAAGTTTCTGCATTTAAAACGTCGTGAGTTTGATTTAATTCACATCCTGTAACTGAATTTAATACTTTAATAGTATATGCACCAGGTATTAAACGTATATTACTATTAACACTTATATTATTCTGAACATCAGTAATTGTATCTACTACAGTACCTGTACTATTAATTATTTGTATTATCGCATTTGAAGCTCCTAAACTTGAAGTATATGATATACTTATTAACTCATCTGTAGTTATACAACTAACTGGATCAACTTGAGTAATCGCTACGTTAAGTAATTCATCAAAAGCATTAACAGTTACAGGAGCTGATAAAGCTTGACAATTATTACTATCTAAAACTTTAGCGTAAAAGT
This sequence comes from Tenacibaculum aquaeponti, assembly GCF_057221555.1. NCBI lineage: Bacteria > Pseudomonadati > Bacteroidota > Flavobacteriia > Flavobacteriales > Flavobacteriaceae > Tenacibaculum > Tenacibaculum aquaeponti. The sequence continues at coordinate 1,983,883 of NZ_CM170147.1, forward strand.
TACCACCGTTTACATCTAAAATATCAAACGAGTAAATACTTCCCGTATTAGTTCCGTTAACTTTTATATCATCACTTGAATCTGACGGTGTTCCATTATCATTAAATAATTCTAATGAAACATAAGATCCAGTACCTCCAACTATTAAACTAGTATCTAATGCAATGTTTGCATTATTAGTTACATTTCCTGAACTACAACCAAACTGAGTTACTGTTAAAGGAGGAATTATAATAGGAGATAATTCTGATACTACTAACGATAACAGAGATGTACAACCATTATTATCTGTAACTTGAACTTCATAATTACCTCCGCTTAAACCAGTAAACACATACGAATTATCATCACTTACCACTTCATTAACTCCTCCGTTATTACCTAGTGCATTAATAATTGTATATGTAAATGGAGCCTCTCCACTTGAAACGTTTATAGATATACTTCCATCTGTACCTGTACATGATGGATCATCACTTACAAATGCTGTAAAATCTAACGCCCCAGGAACAACATTAAATGTTTCTGAAAATGGCAAACAAGCAGATGGCGCACCAGTACCACTACCTTTAGTAACTTTATAAGTACCGAATGCATTTACTGTAATCGATTGTGAAGTTCCTATTACAGTTCCACTATTATCTTCCCATTGGTATGTAGCAAATCCAGACGCAGCAGTTAATGTCATTGAAGAAGTACATGATGTAACATCTTTTGTTATATCTGTACAGTTTGAAAGTTCAACTAAAAAACTTGTAGCTCCAACAATTCCTTTATTACAAGCATCTATACCAGAAAAACTAGGATCGTTTGAAATTTGAATTCCGCTATTAACTCCTGAATAACTAGAGAATGCTTGACTCTCAATTATATTTGAACAAGATGCAGTAAATCCACTACAATCGTTAGCCAACCGTGCATGAAAACGGATATTTTGTGAAGCACTACCCTCTTCAACTAAACTATCGTTCACAGTAAAAATTAATTCCCCTCTAGAATCATTGGCAATTGAAGGTTGTTCATATGTAAAAGTCACTCCTGCTGGTAAAATAATATCTGTAGGAATTAAATTTACATTTTTAGGAAGACGCTTACTAATTATTGTATTTGTTGCGTCATCATTCCCTATATTTTGAAATTGAAGGTTATACCAAAAATCAGTACCTAAACTTAATATTGAACCCGACAAATCATTACCTGCTCCATCATCTACGGTACCTACAACTCTAACATCTGGTTCAGAAGCCTCTACAGCAATTGCATTTAAAAACGGCCAATAAACATCTCCACTAGTAGTAAATCTTGCTTCTATTGAAGTTTGATTATTTGCTATAATAGTATTTCCTGGGTTATTAATTTCAAACAAATCTACGTCGAAACCTAATGTATTTTCACTTGACGGATTTCTATCAACCACGAAGTCACCATTTTGAGTAATAGAACTATTAAAAAAGTTATCTTCAGGGTTTGCCTGATTAATCATATTGGTATAAACACCATTACTCCCTCTTATTTGAAAACGATCTCCGATAAAAGATTGATCTCCTTCTAGTGTTGCTACTAAAGTTTTTACCTTAACAGGACCAGCTGGAACAGTTCTAATTCCAGAAAATAAAACATCAGCATCATTTGCTCCATTAACAGTAGAGAAACCATCAAATAACGAAATATTTTTTGTTGTTTGAGTTTCATTCTCATAAATCACAACTAAAACCCATCCGGCAGCTCCCCCTAAACCATTATTTAAATCAGCACCTATAGTTCCTCTTATATTAGCAGCAAAATAATCTCCATTTGGATCTGGCAAACTGCTCACTTCTGCAGTCATATCTTTATAACATACATATGGGCGTTGTGTAGCTATTCCACTATCATATATTACTTCATCGCTCGTAATATCTTGATAATCTTGGCCAGGCATTTTAAATTTTATATTTCTAAAATCGCCAGATCTTGGTTCTTCTCCTTCCCAAGTTTCATAAGGAAATACTGCAGACCAGTACAAACCAGCATAAACAACTCTAGAACAAGTTGGTACATTTAAAATCGAGCTAGAAGAAGAAAACGTTGTAGGATCATTATCTATATCTATATATTGAATATTGAGTTGTCCATTACTACCATTTCCATTAAAGGGATCGTTTGGTGAAAATGAACTATCTTCTCTATTCAGTATATTATTAGATACAAAAGTTACGTCTCCTTTTACAGTAATTCCATCAGCTGATAAACGCTGTGTAAAAGGCACATCTTGTGCTTTAAGATTTAATAAGGAGGTGAGAAAAATTGAAATTGAGAGTATTAGTTTTTTCATATAATTAATTTTATCACAAAAGTAAAATATTAATCATATGATTTACTCAATTTTAAAATAATTACATAAAAAAAGCGTAATTTTTATAATACTAATTTATAAAAATCGATTGTACCAACTTTCTGTAATTGGCACTTCCCAAAAGTTTTCAAAATCATATTTAGTTTGCACCAAATTATCAAAAACAATTGTCTTATCATTTACCGATTTATTCTTAAGTAATTTTTTAAATTCTTTTACTTCTTTATATTGTACGAATTCTCCTTGTTTAAAACTCACATTCATTTTATCAAGCAATTCTATTTCATAATCTCCTTGTAATTTTAAAATAAAAGCTACTTGTTCGTCTAAATGTTGATTATTAACAATTACTCCTTCTTCCGAAGAAAATACAATAAATCTATCATACTTAATACAGTATGATAATTTTGCATCCGTATTATTTAGCCAATTATTTAAAAAACTTTTAATATTTTCTTTTAAAGAGTCAATTTCTTGAGGGTAGAATTTTCTACTAGATGGATAAATCCAAATTTTGGCTTCTTCAGATAAAGTTTCAAACGGTACTATCATAGATTGCAAATATAAATAAAGCCTCATGAGAAACATCATGAGGCTTGAATATAAACTACTTTATTTAATTTTTTTAGTTTTTCAATAACGATAAAATATCTTCTTGTACATTAGTTCCTTTGTTCTTATTATACCAAACTTGCAAATCTTTTTTAATATCAGCATCTACTACGCCATGTTCTTTCTTATAATCTGCTATCATTTTTGTAGCTTCAGTTGGTCTTGGCCCCCAAGTAAACAAAACCTCTTTATCTTTATTTACTGCAATTAACTTCGGAATAGACCTTCCTCCATTTGTAAGAAACTTATCCATTAACTCTAAATTCTCGTCTCTTAAAACTAATTGAAGATCGATATTAGGGTTCTCTTCTGCCATTTTATTTAATACTGGAATGTTGTGAGCTGCATCTCCACACCATCCTTCAGTTAAAACAATCCAAGTTTGTTGCTCTTCAATATTTTTAATTTTAGCTAAAGTATCATCAGACAACTTTGATGTTTTATCAAGACGTTTCATACGTCTATCATTAAGAAAACTATAATTATATAGTGCTTCTGATTGATTTATTCCTGTTGATTTATTTTCAATCAATAAATCTGAAACTAAAGTTCTATACTCTAAATATGTTAATGCACTTTCAAGGCTCTTTTCTATAACTTCTTTCATATGTTAACCATTTTACAATGATTATGACGAATTCATTTTTACAAACTTACAAAGTCTTTAAAAGCTCATTATTTTTTGACTGAATATTAGTTAACATTTCTTTTGTCATTAACTCAATATCAAAAGAATGATTCCAACCCCAGTCTTTCCTTGCTTTATTATCATCTATAATTTGCGGCCAACTATCAGCAATTTCTTGCCTGAAATCTGGCTTGTAAGAAATTTTAAATTTAGGAATATGCTTTTGAATTTCTTCTGCAACTTCTTTTGGAGTAAAACTCATTGCTGCTAAATTATAAGAAGTTCTTGTTTTAATATTTTCCGCTGGAGCCTGCATAATTTGAATTGTAGCATTAATCGCATCCTCCATATACATCATTGGAAGTTTTGTTTCTTCACTTAAAAAACATTCGTATTTACCTTCCTCTTTTGCTTTAAAATAAATATCGACAGCATAGTCCGTTGTTCCTCCTCCTGGTTTTGTTTTCCAACTAATAATTCCTGGATATCGTAAACTTCTTACATCTACACCAAATTTATTATGATAATAATTACACCAATGCTCACCTGAAACCTTACTAATTCCGTAAACAGTTGATGGTTCCATAATTGTTTGTTGTGGTGTATTTACTTTAGGAGAAGTACTACCGAAAACAGCTATAGAACTTGGCCAGTAAACTTTTTGAATATACTTTTCTTTCGCTAATTCTAATACGTGTAAAAGTGATTGCATATTTAAATCCCAAGCTTTTAAAGGAATTTTTTCTCCTGTTGCAGATAACATTGCAGCCATTAAATACACTTGAGTTACTTCGTATTTTTTTATAACTTCCAGAATCCTATCCTTATCCATTGCATTAATAATTTCAAATGGACCAGAATTTAAAAACGCGGCATCTCCTTCTCTAATATCTGAAGCAATCACTTGCTCTCTCCCATAAATTTCACGTAATTTCTGGGTAAGTTCTGTACCTATTTGACCGCAGGCTCCAAGAATTAAAATAGTATCACTCATTTACAAAAATCTATTTTTTACGCTGTACAAAGTTAATGAATTTAAATATTCGTAATATTTAATTATTATTTTTTAACTATCGATAATTTCAAATTTTAAAAAACTGATAATTAAGCTTTAAGTTTAGTTTTAGAAAAAACGAATATAAAAAATGTATTTTTGGACAAAATTTACAAGAGTAATGTTTAAATATTCTAGTCTTTTTATTCTTTTAATTAGTATGTGTTTTTTCAATTGTAACCAAAAGAAAAAAAACACTGTCGAAAAAATAGTTACTTCTGATATGAGTACTGTTGTTAAGCATAAAAAAGTAACCAACCTTTCTGAATTAGCTAAAACAAAAATTCAGGATTGGACTGAATACAATGAACTTGATGAATTTTTAGGCAGATTTTCTTCTGTATCTCCTAATCAAGCCTTACAAATGGCTAACGAATTAAAAGGATTAGTTAAAAGTTTAAACGACAGTTTAAAAATTGAAACACTTAAAACAAATGCTTTAAAAGCTAGAACCAATGTTTTAGAAAATGAGATTTTGCGTTTAAACGACATGACTTTAATTCCTGCTATAAAAGCCAAAGAAGTAAACAATCAAATTGATAAAATCTTACTTATTTACAGCAGCTACAATGCTAAAGTGAACACCATTTACAGTAAAAAGGAATTTGATGAAGAAATTAATTTAGATGATTTCTTTAAATCTGAAGTTAAATTAACAAAGAAGAAAAAATGAAACCTCTACACTTATTTATAGTTTTTTCATGTTACATACTTATTAGTTGTAACCCTATAAAACAACAAAGTACAAGTTCTTTCAACAAAGAAACTATCAATATTTTTTTAGACAATTGGCACAAAGCTGCTTCTGAAGCAAACTTTGATAATTATTTTAATGCAATGGATAATATCTCCGTTTTCGTTGGCACTGATGCTAGTGAGGTATGGTCTAAAAAACAATTTCAAGATTTTAGTAAACCTTTTTTTGATAAAGGAAAAGCTTGGTCATTTAAAAAGATTCAACGTAATGTTTATACTGAAAACGATACTAATTTCATTTGGTTTGATGAAATTTTAGACACCTGGATGGGTGTTTGTCGTGGTTCTGGAGTACTTAAACAAATTAATGGAAAATTAGTTATAAAACATTATGTTCTTTCTGTAACTGTTCCTAATGAAGTTATTGATAAAGTTATTCCTTTAAAAAAGGAAAAAGAAGCAAAATATTTAAGGCATTAACCCATTCAACACTTCATTAATCAAACTAATTTCATATCCACGGTAATTCAAATAATCAAAAACTTTTTTTCTTTTCTTAAAAGAATTAGGTTCATTAATTGAAGAAATTTTTCTTTCAGCCAAACTATTTAGTTTCGAGAAGTATTCTTCTTCATCTATTTCCGAAAGTGCTTGTTTAATATTATAGGCTGAAATATCTCTTAATTTCAGCTCTCTTGTAATACGAACTTTTCCCCAGTTTTTAATTCTAAATTTTCCTCTAGCAAAACTTCTAGCAAAACGTTCTTCATTTAAAAAATTATGTTCTAAAAGATGTAGTAAAATAAGCCCTTTTGCTTCAGGTATTAAATGAAAACCTCTTAATTTCTCTTCCACTTCTTTATGACATCTATCTTGATACACACAAAATCTTTCAAGTTTTCTTTTTACCTCATCTACCGTTAGCACACTCTTTTTATTCATACCCCAAAAAAACAAAAAGAGTTAGTAACATACAACTACTAACTCTTTTAATACAAACATAAATTATCTCTTAATTTCCAATCTCAGCAATTTCATCAAATGATTCTTCTGTGATACTATTTCTGTTCTTGATCCACATTTTAAACTTTGTGATTAAGTAAAATAATATTGGAACAACAATTAATGTTAAGAAGGTAGCTACAATTAAACCGTAAATTACTGTCCATGCTAATGGCCCCCAGAAAATTACGTTGTCTCCTCCAACATAAATATGTGGATTTAACTCAGACACTAATGTGTAGAAATTAATATTTAACCCTGTAGCCAAAGGAATAAGGCCTAAAATTGTTGTAATTGCGGTTAATAATACTGGACGTAACCTTGCTTTTCCTCCTTTGATAATACTCTCTTTTAAATCTTCAATAGAAACAAATTCATCATCATTTAAACCTAAATCAACTTTCTTTCTATTTATTAACAACTCTGTATAATCGAGAAGTACCACTCCATTATTTACTACAATACCTGCTAAAGAAATAATCCCCATCATTGTCATCATAATTACAAACGATGAGCCTGAAATTACAATTCCTCCAAATACTCCTATTAAACTTAAGAATATAGCTAGCATGATAATTGCCGGCTTAGACACAGAATTGAACTGATAAATTAAGATTAAGAAAATTAAACCTAAACCTGAGAAGAACGCTCCCATTAAGAAAGCCATTTGTTTATTTTGCTCTTCGATTTGTCCTGTATAATCTACTTTAATTGTAGCAGGTAAACCTGTAAAGGTTTTCATTTCATTTTGAATCTTAGACACAATTGCTCCTGCATCTGTATATCCTGGTGCTAAAGCAGAATATACTGTAACAACTCTTTTACCTTGTTTGTGCTTAATTGCACTAAAACCTGATGTATTTTTTTGTGTTGCTAAAGCAGAAACAGGAATTGATTTTACTTGACCATTTGAAGGATCTCTGAATGTAATATTCTGATTAAAAATAGCACTTGTATTATATCTATTCTCTTCATTAAATCTTACATAAATATCATAATCTTCACCATCTTCTTTATAAACACCAGCTTTAGCTCCGAAGATAGAATTACGTAATTGCGTTCCTACCTGAGCTGCACTAACACCTAATTCTCCAGCTTTCTTTCTATCAACATCAACTAACATTGTTGGCTTAGATTTATTTACATCAATCTTAAGTTCAGCGATCCCAGGAATAGATTTGGTATTGATAAAATCACGCATTTTTTCAGCTACATTAATCAATTCAGCGTAATCTTTTCCTTCTAATTCAATATTAATCGGATAACCAGCAGGTGGACCAACAGGATCTTTTTCAACAGAAATTGACAACCCTGGGTACACTCCTTGTAACTCCTCTGTAATAGCTTTTTTTAACGCTTTACTATCTGCACCTTTTCTATATTTATACTCTCGCATCGAAGCCACAATCTTACCTCTATGAGGCATTTCTGCTGTAGAACCACCATCCGTTTGAGGGTTTCCTGATCCTGCTCCTACTTGAGTAATAGAACTCTCTACTAAGAAATTATACTCTCCATCTAAATACTCAGAAAAATTAATCATTTTAGTAACTCGTTCTTCTAAATCTTTCATTATTGCATTCGTTTTCTCAATATCTGTTCCTTGTGGATATTCTACATATACAATAACTTGATTTGGTGTATTATCTGGAAAAAACTCAACCTTAGTTCTTTTCTCCTGAACAGAGTTTCCAAACCCCATAAATGCTACAATAAGCATTACAAATGTGATAATTGTAATTACTTGCGGTTTCCATCCCTTTAAAGCACCTCTAATCATTCTTTCATAAAAACGCTCCCATTTTGGTAAAACACGAGATTGAAATCCGTTAGCAGCAGGACGCATAATATATCTATATATCCAGAAATTTGCAGCAGCGAATATTAATAAGGTTCCTAAAGGTTTTATCCCACCTCCAAAAAGAACTATTAATAAACCTAAAACCCCTAAAACAATTGTTAATCGAATAATTTTATGCAATGGCATATTCTTATCCTCAACATTCATAAACTGAGAAACTAGTACTGAATTAAAAAATATAGCTACAAATAAAGACGAACCTAATACTACACCTAAAGTCTTTGGAAAATAAACCATGAATTGTCCCATTACTCCAGGCCACATTCCTAAAGGAATAAATGCGGCAACTGTTGTAGCTGTAGAAATAATAATTGGCAAAGCGATTTCACCAATACCTTTTTTTGCTGCTTCTAGTCTAGACATTCCTTCTTCATCCATCAAACGGTACACATTTTCAACTAAAACAATTCCGTTATCTACTAACATTCCTAATCCCATAATTAATCCAAAAAGAATCATGGTATTCATTGTAAACCCCATCATGTTTAAGATCATTAATGACATAAACATTGACATTGGAATTGCAAATCCTACGAATAATGCATTTTTCAATCCTAAAAAGAACATTAATACAGTTACTACTAGAATAACTCCGAAAATGATATTATTTACTAAATCATCTACCTGACCAACTGTTTTAGAAGATTGATCGTTTGCTAAAGTTACTTTAAGTGTTTCTGGTAATACTTTAGTTTCTTGAGCTACTTTTACAATCTCTCTAATTTTATCAGTCGCTTCAACCATATTTTCTCCAGAACGCTTTTTAACATCTAGCATTACAACAGATTCTGCATTCTCACGAGCATAAGTTGTTTTGTCTTTATCTTTAAAAGAGACTGTTGCAATATCTTTTAAATAAATCGCACTTCCTCTTTCTGATTTTACCACGAAATCATCTAATTCTGAAGGTTTTTCTATTTCTCCTAGCACACGAATCGTTCTTCTTTGTCCACTAGAAATAATATTACCAGCAGAAATGGTAGCGTTTCCATTTCCGATAGCTTGAAGTACATCGTTAAAACTAACTTGAGCCGCCATCATTTTATAGATATCTACAGCAACTTCAACTTCTTTCTCTTCAGCTCCACGAATATCTGCCTTTTTTATTTCCTTTAAATCTTCTATTTCATCTTGAAGATATTCTGCATACTCCTTTAATTGTTCTACAGTAAAATCCCCTGAAATATTAATATTCAAAATTGGCGTTTCTTCAGCAATGTTTAATTCGAAAACGTTAGGTTCAACTTTTGCTCCGTTAAACGTTGGCCAGTCTTCACCTGAAACCTCTTCATCGATTTCATCTTTAACTTTTTGCTTCGCTTCTTCAACAGTAATTTGCTCGTTAAATTCGATGGTAATCATCGATACATTCTCTTGAGAAGTAGAGTTAATTTTAGTAACATTACTTACTGTTTTTAACTTCTCTTCTAAAGGATCAGTAATTAATTTCTCTATGTCTTCTGCTGTATTTCCTGGAAAAACAGAGCTTACATAAATTTTGGTTTCTTTAATCTCAGGGAAATTTTCTCTTGGCATGTTAATAAATGCCGAGATACCTGAGAACAATATAATTACCATTAATACATAAATAGTAGTTTTATTGTTTATTGCCCAAGAAGATAAACCAAACTCTTTATCTACTTTTTTTTGTTGTTCAGTCATCAGAATATTTTTTATTTTTTGGCTAATTGTAATATTTTAACTTCCTGACTATCTTTCACACTTCTTGCTCCTTCATTAATAATCTTCATTCCACTTTTAATTCCATCAAGTACTTCAATAACATCTCCTTGAGTTTTACCTGTTTTGATGATAATTTGTTGCGCTGTAGATTTTCCTTCTTTTGTATTAACTACATAAACATATTGCTCTCCTTTTGAATTTTCTGAAATGATACTCTGAGGAATTAAGATTGCATTTGGATTGGTATAATCGTTAATCTTAAGTTTAGCTGTTAAGTTTGGTTTGATACTTCTATCTTTATTTGGCACTCCAATTTCAACTTTAAAAGTTCTGTTTGCTGGATTGATAAAATTACCCGCTTGACGAACTTCTGAATTTAATTTCTTTCCTAAGATTGGAAACTCAACTTCTACTGCTTTTCCTTTTTTAACTGAACTGATGTAACTTTCTGGAACATCTGTTTCTATATACATATTCCCTAAGTTTACAATTCTAAAAACCTCTGCTCCAGGACCAGGAGCTACAACTGTTCCTTGTTCTTTAATCACATCATCTACAATTCCAGCAAAAGGAGCTCTTATGGTGTATTTAGCAATACTTTTCTTTAAATTAGTTACCGCATTAGTTTGCGCTTCGAAATTTGTTTTTGCTTGTAAAAATTGAATTTCTGATCCAATTTTCTGCTCCCATAAACGCTTTTGACGCTCATAAGTAGTTTTGGCTAAAGCTGCATTTGCTTCTAATTGCGCTAATTGATTAGACATCCCTGCATCATCTATTCTAGCTAATGATTGTCCTTTAGCAACTTTTTGCCCTTCTTTTACAAAAACACTTACTAATTGACCAGGCACTTCTGGATATACTAATACATTTTTTTTAGTCTGAACATTTCCTTGTAATTCTAAATAATGAATAAACTCAGACGCATTTGCATTTATAGTTGTAATTAATGGTATTTTTTTATTTTTATCGAGCTTAGAAATTTCAGTATCTAATAATTTTATTTGACTTAATATCTCTTGATTCTTTGTACTTAACTCATCTTTCTTTGCTCTAATTTGCTCTAAATTTCCAGATGCAATTACAGCGTCTACCGATTGTCCTTTTTTACCACATGAAGCTAAAAGAACTGTAGTTATTGTGAATATGAATATCTTTCTCATTGAGTTGATTATTTTATAGGTATATTTAATGCTGTTTCTAATTGTGCTTTTTTAGCAATTACGTTTAACATAGATTGCACGTAATTTGATTGTTGTGTGTAAAGTTGGTTTTGTGCCTGAGATAAATCGAAACTTGTTGAAAGTCCTTCGAAAAATTTCACTTGTTGTTTCTTCTCAATTCGTTCTGCTAATTGTAAATTTCTTTTTGCTGTTTCATAGTTTTCTATACTTAATTGATATTCACTCTTTGCTGTTTGTGCTTGTAAATTCAATTTTTGTTTAATCTCTTCTAATCTTATATCTGAATTTTCAAGTTCTAACTTAGCTTGTTTTATTCTTGATTTAGCTCTAAACGAACCGAATATTGGAACATTTAAACTCACTCCTAAAAGAGAAGTTGACCTCCATTGTTGTGAGCTATTAAAAAAAGAAAAGGAATTTGAGTTAGCAATAGCATTATAGTTAACAAAAGCAGCTAAAGTTGGCAACTGTCTATTCCTTTCTAATTTTAACAATAATCTGTTTGCTTCTCTATCGTTACTAGCAATTCTATAATCGATATGATTATCAAGATTAAACGTTTTACTTAACAAACCTAAATCTGTGTTTTGAATAGCTAAATCCTCCAAAGTATCACTTAACTCTAATTGTTTATCAATAGAATTTCCTAAGGCAATGTTTAACATTTTGTAAGCGATATCTCTAAGACGTTGCGTGTTTCTAATGTTGTTTTCTAAAGTTCCTAAAGTAATTTGAAGTTGTTCTACATTTTCTTCTTCAGTTAGTCCGTTATCAAAAATCTTTTGAGTCTCATTTAAGTTTTTACTTAAAACTCTTTTATTACTTTCTAAAATCCCTAAACTTTTCTCTGCTACTAAAACATTTCCATAAGCATTAATTACAGCTTCTTTAGTTGCCAACTCCGTCTTTTCTTTGGCTTGTTCCGAAATTTTTAAATACGTTTTAGCAGACTGCAATCCCACTAAATACGTTCCATCAAAAATCAATTGTTTTAATGTTACACCAGCAGTAACAGAATGTTTCGCTCCAAAATCTGGAAAACCATCTTGATTAAAATCTACTGGTTCGAAAAGTTGTTTTAGGTTATTTTGATAATCAACTTTACCATCAATTTGAGGTAATCCAATTGTTGTAGTTTCCCATTTCTTTTGTTTAGCTGCTTCAATATTTTTTAAAGCTACTTTGTTGTCGTAGTTAGTTTTTATTGCATAATCAATAGCTTCTTGCATTGATAATCGCAATACTTTTTCCTGAGCATTTATAGCAATACTCATAAAAAATAAAACAAATACACTTGTTATGTATTTCTTCATTAGTTTCAATTTTGATTAATTATTTTTAGTTGTTTTTCTAGCTCTTCTAATCCTTTTTCAGTAGCTATGGCTCGTATATGATATTCTAAAATTTTGTATTCTATTTTTACTAATTCTTGCATATTTTGACTATACATATCACTTTCAAAAAAACCAAAGATTAAAGTGAAATAGAAATCAGTAATAAGAGGCAATTCTATCTCAGCTCTATATAAACCTTGTTCTATTCCTTTCTGTAAGTTATCTTTATTACAATCTTTAAACATACATACTTCTCTCTCCATCAATTTTGTGTAAATTTCTGGGTAAAATTTTCTCAATTGATACATGGGAGATGTTTTTGCGTTTTTAAACATTTCTTTAAAAATTGCTTTAATAGCAAATTCTTCGGCTATTGCATTATACTCATTACTTTTAATGAAATCGATTGTTTCTTCAATAGACTGATGAATAGTAGAACAAGATGCATCCACTAAAGAAGCTTTATTAGAAAAAAACTTATATAAGGTCTTCTTTGATATTCCTAATTCACTAGAAATATCATCCATAGTCACGCTTTTAAACCCTAAGGTTAAAAACATTTCTCCAGCTTTATTTATAATTTTATCTCTCATAATACATTGCAAAGTTACGCAAGGAAACTTTAGAAACAAAAAAAGTTTCCTAAGTTTTAATGATTTTTTAACATTAGAGTTACTCAGTTCTTTTAATTGACTTATTTTTGTAACAAAAACTTTACTTTTGGAATTATCTAAGTACCAGCAATCATTTTTAAATTACTTACAAAATCAGGATTTTAATAGAGAACCAAAAAACCTCTACGCTCCTATTGATTATATCTTACAACTAGGTGGTAAACGTTTAAGACCTTTACTTACTTTAATTGCATGCGACATCATTTCTGGGACATTTGAAAAAGCTTTACCCGCAGCAATGGCTGTAGAAACTTTTCATAACTTCACTTTAGTTCACGATGACATTATGGATGAAGCTCCTTTGAGAAGAGGAAAAGAAACTGTACATCAGAAATGGGATATAAATACTGGAATTCTTTCTGGCGACGCTATGCTTATTTTAGCTTATCAATATTTTGAAAATTATGAACCTATAATTTTTCAAAAACTCGCAAAACTATTCAGTAAAACAGCAATTGAAGTTTGCGATGGACAGCAATTAGATGTTGATTTTGAAACTCGTAATGACGTTACTATTGACGAGTACATTAAAATGATTACACTTAAGACTTCTGTTTTAGTTGGTGCTGCTCTAAAAATGGGAGCAATTGTTGCAGAAGCTTCAGATGCACAAGCTGACGAATTATACAATTTTGGAGTAAATCTTGGTATTGCTTTTCAATTACAAGATGATTACTTAGATACCTTTGGAAATCCAGAAACTTTTGGAAAACAAATTGGTGGAGACATCATTGAGAACAAAAAAACATACTTATATTTAAAATGCATAGAAATTGCCAATTCTAATGATTGTGAAAAATTAAAATCTTTTTTTAATCAAAAATTAGAAAACAATTCTGAAAAAGTATCTGAAGTAACTAGAATCTTTGAAGAAAATAATATTCCAAACTTAATTCAAGATTTAATTAAAGAATACACAAATAAATCTTTCGAAAACTTAAAGCGCCTAAACATCTCAGAATCAGCAAAGGAAAACTTAATAAATTTTGGAAAAAATTTAATGGTAAGAAAAGTGTAAAAAAGGCTTTCAAAATTAAAAAAAGTTTTTATTTTTGCAATCCATTTTACTGGTCCTATAGCTCAGTTGGTTAGAGCACCTGACTCATAATCAGGGGGTCCATGGTTCGAGCCCATGTGGGACCACCTTTAAAGCTTCACTTTTTGTGAAGCTTTTTTGTTTTTACAAACTCATAAACAACAAGTTACAACCCCTTGTATTTACTAGCATCAGAAGGGTTTTTATGTATACTAGGACTCCTGATATAGAGTAAGGTGACCTACATTAATAACACATTGATAATCAATAAAACCTTTCTAAAAAAAGTACTTTTTCAACCATTTTTTTTCAAAAAACACTACTTTTTTACGACTTTTTTATGGCTTTTTTTTAACAAAAAACTCTTGATCTAAAAACTTAGTTAAATCACCAAAAAAGCTTTTAAATTGCATTTTACAAAAACAACAGAGATAAACTCCTTTTATTTATATCTTTTTTTCAATGCAAGACAAACAAAACTTCAATGGTAATCGAGGTGAAACTAGAACAAAAGCTATATTAAGTGAATACTTTTATGTTAGTGAAAGAAGCGTAGATATTGATGGCGCTGATTTCATTGTAGAAATCATTCATAACTCTATTCAAAGCTTTAGAGACTTTAAAGAACAAGGTATTGTACAAGCTAAATATTTTGAAAAAAGTAATCAAGTCAAAATTGCTAAAGCATACATTGAAGATATTGATGGATTAAGAACAAACTTCTTTGCTTTTCTTCATACAAATGATGAAAATGGCAATAAAACTCACTACTTTTTCACCGCTAGTCAAATCAAAAAAGAGTTTAGACTAAAGAAAGACCCCAAAAACTCAAAGGATTATTACATTTTTAATTTAACAAAAACAAAAAAATTCAAAAACTATAAAAACTTAGATGAAAGTAAAATATTCAGAACTATTAAAGAGGGAATTTTAGCCACAGAAAAATACTCTCGTATAAAACTTATAAAAGAAATTGAAGAAAAATTTAAAAACCCCAAGAAAAACCTATCAGAAAACAACAATCAACAATTATTCGACGCTATCAAGAACAAACATATTGTCGAAAAACTACACATATGCCTAAACGAATACAAAGAATTTAGACGAATAACCTCCTGGAAATTAATAGATAAGATCACCTTTTTAAAAAGACCCAATACCCACACATACTATAATAGTTTTCAATTGTGTACAAATAATGAAGATATTATAAGTTTCTTTGAATCAATAGAAATAAAAAGAGAGGTTAAAATCACTAACAAAAAACTATTTAACAACATTCAAAGTGCAGAACAAAAGGTCAAAGAAATTATCAACATTCTCAATGATAATTTAATTTTTCAATTAAATCAAAAAACTAAAAATAAAATCACCAACATTGAACTACAAACTGAATCAATTTGTGATTGTATTGAATCGCACTACAGAAATCTAAATTTTCACTTGATAGCTAAAAAAGGTGTACTTGTTGTAAAACCTAATAACTTATGGGACTCACTAAAGCACTCTCTTACATTGACAAAAATTGGTGAATATGATTTAGCAAAAAAAATACTTAATGAGATTTCAAAATTAGCAAAAGAAGAAAAACAATTAATTATTTATTTTGTTTCAAAATACAATCTTCGCAAAATTGCTCTAAAGCAATGGGATGAAATTATTCCCGATTTAAATCTAGAGCTAGAAACACTAAATATCTCAAATGAATATTTCTCTATTCTTAACGGTATAAATAATGGTAATTTTTCAGGTGATTATCATAACTCAATAGACGAATACTATTCTCAAATAAAAGATTACAAACAAAGAAGAAGCATCCATAGCACTCTAGATATTGCTAAAAAAATATATTACAGGTATGGTGAGTATATTAATTTTATAGACGGTAATTATATTCACCAAGATAATATATATGATAAGCTAACAGAAAAAGTAATAGAAAGCCTTATCATCTCTTATTCCATGACAAATGATCACACAAATCATTTCAATGAATTCAATGATTTTATTATTGAGAAAATAATTCATAATTGTGAACCTGACAACCTATTAAAATATATTCAAAGAAACAACATTAGCGAACTACCTTATCATTCTTTAACTAATTACATAAATACAGTTATATCTAATTTATTTTCAATCGACAACATAACCTTCTTAGAATCTGAAATTACATATATAGACAATAGATCAAAAAACAAAGATTTAAGAAAAACTATTGAAAGAATATTTCAAAATCTTTGTATTTTAATTGCATATTTGAAAGCTGATTTTGATAAAAACTTACTTAATAAAGTAATAATATTTATAGAACGATTAGACTTTTCCATTCATGAATTATCATTACTATCTTACCCTCTACTAAAAAAACCATATTTATTTTCTTGTCATGAAATAATCAAGTTAATAAATCTATTAATAGACAAAAAATTAACCCGAGGTTTCTTAATAACTAATGCTATATATTCACTTAATGAAAAAGGATACATGTTTAAGAATAAAGATTTTGAAACCCTAACTAAAATATTCAATATTGCTATTGAAAACTCAGAATACGGAATTTTAAAAGCATTAAAAACAACAACTTACAACCTCCATCAAAAAAGTCTTGAATCTCAAATTAACCAAACACTTAAT
Organism: Tenacibaculum aquaeponti; assembly: GCF_057221555.1. Taxonomy (NCBI): domain Bacteria; kingdom Pseudomonadati; phylum Bacteroidota; class Flavobacteriia; order Flavobacteriales; family Flavobacteriaceae; genus Tenacibaculum; species Tenacibaculum aquaeponti. The sequence continues at coordinate 2,000,619 of NZ_CM170147.1, forward strand.
AAAAAGTTCAACAAAACATTATTTTACAATAGTGTCATAAGTAAACATATTAGAATTAATGAAAAGCACCTTAATGAGTATATTGAATCCAACTACAAACTAATCAATAATAGTACTCCCTACCTATCAACAGGCAAAAGCTCAAATACAGGTATACCATTCAAGTTCAGAGAACCTTTAAACCAATTAATCACAGTTCTGTACATACTAGACGAAAAAAAAATCCTCTCGAATCATATGATAAAAAAAATAAGAGAATTCCACTCTTATTACAATTTTATTTTAGATTTTGAAAAGTATACTATTCCTACAGATTTTAATATAAATTGGTTATTAGAGAATAAATCTGATGTGGTCCTCAATAAAATTTCTCAAAACAAAAAATTAAAATTAATGCTTAAACAATCTTTATTTCCTGATTTTAACAAAGAGTTTGTAAGGTTATATATTGATTATTTCGATAAAAATTAAATTTATTTTTTTACTACTTTTTTACTACTTAAAAAAACAAATTAAAATTAAAAAACTAAAAAACAGTAAGTTATAACAAAAAAGCAAATTACTCATAATCAGGGGGTCCATGGTTCGAGCCCATGTGGGACCACCTTTAAAGCTTCACTTTTTGTGAAGCTTTTTTGTTTTTAAATCAGTATTTATTTAAAACCTTCATCATTTCTTCCGCAGTAACTTTACCTATTAGTTTTATTCGCTCTCTTGGTGTTTCATCTCCAATTTCGTATGTGATCCCTACGGCATTATGACCGTACAAAAACCAACCTTTAGATACTGGTTTCTTACTATTACCTGGTTTTTCGTTTACTTTGTAATTTGGAATTTCTTTTTCTAAAGCTGCAAACCAACTTTTTATAAAATCAGGAAAAACTGTTCCTTCTTTTATTTTATTCGTGTAAAAAACATCTTCATAAGTAGAATGAAAATCTAAACCTAAAACTATTTTACTCTTAAACTTTTTACTTTCTTTAAGTATAAATCTTACTATTTGCTTAATTTCAGATTGACGATACTGAGACCAATCTCTATTAGTATCAACTCCATTGGCATTATGCCTCCAATGCCCTAAATCAACACCATCTGGATTCACAATAGGAAAAGCCAGTACTCTATATTTTGTAAAAAACGTTTCTGTTAAATTATTTTCTTTTAAAATAGATTTTAAAAATTCTTGGTAAGCAAAAAAACCTGTTACTTCTGGCGGATGTTGACGTGTTAACAAAACAACAATTGGTTTATTTTCTTTAGTTCCTTTAAAAATATCTAAAACAGGAAGATTACGCCCTAACTTAGTTTTCCCTACACTCTTTAAATGAACATAATTTTTAGATCTAATAAGAGTTTTATACCATTTTTCGGTATCCTTAACTGTTACAACCTCTTGAGCTGAAACCCATGTTGTATCTTTTGAAAGATCCAACTTCATTATAAATAAAGAGTCTCTTTTATAAATTAAGCTAGAATCTAATGATTTCCAATTCTCACTGTTTCTTTTTAATTTAGGGACATAACGATGTTTAAAACCTTTTGGATATGTGAACTTTACATATATTGTTTTTGGTTGACTACTCCACAATTTAAATGAATAATAAGCACTATTATTTATTGGTGTATTTTCAGGTTCAACAAATGCCGTAAATAAAGAATCATTTTCCTTAAAAAAATCACTTAACCTTGCTCCATTAAATTTATTTGAAGCAAAAACTTCTTTCTCTATAGAAAACACTTTTTTATCCTGAAGTGTTATTTTCTTTGAGTTTGTATCTACAATATTTTCAAAAGGTACCCTTTTAACAGAATTACATTTAAAAAATAAAAAAATGACTATTGAAAACACTATATATTTAAATTGAAACTTCATATTTATATTTTTAGATCTTTATTATCGTGCTTTATAACTTCAACTTACTTTTTTAATTAACTCGGACACTTTATTTACACCAGTTTTTTTATATATATTTTTTATATGTGTATGAATAGTATGTAAAGAGACCGAAAGTTTATCTGCTATTTCTTTTCGAGAAAACCCTTCAACCAGCAAAGCAGTTATTAAATTTTCTGTTTTAGTTAACTGTTCCTTTTTGTAAATTATTTTTTTTTCAAATAAAGTAATTTGCTTCCTTCCTTCATTTAAACGAACAATTCCTTTTACTCCATTAATAAACTGACTTGATTCATAACATAAACCAGTGGATAAAATAGGTAATTTACCATCAAACTTTGTATAAGAACTAAACTCTACCATTTGCATTATTATCCCAGAATTTTTATGCTTGATTTTATAATAAATTTCAAAAACTATTTTACCTCTTTGTTCAAAATCTAATTCTTTGGAAAAATCATTCATCTTTGGAAATAAATTAGTCGTTAATAATTCAAAATCCTCTTCAACCATGATAAGCGGTAAAATATGCATTCCTTTTTCACGAAACTCTTCTGAGCTATATCCTGTAAAACTATAACAAGCATCATTAACATACTCGTACTTCATTGTATTTAAGTTTAATACATAAAAAATAGAATTTGAATTTATCCCTACATTTCCTATAACTTTAAACTGATCCAAAAAAGCCTGTAATTCATCAGTTTTAATACTCGAAGTATTATGTAATTGCTCTATATGTTTATTTAAAATAACCTTTTTCATATTTATCCATTAAGTATTTACAAATTTAAAAACACTGAGTAATTGACAATAAATTCGTTGTATTTTTTTCAAAACCAATATTTTTTAACCCTTTTTTTAAGAAATTCCCTCAAATAAAACACTCTTAGTAAAACAAAAAAATGTTAAATTTTTAAACAAAAAACAGCTGTTTTAAAAAAAATTGTAACTTTAGAGTCATCAATCAATAAATTTAAAATAAGTATTTCCTCAGTGAAATACTATTGCCTCCTATGAAAAATGCATTATCTTTGATAGTACAAAAGTTGCTATCATTAAACGGAATTGTATATGATAAGAAAGAATTAGCTTTCCAAATTCAAAGTCATCCTTCTTATCCAAGTCTTCATGCAATAACAGGTGTTCTCGATCATTTTAACATTGAAAACATTGCTGCTGAAGTACCTACTGATAGTCAAACCTTACAACAATTACCTGATAGTTTTATTGCTCAAATATCTACAGACAAGGGAGATGATTTAGTAACAGTTAAAAAGGACTCTAAGAAATCTATTTATATAATAACTAGCGGAGAAGATAATAAAGAAAAAAAACTTACAGAAGGTGAATTCTTAACACAATTTACTGGAATTATTGTTGCTGTTGAAAAAACAGATAACATTACAACCTCTAGAGAAGAAAGCAATGTTAAAAACTTTGTTTTAATAGGTTTATTGTCTGCTGCAATCCTTTTCTTATTAATCAACGAAAACAACAGTCTTGTTAATTATGCTTACAGTCTATTAGCCATATTCGGAGTTATTACAAGCTATAGCATATTAAAACAAGAGTTAGGAGAAAGTACTGCTATTGGAAATGCTTTTTGTTCAGGTACCGACGAGAAAAAAGATTGTGATGCTGTATTAAACTCAAAAGGAGCTGAGATTATTAAAAACCACAAACTAAGCGATTTAAGCATTGTTTATTTTTCAAGTGTATTAATTGCATCATTTTTATTAAAGAATTTAAATCCACTTTTACTTATTGGTTTAATTTCTTTACCAATTACAATATACTCCATTTACTATCAATACAAAGTAGTAAAATCATGGTGTTTACTATGTTTAACAATAGTAGCGATTCTATGGTTACAAGCCGCTTTAATTTTTGTTCATAAAGATCCTTCATTTATTATCTCAAACTTAAAATTAACTGATATAACCATTACAATAATTTCTTTTATTGGTATTTATTTAACTTGGAGCTTTATAAAGCCTATGGCTAAAGAGTTAAGCACGCTACAAAAAGAGAAAATTGATTTTGTAAAGTTCAAAAGAAATTTTAATCTTTTTAATAGTTTACTAGTAAAATCTCCTAGTTTGAATACAAACATTAATAATCATAATGAAATTGTTTTTGGAAATAAAAATGCTGCTTTAGAAATCGTTACTGTAACAAACCCATTTTGTGGACACTGTAAAGGAGTACACGAAATAGTAGATGAAATACTAAAGAAATATAACGATTCAGCTAAAGTAATTATTCGCTTTAATGTTCCTGTAGATGATAATGAAAGTGCTGGTGTAAAAGTTACAAGTACATTAATTGAACTTTACAACTTAGGTCAAATAGAAGATTGTAAAATTGCGTTAGATGAAATTTATAGTGGTACCGATCACAAAAAATGGTTAGAAAAATGGAATAAAGAATCACAAACTACAAACCCTATAGAAGTTTTAAAAGCTGAAAAAGAATGGTGCGTTGAAAATGGGATAAACTTTACTCCGGAAATTTTAATCAACGGTAAATCTTTCCCAAAAGAATACAACAGAACAGATTTAATCTTTTTTATAGAAGATTTAGAGGAACATTTTCAGGCTTCATTAAACCTTCATGTAGAGGATTAAAATTAGGCAAAGCCGCAATAGCGACTTTACCTTTCGAACAAAATTCTCTCGCGAAGAATAGACACACTTGGTGAGTGTCTTAAAATGTTCGCCGCAAATGTAATCTTAAAATTTAAATTATTAGGGGAAAAGTAATAAATAAGCATAAAAACCTTATTATTTAAAATCATTTTAAAAACTTTCACCTTATTTGTTACATTTTAGAATTGCAGTGTAAATCACAATAAGTTTTATATAAACTAAAAGTGAGTTTTTAACCAAATGAATTAGAATATACTTGAAAAAATTTCCACATTATAAACAAACAGAGGCTAAAGATTGCGGGCCTACTTGTATAAAAATAATTGCCAAACACTACGGTAAGACTATTAATACACAGCAACTCAGAGAACTCAGTGAAACAACAAGAGAGGGAAGTAGTTTATTAGGCCTTAGTGAAGCTGTTGAATCTATGGGGTTCAAATCTTTAGGAATCAAATTAGCTTTTGAGAAATTAAAAGAAGCTCCATTACCTTGTATTGTTCATTGGAACAAAAACCACTATGTAGTTCTTTATAAAATAAAAAAAGATAACGTATACATATCTGATCCAGCACACGGACTAATAACTTTAACTAAAAAAGAATTCATTAAACATTGGATTGGTAATAATGCTGATGAAAATACTGAAGACGGCATAGCTTTATTAGTTGAACCAACTGCTGCATTTTATTCACAAGAATTTGAAGAAGATGAAAAGTTTGGTTTTTCGTTTATTTTTAAATATCTAATTAGATACAGAAGTTTCGTAATTCAATTAATTATTGGATTACTAGCAGGAAGTTTACTTCAATTAATATTACCTTTCTTAACTCAAAGTGTTGTAGATGTTGGTATTGAAAATCAGGATTTAAACTTTGTTTATCTTATTTTATTTGCACAATTATTCTTATTCATTGGAAAAGCTTCTCTTGAAATTATACGAAGTTGGATTTTATTACATTTAAGCACACGAATAAACATTTCTTTAATTTCCGATTTCTTTATTAAACTAATGAAATTACCTATTTCATATTTTGATGTAAGAATGACAGGGGATTTATTACAAAGAATAAACGATCATAAGAGAATAGAACGTATTTTAACTACCTCTTCTTTATCTGTACTTTTTTCATTTATTAACCTAATTATATTCAGTTTTGTTCTAGGGTTTTATAGTTTACAAATTTTTGGTGTTTTCGTATTGGGAAGTGTACTTTATTTTGCTTGGGTTTTATTCTTTTTCAAAAAGAGAAAAGAATTAGACTATAAGCGTTTCTCTGAAGTAAGCCAGGAACAAAGTAAAGTAATTGAACTTATAAATGGAATGCAAGAAATTAAACTCCATAACGCAGAAAGAAGAATGCGCTGGAATTGGGAATATGTTCAAGCTCGTCTATTTAAAGTTGCAACTAAAAGTTTAGCATTAGAGCAAACTCAAAGTGTTGGTTCTAATCTTATTAACGAGTTAAAAAACATGTTAATAACCATTCTTTCAGCAAAACTGGTTATTGATGGAGATATTACTCTCGGTATGATGATGGCTATCAGCTATATTGTTGGTCAGTTAAACGGACCAATTATGCAACTTATCAACTTTATGAGAGATGTACAAGATGCTCAAATATCATTAGATCGTTTAGGTGAAATTCACAATATGGAAGATGAAGAAAAACCTAGCGACGAAAAAGTGACCAACATCCCAATAAATCACCCTATAAAACTTAAAAATGTTTCTTTTAGATACACAGGGGGATTAGAACCAGTTATAAAAGATTTAAGTTTAGAGATACCTGCAAACAAAACTACAGCAATTGTTGGAGTAAGCGGAAGTGGAAAAACCACATTAATGAAATTATTACTCGGTTTTTATCAAATTGAAAAGGGTGAAATTATTGTAGGAAACTTTAATTTAAAAAACATATCACAAAAGGAATGGAGAAGAAATTGTGGTGTAGTAATGCAAGAAGGTTATGTTTTTAATGATAGTATCGCCAAAAACATTGCTGTTGGTGAAGATTTTGTTGATAAAGAAAAACTTAGTCACGCTATTAAGGTTGCTAATATTTCTGATTATATTGAAGCTTTACCACTTGGTTATAACACCAAAATTGGTAGTGAAGGTAACGGGTTAAGCACAGGTCAAAAGCAAAGATTATTAATTGCTAGATCTGTTTACAAAGACCCTAAATTCTTATTCTTTGACGAAGCTACATCTGCTTTAGACGCAAATAACGAAAAAGTTATTATGGAAAATTTAAACAACTTTTTTGCGGATAAAACAGCAGTTGTTATTGCACATCGTTTAAGCACAGTTAAAAACGCACATCAAATTGTTGTACTTGATAAAGGAAAAATTGTAGAACAAGGAAATCATGAAGAATTAATAAAATTGAAAGGAAACTACTATCATCTAGTTAAAAATCAACTTGAATTAGGTAGTTAATATTTTAAAAAAAAAGACACATCCTTGAGTGTCTTTAAATAATCAAGGATCAAATATTTTTAAACTAAATAATTAATATGAAAAAATCAATTTCAACATTAGGAAAAATTTTAAACAAAGAAGAACTAGCTCTTATAAATGGACAAATTTCTAGAGAAGAATTTTGTGCTATAAAAAAATCTGTCCTTTTAGGTGATTACCAAGGAGATTTAAGTTATGGTTACAAAAGCTATTACACTCATTGTGGCTCATATGGCTACCCACTTTGGTAAAACTAAATTAATAAAAGGGGAATAATCTCCCCTTTTAAAAAAATCTAAAAACAATGGTAAAATTTATTTTTTTATTCTTTTGTGCGTATTGTTGCTTTAGTCAAAAAGTTCTCCATGAGATCCCATTTAGATTAATTGATAATCAGATATTTTTGAATATTAAAATAAACAATAAACCATTAAATTTAATGTTTGACACAGGTGAATTTGGAGTAGTTTTAGATAATAATAGTCCATTATCATCAAAAATATCTCCAAGAAAACTAAGTAAAAAACCATTAATATTTAGTATAAATAATTTCAGAAAAAAGGAAAGATTTGTAAGATTAAATAATATATCTGAACATTTAGGAGAATCATGTGATGGCATTATCGGAATAGATTTTTTTAAAGAATATTTATTAGAAATAAACTACCAAACCAGTGTGATTAATCTATTTGATCTTAATGAAAATAAATTAAATGATTATGAAAAGCTTAACACCATTCATCACACCAAAGATTTGGCGTTTTTTAAGAGATTCACAGTCAACTTGAAAATCTCCACAAATAACAAAGGCAATATTGCTGGAGACTTTTTAATTGATACTGGTAGTAGTAGGAACATATCAACAATTAACAGTTTAAACGAACTAAAACTAAACCCAAAGCCATTTAAAATCAAATTATTAAATTCTAGTCCTCATGGTTTTAATTCTCCTACATATTTTAAAATAAAGGAAATTTTTCTTAATAAAACCTGTTATAAAGATATAATAATAGACAACAATGAAGATGTAAAGTTCCCTAAAGAAAGTAGAACTAAATTAAAAGGAATTATAGGTGGTGGTTTTTTAAAAAAGTTCAATCTTTTAATTAACTACAACAAATCGGAAATCTATTTAAAAAATCATAAAAAAAAACATTTAAATGATTATATAAGCGATGGAATTAGAATAAAAGATTACAGAAAGACTAAAAAAAAACTAATCATTGCTAGTGTTATAAACCCTCAAAAAAACACTTTAAAAGTAGGTGACGAAATACTAAAGATAAATGATATAAATTTTAAAGATCTTGATTTAAACAGGTATAAATTAAACAAGAAAAAACCAGGCAACATTAACAACTATATCATAAAAAGAGACAATAAAATCATTACCGTAAAAAAAATATCCAAATCTATAATAAACACCAATACATAAAACAAAATAATTAATATGAAAAAATCAATTTCAACACTAGGAAAAGTATTAAACAAAGACACACAAAAGAAAATCAACGGAGGATTTGGAAACAACTGTCCTACAATAGATTTTTTATGTGATGATCTTACTGATACTGGTTGTTGTTAATATTTTTTTTAGACAATGAATGTGTTTTAGTTTGTAACTAAAAACACATTTTCTTAACTATATTTTTTCGCGAAGAATAGACATAGACCTTGAATGTCTTTAATTGATCAAGGATTTAATTAACATTTAAATCATATGAGTTATGAAGAAATCAATTTTAAAACTAGGTAATGTTTTAAACAAAGCTCAACAAAAAACAATCGCAGGAGGAAACAGTGTATTCACTGGACCTTGTTTTGAATGGTGCGCAGATCCAGATATACAAGAACTTTATTACAAACCTCTTTTTTGTAACTGTACAGTAAGTGGTGGAGGCACTTCTCCAGGAAACCCTGGAGATGGAGGTCCGCAAGATCCGGTATAATAGATAATTTAAATTAATAAACAATGAAAAAATCAATCTTAAATATCGGAAAAGCTCTCAATAAAAATGAGCAAAAAAATATAAATGGTGGTGTTTTTGGATCATCATGTACTGGGTTTGAAAAATACCCTGTTAGTTCGTGTAGCCAATGCGTAAATAAAATTATACCTAATGGGCCTACGTTTTGTTTCAACAACTGCTGTATTCAAGCATATTAATTTTTAAAATAATGAAAAAATCAATCTTAAATATCGGAAAAGCTTTAAACAAAGCCGAACAAAGAAAAGTTAACGGAGGATTTGGTAGTTGTGATGACTACACAGGACCTTTTTGTTATGCAGATAGTATTCCTGGATGTGCATCTTGTGCAGAATACAATGCATTACCAAGACGACATAAGGCTTGTGCCTTTACTCATGCAGAATGTGAAATTCCAGTAAACTTATAATTTTTTCAATTAATAATAATGAAAAAATCAATCTTAAATATTGGAAAAAAATTAAACAAAACCCAACAAAAGAAAATAACAGGAGGTTTTGGAGACCTTTTTATCGGAAGTTCTTGTTACACTTCTCTTAGTAGATGTAACTCAGCAATGTCTTCGGCCATTGCTAATGGAGCTAATCCTGCATGCACAAAATGTGAACAGTGTACTACATTTTTCGGTACCACTGGTTACCAAGTAAGAATTTACTGTTAATACTAATTGTAGTGAGGGATCACACTCCCTCACTTTTTATAAAAATAAATGCCACAGAATAGTCAAGACATAGAAATTAGAAGCGAAGAAGTTCAAGAAATTCTAAACAAAGTACCTAGTTGGATGATAAGGTATGGTAACATCTTAATCTTATTATTAATTATCATGTTGCTTTTCATTTCTTGGTTTGTAAAATACCCTGACGTTATTAAAACTCAGGTTATGGTTACAACTACAAATCCACCAGAGAAAATTTTTGCGAGAACTACTGGACAATTTGAAGTTCTTTTAGCAAATGAAGGTACTGAAGTTAAACAAAATGAAATTTTAGCTGTTATTAAAAATAGTGCTTCATACAAAGATGTATTGTTTTTAAAAAGTATAGTAGATACTATAGAGTTTCACAACGAAAAATTTAACTTTCCTATAAACGATATCCCTCCATTGGTATTAGGCGATATTAATTCTAGTTTTTCTCAATTTGAAAATGACTATCAGGCGTATCAACTAAATAAAGATTTAGATCCTTTAAAATCACAAGTAAATTCTAGACAAATATCTGTAATAGATGCGAGAAGAAATCTTAGTAATATGTTGTTCCAAAAAAAATTAAGTGAAAAACAATTAAAACTTAAGGAAGAAGGTTATGAAAGAAGTAAACAGATGTTTGAAAAGGGTGTGATTTCTGCTAAAGATATGGAACAGCTTGAACATGAATTCATTCAAGCTCAAAGAAATCATGAAAACATGAAAACTAGCATTTCACAAATTAGGGAACAAATCAATAATTCATCTCAAAATCTAGATGATGCAAGTATAAAAAAAATTCAGAACGATAGAAACCTTCAAAAAAGAGCTAAACAATCTTTTTTACTACTTAGAAAAGCAATTAGTGATTGGGAAAATAATTATGCCTTAACCACCTCTGTAGGTGGTAAAGTTTCTTTTCTTTCTTTTTGGAGTAGAAATCAAACAGTTAAAACTGGAGATTTAATTTTTACAATCATACCAAATAATGCAAAAGATTTTATTGGTAAAATTAAAGCTCCTATAGCTAATTCAGGTAAAATAAAGACTGGACAAAAAGTACAAATAAAACTATTAAATTATCCTTCAGATGAATTTGGTAAGCTAGATGGAAAAATAAGAAGTATTTCTTCTATTCCAGATCAAGAAGGGAATTATTTAATAGATGTAGATTTACCCAATAATCTTACAACTTCTTATGAAAAACAATTAGAATTTAGACAAGAAATGCAGGGTAATGCAGATATAATAACAGAAGACCTTAGGTTAATAGAAAGATTTTTCTATCAACTTAAAAATGTCTTAAAATAAAAAATAATCTTTCGCGAAGAATAGACATAAACCTTGGTGTCTTAAAATGAACAAGGATTTAATTAACCTTAAATCTTTCTCGATTATGAAAAAATCGATTTTAAATTTTGGTACTCCTATCACCAAAACCCAACAAAAAGAAATTCACGGCGGTATAAATACGCTTCCATGTGTTTGCCGTAATAAACCTACACTACTAGTTAGTTGTTTTATAGTTTGTGATGATGGTTCTTATCCAATTTTAGCGGTAGGATAACTTTTAAAAAACTCGCATCATGAAAAAACTTAAAAACATAGATTCTTCTAGAATTCTAAAGAAAAATGAATTGAAATCTATCACAGGTGGCATAACTTGTTTTGAATGTTATGATAATTGTGTAGCTACTTCAAAAGACAGAATGGAATTAGGAATATGTTTTGATAATTGTCAATTAATTTGCTCTTAAACATACTTTTTTAGTACAGTTTAATAGTTTTTGACATCATATTCTTTTGTAAAAAAATGTAAGCTACATATTCAGTTTAACATTTATGTTTTTGTAGATAGCTTTTTTAGCTAGGCTACTATCCTTATTAGTATTAAAAACTAGAGTAATTAGATACAAGATCAATTATTGATCTGAAAAATCTATTTAATTAACCTTTAAAACAAATATTCATGAAAAAATCAATCTTAAATCTTGGTAAATTTTTAAACAAGGCAGATCAAAGAAAAATTAAAGGAGGAATTATTGCAAACTGCCCAACTTATGAACCTAGTAAGTGTACTGCTTGTGGTGGACATCCTTTAGCAAACGGATGTTGTTTAGGTTCTCGAGAAACACATTTTTGTTTATCAGGAATCCATCCTTAAACAAAAGATAAAATTAAGGATCAAAACCTTTAATTATTTATTAACCTTAAAAGAAATATCATGAAAAAATCAATCTTAAAATTAGGAAATATTATTAAAAAAGTCGATCAGAAAAAAATCAATGGTGGTGGTTTAGGTACTTGTTATCAAAAAGGTGTTATGTGCTGTAGAGAAACCTCAATACCTGAACTAAATCCGTTTTGTGAGCCTGGAAGATGTACTATTTATGGATCTTGTTTTTATTATTAATTAGTACACAAAATGAAAAAATCAATCTTAAATCTAGGCAAAAGCTTAAATAAAAAACAACAAAAAAAAATCAATGGCGGATTAGGCATTAGATGTTATAGATCAGAAGATTGCCGTGGTTCTTCAGACTGCTGCAATTTTGGTCAATGCATAGATACCACACACGCTATATTAGAACCGTATTGCTCTTAAGAAAACGTAAGAAATTACCTTTTGAACAATTTTTTTCGCGAAGAATAGACACAAGCCTTGAGTGTCTTTAAATGTTCAAGGATTTAATCAATTTTTAAATCTTTCAATTATGAAAAAATCAATCTTAAATGTTGGAAAAGCTTTAAACAAAGCTGAACAAACTGAAATTTTAGGTGGAATTATTACTGAGCCTATTAAAATTAAAACATGTGCCGAAGTGTGCCCTACTGCTACTTCAAGAATAAAATGTGGACCTCCTCACTGTCCTGGAGTATGTGATGGTCGTGGCGGTTGGTATAACTATTAATCAAAACAAATTATAATCTGCATTTGAGGAGTTACTACCAACTCCTCATTGCTTAAACTAATTAAAAAATTATGAAAAAATCAATCTTAAAATTAGGTACCACATTAAACAAAATTCAACAAAAGGAAATAAACGGTGGTAAAATGGCGCAAGACTGTCAAATATATGACCCTGCCACAGGATGGCAAAGTGGATGGTCTGTAGAAGACGCACAATGGTTATATCATAACGAAGCTTCTGTTACCGGATATTGCTGTGCTAGTTGTTAATCTTTAAAAATATTAAAATTATGAAAAAATCAATCTTAAAATTAGGTACATCTTTAAATAAAGTTCAACAAAAAGAAATTCACGGTGGATATATTCCAACACCTTATCAATTTTGCTGTACAAGAACACAAGGATTTTGGTTAAGCAACTATCCTTTTTTAGGCAACGATCCGATGTATGATTGTGGCCAATATGGTTCATGCAGAGATGGAGATTTCCCTTTTTAAATTGAATTCATTATGAAAAAATCAATTTTAAAATTAGGTAAAAAACTTAATAAAAGCATTCAAAAAAGCATTAATGGTGGTCAATATTCATATTGTCCTCCATCTCCAACATGCTATGGTGTTTTTGATACCCAATTAGGATCAAACTGTGGAACTTGCGAACAATATCATGCTTTACCTTTCGAATGTAAAATGCGTGTTAAAGTAAGTGTATATTGTTTTGATTTTTAGTTATTGAAACAAAATTCACACATATTGACAATAAATTTTACATAAGAAATTATTTCTTATATTCTATTTATTGTCAGTTATAAAAAAGAAAGACTACCATATGGTAGTCTTTCTAATTTTTACTAGTCAATCTTGCAACATATTTGCCGATAACATCAAACTCTAAATTCACTTTCGTTCCTATTTGAAAATGTTTAAAAACTGTATGTTCTAAAGTATAAGGAATAATTGCTACACTAAATTCATTTAATTTAGAGTTTACAACGGTTAAACTAACTCCATTCACGGTTATCGATCCTTTTTCTATAGTAACATTATTTAATCCAGAATCATATTCAAAAGTAAAGACAGTACTTCCTCCTTCTTCTTTAATATCTTTACAAAATCCAATTTGATCAACATGACCTTGAACAATATGACCGTCTAAACGATCTCCTAACCTCATTGCTCTTTCTAAATTAACTTCATCTCCTACTTTTAAATCCCCTATATTACTTTTATCAATAGTCTCTTTAATAGCTGTAACAGTATATTCGTCATTATCAATTGCCACAACAGTCAAACAAACACCATTATGAGCAACACTTTGATCTATTTTTAATTCGTTAGTAATTTCACTCTTTAAAGAAACATGAATATTCTCTTGTTCTTTCTTGAGCTCAGTTACACTTGCAAGTGTTTCAATTATACCTGTAAACATTCCTTAAAATTTAGTTACTTTTGTTAACATCAAAAATACAACATAGGTATTCTAAATATGGAAAAAACGAATAAAATTATTGTCGGAATCTCAATAGGTGATATTAATGGTATAGGTGTAGAGGTAATTCTTAAAACATTTGAAGATAAGAGAATGTTAGAATTTTGTACTCCTGTTATTTTCGGCTCTAACAAAGTTATTTCATTCCATAAAAAAGCATTAAACTTAAATAATAGTATCCATGGTATTCAGTCTTTAGACAAAATTGTACATGGAAAAATCAATCTACTAAATATTTGGAAAGAAGATATTAAAGTAGAACTTGGTAAAATAACTCCCGAAGGAGGAAAATATGCATTAAAATCTTTAAGTATGGCAATTAAAGCACTTAAAAACGATACTATTAATGTATTATTAACAGCTCCTATAAATAAAGAAAACATCCAATCGAAAGAATTTAATTTTCCTGGACACACAGAATTTTTAGAAAATGAATTGGAAGGTGAAAGCTTAATGATATTAATGTGTGAGGATTTAAGAATAGGTTTAATTACAGGTCATGTACCTGTTTCTAAAGTCACAGAACTTATTACACCAGAATTGATAAAGAAAAAAGTAAACATAATGCATCAATCTTTAAAAAGAGATTTTAGTATTAACAAACCAAAAATTGCAATTTTAGGATTAAATCCTCATTGTGGAGATAAAGGTGTAATAGGTAAAGAAGACGACGATATCATACGTCCAACAATAGCTGAGATTAAAAAAACTGGAAAAATGGTTTTCGGACCTTATGCTGCTGATGGTTTTTTTGGTTCTAAGACTTACGAGCAATTTGATGGAGTTTTAGCAATGTATCACGATCAGGGTTTAGCTCCTTTCAAAGCCTTATCCTTTGGAAATGGTGTAAATTTCACTGCTGGACTTAACAGAATTAGAACTTCACCAGACCATGGAACAGGTTTTGATATTGCAGGAAAAAACATAGCAAACGTAGAATCTTTTAAAGAAGCTTTATTTAGTTCTTTAAAAATTTATAGAAACAGAAAAGAAAATATTGAATTAGAGTCAAATACATTAAAATCAAAATAGTTCTAATTCTTCTTTTTTAAAAAAATATTTTATTATATTTGCGCCCTCAAATTGATATTGTAAATGAAAGGTTTAAAAGAATATAGTATTCCTTTTGTAGGTTTAAAAGAAGGTAGCCACGAGTTTCAATACCAAATTGACAACACGTTCTTTAAAGAATTTCAGTATGAAGAATTCAACGAAACTAACGTAATAGTTGATGTTGAGTTCATAAAAAAGAGTACTTTATTTGAAGTTTTGTTCTCAATTAGCGGTTCTGTAAATGTACCTTGTGATTTAACAAGTGAATTATTTGATCAGCCAATTGAAGGAGATTATAAATTGATTGTTAAGTTCGGACAAGAATTTAACGATGAAAATGAAGAAATTTTAATCATTCCTCATGAAGAATATCAATTAAATATTGCTCAATATATTTATGAACTAATAATTCTTTCTGTTCCTAACAAAAGAGTACATCCAGATGTAACCAATGGAACAATGCAATCTGAAACTTTAAAGAAACTTAAGGAATTAGAGATTAATAAAGAGAAACCGGTTGAAGATGAGTCAACCGACCCGAGGTGGGATAAGTTAAAAGATTTACTAACAGGAAAAAACACATAAAATGGCACATCCTAAGAGAAAAATATCAAAAACTAGAAGAGATAAGAGAAGAACTCACTATAAAGCTACTATGCCTCAGATAGCTGTTGATCCTACTACTGGAGAAGCACATTTATATCATAGAGCTCACTGGCATGAAGGTAAGTTATATTACCGCGGTCAAGTAGTAATTGATAGTACTGAAGCTGAGGCTTAATATATTATAACTTCTATCAAGATTTTATAGTTTAACATATTTAACGTCAAAAACGAAAGTTTTTGGCGTTTTTTTCGTTTTCAAGTGAAAAAAAAATCACTACTTTTGAAAACTAAATTTACTATAAGTAACAAACATGGCTAAAATAACTGCAGCAATTACAGCAGTGGGAAAATATGTTCCTGACTACATTCTAACCAACCAAGAGTTGGAAACAATGGTAGACACCAATGATGAGTGGATTACCTCTAGAACCGGAATTAAAGAAAGAAGAATATTAAAAAAAGAAGGTGAAGGTACTTCTTACTTAGCCATTAAAGCAGCTGAAGATTTAATCAACAAAAACAATATTGATCCAAAAGAGATTGATTTAGTTATTGTAGCGACTGCAACTCCAGATATGTTGGTTGCATCTACAGCAGTATATACTGCAACAAAAATTGGTGCTACAAATGCATTTGCTTACGATTTACAAGCAGCTTGTTCTAGCTTTTTATATGGTATGTCTACAGCTTCTAGTTATATAGAGTCTGGTAGATATAAAAAAGTATTATTAATTGGAGCAGATAAAATGTCTTCAATTATTAATTATACAGACAGAGCTACATGCATTATTTTCGGTGATGGGGCTGGTGCTGCTTTATTTGAACCTAACGAAGAAGGGTTAGGTCTTCAAGATGAGTATTTAAGGAGTGATGGAATAGGAAGAGAATTCTTAAAAATTGATGCTGGAGGTTCAATTTTACCTACTTCAGAAGAAACGATTAAGAACAATCAACATTATGTACATCAAGAAGGTAGAACTGTATTTAAGTTTGCAGTTTCTAACATGGCAGATGTTTCTGAAAAAATACTGGAACGCAACAATCTAACAAAAGAAAATGTAAATTGGTTAGTTCCTCATCAGGCTAATAAAAGAATTATAGAAGCTACTGCCAATAGAATAGGTTTAGCTGAAGAAAAAGTAATGATGAATATTAGCAAATATGGTAATACTACCTCTGCTACCTTACCTTTATTACTTGCAGATTATGAAAAAGAACTTAAAAAAGGTGATAATTTAATTTTTGCTGCATTTGGTGGTGGTTTCACTTGGGGAGCTATCTACTTAAAATGGGCGTATAATAAATAGACACAATCAACTAAAATTATAGACAATGGACATTAAAGAAATTCAAAATCTTATTAAGTTCGTAGCAAAATCTGGTGCTAGCGAGGTTAAGCTAGAAATGGATGATGTAAAAATCACCATTAAAACTGGATCAGATGCACCAGAGACAAAAATTATTCAAGCTGCAGCACCCCTAGCTGCTGCACCTCAAGTTGTTGCTACTCAACCAGTAGTAGCTCAACCAGTTGCTGAAGCTGCTACCCCAGCCGCACCAGCTAAATCAGATGACGATTCTAAATACGTTACTATAAAATCTCCAATTATAGGTACTTTATACCGTAAACCATCTCCAGACAAACCTGTGTTTGTAGAAGTTGGTGATGAAATTAAAGCTGGAGATACTGTATGTATTATTGAAGCAATGAAACTTTTCAATGAAATCGAATCTGAGATTTCAGGAAAAATCGTAAAAGTTTTAGTAGATGATTCAACTCCTGTTGAATTCGATCAACCATTATTCTTAGTTGACCCATCTTAATTTATCGTATAGCTTAATCGATTAAGCTATTAATTAACTATTACAATTATGTTTAAAAAAATATTAATTGCCAATAGAGGTGAAATTGCACTTCGTGTAATTCGTACCTGTAAAGAAATGGGTATAAAAACAGTAGCTGTTTACTCTAAGGCTGATGCAGAAAGTTTACATGTAAGATTTGCTGATGAAGCAGTTTGTATTGGACCTGCACCAAGTAACGAATCTTACTTAAAAATGGATAGAATTATTGCTGCTGCAGAAATTACAAATGCAGATGCAATTCACCCAGGTTATGGATTTCTTTCTGAAAATGCAAAGTTCTCTAAACTTTGTGAAGAGCACGAAATTAAATTTATCGGTGCTTCAGAAGAAATGATTTCTAAAATGGGAGATAAAGCTACAGCTAAAGCTACAATGATTGCTGCAGGTGTACCTTGTATTCCTGGTTCTGAAGGAATTTTAGATTCTTACGAAGAAGCAGAAAAAATCGCTGTTGATATGGGATTTCCTGTAATGTTAAAAGCTACCGCTGGTGGTGGTGGAAAAGGGATGCGTGCTGTATGGAACAAAGAAGATTTAAAACCTGCTTGGGATTCTGCTCGTATGGAAGCAAAAGCTTCTTTCGGAAACGACGGAATGTACATGGAAAAGTTAATTGAAGAGCCAAGACATATAGAAATTCAAATTGTTGGTGATTCATTTGGTAAGGCTTGTCACTTATCTGAAAGAGATTGTTCTGTACAACGTCGTCACCAAAAATTAACTGAGGAAACTCCTTCTCCATTCATGACAGATGAATTAAGAAATGCAATGGGAGAAGCTGCAGTAAAAGCTGCTGAATATATTAAGTACGAAGGAGCTGGTACTGTTGAATTCTTAGTAGACAAACACCGTAATTTCTACTTTATGGAGATGAATACTCGTATTCAAGTAGAGCACCCAATTACTGAAGAGGTTGTTGATTACGATTTAATTCGTGAGCAAATTTTAGTTGCTGCTGGAGTTCCTATTTCTGGTAAAAACTATACTCCACAGTTACACTCGATCGAATGTAGAATTAATGCAGAAGATCCTCACAAGAACTTTAGACCTTCTCCTGGAAAGATTACTTCTTACCACGAGCCAGGTGGACATGGAGTTCGTATTGATACGCATGCTTATGCAGGATATACAATTCCACCAAACTACGATTCTATGATCGCTAAATTGATTGTAACTGCACAAACTCGTGAAGAAGCAATTAATAAAATGAAGCGTGCTTTAGATGAGTATATCATTGAAGGGATTAAAACTACAATTCCTTTCCACAGACAATTAATGGATCATCCTGATTACGTAGCTGGTAATTACACTACGAAATTCATGGAAGATTTCGAAATTAAATAAATTCAAAAAGGGCTGTCTTGTTAGACAGTCTTTTTTATTTACGTCTATTTGTAATTAATTTTAGTTTTCTCGTCTACTTCAATACAAAACAAAGACAAACTATCCTTATGAAAGCTAAATTAATCTTACTTATTACACTACTAACGTGCGCATCGTTAATTTCTCAAATTACACAACCTAGTTTAAGCCCTAAAATTACAACTAAACAAAAAGTTGGTTTAGCTAACATCAATTTACAATACGGACAACCAAGTGTGAAAGGAAGAACAATTTTTGGTTCTTTAATTCCGTATAATAGAATTTGGAGAACTGGCGCTAATGCTTCAACAAAATTTACAACAGATAAAGAAATTAATGTTGCTGGTTTAAACCTTCCTGCTGGAACTTACGGTTTATATTCTATTCCTGAAGAAAAAGAATGGACAATCATATTCAATAAGAAAAGTAATTTATGGGGAAGCGCCGGATATAATAAAGAAAATGATATTATTCGTTTTAAAATACCAGTAACTACCTCAAAAGAATTAAGAGAAACATTCTCTATATATTTTGAAAACTTTACGATTAATGGAGCTAGTATGGTTATTGCTTGGGAGAATACGATTATTAAAGTTCCTGTTCTAGTAAATTCAGATCGTATTATTGAAGAACAAATCGCTTCAAAAA
This sequence comes from Tenacibaculum aquaeponti, assembly GCF_057221555.1. NCBI lineage: Bacteria > Pseudomonadati > Bacteroidota > Flavobacteriia > Flavobacteriales > Flavobacteriaceae > Tenacibaculum > Tenacibaculum aquaeponti. The sequence goes on from NZ_CM170147.1 coordinate 2,020,238, forward strand.
TAACAAATGAAAAAGGAGAAATTAAAGCACAAACGTATTTTGATGCTGCTCAATATTATTATCAAAAAAACAAAGATTTAAAGCAAGCTTTAATCTGGTTTACAAAAGCAGAAGAGTTAAGACCTCAAGCTTTTTGGTATACATATTATAAATCTGAATTGGCTTTAAAATTGAATCAAAAAGATATCGCTAAAATAGGAGCTCAAAAATGTTTAAAAGCGGCAAAAAACAGCAAGAGTTCTGACTATGGTTATATTGCTAAATGCTCTTTATTATTAAAAGCAATAGACAATTAAAAAACAAAACATATTTGACTCTTTAAAAGGCTAATTATAATTAGCCTTTTTATATTTTTGAAGCATGAATTTTCTTTACAACATTCTCATTCATCTAGCTTACTATATTATACAGTGTTTAAGTCTGTTTAATAAAAAACTAAAACTATTTGTTAATGGACGTAAAGAGACTTTTAAAAAACTAGCTTCAATTACCTCTAATGATCGTGTTTTTTGGATTCATGCCGCTTCTTTGGGTGAGTTTGAGCAAGCCAGACCCATCATTGAAAAACTAAAAATTAAATATCCAAATCATAAAATTGTAGTTACTTTCTTTTCTCCTTCAGGATATGAAATCAGAAAAAACTATAATCTAGCAGATATTGTTTGCTACTTACCTTTCGATACCAGAAGAAACGTAAAACGTTTTATAGAGTTAGTACATCCTGATTTAGCTATTATTGTTAAATATGAATTCTGGCCTAATTTATTGAATCAACTAAAAAAGTCTAATACTAAAACCATTTTAGTTTCTGGAATATTTAGAAAAGATCAACTGTTTTTTAAATCTTACGGACAATGGATGCGTAAGTTTTTACATACTTTTTCTTTCTTTTTTGTTCAAAATGAATCCTCTAAAAAATTATTAAACGACATTAATCTAGAAAATGTAAATGTTTCTGGTGATACAAGGTTCGATCGCGTTTCTGAAATTCTAGATCAAGATAATACTATTGAAGCTATAGAGTTATTTAAAAATAATACTTACACAGTTGTTGCAGGAAGCACATGGAAAGAAGATGATGAGTGTATAGTAAACTACATAAATAATCATGCTAAGAAAGATGAAAAATTTATTATCGCTCCGCATAATATCGATAAAAATAAAATAGAAGAATTAAGAAATCTCATCTTAGAGAAAACAATCTTATATTCTGAAAGAAACAATGTTAATCTTTCAGATTATAAAGTTCTTATTGTTGATAATATTGGATTACTTACCAAAATATATTCTTATGCTAACACAGCTTATGTTGGAGGAGGACTAGCAACTGGCTTACATAATATTTTAGAACCTGCAACTTTTGGTATACCTGTAGTTTTTGGTGGAAATAAACATCAAAAATTTCAAGAAGCAAAAGATTTAATGCTACTTGGCGGTGCAAAAACTATATTAAATACTAACGATTTTTCTAATATCTTTGTTAGCTTAAAAAAAGATATTAACCTAAGAGTTACTATGGGGAACATCAATAAAAAATATATAGAAGATAATATAGGTGCGACTCAAAATATACTCTATTATATAGAAAATAATATTACAACGTGAGTTTTTTACTTGACCCTTGGCCATGGTATATTTCTGGTCCTTTAATTGCTATCATTTTATTACTATTCTTTTACTTTGGAAAAAGTTTTGGTGTATCATCAAACTTAGAAACTTTATGTACAATTAGTGGAGCAGATAAATTTTCCGACTATTTTAAAAAAGATTGGAAAGAAAGAGATTGGGCCTTAATATTTTTAGTAGGTTTAATTATTGGAGGTTTTATAACTAACAACTATTTCTCTACAAATGCTCCAATAAATCTAAATCCAAAAACAATTATAGAGTTAAACGAATTAGGTTTTTCTAATGCTGGTAAGACCTTAATGCCTAATGAATTATTCGATTTTGAACATATTTTCACTTTGAAAGGATTCTTACTTTTATTAGTCGCAGGAATTTGTATTGGTTTTGGAACACGTTATGCCGATGGTTGCACTTCCGGTCATGCAATTACAGGATTAAGTAATTTACAACTACCTTCTTTAATTGCTGTTATAGGTTTTTTTATTGGTGGTTTAATAATGATTTGGTTAATCTTCCCTCTTTTATTTGGATAACATGAAACACATACGTTTTTTATTAATAGGAATTTTATTTGGCATCATATTAACTAAATCAGAAGCCGTTTCTTGGTATAGAATCTATGAAATGTTCAAGTTTCAATCTTTTCATATGTATGGAATTATTGGAACAGCCATAGCGACTTCAATGATTTTTATGTATCTTTTTAAAAAAGGAATTATTAAAGATTATTTAGGAAACAAAATTAAACCTAAGGATAAAAGCAAAGAATATAAAAAAACTCTAATAGGAGGAATCATTTTTGGTTTAGGTTGGGCTTTAGCAGGATCATGCCCTGCTCCTATCTTCGTCTTAATTGGTAATGGTGTTTTTGCGATAATAATTGTTCTTTTAGGAAGTTTAATCGGAACTTTTATTTACGGTTTACTTAATAAGAAATTACCAAAATAAAACTTAATCTAAAAACGGAATTTCTTTAAATGTATTAGTATTATCTACTATTTCCCAATTATAAATTTTAGATAACTGGTAAATTTTAGATAACTCTTGAAATAGACGTGTTTTAGCTTCTTTTTTCTGTGAAGTAAACTCTATAGTTTCTTCAATCATTTTTGTAGCTTTATCACTTAATTTATTTAATTCTTCTTTAGAAAAAGTATTGAACTTACTTTGTTGTAAGTCGAAATATTTAATATCTGGTGAAATGGTTATTTCTTCTTCAGGAATTTTATTAATTACTATTTGTTTGGCCAAACTATCAATCTGAATATCCAACTTCGATAAATCGTAGCCAACTTCAACTTTGGCATTTACAGATAACATTGCTTTTTTCTGAAACTCTACATAATCAAAAAAGTATTTTTTAGTATCAGAAAAGCTATACATTTCAGAATATGTTCCTTGAGAAACAACAAGTTTACTCAAGTTTTCTATCTGATTCACCATTACTTTTATTTCTTCAGTTTGATGTTTTTCTTCTTTTTTATCGTACCAAAACTTTGCAACTAAAAAGCCTACAAAGAAAACAGCTATATACTTTAAGAAACGCATAAAAATTCAATATTTGTGGATAGAAAATTACTAAATATTTAGAAGAAGAGGAAATTAAAATCGGGATGAGAGGATTCGAACCTCTGATCTCTGGTCCCCCAGACCAGCACTTTAACCGGACTAAGCTACATCCCGAATAAATTTCAAAACAAATATAAAAAAGAGGCTTCATTATTTTAAAAATAACAGCCTCTTTAACTTTTATTCTTGTATAAATTTTAAACAGTTAATTAATCACTACTTTTTTTATCACTTGGTCTTCTCCTTTAGTTACAACTTTAAGTAAATAAACTCCTGTATTTAATTGATGTTTTTTTGCTGAAATTTTATTCTCTCCTCCTTTTAACTTCATCTTTGCCACAACTTTTCCAGTAATATCATACATAAAAGCATTAATATCGTTTTGGATCGTTTTATTTTCAATATTGATGTAGAAAAAATTTGTACTCGGATTTGGATTTACAACTAAAGAATAAAGTATTCCTTCCTTATCTGTTCCTATAATTGGTTTAATAGAATTTGCAACCACTTTACTAGCTATTGATGCATCACAAGAACCTTCATAAATTTTCACATTACTAAATACTGATGCATTTCCAGACCCCGAATCGTTGTCGTTAATAAAAACTAACCTATCCATTGTTCCTGTATAAAAACTTCCAACAGGTATTACATAAGTTTGAGTTCCATTTGTGTAATTATCATAATTTGTAACTCCATAATTCTGACTTCCATGTACTTTAAAGTATCTCGACGAACTTAAATTATTATCATTTTCAAAACCTACTCCATGAATTTCACCTTGTGAAGTACTGCTAAATTCAAATTCTAAAACAGTATTAGCTGTAACATTATAATCGTAAGAAATATATTTCCAAGTATTATTTACTAAAGTTAAAGAATTACCAGAATTTGTAATATTGAATGTTCCATCTGAATCTTGATTTGAAAAAGCTGTAACTGTAAAATCATTAAAATTTAAAGATTGACAAGTTGGTGGTGGAGTTGTTGTTCCATTTTCAATAGAAATTTCATCAATAGCAATATCACTTTGCCAACCTTCACTTCCTGAGCCTGTAGTAATAATAAAACGAAACTGAACTTCTGCTGTATTTTTATAACTACTTAAGTCTATTGTAGCAGCTTCCCAATTATTTCCTTGAGTTCCGCTTTTTGTAAATATTGAATTCCAAGTAGTTTCACTCTTTAATTTCGTCTCTACTTCTAAAGAAGCTATAGAACTTCCTAACATATGATATTTAAAATTCAATTGCGGTGTGTTAAGTGAAGTAAAATCAAAACACGGAGAATTTAAAACAGCTCTTTTACTAGGAAATCCCGTACCATTACCTGAGGCTTCTACATAAAGATAAAAACTTCCTGAAGCTGCTCCACTTGGTCCTGTATTATTAGATGGTGTTCCTCCAGAATTCCTCGTAAAATTTAAATCATCATTAGTAGCATCATTCCATAATCCTAAAGAACTTTCAAAACCTTCTTCATATGGAAACGAATTTACTGTTTGTACACAATCTGTCGGAGGAGTAGCATTAACACCGTTAGAAATCTCTATTAAATATTCTAAAGCTAGCTTCGCAAATTTAGCTGCGTGAGTAGCATTAGGCGTAGGAGATCTATCAAAAGTATCACGAGATGTATGAATATTAGGATTACTTTGATTAAAACTTGCTTCGAAAGGAAAAGCAACATTATATCCTTCTTGAGCCCAACTATAATGATCTGAACAACCATAATTACATTGTGAGGTTCCGTATGTTAGTTTATGTGTCCCAGATGCATTATAAAAATTTAAAAGTTCAATTAAAAAATTATTCAAATTATCATCATTGTAAGAATCTGTAGAAATATAAATATCATTGGTAGAACCTTTATAGTTTGTCATATCTAATTGCATATAACTAACTACATTTACATTTCGTTGTCTATAATCTTCAGCAATTTCTCTAGAACCTCTAAGCCCCACTTCTTCTGCGGCAAAAGCCATAAACTCTATAGTTCTTTTAGGTTTAAAATTCATTTCAAACAATACTCTTGCTGCTTCTGTGAATGTCGCTATTCCTGAAGCATTATCATCTGCACCTGGTGCATTATTATTATCTCCTCTAGCTGTAGAATCTATATGTCCTCCTATAATTACAAACTCATCAGGTGTTTCAGTTCCTGTAATAGTCATTACAACTGAAGGCATATTAGTACTTGAATGATTTACGATTCTTACAGATACATCACTTCTTCCTGAAGCCATATTTTCCCATTTTGCTTTTAAATCTAAAACAGATTGAGTCGCACTATTTGTGGTATGATAACGGGTTCCATAAGCTTCTAATTCTTGAATATGATTCGCTATGTTTATGTTATTTACTAAATCTAAACTCTGTCGCACCAATGTTTCTTGAGTTATCGCAAAAGAGATTAAATTATTACTTAAAGAAGATCTAGAAGCTATTTTATTGCTCTGATTAATCGCTGCAATCGCACTCTCCCTTGATGGTTCGTAAATAAAACCTGGACCATGAACCAACACTTTATGATGAAGTTCTTCGGCGGCGTTTGGACTTAACATTACAGCACTAAAACCATTCAAAGAATGAATTATTTTAATGTCTTTTGGATGATTAATCTTTAATCCTTGAGCATCTTTGGTTTGCATAGTTGCATAAAACATATTACTTTTTTCTTGTCCATAAAAGACATTTGAAGTCATAAGCATACTGCATAATAATACAGTTAAATAAATTGTTCGGATTGTTTTCATTTTATAGGGTTTTTGAGTTAATTACTTGAGGTTAATTTTTAGAAAAGTAAATTTTCGAGATTACTATACTTTTCCGGAAGTTACTACATGTAAACTTTGTAGTTATTTAGATAATATTTGACATAGGAGGAAAAACATTAACCAATTACCATATATTTTTTAAGATATAAAAAAAGAAAGAAAACAAATTAAAACTACACACTTATTTAACTAATAGTTAGAATATTAACAACTTTCAGAAAATAAAGTTTTTTTTAACAAAAAAGGTATTGTATAAACATACAATACCTTTTTATTATTTTATCTTTTTATAATTACATCGTGTAAAAAAACTGCTCATTTGTAATTTTTCCTTCTTGCACTTCAAAGACACAAACTTCTTCCATTTGTTGTCTTCCTCTGTCTTTAAAAGTAACATCGAAAGCCATTTTTGAGGTAAAATGATTATCAGCAACAACAGGATCAGAGATTTCAGAAGAATGAAATTCTACTACATTTTCTAACCATTGTTTACTCTTTTCAAAAACCTCCTGTTTTCCTGAAACAATTTCTCCGTATGGAACACCTGGCATTTCTTTACTTACAACATTATCTGCATACAATTCTGTAATACAATCTAAATTCTTTCCTTCTCTGCACATTTGTGCCCATTGGTTTGCAACTTCTTGTGTGGTCATAATAATTTAATTTACTTGTTAATTCCTTAAATTTAATAAAAAGCCACACACAGATCATTAATTACTTGTTAAGAATCAGCATTTAACGCGTTTTTATATGTAGTTAAACAGCGTTCTCTTGCAAACTTATGATCTACCATTTCTTTTGCATAAGTAAGCTCTTGAAATTCTGGGACCCACTTTTTAATATATTTCAATTCTTTATCAAACTTTTTAATTTGAGTAGTTGGGTTAAAAATTCTAAAATACGGAGCCGCATCTACACCACAACCTGCAACCCATTGCCAATTCCCTACATTACTAGCCAATTCAAAATCTAATAATTTTTCAGCAAAATAAGCTTCTCCCCATCTCCAATCAATCAATAAATGTTTACATAAGAAACTTCCAACTAGCATACGAACTCTGTTGTGCATAAAACCAGTAGCATTTAACTCTCTCATTCCTGCATCTACTAATGGATATCCAGTTTTTCCTTCACACCAAAGTTTAAAATCTTCTTCATTATTTCTCCACACTATTCTGTCATATTGTGGTTTAAAAGATTCTTTTACTGTATGCGGATAATGCCAAAGAATTTGAATAAAAAATTCACGCCAAATTAATTCTTTTAAAAAAGTAATATTCTCACTTTTGTTAGCTTCTTGAACTGCTTTTCTTGTAGAGTAACTTCCGAATCGTAAATGCAAACCTAACTTTGATGTTCCTTTTATAGCTGGAAAATTTCGTTTGGCTTCGTATTCGTCTACAATTTGTTGACTCACATCATAATCTGGAATTTCAATTCCTGAAGGTTCAAAACCTAAATCAGACATTGAATGAATAGCTTTACTTTCTGAAGTATATATTTGATCTAAATGTTCTTCAGATGGAAAGAAATTTAGAGTAACTATTTTGAATTTAGCCAACCATTTTTTAGAATATGGTGTGTATACCTTGTATGGATTTCCATCGTCTTTAACCACTTCTTTCTCTTCAAAAATAACGTGATCTTTAAATGATTTAAATCCAACATTTTTTGATAATAAAAAAGCTTCAACATTACGATCACGTTCTCTTGCATACGGTTCGTAATCTTTATTTGTAAATACGTTTTCTATAGAAAACTTCTGAGTAAGGCTTTCAAAAACTTCTTCAGGCGTACTGTAAAAAGTAGATAAGTTCCCTCCTTTTTCTTGAAATATTTGGTGTAATAATGAAAGTCTAGAATGAATAAACTCTAATCGAGCATCTTTCTTAGGAAGTTTATCTAATATATTTTTATCAAAAATAAATATTGGGAGAATTTTTCTTCCACTTTGAAGCGCTTCAAATAATCCTTTGTTATCGTCAATTCTTAAATCTCTTCTGAACCAAAAAATTGAAATCTTATCCATTGTATTCTCCAAAAAGCTCTATTAATTTTGTTTTACGATAGCTAAAAATCTCTTCTAGTTTTGGTTTTACTAAAAACGGATGAACCATTTGACCTAAAATACCTAATGGAATTTTATAATCGATAATATCTTCCATTTCAACTCCTCCATTTATTTCCTTGATAAAGTGTTTGTGATGCCATAAAGAATAAGGACCAAAACGTTGCTCATCTACAAAATACTCTTGATGTTGTACGTGAGTAATCTCAGTTACCCATTTCGTTTTAATTCCTAAAACTGGTGTTACGATATACTGAATAATTTGACCAGGATACATTGGCCTATCTGCACCAGAAAGAATGTTAAACCCCATGTAATCGGGTGTAATTACTTTTAAGTTTTTTGGATCCGATAGAAATTCCCAAGCTTTCTCAACAGTTATCGGTAAGTTTTGTTTTTTTTGAAGACGATAAATTTTCATATTAACCGTAAATTTTTTGATAAAAAAAAGGCTGTTAATTAAAATAACAGCCCTTATAAATTTGTTTACTATGCAGTTAGAGGTTTCCCTTTAAGCCTTTTCTCTATTCTTTGCTTAACAACGGTTAACCTTTTCATTAAATCCATTAGCTCAGCATCTTTACTTTTTTTGTACTCTTCATTTATTTCTAAAATAAGAGCTTTAGCTTCTCTAGAGGCTAAAATTCTATCGCTGGTAGTTACGAATTTAAATTTTCGGTTCTCAAACTCTAATGCTTTTTCTATTAATGTCATAACTATTCAATAATTATAATGTTTGCGCCAAACTACTATAGCTTGATCAAATTGATCGTTTCCAAATTTTGGTCGTAATTATTCAAGAAATCTTTCAGAAAAAATACAACAATCATAAATTAAGAAACTTGGGGCAACAAATGTATACATATCTTTGACATATACATATATTTTTTGATTGATTTAAATAATATCTTAATTATTTTTTCTTATATCAATCTTTTTGTTTATCAAAAATACAAAAAAAATAAACAAAGCAAAAGAATATTGAATTTTTAATCGTTACAATACTCAAAAATTAATTTAAAAAAACTTTTAAATCAGTTCATTTTTATCTAACACATAAAAAAATCACCTTCGAAAAAAGGTGATTTTAAGAACCAATACAACTAAAGTAGTAGCCTAATGTAAAAGATCTAGCTGCTTTAGTAGATTATTAAATACAATTAAGTTTTTATTTCCTTTAAAGGTTAAGGTCTTATTATCGAAATTAACGATTGTTTTAGGTAAATCTCTTCCTTTCTTACTTTCAGAATCAACTACAGAAGATAGTTTAGATAATTCTCCTTTTAATAGTTTCACCTGTTGTGTGGAAATTTGATATTCTGCTTCTCCTTTGATTTTAGTATTATTGACTCCGTTGAAAATTACTTTTCCATTTTGATAAACATATAAATCAAAAACAGGGCACTTACTTAAGCATGCTGTTTTTCTGTAATGAATTTTATCTTCTGGGAAATTCTTTGCTGTTGAACAACTCACTATCAAAAGAATTATAACGATATATAACTGTTTCATGATTTTAAATTTTTAAATGCGCCAAAACGATTCAACATGAAAGAACCTGAACAAGTGTTTTGGCGCTAAGAGGGATATTTTAATGCTTATGACGTCTACAAGATTTTCCAATTCTATTTGCTTGTTTCCATTTTCCTGGCTCAGGTAAAACAAAGCTGTTTCCACCTCTACTTCTAAGGTTTAAATTCGTGCGAATGTGATTTCTAAAATCTACTATTTCTCTTCTGTTATTCATTAATAACATTTTCTTTTCTGCAATTGTATTTCCTGCTGCGATATCTCTTTTAGTAACATAAGTAGCAAAAACTTCAGCAATATCTTCTGCTGGATTTGTAGCAGCATAATTAGTTACAAATCGATCTCTATTTGCTTCATAAAAATTATTTAAAGCTGCTTCTCCTTCATTGTTTGCTTTTTCATAAGCACTCCAAATATCTGCCCAATACTTTTGATATAACTCATTAATGTATGCATTAGGTTTTGCACAACCTTCACCTGGATTGTATGTCGCACAACTTGTTTGACTTGAATCTAATTGAGTATCGTTTAACGTTAATACATGTCCGAATTCATGAATAATGGTGTAAGCTAATTCTCCTCCATTATTAAATCCTCCTTCGTAAGCATAGTTGATCGCGATTCCCATTTTCCAGCTCGATAAATCTTCTTTTATTTGAACTACAAAACCAGCGCTCCCCGTTGGAGTTCCGTTATAAATAACAAATTCTCCTACTTTTTTTAACTGATCTAACGGAACAATTTTTAAAACTAAATCCCAAATTTGATTATGTTTCTCAATATCTTTTTGATAAGCTAAATCTTCACCTGTAACTTTGTAATCTTGAATTTTATTAATTTTATCACCATTTACTTTGTACAAAGTAATTTCACCATCTTCACTTGTTGCCCCTTGATTTCCATCACCCGTTGGATCGGTCGTATCTGGCACAATAGTATCTGTCGGAATTATTACTTCATCATCACTACAACTTGTAACTACACTTAGTGTAAATGCTACTAAAAATAAAAACTTGAACACTTGTTTAAAATTTCTCATACTCATATCATTTAATAATTAATAATTTATGCCTGATTTGAATAAGAAACAGCCATCTAAAAATCTACCCTACCTTTTTTGATTAATTTTTTTTTATGTTTGCTTTACATGGAGCAAGAAAATTCAATATGTAAACCAAAAGTCTTTGAGGAAGTGTTCGACACACATTCTGAAAGTCTTAGAAATTATATGTTTTATAAATGTGGTGATGTAGATTTGGCGGAAGATTTCGTGCAAGAAAGCTATGTTCGACTTTGGAAAAACTGTGCTAAAGTTCTTATAACTAAAGCTAAATCGTATTTATTTACTGTAGCTAATAATTTATTTTTAAATCATGTAGCTCATAAAAAAGTAGTTTTAAAACATCAAAAAGTTCAAGAAAAAAAATACACTTATGAAACACCAGAATTTCTTTTAGAAGAGAAAGAGTTTATGGTAAAACTTCAAAATGCAATAAGTGAATTATCTGAAAAACAACGCGAAGTTTTTTTATTGAATAGAATTGACAAGAAAAAATATTCTGAAATTGCAGAAATGTTAGGAATATCTGTAAAAGCAGTTGAAAAAAGAATTTCTGCAGCTTTAAAAAAGCTTAGAGAAAAAATAGATGTAATATAGTTAGGGTAAATTATTAATAAACTGTTTTTAAGAAACAAACATCCTAAAAACTCAAATATGGAAATCAATAAAGATGAAACTTTTTTAGCCAAGTGGATGAATAATGAGTTAAATGCTGAAGAATTAGAAGCGTTTAAAAAGCATCCTGATTTCCCATTATATGAAAAGATTATTTTTAAATCAGAAAAATTAGCTGCTCCACCTTATGATAAACAAAAACTTTTATCAAAAGTAAAAGAAGAAATTGAAGATACTAAAAAACCAAAAGTAGTTTCTTTATACTCTAAACTTACTATTGTAGTTGCTGCATCTCTATTAATTTTATTTAGTGTTTTTTATTTTAAAAATTCTGCAACTATATACAGCACCAATTTCGGAGAACAATTAGCCGTTAATTTACCTGATGATTCCGAAGTAATATTAAATGCCAAGTCTTCTATTTCATTTAAAGAAAATGAATGGTCGAAAGCAAGAACGATCAACTTAAAAGGAGAAGCTTTTTTCAAAGTAAACAAAGGAAAAACATTTACTGTTGAAACTGATTTAGGTAAAGTAACTGTTTTAGGAACTCAATTTAATGTAAATATTGAGAATGATCTTTTACAAGTAAATTGTTACGAAGGAAAAGTAAAAGTAAGCGTAAATGAAAAAGATGTATTTCTAACTAAGGGAAAAGCATTTAGAATTACAAAAGATACAACTGAAGAATGGGAATTTAAAGAGAAAAATCCTAGTTGGGAAAATGGTGAGAGCTCATTTAATAGTGTACCTTTAAAATACGTTATAAAAGCGATTACTGATCAATATAATGTAGAGATAAACGCAGCAGAAGATATAAATTTAAACTATCTTTACACTGGTGCATTTACTCATGAAGATTTAAAAATAGCTTTAGAAACTGTTTTTACCCCATTAAAAATTAAATTTGAGTTTACAAATAAAAGCACCATTTTACTCGTTAAACATTAATGACGCTTAAAAAAAGGTATATTTTTCTTGCTTTTATTTTTATTTCGAATCTCCTTTTTTCTCAAAAAGATGGAGACAATTACTACCTAAAAAATATTTTAATAAGCTTAGAGAAAAAACATAATGTTAAATTCTCTTATGCAGATGATATAATTAAAAATAAAAAAGTTAATACAAAACTGTTACAACTTTCATTTAAAGAGTTACTTGTTAAACTTGAGAAGCAAACTAATTTAATTTTCAAAAAAGTTTCTAATAGATATGTACTTATTTTAGAGAAAGATAATAGTTCATTCATTTGCGGGTACGTTAAAGACACTTATTCTAATCAACCTATTTTTGGAGCAGAAGTTTACTTAGCAGATAATTCTATAGGAACTGTTACTAATGAAAAAGGATATTTTGAGTTATCTGGGCATCGAAAAACTGATACTTTAGTTATTTCTTTATTAGGATATCAATCTAAAAGAGCAATTATACCTCAACAAAAAAATACTGAATGCAGGCACTATACTATTGAAGAGTATTCTTCGCAATTAAATGAAATCCTCATTACAAGTTATTTAACAGATGGAATTACAAAAAGCAACAATGGAACTATAGAAATTTCTCCTCAAAAAAGAGGAATTTTACCTGGTTTAACGGAACCAGATGTACTTCAGAGTTTACAGTTATTACCAGATATTCAAAGTCCAAACGAAACTACTTCTGGATTACACATCAGAGGCGGAACTCCAGACCACAACCTTGTACTTTTTGATGGAATTCGAATATATAATCCAGCACATTTTTTTGGAATGATTTCCGCTTTCAATCCTTATATTATTGACAAAGTAAATATTCAAACCAGTGGTGTAAATGCAAAATTTGGAAATCATATTGCGGGAGTTATTGATATAGAAACTGACTCTAAAATAGATTCTATAATTTCGGGTGGATTCGGAACAAACTTAACTCACGCCGACGCTTTTTTAAAATTTCCATTGAGTAAAAATACCGCTATTCATGTTGCTGGTAGAAGATCTTTAACTGACGCTTTTAATAGTATTACATTTCAAAGAACGTCTGATCGTGTTTTTCAAAATACTATTATTGCTAATAATCAACTTAATGATACTGAAAATTTCTTTGATAAAGACAATACTTTTTTTTTTAATGACTTTCATATGAAATTACTTGTTAATTTAGGAGAAAAAGATAAAGTCACTTTAAGTCAATTATATGTTAATAACAAATTAGATTATCGTTTTGGTAATGAAGATGAAAGCTTCATTCAAAACGATAATCTTTCAATTAAAAACTTTGGTATTAGTGGTTCATGGAATAGAATTTGGAACGATAATTTGAAGCAAAACACAACTTTATACTATTCTAATTATAATTTAGATTATATTTTTAATGGCGAGCAAACCGTTGAAACTTCTTATAGGGAGTCTTCAATAAAGAAAAATGAAATTAAAGAATTTAGTTTAAAATCTTTATTAAGCACCTCTTTAAATAACAATCATCAACTAAGTTTTGGTTTAGAGTACTTTAGAAACAGAGTAAGTTTTACACTTGGAAGAACTTATTCTCTCTTTCCTGACAATGATTATAAAACTGAAGAAAATAACATAAACAATACATTTTCAGTATTTTCTGAATATCAATTTAAAAAAAACAAAGATTTCAATATAAGTTTAGGTGTTAGAAGCAGCTATTTTTCTATTGAAAAAAAATTTGCTTTTGCTCCTAGATTATTCCTTCAATCGAAACTAACGGATAACGTTTGGTTTAATATTTCTTATGAAAAGAAATATCAAAATATTAGTCAATTAATAGAATTTTCTACAAGTGATTTTGGTTTAGAAAATAAGGTCTGGAGTCTTTCAAACAAAGAGGAAATTCCTATTTTAAAAGCCGATCAAATTTCTGCTGGTCTCGTGTTTAAAAACAATGGTTGGTTATTCGATCTTAATATGTATTATAAAGATGTAGATGGTTTATCTTCTCTCTCTAGAACAGTGACTTCTGATTCTGATATTATACAAAATGGGCAAAGCAGATCTAAAGGAATTACAATGTTGTTTAAAAAAACATTTGATAATTACACAACTTGGATGAGTTATAGTTTAGGAGCTACAGATTTCTCATTTCCTCTTGCTAATAATGGTATCTCTTTTCCTGATGACAACGACATTCGACATAGTTATTTTTGGTCTCATAGTTATCAAATAAATCAATTTAACTTCTCCTTAGGATGGAATTACAGAACAGGAACACCCTTTACCCAAGTTTCTGAAATAAACGAAAATAATTCGCAAGATTTCATTATCGATAAAATTAATGGTGAACGATTATCTCATTATCACCGTTTAGATTTTTCTACAACGTATAAGTTCAATCTTTCAAAGAAGAAACGTTGGAAAGGAAAATTAGGTGTTTCTTTTTTAAATCTTTACAATAGAAGAAATAAATTACAAAAACGTTTTTTTATTGCAAATGATGGCTCTAATAACACCCTTGAAAACGAAGAAACTTTTTCATTAGGCTTTACTCCAAATGCTGTTTTTAGATTAGAGTTTTAGAAGTTCATTTTATTTTTTTATTCTACTTTTTCTTTTCCTTGACTTCATTGTATAGCTATTTCAAAACATACATCCTCAAAATACTTTTGAGCTATAATTAAACATAAAATATTTTACAACTATGAAAATTATAGCCACATTTTTAACTCTTTTTATTTATACTATTAGTTTCGCACAAACCTTTACTGGGAAAGTAATCGACAAACAAAACCAACCTATTTCATTTGCTAATATTGTAGCAAAAAACAAAACCGATAATTCTATAATTACAGGAGTAATTTCTGATGAAAATGGTGAATTTTCTATTAAAACAAAAAAGAAAATATATTCTTAGAAATTAGTTTTGTTGGGGTTTCTACTAAAAAAATAAAAAACACTGAAGATTAAAAAAATCAACAGTGTTTTTATATTTATTATGTTGTCGGGGTGGCAGGATTCGAACCTGCGACCTCCTGCTCCCAAAGCAGGCGCGATGACCGGGCTACGCTACACCCCGTTTAACGGGCGACAAATGTATAATTTTTTTTCTTAGAATACTAATTTATTCAAAGAAAAATTGAAATGTAAGATTAATTTTAATTATCGTCTAATAACAGAAATATATGTATATTGTTCTTACGCAAATAAAAAAAATATACATTTGTAGTTCTATAAAAAATACCCAATGTCAAATACTGTAGAAAGAATAAAATGTTTAATAATCGGCTCTGGGCCTGCAGGATATACTGCTGCAATTTATGCTGCTAGAGCCGACATGAAACCTGTAATGTATACAGGAATGCAAATGGGTGGTCAGTTAACAACGACCACAGAAGTAGATAATTTCCCAGGATATCCAAATGGTACTGACGGGACAGCTATGATGGAAGATTTAAAAAACCAAGCTGAGCGTTTCGGTACTGAAGTTCGTTTTGGTTTAGTAACTAAAGTTGATTTTTCTACTGAAGAAGGAGGAATTCATAAAGTTATCGTTGATGAAGCTACTGAATTAGAAGCTGAAACTGTAATTATTTCTACAGGAGCTACAGCTAAATATCTTGGTTTAGAAAGTGAACAACGTTTAATTGGTGGTGGAGTTTCTGCTTGTGCTACTTGTGATGGCTTCTTTTATAAAGGACAAGATGTTGTAGTTGTTGGAGCCGGAGATACTGCTGCTGAAGAAGCTACTTACTTATCAAACATTTGTAGTAAAGTTACTATGTTAGTTCGTAAAGATTACATGCGTGCTTCTAAAGCAATGCAACATAGAGTAAATAAAACTAAAAATATCGAAGTATTATTTAATACTGAAATTGATGAGGTTTTAGGAGATAATGTTGTTGAAGGTGTTAGAGCTATAAACAATCAAACTGGAGATAAAACAGATATTCCTGTAACTGGAGTATTTATTGCAATCGGACATACACCAAACACACAATTATTTAAAGGTGTTTTAGATATGGACGAAACTGGATATTTAATTACTAAAGGAAAAACGACTAAAACGAATATTCCTGGAGTTTTTGCCGCTGGTGATGTTCAAGATAAAGAATACAGACAAGCAGTTACAGCTGCTGGTACAGGTTGTATGGCTGCATTAGATGCTGAACGTTATTTAGGAGCTTTAGAATAGCGTTTTAAAACATAAAATTAGAAAGAGAGATTACCGAAAAAGTGATCTCTTTTTTTATTTTAAACCTAATTTATCTATCGTATTAAGAAGAGTTTTAGCTTTCATTTCATCTTCTAATTCAGTGAAATCTTCTTTCATTACTTTTTTTACAAAACTTCCTTTTTCTAATACATGGATTTCATCGCACGTTGTCGCTAAAGTTGAAAAAATATGAGACGAAATAATCACCAACTTATTCAGCTTTTTTAATTGATGAATAATTTCTGTGATGACAATATTACTTTGTATATCTACTCCATTAAAAGGTTCATCGAAAATAAAGACTTTATTTTCTTGTAAAAGAATTGCCGTTAAGGCCAATTTCTTTTTCATTCCTGTAGAATAATTAATCGCATATTTATCTAACGGTAAATCGAAAATATTACGTTTATCTATATCCTTTACGCTTACTTCTCTAGCATTTAATAACAATTGAATATATTCTCTTCCTGTGATTTTTGGAAAGAAATAAAATTCAGTTTGCAAAAAACCAATCGTGTCTTTTAAATTCGATACTGAAACAATATTCCCTTTGTAATTTTCTATTCCCGATAAACAGTTAAAAAAAGTAGTTTTACCTGCTCCATTCTCACCTACAACTCCATATACTTTGCCTTCTTCAAAATCAATATTAATATCATTTAATACTGAATTTCTTCCATATTTTTTAGATAGATTTTTAATGCTTATCATTTAAAATGGATTTTAATTTTTGAACAGATCTCTTGTAAAAATAACCAAATGTAAAAAGCACAAAAGGTGGCAAAGCTAAGCTCGCAGTAAAAATCATAGAACTAGGTAAACTCATTTTCTTAGGAAAATCAGAATACTTAGCTATAATAGCTTGAATGTAATATAAAAAACAAATCAAATTGAAAATCATCACAATGAGTATATATTCACTAAAAAAAATGGTTAAAAATATAGTAATCGGTGCACTTAAAATAACCGCATACAATACTCCTATTTTTATTTTTTTTTGAAGAAACTCTTCTGCAGAATATTTAAATGACCACACATAAAATTCATTTTCCATCTTAGAATAATATGTGATAAGTGTTATAAATAGTAGCAGTAAAGAAAATATTCCTAGATTAAAATTACCAACTTCAATTGATTTGTAAGTTAACCAATACACTATTGGAAACATGTAAAAAGTATTTCTAAAACCTATCGGAAATTCAAATGGTTTTTTTCCAAATGGTGTTGGAATAACAAAACTAGAAGAAATGTTTATTATTAATTTACTTAAGAATAATATCGCAAAGAAAACGTATACTAGAAATATGTATTCGCTTTGATAAATGAAGTATAAAACAAACGGTATACTTATTACTAAGTTTTCTGTAATTCTTAACTTGTTATATAGTTTTTTGGTGAAATTAAGTTTTAAAAAATCGTTTCGCTTTTTTTCACTCAACTTAATTAATACAGATACTAACAACAATAAATAGCTATAAGCTGCATAATCCTCTAAAGTATAAAAGATGAAATTAGAACTTAAAACAAATAAGGTAATTAAAATAGGATAAGCTAATAGAGGTGGTACTCCAAAATCATTTAAATGTCTGTTAAACATTTTTATTTGAAGTTTTAAATACCACTTCATTTATTCTTTTTTAGCCTTAGGGAAAGCTTGTTTATTAAAAATAAATAATAAAATTACACCAATAGTAATCCAACTATCTGCTCCATTAAATATCGCGTTAAAAAAGGTAAAACTTTCTCCTTGATACATTGGAAAATATAGCATATCTACCACTTTTCCGAAGAAAAAATCAGCATAACCTGTTTCTGGAAACATTGTAGCAATTGGACCTTGATGTTTTGATTCACTAAAAATTACTCCATAAAAAACAGAATCTATAATATTTCCTATAGCACCTGCAAGAATTAAAGAAATTGCGATCACTACTCCGTTATGGATTTTATTTTTTATAGTTTGTATTAACCAGTAAATAATACCAGAAACAGCAACTAATCGAAACAATGTTAAGAATAACTTTCCTGCTTTTCCTCCAAACTCAAACCCCCAGGCCATTCCATTGTTTTCAGTAAAATGAATTCTAAACCAATCTAAGCCTAATACCTTTATCTCTTCTCCTAACGAAAAGTGTGTTTTTATGTAAATCTTACTAATTTGATCTATCAATATCGCTAGAATTACGGTAAGTATCGCTATAGTTTTCTTAGACATCTTTAAAATTTAATAGCGACAAAAATAAGAAAAGTATTATGAATAAAGTAAGTAGCTTTTGGGCAAAAAACTATTTTAAGGAAAATTTATCAATATGGAAAAAATATAGTAAGTTGCTTACCTTATGATGGATATTAAAACGATAAGTCCAAGCACTAAACTTTCTAAATATATTTGCTTTTATTATGAACTCGAATTACATAATGAAAGTTACTATGCATTTCCATCTGGTAATAATGTAGTTTGTATTTTTGAAAAGGCTAATGTTAGTTATAAAGACGACTGCATTTCTATTAAAGAAGACTCCAATTACCCGAATACCTTTACTGCTTTAAATAAATATGCTAAACCTTTACAGGTTAAAACAGAAGGACTTGTTCGTGAATTTGTTATCATTTTTACACCTTTTGGTTTATCTCAGTTTACCACTAAAGATTTTTCTAATATTCCTTTTTTTCAAATTGATGATTTTAAAGATTTTTTCATTCAAAATGGTGATTTCTTTAGTCAAACTATAGAAACTAAAATCAAAATTGTAGAAGAATATTTGCTTAATAAATTAAATGAGAAAAAAGAACTAGATATTATTATTAAAGCAGTACATCTTCTTCAAGAAGAAAAATTAAATATTGATGAAATTGCTAAAGAATTACATTGCAGCTACAAAAAACTATATCGTTTATTTATAACACATTGCAGATGTTCTCCTACTATTATCAGAAATAATATTCGTTTTAGAAACGCTTTAGAAAAAATAAAAGCTAAGAATAAAGATTTTAAACTTTCCGATATTGCTTACGAACAGAAATTTTACGATCAAGCTTCTTTTAACAGGATGTTTAAAACTCAAACTGGAGTTACTCCTAATCAATTTTTTAAAGAAGTAGATGTTTTATCTAAGAAAAACATTTATTTCAAAAATCTTAAATAGTGTTAATGTCCATTTAATACAATTTTTTGTTGTTCAATAAAGATAGCTTTGAAGTTGATAAAGTTTTATCTAATTAATTAACCTATGAATAATACTTCTATAGAAACAACCCAATGGTCTATAACTGAAAAAGTATCATTTCGTTTTTTCTTTACATATTTTATCTTATTTATTTTCTTTAATAATAATGGTGCTTACCCTTTTTATGGATATATAAATCAATTTTTAAACAATTTCTTATATACATTTATCCCTTGGGTTGGAAAAACAATCTTAGGAATTAGTTATGAAATAAAAACGGGACCAAATGGTAGTGGAGATACAACATACGATTATGTTCTAATTTTTACTATTCTTTTAATTTCAATAATTACTACAATTGTTTGGTCTGTACTAGATAGAAAAAAAACAAATTACAAGAAATTATACTACTGGTTAACAGTTGCTTTAAGATTTTATGTTGGATTAATGCTAATTAACTACGGATTAGCTAAAGTTATAAAATCACAATTTCCATACCCATCATACAATCGCTTAAATCAAACATATGGAGAATCGTCTCCTATGGGGTTAGCTTGGACTTTTCTAGGATTTTCTAAAGGTTATAATTTATTTATGGGGATTGCAGAAGTGGCAGCTGTATTTTTATTATTTAGAAGAACATTAACATTTGGGCTAATTATTACTCTAGCGACAGCAGCCAATGTAATGGCAGTAAATTACTTTTATGATGTACCTGTAAAAATAATTTCAACTCATTTGGTTCTCATGTCGATATTCCTGTTGGCTCACAACTTTGAAAGTCTTTATAAGTTTTTCTTTTTTAGAAAACCTATTACACTTTCAGATATTGAAAAACCTAAATTTAAAAAAGGCATTAAAAAAACTCTTTTAGTTTTAAAAATACTTATCCTTTTTTATGCACTTCCTTTTACCTTATACTTATCTAGTCAAGGAGGAGGAGAAAGTCCTTTAAAAGGCTACTACGAAGTAAAAGAATTTAAAGTAAATGATTCAATTTACTCTGCCTCGGATACCACTAGATTTAATATTACAAAATGGAAAAGTATGTTAATTGAATCTAAACGATGGATGAAAATAAAAAAAGCAAATGATAAAAGTAATTGGTACAATATAAGACTGAATGAAAAAGAAAATAAGCTAATACTTTCAAAATATATGGATTCTACTGAAGTTTATAATCTAAGATATAAAGAAATAGATACAGCGAATTTTATTGTAAGAGGCTCTTTAAAATCTGATTCAATATATATTAAATTCAATAAAACTAAAGACTATAGAAAAAACTATCTTTTAACTAATAGAGGTTTTCACTGGATTAATGAAAGACCTTTTAATAGATAATAATCAGAATGAATATTCCTAAAAATAAATATTTAATTCTTTTTGATGGAGATTGTAATTTGTGTAATTCTAGTGTACAATTCGTTCTAAAACACGATAAAAAAAATCAATTTGTTTTTACTTCATTACAAGGAAAAACAGGAAAAAAAATTATTGATAATTTTAATATAGACACTAATAGAATAGATTCTATTTTATTATTTACTCCAGATGAAAATTTATTTTATAAATCGACTGCAGCGTTAAAAATAGCTTATCGCTTAAAGTTTCCTATACATCTTATAACTATCTTTTTTATTCTACCTAAATTCATTAGAGATGTTATATATGATTTTATTGCCAAAAACAGATACAAATGGTTTGGCAAAAGGGAATCTTGTTATATACCAACACCAGAATTATCAATCAAATTTCTGGACTAACCCAACTTAGTTACACTAACCAAAAGAAAGGTCATTAATACAATGTATTTTTGACCTTTCTATTTTAAAAAAGATCAATACGTTTAATTACATATTGATCTTTTTACAACTATAAAAGCTTATTATCTTACCCTTTTAACCAAGCATTTAATAAATTTTTCTGTTTTTGAGTAGCATCTGGTTTAACTCCTAAACTTTTACCCATCGTATACGATTGAGTCAATTTCGTTTTTATAACGATTTCTTTTCCTGCTCTTTCTAACTTCACTTCTACATCTGTTCCAGGTTGCCATCCGAATAATCCTCCAATTACTTGTCTTGCATTTTCTCTTGTTAAAGCAGTACCGTTAATTACTTTAATTGCATCTCCTGGTAAAGCTCCGTTTTCAGCCCAAAAACTATTGGCTTTTACAGCTTCTGTAAAAATAATATTTCCTGTAGCTTGATCTCCACGTAAAATAAATGCTCCTCCATTTCTTACATAATCTGTTTCAATTTTGCGTTCTGCAACACCTACTCCAACTTTTTCAAAGAAAGAATTATAATCTATAGGAGTTCCTCCAACAACATGAGTATTTAAAAATTCTCCGATAGAAGGATATGTCATTGCCGTAATTTCTTCAATTAATTTATCATCTTCAAAAGGTTGATTTTTACCATATTTATTCGATAATTCTTTCATTAAAGAAAGGATTCCTCTTTCTCCATTGCTCTCTTCACGCATTAAAATATCAATACACATACCAATTAAAGCTCCTTTTTGGTATACGTTTATATATTGATCGTGATATTCTTTCTCTAAAATATTTTCACTCATTTTAGTAAAACTCATAGCGTCGTTCATACGAGAAGCACTATTAATTTTACCCATAATTTTTGAAAAGAATTCATCTTCTTTTACTAAACCTTTATTTACTTGGAAATGTGTTGCAAAATATTCTGTTACTCCCTCGTACATCCATAAATGTTTAGAGAACGTTGGCTGATCATAATCAAAATAATGAACATCTTCAGAATGAACACTTAAAGGAGTTACAATATGGAAAAATTCGTGAGAAACTACATCTATCATCGATTGTGCTAATCTAGCATCATCCATAACTTCTGGTAATACAACTACTGTAGATGTGTGATGCTCTAAAGCTCCAAAACCTTTAGGAGAACCTTCATTTTGCCCTGCTAAGTATAAATAAATATCATATCTAGGTGTACTATTAACACTACCTAAATAAGATTTCTGCGCTTGCATCATTTTTTCCATTACTGCTTTAATTTTTTTCGCAGAATGCTTTTTAGTTGGAGAGTATACACTTAAAACGATTTTAATATCTCCTACATTAAATTCTTCTACATCTAATTCTCCATAGAACATAGGATTATCTGTAATATCAAAATAACGAGGAGCTAAAAAACTAGTTGTCACAGTAGCTCCATCTTCACTTGTTTTCGTTCCCACTTCTTGTAATGCAGAAGTTCTTTTAAACTTTGAAGGAGCAATTACATCTAATTTGTATTGATTCTTTTTTAAAACATCGAAATACCCAATAAATCCATGTAGATTTAAAACATAGTTTGTTTCTTCGATATTAGTTCCTGATGGTGAAAAAGGAACTTCTTCTCCTATTCCTCCTACTTTTTCTTGATCGAAAGTATCATTTACAGCATATGAAACTTTATCTAATTGAGTAGCACTGGTAATTTCCCAAGTATTTTCATCGAGCTTTTGAACTGGCAAAACTTCTCCATTATAATCAAACGCTTTAAAATCGTCTACATATTTACCAAAATTACTCACAGAATAAGTTCCTTGAACAACTCTAGGCAGTCTATAGGTTACTTTTTCAGTAGTGAATCTTCCTGGATTAATAACTACAGGAACCTGATCATTTTTTACGTTTGTTAAATCTATACTAGATTCTATGGGATTATTAACTGCAGAATCATCTTTCTTTAGAGACTTAGTAGAATTACAACCTACTAATAACAATCCTGCTGCAACAGCAGTTAATGTATTTTTGTTCATTCGTATTTGTTTTTTTATGGTCTTTTATTAGTTTACAAAAATTGCATTCTGTTACGAATTCACAATAATATTTAACTTTTTTTATGAAAATAATTCGAAACTATAATTGATTCAAAAAGATATTTGCTCTGATAGATGAAATTGTAATTTGTTTTTTAAAGTTTCTATTTCTTTGAAGAAAAGGCGAAATTTTTAAACTATCATTACATTTTATTTTACCCCTATTTGTTGTGATATTAAAGTTTGATTTATTTGAAGAAAAGTATACATTTCCTTGAAATAGCTTTAAGTTTAAACTACGTTTTACTTCATTTAAATTGATATATCCTTTCTCAATGAAAATATTTAAATCACCATTAAAATTTTCAGAAACAACATCTACATTTTCTCCAATAACAGTTATGCTTTTATTTTCTGGGATCTTAATTAATACAGATGCTCTATTAACTCTTTTCGTTATATATTTTCTGAAAACATTATTTGATAATGAACTTACTTTAAAATTTATTTTTAAAAAACTTTCAAACTCTTTTACAATAACATCATAAAGCTGTTCAGATTGACTCAATACATGAATTTCTAATTCATTAGTCTCTGAATTTTGAATTTTCACTTCATCTAATGCTTTAACATTAACCTCTATTTCATTTAAAGGCGAAACAAAACTTTTAAAAGAACTATTTTGACCCCAAATTGCAAACTGAGAGATGAGTGTTATAATTAAAGTATTGTAATATTTCATAAAATAAAAAAGCTCCCTAAAAAGGAAGCTTTTTGCTTATTGTTTTCTTTTGGCCTCAATACTTAAGGTTGCATGAGGTACTAATTTCAATCTTTCTTTCTGAATAAGTTTACCTGTAACTCTACACACTCCGTATGTTTTGTTTTCAATACGAATTAAAGCGTTTTTTAAATCACGTATAAACTTTTCTTGACGAATAGCTAATTGCATATTACGCTCTTTAGCCATAGTCTCTGTTCCTTCTTCAAACGACTTAAATGTCGGTGAAGTATCATCCGTTCCATTTCCTGCACTATTTTCGTAAGACGATTTTAATAACTCTAAATCCTCTTCGGCTCGCTGCATTTTCTTTAGAATGATTTCTTTGAATTCTTGTAGGTCACTATCAGAGTACCTTACTTTAACATCTTCTGCCATACTACTATGCTTTTTCGATTAACATCTTACTTTTAATGGTATCAAACTCAATATCTGTACCATTCTCAATAGCATCAACAAAAACCAACTCATTGGTTAGTGTTTCTGTTTTTATGTAATTTTCATTAGCTAACACAGATTGTTGTAACTCTTCTAAATTTAAAAACGTTAAATTGATTTTATCAGTTACTTCAAAACCTGAATCTTTACGTGCATTTTGAATTCTATTTACAAGTTCTCTTGCAATTCCTTCTTTTCGTAATTCATCTGTAATTGTAACATCTAACGCAACTGTTAAACCACCAGCATTTGCCACTAGCCAACCTTCTATGTCTTTTGATGAAATTTCTACATCAGCCGTTTCTAATGTAATCATTTTTCCGCTAATTTCAATAGAAATTTGACCATCTTTTTCTAACTGAGTAATGTACTCCTGCGTAAAAGACTGAATCTCAGAAGCAACAGATTTCATGTCTTTTCCAAATTTTGGACCTAAGGCTTTAAAATTTGGTTTTATTTGTTTTACTAAAATACCTGAAGCATCATCTAAAAGCTCTATTTCTTTTACATTTACTTCCGATTTTATTAAATCTGAAACAGCTAAGATTTCTTCTTTTTGAGTATCATCTAAAACAGGAATCATGATTCTTTGTAATGGTTGACGAACTTTTATTTTTTCTTTAGCTCTTAAAGAAAGTACTAAAGATGATATTGTTTGTGCGTTTTCCATTTTACGCTCTAACGATTTATCAACTAAAGCTTCATTGAATTTTGGAAACTCTGCTA
The DNA here is from genome assembly GCF_057221555.1 of Tenacibaculum aquaeponti. Classification (NCBI taxonomy): domain Bacteria; kingdom Pseudomonadati; phylum Bacteroidota; class Flavobacteriia; order Flavobacteriales; family Flavobacteriaceae; genus Tenacibaculum; species Tenacibaculum aquaeponti. The sequence goes on from NZ_CM170147.1 coordinate 2,045,540, forward strand.
AATGAACACTTTCGAAAGATTCTTTACCTGTTGCTGCATTTAAATCTTTATATAAACGATCCATAAAAAAAGGTGCTACCGGTGCTCCTAACTTAGCTACAGTTTCCATACATGTATATAAAGTTTGGTAAGCAGAAACTTTATCTTGAGCATATTCTCCTTTCCAAAAACGTCTTCTACATAAACGAACGTACCAGTTACTTAAGTGGTCTTGTACAAAATCTGAGACAGCTCTTGTTGCTCTTGTTGGCTCATATTCTGCATAAAATTTATCAACTTTAGCAACTAAACTATTCAGTTCAGAAAGAATCCAGCGATCAATTTCTGGACGTTCTGCTAAAGGAATTTCAGCCTCTGCATAAGTAAATCCATCAATATTAGCATATAAACTAAAGAATGAATATGTGTTGTATAATGTTCCAAAGAATTTACGTTTTACCTCTTCAATTCCAGCGATATCAAACTTTAAATTATCCCAAGGATTTGCATTTGAAATCATGTACCAACGCGTTGCATCTGGCCCGTGTTCTGCTAATGTTGTAAACGGATCGACAGCATTTCCTAAACGTTTCGACATTTTTTGTCCGTTTTTATCTAAAACTAAACCATTAGAAACTACATTTTTATACGCTACAGAATCGAAAACCATTGTTCCAATTGCATGTAATGTATAGAACCATCCACGAGTTTGATCTACTCCTTCTGCAATAAAGTTTGCTGGATAGCTTTCTTTATTATCAATTAATTCTGCGTTTTCAAATGGATAGTGCCATTGTGCATAAGGCATTGAACCAGAATCGAACCAAACATCAATTAAATCACTTTCGCGTTGCATTGGTTTTCCTGAAGCTGAAACTAATACAATTTTATCAACTACATTTTTATGTAAATCGACTTTATCATAGTTTTCTTCAGACATATTACCAACTTCAAACTCAGCAAAAATATCTGAATCCATAACTCCAGCTTCAACAGCTTTTGCTATTTCTGATTTTAATTCTTCTAAAGAACCTATACAAATTTGTTCTGTTCCGTCTTCAGTTCTCCATATTGGTAATGGAATTCCCCAGAAACGAGAACGTGATAAATTCCAATCGTTTGCGTTCTTTAACCAATTTCCAAAACGACCTTCACCAGTTGATTTTGGTTTCCAATTAATCGTTTCATTTAAATCGAACATACGATCCTTTTTATTGGTTACTTTTATAAACCAAGAATCTAATGGATAATATAAAACTGGCTTATCAGTTCTCCAACAATGCGGATAACTGTGTACATATTTCTCAACCTTAAAGGCTTTATTTTCTGTTTTTAGTTTAATCGCGATTTCAACATCGATTGATTTTTCAGGAGCATCTTCATCTGTGTAATATTCATTCTTCACATATTTACCCCCAAATTCTTTCAATTCTGGTCTGAAACGTCCTTGTAAATCTACTAAAGGAACCGCGTTTCCATTTTCATCTAAAACTAATAATGGTGGAACTTCTGGAACAGCTTGTTTTGCTACGAAAGCATCATCTGCACCAAAAGTTGGCGCAGTGTGAACAATTCCTGTTCCATCTTCCGTAGTTACAAAATCTCCTCCAATAACTCGGAATGCATTTTCTGCATTTTCATATGGCAATACATAATCGATTAATTGCTCATATTTGATATTGATTAAATCAGCTCCTTTGAATTCTTTAACTACATAAAAAGGAATTTGTTTATCTCCTTCTTTATACGTTATTAAATCTGATTTCGCTTCAACTTTATTAAACTTTTTACCTGCAAATTGTTTTGATACTAAATTTTTAGCCAATACAACATTTATAGGTTCAAACGTATATTGATTATATGTTTCTACCAAAACATAATCAATCTTTGGCCCAACTGTTAAAGCTGTGTTACTTGGTAACGTCCAAGGAGTTGTGGTCCAAGCTAAGAAATAAATTGTTCCTTCATTCTGTAAGAAATCTGGTAACGTTTCTTCAACTGCTTTGAACTGCGCAACTACAGTAGTATCGGTTACATCACGATAACACCCTGGTTGATTTAATTCATGTGAACTTAATCCTGTACCTGCTTTTGGCGAATACGGTTGAATTGTATATCCTTTATAAATTAAACCTTTATTATACATCTGTTTTAGTAACCACCAAACAGATTCCATGTATTTTGGTTTATAGGTAATATACGGATCTTCCATATCAACCCAATATCCCATTTTATGAGTAAGATCATTCCAGATATCTGTATAACGCATTACTGCTTTTTTACAAGCTTCGTTGTATTCTTCAACTGTAATTTTACTTCCAATATCTTCTTTGGTGATCCCTAACTCTTTTTCGACTCCAAGTTCAACCGGTAAACCATGTGTATCCCAACCTGCTTTACGCTTCACTTGATATCCTTTTTGCGTTTTATAACGGCAAAAAATATCTTTAATAGAACGTGCCATTACATGGTGAATTCCAGGTAATCCGTTTGCTGAAGGCGGACCTTCGAAAAACACGAATGGTTCATTTCCTTCACGAGTTGTAACACTTTTCTCAAAGATGTTATTTTCCTCCCAATAGTTTAAGATTTCTTCTGCTACTTTAGGTAGGTTTAATCCTTTGTATTCAGTAAAATTCTTACTCATTTTTTCGTTCTATATATTGAATTTGCGAAATTACATATTTTATTGTAATTCTAATCTTTAACAAAAGAAAAACGCTCCTAGAAAGGAACGTTTTTTTCATATTTATATTTTTTCTTTAAAATTGCCTAAAAATCTCTATCTACTTGATCTTTTCAAAGGGTATTTATGACATATTTCTTTCATTTTTGATACTCTCATAAGCATTTTGAATACTCTGGAATTTTTCTTTAGCTCCTTTTTTATGTTCTTCTCCTACATCTTGTAAACGATCTGGATGATATTTTTTCGCCATTCTTCGATAGGCTTTTTTCACTTCATCATCAGAGGCTTCTTTTTCAATTTCTAAAATTCGATACGCACTATCAACTTCATTATAAAACATTGCTTTTATCGAATCATAATCTGCGTCATTAATGTATAAATACCCAGAAATTTTATGAATTGCTTCTTCTTCTGAAGCAGCTACCATTCCATCTGCTTTTGCTATTCCAAATAAAAAGTGAATTAGTTGTAATCTTGAAGAATGAGACATGTGTTCACGAATTTGGATACAGACTTGCCTTGTAGAAACATCTTTCTTTATAATTCCATTAAATAATTTGAATGCATTATTTGCTCTTTCTTTACCATATAAATTGATAAAATGCAGACGAACATAATCTAATTCCGTTTTATCAATTTTTCCATCAGCTTTAATAACAATAGAAGCTAAAATCAGCAAACTAATTTCAAAATCTCCAGCTGTTGTATGCTTTACACTTGACCTTTCTTTTTTTCCTATAGTTTTTTTGTAATCTTCTTGCTCACTAGTAAAATCTTCAATTTTCACTCCATCTAACATTGTTCCAATCGCATAACCTATTATTGCACCAATAGGACCACCAAAAGTAAATCCCAGTCCAGCTCCTAGCCATTTTGTAAATTTTCCCATCTCTATTCTTTTGAATGTCAAATATAATGAGATTATAAGTATCTTTGTACCTCTAAAAATAAATAATTATGTATCCAGAAGAATTAGTAAAACCTATGCGTGATCAGTTAATTGATGCTGGGTTTACTGCATTATATACTGCAGAAGATGTTGATACTGCATTAACAAAAGAGGGAACTACTTTAGTAATGGTTAATTCTGTATGTGGTTGTGCAGCCGGAACTGCTAGACCAGGAGCTATTGCTTCTTTAGGAGCAGATAAAACTCCAACAAACTTAACTACAGTTTTTGCTGGTGTAGAGAAAGAATCTACAGCTAAGGCACGTGAATATATGATTCCTTTTCCTCCTTCATCTCCGGCTATCGCTTTATTTAAAGACGGGAAATTAGTTCACATGTTAGAAAGACATCACATTGAAGGTCGTTCTGCTCAAATGATTGCACAAAATTTAGCACAAGCTTATGATGAATTCTGTTAATTTACAGCATTTATAAAAGTTTTAAAATATAATCCACTCGCTGAGTGGATTTTTTTATGCGTACTTTTGAACCTTAATTTAATTCTCGTTTCTTGAAGAAAAAAAAACATATTATTGTTTTCAGATTATCTGCAATGGGAGATGTTGCTATGACGGTTCCAGTCATAAAAGCTTTAATCCAACAAAACCCTGATGTAAAAATCACAGTAGTTTCAAAAAAGTTTTTAGCTCCTTTATTTGAAAGCATAGAAAATGTGAACTTTTTCACTGCAGAAGTTGATGGAAGGCATAAGGGTTTTTTCGGATTAGTAAGATTATATAAAGATCTTAAAAAACTTAAACCAACTCATTTTGCCGATCTTCATAATGTACTACGTTCTAAAATAGTTAGGTTTTTATTCTCTATGTTTAGCGCCATAAAAATTTCTCAAATTGACAAAGGAAGAAAAGAAAAGAAAGCGTTAACATCAAAGACCAATAAAATTTTTAAGCAACTAAAAAATTCGCATCAACGTTATGCTGATGTTTTAAAACAATTAGGTTTCTCAGTAGATTTAACTTACATAAAACTAGAACAATTCCCGTTAAATTCTGATAACATTTCTAAACTAGGAAACAAGATAAAACCTTGGGTTGGAATTGCTCCTTTTGCTGCTTTTGATTCAAAAACATATCCGCTAGATTTATTAGAATTAGTAATAGCAAGTTTAGCTAAACACAATATTCAAATTTTATTATTCGGAGGTAAAAATAATCAATTGATCTTAGAACAGATTGAAAACAAGTTTGACAATACAAAATCTTTAGCTGCTAAGTTAGGCGGCTTACAGAACGAATTAAATGTGATTGAAAACTTAGACGTAATGTTGTCTATGGATAGTGGAAATGCACATTTAGCTGCAATGAAAAACGTAAAAACAATTACTTTATGGGGAAATACACATCCATTTGCTGGGTTTGCTCCTTTTAATCAACCAAAAGACTTTTGCATCTTACCTAATTTAGATAAATACCCATTGTTACCTTGTTCTATATACGGCAATAAAACTTTTGAAGGTTATGAAGATGTAATGAGAAGTATTTCGCCAGAAAAAATATCAGAAAAAATCCTATCATTATTATAAAAAAAGCATCACAATATGTGATGCTTTTCTTTTTTGGTTATGTAACTTTTGGTTAGTCCACTAAAGGTGGAATTCTTAATACTTGTCCAGGATAAATCTTATCTGGATGTTCCAACATTGGCTTGTTAGCTTCAAATATTACAGGATACTTCATTGCATCGCCATAAAAAGTTTTTGCAATTTTACCTAAAGTATCACCACTTACCACTGTGTGGAATTGTGCCATTTCTTCTTCAGCGACTTCTTCAACCTCAGCCACAGTCATATTATCTTCTACAGTTGCAATACCTTCTGTATTGCCAACGACTAATACTACTTTTTCTTTTGTTGCTAAGTCTGCAGCCTCACCACTAATTGTTGCTTTATCATCATCAACGCTAACTGCTAAATCTGCAACAGACAATTCTAAAGCATTAACAGCATCAATTAACTTATTTGCTTTTTCTGCCGCTTCTTCTTCTGTTGTTTTACCAATTCCGAAAACTTTAGCTCCGGCATTTTTAATAAATGAAAATAAACCCATTTCTTTTAATTTTTTGTTATTGTTAAATATTTATTTGTTTAACAATATACAAATTTTATACCATAAATATTATCCTTCCTGATTAAAAGAATTCCAACCCTGAGCCTTTAATTTAATTGACTGATTTCCACGTGTAATTAAATTCAAACCTTCATTTTTTTCAGTAATATGACCTATTACAGATAAGTTTGGATTCCCTTTAATTTTATCAAAATCCTTTATTGGAACGGTAAATAACAACTCATAATCTTCACCTCCACTTAAAGCAACAGTTGTAGAATCTAAATCAAACTCTTCACATGTAGAAATTACTTGTGGATCTAATGGTAATTTTTCTTCATAAACATTACAACCAACTTTACTTTGCGTACATATATGAATTAACTCTGATGATAATCCATCTGAAACATCGATCATTGACGTTGGTTTAACCTCCAACTCTTTCAATAATTTAGGAATATCTTTTCTTGCTTCAGGTTTTAATTGTCTTTCTATTATGTAAGAATACTCTTGAAGATCTGGTTGATTTTGAGGATTTACCTTAAAAACTTCCTTCTCTCGCTCTAGAACTTGTAATCCTAAATAAGCTCCACCAATATCTCCTGATAAAACAATAAGGTCTGTAGGTTTTGCTCCATTACGGTAAGCTATTTCCTCCTTTTTAGCTGAACCAATAGCTGTAATAGAAATTATCATTCCTTTGGTAGACGACGTTGTGTCTCCTCCTATTAAATCAATTTTATAAGTATCACAAGCCAATTGAATTCCTGCATATAACTCTTCAATTGCTTCTAAAGGGAAACGATTAGAAACTGCAATTGAAACAGTTATTTGTTCTGCTTCTGCATTCATAGCATAAACATCAGAAATATTTACCATTACAGCTTTATACCCTAAATGTTTTAAAGGCATATAACTTAAGTCGAAATGCACTCCTTCTACTAGAAAATCTGTTGTAATTAAAGTTTCATTATCATGAGAAATAACAGCACAATCATCACCTATTCCTTTTACTGTAGTTTCGTGATTTATTTTAAAAAATTGAGTTAAATGATCTATCAAGCCAAACTCTCCTAATTCAGCTAATGAAGTTCTTTGTTTATTCTTATCTTCCAACATGTTGGCAAAGATACTATTAGATTTAGGAATCAAATACTACAAAACGATAATTAAAATGAAAAAAAATTGAAAGTATGTTAGGGATTTTACATTTTTAACTGTTTAATTTTAGAATTAACTTACCAAATTTCATAAATTTGTTTATGACTCTTAATAAAATCTATATTGAAAAAAAATTACTATCAGCCTTAATTCTGACTATAATTTTTAACCTCGCTCTATTTTCACAAACACCTTGTTCTGGTGGTTTTGCGGGTTCATATCCATGTAAAGATTACGATTTAATGTCCATTGTTTCTAAACAAACACTTTCCGGTTCTACAACAGCCGAAGGAAGTGATGTATGGGGCTGGACAGATCCTTCTAACGGTAAAGAATATGCCATAGCAGCCATGACAAACAGCACTGCTTTTGTTGACATTTCCGATCCGTTAAATCCAATTTTTTTAGGTCGATTAAACACTAACGCAGGATCTAATTTCTGGAGAGATGTTAAAGTATATAATAATTTTGCTTTCATCGTTGCTGATAACGTGGGGTCCCATGGCGTTCAAGTTTTCGATTTAACTAAGCTAAGAAATGTAACTTCTCCTCCTACAACTTTTACTGCAGACACTGTTTATAACGGTGTTGGGAGCTGCCATAACATTGTCATTAATGAAGATAAAGCCGTGGCTTATTTAGTTGGCTGTAGAGCAAATAATGGAGGCGGACCTATTTTTCTAGATATATCAGATCCTTTAAACCCTACTTCTTTAGGAGATTACAGAACAGCAGGTTATTCTCACGATGCGCAAGTAATCACATATAGTGGACCAGATTCAGAACATGTCGGTAAAGAAATTTACATTGGTAGCAATGAAACAGAAGTTGTAATCTTAGATGTGACCAATAAAAATAATGTAGTTGAATTAGCAACAGTTGATTATCCTCAAATAGGATACACACATCAAGGGTGGTTTACGGAAGATCAACGTTACTTCATACTTGGAGATGAAACAGATGAAAGAGATTTAGGTTTAAATACAAGGACTTTAGTCTTTGATTTAAGTGATTTAGATAGCCCTAGACTTTCATCAACTTACACCGGATCAACAAAAGCAATAGATCATAATGGATATGTAAAAGGAAACGAATATTTTATGGCAAGTTATACTGCTGGTATGCGCGTTTTAGATATAACAAACATTGCTGCAACTGCTGGATCAATGTCTGAAACAGCATTTTTCGATACTTTTCCCAGTAATAATGCAACTGCTTTTAATGGCGCTTGGAGTGTTTATCCGTATTTCCCTAGTGGAAACATTATAATTAATGATATTAACAGCGGATTATTTATTGTAAGAAAAAGCGGAACATTATCCACAAACCCTATTACTAAAGCTAAAAACAGTTTTATCATAACTCCAAACCCAACTAGTTTGGATCCAAAAGTAATTTCTAGCGATAAACCTATAACTTCAATTGAAGTATTCAATATTTTAGGAAAAAGAGTGTTTCAGAAGAAAAATATTAACCAAAAAAACTATACCATCCCTTTATCAAGTCAATCGAGCGGTATATATATCGTAAAGATCAACAATACTATTGGTAAAAAATTAATTTTGAGATAAGGATTGATTAATCACAAGCACATATTAACATTTTTAATATTACTTACTATTTTTTCTTGTAGTAGTGATCCAGATAAAGATGAAATTAAAAATCCAGATCCGTCTTTTTTAGGAGAATTAAGTTTTACAAAAACATTCGGAGGAACTAGAAATGAAGTAGGAAACTCTATTATAGCAACTAACGATTCTGGTTATATAATCTTAGGTTATGTAGACAGCATAGATGGTGATATAATTAACAAAACTGCTAACGATTCCGATTATTTAATTTTAAAATATGATGCTAATGATAATTTACAATGGCAAAAATCATATGGTGGTTCTAAAGATGATCGAGGAAATTCGATTATACAAACTAATGACAGTGGTTTTGCTTTAATAGGATTTAGTAAAAGTGACGATGGTGATGTTGGTATAAATGAAGGAAACTCCGATTTTTGGTTTCTTAAACTCAACCCTTCTGGCGATATTAGTTGGAAAAAAACTTTTGGCTTTTCAGGTAATGATTTTGGCACATCTGTTATCCAAACTTCAGATAATGGTTATTTAATTATTGGTGAATTGGATGTTACCTCTTCTGGCGGACTAGGAAACTCAAGGTTTTTAAACAGACATGCTGGCGGAGATTTTTGGGTAATTAAATTAAATGCATCTGGCGATACAGAATGGACAAAGTTTTTCGGAGGAACTTTTACCGATACAGCTTTGGATGTTGTTCAAACGGATGATAATAGTTTTATTATTCTAGGAACTTCTGATAGTACAGATACAGATATTACAGATCCAAAAGGCGATTATGATTTCTGGATTATCAAAATTAGTAACACTGGAAATTTAATCTGGGAAAAGAATTTTGGGGGCTCACAAATAGATAAAGCTGCTAAACTAGTTAAAACCAACGATGGTAACTTTTTATGCGTCGGAAACACTAGAAGTTCTGACAAAAATATTACAAATAATAATGGCGGCGGAGATCTTTGGGTAGTTAAAATTTCTACAAACGGAAATCTAATTTGGGAAAAAACTTACGGCGGTACAAATTTCGATGCTGGCACTTCAATTTACCCAAGTAAAAAAGGTGATTTTATTTTAGTCGGAAACTCTAGAAGCACCGATAATCAATTCACTAACAACGGTCAAAATGATGCTTGGATCTTAAAAATATCTTCTAACGGAAACACTATTTGGCAAAATTTTATTGGAGGAAGCAATATAGACCTACTTCACGATGTTATTGAATTAGATAATGGAAATATTGTCGCCGTTGGAGAAAGTAACAGTAATGACAAAGATATTTCAGAAAACAAAGGTTTTTCTGATTTATTAATAGTTAAAATCAAATAAATGAATAAAATAATCACCTCTTTAATTACATTATTATTACTCGTTTCTTGCTCAAGTAATGAAGATGACACTTTACAAAGCAAAAAAATCACGATCAATTTTGTTCATAAATGGGATGATACAGTAGTTACAAAAGCAGATTTTAATACCGAAAAGTTCGAAACCAGAAATGAAGATAAAGTAAGTATTGAACGTTATAGATATGTTTTATCTAACATTAAGCTAGTAGATGCAAATAATAACGAAACTCCTCTATCTGATTATTTACTTGTTGATCTTGGTGAAGAACAAAACTTAATTTTCGAAACTGATAAAATTGTACTTAATGGTACATACAGTCTTAATTTTACTTTCGGTTTTACTGATGAAGATAATAAAGATGGAGAATATAGTGATTTAAATGTTGACTTTTTCGTTCCTTCAAACTTAGGTGGCGGATATCATTACATGCAATTTGATGGTAAATTCACCAGTGCAACAACTACAACTGCTACAGGCTTTAATTATCATGTAATTAGAGCAGCAAATATTACGGACCCTGCAAATCCTACATATCAAGATACTTCTATAGCTGTTAAATTAACAGATATTAAAGTTACAAATAATGATGTTATCATCAATGTAAATGTAGATATTAATCAATGGTTTGAAAACCCAAATACATGGAATTTAAACACATTAAACCAAATGTTAATGCCTAATTTTGATGCTCAATTATTAATGAGCTCAAATGGCACAACAGTTTTTAGCTTAGATAGTGATTCGTAATTATATTTTTTTTCTAACAATATTTTTTTTTATTTCTTGTTCTTCTGATACTAATGGAGAACAAGAAACATATACACCTGTTCCAATTTCATTAAACACTCCTAAATTATTTAGAGATAAACTTATTGCTCCTATAATTCCTAGCACAAATCCGACAACAGTAGAAGGAGTTCGATTAGGAAAAAAATTGTTCTTCGACACCATTCTCTCTTCAGACAACTCTATTTCTTGTGCATCTTGTCATGATCCAAAAAAATCATTTACAGATAATTTACAATTTAGTAAAGGAGTAAATAACACATTCGGAACTCGCAATTCAATGCCTCTTTTCAATTTAGCTTGGAATTTTGATGAGCGTTTTGCTTGGGATGGTAAAGAATTTGGTTTAGAAGAACAAGCTTTCGAACCGGTGACTAATCCTATGGAAATGAACAGTGACTGGAAAGTTGTAGCTACAAAACTTAAAAATCACAATGAATATCCACTATTATTTAAAGAAGCATTCGGTAATATTGAAATAGATTCAAACTTAGTTGTTAAAGCTATTGCCCAATTTGAAAGAACTTTAATTTCTGGAAACTCTAAGTTTGATAAGTTTTTGAACAATGAAGTTGAACTTACTCCAGAAGAACAAAACGGGTTTAATGTTTTTATGGAAGAAAGTAGAGGAGACTGTTTCCATTGTCATGGAAGTGAAAATAATCCTTTATGGACCGATAATAAATTCCACAATAACGGATTAGATGAAAACTTTACAGATTTAGGATTAGGTGCAGTTACAGGAGACCCTAATGATAATGGTAAATTTAAAACTCCTTCACTAAGAAATTTAGCTTTTTCCTCTCCTTACATGCATGATGGTCGTTTTAACACACTAGATGAAGTAATAAATCATTATTCTGAAGGACTTAAAAACTCTCCTACTATAGACCCTTTAATGAAAAAAGTTGCTCAAGGCGGAGTAGGTTTAACGGATAAAGATAAAGCTGATTTAAAAGCATTTCTTCTAACACTTTCGGATACTGAATTCGTAAACAATCCTGAATTTCAGAAATAATTATTAAACTTTTACTACAAAATAGTTAAACATTATAGTTGCATAGATCATATTCATTCTAAAAATAGGATAATATGACATTTTGTATATATCTTTGCACTTAATTTAGATTTAATCAATTTTAAAACATGATAAAAGTTTCAGACACAGCTAAAAAGAAAGTTGTTCAATTGATGACCGAAGATGGTTTTGATGCTACAAACGACTTTGTACGTGTTGGTGTTAAAAGCGGTGGTTGCTCAGGACTTTCTTACGATTTAAAGTTTGATAATTCAAAAGAAGATAATGATAAACTTTTTGAAGACAATGGTGTAAAAATTATTGTTGACAAAAAGAGTTTCTTATACTTGGTAGGAACTACACTAGAATATTCTGGTGGTTTAAACGGTAAAGGATTTGTATTTAATAATCCGAATGCCAATAGAACTTGCGGTTGTGGAGAAAGCTTCTCTCTATAACATTCATTCCAACAACTGAAAACTTGACGATGAGTAAATATACAGAAGACGATTTAAGAGAAGAGTTAAAAACCAAAGAATACGAATATGGTTTTTATACCGATATAGAAAGTGAAACATTTCCTAAAGGGCTTAATGAAGATATAGTTCGTGCTATTTCTAAAAAGAAAAACGAACCTGAATGGATGACAGAATGGAGATTAGAAGCTTTTAGAATTTGGCAAGAAATGGAAGAACCAGAATGGGCTAATGTTAATTACGAAAAGCCAAAATTCCAAGATATCTCATATTATTCGGCTCCTAAACAAAAACCAAAATTAAATAGTTTGGATGAAGTAGATCCAGAAATGCTAGCTACTTTCGAAAAATTAGGAATCTCTTTAGAAGAACAAAAACGTTTAGCTAATGTTGCTGTAGATATCGTTATGGATTCTGTTTCTGTAGCTACTACTTTCAAAGAAACTTTAGCCGAAAAAGGAATTATATTCATGCCTATTTCAGAAGCAATTCAAGAACATCCAGAATTAGTAAAGAAATATATTGGCTCTGTAGTTCCACCAACAGATAACTTTTATGCTGCATTAAATTCAGCAGTTTTCTCAGACGGATCTTTCTGTTATATTCCTAAAGGAGTTCGTTGTCCTATGGAATTATCTACATACTTCAGAATTAATGAAGGTGGAACAGGACAATTTGAAAGAACTTTAGTAGTTGCTGACGAAAGTAGCTATGTTTCATACTTAGAAGGATGTACCGCACCTCAACGTGATGAAAATCAACTACACGCAGCTGTAGTTGAATTAATTGCTATGGACGATGCAGAAATTAAATACTCTACAGTTCAAAACTGGTTCCCTGGTGATGCTAAAGGAAAAGGTGGAGTCTTCAATTTTGTAACCAAAAGAGGATTATGCGAAACAAACGCTAAAATTTCTTGGACTCAAGTTGAGACTGGTTCAGCTGTTACATGGAAATATCCTAGTTGTGTATTAAAAGGAAATAACTCTGTTGGAGAATTTTATTCAATTGCAGTAACTAACAATTACCAACAAGCAGATACAGGAACAAAAATGATTCACTTAGGTAAGAATACTAAGTCAACTATCATTTCTAAAGGTATTTCTGCTGGTAAATCACAAAATAGTTATCGTGGTTTAGTTCAAATAGGCTCTAGAGCAGAAAATGCAAGAAACTTCTCTCAATGTGATTCTTTATTAATGGGTAACGAATGTGGAGCACATACATTCCCTTACATTGAAGCTAAAAATAAAACGGCTCAAATAGAGCACGAAGCAACTACAAGTAAAATTGGTGAAGACCAATTATTCTACTGTAATCAACGTGGTATCGATACTGAAAAAGCCATTGCACTTATTGTAAATGGATTCAGTAAAGAAGTATTAAATAAATTACCGATGGAATTTGCTGTAGAAGCACAAAAATTATTAGAGATTTCTTTAGAAGGAAGTGTCGGATAATTCAATAAATAATTAAAACAAAATTAGAAATCAAGCTTTAAGCTAATAGCATAAATAAGATGTTAAAAATTCAAAACTTACACGCAGAAGTAGAAGAAAAATCAATCTTAAAAGGATTGAATTTAGAAGTAAAAGCAGGAGAAGTACACGCAATTATGGGACCTAACGGAGCTGGAAAAAGTACAATGGCTTCTGTTATTGCAGGTAAAGAAGAGTATGAAGTAACTTCTGGAACTATTGAATTAGAAGGTGAAGATATTAGTGAATTAGCACCTGAGGAAAGAGCACATGCTGGAGTATTTTTATCATTCCAATATCCTGTAGAAATTCCTGGGGTAACAGTAACAAATTTCGTTAAAACATCTATCAACGAATCAAGAAAAGCACAAGGTTTAGAAGAAATGCCTGCTAAAGAAATGCTACAAAAGATTCGTGAGAAATCTGAATTATTAGAAATTGATCGTAAATTCTTATCACGTTCTTTAAACGAAGGATTTTCTGGAGGTGAAAAGAAACGTAATGAGATTTTTCAAATGGCAATGTTAGAACCTAAATTAGCAATCTTAGATGAAACAGATTCTGGTTTAGATATCGATGCATTACGAATTGTTGCAAATGGTGTAAACAAATTAAAATCTAAAGACAACGCTGTTATTGTTATCACACACTACCAACGTTTATTAGATTATATCGTGCCAGATTATGTACACGTTTTACACGATGGTAAAATCGTTAAGACTGGAGATGCTTCTTTAGCCTTAGAATTAGAAGCTAAAGGATACGATTGGATTAAAGAAGAAGTGAACTCGTAATTCATTTCAAAAACAACACTAGAGAATGGAATTAAAAGATAAATTAATATCATCATACGTTGCTTTTGAAAATGGATTGAATGTGAATTCTGACGTTCATGATATTAGATCAAAAGCGCTTCAAAATTTTGAAAAACTAGGCTTTCCTACCAAAAAGTTAGAAGCCTGGAAATACACTTCTTTAAATTCAGTTTTAAAAGAAGATTATAGCCTATTCCCTAAAGCTGAAAAAGCTGTTGAGTTAGCAGATGTAAAGAAATACTTCATACATGATATTGATACATATAAAATCGTATTTATTGACGGAAAATATAGTTCTTTTTTATCTGAAACTACTCACGATAATATTGACGTTTGTTTATTATCATCTGCTCTAGATAAAATTAAATATAAGCCCGTAATAGAAAATTACTTTAATAAAATAGCTAAGCAAGACAATTTAACATCTTTAAATACTGCTTTTGCTAATGAAGGAGCCTATATTTATATACCTAGAAATGTAGAAGTACAGAAGCCTATACAAATTATTAACTTTACAACAGGGGCAGAAAATGCAACAATGGTTCAACCAAGAAACTTAATTGTTGCTGAAAGAAATGCACATGTACAAATTATTGAACGTCACCAAAGTTTAACAGATCATCCTGTATTAACCAATTCTGTAACTGAAATTTTTGTAGACACGCATGCTAATGTTGACTATTACAAAATTCAGAATGATAACGTTAACGCTTCTTTAGTTGATAATACTTACATCGAACAACAAACAGAAAGTGTTTGTTCTGTACATACTTTTTCTTTCGGAGGAAATATTACTAGAAACAACTTAAACTTTTACCAAAAAGGAGAACATATTAACTCTATTCAAAAAGGAATTACTATTCTTGAAGGTAAACAACATGTTGACCATCATACATTAGTTCATCATATTGAACCTAATTGTGAAAGCCACCAAGATTATAAAGGAATTTACGGAGATCGTTCAACAGGAGTTTTTAATGGTAAAGTAGTAGTTGAGAAAGAAGCTCAAAAGACAAATGCTTATCAACAAAATAATAACGTCTTAATTAGTGATAAAGCAACTATAAATGCTAAGCCTCAATTAGAGATTTTTGCAGATGATGTAAAATGTTCTCATGGATGTACTATTGGCCAATTAGACGAGCAAGCATTATTTTATATGCAACAAAGGGGAATTCCAAAAAAAGAAGCTAAAGCTCTTTTAATGTATGCCTTCGCTAATACAGTATTAGAAAGTGTTAAAATCCCAGAAGTAAAACAAAGAATCAATAAACTAATTGCTAATAAACTAGGAGTTAACATTGGTTTTGACCTTTAAAAACAATAATATTTTACTAAAATATAAAGCAAAAACCCTCTTGAAATCAAGAGGGTTTTCTAGTCAATTCAATAAATAATTATACTACTCATTTATTATTCTTCAATAATAAATTTCTTACTAGTTTTGGTAAACTTATTTTCTATTCTTAAAATATAAACTCCTGAATTTAATCCATTTGTTTGAATTGTTTTTGACGGATTTATATTTCCTTTTTTAACAACTTGTCCCAACATATTTACTATATTATAAGAAGCATCTTTTAAGCTTCTATTCGGGCCTAATATTTGTAATGCATTTCCTCTTTTCAATGGATTAGGCGCAACTTGGATAGTTGTAAATAGATCTTCGTCTTCATCACCTAATACATCAACTCTAGTTCCAAAAGATTCAGCAACAACCATATTTGAATTTTCGCAAGAGCCTTCATAAATTCTAACATTAGAGAATGTAGAATTATTACCTGACCCTCCATCATTATCATTAATAAACACTAAACGATCCATATTTCCAGTATAAGAACTTCCTACTGGAATAGTATATGTTACTGTTCCACTAGTATAGTTATCATAATTAGTTATTCCATAATTTTGAGTACCGTGTACTTTAAAATAACGAGAAGATGTTAACGTATTATCATCCTCGAAACCTACTCCATGAATCTCTCCTTGTGAGGTACTAGAAAATTGAAATTCTATTACTGTATTAGCAGTAACAGTATAATTCATAGGTAAGTATTTCCAAGTATTATTTGTTAATGTTAAAGAAGCACCAGAATTTCCAACAGATGAAGTACCATCGGCATCTTGGTTAGAGAATGATGTAATTGAGAAATCATTAAAGTTTAAGGCTGCACATGCTGGAGGATTAGGGTCTCCTCCACTAGACAATGATAAATCATCTATTGCTATGTCACTAGACCAACTTGAGCCAGTTGTACCCACAAAACGTAATCTTAATTCACTTTGCCCTAAATAACTACTTAAGTTTACAGAAACACTATTCCATTGATTACCTTTATTTCCAGAATCATTCCATAAGCTTGTCCATGTAGATCCATCAGTAGAAGCCTCTAACTTTAAAGACCCAACACTTGTTCCATACATATGATTACTAAATGAAAATGTTGCAGACGACAAACCTGAAAGATTAAAACAAGGACTCTCTAAAATAGCAGTAGCATTAGAACCTATTTGACCTGTACTTCCATTTGTAGAAGCTTCTAAAAACAAGTAAAAACTTCCATCTGCACCAGAACTTGGCCCTGTTCCTGAAGAAGGTGTACCAGAAGCATCTCTTACCCAATTTCCATCATCTCCACTTGCTTGCGTCCAACCAACATTAGATTCAAAACTTTCTCCATAAGGAAAAGAACTAACAGTTGAAGTACATTGAGTAGGGTTTGGTGGATTACCTCCCCCTCCATTATTATCAACTCCATTAGTAGGCATATCATTACCTATAGAAGAAATTAAATCATCACTTCTTCCGAAAGAACCATTAGGACACTCACCAGTATTATGAATAGCTAATACCAAATTAGAATTATAATCAATTACAGGAGAACCAGAACTTCCTCCTTCAGTATCAGCAAAATAATTAATTGTTTTTTGAGGTACACGTGGAGTACCACAATCTCCTACACAATTTACTGTAGAAAAACCACTATCTGTATTTACAGAAATTTCTTTTCTTCTACCACCTGGATGCTGAGGAATATAAATTCTATCACCAGCAGAAGGCAAAGCAGAGCTTAAACTTAAATATCCATAAGTAGCAGTTGGGTTAGTCGGTAATTTAACTAAAGTATAATCTAAACTAGAACTTGTTTTTATAAAAGTAGCAGATGAAGCAACTACGTCAGAACTAGCGGCACTTGTACCAGCACAATTTGTATTTTGGTAATTAAAAACGAAATCTGTGTTTTGAGCTGCTGAAGAAGAACCTATACAGTGATTATTAGTCATTAAATGACCTTCGTTTCCTAATAACCAACCTGTACAACTACTACTACCATTGATTATTAAACGACAAACTGCTTTTGCTTTTTCAAACATTTCAGTTCCTTGATAACAAGCTATTTGCTCTTTATTATCACTAGAACATATAGCTCTATTTTGTAAAGATTTGTTATCATCAAAAATTTTAGCAAGTTTTTCATTGCTATATCCGTAAGCTACTCTAGCAATTTCAAATCCTTTATGGTTTTCAATTTTACCATAAGAATACAATTTCACTTCTACTTTATCATCAAATAAAACTTTAGACCAGAAATCACTAATCATAGTCATATCACTGTCTACTATTTTACCTTTACCTCCGTAGATAATTTTTTCTCCAGTAGTTTTACCAGTAATCTCAACATAATCGCCAGGAGCTAAATCAAAATCTTTAAAATACAATTTTACATAAGCTGAATTCTTAGAATAAAATTCTTTTTTGAACACCATATCAGGTTTACCGTCAATGTTTTTAAATTTTAATTCCTTTAGATCTTGATAACTTTTAGTCATCTTAACATCAGAATCAAATTCATCTCCAATTTTAAAAGTTTTTTGTGCTTGAATACTATGAGCACATAGGAAGGAAGTGACTAAAAAAGTCACTTTGAAAAAGAGTTTTTTCATTTTGAAGGGTTTATAGTTGGTTAATAACTTATTAACAAATCTATAAATTAAACATAAAATATACAATTTTTTATCTTAAAACATACATAAAGCATAATAATTTTAAACTTTTTAACTAAAAAAACAAACAAAAATCATTTTAAAGAGACTTAAAATACTTCTTTTAAAAAATTAAATTTTGTTAATTTTTACTATCAAACAAACCCCTTGAAAAACCTAGCTAAACTTCCTTTTTTTGAATTTAAAAACACTTAAATTTTAACATAATTTATTTTTGTTTTAATTTTTTTTACCGCGCATTTGTAATGTATTTTTTTTTTACCCGTCTTAATCTTTGTAAATAAATTCCCCCCGCGGACAAATTAACACAAAATGAAAAAACTATTTATTACTTTATTATTCAGCACATTAACATACAGCATCCAGTCTCAATCTAACGAAGTTTTTAACGCACTATTAAAAACCTATGTGACTTCAGACGGAAAATTAGATTACAAAGGTTTAAGAAAAAACAAAGCTGTTCTAGACATTTATTTAAATCAATTAGAAGCTACAATTCCTTCAAAAAAATGGTCTTCTAAAAAAGCTAAAGCTTTTTGGATGAATGCTTACAATGCTTACACTATTAAATTAATCATAGACAGTTACCCTTTAAAAAAGTTAACTGATATAAAAATAAAAGGAAGAAATGCTTGGAAATTACCTTTCGCTAAGGTGGGTAAACAAACATATTCTTTAGATTATATTGAACATAAAATTTTAAGAAGATGGCACGATGATGCTAGAATACACGTTGGTATAAATGCAGGATCTGTTTCTGGACCTAAATTCCCTAACTACGCTTTCAGCGCGAAAAACATTGATCAAAAACTAGAAAGTTTAATGTCTGATTTTATAAATGACACATCAAAAAATAAAATTACTTTAACTAAAATTGAAGTCTCAAAGATTTTTGAGTGGTACCAAGAAGATTTTACATCTAACAACACACTAGTAGACTATATAAATAAATATTCTAAAACTAAAGTAAATGATAATGCTACAATTTCATACTTAGAATATGACTGGAGCTTAAACGATAAATAAGATAATTATCCCTTGTTCATAAATAATCCTAAAAAAACGAGTAGTTTAAAATCTACTCGTTTTTTTTTTAAATCTTCACAAACCAAAACTATATCACTGAAATTCATTATATTAGAGTGTTTTGAAAAAACACAATTTTAATTAATTATGAAAAATTTCTTATCCCCAATTATAATTCTACTTTGTTTTAATACAATTTATGGTCAAATTGAAGATTACAATACTATTCTTCAGCAAAATATTAACCTTAATGGAAAGATAAATTATAAATCAATCCTAAAAAACTCTGACAAACTAAACTCTTATTTAGATTATTTATCAAAAACGAAACCAAATGAAGAGTGGAGCAATAATAAAAGAAAAGCCTTTTGGATTAACGCATATAACGCATATAACGCATATACAATTAAGATAATTATTGACAATTACCCTCCTAAAAAAGAAACAAGCATAGAAGAAAAACAAAATACAAATAGCACTATTGGTTTTATAGTCACAAGTACAACCAATAATAGTATAGTGCATATAAAGAAAAAAGGTAAAGATGCTTGGAATTATCGTTTTGCTAATGTTGGAGGTAAAGTTTACACATTAAATGAAATTGAACATGGTATTATTAGAAAACAGTTTAACGATGGTCGTATTCATTTTGGATTAAATGCGGCAAGTTACTCTGGTCCTAGGTTTACAAATTCTGCATTTACTGAAAATAATATTGAAGAAAATTTAGAAAAACTAACCAAAGAATTTATTAACGACTCAATTAAAAATAAAATAACCAATACAGAAATAGAAATATCTAAAGTTTTTGAATGGTATCCAGAAGATTTTCAAATGGGAGATATTATTGCTTTTATTAACAAATATTCTGAAGTAAAGATTTTACCTAATGCTAAAATCAGATACATGAATTATAACTGGAAACTTAACGATCAAAATTAATTTTTTTAAACAACTACATAACTTATCAGATAAAGCGGACTAGAAATTCTTCTATTCCGCTCTAACTGACTTTCATTTTTATACATGTTGATCTATTAAAATTGTGTTTCCATCAGGATCAAAAAACACAATACTTGCAGGACCAGTTGTAGTTTCATCTGTTTCTTTTTCTAATTTGATGTGGTTCTCTTTTAAGTGTTTTTGAATCGTTCTAACATCATCAAATTCTTCTAAATTATTTGCATTTTCATCCCAACCTGGATTAAATGTTAAAATGTTGTTTTCGAACATTCCTTGAAATAAACCAATCAACGAATTTCCATTTTTCATGATTAAATAGTCTCGTTCCATTTCTCCAGCGAATACTGAAAAACCTAGTGTTTCATAAAACTCTTTTGATTTTTTTAAACTTTTAACAGACAAACTTATTGAGAAAGCACCTAATTTCATTGTAAGAAGATTTAGTTAATATCCTCTAATTTAGTATTTTTTCTTTTTCGGTATAACAAAAATCCCACAACACCTATTAAAATCACTGGCCAAGTATGTACTAGAGTTAGCACTAAATTCTCTAGAAAAGTCCAACCAAAGGAAATCGCTCGCTTAAATTTACTGCCAAAAGTTTCTGTTTTTATCTTTGAAAATTTATAAGGAATTTCTTCATATAATTTTACATGAATTGTGCTTAACATTACTCTATTGGATAAGTATTTCAATCGACCTTGTGCTGCTTCAATTTCTTCCTGAATAGCACCTAACTTCTCTTCTGCATAAATAATATCTTCTACGGTTTTAGCTTTCTTTTTTAATATGGTTTCATAACGTTCTTTAACTTGAAGTTTTGTTGCTAATCTTGTTTCTATGTCTAGAAATTCTTCAGTTACATCTTGAGTACTCACATTCTCATAATCTAAAACTTCAGCATAAGTACTAATCGAATCTAATAATACATCGAAAGATGCTTTCGGTACTTTAATTGTAAAATTATTTTGCTTCTGATAAGAGGTGTTTTCATATCGCAAATTTGCTATGTAAGCATTATACTTTTCGAGTAAAGTTTTTATTTGAGCAGTTGTTGTTTTTACATTTTTAACTTTAAGTTTTAACTCTCCAGTTTTAATAATTTTTAATTTCTGTTTTTCAATAGTTTTAATAGTTGGTTTATCTTTTACTTCTTCTGAAGCAGCAAATGCTTTCAAATTACTTTCCTTAGCGAAACTTTCTGAAACACTGATATTCTCATTATAAGATGGAGATTTGTCGCTACACGCAAAAACTTGTGATAATAATAAAAACAACATCAACAATTTTAATTGGATTTTGATTGAATAAACTTTCATAACTTTATATTTAATAATTCGTTTTACAAACCTATTTTTGTTGCTATACATAGCCTTGTAAAACACTTGTAAAAGCTTTGTAAACTATTTTACAAAACAAAAAAGCTATTAGAACTTTGGAGAAAACCGAATCTTATCACTTTGATTTACTTAAAAAAGAGCTTGTTGTTACTTTTTTAAAAACGCATAGCGCACCAAAAACCATTGAAGATTGGAAAGGAGAAGACATTGTTCTTTTTCAGGAAGATTTATTTGATAAGGTGAAAGGAAAGGTCAGTGAAAAATGGTTTTATACCTATTGTAAAAACACTTCTGATAAATTACCAAGAATTGATATTTTAAATTTATTAAGTAAGTATATTGGCTACGAAAACTGGAATGATTTCGTCACTAAAAATGAAAAAGAAAGAAGTCATGTAATTCCAAAAAAAACTCTACTCTTCGGAATTTCAATTCTTTTAATTAGTATTATCGGATGGACTTTAGTAAAACCTAAAACTAATGAATTTGTATTCTGTTTTGTAGACCAAATTACAGATATTCCAATTACCAAATCACATTTAAATATTACCGTACTATCCAAAACAGAATCTCCTTTGTATCTTAAAACTGATAGTTTAGGTTGTTTTCGACACAAAACTACAGCTAAACAAATCACTTTTGTTGTGAGTTCTCCTTACCATAAAACAGACACCATTACACGTCGTATTGTATCTAATAGTAATAATAAAGTAAGAATTGCTTCTGATGATTATTCTTTAATGTTAGATTATTATGCGAATAATAATGTGAAAGACTGGAAGGTTCGTCAACTAAACTTAAATAATTTAATTTCAAATAATGCTAAAATCTATCGTTTTTACGGAAATGATTTGGGGGTAGAAGTATATTCGAAATTAAACTTTATTCAGCTGATTTCTACTCCAACGAATACTTTAAAGAAAATTAAAATTCTTGATAAAGTTATTGAGCATGGAAAAATTGTTAAACTTAAATTTATTGTACAATGAAACAGTTAATCTACATAATTTTAGTTTTACTATTTATTTCTTGTGCGAATAAAGAGATGAATAAAACCTATGATTTCACTGCTAAAAGTTATACCGAAACTTCTGCTTTAGAAATCACAAAACATGAACTCTTAACAGAGAAGTTCAATCAGTATTTTGATTTATTAAAATTGAAAGCCACTCATCCTGATTTTGAAGAAAACATAATCAATCAACTACAAGAATTATCTCAGAATAAAATATTAGAAATCAATTCAGTTAAAGAGGCTGAAATTGAAAATATTCAAGTAACTGATCAAATTACCTTTGTATCTGATTCTATTGAAAAAATTAAAATTAATTATGATTTGGTTACACCTAAATTAACCGTAAAGGATTCAATTTACGCCTACAAAACCTCTTCTGAAATAACTATAGATGGTGTTAGTTTTCCTAGTTTAAAAATTAAATTTTCTAAAGAATAACCTTATTTCTTCGCGTTTTTTATCACTGCTCTCATTAAAAAATAATATGCTGTATTATATAAAACAACACTTAAAATGATAAAAAACAATGATGTTCCTGTAATTTTCTTTGAACCAGATAAAGTATCAGAAAAAATAAAAATAATAATTGATAATAACATTTCTCTATTTCCGAAAGCTCCTCCTTTTGTAGTAAATAACGAGAAAGCTATAGCTAATAATAGTAATAAACTAAATGTTGTTGCTACAGCTAAATAATAAAAAGTACTATTTACATATAGAACATAAAATATAACACCAAAGAACACAGAAGTTATTCCTAATACTTTAAAAAAAATAATGTAATCTATTTTACTATTCAAATCATAGATTAATTTTAACCAACTTAATCTCAAGCAAACTAAACTTAACATCCCCAGTAAAGTGTAGTCATTTAAAGAAAATAAAAAACCTGTTAAAACAATAAAAAAGGATAATATCAAAAAACTTATCTGGATTTTTTTATTAGTAAAACAACCATACAAAACAACTGCTGATAAACTTAATATTCTAGGCAACCACAACAAATCTTTACAACCATAAAAAATCGTTAAGACATCAACAATACTAAATAAAATAAATAAGATTAAAAGTAAATGCTTAAAATGCATTTTTAATGGATCTTTATAAAGGTTAATCTATAAATATATAAAAGTATAATTAA
The DNA here is from genome assembly GCF_057221555.1 of Tenacibaculum aquaeponti. Classification (NCBI taxonomy): domain Bacteria; kingdom Pseudomonadati; phylum Bacteroidota; class Flavobacteriia; order Flavobacteriales; family Flavobacteriaceae; genus Tenacibaculum; species Tenacibaculum aquaeponti. Next base: position 2,069,383 of record NZ_CM170147.1, read on the forward strand.
ACATTCTTTTTTAACCTAAAAACCTTTTTATAAGTAAGACATCTCCATAACCATTCTAATGGACCAAATTTAAAATAGTACAACCATATTCTACTAGTAATAATTTGAAAAACAAAAACTAGTAGTGCTATTAAAAAAGTTTGTGAGGGACTAAAAGTTTCATACAGCGATAAACCTACGGAAGAAAACAATAACAAACCAATAAAACTATGCATTAAATAATTCGTTAATGCCATTTTACCTACATGTTTTAAAGGTGACAAAACCTTTCTGAATTTTGTTTTATACCACAACCAACTCATTATCCATAAATAAAATAGTCCCATAATTACATCTGAGATAACCATAAACTTTATAAAAAGTTGTCTTACAATATCAATTTTATAGACATCTAATTTTACCAATACATAAAGAAATAATATTCGATACAGATTAGAAACAACTGCTACAATTAGTACCGGTTTTTTAATGTTAATTATAAAACTTTCTAGAGATTCATATATCTTATTTTTTCCTAGATACAAACCCAATAAAAACATTGATAAGGCTATTGGAGCAAGAAATCCGATTAGCATAGGAAAGTTCGCTCCATATTCTAAAAACCGTAATTGCACACCTTCAAGATAAGATCCATTTCTTATTATATTTCTTACTGATTCTCCTGAATGGTTTATTAAAAATTGGCTAGAATCATAACCTACAACATTAAATAATCGCTCAAATACAAAATCGTAAAAAGGAAAGAGTAAAAACAACAATGATAATCCTAAAATCAATCGGTTCGATTTTTTAATAAAAAACACCGTTAACAAACCCAGAAAAGCATACATATTTAATACATCTCCAGACCAAAGTAAACTGATATGTAAAAACCCAAACAAGAATAAGAAGAACATTCTCCTGATAAAAAAAGCAGTGCTCATTTTTCCTTTTTCAGTTAATTTAATGGCTTGCATAGAAATTCCTAGACCAAATAACAAAGAGAAAATTGGAAAAAACTTAGTATAAAAAAACAACTGCAAAACTTTCTGAGCAATAACATCAACACTAGATGTCCATTGAGTAGCGAATTCATCTTGATTTAAAAATGTAGAATTCATGATCACGATATTCACAACAAAAATTCCGAGAATAGCAAACCCTCTATAAACATCTAATAATTCTATTCTTTTTGTTGTAGCAATTTTTGAATCTTGTAGTTTCATTTTATTGATTAATTATGTGACAAAAAAAATCCTACACTGTTTAGGTATAGGATTTTTTAATTTTATATTCACTTTAAAGAAAATTACATTTCTAAAGCTTTCTTAATATCTCCGTTCATTAGTAATTCTACAGGATTTTCTAAAGCCTCTTTAACAGCAACTAAGAAACCTACAGATTCTTTACCATCAATAATTCTGTGATCGTAAGATAAAGCTACATACATAATCGGACGAATAACAACTTCTCCGTTTTCTGCAACTGGTCTGTTTACAATATTATGCATTCCTAAGATTGCACTTTGTGGAGGATTAATAATTGGTGTAGATAACATAGAACCAAATACACCACCATTTGTAATTGTAAATGTACCTCCTGTCATTTCATCAACAGTAATTTGACCTTCACGAGCTCTAATTGCTAAACGCTTCACTTCGCTTTCAACACCTCTAAACGTTAAGTTTTCAGCATTTCTAATTACTGGAACCATTAAACCTTTTGGCCCAGACACAGCAATTGAAACATCTTGAAAATCGAAAGAAACCATTTCTTTACCATCGATCATAGAGTTTACAGCTGGATACATCTGTAACGCTCTAACACAAGCTAATGTGAAGAAACTCATAAACCCTAAACCAACTCCGTGTTTCGCTTTAAAAGCTTCTTTATATTCGTTACGCAAATCGAAAATTGGCTTCATATTAACTTCGTTAAATGTAGTTAACATTGCCGTTTCATTTTTTACAGCAACTAAACGCTCTGCAACTTTTCTACGCAACATCGATAATTTCTTACGCTCAGAACCACGAGCTCCCATTCCTGGAGTTCCCATAGATGGAACAGCTTTTACCGCATCTTCTTTAGTAACTCTTCCGTCTTTCCCTGTTCCTTTAACAGTAGCAGCGCTAATTCCTTTTTCAGCCAAAATTTTCTTAGCTGCTGGCGACGCAGTTCCTGTTGCATATGTATCTTTTGCTGGTTCAGCTTTAGGAGCTTCTTTTTTCTCTTCAGCTTTTGGTGCATCTTCTTTCTTCTCTGCTCCACCTTCTGGCTTAGCAGCACCCATATCTATATGACAAACTACAGCACCAACTGCTACAGCATCTCCTTCTTCTGCTTTTAAAGTGATAATTCCGCTTTCTTCCGCTGGTAATTCTAACGTAGCTTTGTCAGAATCAACTTCGGCAATTGGTTGATCTTTTTCTACATAGTCTCCATCTTCAACTAACCAAGTTGCTATTTCTACTTCTGTAATTGATTCCCCCGGAGAAGGAACTTTCATTTCTAAAACCATCAGTATTAATTTTTATATCTGAAATTTATTTTATTCTTTTTTTATTTATCAAAAACTTTAGCAATAATTGCTTTGTGGCGCTCTTCTGAACGCTTTTTAGAACCTGCAGCGGGAGCAGCTCTGTATGCATCTGAAACGCATTCTAATCTTGCGTGCTCAAAACGCTCTAACATGTGCGACCAAGCTCCCATATTTTTAGGTTCTTCCTGTGCCCAAACATAACTTTCAACGTTTGGATACTTATCCATAACTTCTTTGATTTTGTCGTTATGTAATGGGAATAATTGCTCAATACGAACTAAAGCAACATCTTCTCTACCTAATTCATTACGTTCAGCTAATAAGTCGTAATAGAATTTACCCGTACAGAATACCATTTTCTTCACTTTAGCTGTATCGATTGTATCATCGATTACTTCTTGGAAAGTTCCTTCAGCTAATTCTTCAATTGTACTTACTGCCGCTGGTAAACGTAATAAACTCTTAGGAGTAAATACCACTAAAGGCTTTCTGAATTCACGTTTCATCTGACGACGTAAAATGTGGTACATATTTGCTGGTGTAGAACAATTTGCAATTGTCCAGTTATCTGTAGAACAAGATTGTAAGAAACGTTCTATTCTTGCTGATGAATGTTCTGGTCCTTGACCTTCATATCCATGAGGTAATAACATTACTAATCCGTTCTGTAACTTCCACTTGTCTTCTGCTGAAGAAATATATTGATCGAAAACGATTTGTGCTCCGTTAGCAAAATCACCAAACTGTGCTTCCCAGATTGTTAAAGTATTTGGTGCAGCCATTGCATAACCGTAATCGAAACCTAAAACTCCGTATTCAGATAAATGAGAGTTGAAAATTGTTAACTCTCCTTTATTTTTAGGATTTGTGTTTAATAAGTTTACACGCTCTAAAGTATTTTCATCACGCATGATCGCATGACGGTGAGAGAATGTTCCTCTTTCTACATCTTCTCCAGAAATACGAACATTGTAACCTTCTTCTAGTAAAGTTCCGTAAGCTAAATTTTCGGCAGTACCCCAATCCAACTCATTTTTTTCAAATACCATATCTGCACGTCCTTTTAAAATACGTTCAGCTTTACGAACAAACTTATGTCCGTCTGGTGTTGATGAAATTACTTTTGCAATATCTTTTAATGCTTCAACAGAATATGTTGTATCTGTTGGCTGTAACATATCTTCTAATTGCTTACGCACGAATCCGTCCCAAACGTCTGGCATGAAATCTTGAATCTTAGAAGTTGTTTTCTTCTTTGATTCTGTAAACTCAGCCTCTAAATGCTCTTTGAATTCGTCTGTAATTTGTTTCACGTAATCTTTAGTTATTGATCCATCTTCTAATAACTTTGCTACGTAAATTTCTTTCGCATTTTTATGCTTCTTGATTAATTGATATAATTTAGGCTGTGTAAAACTTGGTTCATCACCTTCGTTATGACCATATTTACGGTATCCTAATAAGTCAATAAACACATCTTTTTTGAATTTTGCTCTGTATTCCACAGCAATTTGCATTGCGTGACAAACAGCTTCTGCGTCATCTGCATTTACGTGTAATACAGGAGACAATGTTACTTTTGCAACATCTGTACAGTATGTACTAGAACGAGCATCTAAATAATTCGTTGTAAAACCAACTTGGTTATTTACTACAACGTGAATTGTTCCACCCGTTTTATATCCGTTTAATTGTGCCATTTGCACAACTTCATATACAATACCTTGACCTGCGATTGCAGCATCACCATGTACTAAAATTGGAAGAATTTTAGAATCATCCCCATCATAATCTAAATCCACTTTAGCTCTAACAATTCCTTCAGCAACTGCATCTACAGTTTCTAGGTGAGAAGGGTTAGGAACTAAGTTCATTTTCATCTCTTGACCACCTCTGTACGATTTACTTAACGTAAGACCTAAGTGATACTTTACATCTCCATCTATAGTTTCATCTTCGAAATCTTTACCTTCAAACTCGCTAAATAAATCACGAACAGGTTTTTTAAAGATATTCACTAATGTATTTAAACGACCACGGTGAGCCATACCTAAAACACACTCTTGAACTCCATATTTTTCAGCAGCATCACGAAGCGCCACACTAATACCTGGAATTAAAGTTTCTCCACCTTCGACAGAGAAACGTTTTTGACCTACATATTTTGTTTGTAAAAAACTCTCGAAAGTAGAGGCTTGATTTAATTTAGATAAGATGTATTTTTTTTCCTCTAAATTATAACTTGGGTGATTGTCGTTTTTATTCAAACGATCTTGCCACCATTTAATCTCTTCTGGATTTCTAAGATACATATACTCTACACCAATACTATCGCAGTAGATGTTTTGTAAATGCTTAACGATTACAGATAACGTTTGCGGGCCAATACCTAAAATTTGTCCGGCATTAAATACCGTTGTTAAATCTTGATCCGTTAATCCGAAATTTGCTAAATCTAAAGTAGGCGTATATTTTCTACGCTCTCTTACAGGATTCGTTTTAGTGAACAGGTGTCCTCTGGTACGATATCCATTTATTAAATCGATTACTAGAAACTCTTTACGAACTTCTTCAGGAATCTCTATCTCTTCTTCATCAGTTAACGAGTAATTCTCGTTTGCTAAATCATATCCTTGGAAAAAACTTCTCCAACTTGGTTCAACAGCATCTGGGTTTTTCTGATATTGTTCATACAACTCTGAAATAAAACCAATGTGTGCTGCATTTAAGAACGAAAACTTGTCCATATAAAACAATTGTACTTTTCTGTAATAAGAATAACTAATACAAAAGTACAACTTTTAGTAAAATAGCATTCTTTAATTTTAAGATTTTAATTTTGAGACACTAATTAAAAAAAAACGTTTTTTTTCACTAAAAAGTTTGCGGAATAAAAAAATGATGTTATATTTGCACTCGCAAAACACAAATCTTGTGTCGCAAACTCCTCCTTAGCTCAGTTGGTTAGAGCATCTGACTGTTAATCAGAGGGTCCTTGGTTCGAGCCCAAGAGGGGGAGCAAAAAAGTCCAGCAGAAATGTTGGACTTTTTTTATTGAATTTATTTTCAAAAAAACTCACATCTAGTTATTATCCTATCTCATTCATTCTTAACTGATTTAATTCTCTCAACAAAATTTCTTCAAAGAATTACGTGAAATAACGTTTGCGGAATAAAAAATGATGTTATATTTGCACTCGCAAAACACAAATCTTGTGTCGCAAACTCCTCCTTAGCTCAGTTGGTTAGAGCATCTGACTGTTAATCAGAGGGTCCTTGGTTCGAGCCCAAGAGGGGGAGCAAAAAAGTCCAACAGAAATGTTGGATTTTTTTATTGAATTTATTTTGGTCTTCAAACTCTATTTTTTTGTATCGTCTTCGTATTTAACCATTTTCATTTAAATTACTATTTTAGCAATGCTATAAAAGAAAATTGCTATGATGACTAATTCTAATGTTATTTTGGAATGTACTACCCATAAAGGAAATTCACAAATCACTATTCGCTTTATTTACAACAAAGAAATCATTAACATCATTAAAAATTTGAATGGTATAAAATGGAGCAAAAGCTTAAAAAGTTGGTATTTATTGAAATCCTCAGAAAACATAAATAAAATTTTAAACTTACTAGAAAACCATAATATCTCTTTTACAAATCGTATTATTAGAAATCAAAATAAAAAACACATCACAACATTTCCGGTATCTTATGAATTATTATTAAAAAGAAAGAGATACAGTACCAACACAATAAAGGTTTACACTTCTTCTCTTAAAAAATTTATAGATTTCTTAGATAAAAAACCTATTGAAAGTGCAACCGAAGAAGACATTAGAAACTTTCAAGACTACCTAATTCAAAGAAAAAAAGTATCTATCAGCACACAGAATCAAGCCATAAATGCTATTAAATTTTATTTTGAAAAAGTTTTACAGAGAGACCGCAAAACATATTATATAGAACGACCGAAAAAGCCAAAGCAACTTCCAAAAGTTTTAAGTGAGCAACAAATTTTTAAGATATTAAAACACAGTAAAAATTTAAAACATAAGTTTATTTTAGCTTTACTTTATTCATCTGGCTTACGCATAAGTGAGTTATTAGCCTTAAGAAAAGAAGATATTTTATATGATAAAAATCTTATATTTGTTAGATCTGGAAAAGGAAACAAAGATAGAACTACAATTTTCGCAGAGCATATGAAAAAATTGCATAATCTATATATAAATGAATATAAACCAAATTATTGGTTAATAGAAGGATTTAATAGAAAACAATATAGTAGCAGCAGTGTTGCTAAAATTTTAAAAAGAGCTGCTTTGAAGGCAGGAATTTCACAAAATGTCACTCCACATATGTTACGCCATTCATTCGCTACACATATGTTAGAACAAGGTATAGATTTAAGATATATTCAAAATATTTTAGGTCATGGAAGCAGCAAAACAACTGAAATTTACACAAGAGTTACTAGCAAGTCTCTTGCAAAAATAAAAAGTCCATTAGACACTTTTTTAGACAATAAAACAATATAAATCAAACACTTAAACAACAACAAGATAAATGTAGATATACTGCATTTAAGTTTATACAAACGTTACCCACAATAATGAGAAACGCGATAATATATGTTATTTTTCTTTTTTCCTTTTACGGTTTTTCACAGACTAATAAAGAATTTATAACAGACATGGAATTGTCAACTTCTGATATTGATTCAATAGTTTCAAAAACTGAAAAATTTATAAACTCTGAAATACTCCGTATTGAATTAATCAAAATTTTACCGAAATGTAGGAAGGTAAAGTTTTTCAATGATAATGGAGATAAAATTTTGGAAAAGGAATGTGATAACGAAACTATAATTAAAAAAGAGTACATTAAAAATAAAAACTGGAAAGTTGAATTGGAAGAAAAATTAATTGGACAGAAAACCGAAATAAAGAAATCGGATTTTACAATTTTTCTTAATAGTTTGTTTAACCAAAAAACAGATATAGAAGATTATACAGTAGATTCATGTTACGCTCCTCGTCATGGAATCATATTTTATGATTCTAATGAGAATATAGACGGATTTTTTGAGATTTGTTTTGAATGTAGTAATTATAAAATAGTAGGAGAGATTCCAAGATTCATTTTACTATCTAAATCAAAATTCAATAAACTTTCTGAATTATTTGATAAATATGATATGAAGGAATAGATACTGTGGGTAACACCGTGTATAATTCATTGCTTAATTCTGGATTCTTTAGGAAGTATTCGCTGAAACTAAAAACCAATAATTTTTAGTTACATTTGGAAAAAAAACGCAACTAATAATACACAAACCGTTATATGCAAGCCGCATTATTTATCATAATGGCGACTTAAATAAAAAATAGTCAATTTATTTAGTAAAGTCCGCGCCTAGAAAAACCTCGACATAAAAGAACATCTTTAAATAATAGCTTTTAAAATATATAGTCCTTATTTTTCAACTAATAAAGAGCCAGCAAATAACAGTGTGTATATTTAGTTGCGGAATACTAACTTTTTTAAACTAAATCATATTATTCCAAACTCAAAGCTTTTTTATTAAATTTACAGAAAAAGCGCAAAAAAACATACACATAAAACGTTAGCTGTAATAGAACTTAAACCAAAAGATAAATATGATTAGAAGCATAGTAACTAAGTTAACTTTAATCTTAGTTTTTTCATCTTTAATTTCATGTTCTAAAAAAGACATTAAACAGTCAGATGTTGAATATTTTTTTCATGACTTTTATTGTTTTGACTTTGTAAAACAGTGTGAATTAGAAATTGTAAAACTAAAGAATCGTGACACAATAATTTATGTAAATTCAAGTCAAAACCATGGAAACTATGAAGAGTTTCATGGTAAATTAACAAGAATAAATGACACTATTTATCATGTAAAACCTTTCAAACATTATATTCAAAAAGGAAATATTCAAATGCCTGAGAGAGTAGTCAAAGACAGTGTTTTTTTCTATTGTGATAGTTCATTAATAAATAAAGAATTAAGTATTGAGTACTTAAACGGAAGAATAGAAAAACATAGAATTAATTCAACAGAGAATAAAATTTGGATAAACGAGAAATTATTTAATAATAAACAGAACAGAATCTACATCAAATTTAATCACAAAAACCCTGTAGTAAATGAGATTGTTGAAATTGTTTCTAAGTATAGCCCGAAAAGATCAGATATTATTTTTTCTTCAGAAAAAAAGTCAGACGATTTTTATGTTATAATTAATAAGAATAGAATAAAAACTCTTAGCATTGGAGAGGAAAATAATGAATCTTATGGCTTAAAATTTAGTGTAAAGAAAGTAAATTCAGATAAAGAAATTAAGAAAATAATTTATAGATAAAACTACAGCTAACACCGTGTATAATTAATTGCGGCTGAATTTACTCATCGGAAATTCAATCTTATTAATTATCTTTCCGCAACATCGGAAAACGACTCGCGTCCTTTTCCCGCAAAAAATCATACACAAATACGTTACCTGCAAGCTGAAAATCAAGATTAATCAAAACCTATGATAAAAGTTTATTTTGACTGGAATGTTTTATCCCAAATGAAAAATGGAAAACACGATGAATTGAAAGAGCTAATATTAAACAATGAAAATTTATTAATACCCTTTTCAACTTCACACATAAACGACATATCCTCTAGCTTTAAAGAAACATCAAAACAGCAAGAATATATAAATTCTGATTTAGAATTTATTTCTGATATAACAAATGAGTATTGCCTTTTTAATAATGGAAAAGGAATCATATTAGACTATTATCCGCCAAAAGAATTGTTTGAACAAAATATCTCTGACAAAAACACATTCAAAGATATAAGTATAGATGGATTATTAGAAAACTTTGAAGATGATGAATTAACAAAAAGGCTTGTAAAACCAATATTTGATTTACTCAAGTCTATTCCAATTGAAGAGTCTTTTAAACAAGCTTTTGAAACACCTGAAAGTTCTGAAGTTATGGAAAAAATGTTCCCTGGTTTAAAAGAAAACCCTACAATAGAAGGTTTCTTTAAAAGTTTTAGTAAAATGAACTTCAATCTTAACGAATTGGAAGATTATAAAGATTTAAGAAAAACAGTTCAAAGCGGAACAGGAATTAATAGAGATCAAATATTCGATACAAAAAAACCATTTGAATTCATTCAAAAAACTTATGATAAATTAGGTTTCAATCCTGAACAGTTCTATCCTGAATATCAAAATGCTCCAAAATGGTTTGATGATATAACAAATACATATCTAAAACTTGATATGCACGGTTACCAAGAAGATACTGTAAATATCAAAAAAGGCAGAAAAGAAACATTTAAAAATACAACTGATGATGCTTTTCACGCTGCCTTTGCTTCAACTTGTAATATTTATGTAATTAATGATAACAGATCTTTTAAAAAAACTAAAAAAGTATTTGAGGAACTAAATATAAATACTAGAGTTTTCAAACCCAACGAGTTCTTAGAATTTTACAAAAAATTCTTCTATTTTGATAACCCTAACCTCGATTTAAAAATTATGCAAGATTTATTAAAGTCAGATAGTTTTTATGATTCAAAATCTGAAGATGGCATTTTTAGAACATTTTATTTTCCCTATTTTTTATTTGGTTTTTTTAATAAAATTGGAGTCTTTTATCCTACCAACACAGAAGAAGAAACAAGTACTTTCTTAAGTCAAGACAAACCTACAAATTGGTTTATAATCGATAAAGAAGTTAAAAGGTTAGTCAAAAGAATGTTAACTTATTTTGGTAATGATATAGATAATGAAGGAGAACTGAGAGATAATGAATTTAATAAAGATAAATGGGATGGTCGGAAATGGAAATTTGAGAGCCTAACTCTAAGACTTCAAGCAATAAATGGTTATGTCCAGTTATATTTTGATTTTGAGAATGAAAAGCCAGCAGGTAACAAGGTATAAAAATAATAAGGGTTATAGTGCAAAACCCAAATCTTGTGCTAATTAACAAAGACCGCCAAATTTTCAATTTGACGGTTATATAAAAAGAAAATTAACGGTAAAATTGTAAATTTGGCTAAGTACTAAACCGATAAGTAAGAGCGTTTTAACCCCTTACTATTCTTATACAAGACCGTTGGGCAACATTTGAAAATCCCGAGCTGAATGAAAAAATGGATTTTAATAATAACTACAATAATTTTAATCGGAATTGTTGGAATCGGAGTTAAAATCAACTCTGACTTTAATGAAGTTGCGGAAACTTTTCATTCGAAGCATTCACTAAAAGAAGGTGATTTTATTCTTATTTCAAAGGCAATTTCACCAAACAAAAAACATAAATATTATGAATACCAATTAGACAATGGCGGATTTGGATATTCAAGAGTATTTTGGTCTGTTATTGAAAATAAAAAAACTGAATTTGACCTCGAAAAAGGACTAATTCCAGACGGGTTTAAAATAAAAGGCTGGACAAACGAAAACAAACTGATTTTGGAAAAGTGGAATCCTTATTACGAAATCAAAAAAACGGAATTGAAAAGCGGAATGGAAATAAACGGAGTGAAAATAACTCTTGCGGATTATTAGAAAACGTTGCCCAACAAGGTGTATAATTAATTGCGGCTGAATTTCCTCGACGGAAATTCAATCTTATTAATTATCTTTCCGCTACAACGGAAAACGACTCGCGTCCTTTCCCGCAAAAAATCATACACAAATACGTTGTAACACATTTCGACCAAACAAACACAAATGAAATCTAAAATAAACATAATCTTTTTGATTTTAGTCTGTTTTATGTTAATGGGTTGTCCTGGAGGACATTTTCACGAATATAAATATACTGGAACTGAAATAACCGACGATGAATTGCCTTTTACTAAAGTTGAATATGAAAAGGATAAATTTTTGAACATCAGAACAGGATATTACTTACAATTTATTAAACCAAAACAAAGTGGCTTAAGTGCTATAATTGGATTGAGTCCTAATTTTGACTTGAATAAAAACATTGCTATTAAAAATGTGAAATCTTCGGTTTTTGGAAGGCTCGAAAAAGTGGATAGTTTATCTTATCCAAACAGAATTTTTGAAAAAGAGCAAAGTCTGACTTATAATCTGACTTTTGAAAATAACAATGAAACAAGAATGTTGAAAAAAATTGAAAATGACACTATTTCAATCGAATTATTCAACGGAAAAACTTTACAATTTGTTAGAAAAACAACTGAATAAAAAACGTGTTACAACAATGTATAACCGCAATTACGGCGGATTCGACTACGTCCGAATCCACTCGGAATTGCTAAGACTAGTGTTTAATCCGAAAATAATCGCTAATTTAACCCGTAACTGACGGTTATACGAGACCGTTACCACACATTTGAAAAAAACACATTACATATCGATAATTTTAGTTTTAAACACAATCTTTTCGTTTGCCCAAAACAAAATTGAATTGTTTTCCAATGATTGTAGTAAAGAAAATGGTTTTACTATGTTTAAACTAGATAGGGCAAAACCAAAAATTCTGACCAACCAAAAATTTGAACAAACTGAAAAATATTGGGGAAATGAAAAAAAGATAATCGTAAATAACTCTGACTTTTTAAGAATCGAGTACACGAATATTTTTGGACAGCAAATCGATACGACTTTCACAAAAACAAAGGAACTGACTGAAATAAAAATCTGTGTAAATAAATATAAAGACTACGATAAGAAATCTTTAATTAAAGAGTCAATTAAAAACAATGACAGTTGGGTTTTAATTTCATCTTGGGGACATCAGACTTTTGAATCTGACAAGCTGATTTTAAAGCCTAAAAATGGATTTTTAAAATATAAATATTACAAAAATGGTAAAACAATAAAGCGTGGAAAAATAAAAATAACGGAATCTGTTATTAACAAAATAGCTTTGTTTGAACGTAAACTGAATTTAATGCAGAATGCTGACAATTCCTGTAATTTCGGAATTAGTTATAATCTTGATAACGGAGCTGAAAAAATTAAATTTCAAGACAACAGTTGTTCTGGATTTTCGAATGAACAATTACTAACTGAATTAAAAATAGTAAAATAAAAAACGTGTGGTAACAACGTGTATAGCTCATCTCGACTGAATTCCTTAATCGGAATTCATTGCAATTTGCTATCTTCGTTTTACGTCGGAAAATCATAGCTGATTTTCCGCGACGAGCCATACACAAAACCGTTGTACATAATACCAATGAAAAAGATATTTAGAATATTTATAATTACTGTTTTAATAGTTTCTAGTTGTAAATCAAAACAGGTTGATAATATAGAATCTAAATCAGAAGCGCCTAAAGTTGAATTTTCAGAATTTGATCTTGGAGAAAGTGATTTACCAAAACTGAAACGTGAAGTAAATGATTATGAATTCATTTTTACGATAGAACAGTTAGAAAAATTGACGTTGATTATTCGTGAGTTTGAGAAAAAATCGTCTAATCAAATTGCTATAGTATCAATAGCTTCAATCGGAGAATATACTGACTTCGACAAATTCGCTATTGACCTTTCAAATTACAACGGAATTGGATTGAAGGAAAAAAATAACGGACTTACAATAGTTTTCAGCAAAAACTTGAGGAGAATAAGAATCTCAACGGGTAATGGAACTGAAAAAATATTGACGGACGAAATATGTAAGAAAATAATGGATAACATTATTATTCCTGACTTCAAAAAAGGAGAATATTACAATGGAATTGAAAAAGGAATTAAGGAGTTAATCTCGAAATGGGAATAAAAGTACTATGTACAACAAGGTATATAATTAATTGCGGCTGAATTTCCTCACCGGAAATTCAATCTTATTAATTATCTTTCCGCAACATCGGAAAACGACTCGCGTCCTTTTCCCGCAAAAAATCATACACAAATACGTTATATGCAAGCCGCATTATTTATCATAATGGCGACTTAAATAAAAAACAGTCAATTTATTTAGTAAAGTCCGCGCTTAGACAAACCTCGACATAAAAGAACATCTTTAAATAATCGCTATTGAAAATATATAATCCTTATTTTTCAACTAATAAAGAGCCAGCAAATAACAGTGTGTATATTTAGTTGCGGAATACTAACTTTTTTAAACTAAATCATATTATTACTAACTCAAAGCTTTTTTATTAAATTTACAGAAAAAGCGCAAAAAAACATACACATAAAACGTTAGCTGCAATACCTACGAAAATAAATATGGAACATTTTTCAAAATACGAAATCGAAAAAGATGACTTAAAAAATCTTCTGAGTTACGAATCCCGAGATGGTTTTGAGCTAATTGAGAGAGACGATTTTGAAAGTATGCTTGAATTTTTTGAGCAATATGAAATTTACGAAAATTTGATTCCAATACTAACCGATAACAACTCAAACTATTGGTGTTTATATGTTCAAGGAAAATTAAAAGGAACTGTTTGTTATTTATCTCACGACGAAGTAAATCTTGAACCTAAATTTAAGAACATTACTAAATTGATAAATACGATTAATAAAAACCCAGAGGCTTACGACTTTAGTGAGTTGGATGTTCAAGTTTTTGATTATCCGAAAAGAGAAAATGAAATTGACTTAGACAACAGAGAAGAAATAATCGCTGAACTTCTGACTGAATTGGAAAAAGTTTCTGAAAATAAAGAAGATTTAAGACAACAATTAGCTTTTTCTGTTATGGCTTTAGTAAAAAGCAAGGAAATTGAATCGTATATTTATTCTTTTTTGGACGATGAAGATATGTATATCCAAGAAAGAGCAATAGATATAATAGGATTTCATAAATATGAACCTGCAAGAAATAAACTGATTGAATTGACCAAAACCGCAATGGATAATGGAAAATCAGCAGCAGGAAGAGCATTAAAAGAATTGAATAAAAATAAATATAGCAGCTAACAATGTATAACAAATCATAGCCGCCTATCGGCAGGCTACGCTTGTTATACGAGACGTTGTAAGCAATTTGAGAAATGGGAATACTATCAAAAATATTTAAGAAAAAATCTGCATCAGACAAAGCAAGTCTGATTTTGGACGACAACGGAATTAACTCAATTGGTGGAAAGGCAAGTTCCGAAATTAATATTCCTGAATTAGAGACAAGTCCGATTGTCTACTTTGGGTGCATATCCAAAAATGAATCTCATTTCCCGAAAATTGATTTTGACTTACATTTATTATGTCCAATATTCATTGACTTGCAATCACCTGTGTTTTTTGACTATTCAGACCCAAAAAAACCAAAACTGATAAGGGATAATGTGGATTCGAATTTTTATCAATTATTTGAGGACATACCATCGGATGCCTATATTGAATATAAGAAATTGAATTTCAAGATTGAAAATGCACCTTCAAGAAAAATAAAGGTTGGCGTTCACGAATTTGACATGGTGCCTGGAGAAATTGGTCACACTGTAATACCTAATTGGATTCACGATGAAAATTGGCTTAATTGTCCAATTTCTGGAAACAAAATGGAATTTCTATTTCAGATAGGAGATATTGATGACTCGGAAACTGTAAATGGACAAGAGATTTTAGATAAAGAATCATTTGACCCTTATCTACACTTTGGACACGGATATTTATATGTATTTTACGAACCTGAATCCAAAGTTGTTGGATACATAAATCAACTATAAAAAACTGCTTACAACAATGGCTATAAGTAATTGCTTGTTCTCGCCCTCTTCTGAAAATCCTCTCGGATTTTCAGCTTGGTGTGTACTTGCAAAGTTAATCGCTAACCCACGCAACTACTCATAGCCGAGACCGTTACCCAACATTTACAATAAATTGAAAACAAGAACAAAATACATCCTTCTAATTTTATCAATTATCACATTTACTTTATTAATTTTTAATTCAGTAAAAATGCAATATTGGTACAATGTAAAGTTGGAATTGACAATTTCAAAAGTTTTATTTTTTATAGGTTTTATAAGTGTTGGACTTTATTCCCTCGCTAAAGATTGGCGGAATTTCTTGACAAAAACAATGATTGGCACATTTGGAATCTGTTTTGTTTTAAATTTACATTTATGGACTGAATATTATAAATCTTTACAAAAACAAAAGAGACTTACTGAATATTATGAATTAGATACTTGTGAAAAAATGGAAAATAGATTCTCTATTGACTTAAAAAAGGGTGAATTAAAATACTTTCATTTTGGTATTGGCTCTATTATAGGAATGGATGAAATTTTGGGATCGAAATATGATATTGAATACTATTCAATGGGTTGCATTTTAAGGTCAGAAATGGAATGTTATAATAAACTAATAGATAAACATCTAAAAAAGAAATTCAACAAATCTATATCTGATATTCAAAAAGAAACTGATTTTTATAAATTAACTGAATCTGAATAAAAACATTGGGTAACAAAATGTATTATTAATTGCTTACGGATTTATCCTTCGGACAAATCTCGCAATACCAAAAGTTCATCTCTTTTAATTAATTTTACAATCAAAAAATCGCAAATAACAATACACAAAACGTTATATGCAAGCCGCATTATTTATCATAATGGCGACTTAAATAAAAAATAGTCAATTTATTTAGTAAAGTCCGCGCCTAGAAAAACCTCGACATAAAAGAACATCTTTAAATAATAGCTTTTAAAATATATAGTCCTTATTTTTCAACTAATAAAGAGCCAGCAAATAACAGTGTGTATATTTAATTCCGGAATACTAAATACTTTAAACTAAATTATATTATTCCCAACTCAAAGCTTTTTTATTAAATTTACAGAAAAATCGCAAAAAACATACACATAAAACGTTGTGCAACATTAAAACGATTAATGAGAAAATTATTATTTATCTTATTTATTTTCACATTACTTTCCTGTAATGACAAATCTAACGAAACACGAGTTATAGAATTTCATAACATGAGGATTAAGATTCCGTCATCACTAACTCAAAAAACACTAGACTCCTGTAGTAATGTTCAATCCTATACTGATTTAGAGAATAAAAGCTCTTTAGAGTTTAAAATCTGTAATTATGGACTTATAACAGGAAGACAATCTTTTGAAAGTTTAAATAAATTTTTCCAAGAAGAGTGTGAAGTTCTGAAACATGAAATTCTTAACTCAAATTCCTTAAAGAAATTATCAAAAAAAATTGGTGATAATTATATCTTTAGACACGACTTTAGAATTGGAGAAAAGTATTTCAGTAATAATTACATCGCTTACAAAAACAATTACCTGACAATAACTCTTCAAACATTAAATAAAAAGACTCTTGCTGAATTTAAAAAAACAATAGAAACTCTTTCTTACGAAAATTTATCAAGTAAAATAAATACATCTGGAATCGATAAATGTTATTATTGTAAAAGACCTTTGTTTTGGTAAAACGTAGCACAACAAGGTGTATAATTAATTGCGGCTGAATTTCCTCGGCGGAAATTCAATCTTATTAATTATCTTTCCGCATCAACGAAAAATGACTCGCGTCCTTTTCCCGCAAAAAATCATACACAAATACGTTGGCAACAAGTCCTAAGATGAAAAAATACTATCACTCTTTTTTTATATTGTATCTTACTCTTTTTCTTAATTCATGCGTAACTGAAACTCAAAAAAAACACAATGGAAATCTAATAGGTTTTAAATCTATTGAAATCGGAGAACCAGAATACAAATATAACGTTGGGAAATATAAGTTTGACTTTAATAAAGTTCAAATTAACTATATAGACGACATAATTATCGTCAAAACAATATATAAAGTTAACGGATGTGATAAATATGATGTTAGAATTAGTAAAATAAAAGATACTATAAAATTAAGATACGAGCCCATATCTGAAAGTTCATGTAAGTCTTTAAGAGTAGACGAATTGACCTACATTATCGACAACCCTAAAAAAAAGAAATGGATTTTTGACAAATTAAAACCAGTTGCCAACAAAATGTATTATTAATTGCTTGCGGATTTATCCTTCGGACAAATCTCGCAAAATCAAAAGTTCACCACTTTTAATTAACTTTACAATCAAAAATCGCAAATAACAATACACAAAACGTTGTAGCCAATTTGAAAATGACAATTCGATTAGAAAAGAAAAATAGAGTAACAACTGATTTTGTTCAGATGGAAATCGATAGACATCTATTGAAAATTCAATCTGGAAAAATTGGGAAAAGCGGAATTTCTGAATCTACTAAACATTGCGGAACAAATGCAAAAGCAATAAATGAATTGAATAAATTAAAACAAGAATTTATTGACAAAAAATATATTGAAGTAGAAATCCTAAAACGACCAGATGGTTTTAACGGAGTATATGATAAAGCGAAATGGCATTTTGACGGAGAATTTCCGAATGAATTAGACAATTTTCAAGGTTATGTTCATACTGGATTTTACTTGACTTGGATTATTGAAAATGGACTTTTCGACACAAATGACGATGAATTTTTGAATTCAGAAATTTCTAAAGTCAAAAAAAGAAAATTAACTGGAGCTGAATTTTTCGAAAGAAATCTTGATGGAGTGTTAATGGATGATGATTTGACTGAATTAGGGAATGAATTCACGTATAAATACTATGAAAATGGAGACTTTTTAGAAGATTATTCTGAAACTTTGGGTACAGATTTGCCAACACTTTACCATATTCAAGATAATTGGGAGAATTATGAAAAATTCAAGCCAATTTTGAACAAACGATTTAAAAGTTGGAAAAAATCAAAAAAACCGAAATGGTGGAAATTAAACTGAATAAAAACTGGCTACAACAATGTATAACCGCAATTACGGCGGATTCGACTGCGTCCGAATCCACTCGGAATTGCGAGCATCAGTGCTTAATCGAAAAATAGTAATTTAAAACCGGTAACTGACGGTTATACGAGACCGTTACCAGCAATTAGAAAATGGAAGAAAATAAGCGACTAGACATATTTAAAACCTACGAAGAATTTGAAGCACTGATTGCTAAAATTCTAAAATTTAAAGGTTTTACAGTAAAAGATGTAAGCCGAAATAGAGATATTGGTTACGATTTAGATATTGTAAAGAATGGTAAGGAAGCAATTGTTGAAATAAAAATCCAAAGAAATAAAAAGGCAAGAATTGATTTGGTTAAAAGAGCTTGTCAACAATTATTCTTTGTTCATAAGAATCGAAAAGACACTATTCCTTTGTTGATTATATCTAGCTCTGTAAATAAAGCTTTTAAAAACGATATTTTTAAGAACTATGGTATAGTGATTTGGGACATTCGAGAACTATTTGCCTTGGTGATTGATTCTGGTGATTTATACTATAAACTTGAAGAGTTTCTTTTCAAATTATTTGGAGAACCTGTTGAAGAGTATTCAGTTGTTGACACAAATATAAGTTCAACTTTAATCCAAGATTTTCTAAATACTCGAATAACCGATAAAGAAGGTGAGATTATAGAACTTAAAGGCAAGCAACTTTGTGCTGAATTAAGTGATATAGGCCCTGGTCGTGGCGACTTTTCAAAATTTGAAAAAAAATGCACCGAGATATTACAGTACTTATTCAATAATGATTTAGAACTGTGGAAAGATCAGAACAGCACTCTTGACGGTTTGCACAAATTCGACCTACTTTGTAGAGTTAGACCCTCAGGAAAAAACTTCTGGGAAGAAATTCTTCATGATTTCAAAAGTCGATATATTATTTTCGAATACAAAAATTATTCAGATGTTATCAATCAAGGTGAAATTTACACCACTGAGAAGTATTTGTTCACAACAGCATTACGTTCAGTAGCTTTTATAATTGCTAAAAATGATGGTCATGTAAATGCATATAAAGCTGCAAGTGGCGCCTTAAAGGAAGCAGGTAAACTAATTGTTATAATATCAGCCAAAGATCTTTGCAAAATGTTAGATATGAAAGATAATGGAGTCGAACCTGCTGAATTATTAAGAGCAAAGATTGATGACCTTTTAATTACTATGAGTAGATAAAAGCTGGTAACAATGTATATAAAAAATAGGCGTAATATTACTAATATAAAGGTTCACTGCTTGTATCAAACTTTATGCTTAACTGAAAGTTTAGTGCTTCGAAACCGCCTACTTTTCATATACTAAACGTTATATGCAAGCCGCATTATTTATCATAATGGCGACTTAAATAAAAAACAGTCAATTTATTTAGTAAAGTCCGCGCTTAGACAAACCTCGACATAAAAGAACATCTTTAAATAATCGCTATTGAAAATATATAGTCCTTATTTTTCAACTAATAAAGAGCCAGCAAATAACAGTGTGTATATTTAGTTGCGGAATACTAACTTTTTTAAACTAAATCATATTATTCCCAACTCAAAGCTTTTTTATTAAATTTACAGAAAAAGCGCAAAAAATCATACACAAATACGTTAGCAGCAAGTTAAAAAATGAACATCAGAATAACAACATCTCTATTTTTATTTATTCTCTCTACAACTCTATTTAGCCAAAATAACAGAATTATTCTTGGCTCTTGGATTAAAACAAAAATAGAGGCATTTGATAAAGGAAATAATCCATTTATCGAAAAAAGAGATAAAAATTTTATCAAATATACTTTTGAAAATAATGGTCAAATGTATATTTCCTCTGTTTACAACGAAAAGGGCTATAAAATTAAATACACAGTTAAAAATGATATTATCGATTTACTATTCAACAAGTTTAAAATTGAAAAAATAGATAATAGACAACTAATTTTAATTGAGTTAAACAATAATAAAATTAGTCCTAGTTCGGCAAGGATGTTTTTTTCTAGAGAGCAAGTGTATTTGGATGAATTAACTCTTGACGAAAAGAATATTATCAAACAAGGAAAAGACTCTTTATATATTGAAAATCAAAAAGTTTATCCAAAATTCAGGAATAAAGACTATGCTAACGTAAAAAGTTTTATTCAACCATTTGTAGAAGGACGTTCAAACGGGAAAGAACATTTATCTTACTCGACATTTGTGATAAATACAGATGGAAAAGTCAGTGATATAAAAATTCATCATCACATTAATAAATCATATGACAAAAATTTGAAAAAGGCAATTTTAAAAACTAATGGAATGTGGATATCCCCAGTCGTAAACGGAAAAAAGGTGAAAGTTCTCAAGGAAGTTTTATTTCATTATATCTTATTTTCCAATTCAAAAAACACGAATGGAAAAATAGAAATCAATCAAAAAACAAACGGTATTACAAAATCTTACGAGTCACTATTTAAAAAGGCAACAAAGGAGTATCTTATTGGGAATTTAGAATCTGCATTGAAAATATATTCTGAGTGTGTAGATTTAACCTCAAACAATATCAATATTAGTATTCAAAAAAATATAATCTATAAAAAATTGAATGACTCATTGAATTTTGACAAAACCAAAGAAAGAATTCAAAATTCAAAGTTTAATTATACATTAAAAAAATAAAAAACCAACTGCTAACAAAGGCTATAATTAATTGCTTGTTCTCCTCTACTTCTGAAAACCCTCTCGGATTTTAAGTTTGATATATGACTTGCAAAGTTTAGTACTAATCTACGCAACTACTCATAGCCGAGACCGTTGCCAGTAATTTGAGAAAAACATTATTCATATTAATCATTCTTCTAAGTTGGACTTCATTCTCGCAAGCCGAAAGAAAACCTGATCGAATTTTGACTTATGGCTCATCGAATTATCACTATAGAAAAGCGATGGAATTCGTTGGAAAAAAATGGGAAATTGAACTTTATCAAGTTGCAGGCTCTATAATTTCACAAAAATTAGTTGACAGCGTAAAAACAGTACATACAGAACTTTGGAAAAAAATGGACAGTATTCACGGAGTAAACTCTGAAAAAAAATTTCGCAAAGAGACTATCGCTGAAATGAAACGAATATCAAAGGTTCAAAAGATATTTGATTCTAACCGACAAATTAAAAAACGAATACGCAAAATAAAAGGACAAACAAGTTCTAACCTCGAAAGTATCTCTGACGATGGAAATGTATATTATTGGACTATATATAGCTTCCAAAGAAAAAACAATCCTGAATTCAAATGGGAGCCTGAATTCAAAGTTGGAGTGAGTTTGACTAAAAATAAAATCGAAGTAATTGAACTGAAATAAAAACTACAGGCAACAAAATGTATGGTTAATTGCTTGCGGATTTATCCTTCGGACAAATCTCGCAATACCAAAAACTCACCTCTTTTAATTAACTTTACAACTAAAAAACGCAAATAACAATACACAAACCGTTACCAGCAATTCAAACTACCAAGATGGATAATTTAAAAGAATTTAACAGACTTTCCATTAGGGCAATGACCGCAATTGGTGTCTTTAGTCTTATATATTATTCCAGGAAACATGCAATTAATGATTCTGACCTAATTCAATTCGGAAATAAAATGCTAGATTTATTGACAACGGACAACATTCCTGAATGGGATAATGAATGCAATCAAATTAAAATTAAAGGCTTAGGAGATGAACTTCCAGAAGAATTGATCAACGAATACCCTAAATATCAAAACACAATTCACGAAATAACTCAAAACATAAGAGAAATAAGCGCTTCCCAAATTTATGGTGAGTGGAATCCTAAATTATCTTATTCTATGCTTAATGGAATACAGAAATTATGTCAAATTAGAATCAGGTCAGAATTTGATTTAGAGCTATTTAAAATGCATAATGCAGGATCAAATGGTTGGGGCGCAACCTTGTCGAATGAACTAATTGAAAAATGGAAAAAAGCTGGTAACAAAATGTATAGTTAATTGCTTACAAATTTATTCCTTCGGACTAAATCTCATAACATCAAAAGCTAATCACTTTTAATTAACTTTACAAACAAAAAATCGCAAATAACAATACACAAAACGTTACCACACATTTAAGAAACAATGCCTTATAAAACAGAAATCGAGTATTTAAATATTGTACTATCCGAAATTCAAGACATTACAAGTTTTAATGTTTGGAAAATATTATCAGAAGATGAGGATTTCGAATTTGAATTAGCAACTGAAGAATTAAAGCAAGAAATGTTAGATATGAGTTCTAGAGTTCAAAGACTAGGAATGACCTATAAATACTTTGACAAAATTGACCATTTCGAATATAGATTAACAGAAAAAGGAATAAAAGCAAAGGAATTAGGTGGACATCAAGAATATGAGAAATTTATTTCTAAAAAGCCTCTTGATTGGTATAGAATAGTACCAATATGCCTATCAATAATATTTGGAGTTTCAGCTGTATACTATGCAAATCGAAATTACAATCTGAAACTCAAACAAACTGAATCGAAAGAAAAGACATCGGAGTTAGAAAAGAAAATAATCGAATTTGAATCTAAAAATGACTCTTTGAATAAAGAATTACGATTGACAAAAATTGAATTGGAAAAACTAAAAAACAAAACTGAATAAAAACATGTGGTAACAATGTATAACCACAATTACGGCGGATTCGACTTCGTCCGAATCCACTCGGTAATTACTAACACTAGTTTTTAAACAAAATATGTAACTTTAATCCCGTAACAACAGTTATACAAATACGTTGTAAAACATTGCTCATGAAAACGAATTTATTGAAAACACTTCTCAAACTAACCTTTATATTAGTTTATGGAATTTCATATTCTCAAGTTGAGATTAACGGATATGTAAAATCCTCTATTACAGGTGTAAAACCAATTTCAGAAATTGATATTGAACTGTTGAACAGTAAAAAGCCTCTTTTAGAGAGAATGACAATGGCAGACAGCTTAGGTTTTTTTCGAATTAAAAAATCTGAAACCATATAAGCTTTATGAAGTTCAACTTTTAGTTTTTGGATATGATAATCAAGTTTTTAAAATAAAAACCAACGACGGAATTACCAAAACGACTCTAATCATAGAAGCTCACTGTGAATATAACAAAGAACAGGCAGACAAAGACTGGAATAATAATAGAGCAAAATTACTTTTAGTTGGATCGATTGCCCCAAGAGCAAACTCTCTATCTGATACAAGATTTGAGAAAAAATATGGAATAGAATATTTTGACTTTGGTTGTACACCTCCAACTGAAGAGTGCATAAAAATATATAACGAGCGAATATTTGAACTCATGGATGAAAAGTATGGAAAAATATGGCGTAAGAAAGTTCGTTCTGATGTTGAATATTTAGACTAAAAAAACGTTTTACAACACCGTGTATTATTAATTGCTTACGGATTTGTTCCTTCGGACAAATCTCGCAACACCAAAAGTTCACCACTTTTAATTAACTTTACAAACAAAAAATCGCAAATAATAATACACAAAACGTTAGCTGCAAGCTGAAAAAAACTTAATCGAATAAATGAAAACATTAGCATTGGTAATTGGAAATGACAATTACTACGATAAATATAAATTGGACAACGCCTTAAACGATGCACATAGTGTTAAGCAGGTTTTTGAAAAATTAGGCTATGATGTTATTTATTGTGCGAATGGGAATTCTCAGAAAATCGTTGAACTTTTAACGGAGTTTGAAGAAAAAATTAAGAATTACGATGCTACCATTTTTTACTTTGCAGGTCACGGATTTGAAGTTGAAGGAGAAAACTATCTAGCCTTTACTGAATGCCAAATTGATTTTCCAAATACATATCATTGTAAACAAACCTGCATTCAGCTAACCGACTTACTTTCCATTTATAAGAATAACTCGAATAAAATAAACATTGTAATTATTGACGCTTGTAGAAGAAGTTTCGAGCGTGGTGGAATTATAGCAACAAGTCCAATTCAGGCACCAAAAGGAACTTTAATTGCCTTTTCGACTTCGCCAAATGATGGTGCGAGTGATGTAGGTTACGAAGGGAATAGTATTTTTACAGGTTCGTTATTAAAGTACATTGGACGAGAAAGACTTTCCGTAGAGGAACTTTTTAAGAAAGTCAGAAAAACTGTATTTAATCTTAGTAGTGGTAAGCAGACCACGTGGGAACATACCTCTTTAATTGGAGATTTCTATTTTAATAATGGGCAAATGGTTCATTCAGTTTCTATTCCATATTCAGAAGATGTTGTAAAAGATGTCAATTACGTTAAAAATGACGAATTTGGAATGCTAATTAAAAAAATCAAATCTTACGATTGGAATATTCAAAATCCTGCAATTTATAACATATTGAAAATCCCTAAAAATTCGTTGGATAAAAACCAGATGTTCATTTTAGGTAGAAATTTATTACAATCAAGTGGCGCTGCGTTTAACGCTATAGAATTTATGCAAGATTTGGACAGCAACTTAAAAAAATATTCTGAACCTGACGGAGAAAATCACTTGCTAAATGGCATTCTATTTGAAATATACTTCAATCCACAAGCTGAATTTAGAAAGCACAAAACCAAAACACATTTTTTTGAAGAAATATTGTCTTTGAGAAGTAATCCTTCATTCAAAAAGTCATTTGAATTTATTAAAAACCTATTGATTTCTACCGACTATAATTTAATTTATATACCGAGTGAAAAAGATGAAATAATTGATATAGATGTCTTAGCAAACAGTAAGAAAATTTCCAATCATTTTGATATTGAAACTGAATATCAACTAATAAATAAAATTACTTTTTAACGGCATTGATATAATAAAGGATATCGCAACTTATAACATATATGGAGCGACTGAATTGGGTCTAAAAACAGTTGTCGCCAATTATCTATCAGCACCGATTGACTTGATTCAAATTAACTCGAATTTAGAACTTAAAAAAATTGCGATTGTAAAGCCAATTGAAGAAGATGATTTAATAAAATGGTAAAAAAGCCAGCAGCTAACACCGTATATAATTTATTGCTAGTTTTAGCTTACTTACGAAAATCCTCGCGGATTTTCTATTCGGTATGTATTTGCTAAATTAGGTCTTAAAACACGCAACAAACCATATACAAACACGTCACCTGCAAACTGAAGAAACCTATGGAACAAAAACATATAAATTGTAATGAATTAAGGGATTTTGTTGAATTACACAAATTGAGGAATAGACATTCTATTATTCATTTCAATGCTTTAGTTAGCATAAATGCAGCGAAAAACTCTGTCACAAATGAAAGAATTGAAGTAATGATTAGTTTTGATAATTATAACAGTTATGGAGAAGTAAAATTTTTGACTGGCGATTTAGATCCATATCTATTTCCAACTGTTTTTGAGGCAAAATGGAATAAAATGGAGCAAAAAACTGACCATTTATTAATCTCTGACATTCATACTAAAAATTCAGATATTGGAAAATACGAAGTAAGAATAACACCACTCGAAAAGATAAGAGATTAATGAATGAATTAATATCGCCAAAATACCAAATGAAACTCGTGAAATCTGTTCACGATGCAATCTGGCAAGAATATAAAACATATAAAGAAGTTAGTTTATACATAGACAAATGGCACGAATGTGATGAATGGAATAATCATTGGGAAAATTTTTATATAATACCAAAAAAAAAGTGGAGACATTGACTTATTAAGAACCTTACATTCTATGTCAGGAAATGACTTGTTGAAAGTAGCTATTGATATGGGTGTTGACACACCTGATTTTATTCCTTCTATTCCAACATTTAAAAATGAATTAAAATCTGAATTTAAAACAGCTTATGATACATTTACTAAAGCTTTTAAGCTAATAGAAACAGACCCAAGTCTTGCTGTAGGTTTAGTGAATTCTGCATTAGAAAGTATAATAAAAGAAATTTTAAAAGACGAGAGAATTAATAGTAAAGTTAAAGGAACTGAAACCTTATATAAACTAACGACTATAATTTTGAAAGAGTTTAATATTATAGATAAGAATCATCCTGTTGAAATAAAAACAATCGGAAGTTCACTCTTAGCGATAAGTCAATCAATAGAGAAATTAAGAAGTGAAAAAACAGATTTTCACGGAAAAACAGCTGATGACTACTTATTAAATGATACAGTTTATACATATTTCATTGTCAATTCAGTTACTACAGTTGGCCTTTTTTTAAATTCATATTTTAAGACTAAATTTCCAAAACCTAAAAAAATAAATGAAGAACCAGATGATTTACCTTTCTAACTGAAGAAATAAAGCCTGCAGGTAACAAAGTATAAATTTTATTGCTAACTAATTGCTCACTTGCGAAAGTTCTCGCGAACTTTCTAATCAGTAATAATTTTCTAACTTTACGCTAAACCAGACGCAACAAACTTTATACAGAGCCGTTATGTGCAAGCTGAACAAAACTTAAGAATGAATTATAGAAAAGGGAATAATAGTGATTTAGAACAACTAAGAGAATTAGGATTAAAATCTTGGACTCAATTTAAAAATGAATTGACAGATGATAATTGGAATAGTTTATCTGAAACAATAGGCAGTCATAAATCATATTCCAATCTTTTAAAAACTTCCGAATGTATAGTATGCGAAAATGAGACTAAAGAAATAGTTGGAATGGCTTTTTTAGTGCCAAACGGGAATCCGACTGAAATTTATGATGAAAAGTGGTGTCATTTGAGATTTGTTTCAGTCGACCCAAATTATCGAGGTAATGGTATTGGAAAAAAATTAACTGAATTATGTATTGAATCTGCTATCGAAAAGAAGGAAAAAACTATGGCTTTACATACTTCAGAAATAATGGGAAGCGCAAGACACATTTACGAAAAAATGGGTTTTGAAATATTGAAAGAAATAGAACCTCGGCTTGGAGTAAAGTATTGGTTATATACCCTCGAACTTAAGAAATGGAATAAAAGCCTACACACAACAAAACCTAAACTGCATTAAAACGACCATTTATACAAAACGTTGGCTTTAATGCTAAAAAAGAAGACTATGAAATATAAACTATTATTAATAACATTACTTATCACAATCAATTCTAATGCACAAATCCCTGGGACTTTAGACAATTCCTTTGGAATTAATGGCCAATATGAATATACTGTTACAGTAGGAACTACTCTATATGGAATCATTGCCAACGATAGTTACACACTACCAAATGGTAAAATATTAATTGTTGGAGTTGCTAGTAGTGGATGCTCTAGTAACTCTAGCTATTCTGGTATAATGGCTAGATTCAATAGTGATGGTACTTTTGATACATCTTTTAATCAGACAGGATTTAAATTAACTTCTACTGAAAATTTTAGGCAAATAATCCCAGTAGCAGATGATTCATTTTATATATTAAGCTATACTAAAATATTAAAAGTAGATCCTCAAGGTAATTTAGATAATTCTTTTGGTAATAATGGGGTCGTAAATTTAACTCAATTTAATAAAGCTTTTAAAATAGATTCACAGGGTAACTTTATTGTTTTATCGAAATTTAGCTCAAGTAGCACCACACATTATTTGAAAAAAATTACCTCTGTCGGTAATATAGACTTAACTTTTGGAAACAACGGTTTTTATCAATTTGATTTTGCTTACAGATTAAACACACTATTATTAGACTCTAATGACAATATTTATGTTACAGGTCAAGATAATACTTCATCTACTGCTCCTAAATTAATAGTAGCTAAGCTCACCAATAATGGTGATTTATACAATACATTTGGAGTAAATGGTGTTTTTAAGTTAAATACTTATGTTATAAGTCGTGGCTTTCTAATAAATTTTGATTCACAAAACCAGCTAATAGTAGCTGGTGATGGGAATTATTTAGGTAATTTAGGATTGATTCTATTAAAAATTAATACCAATGGGATTTTAGACAATACTTTCAATAGTTCAGGGTATTTACATAAACCTATAAGTAGTGAATCTACACCATCAAAACTACATATAACAAATGATGGAAATTTATATGTATTAGGAACAGGTTGGTTTAGAATGTATATTGCAAAATTTAATGGAAACGGCACTTCTGATTCAGATTTTGGCACAAATGGATATGTATTAACTGAAAATGTAAGTTCAATAGTTTATTGTAAATCATCAGAAATTAATGATAATAACATTATTGTTGTTGGAGCTAAATCCTTTACTCACTGTAATCAAACAAAATATAAATTGACCTTATCAAAATATTTTATTGAAGACGAAACATTAAGCATTGAAGACCAAGAAATGTCTCAAATAACACTATATCCTAATCCATTTATTGATAAAATCAGAATTAACACAGGCGGCAAGGCATACAAAGTAAAAATGTTTGATATAAATGGAAAAGAAATGCCTATTCATATAGATAGTGACGTGATTACAACGACACTCCTTACTAAAGGGATTTACTTATTAAAAATTAACATTAATGACAAGTCTAAATATTATAAGATTATAAAGCACTAAAAGCCAACAAAACCTAAACTGCATTAAAACGCAGTTTAACCAAACCCTTGTAACCAATTTGAGAAAAACCGAGTTTACACATAATCCAGAAATAATTTTTGAATCTGATTTCAATTCTGATTTACTGAAATTTAACGGAATTGAAATCGGACAAAATTTGACTGAATTACCAACAGAACTGATTTCTGAATTTTATGACAAAGAGGATAAAAATCAAAATACAGACATTAAGAATGGTTGGATTTTGACAAATAACGGAATTCAGTACGTGTTGAAAAATGGGATTGTAAAAATGATACGCGTTAAGGAAAACGGAATTACAAAGCTGAATGGATTTGACAAAGTTTACGTGGAAAAACTAATTGGAAGACCGAATAAAATAAGTAATGATTCAATAACTTGGATTTGGGACAATGTCGTTAATGCAAAAGTTCATCATTATAAAAAAAGAAAAACTAAAATTCACTTCTCAACCGAAAACGGAAAAGTTTGTGAATTAGAAATTGAATTAAAAACTAGTTACAACACCTTGTATAATTAATTGAAGATAAGCAAACCAAGATACAATCCTAAACGGACTGCAATTCTAATTGTTGGAATTTGTTTGAGTGGAATATTAATTGGAAATTATGTTCAAAGATTTCGAATTTCTGAACACCGCTGGATTTATCAATATGGTAGTCTTTTAAATATAGTAATGGTTTTGGGATCATCTTTTTGGTCTTTCCTACACCCTTTATTAGTTTGGTCAGACTACAAAATGGAATCGAAAAAACATTTAATTTGGATTATTATAGGAATGATTCCTTTTCTATACTTTACTATTTTAATGACTTATACATAAAGTAAGAAACGTGTTACAACAAAATGTATTATTAATTGCTTACGGATTTATCCTTCGGACAAATCTCGCAATACCAAAAGTTCATCTCTTTTAATTAATTTTACAATCAAAAAATCGCAAATAACAATACATTTTGTTACCACACATTTGATCGAGCCAATTAAAAAGGGAATTTTAATAATAATTGGAATCATAATTATCGGAATTACTTATTTAGGAATTAAAACATTTGGTTATTCAAAAGAAATAACTGAGGACTCTAAAAAAGCTAAATTTTCTAAATATCAAAATTCTGAATTAATATTGTTTTATAAAGATTTTGAAAAAGAAATAACTGAAATTATATGGACTGATGAACCACCTATAAAACTTTCTGGAGTAATTTTCAAGATCAATGAAAATAAATATTATGAAATTGAATTAGATTCTATACCAAAAACTCATAAAGTAAACTTGGAGCGTGATTGGAAAATACATGAAGTAGGAGAAAGTAATATCCGGAGTATCAAACTAATTGAAAGATAAAAACATGTGGTAACAAAATGTATTATTAATTGCTTGCGGATTTAATCCTTTGGACTAAATCTCGCAAAACCAAAAGTTTATCACTTTTAATTAACTTTACAACAAAAAAGCGCAAAAAAAACATACACATAAAGCATTTAATCAAAATAAACTTCAAAAAGTGGAAACGAAAAACTACAAACTAAAGGAAATAAAACCCTCTGACATAAATAACATTCATAAAGGACTATCTAACCCAGAAATAACAAAATATTATGATGTACATTTCTCGACACTAGAAGAAACAGAAGAGCAAATGGAGTGGTACAGAAATCTAAAAAAAGATGGTACAGGAATTTGGTGGGGTATTTATGATAAACAGGATAACTTATTTTGTGGCGCTGGAGGATTTAACAGCTTGGACAAACAACATAGAAAAGCTGAAATTGGTCTATGGCTACTGAAAGAGCATTGGGGAAAAGGTATATTAAAGGAAGTAATGCCTAAGCTTTTTGAACAAGGTTTTAATGAACTAAATTTAAATCGGATAGAGGGCTATGTAGTAAGTGAAAACGCCAAGTGTAAAAGGGCATTAGAGAAAATTAATTTTAAGTACGAAGGAACCATGAGAGAATGTGAAATTAAAAATGGAGAAAAAATAAACGTTGATTTTTACTCTATTTTAAAAAGCGAATGGAATAACTAAAAACGCATTACAACAACACCCTACCTACATTAAAACGCAGTTTAGCCAAAACGTTAGGACACATTAAAACGAAATGAAAAAACACATAATAATATTAATCACTTTTTTTACATCAGTAATATTATTTGGTCAAAATATTGAAGATTTCAAAAAAGATTTCAAGAACGCAAGTAAAACTGAATTTAGTAAAACTGAATTGAATGATATGTTTAGAAAGTACTCGACTTTACTAACACCTCACAGTGATATTACTCAACTAACTACAAGTTTAAAAAACCAAAGTATATTACATTATCCTCTTACGGAGTTTAAGGAAACGGATATTTATAAAAACAATATTCAGGCGTTGTTTAATTCTGAAAATCCAAATCAAAGATTACTTTCATATTTAGTAATTGCAAGTGCAGGAGATATAAATTATGAGAAAAGTCTTTTAGAAAAAATAAAAACGGAGAAAGAAAAAGGCAATCTAATTTGGTCTGGAATGACACTAATGCATTTAAAAACAA
The DNA here is from genome assembly GCF_057221555.1 of Tenacibaculum aquaeponti. Classification (NCBI taxonomy): domain Bacteria; kingdom Pseudomonadati; phylum Bacteroidota; class Flavobacteriia; order Flavobacteriales; family Flavobacteriaceae; genus Tenacibaculum; species Tenacibaculum aquaeponti. The sequence goes on from NZ_CM170147.1 coordinate 2,100,837, forward strand.
CGCATACTACCGAACTTTTCGATTTTCTTATTGAAAATGAAAATTTTAGAGACACTCATATGATTCCATTATACTTTAAACTAGATAAGGATTCTTTAAGAAAGACAGCTTATGCAAAAATCAATAGTGAGGATTTAAAATCAAAAATTTTATCGGCACAAATACTATCAATAACTGGAAAGAACCAAAAAACAGAAGAATTACTTCTTGATGCAGTAAAAAATTGGAATTACAATATTAAAGGCTACGCTATATATTCTATAAAAGAGCTCCAAATAGGAAATCTAAAAGAAACATTTATTCCTCTATTAGATAGCACTCAAACTAGAAGGATTGCAATTCAAGCATTAGCAAATAGTCCAACAATTGAAGATATTGATTATTTAAAAGAAATATCACAAAATGAAAACTCAGTATCTGAAGATTTTTTAGATGCTTTTTTTGAATCAAAAAATATAGCAAATGTAAAATATTGGCTAAAATTAGTTACTTTAAATAAAATTCCAAAAAATTATTATTTTAACATTAATAAGCAGCCACTTTTATTTTCAGATGAGCTACTTAAAGATGTTCAAAAAGCTTTATTAGAAACAGAAAATATTGAAATTCAAAAATATTTAATTAAAGTTCTAGCGGGTAGAAATGACAAAATATCCGAAGAAATTCTCACTACTTATTTAGATAATTTTGATTCATCCGTTAGATATTGGACTGTAGATGCCTTAAAGGGAAATAACACAAAAGTAATTTTGGATAAACTAATAAGTATGTTAGTAAAACCAGAACAAAGAGTGGTTTCTATAACTGAAATACTTATTGAAAACAAAATAGACACACTTCAAACGATATATAATGAAATAAATAAAACCGAAAAAAGTCTAGATTGGAAAAGAAGCTCTATTGAGTATTTATCAAATTTTCCAAGAGAAGAACATAAAGAAATATTCTTGAAACTGTTACTAAACGAAAAAACAGATTTTGCAGTTAAAAGGGATGCTGCTATGGGGTTAGCGAATCTAAAAGATAAATCTTCCATAGATAAAATCATTGACGTTTGTGAAAAAGAAAGAATCAATAGCGATTATAATGCTCAAACGTATTTAATAGTTTTATCAAAAATAAAAGGAAATAAGGCAAAAAAATACATTGAATCTTATAAAAATAGTGATGAAGAAAATGTCAGAGTATTAGTGGATGAATTATTAAAAGAATGGGATAAATAACGTTTCCTAACAATGTATAAAAAAACATAACGCATTTATGGCTTAAACCGAAAGATCTGTGAACATTAACTGAGTCTACTAAATATAAAATTTGGCATTTATAGTAGAAAAGATTAAAGTTTAATCGCCCAAGAATAAATAAGCGGATTGAAAAATTTGTTAACCATAAATATGACTTGGTAATCACCACGCCAAGATAGTTTTGAATTATAATGGTTATTCTGATAAATATAACAATAGTGAATCCGAAAAATGGTAGGTAATTTGGAAATAAGAAACTGGGTACAACAATGACTATAAGTAATTGCTTATTCTCGCCTAGTTCTAAAATCTTTAATAAATTCAAAATGGACATAAATACAAAGACAAACAATACTCTTATTAAAATTCAAAACTTTGACTTTTTAATAGGAAAATGGAATGTACTAAACAAAAAGCTTAAAGAAAGGCTGAAAAACTGTGACGAATGGATTGAATTTTCCGCCAAAATGGAGACTAAACCATTTCTTAATGGATTAGGCTTAATGGACGAAATGAAATCATCTCATTATGGAGATGATTTTATCGGGTTTAGTATTAGAATGATCAATCCTAAAACAAATATTTGGACAATCTACTGGGCTGACACTTCTAGTCCAGAAAACTATTTAAAAGAACAAGTGACTGGAGAGTTTAAAAATGGAATTGGAGAGTTTTATGGCAAAGAATTATATCTAGGAAAAGAATATCAATTAAGGTTTACTTGGAAAAAGGAATCTCTAAATACTGCGCAATGGGAACAAGCCTACTTTGATGAATCAAAGAATGAATGGGAAACAAATTGGATAATGGAATTTACGAAAGATGATTAAACTAAATACTATACACAACACAGCCTAAACTGAATTAAAATGTGGCTTAATAGAAACGTTGAATGTAATTACTCAGTTAATAAAAAATAGAAATTATGAACGGAAAACTATTTTTATTAATCTTATTAATTTCAAATATTTTTTTGTTGTCAAAGTACTTTTCATATACTATAAAAATACGTTAAGTAAAATTTCAACTAAAAACTGTAACAAAAAATAAATCATTCTGTCTTTTGAAGAAATCATCAGTCAAACTATCAAAATGAATTTCTTAAAATTTCTAATATTGCTTGTAGTTATAAGTTTCAATTTAAACGCACAAAACAATTCAAATTTAAAAAACAACCAAGAAGAAAACATTATTTATGCTATAACGAATGTAAATGTAATACCTCTAACCAAAGAAAATAAGGTTATAGAAAATGCTACAGTAGTATTAAAGGAAAACAAAATCTTCTCTATTAATGATTCAATACCTAAAAACGCCGTAATCATTGATGGAACAAATAAATGGCTCATTCCAGGTTTAATTGATATGCATGTTCATACACTTGCAGATGGAAGTCCTTTTGTAATTTATCCAACTAAAGGGCCATTAGTAAGCTATAAAACACAGTATAATATGACACCATATATAGCCAATGGTGTTACAACTGTTTTCGATTTAACAGCAAGAACAGAACATTTTGGGCAACGTAACGAAATTATAAGAGGCGATGTAATTGGTCCACGAATGGCATTGGCTAAAGTAATTGGTGGTAAAAAATCGAATACAATTGCCCAAACTCCATCCGATGGAAGAAATGCTGTACGTTTTGCCAAAGAGGAAGGTTATGAATTTATCAAGGTGTACACTTGGCTAAACGAAGAAACCTTTAAAGCTGTTATAAATGAAGCTGAAAAACAAAATATGAAAGTAGTAGGCCATATTCCAGTAGCTTTCGAAGGGAAACCGTCAAAGAATTTTTTTATCCCTCATTTTAGTTTAATTGCTCACGCCGAAGAATTATCGAAACAAACAAATGATTACAGCTATGAAAAAGCACAAGAATTTGCACGTTTAGCAAAAGAGAATGGCACTTGGTTAATTCCTAATTTAACAAATATGATTTCTATTAGCAAACAGGCTAAATCATTAAAGAACATCGAAAATTTACAAGGATTTAAATATGTTCATCCTCTTATACAAAGTAAGTGGCTAACTTCAAACGGATACTATGGAGCGTCTGAAAAATTAATTGAATATTATAACAAACAACACGACTTTCATATCTTAATTATAAAAGCTTTTAAGGAATTTGGTGTACCTATGGTTTCAGGAACAGATGCAGGAATATCTGGTATAATATGGGGGTTTTCACTTCACGACGAACTGAAATTATTGGTTGAGGCTGGCTTAACTAATGAAGAAGCATTGGCTTCTGCAACAAGATTAGGAGCTGAATGGTTTGAAATTGATGATAAAATAGGAACAATAGAAACAGGGAAATTCGCAGATTTAATTTTGTTAAACGAAAATCCCCTAGAAGATATCAGCAACACACAAAAAATTTCAGATGTTTTTGTAAACGGTAAATGGATTAACAGAAGTAAAATAGACTCAATGCTTTTAGATGTTGAGAAATGGAATAATGCAAACAAAGAAAAGTATGACTGGAAAAAACTCTTAAGCAATTTAAAAAATTAATATAAAATATGTCAAAAACAACGAATATGAAAAATCGGAACGAACATAATTATGAAATATCATAATTGGATGAAATCTATTGATAAAAAAATTGAAAGAATATATTCTTACGTTGAAGAAAGTATGAAAAATATAAAAGTTCCTGGAAATCCAACAGAGTCTGAAAAAGTCTAAACTTGTTTAATTAACTTTACAAACAAAAAATCGCAAATAGAAAACACATAAACCATTATCTTTTAGCTTTATTTTAAAAAAACATGTAACAAAGCACAAAATTTTAGGTCTATATGATTAACTAATTCTTCTTCAATCGACAAAACTTAAAATGAAAAACAAAGCTTCTATTTTTTCACTACTTATTATAAATCTATTATTGATCATTTCTTGTTCCAAAGGTGAATCTAAATCTCCCATAAAATCAGAACAGGTTAATAAGAAAGTTCATGATTATATATCTTCCCTTATTAAAGCCGATGAAATTCCTGGTATGGCACTTGCTATCGTTAAAGATGGGAAAGTAATTCACAAAAAAAATTACGGCCTTGCCAACATAGCACATAAAGTTCCTGTATCTGATAGTACTTTATTTAGATTATATTCAACTACTAAATTAATTACAGCAGTCGCTAGTTTTCAATTAATAGAAGATGGGAAACTCTCATTAGATACTCCTATTTCTAAATATATAGACAATCTTCCCGACTCGTGGAAAAACATAAGAATAAAACATTTGTTAACCTGTTCTTCGGGCTTACCTGAGTACAAAGATTTCGACAAAAAACTTACTGATAAAAATTTAATGAATGAACTTATCAAACAATCATTACATTTTGAAAAAGGTTATAAATATGAGTATAATCAAACAAACTATTGGTTTCTTAAATTAATTATTGAAAAAGTAACAAATCAACGTTTTGAAAAATTTGTCAAAGAAAACCAATTCAACAATAAAAAAAACAATGTGCTTTTTGCTTCAAACAGTTTGGTAGATTATCCTAATAGGGTTTCTAAATATCAGTATAACAAAAAATATAATGCTTACGAAAAAACCACCTACGAAGCTGGTAATCGTTCTCTTGCTGGTAATGGGTTAAATACAAATCTAAATACTTTATTAGATTGGAATAAAAAGTTAGATAACGACCAATTACTAAAACCAGAAACTAAACGTTTGATGATGTCACCGTTTGAATATGAAAATAACAGCTTTCCTTTTAGTTATACTTGGGGAATTTATGGACCAAAAGGGAAACAATATTATGGTTTTGCTGGTGGAGGTGTAAATGCATTTATGAAATTTATTGATAAAGATTTAACTATTATTATTTTATCAAATGGTTTTAAAAACAGACCTGTTATTGCTACTGCCATCACATATATTTCGGGGTTAATTGACAATAGTTTAGTCAGAAAAGACAGAATGCTTAATGAAGATATACGACTAGCTTTTATTTTAAATGATTACAATAAAGCTGTTAAAAAATACAATCAAATAAAACAGAATAATAAAGATATAAATTTTGAACGAGGATTAAATAATGTTGGTTACTATTACTTGTCAAATAGTCAAATCAATAAATCAATTGCTATCTTTAAATTATATACACAAGAGTATTCAAATTCTTCTAATGCATTTGATAGTCTTGGAGAAGCGTACTTTAATAATGAGCAATATGATTCATCTAGAGTGAATTACAAAAAATCTTTAGAGTTAGATCCGCGCAATAAAAATGCTGAAAAAATGCTAAAAAAAATTGACCAAATAACTAATATTAATAATAGTTATAAGTAATTACTTGTTCTTGCTAATTCACTCAACTACTCATAACTAAAGACGTTACTCTTTATTAGAATGAAAAAAACATTATGTATTCAAGTAAAAAGATTTCAAGAATAGCAGGCGTATTAATTATACTTGGAATTATTATCGGTGTATTAAGCGTTGTTCCTTCTGTAGAAGGCCAAAATTATCTTGGCGATGTTTTTCCAAATAGAAATCAAGTCTTAATTGGTGCAGCATTTCAATTTTTCTTAGTACCAATATATATTGGATTTTCACTTCTACTCTACCCATTTTTGAAAGATTACAATAAGTCACTTTCTATCGGGTTTGTAGGATTTAGAATTATCGCAGGAGTGTTTCAATTAATAGGAATGATCCTATTACCATTATTTATTATTCTTAGTCAGAAATATTTAAGTGAACCAAATCCAAACTTATTATTCTTTGATTTAATAGGTCAACTATTAAAATCGTTTCGAGATCTAACTAATCATTTGGGAGTAATGTTAGCTACTGGTTTAGGGAACCTAATTCTATACTTTATCTTTTACAAAGGGAAATATATTCCTGTTTGGTTATCATTATGGGGAATGGTTGGAAACATACTACTTATGTTAGGAAGTTTTCTATTACTATTTCAGTTAATTGATGTCATCTCAATAGCATATGGAATTTTAACCATACCTATTATTTTTCAAGAGATTACATTGGCAATTTGGTTAATAGTAAAAGGACTTAACTTAGAATTCATCAATCGAAATTTGTAAAACAAAAGAAGAATGCACAACAATGTATATGAAATACATTACGCATTAATCTTAATTATTTTTTTAACTTTGAATTAGAGAAGAAATAATCTGATTTTGTAAAAACAACAAATACAAAAAAATCAGAGAGTCTAATTAACAAAAAATGCTATATAATAAACTCTACCATTTGAACATGTCTCATATTGCGATAAACTAAAATTGAATTTAAACTAGACGGAAAATTAAGTGTATTCGAATTCCTTGACAGAAAAAATGCACGAAAGACCAAGCTTATAAAGTTCGTAAAAAACTGTGAATATTGGAATAAGACATGGTTTTTGAATATGATATTAAGTTCAGATACATTACAATTAAAAATTGACTGAATACCAAATTACTTTTGGACTTATTCTAATTCGAATGACAAAAAAATAAAAAAAGATGGTTAAAATGTATAACCTCAAATACGGCGAATTCGGACGTAGTCTAATCCACTCAATTACTATCGTTAATTTTTAAACCAAACATATAACAACTATAATCTAACATACAAAAAACGTTAAAGGTAATTTACCACCACATAAAAACGAATGGAAAAAATTAAAAAACAAAAACACTCAACAGAAACTCTCTTTTTTTCTCTTTCTCGAATGTTAGAAAGAGCTTCTTATTATGGTTTTCGTGCTATTGTAATCCTTTATTTGATTGAAGAAACACTGAAAATCGAAAAAAATGAAGCGTTAAGTATCTATGGGTGGTTTACAGGTTCGATAGTTTTTTCTCAAATTATAGGAGGACTTTTTGGAGATTTACTTATTGGAAATAAAAAAGCCGTAATAATTGGTGGAATTACTCAAGCAATTGGAGCTTTTAGTTTGTGTATACCTTCTACAACTAGCACGTATTTAGGAATGTTTTTTGTTGTTTTAGGTAGTGGTTTTTTTACTCCAAATATCCTTTCAAGTTTTGGAAAATCTTATTTAAACAAAACAAAATTGTTGGATTCAGGATTTACAATCTTCTATCTCGTAGTCAATATAGGTTCATTTCTTGGAATTTTATTAATTGGCTATTCTGGAAAAAAATTTGGTTTCAATATTGGATTTATAATATCTGGTATACTTATGTTATTGTCAATTATTCCAATCATTTTTTCAAAAGAAATTAATTTAGAAGAATTTAAAAAAAATAAGATATCAATTAAAAAGAGAATTTTAAATATCCTAATTACTTTTATTGCTGTTGGGTTATTTTGGAATATTTACGAAATATCAAATATTCGTTTTTTTGATTTACAAAAGCAATTCAGTGAAATTTCAGCCTGGAATATCTCTAAAAGTTTATGGCAAACCATTAGTTCTATTTTCACCTTTCCTATTTCTTTAGTTGCAATTGTTTTTTGGAGTTTTTTCTACAGTTCTCAATTTCTTAAATTAGTGTTTGGTTTTATTTTTGGAGCAATATCACTTAGTATTTTATTTCTAATTCCGGAAATCCCAACAGAAAATCACACAATTATATATTTAACATCATTGATTTTTCTCGGAATTTCAGAAATTCACATTGCCCCAGTAATTCATTCGGTTTTAACAAAATATGCGAATCCAAAATATTTAGCAATTCTAATGAGTTTAACATTTTTGCCGACAAGATTAATTTCTTTAATTTTTGGCCTGTTTAACGACAAATTATTTGATAATTCTATGTTAGGATTGAAAGTTGGAATAGCAGGAATGATATTTATTGGAATTGGACTAATTGGATTTGTATGGTGGAATAAAAAAACTACTTACAACACCCTCTAAAATTAATTGCTTAAAACACATAACTAATCTTACACAAAACGTTGCATAACATTTATGAAAATACTTTTGATAAATTTATTATTCTTCTTGACATTTATTTCTTTTGCTCAAAAAAAAGAGGTTAAAAGCTTCATGTTTAACGATGCTAAAATTCAATACACAAGAATTGATTACTCAAAATATGGAGTATCACAATTCTATGTCACAATGTATAATATTAATCCAAAAAATAATTTAATTGAAAAGAACTCTATTAATTGTTTAAAAAGAGAAGAAAATTTATATCATACTTTATACTTCTTTTTAAAAATACCTAGTGGTTTTAAAAACGAACATCAAAAAACAAAATTATTCTCTAAGTTTATAACTCATTTAGAAAAAGAAGAAAAAGTCAAAGAGTTTAATTTATATCTAAATTTCGATATTAATTATTCTATCCCCTATCAATTAAAAAATAACAATATAAAAAGAATTATCACTGATATTAACTCGGAAAACATTTGTAAAACACTATAACAATCAGATTAAAAATATTACACAATAAAATATTTAATTAATCATCTGTAAGTTTGCCCTTTAAACATCATTTTTTAGATTTTAATTAACTTCGTATCTAAATAACAACAAACAAAGCTTTTGCTTCATTCAAAAAATATTAATGTTATAAATAAAGTAGTAAATGTTATTTAACTCTATTGAATTTGCTATTTACTTACCTATAGTTTTCATCTTATATTGGTTTGTAATAAATAGAAATTTAAAACTCCAAAATAGCTTACTTGTTATAGCTAGTTATGTTTTTTATGGATGGTGGGATTGGAGATTTCTTTCTTTAATTTTTTTTAGTTCTTGTGTAGATTATTTTATTGGAATTGGATTCTCCAATACGAAAAACAAAAGAAAGAGAAAATTCCTTCTATGGATAAGCATCTTTATTAATCTTGGCTTTTTAGGGTTCTTTAAATACTTTAATTTCTTTATTGAAAGTTTCGCAGAAACATTTACAATGTTAGGAAAACCAATAGAAGTAAATAGATTGAATATCATTTTACCTGTAGGTATAAGTTTTTATACTTTTCAAACACTTAGCTATTCCATTGATATATATAGAAAAAAACTAAAACCAACAAAAGACATTATATCATTTTTTGCTTTCGTAAGTTTTTTCCCTCAATTAGTAGCAGGCCCAATAGAAAAAGCGACAAATCTTTTGCCTCAATTTTACAAAAAAAGAATATTCAAATATGATTTAGCAGTAGACGGAATGCGTCAAATTCTTTGGGGTTTATTCAAAAAAATTGTAATTGCAGATAATTGCGCACAATTTTCAAATCAAATATTTGCGAATTATGGAGATTATAATGGAAGTACATTAATATTGGGAGCTGTTTTTTTTACTTTCCAAATATATTGTGACTTTTCTGGTTATTCTGATATTGCAATAGGAACATCACGTTTGTTTGGATTTAATTTAAAGCAAAACTTTAACTTTCCATATTTTTCTAGAAATATTTCAGAATTTTGGAGACGCTGGCATATATCATTGAATACCTGGTTCAAAGATTATTTATATATTCCACTTGGAGGTAATAAAGGTGGAAAATGGAAGAAAATAAGAAATATATTCATAGTATTTATTATTAGCGGATTTTGGCATGGGGCAAATTGGACGTTTATTGTTTGGGGATTTCTTAATGCTTGTTATTTTATACCCATCATATTCTTAAATAAGAACAAAAAAATAAATAGTGTTACTGAGGATAAATTACTACCTACTTTAAAAGAAACGCTTCAAATAATAAGTACATTTGGACTAACAGTTTTAACTTGGGTGTTTTTTAGAGCTGAAAATGTAAGTAATGCTTTAAGTTATATTAATAAACTTATCTCCTGGTCACTTTTCGAATCTCCTAATAATTTTGGTTTTTCAAAACTTATAGTTCTTCAACATATTTTTATAATAATAATTTTTATACTTATTGAATGGTTTGGCCGAGATGGAAAATATGCATTACAAAAAATTACAATCATTAAATCAAAATTTTATCGATGGATATTATACTTAATCATTGTTATTTTAATTTTTGCTTTAGGTAATTTTAGTAAAACCGAATTTATATATTTTACTTTTTAAATAAATAGAGAATGAAAAAATTCATAATTAATTCTTTAGCAGCATTTTTAGTATTTACTGTCATTATGATTGTTATTTTTCATCTCACCTCATATTTTGTTAAACAAAGGGAGTTTAATAATTACAATACAGAAAGTAATACTTTATTTTTAAAAAAAAATCGCGAATATGATATCTTATTTATGGGGATCTCTCATGCTCGAAACTTTTCAAGGCATAAAAATCATTTAAGGGTTGAAAATATATTAAATTCTAATATTGTAAACATCGGTCAAGGAGGGGGAATTTGTGGAGTTAACGAGCAACTTTTTTACCTTAATTATTTTTATAAACTAGGAAATAAAACATCTAAAATTATTTATATACTATCACCTCCAATGCTTTATTCATCAACCCTTCCTGTAGCATCTAACACATTTGACAATGAAGCTTTTGATTTTTATTTCCTAAGTGATTATTTAAAATTTAACAGTAAGAATAAAGAAGAAAGAATTATATCTTATTTACAAAGTAAACTTAGTTTCAAATGGATATTAAAAAAACCAGAATACAGGGCAGATTCTAAATCTTTTGCTTTAGATTCTTTAAATTTAAAAAACGTGATATCTGGACAAGATTTAGCTTATAGTGGTTTGAAACTAGACACAATACAGTTTCAACAATCAGTGAAACATGTAGAAATGACAATCAAGTTAGCAAAAGAGAAAGGAGATCAAATAATTTTACTTATCCCTCCTGCTCTTTTTGGAAAATGGAGAGGGCATCAAGAAACGAGTAACTTTGCTAAGAAAATGGAGAACATGTATTCCAACGTATCTTTTTTTGATGGTTCAGAAACAGTTCTTAAACCAAAATACTATTATGATAGTCATCATTTAAATACCGAAGGAGTTATATATTTTACTCGTAAATATTTAAAAGTATTATTAAAAAAAGAAAATTAACTTAAAATCGCTAAAGTTAATTAATCATACTTTTACCCCCTTTATTTCCTCTACATAAAAAAACTACAAATATTTGTAACATTATTGTTTAACAATCTTCTATAGTTAAATATTAAATAATGAAATACTACTTTATACTCTTTCTAGTTGTTACTTCAATTTTATACTCTTGTTATTCTAAACAATGTAAAAATGAAATCAAATTTGAATGGCAGAGTTTTGAACTTGAAGGTAGAAAATATAAACATGGAGCCATGTTTTTACCTGTTTATCTAGACAGTATAGACAAAACCTTTAAAATGCAATTTGATTTAGGGTTAAACGTTAGTGGCATTTACGAAAACCCTCTCAATACTATAATAACTAAAAACCCTTATTTAAAAAATAAAATAGAATTTGGAAAAGATTATCAAGTACTAAAAACAAAAACTAAAATTCAAAATTACATTTCATCAGTAGATAGTCTTTTTATATTTAAAGGATATGGAGATAAAAAAGAATATGATGAATTATCTGTTATAGGATCAATAGGAGCAAATGAACTTGAAAAGAAAATATTAATCATCGATTTTAAAAACACATCTCTTAAAATACTCAACAACAGCTCACAAATTGACAAAAACAAATTTAATTTTGTACAACTAGAATATAAATTTGGTAAAATTTTCATCCCTTTATCTATTAATGGGAAAACTTATAAATATATATACGATACTGGAGCTTCTATAACTCCAATTACAACTATAGATAAAGCTTTTTTTTCTATAGCTACAAAAAAAACAGCAAAATTAGACACTGTCAAATTAAATAGCTGGGGGAAATTAGCTACATTTTTGAAATCGGAAATAAAAATACCTGTACAAATAGGAAATGTAAATTTAAAAATAGAAGGCAAAAGTATTTTTTACACAGAAGAAGAAAAAATTATAAAAACTCTTAATCAAGTTGGTGTAAAAGGTTTAGTTGGCAATGATTTCTTTATAGATGACATAATTGTTATCGATCTAATAAACAATAAATTTGGAGTTCAGAAAAAATAAAACAACAAACTTAAACTCTCGTATAAATATACATTCATAGCCAACTTAATAATTTTAGGCAAAATTTAAAGAATAATTCTCTTACCTCTCTTCTATCTTACAATTACTTAACTTAGTTTCAAATAAAAAATATAAATTTAAACCCGAAACTAATATTAAAAAACTTGTTATGTGTAAGAAATTTATCGCCTTAATTTTAATTCTATGGACAACTTGTGAAGTAAATGCGCAAACTCTAACTATTGAAGATCAATTAAAAAACTTATCAGATATAACATTCAAAAAAGTTAAATCTTCAAAATCTACTTATGAATTAAAAATCAAACAACCTTTAGATCATTCAAATCCAGAAAAAGGTTTTCTTCATCAAAAAGTTTATTTAACTCATACAGACTTTACGCATCCAACGGTAATTGTAACTCAAGGATATCAATTAAGGAAAAACCGAGAACAAGAAGTTACTAAACTTCTAAATGCAAATCAAATTAATGTAGAACATCGATTTTTTGGAGAAAGTAAACCAGATTCTTTAGATTATTCATTTTTAAATCTAAAACAAGCTACAGCTGACTTACATCATATTAGAACATTATTTGATAAAATATATACTAAAAAATGGATTAGTACAGGAATTAGTAAAGGCGGATCTACAACTATATTTTACAAGTATTTTTATCCTAACGATGTAGATGCTAGTATATCTTATGTAGCTCCTTTAACCAATTCATTTGAAGACAAAAGAATTTATGATTTTTTAAATTCTATTGGCACTAAAGAATGTCGAGAGAAAATCAAAAACTATCAAACTCGTTTACTTAAAAATAAAGCGCAAATTATTCCTATTCTAAAATCTTATGCTTCTCAAGCAGACTGGAAGTTTACATATTTATCTATTGAAGAAGCTTTCGAGTATTCAGTTTTAGAATACCCTTTTGCTTTTTGGCAATGGGGAAATAACTGTGAGGAAATTCCATCGGAAAAAGATACTTTCCAAAAAGATGTTATACATTATTTTACTATGGATCCTATTTCTCTATTCAATGATAAATCTATAAAGAAATATGGTTCTCATTACTATCAAGCTGCTACAGAAATGGGATATTACGGATATGAAATTAAAGATTTTAAAGATTTATTGGTTTCCTTACCGACAGATAAAAATCCGCACGCAACTTTTGTTCCGAACAAAATGAAAGTCGATTTCGATGGGACTTTACTAAAAAAACTTCATCATTGGATTGAAAACGATGGCAATAATTTCATCTTTATTTATGGAGAAAATGATACTTGGACTTCTTGTGCTGTTCCTGAAAATGATAAAATTGATGCTGAATGGTTTGTGATGAAAGACAAACATCATGGAAATGCTCGTATAAAAAACATGAGTAAAAATGAATATCAAAGATTATGTTCAGCTTTAGAACGATGGCTAGAATTGAAAATAGAAAAATAAGTTAAGATAAAGAATGTTAAATTCTGTTTCTGAAAAAGAAAATTTGCTCAAAAATGAATAGTGAACTTATAATTGAATTTGATAAAAAAGTAACTATCAAAAGTATAAAACAATGGGAAACTTACGGTGGCTTACTTGAAGGTGTACCAACTAAAAGATCAAATAAAAGAACTATTGAACACACAAAAAGAGAAGCAAAAAAAATTACTGGTGTACATCAAATATTTTTAATCGATCCAGAACAAAAACCCATTGATCATGTTAAAAATTATTTTTTCGGAACTCCAGCTTCTCTACCGAAAATAACTTGTGTAGCTGAGTTGTGGTATAACGATGTATTTAGAGATAAAAACAAAATGTTTTCTAGTCTTTGTATTATCTGGTATCAAGAGGATTATGCTTTTCCTATAGAAGAGCATATTTTAGATGCTATTAAAGAAATACCTTTTAGTAAAATTTGTGGCGAATTCGATTATTAATAAACTATGGAATTTAAAAAAGACATTCAAAAAATAATAGATTATTCAATTCATTTTGCTGAAACCATGTTGTTAGATGGTAAAGAATACTATCCATTTGCTGCAACAATTAATAATAAAAACGAACTCGTTCCTATTAGTTATTACGAAGAAGGAAATGAATTTCCTGATAGTCAAATTATCATTGACTTTTTATCCAATAACTTGCATAATGAGCTTAACAATAAAAAAATTAAAGCCTTTGGAATTACATCAGATATAAAAGTTAAAAGCTTTGAATCTGAAGAAACAGTTGATGCTGTAATGATTGATATTTATCATTTAAACTCAAATGAGATACCAAAATATTTTTTCACTTATTCATGGAACTCTAATGATGAATTAGTTTTTGGTGAGAGTTTTGGAATAAAAAGATAAAATGAAAAAATTGAATTTATACTTTGGATTATTATTCTTTGTTGGCTTTTTAGCTACGGGTTATTATATGGCAGAATATTTTAAACCCAATAACGTTGATAATTATGTCGCAAGAATGCAAATAAGAGCAAATCACATATACATTCTATTTATTTCATTACTAAATATCATTTCTTTTAAATCTGAAATAAAAATGGATCATAGTATATCAAAATATTTAAATATCTTATTTAGAATTTTAATATTAATTGCTGGAATAATTTCATTTGTTGCGTTTTTAAAAGATCATACGGGAAATTTAAAAACAAGAAATTGGACTCTTACTGCTATAATTCTATCAGTTCTATCAATAAGCATGGTCTTACTAAATGAATTAATTAGTTATATAATAAAAATAAAAAAATCAGTTTTAATTAATTATCTTAATAAGAAAAATCAATCAAATAAATTATAATGAAAAATAAATTAATAATCGGAAGTCTATTCATAACTATAGCTTTTATTTCTTGCAAACAAGATAAAAAAACAAATGATACACAATCTCCAAATAAAGAAACTTCTGTTTCAGATAAAAAAGAACAAGCAAAAGAAACTGTCAGCCCAAAAATAAAAGATTTTTCTTGGAACGACATACCAGAATCAACTATTGATATAGGAGTTTATCCTTACATTACTCCTCCGAAAGGAATGAAAATAGATAAAAATACAAGTGATACAAAATCTTATGAGTTTCATAAATTAGAAATGTTTGATGGAAATACTATAATTAATATTAAAGGACGAGTAGAAATGATGGGAATTCAAATGGATTCGTATAAAGAAAATTGGAATCAATTTTTATTTGATGAAAGTGTAGATGAATATTTGAAATCAATTGGAGCTGTGTTAATCTCGGATAAAAAAATATCTGAAGAAATAATAAATTCTTGGGGAGAAACACCTAATGAAAAATATGCTCATATGCATAATTTTTATGTTGGTGATGTTATTAACGATAAAGTTAAAATGTATCTATTAAGAACACCTAATAAAAAAATTGGCTTTCAAGTATATTCAAATACTGCTACAGGAAATATTGGTATTGTTGAGCAAAAAGATTTTAACCAAACAATTGAAAAAATCACAGCAGACGACATTTTCAAAGCAATTAACGATAAAGGTTTTGCTACTTTACATATTAATTTTGACACAGGAAAGTCTAAAATTAAAGCAGATTCTTATGGAATAGTTAATGAAATTTCAAAAATGTTGAAATCGAATCCTGAATTAAAAATTAGTATTGAAGGACATACAGATAATGTTGGTGATGAATCTTCAAATATGGAATTATCTAAAAATAGAGCCAAAGCTGTTCTTATGGCTATTATTGATGAAGGTATTGATAAATCAAGATTAAAAAGTGAAGGGTTTGGACAGACAAAACCTATTGGTAGTAACGAAACCGAAGAAGGTAAAGCACAAAACAGAAGAGTAGAATTAAGAAAATTATAGTGTAAATAGTTTGGTTGTTTATCGAAAAAACTTGGATTAGCAACCAAATTTATTGGCAATTATCTCTTTAAACAAAAACATGAAGAACTCTAAATCATCAAACTACATAAAACAATTTGTAAAGGATATTATTCCTGTAATATTTGGAATTTTAATAGCATTATTTATTAATAATTGGAATGAAAATAGAAAAGATAGAAACTACATTAAAAAGTTCTATGTTTCTCTAAAAAAAGAACTCAATCAAACCAATAAAGAAATAAAAGATAAAATTCCTCATCAACGATCAGTCATCGATTCTTTAAACTCTTACATGAAAGATAATAAGGTGACTTTATTAAATACAATTATTAAGGCAGATGGAATTAAAGCTCCTACGATTAGAATTAATTATTGGAAGGCTATTTCTAATTCCAAAATTGAATTGTTAGAATACGAACAGTTAGCCACATTATCTACTATTGAAGAAGGAAAAAAACTCTTAGACTTAAAACTTAAAAACTTAATAGATTTTTTAAGTTCTTCAGGCATGAATGACACTACTAAAAATGCAAAATTAAAAGCTAAGTTTATGATACAAGATATTATTGTTACGGAAAAAGGAATTCAAGAAGAAATTGAAAAAGTTTTAAATCAATAAAAATTATAAACATTAAAAAGCTAAATACTAAAATCAATTCTTTGAAAGAACGAATTGTTAAAACAGGTAAAGTTCCATTCAAACTATGGCTTGAGTTTGAGGAAACTGAACCATGGAGTGATATTGAAAATGATTTTGCCAATATAATTGTCAACACTCTAGATGGAAGATTATATGGAATTAATACTTGGACTTATAAATTTCTTAATTCGGCAGTTAAACAAGACGAAAAACATGACTTGAATTTAAAGGGATTATACCAAGTTGCTCCTGATCTTTTTGTTAAAGAATTAAGTAGAGAATGTATTGAACAAACTATTTCTCATTTACTAGAACAAGGACCCCTTGAAGAAGTTTTAAACCCTTCTGTTTTCAGTCTTGAATATCTTGATCCATGGATTGGGTTTCATGAATTAGAGGATGCTGGTGAAACTCTTGAAAAAAGAATTAAGGAGACAAATAAAAAAAATCACTTCTTATATAAAAATAACGTTTTTTATGTTGAAGCTATCCACCAAAATAATAACGAAATATTAATTAAACTAGAAGATGGGAGATACTGTGTAGTTCATTTCACAGACAATAAAATAAAAAAAGAAACAAAAGCTTTTACTAAAACAGAAATCTATTTAAACGATAAAGATTTCTGGATTCGTAGATTGTCTAATGATATTAAAAACTATAAATAAAAAGCAAAATATATAGAACTGAACAGTGAATTTATTGAGTTTTCAAAGTTAGAAAGAAGTATTTATTTCAATAGAAGAATTTTAAAAAGTTAAAAAAATGAATTCATTTACAATGGCTGAAGCTGGAAACACATACAACTATGCTTTAACCACTATTATTGACAAAGGTTTTAAAGTTTTTATCATTCCAGATCAAAGAGAAAATTATTTTGGCGAATATTGGGCAATTAATAATACTCACAAATTTATTGGTAGTTCACCTTTAGTTATTTTAGGTTTAATTGGAGTTTGGGAAAAATATGGTGATGATTGGTGGGAAAATCATCAAAAAACACCAAAAAACTATCTATCGATACTTGAAAATCGTGCATTTCCAGATTGTGTCTCTGATTTTGAAAATATATCTGAATCTGACTTCAAAATATTTGTTTCGGAATATCAACTTCTTTTTAAAGCAACAAAAGCCTGGAATAAATTTAAAATTACAGAAAACATAACCCGAAAAGAATTATTTTATATTGTAAATAATTATTGGAAAGAAGAAAATCACATATAAACTTATTTGATTCATAAACTACAGCTTCTCTAAAAAACAATGAACAAACCATATTTTAAAAAAGATAAAATTTCAATCCAGAATATTGGGAAACAACGATTTTGGTTTGGAGTAATTGCTGGTTTAATATCTGCTTTTACTCTTTCATTAATCTTTAATCGAATGCGGGAAACCATTCGGTTTATTTCAGGAGTTTCTGTGGATCTTGTAATTTTGAAAGAAGATGAATTTCTTTTCTTTAACTACTTTTTTGCTGCATTAGCTTCTAGTCTTGGTTTTTCAATAACCATTTGGGTTTGGATGAGAAGTAAAATTTATCAAAGAAAAAAATATAAACGCTACAAAGAACAAGCAAAAACACAAGCTTTATTTTTCTTTTGGACTATTTTATTTTTAACTGCTCAATTAAGTTACTTGTTATTATTTGTAGCGCTTGCAGGTGTTTCTAGTTTCGATTTACCAATAGATTTATATCAAGATCATTGGCTATTGTTTGTTTTAACACCGTTAGTTATATTTTTACAAAATTGGTTTTCTGTAAGACTTATTTACAAATCTGGTTTATGGATTTTCTATTCTCTTTGCATTTCAGCTATTCTAACATTCATACTTTATTACACAACTACTGTAAATCAAAATGAGATAAATTCTATATACTTTAAAAACAATAAAAACGCATACGAATACATAGAAAAAGAAACACAAAAAGCAAAGAAAAATTATAGGATTGAATTTTCAGAAAATACCATAGAAATATTAAAACAATGGAATACTAATTCCGCTACAGAACAAGTTCGTTCGCTTCAACAAGATTTCAACAAAAAAGAATCTGTCAATCTAAAAACTATACTGTTAGAAAAAATAAGTATTCATAACTATAAATATTACAATAAATATAGATATTACAACGAAAGAAATCCTTTTATAAATTGGCCTTATGCGTTTCCCAAAGACATTTTAAATCAACTCAATTATTTTGATATTAACTCGAATGAAACTAAAGAACTTTTCGAAATTTTAAAAGAGCTAATTATTCTAGCAAATAAATCAAAATTAGAAGTTAAAACACCAGAGAGCACCTCATATTTTAATCGTGAAAAATACAACTCAGAGTACAAAGTTAACATCGAAGTAATTAAAGAATTAAAAGAAGTATGCGATAGCTTAAAAAAGATAAAAAAATATGCACATTTAAGCAAAACATTACCTGAAGTTAAATTAAATAAAACTCAGTAATTATTTTTTTAACTATGTTAAACAACATCAAAAACAACACATTAATAGTTGATAATTCTAATGAAGCTTTTTTCTATATTGAAAATATAAAATAACCTGCGATATAATAACAATGAAAAAGGAAATTGCAATCCAATATTTAAAACATTTAGAAAACGGAGAAGTTGAGAATATTATTGATTTATTCCACTCTGAAGGAATTGTAGACTCCCCTATTTATGGAATTAAAAAAGCTAATGTATTTTATAAAGAATTAAACAACGACACTTCAAATTCAAAATTAACTTTGAGAGGTATTTTTGAAGAAAATGATTCTAAAACAATAGCATTGTATTTCACATATCATTGGACTTTAAAAAACAAAGAAGTGGTAACTTTTGATGTCGTTGATATTATTGATTTTGATTCCAACCATAAAATCTTAAAACTAAAGATTATTTATGACACCGTTAATGCTCGTCAATTAGTAAATCAATTAAATGATTAACTGAGCCCCATTAAATTACGGTATGATTTTTGTAGTTTTTTTTTAAAAAACCACCTATTATGAAAAACTACTTCTTAGTATCAATTTTAAATTTTTCCATTCTATTTTCTTCATTCTTCTCAAATGAAAAATCCCCAAAAAACAATGATAATTTTACAAGTTATGAATGGAAAAAAACTTCAAACAGCAACGTAGAATATCGATTAATTAAAGATGATTATGGATACCATGCTATCGAATTCATCAATAACTCTGACTGTCCTGTAAAAATAAGAGCCGAAGTTTTTTTATTTGGAGATACAACAAATAAATATATTACTATAAAAGGAAAAAATTCAAAAACCTGGTGTTTTTTAAGCTCGATTTCACGTTCTAATGGTACTTGTAGTTTTATATTTGAATTTACAGATAATAGATATATTTATAAATCTGATGTAACTGTAAATATTCGTGATATAAAAAACAAAACAACTTGTAATCTAGAAAACAGAAAAGAATTATAGCATAAAAAACTTATCCTATTAACATATAAAAAGCAACTTACTCATAAGTTGCTTTTTTAAATTCGTCGTTTTTATTCTCTTGTATTATCCTCTTCTTCTTTCTAATAATACAAGCATCATTAAAGCCAACATAATTCTATCATCATCATCGTTATCTAATTGGCCTACTTTTGAAACTTCAAAATTTCTTCCAAAGAAAGATTTTAACTTTTTAAGCCTAACAATGACTTTACCTTGTTTGTCTTTTACTACATATGAAGGATTAAATAAATATCCTGTAAAAATGCTTAAAATTGGGATTTCTCCTAATAGAGAATCAAATACTTTCACCCAAGGATTTTCCTCATTTATAACATATTGTTGTTTTTCATTTTGATCGATAATTTCATAATGTGCTTTCCAAACAGAACGCCATCCTTTACGAACTACCTTTCCGAATTCTTTTCCGTCTACATCTAAGAAGCTGTACGCAGTAGAAAAATCTAACCATTTATCAGCTTTAATCCTATAATTTACATGAGATTTAGATTCGTCACTGTAAACAGAAATATCTTCTTTTAGTTTAAACATTTTCTGACGTACATAAGCAATCATTTTACCACTACTATCTGTTGCAGAAAAGTCGTTTGCTAATGTTGAAATATTGAACTTAAAGTTCACTGGAAATTGAATGTTTTGCATAATTTTTAGCAATTTAGTTTTTGAATAGTTTAGTTATCGCATAGCAAATAACGCTTGCAAGTTAATTATTAATAATGAATGCTAATTATGCTTTTTACTTTTATTTTATGAAGCCTAAATCCTTCGCCATTTGTATCGAAATCTTCTCAAAATCTCTATCCTTTGATTGTTCTTCTTTATTGAAAGGAGCTCCAGGCGCCACTATTTCTAAAGTATAACCTTCTAACTTTACTTCTAATTTTCTTTTTGCACCTGTATATAAAGCCGCTTTTCCAACTTTTGGAATCCATTTTGCCGATTTAGACATTGATTTTTTTAACGACCAAGCTTCTTCCCAATTTTCACCTTGCCCAATTGCTTCAGAAATTCCTCCTGCATCTTGACTAGAACTTACTTCTTTGTAAAGAGAAATCATACCTGTTAAAAAGTTCCAGTCGGAACCACCAAGTTTTACTCTTACCATACAGGTTTTTGTATTTCCGTTTTGCACAAATTTCCCTTGTCCTACAGTCACGATCGCATCTGCTGTTACGTTATATAAACCAGCTAATTTTTCCTTATTTATTAAACTGCATACATCTGTTACTGCATTAAATTCAATAGTATTTCCTTGAAAGTTTTTATTCACAAAAGATGTATATCCCAAATCAGATTCAACAATTGATTTTTTATCTCCAAAACATGAGCTTAGTACTGCTAAAGTCATGATAAATATTACTGTTTTTAATAATTTCATAATTTCTTCTTTTTTTGTTATTATCTAAAATCCTCGAACTTTTTCAACTTCACATTGATCATTCCTTTTACTTCTCCTTCTCTAAAAACAAAAAACTCTTTCATGTATTTTGAACGATGTGATTTACACTTTTTTTCTTCTTCTTTAGAACTTGCAGCTCTTTTCTCTAAACAGTCTACCATTTGAATTCCATTGAAACTTGCTACAAATTCTTTCTCATTAAAACGTTCTATGTAAAGCGTACCAGAAAAAGCTCTACTTTCTATTAATTTATGCGTATTTATAAAATTGATACTATATGTCGTAGCATCTTCAGCTTCAGTAAAACGTATACTATTCGTATAACTAGATTGAGCTTCTTTTAATAAAGGATCACTTAAAACTTTTAATTTCTTACCAAATTCATCAGCAGAAATTTTACCTTCTTGAAATTTCTTGGTAAGCGATTTCATTTTCTCTTGCATTCCGTTCTTTTTCCTTTGAAAATCTTTCCTTTCTTTTTCAATACGAGTGTGGTCTTTACTATTAATTTGACTCATCATACTCATATCATCACGATAACCTTTATTTAATGCACTTAAATTGATATACACACTGTCTTTAGGAGTAATAGGGAACTTTAAACCGTTTATAAATTCTACCTCTATAAGCAATTCTAAATTATTTGGAACTTTGTTGTTATCTACATTTAATCTTCCTCCAGACAACTCAAATTTCCCTCCATAACCTTCTCTTAATTCATGTTGTGAGATATACACTGAAAACTTGTTTTTACTCAAACTTGCTTCTACAGCTTCACAAGTTCCAAAAGCTTCACCACTATAACCTACTTTTTGACTAACAACTGTTTGGACGAATAGAAAAAACAGTAATAGACTAACTACTTTTTTCATATTTAGTGCTTTATAATTTTTCTATGAATAACATTTTTGAATTCATCTTCGACACGAATAAAATATAAACCTGCAGGAAGATTTCTTAATGAAACTTCTGTTTGCGTGTTTTCTATATTTTTCTCTTTCAAACAAACTTTCCCATTACTATTGAATACAACTATAGATTGAATTGAGTTTGAATTTTTAATCTTTATCAATTCCCAAGTTGGATTTGGATATATGGAGAAATTTATATCAGAAACTACATCTTCAGTAGATAATACACTTGAAGTATCTTCGGCCTTTAAAACAAAACCTCCAGATTCTGATTTAGATTGAAATCTACTAGATAGTTCTAACCAAACTTGTAAATAGTATTCTTGACCAGGATTTAAATTATCTACTGATAAATTTCCTTCATCACAATTTAATGGAGTTGCATCTGTACAAGTTTCATACAATGCAATTTTTGAAATTAATGTGCCTGCAGAAATAGTTATATTCATACTTCCAGATTCTGGAGCTGTAAACGAATACCAAACATCAAAAACTGTTATTCCATTTTGAGCACAATTCGGATTTGTTGCTGCTCCAGATGCACTAATTGTGCTTCCTGGCGTATCTTGTCCTAAAACAATTGGAATCGTAAAAGAACAATTGTCATTTACTGGTGTACAGTTTTCATTAAAATTTGTTTGCATATCTATTTGAGCCCAAGTAGAGTTACTATAATTTACATCATCTACCTGAATACAGGTTAAATTAAAATTTGCAAAAACAGAGAAGTTTTCATTAGAAATTCGTGAATTATTTCCATTTTTTATGTTCAATCCAACCAAAGCATTATCATTACAACTTAACTTAGTTAATCGAGAATTGTTTACTAAATCTAAATACTCAATAGCATTAACTTCACAGTTCAAATTTTCTAACTTTGAGTTTGATAAAGTGTTTAATTCAGTAATTTGATTTGCACTACAGTTTAAGTTTACCAACTCTAAATTTTTAATAACCGATAACTCACCAATATCATTATAAGAACAGTCTAAGTCTGTTAAATTCACTAATGTGCTAACATCTAAACTTGTAAGTTCATTTGTACTACAATTTAAATTCGTTAAAGCAGTAAACTCCTCGATCCCAGAAAGATTAGTAATACTTTGCCCGCTAACATCTAAAGTAGTTAATGCTTGAATAGCCGAAGTTGATACCTTATTATCTCCTGTAACTCCATTACCAGCACCTATAGATTCTAAATAAGTTTCAAAATTACTATCAGGAATTTCAGTAGTTTCTAGAGTTGAAGATCCGCCACAATCGTTACTGAAGATCAAGTATTCATCAAATCTTAAAACTCCTGTTGTTTTTGTTCTCGACCAATTTGCATTTACATAATCTGCATCAGAAACTTCAATACATCTTAAGTTAGGATTAGATAAGCTCT
The DNA here is from genome assembly GCF_057221555.1 of Tenacibaculum aquaeponti. Classification (NCBI taxonomy): domain Bacteria; kingdom Pseudomonadati; phylum Bacteroidota; class Flavobacteriia; order Flavobacteriales; family Flavobacteriaceae; genus Tenacibaculum; species Tenacibaculum aquaeponti. Next base: position 2,124,740 of record NZ_CM170147.1, read on the forward strand.
CTAAGTAAAAATTGTTTAATCCATTTTTAATGGAAACCCTAGAAATACTACTTAACTCATTCAAAATAATATCTGTAATACGTGTATTATTTGCAAAATCAAGATTATCAATTTTATCACAGAAGTAAACAAAAAACTGACTTAAATTGGTATTACTTGATATATCTACAATTTCTAGAGCATCATTATTGTTAAGATTAATATGATCTAAACTAATTGCCCCCGTAGTATTTAAATCAACCAATAACGCATTATTTTTTAGACTTAATAATTCTAAATCCGTATTAGAAGAAACGTTTAATGAAGTAATCGAAGATCCATCTAAAAAAATTCGTTTCAATTTAGTTAAACCAAAAACATCTATTGAAGTTAATGTTTGATTCCCTGCAGTTAAAAACTGTAGCTCTGTATTTCCACTTACATCTAGTGTTTCTAATTGATTTCCTGAAATCCTTAGTTCTTTTAATCCAGCAAAATCTTCTAATCCTGTTAAATCTTGAATTCCTATGGAATTCATTGATAAGAAAGTAACATTTTTAATATTATCTGTAAGTACATAATCATCTAAAACAGTATCGTAACCTTTATTGATAAGAAACTGTTCAAAAGCATCATCTGGCACAAAGGTTTGCTGAGCAAAAAGTCCTACAGATAATGTCATAAAAAAAAGTAGTAATCTATATTTCATATGAATTGCTTTTAATTGTTATTCAATTGTTTCGTTTTTATATTCATATATTAGTTTTATAATTATTTCGAATCTTAACATTTTTCAGAAAAAAATTCTGTTAATATTACCTGTATCTCAGCAACTAATGAATAGAAACATTAACGATATATTACTTCAACAAGAATTAAGAGAAGGTAATAGAGATTCTTTACGAACGGTATACGTGAATTATAGAGCTGACTTTTTAAAGTATGCTTTTACTTACAAGTTAAGTGAAGAAGATGCTTTAGACATTTATCATGATGCTATTATTGCATTCAATAAAAGTTTCACACAGAATAAAATAAACATTACCAAAAGCTCTATAAAAACCTACTTATTTGGTATTGGAAAAAACAAGATTTATAATCACTTTAAAAAGAATAAAAAAATACATTTAATAAAAGACAGAGAAGATGAAGCCTATGAAAGTATTGAAATTGATGCTGTAACTCCAACAATTGAGCAAATTGCATTAAGTAAAGCTTTACAAAAGATATCGGAATCTTGTAGAACTCTTTTAAAGCTGTTCTATTTTCGAAACTTAGATATTGAAGAAATTGTAAATCTTACCGATTACAAAGATGCAAATACAGTGAGTAGTCATAAATCTAGATGTATGAAAAAACTTAAAGAGTTAGTGAAAAATGAATAATTACGAAGAAATTATACAAAAACACTTTAAGAATGAATTAAATAGTGAAGAACAAAAACTATTTAACTCATTAAAAGAAACTAACGAAGAATTTCTAGTAGCTTTAAAAGCTCACGAAGATCTTATGATCGCTTTTCAGGTTAATGAAGACAAAGAAATTAGTAATCTTATTAAAGATATTGAAGGCAAAAAGAAACCAAAATCTGTTTTTCTTAAAATCGCAGCAGCTTTAGCTGTATTTATTACTGGTTATTATTTTCTCTTTTTATCTAGTGAAAATTACGAATATTATTTAGAAGAATATCCTAATGTTCATCATCCTATTACAAGAGGAAATTCTAAAAGTAAACTAGACGAGGCTTTTAATGCTTATGAAAGTAAGTCTTATAAAAATGCTATTGTAAAGTTTGATGCTATTTTAAGCGAAGAGAAATCTCCTGAAATTCAATTCTATAAAGCAATGGCATTATTAAATGATAAGCAATATCATAAAGCAGAAAATATTTTACAAAACTTAACTCAAATTTCTTTTGAATTTAAAGATGAAACGTTTTGGTATTTAACAATTCTATCTTTAATAAAAGAAGATGAAACTAATGCTAAAAAGCTCTTGATTACAATGAATAAAGAAAATATGGAGTTCAAACAAGAAGAACGTCAATCAATACTCAAAAAATTAAATTAAAAAATCTTCATTATTAATAATAAATGATACAAGAACTATATCAACAAGCAATGAAGTTTGCAGGAGAAAAACACTGTAATCAAAAAGTTCCAGGAACCAAAGCAAATTATTTATTACATGTTTCTAATGTAGTTATGGAAGTTATTATTGCCTACAATTACACAAAATCTTTTGATATAAATTTGGCTGTACAAACTGCTATTCTTCACGATACTATTGAAGATACTGATACTAGTTTTGAAGAAATTTTATCAAATTTTGGAGCAACTGTAGCTGAAGGTGTTTTAGCACTAACCAAAAATGAAAATTTAAACACTAAGGAGGAACGCATGCGTGATAGTTTAAAAAGAATCAATAAACTGTCTAAAGAAATTGGTATTGTTAAAATAGCTGATCGAATTACAAATTTACAAGAACCACCTAAACATTGGAGTCAAGATAAAATTGAAAATTATTTAAAAGAAGCTCAGTTAATTTCAAATGAATTGAATGATAAAAATGAATATCTGAATAACAGATTACTAGAAAAAATTGAAGCATATTCAAAATTTATATCCAAATAAAATTCTAGCACCAATATTTTATTACTTTTGCCCTTGCTATTAAACTAACAAAAATTGAAAAACTATGACTAGAGAAGAACGTTTAAGCTTCTGTAAAATTTGTAAAAACCAAAAATTAGATTTTAAACAAGGAATTGTTTGCGGACTAACTAATGCTCCTGCAGAATTCGAAAACTCATGCGATTCTTTTTCTGAAGACATAACCTTAAAAAATGAAGCACTTTTTCAAGAGTTTGAAAATATTCATGAAACTGTTGGTAAAGGAACCAGATTAGCAAATTACCTACTTGATCTTATATTTATTTATATACTAGGTTATTTAATTGGTTTAATGATTGGACCTTTATTAGTCAATTTTGCTCCTGATTTAATTTATTCTACTAATACAGGTAAGATTTTACTCTTTGAATATCTTTTAGGTGCTTTTATAAATATGATTTACTATGTTTCTTTTGAAGCAAGTTCAGGAAGAACTATAGGTAAATATATTACGAAAACAAAAGTAGTTACTCTAGATGGTGAAAAACCCGATTTTAATGTAATTTTAATACGTTCTTTGTGCAGACTAATACCTTTTGAAGGTTTTTCTTTTTTAGGAGATGATGATTCTGGTTGGCACGATACTTTTTCTAAAACAAAAGTAGTAAAAGCGTAATTTTTTGTAACCTACTTTTAAATTCATCCGTCTTACTAAAAAAACTTTCAATGACTAAACTTTTTAAATTTTTAAAATGGATACTAATTATTGTAGTTACCATTATTATTGTTGGCCTTTTATATTTAAGATTTTCACGATTCTCAGATACTATGATTTATCAAGTTAATGGAAATCAATACAGCGAATTCAAGTCTAATTTTAATCATGAAGAATTTTATTTTGATATAGCTGAAAACACCAAAATTCACGCAGCTCTTTTTAAACCAGATTCTATTCCTACAATTGGAACAATATTTCATTTTTCAGGAAAAGGAATGCATTTAATGTCTGTTCAAAAATCATATCAACCTTTGTTAAATAAAGGATTTCAAATCTTTTGCTACGAACGTAGAGATTTTGGAAAATCTACAGGTGAAGCAAAAAACTCTACTATTATACAAGAAGATGCTTTAACTATGTTTGATAAGATCGCTGCTTTACCAAATGTAAAAGAGAAACCTATTGTAATTTGGGGACAATCACTCGGTGGTGCATTTGCGACTATGACAGCTAATAAAAGACAAGATAAAATTAAAGGTTTATTCTTAGAGGGAACGTTTAGTTCTTTTCCTGATATTGGTAAAGAATATGCGAGAGCTTTACATTTAGAAAATTTCAAATGGTTAGTTCCTATTGTTATGAACAATGATTTTCCTGCAGAAGAAGAAATTAAAGAATTACAAATACCAATTGTAATTGCACATAGTAAAACTGACAAACAAGTTAGGTATGAACTAGGAAAGAAACTTTATAATAATGCTCCAAAAAACAACAGTCTTTTTTGGAATATTAACGGTAAGCATATTAGAGGAATTTACAATCATGAAAAAGAGTATGTAAATGCCTTTTTAACAATGCTAAAAAAGTAAAAACATTCGTTTAAATTAAACCTTAAAAAGAAAAAACATTTTTGGTAAGTTCAACAGAATTAATCTACATTTATAGAAAAAAAATAAGTATTGATTTCTACAACATACAATTCAAATAAAAAGAAATTTTACCATAATAAAAAAGTTAACACTTTAGCTTATGTATATTATATCCTATTTGCGGCAATAGCTTCGGTTTTCATTTCTAACCTTCTAGATAGTTATGTTTTTAAGGTAATTCGATCAATTCCTTTGGATGAAATAGGAATTATGACAGCTGTAATCTCTTCCTACAGTATCTATAAAATTCATAAAACAAAAATCCTAGTTGTTAACTTAGAAGAACATAGTGCCACTTTTATTATTATTGAAGCTAAGAAAAGATTTCGCAGATTCGAAAATATGTTTGACACCGTTGATTTTCTTAAAGGCAAAAATGATACTATTACTGTTCCATATAATAACATGAAATCAATACAAGCTGAAAGTACGTTAATACAAAACTTAATTACTTTAAGCTATGTAGATGACGATAATCAACTTACAAAACGAAATCTAGCGCTGTACGATGTACTAGAGGAGGCAGATATCTATATTATTAAGAGACAATTGAGAACAAAAGGGATTGAAGTAAATTTTTAATCCTACAATACATATTCTTTTTTAAAAAACTTAACTTATGAAATCGACAGCACATCACGACGAAAGAATTGCTAATATGATATTCGCTTCTGTTTATCCGCATTATGTTACTAAAGTTGAAAAGAAAGACAGAACAGTAGATGAACTACACGAAGTAATCACCTGGTTGACAGGCTTTACCTCTGAACAGATACAAAATTTGATTGATGAAAAAGTAACGTTTAAAACTTTCTTTGAAAGAGCAAATCTAAATCCGAATGCTGATTTAATTAAAGGTGTAATCTGCGGATATCGAGTTGAAGAGATTACTAACAAACTAACTCAACAAACACGTTATTTAGATAAACTTATTGATGAATTAGCTAAGGGACGTAAAATGGAGAAAATTTTGAGAAAACCTAAAGAATAAAACAACACAAAATTGTGAAAAAGAGATATAAATTTTTAATTCTATTCTTGGTTTTTATAAGCTTAGGAATATATTTTATTTTTCATTCTATAGCTCCATACGCTATTATACAACCGCAAAGAATTAGTATAAATAAACAACCTAAAGATTTAAAATTAAAAAGTGAAGAAATAGATATTCTCACTAAAGACAGTTTAACTTTAAAAGGACATTGGATTAAATCTAATAAAGAAACTTCTAAAGGAATTTTGATTTTTATTCATGGCATTGGAGGTTGTAAAGAACATTTTTTAGAACTATCAAAAAAATTAGCTGAATTCGGAATTGAATCGATTTTATTTGATGGAAGAGCTCATGGTAAAAGTGAAGGTAAATACTGTACTTATGGTTTTTATGAAAAACATGATGTGTCTAAAATTGTAGATTTCATCAAACAAAAAAACCATAACCTTAAAGTTGGAATATGGGGAAATTCTTTAGGTGGCGCCATTGCTATTCAAGCTTTAGAAAAAGATAAACGTATTCAATTTGGTATTATAGAAAGTACATTTACAACATTAGACGAAATTGTTTTTCAATACAAAAAGAACTTACTCAAAGGTTTTGGAATAAAATTCTTATCCGATTTCAGTTTAAAAAGAGCAGGACAAATTGCTAATTTTAATCCAAATAAAGTAAAACCTATCCAATCAGTTACAAATATTACGCAACCAGTTTTAATTGCTCACGGAGATGCAGATCAAAATATTCCTTTTAATTTTGGTAAAGAGTTATTCGAAAACCTTAAATCAAACGATAAAAAGTTTATTCCAGTTAAAGATGGTGGACATCTAGATTTATTTGAAAAAGGAGGAGAAAAATATCAATCGGAATTATTAAATTTTCTATTACAGAATTTTAATTCAAATTAATTTCTTGAATAAGATATTATCAAAAAACATCTTCTAGTTAATATTCAAACATTTCAACTCGCTAATTAAAAAATTGTTCGACCTTTGCCGCTTAATTCAAATAAACGAGTAAAATGAACACTAGAGTTATAGCGTTATTAGCAGTTTCTATTGTTACTATTATTTACGGAGTTACTTTTACCGTAGCCAAAGAAGTAATGCCTCATTATGTAAAACCTTTTGGTTTTATCTTTCTTAGAGTATTTGGTGCTGCTGCTGTATTTTGGTTTTTAAGTTTATTTATTAAAAACGATAAAATTGAAAAAGGTGATTATAAAACCATTGCCTTATCAGCCTTCTTCGGTATTGCATTAAACATGCTTACCTTTTTTAAAGGTTTAAATTATACAACACCAATTAGTGCATCTGTAATGATGGTTACTTCGCCGATTTTAGTACTTATTTTTTCAAGTATTTTAATTAAAGAACGTCCAACATTAACCAAAATCATCGGTGTTATTATCGGATTAATCGGTGCAGTCGTTCTTATTGTTTACGGAACAGAACCAGGTGCAGATGCTAAAAACATGATGTTAGGAAACTTTTTAGTGTTTATAAATGCGGCATCTTATGGAATGTACTTGGTTATTGTTAAAAAAGTAGTTGCCAAATATAAACCGGTTACGTTTATCAGATGGCTATATTTCTTCGGATGTATTTTCGTTTTCCCTTTTGGAATAGCTGAATTCTCAGAAGTACAATGGACGATTATTCCAACATCAGGTTATTTAAGAATAGGATTCGTTGTCATATTTGCTTCTTGTATCACTTATCTTTTCAATCTATTTGCATTATCAAAACTAAAACCAACAACAGTAAGTGTTTTCATTTATTTACAGCCTGTTGTCGCTAGTATTTATGCATTATTGGTAGGAAGTGATCAATTAAATACGATTAAAATCTTAGCAAGTATTTTAATATTTATTGGTGTATACTTGGTTTCTAAACAAACTACCGAGAGTAAAAGCAAATAATGTATCTTTACAGCCAATTAAAAACAACCTATGATTCAATCAATGACAGGATACGGTAAATCCGTATTACAACTTCCTACTAAAAAAGTAACTATTGAGATTAAATCGCTTAATAGCAAAAATTTAGATATCAATACCCGTATTCCTTCATACTATAAAGAGAAAGAATTAAGCATCAGAAAAAAACTAGCTTCAGCATTAGTAAGAGGTAAAGTTGATTTTTCTATTTATGTTGAAATCACTGCTGATGAAACTTCTTCTTCTATAAATAAGGCTGTTGTAAATAAATATATCGATCAACTTAGAGATATTGTAGTTATAGATACTTCAGACGATGTAAAGTTATTAGAAATGGCAGTTCGTATGCCAGATGCTTTAAAAACTGAGCGTGAAGAATTAGATGAAAATGAATGGAGTGAAATTGAAAGTCACATCGATACTGCTTTAAAAGATATTGTTCAATATAGAACTGATGAAGCTGCTTCATTAGAGATTGACTTTATACAACGTATTACCAATATTAAAAGTTGTCTGGCTCAAGTTCATGAAATGGACGGTGAAAGAATTGAAAACGTAAAACAACGTTTAAGGAAAGCCTTAGATGAATTAAAAGTTGAAGTTGATGAAAACCGATTTGAGCAAGAATTAATTTACTATTTAGAAAAGTTAGATATTAACGAAGAAAAAGTTCGTTTAGCGAATCACTTAGATTACTTCTTACAAACTTTAGACACTAGTGATTCTAACGGAAAAAAATTAGGATTTATCGTTCAAGAAATTGGAAGAGAAATTAATACTACTGGATCGAAAGCAAACTATGCTCCGTTACAAAAAGTAGTGATTCAAATGAAAGACGAGTTAGAAAAAATTAAAGAACAAATATTAAACGTATTATAATGGCGAAAGAGTTTCAAGGAAAATTATTTGTGTTTTCGGCACCATCTGGATCTGGTAAAACAACAATTGTTCGTCATTTATTAGCACAAGAACGCTTTAATTTAGAGTTTTCAATTTCTGCTACTTCTAGAGCTCCACGTGGAGAAGAAAAAGACGGAATTGATTATTACTTTATCTCAAGAGATGAATTTATTCAGAAAATAAAATCTGAAGAATTCTTAGAGTGGGAAGAAGTATATACTGAAAACTTCTACGGAACTTTAAAAACGGAAGTAGAACGTATTTGGTCTGAAGGAAAACACGTGATTTTTGATATCGATGTTGCTGGAGGATTACGAATTAAAAAGAAATTTCCAGAAGAAACATTAGCTGTTTTTGTTAAACCACCAAGTGTTGATGAATTAAAAAGACGTTTAAAGGAAAGAAAAACAGAAAGCGAAGATAAAATCAACATGAGAATAGCAAAAGCTTCTGTTGAACTAGCTACTGCGCCTCAGTTTGATACTATTATTAAAAACTATGATTTAAGTACAGCTTTACAAGAAGCAGAAGATCTAGTTTCAGACTTTATTGGTTTAGATAAAAATTAGAAGTCAAAAGAGTTCATGAAAAACATCGGATTATACTTCGGAACATTTAATCCTATTCATATTGGGCATTTAATTATTGCCAATCATATGGTAGAAAACTCTGATTTAGATGAAATTTGGATGGTAGTTACACCACACAATCCTTTCAAGAAAAAAAGTTCTCTTCTTGATAATCACCATCGTTTAGAAATGGTATTTAAAGCTACTGAAGATTACGATAAAATTTCCCCTTCAGATATAGAATTTAAATTAACACAACCAAATTACACAGTTCATACTTTAGCTCATATTTCTGATAAATATCCTGATTACAACTTCAGTTTAATTATGGGTGAAGACAATTTAAAAAGTCTTCATAAATGGAAAAATTACGAGGTAATTTTGCAAGAACATCAAGTATATGTATATCCGAGAATTTCTGAAGGAAAAGTAGAAACTCAATTTGATAATCACCCGAAAATTCATCGCGTGAACGCTCCAATTGTTGAGATTTCTTCTACAATGATTCGTAATGCCATAAAGGAAAATAAAAATATTAAACCATTACTAACTGCTGAAGTTTGGCAATACATTGATGAGATGAACTTTTATAAAAAATAGTTGTCCTATTTTTTCGTTGTATATTTGAGATTCCAAACCTAGTATTCGTGGCTAAAAACAAGAAAAAATCGAGTAAATTAAAACAAAAACTCACCGATAAATACAGATTGGTAGTTTTAAATGAAGATACATTTCAGGAACGTTTTTCATTAAAATTGTCACGTTTAAATGTTTTTGTATTTGGTGGTATTTTTTCTATTCTATTAATCACGCTTACTACGTTTTTAATTGCTTTTACTTCTTTAAAAGAATATATTCCTGGATATTCTTCGACAAAACTTAAAAAAGATGCCAGTAGATTAACCTATAAGGCAGATTCATTACGCATTCGTTTAGCTGTTTTAGAAAAATTCACCCAAGCTATTCGTCCGGTTTTAACTGGTGATATAGAACCAGAAGCTATAGATTCTATTAGAAATGAAGCAGACAAAGCTGCCATCGATTACAAAAAACTAGAAGCTACAGAACAAGATTTACAGTTTAGAGAAGAAATAGAACGTAAAGATCGTTATGCTTTATCTGCTGGAACAGCAAACAAAGCTAAAATTGTATTCTTTGCTCCTGTAACTGGAAACGTAACACAATCTTTTAATGCTGCCAATAAACACTTCGCTATAGATATTGTGGCTGAAACAGGAACTCCTGTAAAATCAATTGCAGACGGAACTGTTATTCTTTCTGGATGGACAGCAGAAACTGGTTATATTATTACTATACAACACACCAATAATTATATTTCTGTATATAAACATAACGGACAACTTCTAAAACAACAAGGTGACTTTGTAAAATCTGGAGAAGTTATTGCTAGTGTAGGTTCTACAGGTGAATTAACAACCGGACCTCATCTTCATTTTGAGTTATGGAACAATGGTTATCCTGTAAATCCAACTAGCTACATTAACTTTCAGTAATAATTAGCAGTAAAATCTTCAAGCTTCAAGCAAAATAAAACTCTATGTCATTAAAATCTTTATTAGCTATTCCTTTCGCAAAACGAGCGGTAAAACAAGTAAGAAAATGGGCTTCTAAACCAATTAAAACTCAAGATAAAGTTTTTCAATATTTAATTTCTGAAGGATGTAAAACTGCCTTTGGAAAAGATCATGACTTTGTTTCGATTAATTCTTATGAAGATTTTAAAAAACGTGTTCCTGTTAACGACTATGAAGGTTTACGCCCTTATGTAGATAGAATGGTAGCTGGTGAAGAAAATATTTTATGGAAAGGAAAACCAATCTATTTTGCTAAAACATCTGGAACAACATCTGGTGCAAAATATATTCCAATAACTAAAGAATCGATGCCAACACATATTAAATCGGCACGAAATGCTTTGTTATTTTACATTAATGAAACTAAAGATGCTTCTTTTGTAAATGGAAAAATGATCTTTTTACAAGGAAGTCCAGTTTTAGATGATATGAATGGAATTAAATTAGGCCGTTTAAGCGGAATTGTAGCGCATTATGTACCTAATTATTTATTGAAAAATAGGTTACCAAGTTGGGAAACAAATTGTATTGAAGATTGGGACACAAAAGTAGACAAGGTAGTTGAGGAAACATTACCTGAAAACATGAGTGTAATTAGTGGAATTCCTTCTTGGGTTCAAATGTATTTTGAAAAGTTGATTGACAAAACAGGAAAAACAATTTCTGAAATTTTCCCTAACTTCAATTTCTTCATTTACGGCGGTGTAAACTTTGAACCTTACAAGAATAAATTTGAAGCTTTAATTGGTAAAAAAATCGATTATATCGAACTATATCCAGCTTCTGAAGGTTTTATTGCATTTCAGGATTCTCAAAAAGAAAAAGGAATGCTATTACAGCTTGATTCTGGTATTTTTTATGAGTTTATTCCTGCAACTGAATTCTTTGATGAAAATCCAACGCGTATTTCCTTAAAAGACGTACAATTGGGTGTAAACTACGTTATCATCTTAAATACTACTGCCGGACTTTGGGGATACAATATTGGAGATACTGTTGAGTTTACTTCTCTAGCTCCGTATCGAATAAAAGTTACTGGAAGAATTAAGCATTTTATTTCTGCTTTTGGTGAACATGTTATTGGTAAAGAAGTAGAAAAGGCGTTAAATGATGCCATTGTTGGAACCAATGTAAATGTAAGTGAATTTACTGTAGCTCCACAGGTAAATCCAGAATCTGGATTACCATATCACGAGTGGTTTATTGAGTTTGAAAATGAACCTGAAAATTTAGATGAAATGGCTGCAAAAATTGATACTTCTATGCAGCAACAAAATATTTATTATCAAGATTTAATTGAAGGAAAAGTATTACGTCCATTACTGATTAGAAAAGTTAAAAAAGGCGGTTTTCATGAATACATGAAATCCATTGGGAAATTCGGTGGACAAAATAAAATCCCTCAACTTTCTGATAATCGTAAAATAGCCGATGTTTTAGAAGGCTTTTTAGTGGAGTAAATATTTCAAAAAAACAAACCACCGAAATTGTATTTAATTTCGGTGGTTTGTTTTTTTGCTTATTTGAATTGTTTACACTGGTTTTGCATAAAAATCTTGTAATGAATTGGTGTATAAATAATCATCTAAAGTCATTTTCCAAAAGTCTATCTTGGTGGGGTTTTTACTTCCTGTTGGCACTAACATTAAATTGCTTTTTCCTGAAACTTTATGAGCTTTTAAAGTTGTGTTTTCTAAATAACGTTGATCTAAACTTACATCGAAATGATATAAATAATCGTAAACAAACTCTACATATTCTCGTTTAGAAACTTCAGCAAGACTTTTCATTATTAGAGTTTCATAATTATTCGTTATTGCATCTTGAAGTTCAACTGCATTTAACGGATTTCCATTTAAAACTGGCATAATATTGAACTGTCCATCAATAAAAATCCATTTGTTTAATTCTGGAGAATATACTTCTGTTGCCACATGACCTGGCGATCCTTTTCTCGTTTCAACATCTTTTGTTTTTAAGTAAATCGTACGTGATTTAAAACCAGCATTTTCTAATTGAGATTTTAACACTACAGCATAAGCAAAACATGGAAAGTTTTTTCCTTCTTTCGCTTCATTTAAAATAGTAATTGCATCTGGTTTACTTGGTGATACGTTTCCATTATGCTTCCATCTACTGTTTGTCCAATTTAATACGCTTAAAATTTTATCAACATCAGAGGTTTTATTAGCAACCACATCATGTATCGGATATTTTTCTTTCAAATCTTTTAAATAAGGAACACCTTCACTTTCTGAATATTTAATTTGTAAAGAATTATCTGTATCAGAAGTATTAAAAGTTATGGTTTCTTTAGGGAAAGCTTCTCCGATAATTAGCATATGAGCATATAAAGAATCTTTATATTGTGCGTAAAACTCATAATTTTTATTTCCTTCTACTGAAAATGAAATACTATCTATTTCTGATGCAAAAGCTACAGGCTCACTAGCATTAATACAGCTTATTCGTAAGCTATCTTTTTGTTCGTTAGTTTTAATTCCCCAGGCACTTTTGTACCAATTGTTATTAAACTGAACATCTACAGTTTTTTTGTTTGTTTTTAAAACTGGTAGGCCTTTATATGTTTTGGCTTCTTTAGCACAAGAAATAACAGTAATACTCACTAATCCGAAGAGCAATTTTTTCATATAAATTTGTTTTAGTTTCATTTGGTTATGCAATTTAAAAAAACTCAAGATTAATGATTATTTAAATTCTTAAAAGTAAGTTAAATCTTTAATTATTTTCCTTTTTAGATTTTTCTTAAGAAAATATTTCCGCTAATAGTTTTTAACTCTAAAGAAGCTGTTCCGTTTTTTACTTTTCCATAGATTTTTTGGTGCGCATCACGTCTTCTTTTTTTATCAAAATCGATTTTTAAATCTGAGTACACTGTTCCTGTTAAAGTTTGTGCCTTAAATTCCGCATCAGCAACATAAACGTCAATATCCCCACTAATTGTTTTTAATTTCATGTTTTTCGAATGTTCTTTCACAGTAATATCCCCACTAATTAAATCTAACGTTAGTTTGCCTTTATAAGTGACTTCTGTTACATTGCCAGAAATACTTTTCACTTTTAAATCTACATGCTTAGGTAAATAAATCGTGTAATCTACAATTACTTTATTATGAGCGTTACAATATTTATAACTATTACAACCAGCATTGTCTTTCATTGTTATATTTACTTGATGCTTTTTAAAAAAGCTTCCATAATCTGATTTTATTAAATAAACATCTCCTAATTTTTCACCTTTTAGCGAAAAGTATTTATTGTCTTTATTATCGTTTAAGTTTGCTGAAGCTGTTACTAAAATTTCATTTTTATTCCAGTTTTTAATCTGAATATTCTGAGCAAATTTCACATTAACTTCTACAGTTTCTATTCCTGAAGTTGCGTTTTTAATTTCTGTTTTTTTCTGAGCTGATAGGTTACTAAAAGTCAATAGTATTCCTATGAAAAAAAGTATTCTTTTCATTTTTAGTAGTTTAAAAAATTAATTGTTTTTTGGATTAGCTTTCTAAGCTAAATAAGGTAGTATTATTTTTTACGGAGATAAATATTCCCTAGTGTAGATTTTAATTTAATCTGAACACCTCCATTATTAAGAGCACTTGAGATTTTCTGACTTCCTCTAACAGCTTTCAATCCGTCTTTCTTAGGCATTTCAATATCAAAATTTGTATAAAAAGTTCCACGAGTTCTCAAGTCTAAATTTGCTTTAGTATTTTCTGGTATTGTTACATCTATCTCACCTACATTAGAAAAGATTGTAATTGGAGAACTCTGATTTACTTTAGAAAATTCTATGTTCACATTTGCTGCATTAGCATTCACTGTAATTGGGCCAGTAACATCTTTCATTACAATAGCTCCTACATTCGTTTTTGCTTCAACTTCAGATGTAAAACCTATTACTTCTACAGCTCCTAAGTTTGGCGTATCAAAAATGATATTTATGTTTTTAGGTAATGTTATGAATAAATTATTACGTTTTACATGAGATAATAAATCTACTACATTCAAAACATCTCCAGATTTTTCAATAGAAAATCCCATACCGTCTGCATTATCTTCTCCTCCTGGATAAATCGCTTTTAAACCTTTCGTTTTTTCTTTTAAAGATTTATGATGATCATGATTGTCATGTTCGCAATCTCCGCAATGATTATCATGATCATTATTTTTTTCCTTTATAGTTAACTCATTATTTTTTGATGCTGTAATTTTAACTTTTGTATCAGTATCTATTTTTACTGTTTTAATTCCTTGTAATTTGTAAGTAAAACTTTTCTTTTGTCCATATGTTACAGACATTAAAAGCAATGTTGCTATTGTTATTAATTTTCTCATAATTTTATTAAATTAAAGTTGGTATATTATACGCTAACTCTTGTTTGACATAATCTGGAGTTTCTTCATGATCTAACAGTTTTTTCATAGGAACGAGCGCTCTTTTTTCCTGAATTTCTGCTAAAACTTGGATTAACTCTATTTGAACCGAAGGTTCTTTATCTGTTTCTAACGCTTTTAATAAAGCATTTCGAACTTTCTCTAAACTTGAAAACTTGGCTAAAGCTTCTACAGCTGCTAAACGTACATTGGTATTTTTATCTACAAACATTTTATTAATTAAAGCATCTATAATACGTGTATCTTCTACTGAATACGTTGTCGTTTTTGAAATCGCTAAAATTCGTTTGCTTGCCGATTGATTTTCTAATAATGAAAATATAGCTTGTTGTTCTTTATTTGTTTTTATCGTAGATTCATTATTAGATAATTTTCCTAAGAAATAGCCACTAATTAATATTACTATACTTGCTGCTACTCGCAAATAACTTTTCCATTCTTTTTGAGGTGTTAATGCAACAACTTTCGTTTCTTCTTTATTGATATCTTCTTGTAAAGCAGTTTCAAAACGTTGCTTTAAATTATTACTTGGTTGTTCTTCTTCAACAGCATTCATAACATCTAAAAAAGATTGAACATTTGCTAACTCTGTTTTACAAGCATCACAAGTTTGAATATGATTCTCAATCGCTATTCTTTCCGATTCAGCAACTTCATTCATTACATACGTCATTAATTGTTCTTGTACATCTTTACATTCCATCATACTTTAATTTTTGTTACTTACTGTATTTATTGATTGAAAATAAATTTCCTTTAATTTTTTTAACGCTCTATGCGTTTTCACTTTGACTGCATTTTCTGAACTTCCTACAATTTGCGCAATTTGTTCATATTGTATTTCTTGAAGTTTATGCATTACTATTAACTCTCTGTCTTTCTCATTTAACTTTAATAACGAACGTTGTAAGTGCTCTAAGTCTTCTTTATTTGAGTCTATAAAAAGTTTTTCTTCTGAGTTTAAAAAATCATCTTCTATAATATTACTTCGCTCTTTTTTTTGTTTTTGATAATAACTCGAAAATATATTTCTTGCTACTGTATATAACCAAGATGCAAAGTTTCCATTATTATACGATGTTCTGTATTTTAGAATTTTAATAAAAACTTCTTGAGTTAAATCTTCGCTTACCATTTTATTGTGTGTCATTTTCTGAAAGAAATTATAAATTCGAACATGGTATCTGTCGAATAATATAGACAGCTTATTTAGCTCTCCATTGGCTACAGCCATCATTATTTTCTCATCAGTTAAATGTTTCAACTTTGTGGTAGTTTTGATTAGTTTCTATTATTAATACCTATACTTTTTTTAAAGGTTACATTTTAGTTTCATTTTTTTCATAAAAAAACTCGCCCTGAGGCGAGTTCTACTATTTTTTCTCAAGTTCTAAAACTTGTTTTATCATTTTATCATCTAAATGATTGAGTCGATACCAACCTTCATCATTAAATAATTCTCTGGCTATATTAATTTTTAATAGTTTTCTTAATTTCTCTTTCGTTTGCATAGATGTTCTAATATCTTTTACTTCGTCGAAAAAGCGATCTGATATTTTTCTGTCTTTATCAAATTCATTAACAAACTCCTCAAAAGATAGTTTATTTAATTCATCTCTATGATTATCTACATAATTAAACGCAAAATCGTTCATTGGTGTAAAGAAAATTGCTGGTAAATATGCTGTAGTATCGATTGCTACAAAAATATCTGGAACAATACCTCCACCTCCGTAAACAATTTTCCCTTTAGGAGTTTTGTATTGTAAACTATCTATTAATTTGATACTGTCTTTACTAAATAATTCTCCGTTTCTATAACGGCTTTCTACTTCATCTCCATAATTGACACTGTTCTGTAAAGCATTTGGATCTTTTAACTCTAATCCATTCTTATTATATGGCTTTTGTATCGATCTTCCTGTAGGTGTATAATAACGTGCAGTAGTTAATCGTACCGCAGAACCATCACCTAAATCCATTTCTTCTTGTACTAATCCTTTTCCGAAAGATCTTCTTCCAATAATGGTTCCTTTGTCATTATCTTGTAATGCTCCGGCTACAATTTCAGAAGCTGAAGCTGAGTTTTCATCAATTAAAACGTATAAACCTCCTTTTTCAAAGTCCCCTTTTTCAGTAGCGAAAGATTCTACAACTTCACCTCCATTATTTTTAGTAAAAACAATTAGTTTATCGTCTTCTAAAAATTCATCCACTATTTTATTTGCAATATGAATAAATCCTCCTCCATTTCCTCGTAAATCTAAAACCAAATCGGTCATTCCTTTGGCTAATAAATCATCTAATGAGGTTTTAAACTCTCGGTAAGTATTTTGTGCAAAACGATCTAATTTAATGTAACCGATACTATCGTTTAGCATGTAAGCTACATCTACACTTTTAATATTTATTTTACTTCTTCCAATAGTAATATTAAATAAACTATCGTTTGATTTTCGATATACTTGTAAATTTACTTCTGAATTTGGAGCGCCTTTCAATCTTTTTAAAATCTCCCTATTTCTTAATCGTTTTCCATACAAAGTATCTTTGTCTGCCATTAAGATTCTATCTCCTGCTAAAATTCCTTTTTTAATACTTGGCCCACCTTCCATAGGGTGAATTACAGTAATAGAATCATTAATCAAACGAAATTGAACTCCTATTCCTACAAAATTACCTTGCATACTTTCGGTAACTGCTTGTAAGTTTTCTTTAGGAATATAAACAGAATGTGGATCTAATTTTGTTAGCATTTCAGCAATAGCTCCATCTAATAACTGATCTGTATCAACATCATCAACATAATCTTGTTGAATAAAGTTAATTAATCGTTTTACCTTTTGTTCGTTTGCGGATGTTTTACTGAAACGTGAAGAATTACCATTAAAAAAGTAACCAATTAAAATTCCAAAGGTTACTGCTATTGCGAAATATATTGGTAAGTAATTTTTATTCATTAGGTAAATAAATCAATTCTACTCCTGCTTTCTCTAAAAATTCTAATCCTGACATATCTTTATATCTATTAGAATAAATAACTCTTTTAATTCCTGATTGATGAATTAATTTACTGCATTGTTGACAAGGTGATAATGTAATATATAAAGTAGCGTCTTTACAAGATTGTGTGGAACCTGCTACTTTTAAAATTGCATTAGCTTCTGCATGCAATACATACCATTTTGTGTAACCTTCCTCGTCTTCGCATATATTTTCAAATCCTGTCGGAGTACCATTGTAACCGTCAGAAATAATCATCCTATCTTTTACGATAATAGCGCCTACTTGCTTCCTTTCACAGTGCGAAAGTTTAGCCCATTCATGAGCCATTTTTAAATAAGCTTTGGCGTATTTTAATTCTTTTTTTGTTAGAGACATAGGAAAGCTAAAATACGGAGAAAATTAAGTTCTTTACGTTAATTTTTACCAAAAAGCACGATCTACCATCATTTGTAAAGCAAAACCAATTACTATTGATGATGCAACTAAAATCCAGTCTCTTCTATTTACTCCAAAAATAGATTGTATTAATGCTCCAAATAATAAAATTAAAGCCACAATAATTACTTGAGCAGCTTCTACTCCTAATGCAAATTCTAGTAACGGAACTAATTTATCCTCACCTCTACTCACCATCATTTTAAAGTAATTAGAAAAACCTAAACCGTGAATTAAACCAAAGAATAAAGCAAAAAATAAATTTTGATTTTCTTTTCCAACTGAAGCTTTTCTAGCTGTTAACACATTCATTAATCCTGTAATGAAAATTGTTAACGGAATTAAAAACTCAACTAAATCTGCTCTTACATTAATTTTCCCGAAAGCAGATAAAGCAAGAGTTATAGAATGACCAATGGTAAACAATGTAATTAACCATAATACTTTTTTCCATTGTTTAAACTGATAAACAACTGCTAGAACAATTAAAAAAAGAATATGGTCATATGCTTTGATATCTAAAACATGAAATAATCCTAGTTTAAAGTATTCGATAAATTCGTTCATTATAGGGATTTAAATTTTTATTTGTCGATCTATTTGTTGATCCAAAGATATGAATGTTTCTGTTCTTGAGACTCCTTTTATAGACTGGATATCTTTATTTAACAAATGCATTAAATCTTGATTATTTTTACACATAATTTTAATAAACACTGCATAATTCCCTGTTGTATAATGACTCTCAACAACTTCAGGAATATCTTTCAATCTTTTAATTGCTGAGGAATACAAACTCGCAGACTCCAAAAAAATTCCAACAAAGGCTGTTGTTGTATATCCTAAAGCTTCGGGGTTTAAAACCATTTTGTATCCATCTATTAGATTAGACTCGTCTAATTTGCGTAATCTTTGATGGATAGCAGCTCCGGAAATTCCAACTTCTCTTGCTATACTTAAAATAGGAGTTCTTGCGTCTTTTACTAACCTTTTGATGATAATTTTATCAATACCATCAATTTTTAATTTTTTCGACATAAAAACAAAAATAAGGAAAAGTTTAAAGCATATGAATATCATAGTATAATTTAAAAAACTATTATATAATGATTAAATTTGCAACAATGTTTGCTTTAGTTGATTGTAATAATTTTTATGCTTCTTGCGAGCGAGTTTTTAATCCGAACTTGCAAAACAAACCTGTAGCTATTTTAAGCAATAACGATGGGTGTGTAATTTCTAGAAGTGATGAAGCTAAAGCAATCGGTTTACCAATGGGAGCTCCAATTTTTAAATGGGAAAACTACTGTAAACAACACAACATTAAAGTAATTTCTTCTAATTATCCACTGTACGGAGATATGAGTGATCGAGTGATGAAAATTCTAGCTCAATTTACTCCCGATGTTGAAATTTATTCTATTGATGAAGCTTTTCTTCAATTTAAAGGTTTCGAAAACTATGATTTAGATGACTACGGAAATCAAATTCGAAATCGCATTTTACAGTGGACCGGAATTCCTACTTGTGTTGGTATAGCTCCAACGAAAGCATTAAGTAAATTAGCTAATAAAATTGCTCGAAAATTCCTTAAAGAAACTGGAGGCGTTTATGTTATTGATTCTGAAGAAAAAAGAATTAAAGCTTTAAAATGGATGCCTATTGAAAAAGTTTGGGGAATTGGTCGTGGACTTCAGAAAAAACTAAAAACCGCTGGTTGTGTAAAAGCTTATGACTTTACACAATTGGATAGTGAAACGGTTCGCAAAAAATATTCTATTGTCGTTTGGAGATTACAACAAGACTTACTGGGAAAATCAACCATTCAATTAGACGAAGAAAAGGATAAAAAAGCAATTGCAACAACACGTAGTTTCGAATATACATATTCTGACATTGAAAACATTAAAGAACGTGTTTCTACATTTGCGACTAATTGTGCAGAAAAATTAAGAAAGCAAAAACACAGTTGTCATATGATTATTGTTTTACTTCGTAGTGATCGTCATAAAGAACATTTAGAACAACATCGAGTAAGTAAAACGGTAATTCTCCCAAATCCAACAAACTCATCGTTAATTATTAGTAAATGTGCTGTTGAAGCTGTTAAAACCATTTTTAAACCAGGCATAAAGTATAAACGAGCTGGTGTAATTGTTACAGGTTTGGTTCCAGAAGATAACTTTCAACTCGACTTATTTACCAAAGAAGACCCTAAACACAAACCTCTTATGAATGCTATTGATCTTATTAATCGAAAATATAAGTCAAATAGTGTTAAATTAGCTAGCCAAGATCTGCAAAGAACTTGGAAAATGCGTCAAGAAAGATTAACTCCTAAATACACAACAAACATTAACGATATAATAGTTGTAAAATGAGTGTAACATTAACATTCTTTAGTCCGAAAAGCACAGATAGTGAAGGTGCTATTTTCTTTGATACTGGAATTTCTGCTGGATTTCCTTCTCCTGCTGATGACTTTAAGGAATCGCGAATTTCTTTAGATGAAGAATTAATTCGTAATAAAGAAGCTACTTTTTTTGCTCGTGTTAGCGGACAATCTATGATTGGTGCTGGTTTAGATGATAACGATTTATTAGTTATCGATCGAAGTATTCCTCCAACAAATAATAAAATTGCTGTTTGTTTTTTAGACGGCGAATTTACTGTGAAAAGACTTCGTGTAGATGGAAATGAAGTTTGGCTACAGCCTGAAAATCCAGATTATCCAATTATTAAAATTACCGAAGAAAACAACTTTGTGATTTGGGGAATAGTAACGAATGTGATTAAACGTGTTTAGTTTTTTAGTATTTCTATTAAATCTCTTTTACTTTTCTTCACATCTAAGGTCTATTAAATTATATTTTTTTTAATAATTCGTAAAGTATTTGATTATAGTAATCTTTAAAATTTTCATCTTATTTTTAATAATAACTAATTTTAAAAATTATAAAGACAGAAATAATCTGCCTTTATAATTTCATTATATTTTCTATAATTACAAAACCAAAGTAATTGTATCATCAACCTTTAGCAGTTTCTTTTTATCCTTATCATATGCTGGTATTTGTGCTGTAAAAACAGTTTCATTATTTACAGGATTCATTTCTGTCTCTCCTTGAATTACATATGACAAACCATAGTTTAATAATAATTCTTTTATTTCTCTAAAAGTTCTTTTTTTAGTAATAATCTCATTATCATCGCTTTTTGTTTCTTTTTCAATTACATTGGGTAAAAAACGAATTATTTGTGCATCTGATGGCGGAACTGGAACAATATCAAATTGAATTTCAGCTGTTGCATTTAACCCCATATTATATTTATTTGTATTCGATGCATTCACTGGAGTTGCATACATTTTTGGTCGGAAAGCACGTTGATTTTGACCTATAATACCTGTACTTTGTTGCGAAATAGATAATGATATTTTTGCTTTAGCTGTAGTTTTAGGTATCGTATAAAATGTCGGTTGATATCCTATTTCTCTTAACATTTTTAATGTTTCATGAGATTCATCAGGATTGTTATTATAAATCTCTAATGTTTGACGTAATGAACCTTCATCTAAAGCTGCTTGTGCTTCTCCAACACCTTCTCCTATAGAAGCGATAAAATCTCCTAAAGGCGCTGCAAATGCATCTTTTACATAATCGTATGAATTATTCGACATAATTTAATTAGTTTAATGATTTTGCGAAAATGACTACTACTTCTTGCCCCTCTACAATAGTTGTATTAGGAGCAGGTGATTGCTTAAACGATTGACCTTCTATTAAATTTTCATCGTTAGTTGGGTGATAAATAACATCTAGTTTAAGTCCATATTCTAATAATTTTTTTCTTGTAGCTGTTTCTGTTAGCCCTAAAATATTTGGCATTTTTTCACCTATAGTTGTTGTTAAATTTTGATTAGGAACTATATCTATACTAATATCACTAATAGCTGCACCATTTATTACTTTTGCCGTTTCAAAATCTAAAAGCCCTAACACGGTTCCTTCTGGTCCTTTCTCTACGGTAGTTTTTAAATTTAATGACACATTTGCCAATTTAAATTTTGAATTTATCAACTCTTCATCTGCTTTAATTACATCATTTACAATACTTCCATAAACTTTACTTGCCGACAATTTATTAGGTTGATCTGTTTGATGAAAAGCCTTTAATTCTTCTAATTCTTTAGATAACTTTTGTATTTCTTCCTCTAAATTAGTTATTACAATTTGTTTTCTTTCTATATCGGTATCTTTAGCAACTAACAAATTCTTATAATCTCTAATATCAGTATGAAGCTTACTTACACTTAATAAAAAAGCTTCTCTCTCTGCTATTAATTCTTCATTTTCTTTTTGTTGAATTTGTAATTGACTTTCTAACTCTTCTATTTTTTTTTGTAATATTTCGCTTTCTTCAGATTTCAATTCTAACTCTTTAATTCTATTTTGAAATTCTAAATTTTGTCCTTCCGAAGCTGTAATTGCATCAATTAATGTTTTCTTATTTTCAATTTCTTCTTGTAATTTAGAATTCAATTCGTTAACGCTAACATTTAACTCTCTTAATAAAATTTCTTTTTCTTCTATTTGCTTTTTCAACTCAGTAATTTCAGTTATAAATTCTTCTTGTATAACTTCGTAATTATCAACATTCTTTTGCAAAGCGATAATTTCTCTGCCAAGAGTTTTATTATGAATCTCTAGGTTAGAAATTTTAGAAATAAGATTAAAAATAGGTAAAGGTGTTCCTGAAATTATATGTGTTTTCACATTGGTTTTTAAAACTTCATCTAACAACCAATTTATACCAAAATCAATTAAAATAAATGCTTTTTCCTTTTGAATAACAATATTGAAACTAGAAGCAATTACTTCTGTTAATTCTTGTTCTTCATCTATTTTAATAATTCTAAAAGACGGCACTCCTCCTTCTTGTAAAACTTCTCTAACAATTCTTATCGTTTGATTTGTTGTAGAAATTCTATCAGGAATTTCTATTTTATGATTAAACTTCCCTTCTTGAATTACAGATGTGGTTAATGTGATCCAATCATAAATGTTAGCATTATAAAATTGAATAGCTATTTTAAACTCAGAAACTGGTGTATTTTTCGAATCAAATAATTGACCTTGAAACTGTATAAAATCTAATTCTATATCCATAACTTATTTTTGTATTGAAATTTTAGTAATTACATTTCCCACATTTACTTCTAATATTAAAATATGCCCATTAGCAAAATCTACAGCATCTACTTGCACTTGTACTGCTGCTTTTCCATTTATATCTGTTCTTACTTCGCTAGTATTTAAAAATGAAGTTGTATGATTTAATGTTTCGTTCGAATTTAATAAGTCTGTTTTTTGTTTATTATAATTAAATTCTACTAAAGCATCGGAAATTTGTTCTCCTGCTGCATTTATCACTTCTACATTAATAGTAAAAACATGAACTCCTGTTTTCTTTGGTGTGGCATTAATAATAAGTTGTGGTAATCCTTCATTAGGTACAACAGCTACAAATCGCCCAGAAATAGTGCTAGTTACTTTATTTGTTTCTTTTGTATTTGTTGTATTTACCACAGGTTTAAAAGCTATTGATTTAGCATATCCTTTCTTATACTGTGTTTCATAAGGATAAGAAACAGGACTTATAGCTTCAGATTGTTGCGTTTCTGAACTTGTTTCTTTTTCAAATTCTGCTTCTACCTGAAGATTGAAATCTAAATAAGGTAATGTGTATAATGTATTTGGTCTTCCAAATTCATCATAAGGCTTTACATTTCTTAAATGATTTTGTGCCTCATTCAAACTATCGGAAATCCCTAATAATATCTGTTTTAAAGTTAATGCATTGTTAACTGAACTCATTGTGGTATGTTTTTAAAATGAAAAACTATCTTTTTTATCTTTTAATTTTTTGAATGTATCTATTCCTGATTTTACCTTTTTTATAGTATTTGTATCGATAACTAATTTTTTATCCTCTACTTTAAAATCTTGATTTTCCTTATTCTTCGTTCTTAATTTCTCTAAAAAATCTAGATTAAAATCGTTATCCGTTTTCTTTTCTTTTTTTCTAGTAAAACTTATCGATTCTAACTTTTTATTAAGCACATCAGAAACTTTATCCGTTTTATCTAAGTATGTATTTACTGTATTAAAAAGTTGATCTACTTTATTAATTTGTTTTGTTGTTCTATCTATAATTTCTAAACCTTTAGAAAAGTTTTTTTCTACAGATTTAGAAGCGGTAGGCTTTAATTTCTCTGATGTTTTTTGAATTCCAGTATGTACTTCTGATATTTTACTTGCTGTTTTTACTATCTGCACAGCTTTATTCACAGTTTTCCCTATACTTTTAACAGTGTTGTTTTCTTTATTTTCTGATGTTTTATCTTGATAATCTGATGATCCCTTTTTTGAGGATTTATCTAAAAAATCAGATAACTTTTCCCTACCCTCTTTTGCCTTGTTTAACAAGGAATTTACCTTGTTCGTTTTTTCTGAAACACCTTGAATTTTTCTTTGTAATATTTTTAATTCTTCTTTCTCTAGTTTTGTAAATGAGTTTGAAAGTTTTTGAGTAGATACATCAGAAAAAGATTCTTTTTCAATCTTCTTAAAACCATTAAAATGATCCTTATTTTTTTTAACCTCTTTAATTCCTTTTTTTAATTCATTTTTTAACTTAGGTAAAGACAACGATTCTATTTTCTTTTGTTGCTGCTTTTTTAACCTAGGTTTTCCAGCAATTACTTCTTTATTTTTAAGCTTATTAGAAACATCTACTCTCCATTTATCATCTTCCTTTTTTCTTTTTCTCTTTTTCTTTTCAGCATTTTTTTCTTCCCTCCTTTTTTCATCAATTGTTTTTATCTCATAATCAAACTTCTTATTACTATCTCCTTCTTCCTTTTTACCTGTTAATTCGGCCATTTGAGCTTCTAACTCTTTTTGCTCATTTAGTAACGATTTTAAACTCGAATTAAATTCGACAACATCTTCTAACGATTTTCCTGTTTCAGAATTCTCTCCAGAGGAAAGAAGAGTTTTAAAATCAAACTCTTCTTTTTCTTCTGAAGCTTTTTCTTTTTTTACAAAGTTTTTCCAATGTTTAGCCATTACAAACTAGTATTATTAGTATTTAATGCATCCCTTTCTGCTTCCAATTCGGTAGCAATTAAACTTTGTAATCTTTGTTCAAATACTGGAGGATTTGGAACTGTAACCAATTTTGTTCTTATTAAAGAACTAGCTTCTGCTGAATATTGATATTTTTGGGAGTAGCTTGCTGAAACCGAAGCTGTAACAGCTACAAATCCAACATTAAAACCAGCACTAACTGAAACTGATGCTCCAAATTCTCTAGATTCCATCATAGAAACAGACATTTTACACTCGAAAAACGTATCTACATACTGATAAAAGGTTGGAGTAAAACCTAATGCTAATAAGCTATACTCTTGTCCTCCCATTTCGATTTTGGTATCTACTAGCTCTTTTGCTAAATCCATAGAAACTTTATCTAAAGCTCTCTGTGCTTCTGCAATACCAAGACCTAAGCTTTTTACCATTTCTGGTAAAGGGGCGTTTTGTATTTCTCTAGTGATCCTACCCATTGGAATTATTCATTTAATTCCATTAATTTTCTAATACGTTCTTCTAAAATTGCTGGAGGTGGAATTGGGACTAACTTCGTTTGTAATAAACTTGAAGCTTCTGCAGAATAACTAAATTTTTGAGAATAACTCGCATTAACCTGAGTTGTAGTAACCGTTTTATTTGATCTGAAACCTCTTCTAAATCCAAAACCAAAACTTCCTCCCTTTTGCTCACTCTTTCTAGAATACTCACTTGTTGAAGACCCTTCTCTTGTAAAAGAAATTGCAACCTGAGCTCTCATTAATGTATCTACAAATTGATAGAATGTTGGTGAAAAACCTAATTCTAACATCGATTTTCGAGATGGCACTCTAACTTCAGCAGTTTCATTGATTCCTGATTTTAATCTAATTTTAGTTGTGTCGTTAGGATCTTTTTCAAATACATTTTTGTTTTTTCCATCTCCTGCTTCATTAAAAATTTGATGTTTGGTTGCTTCATCTGTCGTATTATTATACACTATTACAGCGTCTGATACTTTCATTTTTTCACTTCCAAAAAATACACGACTATCTTCGAAAGTCATGATTTCTTTTTCTTTTCCATTTTCGTCTTTAATAGTTTTAGTAATAGCTTTTAAACCACCCATCATCTCAGCGACTTCAATCGAATTTGCATCTAATTTTAATTGAGCTTCTGCTATAGAAGTTGCCATACCTTCTATCATATCACCCATAGGAACATTAAGTATTTCCTTTCCTATTTGTGGGTTTTCTCTAAACATATTCATAATTTGTTTTTTTTTATTTTTATTCTTCTGTATTTATTGTTGATTTTAATATTTCAAAGTATATATCTGGTGCAGGTAACGATACAATTTTAGCAGCTATAGATGATGAACCTTCTGCTGAAGTAGAATACTTTCTTGCGTAATGTGCAGATACTGAAACTCCAAACATTTGCGTTGATGTATCACTACTATTTGTATTTGCATTATTGGAATTATTATTTGAGTTACTACTCTTTCCATAATTAAAACCTAATGCTCCTCCATAACTTTCAGATTCAGCTATAGAAAACTCCATTTTTATTTCTAATGAAGCTTCTGTAAAGGCATAAAATGTTGGTGCAAACCCCAGACTTAATAAATTATACTCCTCATCACCTACGTTAATTTTAACCGTTGCCATTTCATTAGCCAATCGAATAGAGTTAGCATCTAAGGCAGATTGCGCACTAGCAATAGATGTTCCTAACTTTTCTAACATCATTGGCAATGGAGCATTGGTAATTTGTTGTATTACTTTAGGTGTTTCCATACATCAAATTAATTAGATGACGTATTTCCAGTTAACGATTGCACGTAATTTTCAAACTCTGTAGGTGCTGGTATAGAAATCATACTTGCTGTTACAGATGCATTTCCTTCAACAGACATTCCAAATTGACGTGCATAACGAAAATCTAAAGAACCACTCCATGCAGAAACTTTAGGATCTTTAATTTTTGTAACATCTGATTTTGCGAAATACTTACTGTTAATTACTTTATGAATTTGTAGAGTATCGTTACTATTTTGTGTATTTTGAGTACTTGTAGATTTGTCTTCAATCACCAATTCTTCAGTATCGTTAGAATATAATGTATACTCTATTTTGGCATCTTTTCTTAACAAATACACTACATCACCAGATACCTGAGAATAAAATTTATTACTGTTTTCGAATTGTGTATTGATTGCCGATAATGTTTTTACATTCTGATCAATTGTAACGTCACTTCCTGATTCTACTTTTAATTTTTTATTAGTAGAAGCAGCTAACTTAGCTTGAGACATAATTAATCCTGAAGTAGTAGAAGCTGCCCAGGTTGTTATAACAGCATCTGCTTCAGATTGAATAAAATGAGAATTCACATTCGTTTTATCTCCTTCGATATAAATATATTCATTCCCACTCGTATTAACTTCAATTACAGCTTTTCTATAATCTGCATCTTTTTTATTATCTCCGACAGCTGTTTTGGCAGCAGCTTCTCCTTCAGAAACAATCTCAGTGATTTGAGCTTCATTTACACCTAACGCCTTTAAATAATTGGCTACTCCTGTAGCTCTTTTTAAACCAAGATCTTTATTGAAATTATCTCCGCTAACACTATCTGTATGCCCAACTATTCTAATTTTAACATCACTATCCTTCATCATAATGAAAGCCAAAGCCTTTAACTTCTCTTTTAATTGGTTTGTGTTATTTGGAGCAGTTCCTTGACTGTATGCAAAATCTATAGGATGATGTTTTGAAAAAGCGAAATATACATCGAACTTGTCGCCATCTTTAAGTCCCATTTTAAAAACACAATTAGTAATGCTTCCTAGATTAGAGTTTAAATCAGATCCGTTTATAGTTAGTGCATTACTTAATTTAATACTTAAACCTGAGTAATTATTAATCTTTACTATGCCCGTATCTTCGGTATAATAATCAAGCATAGATAACATTCCATAACCTTTATAATTATGCACATGAATTTTGTTCGTGTTGTCTGTAGAAACAACATCTGTTGTGTCAATAATTTCAGAATCTACTCGTTCTACTTTTGAATCTGATGATAATTTACTAGCCGTTTCATCTACACGTTCAATACTTCCTGTTTTTGTACTAGTGTTAACCGTAGTTTCATTAACTTTTAAAGTATGTTCATTAGATAAAGTAGTCCAATATTTTCTGCTACTTTTAAATTCTCTATACTTTTCTTCCTTATAATTGTTTTCAATTTTTTGGATATGTTCATCTGTATATCCCTTTTTTCTGGTAGAATCGTATTCTAGTTCGAAATCAATTTCAAGTTCCTCTTTTACTGCCATTTTTAAGCTTATCGATGCAGAAATCTCTGCACGTTCAAATGCATAAAAAGCAGGTCGGAATCCTAATTCTAATAACGATTTTCCTCCTACTTGCGTTTGAGCAAGTTTAGTTATCTGCTTCACAGAATTGTTGTCCAGTTGTTCTTGAGCATTTGCTATACCTAATGCTAACCCTGCAACCATACTGGTTACATCGACATTCTGTAAGATTTTAGCCCCCTGGTCAAATGTGTTAATGTTTGCCATATTTTACTGTTTAAATGATTAAAATGGAGAAATGCCCTCAGGTAAATCCATGGCAATTTTAGGATTCACCGATTCTTTTCTCACAATGAAATAGTTATGTTTCTTCTGTAATTGTCTTACCTGATCGGGGTTAATCTTGTAGCCTCTTAATAACCAATTCAAAAGTTCATCTGTAATAGGTTGTTTTCCTTTTCCTAATTTTTTCTGAATTGTTGTTAATAATCCTTTTGCTTCTTCTTGCTCTTCTCTTAATATATGTTGAATTGCTTGGCGTTCACAAACAAAAGCTTCGTGCTTTATTATTAAAAAATCTTCTTCTTTTTCTTTTAAAAATGCTCTGTAGTTTTCACAAAATGAAATCACTTGATCATGAGCTCCAGATAATTCTAAAGTTTCCATTACACATTGACTGTAATGTTGAAAAAATAACTCACTATCTTTTTGTTCCCTTGTTAACCTTAAAGCTTCTTTGTAATAACGTAATGCTTCTCCATAATTTTTATCTAAAGCATATATCTTTCCACGTTCAGCAATTCTGTAGTGTAACATATTTTGCTCCATACTTAAATTATTTCTGAATTACACCCGATTCGATCTAATTGTTCAAATAAATATCTTGCTATTAGACTAGGAATTGCATTTTTACTTTTCCATTCATTAGCGTTTTTTGTAGGTAAATCTTCTTTAGAGAAGAATTGTGCTAGTATTTTTCTTACACTTTCACTGTTATTTATATGAGTAATATGTAAATGCTTTTTGAAATTAAAATCTTTTTCAATTTCTACCTCTATACCAATTTCTTCAGCTTTCTGGATTAAAATCTCGGCTCTTTTTCTATTAATATTCTCAAATAAGTTAATTGGTAAAGCTTCTTGAATATTTTTTAATATTGATTCTGGCATTCCAACATTTTCTACTAAATATGATATATGCTTTTTATTTTCTACGCTAAAATTCAGAAGGTTTACTTTAACCAACTGATGTGTTTGACTTATTAGTTTTACAATGTTTTTTGTTTGATATTTTCTCCATAACCATTGTGAGTTAGTATACGAAACATCCTCAGCTACATAACTATCTCCTAATTTTTCAAACTTTGTTTTTAGTTGTTTTTCAACAGCTTTCAATTCTAAATTTTTAATATTAGAATCAATTAAAATTGTATATAAGTCTTTTTGTGGATTTGAATAATGTACATAAGCCTCAATTCTTTTTTTTAGAGCTAATGCTGTAGCTTCAGAAACATTTCCTAGAACTATACTTGGCTCATTTAAAAGTAGATTTAAAACTTCTGTACGTTTACAACCTAAAAATGTAGCCAATTGCTCTGTTACTTTAGGTAATGTTAAGACATCTTCAAAACTAATACTAACGTCTACTAGTTCGGTAGTTAAATTAATCGTTTCTTCTTCATCGTGTACCGATACATCTAAACCTAATTTTCTTAACGTATCTTCTGCTTTTAAAGCTGTATTTTCATCTACTTTTTGAAATAAAATAGAAGGTGCATTATATAGTAATTTCAATATATAATCTTGAGGCACCTTTAATGCATCTGATAAAATTTTTGAAGCTCCTGGAGTCGCTGTTCCAATAGAATTTATAATTACAGTATTCATCTTGTGTTTTTTTATTACGACAATTTTATTACGAATACTGACTAATAATACAAGGAAAAAAAACAAACCTTTTTAAGGAAAACCCCCCTAAAAAAACAGTTAAAAACAAAATAGTTATTCTTCAAGAAATACTATTCACGCGTTTAGTATTTTTGTTCTAATGAATTTTCCAAAAAAACTAGAACAAAAACTCACTCAAAGAAGAACTTCTAACACCTTAAGAAGTTTAAACTCGGATACCAATGGTATTGATTTTTATTCTAATGATTATTTAGGTTTAGCACAATCTGAATTTGTTTTCGATCAAGCACATCAGTTGTTATTAAATAAAAATATCAAAATCAATGGAGCTACAGGCTCTCGTTTAATTTCAGGAAATCATCAATTATATCAAGAAACTGAAAACTATATTGCTCAGTTTCATAATTCACAAAAAGCATTACTTTTTAATTCTGGTTACGATGCTAACGTCGGATTCTTTTCTTGTGTTCCACAACGTGGTGATGTGATTTTATATGATGAATATATCCATGCTTCTATTCGAGACGGAATTCAACTTTCGAATGCAAAAAGCTATAAATTCAAGCATAATGATTTAGAAAACCTAGATGAGATGCTGAAACGAGTTCAGTATGACACCATTTACATTGTTACAGAATCTGTATTTTCTATGGATGGTGATACACCAAATCTTAACGGATTAATTACTGTTGCAAAACAGCACAATGCGTATTTGGTTGTTGATGAAGCTCATGCTTTAGGTGTTTTCGGAGAAAAAGGTGAAGGTTTAGTTCAACAATTACAATTGGAAAATGAAGTTTTTGCTAGAATTATTACTTACGGAAAAGCTTTAGGTTGTCATGGAGCAACAATCTTAGGAAGTGAAAAACTATACAGTTATTTAATTAATTTTTCTAGAAGTTTTATCTATACCACAGGTTTGTCTCCTCATGCATTGGCCACAATTCAAGTTGCTTACCTACATTTAAATTCAGAAATCATTCAGCAACTAGAAGAGAATATCAATTTCTTTAAAAGTGAAGTAATACGATTACAGTTAGATAATTCTTTTATTGAAAGTAACTCTGCTATTCATTGCTCTGTAATTTCTGGAATAGAAAAAACAAAAGCTATTGCACTACAATTACAAGAAAACGGATTCAATATAAAACCTATTCTTTCTCCAACAGTTCCTGAAGGCCAAGAACGATTACGTTTCTGTTTGCACAGTTTTAATTCTAAAAAAGACATTACAACTATATTAGAACAACTTGCTACCTTTGTTTAAAATAGAAAGATGAGAGAAGATTATACAATTTTAGCTGTTTTTGAATATTCCACTGAAGCTCAATTGGTGAAATCTAAGTTAGATTCTGAAAACATTAGAACCATGTTAATGGATGAAACTACGATAGATTCAGATCCATTGATTAGTCAAGCTATTGGTGGTGTAAAACTTTTAGTTTTTAATCAAGATTTAAAAAAAGCTTCAGAAATTTATAACGATATCAGGACTTATGAGACCGACAATAAAGGTAATGCCATTCATTGTCCGAATTGTAATTCTACAAGGATTTTAGTAGCCGATGTACAGCGAAAGAATTTCTTTCACATGCTTTTCCCATTTTTTGAACCACGAAAATTAATTTGTAACGATTGTAAAACAATCTTTAAATGAAAAAATATTTTATCACCGGTATTTCTACAGAAGTAGGAAAAACTGTTGCTTCTGCAATTATTACAGAAGCTTTAGAGGCTGATTATTGGAAACCAATCCAATCTGGCGATTTAGACTATTCAGATACACATAAAGTAGAAAAATTAGTAACGAACAAAAAATCTGTTTTTCATCCAAATAGCTATGCGTTACAAACACCTATGAGTCCGCATGCTTCTGCTGAAATTGATGGAATCACGATTGACATCAATCAAATTAAAGCTCCAGAAACTCAAAATAATTTAGTTATCGAAGGTGCGGGTGGACTTTTAGTTCCGTTAAACGATGTCCATACTATTTTAGATTTAATTCAACCAGATTATAAAGTTATTGTAGTTTCTCGTCATTATCTAGGAAGTATTAATCACACCTTATTGACTTTAAATTTACTGAAAGAAAAAGGTTTTGATATTTCTTTAATTTTTAGTGGAGATGAGCATCCAACCACAGAAAGTATCATTAAAAAAATGAGTGAAGTTCCCGTAATTGGAAGAATTGAAGAAGAACCTTACATTGATCAGAATGTAATTAAAGAATACGCTGAACTGTTTAAAGATAAGTTGTAAAACATCTAATTTTATTAGAATATCTAAAGCTTACTTTTTTTGATGTGATGCTGAAACAAGTTCAGCATGACGGCAATTTCTAGGTTTTATTAAAACAATTATTTTTGTTTGAAACTTATAAACCGTCACCCTGAATTTATTTCAGGGTCTCATAATGATGAAACAAAGCTTTGTTTACATACTTACAAACACATATAGAACGACTTTTTATATTGGAGTTACTTCCAATTTAGAAAAACGAATTCTAGAACATAAACAAGGAGTTGGTTCTGCTTTTACTAAAAAATATAATTTATCAGATTTAATTTACTTTGAAAAGTTTTCAGACATTCGCCAAGCTATTTCAAGAGAAAAACAACTAAAGAATTGGCGTAAAGAATGGAAAATAAACTTGATTAAAAAGGTAAATCCAACTTTAAAAACACTAGAATATTAATTTTTATGCGATGCTGAAACAAGTTCAGCATGACGGCAATCTCTAGATCTTATTAAAACAACTATTTTTGCTAAAAATTAGTAAACGTCACCCTGAATTAATTTCTGTATCTCATAATGATGAATTAAGGTCAGCATAACGTTAATTAATAAAATGAAACCATGACACTACAAGAACGCGATAAAAAACACATTTGGCATCCTTTAAAACAACACCAAACACACCCGAATAGTTTAGGAATTGTAAAAGCCAAAGGATGTATACTTACAGATGAACATGGTAACGAATATATCGATGCTATTTCCTCTTGGTACACATGCATGTTTGGCCATTGTAACGATTTTATTACCAATCGTGTTTATCAGCAAATGCAGCAATTAGATCAAATCATGTTTAGTGATTTTACTCACCCTGCTGCTGTAGAACTTTCAGAAAAACTGATTCAAATTCTTCCTGAAAATCAAGCTAAAATTTTCTTTAACGATAATGGTTCAACAGCTGTAGAGTCTGCAATTAAAATGGCTTTACAGTATTATTTCAATATTGGAGATAAGCGTACTACTTTTATTGCTTTTGAAAATGGTTTTCACGGAGACACTTTCGGAGCCATGTCTACGTCTGGACTTTCAGTTTATAATGGCCCTTTTGAAGATTTTCTAATTAATATTCATAGAATTCCAGTACCAAATGGAGAGAATCATGTTGAAATCTTAGAACAATTATCTGAAATTATAGCCAATAATAAAATAGCTGCTTTTGTTTACGAACCTATTGTTCAAGGAGCTGCTGGAATGAAAATTCACAATATTGAAGGATTAAATCAAATTATTGAATATTGTAAAAACAATGATGTTTTAACTATTGCAGATGAAGTAATGACTGGTTTTGGTAAAACAGGAAAAAACTTTGCTTCAGATCATGTAGCTACAAAACCAGATATCATTTGTTTGAGTAAAGCATTAACTGGCGGATTAGTTCCAATGGCAATTACTTCTTGTACCCAGAAAATATACGATGCCTTCTTAAGTAACGATATTGCTAAAGGATATTTCCATTGTCATACCTATTCTGCAAATCCAATAGGTTGTGCGGCTGCTATTGCAAGTATAGATTTATTAACTTCAGAAGAAATTAAAGAAAATATTCAGCGAATTAGTAAATCACATATTGCGTTTAGTGAAAAAATTAAAACACACGCTAAAGTAAAATCAACCCGATCTATTGGTGTAATTTTCGCTTTAGATTTAGACACAAATATGGAACGTTATGGAACTTTAAGAGACTTATTATTATCCTCATTTATGAAAGAAGGTGTGTTTTTAAGACCTCTAGGAAATACAATTTACATTCAGGTTCCATATGTAATTACAGATAAACAATTAGAAAAAGTGTATTCTACAATTGAATATGTTTTAAATACCTATTTATAGGTGTTTTTTTAAAAAAAGGGTGTTTTTCCTGTACAACTACTTTCATATCAATGTAGATTAGATAACTGTTAACCAATTACTTAATCTACAGTGAGACTTAAACTAACTCTATTCTGTTTAGCTATAGGGTATATTGTTATTGCTCAAAAGCAAATTCAACCTTATACATTTACGCAAGAAGATAAAACCATATTGATTTATGCTTCTGCAAAATCTGCTAACAACATTACTTTTTCTTTAAAAAACGACAAGAATTTATCATTTAAAAATAAAGAAGGTGAAAATATTAGTTTTGATGTTTCTCCTTTTATAGAAACAATTTTTAAAAGTAAACTTAAAGAAGCTATAATTGCAATAAATAGTTATGAAGGAAAAGAAGATGATGAAGTAATTTCTGAAAATGAAATAGTAAATTTAGAAGATTATGAAAAAGAAACTCGTAACATATATCAGTTTTTCAACGCACTTATAATTACAGCATTTCAATACGATACGGAACCTGTAGCTGGAACATTGAAATATGCTTTAGATGTAAATATTACAAAAATTTCTGGTAGTACAGATTTTTATAAACTCGCAAGGTGCATTGATAATAAAAAGAAATCTGATTTAGACACTGCCAATTTTAAAAACCCTGATTTTGTTAATTATATCAAGAACAATAAATTCGAAGAGTTAAAAAAATTTGAAAGACACGAAATACGAAAAATTCTTAAAAAGGAATATAATGCTTATAAAATGGATCAACTATTAGAAGGAGATGATATTTTTAAAAATTATATCACATACAAAAAAGATTTAAAGGCAAAAAAAATTTTAATAGAGGATACTGAGATAATTAAAAATGACCTTCGCAAAAAAATTGATCTAGATAAAAACTCAATTCAAAATAAAATCTTAGAACTAGATTATCAAGTAATTAACTTAGAATCAGATTCAAATCAACTTGAAACCGAAATAGAAGAACAAAAAAAACTAAAACAAAGAGTTGAAAACATCAAAAACACATTCAAAGAACAATTAACAGATTCTACACTAGATAGCATACTAAGTTTAAATGACCTAACTAACAACTTAATTTCTAATGAATTACTAAAGAGCAAAGAGTTAACATTAAAGAAAAAAAAGAGAGAAGTAACAGAAAAAATAAACGAATCTAACAAACTAAAAACGAAGCTTAAAGATTTAGAAAAAGAATATTCGCTTAAAGTAAAAGAAACAACTAAAAAAATTGAAAAAGAAAAGAGGGATTTAGAAATAAAAATTGATCAATATATTGTAAATAAAAGGAAACAAATCTTAGACATTCCTTTATATGAATTTAAAATCGATGACATTCAACTGGATATTAATAATGGATTCATAGAACATATCACTATTACAGGTAAAGTAAAAAAAGCGCTTATTCCGGAAGATTTAGTATGGAAAAATTACGCTAAACCAGGAACTAATCCAGATTTGTCTTTTCAACAAGTAAAGGAATATATGAATAAGTTTTACAATGAACCTTTGGTAAAACAAATTTCAGATATCACAAATAAAGAATTGAAATTCGTTAATGCATTTCCTTTAGGCTTTAGTTCTCGAACAGATTTTGATGATTTACATAATTACGAATTAACGTATTATGAAGGTAGAGAAGCAATTTTTTCTATACCTGTAACAGATGTTATAAAAATGTATATACAAAAACATCAAAATGACCGTTTAGATTTTAGTCCAAAAAACCAAACTATTTCTCTTCCTCAAGATGATTTAAATAAAGAATTTAGTTTAGAGCTAAAAAAAGAAAAATCTTCAAAAATTTTAGGCGCTCGATTTTTTAGTGATTTTATAGGTTTCAATCAAGCAGACCCAAATGGTTTAATTCAAGTTGAAATTGAAAAATTAATTCCTCTTTGGACTAGACGTTATTTAATTAGAGGATCGAGAGGTAGAAATGTAGGTTGGGTAAATTATGTGAAACCTAGTTTTAATTGGGCTAGAATAGAAGATAGAGAGGAAGAGTTAACCTTATCTAATAACACCATTTCATATTTAGATTTAATACGTTACAAAAACACTTCTATTGGCTTTGATTTAAATGCTTTTACATTCGATGTACCTAATTCTAAATTACGTTTTGAATTAAACGGAGGTGTTCATTATGGTAGAACACGAGTTATTAATACTAGTACTCAATTTAATAAAAATGTTGGCTATTTTAACCTATACCCTGAAGCCAAAGTAAGAATTCGACCTGAAGAACGTTTTGGTGGTGCACTAATATATAGGCCAAACAAAATCTTAATTCCTAAAGGAACTGATTTTAACGGTTTTTCTACAGTACAAAATGATGGACAATGGTTACATGGAATAGAACTTTCAACATTTTACACTCCTAATATAAATAGTGATAATAAGTTCTTTTTTAGATATAGATACACAAACACGGCTAATCAAGAAACAAATGGTTTTAGTCAGTTTCAAGTTGGTTACCTAGCTTATTTAAAATTTTAAAATCAAAAAAGATTCTAGATACGCTCTAGAATCTTTTCCTTTTCTAATAAGTTAATTTGTTCTCCTGTTTCTTTAATCAACACATATAAATCTTCGTATACCCATTTTTTATCGACACGAATTCCTTTTACAACTAAAGTTCCTTCTCCTTTTTCTCCAACTATCTGAATAGAAAAATCTACTTCTCCTCCATCATTTTTTATAGAAATGTTTCCATTAGGAAACCCTTTCGATTCGATATCATTACCTAATAGTTCGGCAACTCTTCTATTTTGTTTTGCTATTTCAGTAACTTCATCTAATGGAGAAGAATCTACAAACTCATTAACTACACCAAATATTACAGCTCCAAATCCAAAAACAAATACTAGTATCATTATTAAACAACCAGAGCAACATCCTACAGGTAATACCCAAGGCCAATTTCTACCTAACCAACTTTTTTGAGATCTTTCATTCATATATTTTTTTCAATAAGACTAATTTAATTTTATATTGTTACAACATTTTATTTGAAATTGTTTAGTTTTTATTAATTAAAGCTAAAACAGATATAAATTAAAGTTTCTTTATTAGATAAAGCTTAATTTTGCTCAAATTTTTTGTTTTGAAACCAATATCAATCTCAGCTTTTGCTTCAATTTCTCCACTAGGAAAAACTTCTGAAGAAGTATGGACAAGTTATTTGGATGACAATCATCGAATGACCAAAAAAGAGTTTAAACATTTCTCTGAATGGGTCTCTAAAATTTCAGATGAAGATTTAAAAGCTATTGAAGAATTAAAAAAGTCTGATAATAAATATAAAAATCTAGACAATACTGTTCTCTTTGCTATCTATGCTTCACGAAAAGCTATAGAAAAAGCAGACTGGAAAACTGGTGACGACTTTGGTATTAATATCGGATCTTCTAGAGGTGCTACAGCTTTATTCGAAAAATATCACGAAGAATTTTTACAGAATGGAACTTCTTCCACCTTAAGTTCTCCAACAACAACATTAGGAAATATTTCTTCTTGGATTGCTCATGATTTAAAAAGTAGTGGACCAGAAATATCTCACTCTATTACTTGTTCTACAGCATTACATTCTCTTTTGAATGGAGTTGCCTGGTTACAAGCTGGTTTATGTGATAAATTTTTAGTTGGTGGAAGTGAAGCTCCATTAACTGAATTTACCGTAGCGCAAATGAAAGCACTTAAAGTGTATTCAAAAGAAACTGAAGGTTATCCTTGTAAGGCCTTTGATTTGAACAAAACCAAAAATACCATGATACTAGGTGAAGGCGCTGCTGTTGTATGTTTAGAAAATGAAATTTCTGATAAAACTGTAGCAAAAATTGAAGGTATCGGTTATGCTACTGAAGTTTTAAAACATAATACATCTGTTACTGCTGATGCTGAATGTTTTCAAAAATCGATGAAAATGGCGTGTAAAAACATCGACCTAAGCGAAGTAGATGCAATTGTAATGCACGCACCAGGAACTATAAAGGGAGATTCATCAGAAATAAATGCAGTTAAAAAAGTATTCGGAGATCACCAACCTTTTTTAACTACAAATAAGTGGAAATTAGGACACACTTTTGGAGCATCTGGACTTTTAAATTTTGAATTAGGCTTATTAATGTTAACACATCAAAAATTAATAGAAGTTCCTTTTGCTCAAGCTCAAAAGAAACCTAAAAAGATTCAAAAAATAATAATAAATGCCGTTGGTTTTGGAGGAAATGCTGTATCAGTTTTAATTTCAAAATAGTATAATAATACAATTAGTTTTCCTACTTTTGATAACGCAAACAATGACGACTATATGAGTGAGACTAGACATAACTGGACGAAAGAAGAAATTTTAGCAATTTATAATAAGCCTATGATGGAGCTGTTATATGACGCAGCAACTATTCATCGTAAACACCACGATCCAAATACAGTACAGGTATCTACATTACTTTCTATAAAGACAGGAGGATGCCCAGAAGATTGTGGATATTGCCCACAAGCAGCAAGATATCATACAGATGTTGAAGGAAATGATTTAATGAGTGTTAACCAAGTTAAAGCTCAAGCATTACGTGCTAAAGCTTCTGGAAGCTCTAGAGTTTGTATGGGTGCAGCTTGGAGAAATGTAAAAGACGGACCAGAATTCGATCAAGTGTTAGAAATGGTTCGTACAATTAATAAGCTAGATATGGAGGTTTGTTGTACTTTAGGTATGATTACAGAAAACCAAGCACACCGTTTAGCTGAAGCTGGTTTATATGCATATAACCACAATTTAGATTCATCTGAAGAATACTATAAAGAAGTAATTTCAACCAGAGGTTTTGAAGATCGTTTAGAAACTATTGACAATGTTCGTAAAACCAATGTAACGGTTTGTTCTGGTGGAATTATTGGAATGGGTGAAGCTATTGAAGATAGAGCAGGAATGTTAGTTGCATTATCTACTTTAAATCCACAACCAGAATCTGTGCCAATTAATGCATTAGTTGCTGTTGATGGAACTCCATTAGAAGATCAAAAACCTGTTTCTATTTGGGAAATGGTAAGAATGGTAGCAACAACTCGTATTGTAATGCCAGAAACTCAAGTACGTTTATCTGCTGGTAGAACGCAAATGAGCCAGGAAGGACAAACCATGTGTTTCTTTGCTGGAGCGAATTCTATTTTTGCTGGAGATAAGTTATTAACTACTCCAAACCCAGATGTAAACGAAGACATGAAGTTATTCGAATTACTTGGTTTAAATCCTCAAAAGCCATTTATCAAGAAAATGCAACCTAAAACAGTTGAGGCAGAAGATTCTCAATATAAAGATTTAGGTGAAAAACCAAAATGGACAAGACCAGGTCATACGATTGAAAGAAATGAGGTTAAAAAACAAGAAGCTAAACAAGTAAAAGCTTAAAATAGATAATATAAATAGGATAATTTATTTTAACAATTACTTTTAAAAAAGGTTTCGTAACGTTTTCTTAACTTTGCGGTTATCAAAATTTGACTAATGGGATTACAATTGGAACAAATAGATAGAGTTGAAACTATTACTAAAGAAGACTTTATCAAGAACTATTTCAAGCCTCAAAAACCTGTAGTTATTGAGCGTTTTATTGAAGATTGGCCTGCATATTCTAAATGGTCTTTAGAATATATGAAAGAGATTGCTGGTGATAAAACTGTTCCTTTATACGACGATAGACCTGTAGATTATAAAGATGGTTTTAACGAACCTCACGCTAAAATGAAAATGAGTGAATATGTAGATTTGTTAAAACGCGAACCTACTAAGTTTCGAATTTTCCTATGGAACATCTTAAAAGAAGTACCTGTGCTTCAAAAAGATTTTTCTTACCCTGATTTTGGATTACGATTAATGAAAGGTTTACCAATGTTATTCTTTGGAGGAAGAGACTCGTATACATTCATGCATTATGATATTGATTTAGCTAATATCTTTCATTTTCATTTTGAAGGAAAAAAGAAATGTATTTTGTTCGATCAAAAGCAAAATAAACATCTTTATAAAATACCACATTCGTTAATTACAAGAGAAGATATCGACTTTAATAATCCTGATTTTGACAAATGGCCAGCATTGAAACATGCCAAAGGTCATGTTGCAGAATTAGAACATGGAAATGTTTTATATATGCCAGAAGGTTATTGGCATTATATGCGCTACATAACACCAGGTTTTTCTATGAGTCTTCGTGCTATAGCTAGAAACCCTAAAAACCTTGGAAAAGCAGTTTACAATGTGTTTATTATGCGAACTATCGATAATATAATGCGACGAATAAAAGGTCAGAAATGGATTGATTGGAAAAACGAACAAGCCATTACAAGAACTAATAAAACTAACAATATTTCATAAAGAAAAAAGAAGGGGAAAAATCCCCTTCTTTTTTTTATTCAATATATTTTTTATGAATTAATTTTAACTGTTGGGGAATTATACTAACTACTAAATAAAATTCATGAAAACTTGTCCACATTGTGGTTCTAATAACCGCATAAGAAAAAGAAGAATAGGTATTGCAAAACATATCTTTTTCTTAAAATTTTACAATTGTTTAGATTGTAGAAAAGATTATTATTGGGTAAGCCTCTTTAATTTTTCATTAAAAGTAAAGACAGCTACATAATTAAGTTTGGACGAATTTTATTTCGTCCAACTACTTATTAAACGCACAACATCATTTCCATTAGCAAAGATTAAAAGAGCTAATAATATAACGAAACCTAATAATTGTGCATATTCTAAAAACTTATCACCAGGTTTTTTTCCTGTAATCATTTCCCACAAAGTAAATACTACATGTCCACCATCTAAAGCAGGAATAGGTAATAAATTCATAAAACCTAACATAATTGATAAAAAGGCTGTAATATTCCAGAAGGCTTGAGTACTCCATTCAGCTGGAAAAATACTTCCAATAGAGATAAATCCTCCTAAACCTTTATAAGCTCCTGTACTTGGATTAAATATTTTTTTAAGTTGTTTTATATACCCCGTTAAAGTACTCCATGATTTATTTAAACCTGCTGGTATTGCTTCTGTGAAGGAATAAGTCTTAGTTTCTAAACTATAATATCCTAATCTTTCTAAATCTTTTAATGGTAATTGAGCTAAACCTACACCTAATTTCCCTTCATCATTAACCTGAACTTCTATAGTTTTTTTCTCTTCACCACGTTTTACTTCTATTGTTGTTTTAGTACCTTTTAATTTGGCAAAAATATCTTTACCTTCATCAAAATACTTAATAGGAGTTCCTCCAATAGTTATTATAATATCTTTAGGCTGTAAACCAGAATTTTTATTTGCAGATTTATCACTAATTGAAGAAATAACAAAAGGATATCTAGGTAAAATAAAACTCCCTGCATCTCTATCTCTATCTACCAACATAGAAATAAAATTCACAGGAACTTCTTTTTCAATTTTTTCTCCGTTTCGTTCAATTACAAAACGTTCTCCATTGATTAACTCAATAGGTATTTGATTGAATTTATTTATTTTTACTCCATCAACAGAAATTACTTTATCTCCTGTTTTTAAAGCCAAACTTTCAGCCAATTGATCTTGAACCCAAAGTCCATCTACTACATTTTCATTTGGCAAATATTTTTCCCCATAAGCCCACATTAAACAGATATAAATTAAAATTCCTAAAATGAAATTCACAATTACACCTCCTAACATAATAATAAGTCTTTGCCAAGCTGGTTTTGAACGAAATTCCCATGGTTGTGGTTCTCCTTTCATTTGTTCAGTATCCATACTTTCATCAATCATTCCAGCAATTTTAACATAACCTCCTAAAGGAATCCACCCAATCCCATATACAGTTTCTCCTACTTTCTTTTTAAATAAGGAAAATTTATAATCGAAAAACAAATAAAACTTTTCTACTTTGGTTTTAAATAGTTTAGCAGGTATAAAATGTCCTAATTCATGAAGAACAATAAGTAATGATAAACTTAAAATAAACTGTGATGCTTTTATAAATATTTCCATAAATGGTTTGTAGTGTCTTTTCTATAAAATTTAACAAATGTACACTTTTAAGTAGAGTTCTAAAAATTCGGCTTTTCTTCTTTCATATGTTTTAACAAAGATTTTAGGATTCCCTTTTTTTAAGCTGTATTTTTGCATTATAATTACGCTACTTATAATGAA
Organism: Tenacibaculum aquaeponti; assembly: GCF_057221555.1. Taxonomy (NCBI): domain Bacteria; kingdom Pseudomonadati; phylum Bacteroidota; class Flavobacteriia; order Flavobacteriales; family Flavobacteriaceae; genus Tenacibaculum; species Tenacibaculum aquaeponti. Next base: position 2,167,507 of record NZ_CM170147.1, read on the forward strand.
TGTTGCTTTTTTTAAAAAATCGAAATACACTTTTATTTTTCTTATTTTCTTTTCTATAATTGTTTTACCTTGCTATTATTTCTTAGTTAAAGTTGATCAAAAGCTACCTATTTACAACCCTGCTGATATAAATCCGAAATTAGTTGATAAATCAATCCGTATGTTTACTAAAAATCATACAATATCAGATTTTGAGCTAATCAATCAAAACGGAGAAAAAATTACTCAAGAAAACTATAAAGGGAAAATTTATGTAGCAGATTTCTTTTTTGCCACTTGTAAAGGAATTTGTATTCCAATGGCAACTAATATGGTTGAATTACAAGAGTATTTTAAAAATGATGATGATATTCGTTTTTTATCACATTCTGTTACTCCTAAAAAAGATTCTGTTCCTGCTTTAAAAGCATATAGTAGACGTATGGGAATTATCGATAAAAAATGGAATGTAGTTACTGGCGACAAAAAACATATTTACGAATTAGCAAGAAAAAGTTATTGTGCTGTTTTAGATGAAGGTGACGGTGGTGAACAAGATTTTATACATACTGAAAATTTCGTCTTAATTGATAAAGAAAAAAGAATTCGAGGTATATACGACGGAACAAAGTTTGAAAACATCAAGAAAATTATTGATGATATTTTATTATTGAAAGAAGAGTATAAATAAAATTATTTTTTAAGTTTTTTACCTTCTTTATCAAAAAATTTATTTAATTCTTGTTCTGTTTTAACCACAGAGACAGCTAAACACAATACTAATAAAACCATAGGTTGCCAACTTAATTCAGGATTGATAAACACTAACGCTATGGCTCCTAAAAAGGAAATTCCTGAGTATAACAAAAACTGTTTATTAAAATAACCATTAGCAAAATCCCAAATCTTTTGATTCTGCATGGTTCGAAAAGTTCGATAACCATAAAAAGAATTAATTTTCTTTGGAGGAAAAAAATGAAAAATTAAACTAAATAGGAATAATAATCCATTTACTGACAATACATATAAAAAAGGACTCATAATTTTATTTCTTTCTTGCTGGTCTCATTAAACCTTCTTGTGCTACAGAAGCTACTAATTTTCCATCTCTTGTATAAATATTTCCACAAGCAAACCCTCTAGCTCCAAAAGAGTTCGGGCTTTCAACTGAAAACAACATCCAATCACTAAAATCGAAATCACGATAAAACCACATAGAGTGATCTAAACTCGCCATCTGTGTATTTCCGAAATGTGCTTTACTTGCATTTGGATATAAGCAAGCTGTTAAAATATTATAATCTGATATATAAGTTAATATTTGTTGTTTTTGTGCTAAACTTAAATTTTTAGAATCTCCTTTTAATTTAAACCATACATCAACAACTGGTGGTAAATCTTTTTGATCGAAAGGGTTTACTACTTGAACTGGTTTAAACTCTATTGGCCTTTCTATACTTAAAAAAGCTTTCATTTTTTTAGGAAGAAAATCACCAAACTGATCTAACATATCTGTCCAACTTAACAAATCTTCAGGTTGTTTCATCTCTTTCTTTATTGGCATTTGGTGTTCGTAACCTTCTTCTCTTTTATGAAAAGAACACGCCAAAATAAAAATGGTTTTATCACCTTGATGTGCAGTAACTCTTCTGGTTGAAAAACTTCCACCATCTCGAATAGTTTGCACATTATATATAATAGGTAGTTCTAAATTCCCTGGTTCTAAAAAATAAGAATGTAAAGAGTGTAAAATTCTTTTAGCATCTACTGTTCGAGTAGCTGCATTTAAAGATTGTGCTAAAACTTGTCCTCCAAATACATTTGGACTGCCAATATCTTTACTTATTCCACTAAAATTATTATCTCCTTGATCTTCAAGTGTAAGAATATTTACGAGTTCTGTAGTATTCTTCATAAGGTTGATTTATTAGTTAAAAGTACTCTTTTTAGTTTGGCTTAACAAGGTTTTTGGCTTTAAAAGGGTGCTTTTGTTGAAAAGGAGTAGGTTGAATTTTATCTATAAAATATTTTAAAATCTTATTTGGGATACTATTTTTATGTCTGAAATAAATCGTTAAATCCTGAGGTTCTGCTCCTACCGAACTTTTTATTTCACTTGCTGTTCTTCCGAAATTAATTTGAGATAATTTATGATAAATTGCTATAGAAATATAATCGTATAACATTCTTTGATATATAGCAAACTCTCTATTGTAAGTATAATCTATACCTACAAAATGTGCATCTAAATTTAGTTGATTAATAATACCAGATAAAAAACCTATTAATTTACCATTTAACAAATACCCTTTTATAATATAATTTTGCTGTAAATTTTCTTTTAAAGCCTTGTAAGAATACAAATTAAACACTCCTAAATTAAACCCAGCTTTAGATGATACGTTTTTATATAGCTTTGATAAATCTTCCAAATAAATATTGATATTATATTCGTTAATATCTATAGTTTTCAAAGTAAAACTGCGCTCCATAGCTTTTTTAGCTTTTACTCTAAATTTAGTTTTCATTGCTCCTAAATAATCATTAAAATCAGACCAATCTTTATCTATCTGCATTAACATATTTGGTTCTACATTGAAAGAATGATAATTATATTCTAGTAATTCATCACTAATAAATAAAGACTCTTTTACAAAATCCTTTAGCATAAAACCATGAATTCTATAATTAAAATGAGCTTTGTCATTTACTAACTGCAAAACAGATTTTGAAATTTGTTTAATTACTTTTTGTTTATTTTGTCCTTCCTTAATAAATATTCCATGTTCCCCACTGACAAAAGTATTTCCGCAGGTTAATATTTTTAAAGGTTTTCGATCGGAAATTAAATGAAGTTTTCTTCCTATTTTTTTAATTTTATCTACGATACTTTGTAATTCATTTTGAACATTCTCTAAATAAAAATTCACTACTTGAATTGTAGCAAAAGCAATAGGATTGTAATGATCATCAAATAAAACAACATACCAAAAATCAATTTTTTTGTGATGGTTAGCAATCGCTGATAAATAGCTAGGATTAAAATATAAATTACCTGTACAGTTAAGTTCTTTCCAGATATTATCTGGAATATCTTCTACCGTTCGATAATAATTTGCGTTATGTACTTTTTTGCAAAATTTCAATAAAGGTGTAGTTATGTATGGAAAATGAAAATACTAAAAAAGTTTAAAAATCTTTTATTTTACTCCTCTTAATACTATAATTCTCAAAATAAATAAGATCATTAAAAACCCTTTTCTCTTTTAAATATAATCTTAAATTATATTCATTACTTAAATTTTAATTTCATTACAATAAGTAAAAATGCAGAAACACCAGTAATAGTATTCGCTAAAATAATAGGTAAACTATTTAAATATATTCCATAAACTAACCAACAAACTATCCCTGTAAAGAATATTGTATACATACTAAGAGACAAACCTTCTGTAGATTTTGTCTTCCAAGTTTTATAAACTTGTGGTAAAAAAGATGCGGTTGTTAGAAAAGCTGCCAAATAACCTAATATCTCGTGAAAATCCATAAACTCAATCTCTAAAAAAAGAGCAAAAATAAGAATAACATTCTTGAAAAGTTATATAAAATATTCACAAAAGATGATAAAAAAGGAGTTATTTAACTGCTAAAAAGTTCACGTTAGTAACCACTTTTCTAGACAATAAAAAACTACTCTTACCAACTTTATAATCTAGCCTATCTATAGTAAAATCTGATTTAATACTAATCTTATTTCCATTTTCTGAGACTATTAAAGGTAACGTTACAGATTTAATAGTTCCTTTAATATTTAAATCTGCCTTGAGATTATATAAGTTAATAGCTACTTTCTCTATCTCTGTAGATTTTAAAGTAATAGTTGGATGATTTTTCACATCAAAATAATCTTTTGATAAAATTTTATCTCGATATGAATTATTGGTGTCAAATGAATTTACATCTATTGTTGCATTTAAAAAACTAGATTCTAAATCATTCTGATTAAAATTACCATCAATATCCACTTTTGTGAATAAAGCATCTACATAAGAACCAAAATACTTTATTTTAAATACAACTGTAGTTTTTGATACATCTTGAGTTAGCTTTTGTGAGTGAATCTGGAAGGCACTCAAGAAAACAAACATAATGGGGATTAATTTTTTCATCTTGTAAACCTTTTAAATTAAGCCTATTAACAAACATCAAAAAACTTAATAAATTAGTCAATAAGATAGTGATTTTTCAACAAAAAACCAATTTCCAAGAAAGAAAACTACAAAAACATATAGATAAATGGATATTTACTAAAGCTTAGCAAACATCCATTTATAGTAAAATTATCCTACAATATTGATAATCTTTCCAGGTACTATAATCACCTTTTTAGGTGTACGACCTTGTAATTGTTCTTGTGTTTTTTCGTGAGCCATTACTGTTTTTTCAATATCTTCTTTCGACATGTCTAATGGTAAATTAAGCTTGAAACGCATTTTCCCATTGAAAGAAATTGGATATTCTTTTTCAGACTCTACTAAGTGTTTTTCATCAAACTGAGGGAAAACTGCAAAAGCAATAGAATTTTCATGCCCTAATTTACTCCATAATTCTTCTGCGATATGTGGCGCATAAGGAGAAACTAAGATTAATAACTCTTCTAAAATTGCTTTGTTATTACATTTTTGAGCAGTGAACTCATTAACCGCAATCATGAATGTAGAAACCGAAGTATTAAAAGAGAAATTCTCAATATCTTCTTCTACTTTCTTAATTGTTTTATGTAATGTTTTTAAGTTGTCTTTAGTTGGTTCTCCTTCTGAAACTTCGAAGTTTTCTCCGTTATGGAATAACTTCCAAAGTTTCTTTAAGAAAGAATATACTCCAGAAATACCAGAAGTTTTCCAAGGTTTAAATTGCTCTAAAGGTCCTAAGAACATTTCAAATAAACGTAAGCTATCTGCTCCGTATTCCTCACAAATATCATCTGGATTTACAACGTTAAACCAACGTTTAGACATTTTTTCAACTTCACGACCTACAATATATTTTCCGTCCTCTAACTCAAATTCAGCATCTGCATATTGTGGTTGCCAATTCTTTAACCCTTCTAAATCTAACTCATCTGAAGAATTAATTAATTTCACATCTACACGTAATTCCTGTAATTCATCAACTTTATAATTGTCTTTAAGACCTAAAGACACGTATTTGTTTGTTCCAGCAACTCTGTATACGATAGCAGAAGTTCCTAAGATCATTCCTTGGTTGATTAACTTCTTCGCAAACTCATCCATAGGAACTAAACCTAAATCGAATAAGAACTTTTGCCAAAAACGTGCATATAATAAATGTCCTGTTGCATGCTCAGAACCACCGATATATAAATCTACTTCTTTCCAATACTCAACTGCTGCTGCGCTCACAAATTCACCATCGTTTGTAGCATCCATGTAACGGTTGAAATACCAAGAACTTCCTGCCCAACCTGGCATCGTATTTAGTTCTAATGGAAATACTGTTTCATTATTTATTTTATCATTTGAAACAACTGTATTTGTAGTTGTGTCCCAAGCCCAAACATCAGCATTTCCTAATGGTGGTTTACCGTCTTCTGTTGGCAAATACTTTTCAACTTCTGGTAAAACAATAGGTAAATGTTGCTTTTCAATCATTTGAGGCATTCCGTCTTTGTAATATACTGGGAATGGTTCTCCCCAATAACGTTGACGACTAAATACTGCATCACGTAAACGATAGTTTATTTTTCCGTAACCAAATCCACGTTGTTCCATTTCATAGATTACAGTTTTCATCGCTTTCTTATATGGTAAACCATTTAAGAAATCAGAATTCGCAATAACAGACTTTTCTTTATCTGCAAAAGCTTCTTCAGAAATATCTACACCTTCAAAAATATTTGGAATCTCTAAATCGAAATGTTTTGCAAAATCGTAATCACGTTGATCACCACAAGGAACTGCCATTACAGCACCAGTTCCGTAGCTTGCTAATACATAATCACCAATCCAAATTGGCACTTTTTTTCCAGAGAATGGATGAATTGCATATGCTCCTGTAAAAACTCCAGAAATTGTTTTTACATCAGCCATACGATCTCTCTCTGAACGCTTTGCTGTAGCTTCTACATAAGTTTCTACTGCTTCACGTTGTGTATCAGTAGTAATTTTTGCTACCAATTCATGTTCTGGAGCTAACGTCATAAAACTTACTCCGTAAATCGTATCAGGACGTGTAGTAAACACATCAATATTTGCATCGTGTCCATCAACTTTAAAAGAAACCATTGCTCCTTGCGAACGACCAATCCAGTTGGTTTGAATATCTTTTAATGGCTGTGGCCAATCAATTCCATTTAATCCGTCTAATAAACGTTGTGCATACGCAGAAATTCGCATCGACCATTGTGTCATTTTTTTACGAACAACAGGATGACCTCCACGTTCAGAAACTCCATTTACAATTTCATCATTTGCTAAAACTGTTCCTAAAGCTGGACACCAGTTTACTTCTGTATCAGATAAAAATGTTAAACGGTATTGTAATAAAATTTCTTGTTGTTTTGTTGAAGAAAAACCGTTCCACTCGTCAGCAGTGAACGTAATGATATCTTCATCACAAACTGCATTTACAGTTGCATTTCCTTCAGCTTCGAACTTTGCAATTAATGTACTTACGTCTTCTGCTTTATCTGAATCTTTATTATACCAAGAATTGAACAATTGGATAAAAATCCACTGTGTCCATTTATAATATTCTGGGTTTGATGTACGAACTTCACGAGACCAATCGAATGAAAATCCGATTTTATCTAACTGTCCGCGGTATGTTTTAATATTAGTTTCTGTAGTTATTGCAGGATGTTGACCTGTTTGAATTGCATACTGCTCTGCTGGTAATCCAAAAGAATCGTAACCTTGTGGGTGCAATACATTAAATCCTTTATGACGTTTGTAACGTGCATAAATATCACTTGCGATATATCCCAATGGATGTCCAACATGTAATCCTGCTCCAGATGGGTAAGGAAACATATCTAACACATAATATTTTGGCTTATCGGAAGTGTTACTCGCTTTAAAAGTTTGGTTTTTTGCCCAAAACTCTTGCCACTTTTTTTCGATCTCTTGGTGATTGTATTGCATTCTTTAATTTTATTCCTGTCATTAAAAAAACGACGTAATTTAAGCTGCAAATTTACGGTAATTTCAGGATTATAAAAGTTTTAGCTAAAGCAATTCAAAGATAAATTTAAGATATAAAAAAAGGACAGTGCTGGGTAGGCACTATCCTAGATAATAGAATATAAAAAACTTGGTTTAATTTAAACAATTCTCGTAATCTGAATTTTGTTTATACAGTGTACTATTTAACTCTCCGTTTTCATCGTATAGCTCCACAATATTATTGTTACAACTTAATTGAACATCATACGTTTTAACATTACCGAAGTTCAAATCAATAGTTAACTTAGTTCCTGTTGGAAAATAATCATTTGTAGCCGGTATGGGTTGAGAAAACTCTCCATTTTCTCCGTAAAAAGTTTCACGTTTCCCTTCTTTGAATGCATACATTACTCGGTCTTCAAAACCTTTAAGCAACCAATTTCCATCCTCTAAAATTTCAATCTTATTTTCTATAGTTAAGGTTTCTGGAGTTTGATCTTCAGCTTTACTACAACTAAATAAAAAGAACACTAATGCTAACGCACTTAAGGTTTGTTGAATTAATTTTTTCATGGTTTTTTCGATTTTCAATTATATCCCAAATAACTTTAAAACCTAATAAACAAGAAGTATTAAACTTTGTGAGCGGTTAAAAAAAGAGGTTAAAGCGGAAAAAAAAGCATTGAAACATTTTACATATTCAACCATTGTTTAAACTCTGCTGCTTTATTTTTACTAATAATAATTTCTTCGTTAGTATTAGAGTTTAAAACAATTTTTAATTGACTTTTACCATACTTTATAATCTTATCAATAGCAGATATACTTATTATATATTGTCTGTTAGCTCTAAAAAATAATGTTGGATCGAAGTTGGTATACATGTCATCTAAACTTGCATTAGATGTAGATTTCTTTCCATCAAAATTTACAACGTAAGTAATTGTATTTTCTGTATATACATATGCTATTTCGTTTATTAATACTGGTACTAATTCATTTCGCATATACGTTAAGATTCTTTTTCTGTTTGGTTCACTTATCTCAACTTCACTTGATTCTGAAACAGTTTCTTCTTTTTCTACTATTTGAGTAGCGAGTTCGGCAGCTATTTTAGCTTCTATTTCTAAATCTTTCTCTTTTTTCTCTTTATAATTTACCAAATCGGTATTCAATTTAGATAAATTAATAACTTCAGACTCTAAAGAAGTATACTTCTCTTCTAATTGTTTTTCATATTTACTTCCTATAATTCGAACAGCTACTGATGATAAAACAATAACTAATATTCCCATTAGTAAGAAAATCATATAAAAATTACGCTTTAATCTTTGTAATTGTTTATCGATACTACTTACGTTCACATTAGCTGCGATTAATAAATCGGTACTTTTTACTGGAACTGTATGAATAACCTCTACATTTTCCTCATTGCTTTTTGAAGTTCTATTAGCAACTAAAATATCATATAGATCTTCTGAGTTATTTTTCTCTTTAAGTGATTGTAGTAAATTTGAGTTCGATTTTTCTATCTCTCCTAGCTTCGTTTTATCGGGATAACACACTTTTTTTCCAGACCAATCTATAACAGAAACAAACCAAGCATTAGAATTTGTCCCTAAAATAGTCGCTTGTAAATTTTCTAGAACTGCTTCTTTATTCAAATTATTTACCAATTGAAAATCTACAATACTAGCAATTTCATTTGCCTCTCTTTTACTTGTTTCAACTTGTACTTCTATTAGTTGGTTAGCACTTGTTTTTATAAAGTACTTTGCTGCAATAACAGATATAATTAAGAAAACAACTGTAATTGATAAAACTGTAAATAGATATAATTTGTCTTTTTTCATTTGGTCTTATATAAAATGATCAATAATCATTTTTCCCTTTTCATGGTTCTATTTTCCTTTTCACCCAAAATTATTCTAAATTAATTAAAATTATTAGTTTACTTTGATAGAAATTAAATATAGCTCCATGGCTAAAAAATATAGCTTCTTTTTTAAAAGTATTTTTTTTGTAGTCTTAGGTTATTTTACCTATCAAGTTATATTATTTAGCAAAAGTGTTAAAAATACTGAATCGGAATTTACAATCTCAGCTACTAAGCTTTTAACTGAATTTGAGCAAAACGAAAAACAATCCGATAAAAAGTATACCAATAAAATTATTACAATTTATGGCACCGTAAAAAACATTTCTCATTTAAATAATAGACGAACAATTATTCTGAACAGTAATAACACTTCGAGTATTATTTGTGATTTAGATGATAAAGAAACAATCGACACAAACACTATAAAAATAAATCAACAATTGTACATAAAAGGAATTTGTAAAGGATATTTAAAAGATGTTATTCTTTTAAATTGCTTTTTAGACACAAACAAAAACCATGAATAAACTACGACTTTTAGTAATTCTTTCCTTTTTTAAGGTAGGAGATATTTTAGGACAACAATTTATTGCTCGGCAAGGTCAGGTTACCTTTTTTTCATATGCTTCTGTAGAAAATATTGAAGCTAAAAACAATCAGGTTTTAAGTATTCTTGACTTTGATAAAAAAGAAATAGCAGCGACCATGCTAATGCGAGCATTTGTTTTTAAAAAAGATTTAATGCACGAGCATTTTAATGAAAGTTATATTGAATCTGATATTTTTCCGAAAGCAACCTTTGAAGGTACTCTTTTAGAAGGCCTTGAGAATGCCGCCCCGAAAACACAATTAATTAAAGGAAAGGTTACCATTCATGGAATTACCAAAGAAATTGAAATAAAAACAACAATTCAAAAAACAACCGATAGTTATAACCTTACTGGTGAGTTTAACTTACCTGTAAAAGATTTCAATATAAAGATACCACCTATTTTATCAAATAACATTGCTAAAATCGTACTTGTAAAATTTAACTTCCAATATTTACCTTATGAGAATAATTAAATCATCATTCACATTTGTTACAGCATTACTTTTGGGTTACACTAGTTATGCTCAAGGACTTTTGGATAAGTTAGATAAAGAATATCCTAATGTACCTGTTTATGAAATCGCAACTTTTAAAACTACCCGAATCGGTTTATCACACTCTATAGAAACACGAAAACAAGGAGCTCTTGAAATTTCTATGTTTAATCGATTTTGGAATAGAAAACAAGGAGAAACTCAAGGGTTTTTAGCAGATGAAGTTAACATTCGTTTAGGATTAGATTACGCGATAACAGACAAATTAACTCTTGGTGCTGGTTATGGCACTTATGATAAAATTACTGATGGATTTATAAAATATCGTTTTTTAAGACAGCAAAAAAACTCTAAAAAAAGTCCATTTAGTATGGTTTTTTACCAAGAAATATCATCAAGACAAATGAAATCTGATGGTATAATGAACCCTTTTTATGGAAACAATAATACAGAAACTAATGAAAGAATGTTTGGTTTTACTAGCCAATTAATTATTGCTAGAAAGTTTAACCCTAAATTTTCAGCACAAATAAGCCCAACTTTCATTACTCGTAATAAAAACTTTATTCAAGATCAATCTAAAAATCAATTTGCTTTAGGTATGGGGGCTAGGTATAAAGTTGGTCAGCATGTTTCTATTGTTTCTGAATATTATACCGTATTTAACCCAGTAAAATCTGTAGATACTTATAGTCCTTTTATGATTGGAGTAAATTGGGAGTTAAGTCATTTATTATTACAATTTCATATGACCAACACAAGGAATTTTGCTAAAGATGCATTTATTCCTCAAACTACTAATAATTTTAATTTTCATGATGGAAATTTTCATTTTGGATTTAATGCAACATTCATTTTACATTTAAGTAAGAATAAACTTTAAAGAAAAAAAACATCATCTAAAAACGATATTTTTTAGATGATGTTTTTTTTTAAGCTAACAAGAATTAGAGCTTATAATCATTCTAATGATTTTAGAATTGATACCCTAAAGATAATTGAAATGCTCCATTTTTAACATCAGGATTCTCTTGAACAGTTGTAATTCCTAATGTATATCTTGTTTGAAAAAAGATACCGTTATTAAAATTATAACCAACTCCGAAATTTAATCCAAAATCAAAATCTTCAACATTTGTATCTACTATAGTACCATCACTTCTCTTTAATTCATCATCAATTAAAAAAGAAACTTGAGGACCTGCTTCTATAGCTAACCCCTGAAACACATAATACTTAGCCATTACAGGTAAAGAAATATAACTTGTTTTAAAATCACGTTGAGATCCACTTGTTCCTAATTGAGTAAATAGTAATTCTGGTTGAACCGAAAATTTATCTACTATCTTTAATTCTGCAATCCCTCCAATGTGGAAACCGGTTTTACTGTCTACATCTAAATTATCTCCTCTAAGTGTTGAGAAATTAACACCTCCTTTAACACCAAAATTTATAGACTGAGCATCAACACATAATAAACTAACAGTAAACAAAGCAATTGTAAAAATTTTTTTCATAATAAATAATAGTTAATGTTTTTATACTGAATCGATATTTTACAACTACTATGCCAAAAAAAGCCTTTTAAAAATTTAAAAGGCTTTTTAAAAGTGATTCTTTTAATAATATTTTATCCTTTGACAGGTACAGACACAATAGTAGTCCCCCATCCTAAGTGCATATTTGCATCACCATCTTTTCCATCGAAAACAATAGAAAAAGCTTCTACAGAAGAATTAGATTTAGAGACTTTTCCTGTAACTCTAACAACATCTTCGTTTTGCTTATAGAAATAAGCTCCCCAAACATTTTTCGCTGTACTTAAAATAAATGTCCATTCTTTTTCTCCTGGTATTGTAAAAAGAGAATATGTTCCTGCTTTAACTGACTTACCACCAAAAGTTACATCTTTATAAAATGTAATTTCAGCAGCTTCATTAGCTCCTGTTCTCCACACTTTACCTATAGGAGCTAATTTCGCTAAAGATCTACCTTTTAACTGTGGACGACTGTAAATTACTTTTACTAATTTATTAGCCACCTTATAACTATCAGGATAAGTAGCAGCATCCATCGGACTCTTATCTAACTTTGGAAATTTTTGTGCGAAAACTTCATTAGAAAACACTAAAGCTAAAGCAAACACAACAATTGATAAAATAGATTTTTTCATGATTGATTGTTTTAAATTATAATTTAAGGGTTCGTCCTATAATTTATAAAACCTTACACCCAACTTTATTAAAATTTTGTGAAAATCATGATTTTACAGAAATCAAACCACTTTTTAAAACTCCTAAAAACCAGATAATTAAAAAACTTATTCCAAATAAAGGAAAAATTACTCCTAAAAGTAGTATCATAATAACTAAACCATAACTTTGTTTAAAACTCTTTGGTGATTTAGGCATAATCAATTTTCCTTTTTGTTTTCTAAATACATAAGAGAAAATTGCCGCAGTACTCATTAAAGTTAGTAGCACAGCTATAGCAAACATTAAATACCAATTCCATCCTCCAAACTCTCCTTGATGAAAAGCCATTAACCACATTCTAGCTTTCATTAACACTCCAACATCACTCCAACTATGAGACTTAACTAGTTCACCAGAATATTGATCGAAGTGCATCATTTTTTGTTCAGCAAGCGGAAACGTTTTATTTGTAACTGAGAATGTACTTTTGGTTGATTTTGGCAAACCTATTGTAATTTCACCCGGTAAATTTTGTGCATTTGCAATGCTGATCATCTCATCTAAAGACAATCTTTTTTCTCTTATTTTTGATGTTAATCCACGACCACTCCACGTTTTTGGATATCCAGTATTTGTCCATTGTTGAACTTTCTTAAAATTCCCTCCAAAAACATCTGTCCAAGGAAAACCTCCAGCTAAAACAATCAATAATAAAATAGAAATCCAGAAACCAGTAACTGCATGTAAATCTCTAAAAAGAATTCTCTTTCCTTCTTTTAATCGCACTGTGAAAACACCTTTAATTCCTCTTACAAAAGGAAACCAAATGTATAAACCTGATAAAATTAAAACAACCATCCAACTTGCAATAAGCTCAACTACTTTCGTTCCTACTTTTCCTCCAAGAAGTTCACCATGTAACTTTCTTACGGAATACATCCAAGTATCTTTCGCTTGAAAAGTACCCGAAAGTTCTCCTGAATATGGATTAATATATACGGATTGTTTTCCTCCAAATCTTCCGGCTATAAATTCGGTACTTAAATCACCATCATCAAGAACTACTGAATTTAATTTTCTTTTAGAGTTTTTCTGAGCGATCTCCCATTGTTGATCATAACTTAATCGTTCACTTTTTTCTTCTGGAATTAATTTTTGTATTCCTTGAATAACTTCGTTTTCTACATCTGATTTGAACAGGTAGATTCCACCGGTAATTGATAAAACAATTACAAACGGCAAGGAAATGACACCTGCAATGAAGTGCCATTTCCATAACCATTGATTTAATTTTCTATTTTTCATTTTTAAAAGTTATACTTCACTCCAAAATGAAAAGCTCTAGGGTTGCCGATACTATAGCTATTTTCTCTTCTCCAGATATTATAGCTAGCTCGCACAGCATATAATTCATCAAAAATATTTAGTGCTTGTCCCCAGAATTCAAAATCATAAAACTTAAAACTTCCTCTGAAGTTAAACACATGATGTCCATCGTAAGTTGATGTTCCTAAAATATCATTTCCTACAGTATCAACCCCAACAACTACCTGATTCTCAAAGCTTGTATTATAACTTCCAACTTGCTCATGTTCTAATGTTAATGTTAAATTATTTAACGGCTTATAAGTAATATTAGACATCGATAAGTAATTTGGTGCCGTTTGCATATCTGTATTTGAATAATCTACATCATTATCGAAAAACGAAATGTATTTATGGGTTGCATAACTTCCGCTATAATTCATAGAAAGATTTTCTAAAAGTTGGTATTTAAAGCCAAATTCTACACCTTGCGATCTTGTTTTACCTGCATTTAACTGAACAAAATTACCTGATACATCTCTTAGAGAAATTAATCGATCTGTTCCATCTAATCTGTATACAGCTACATCTACTTTTAATTTCGATGGGATTGTAAAATAACCACCAACTTCGTAGTTATTGAACTTCGCTGGTTTTAAATCGAAAATTGTAGCGCCTGTACTGCTATTTTTACTATTTCTGAATAATGTTGATGTTTGTGGTGGTGTAAATCCTTTTGAGTAATTGCTATAAAAACCTAAGTTTTTATTCACGTTGTAGTTTAACCCAAATTTTGGTGCTACACTGCTATAATTTACTTTAGTATCTACAACTCCTGCTTGACTTTCAATTAAATTATTATAATCGTAACTAAACTCATCGAAACGAACAGCTGCTGTAACTTTTAAAGCTTCAACTGGTGAAATTTCGAACTGTGCATATCCTGCATAATTAAAAATATCAGCATTATAATTTAAAATGTAATCTCCAGAATTTATTGTAAAATCAATATTCTTTCCTGTTTGTGTATCTACAACTACATTTACAGTTTCTGCTACATAATCTTGCGGTGAAAAATCTGCTGTAGCTCCTACTACCAAAGAAGCATCTTTAAAATTGAAATCTAATTTATGTTGAACTAAACCTACATAACTTCTAAATTGATTTGAATTAATTTCACCTGAACCTGTTCCTGTTAATTGTCCCATGTTTCTATCTTGGCGAACTCGATACGATGGAAGTTGATTCATGATGTTGTTTCTGTAAATAAAGTTTACAGAAGTTTTATTACGATCGTTCCAAACTTTCTCTAAAGTAGATCTAAAACGTAATGCTTGTGCTTCACGTTCAGTAAATGTTTGATCACTTTCGTAATTCCCAGCTAAAAAGTTTTGTTCAGAAATAGAACCAGTCATGTCTGACCTGTAATCGATAAAACTTACCGAATTTATCCAACGTAAAGTTTCAGAGAAATTATTTTCGTTCTTAAATGTGATGGCAAATTTCTCATAATCTGAATGCCCAACAGGACCATTATTTCTTTGAATATAATGTCCACCAACATAAAATCCGTATTTCTCATTTGCTGTTGCAGAAGCTTCTGCCTCGTATCTCTTAATTCCAAGATCGTTTCCTTGGATACTTACAGAACCTCCAAAATCTTTTCTAGGTGATTTTGTAATAAAATTAAAACTTCCACCGATAGCTTCACTTCCGTAAATACTAGAAGCTGGACCTTTTAAAACTTCTACTTTTTCGAAAGTGGTATTGTTCATTTCCAATAATGCATTGTGATTAAACACAGCTACAGGACGAATTGGTAATCCGTCTTCAACATATAAGAATAAAGATCTTGTTGAAATAGGAGAACGAACTGCCATAAAATGTTGCTCGTTACTCGCTGCTTTTGAAGAACTCATAAAAACTCCAGGAACTTGATTTACTAATTGTTCAATTCCGAAAGCTTTTGTTTCTTCAATTTGCTTACTTGTTAATACTCCAATAGAAGCAGGAACTTCTTTTCTTTGCTGAATTTCTCTACTTGCCGAAACGATAATTTCATCTAGATTTTGAAGATTTTCTTGTAAAATAATTGTGTTAAATTCTGATGATAATTTTACAGTTTTAGTAACAAAACCAACCATCGAAATTTTCACTCGATTATCACTAAGTTTAATCATAAATCCACCTTCAAAATCTGTAGCTACACCTCTTTTTGAGTTTTTTACTGAGATTACTGAAGCTCCAAAAATTGGATTTTGATTTGCGTCTACTACTTTTCCTTTATATACTTTTTGTGCTGAAATATTTGCGCAAGCTAATATTAATCCTAAAACTAGGATTATTACTTTAGTATTCATTTTAATATTATTTCGTTAAGTTTTTGTGGCTTATAATGCGTATTGAAGTCCGAAACTTAATGTCTCTCTTCTCTCTAATTGAATTCCGTTTGGCTTTTGGAATAATGGCTGCGCATATTCGAATCCGAATCGTAAATTTTTAAATCTTCCTTCAGGAATATAAATGTTAAATCCAATTCCTCCATTAATATATTTTCCTCCAGAATTTGCAGTATCTGCAGTAGTTACCATCATTGGATTTAAATTTGGATTTGCTCCATTAATTCGTTCTTCTGCAACTACTTCTCCTCTAACAGAAAAGCTTAACCACTCTGTCGTTTTATATGCAAACCAAGAGTTTAAATTATAACGGTTTCCTAAAGAATAATCGAAATCGTTTCTTCCAAAACGATACAATCCTTTTAACTGTGTTCCCCAAGAGAAGTTATTGGTTTGACCTAAATATGTTAATCCTAAATCTACATCAAAAGTTCCACTACCGATTTGCATTGGATAAGGCAATTGAATTTCGTTTGGAGCAGACATTGGTGTAACATCTTTTGCTTCTAAAGTTCCTGTAGGAATTGATAAACCAACGTTTGCATGTAACGATTGACGATCTTTATTGATGAATTTATATAATGCTCCTATTTTAATATCTCCAAAACCAGAAGAAGCCGTAGAAAATTGATTTGTCATTCCTGTTGGCATACGCATTTGTAAATCCATTTCATTTTGCATGTACATTGCCATAGCCATCACTGTGATTTTATCAGTTACACCGTACATTACTCCGATCATATGCATATCCATTGGCATATTAAGAGGTGTTACCATATAACCACGATCATGAGCAGCTGCATTTGAAATATCTGAAGTTCCATCTAATAAACCTTCCATGCTCATTCTCATATATCTGTAAGAAAACATTACATCTCCTTTTCCGTGATAATGATCTCCCATAACAGAGATTGGCGCATGACCATCAGGTCTTCCTGCTGTCCATAAATTTTCTTTTTCTTGTGCATATGTATTTACCATTGCTATTAACGAAATAGCAACAATCATTAATTTGTTTTTCATCGATTATAATTTTTGACTTCTGAATTTTAAAATTGAATATGTTCAGAAATCTGCATGAATTTTAAGCTTTCACGATATCGGAAAGAATAATAATTCATATTAATGTTTGTTTATTGAGTATAAGTTTCTTGATTGATAGTAATATCAATCTTAAAAAGATGTAAGTTCGTTATCGAACTTCTTAAAAAATAAATTATGCAGTGGGTGGATGAAAAACTGAAGGATGAAATAAAAACTTATAGTTTTTATGATAACCGAAGTTAGCTTCTTGTTTTTTCTGGTAAACATCTCTTTTCTTTACTTCTAATACAGAAACAAAACCTATTGGATATTCTTCCATAGCTATTCGTAAAGAATTGAAATCATCTTCTTGTTGTTGCTTAAGCTTTTTCATTAATTGACATTTACCTTTACAACTAAGTTCTGGTTTGTCTTTGTTAATACATAAAACTTTAGCGATGTAATCGTAGTTAATTGCGTACTCTACAAAAGGAGCTATTGGTCGCAACATTGCAATTAAATACAATAGTACAAAGAAATATGTTGTTAATTTTAACTTCAAAAAAAAGCTTATTTATCGGCTTGCAAAGGTAAATCAGTTTTAAAACAACAGCAATTAAATTTCACTATTTTTACTGAAAAACAGACTCTTTTACTATCATTATTTCTTTAACAGAATTATTATGTTTTATCTTGACTTTTAAAGAATCTGATGTGTTTTTTTTATTTCTATATTCACAAAGTGCTTTTTCAGAATTCATTGATTCTTCGTTGTATGATAAAACCTCTGCATTTAAAGGAATTTTCATTTTATCAGCTGAAGAATTCTCTAGAATACTTTTTACGATCAGTTTATTACTTTCTTCATCGAATTTTGTTCCTAAACCAGTAGATTTCCATATAAAATTCGGAACACTATCATAAGGTTCTAAAATCATTTTCTTTGATTTCCAGCTTAGTGTTGTCTTGTACTTTTTGAAAAAACCTAATCCTAATAAATTAGCTGAAGTTGGAGACATAAGAGCAGGAATTTTTTGAATATTGAATGGCGTTTTTTTGAAATATAAAGAATCTAAAAGTACTAGTTTTTCTGTATCACTAGATTTAGATTCTCCTCCTAAACCTTCTGAACTTCGTCCGAGATATTTTCTGGTTTGTAATTTTAAAGAATCCTTTAACACTGATTTTTCTACTAAAGAAAGCACACCGTTGTTTCCTAAATCTACAATTACTGATTTCGATTTCTTTTCTTTTGATAACTGAATTGATGTTCTGATATGAAAACTATATTTATTCACATGTAATGGAATTTCTATTTTGTTTTCATTGAATTTTAAATTATTTAAAGATTGTGTTATTGTTATTTGCAGATTTTCAAAATCTATTTGCCAATCTACGTTTTTCATGGTTCCATTACCAATTAGACCGTAAATTTCATCAGTACAATTAAAATTAAAGTCGAGTTCTTTAAAATTCAAATTTTCAATACGCATTTGACCAATTTCAATTGCATCTACTTTTTTAACGCTCGCTAGAAAAAAATTGCCTGTTGCTCCTCTACCTATCATTTTTCCGTTTGATTCTAACTCAAACTCATTTGAATGATGTTTAAAAATAAAGTTAGAAGCTCCACTATCTAATATAAAAGGATATGCTTTTTTACTGTTATCAAACTTTACATCAATAAGTATATGCCCGGATGTTGAATAATAAAACGGAATTGTAATAGATTTTTTTTCTCCAAAATATAATTCTCCTTCACTTAACTTTTTCTGTTGTTGCAAAAAATAATATAAACTTATTCCTCCTAAGAGAATAATGATTCCTATTAATGACGATATAATAATTATAATTCTTTTTAGCATCGTGTTTGTTTAGTGGGAAGTTTAAGAGAAATCTGGGCTATAAACTTCATATTCGAATTGAAAATATTCTTCAAGAAAAGCAACTACTTGATTTGCTTTTTCTTCATCATCTAACGAAACCAAAACATCTTTAGTAGTATGTTTTTCATTCAACAACGTTACATCTGATCTTAAATAAGTTAAAGAAGCGTCTGGATTTGCTACTGAAAACCAAGCCATTTTTTGGCTTCGTTTGAATTTTAAAATAGAAACTTTAGATTTCTGATTTAAGTCGACTTTCGTTTTCTGTAATAATTTATCGAACAAGAAAGTTGCTTGATATAAGTTACTGTTTTCCTTCACTATACCCTTTTTTAGAAATACAGAACATATAATGCTTATAAAAACTAAAATAAAAAACATTAAAAGTGCATTAGTTTTAAAATATGACTCTAATGTTGTGATCTTATAAATAATTATCAATACTGGTCCTCCTAAAGAAAGAAGTACATGAAGTTTTTGATGAGTTGTAAACTTACTTTCTAAAATTAATCTTTTCATAGTTGTCTTTTAAATAGCTTTTGATTTCTGTAATAAGTAGATTAATTTCCTCATTTCGTTACAAATAAAATTTTATTTTAATTTATTCTAAATAAATAATTATATTTGCATCGAATTTACAGAAAGTATGATTGTTTTTTACACACCTAAAAAAGAAATAGTTAAGACACTACCTCAAATTAGTGCTTGTAGTACAGCTTGTGCTAGTAACTGTTTAAAACCTAAAAGCAAGTGTTGTAATAAGTATAAGAAAAAAGGCATCAACTGTAAGCGATGCCCTTTAAGTTTTGATATTAAGATAGCTTCTTAATTATTCTATTTTTAATAAGAAATAATTTCTTTTACCTCTCTGAAGAATTACATATTTGTTTGCGACTAAATCATTCGATGTAATCTTGTAATCTTCTTTTACTTTTACTTTATTTACCGCTATCGAGTTTTCTTTTAAAGCTCTTCTAGCATCTCCATTCGATTTTAGGAATTGTGTTTTTGCTGCTAATGCACCAATCATATCTAATCCAGCTTCAATTTCAGCTTTCTCGATAATCGCTTGAGGTACACCTTCAAAAATATCTAAAAACGTTTGTTCATCTAAACCTTTTAAATCTTCATCTGTAGATTTCCCAAATAAAATATTAGAAGCAGCAATTGCTTTATCTAATTCTTCTTTAGAGTGTACAAAAGTAGTAACCTCTTCTGCTAATTTCTTTTGTAAAGCTCTTTGGTGTGGAGCTTCTTTATGTTCTTCTATTAAATTATCAATCGTTTCTTTATCTAAAAACGTAAAAATTTTAATATACTTTTCAGCATCTACATCTGTAGTATTTAACCAAAATTGGTAAAACTTGTATACTGAAGTTTTACTTGCATCTAACCAAACATTTCCACCTTCAGTTTTACCGAATTTAGAACCATCTGCTTTTGTAATTAATGGACAAGTCATCGCAAATGCTTTTGCATCTTCTCCTGGATTCATTCTTCTTACTAGCTCAGTTCCTGTAGTAATGTTCCCCCATTGATCTGAACCTCCCATTTGTAAAGCACATTTATATGTTTTATGTAAATGGTAAAAATCATATCCTTGAATTAATTGATAAGTAAATTCAGTAAATGACATTCCACTACCAGCTTCACCAGAAATTCTCTTTTTTACAGAATCTTTAGCCATCATATAGTTTACAGTAATTCTCTTACCTACGTCTCTAGCAAATTCAATAAAAGAAAAATCTTTCATCCAATCGTAATTATTCACTAAAACTGGAGCATTTTCTTTTTCACTATTAAAATCTAAAAAACGTGCTAAAGTTGCTTTAATACCTGCAACATTCTTTGCTAACGTTTCTTCATTTAGTAAATTTCTTTCATCAGATTTACCAGAAGGATCACCAATCATTCCTGTAGCCCCACCAACTAAAGCAATAGGCTTATGTCCTGCTTTTTCTAAATGTACTAATAATATAATAGGTACTAAACTTCCTATATGAAGTGAATCTGAAGTAGGATCGAACCCAATATAGGCACTAGTCATCTCCTTTTGAAGTTGTTCTTCTGTTCCTGGCATAATATCGTGGATCATTCCACGCCACTCTAGTTCTTTTACTAAATTTTCAGTCATTGGTGTAAATTACTTTGAAAAGACAAATATACCATTTACAAAATTTTAATTTCATAAGAATCTTTAGAAACCATTGTATTAATTTATGTTTTTAAACCTTAAGAAAAAATTAATGTTTCTTTTATGTGACTTCTTCTATTTTTTATTGTCTAAAAATTAAATTTGATAACTTAAATAAAATTTAGAGAAATGAAAAACATACTTAAATTCCCGTTATTTTTAGCTTTAATTACGAATTTATTTATTTTGACAAGCTGTGGTAGTGAAGAAGTTATTGACCCAGAGCCAGTTGATCCACCAGCGGCAGTAACTACATATTCTGCTAGATTATTAGCAGCTCCATTAGGTGATGAAACTTCATCTACATTTATGACTTTTTACAACAATAGTATTCATAAAATTAGTGAGGCTTCTACAACAGGTAGTTCTTGGGATTTTGGTTATTTTTATGGAACTACAAGAAAAGCTTCTTTTGCTTCTGTAAAAAATTATCCAACTGATGTTTTTAATTTAACAGCTATTGCTGATGCAGATAAAAAAGAATGTTTCTTTGCAAAATCTACTGTTTTAACAACAGCTGATTTTGATGCAATCTCTTTAGAATCTGAATTAAATAGTATTGTAAAACCAACAACACAATCTGTTACTGAATTAAGCGTTGGTGATATCATTGAGTTCCAAGATTCTTACGAGAATAAAGGACTTATTAAAATTACTAGAATTGTAGAAGGCAATGGATCGAATGGACAAATAGAATTTGATGTTAAAATTCAAATAAATAATATTCCTGTTCAATCATAACAACAAATCATTATAAAATTTAAAGGTTGCTTTTAGGCAACCTTTTTTTTTATCCATATTTTTGAATTATGATTTTAGTTACTGGAGGAACAGGTTTGGTAGGATCTCATTTATTATATTTTCTTTCAACAGAAAATGATAATATCACTGCTATTTATAGATCAGAAGAAAAGATAGCTACTACTAAAAAAGTATTTTCTTATTACACTGAAAACCATAATGAATTATTTAAAAAAATTCATTGGATTGAGGCAGATATTACAGATATCCCTTCTCTAGAAAAAGTATTCTCAAAATCTTACACCTATGTTTATCATTGTGCTGCGTTAGTTTCTTTTGATCCAAAAGATTATCAGCAAATGAGAAAAGTAAACATTGAAGGAACTGCTAACTTGGTTAACTTTTCAATAGATAATAACATATATAAATTTTGCTTTGTTAGCTCTATAGCTGCTGTTGGAGATGCTATTAATAATGGAACTGTTGATGAAGAAAACGAATGGATTGATACAAAAGATAAACACGGATACGCTATTACAAAATATGGGGCAGAAATGGAAGTTTGGAGAGGAAGCCAAGAAGACATGGATGTTGTAATTGTAAATCCTGGTGTTATTTTAGGAAGCGGTTTTTATACAGAAGGATCTGGTAAAATGTTTAGCCAAGTACATAAAGGATTAAAATTTTACACTGAAGGCGTTACTGGCTTTGTTGGTGTAAAAGATGTTGCTAAAGCCTTAATAAAACTAGCTAATTCAGAGATAATAAACGAACGTTTTATTTTAGTTTCAGAAAATAAATCTTTTAAAGAAATTTTTCAAAGCATCGCTACCAATTTTAAGGTTAAAAAACCTAGTATTAGAATTAACCCATTTGTAACTTCTATTGCTTGGAGAATAGACTGGTTACTTACTTTACTCACAAGAAAACAACCTTTTTTAACAAAAAACTCTGCTCGTTCGGCTCATAACAAGGAATACTACAGTTCTAAAAAGATTATGAATAATTTAGATTTCAGATTTGAACCTATTGAAAAAGTAATTGAAGATGTTTGTAATGACTATTTGAAATAATGACAGTTTGAATTAAAGATTTACTCATCTTCATTTTGAACTTTCGTGCTATCTTTTTTAATCTTGACTCCTTTTTTAACTTCAATTGAATCATTAATCTTCAACTTACTTTTCTTGATTGAATCTCTTTTATTTTTCTCAAATTGATACACACTTGCCTTAGCTTCTAAACTTCTCCTTACATCTTTGAGTAGTTTGTCATACTCATCGATTTTAGAAGTATAAAATGTGTTACTTTGTTCAAAACGAAGACTATCTATTTTATATTTATCATACACTAACTGCATATAATTTAAATCTCTTTTTTGATCTAAATTTTTTATTGGCTTTGCAGCAGCAGCAATATGCATATCAGTTAGTAAAGAAACCATAGAATCTCTAGGAATTAAATTATCAGGTTCCTTATATATTGTGTTTCCTGTACACGCTAAACACAAACTAATATATAAAACAAATAGAATTAAGTTTTTCATTTACCTTTCAAACAATAAACGTTGACCTTTAATTTCTTCATTAAACACACCATTATCATACATTAAATTACCGTTTACAAACGTATGCGTTATTTTAGATGATAACGTAACTCCTTCAAAAGGAGACCAACCACATTTATACAATACATTATCTCTAGAAACTTCCCAAGGATCATTAGGATCTACAAGTACAATATCTGCGTAATAACCTTCTTTAATATAACCTCTTTTTTCAACTTGAAAAAGAATAGCAGGATTATGACACATTTTTTCTACAACTTTTTCTATTGAAATTACTCCCTCTTTTACTTTTTCAAAAAGAGCAACTACTGCATGCTGAGCTAATGGTCCACCACTTGGAGCTTTTGTGTATACATTTGCTTTTTCCTCTAGAGTATGAGGCGCGTGATCTGTGGCAATTACATCAATTCTATCATCTAATAAAGCTTTCCAAAGTCCGTCTTTATCTTGTTGCGTTTTTACCGCAGGATTCCATTTAATGTGTGTTCCCTTTCTATCATAGTCTGCATCTGTAAACCATAAATGATGTATACATACTTCAGCAGTAATTTTCTTATCTTTTAAAGGAATATCATTTCTAAAAAGCTCTGTTTCTTTAGCTGTTGATAAATGAAAAACATGTAATCTTGCACCTGTTTTCTTTGCTAATTCAATAGCTTTTGATGATGATAAATAACAGGCTTCTTCACTTCTAATAATTGGATGAAATTTTACTGGAATATCATCTCCATATTTTTCTTTAAACTCAGCAGTATTTTTTCTAATTGTACCCTCATCTTCACAGTGTACAGAAATTACCATATCTGTTGATGAAAATATTTTTTCTAAAACCTCTTCATTATCTACCAACATATTTCCTGTTGAAGAACCTAAGAATAATTTAATTCCAGCAACATTTCTAGGATTTGTTTTTAATAACTCTTCAAGGTTATCATTTGTTCCTCCAAACATAAACGAGTAATTTGCATATGAAGTTTTACTCGCTATCTCGAATTTATCTTCTAATAGTTCTTGCGTTGTAGCTTGAGGAGATGTATTTGGCATTTCTATAAAAGAAGTAATACCTCCAGCTACAGCTGCTTTACTTTCTGTGGCTATATTCGCTTTATGAGTTAATCCTGGCTCACGAAAATGAACTTGATCATCAATCATACCTGGAATTAAATATTTTCCTTTAGCATCAATTATAATTTCATCTCCCGATGGCGTTATACTTTCAGCAATCTTAGCAATAAGTTCATCTTTTACTAATACATCACCTATAAACACTTGGTTTTCGTTTACAATTTTTGCGTTTTGGATTAAGTATGATTTTTTCATTTTATTTTGGTAAGCCTTTTAATCTCATTTTTATTACTCCAAATAAAGCTTCAGAAACAATTCCTCCACTCATTTTAGATTCTCCTAAAGTTCTATCTGTAAAAATCACAGATACTTCGTTGATTTTAAATTTATGTTTCCATGCTTTGTATTTCATTTCTATTTGAAAAGCATATCCTACAAATTTAATTTTGTCAAGTTTTATCGTTTCTAACACATTTCTCGACCAGCAAACGAAACCAGCTGTAGTGTCGTGAACAGGAATTCCTGTTACAAATCTCACATATTTAGATGCAAAGTAAGAAAGTAACACTCTATTCATTGGCCAATTTACCACATTAACTCCTACAGAATAACGTGAACCTACTGCAACATCTCCACCATCTATAGCACAAGAATTATACAATCGAATTAAATCTTTTGGATCATGAGAAAAATCTGCATCCATTTCAATTAAATACTTGTAATCTTTTGCTAATCCCCATTTAAAACCATGAATATAAGCAGTTCCTAATCCATTTTTCCCTTCTCGTTTCTCTATAAATAATTGATTTGGGAACTCAGGCTTTAAACTTTCAACTATGGTGGCTGTTCCATCTGGAGAATTATCATCTACAACTAGAATATCGAAAACTTTTTCTTGATCGAAAGTAGCTCTTATGATCGCTTCGATATTTTCTTTCTCATTATAAGTCGGGATTATGACTAGTGTGTCAGACATCAAACTTTATTTCGTTAAAAACTTGGACAAAGATAAACTAATTTATTACTAATTTTGTGTTAATTGAACTTCTTAAACCTTTATGGAAATATTAGAACGAAATTTTGTATCAACAGACTGGATTACTTTAGTATTTTTAGCTAGTCTGGTGATGATCGCACTAATGAAGCTATATAAACCTCAATTACTCTTAGGCTATACTATTGCATTTTTCTCTCAAGGTTTTATAGAAAGCCGTTCAGATAAGAATCCATCCATTTTTTCTATTTTTCATGTATTAATATTCTTATTTAGTTTACTTATATTTTCACTTTCCATACATTTATTACTGGTCAATAATTTTACTTATTTTAAGTTTTCTTTTTTATATACTTTTTCCTTTGTTAGTGCATTTATTTTAATAAAATACACTTTAGTAAAGCTTATTGTTTTAACATTAAATATAGAAGACGATACTCGCTATTTTTTATTCTCAAAGACAGGATATTTGTACGCAATTAGTTTATGGTTATTTCCCGTTTTAATATTATACCAATATTGGTATTCAAATAGTAAAATTTTAATTATTTATATGCTTTTACTATTGGGATTTAGGATGTTTTTGATTGCAAAAAACAACAAAAAGCTGATTTTTAATCACTTCTTCTATTTTATTTTGTACTTTTGCACCCTCGAATTAGCTCCTTTGCTAATAATTTATAAAACAACAACTATATAAAGAAAGTTTTATGAAAGTGAAAACGATTTTAGTGTCTCAACCAGCACCAAAAACAGAGACATCACCTTATTTTGACTTAGCTGAAAAACAAAAAGTAAAAGTTGACTTTCGTTCATTTATTCATGTAGAAGGAATTCCTGTAAAAGAAGTAAGAGCTCAAAAAATTGACCTAAGTAACTTTACAGCTATTATTCTAACAAGTAGAAATGCAGTTGATAATTTCTTTAGAATTGCTGAAGAAATGCGTTTTACTGTACCAGATAGTATGAAATATTTTTGTCAATCTGAAGCTGTTGCTTATTACTTGCAAAAATACGTGGTTTACCGAAAACGTAAAATCTATGTTGGTACTAGAACTTTTCCTGAATTATGTAAATTAATTAAAAAACATAAGGATGAGAAATTTTTATTACCGTCTTCAGATAAATTGAAATCATTAATTCCAGATGAATTAGATAAGCTAGGTGTAAATTGGAAGAGAGCTGATTTATACAGAACTGTAGTAAGTGATTTATCTGACTTAGAAAATGTTTTCTATGATGTATTAGTTTTCTTTAGTCCTTCAGGTATTGATAGTTTATTTGAAAATTTCCCTGATTTTAAACAAAACAATACCAGAATTGCTGTATTTGGAAACTCAACAATTAAAGCTGTAGAAGCACGTGGTTTAAGAGTAGATATTTCTGCTCCAACTCCTGAAACACCTTCTATGACAATGGCTTTAGAAAAATATATTAAAGAAGTAAACAAGAAATAATTTTACTTTAAAACAATATTGAAAACCTCGCTAAATTTAGCGAGGTTTTTTTTGTATTAAACCTTCTTTCTACAATAAAGTCTTAATAATATGAAAACAAATCATATACTTCACCTTTATCATAGAATTGGTTTTGGTATACAACCTGAAGAAATTAAAACACTTCAAACTAAAGAAAAAGTTGAAGTGATTCATGATATTTTTCAAGCTTCAAAAAAAACTACTCCTTTATATATCGACACTAGTTTCTTAGATAACCTTGAATTAAAAGATCTTAAAAACAAAAAACAGAGACAAAAATTAATGAAGGTGAGTCGAAAAAAAATACGTGAATTAAATAGTATTTGGATCGATCGTTTAAATAAACCTTCAGAAGTTTTAAGAGAAAAAATGACCTTGTTTTGGGCAAATCATTTCGTTTGTGAAGACAAAAATATTTTACACGTTTTACAGTACAACAACACACTAAGAAAATATGCACTAGGCGACTTTAGAGCTTTTGTAAAAGCTATTTCTAAAGAAGCGGCCATGTTAAAATATTTAAACAACAAACAAAATAAAAAAGACAGTCCGAATGAAAACTTTGCTAGAGAGTTATTAGAACTCTTCACATTAGGTCAAGGAAATTATACAGAAACTGATATTAAAGAAGCCGCTAGAGCTTTCACAGGATATAATCATGATTTTAAAGGCAACTTTAAATTAAGAAAACGAAAACATGATTATAACGAAAAAACCTTTTTAGGTGAAACAGGAAACTTTTTTGGCGACGACATTATCGATATTGTTTTAAGCAAAAAACAATGTGCACGTTTTATCTGCAAGAAAATCTACAGTTATTTTGTAAATGATAAACTAGATAATGATAGAATAGAAGAACTAACAACTATTTTCTTTACAGACTACAATATTGAAAACTTGATGAAATATATTCTTTCATCGGATTGGTTTTATGACGAAACAAATATTGGAACGAAAATTAAATCTCCAATAGAATTAATTGTAGGCACTCATCACATTGTTCCGTTTACATTTCAAAAAGAAAAACAGAAAATCCTTATTCAGAAATTATTAGGTCAGATTTTATTATTACCTCCAAATGTTTCTGGTTGGAAAGGCGGACAAAGTTGGATAGATAGCAATACTATTGTGACTCGACTTCGTTTGGCTTCAGTGCTATTAAATAATGCTGAAATCACATATTCTGACAAAGATGATTTTAAAGCTGTAATTACTGATTTCAAAAAAAGGAAACAAAAACATAAAACTTTTATAAAAACAACTACCGATTGGGAGAACTTTGAAAAAAAATACAGTAACATTTCTAATGAAGAACTTGTTGATGTATTAATTACAGCTCCAATAAGTAACGGAACCAAAGAATTATTGAAGCAATACTACAAGCTACCTAAAAAGGAGTTTTGTATTCAATTACTATCACTTCCAGAGTTTCAATTATGTTAAAATAGTAAGATCATGAAAAGAAGAAATTTTATTAAAAGAACATCGCTAGTTACAGGTGGAGCTTTTTTAGTACCTCAGTTTTTAAAAGCTTTTGAAACGACACTTTCTAAAGTGAATTCTTACAAAAAAGTAGTTATTATTCAATTGAAAGGCGGAAATGATGGATTAAACACTATTGTTCCGTTTAGAAATGATCTTTACTATCAAAACAGAGGAAACATTGCACTTCAGAAAAATCAATTATTACAATTGAATGGTGAAGTAGGTTTTCATCCGAGTTTAGCTCCTTTACAAAGTTTATTTGATGATGGACATATATCGATTATTAATAATGTAGGCTATCCAAATCCGAATCGATCACATTTTAGGTCAACAGATATTTGGCAAACGGCTAGTGATAGTAATGAATATTTACAGTCGGGTTGGGTTGGTCGTTTTTTAGATGTTACAAACTCAAAACCATATCGTGCTATAGAAGTAGATGAAAGTCTTTCTTTACTGTTGAAAGGAAATCATCAAAACGGACTGGCAATTACAAATCCGAAGTTATTTCATCGTTTGTTAAACCAGCCTTTTTTTGATAATGTTTTCAATAATTATACAAATGACAAACATTTAAGTGAGCACAATTTAGGCTATTTGTATAATACTATGATTGACGCTAAATCTTCGGCTTCATATATTTATGAAAAAACAAAAACACAATCGTCTTCTGTAGATTATCCTAAAAATGCATTCGGAAAGCAGTTAAAAACAATTTCTGAGTTTATTTCTTCTGGAATAGATACACAAATTTACTACGCTGGTTTAACTGGATTTGACACGCATGCGAATCAAAAAAATAGACAAGCGCGATTATTAAAAGTGTATGCTGAAAGTATTGATACTTTTGTAAAAGATTTAAAACGTAACAATACATTTGATGATACATTAATTCTTACGTTCTCTGAATTTGGTAGACGTGTAAAACAAAATGGCTCTAACGGAACCGATCATGGAACTGCAAATAATGTATTTGTGATTGGAAAAAACTTAAAGAAAAACGGGATGTACAATAATCTTCCTAATTTGGGTGATTTGGACGATAATGGAGATTTAAAATACACTGTAGACTTTAGAGAAGTGTATGCCACAATTTTAGATAAATGGTTAGCGATTGACAATGCTAAAGTTTTAAATAAAAACTTTTCTAACCTTGATTTTATTTAAAGTCAAGGTTAGAAATTTATTCGAATTTCATTTCAAAAATGAGATAATGTTTTATTCCAAACTTCTTCCCCCAGTTCTCAATATCTTTCCCGTTTGTTCCAACTTCACACCAAGATTTAGATCCGTCTGATCTTTCATAAGGCAGAATATAAGCTAGTAAATAAAACTTTTTATTATAGCTGATTTCCATTTTACTTTCATCAACCATGTTTCTTAAACTATATAAATCAGAATCTATAGCTTTATACTCTTTGGTTATTCCAAATCTTGGAAACTTAAAATTTAGTTTTAATTTCTTTTTAGAAGTTAACTTTGAAATCACTTTAAGTTTTAAAACAGAATCATTTACTTTTTGTAATCTTTTTACCCCTATTTTCTCACTGTTAAACACTACAGCATCATTAACAATTTTCCCATCCCAGATTTCTTTTACATACAATTTATAGCTTTTATTTGTAAGCTCTTTACCTACAAATTTTAGTTTTAAATAATTAATTCCTTCGAATCTTAAAATATCGTTTAATTCTTTATTTTCTGAACCATATTCAGAAATTAATTTTAAATCATTTTTTGATTTTTGGGCTTGAATTTGACACGTAAAACCCAACAATAATAATAACTTTAACAGCTTCTTCATATTTATTTATTTTTCACATTTAATGATGTTGGATAATGAAATTTCGTATGCACAATATCAAATTGAATATCTCCAGTAGATTCTTTTATATTTTTTATTCTTTTTTCCATCATTTTACTCTTTTTACCTGCTTTAGAAGGCTGACTTACAATTGTATCTGTATCAAAAAAATAAGTAGCATCGTGACCATAACAAAGCATTGTATACTCTAATTTTGGTTCAAAAAAATAAACTTCAGAATATTCTCCTTTAAAATTGAACTTTTTAAAACGATCTGCGAAATTGTACAAGTACACTCTACTATTAAAATCTTTAATATCATTATACTCTCCAACTTCTCCTATTTCAACTTTTGTATACTCAGCAATTAAATTCGAATTAGCAATTCCCCCAATTAAAATATTTGTTGTACTCCTTCCTATAATAATACTACTATCAACTTCTCCTAAAAACACACTTCCATTCCAACAGGTAATCTTAGATTTAGTTAATTTCGATATGTTTAAATATCCACCATCAGTAAACAAATTCAAGTTTTTCAACTCTAATTCACCAAAATTAAACCTGCATTCTTTTGCTGTTATATTTAAATTACCCAACAAATTTTCAGGAATATATATGGTAAAAAAACTTTTTAAATACTTTACTTTTTTTGATTTCGCTAGTTTCTCTCTTAATTTATAGTATTCTGAATACTGTTTAAAAAAACCATTGTGCCCTTTAATAATTTCAATTTTAGTTTTTCTTTTTGCATTAAACTTGACGTATTTTTTCATTGTTGAGTGCAAGAGTTTTGACAAATCTCCCCCAGTAATTCTTTCATCTGAAAACATTTGTCTTTTAGCAATTTCTTCCTTACTCTTAATTGAAAATGATAATTTATCATTGAAAATATTTTGTTCGAATTTTATTTGATTAATAAATGCTTCTTTCTCCTTTTCTGAAAAATTATCTAATTCTAATTTAAAATCTAAATGCACTTTTTCATCCTTAGATTTTCTGATATCTAAAGCTATATTCTCAAAATGTAAATCCAAACTTTTAAAATTCTCTACATTAATACTTTTATCGAAAACTATTTCCTTTTGAGCATACACAAAACTGCTCAGAAAAATCAAACTAAATAACAATCGTTTCATAGGTAACTTTTTTTTGTTTTAAACTTTTTATATGCTCTTGAATATCTTTTAATGTTTGTAATCTTTTTTGAAGATTTGATATTAAAGCTTCTAACACATTAATATCATTGGGGTTTTCATTCAACTTAGATGACAACACTTTATAATCTGCTGATAATTCCTTTAATTTCTCATCGTATTTCTCTATCAACTTTTCGTCATTTGTTAGCTCTAAGAAATTATTCCATTCTGTATTAATATTCTTTAAATATTCTGTTTCTATTTGCTGAACATGTAATAATAATTGCTGATTTTTCTCATCAATTTTATTCTTTGGAAGAAACAGATACACAGAAATTAAAACAACTAGCGAAGCCACGAAGCCAATGATTTTTTTGAAAGGAAATTTTCTCTTTTCGTTAGTTACTTTAAGTTTTTCTAAAAATTCAATTCTATGATTTTCAGGCAACTCTTTTTCGAGTTCATCTTCTTTAAAAAGTTCTCTAATATCTCGTTTCATTGAAATGCTTTTTTAATAATTCTCTTAACTGTAATTTACCTCTTCTCAATTGTGTTCGAGAAGTTTTCACTTCGATTCCTAAAATTTGAGAAATTTCAGAATGATCGTAACCTTCTAACAGATATAATTTCACTACCAATTGATATTTTTCACTCAATTGATCTATTGCTTGTAAAATTTCTTGTTTTGTAATTTGCGTATCAAACAACCAATCTTCATCATCAACAATTTCTAATTGAACCTGTTCAATAGAACTTGTTTCTATTTTTTTCTTTTTTAATTGATCAATACATTGATTGATAATTATTCGCTTTAACCAAGCTCCAAAAGTTTTGTCTTTTTTAAATGTTTGAATATTTAAAAACGCTTTTAGAAATCCTTCTTGCACAGCTTCTTTAGCTTCTTCATCTGACAAGTATCTGCATGCAACAGTAAACATGGCATTACAATACTTATCATAAATATGCATTTGGGCTTTTCTATTGCCTCTTTTACATTGATATATTAATATGTCGATTTGTTTAGACACGTATTCGATTAGGTTGATTTACCCTTAATAACGAAGAAAAAAATAAAGGGTTTCAACAAAGTAAAAAAATTATGCAAACAATGTAGCAAAAGCGTCTTCTATCTTACCCACTAAAATGAGTTTAATCGAATGATTTTTAGATGTAATCTTATTGTATTTTGAAGTTACAAATGTTTTATACCCTAGCTTTTCTGCTTCAACTATACGTTGATCGATTTTAGAAACAGGACGAATTTCTCCTGCTAAACCTACTTCTGCAGCGAAACATACATCTGGATTAATTGCAATATCTTGATTTGAAGAAAGAATTGCCGCCACAACAGCTAAATCTATTGCAGGATCGTCGATATAAATACCTCCAGTTACGTTTAAAAACACATCTTTTGCACCAAGTTTAAATCCAGCTCTTTTTTCTAAAACAGCCAGAATCATGTGTAAACGTTTTAAATTATAACCCGTAGTAGATCTTTGTGGAGTTCCATAAACTGCAGTACTTACTAAAGCTTGAATTTCTATCATTAACGGACGAACACCTTCTAAAGTTGAAGCAATTGCTGTTCCACTTAAATCAGTGTCTTTTTCTGAAATTAAAATCTCTGACGGATTTTTAACTTCACGTAAACCGTCTGATAACATTTCATAAATTCCTAATTCTGCTGTAGAACCAAATCTATTTTTTTGAGAACGTAAAATTCTATAGGTATGATTTCTGTCTCCTTCAAACTGAAGTACAACATCTACCATATGTTCTAAGATTTTTGGTCCCGCTATATTTCCGTCTTTATTAATGTGTCCGATTAATAGAACTGGTGTATTTGTTTCTTTTGCAAATTTGATCAACTCAGCTGAAGTTTCTTTAATTTGAGAAATACTTCCCGGTGAAGCTTCAATATTATTCGTGTATAATGTTTGGATAGAATCTATGACTAAAACATCAGGTTGAACTTCTTCAACATTTCTGAAGATTTGTTGTGTATTTGTTTCTGTTAAAATCAAGCAATTTGAATCTTCATTTTGCAAACGCTCAGCTCGCATTTTAATTTGCGATTGACTTTCTTCTCCAGAAACATACAATACCTTCTGCGGAATTTGTAAAGCAACTTGTAGTAGTAATGTTGATTTACCAATTCCTGGTTCACCTCCTAATAACGTGATAGAACCTTTTACTAATCCGCCACCTAAAACTACATCTAACTCATTGTTTCGAGTAATAATTCGCTCTTCTGTATTCAATTCAATTTCTTGAATTCTTCTAGGTTTAGAAACAACTTTTTGTGTATTTGAAGGAGTTTTCCAGTTTCTTTTTTCTTCCTTTTGGATTACTTCTTCTACAACTGTATTCCATTGTTTACAATTCGGACATTGTCCTACCCATTGCGCGTGTTGCGCTCCACAATTCTGACAGAAAAAAGTTGTTTTTGTTTTTGGCATGAAATCGATTATACTTGAACAATATCAAAACTAATACATTTATTATTCCTTAACAAGGACTCATGTAATTAGTAATAAACTTCTTATAAAAAACTATTTTGCTTTGTTATAAATAGGTAATAATAAAAAAGCTAGTCCGCCAAATACTACAATCATTAAAGTCTGTGCAGTCCACATTATCCAACCGAAAGCTTCACTAGGATCTTTTTCAACACCAAATAACATAAATGCACCAGCTACAGCTATAGGATATAATCCTATTCCTCCATTGGTAGCTGCAATGCTAAATCCACCTGCAATAAAACCGATTAAAACTGCTCCAAAAGGAACTTGTAAGCCCTCTATTGAAGGAATGGTTATCCAAAACATTGCAACATACATTACCCAGATAAATACAGTATGAAAAATAAATGCCCATTTATTTTTCATCTTGAAAATACTAGTAGCGCCTTCTATTAATCCGTTGACAAAGTTTTTGATTTTTAATCCAATTCCTGAGTTTGCTTTCTTTACATATCTAGTAAAAATTAAAAAACCAACAATTAGTCCGGCTAAAAGAATAATAATTTTAATTGGATTAAAGTTCTTCGTTAATAAATTGTAAATGAAATCAAATTGAACAAATAAAGTGATTGCAATAACTATGAGCATCATTAATAAATCTGCCATTCGTTCTGCAACGATAGTTCCAAATCCTTTTTCAAAAGGTATATCTTCGTAATTTGTCATGACTAAAGCACGAGAAACTTCACCAGCTCTTGGTACGGCTAAATTTACCAAATAAGCAATAATAACTGCCATGGTACTGTTTCCGAAATCTGGTTTATACCCCATTGGCTGTAACAAAAACTTCCAACGATAGGCTCTAGACAAATGACTTAAAACTCCAAAAAACAACCCTAATACAATCCAACCATAATTAGCTGATTTTATATAACCTATCATTTTTTCTTTATCCATTCCCGACAAAGAATACCATACTAAAATACCTCCCAAAATGAGAGGTAAAATTATTTTTAAAATTTTCTTTTGTGAAGTACTCAAACTACTCTAATAAATTTGTTTCCTCATTGGGAAATACTAATTGAGGTTTAAACTTTTTTGCTTCTTCTAACTCTAAGAATCCATAAACTATTAGAATTAGAATATCTCCTTTTTGAACTCTTCTAGCAGCTGCTCCATTTAATGTGATTTCACCACTTTTTCTTGGTCCTGGAATAGCGTAAGTTTCTAAACGCTCTCCGTTATTATTGTTTACGATTTGAACTCTTTCTCCTTCTATAATTCCAGCGGCATCCATTAAATCTTCATCTATAGTGATGCTCCCGATATAATTTAAATCTGCACCTGTTACTTTAACTCGGTGAATTTTAGATTTTACAACTTGTACTAACATGCGACAAAAATACTGTTTTTAAGGAATTTATTCTTTAATTATTTTAATTGTTTTTGAATCGGACATTGTCTATCAATCTAATTTCTCCAGCAAATACGGCAATAAATGCACGGTATCTTTTTGTAGCATCAAAATTTTCAGCAGTTTGTAAAGTTTTTTCTTCAGCTATAATAAAATACTCTAATTCTAGAAGTGGATGTTTTTTAAATTGATTCTCTACCCATTTCGTTATTTCCGTTACATTTTTTGTGCCAATTTTTTTTCTAGCTTTTTTTAACGTTTTATGAATAAAAGGTGCAGCCTCTCTGTGTTCAGGAGTTAACCTTGTATTTCTAGAACTCATTGCTAAACCATCTTTTTCTCTAAAAATTGGCATTCCTTTTATTTTGATCGGAAGATTTAACTTCTCCACCATTTTTTTAATGATTTGAAGTTGTTGAAAATCTTTCTTTCCAAAGTACGCAACATTTGGTTCTATGATTTCAAACAAAGCTTTAACGATAGTTCCTACACCATCAAAATGTCCATCTCTAAATTTCCCTTCCATTTGATGTTCTAATCCATCAAAATCAAAAGGCTCAGAATTCACATTATCCCCATAAATTTCACTAACAGCAGGCACAAATACAGCATCACAATTTACACTTTCTAATAGTTCAGCATCTTTCTCAAACGTTTTCGGGTAATTATCTAAATCTTCTTTTTTGTCAAATTGTGTAGGGTTTACAAAAATACTCACAATTGTAATATCATTTTTCTGTATCGCTCTCTTTACCAAAGATAAATGTCCTTTGTGGAGCGCTCCCATTGTAGGCACAAATCCGATTGAATTTCCTTCTTGTTTTTTTTGTGAAATATAGCTTTTTAAATCTGATTTAGACTTGAATATTTTCATGTGTAAAATTATTAGAACAAGAGCAAAATTAGCAATTTAACAGGATTTTAGCATAAAATTTCGTAGTTTTGCCGCTTTATAAAGAGTTCGATTTAATGAAGGATAAGAGAATTTTATACGTTTCTTCGGAAGTAATTCCGTATTTGCCAGAAACAGAATTATCATCTACGGCGTTTAATGTTGCTAAATATGCACATTCTAAGGGGGTTCAAACGCGAATTTTCATGCCTCGTTTTGGGGTAATCAATGAAAGAAGACACCAACTACACGAAGTAATTCGTTTATCAGGTATGAATCTTATTATCGATGATATGGACATGCCATTAATCATAAAAGTAGCTTCTATTCCTAAAGAAAGAATGCAAGTATACTTCATTGACAATGATGAATATTTCAAACGTAAAGCTATTTATACTGATGAAGATGATAAATTGTTCGATGATAATGACGAAAGAATGATTTTCTTTGCTAAAGGTGTTGTTGAAACTGTAAAAAAATTAAATTGGGCTCCAGATATTATCCATGTTCATGGATGGATGGCCTCTTTATTACCTCTTTATTTAAAAGAATTTTATAGAGAAGAACCTTTATTTAATGAAAGTAAAATTGTTACTTCTTTATACAGTAATGAATTCCCTGGAGAATTAAACAATAAACTTATTGATAAAGTAAAGTTTGATAAAATTGATAACGATACAGTATCTCATCTTCAAATTCCTAATCAAGAAAACATTTTAAGAAATGCTATTTTAAATTCAGACGCTATTATTAAAGGTAGCTCTGATTTTTCTGAAGATTTAGAGCAATTCATATCTGAAAGTGGCGTTACTGTTCTTGATCATCAACCTGAAGAGTATTTAACCGAGGCTTATTTAGATTTTTACAAAGAAAATGTATTAGAGCTTCAAGATTCTTAATTTATCAAATTTAAATAATGAAAAAGATTTCATATATATCTCTAGCTTTAATAAGCTTTTTATTAGTAATGTCTTGTGAAAAAGATTTTAGAGAAATCGGAGGAAGTGTTATTAGTAATAACGAATTCAGCACAGATAAAATTACTCTTGAAGTAGAAATTACACCAGTAGATATTAATTCTGTAAGAGCTGATAATATCTCAATAGGATCTTTAGGAGAGTATTGGCTTGGTGTTTATAACAATAGTGATTATAAATCTATTAATTCATCTTTCGTAAGTCAATTAAGTGTTTCTACACCTAACCCTAAAACAGTAGATGTTCAAAGTGCTGTTGATGTAGATGATGAATTCCCTTTAAGGAAAGTAGACTCTTTCTTTCAATTGGATAAAGTTGTTTTAAAGCTTCCATACACTGCAACAAACATCAGAACAAACTCTGATAATCTTCCTAAATTCAGATTAGATTCTGTCTTAGGTGATCCAACAAAAAAAATGCCTTTATCTGTAATCGTAAATGAGACATTTTTAAACACATTAAATCCAAGTAATCCTACAGAGACAAATAGTTTTCAATCAGATTACAACTATATAGGAACTGAAGTTTTAAATGAAGACTTAGGCTTTGAATTTACGCCTAATCCTAACGACACAATGTATGTTTTAACAAGGAATGTTAGTGATGTTATGGGTAATATTACTGGAACTTTTAATGACACAATAAAGTTAAATAACGGTAACCCTAGCAGTGCTCCTAACCCATTTTTAGTAGTTCCTTTAGATATAAACAAAATGAAAACAATGTTTTGGGATCGTTTTAGTGGCCCTGAATTTGAAAACTCTGTTGCTTTCAACAATTATTTCAAAGGCATTAAAGTTGAAACTAATGCTACAGAAGGAGCAATGGTTCCTTTCCAATTAACAGGAAACACAAACTCTGGTTCAGTTGAGTTTTATTACACTATAACTCGTTATGAGATTAAAGAAGGAGAAACAACCCTTAGTTTAAAAGATACTTTAACTAGGAACTATTCTTTCCCTTTAGATCGTGTAAGAAACAGTAAATACACAATGTCTCCAGTTCAAAACACGCCTCCAGCTAATAGTTTTAATATACAAGGTACAGCAGGAAGCATGGCTAGAATAAATATTCTAAATGGTAATGAACTTCAAAATTTAAAAGATCGAAACATTTTAGTTAATGACGCAACATTAACTTTTAACATAGACGCAACTCGAGATACTACTTCAGTTCCTTTACGCATGTTGTTATATAGAGAAACCTCAGAAGGTGATGAGCAAATTAAAGATGCAATAACTGAAGGACCTGTATTATTTGGAGGTACTTTACAAAAGGAAGATTCTAAACCTAGTCATTATTCGTTTGGAATAACTGATTATGTTTCTGATTTAATTTCTGGAGAGCTTCAAGAAAACTCACCTTTAGTATTACGAGTTTTCAATACACCTACTGATTTAGCTGTTGATCCTAACACAGGTATTCTTAGAAGTCTTAATATAGAAACTTACAACTGGAACCCTAGAGGAGTTACAATTTTAAATAACTCGACTAGTAACGGTGAGAAAAGAGCCAGATTAACGATTTCTTTTACTGAAGAAAAAGACAACAATTAATTAAAAAATTAAAAAATTATGTGTGGAATTACTGGTTACATAGGGGAACGAGATGCTTATCCTATAGTAATTAACGGACTTAAGAGACTTGAGTATAGAGGTTATGATAGTGCAGGAATAATGATGTACAATGGTTCGGAAATGAACCTATCTAAAACCAAAGGCAAGGTTTCTGACCTAGAAGTCATTACTAACAATGATGAATCTAGAAAAAAAGGTAAAATCGGTATTGGACACACAAGATGGGCAACTCATGGTGTTCCTAACGATATAAATTCACACCCTCATTTTTCTCAATCTGGAAACCTAGTAATTGTACACAACGGTATTATCGAAAATTATGATACCATAAAAAAAGAATTAACATCAAGAGGTTATGAATTTCAGAGTGATACAGATACTGAAGTTTTAGTTAACTTAATCGAGGAAGTAAAAAGAAAAGAAGGTTGTAAACTAGGTAAAGCTGTTCAATTAGCATTAACTAATGTTATTGGAGCATATGCCATTGCTGTTTTCGACAAAACCAAACCAAACGAATTAGTTGTAGCTCGTTTAGGTAGTCCAATAGCTATTGGTGTTGGAGAAAATAATGAAGAATTTTTTGTTGCTTCTGACGCCTCTCCTTTTATTGAATTTACTAAAGATGCTGTTTATCTAGAAGACGGAGAACTTGCAATTATAAAAAAAGGTAGAGGAATACGTGTTCGTAAAATCGACAATGACAAACCAGTTGATCCAAAGATTCAAGAATTGAAATTGAATTTAGATCAAATTGAAAAAGGAGGCTACGATCACTTCATGTTAAAAGAAATTTACGAACAGCCTAAAGCTATAACAGATACATTTAGAGGTAGAATGTTGGCGAATGAAGGCATCATAAAAATGGCTGGCGTAGATGATAATATTTCTAAATTCTTAAATGCGGATAGAATTATTATAATAGCATGTGGTACTTCTTGGCATGCAGGTTTAGTAGGTGAATATCTTCTTGAAGATATGGCAAGAATTCCAGTTGAAGTAGAATATGCTTCTGAATTCAGATATAGGAATCCGATTATCACTCCAAAAGATGTTGTTATTGCTATTTCTCAGTCTGGAGAAACAGCTGATACATTAGCAGCAATTAAACTTGCCAAATCTAAAGGAGCTTTCGTATTTGGAATTTGTAATGTTGTTGGTTCTTCAATAGCTAGAGAGACTCATGCTGGAGCTTATACTCATGCTGGGCCTGAAATAGGAGTTGCATCTACAAAAGCATTTACAACTCAGATTACACTTCTTTCTTTAATTTCATTAAAGTTAGCTCAAGCGAAAGGAACTTTATCAAAAACTGCTGTAAACACATATTTACAAACAATGCAGCAGATTCCAAATCAAGTTGAAAAACTATTAAAAATAGATAAAGAGGTTCAAGAAATAGCATACCATTATAAAGATGCTACTAACTGTTTATACTTAGGAAGAGGATTTAATTTTCCCGTTGCTTTAGAAGGTGCGTTAAAACTTAAAGAAATTTCTTACATCCACGCAGAAGGTTATCCGGCAGCTGAAATGAAACATGGACCTATTGCTTTAATAGATGAAAACATGCCTGTTTTTGTAATTGCAACAAGAAAAGGTCACTACGAAAAAGTAGTTAGCAATATTCAGGAAATTAAATCGAGAAGCGGAAAAATTATAGCTATTGTTACCGAAGGAGATGAAACAGTTAAAGAAATAGCCGATCATGTAATTGAAATTCCAGAAACTGAGGAAGCTTTCACTCCATTATTAACGACAATTCCTTTTCAATTATTATCATATCATATTGCGGTAATGTTAGGAAAAAATGTCGATCAACCTAGAAACTTAGCAAAATCTGTTACAGTGGAGTAATAGAATAAAGAAATAAAACAAAAACCAGCTTTATCAGCTGGTTTTTTTATTCCTATTTTTTAGGTTACTTTTTTAAAAAACTTACATAAATTGGAAAATGATCTGAAAACCCTCCTTTATACCAAGGTCCTATATAAGTTCTAAAAGGACTTCCTTTATGTTTACCTTTATGAGTTTTTAACCATCTTTTATTAAATATTTTAGCTGCTATAAACTTGTGCTCTACTTCATCTTCTAACAAGTTATTAGAAACGATAATTTGATCGAATAAAAACCATTCTTTTTTATACGTCAGAGAACCTAATCCTTTAATGTGAAGATTAAACATTGGATTATAAAAATCTTCAGAAACTAAATAATCTTTAATACTTTCTGAAGATGGATTATCATTAAAATCACCCATAATAATAATTTTGGCTTGTTGATCTTCTTCTCTAATTTCACTTATAAGGTTTTGAACAACTTTTGCTGCTTTTATTCTTTTATGTCTAGTAATTTCTTCTCCTTCTCTTCTCGATGGCCAATGATTTACGATTATATGAATTAACTCACCATTCAAGAAACCAGAAACTAATAATACATCTCTTGTATGATCTCTCTCTCCATTCTCATCAATAAAATCAAATTGAATTTTCCTGCTATTTACAGGATCAAAAAATTGATCTCTGTAAAGCAAAGCTGTATCTATTCCACGTTCATCTTTTGATTCATAATGAACATATCTGTAGCCATATTCTAACAATTTTTTTTGATGGATTAAATCATTTAATACTTTAGTGTTTTCCACCTCAACTAAACCAACTATCGCTGGAGCTTCATTAGAAGAGTCTTTTCCAATTTGGGAAATTACATAGCTAATTTTTTGAAGTTTTTTAAAATATCGCTTGTTTGTCCATTTTCTTATTCCTGATGGCGTAAATTTATCATCATTAGTTAATGGATCATCTATTGTATCAAATAGATTTTCAACATTATAAAAAGCAATGTTAATGATTTTATCTCTACTGTAGTTCATTAGTATTGTTTGGTAAACGAAAAACGCAACCTTTTGGTTGCGCTTTTATTAAATTGTTTCTCCTAATTCTTTTAATTTAGAAGTATTTTCAGCAAGCATAAGCTCATCTATAATTTTTTGAATATCTCCATTTACAATATTTTGTAAATCGTAAAGTGTTAATCCGATTCTATGATCTGTAACACGACCTTGTGGATAATTATACGTTCTAATTTTAGCAGAACGATCACCAGAAGTTACCATAGAACCTCTTTTAGCTGCATCCTCAGCTTGTTTCTTTGCCAACTCTAAGTCATATAAACGAGAACGTAATACTTTAAATGCTTTTTCTTTGTTTTTATGCTGAGATTTCTGATCCTGACATTGTGCAACTAACCCTGTTGGAATATGCGTTAAACGAACTGCAGAATAAGTTGTATTCACAGATTGACCACCTGGACCAGAAGAACAGAAGAAATCAATACGAACATCTTTTGGATTAATTTCTACATCAAACTCTTCGGCTTCAGGGAAAACCATACAAGTTGCAGCAGAAGTATGAACTCTACCTTGAGTTTCTGTTTGAGGTACACGTTGAACTCGATGTACACCTGCTTCAAACTTTAAGGTACCATAAACATCTTCTCCAGAAACTTCAAATTGAATTTCTTTAAATCCACCATTTGTTCCTTCGCTGTAATCCACTATGGAAACATTCCATCCTTTACCTTCACAATACTTAGAATACATTCTAAATAAATCTCCAGCAAAAATACTAGCTTCGTCACCTCCAGTTCCAGCACGTAATTCAACTACAGCATTTTTACTATCTTCAGGATCTTTAGGAATTAATAAAAAC
Organism: Tenacibaculum aquaeponti; assembly: GCF_057221555.1. Classification (NCBI taxonomy): domain Bacteria; kingdom Pseudomonadati; phylum Bacteroidota; class Flavobacteriia; order Flavobacteriales; family Flavobacteriaceae; genus Tenacibaculum; species Tenacibaculum aquaeponti. The sequence goes on from NZ_CM170147.1 coordinate 2,209,939, forward strand.
TTAATTTCCTCTTCTAAAGTTGGAATTCTTCCTTTAGCTTCATCCATCTCCATTTTAGCCATTTCAACCATTTCTGCATCACTTCCATCTGCAATGATTTCTTTAGCTTCATCTATATTGTTTAAAAGCGTTTGATATTCGTCTGCTTTTTTTACAACTTTACCTAAATCTTTATATTCCTTATTTAGCTGAACGTAACGCTTTTGATCAGAAATAATATCCGGTTGAATGATTAAATCTGATACCTCATCGAAACGTTGTTTAACAATCTGTAATTTATCTAGCATTATTCTTTTCGTTGGTGTGCGAATTTACGACTTTTCTTTAAATTTGTTATACTGGAAATCAGCCTATGACCAAAAATATTTGATATGAAACAGTTCTTTTTTATTTTATCTCTTGTATTAATCATCTCTTGTAAGCAAGAAGTTACTAATCCAGACTTTCTGATAGGAAAGTGGAAACGCATTAATAACGAAGGCTCTAAAGAAACTTTTGAAATATGGAATCAAAATTTTAATGGAATTGGATATTCTCTTCAAGAAAAAGATACTGTTTTTAAAGAAATTTTATCAATCGTTGAATTTAAGGGAAATAAATACTTACAAGTAACAGGTGTAAATCAAAATCCAACATTATTTGAAATGACTGAACTAACTAAAAACTCATTTACTTGTACAAATCCAAGTAATGAATTTCCTAAAGTAATTTCCTATTGGTTAGAAGGCAAACAATTAAAAGCTAAAGTTGCTAATGATGATTTTGCTATTGATTTTGTTTTTGATAAAATAAAATAGTTTTAACTCTTTATCAATAAAACAATACCTGAAATAAAAAGCAAACTTAAAACCATATTCTTCATAGCCTTTTCATTAAGTTTAGAATAAAGTTTCTTACCTAAGAATGTTGCTAATAAAAAGACAGGAATAGCAAGTAGCGAATCATAAACATGATTCACAGTAAGTATATCTTGTACAAATAGAATAGGAACTCTGGTAATTGTAATTAAAGCTAAAACACCGATCATTGTAGCTCTAAAAACTTTCATATCTACAACAGCATTTTTTACAACCATAACATACAAGGGTCCTCCTGTAGAAAACAACCCAGAGAAAAAACCACCAAACAAACCAAACACAAAACCAAGTTTAGGGTTTTTAACTCCTTCTTTTTTTATCTGAAATGTAGTATAAATAACATACAATAAAATAAAAACACCGAGCATTTTTTTAAGAATAAAAGGCTTTCCGAATTGTAAAACCCAAATACCTATAGCTACGCCTATAATTGTAGCTAAAAGTAATTTAAGAATTACTGATTTATCTATATTCTCCCATTCTTTAGAAACTAAAATAATACTAGAATACAAATAGAATAAAGCTAAATAAGCAATTGCATCTTGCAAACTCATACCTATTAATAAAATTGGCAAAGCGACTAATGCTCCCGCAAACCCTACTACTGTTTGAATAAAAAAACCCAGAAAGATTGCCAATATTAATATTAAAAACACACTTAAAACCACAGTAAAAAAACTAATAAAATTTTGAATCAAAATTAAAAACCTATTTTTTTAGTAGGAAATTAATTCTATTGTGTTTTATTAATTTTAAAGTTGAATTCATCTTTTTAAACAAAAAAAACAAACGATTCAATGGTTATTAAAAATGACTTTTCAATATTTAAAGAATTTAGAAAACAACCAAATAATAAAAAACGTATTACTGAAATAGATTTTTACAAAATTAAGCACGAAATAGAAACATTTTATTATATATAAGATTGCATAGCAGAAGATTGAAAATTTTGATGAATAACTCTCTTCAATTTTCAGAAATGAATAAAAAACAACACTTAAAGTAATAATAGTTTATAATTAAGGGTTTATTGACAACTTTTTACATTTCTTTTACAATCGTTTGACAGTTTTAACGGGATACCGAAATAGTTTTACTCAGAATTTTAAAAATTAAATCAATGAGAAAAATTATTATTCTATTTGTTTGTGTTTTATTTAGTACAATAACTAAAAGTATAGCTCAAGAAAAATTAACTATAAACACAGAACAAAGTACAATTAAGTGGACTGGAGAACTTACATTTCATTTTGGAAAACACGATGGTTTTATAAAATTTAAAGAAGGCTTTTTTATAAAAAAAGGAGATAAAATTACTGGAGGTGAATTTATTATTGATATGAATTCAATGACTAATAATGATATTAAAGAACAAGAAGGAAAAGATAATTTGATTGATCATTTAAAAGATCCTGATTTTTTTGATGTGAAGAAATTCCCATTAACAAGTTTAGTAATTACTAAAGTTGAGTATTCAGAAAAAAGCAAGGCTAGAATTGAAGCAAAATTAACACTTAAAGGAATTACAAAACCAATTAATTTCAGAGCAAATTTTGATTTTGATAAAAAAGAAATGAATACACGTTTTAAGATAGATCGAAGAAAATGGAATGTAAATTACACCAGCAAAGTAAAAGATTATGCTATTTCTGATGCTTTAGCATTTGAAGTTAGCATAAAATTATAATTATGAGAAAGACAATATTAACTTTATTATTCTTACTTCAAATTTCACTTCTTTTTCCTCAAAAGAAAGAGCAATTAAAAATTTTTGAAAACAAGAAAAATTGGAAAACAGAAATTATTGAATTCCCTATTAATTGGGCTCCAAAAGTAAAACTTACTGGATTTGAAGAACTCATTTTTACACCAAATTGGTCGGATCCAAAAAATGATGAATTTTGGTCTTTAATAATGGGGTGGAAAATTGATTCTGAAAAAACAATTTCTTTAAAGGAAATAGAAAATAACTTTAAAAATTATTTTGATGGAGTAATGAAACCAAATCATTGGTCTAAAAATTTTCCTCAGCCTAAAGTTATCTTTCAAAATAAAGGCAATGGTTTTTTTGGAACAATGACTTTTTTTGATGGTTTTCATACCGGTAAAATGACTACAGTAAATATTCAAGGAAAACAGTTCTTCGACAAATTATTTAAAGAATCTATTATTACTTTTTACATATCTCCAAAAGATTATAATAATCCTATATGGAATAGTTTAAAAGAAATTGAAACTAAACAGAATTATACATCCATTTTTAAACTTGATACTTCATGGGGAAAAGAAGTTTTTCCTTTTCCTATTCCTTTTGCAAAAAATATAAACTATGAAGGAATAGCAGAAGTTAGGTTTCCTCCTGAAGGATGGAGAAATCCAAAACACTCGAATTTTTGGTCTTATGTTTATGCTTGGAGTATTAACTTAGACAGAAAAATTACCGAAAAAGAATTAGCTATAAATTTACAGAAATACTTTGATGGATTAAATCACATAGAAAACAATAAACATTTAAAAAAATATAAAGCTTCAGCTAAAATTCAAAAAAACAAAATAATTGGTGAAACTACTATATACATAGGAGAAATTAATACTTATGATAGATTTGCAACCAACACTACATTAAAGTTAAATGTAATTGTAGAAAGTAATTACTGTAAAAAGAATAAAAAGAATTTTCTTCTTTTCAAATTTTCACCAAAAGACTATAACCACAAAACATGGATTATACTAAAAAGTATAAATCTAGTCAAAGGTTTGTGTAATTAGATTTCCTAAACACTTCATCAGTCATAACTTGATAACAAAAAACTCACTATAAAAGTGAGTTTTTTTTTATTTACACAGGCCACCACAAAACACATAATTACCTATTTATGAGTATATAAAAACTCCATTTTCTAAATAATTTTATTCCAAACTAAATTCTATTTGATCAAACTAAGAAAGTAAAAAAATAAATTAAACTTTAAAAAATGGAAGTAGAAATAACCACACAGAACTACAATGAAAAGGTTGAAGCTATTAATAATACTTTTGAATTCTTTTATCCTGGACAGCAAAAACCAGAAATTAATCGCCATTCTTTACGAGTTGCAACTCTTTTAATGTATCAAGGATTTGAAAAATCTAAAAAATATGCAGTAGCTGTAGCATTAATCAAACATATTCCAAAATTACAACGTAGTAACCCAATAAGCTGGTTAGCAAAATTACCTTGGTCTATTATTAAAGAAGAGCATAGAGCACACAATAAAATCTACAACTTAGTAAGAGATGTTATAGCTAGAGATCCTGAATATTATCAACTTTACTTAAACCTTATTAATAAAGATTATTCTGATACTGAAAAAATACTTTCTAAATATAAAGATTTAATAGGGTAAGTAATTCTATTAAATATAAAAAAACGAATAAAATGACTTTTGAAAAAATCAATAAAACTATAATAGATCAAAAAGATAATTTACGTGTTTCAGCGGTACTGAAAGAAAATGTTGAAACTGCAGACATGATAAAAGAAATTGGTAATATTTACAAAATTATAAGACCTATTTTAATAGCAATTCAAGCTATGCCAATTATTCCAAAAGAATGGATTTCAGGTTTAAAAACCTTTACAGGTCTGTTAGATGGTATAACAGGTATTATTAATCAAAACAACATAAACAACTTTGAATCCAGTAAAGTTCATCGTGAAAAAATAAGAGGTAAAGATCAAGGATGGAGAAGCACAGGTATTGAAATGAAAGAAGGAGAAACTGCTTACATTACTGCTACTGGTATTATCTCTTTTGGCCCTTTTGGAAGTTGGCCTTTTAGTCCTGAAGGAGAAGATAATTCTGTTGCTGATGGAAGTGCCCCTGCACCAGGAAAAGTTAAAAATAGTCTGGTGGCACAAGCAGGAAGTTTACCTCAATATATCGGGTCATCTGGTCAAATTACGGCAGCTACTGACACTGTTTTACAGTTAGCGAATAACGATCCTTGGTCTGGTGATAATGACGGTTTTTGGAATGTATCTATAAGAATTAAGTAAAAAAATAAATCCAGAGATAGTAACTATCTCTGGATAAAAATATTTTAATACTCAAAAGTTCCAAATTCACTTTTAATAGTAAGCTTCTTATTTTCTGAAGCTTCTACTCTACCAATAATTTGAGCATCTACATTGAAAGATTTCGAAATTTCGATAATTTCTTCGGCAACTTCAGGTTTAACGTAAAGCTCCATTCTATGTCCGCAGTTAAATACTTGATACATTTCTTTCCAATCTGTTTTTGATTGTTCTTGTATCAATTTAAATAATGGTGGAATTTCGAACATATTATCTTTTACAATATGAAGATGATCTACAAAGTGTAAAATTTTTGTTTGCGCTCCACCAGAACAATGAATCATTCCGTGAATTGAGTCTGATTTATATTTTGATAAAATTTCTTTTATAATTGGCGCATATGTTCTTGTTGGAGAAAGCACTAATTTACCAGCATCAATTGGTGAATTTTCAACTTCATCGGTAAGCTTAACATTTCCAGAATACACTAAATCAGAAGGCACAGCAGCATCAAAACTCTCTGGATATTTTTCAGCTAAATAATTATTGAAAACATCATGACGAGCAGAAGTTAATCCGTTACTCCCCATTCCTCCATTGTACTCCTTTTCATAAGACGCTTTTCCGAAAGAAGACAAACCAACAATTACATCTCCAGCTTGGATATTTGCATTATCAATTACATCTTCACGCTTCATACGAGCAGTTACAGTAGAATCTACGATAATTGTTCGTACTAAATCTCCAACATCAGCAGTTTCACCACCTGTTGAATGAATCGTTACTCCAAATTCTTTTAACTCAGCAATTAATTCTTCTGTTCCGTTTATAATTGCCGATAAAACTTCACCTGGAATTAAATTTTTATTTCTACCAATAGTAGAAGACAACATAATATTATCTGTAGCTCCAACACATAATAAATCATCGATATTCATGATTAAAGCATCTTGAGCAATACCTTTCCATACAGAAACATCTCCAGTTTCTTTCCAATACATATATGCTAATGACGACTTTGTTCCAGCACCATCTGCATGCATAATTAAACAATACTCATCATCGTTTGTTAAATAATCTGGTACGATTTTACAGAATGCTTTTGGAAATAAACCTTTATCAATATTCTTAATCGCATTATGCACATCTTCTTTAGATGCAGAAACACCTCTTTGTGCATATCTTTTAGAAACTTCTTGACTCATTATTTTGTGTTGTTGTTGGATGCAAAGTTAAATTATTGCAGCGAAATGCAAACTTAAATCAGATATTTATCTTGTAAATAAAAGTTCTCTATATTTTGTTAATGGCCATAAATTATCGTCAACTAACAACTCCAACCTATCTACATGGTAACGAATATCTTCTAAATATGGTTTTACTTTACCACAATAAGCTTCCGCATTTTTTTGTCCCGATAATCGATTTGCTTTTTTTCGCTGATTAGTCATCTCTTCAATCATTGAATTAATTTCAACAATATGATTGGATATTCTTTTAATTAAATCGATTTGTTCTGAAGCATACTTTTTATAATCTTGACCAAAAATCTCTTTTAATCCTTTTACATTTTCTATTAATGTATTTTGATACTGTATTACAGTTGGAATTACATGATTTCTAGAAATATCACCTAAAACTCTACTTTCTATTTGAATTAACTTAGCATATTCTTCCAACTCAATTTCATGACGTGCTTTTAATTCAACTCGATTCATAACCTTCATTTCTTCAAAAACAGCAATACTTTTTTCACTAATTTTAGCCTTTAAAGCTTCTGGTGTAGTTCTATGATTACTTAAACCTCTTTTCTTAGCTTCTTTCTCCCAAGCATCCCCATAGCCATCACCTTCAAATCGAATATCTTTTGAAGCTTTAATATATTCACGCAATACATTAAATACAGCTTCATCTTTTTTCAATCCTTTGCTATCTACCAGCTTATCAACTTCTACTTTAAAATCTTTAAGTTGTTTTGCAATAATTGTATTCAATACGGTCATTGGTCCAGCACAATTTGACCAAGAACCCACAGCTCTTAATTCAAATTTATTTCCAGTAAATGCGAATGGTGATGTTCTATTCCTATCTGTATTGTCCAATAAAATTTCTGGAATTTTACCGATAATATTAAGCTTCAAATCTGTTTTTTCCTTTGGAGAAAGTTTTCCTTTGGTTACGTTCTCCAATTCATCTAAAACCTGAGAAAGTTGAGAACCAATAAATACAGATATAATTGCTGGCGGCGCTTCATTTGCACCTAATCGATGATCGTTGCCTGCACTTGCGATCGATGCCCTAATTAACTCTTCATACTCATAAACTGCCTTAATTGTGTTTACAAAAAAAGTTAAAAACTGAAGGTTTTTCATTGGTGTTTTACCAGGACTCAACAAATTAACTCCTGTATTTGTACTTAAACTCCAGTTATTATGTTTTCCAGACCCATTAATTCCTTTAAAAGGTTTTTCATGAAACAAGACTTTAAAGTTATGTTTTTGAGAAACCTTTTTCATCAAATCCATTAATAATGAATTATGATCAACAGCTAGATTTGCTTCTTCAAAAATTGGCGCAACCTCAAACTGATTCGGCGCAACTTCATTATGCCTAGTCTTAACTGGAATTCCAAGTAACATACATTCTTGCTCTAAATCTCGCATGAAATTTAAAATACGAGTTGGAATTGAACCAAAATAATGATCGTCTAGTTGTTGTCCTTTTGCTGATGCATGACCTAGCAAAGTTCTCCCTGTCATCATAATATCAGGGCGAGAAGCTGCTAAAGCTTTATCAATTAAAAAATACTCCTGCTCCCAACCCAAAGTAGCAGAAACCTTAGTTACATTTTTATCAAAATATTTACAAACAGCAGTTGCAGCGTCATCAACAGCTTGCAACGCTCTTAATAAAGGTGTTTTATTATCTAAAGCCTCTCCTGTATAGGCAACAAAAACTGTTGGAATACATAAAGTTGTTTCATATATAAATGCTGGAGAAGTAGGATCCCAAGCTGTATAACCACGAGCTTCAAATGTATTTCGAATCCCTCCATGAGGAAAAGAAGAAGCGTCTGGTTCTTGCTGTACTAATTTTCCTCCATCAAATAACTCCATTGCATTTCCTCCTCCTACAGTTTCAAAAAAAGCGTCATGCTTTTCTGCTGTAGAACCTGTTAACGGTTGAAACCAATGCGTATAATGTGTCGCTCCTTTAGACAAAGCCCATTCTTTCATACTCACTGCTATTTGATCTGCAATTTTTCTATCAATTTTATATCCAAATTCTATAGCTTCACTTACACTCTTATAAGCTTCACTGGTCATATATTGTAACATCGATCTCTCATCGAATACAAATTCTGCATACAACTTAGAGCGTCTTTCCTTTTCCTCAACGAAAATAGGTTTTCTATTCATTGTTTCCTGTAGTGCATTAAATCTAATCGTAGCCATTATTAATAATTTTTAGCTAAATTAATATTAATACCCTAAAAAAATAGGGGTTAAATTATTTTTTTTAAAAAAAAACAATTTTTACCCCTAAAAAATTTGGGGGTACATTAAAAAATATACATTTTTGCATAATAAATAATTAACGTTATAAAAAATCATGGCTAAATCTAAGTTAGAATACATTTGGTTAGATGGATACTATCCAACTCAAAACATGCGAAGTAAGACTAAAGTTATTGAAGACTTTAGTGGTAAATTAGACGATTGTCCTGTTTGGTCTTTTGATGGATCATCTACAAAACAAGCTGAAGGAGGAGATTCTGATTGTTTATTAAAACCTGTAGCTATATATCCAGATCCAGCTCGTGATAATGGATATTTAGTAATGACAGAAGTTTTAAATGCAGATGGAACAGCTCATGATTCTAACGCAAGAGCAAACATTGATGATGATGATAATGATTTCTGGTTTGGATTTGAACAAGAATACTTTATCATGGACACTCACACTCAACTTCCTTTAGGTTTCCCTATCGGTGGTTACCCTGGACCTCAAGGAATGTATTATTGTTCTGTAGGAGGTAAAAACACCCATGGTCGTGATTTTGTAGAAGAACACGCCGATTTATGTATTGCTGCTGGATTAAACTTTGAAGGAATCAACCAAGAAGTTGCATCTGGTCAATGGGAATTCCAATTATTTGCTAAAGGAGCTAAAAAAGCTGGTGATGAAATTTGGGTTGCTCGTTATTTATTAGATAGATTAACTGAAAAGTATGGATATTATATTGAATACCACCCAAAACCTATTAAAGGAGACTGGAACGGTTCTGGTATGCACGCCAACTTCTCAAATACTTTATTAAGAACTTGCGGAAGTAAAGAAACTTATGAAAAGGTATGTGAAGCATTCAGACCAGTAGCAAAAGAACACATTGCTGTTTATGGAGAATATAACGACCAACGTTTAACAGGATTACACGAAACCGCTTCTATTAACGATTTTAGCTATGGTGTATCTGACAGAGGCGCTTCTATCCGTATTCCAATTATTACTGTAGAAAAAGGATGGAAAGGATGGTTAGAGGATCGTCGTCCAGCTTCTAATGCTGATCCATACAAAGTGGCAGGAAGAATTGTTGAGACAGTAAAAAATGCAAAAATTTAATTTTCTAAAAAAAATCCGTTAAACATAAAATTTAACGGATTTTTACTTTATTTCATCTTTTAATAAAGATACTGTAAAGCAACTATATCGTATTGGCCAAATTCTCCATTGTTATGAGGAAAACAAGCATTCATAATAGACCCTGGATCTCTTCCTGTTGGCGTCCCTGGAATATGAATAGCTCCTTCAGGATTCACAGGCTCTCCACTTTGACCACATGATTCTCTTGAAAACCAATCAACATGTCTAAGCCCAAAACAATGCCCTAACTCATGAGTCATTAACCCCTCAAGCAATTGATCGTCTCCATTTCTATTAGCACCCCCATTAATCATTACTCTTTTAAAAGGCTCTCCTCCAGACGGGAATCCCGCGCTTCCTCTAACTCCATCTTGAGGAATTACCGAACTATTCGTTTGAGTGTACACAACAATATCGTTACTACTGAAGTTAGTAGAAAAAACTAATTCAAGTCGAAAACCTAAGTTTATATTATTGTAATTTGCAACAGCATACTGTAACCCCCTTCTAGCTACCGAACCTAAACCAAAACTATTATTTCCATTGTATCCAACTACTCGAATAACCCTAGGAGTACTAACTAAATTATAAGTATGATATTGCCTTGCTGACACGCCCTCATCATTATGAATTTTCATATCCATAATTTGATCATAAGTCATAGCAATATCTCCTTCTATAAAATAGTAATCATTTATAGAACCATCAATATCTTTCACCACCTTTTTTGTTACATCTTTATAATTAAGTTTTAATGCTTCTATTTTATCTAAAACTTTTTGCGAGACCTCTAAATTTTCTGGTCTCTCTTCTATAACCTCTTTTTCACAAGAGAACAAAATTGCGATAAAAACAATAAATAATAGTTTAAGTGAATTTTTCATAATATTACATTAATTAAATTGTTAAAAAAATATTAAAAACGAATCTATACTAGTAATCATCAAATTCAAAACATCACTACACCATCAGTAAGAAATAATTCATTAACTGTAACTTTTAAGTGTTAAACCATTATTTTCCATAACTTTACAACCAAACCATTAAATAATAGTTTAAAAAAAATGAAATTAACAGTCATTTATTTAACATTATTTTTCATTTCTCAACAATTTTCACTGCATACTCAAAATAGATCTGCTATTAGAGATTCTCTAGATATTTCATTACTCAAAAAATTAGAATCTAACTATACAAAAATTGAAGTTATTGACTCTTTTCTACAAATAACAAATCAAATCGACAAAAACATAAAAAATGAAAACCATCTAATCGAATCTTACTTTTTTTTAGCTAAGAAATACAAACAAAATAAAGAATATTTAAAGTCTTTAATTTCATTTAATAAAGCTGAAGAAATACTTGCCCATAATAATTCTTATAAAAATAAATGGTCTTTTTACACGAATAAAGGACGTTTAATAAATGAATTACAAGAATATAGATTAGCTAGAGCTATCTTTAAAGACGCAGTACAGTATTTAGAACCCAATCAAATCTATAAAATAGCCACTTCTTATTTAAATATTTCTACAACTTTTGATTTTGAACACCACGACTCTTCTGCATATTACTCTAAGAAAGCTTATACTATTTTTAAAGATAACCCTGACTATACATCTCATTTTTTTGCCTCAGTTAACAACATAGCATACAGTTACATAAAACAAGGTTTGTATAAAAAAGCCGCCACTATTATAAATAAGAATATTAACATTAACAATATAGATTATAAAAAAACCTCAGAATATTTTGAATCTTACTTTTTTAACACTGTAGGAGAATTACATTATAAACAAAAAAACTATAATTCTGCTATCTTTTATTACAAGAAGTCAATTAATACAACAAGAAGGATAAACCCTACATCACATTTATTAAGCTTAAATGATTTAGCATCTATATATGAAATTAAAAAGAATTACAAAGAAGCACTAAAATACAGGAAAATAAAAGAAAAGTTTTTATTACAATTCGATAAAGACAACTTAAAAAAAGAAATTGCCAAACTTGAATATTACAAAGTATTAAATAAAAAAAATCAATTAATAAACTCACTAGAGAAAAAAAATGAATCTTCTTCGAGACAGATTCAAAACACTCAAAAATTAGCCTTCTCCATAGGTTTATTATGCTTAACATGTATTTTAATACTTTTGATTTTTTATCAAAAAAATCGTTTAAAGATTTCTTTATTAAATGAAGATATAACTCTAACCAGACTTAAATCTTTAAAATCAATGATGAATCCTCATTTCCTTTTTAACTCATTTAATACACTACAAGGACATATTCTTCATAAAAATGAACTTGAAGCCAGCTCTCATATGAGAGAATTATCTCATCTTATAAGAAAAATATTATCTAATTCCGAAAGTTTATACATCAATTTTGATGATGAAATTGAAATCATTAAAACCTATATAAATTTAGAAAATAAAAGATTTGACAAACAATTTAAGCTTATTATAACTATAGATCCTATTTTATCATTAACAAACCCCAAAATACCTTCTATGATTATACAACCTCATATAGAAAATGCTATTTTGCATGGACTTGGATCAAAAAAACAAAATCGCCTAGAGCTAACTTTTTCTTGCGATAAAAATCATATTATTTGTATTATTCAAGACAACGGTGTTGGAAGAAAAACTGTAAACAAAAAAGCACACAAACACGAATCTCATTTATCCATAAGTACCAAAAACACTAATGAACGTATAAAGCTTTTAAAAAAAATAGGTCACAAAGAAACTCAACTTCATATAGAAGATCTTTTTGACTCAAGCCAAAATCCACTAGGAACTAAAGTAACCATCAAACTCCCTATAATCCCTTCAACATGAAAAACCCAACAACCTGTGTTATTATAGATGACGAAAAATTAGCTCGCAAGACACTTAAACTATTATTAAAAACATATAAACCAAATATCACTGTTATTGGTGAAGCAAAAGACAAAAACTCCATCAATCAAGTATTAAACAACTTAAATCCAGATATTATTTTTTGCGACATTCAACTAGAAAAACAAACTATATTTGATTTACTTCCCAAGTATAAAGTTATTAACTCTAAAATTATTTTTATTTCTGCACATGAAGAATTTGCACTGAAAGGATATAAACATAACGCTATAGACTATTTACTTAAACCCTTAGACCCTGCAAAACTTTTTCAAGCTATTGATAAAACATTACAAATAATAGAAAAAGAGAAAAAACTTCAGGTTTTTAATAAATCTCCTCAAATAATTCTATCTGACAACAAAGGTTCTCATATTATAAAAATTAAAGAAATTATGTATTGCATTGCTAACGGCAATTACACTTCAATTTTTTTAAAAGATAATTCATCGATAATGGTATCCAAAAACCTTAAATTTTTTGAAGAAAAATTAAATTATTTAAGTTTTTTTAGACCTCATAAATCTAATCTAATAAACACTAATTACCTAAAACTTATAAGCAACGATAACGGTGGACATATTGTAATGGTTGACGGAAAAAAGCTTTCTATTTCAAGAGACAAAAAAAAATTACTACTAAATCAAATTTAGAATCTATAACACCTATTTTACCATTTAGTTTTTCTTCCATGGAAATTCTATTTCTTTCCGAAATTACTTAAACTAAACAAAAGCGAGGTAAACAAAAACACAATATCCTAAAAATAGTATCGCACCTTTTAATCTACTTAACTTAAATTTTTCAGGAATAAATATTAAAGGTAAAATCACAAAAGCAAAAGCTAACATCCAATAAATATCCCTAGTTAAAATTTGAGGTTCAGTTACAGGAATAGTCTTAATTATAGATGTCAAACCTAAAACTGATGCTATATTAAAAATATTAGATCCTATTAAGTTACCTAATGAAATCGCCTTCTCTCCTTTTACAGCTGCAATAACAGAAGCTGCTAATTCAGGAACACTTGTCCCAATCGCAATCATCGTTATTGAAATCACACCTTCACTAACACCAACACTTTGTGCTAAATCTTTTGCTCCTTTAACTAACAAATCGGAACCAAAATACAATGCTACAGCTCCAATTAGTAACCAAACAGAAATTTTACCATAACTTATAGCAGCTAATTTATCATCAACTTCATCTGAATCTGCATCTTCCTCTTTTGCTGATTTAATTAGGACAATTAAGAAAACAACTAAACCTAAAAATAAAATTATCCCTTCTGTGTTAGTTAATTGATTATCATTCTGAAGGAAATAAAAAATAACTAAAGAAAAGAGCATCATTACAGGCCAATTCAATTTTAAAAAATCTTTACTAACTGCTATTGGACCTATTAAAGCAGTAACACCAAGAACCAAACCGATGTTTGCAATGTTAGACCCTATTACATTATTAATAGCTATAGCAGGTGAACCATCTAAAGCAGCTTGTAAACTAACCAATAATTCTGGTGCAGAAGTAGCAAAAGAAACCACAGTCATACCTATCACCATTTTTGATATGCTCAATTTAAAAGAAAGACCTACTGAAGCTTTCACTAAAAAATCTCCTCCAAAAACTAACAACACCAATCCAACAAGAACATACACAATACTCATACTAGTTATATTTTTTATTGCGAATATAGACAATTATACGTTGTTTAAATTTCAATTTTTAATAACAAAAAATCAACAAATTTTAATCTTGAAAATTTCTATGATTTTTTCATCCAAAAGATAAAAAGCAAGTTTTCCCCTTCTTGAAAACATCATTTTTCCTTTGCTTTCAAAACACGATTAAAAAGAGCCCTTTATTTTATTACACATAAAAACACAAAATAAACATTTACATTATATATAAAAACTAAAAATAAGTAAAACATGTTTCATTTTAAAACTTTTTTAACTTTTTTGACTTCATATATAAATCCAATTAGATTAAATCTATTTCAAAAATTTGGTAATCATATTTCGTTCGTCATATATTCATCAAACAATTTCGAAATTGATCAAATTACTAACTAAAAACAACATAAAAAATGATAACTATCATATTGAAATTAACAGTAGCTTTTATTGAACTTGTATCAAGTATAATTCAAACTATTTTTTAACAACAACTATTTAAAACATTAAACTAACTATGCTAACATTTTTCGGAATTTTATTAATTCTATTAGGATTTGCATCTATTGTAATAAAACCCTTCTTTAAACAAACAAAAGATTTAGAATGGCTAACAACACAGAAAAGTATTACTGTGATTATTACAGGTATATTATTAAGCATAACCTCTGGAATATTCTTTTATGCTGAACCAGGAACTGCTTACGCTGTTCAATATCCATGGGGTGGACAAAAAGCTGTATTTCAACAAGGTTTAAAAACTAAAATGTGGGGAAGATTAATCCCTATACAATTTGAAATCCCAGTAAAATATGTAATACCAAATAAAAAGGGACAATTAGGAGATCAAAGTCAGTATGCCTATGTAGACAAATCACGTCAATGGGAATTTAACGATGCTGTAAAAGGGAAGATTGCTACATCAATTGTAATAAGCATTGATATTTCAGATGAAAAACAGTTTTTATCAGTTGCTGATAGAAACAAAACAGAAAAGAATTTAATACGATCTAGAATTATACCAAATATCGATCAATCTATAAAGAACACTTGTAAGCTTATGGCTGCCCAAGATTATATTTCTGGTCAGGCTGCAGATTTCGATAGATATTTTCAAGATCAATTAGAAAATGGAATGTATGTTTTAGAAGAATATGCTGAAAACCAAAAACCAGAAATTATTGGTGACAGCACTGTAACTAGAACTATTCCAAACAAAGAATCACGCCAAAAAAGATTCAGAATAAAAATGAAAAATGGCGAACCTGTAAGAGTAAAAGGAAACTCATTAAAATCATACGGTTTAACCGTAGTACAAGCTGTAGTAACTGAAATTGATTGGGAGGATACTTTTGACAACAGATTACAATTACAGAAAGAAGAAGTTGCACAAACACAATTAGAAAAACAACAAGCTGAAAGAGAATTTTATCGCGCACAAAAAGAAAAAGCAAAAGGAGAAGCAGAAAAAGCAAAAGAAAGAGCTAGATTAGAAAAAGCACAAATACAACAGACCATTGCAGCTGAAACAGAAGCAAAAGTTGCTGAATTTAATTTAACAAAAGAAAAGAAACAATATGAAGTTGAACAATACAAAGCAAAAAGTAAAAAGTTAGCCGCAGATGCTCAAGCTTATGAAAATCAAAGGTTGGTAAGTGCAGGACTTACACCTCAAGAAAAAGCAGAATGGGAATACAAAACCGCAGTGGGAGTTGCTAAAGAATTAAAAGACTTAAAACTTCCGACTACCTACATAGAAGGAAGTACAGGAAATAAGAACAGTGGGAATTTGCTACAATCGTTAATTGGTGCTGAATTAGCTAAGAAAATGATTGAAAAGAAGAATTAGAAAACGAAAAAGTGAAAACGAAAAAGTGAAAACGAAAAAGTGAAAACGAAAAAGTGAAAACGAAAAAGTGAAAACGAAAAAGTGAAAACGAAAAAGTGAAAACGAAAAAGTGAAAACGAAAAAGTGAAAACGAAAAAGTGAAAACGAAAAAGTGAAAACGAAAAAGTGAAAACGAAAAAGTGAAAACGAAAAAGTGAAAACGAAAAAGTGAAAACGAAAAAGTGAAAACGAAAAAGTGAAAACGAAAAAGTGAAAACGAAAAAGTGAAAACGAAAAAGTGAAAACGAAAAAGTGAAAACGAAAAAGTGAAAACGAAAAAGTGAAAACGAAAAAGTGAAAACGAAAAAGTGAAAACGAAAAAGTGAAAACGAAAAAGTGAAAACGAAAAAGTGAAAACGAAAAAGTGAAAACGAAAAAGTGAAAAGTGATGAGCCAAGTCTCATCACTTTTCCATCCTTTTTCATTATATTTGATTACAAACCTTTTATAATGAGAAAAAAATTATTTAAGGCCTTAGCCAAAATCAATAAAATCTTGCTTCCGTCTTTCACCAAGAGACAGTTGGATATTTCAAAAGCATCTAAATTTCAACTAGTAATAATTGGATGGAGAGCTTATATCACAAAAAACGCATTAGATTAATTTTTAAAAATTTTGATTATGAGTGATTACATTAAACTTTTTTCAGGAACATCTATAATTGTAAATAGATTAGCACAAATTCTAGATGAATTAGGCATAGCCTCAATTATTAAAGACAATCATGAATCTGGAAGATTAGCTGGTTTTGCAACACTAGGACAATCTGTTGACCTTTTAATTAACGAGTCGGATTCAGAAAAAGCAAGTGAAGCTTTAGAAAATTTTAAAAAAGAATTTTCTAAATAATTTTAAGATTTAAAAAAAACTTATATATTTGCATCCGCAAAAACGGCCTCGTAGCATAACTGAATAGTGCACTTGATTACGGCTCAAGAGGTTGCAGGTTTGAATCCTGCCGAGGTCACAATAGCTCTTTAAATTAACTTTAAAGAGCTTTTTTGTTTTTAAACCCTTACTAAAAGCAAAAAACATTCAAAGCCAAACCTTCTTATTTCTCTACATTATTATTTTTTTCGATATAAAAAAGTTCTTTTTACATGTTTTAAAGAAATCAAAACACACTAAACTACTTCATTTTCAAATATTTTAAATAAATTTTCTTATTTTTAAGGTACCCCGATTAAAAAATCTATTAAAAAATGAATTACAAAGTCAATTTCTTGTCAAGGCATACTTCAAATCGCTAAAAAACATAAATACACTAAAACCAATTTTTAATATTACTCATATTAAAAAGTGACTTAAAAAAGTTTTTGCTTCACATTAATTAACAATTTATTTAAAAGCAACAAACTTAACTAACCTCACTTTTTAACACTAATATAAATCAACTCATTAAATTTATTAGTATTAGTAGCATAAAAGAAACACCTTATGATAACAACATTATCTTTAAATAAAACTTTATTTATAAGAAATATAATGTTTCTTATTTTTATATTTCTTTTTCTCTTTAAAACTCACTCTCAACTTGATAGCCATCATTACTTACCTCCTTTAAAACAAACATCGGGAACAAATAATTCTGCAAATCACCAAAGTACCGCTGCAATATCACAACAATCTATTTACTTATCAACACCAGAAACTACCGCTTTTTCAGTAAATGTTTATAGAGGAACATCTGGAACTCCCTGGCTAACGATACCTAGTTTATCTAAAGGAACACCCTTTATAATAGATAATGTAGATGACTCTGCAGGAGGGTTTACAGATCAAATCTTAGCCAACAGCAACAATAACATAACTCTAGTTACCAACGGAAACACAGGAATAGTTTTAACGAATTCTGGATTACGCTTTGAAGCCCCAGGAGGGCAAAAATTTTATGTTAACTACAGAGGACGATCAAGTGCACAAGCAGGTTCTTTAACCTGTAAAGGAACTAAAGCTCTCGGAAAAGAATTTAGATGGGGAGGAATTGCCAATAGACATTCAAATGTTAATAGCACAACTAGTTTAGGTATAATGGCTACTCAACCCAATACAACAGTAACTATTTCAGGTTTTAATCCTGATTGCGCATTTAGAAACGGAATTGATCCTATCGGAATTACAGATGATGTTATAACCATAACCAACATGCAACCAGGAGAAACTTATGTTTTAGAAGCAGTTAGAAACCAAACCGGAATAAGTACAGCAATAAACACAGCAAATATTGATGGTTGGTTAGGAGCCAAAATTGAAGCTACCGAGCCTATTGCTATTGCTAGTGGTGGTTTAAATTTCGGAATTAAATCTACTGCCCAATCTAGAGATGTAGGTATAGA
This sequence comes from Tenacibaculum aquaeponti, assembly GCF_057221555.1. Classification (NCBI taxonomy): domain Bacteria; kingdom Pseudomonadati; phylum Bacteroidota; class Flavobacteriia; order Flavobacteriales; family Flavobacteriaceae; genus Tenacibaculum; species Tenacibaculum aquaeponti. Next base: position 2,228,306 of record NZ_CM170147.1, read on the forward strand.
TCAACCCGTTCCTATAGATGTTATTGGTAGAGAATATGTTTTCATGAGAGGAGCTGGAGACGCAAATGACGGAACTGAATTCCCAGTAATTGTAGCAACACAAAACGACACAGATGTCTTTGCTGGAGGGACCTTAATAGGGACAATTGACGATGGTGAATATTTAGAAATTCCAGGTACGAATTATTCTGGAACAACAGCAGGCTCAAATATGTATGTAAGAACTTCTAAAGACGCTTATGCCTATCAATGTTTGGCTGGTCAAACTGATAGAATTCAAACAGTAGGAATGAATTTTATTGCACCAGTAAATTGTTTACTACCCAATACACTAGAAGAAATTCCACAGATTCAAGATATAGCCAATGTGAATTCAAACGTTTCGGCACTAACTATTGTAGCTTCAACTTTAATTAACGACACGGATGTAGAAATTTATCAAAATAATATTCAGATAACAACACCAGCCTCAAGTTTGGTTAATGATGGTACTGGCTCACCACAGTGGAAAACATTTTATGTTCCTGGATTAACTGGTGAAATATCTGTTATTACCCCAGGACCAATAGCTGTTGGTACATTTATGGCGCTTGGTGCAAATGCAGGTTTAGCAGGATATTATTCAGGCTTCGATACTGTACCAACAGTAGAAGTAGAAATAACAGGAGGCGGGTGTCATCCAGGATCAATTCTTCAAGAAATTTCAGGGAGTTTTGCTAACTATGCTTGGTACAAAGGAACTGATGAAATTTCTGGAACTTTGCTTGCTAGCGGACCAACATTACAAACTTATGACCCAATAGCAGATGGTATTGGAAACTACTTTCTTAGAGTAACTGATTTTGGAGGATGTGAATATAACTCTGCAATAGTTAATTTTTTTAGTTGTGATCCTGAACTACTAGTAACAAAAGTTGATAATGCCGACCCTATTGATGCCGGAAGCAATGTCACATTCACTATAACTGCTGAAAGTTTTTCTGTAAACCCAATTACTAATGTTGTCATAGAAGATGTTTTACCTCCAGAATTAGAATTTATAAGCGCAAATCCTGATCCTGGAACAACATTTTCTAGCACAGGCACTTTAACTTGGACTATAGGCGGCATGAATCCAGGCGATAAATTTGAACTTGAAATTGTAGCTAGAGCCAAAAATGAAGCTTCTGGAACAGTAACCAATACTGTCAGTTACAATTACACTGAGATAGCAGGAGATGTAAATAATTTAGCAGATGATTTAACAGAAGATGTTACTATTAACGCATGTAATACTGCAAGTATTCCTTCTAGCACCCCAGTACTTTGCGTAAATACACCGCTAACTAACATCACTCATAACACAACTATTGCAACTGGTATTGGTACTCCCACAGGTTTACCAAATGGTGTTTCAGCAAGCTGGAGCGGAAACGTGATTACAATTAGTGGAACACCAACCAATACTGGAATTTTCAATTATAATATACCTTTAACTGGCGGATGTAATACAGTTAGTGCCACTGGTACTATTACAGTTAACACAATCCCTATTGCTAATCCAATAATGGGACCAACTGAAGTTTGCATTAATAGTACAATAGATTTAACAGAAGGGACAACAGGTACTATTATCTGGAATTCTTCGAATACAGGAGTTGCTACAATTGACTCAAACGGTATTGTTACCGGAATCTCTACAGGTACAACAGACATAACCTATACTGTTACTGATGTAAACGGATGTACCTCACCACCTTCTCCAACTTATTCAATATCAATAAACCCATTACCAACATCCACATCATTATCCTCTAATTCTCCAATTTGTGAAGGAGCAAATGCTGAATTTACTATTACAGGTAGTCCAAATACAGAATTAACGTATAACATTAATGGAAACCCTAATCAAACAATATTATTGAACGGAAGTGGAACTGTTACAATTACGGAAACATCAGCAACAAGTAATGTTATAATTAATTTAATATCATTAGAAATTCCAAGTACTGGATGTTCTATTAATTTAACAAACACAGATACTGTTACTGTAAATCCAAACCCAACGTTAGCTACTCATAATGATATTATTGTTTGTGATGATATGTCTGGTACACAATCATTAAATGCCAATGATGCCATTACTTTAAACCCTAATACATCCGTAGTTTGGTATGATGCTATTACAGGAGGAAATATCGTAGCCTCTCCAATTGTTAATACTACAAGCCTTAGTACGGATCCTCCAACATCCTTCTTTGCTCAAATCACAAATACATCCTCATCATGTGTTAACCCTATTAGGCAAGAAGTAAAATTACAAATCGTATCACCTCCTTTTCCTGATTTAACAGAGTCTACTTGTTCAAATCAAGCTCTAAACATAGGATTATCTTTTCAAGCTACTTATACTGTAAGTTCGGATGATCCTATTAATGTGCCTCCTGCAGCAAATAGAACTACTCCAACAATAGCCAATATTACAGATACTTATGTTAATACAACTGGATTACCTGTAAACATTACTTATACTGTTTCAATAGTTGATGGATCTGCTTGTGACGGACAAACATTTGATATAGTAGTAACCGTTAACCCTGAACCTCATAATATTTCTGCGCCAACTGATACTCTTTGCTCTGGTATAACTTTAAATCATGATTTATCTAGTGACGTAAATATTTCTGGTAGTACTTTTTCTTGGTCTGCTGCTGAAAACCCAAATGTAACAGGAGAAACAGTTGCTGGAGGATCTGGAAATATCATCGATGATACTTTAACCAATACATCTTTAACCACACAAATAGTAACATATACAATTATACCTACAAGCCCTTCAAGTTGCCAAGGATCTGCTTTTACCTATACTGTAACTTTAAAACCTCAAATATCAATCACAGCACAACCTTTGGCTTCTCAAACTATGTGTGTGGATGCTACTCCTTCCGATCTTAGCGTAACTGCAACTGGAGGGGTAGATGGACTCACCTATCAATGGCAAAGCTCTTCAACTAGTGGAACTGGATTTACCAACATATCTGGCGCTACTAATTCAACATATACACCTAGTACAACATCTAGCGGAACAACATATTATCAGGTAATTGTTAGTGATGCTAGTGGAGTCTGCTCAAGTTTAACTTCCTTAGAAACTGTAGTAATAGTTAATCAAGATCCTACAATTACCGCTCAACCATTGACTTCGCAAACCATATGTATGGATGCTACTCCTTCCGATCTTAGCGTAACTGCAACTGGAGGGGTAGATGGACTTAGCTATCAATGGCAAAGCTCTTCAACTAGTGGAACTGGATTTACTAATATATCTGGCGCTACTAATTCAACATATACGCCTAGTACAACATCTAGCGGAACAACATATTATCAGGTAATTGTTAGTGATACTGGAACTGGTTGTAATTCTGTAACTTCATTAGAAGCTGTAGTAATTGTTAATCAAGATCCTACAATTACCGCTCAACCATTGACTTCGCAAACCATATGTGTGGATGCTACTCCTTCCGATCTTAGTGTAACTGCAACTGGAGGGGTAGATGGACTTAGCTATCAATGGCAAAGTTCTTCAACTAGTGGAACTGGATTTACCAACATATCTGGCGCTACTAATTCAACATATACACCTAGTACAACATCTAGCGGAACAACATATTATCAGGTAATTGTTAGTGATACTGGAACTGGTTGTAATTCTGTAACTTCATTAGAAGCTGTAGTGTTTGTTAATCAAGATCCTACAATTACCACTCAACCATTGACTTCGCAAACCATATGTGTGGATGCTACTCCTTCCGATCTTAGCGTAACTGCAACTGGAGGGGTAGATGGACTCACCTATCAATGGCAAAGCTCTTCAACTAGTGGAACTGGATTTACCAACATATCTGGCGCTACTAATTCAACATATACACCTAGTACAACATCTAGCGGAACAACATATTATCAGGTAATTGTTAGTGATACTGGAACTGGTTGTAATTCTGTAACTTCATTAGAAGCTGTAGTAATTGTTAATCAAGATCCTACAATTACCGCTCAACCATTGACTTCGCAAACCATATGTGTGGATGCTACTCCTTCCGATCTTAGCGTAACTGCAACTGGAGGGGTAGATGGACTCACCTATCAATGGCAAAGTTCTTCAACTAGTGGAACTGGATTTACCAACATATCTGGCGCTACTAATTCAACATATACGCCTAGTACAACATCTAGCGGAACAACATATTATCAGGTAATTGTTAGTGATACTGGAGCTGGTTGTAATTCTGTAACTTCATTAGAAACTGTAGTAATTGTTAATCAAGATCCTACAATTACCGCTCAACCATTGACTTCGCAAACCATATGTATGGATGCTACTCCTTCCGATCTTAGCGTAACTGCAACTGGAGGGGTAGATGGACTTAGCTATCAATGGCAAAGCTCTTCAACTAGTGGAACTGGATTTACTAATATATCTGGCGCTACTAATTCAACATATACGCCTAGTACAACATCTAGCGGAACAACATATTATCAGGTAATTGTTAGTGATACTGGAGCTGGTTGTAATTCTGTAACTTCATTAGAAGCTGTAGTAATTGTTAATCAAGATCCTACAATTACCGCTCAACCATTGACTTCGCAAACCATATGTGTGGATGCTACTCCTTCCGATCTTAGCGTAACTGCAACTGGAGGGGTAGATGGACTTAGCTATCAATGGCAAAGCTCTTCAACTAGTGGAACTGGATTTACTAATATATCTGGCGCTACTAATTCAACATATACGCCTAGTACAACATCTAGCGGAACAACATATTATCAGGTAATTGTTAGTGATACTGGAGCTGGTTGTAATTCTGTAACTTCATTAGAAGCTGTAGTAATTGTTAATCAAGATCCTACAATTACCGCTCAACCATTGACTTCGCAAACCATATGTGTGGATGCTACTCCTTCCGATCTTAGCGTAACTGCAACTGGAGGGGTAGATGGACTTAGCTATCAATGGCAAAGCTCTTCAACTAGTGGAACTGGATTTAATAATATATCTGGCGCTACTAATTCAACATATACGCCTAGTACAACATCTAGCGGAACAACATATTATCAGGTAATTGTTAGTGATACTGGAGCTGGTTGTAATTCTGTAACTTCATTAGAAGCTGTAGTAATTGTTAATCAAGATCCTACAATTACCGCTCAACCATTGACTTCGCAAACCATATGTGTGGATGCTACTCCTTCCGATCTTAGCGTAACTGCAACTGGAGGGGTAGATGGACTTAGCTATCAATGGCAAAGTTCTTCAACTAGTGGAACTGGATTTACTAATATTTCTGGCGCTACTAATTCAACATATACACCTAGTACAACATCTAGCGGAACAACATATTATCAGGTAATTGTTAGTGATACTGGAGCTGGTTGTAATTCTGTAACTTCATTAGAAGCTGTAGTAATTGTTAATCAAGATCCTACAATTACCGCTCAACCATTGACTTCGCAAACCATATGTGTGGATGCTACTCCTTCCGATCTTAGTGTAACTGCAACTGGAGGGGTAGATGGACTTAGCTATCAATGGCAAAGCTCTTCAACTAGTGGAACTGGATTTACTAATATTTCTGGCGCTACTAATTCAACATATACACCTAGTACAACATCTAGCGGAACAACATATTATCAGGTAATTGTTAGTGATACTGGAGCTGGTTGTAATTCTGTAACTTCATTAGAAGCTGTAGTAACTGTTAATCAAGATCCTACAATTACCGCTCAACCATTGACTTCGCAAACCATATGTGTGGATGCTACTCCTTCCGATCTTAGCGTAACTGCAACTGGAGGGGTAGATGGACTTAGCTATCAATGGCAAAGCTCTTCAACTAGTGGAACTGGATTTACTAATATTTCTGGCGCTACTAATTCAACATATACACCTAGTACAACATCTAGCGGAACAACATATTATCAGGTAATTGTTAGTGATACTGGAGCTGGTTGTAATTCTGTAACTTCATTAGAAACTGTAGTAATTGTTAATCAAGATCCTACAATTACCGCTCAACCATTGACTTCGCAAACCATATGTGTGGATGCTACTCCTTCCGATCTTAGCGTAACTGCAACTGGAGGGGTAGATGGACTTAGCTATCAATGGCAAAGTTCTTCAACTAGTGGAACTGGATTTACTAATATTTCTGGCGCTACTAATTCAACATATACACCTAGTACAACATCTAGCGGAACAACATATTATCAGGTAATTGTTAGTGATACTGGAGCTGGTTGTAATTCTGTAACTTCATTAGAAGCTGTAGTAATTGTTAATCAAGATCCTACAATTACCGCTCAACCATTGACTTCGCAAACCATATGTGTGGATGCTACTCCTTCCGATCTTAGCGTAACTGCAACTGGAGGGGTAGATGGACTTAGCTAGCAATGGCAAAGCTACTAATTCAACATATACACCTAGTACAACATCTAGTGGAACAACATATTATCAGGTAATTGTTAGTGATACTGGAACTGGTTGTAATAATCATTCTGGTTAATCAAGCTACTCAACCAACTTCAAACATATACTACTCCTTCCCTAGTACAACATCTAGCGGAACAACATATTATCAGGTAATTGTTAGTGATACTGGAACTGGTTGTAATTCTGTAACTTCATTAGAAGCTGTAGTAATTGTTAATCAAGATCCTACAATTACCGCTCAACCATTGACTTCGCAAACCATATGTGTGGATGCTACTCCTTCCGATCTTAGTGTAACTGCAACTGGAGGAGTAGATGGACTTAGCTATCAATGGCAAAGCTCTTCAACTAGTGGAACTGGATTTACTAATATTTCTGGCGCTACTAATTCAACATATACGCCTAGTACAACATCTAGCGGAACAACATATTATCAGGTAATTGTTAGTGATACTGGAACTGGTTGTAATTCTGTAACTTCCTTAGAAGCTGTAGTAATTGTTAATCAAGATCCTACAATTACCGCTCAACCATTGACTTCGCAAACCATATGTGTGGATGCTACTCCTTCCGATCTTAGCGTAACTGCAACTGGAGGGGTAGATGGACTTAGCTATCAATGGCAAAGTTCTTCAACTAGTGGAACTGGATTTACTAATATTTCTGGCGCTACTAATTCAACATATACACCCAGTACAACATCTAGCGGAACAACATATTATCAGGTAATTGTTAGTGATACTGGAGCTGGTTGTAACTCTGTAACTTCATTAGAAGCTGTAGTAATTGTTAATCAAGATCCTACAATTACCGCTCAACCATTGACTTCGCAAACCATATGTGTGGATGCTACTCCTTCCGATCTTAGTGTAACTGCAACTGGAGGGGTAGATGGACTTAGCTATCAATGGCAAAGCTCTTCAACTAGTGGAACTGGATTTAATAATATATCTGGCGCTACTAATTCAACATATACGCCTAGTACAACATCTAGCGGAACAACATATTATCAGGTAATTGTTAGTGATACTGGAGCTGGTTGTAATTCTGTAACTTCCTTAGAAGCTGTAGTAACTGTTAATCAAGATCCTACAATTACCGCGCAACCATTGACTTCGCAAACCATATGTGTGGATGCTACTCCTTCCGATCTTAGCGTAACTGCAACTGGAGGGGTAGATGGACTTAGCTATCAATGGCAAAGCTCTTCAACTAGTGGAACTGGATTTACCAACATATCTGGTGCTACTAATTCAACATATACGCCTAGTACAACATCTAGCGGAACAACATATTATCAGGTAATTGTTAGTGATACTGGAGCTGGTTGTAATTCTGTAACTTCATTAGAAACTGTAGTAATTGTTAATCAAGATCCTACAATTACCGCTCAACCATTGACTTCGCAAACCATATGTGTGGATGCTACTCCTTCCGATCTTAGTGTAACTGCAACTGGAGGGGTAGATGGACTCACCTATCAATGGCAAAGTTCTTCAACTAGTGGAACTGGATTTACTAATATTTCTGGCGCTACTAATTCAACATATACACCCAGTACAACATCTAGCGGAACAACATATTATCAGGTAATTGTTAGTGATACTGGAGCTGGTTGTAACTCTGTAACTTCCTTAGAAGCTGTAGTAATTGTTAATCAAGATCCTACAATTACCGCTCAACCATTGACTTCGCAAACCATATGTGTGGATGCTACTCCTTCCGATCTTAGCGTAACTGCAACTGGAGGGGTAGATGGACTCACCTATCAATGGCAAAGTTCTTCAACTAGTGGAACTGGATTTACCAACATATCTGGCGCTACTAATTCAACATATACACCTAGTACAACATCTAGCGGAACAACATATTATCAGGTAATTGTTAGTGATACTGGAGCTGGTTGTAATTCTGTAACTTCATTAGAAGCTGTAGTGTTTGTTAATCAAGATCCACAACTAATTTCTTTAACTACAAACTCCCAAATTTGTGAAGGTGAAAATGCCGAATTTACTATTATAGGTAGTCCAAATACAGAATTAACATATAACATTAATGGAAACCCTAATCAAACAATATTATTGAACGGAAGTGGAACTGTTACAATTACGGAAACATCAGCAACAAGTAATGTTACAATTAATTTAATATCATTAGAAATTCCAAGTACTGGATGTTCTATTAATTTAACAAACACAGATACTGTTACTGTAAATCCAAACCCAACACTAGCTACTCATAATAATATTATTGTTTGTGATGATATGTCTGGTACACAATCATTAAATGCCAATGATGCCATTACTTTAAACCCTAATACATCCGTAGTTTGGTATGATGCTATTACAGGAGGAAATATCGTAGCCTCTCCAATTGTTAATACTACAAGCCTTAGTACGGATCCTCCAACATCCTTCTTTGCTCAAATCACAAATACATCCTCATCATGTGTTAACCCTCTTAGGCAAGAAGTAAAATTACAAATCGTATCACCTCCTTTTCCTGATTTAACAGAGTCTACTTGTTCAAATCAAGCTCTAAACATAGGATTATCTTTTCAAGCTACTTATACTGTAAGTTCGGATGATCCTATTAATGTGCCTCCTGCAGCAAATAGAACTACTCCAACAATAGCCAATATTACAGATACTTATGTTAATACAACTGAAAACCCTGTTACAATAACCTACACCGTTACTATAGATGACCAAACTACTTGTAATGGAGAAACTTTTGATGTAATTGTGAATGTCAACCCTGAACCTCTTAACAACACAAATCCTAATGATATTATTTGTAGTGGTGACCCTTTAAATCATGACTTAACAAATGATGTAAATACACCTGGAACTACTTTTAATTGGATCGCTGATGATAATCCTAATATATCTGGAGAAACAATTTCTGGAGGAAATAACTCAACTATTAATGATATATTAACAAATACTAGTGGAACTACACAAAATGTTGTATATACAATTACTCCTACTAGCCCAAATGGATGTGTAGGAGACCCTTTTGTATATACCGTAACGATTAATCCTGAACCATTCAATGCAAATACTTCAATGGAAACTATTTGTAGTAACACTGCATTAAACCATAATTTAAATGAAGATATTAATTTATCAGGAAGCACTTTTAACTGGATTGCTGTTGACAATCCATATATATCAGGAGAATCATTAATTAATTCATCATCATCAACTATTAAAGATATTCTGATTAATACTAGTGGGACTACTCAAATTGTTGAATACTTAATTACCCCAGTAAGTTCTAGTGGTTGCAATGGAAATCCATATACATTTTCAGTAACTGTAAACCCAGAACCTTTTAACATTATAGAACCAATTATAACTATTTGTAGTAGTGGAACGTTAAATCATAATTTAAATGCAAATATTAATTTACCAGGAAGTACCTTCAACTGGTCAGCAATTAACAACCCACATGTTACTGGAGAAACAATAACAAGTTCTTCTTCTGAAAACATAACAGATACATTAATCAATACTAGTGGGACTACTCAAACGGTAGTGTATAATATTCAAAGTATCAGTCCTACTGGTTGTACTAGTAATAATTTTACATATACTGTAACTGTTAATCCAGAGCCTTTAAATACTAATCCCCCAACGAATATTATTTGTAGTAATACTACACTAAACCATGATTTATCAAATGATGTTAATATTACTAATACTTCATTTGTTTGGTCAGCAATAAACAATCCTAATGTTATTGGAGAAACAACAACAAGTAATTCAGCTTTAACTATTACAGATACATTAATTAATACTAGTGATGATATTCAAACTGTAACATATATTATTACTCCAACAAGTAGTAATGATTGTTTAGGAGGATCTTATACATACACAGTAACTATTAATCCTGAGCCGTATAACTCTCTTCCATTAACAGAAACAGTCTGTAGTAATACCAATTTAAATCTTGATTTATCTACTAATATAAATCTATCAGGAACTACTTTTAGTTGGGTAGCTAACGACAATGGTTTTGTCACTGGAGAAACTACGACAGAATCTAATTCTTCAATAATTACAGATACCCTCATCAATATTAGTGGAAGTCCTCAAACTGTTACATATACAATTACACCTATAAGCAACAATGGTTGTGCTGGAACCCCTTTTACTTATGCAGTTACTATAAACCCTGCCCCACTATATTCAACTCTTACAACTGAAACAATTTGTAGTAATACCAATTTAAATCATGATTTATCTACTAATATAAATTTATCTGGCACTACTTTTAATTGGTCGGCAACGGATAACCCAAACATAACTGGAGAAACATTAATAAACTCATCATCTGATATTATTGGAGATACATTAATAAACACAAGTAACACTACTCAAACCATAATATATACAGTAACGCCCATTAGCAATGATGGCTGTATTGGTAGTTCATTCACACATACTGTATATGTAGATCCTCTTCCTGAATTTGTTTCTTTAACAACTAACACTCCTGTTTGTGAAAATAACGATGCAGAGTTCTACATTTCTGGATCTCCTAATAGTGTTTTAACTTACAATATAAATGGTAACGCTAATCAAACAATAACATTAAATCCTTCTGGAAATGCTCTTATTATTAGCCCAGATGTTAATTCTAACACTACCATCAACTTAATTTCTTTACAATTTAACAATGCTAATTGTTCAGTTAATCTGAACAATACAGCTACTGTAAATGTAAACCCCATACCTACATTAACCTCTATAAATAATCTAATCCAATGTGAGGAAACACCTGTTCAAACTCTTAACGCTAACGATGGTATCACTTTTGAACCTAACATTTCTGTAACTTGGTATGACACCCCTACTGAAGGAAACATCGTAACTAATCCTACAACCAATACTATAAACTCCCCTATTACTTTCTATGCTGAAATTACTGACACTAACACATCTTGTGTTAACCCTAACAGACAAGAAGTTACTTTACATATTGTATCATCTCCTCCTTCTCCTAACTTTAATGAAGTTATATGTTCTGGTCAAAATTTAAATGTAGCTATTAATTCATTTACCGCTACATATACAGTAGTATCTTCAGATCCTATTAATGTACCTCCTGCTCCTAATAGAACTACAGCTATAGCCGAAAATATTACTGATAGCTATATCAATACAACTGAAAACCCTGTTACAATAACCTACACCGTTACTATTGATGACCAAACTGCTTGTAATGGAGAAACTTTTGATGTAATTGTAAATGTCAACCCAGAACCTCTTAACAACACAAATCCTAATGACATTATTTGTAGTGGTGACCCTTTAAATCATGACTTAACAAATGATGTAAATACACCTGGAACTACTTTTAATTGGATCGCTGATGATAATCCTAATATATCTGGAGAAACAATTTCTGGAGGAAATAACTCAACTATTAATGATATATTAACAAATACTAGTGGAACTACACAAAATGTTGTATATACAATTACTCCTACTAGCCCAAATGGATGTGTAGGAGACCCTTTTGTGTATACCGTAACGATTAATCCTGAACCAATTGTTTTACCTATTAGTGGAGTTTCTCAATTATGTATTGGTGAAATAATTACACTTACTGAAGGCACTTCTGGATCTAATGTGACTTGGATATCTTCAGACACAAATATCGCAACAATAGATGCTAATGGAAATCTTACAGCAATTAACTACGGTTCTGTAAATATTACATATGTCGTTACTAATGATTTCGGCTGTAACTCTATTAGCTCTCCTATTTTTACAATAATTGTAGGGCCTTCAACTGATACCGACGGAGATGGGTTAACCGATTGTGAAGAAACTACAGGAATTGACGACCCATCTACTTCTGGAGTCCCTTCAGGAACAAGCGACCCTAATAATGCTTGTTCTTTTACGGGAACACCAATTCCAGAAATTAACAATACAACTTGGCAAAATTCTGATTGTGATGGTGATGGAGTAACTAATGGACAAGAAATTACTGATGGAACAAACCCTTCTAATCCTTGTTCATATACTATTACTTCTATTTCATTATCTCAATCAGACCCATGGTTATCTGTTGATTGTGATGGTGACGGGGTAATTAACGGTCAAGAAGTAATTGATGGGACGAATCCTTCAAATCCTTGTTCTTATACATCAAGCTCTATTACTTTATCTCAAACCGGCTTATGGTTGTCTTCTGACTGTGATGGTGACGGTGTAACTAACGAGCAAGAAATTAGTGATGGTACTATCCCTTCTAATCCTTGCTCTTTTGTACCAAACTCTATTACCTTACCACAAATTGGCTCATGGTTGTCTTCTGACTGTGATGGTGATGGAGTAACTAACGAACAAGAAATTAGTGATGGAACAAATCCTTCTAATCCTTGTTCATATACTATTACTTCTATTTCATTATCTCAATCTGAAATTTGGTTAACCTCCGATTGCGATGGTGATGGAGTAACTAATGGACAAGAAGTTAATGATGGTACTAACCCTTCTGATCCTTGCTCTTTTATTTCTACCTCTATTTCGTTATCTCAATCTGGCTCATGGTTATCAGCAGATTGTGATGGAGATGGTGTTTTAAATGAACAAGAAATTATTGATGGAACAAATCCTTTTAATGGCTGTTCTTACAACAGCACAAATCAAACTCTAGCAAATACATCCAACTCTTGGAATACCTTAGACTGTGATGGAGATAATGTTTTGAATTTACAAGAAGTTTTAGATGGAACGAATCCTTTAGACCCTTGTTCAGTTTCAAATCCTATAATACCATCAACAACAAATTCAAATTATAATATTTGGGCAAATGAAGATTGTGATGGTGATGGAGTAACAAATGATCAAGAAGCTTTAGACGGAACCAACCCTTTTGATGCTTGTTCATATAATAGCATAAATCAAGTTGCCTCTAATGTATCAATAACCTGGAATAACTTAGATTGTGATGGTGATGGTGAAACTAATGAAGAGGAAGTAAATAACGGAACGAATCCTTCTGATCCTTGTTCTGTTTCTAATCCTACAATCCCATCAATAACAGATCCTAATTATAGTATTTGGGCAAATGAAGATTGTGATGGTGACGGAGTAACTAACGGACAAGAAGTTATTGATGAAACTAACCCTTCTGATCCTTGTTCATATAACAGTACAAATCAGATAGCATCAAATATATCTACAACTTGGAAAAATTTAGATTGTGATGGTGATGGTGAAACCAATGAAGAAGAAGTTAACAACGGAACGAATCCTTCTGATCCTTGTTCAGTTTCAAATTCTACAATACCATCTACAACAAATTCAAATTATAATATTTGGGCAAATGAAGATTGTGATGGTGACGGAGTAACTAACGGACAAGAAGTTATTGATGGAACTAACCCTTCTGATACTTGTTCATATAACAGTACAAGTCAGATAACATCAAATGTATCTACAACTTGGAATAATCTAGATTGTGATGGTGATGGCGAAACCAATGAAGAAGAAGTTAACAACGGAACTAATCCTTTAGATCCCTGTTCAACATCTAATCCTGAAATACCATCTACAACTAATACGAATTATAGTATATGGGCAAATGAAGATTGTGATGGTGATGGGGTTACTAATGGACAAGAAGTTATTGATGGAACGAATCCTTTCGATACTTGTTCATATAACAGTACAAGTCAAATAACACCAAATGTATCTACAATTTGGAATAATTTAGATTGTGACGGAGATGGAGTTATAAACGGAGATGAATTATTAGATGGAACAAACCCATTAGATGGATGTTCATATGAACCTTCTAGTCAAGAAATTTCTAACACCTCTAACTCATGGAATGAATTAGATTGTGATGATGATGGTTTATCAAATGAAGAAGAACTAAATCAAAATACAGATCCACTTAACCCAGATAGTGATGGTGATGGTCTTACTGATGGTGAAGAAGTTTCAGGAATAGATGATCCTAATACCCCCCTTGATCCTACATCTTTTGTGGAAGGGCCTACCTCAGACCCTAATGATCCTTGTGATCCTGTTGAAGGTACCAATTGTAATAATGACGAATGTTTAAACCCTTATAATTTAATGTCTCCTGATGACGGAAACACAAATAATAGTGTGTTCTTTATAAAGTGTATAGACAATCCAAAGTACGCTAACAATACAGTTGAGATTTTTAACAGATGGGGAAATACTGTTTTTAAAATTAAAGGATATAGTAATACAGATTCTTCTAAACGATTTGAAGGTATCTCTAATGGAAGAGCTACAATTACTGTTGATCAAAAATTACCAGTAGGAACTTATTATTATGTTATAGATCCAGGAAATGGTGATAAACCTAAAACAGGATGGTTATACATTAATAGATAATACCCAAAATAACAATGTTGAATATGATTAAAAGAATAATTTATAAAGTAATAGTAATTATAATATCACTTACTTTTATTGAAAGAGGATTAGCACAACAAGACCCACAATACACACAATATATGTATAATACAATGAGTGTTAATCCTGCTTATGCCGGATCAAACGATCATACGGTTATAATGGCCTTAGGAAGAACACAGTGGGTAGGACTAGATGGAGCACCAGATTCTCAAACTTTAAGTTATGATACCGCCATCGGTTATTCGGGTGTTGGTTTAGGTATCAGTTTAACAAATGATAGAATTGGTCCTGCAAATGAAATTTATTTAGATGCTAACATTTCTTATACTATACGAACAGGAAATGAAGGTAATTTAGCTTTTGGATTAAAATTAGGTGGAAGACATTTAGCAATTGATTGGAGTAAAGGAACTGCTAGACAGCAAGAACGAATATTCGAAGGAACCATAAGTAAATTTTTACCTACTATTGGAGCTGGTATTTATTTCTACAAATCGAATTGGTATATTGGAGCTGCAATACCAAATTTTATTAGAACAGATCATTATGATGACACTATAACTACCACAAGTTTTGGAAGTGGAGATTTAGCAGAAGAAAGGTTGCATTTTTTTGGTATTGCTGGTTATGTGTTTGATTTAAGTGAAACATTAAAATTTAAACCAGCTACATTAGTTAAAGTCGTAAATGGTGCACCAATATCTTTAGATTTGTCAGGTAATTTCTTATTTAATGAAAAATTTACTGCTGGTTTAGCTTGGAGATGGGGAGATTCAATAAGTGCATTATTAGGTTTACAAGCAACTGAAAATCTGAATATTGGATTTGCCTATGATCTTACAACATCAAACTACAGTAATTACAATTCAGGAACATATGAACTTATGCTACGATGGGATATTTTTAGAGGGCAAGTTGTAAAATCACCTAGATTCTTTTAATAAAAAACAAATACTAACACATATTTTTTTGTTAACAACAACAATATCTGTATACCACTTATACTTTAAAAAACATATAACACCTTAAAATTAACGCTACAAAAAGCGAGAAAACCATTACTTTAACTAATACAACTAGGTTAAAAGATATATATATTTTAAAAGTTATAACTTTGTCTCTCATTTTACTGTTATTTGTATAATAATAAAGTTTAACTTTAAAACACATTTATAAACCAGTTAATGTTTAAATTTAGTCCTAGAATAAAATAACTTTTTTTTCGTTGTTATATTTAATTAAATCTCATAGTAAAAGCCCCAATATAAAGTAATGAGTCCTAAAAACCGAGCAAAACCTAATGGTTTTAAGTATCTTATAGCTACACTAGTCATTTTAATTGTAGTATATTCTTTCAAGCTAAATAGTGATTATAAAAAACTTGAAGATGCTTTTTCTGAGCAGAAAATTGAACTTCAAGCTGAATTAGATGAAATTATTGATGATTATAAAAACATCAATGTAAAAAATAAAGATCTTTCTCAAAGACTTGTTAAAGAGATAAACAAAATAATTATTTTAAGAGATTCTATTAAAAATCTTAAAAAATCAAATTACAATCTTATTGTAAAATACTCTAGAAGAATTGTAAAACTAGAAAGAGAAAACAGGCGTTTATTTATTCAAGTTGATTCTTTAAACAAACAGAACTACGAATTACTACAAGAAAATATTGTTGTAAAAAACGAACTTGAAGAAAAAAATGCTTCTCAAAAAACATTAACTAGAAAAAATAATTCATTAATAAAAGAACGTAAAGCCCTTAAAGCTAAAGTTGATGAAGCTGGAATAATAAAAGTAAATAACATTAGTGCTTTTGCTATGAAAGAAAGAAGTAGTGGTAAACTAACTACTACATCAAGATCAAGAAGAACAGATGCTTTTAAAGTAAAATTTGATTTAGAACCAAACCCAATCACTACACCAGGTAAAAAAGAAATTTTAATTCAAATTTTAGATGAAAACAAAAACGTAATCGCTGCTAAAGGAGATAAAAAAATTAAAAGCGGTGAAACTATAGTTTTTAGTGATAACATTTTTGCGGAATACGACAATAATCAACTAGGCGTAGTATCTTTAATTTTAGTAAACAGAGGAGATATTACTAAAGGCACGCATACTATTAATACATATGTTGATGGCGTTTTTACAGGAAAAACACAAGTTAAGTTAAGATAAACTAAATTCCTTATAATTATATGAAAGTGAGGAACAATAAATTCTTCACTTTTTTATTTATAAAGTATTAATAATTCAAACCATATTTTATTTTTGCAGTATGGCAAAACAAGAAGATCAATTTAAAAAGGTTATTTCTCACGCTAAAGAATACGGATATATTTTTCAATCATCTGAAATTTATGACGGTTTAAGCGCAGTGTATGATTATGCTCAAAATGGAGTAGAATTAAAGAAGAATATTAGAGAATATTGGTGGAAAGCAATGGTTCAAATGAACGAAAATATAGTAGGTATAGATGCCTCTATATTAATGCATCCGACTACATGGAAAGCATCTGGCCACGTTGACGCCTTTAACGACCCTTTAATTGATAATAAAGACTCTAAAAAAAGATATAGAGCTGACGTTTTAGTAGAAGATTATTGCGCTAAAATTGAAGCTAAAATTGATAAAGAAGTTAAAAAAGCAGCAAAAAGATTTGGTGATAGCTTCGATAAAGAACAATTTTTAGCAACAAATGGACGTGTTTTAGGTTATCAGGAAAAAATCAATTCAATTCTTTCTCGCTTAGCAAAATCTTTAGAAAATGAAGATTTAGCAGATGTTAAAGCTTTAATCGAAGAATTAGAAATTGCAGATCCTTTAACTGGTTCAAAAAACTGGACAGATGTTAAACAATTCAACTTAATGTTCGGAACACAATTAGGTGCTTCTGCAGACAGTTCTATGCAAGTTTACTTACGTCCAGAAACCGCTCAAGGTATATTTGTAAACTTCTTAAATGTTCAAAAAACTGGTAGAATGAAAATTCCTTTTGGAATTGCACAAACTGGTAAAGCTTTTAGAAATGAAATTGTTGCTCGTCAATTCATTTTTAGAATGCGTGAGTTTGAACAAATGGAAATGCAATTTTTCATCAAACCAGGTACTCAGCAAGAATGGTATAAACACTGGAAAGAAACTCGTTTAAAATGGCATTTATCATTAGGTATGGGAGAAGATAATTATCGCTTCCATGATCATGAAAAACTAGCTCATTATGCTGATGCTGCTGCTGATATTGAATTTAAATTCCCTTTTGGATTTAAAGAGTTAGAAGGAATTCATTCACGAACAGACTTTGACTTAAATCAACATGAAGAGTTTTCTGGAAAAAAATTACAATACTTCGATCATGAAGAAAATAAAAGTTATGTACCATATGTATTAGAAACATCTATTGGTTTAGATCGAATGTTCTTAGCTGTTTTTTCAAATTCTTTACAAGAAGAAGAATTAGAAAACGGTACATCTAGAGTTGTATTAAAATTACCTGCCGTTTTAGCGCCTGTAAAAGCTACAATAATGCCATTAACAAATAAAGATGGTTTACCAGAAATAGCCCAGAAAATTTACAAAGAATTAAGATGGGAGTTTAACACTATAATCGATGATCAAGGAGTAAGTATTGGAAAGCGTTACAGACGTCAAGATGCCGCAGGAACGCCATTTTGTATTACTGTAGATCATGACACTTTAGAAGATAATACAGTTACTATTCGTCATAGAGATTCAATGGAACAAAAAAGAGTTAAAATAGACGATTTAAGAAGTATTATTAAGCAAGAAGTTGATATGCGAACTTGGTTAATGAAAATGTAATAAAACTGTTTAAAAACATTATAAAAAGCCTACTAAAATAGTTTTAGTAGGTTTTTTATTTTTGTAAAGTAAAAAAATAAGATAATAAATGAAAAAAATCATCAGTATACTTTTTATCATCTTTTTAATATGGATGGTTATCGGAGCTTATCTTTTAAATATAAATCACGAAAAAGCACAAATAGTAATGGGCCTAGGTGTAATGTATATGTCTTTTGTATTAATGCCTATTTTTATTTACTATCGATATAAAGATGGCAAGTATAAAAAGTACATCATAGATAATAAAACAAAAAAAGGTTGAGAAAATTCTCAACCTTTTTACATTATGATTTATAGTTACTACCTTAATAAAGGTGAATAATTACTAGGATAATCATTTGCTTTAGCTAAACCATTTGTAGCTGTAGTAAATGTACTTCCAAATTCTTCATCAATAGCTTCTAAAATTCTATTTGCCATTAAAGCATATCCTTTAGCTGTTAAATGTACACCATCTAAACTAACTAAACCTCCTGTTACTAAATTTCCATTAAAAATAAAATCATCAAATTGAACACCTGAATCTGAAGCAGCTTCTTCTAATAAACCTTTTAAGTTTACCAAAGCTAAATTAGCATTTGCGCTAACAGCATTTTCTATTGTAGTATTGTAAGTATCTGTTGCTAATTTTATTTCTTCTTGCTCTTGAGGTGTTAATACCCATTTATCTGCTAATGGTAATGTTATACCTTGTGCAGAAAATTGCCCCGCTAAAGTAGCTGGTAAAAGACCACCACTTTGTGCTATTAAAGCAGCAGCAGCATCTTCATTAACTTTCCCTATAACAGTACTACTTGGTAAAACAAACAAATCGTTTGCTGTAGCAGATCTAGCTTTACCATATTGTTGACCTAATAATTGTGCTACTAATGGTGCAGCAGCAGCTGGCAAACCTAAAGATTCTACAAAAGGAACAAAAGTAGGGCTAGCACCTAACGTATTAGTAATAGCAGTTGATAAGTTTGTTGCATTTTCATCATAAATTACAAGTGCATTTGAAGCATCTGAAGCAAAAACAATAGATCTCTCAGCTTCTCCTGCTCCAGCATATATTTGATTAATTGCACCAAAAACATTATTTAATAAAGGAATTTGCGCAGCTAACTGGGCTCCTTCATCTGTGTCAGCTGTAGGATCTAATGGGTTATAAGGCACAGTTGTAAAATGAGCTAAAGAAGTAATGTAAGGCACATTACCCACTACACCTTTTGCTCCATTTGCAGTTAATGCATTAATTACCTGACCAAATACAGCATCGAAAGTAGTTGTAGGGGTAATTGGATTATAATTATCTGCGGTCATATCACTCTCTCCACCAGATAAAGCATAACCTAAAACATCATTACCTCCAAACTCAGACAATGTAAAGAATGTAGGGTTTTTTGCCACTACATCTGCTAAAACTGTTGTAGTAGCACTAGATGCAACTCTAACGAAATATGGGTTTGCTGTTCTTGGCGTAGCAACTAAACCAGCAGCACTACCGTAACCAGGCGCTACAAAGTGAAAACTTTTTGCTCCTGGCATTCCATAGTTGTTTATATCTCCTGCTACCGCATTAGTAACTTCCGTAGTTGGTGTAGCTCCTAAAACAGCTAAAGACGAAGGTCCTTTTCCATCAAAAAATAGTCTAGGCCCCTGAATTTGAGTTCCTCCAAATAATAAACCTCCAATGTTATCACTCATTAATGGTTGAGAAAAACTACCTCCACCAGCTAAAGCAAATTTTTGAGATAAAATATTTGGAAAAGAATTTTCTTGAGCGGCTATAAACAAAGCATTATCGGTAAATCCAGCAGTAAATGAGGCTCCAATAGAAACATAATTAGAAAAATCTAATCCGTTAGCATTTACAGGAACTACTTCTACTTCAGGTGCAACAATAGGCTCAAGGTCATTATTTACGTCACATGCGGTTAATCCTAATAAAACAAAAGGTAACCAACTATATTTAAATTTCATTCTGTTCATTTTTTAGTTATTAATTGTCCATGATATAAAGTACTGAGATCCAATAGCCCCTACACCAGGTGCACTTAAATATTCTTTACCTGTTAAGTTAGCCCCACCAACTTTAATTACAGATTTAATAGAAGGAATTCTATAATTCACTTGAGCATCTAATACTGTACGTGAATCAATTACTGCATCATGGAAAGTAGATTCCCATAAATATTCATCTTGCCATCTAGCATTAATATTAAACCCGAAGTTTTCGAATAAATTATTATGTCCGAATTGGAATTTAATTTTATGCTCTGGAGTATTAAAACCAGCTTCAAAATCAGGATCCGTAGATTGATCAAAATCAAATTTTGATAATGTATAGTTTAATCCAACATTAAATCCATTAAATATTTTAGTGTTTAAACCAATTGTAGCTCCATAAGAACTAATATCAGATTCTGTATTTGTATAGGTATTAAATATTGCTAAATCTCCATTTGCTAAAGAAGCAACTGCTAATGGAATTGGAGCACCTCCTGGTCCAATCGGAGCTGTGTCAGATAAATTTACATTTCCGTATAATGGAGCTACAACATTCTCGTTAGCAATAAAATTCTCATATTCATTATAATAAACACTTAAATCTACACTTAATTTATTATCTCCTGTTGGTATAGCCGAACGATAACCTACTTCGTAAGCTGTTACTTTTTCTGGTTTAACTAAACCAACATTAGCAACTACTAAGTCAGCTACATTACCTGTTTGAGCGAATACTCCTGCTGATGTAGCAGAAAATGCATTCTCATAAGCAGCTCTACCAGTTAAAGCAATACTTGGAACACCTGTTAAAGCAGATCCGTTACCACTTAAAGCAATTGAGCGAGTAGTATAACGATCTAAATTATCTGCTGCGGAACCTACTAAAAATGCTCTACCAACATCTAAACCTATATACTGATCTTGAGTAGTTGGGTTTCTAAAACCTGTTTGAAAAGATGCTCTGAAGTTATGATTTTTTGTTTCTCCAGCTGCATAAGCGACAGAAATTCTTGGAGAGAAATTACCATCAAAATTTTGAGCTTTATCATATCTGATAGATCCAGTTAATTTTAATCTATCATCCATTAGTTTTTTCTGAATTTGTGTGTAAATACCATATTCATCATAAGTAATTGGACCATCAAAATCAGTATAAATAGTTCCTCTAGAGTTTAAAGAATACTCTCTGTAAGATCCTCCTACTTGTACCTCAGCAAAATCAATATACTCTTTTAAGTTAAGGTTTGCATCTACGTGACGGATTTGAGATCTATCTTGAAATTTAGAACCAGTAGCTAAATCAGGATCAGATATAGTTTCGTTAAATGCCTGTTGAAAAGCAGTCGTTCCTGGAACTAAAGCTCCTGTTTGAGCGGCATTTCTAGCTGCAATATGAGCTGCATCATTAGTAGCACCACCTAAAGCAGCTGTTAAATATCCTCCAACATATTCACCAAACCAAGTTTGATCATCTTTCCACTTTCTATTTAAATTAATTGCAGTAAATCTAGTATCATAAGAATCACCTGCATCTTCTGAAGTTAAATAACCTCTTACAAAGAAATATTTCCCTCTGAACTCTAATTTATGCTGCTCCATAAAGAAATTTTTGATATAGTAACGGTTAGCACCTTGATAAATCGTATTACCTCTACCATATTTAGAATTCCAAATAATTTCTAAACGATCATTACCTAAAGGTCGGAAATGTAAAGATCCTCCAAACTTCATGCTTCTTGCATCATAATCCATTAAATCTTCTTCATTATATCCAGTTCTACTTACATTAACACTAGGAATTAAAGCAGAAGCCCCTGAAGGGATTAAACCTCTAGATTCTAAAATTTGAGCTACACCTCTAATATTTGTTGAAACTTCATCACCATAAACATTCAATCCATCAAAGTTTACATCTGAATTTCTATCTCCTGCAATGTAATCACCATTAGATGTATTTCTATAATCTGTAGCAAACCATTCAGTACCTTTTAAGTACGAAAGAGTTGCTTTAGCAGCAAAATAATCACTAAAAGTATGTGCCATTCTCATACTTGCATCATAAAAAGCGTTATTTCCAGATGCTTGTTGATGAGTAAACCCTGTTTTAGCTACTACACTAATTCCAGTATCATTAAAAGGACTTTTACTAGTCATAAACATAATTCCATTAAATGCATTTGCTCCATATAATGCAGAAGATGCTCCTGGAAGTAATTCGACACTTTTTACATCTAACTCAGATAATCCTAATAAATTCCCTAAAGCAAAGTTTAATGCAGGAGATGAGTTATCCATACCATCTACTAATTGCATAAAACGTGTATTAGCAAAAGTTGCGAATCCTCTAGTATTAACCGACTTAAAAGTTAAACTGTTTGTATTAATGTCTACCCCTTTAAGGTTTTCTAAACCATCGTAGAAAGAAGGAGAAGATGTATTTTTAATTGCTCTAGAATCAAATCGCTCAACAGTCACAGGTGATTCCATAATTCTTTCAGGTGTTCTAGACGCTGAAACAACTACTTCATCTAAAGCTGTTGCATTTTCTTTTAAAGCAACTGTAATAACTTGGTTGTTTTGAGTAATTTCTACTTTTTGTGATTGGTATCCTAAAGAAGAAATCTCAATAGTAAATGGTGGTTTGTCATCTACTACTAACGTAAATTTCCCATCAAAATCGGTCGTAGTACCAACCGCTTTTCTTGAAATTTTAATATCCGCTCCTGGCAGAGGGCCACCAAGAGATGCATCATTTACCGTACCTGTAATGGTGGTTTGTGCAATCATTAATGAGCTGCTCAGCAATAAAAAGGCAGCTACTAATAATTTTTTCATCATAATGTAAATAATTTGTTAACTATATCGCAAAATACAATTTTTTTTCATTCCTAAAATATTTTGACACTTTTTATTAGTATTTAAACAATAACCAAGCTTTTTTTTTAACATTATCACATTTTACCTACTCTTATCTTTTCTTGAATTTTTTACTTGTAAATTTGCACAAACTATATAATAGCATTTGGAAACAGTTTACTCTATTTCAGATTTTACTCCTACTCAAGAAACTTATGTTACCATAGGTACTTTTGACGGAGTTCACATAGGACATCAAAAAATTATTAAAAAACTAGTTGATGAAGCTAAAAATGATGGTAAAAAATCTGTATTACTAACATTCTTCCCGCATCCAAGAATGGTGCTCCAAAAAGAAACTTCAGTTAAATTAATAAACACAATTAGAGAACGAACACAATTACTTGAAAAAACAGGATTAGATTATTTAATTATACATCCTTTTAGTAAAGAGTTCTCTAGGTTAACTGCTCTTGATTTCGTTCGAAATATTTTAGTAAATCAATTAAAAACATCGAAACTGATTATCGGGTACGATCATCATTTTGGAAAAAACAGAGAAGGAAATATCGAGCAATTAACTGAATTTTCACACAGTTACAATTTTATAGTAGAAGAAATTCCTGCTCAAGATATAGATAGTGTTGCTGTAAGTTCTACTAAAATTAGAAATGCTTTAAAAGAAGGAAATTTAAAAACAGCCAACAATTATTTAGGCAATAACTTTACTTTAGCAGGAAAAGTTGTTACTGGCAACAACTTAGGTAATAAATTAGGTTTTCCTACTGCAAATATCACTATTAAAGAAGAATATAAATTAATTCCAAAAGCTGGTGTTTATCTTGTAAAATCCGAAATTGAAAATAAAAATCTTTATGGAATGATGAATATTGGAAACAGGCCTACTGTAGATGGTAAAAACCAAACCATAGAAGTTAACTTTTTTAATTTTTCTGGAAACTTATATAATAAAACAATCGTTACAGAATTAATTTACTTTATTCGAGAAGAACAAAAATTTGATTCAATAGAAGCTTTAACCAAACAATTACAACTCGACAAAAACTTCTGTTTAAACTACATTAATAATAATCTATAAGTATAGATTGCTTAAGTCTTGTGCTTCATGTATCTTTGTCGCCTAAAAAATTCAACTTATGTTACAAGTTCAGTTTATTCGAGACAACAAAGATGTTGTATTAGAAGGTTTAGCAAAAAGAAATTTTGCTAACGCAGAAGCTATTATTAATGATGTTTTAAAATTTGATGAAACTAGAAGATCTACTCAAGTTTCTTTAGACAATGTATTAGCTGATTCTAATAAACTGTCCAAAGAAATAGGTATGCTTTTTAAATCTGGTGAAGTTCAGAAAGCAAATCTTTTAAAAGAAAAAACAAGTCAATTAAAAGAAAGTGGAAAAGAGCTTACAGAGCAATTAAATGATGTAACAACTAAACTTCAAGATTTATTATATCAAATTCCAAATGTTCCTCATGCTTCAGTTGTTGCTGGGACTTCAGAAGAAGACAATGAAGAAGTTTTTAAAGAAGGAACTATTCCTGATTTAGGAGAAAAAGCACTTCCACACTGGGAACTTGCTAAGAAATATGATATTATTGACTTTGATTTAGGTGCTAAAATTTCTGGAGCTGGTTTTCCTGTTTACAAAGGAAAAGGTGCTCGTTTACAGCGTGCTTTAATCAATTATTTTTTAGATAAAAATACAAATGCAGGTTATAATGAAGTTCAAGTTCCTCATTTAGTAAATGAAGCTTCTGGTTTTGGAACAGGTCAATTACCTGATAAAGAAGGTCAAATGTATCATGTTACGGCCGATGATTTATATTTAATACCAACTGCTGAAGTTCCTATTACAAATTTATATAGAGGTTCTTTAATTCAAGAAGCAGATTTACCAATTACCTTAACAGGTTACACTCCTTGTTTTCGTAGAGAAGCTGGAAGTTATGGTGCTCATGTACGTGGTTTAAATCGTTTACATCAATTTGATAAAGTTGAAATTGTTAGAGTTGAAAAGCCAGAAAATTCTTATGAAGCTTTAAACGGAATGGTTGAACACATAAAAGGAATTTTAAGAGAGTTAAAATTACCATACAGAATTTTAAGATTATGTGGTGGAGATACAGGTTTTACAGCTGCTTTAACTTTTGATTTTGAATTATATTCTACAGCTCAGGAAAGATGGTTAGAAATTAGTTCAGCTTCTAACTTTGAAACATTTCAAGCAAATCGTTTGAAATTACGTTATAAGAATAGTGAAGGTAAAAATCAATTGGCACATACTCTAAATGGAAGCTCTCTTGCTTTACCAAGAGTTTTAGCTGCTATTTTAGAAAACTACCAAACTCCAGAGGGAATAAAAATACCTGAAGTATTAGTGCCTTATTGTGGGTTTGAGATGATAAATTAATATGAAATAACAGTAATCAGTGCGCGCCGATGGTTACTGTGTTTATATATTAATTCGAAACAACAATGGTCATTAATTTTTTGTATCTATTTACTTCTAACAAAGCTTCAAAATATTGAGATATTTGTCCGTTCTTCATGAATTCCTTTGCTTTATTATTGGCTAAATCGTATTGCTTAGTTAAATTTTTCATTTTAGTAAATCGTTTAGTTATACACAAAGGATTAGACAAACTTCGTGCCAAAACATTACAAAGTTTCTATAAAAAACCTTTTTTTTAATGTATTTTTAACAATATTGTTGTTTATTTTTGATTGATGAAGATTCGCTTATTTTTACTTATTACACTGGTTAACAACCTGTTTTTTTATGCTCAATCGAATGATTTTGCCTTAGCTGAAAATTATTTTAGAAATAATGAATTTGAAAAAGCCACTCAAATTTATAAGGAACTTGTAAACAAAAGCCCCTTTAACACTACTTATCTAAAAAGATTAATCTCTTGTTATCAGGAAACAGATCAGTTTAAAGCCGCTACAGACTTACTAAATACAAAACTAAAACAAAAACCTAACTTTACTTTTTTAAATGTAATAATAGGATACAACTACGAACGTCAACAGCAAACAGATTTAGCCGAAAAATTTTATACAAAAGCCATTAAATCTATTTCAAAAAAATCAGGCTATGGTGGAACTATTGCTAATTTATTTAAAGGATATAACAAATTAGACTTAGCTATTGAAGCTTATACAAAAGCTTCTGAAACTAACAAAAATCTTCGTTACGAATTTCAAATAGCACAAATACATGGAGAAAAAGGAGATTTTGCTTTAATGTTTGATCAATATATTAACTTTTTAGATCATAACGAAAACTACCTTAATACTATCAAAAATTTTACAGCTAAATACATTACTAATGATAGTGAAAACGAAAACAATATTCTTTTCAAAAAAACATTACTTCGTAAATCTGCTAGTAACCCTAAAAATATTTGGAACGACTTATTAAGTTGGTTATTTATAATTCAAAAAGACTATGGAAAAGCTTTAATTCAAAATAAAGCTTTATACCAAAGAGACAATGATAAATTAATAAAAATTTATGACTTAGGAGAAATTGCTTTTCAAAATAAAGATTACGAAACAGCTAAAAAATGTTTTGATTTCACTATAGAAAAATCAAATTATGCGGAAGATAAGTTTAGTGCAATTCTCATGAATCTAAAAATAGCTGTAGCAACTAAAGCAGAAAATATTGAAACAAAATTCCAAGATGTTTTTAAAGAATTCGGTATAAACAAAAACACATTTTCAATTCAAATTGCTTATGCAGACTATTTAACTTTCGATAAAAACAATCCTGAAGAAGCTAAAAAAGTGTTAGAAAAAGCAATTACTTTCTCTGAAAACAAATATCAAAAAGCTAATGTAAAATTAAAATTGGCCGATGTATTAGTTTATCAAAATACATTTAACAAAGCTTTGATTTATTTTTCACAGGTTCAATCTCGATTTAAAAACCATGAATTAGGTCAAGAAGCTCGATTTAAAGTTGCTCAGACATCATATTTTAAAGGTGATTTTAAATGGGCTAAAGCTCAACTTAAAGTTTTAAAAGGCTCTGCTAGCCAGTTAATAGCAAACGATGCTGCAGATTTATTCTTAATTATTTCTGATAATCAGCCTAAAGATAGCTTACCGAGTGGTTTAGCATCTTATGCTAAAGCAGATTTATTAGCATATCAGAATAAAAATGATGAAGCTATTATTATATTAGATACTGTTGTCTCTGAATTTAAAGGACAGCCTATAGAAGACGAAGCTTTATTTAAAAAAGCAGAGCTATTTACCAAAAAGAAAAAGTATGATGAAGCTATTTTAACTTATGCTAAAATTTTAGAAATTGATGAAAAAGGTATTTTAGCAGATGATGTTTATTATAACATTGCTGAATTATACAACAATGAATTAAATAATCCTGAAAAAGCAAAAGAATATTACCAAAAAATAATTTTCGATTATCCTTCGAGCATATATTTAGTTGATGCTAGAAAAAAATTCAGAAAATTAAGAGGAGATACTATTTAACTGAAATTTTATTTATGTACATATACAACGTTACAATTAATATAGATGAGAGTATTCACGATGAATGGTTACATTGGATACAATCTCATATTCCAGAAGTATTAGCTACTGGAAGATTTACAAGTGCTAAAATGACACAAGTTTTAGTAGAAGAAGAAATGGGAGGAGTTACCTATTCCATTCAATATACAGCACCAACGAGAGAAGACTTAGATAACTATTATAAATACGATGCTGAAAAATTACGTTCAGATGGTATGAAAAAGTTTGCTGATAAAATGTTAGCTTTTAGAACAGAGTTAAAAGTGATTAAAGAGTTTTTTCCGAAAGTAGCTAGTAATTAATTATGTCTTTTATAATCTTTTTAAGTTTCATTAAATCTTTACTTTTTGATTTTGTTTTATACTTTCTAGGAAAAATATTATCTAATCCGGATGAATTAAGAGAATTTTTAGGCTTAACAGATCATAAAAAAGAATACTATGAAACTACATCTAAATATGTAGAAAAAATAGGAAAACTATTAATTTACATTGCTATAACAGGTTTTATTATTACTATTTCGAGTAACATAAAACTATTAGCTTTTATATAAAGATGAAATATAGAGTTATAGTATTATTATTTTACATCTTATTCTTTTCTTGTAACAAACCGAAGAAAAAAACTAAAGAAGCTACAATAAAAAAAGACACTATAACTCTTATTAAATCTTACAAAGACACTATTCCAAAAGAGTTTATTGCTACACATTTTGATTTTCCTGTAGGTAAACCTAATGCAAAAGGATATTACAATGCGCAAAAGTTTACAAAGAACTATCATTTAGGTGACGATTGGAACGCTGTAACTGGTGGAAATACAGATTTAGGAGATCCTGTTTATGCAATAGCAAACGGATTTGTAAAAGAAAGTAAAGATTACGGTGGAGGATGGGGAAATGTAATTCGAATTTTACACTTTCTTCCTGATAACAAAATAGTAGAATCTTTGTATGCACATTGTGATACTATAATTACTGTAAAAGATTCTTGGATTAAAAAAGGAACTAAAATTGGAACCATAGGAACAGCTAATGGAGCATATTATGCACATTTACATTTTGAAATAAGAGAAGATATTACCTTACCTTTGGGTCATGGATATTCTAAAGATACCAGTGGATATTTAGATCCAACAGAGTTTATTAAAAAACACAGAACAATAGAAGATGAGCGTTAGAGCTAAAAAACACTTAGGACAACACTTTTTAAATGATGAAAATATTGCTAAAAAAATAGCAGATTCATTAACCGAAAAAGGATACGATAATGTTTTAGAAATTGGTCCTGGAATGGGAGTTTTAACCAAATACTTATTGGAGAAAAAGCCGAAAATAACAGTAATGGAATTAGATTCTGAATCTGTTACGTATTTACATGAGGTTTTTCCTGTAGAGCATATTAAACTTGATACTTCAAAAGATAAGTTTTCTATTATAGAAGGTGATTTTTTAAAGCAAAATCTTTCTAAAATATTCAATGGAAAACAAGTAGCTATCATTGGAAATTTCCCGTACAATATTTCTTCACAAATTGTTTTTAAAGCCATTGAAAACAGAGAGTTTGTTCCTGAATTCTCTGGAATGTTTCAAAAAGAAGTTGCTCAACGTATTGCAGAAAAAAAAGGAAGTAAAGTTTACGGAATTTTATCTGTATTAGCACAAGCTTTTTTCGATGTTGAATACTTATTCACAGTACCACCAAATGTATTTAATCCGCCTCCAAAAGTAGATTCTGGTGTAATGCGAATGATTCGTAAAGAGAACTACACATTACCTGTAGATGAAAAACTTTTCTTCCGTGTTGTAAAAACAGCTTTTAACCAAAGAAGAAAAATGTTACGCAGTAGCTTAAAATCTATGAATCTTTCGGATACCTTAAAAGAAGACCCTATATTTGCCATGCGTCCCGAACAGTTATCGGTACAAGAGTTTATAGAATTGACGGATAAAATTGCAAGTCATGGCGATAGAAATAACGAAAGAACTTCTTGATAATGTTTCCAACTTAATTGCAAATCAAAAAGATACTGCACTTTCTGATCTTTTTAATGATGTACATCACGCTGATATCGCTGAAGTTCTAGATGAATTAGCTTTTAATGAAGCTGCTTACATTATACGTTTATTAGATAGCGAAACTACATCTGAAGTTTTAATGGATGTAGATGATGACGTTCGTGAAAAAGTATTAGAGCAGTTATCAGCAAAAGAAATTGCAGAAGAAATTGACGAATTAGACACTGATGATGCTGCAGATGTAATTGCTGAACTTCCTGAGAAACGTAAACAGGAAGTAATGAAAGAGATTGAAGATGAAGAACACGCAAAAGAAATTGTTGAGTTACTTCGTTTTGATGAAAATTCTGCAGGTGGACTTATGGCAAAAGAGCTTGTTAAAGTAAACGAAAACTGGTCTGTTTTAGGTTGCGTAACCAAAATGAGAGATCAAGCAGCAGAAGTTACTAGAGTACATTCAATTTACGTGGTTGATGATAGCGGAAAACTTAAAGGTCGTTTGTCATTGAAAGATTTACTAATGGCTTCAACGAAATCAAAAATCGCAGATATTTATATTCCTAGAGTTGACTATGTAAATGTTCACGATACAGCCGAAGATGTAGCAAATAAAATGCGTAAATACGATTTAGAAGCTATTCCTGTTGTTGATGAATTAGGAACACTTGTCGGTAGAATTACCATAGATGATATTGTTGATGTAATTAAAGAAGAAGCTGATAAAGATTATCAATTAGCTGCCGGTATTACACAAGATGTTGAAGCTGATGATACCATTTTAGAATTAACAAGAGCTCGCTTACCTTGGTTATTCTTAGGATTATTAGGAGGAATTGGAGCTTTCTTAATTATGAAAAATTTCGAACACACATTTAAAGAGAATGCGGTGTTATTCTTCTTTACCCCATTAATTGCGGCCATGGCTGGAAATGTAGGAGTTCAATCTTCTGCAATTATTGTTCAAGGTTTAGCTAACGATGATGTCAAAGGAAGCGTGAATAAACGATTAATAAAAGAGATGTTATTAGCTACGCTAAACGGAATAGCTTTAGCCATTGTTTTATTCTTGTTTGTTTATTTTTCCGATGCTGATAACGATTTAAGAATTTCTATTGCGGTATCTGTGTCATTGGTTGCTGTCATTATCGTAGCTGGTCTTATCGGTACATTTATTCCTTTATTCTTAGATAAAAGAGGAATAGATCCTGCGATAGCAACCGGACCATTTATTACCACCAGTAACGATATTTTTGGAATCTTAATTTACTTTACGATTGCTAAATTAATTTTAGGTGTATAATTTTTAAATAATTAAAATTATACTATATAAGTACAAACATTTTTTATTTAACTTCACTTCTCTTAATCAATAACAAGATTTCAATGAAAATCATAGATCTCTCTAAACCCATTAAGTATAACAAAAATGACCCTTGGTTTATGAAGGTTAAAATAAAACACAAACCTCATAGAAAAGCAAAATGGTTAATTCGTTTTTTAGGTTTACCCTTCAAATTATTTCCTAAAAATTTTATTGGTTGGGCAGATGATACTATACAAAAAATGGGAGTTCACTCTACAACTCATATAGACGCTCCTTGGCATTATTCTCCAACTATCAATGGAAAAAAATCAAAAACTGTAGATGAAATTCCTTTAGAATGGTGTTATGGTGAAGGAATTGTTATAGATATGAAACATAAAATTGATTTTGACCCTATAACTATAACAGATATAGAAACTTTCTTAGCCACTAATAACTTAGTACTTAAGCCAAACATGATTGTTCTTATTAAAACTGGTAGAGATAAATTTAATGGTACAAAAAATTTCCATAAAATAGGAACTGGCATGAGTGCAAAGGCAACAGAATGGCTCATTGATAAAGGAATTAAAGTAATGGGTATTGATTCTTGGGGTTGGGATTTACCACTACCCTATATGCTTAAAAAAGCAAAAGAGACAGGAAACTCAGAACTTTTTTGGGAAGCTCATTTGGTTGGGCAAAGTAAAGAATATTGTCATATGGAACAATTAGTAAACCTAGATTTATTACCGTACAATGGATTCAAAGTAGCTGTATTTCCTTTAAAAATTGTAGGAGCATCAGCTGCGCCAGCAAGAGTTGTTGCCATTTTTGATTAAAAAAATCTTACTTTTTAAATTCAACTTTATTTATTAATTCGTCTATTTTTTCTTTAGGTACAAGTCCTTTTAACATCATTACAGCTCCAAAGATGATCAGTAAAACCCCCATACCTTTTTTCACTTTGTAAATTACTAAAGGAGTTAATTTAGAACGTAATTGTTTTGCTAACAATATCTTTATTAAATCTAGTGCAAAATATCCGATAACAACTTTAACAAAATACCAGAAAATTAAATTAGGATCCATTCCTAAAAGCGGACCAACAATAACCATAATGGTTAACCAACCAGCTAAAACACCAATATTGATAAAGTTTAAGAAATAACCATTTAGAAAAAGTTTAAAATAATTATTACTTTTTGGAACATCAACTTCAGATTCATCGACTTCTTTTTTATTTTTTTTATCTAAAAAAGAAATCAAACCATAAACTACTAAAATTAAACCGCCTATTAAAAATAATCGTGGATCATCTTTAATTTTTTCAAGTAAATTTCTGCTCCCAAAATAAGCTATTAGAATGAATGTTACATCTCCCAATATCACACCTATATCAAAAGCAATAGCAGCTCTAAATCCTTTTAACGCACTTGTTTTTAACAACATAAAAAAAACTGGCCCGATCATTAAGGCCATAAAAGCTCCTACTCCATATGCATTACTGTAATCTAAAGACTCCATTTATAGCAATTTTTGATTTATTTTAAACATCATCAAAATCTACAGTAATTGTAGGTGTTGTTGGATGTGCTTGGCAAGTTAATATAAAACCTTCCTCTAATTCTTCGTCTGTTAAAATTTGGTTTTTTACCATTACTGCTTTCCCTTCAGTAACTTTTGCTATACAACTACTACAAACTCCACCTTGACAAGAATATGGTGCATCTATTTTTTTTCGTAAAGCTTCTGCAAGAATATCTGAATCTTGTGGCATTGTAAATGTTGTTTTTTCATCATCTAAAACAACTGTAATTTCGGTTTCACCTTCTTTTACTTGGCTAGCTGCTGCTTCGTCGATTGATGCAGTAAACAACTCAAACAAAACATTTTCTTTAGCAAAACCATTTTCAACAAGAGTTTCTGAAGCAATATTAATCATTTCTTCAGGTCCGCATAAGAAAGCTTTATCAAAAGAAAGATCCTTATAAATATTCTTCACAAAATAATTCACATGAGACTTATCAATTCTTCCAAAAACAGCATCTTCTACATTTTCTCTACTGAATACATAACTCAAATTAAATCGCTCAGCATATTGTACTTTTAATTCGGCTAGCTCTTTATAAAAAATAGTATCTGCGATAGTTTTATTTCCATAAACTAAAGTAAATGTTGAAGAAGTATTAGATTCTAAAACAGACTTTACCATCGATAATACTGGAGTAATTCCACTACCTGCAGCAAAACCAATATAATTTTTATTATTTTCTGGTTCTAAAACAAACTTTCCTTCTGGTTTAGAAACATCTAAAAGATCTCCAGCGTTTAATTTTTCATTTGCAAAAACAGAAAAAACTCCATTTTCTACAGCTTTTACCGCAACCTTAACTTCACCACTTTTTGGCGATGAACATAAAGAATAAGCTCTTCTTACTTCTTTTCCATTAATTGTTGTTTTTAATGTAATATACTGACCAGCAACAAAATTAAATTCATTAGTTAACTCAGAAGTAATATCGAAAACTAGAGAAACTGCAGATGAAGTTTCTCGTATAACATCTTTTATTTTGATTGGATAAAATTGACTCATCTCTAAAAAATTTGAAGACAAAAATACTAAAGAAAAGAGGAATGGGAAGTATAAATCAACTTCAAAAATAAATACATAAGATTTTTATGTATAAGAATTTTATGTATATTTGTATACCTAAGTTTTTTAGGTATGCTGTAAAAATTCTTAATATGGGAAATCAAAAATTGTATAAAGGTTCTTTACAAACCATCATTTTAAAGCTTTTAGCCGAACAAGACAAAATGTATGGATATGAAATCACTCAAAAAGTAAAAGAACTAACAAAAGGAGAATTAAAGATTACAGAAGGAGCCTTGTATCCGGCATTACATAAATTAGAAGCCGAAGGTTTACTTGATGTAGAAGTCGCTAAAGTGGGAAATCGCTTGAGAAAGTATTATAAACTGACTGAAACAGGAACTACAGAAACTGTAAATCGGCTACAACAGATGCAAGAATTTTTAAACACAATGCAACATTTGGTGAATCCTAAATTAGGTTTAGAATAACTATGAAATTAGATGAAAAACATATTGAAAAAATAAATGATTTTTTAGAAGCAATTGGTGTCGAGTCTCTTGATACTAGATTAGAAATGGTTGATCATATAGCTTCTGAAATTGAAAATAGTATTGATGATGTAGATACTTTTTTTAAAGATGATGGGTTTCAAACACCTTTTTTAAAATATATGTTGAGTCGAAAGAATGATATTCTAAAAAGATATAACAATCAAGTAAAACAATTAAATTGGTATTACTTAAAAAAGTTATGTAAAGAGCTATTTAGTTTATTACTGAAACCTAAGTTTTTATTTACAATTACTCTTTTAATTTTAGTATTGATTAATTTTGGATCTGTATATTTTAAAGAATTATCTATTCTATTTTTTACAACAGTAATTGCTTTATATGCTTACACTGCTATTAAAATTCAGTTTTTCCTGAAACGTTTTAAAGAATTAAGATTTATTAAGTTTTACTCTAGAATAATTTCTCTTTTTTCATTGTTAATTCTAATTTTTCCAAGTTATATAGACGTTTACATTGAAGGAAACTATTCTGAGTTCATAATGTATCAGTCTTTGTTTACTTTAATTATTACTGCTTTAATACATTTCAATTTCCACAAGAAAAGTGAAATGATTAAAAACAAATACAACTTTTTAACTCAATAGCTATGGAAATTACAAATAAAGAAGTTACTTACATAGACAATCTATTGAAGAAAAATGGTATTAAATATTGGGATGTTAGAATTGAATTATTAGATCATGTAGTTTCTGAATTAGAAAACACAACTAATGATGTAAATTTTAAAACTGCTGTTTGGGATATTTTTAAAAAATTAGGTTGGAAAGAAAATTTTAATGGTAGTTCTTTTGAAAATGTAATTAAACAATACCATAACTCTGCTTCAAAGAAAATTAGAAGGAATTTTTCTAAATTTAGAAAAAAAGAATTATCAAACCCCTTGGTAATTGGTGTTTTTTTCTTTGTATTATTTTCACTCTATGAAATAGCTCATTATAAATCAATTTTAAAATATAGTTTGATTTTTATTATGCTAGCATATATAATTCCTTTAGGATACTTTCTTTCAAAAAAAGTATATTATAAATCGTTACAATTAGGTCATGCAGCATCATTAACTTTTTTCGGATTAACTTTATTGAACACTTTCATTCATATACCCAAAGTGCTTTTCGATTTCAATATTTTCGATTATCCTGTGGTGATCTCTTTAATTTTTACTTTTACACTGTTGTACTCTTACATTGGTTTTAAATTTTTCTTTATAGAATTTACTAAAACAAATAATATTTATAAAAAATTGAAAACACTATGAAATTAACAGAAGCACAAATACAAGACTTATATACATTTACAAGAAAACATTATGTTGAATATTATGATGTTCAAACCGAATTGGTAGATCATTTAGCAAATGATATCGAAGCTATTTGGGAAGAAAATCCAGAGTTATCTTTTGAAAAAGCTAGAGATACTTCTTTTAAAAAATTTGGTATTTATGGATTTATGAATGTAGTTGAAGAAAAGCAACGACAATTAAATAAAAAGTATATCGCTACTATTTTTAAATTTATTAAAGAATGGTTTCAATTACCAAAATTAATAATTACTGTTTTTTTAGTTTGGTGTTTTTTCGAAATTCAAAGATTTAATCAATCGTATAACATTTATACTGTACTTTATTTTGCGATCATTCTTTTTGAAATTGTAAAGATGTATACTTCAAGAAAAAAGGTGAAATTAAAAAACACAACAACTGGTAAAAAATGGATGTTAGAAGATATAATTTTAGTTCAAGGACTTGGTAGTTTTGTTTTAATCTTATTCTACACTTTTGATTTATTTATGCCTTCTAGTAAAAACTTTTTAGAATTAAGTATTTATGGAAGATTTTTCACTGCTTTTTTAATGGTGATCTCATTGTTAATTGGATACATTACAACATATACTATTCCTAGTAAAATAGAAGAATTACTAGAAGAACAATATCCAGAATATAAGTTAGTATAGTTTACTTTTTACCGTCAACAATAATTACAATTTCGCCTTTAGCAGGTTTTTCTGTATAATATGATAGTACTTCTTTTACAGTTCCTCGTTTGGTTTCTTCGAACATTTTTGTCAATTCTCTAGAAACTGAAACCAAACGATCTTCTCCGAAGTATTCAGAAAAGTTCGTTAATGTTTTTAATAGCTTATGCGGACTTTCATAGAAAATCATTGTTCTAGTTTCTTCGGCAAGAAACTTCAATCGTGTTTGACGACCTTTTTTTACAGGTAAAAAGCCTTCAAAAACAAACTTATCATTCGGTAATCCAGAATTCACTAAGGCAGGTACAAAAGCAGTAGCTCCTGGCAAACACTCTACTTCAATATTATTTTGAATACAAGCACGAGTTAATAAAAAACCTGGATCTGAAATTGCTGGTGTACCTGCATCTGAAATTAAAGCAAATATTTCTCCAGCTTGAATTCGCTTTACGATATTCTCAACTGTTTTATGCTCATTATGCATGTGATGCGATTGCATTGGCGTATTTATATCGAAATGCTTTAATAATTTCCCACTTGTTCTTGTGTCTTCAGCTAAAATATAATCAACTTCTTTTAGCACTTTTAAAGCTCTAAATGTGATATCTTCTAAGTTTCCAATAGGTGTTGGTACCAAATACAATTTACTCATACTGCAAAGTTAGTAAAAGTGTTAGTTTGAAATCATTCTAATGAATCAAAAAAAACGAAACACTCAACTTCTTAGTTACAACTTATCACTAACTTTGTCTCATGTCCGAAAAGCTATTAAATACTATTTCACTTCCTTCAGATCTTAGAAAATTAGATACAAAGGAATTGCCTCAAGTAGCTCAAGAACTTCGTAGATTCATTATCGATATTGTAGCTACAAAAGAAGGTCATTTAGGTGCTAGCTTAGGTGTTATCGAACTTACAATAGCGTTGCATTATGTATTTAATACTCCTGAAGATTTATTGGTTTGGGATGTTGGACACCAAGCATACGGACATAAAATTTTAACTGGACGAAAAGATAATTTTCATACCAATCGTCAACTTCACGGGATTTCTGGATTTCCAAAACGTAGCGAAAGTGAGTACGATACATTTGGTGTTGGACATTCTTCAACATCTATTTCTGCTGCTTTAGGAATGGCAATTGCTTCGCAACTAAAAGGTGAATATAAACATCATATCGCTGTTATTGGAGATGCATCGATAGCTAGTGGAATGGCTTTTGAAGCTTTAAACCATGCTGGAGTAACCAATGCTAATCTCTTAGTTATTTTAAATGATAATGCCATAGGAATTGATCCTGCTGTAGGTGCTTTAAAAGAGTATTTAACTCGGGTTAAATCTGAAAGAAGTGATGTTGAACAAGATAATATTTTTGAAGCTCTAAATTTTGATTATTCTGGACCAATTGATGGACATAATTTGGAGGAACTTATTCGTGAATTAAAACGTTTAAAACATATTTATGGACCTAAGTTTTTACATGTTATTACAACAAAAGGAAAAGGATTACGTCAGGCTGAAGAAGATCAAGTAAAATATCATGCTCCTGGAAAGTTTGATAAAGTTTCTGGAGATTTACTTCCGAAACCCAAGAGTATTCAACCGCCAAAATATCAAGATGTTTTCGGAAAAACTATTGTAGAACTTGCAGAACAAAACGATAAAATAGTTGGAATTACTCCAGCAATGTTAACCGGAAGTTCTTTAAAGTTTATGCTAGATAAATTTCCAAACAGAACTTTCGATGTTGGAATAGCAGAACAACATGCAGTTACTTTAGCTGCTGGAATGGCAGCTGAAGGAATTATTCCTTATTGTAATGTGTATTCTACGTTTTTACAACGAGCTTACGATCAAATTATTCACGATGTTGCTTTGCAAAATTTACCTGTGATTTTTTGTTTAGATCGTGCTGGATTAGTAGGTGAAGATGGAGCAACACATCATGGAGTTTTTGATATTGCATACTTACGTTGCATTCCGAATCTAACTATTTTCGCTCCGCGCAATGAAATTGAGTTAAGAAACATCTTATATACTGCACAATTAGGGTTAGAAAATCCTATCGCTATTCGTTACCCAAGAGGAAAGGGAGTTACTATTGATTGGCAATTACCTTTTGATTCGATTTCAATAGGAAAAGGAGCTTGTTTGCAACAAGGAAATAACATAGCTATACTTTCTATTGGTTCGATAGCTAAAAACGTCTCAGATGCTTTAAAATTAACAAAAGAGAAGAATCAAGTTGCACATTACGATTTACGCTTTGTAAAACCACTTGATCAAGAGCTATTACATAGCGTTTTTAAAAGGTTTGATAAAATAATCACAATTGAAGACGGAACTATAAAAGGCGGATTTGGTTCTGCCATTTTAGAGTTTGCATCTACACATGATTATAAAAATCAAATTAAAGTTTTAGGAATACCAGATCAGTTTATACATCACGGTACAGTAGCAGAATTGCATCAAATTTGTGGAATTGATGCTAATACTATTTTATCTGAAATTGAGAATATGATATAAAAATGATCAAGATTGATTGTTTCATAGCTTATAGTAATTTTAAATTAAAAAAAGCGAATCTTTTCAGATTCGCTTTCTAAATATATAAATAATAAATATTTCTTAGTTGTTCAATGCTTCTGCTCCACCAACGATTTCTAAAATCTCATTAGTAATTGCAGCCTGACGTGCTTTGTTATAAGTTAATAATAAGTCGTCACGTAATTCCTTAGCATTATCTGTTGCTTTGTGCATTGCAGTCATACGAGCACCGTGTTCGGCAGCAAATGAATCACGAATTGCTTTGTATAACTGAGTTTTTAATGACTTAGGAATTAATTCTAAAACTATTTCTTCTTTAGAAGGTTCGAAAATATAGTCTAAGCTAACATTTTTATCTCCCTCAACAGGCTTAATAGGTAAAAACTGCTCTACCATTGCAATTTGTGTAGCAGCATTTTTAAATTGATTGTAGATAATTTCGATTCTATCGTAAGTACCTGCAACGTATAAATCCATTAATTGTTGAGCAACTTCAGCAGCATTATCAAAAGTTAAATCATCGAAAATACTATTATTATTTTCAACAACATTATATTCTTTTGATAAAATGTCGTTTCCTTTTTTACCGATAGTTAAAAGGTCAACTTCTACTCCGCTGTATGTTTCATTAATTGTACTAACAGTCTTTTTGATGATAGAAGAATTAAATCCTCCACATAAACCTCTGTTAGAAGTAACAGCAACTAATAAAACTTTGTTTACTTCTCTTTGTTCAGAATAAGCTCCTCCTGTATTTCCTTCTAAAGTTGCACTTAAACTTTGTAAAAGTTCAGTTAATTTAGAAGAATAAGGGCGCATTGCTGTAATAGCATCTTGTGCCTTTTTCAACTTTGCAGCAGATACCATTTTCATGGCAGATGTAATCTGCATTGTTGATTTAATCGAAGTAATTCTGTTACGTATTTCTTTTAAGTTTGCCATCTATATGAACTTAAAATTGTTTGAATTTCCTCATTGATTTCTCAATGAGGAAATATGTTTTAATTATGCTGAATATTTAGCAGAAATCTCTTTAGCTGCTTGTGTTAATACATCAGTAGCTTCATCAGTTAATTTTCCTGATTTTAACGTATCTAATGTATCTCTATGCTTTGCATTTAAGAACTCGATATAATTTGCTTCGAATTCTTTTACTTTATTTACAGGAACATCTTTTAATAAGTTCTTAGAACCTGCATAAATAATAGCGATCTGATCTTCTACAGTAAATGGATCTCCTTGGTTTTGCTTTAAAATCTCAACGTTACGTTGTCCTTTAGAGATTACATTCATAGTAGCTGCATCTAAATCAGAACCAAACTTAGCGAACGCTTCTAATTCACGATATTGAGCTTGATCTAACTTTAACGTACCAGATACTTTCTTCATTGATTTGATCTGAGCAGAACCTCCTACACGAGATACAGAAATACCTACGTTAATTGCTGGACGAACACCCGAGTTGAATAAATCAGACTCTAAGAAAATCTGTCCATCAGTAATCGAAATTACGTTTGTTGGAATATATGCAGAAACGTCTCCCGCTTGAGTTTCAATAATTGGTAATGCTGTTAAAGAACCACCACCTTTTACCTTACCTTTTAATGACTCTGGTAAGTCATTCATTTGAGCTGCAATTGAATCGTCATTAATAACTTTTGCTGCACGCTCTAATAATCTAGAGTGTAAATAGAATACATCTCCAGGATACGCCTCACGTCCCGGTGGACGACGTAATAATAAAGATACCTCACGGTAAGCAACTGCTTGCTTAGATAAATCATCATAAATGATTAATGCTGGACGACCAGTATCACGGAAATACTCACCGATAGCAGCTCCTGCGAAAGGTGCATATACCTGCATTGGAGCAGGATCTGAAGCGTTAGCAGCAACAATAGTTGTATAAGCTAAAGCTCCTTTTTCTTCTAACATGTTAGCGATAGCAGCTACTGTAGAACCTTTTTGACCTACTGCAACGTAGATACAATATACTGGCTCACCTGCATCGTAAAATTCTTTTTGATTTAAGATAGTATCAATAGCAACTGTTGACTTACCAGTTTGACGGTCACCAATGATTAACTCACGTTGTCCACGTCCAATAGGAATCATTGCATCTACAGATTTAATACCTGTTTGTAATGGTTCCGTTACTGGTTGACGATAGATTACCCCAGGTGCTTTACGCTCTAAAGGCATTTCGAAAGTTTCTCCTTCGATTGGTCCTTTACCATCGATTGGGTTACCTAAAGTATCTACAACTCTACCTACAACTCCTTCTCCAACTTTTAAAGAAGCAATTCTTTCAGTACGTTTTACTGTAGAACCTTCACTTACTCCAGTAGATGCTCCTAATAATACAACACCAACGTTATCTTCTTCTAAGTTTAATACGATTCCTTCTAAACCGTTACCAAAATCAACTAATTCACCATATTGTACGTTAGATAAACCGTAAACACGTGCGATACCATCACCTACTTGTAATACAGTTCCTACTTCGTTTAACGTCGCTTTTGATTCAAAATTTGTTAATTGTTCCTTTAAAATTGCTGATACTTCAGCTGGTTTAATTGCTGCCATCTTATATCTTTTGATGTATAATTAAATTTTTGGAATATAATGACTATTGTCAAATTCTCTTCTTAATTCGTTTAATTGGTTAGAGATACTTGCATCATATTGCACATCTCCTACACGTAAAATAAATCCTCCTAAAATATCTGGATTTATTACGTTTTCAATTGTTGCACTGTTTCCAGTAATTTCAACAATCTTCTTTTGGATCTTAGCCTCTAATTCTGAACTTAAAGCAACTGCTGTAGTGACTGTAGCAACTTGCATGTTCTTGTAATAATCGAAAATGATAGTGTATTGCTTAGCAACACTTTCTAACATTGACATTCTTTTATTTTCAGCTAATAAATTAAATAAACCTTTAGCTATACTATTTACTTTGTCTCCAAATAAAGCATCTAATACTTTCTTCTTGTCTGAAGCTTTAATAACAGGGCTCTTAAGCATAGCATCTAAGTCGTTACTTTCAGTAACAGTAGCAGCGATAAGTTTCATATTATCATTTACTTCTGTATCATTTCCTTGCTCTTTAGCTAGGTTTAACACTGCTTTTGCGTAACGTAATGCTGGTCTTGACTGTTTCATTATGCTAAATTAGTTTAAAGTAACGTCTTCTAACATTCCTTCTACAAGCTTTAATTGATCGTCTTGAGAAGCTAATTCTTTCTTTACAACTGTTTCAGCGATACCGATTGAAAGTTCTGCTACTTTTTTCTTTAATTCTGCAATTGCAGCTTGTTGCTCTTGCTTGATTGTTGCCTTTGCATTTTCAATCATCTTAGAAGCTTCTTCTCCTGCTTCTTGCTTAGCATCAGCAATAATTTTATCTTTAATCTCACGAGCTTCTTTCATCATTGCATCACGCTCTGCTCTCGCTTCTTTTAATAATTTCTCATTATCTGCTTGTAGATTTTGCATTTCTTTACGCGCATTCTCAGCTTGATCTAAAGCACTTTGAATGCCCTCTTCTCTTTCATCTAAAGAATTTAAAATTGGTTTCCAAGCAAACTTAGCTAATAAAACTAATAAAACAATAAGAATCACTAGTTGCATAGCGAACAATCCTATTGAAAAATCATTAAAAATATCCATAACTTAATATTTGTATTTATCTTTTTGTTGTTTAATTTTTAAAACATTTCTGCAACCAACCGTTGCAGAAAATGTTTTGTTTTTTGTTTTTAGGAATATTATTTCCCTAAAAGTAAAGCACCGAATGCTAATCCTTCTAATAATGCTCCGATGATGATCATCGCAGTTTGGATTTTACCAGCAGCCTCAGGTTGACGAGCAATTCCTTCCATTGCTTTTCCACCGATTTGACCTAATCCGATTCCTCCACCGATTACGATTAATCCTGCTCCTATTAAATTAAGAGTTCCTGTCATGATACTTGATTTATATAATTAAACAAATTCTTATTCTATATTAATGATGTGCATGATCGTGCTCATGCTCTTCTACTGCCATACCTATAAATAAAGCTGATAGCATTGTAAAAATAAACGCTTGTAAAAACGCCACTAAAACTTCAATTACACTTAAAAACAATGTTAATAAAAATGAAATCCCTGTTGCCCCCACAGTACCAAACTCTGCTTTTAACAACAACATTAAAGCTGCAATACCCATAACAACAGAGTGACCTGCAGTAATATTTGCGAATAAACGCACTAATAAAGAGAAAGGTTTAATAAGGATAAAACCTACTAGTTCTAAAAACGCTAAAATTGGCCTTAAGATTACTGGAACTCCTGGCATCCATAATGTGTGTGCCCAAAAATCTTTTGATCCATTAGTAATGTAAATCACTAAAGTAAATAATGCTAAACAAACTGTAACTGCGATCTGACCTGTTACGTTAAATCCTAATGGAGTTAAGCCCATTAAGTTTAATATCCAAATAAAGAAGAATACTGTTAATAAATAAGGCATAAACTTCTTGTATTTCTTCTCACCTATGTTTGGTCTTGCAATTTCGTCTCTCACATACAACACTAGTGGTTCAAGAACACGACCAACACCTGTAGGAATAGCTCCTTTCTTATACCCTTTAGCTAATGAACGGAAACCCAAAAACATTAACAAACCAGCCAACAACATACCGAAAACACTCTTAGTAATTGAGAAATCTAACACTTTATGTGCATTTGTTGCATGATGAGCTTCATCAAAAGAAACATGCTCAGCACCTGCATCTAACTCATAAATCTTACTATGAATTTTAGCTAACTTCACTCCTCCAGCATCAACTATAACATGTCCATCATCATTATGATGAAACTTAGAAGACATAAAAGTCCTCAAACCTTTGCTCGTCCAAACAATTACTGGTAATGGAAAACCAGCATGTTTTCTTTCACCTGCATCATTCGTATATGAATATAACGAAAAGTCATGTGAATCAGCCAAGTGATGTTTGATGTAATTTTGAATCTCTTCTTTAGTGTTTACCTTTCCTCCGTCATTATCAGAAGATTTTTTTTCACCTCCTCCGGCGAATACGTTTAATGAAGAAAATACTATTGCTAGTATTGCTAAACATTTGATAGGTTTTTTTGCTATCATCATACCTTTACTAAATATAGAATTTATGGTCTCTAAATTTCCGTGCAAAGGTACACATTTAATTAAAACTACAAACTCTTTTTTGGATATAGTTTAATATCCTCTCTAAAACGTTATAGCTTAATTGAATTGCTTCTTATTTAATAACTTAGAAATTGTAATAGCTTCTGTAATTAAAAACAGAAACAATGGCACTACTAAAGATACTCGCTCAGGTCTTGAAAGATTTTCTTTTGCAAATACAGATCCATTAAAAATTAGCACAAACAAACCTATTTTTATAAATATAGAAGCTAAATATGCATAACCCGCTTGGTTTGGTAAAATACTTGCAACAAACTCAACAATTGCATAAACGACGAAAGCTGCAATAACATGAAACAAGTACACTTGTAACAATGAAAAAGAAATAGTAAGTTCCTTTACTAAATA
Organism: Tenacibaculum aquaeponti; assembly: GCF_057221555.1. Taxonomy (NCBI): domain Bacteria; kingdom Pseudomonadati; phylum Bacteroidota; class Flavobacteriia; order Flavobacteriales; family Flavobacteriaceae; genus Tenacibaculum; species Tenacibaculum aquaeponti. The sequence continues at coordinate 2,273,061 of NZ_CM170147.1, forward strand.
AGAATTTGTAAAATAACTTAATAGAAAAAGTAATACAAGTACTACTGCAAATAAAAGAATACGCTTAATCATTGTCTTTAGAAAAATTAATTACCTGTTTTATTACTGAGTACATGGCAATAAAAACGGCCGCTAAAGTACAAATTTTAGCATATAAGTTGTTTGAGTTAGGGTATTTATTGTCTAGCCATTCACCTAATAAACTTCCAAGGTAAATAGTAATTCCCATTTGAATGGCTATTCCACTAAAACGTGCGTATTGTTTAAGCTGACTTTTGTTTGTCTTTTTTGGCATCAGAATCTTTACTTCCTAATTCTTTAATAGCTCCTTTCATATTGCATGTTGCATTGAATGCAGCTCCAGGTTCAGTAGAAATTTGACCTACATTAACGTTACCAGTTATGTTTGCTGTAGACTTAGCTGTTAAAATATTTGACACATTGAATTCTCCAGAAAATCTTCCTTCAACATCTGCATTATTACATTCTACAGTTCCATTGATATAGCCTTCTTGACCAATGATTACTCTACCATTAGTTTTTAATGTTCCTTCTAGAGTTCCATCTATTCTGAAATCTCCTTCAGAGATAAAATCTCCTGTGATTTTTGTTCCTTTACCAATTACATTTCTACTAGTAGATTTTCTTTCAACTGTATTGTCTTTTTTATTTTTATTACTGAACATAAGGGAATTATTTTAAAAGTTGTATGATTTCATTTGCTTTTTGTCCTTCAATTTGATTTGCATACTTAAATGCAACAAATTCAAGAGCCTTTTTATACTCTTCTTTGCTTTTGTATTTACCAATACACATAGCGCGAAGTAAAGCAAATTTAGCAATTAATTCTGAATTCTCAATTTCAGAACTTAAATTATCTATTTGATTTACAGCCTCTTCATTCATATTGAACTTATACATACTGTAAATATTCTTATATTTTTTATCTATTTCGCTAACTTCTTTTTTAGCAGTTAGCTTTGTATTAGGTTCTACAATAATTTTTGCGAACTGAGAATCAGTATATTTACTTAAAATCAAACTTTTCTTTTCTTCTGATTTTTCACTATCAGCTACAGTTTTGTAAAGCTGATACAAATGATAATTAATTGGCAACTCTAATTCTGGTTTTTCATTAACTACAAGTAAGCGTTCGAATTTTTCTATAGCTAAACTAGGATTTTTGAATTGTTCTTTATAAATTAAACCTAATTGATATAGTGCTTCATTTCTATCTTTTGCTAAAACTTTAAGTTCGTCTTTATCTTCTGGAATAGTTTTTAAATATGTAGCTACTTCATATTTACTATTATCTTTCTTTTTCACTTCTACTTTTTCCTCTTCTTCTTCAGATGGAATAGTTTTGTCTGACCACCTCCAATTATCTTCTAAAGGTCTACTTCCCCAGACTTTAGTAAAAGTTACTTTACCAAAACCTTTTGATTGAGAGTTGTAGAAATACCATTTCCCTTGGTTTCCAACTCCGAAAGAAGTTCCCCCTCCAAATTGGCTTCCAAAGTTTTGAGAATTTGCTAATCTTTGACGTTTTTTCTCCTCTTGCTCTTTTAACTTTTCAATGTATTTTTCAAAATAGGCTGTTCTTTCGCTAGGATTCATTGCCGACAATTTTAAAATACTATCATTAGTTTTTACAATTTCTTCAAAAGATCTTAACTTATCTAAACCTTTCTTTTTTCGTTTTATTCTACGAATCCTTTTTTGATTTTCAAACTCTTCTGAAGTAGCTTGAATCACACTATCGTAAAAAGATCCTGCTAATAAATACTCTTGTTTGTTAAAATAAATATTACCTAAACGTTCATAAGCATAAGTTTTCTGATAATTATTATTCTTTTTAGCTTCTAAAGATTTCAAGTAATATCCTGTAGCTCTATCAATACTATCTCTTTTTTCTTCTAAAACACCCAAATGATAATATAGTTCGTTGTGATACTTTCTATTATCAGAATTTCTAATTAACTTTTTAAATCTTCCTATTAAACCAATACTTGAAGAATCCTTTTCTAGGTTTTTAACTAATTCAATGTAAGCATGGATTTTATATTTTCTTGGAGTCCCTCGATTTCCTGCTAATAATTTAAAAACAGTTCTTGCAGAATCTTTTCGATTTAATTCGCTGTAAATCTGACCAAGAACAAATTTATTTCTATATGATTGCTCGTTGTTAGCTAAACCAATAGATTTTTTTAAGTTATCGATTACTTTTTGAATTGTATCTGTTTTTTCATAAGCCATAGCCAAAGCTGTATGAGCTGCTTGAAGTTGAACTCCTGTTAAATCTTCTTCGTTTTTATCTAAGTCAACTAACAACTTTAATGTTTCAATTGCTAATTTTTCATTTTCTAATCGAACATTGGCCTTAGCGCGCCAAACCTTTGTATCGTAAATTAAATCTGCTTTTGGATAATTAGCTATTATATAATTAAAAGCTTCAATAGCTGGAATAAAACGTTGTGTGTAGTATCTTGATTTCCCTAAAAGTAAATATGCATCGTCTATTTGACGGTTCTTTTCGTAACCCCCAATATTCATTGAATGTTTTTGTATAGCTTTTGTAGCTTTTTCTTCAGCTCTATCGAAAGGAGTAGCTGGTTTACTTTTCTGATCATCTTTATCATCAAATCCACTACCAGGGTTTCCAAACTTTAATTCACCGATATTTCTTTCATCAAACTTTATCGGTTCTAAAGGTAATCTTCTCCAAAAGTTATCGGTATAATTAGTCTCAATATTTTTAATTCCTTTTTCAAAAGCTTGCTCACCATTAAACAACACATTATATTTTGTATTTAATACATGGAAGTTTCTATTAATAACTGTGTCTTTCTTGGTACTACAAGAATACACTACAATTACACTAACAATTAAAGCAAATACTTTGAATAAATTTTTCATATAAAAAAGCTCTACATGTACAACAACGAAATTTAAGCTATTATCGTACAGGTGAGCGTAAAAATAGAAATAAAAACCTAATTTTCTAAGGAAGAAGAAAAATAGCTTTCTAATTCTTTTAAACTAAATGCCGTTGTAGTGAAATCTTTGACTAAATTTCCTTTTTCTAAAACTACAATTCTATCACAAACTTCAGTTACATGACTTAAATCGTGACTAGAAATTAACACTGTAACTCCTTTATTTTCTTTTAGTTTTTTGATGATATTTTTAAGTCTTATTTGAGTTGTAGGATCTAAATTTGCAAATGGTTCATCTAAAATTACCACTTTTGGATTTCCCATTAAAGCCGCTATAATTCCTGCTTTTTTCTGATTTCCTTTACTTAAATCTCTTAAAAATTTCTTTTTCCCTAAGATTTCTCCGTTGAAAAACTCTTCAAATTGTTGTAAAAATGCATGAACATCTGCTTTGTTCATTCCCCTTAATTCACCAATAAATTCGAAGTATTCATTTGGTGTTAAATATCCTATTAAGAAGCTTTCATCTATAAAAGAACCAGTAAATGATTTCCATTCTTCACTTTTATTAACTACAACATTACTACTTGTAATTGATCCAGTAGTTGGTCGAATTAAATCTAAAAGCAAATTAAATAAAGTTGTTTTTCCTGCTCCGTTATTCCCAACTAAACCAAAAGATTCGCCTGTTGGAATATCTAAAGATTGAACATTTAAAACTTCTGTTGATCCGTATTTTTTTGAAATATTTTTTACTTGTATCATAATCAATTTATTTTTTTTGGTTGAAACCGTGTATAGTTGCGTATTTATCTTTTATATATTTTTTTTCTATGAAGTTCATAATTGGATTTTTTAGAAGAATTCCTAATACACCAAAACTTGCAATAGCTAAAATACCTGCATTGAAACCTAAAAAACTACTGGATGCCCAATACAGAATCATAGGAAAACCTGTTAAAGGAATAATGATTAAAAATTGAGTTGCACTTGTACCTTGTGTATTTCCAAAACCACTTGCATCTAAATCTATTCGTTTCCTATTAAAAGACCCTGACCATAATAAAAACAAAGAATTAAAACCTACATTAAAAATTGCTCCTGCAGAAATCATTAAAAACTTATCTACTCCTAAATATAAATATGGAATACTTAATATGTATAAAACAAAAGTTACAGTAGACATAATTAACCATTTACTTTCTAAGAATTTTCTATAACTAATATTTTGAGTCATAATCATCCTGTAATACTCACTATCCCAAGCCGGAATAAATTGCCCATAATTAATGGCAAAACCTCCAGTAACGAATAGTGCAGCAAAAATTAACATAGCTGGATTATCTGCATAAGCTTCTTGAGTAAAAAAGATTAATCCATAAAACAGGAAAATAAAAGACATTAGAAATACTGTTTTAGTTCTTTTGTTTCTCCAAATTAATCGCATTTCATTTTTAATAAAAGGAGCTAAATCACCAAATTTATCTACAAATGATAAGTCACTTGTATTTGCTTCTTTAGTTTTAGTTTGAATAGCATCGTCTAAATACAATTGACTTTTTAACTTTTTATAATTGATCACATAAAAAGTAATTAATAAAACAAATGGGATTAAAACAAAAAACCAATTAGTATACAGGCTATTGAAAATAGCAACGCTAACTCCTGTAAAATCATAAATTCCAAATTGTTGTAAAGCAACAATACTACCCAAAAGCGCAATTAAAACACCAAAAGCAACATTACTTTTATTAGTAATGAAATTTAAGTAGTTTGCTAAGAAAACAATAGTTATAATTCCTGTTAACCAACTTAAGACATTATTTGTAGGATAACCTTCTTTTATTAAGACTAATGAAAATGGAATAAAGAAAAATAAACTAAAAAAATTGAAAAATGATATTCCCGATTTTATAAGTGTGTAGTTAATTAATTTACTCTTTTTAATGTCAAGTATCAACAAGGGTTTAATATTCAACACAGGTAATTTCTGCATTAAATATCTAAAAATTAAATCTCCAATAACATAAAACAATAAAAAACCGTTTACAAATTCAAATGGATCTTTATCTGGAAAATTGTCTTTGATTAAATAAAAACCTCCAATTCCAATACTCAAAAAAGAAAGTATAATCCATAATGCAAAAAGTCCCATAATGACATTCACTACAATTCCTTTTTGCCAAAAGATAGAACGGAAAAATTGTTTCATCTCGAAACTTATAAAACGTGTAAACATAGCGATTCAATTAGTTAGATTTTTACATAAGTAGCTAAAAATTGAATTATGTTACATAAAAAAAGCACCTAAAAGGTGCTTTTTTATATTTCTTTTTAAAACCACTGGCAAATAATACCTCCCATTAACGCAAGAGTAACTATCCAATATCCTGCATTAATTGCTATGTATACAAATGTTTTTCGCTCGAACATAGCCTGAATAGCTAAAATAGGTAAAGCTATAAAAAAGCCTAAAATACTCCCATGTAATAATCCATGTTTAAAAGTTCGAAATCGAGTTCCATAAGTTTCCATTAGTGAAGTGTAAGTATTGTAAGCCTCTCCACTATTATTAATAAAATCTGGTTCTCCAGCTAAAGTAGAATAAATTCCCATTTGATGAATTACAACTGGAAGTAACCCCAATGCTATTATAAAACTTAATACATAAGAAAGACCAAAAATTACAGCCATATTACCACCTTTTAGGTTTTCTTCTGTAAAACTCATCTCTTTCATCCAAGCATTTTTAAATAATGGCCCATACCATATAAAACCTGTAAATAAAGGCACAAGTGCAGCTAGAGCACAAATTAAAAAATTGATTTTCATTGTTTTGTGGGTTTTTAATATTTATTTTATTAAAAGTAAAAAAATATTCTAACTTTCTTTTTTGACATAAAAAAAACCACCTAATTTAGGTGGTTTTTTTATTTTATCTAAGTAGAATTTATTTAATTTTTAAGGATTTTGCTATTGCTTCTAACTCGAAAAGAAAATCTCTTTTATTTACAGATGGAGCATAAGTAAACCCTTCGAAAACTACCAATCTGTTATTCTTTTTATCTACAATTGTATAATTTAAAAAAGGACCAGCCATGAAATCGTTTTTAACTTCCCATTTACCACGTGTTTCATAGGCTTTCTTCCCATCTAAAGTTGTTTCGTATGTAAATGGAGTATAAGCTTGTTCAGTAATCATATACATTCCTTCTCTACTTCCTGGAATAAACGTTTCTCCAATACTGTCTCTAACCGATGTAATATTATCAGCAACTTTAGTTTCATCATCAAGTGGTAAAGAATAAATTAATAAATTATTAGAACCATCTCCTCTTGCAATTCCACTCATCAAATGATGACGCATCCATAAAAAATTATTTAAAGTATCTTGAACCAACTTATAACGTTCAGGAATAATGATATCAATTCCTAAATTTTCTACAGTTTTAAGTTTAGATGCATCTATACGTTCTCTTCTGAAAATACTTTGTGTAAACTTTATATCCTCATCTTTAAATAACTGTATAATTTCTTTACCTCTTGTTTTAATAAGATTTGTTAAATCGTATTCATCACTATATGTTGCTTTTATAACAATTTGAGGTCTTGCATCTATATCTCTTTCTATTGAAATACCAGTAGAATCAGCTTTTTGAAACAATAAAATAGCTTTATTATTTTTAATAAACTTGCTAAAACCAGAATGATCAATTTGATTTACAGAAAGTAATGTTTCTGGCTGTGGTAAACCCACCTGATGTTCACCAAAAACAGTTCTAATTTCATCTCCTGGTTTACCATGCCAATCGGCACTTTTCATTACTACTAAAATCTCATTTGTGTTTCCTGTAGATCTAGGTAAAATTATATCTGATTTATTACTTTTCTTACAACTAAATAGTGCTAAAGAAGCAATAAACAGTATTAATATTTTATTCATAATAGTTAGTTTTTTAGTCTTTTATTTTGTTCAATCAAAAAGTATACCTTTTACATTCTTCTTGGATAAATATATAACCGTTGCCCTGCTCTTAAATTTGAATTTCTCATATTATTCCAACGTTTTATATCTTTTACACGAACTCCAAATTTAATTGCAATTTTACCTAAATAATCTCCCGATTTAACTTTATAACGAATTCTTTTATCCATTTCAAAGTACTTAGGTAAAGGTTTCTCTCTTAATGAATCTTCACTAGCAGCTAATGCATAAATTTCTTTTTCTTTCTCCAAGAAATCAATCATTTTGTTTCTAGGTAAACGTATTGAGAATTTCTTCTTTTTTACAAAAGGTATAATATCGATTTTATACTGTGGGTTTAAAAAAGAAAGCATTTCAGTATCTACATCTATTTTCTCTGCTATTTGATCAAAAGAAACAGTTCTTTTTACCTGAATTGTATCTGTTTGAAAGTTAAATATTTTTGGACTTTCTGGATACAAACCTAACTCATTTGCATATTTAAAAATATACATTGTAGCATAAAACGCAGGAACATAACCAGCCGTTTCTCTTGGTAAAAAAGGTCGAATATTCCAATAATTTCTATATCCTCCAGATCTTTTGATGGCTTTCAACACATTTCCTGGACCAGAATTATAAGCCGCCAAAGCTAAATCCCAATCATTAAAAAGTCCGTGTAAAAAAGTAAGATATTTACATGCTGCAATGGTAGATTTAACAGGATCTTGGCGTTCATCTACATAAGAGTTTACTGCTAACTTATATTGCTTACCTGTTCCATACATAAATTGCCATAGTCCGGTAGCGCCAACTCTTGATTTAATTTGTGGTCTTAACGAAGATTCTACGATCGCAAGATATTTCATCTCTAATGGAATATCATATTGATCTAAGTATCTTTCAAACATTGGAAAAAAGTATTTTGCTCTAGACATTAATGCTGGATAATACTTCTTTCTGTATTTTAAATAGTTATTAATAACACGCTCTAACGCAGGATTAAAAGCTAAGTTAAATGGAGTTTCTTGATTAATTAATGCTAATCGTTCTTTTAGTAATTCTGGTGTAACGACAGGTGTTACATTAGTTACTAAATCTTTGTCGTTAATAATATACGGTACACTATCGAAAAGTGGAGAATATAGTTTTGCTTCCACTAACAAACTATCTATTCGTTTTAAATCATCGTTTGTATAATGTTCCTTTACAATCAATTTCTTTTGAGGAATTGAATCTGTAACTTTTACAGATTTAATAGAATCAACTTTTGTAGCTATTTCTAATATTTCTTTCGTTCGCTGAATAGAATCTTTAGAAACTCCTTGAGCAAAAAGATTAGCAATACTAAATAGGCTTAAGACAAAGAACTTTTTCATTAAAATGTATACGTGACTAAAATTGAAATTCAACGGCAACTGGACAATGATCAGAATGTTTTGCTTCTGGTAAAATATAGGCTCTAGAAATCTTTTCTTTTAACGGTTCTGTTACCATACAATAATCTAATCTCCAACCTTTATTATTAGCTCTTGCATTCGCTCTATAACTCCACCAAGAGTATTCTTGACGTTCTGGATTTAAATAACGGAAGCTATCGATAAATCCACTATTGATAAACTTACTTAACCATTCTCTTTCTTCAGGAAGAAAACCTGAAACTCCTTTCATTTTTGGATTATGAATATCTATCGCTTCATGACAAATATTATAATCTCCACAGATCACCAAATTTGGAATCGTTTTTCTTAATTCTGTAGCATATTCTAGGATTTCATCCATGTAGTTGAATTTAAAATCCAATCGTTCACTATTGGTTCCTGAAGGTAAATACATACTCATAATAGATACTTCATCGTAATCTACACGAATATTTCTTCCTTCAAAATCCATAGATTCTATACCTGTGCCATAAGCTACATGATTAGGTTCTTTTTTACAAAAAACAGCAACACCAGAATATCCTTTTTTTTCTGCAGAAAACCAATATTGATACGGATATCCCGCAGCTTCAAAATCTTCAGCATTTAATTGTTCTTTTTGTGCTTTTGTCTCTTGAATACAAATTACATCTGGATTAGCAGCTTGCAACCACTCTAAAAAACCTTTTTTTAATGCAGCACGAATTCCGTTTACGTTATATGAAATTACTTTCATTCTGTTTTCTTATTAGAATCTAACTTTAAAACAAAGCAATCTTACCATAATAAGATTGCTTATAATTATATTTTTTATTTATTTAAATATCCATTTCTGGAACGTCTCCATTCACAACCAAAGTTCCTTCAGTTGCAGCTTGAATTTCCTCTACAGAAACTCCAGGAGCTCTTTCTACCAAATGGAAAGTATTATCTTTAATTTCTAAGACTGCTAGGTTTGTTACAATTTTAGTTACACAACCAACACCCGTTAATGGCAAAGAACATTTTTTTAATAGCTTAGATTCACCTCTTTTATTGGTGTGCATCATGGCTACGATAATATTTTCAGCAGAAGCAACTAAATCCATTGCTCCTCCCATTCCTTTTACCATTTTTCCTGGAATTTTCCAGTTTGCAATATCTCCATTTTCGGCTACTTCCATAGCTCCTAAAATGGTTAAATCAACATGTTTTCCTCTAATCATAGAAAAACTTGTTGCAGAATCAAAGAAACTTGCACCTGGTAAAGTCGTTATCGTTTGTTTACCGGCATTAATAATATCTGCATCTTCTTCTCCTTCAAACGGGAATGGTCCCATTCCTAAAACACCGTTTTCACTTTGAAATTCAACTTCTATATCTTCACGTACAAAATTGGCTACTAATGTTGGAATTCCGATTCCTAAGTTTACATAGTATCCGTTTTTTACTTCTTTTGCTATTCGTTTTGCTATTCCGTTTTTATCTAAAGCCATGATTAGTTTCTTTGTCTTACTGTGCGTTGTTCAATTCTCTTTTCATATTTTTCTCCCTGAAAAATACGTTGTACAAAAATTCCTGGAATGTGAATTTGATTTGGATCTAACTCACCAACTGGAACTAACTCTTCTACCTCGGCAACAGTAATATTTGCTGCTCCACACATATTCGGGTTGAAATTTCTCGATGTACCTTTGAAAATTAAATTTCCAGCAGCATCACCTTTCCAAGCCTTAACAAAGCCAAAATCTGCTTTAAATGCAGGTTCTAAAACATACATTTTTCCGTCGAACTCTCTAGTTTCTTTACCTTCTGCTACTTCTGTTCCGTAACCTGCAGGCGTATAAAATGCAGGAAAACCAGCTTGAGCCGCTCTACATTTCTCTGCTAAAGTTCCTTGAGGTGTTAACTCTACTTCTAATTCTCCAGAAAGCATTTGACGTTCGAATTCGTCATTTTCTCCTACATAAGAAGAAATCATTTTTTTTATTTGACGATTCTGTAATAATAATCCTAAACCGAAATCATCTACTCCGGCATTATTAGAAATACATGTTAAATTGTTTATTCCTAATTTTACTAATTCACTAATAGCATTTTCAGGAATTCCACATAATCCAAAACCTCCTAACATTAAAGTCATTCCACTTGAAACGCCTTCTAATGCTTCTTGGACATTATTTACTTTTTTATTAATCATTTATGATTCAGTTGTTTGTTGTTTTTTTACGATTTAAAAGTCATCTGCATCACCATCTTTCTTTTCTTCATTTCCTTTTTCGTCTTTCTTTTGTTCATGTTTTTCACAATCTACATTAATAGAAAGATCATTAGGTTCTTCAAAATCAGCCTTACTGATATTTAAACTTTTATCTTCATAACATTTACGCATAAAAATAGCCCAAGTTGGTAAGGACATAGAAGCTCCTCCACCTTTATCTAAACCGATAAAATGTGTAGAACGATCTTCACCACCTGTCCAAACACCAGTAGTTAAATTTGGAACTGTTCCCATAAACCAACCATCTGATTGATTTTGCGTTGTTCCTGTTTTTCCTGCAATGGCATTATTAAAACTATATGGATAACCAGTAATATATTTTGGCCTATTATATGTCGTTCTTAATCTTGCTCCAGAACCAAATTTAGTAACTCCTTCCATTAAATTTAGTACAACATAAGCAGATTCTTCACTAAGTACTTCTTTAGTTTTTGGAACAAAAGTTTCTAACACTGTACCGTTTTTATCTTCGATTTGTGTAATAAACATTGGTGTTACACGCATTCCTTTATTAGCGAATGTCGAATATGCACTCGTCATTTCTAATAAGGTTAAATCAATAGCTCCTAATGCTATAGAAGGATTTGCTTGAAATTCTGTAGAAATACCAGCAGACTTTGCTAAACGTGCAACATTAATAGGTGTAACTTCATCAATTAAACGAGCTGTGATTACATTTACAGAATTTGCTAACGCTCTTTGTAAAGTTAATTCTCCTCCGTATTTATTTCCTGCATTTTTTGGAGTCCAATCGTCATCCATTCCATATTTTTCTTTAGGAATTGTATATGGTGTATTTGGTAATTTATCGCAAGGAGATCTTTTTAATTGGTTTATTGCAGTTGCATACACGAAAGGTTTAAAAGTAGAACCTACTTGACGTTTTTGTTGTTTTACTGCCTCGTACTTAAAATGTTTATTATTAATTCCACCAACCCAAGCTTTGATATGACCTGTTTGTGGTTCTATAGAAACTAAACCAGAACGTAAAAAATATTTATAATAACGAATAGAATCGTAAGGTGTCATTACTGTATCTCTATCACCTTTCCATGAGAAAACAGACATTTCAGTTTTTGTATTAAAAGCCTTTTCAATCTCTTTATCAGATTTTCCTTCAGCTTTCATTCTTTTGTAACGATCAGAGTTTGTTTTTGCTCTGTTGATAATTTTTCTAATATCATCTCGCTCTATATCGTAAAATGGTGCATTCTTATTCTTTTTATGCTCTGCGAAAAAATATTTTTGAAGATTCGACATATGCTCTGTCATAGCTTCTTCAGCGTATTGTTGCATGCGAGAATCTATAGTAACATAAACTTTTAATCCATCTTTATAGATATCATACAACTCACCATCAGCTTTTGGATTTTTCTTTACCCAATCTTTCAAGAACTTTTTTAAATGCTCTCTGAAATACGTTGCTAAACCGTCACTATGGCTCTCTGGAGTAAATTTAATTTTTAAAGGTAGCTTTTGTAAAGAATCTTTCTCTTGCTCGGTAATAAAACCATTCTTATACATTTGAGCAAACACCACATTTCTACGATTTAGTGATTTTTTCTTTGAAATCTTTCTATTTGGATTAAACTGACGTGGATTTTTTAACATTGCAACAATAATTGCTGACTCTTGTAAATCTAAATCCTTAGGTTCTTTACCAAAATAAATACGCGCAGCTGAACGAATACCTACAGCATTAAAAATAAAATCTTGAGTATTTAAATACATCGTAATGATTTCTTTTTTTGTGTACTGTCGTTCTAGACGAACTGCAATCACCCATTCTTTTACCTTCTGAATTATTCTTTTTATCTTATTTGAAGATGCTCTTTTAGTAAATAAGTTTTTAGCTAATTGTTGGGTAATTGTACTTGCTCCTCCACCTTTTCCTAACTTAGCAACAGCTCTAGCCAAACCTCTAAAATCAATACCAGAATGTTCATAAAAGCGTTCATCTTCAGTAGCTACAAGAGCTTTTACTAAGTTCTCAGGTAAATCTTTATATTTTATTGGAGTTCTATTCGCTTTTAAATAATATTTTCCAATTGTTTTTCCATCAGAAGAAATGATTTCTGTAGCTAAATCATTCTTAGGGTTTTCTAATTCTTCAAAAGTTGGTAATTCACCTAAAGCTCCCCAAGACGCTAATAAAAACACTAGGCATATTGATAAAATACCTCCTAGTAATAATCCCCAAAACCATTTAATTAAGATTCTAAAATTCACAGTCTTCTTTTCACTCATAATTTATTCAATTTCTTCAATTCTAAATCCTACATCAGTAATTCCTTCAAGCTCTTGTACACCTGATACTTCTCCATTTTTTCTCATGGCTTGAAAAACTTGAAATTGATATTCTCCTGCTGTAGGAAACAATATTTGCTCTTTATAAAACAGTTTGTTTTCTTTTATTTCAGAAAAACCAGTTCCTAAAAAATTTCCTTTTTTATCAGTCATATCATACTCTAAAGTATCTGTCAGAAAATGACCATCTGGAAACTTTAACTTTGTAATTAGAAAAAGATTGCTAAACTCGTAATCGTTATTATTTCTAATATTGATAAATAAATTCTTATTTACTAAAGTATCTTTTACTGTAAATTGAAAAGATACTGGTGTGTTAATTTCCCATTTTCCTTTGTTTACAGTTCTATAATTATCAAAAATCCCTTTGGAATCACAAGAAGCCAAAACCAGTAGTATTAATAGCTTATATACTATACTTTTACTGTTTATTAGTCTTTGCATTTTTGTTCCCGTTATTGTTTCTTCTTTTATTATTTCTTCGTTGGTTCGAATTCTGTTTATTATTGTTGTTGTTCTTTGGAGTATTCTGATTATCCGGTTTTCTGTTCGGATTTCTCTTTTTGTTTTGCTGTGTTTTTTGATTCGAATTTTTCTCTTGGTTATTTACCTGTTTTGTATTCTTTGGTCTAGGCTTCTGCTTTTGTCCTTGCTTTGGCGCTTGTTTTTTAGAATTATTATTAGGTGATTTTTGATTTGAGTTAGAATTCGAATTGTTCTTTTGATTCTGATTCCTTCTTCTTCGCTTATTACGGCGTGGTTTTTTAGGAGTATCGAATCGAGTTAAACTATCTTGACCAACAACATTTTCAAAACTAATCTCTACTTCCTCTTCTATCTCAGAAGCATAATCTTCTAGCGGAGAACCTAATTCATTACCTTCATTCAATTCAATGATTTCGGTAACTTGATCTAAAGAAAGTTTGAACCACTTCATCTTTTCTTCTTTATATGTGTACCAAAGCAGCTTTTTAAAGATGTCCATTTTCACAAAAATAGCCTCTCCTTTCTCTGTTTTTAAAACTACATCTTGTTTAGGAAAAGATTCTAATGCATCTAAATAAGAGTCTAACTCAAAGTTTAAACAACATTTTAATTTCCCACATTGACCAGCTAGTTTTAAAGGATTTAAAGATAATTGTTGATATCTTGCAGCAGCGGTATTTACTTTTCTAAAATCTGTTAACCAAGTAGAACAACATAATTCTCTACCACAAGAACCGACTCCGCCTAAACGTGCTGCTTCCTGACGCATTCCTACTTGCTTCATTTCAACTCGAATAGAAAATGCTCCGGCTAAATCTCGTATTAACTGACGAAAATCTACACGATCATCTGCAGTATAATAAAAAGTAGCTTTATTTCCATCTCCTTGAAATTCAACATCAGATAGTTTCATTTTTAAGCCAAGCTTACTAATTATCTCTCTACCTTTTCGTTGTGTTTCTAATTCTCTACCTCTTGCTTCTTGCCAAACATCTATGTCTTTTTGAGTAGCCTTACGATAGATCTTTTTTACATCTTCACTATCTTGTTCTACCTTACGTTTTTTCATCTGCACTTTTACAAGCTCACCTGCAAGTGAAACGATACCTATATCGTGACCTGGTGAACCTTCTACAGCAACCACATCTCCCATAGAAATTCTCATCTTAGGATTACTCTTGTAAAAATGTTTTCTTCCGTTTTTAAAACGTACTTCGTATATATTAAATGGAGCTTCACCTGTTGGTAAAGTCATGTTTGATAACCAATCAAAAACAGCTAATTTATTTCCACTACCGCATGTTCCCGTACCGCAATTTCCGTTACTCTTACATCCTTTAGGAACGCCATTCTTGTTAGTTGAGCAACTGCTACAACCCATAATTTATGTATTTGTGTAATAACTTTTTAAATCTGATGTAAACATCAGCATCAAGAAGTTAATTATATTTATTTGATTTTCAATTAGATAAAAAAATGTGATTTTTTCCTTATCGATTTGTAAATATAGTCATTCTAAAGGAATGTGAAAATCCGTTTACTCATTGAAACTGCTAGTTTCCTAAAAAGGTTTTACAAATTATGATAGCTTTTTCTAAATTAATAGGTAATGCATCATTATTCCAAGGGTGTTTAGCTCCAAAAACATGATTTGCATTCTCTATTTTATGATACTCACCCAACTCATTCCATTGATATAAATTTTCTGCCTCTGTTATAGCTATTGATGTGTCTGCATCACCATGAATAATACAAAATGGAATTTTTAGATTTTTTACCGCTCGTTTAATAGTTAATCGATTTTCATTAGCGATAAAGTCTTCATAAAACTGATAAAAATGTGGCATTTGTTGACCTGTTCTCCCATTTAAAATATATTTAACACCTTCTCTTTTCCAAGACTCTAACTCACCTGTAGTTGCTGTTCTTTTTTTGAAATCTGAAACTCCAGCTAAAGAAATCACTTTTTTTACTCTATGATCTTCTTCAGCTTTAATACAAACAATTCCGCCTCCTCTACTATGGCCTAAAAGTGAGAAAGAACTTTCATTTATTTCATCTTTAAACTGCTTTTCTTGTAAACACCAATTAATAACATTATCAAGATCATCTAGTTCTTTTGAATAATTGTTATTTCCAAAAGCTTTTAAATCTCCAAATTCTAAGGGGTTTTCTGGAGTAGTTCCATTATGAGAAAAATTAAATTTCACAAAAAAGAAACCAGCTTTCGCAAAAGCTTCTGCCATTAAATCCCAAGCTCCCCAATCTTTAAAACCTTTATAACCATAACAAAAAATTATCACATCTTTTTTTTGATGATTGGATTCATAGAACACATCGAGTAAAATTGGTTTTTCAAATGCGCTTGGTATTTTGATGTTTTTAATTTTTTCCATTGATATTTTTTTCAGAACATCCACAAAATACAAAAGCTCATCTAAAAAGATGAGCTTTTATTATTTATTAGAAAAAAAGGATGATTTTTAAATTACTCCCTGGGCTAACATTGCATCTGCAACTTTAACAAAACCTGCTATGTTTGCTCCTTTAACATAGTCAACATAACCTGTTTCATCAGTACCATATTCAACACAAGCTTTATGAATATTTTCCATAATATCTTTAAGTTTCGCATCAACTTCTTCACGAGTCCAACTTAAACGTAATGAATTCTGACTCATTTCTAAACCAGAAGTTGCTACTCCACCTGCATTAGATGCTTTTCCTGGAGCGAATAATACTTTTTCTTTATGGAATACTGCTATTGCTTCTGGTGTAGAAGGCATATTTGCTCCTTCACTTACACAAACACATCCATTATCAATTAAAATTTGTGCTTCTTCTCCATTTAGCTCATTTTGAGTAGCACATGGTAAAGCGATATCACATTTCACTCCCCAAGGACGCTCTCCTTTAAAAAACTTAGCAGAAGGATATTTATCCACATATTCATGGATTCTACCTCTCTTAACATTCTTTAATTCCATTACAAATGCTAACTTTTCAGCATCTATTCCATCTTCATCATAAATGTATCCAGAAGAATCTGATAATGTAACTACTTTAGCACCTAATTCGGTTGCTTTTTCACAAGCATATTGTGCTACGTTACCAGAACCAGAAATCGTTACTGTTTTTCCTTCAAAAGAATCTCCCTTAGTTTTTAACATACTATCAGCAAAGTATACAGTTCCATATCCTGTTGCTTCTGGCCTAATTAAAGATCCTCCCCAACTAGCTCCTTTACCTGTTAAAACTCCAGTAAATTCGTTTCTTAGTTTTTTATACATACCGAACATGAATCCTATTTCTCTTCCTCCAACTCCAATATCTCCAGCAGGTACATCTGTGTTTGGACCAATATGTCTGAATAACTCACCCATAAAGGCATGACAGAAACGCATGATTTCGTTATCTGATTTTCCTTTTGGATCAAAATCAGAACCTCCTTTTCCACCACCCATTGGTAATGTTGTTAATGAGTTTTTAAATACTTGTTCAAAAGCTAAAAACTTTAAGATACTAGCATTTACAGTAGGGTGGAAACGTAATCCTCCTTTGTAAGGCCCGATAGCTGAGTTCATTTGAATTCTATATCCTCTATTCACCTGAATTTCACCATTATCATCTACCCAGTTTACTCTAAAAGAAATTAATCTCTCAGGCTCAACCATTCTTAATAATATATTTTTTCCATGATAAATATCATGCTTAACAATATATGGTATAACAGTTTCTGCTACTTCTTGTACAGCTTGCAAAAATTCTGGTTCATGACCGTTACGTTGTCTAACCAGATCCATAAAGGCCTTTATTTTAGATTCCATAATTTAACTATTCTAAAAATGTTTTTTTTATAAAAATAATGTACAAATATAATTAATTAACTAATTTGACGATTTAAAAAACACCTTTTTTTGTTGATACGAAAACGTTGTAGTGGTTCCTATAAAATCGCCGTCTATTTCAGTAAAAAATCTTAAATTTGCCAACTAATTTGACGGATTATGTTAGAAAAGATTACAGGGTTAATTGATGAAGTTAAAAATTTTGAAACTTCGTCTGCTGAAGAAATCGAAAATTTCAGAATTAAATATCTTGGTAGTAAGGGTATTTTAAAGGATTTATTTGCTGAATTTAAAAATGTTCCTAATGAACAGAAAAAAGAATTTGGGCAAACAATAAATCTTTTAAAGAAATCTGCTGAGGAAAAAGTAAACACTTTAAAAGAGGCTTTAGAAAGCGCAATTGAAGATAAAGGTGTTTACGGCGACTTAACTAAACCATCTGAACCAATAGAGTTAGGTTCTAGACACCCAATATCTATTGTTAAAAATCGAATTATTGAAGTTTTTAACAGAATTGGTTTTACTGTATCTGAAGGTCCGGAAATAGAAGATGACTGGCATAATTTCACTGCTTTAAATCTTCCTGAATATCATCCAGCTAGAGATATGCAGGACACTTTTTTCATTGACAAAAATCCTGACACACTATTGCGTACTCATACTTCTTCTGTACAAGTTCGTTATATGGAGAAAAATGAACCTCCTATCAGAACTATTTCTCCTGGTAGAGTTTTTAGAAACGAAGATATTTCTGCAAGAGCTCACTGTATTTTTCATCAAGTAGAAGGTTTATATATAGATACCGATGTTTCATTTGCTGATTTAAAACAGACTTTATTGTACTTTACTAAAGAAATGTTTGGTAAATCTAAAATCAGATTACGTCCGTCTTATTTTCCATTTACTGAGCCTAGTGCTGAAGTAGATATTTATTGGGGTCTTGAAACTGAAACTGATTATAGAATAACAAAAGGTACTGGCTGGTTAGAAATAATGGGATGTGGTATGGTTGATCCAAACGTTCTTAAAAACTGCAACATAGATCCTACAAAATACTCTGGTTATGCATTTGGAATGGGAATAGAGCGTATTGCTATGCTTCTTTATCAAATTCCAGATATTAGAATGTTCTACGAAAATGATGTTCGTTTCTTAGAGCAATTTAAATCGGTGATTTAAATTTAGGAACATATTTATAAATAAGAGTTGTGAAATTTCAATGGTTTTTTATTGAGTTTTACAACTTTTTAATTTTGATGAGTTAATACATGAAAAAAGATATCATAATTCCTGAAGTTACAGGAATAGAAATGGCAGTTGTTTTAGAGCACAACGAAACACACAACACAGATGATTGGTATGTATACCTAATTAACAAAAAAGAAGTCGCTTTAGACATGATTATGATTGTTTCTCAGGGCTTCTCTGAAACAAAAACGACTACCGTTTTTAGAAAAAAAATTAATCAGTTACCTGCAAATGCATTTGCTAAAATAGAAATGATTCATCCAGATGTTTTTAGTTTAGCTAATAGATTTCAAGTTTCATTCTTTGAAGGAAATCAAATTCAAGAAAAAACTTTTGTTTTTGAAGCTGATACAATAAAAGAAGGTGCTTTAAGAATGATCTCATCTTTAAATAAGAGAGGAATTATTGTAAAATAAAAAAATCCTTTTGCAATTGGGGATGCAAAAGGATTAATTTAATCAACCAAATAAATTTAAAAAACCTTCATTTATTTTTTATAATGAAAAAAACAAAACTATAAGGAATACTTTCATGTATATCACTTATTTACACTTCAAATATATAAAGCTTTAGACTATAGTTTTATTGATTTTCGATATATATGTTCTTGTCTATAGACAAACTGTTTGATTTCCTCGACAAATGAAATAAAACACTAAAAAACAAAAACTTAAACACAAAAAAACCCTTTTACATTTGGGGCTTGCAAAAGGGATGGTTTTAGGTTTTTAAAGTAAACCTTATAACTTTAAAAAATGAAAAAACTAAACTTAAATTATAGGGATTATTAAATTAAGTTAATTCTTACTACTATTAACACTTCAAAGGTATAAAGCTTTAAAAATTTAGTGTTAAAACATTCGATATTTAGACTTTTAACTTAGATTAAAGGTTCATATTTATCGACGAATTGAACTCTAGTTGAGTTATTAAAAAATTAAATTGATTCATACGTTTCAACTGTAATATCTGCTGTTACATCTCCAGTATGCTTTGTAGATAAAGGCTCAAAAAGCAAAATATGTACCTCTTCTTTTGCAATAGGTTTGTGTAAAACTCCCTTTGGTACTATATAAAACTCTCCTTCGTTTACAATAACTGAACTATCTTCTAAATCAATTTGTAATTGACCCTTAATAACCATGAATAACTCATCTTCTTCTTCATGCTTATGAAAAACAAATTCACCTTTTATTTTTGCTAATAATACTTGTTGACCATTAAGTTCAGCTATCTTTTTAGGAGACCATTGATCTGAAAATAGATTGAATTTATCTTTAATGTTAATTACTTTGGACATAATTGATTTTTTTAATTTGCTTTTAAATTCACTACGTTTTCAGTTACAATCTTTGATAATTCCTTTAGCTTATTCTCTTCATATAACTTAGGTAGATCTGACAAAGGTGTTCCAACTTCAGCTTTATAGTTAATATAATCTTGAAAAATAATTCCATCGACATTTCTTTTATTATAACTACTTCTAAATCGAACGCCTCCTTTGTTTACTTTATAACTATAAGCCAAATAATCTATAGTATTCGTTTTAGCATTTATCCAGTAATAAAACTGATCTTCAAAATCTTTCCCTCCTCCCTCTTGATTAAAAGTGATTTGTACTACTTTATACAATTCATTCTTAATTGTAATTTCACCTTTATATTCTTTATTAACAGCAGCATCATTTAACTTATAAGGAAGTGTTGCAAAATAAATTACAGAATTTAATGATTCAGAGTACCTTAACTTATCTCTTTCATTGAGTGCTGTAGATTCTCCATTTATTGTTCTTGAAATCTTTCCGTTGTTTAAAACATCTTCAATAACTTTATTTTCTGTTTTTCTTTTTACTGTATATATGTAAGAATTCCCAGAGTTTTTAAATGAATATTCATTCTTTCTAAAAATAAAACTATAGTAAGCGCTTGTATATAACTCTCCTCCATGAGCTTTAATTACCTGATTAATAATTTTATCTCCTTCAGACAAAGTAACCTTAACCTCTTTTTCGATTTTTTCTTCTTTCTTTTCTTCTGTTTTTAGCTGACATGAAATTGCAAATAATGATGTCATCAAAATTATACTTCCAAAAAAAGTTTTTCTCATTGTTTAGTTTGTTTTATTAGTACTAAGTCTGTTTTTCTGAGGCAACTTACAACTTATCTTTAAGTTTTTGTACTGTTTAAATGTTAAAGACAACTTATTAACTTTATTGCATGAAAAAACCACTTAAAAAAATTAAGTGGTTTAATACATATTTATATTTCAGTTTTAACGTAAACTGATACTAGACTTTCCTACTTTTCTTTTACCTATGTATACGTTTATTAAATACTTTCCTTTATACATATATGCTCTATCTACAGAAATTAAAGATACTATACTAACTTTTTCTCTGTCATAATCTATATTAATTAAATCGTTATAAGATATTTCATTTTTAGAACCACTTCTTTCTGAAGGTACAGTATTATTATGATCATCTAAGATTTGAATATACACTTCTCTATTCCCTATACTGGCTAAATCGTTTGGTAGTATATCAAACTTAACTTTAAAAGCATCTATTTTTTTAGATTTTGAAGTTGTTGTATACTTACCATTGCTTCTTTCTTTTAGAGCTTCAACCTTAACGGAACTAATTTCTAAAGCACCAGCAATCCCTATTTTTTCTTTAAGGGTTTTCTCTTCAGATATTAATTTTTTATTTGTAGCTAATAATGATTTGTACGACTCTTCGCCTTGCCTTAATTTATTTTTAGTGAATTGGTTTTCATTTCGAAGTTTTTTATTCTGTTCACGTAATGATTCTACTTTAAGAAATAATTTCCTATTCTCTCTTTCTAATTTTGTAACTTTTAAAGAATATTTAAAAAGTAAATCGTAATTAACTTTTTTCATTTGCTCTACAGAATCTTTTAATGCTATGATTTTATTCATACCATTAACTACTCTTTTAGTTAACCACTTTTTTTTAGTAGTCATTTCTTTATAATCTACTACAATTTTATCGAGTTCTTTTTGAAGTAGCTTCTTTTCTTTAAAAAATTCATCTTCTAATTCACTTTTATTATTGTGACTTTTAAATGAAAAAATAATTAACGAAACTAATAAGATAATTGGTGAATACTTAAAGATTTTCTTCACCGAAGTGTTGTTTAAAACTTTCATTGCTTGGGGGATAAAAATTTAACATTCTTAATATAAACGACTTAAGTTGAAGTTTTAGTACATGTTAAAATTTAATTTTTAAAACCTCCCACTATAAAGCCTTACACTTTGTAAGATGACTTACAATTATTTACATATCGTAATATACAAAAAAATCTCTAATAATTATTACTTTCGTTAAAAACAACTTTTATGAATATGCAAGATCTAGTTGCTGAATTTTCTTCTTGGGTATGGGGTATTCCTTTATTAATACTACTTATCGGTGGTGGTTTAGCTTTATTTATTTACTCTGGTTTAGTCCCGTTTCGCTATTTAGGTCATGCTGTAAATATATTACGAGGGAAATATGATAAAGATAATTCTCCTGGAGATCTTTCTCATTATGAAGCATTATCTTCTGCTATTGCCGCTACTGTAGGTATGGGAAATATTAGTGGAGTTGCTATTGCCATAGCTACTGGTGGTCCGGGTGCTATTTTTTGGATGTGGGTTAGTGCTTTTGTTGGTATGGCAACAAAATTTTTTACTTGTAGTTTATCGATAATGTACCGAGGAAAAGACGAAAATGGAAATGTAAAAGGCGGACCAATGTATGTTATTACAGAAGGCTTAGGAAAAAAATGGAAGCCTTTAGCACTATTTTTTGCTTCAGCTGGATTAATTGGAACACTACCAGCATTTCAAGCCAACCAGTTAACACAAACTTTAATTGATGTTTTTGAAGTAAATGATAGTAATATTCAAACATCTAAGTTACTACTTGGTATTACTATTGGAGTTATTACAGCTTTAGTAATTTTTGGAGGAATTAAAAGAATTGGAAAAATTGCTGGTAAGTTGGTTCCTGTAATGGTAGCTATTTATTTAATCACTGTACTTTCTATTTTAATTTTAAAGATTGAAAATATTCCTAACATGTTTTCTTTAATTTTCTCTGATGCTTTTTCTGGAAATGCAGTAATGGGAGGCGCAATAGGTTCTTTAATTATTACTGGAGTTAAAAGAGCTGCTTTTTCTAACGAAGCTGGCTTAGGAACTGCACCAATGATGCATGGAACAGCAAAAACAAACGAACCAATTCGCGAGGGGCTAGTTGCCATGTTAGGTCCAGCTATTGATACATTATTAGTTTGTACACTTACTGCTTTAGCTATATTAGCTTCAGGTATTTGGAAGGATTTTCAAGGTAACGGAATATCATTAACATTAACTGCTTTTGATTCTGTTTTACCTTACGGAATTGGTAGTGTTATATTAACTATTTGTGTTTTAATTTTTGCTTTTTCAACCTTATTTACATATTCTTTCTATGGATATTCTTGTTTGTGTTTTTTAACTAATACAAAAATTGGAAAATATTATAATTACATTTACATAGCAGCCATAGTAATTGCTGCAAACGTTAAATTAGATTTTGTCATTAACTTAATAGATAGCGGATATGCTTTAATGGCAATACCTACTGTAATATCTACACTTATTTTAGCCCCAAAAGTAAAAGAAGCTGCAAAAGAATATTTTCATAAATTGAAAACAAAATCCTTTGAATAAGATTTATTTTTCAATATATTTAGATTCAACAAGCATACTATATAAGTATATTTTTTTTATAAAAAAGAAGTCTTCTTTTAGAAAGAAGACCTCTGTATAGCTTCTTAAGGGCACCTCAATTCCCCCTTGATTCTTTTTGGCACAAACCTTAAAGAAGCCTTTAAAAATTCGTTTCGCTTAACCCTTCAGAAAAAGCGTAACTACAAGGCAAAGAGACTGTTTTTTTTAATATCTCAAATATTAAAAAGTACATTTCTTTAATTTTTATTTTGCATTTTTTACAAAACAGAATCAATGAAAAAAGAAGTTGCGAGTTTTTTTTCTCTTATCAAACAAAAAATCCCTGAGAATATTTCATTAATAGATGAAATAGCAAGTGTTTTGGACATTAATTATGATGCTGCTTACAGAAGAGTTAACAATAAAACTGAGCTCTCATTTAAAGAAGCTTTAATTTTAGCTCAGCATTACAAAATATCATTAAATAGTATTTACAATATAGCTGATGAGAAATCAATTTTAGTTCAAAAAAATAGTAATCTTCAATCTAATAAAGGGTTAGAATCTTTTTATATAGCAGCAAATAAAGCAATTCAATCATTTTCAAAGTTTAAAAACCCAGAAATTTTATATGCTGCTAAAGATATTCCTCTGTATTACTTACCTAAAAACAGTTTACTTAAGAAGTTTCGAATATACTCTACACTCACTTTACCTATTCTTAAAAATGAAAGAAAAGAACTCTCTTTAAGTGAATTTAGTTTTTCGCCTAATTTAATATATGAGTCAATATGTTTTAAAAATGCGTTTAGAAAAATAAAATGCTCTGAGATATGGAACGATGCAACAATTGATAGTGCATTAAATCAAATTTATTATTGTTATAAAATTAATTTAATTGATCAAAAAGAAGCCATTCAATTATGCCGTGAATTAAAAGAATTGATAATTAACATAGAGAAACAAGCTTCTGAGGAATCGTGGAATGATGATTTAAGAGTTGAATATAAAATGTATTATAGTAAATTAATTAGTTTAGATAATTCCATTTTATTTAAGTCAAAAAACTTTAAAAGTTTACTAGTTCCTTATATTCCAATTTCTTATTTAAGAATAGACGATGTGTATACTTGTGAAGAAGTAAGTGAATTTTTTAATGCAAAGATTCAATCATCTAAAAAAATATCTGGAGATGCGGAAGTTAATAGGAGAATCTTTTTTACATCAATGTATGAAAAAATAGATCAGCTTTATAGTCAAATAAGCATGAAAAAGATCATTTTATTGTAACTCTATATTTTTTCAAATAAAATTTCACGCTCTTGTAAAGCATGATTCCACTGAGTATAAAAATAAGCGCTCCCCACATCCAGTATGTTCCAAATGTGTTGGCTGCAATATTTTGTGTATCGGAAGCCATGGTTTGTCCGTGACGTTCAAATTGCTTTGTAAATAAATAATTGAATTGAAGATAAGTGCTTAATACACATTGCAACCCTAAAAACAAAACAGTTATTGTTTCAATCTTTTTGTTTTTTAAAAACATAATAACAATTAACGCTACAGCAATAGCACCTAAAACAACAATTCCCCAATAAGAACGAATCCAAATTATTAAAGATAGAATCATGACTCCTGTCAGAATTCGTAACATAATTGCAGCGTGCTTTTGTGATCTTGCAGACATAATTAGAATACTTCCAGAAATAGCCGGACCTAACAATCCGCCTGCTGCAGTAAGTGCACTACAAAGATAAATGGGTAAAAATCGATTTGTTACGGAAGAGTAAGCTACACCTCCGCCATTTTGATAAATCTCTAAATAATGAAATTTTCCGCCAGTTAAAAGAGCTGTTAATCCATGTCCCATTTCATGAAACCATGTTCCTAAAAGCCTAAAAGGATATTGTATTTGAACAAAATAAGGAAGCTGTAGTAATAAAAATATTACTACAGCTATAATTAAAATGGTATAATCTAATTTTCTTGAAATCACTTTTTGTTTTTATAATTGTTCGGAAAATAATTCTGAAACTCTCTTTTTCATTTCAGAAGCTAAAAAAGAATTTGTCCCTCCGCGTTTTTCAAGTTCAACAATCACATTTAAATAACTCTCTTTATCTAAACCCTGACTCAATTTAAACACCGTGTCCAAACGATCAATTTTAATTTCAAAGCCAGTAATGTGCGGCATCCATTTATTGATATAACTCTCTGGTAAATTATTGTACACAGTTGGTGAATTCTCATTTCCTTTTTCGTGAAGTAATGTAAATGACTTCATTAATGAAACCAACTTTTCCCCTTCAAAAAAAGACATTTTTCCTTCAGCATGAA
Source organism: Tenacibaculum aquaeponti (assembly GCF_057221555.1). Classification (NCBI taxonomy): domain Bacteria; kingdom Pseudomonadati; phylum Bacteroidota; class Flavobacteriia; order Flavobacteriales; family Flavobacteriaceae; genus Tenacibaculum; species Tenacibaculum aquaeponti. The sequence goes on from NZ_CM170147.1 coordinate 2,298,593, forward strand.
CACTCATATAATTCCAAGTTGAACCTTTATTCGAATTCACACACCAAGAAGCGCTAATGTATCCATTAGGTCCAGTAAAAACCGATAATACATTAGAGTTTTTCTGAAACGCTTTACAATGATCTGTTTCTTTCATCATGTGTCCTATGATATACAATTCGTCATTACGTTTCTCAACAATCACAGGAATTTGAGTAGCCACAGGTTTCCCTTCTTCGTTTACACCTGTAATTTGAACAAATGGATATTCATTAATGAAATCTAAAATTTCTTGTTCGTTTTTGGCTTTATAACTTGGTATATTGTACATCCTATTTTTTACTTAACTCTTCAACTATTTGTTTTGAAGTTGTATTAATTTTCTCTTGTGTTTTGCTGATTTCTTTCTTTAAAGTTAAAGAATCCTTAACCATATCTAGTGTCTTTTCAGCAGATTTCACGTACCAATCATTCCAAGCGTTAATAATTCTTACTTGAGTAGTTAAAGAATCACCTTTTGAAAGCGCAATTTTACTTTGTTCTTTTTCCTCTTGTAATCTTGCTAAAGCAGCTACTTCTATTTCTTTCAAAATTGTTGTCGCTGTGGTTTTATCTGAATTTAATAACGTATAAGCTGCTACTAAAGAACCAACACCTACATTTTTTAAAGTTTCCTGCGATACTTTATCCAAACGATCATTATCTGTATGATAAAACTGATCTGTAAAATGCCAAAATAACACACTTGGAATATTACCTTTTAAAAATGGAACATGATCACTTCCGCCTTCAAATGGATTTGTATTTACTTCCCAATTCGCAATTTTTCCTTGAGCTTTAAATTTATTAATTAAAAAGTCATTTAAGTAATGAGGTTTCATTTGAGACAACTTCATTTCTGCAGCTCCCCATTCTGTATGTTTGTCTTTTCCTCTAGTCCAAATCGCACTTGGATCAGGCATTTTTTCAATTAAAAAAGTACCACCAGTTTTCTTTGTATCTTCTCCAACCATATCTAACGAGATTCCCCATTTAATATCTTTAGCTCTAATACTATCTTCTTCTACATATCTTCTTGTAGAAACAATTTCATCTCCCCAAAGAAAGGTTAATGTTCTTTTATTTGTAAACCTATTATTTTTTATAAATTTCGCTGTTAAAGTTGCCATTTCTAAAGCAACACCAACTCCTGTTGCATTATCGTTTGCTCCAGGTTCTTGAACATGTGCACTGAAAACTAATCTTTCTTTTGGATAAGTAGTTCCTTTAATATCTGCTACAATAGTTAATTCTTCAGATTCATAAACCTTTGTATTTACAACTGCTGTAAGTTTTACTTTTCCTTTACTTAACTCTTTTTTTAAAGCTTCTTTTGCTTTATACGACAAAGCTATTCCCCAAGATTTAACCTCTTCATTTAAAGGAATTGTTCTAAATTGAATAGAAGTTGTATTTTTCTCAGGCTGTAAATAACTCGGATTGTTGTAAGTTACTAAACCAACTGCTCCACCTTCCACTATAGCTTTTTTAAATATTCTGTACGGATGAACCTCAGCAAAAACAATCTTTCCTTTTACATCTATTTTCTCTAAACTTTTAGTGTCTTTAACATAAATTACTTCTGCAGTAATTCCTTCTTTTGGTGTACTGTAAGAATTTAAAGCAATCATGTTTCTATTCGTATCGTGCTGTAATAAAAAGCTCTCTTTACCAGCAATTCTTAATGAAGCATCTACAGACTCCCAGGTTGGCCTTTGTAATGGTCTTTTTTCTATACGATAGGTTAGTAAATCTCCTTCTTTAGCATTTTCTTCTTTTACAAATCCAGATTTTTCTAATTCTTCTGCTACTTTGTATATCGATTTATTAAAACCAGTATTTCCTACAACTCTCCAATATTTTTCTACAAAAGCTGTAGTATTATAAGCTAAATCTCCTGTAAATTTTTGATTTAAAATCTCTGAATAATTAGTTGGTTTTAAAGTATTATTTTTTTGATCATCAGTTGTTTTCTTACATGAAACAATAGAAATAACAAACAATAAAGTAAGAAGTGTATTTTTATACATACTACAATTTTTAATGAGCTAAAAATACACTTTTATTTTTCCTATCTTTGTAATAAAAATAAAGCTTATGAATTTCTTTTTGAAAAGTAGACAGATCATAATTATAGTGATGTGTTTTTTATCGGTAAATCATCTATTTTCTCAAGTAATTATAAAATCACCTCAAACAGAAAATATTGGTGAAGATGGTTTTTCTTCTAAATTTTCAGTTTATGAAGATAAAATGGTTATTTCTGCACTTAGAGCAGAAACCAATTTTGGTAAAACTGGTGCCGTTTATGTATATAAAAAAGACAAAGGAGATTGGAATTTAGAACAAGAAATCTTTCCTTTTGATGGTAAAGAATCTGATTCTTTTGGTTTTGAAGTACAGATATTTAAAAATACTATTATTGTTAGTAGTACCAAAAACAATAAAAAAGGTGCTGTATATGTGTATAGATTTTTAAATTCTAAATGGATTTTAGATGAAAAGATAACTATTCAAACTCCTAATAATTATGACTTTGGCTATAGGCTTTCATTATTAGATGAAAATAACTTTGTAGTTACTACCTTTGAAGACTCTCAAAACGGGAAAAGCACTGCTTACGTTTACGAATACAAAGATAAACAATGGGAAGAAATTCAAGTCATTAATACTTCTTTTAATGCTTTTAATGGCTATAACGTAGCACATAACAATGATAACCTTTTCATATCTGATAGAAGATATCCTAATTCTAATGATTTTAATGGAATTGTTTATGTTTTCAAGAAAGTAAATGGTTTATGGACAGAAATTCAAAAACTAATACCTGATAGCGGAAGGACAATTGGATCTGGCTTTGGTTTTGATTTAGATGCAACCAATGAATATTTAGCTGTATCTTCTATTGAAAGAGGAGCATATATTTATAAAAAAAATATTGCAACAGGCTTTTATGAACTAGAAACTAAAATTGAAAAAAACTCTTCAGATCAGAATGATTATTTTGGTTCTTCTATTTTTATCAAAAACAATTATGTGTTAATAGGTGGTAGTAAAGTACTTCTTTATGAAAAAACAAATGGTTTATGGAAACAAAAAAAAATATTTTCTACTGAAACTACTGGTCTTTCTTATGGTTTTTGGGATGTTGAAATTCACAATGATGAAGTATTTATTTCTGCGCCTGATGATGATTTAGATAATAATTATGAAATGAATAGCGGTCTATATATCTATAATCTTAAATCTGTTCTAAATAATCCTAAAGATAAAAAAGCACAATTAACGATATCTCCTAATCCTTTGACAAATAATAAAACAAGGATAACTTTAAATTCTAACGTAAAAATAATTGAAAAAAGAATTTACGATATAAATGGAAAATTAGTATTCAAAGAAAAAAATGATAATAATATTTTAAAAACACCTTCTTTAGGAAAAGGTGTTTATTCTATTAAAATTCTAGATTTTAATAAAAATTTTTCTGTCAAAAAATTAATCGTGAATTAAGTCTTATTGTTTTATTTTAAAGTCAACGTTTCATTCTCAAAACTCAATCCTTCAAAACCAGTATTCATAAAATTTCTGATGTTTTGATGACCAGTTCCGTTAGGTTCATTAAGAACTTCAGCATAATATTGTCCGAAACAAGCTAAAGTTTCCTCTTGTGTAAGTTCTTGTTGAATTGCAAATGAGAATACTTTGCATGAGCCTTGATTTTGAGAAACTTCATTTTCTAACACTCCGTTTTTAAATGCAGAAGGAGTAAAATTATAGTTGTCTTCTATTACAGCTATTGTTTCTGAAAAATCTATTATTGTAGGTTCGTTTTGTAATTTATGTTTGAATTCTTTTAGTGTCATTTCTCCGAAGTTTTAGAAATACAAAAAAATAGATAATTCAACTTAAAAACTAAACTATAGTAATTTTTTACAAACTAACAATTATAGTTAAATTTGCGCATCTAAAATTATCAAAAATGTATAGATCGCATTCTTGCGGTGAATTAAGAGCATCGCATATTAATACTGAAGTTACCCTTGCTGGATGGGTTCAAAAATCAAGAGATAAAGGTTTTATGATCTGGGTTGATTTACGAGATCGTTATGGAATCACACAGTTGATTTTTGATGAAGAAAGAACTTCAAAAGATCTTATTGAAAAAGCAAAAACCTTAGGTAGAGAGTTCGTTATTCAAGTAAAAGGAACAGTAATCGAAAGAGCTTCTAAAAATCCTAATTTAGAAACTGGAGACATCGAAGTTTTAGTTTCTGATTTAACGATTTTAAACGATGCTAAATTACCTCCATTTACAATTGAAGATGAAACTGATGGTGGAGAAGATATTCGTATGAAATATCGTTATTTAGATATTCGTCGTAATCCTGTTAAAAACAGTTTATTATTCCGTCATAAAGTATCGATGGAAGTACGTAAATATTTATCTGATAAAGGATTTATTGATGTAGAAACTCCATATTTAATTAAATCTACACCAGAAGGAGCGCGTGATTTCTTAGTACCTTCTCGTATGAATGCTGGTCAGTTTTACGCTTTACCACAATCGCCACAAACATTCAAGCAATTGTTAATGGTTGGTGGAATTGATAAATATTTCCAAATTGTAAAGTGTTTTAGAGACGAAGATTTACGTGCCGATCGTCAACCTGAGTTTACACAAATAGACTGCGAAATGTCGTTTGTAGAGCAAGAAGATATTTTAGAGATTTTCGAAGGAATGACACGTCATTTATTAAAAGAAATTAACGGAGTTGAAGTTGATAAATTCCCAAGAATGTCTTTTGATGACGCTATGCGTTTATACGGAAATGATAAACCAGATATTCGTTTCGGAATGCAATTCGGTGAATTAAACGAAGTTGCACAACATAAAGATTTTAAAGTATTTAATAGTGCAGAATTAGTAGTAGGAATTGCTGTTCCTGGTGCTGCTTCTTACACTCGCAAAGAAATTGATAAATTAATCGACTGGGTAAAGCGTCCGCAAGTTGGAGCTTTAGGAATGGTATATGTGAAATGTAACGAAGACGGAAGTTTTAAATCTTCTGTAGATAAGTTCTACGATCAAGAAGATTTAGCAAAATGGGCAGAAGTTACTGGAGCAAAACCAGGAGATTTAATTTGTGTTTTATCTGGAAACACAAATAAAGTACGTGCACAATTAAGTGCATTACGCATGGAATTAGCTGAGCGTTTAGGTTTACGCAAACCAGATGAATTTGCGCCGTTATGGGTTGTTGATTTCCCATTATTAGAGTTAGATGAAGAAACTGGACATTATCATGCAATGCACCACCCATTTACTTCTCCAAAACCAGGTCAGATCGAATTATTAGACACTGAACCAGGAGCTGTAAAAGCAAACGCTTATGATTTAGTTTTAAACGGAAACGAAATTGGAGGTGGATCTATCCGTATTCACGATAAAGAAACACAAGCGATTATGTTTAAGCATTTAGGATTTACTGAAGAAGAAGCGAAAGCTCAGTTCGGTTTCTTAATGGATGCTTTTGAATATGGAGCGCCACCACATGGAGGTTTAGCTTTCGGTTTAGATCGTTTGGTTGCTATTTTAGGCGGACAAGAAACAATTCGTGATTTTATTGCGTTCCCTAAAAACAATTCTGGTAGAGACGTTATGATTGATGCACCTGCAACAATTGATAATGAACAATTACAAGAATTGAGTATTAAATTAGATATTCAACAAGAAGAAGCATAAAATTAAAATCCCGCCTAGTGCGGGATTTTTTATTTTTTTTTTCACTTGTACCTATTTATAAGTTGTTTGTCCATAATCAACAACATTATTATTTGAGTCATTCTATTTTCATTACATTTAGTCAATGAAAAAAAGAAACTTATTAAAAACACTACTATACTTCTCAGTAATAATTGTAATTATAGCCATAATAGGAATAACTTTTATGTATTACTTTTCTTTTGGGAGATTTGAAACTGACGAAGAACAGTTTCCACATTATGTGGGATATATAAATCAAGAAAAAGCTTTATTAAACGATACATACACACTTTGTGGAGATCGAAGTATTTATAAAACACATCACGGTGCTCCTGATGATGCTTTTGAAGGAGGTAAAAAACAGTTTAAAAACTTTATCCTTTCAAATTATAAAAATGACTCTTACACCGATTCTGGATATTTAAACTTTCGATTTTTGATAAACTGCGAAGGAAATGCGGGTTGGTTTGAAATCATTGAAATGAATCTAGATTTAGAGGAATCTCCATTGAATAAAAGTATGGTAAAACAGTTGCTAAAACTAACTTCAGACTCTAAAAATTGGGCCATTTTTTCTTATAAAAATCAGCCAAGAAATTATTACATGTACATATCTTATCGCATTGAAAATGGAGAAATTGTCGAAATATTACCTTAGTTTACTTATTGGCTTTAGTCTTTTCACTTCTTGTAAGGAAAAGGTTAATGAAATGGGAAAAACAGAACAAAGAGTTTTAGCTGAAAAAGTTTTTAAAGAAGGAGCGCACTTATATCAAGGTTCTCCTAAAAGCATGACTAGAATTCAAAAAGCTATTGAAATTGACCCAACATATGCCGAAGCTGTTAGAGAAATGTCTGTAGCATATTTAAAAAGAGGAATCCCACACTTATGGAAAAAACACATGGATAAAGCTGTAGCCTTAAACCCTGAAGTTTGGCAAGGATACAGAGGTTATTGTTATTTATGGTTTTACAGAGATTATAAAAAAGCTATTGCAGATTTTAACGCTAGTAATGCATTAAATCCAAGCTTTACTGATGCGCCTCAAGGCCATAGTGTTCATTATTGGAGAGGAATTGCCTACTTAGGATTAGAGGATTATAAGAACTCTTTAAAATACTTTGATAAATACATAAAAGAAGAAATTGAGAAATTCGGAACAAGCTCTATAGAAGTTACAACTTATTTATACAAAGGAATCGTTTATTATGAAATGAATGATTTTGAAAAAGCTAAAGAAAATTTCGAACTGTTATTGAAAAACTCATACGGTGTTTATGCTGATGGAAAATACTATTTAGCTCTTATCTTAAAGAAAGAAGGAAAAATAGAAGAAGCTAAGAAAATGGCAATTTCAGGGCTAAAAGATTTCAATGATGGTTATGTAAATCAGCGTCCTTATGTTGAAAGTATGAAAGAGTTATATTTAGAAGACTATCAACAATTAATAAATGAAATACAACTCTATGAAAAAAATACTATTCATACTAATTAATTTATTCTTGTTTCAAGGAATGGCTCAAAATATTTCAGGAAAAGAATTATTAGAAAAGACTATCAAATATCACGATCCAAACGGAAATTGGGAAACTTTTAAAGGAACGTTGCATGTTACCATGACAACCCCTAATAATCCGAAAAGAGATAGTAAAATAGAAATTAATCTACCGAATCAGTTTTTTTCTGTAGAAGCAAAACGTGGTGAAAACACAACAAAATACACTCTAGAAAAAGAAAGTTGTAAAATTGCTTTCAATGGTAATGAAAATCCTTCTGAAGAAATTATAAAAGAACACAAACTAAGTTGTGATAGGGCTAATCTGTATAAGAATTATTATACATATTTATATGGTTTACCAATGAAATTAAAAGATAATGGAACTATTATCGATGATAAAGTAGAAAAGAAAACTTTTAAAGGAAAAGAGTATTTGGTTTTAAAAGTCACTTACGATGCTAACGTAGGAAAAGATACTTGGTGTTTTTATTTTAATCCGAAAACCTATGCTATGGAAGTTTATCAATTCTTTAAAGCGACTAAAGATAGTGGCGAATATATTTTACTTTCTGAAGAAGAAACTATCAATGGCATAAAAATGCCTAAAGTAAGAGCTTGGTATTACAATAAAGGCAATGGCTATTTAGGAACAGATACTTTAACAAAGTAAATGAAGAGATTCTAAATGTTTTCTATGCATTTAGAATCTCTTTTTATAGTTCCTTCCATTATTATGATACATAAATCTAAAAACGAACTATATATTTAATTCAAATTTAATCGCCATTAAATGTTTAACATTAACTTTTTCTCCGTCTAATTCCCCTGGAGAAAACTTAGGTAAAGCTTTTAATAATCGCTCAGCTTCTTGTTCTAATAATTTACCTCCAATAGGTCCTAAGGTCACAATGTTTTTCACTTTCCCTTTAGTATCAATAACAAAACTGCTCCAAACAATTCCTTCAACATTTTTAACTTTTAATGATTCTGGATATACTAAATTATCACTAACATAACTCTCTAAAGTCTCTGTAAAGTCTCCTCTGTTTTGATTCGCTAACAACAAAACAGGTTCTAAAGTTGCTTCTCCAAGATAAATCTCTTTTGCTTTTACTTCTTTAACAGGCTCTTTTTTAGTTTTTAAATCTCGTATACTCTTCCTTAAATTAGCGTAATATCTGTTATTTCTAATTCTTAAATATCTATTTCTTTTTGGTGCAGTTTCTTCTTTCTTTACTTCGACATGACATTTACTAATGCTGTTAAGTTCCATTAAAAGATCATCTCCAGAATCAGGGCTAGTACATACTTCATTCTGAGAAGTTGCTATAATACTTGATAAAATACTAAAACTTAAAATCAATATTCTTTTTAAAATCATAATAAAAGGTGTTTAATAGTAGTTAAAATTTTTAATGCTGCTAGTCGTTAATTACTAACAACACCACAAATAACTTCCAATAACTCTTCTTATTAAAAAAAAGATAGGTTAGAGGGAAATTTGAGGGTTAAAAAGGAATAAATCACGTTGAAAATTTCACTCAAACCCTTGTTTATAGCGGTTTACATTTTTATACTATTACATTTACCGTTTGTATTTCTATTTTACCACTTATCATATTTTGGACTTAAAAAGCGTAAAAGATCTTTAGTTTAGCTGAAAAAAATTTACTAATTATGATACGTTTACTTTTATTACTTTTTTTATTCTTTATTTCTAGTTTCCTTTCCATTTTTGGACAATCTAAAAAAAGACCTCAAGACCCTGTGGCTCCATTTTCTTATCAAATAGAGAATGTAACTTTTAAAAGTGGAAAAGCAGATTTTAAATTGGCTGGAACTTTAACTTTACCAAAAGACAAAAGAAATCCACCAGTAGCGATTTTAATTTCTGGATCTGGACCACAAAATAGAAACAGTGAAATAAAACAATTTAATCATCGTCCTTTTTTAGTACTATCGGATTACTTAACTAACAACGGAATTGCTGTATTACGTTTTGATGATCGTGGAATTGCTGAATCTGAAGGAGAGTTTAAAGGAGCAACTAGTCACGATTTTGCTGATGATGTTTTAGGAGCTATTGCTTTCTTAAAAACTAAAGAGAATATTATTGACACAAAGAAGATAGGATTAATTGGTCATAGTGAAGGTTCTTTAATTGCTGCAATTACAGCTTCACAAAGTGAAGATTTAGCTTTTGTAGTTTCTCTTGCTGGACCAGGAGTTGATGGCGCTGAAATTTTGTTAACGCAATCGAGAAAAGCTATGGAACTTCGAAATGTTCCTGTTGAGTTTATTAATACTAATGAAAAACTAGCTTCTACTATGTATAAAATAGTTCAAGAAACATCTGATTCTTTAACTATAGCTACAAATATTCATTCGTTTTTAAATGCACAAAAAAAAGAAAAACCTAACAATCCGTTATTAATGCAACTAACAAAACCTGTTATTGATGGACAAATAAAAACAGTTACTTCAAAATGGATGTTAAATTTTATTAAAACAGACCCTAAAAATTACCTTTCAAAAATCACTTGTCCGTTTTTAGCATTAAACGGTTCAAAAGATGTGCAAGTAATTTCTCAATTAAATTTAAATGGTATTAAATCTGCTCTTCAAAAAGCAAACAATAAAGATGCTGAGTTTGTTGAGTTAGATGGATTTAATCACTTATTTCAAAAAGCAACAACAGGTAGTGTTCAAGAATATGCAACTATAGAAGAAACATTTTCTGAAGATGCAATGGTAGTAATAAAAGACTGGATTTTAAAACGTTTTTAATTATAATAGTACCTTTACTTTAAGAAGTAAAACTTATGCAAAAAAGATCACAACAATTACTTTTCTGGATTCTACAAATTGTTGGTTGGGGAATTCCATCCTTTTTAAATGGTTATGGTAAATATCTAACTAGTTCTGATAGATTGACAAAAAAATACATTCTCATTGAGACTTTGCTGTTCTTTCTTCTCGGAATTTTCTGGAGTACAATATTTAGAAACTATATTAAAAGTTTTTTAGAATCATTAGATACCTTAAAAAAAGAATTCTTAAAAGTTGTTGTGGTTTATTTTACTACATCTTTTAGCTATTCTTTATCTTTATTAGGGTTATCGTATTACACTTACAACCTAACTCATAAAAAAGATTTTGACATAAGCACAAACATGTTAATTTCTACATTTCTCAATATTTTCTTATTCATTCTTTTTTGGGCTTTATTTTATATTAGCATAAAAACAATTATAAATTCTAAAAAACGACGTATTGAATATTTACAATTACAGAGTTCTTTAAAAGACTCTCAACTAAATACTTTAAAAGGTCAGATTAATCCTCATTTTATGTTTAACAGCTTAAATAATATTCGTGGATTAATGTTAGAAGATGTAGAAAAAGCTAGAGATATGATTACTCGTTTATCGGAATTGCTTCGATATTCACTTTCTAAAAGTAGCGATAGTACGATTAAAGTTAAAGATGAATTAGAAATGGTGAATAATTTTATTGAGCTCTCTTATATTCAGTTTGAAGATCGATTGACTTATAAAGAAAATGTAGATCAAAATTTATTAACTCAAGAAATTCCTCCAATGATTATTCAAATGTTAATTGAAAATGCAATTAAACATGGAATTTCTCAACAGAAAAAAGGAGGAATAGTAACACTCGATATTTTTGAAGAAAGTAAAAACCTTTGTATTAAAGTAGCCAATACTGGTCAGATTGAAAAAGGAAAATCGTCTACTAAAATCGGATTGAAAAATATTAGTGATCGTCTTCAAATCTTATACGGAAATAATGCAAGTTTCAATTTAAATGAGACAGAAGATAAAGTAATTGCTCACATAAAACTTCCGTTATGAAAACTACATTAAAAGCTATTATTGTTGAAGATTCTAGATTGGCTAGAAAAGAATTACAACTTTTATTAAAAGAGCATCAACATATCGAAGTAATTGGTGAAGCAGAAAATGTTGATGATGCTTTTGAAATGATAAACACAACTTTTCCTGATATTCTATTTCTAGACATTAATATGCCAGAAAAAGATGGATTTGAATTGTTGGAAATGTTAGATGAAATTCCAAAAGTAATTTTTACCACAGCTTACGATGAATACGCCATAAAATCTTTTGAATACAATGCTTTCGATTATTTATTAAAGCCAATAAATAAAGATCGATTACAAAAGACTATAGATCGAATTGAAGTAGAAGAAAACGTAGAGAAAAACCTTAATAAACAATTCACTTTAACAAGTCAGGTTTTCTTGAAAGATGGTGAAGATTGTTGGATGGTAGCCATACAAGACATAACACTTTTTGAAATTGTTGGAAATTACACTCGCGTATATTTCAAAGACAAAAAACCTTTGATTTACAAATCGTTAAATAAAATAGAAAGTAGATTGCCTACAAACGCTTTTTTTAGAGTAAACAGACAACAGATAGTGAATTTAAATCATATTAAAAATGTAACTCCTTGGTTTAATGGAAAATTAAAATTTACTATGATAAATGCTACCGAAGTAGAAGTTTCTAGAAGACAATCTGTAAAGTTTAAACAAGAATTAGAATTATAATAAAGCTATTACTTTATCAGGAAAATCTGTAAAACAACCATCAATATTAGCTTCAAAAAGCAATGTATTTACATGTTCTTCAAACGAAGAAAAATCCCCCAATTGATCTGCTCTAAACGTATATGCATGAACTTTTAAACCTAATTTATGAGCATCTTCAACTAAAGAAGTGAATTGCCATTTTCCGTCAACTTTTTTATCAATTATTTGCTTATACCAAGGCCCAATTCCGTCTGCATAAGCCGCAAAATGTTGTAGTTTTTCTGTTTCTTCAGGAAATTCTATCAGTTGAATTAAGAATAAATCAGATTTTAAATCTTTACGAACACGTTCTAACTCTTTAGCATCAAAACACTGAAAAACACATTTATCAGCCTTTGTTTTATAACCATAATCTGAAAGAATTTCTAAAGTTATTTTTGCAATATCTTTTCCGTTTTCGTGATGAAATGCTGGATCTTTTATTTCAGGATAAATTCCAATATGATTACCTGTACTTTGATTTAAACCTTGGATTAACTCAATTTCTTGTTGAAATGAATGCAATCTAAAAATTCCTTTTCCTTTAGGAAAACGATTTGGATAGAATTGTTTTCCTGTTTTATGATCGAAACGTTCGCAAACATTCAGTTTTTGAATTTCTTCAAAAGTAAAATCGATTACATAAAATCGTCCATCTTCACGTTTTCTATCAGGAAACACTTCAGCAACATTAGTAACTTCATCTAAATGAATATCGTGAATCACCACAGGAACATCGTCTTTACTTAACACTAAGTCTTGTTCTATATAATCTGGTTGCATTGCGTAAGCCATCGCTTTTGCTTCCATTGTGTGTTCTGGTAAATATCCGGATGCTCCACGATGAGCTACAACAATTTTTTTCTCCATAGTTTTTGAAATTTGTTTTTCACTGGTTTTACATGAAAATAAGGCTAAAAATATTAGCGATAAACTAAGAAATTTCACAGTTTTTATTTTTGTTTAGCATAAATGTAGTTCATATTTTGAATAAAAAAAACCTTTTCTAAAAATTAGAAAAGGCTCAATAAGATTGCTTTGAAGATATAATTAACTATTTCCCATCTAAAAGTTGAATCAAAACAATTTATCTATTGATTAATTTTTTAAAGAATTCTAAAGTTTCTTGTTTATATATAATTAACAATGCAATACAAGCTGATAAAATCACTAAAGCTAAACAAAATAATGTTCCTCCATCACCTTCAACATTGGTTCCAATCACTAAAAAATGAGAAAAAACAGCACCTAAAATTATTCCTATTGATAGTAATAATCCTATAATTTTGGTTCTTGGTACTAAAAGTAAAATTGAAGTGATTAACTCTGCTATTCCAAGTCCTATTCTTCCAAAAGGTTCTAAACCTAAACTTGAAAAAATATGAACTGAATCTGGGTGTGCTGTAAATTTAAAATACAGTGTTTGAATAAAAATAACAGCAATTAAAATTCGTAGTAACCACGATAGAGTAGTTTTAGAAATCATATTTTGTTTGTTTAAAATTCTACTTCTTTTTTACAGTACAATTTTAGACAAACCTTAAAATGTAAAATGTAAGCTACTTTACATTTTCAATAAATTTATTGATTTTACTGATATCTGGAATAGAAATTTCTTTTTGAGAGTAATTTAAAAAACCTTCTTCTTCCAACTCTTTAAATAAGGAAATTATAGTTTGACGAGATGCACAAATTAATTGAGCATAATCTTTTTGAGTAAGGTAGTTTGGTAAAGTATACGATGAAGATGTAATTTCTTCTTTTTCTATGAGCATATTTAACAACAGTACTAAACGTGATTTAGCATCTTTAAATAATAAATTGCGATAATTGTTTTGAATACTTTTATATCTGAAACCGATAAACTTGATGTATTTAAGTGCAAAATCTGGCTTTTTTAATGTTAAATTCTCCAACCGTTCTTTTAAAAATGTACAGATAATTGCTTCTTCGGAAACTACTTTAAAAAAATTACTAACTTCCTCTGAACGTTCTAAATTTAAGTCTCCGAACAAATCTCCTTTTTGTAAAACATCAATTAAAGTTTCTTGACCTTGTTCACAAATACTAATCAGTTTGATTGTTCCTTTTTTTAAAAAATAAACACGTTCTTTTTCACTGTAAGGAAGTTGAATAATTTCATTTTTCTTCGATTTATTAAAACGTTTTAAAATACATAAACCATCTATTTCTTCGTAACTTAAGTTTTTAAAAAGCTTATGTTTATGTAAATACCAGTATTTTAATTTTGAAGACATGATTGATAAAAAAATTACATTTTCTAATATTATTTGTAGTCGAACAAAAAGTTAAAAAATTGCAAAAATTTAATTTTATATTTCAATGCTAAGCAGTAATTATACTAAAATATAGACTGTTCTGTTTCCGTCGTAAAAGCTTCTAAAAATTTCATTCCTCGGTATGAATTCCCTTTTTCGTTCAATTTCGGACTCCAAACTGTAATACAATATTTACCTGGATAAACTGCAACTATTCCTCCTCCTACACCACTCTTTCCGGGTAAACCAACTCGAAAAGAAAATTCACCAGATTCATCATAAAATCCACAAGTTTGCATAATTGCATTTACTCTTTTAGTTTTACTTAAATTTAAAACTTTAGTTCCTTTTGATGTGGTAAAGTTAGGGTTCGCCAAAAACATAAATACTTTTGATAATTCTTGGCAACTCATTTCAATTGCACAGATATGAAAATAAAAATCTAACACTTCTTCAGGTTCATTCTCTATATTTCCGAAAGATTTAATAAAATTACATAAAGCTTTGTTTCTGTAACCAACAGAAGCTTCAGATTTCGCAACTGCTTCAGAGTATATAATTTCACTCGAACTGCATAATTCTCTAATTGCAGCTAAAAAATCTTCTTTAGGGTTTTCATAATAACTAACCAACATATCGCAAATTACCATAGCACCACTATTCATAAAAGGATTTCTTGGTATACCTGCGTCAGATTCTAATTGAACTAAAGAATTAAAAGGTGTTCCTGAAGGTTCAACATCTACACGTTCCCAAATTTTATCTCCAAAAATTTGATAAGCGATACTTAAAGACAATACTTTTGAAATACTTTGAATTGAGAATTTTGTTTGCCAATTACCAACACCATATTCTTTGTTTTTAGTAGACAAGAGACAAACGCCAAAATTATTCGCATCTACTTTAGCTAATTCAGGTATATATGTAGCTATTGCTCCATCATTTTCTTCTGACGCTATTATATCATACAAATTTTCTAAAACTTGCTTGTAGTCAATTATTTTCTCTTCTAAACTCATTTTGTTCTTTTTTAAAACTTTTTGGCAGGCCAATGTAAAACAATTTATTTGAGTTCTAATTCATGAGGGAAATACTTTTTAACTAAAAAAGACTGCTTTAAAAACAGTCTTTTTTAAAAATATAATGCGTTTAAATTAGTACGCTCTCTTATTATTTCCTTCATAGAAATTAATAAATGCTTCATTTACTACTCTATGACCTCCAGGTGTAGGGTAATCTCCAGTGAAATACCAATCTCCTTTATGATCTGGACAAGAATTATGTAAACCTTCTACAGTTTGGTAAATGATTTCTACATCTGCATTTACTTCATCAGTTTTTAACATTTCACCAATCTTACCTGAAATTTGTTCATGTGTAAATGGAGCGTAAATTTCTTTTACAAAGTTTACTATGTCTTTATCTTCGTTTAATCTTTGAGCTTTACATTTTTCGTAAACTTCACCAACAATATGGTATTGATCTGTTTCTTTTAATAATTCTAAAGCAGCTTTAAAAGCAATAAAGTCGCCTATTTTAGCCATATCGATACCATAACAGTCTGGATAACGAATTTGTGGTGCAGAAGAAACAACAACAATTTTCTTTGGTGATAAACGATCTAAAATTCTAATAATACTTTTCTTTAGTGTTGTTCCTCTAACAATACTATCATCAATAATTACTAAATTATCAGTAGGTTTTACTACACCATATGTTACATCGTAAACATGAGCAACTAAATCATCTCTACTATTATCATCTGTAATAAACGTTCTTAGTTTAGCATCTTTAATTGCTATTTTTTCAAAACGTGGTCTTTCCGATAAAATTTCAGTTACTCTTTGAGCAGAAAGTTTTCCTCCTCCAGCTAAAATTTCAGTTGTTTTTTGTTGATTTAGTACATCTTCAGCAGCTTCCATCATTCCATAGAAAGAAGTTTCTGCCGTATTTGGAATATAGGTAAAAACAGAATTTGAAATATCATCGTTAATAGATTTTAAAACTTCAGGGAATACATATTTTCCTAAATTTTTTCTTTCCTGATAAATATCTGCATCACTACCTCTAGAAAAATAAATACGCTCGAAAGAACAAGACAATTTCTCGCGCTTTTTCATGACTTTTTCTATTGTAGTTTTTCCATTTTTCTTAATGATTAAAGCTTTACCTCTTGGTAATTCCTTTACTTCATCGATAGGAACATTAAATGTAGTTTGAATTACTGGTCTTTCTGAAGCTACAACTACTACTTCTTCATCTTCATACCAAAATGCTGGTCGAATTCCTGAAGGATCTCGTAATACAAAAGCATCTCCATGACCTAATAAACCTGCCATTGCATAACCACCATCCCAATTTCTAGAAGAACGTTTTAAAATCCTTTGAATATCTAAATGCTCTTCTATAAAAGGTGAAGCTTCTCTTTTGTTAAAACCAGCAGCTTTCGCTTTTTTATAAGTATCTGCCACTTCATCTTCTAAGAAATGACCGATTTTTTCCATAACTGTTACTGTATCTGTAGCTTCTTTAGGATGTTGTCCTAAAGTAATTAACTCTTTCATTAACTCTTTAGAGTTTGTCATGTTAAAGTTTCCTGCTACAATTAGATTTTTATGTTTCCAATTACTTTGTCGTAAAAATGGATGTACATTTTCAATACTATTTCCACCAAAAGTACCGTAACGAACGTGTCCTAAGAAAAGATTTCCGATATAAGGCATATTCTCTTCTTGCCAAGCAACATCATCTAATTTATCTTCGTTTTTCTCAAAAATATCATTGATTCTATTATTTATTTGACCAAAAATATCTTGAATTGGTTGATTTTTATTTGAACGTATTCTACTAATGTATCTTGTTCCTGGCTCAACATTATATTTTATACTAGCTAAACCAGCACCATCTTGTCCTCTGTTATGTTGCTTTTCCATTAACAAGTATAACTTGTTTAACCCATAAAAAGCTGTACCATATTTATCTTTATAATATTGAAGCGGTTTCTTTAACCTAACTAAAGCAATACCACATTCGTGCTTTAAAAAATCACTCATTATTATTTTTGTAAGTTGTGTTGTGTGTTTGAAACAAAAATCCGCGCAAAAAAGCGCGGATTTTCTATACTAATTCTATATTAAATTGTGTTAGTTGTTTAAATGCTTTTAAACGATTTTGAACTTCATCTTTCGTTAGCTCTTCCATTCGTTGTGTTCCAAATTTTTCAACACAGAAAGAAGCTAAATTAGATCCATAAATAATGGCATTCTTCATGTTTTCGAAAGAGTAATTTCCTGTTTTAGATAAATATCCACAGAATCCTCCTGCAAAAGTATCTCCTGCTCCAGTTGGATCGTAAACTTCTGCTAATGGTAAAGCTGGTGCATAAAACATATTATCATCATTAAATAATAATGCTCCGTGCTCTCCTTTTTTAATCACTACATATTTTGGTCCCATTTCGTGAATTTTCTTAGCTGCATTTACTAAAGAATATTCTCCACTTAACTGACGAGCTTCTTCATCGTTAATTGTAATTACATCAATTCTCTTTAACACTTCGTGTAAATCACTTAATGCAATATCCATCCAGAAATTCATTGTATCTAAAACAACTAATTTCGGACGCTCATTCATTTGATCTAAAACTGAAACTTGTGTTAATGGATGTAAGTTTCCTAACATTACAACTTCAGCATCTTTAAATGCGTCAGGTACAACTGGTGTAAAAGTTTCTAAAACATTTAGTTCTGTAACTAAAGTATCTCTAGAGTTCATATCGTTGTGATATCTTCCACTCCAAAAGAATGTTTTACCATCTTTTACAATCTCGATACCAGTAGTATCAATTCCTTTGTTCTGCATCATATCTAAATATGATTGAGGAAAATCTCCTCCTACTACAGATACTACTCCTGTTTCTACTCCAAATTGCGAAGCTGCTAAA
Organism: Tenacibaculum aquaeponti; assembly: GCF_057221555.1. NCBI lineage: Bacteria > Pseudomonadati > Bacteroidota > Flavobacteriia > Flavobacteriales > Flavobacteriaceae > Tenacibaculum > Tenacibaculum aquaeponti. The sequence continues at coordinate 2,316,708 of NZ_CM170147.1, forward strand.
CCAACAAAAGTTCCCGAACCTCCTAATATTTTGTCAGTTTTACCAAAAGGTGTCTCTATTGCATCAAAAGCAACAGTTCCAACCGCTAATAGTTTACCCATTTATTAATTTTTATCAGTAATTTTGCACAATAACTGCACAAAACAATTTGTAAAGTGCAAAAATAGTTCTAAAAAATGACTATCAAAGAAATACAGGAAGAAATTATTGATGAGTTTTCAATGTTTGAAGACTGGATGGAGCGATACGAGTATATTATTGAATTAGGTAAATCGCTACCTCTTATTGCTGAAGATTATAAATTAGATGAAAATTTAATCAAAGGATGTCAATCAAAAGTTTGGATGCATTCTGAAATTAATGATGATAAAATTACTTACACAGCTGATAGTGATGCTATTCTTACAAAAGGAATTGTGGCGTTATTATTACGTGTCTATTCCAACCAAACTCCAAAAGCAATACTTGAAGCAGATACAAAGTTTATTGATGAAATTGGATTAAAAGAACATTTAAGTCCGACCAGAGCAAACGGATTAGTATCTATGGTAAAGCAAATTAAAATGTATGCGATTGCTCAGCAAACTAAATTAACAAATTAAAAATGACAGAGGAACAATTAGAAGATTTAGGAGATAAAATTGTAAGAGTTTTAAAGACAATTTACGATCCTGAAATACCGGTAGATATATACGAATTAGGATTAATTTATGATGTTTTTGTATCTGAAGAAAATGATGCTAAAATTTTAATGACATTAACATCACCTAACTGTCCTGTTGCTGAAACATTACCTGTTGAAGTAGAAGACAAGGTAAAAACCTTAAAAGAAATTAATGATTGTGAAGTAGAAATTACTTTTGATCCTACATGGACTAAAGAAATGATGAGTGAAGAAGCAAAATTAGAATTAGGAATGTTATAATATGGCAGACGAAATAGTAAATAGAGTAGCCAATAGTAAACTAGTAACTTTCGATCTCGAAGATTATTATGTTGAAGGGGAACGTGTTCTTTTTGATATTTCTGATTGGTTATATGAAGGTTTATTGCTTAAAGAAAAAGACTTTCGAGAACATGTAAAAAATCACGATTGGACTCAGTATAACGAAGCTTATGTTGCTCTATATTGTGCTACTGATGCTATTATTCCTTCATGGGCATATCTTTTAATTTCAACAGAATTAAATCAATTTGCAAAAAAAGTTGTCATTGGAAATTTAGAATTATTAGAAACAGTTATTTTTTCAGAAATTATAAATACCTTATCTTTAGACACTTTTAAGAATAAGCCTGTAATTATAAAAGGTTGCAGTAGTAAACCTATTCCTGAAAGCGCATATCCTCTATTAATATCAAAAATTCAACCTGTAGTAAAATCCATCATGTACGGTGAAGCCTGTTCTACAGTTCCACTGTTTAAAAAGAAATAAATATTATTGTTTTTATATGAGGAAAGTATTATTGTTTTTTTGTCTTAGTATAAGTTTTACTATTTTTTCTCAAGAAGAAGAGAAAAAAAAAGATAGTGTTTCAAAAAACTGGAAATTTAACACTAAAATCACTTTTCTCTTAAATCAATCTACCTTCTCAAATTGGACAGCTGGTGGGGCAAACACTGTAGCAGGTAATATTAATATAGTTCAGGATTTAAATTATAAAAGAGAAAATTGGAACTGGGATAATAAAATTATTTCTAATTACGGTTTAAGTTATGTGGATGATAAAGGTACTCGAAAAACTGACGATCGTTTAGAGTACAATACTCTAGTAGGTTATAAATCTAAAAAGAATCATTGGTTCTTTTCTTTTATTAGCAATTTAAGAACTCAATACACTAGAGGTTTCGATTACACTAAAGACCCTAAAGTTGCTACTTCTGATCCTTTTTCACCTGCTTATTTAAGTTTTGGACCTGGAATGCTCTGGAAAAAATCTAAAACAAAATATATAAACATAGCACCATCAACTTCTCGTTTTACATTTGTATCTGATAAGTTTTCTGGTAGTTTTGGTGTTGAAGAAGGTAAAAACTCTAGTTTCAGTTTAGGTTTTAATCTTTCTTCTTATTATAAATTCAATTTAGCAAAAAACATTTCTATGGAAAACATTTTTGCTTTGTATTCTGATTATCTTGATAGACCTGAAAATATAGATATAGATTATCAAATCAACTTATTAATGAAAATTAATAAGTATTTATCAACCAATTTAGGCTTTCATACAATTATTGATGACAATGCTTCTACTAGAATTCAATTCAAACAATTATTTGGACTAGGATTAAATTATATTATTTAATTAAGTGACTTTTTCGATATATCTTTGTCTTAAGTCTTTTAGAGACTAATATCATAAAATCAAAATAATTAAAAAACATGAAAAAATTAGTTATAGCTGTAGCTTTATTAATAAGTAATTTTTCATTCGCTCAAACTATTGAAGAGCTAAAAGCTGAAAAGTCAAAGAAAGCCGCTGAGGCAGCAAAACTACAAGGAGAAGTAGATGCACTGCAAGCAAAGATTGATGCTTTTCCAGGTTGGAAGTTTAGTACTTTTGGAACAATTGGTGCTAACTTTTCTGGATTTAACGATTGGTTTTCTAATGCTGTACCAAACTCTTCAGCAGGTAACATAGGTATTACTGTAAATGGGATTGCTAATTTAGACCGCGAAAAATATTTCTGGAGAAACTCTGCAAATTTAAATTTAGGTTGGGTTAAAATCGATGATAAAGATGACCCGAACGATGATACTCGATTCAGAGGAACAACTGATGTATTTACAATTACCTCGCTTTATGGTTATAAATTAACTAAAAACATAGCTGTTTCTACATTAGGAGAATATAGAACATCTTTCATTGAAAACTTTAATGATCCAGGTTATTTAGATATCGGGGTTGGTGCAACTTGGACTCCTTTAAAAGAGTTAGTAGTAGTTGTACACCCTATTAACTATAACTTTGTTTTTAGTAGCTCTGGTACAACTTTCGATTCTTCTTTAGGAGCAAAGATTGTTGCAGATTATAATAGAACTATTGGTAAATTTAAATTCAGATCTAACTTTTCTACATTCCAAAGTTATAAATCTTCAGATTTATCAAACTGGACTTGGATAAACTCTTTAGGTTTCAATATTTGGAAAGGAATTGGAGTTGGTCTTGAAACTGGTTTAAGAAATAACAGACAAGAGACGTTTAACTCTCCGTTAACAAGCTTTACTAGCTTAGAAAATACTCCAACAACAATTCAATCTTATTGGTTAGTTGGTTTAAGTTACGGATTCTAATATTAGAAATTAAACAAAATATAGGCCCCAAGATTTTATATCCTTGGGGTTTTTTTATTTTTACAAAAAATTTAAAAATGGGACTACTTTTTTTCTACGGAACAATTTCAATACTTTTTTCTTTTTTATGCTCTATTTTAGAAGCTGTATTATTAAGTGTTACACCTACTTTTGTTAACTTAAAAAAGAATGAAGGAAAATCTTTTGCTAATGGATTAGAAGAACTTAAAAAAGATGTAGACAAACCTTTAATTGCCATTTTAACGTTAAATACAATTGCGCATACTGTTGGTGCTATTTTAGTTGGTTCTCAAGCAGAAACTGTATTTAAAGGAGAAGAGTCTACAGGGATTTTTAGCGGAGTATTTATTGTTTCTGCTATTATGACTATTTTAATCTTAGTGGCTTCAGAAATTATCCCTAAAACCATTGGTGCTACTTATTGGAAATCTTTAGCTGGTTTTACTACAACGACTCTAAACATTTTAATAACTATTTTAAAATACACTGGAATTATCTGGGTCTTACAGCTTTTTACCAAAATGTTTGGTAAAGGAGGACATGGAGAAAGTGTTTTGAGTAGAGAAGATTTTTCTGCAATGACTGAAATAGCTGAAAAAGAAGGTGTTTTTCAAGAAAATGAAAGTAAGGTAATTAAAAACATGCTTAGCTTTAAAGAAGTTTCTGCTAAACATATCATGACTCCTCGTACTGTATTAAAAACTGCAGACGCTTCTCAGACTATAAAATCTTTTTTTGACGAGAATGCTAATTTACGTTTTTCACGTATTCCTTTATACTCTGGAAGTAGTGATAATATAATAGGATACTTTTTAAAAGATCAACTCTTAGAAGCTATAATAAAAGGTAATGGAGAGGAAAAACTAGAAACAATTAAGAGAAATATTATTATTACGAAAAGAGATTTACCTATTCCTCAACTTTTTGAAAACTTAATAGAACAAAGAGAACATATCGCTTTAGTGGTTGATGAATATGGTTCTGTTAGTGGTATTGTTACCCAAGAAGATGTAATTGAAACTTTATTAGGTTTAGAAATTATGGATGAAAGTGATAATGTTGCTAATCTTCAAAACTTAGCTAGAAAAAGTTGGGAACAAAGAGCTAAAAGATTAGGAATTATAGAATAATAATTCATTTTAAAAGGATACTACAGAACACGATTATTATTTTGAATAATCGTGTTTTTTTGTTTAGTATTCATTCTTAAATAGAATAATCATTCTTAAAAAGTAAAAAGTCGTTAGTAAAACCTATTTAAAACTAGTTTTAAACTATTATTCTGCTTATTAAAGGATATTAAAAAAAACAAAAATAAAACCTCCTTAAACTCTCTAAAAAGAAAAAACCGATGCAATTTGCATCGGTTTTGTATATGAGTAGTAGCTAGAATTAGCTATTAGTCGTTAATTGTCCAAGAAATATAATATAAACTACCAATATTTCCTGTTCCTGGAGCAACTTGAAACTCCTTACCTAGCAAGTTAGTTCCTCCAATTTTAAATTTAGATTTTATAGATGGAATTCTATAGTTTAATTGCGCATCTAATACTGTTCTTGCATCTACATTTCCTTTTACAAATGGAGAAACCCATCTGTATTTGTCTAACCATCTTGCATTAACGTTAAATCCAAAATTCTTGAAAAGATTATTATTTCCAAACTGAGCTTTTACTGTGTGCTTAGGTGTATTAAAGTTAGGCTCAAAGAATCCATTATCTTCATCATCGAAAGTAAAATCGATATAACTATAGTTTAATCCTAAATCGAAGCTTTCGAAAATTTTAGTTGATAAAGCAACACTAGCTCCAAAAGAATTTACTCTAGATTTACTATTTGTTACGATATTAAATTCTTGAACTAATAATTCTCCTGATGGACCTAAGTTTGTAAATGCGTATTGTGCAAAAGCATCCCAAACTAAAACTCCATCAACAATGTTACCAGCTTGAATTAACGGATCTGCTAATTCAGCAGCAGTTAATTGTCTGTTTCCAAAAGGATAAACCTGACCTAATTTTGGAGTTACAATATCTTGGAAGAATACAAAATCGTTATGGAAACTATAAAAACCATTAATATCAATGTTAATATTATTAGTATCTGTAATTCCGAACATACTTCTATATCCTAGTTCGATAGTTTGTACTTCTTCTGGCTTAATCTCTTCATATTCTGACTTTACATATGTAAAATCTGTAAATACAGTTTCGGTAAGTAAAGAGTTGTTGATGATATCATCCCCAGAAATTACACCGTCAATTACAGTAGGAACTCCTAAAACATTTAATGTAATATCTTGACCTATTGCAATTCTATCTAAGTTAGCTCTAGATGTTCCAACATTGATTTTTCTTCCTGGTTGGTTGAATAAATACTGCTCTTGAATTGTTGGGTTTCTAAAACCTGTTTGGAAAGATGCTCTAATGATGTGATTTTTATCTTCACCTAAAGCATAATTCACTGCAAAACGTGGTGAGTAATTTCCATCGAAATTCTGAGATTTATCGTAACGAATAGAAGCTGTTAACTTTAATCTATCATCTAATAATTTCTTTTGAATTTGAGAGTAAATACCATATTCATTTACTGTAATAGGTTGCGTAGCATCGTTAAAGATTGTTCCTTTAGAATCTGGATTGTACTGTCTGAATGATCCTCCAACTTGAACATCTGCCCAATCGTTAATTAAACTAGTAAAATTATAATTACCATCGATATGAGAATAAGAACTTCTGTCATAAATTCTACTACCACCTTCTGTAATTAAAGTAGATGTAATATTTTCAAACTCTGTTCTAAAACCATTACTTCCTGGTTGTAAAGTAAAACTATCTGCGTACTCTCTTGCACTTTGTAAAATATCTGTATCTGCAGTTAAATTATTAAAATCTACTCCTGCTCTATCTAATCCAATTAAATAGTCTACACCCCAGTTACCTACAGTATTTCCAGCTGAAGATCGTGCTGTTAATAATGCTCCTGTAATATCTAGATTATAAGATCTTCCAGCATCGTTTCTTGTGTAATAAGTTCTTACATAAAAGTTATCTCCTTTAACTTCGAATTTAGACTGACCAATGTAGTAATCTCTTTGAGAAAATCTAGAAGAACTTCCTTGTAATAAGTTATTCCCCATAGCTAATCTTGTAGCTAAAATTAATTCTAAAGATTCATCTTTGAAAGGTCTGTAATGAAAAGAAGTTGAGAATTTTAAATTTTTAGATTTGTCATCCATTAATAAATCACGTTCTGCAAAACCAGTTCTACTAACTCTTGCGTCTTGAGGTAAATTTATTCCGAAAAATCTGCGGCCAATATCCTGAACACTAATACTATTATTAAATTCATCTCCGTAAATATTTACACCATCATAATTTAATGGGCTGTTTGCAACTCCTTCAGTGATTTCATTAGTATCGATTAATTTGTTACTTGTATCATTAGCTAACCATTCCGCAGCTTCAAAATAAGAGAAGTTAACTTTAGCTGCAAAAGACTCACTAAACTTGTAAGCTAATCTGGCTGATAAATCATAAAATAAATTATCTCCAGCAAGATTTTGACTTGTATATCCTGTTTTAAACAGTGTGCTAATTCCTGTGAAATCAAAAGGGCTTTTAGTATTCATTAACATAATACCGTTATATGCATTTGCTCCATATAAAGCTGAAGATGCACCTGGTAAGATTTCTACGTTATTAATGTCTAGCTCATTTACACCAGATAGGTTACCAGCACTAAAGTTTAATGCAGGAGCAGCTGTATCCATACCATCTACCATTTGCACAAATCTAGAGTTGCTAAAATCAGCAAATCCTCTTGTGTTGATAGATTTAAATCCATAACTACCCTCTCTAGCATTAATACCTTTTAAGCTTACTAATCCATCATAAAAAGAGTTAGATGTTGTTCTTCTTATATCTGTTAATCCGAATCTTTCGATAGTTACAGGAGATTCAATAATTCTTTCCGGAACTCTAGATGCAGAAATTACAACCTGATCTAACAATAAGTTTTCTTTAAGAATTACATTAATTTTTTGCCCAACTCTTTCAACATCTACATATTCTGTTTGATGACCAAACGCAGAAATCTCTATAGTTTGTGGTAAATTACCTTTAATCGTAATTTCAAAATTACCACTCATGTCAGATAATGCAGAGTTTGATCCACTTGTTATCTTAGCATTATAAAAAGGCTCTAAGTATTCATTATATACTACACCTTTTATCTTCACCTGTGCAAAAGTAGAGATAGCACACAGCGTGAAAACAATCATTACTAATTGTTTCTTCAACATTTTAATTATATTAAGGATTGGAAATTATTCTTCTAACGAAAAGTTTATTGGGAAACCGTATTTTACAGCAACTGGTTTACCATCTTTTCTAGCAGGTTTAAATTTAGGTAATTTAGTTACTACTCTTTTAGCTTCTTCGTTTAAAATATCAGCATTTTCTGGCCCTAAGGTTTTAATGTTTTTAACCTCACCATTTTTGTCGATAATAAAACGCACCCACACTTCTCCTTCTACAGTATTTCTTACAGCTTCAGCAGGATATCTAAAGTGCTTTTGAATATGTAACATCATTTCTGTGTTAAAACAATCAATCATATCACCCTTCTTTGCTGAATCACAATCTGAAAAAGCAGGAATTTTATCAACAGTATTAAACCTGTCGGCTTTTCTTACTTCTTCTTCAGACAAACTATTCGTTAAAGCAGCAATACTATTTGATGCTGACTTCTTTTTTAGTGAAAGTTTACTTGAAATACCAGAGTTGTTTGCAATTGTAGAAATACCTGAAGAGTTTAAGCTACCAGCTCCTGAAACAGCTGTTTTCTTTCTAGACTCTCTTTTCTTTAAGAATCTTCTTTTAGAAGCAGAAACACGCACAGTGATCTGTCTATTCCTTTTGTCTTTCTTGTTCTTAGCAGGCTTGATTGAACATTTTGTAATACTATTCAAATCTTCCAATGTAGTTTCTTCAGGAGTATCACATGTGTCCTGACTAAAACTATTAAGGGATAATAATAATACTACAAGTAAATAAAATTTTCTCATACTTTTAACATTTACTAATTTACTGTAGCAGTTGTTTGGTTCTTTACAGACCGCAAAATTACTTTTTTTTTTTCAAAAAACAAAATAAAAACTCATTTACATTAACGCTAACAAAAAAAAACAGAGGTAGTTACCTCTCTTTAAATTGTTTTTTTACGCTATCTATAGCTTAATTATTAATGATCCAAGAGATATAATATTGTGACCCTATAGTACCTGCACTAGTTGCACTAATATATTCTTCACCTGTTAAATTAGTTGCTCCTACTTTAATAAAAGACTTAAGAGATGGTATTGTGTAATTTAACTGTGCATCTAAAACAAAACGACTATCTAAGACTCTATCAACAAATCTTGTTTGGTATAAAAATTCATCTTGCCATCTTACATTTGTTGAAAAACCGAAATTTTTAAACAATCTATCATTACCAAATTGAGCTTTTACGGCATGTTTTGGAGCATTGAAAAAAGGTTTAAAATCGATATCAGTTTCTTCGATAGTAAAGTCAGAAAACGCATAACTGGTTGATAAATCAAAATTACCAAAAAGTTTCGTGCTAAAACCTGCAGAAAATCCAAAAACTTGTAGTTCAGAATCTATATTAGTTGTTATAGAATATCTTTGAAAATCGTTATTTGCTATCGCCAAAGCAGCATTAGAAGTTGGATTGTTTACATCTCCGTAAAAAGGAACAACCACATCTGTAGGTGTTATAAAATCGTTGTGTAAGTTATAATAACCAACAATATCAAACTCGAATAATTTTCCAGCTACATCTAAAGCTCCTCTATACCCTAATTCAAAAGATTGTACTGTTTCCGGCTTAACTAATTCAAAATCAGAAACTTGTAAAAGTAATGAATTTACTACACCTAAATTTCCACTGACAGCATTTGATCTAAAGTCCGTTTGAAATGCATCTACAGAAGATGCTGTATATGAATTGTTAAATGCAGAAGTACCAAAAATAGTGACCGATTGAGTTGGGTCAGATATAAATTGCCTTGTTACAACTTCTCTTGTTAAGTTTTCTTCTACTGATCCTAATAACACTATGTTTCCTAGTGTTAATCCTAGGTATTGATTTTGTGATGTTGGGTTTCTAAATCCTGTTTGGAAACCAATTCTAAAGTTATGATCTCTTTTTTCTCCTGCTGCATACGAAATTGTTGCCCTTGGCGAAAAATTACCTTCAAAGTTTCTTGATTTATCAAAACGCACTGTTCCCGTTAATTTTAACCTATCATCAATAAATTTCTTTTGAACTTGAGTATATAAACCATACTGTCTATACCTTAAAACACCATCATCGTCGGTGTAAACCTGACCATTTGAATCTAATGCAAAACTTCTAAAACTACCACCAACTTGAATATCTGCGAAATCAATAAAATCAGCAAAATTATAGTTAGCATCTACATGGTAATAACCTGAGTTTTCAGATAATAAAGCTCCTCCATCTGCTAAAGTGGTTTCTTTTGCTAATTTTAACGCATTTTGATATGTTGAGGAAGTAACACTTGGGAAATCTCGATTTACAAAACCTCTTGCTGTTAAATGAGCTTGATCACTCGTCAGTCCACTTGCTAAAGAAGAAAAGTAAGCTCCCGCGTATTCTTGAAAATATACTCTATTATCTTTCCAAGCACTTCCAACAAAAACTCCTGCTAGGTTTGTGTCTATTGTTTTACCTGCGTCATTTTCGTTGTAATAACCTCTAACAAAATAGTTTTTATCTCTTACTTCAAATCTAAATTGTTGCATAGATGAATTAGATTGATCATATCTATTACTAGATTGAGTAATATTATCACCTATAGTGAATTTAGAACCAAAAATGATTTCTGCTCCTTGTTCTCCCCATGGTCTAAAGTGCAATGAACCATCAAAAAGCAAACTATTCACATCATAGTCAATCATATCTCTTTCTGCAAAACCAGTTCTACTAACCCTTTGTCTTTCAACACCGTTAATACCAGAAATTAATCCTAATGGATTTAAACCAAATAAAGGAGAAGTAGGATCTGCAGCGAAAGGTGTTGCCAACAATGCTAAATCAACTAAGTTAAGGCTAACTTCATCTCCATAAACATTAACTCCATTATAATTTGGATTATCTAAATGACTAAATCCTTGTCCATTGATATCGCTTCTATCATTAGCTACCCAATCTTCACCTTGAATATATTTTATACTAGCCTTAGCAGCAAAATGATCACTAAATTTGTAAGCCATTCTAGTACTTACATCATAATAAGCATACGCTCCTCTATCTTCTTGAGTTGTAATCCCAGACTGAAGAGCAACACTTACACCACTATCGTCAAAAGGGTTTTTACTTGTCATTAATAAGATTCCATTAAAAGCATTAGCCCCATATAATGCAGAAGCTGCTCCCGGAAGTATTTCTACGTTTTTAACATCAAGATCAACCAAACCAGATAAATTACCTAAAGCGTAATCGAATACAGGAACTGCAGTATCAACTCCATCAACTAATTGAACAAATCTGTTATTCTCAGTACTAATAAACCCTCTATTAGAACCAATTGCTTTAGTAAGTAAATTATTATCTAAAACATCAATTCCTTTTAGATTACCTAAAGACTGATAAAAATTAGGAGATGGGGTTCTTTTAATTGATTTCCCATCAATTCTTTCAATTGTCACAGGAGATTCTATAACTCGTTCTGGAGTTCTAGATGCTGAAACTACAACTTGATCTAACCCTAAAGTTTCCTTTAAAATCACATTTAAATCATCATCAGCACTAGAAACTTGAATTGTTTCTGTTTGATAACCTATTAAAGATACTGTAATTGTTACGGGGAACTTTTTTACTCTTACTACAAATTCGCCATCAAAATTTGAACTTGTTGTTTTTCCTTCACTTGTTTTTACAGTTGCTCCAGGAAAAGGTTCTAAATATTCATCGAATACTAAACCTTTAACTTCTGTTTGAGCAAACAAAAAATAACTGCCAAATATAAAAAGCAGCATGAGTAATTTTTTGACCATTGCTTATAAGTTTTGATTAATTGAATTTAACTGAGAAGTAAGTTAATAAATTATTAATTATCTTCTAAAGAAAAGTTGATAGGGAAACCATATTTTACTGATATTGATTTACCTGCTTTTGTTGCTGGTTTAAATTTAGGCAAATTAGACACTACTCTTATCGCTTCATCCTTAAGAATTTTACCTCCTTTAGGACCTAAAGCTTTTATATTTGTAACATTACCATCTTTATCTATAATAAAACGCACCCAAACTTCTCCTTGCAGTTTATCTATCATTGCTTGATTTGGATAACTAAAATGCTCTTGGATATGACTTATCATTTCATTATTAAAACAGTCTAATTGATCTCCTCCTAATTCATTAGAACAATCAGGAAATGCAGGGATATTATCAACTGTGCTAAATTTTTCTGCTTTACGAACTTCTTCCTTAGATAACGTATTAGTTAGAGCGGCTAAATTTGTTTTAAGCTTTAATGTTTTAGATATATCGGTTGAATGATTAACCGTAGAAACTCCAGAACTATTTAAATTATTTACTTCAGATGCAGCTTGTTTTTTTCTTTTTTTTAAAAACCTTCTTTTCGGAGCAGAAACTCTAACAGATATCTGTCTTGCTTTTTTATCTTTACCATTCTTTGATGGCTTTACAGTACATTTCGTTATACTGTTCAAATCCTCTATAGGACTTTCAGGTGTATCGCAAGTCTCGTTACTACTTTGACTAAAAACACTAAATGAACATGCAAAGATTGCTATATATAGAATTTTTCTCATAAGTTGGGGAATTAAAACTTTTAAACAATGTTTAATAAGTTTACTAAATTTACACTATGTTCCATTTGCAAAAGTAAAAAAAAAAACCTATCGCTATATTTAAAATTGTTTTTTTATACTTTTTTGGCCATAAATAATGTGTTTTTTGCAATTTTTCACTCATTAATTGTTTAATACAAGAAATTATTATACGGAAAAATTCTTGAGTGAATTTTCACTACTTCATCATAAACTGTTTCTTTGAAATTTTCAATATTTTCTTTTTCCGTAGCAGAAATAAAACAAGCTTTTTTCTCAAGATCATTCATCCAAGTTTTCTTCCAATCTTCTATGGTGTAATGTTCTTTACCTTTTATAGTAACTAAATCGTCTTCATCAATAGTTTCATGAGTGTAAGCATCTATTTTATTAAAAATCATAATTGTTGGCTTATTTGCACTATCAATCTCATCGAGTATTTTATTAACCGAAGCTATATGTTCTTCAAAATTAGGGTGAGAAATATCTACAACATGCACTAACAAATCAGCTTCTCTTACTTCATCTAAAGTAGATTTAAAAGATTCTACCAATTGAGTTGGTAGTTTCCTAATAAATCCAACCGTATCTGTAAGTAAAAAAGGTACATTTTTAACCACAACTTTTCTAACTGTTGTATCTAAAGTTGCAAAAAGTTTATTTTCTGCAAAAACTTCACTTTTACTAATTAAATTCATTAAAGTAGATTTTCCTACATTAGTATACCCAACTAAAGCTACGCGAACCATTTTACCTCTGTTCTTTCTTTGAACAGCCATTTGTTTGTCTATGGTTTGTAATTTTTTCTTTAGTAAAGTTATTTTATCTCGAATAATACGACGATCTGTTTCTATTTCAGTTTCTCCAGGCCCTCTCATACCAATACCTCCTTTTTGCTTATCAAGGTGAGTCCACATTCGAGTTAATCTTGGTAATAAATATTCATATTGAGCTAATTCTACTTGAGTTTTTGCAGAGCTAGTTTGTGCTCTACTCGCAAAAATATCCAAAATAAGATTTGTTCTATCTAGAATCTTACAATCTAAAATTCTTTCTATATTTCTAAGTTGAGCAGGTGATAATTCATCATCAAAAACTGCTGTTCCTACTCCATTAGCTTCAATAAACATTTTTACATCATCTAACTTACCTGTTCCAAGAAAAGTTTTTGGATTTGGTTTTTCTAACTTTTGCAAAAAACGTTTCACAGGTACTCCACCAGCAGTATGTGTTAAAAACTCTAATTCATCTAGATATTCATTCGCTTTGTTTTCATCTTGATGCTGTGTAATAACACCTATTAAAACCACCTTTTCTGATATTGCTTCTCTCGTTTCTATCATAGAAGGCAAAAATACAAAAAGTACAAGTTGTAAATTCTATTTCTTTGTGCATTTGTAAATAAATGCAGGAGGAATATTTAATGGCTCAAATTTTAAGCTTACATTTTCTTTCCCAAACAATTTTTTGAATTTTTTAAAATAATCTAAACTGTATTGAAATTGCACAAAACTTCCATTTGTATTTAATGCTTTGTATGATTCTTCTAAAATATTTTTTGAAATTGGCTTTGGTATTATGGATAACGGAAGGCTTGAAACAATACAATCTACATTTTTATAACCTTTCTTTTCAATTTCAGTAATTAAAAATTCTGCAGAAACATTTAAAATCGTTAATTGTGGGTGATCAATTTTCTGTAATTCTTGATAAAAAGTTTCATTAATTTCGAAACTGATTAAATGATTGTTGGGTTTTAATTTTTTAAGAATATGCTTTGTTATAATTCCATTTCCAGCCCCTAACTCAACTATTAAATTAGTTTGATTAAAATTCATTCCCTTAAGCATTTTTTCTGCAAGGAATCTTGAGCTAGGTGTTATAGTTCCAGATGTTTTGGCTGCTAAAACAGCTTCTTTAAAAAAATTAAGTTTCTTTCCCAAATACTATTTATTTTTTAAATTTATCGAAAAATTGCTAAGCAAATATGCGCTTTTTAAAGGATTTATTGGGTATATTTTATCCTAATTTATGTTTAAGTTGTGAAAATCTACTGTTTTCCAATGAAATAATACTATGTAGTAATTGTAAAAATGAGTTACCAATAGTTAATGAGAAAGATACTTTTATACCTGAATCTTTTTTGAACTTCGATTTAGAGAACTTTGAAGCTTTTCTATATTACAGGAAAGACAATATTACTCAAAAGCTAATTCACCAATTAAAATACAAGGAACGAGAAGATGTAGGTGTTTTTTTAGGCAAATGGTATAGTCATGAGATAAAAAAGAGAAATTTATTTTCTGAAATTGATTATGTACTTCCTGTTCCTCTCCATAAAAAAAAGTTAAAAACAAGAGGTTATAATCAAGTTGATTCTTTTGCAAAATGTATTTCAAAAGGATTAAAAACGAATTTTAGTAATAAAAATTTAGTTCGAATTTCAAACACCAAAACACAAACAAAAAAATCGAGGTTCGATCGTTATAACCAGAATTCATCTAAGTTTTCTTTAATTGACACCAACTTTTACGAAAACAAACATGTGCTACTTGTCGACGATGTAATTACCACTGGTGCAACTATTGAGTCTTGTGTTAATGCTTTATTAAAAACCAAGAACATAAAAATAAGTGTACTTACTATGGCTTACACACTAAAAGTCTAATAGTTTTTTTACTACTTTTGATTACGTTTAAAATTAGTTTTGTGAAACATTATAACCTTATATTTTTTCTTTTTAGTTTTAGTTTGATGATTAGTAGTTGTGCCAGAAAAGGAAGACCTGAAGGTGGACCTAAAGATAAAGACGCACCAATATTAATTTCCGCTGACCCTGCTTATGAAAGCTTAAACTTTAATGATAACAATATTCGCATTTATTTTGACGAGTATATTGTGCTTAAGGATTTAAATAAGCAATTAATTGTTTCACCTCCTTTTAAAACAGCTCCTTTAATTACACCACAAGGAACTCCAAGTAAATATATAAACATTAAAATTTTAGATACATTAAAAGAAAACACAACTTACACATTTAACTTTGGAAATGCTATACAAGATAATAATGAAAATAATCCTTTAGAGAATTTTAAATACATTTTTTCTACAGGGGATTTTATAGATTCATTAAGTATGAAAGGTTCCATAAAAGATATCACAATTAAAGAACCTAAAAAAAACTATAGTGTTCTCTTATATAAAATTGATTCTACCTTTAATGATTCTATTGTCTATAAAAACAAGCCAGATTATGTAACCAGAACTTACGATTCTATTAATTATAAGTTTACAAACTTAGCTGAAGGAAAGTACTTTTTAATGGCTATAGATGAATCTACTTCTGATTATAAATTTAATTCTAGAACAGATAAAATTGGGTTTTATAATGATACTATTTCTCTTCCTAAAGACAGTATAACCTCTTCTCCAATTATACTTTTTAAAGAAACTCAACCTTATATATTTAAAAAAGGAAGAGAGGTAACTAAAGGGAAAATTCAATTTGGTTTCACAGGAAAACAAAAAGGATTACAAGTAAAATTACTTTCAAAAGCACCAAATGACTTTGTTTTTAAAACAGAATTTGAAAAAGATAAAGACACTTTAAATTATTGGTACCATTCTGATAAAAAGCTAGATTCTTTAACCTTTATTGTTTCTGAAAAAACATCTATAGATACTGTAACCATTAAACTAAAAAAGAAAAAGATTGATTCACTTTCAGTAACAACGAATATTAAAAGCACTTTACATATTAAAGACACACTTACTTTAATTACAAACAACCCTATTCGTGAGTTCTATCCTGCTAAATTTTCTTTAACTAATACTAGTGATACAACTGAAGTTGCTCATACATTAGAAATTATATCTAACAATAAGTTGGGTGTCTTTTTTGAAAGAAAGACAAAAACCCCTTATAAACTAACAGCTTTACCTGAAGCTATTATGGATATTTTTAAAGTAAAATCTAAAGACACTCTTAACTATAAATTTGCAACTAAAGACATAGAAGATTATGGGAGCATTATTTTAACTGTAAACAAAGAAGTTAAACACCCGGTAATAATCGAGTTACTAAAAGGTGACAACGTATATAAAAAACAAATTTTAAAAGAATCTGGCAAAATTGAATTTAATTCATTAATTCCAGACACATATTCAATTAGAGCGATTATTGATGAAAACAGTAATGGTATTTGGGACACTGGAAATTATTTAGAAAAAAGACAGCCTGAACCTATTATGTATTATCCTGATAATTTACCAGAGTTAAGAGCAAATTGGATTTCAAATTTAAACTTTACTATAAAATAAATATGAGGTTCACTTTTGAACCCCATATTATTTTTTTTATATAACCTTATTTAAATTCTATAAAGAAAAATCTAGATATAACTCATAAGAAACTGCTACTGGCACGCCATCCTTTAAAGCTGGTTTTACTTTAGACAGCTTAGATATTAGTTTTTTACTATAACGAGTTAGTATATTTTCTTTATTATCATCATTAGTTGCTTTAATTTTTACGACTTCTCCCTCTTTATTTATCACAAAATTTATGGTCACTTTACCTACAATTTCATTATCAATCGCTTCGTCTGGGTACTCAAAATTTTCTTGAATAAAATTACCTATTGATATATTAAAACACTTAAGATTATCTGTAGAATTTTCACAATTTTCAAAAACTGGGAGATGATCTACATTCTGGAATGTAAAAATTTTACTTTCAGACTCTTTTATATCAACATCTCCTGATATTTTTATATTTTTTTTGCTGTTAGAAATTCCTACAGAAGTGATTGAGTTCACTGTTTTAGCTAATTCTTTTCTTCTTTTCCTAAAAAAACGGCTTTTGGAATTACTGAATCCTAAAATAATATGCCTAGCAGATTGGCTTTTTATTGTCTTACCTTCTACTTTGCACTTGTTAATACTATTTAGGTCTTGAATAACAACAGTTTCTTGCTTTTCGCAAGTTTTGTTTGATTGAGATGTTACTGTTTGCACATACAACAAGCATAATAGTAACCAATGTAAATTTTTCATTCTTGGGGGGATTTTACTTGGTAATAATATTGGGTATACTAATTTACATAAAATATGTTAAAACAACAAAAACTATTAAATTATTTATATTATTTAGTGAAACAAAGAGTCTTGTCTACAAAGTTTACAATAACCTAAGGTTAATAAATAAAATTATTTATTAACCTTAGCCCAAGTATCTCTTAATCCTACAGTTTTATTAAAAATCAAGTTTGTTTTTAACGAATCATCATCAACATTAAAATAACCTAAACGTTGAAATTGAAATCTTTCTCCAATTTTAGCATTTACTAAACTTGGTTCAACAAACGCATTAATAATCTTTAAAGAGTCAGGGTTTAAAAACTCCATAAAATCTTTTTCTTTATGTGCATCTGGTGCTTCATCAGAAAATAATCTATCGTAAATTCTTACTTCAGCAGAAACCGCATGCTTTTTAGACACCCAATGTAATGTCCCTTTAACTTTACGTTTACTTTCTTCTGTTCCGCTACCAGATTTACTTAAAGGGTCATAAGTACAATGAATTTCTACAATATTTCCTTCATCATCTTTAACACAACTCTCTCCTTTAATAATGTAAGCATTCTTTAAGCGTACTTCTTTACCTAAAGCTAACCTGAAATATTTTCTATTTGCTTCTTCTTTAAAATCGTCTCTTTCTATGTATAATTCACGTGAAAAAGGAACTTCTCTTGAGCCCGCATCTAATTCTGGGTTATTCTCTGCAATAAGTATTTCTTCTTGATCTTCAGGATAATTGGTTATGACTAATTTCACTGGATTAAGAACAGCCATAACTCTATTAGCATTTTTATTTAAATCTTCTCTAATTTTAAATTCTAATAATGCAACATCAATTATATTTTCTCTTTTTGAGACGCCTACTGTTTCAATAAAATTACGAATTGACGCTGGAGTATAACCTCTTCTTCGTAGACCTGATATTGTAGGCATTCTTGGATCATCCCAACCTGTAACCACTCCTTCTTCAACTAACCTAAGCAATTTACGTTTACTCATTATCGTATAACTTAAGTTTAATCTAGAAAATTCTCTTTGTTTTGGAATTAATGGAAAATCTGTTTTACTGTATTCATAAACATGATCTCTAAACCAATTATATAAATCTCGGTGAGGTTTAAATTCTAAAGAACATAAAGAGTGAGAAATTTGTTCTAAATAATCACTTTCTCCATGAGTCCAATCGTACATAGGATAAATTACCCAATCATTTCCAGTTCTATGGTGAGATTTCTTTAATATCCTATACATTAAAGGATCTCTTAACAACATATTTGGAGAAGCCATATCTATTTTTGCACGAAGTACGTGTTCTCCTTCATTGAACTCTCCATTTTTCATCTTTGTGAAAAGTTCTAAGTTCTCTTCTACAGTTCTATCTCTATACGGACTATCAACTCCAGGTTCTGTTGGAGTTCCCTTTTGTTGAGCCATTTCCTCTGAAGTTTGACTATCAACATAGGCTTTACCTTCCTTAATTAATTGTACAGCCCAATCATATAATTGTTGAAAATAATCTGAAGAATAACATTCATTTTCCCATTGATATCCTAACCAGGATACATCTTTTTTAATTGCATCTACATATTCTTGCTCCTCTTTGGCTGGATTGGTATCATCGAATCGTAAATTTACAGGAGCATTATATTTTTCTCCTAAACCAAAACTAATTCCTATAGCTTTTGTATGTCCAATGTGAAGATATCCGTTAGGTTCTGGAGGAAAACGAAAACGTAAGTTTTCTTTTTTCATTCCATTTGCTAAATCCTCCTCTATGATTTGTTCAATAAAATTTAAAGATTTCTTTTCTTCTGACATTTTATATTAAATTGGACAACAAAATTAATGAAAATAGTTGAGCCTTGTAATACAAAAAAACTCTTCTCCTAGTAAAAGGATAAGAGTTTAAAATATCTTGAAATTTCACCTTTTTTAAGGCTTTAATATCTTGTATTGTTCTATTTCTGACTCTGTCATCCAATGAATACTTGCAGCTTTAGCAGAATTTATTGTAAAATAATAAAATGCTTTAGCCTCTACATCGCTAAAACCTATAGACTTGTAATAATTTATATATGGTAAATGATTTATGTGTCCTACTGGAAAATCAGTTGCTTCATTAGTACCATTTGACCATGAATGCACACCTATTCTTGTATTATTCCCTCTTGTTCTTTTTTTACCTGCTAAAAAGAAATCTACTCCTCCTGATGCAATTATAGCATTATCTAATAAATGAATTTTTATGTTTAAATCGTGTATTTTCTTAGATAATTTTAAATTAACTTCATCATCAGATGAACCATCACAATTTTTAATATTTATTGTGGTTAGGTTAGGGTTTTTAGTTATAATTTTATTAAAACTATTTAATGAAGAGCTATTTATAACTCCATTCATTTCAATTGTTTCCCCATCTTCTAAGATCTTAAATATTCCAAAATCTGTTGTTGATTTATCGTTTATTAATTCTTCATTTTTACTACAATTAGTAGTAAATACTAAAAATACAATTAACAATACTAATCTTTTTGTCGCTTTCATATATTGTCTTTTTAATTCTCTATTCTGTAACTTTAAACAAGAAGAATTAAATTTACCCTAAGTATCAAATTTTATTTCCTTAGTATTTTATACTTATCTATTTCTTTTGTAGTCATATTGTGAATATTACTCGCAGAAGCAGCTTCAAGTGTAAACCAATAAAAATCTGTTGGAATATTCATTTCTTCATAATATTTTAAATACATAATATGTACTTCGTTATCCCTTGGGTAATCTATACCTTCTTTATCTCCATCAGCCCAAGAATGTACACCAATTTTGGCTGTAACATCTGCATTTCTTTTTTTTCCAGCTAAAAACATATCAGTTCCGCCAGATGCTACCATACCGTTTCTAGGTATATATGTATTAATATTTCTTTTTCGAATTTCTCTAGAAGCCAACAAATTAATATGATCATCTATAGACCCAGGCACTTCTTCCATAACCAATGTTTTAACTTGAGGATTACTATTAAGTACTTCTTTTAAATCTTCTAATGTATTTGAATAAATAACTCCATTCATGTACAAACTATCTTTTAATTTTGAGGTAGATTTGAAAGTAAAAGTTGCCGTTTTTTCTCCCATGACCTTCATCATTAATTTCTGACCAAAAGCAGTAGAAAAATATAATTGCGGAAACAAGAAAAAAGTGACTACCCCTAGAAGCAAAAAAATAAAAACTCCGATTATTAATTTTTTCATAATATTTAATGTTTTAAAGTTGAATAAAAAAACTCCATACACCTATCTTTTACAGATAAGGTATATGGAGTTTCCATAATAGTTAACTTATAATTCTCAATGTCTTCCTTATGTTAGAATTACAAGCTTTTTAAAATTATTATTTGTTTGACGCTACATATATAATTTTGTTACACATTTTTTAAAAACTCTTTCCATAATTTATTTTTAAACTTTATCTATTTATCTTTTGTAAGTTCCATCTGGTAAAATACTAGGAAAATTATATTGGCTATCTGTTAATAAATTATATATAGTTTCATCTGTAATCTTAACCTTCTCCTTTGTATTCAATTTCCATTCTTGCTTAATTTCATCTAATCGATTCGACTGTGCTCCTAAAATAGAACTCATTGCCCAATAAAAGTACTCCGTTGCCTGACAATCATAAGTACATGTTGTATCGTCATAAGTATACCATGCTTCAGATGGATAGTTAATTGGAATGCTAGTAAAGTTACCTCCTCTAGCTTTATCCATCGCATTGGTTAGCGATGTTCCTGCATTTTCACCAAAAACATTTGGATAAGCTTTAGAATACCCAGCATGTGTAATAATATGCCAAACTTCTTCTAATGAAGCATCAAATCGTCCAGTTTTTCCTCCCGAAACGAAACTAGGGACAGTTTCATCATTTCCTAAATCTTGGCCAAGTCTTCCTAGAGGCGGAGCGATTAAGTTTAAATCTGATTCTGATTTCCACATAAATAGAAATGCTTTATTCTCTAGCATTTTATCTAACACTAATTGATTATCAACAACTCCATCTTCATCATTATCTAAATACTGAGCCATAACATTTGCTGCATGTAATAGTTTTGTATCTTCAATACCTGAAACTCCATAAATATCGATTCCAAAGACAACTACTTTTCTATTAAAAATAGACATACCCTCGTCTGAATTTTCTATAATTTTAAAATTCGGATCATTTCCTCCATTGATTATTCCTTGTTCATTTCCATTATTACTCATATCATTATTTTTGGAACATGATACACAGCCAACAACTACAATAACAATTATTACTAATAATATCTTAGATATATTTTTCATCATATTATTTTAATTTATTACTTAATCTTTATCCCTATAGTTTTTGAATAATCAGCATTTACAGACATTGGAACTTGTTTATTTTTCATAAAAGCTAATGCTTTTTGTTGATGAGTATTAAGTTTATTTTCTTGACCAGCAAAATTGATTGCCCAAATTTGATGTATATATTCATTTACCGCTGTAATTTTATCGTAGTTGCCATTTTCTTCAGCGTTTTGCTCAGAAATATCGTATGTTCTCGCTGTAATATCATCTTCCATAAATTGACGTAGTTTTTTTCCTTGTGTAAAAGCGAATTCATTATCTGATCTACTTATTGCTTCTGTTATCGTATGGAATACCTCTTCCCATAATGCATTCATGTTTTCAGGCCTCCATGTAAAAGATGTTAGTTTATCTATAACCCAACCTTTTCCATTGTAATTTTTAACATATGGCCAGTTATCGGTTTGCATACTTAAACCATACAATCCTTGGCTATTAACCTGAGGTGATTCTGATATTTTATCTACTAAGTTTAAAGGGCCAGAAATAAACATTACCGTTTTTGCCATTTGCAGATTTAATACTTTCATATCTTCATCAACAACACCATCGTTGTTTTGATCTAAAAAACTACTAAACAAACGCACAGAATGATCAAAAACATCTTTTCCTGTTGTTCCTGCTGTAGTTTCTTCTGAAGTTGGATTTATTGCACTACCAACAATATAAAACCCATTAATTTCATGTATATAATCTGCATTAGTTTTTAAATAATTTATCAAAGAAGAATTTGAAGTATTATCTGAATTACTAACTATTTCGTTGTTTTTTGAACAAGAGACTAAACTTATAATGATTGTAATACTGCATATAATTTTAGAGTTGAACATTTTTTTTATCATAATTATTATGTTTTAAATTCGAATATTATTCTGTTTAATCAAATAACATTCAATTTGTGTTCAACCCTATAAATAAACCTTTTTAAAAAGTCCGAATAACGGTTATTCGGACTTTTTTATTTGTTTTTGATATTGTTTAGGTGTAATGCCTTCAAGTTTTTTAAACACTGCATAAAAAGTAGATTTAGATGAAAAACCTGCTTCATTTGCTAATCCTAGAAGAGAAAGTTTACTCGCTTTATTAGAAGACAAGGACTCTTTAAAAGAATTTACTCTAAATGTATTAATGAAATAATAAAAATTATTACCGGTATGAAGGTTAATAAGTTTAGAAAGCTCTTTTTCTTTAATTCTAACTTTTTGTGAAAGGATACGAAGATTTAAGTTTTGATCTGAATAAATTTTTTCATCTTGAATCTGATGAACTATTTTATTAAATAGCTCTTTAGTATCTTTTTTTACAATTTTCTTTTCTTTTTCTGATTCTTTTAGAAATAATCTTTCTTTAAAAATATCTACTTGAGAAAATCCATTATAAGCTATCCAATAAATCATAAAAAAAGTAAGAATAGTTGAAATAGCTGCAAAATAATATACAATAGACTCATTAATAACACTAATGATATCTTCAAAAATCCAAAAAGCGTGAAAAAAAAGATATATGAAAACAATTGTTCTTATCCAGGTTAACGTTTTATTTTCAATTTCAGAATAAAAATCTTTAACCCTTATCTGTACCTCTTTTATTTTTTTTAAAATTAGAATTAATATGGTTATATTAAATATATATTCTGCATACTTTATGTACTCATTTTCAGTAAAAAATATGACAGTTAAAAACCAAGGCAGAAATAAAACTAATAAATAAAAACTCTTTTGTTTATTTAAAGTCGCGTTTACATAAAAAAACAACAACGGCATTGTTAGAAAGCCTGTATTTAAAACAGTTACAGAAAACTCATCTATTGTTTCTGTTAAACTATAAAAAACTTCTAAACATAAAGACCATAAGAATAATGCTAAAAAAATATTTGCTTTTTTATTTGTTGATTTTAACGTAATGAATAAAAAACCTAACATTAATGATGTTGCTATAGATAAGATATCTATAATTAATAACAGATTAAAATTTAAGGTTATTGATTCCATTTTATACTTAGTTTACGCAAACAAGAATAAAAACAATAAAGGAAATAACATTCCTGCAACCGCTAATTTCCAACCTCTGCCTTTAAATCCTTTTTTACCCAATGGAATTAACACACCTGTTAGAGCAATTACTAACATTGCTATACCAAAAATATCAGAATACCAAATCCAAAAACTATTAGTAGATTTATGTAAATACATTGAATGCCCAATGACAGGAACTTTTCTTTTGTATTCTATAGTTCCTTTTCCTGTTTCGACATCAGCGTCTAAAATAATATTATCTTTAAAATACACTCTTATTTTCCCATTTCTTACTCTATGCCCATCATACTTTCCTATTTCTTTGGTAAGTCCAGTTATATACTCTTTTGTTAACTGTGCTTCTTCAGAAGGAATTGTTAGTTCAAACGATTTGTTTTCATATGTATAATCCATCGGATACCAATCTTGACGATGGTTTAAAATAATTCCTGAAAAAGAAAATGCGATGATTAACCCAACATAAAAATATGCTAAATCTCTATGTAAACTTCTATTAGTTATTTTCATTATTACTTTTATATATAAATTAAAAAGAAACCCAAGATATTACTTCTTGGGTTTAAATTTCTTAAAAAGATTAGATATGTTATTGTTCATTCATTTCTACGTGAACAACTATTTCTACATCGTTACCTATAGGTTTCATTCCTTTTCCAACATTAAACTCTTCTCTATTTATTACTGAAGTTAATTTTAATCCAGCTTTTTTCTTTCCTCCTCTTCCTTCGATAATTCCATTTAATTTTCCTTTAAAGATAACTTCTTTTGTAATTCCTTTAATCGTAATTTCTCCAATAGTTTGAAACTCTTTACCTTCTAACTGTTTAAAATTATTACTTTTAAAAATAATATTTGCATGATTTGCTACATCAAAAAAATCTACAGCTTTTAAATGATTATCTCTTCCAGACTGGTTTGTATTAATTGTTGACGCATCTATTGAAACATTAAATTTTGGAGCTTCAAATTTCTTATTACTTACTGCTGTAATATCAAATTTTTCAAAATTACCTGTTACTTCTGAAATCATAAAATGTGAAACAGAAAATGTAATTGAAGAATGTGCTTTATCTACCTTCCAAATTGTTTGTGCATTTATACTTATTAGAGTTACTAATGCTAATAGAGTTAAAACTATTTTTTTCATTATTTTTAAATTTTTAAAAGTTTGTAAGCAAAAGTATTTACTCTTAAAAATCAAAAAGTTATTAAAAACAGAATATAACTTATGAATTTATGCCCGTAGATGTTCCTATTCATAACTTAAACACCTCTTATAACATAAATATTGAAAAAATATCTCATGACAATAATTATGATTTTAACACAATACATAAACATAATTACTTTGAGATTTTATTTTTTGAAAAAGGAGGCGGTCATCAATTAATTGATTTTGAAAAAATTAAAATAAAAAATAATAGCTGTTATATTGTAAAACCTAAGCAAATACACTTAGTAAAAAGAAATGCAAATGCTGATGGTTTATTAATACAATTTACTCCTGAAACACTTTTTAGTGATTCCTTTTCTCTATTAAAAAGTTTTACAAAATCTGAGGTAGTTTTTGAAAAAGATATTGATTTATCTAACTATTTTATCTCTCAATTAAAAAGTATTTCTGCTATTCAAAAAAGTAAATCATACTTTTATAAAGAAAAAACAATTCATTTACTTTCTTCACTTTTGTACACACTTGAGGAACAAAGTATAAAAATGAAAAACGAAAAATTTAGTGCAATTACAGTAAATTTTATCGACTTGGTGGAAAATAACATTAACAATATATCTGTAAGCGAATATGCTAAAAGATTACATATTTCTTCTAAAAAATTAACTCAAATTATAAAAACAGAACTGAATAGTACTCCTTTAAAATATATTCATGATATATTACTTCTAAACATCAAAAGAGACCTTGCTTTCAAACAGTTAACTCATAAAGAAATTGCATATAATTACAATTTTGACAGTCCTTCTAATTTTAGTATTTTCATAAAAAAGCACACAAAACTAACCCCTACAGAACTTCAAAAACAATTAATATCTCAATAAAAAAAAGGGTTAAGAAAATTCTCAACCCTTTTTATAAATACTTTTGTTTATTACTCTATAGAAAAACTGTTATTTAATGGATTAATATCTGCCATAAATCCGTCTTTATTAATATTTACACTTTTAACAGTCTTAGAGGCCTTAAAAGTATACGTTTGATATGCCCATCCCCAATCTTTTAATAAAGTTGAAGAAGATGGTTTATTTCCTCTCATAATCTCTAGAGGAATATTAAAAGATTCTTTAGACCCGTCTATATACTCAACTTCTACATCTAAAGGCATTGGCATTGCTCCAATTCTTTCTAACGTAATTTCTTTATCGTTTACAGTTTTAATTCCATAATCAATAAAGTTAGTGGTTTGACTCCATTCGTTTAAGTACCAATCTAAATGAATTCCAGAAACTTTTTCTGCAACACGTTTAAAATCATTCGGTGTTGGATGTTTGAATGAAAATTGATTGTAATATTCTTTTAATGTTTTTGCTACATTTTCAGAACCAATAACATATTCTAATTGACTTAAGAAAATACTTCCTTTACTATAACTTCCAATACCATAAGCTCTATTTGTTTCATATCTATCTGCATGTGTAGACAATGGTTTTTCCATACCTGATTTTACTAAAAAACCATAACCTCTGTAAGAACCACTATTAGGGTTTACTGCACCTCTATCAGTAATTTCATTCATGGCTTTATTGGAAATATAAGTAGTAAAACCTTCATCCATCCATGGGTGCTTACTTTCATTTGTTGCTAATAAAAACTGAAACCAATTATGAGCTAACTCGTGAGCAGTTACACCTAACAAACTTCCCCAAGGTCTTTGTCCTGTAATTAATGTACATTGTGCATACTCCATTCCTCCATCACCTCCCTGAATTACAGAATATTGTTTGTAAGGGTATTTACCTATATGCTCGCTAAAATATTTCATTAATTCAGCAGTCTTAGGCTGTAATTTCTTCCAATTTTCAATAAACTTAGTATCTAATGTTTTCTTGTATAAGAAATGTAAATTGATACCATTATCCATTTTATAAATATCATGCTGATATTCTGGATCTGCAGCCCAAGTAAAATCATGAATATTCTTTCCTGAAAACTTCCATGTTAATTTTTTACCTTTTGGTAAACTTAAAGACTTACTCTTGTCTTCATATCCATGTCCTACTTCTTGTGGATTTAATAACTCTCCTGTTCCACCAACAACATAATTTTTATCGATATGTAAAGTAACATCGAAATTACCCCAAACTCCATGAAATTCTCTAGCAATATATGGAGGAGTATGCCAACCTTCGAAATCATATTCCGCCATTTTAGGGTACCATTGTGTCATTGATAACGCAACTCCTTCTTTACTATTTCTTCCAGATCTACGAATTTGTAAAGGAACTTGAGCATCGAACTCCATCTCGAAAGTTGCTTTTTCTCCAGATTTA
Source organism: Tenacibaculum aquaeponti (assembly GCF_057221555.1). Taxonomy (NCBI): domain Bacteria; kingdom Pseudomonadati; phylum Bacteroidota; class Flavobacteriia; order Flavobacteriales; family Flavobacteriaceae; genus Tenacibaculum; species Tenacibaculum aquaeponti. Next base: position 2,343,916 of record NZ_CM170147.1, read on the forward strand.
ATAGGAACGTTTAAAGTTACTTCTAAAATTGTTCCTACAATTTCGTACGCTACTTTTTTCCCATTTTGACGTAAAGAATTAACTTTAATAAAACCTATTTCGTTAGGCTTTAATTTTGCAATTCTACTTTCTACTTTTACATCTTCAGAAGTTCCAATTTTTTCTACCATTCTCCCATCTGGATCTTCTATGGTGTGCAAACGAGCATCCATTTGAGAATTTGGCTGAAAAGCATTGAAATACAAATGATAAAACACTTTATTTAGTTCATCTGGTGAATTATTCGTGTAAACTAGTTTTTGCTTACCTTTATATTGATATGTTTTTACATCCATATCAATATCCATAGTGTAATCTGCTTGTTGTTGCCAATAGTTACTTTTTGTACTCGAAGTATTTTGAGCATAACTTGCACAAGAAACTAAACCAGCACATAAAATAAAATGAAAAATTTTTCTCATTATATAATTTAGTTATTATTAAAAAAGAGCATTTTTTAGATGCTCTTTTTTGTTTTTATTTATTTGCTTTTACAAGTTTTTCCGCCATAATTAAAGCATTGTATGCATTAACTACTCGACCAGAAACTGATAAATCTGCGAAAGGGATTAACTGTGTTTCTGAACCATATCTACTACCTGTTCCTGGTTTATTAACTTTCATGTTAATTTTAGTTCCTGAGTTCATAATAATCCTCTTTACCTGACTAGCAGATAATTGTGGATAATATGAACGAATTAAAGCAGCAACTCCAGCAGTAGATGGTGATGCCATTGAAGTTCCACTAAAGTATTTGTATTCATTTTCAGGTGTTGTAGAATATATTTGAGCACCAGGTGCAAATATGTCTACATTCTTTTTTCCATAGTTTGAAAAAGCTGCTGGTAGTTCCTCATTATAATTTGAACTCATAGCTCCAACTGTAAGAAAATTATCTGAGATTTCATTAATTAAATCAGGTGCATCATTAGGATATGATTTTTCTACATCAATATCTTTTCCATCATTTCCTGCTGCATTAACAATTAATACATCTTTATCTGCTGCATATTTAATAGCTTCGTAAACCCAATCTTTATTTGGTGAAAAAGCCTTACCAAAACTTGTATTAATCACTTTTGCTCCGTTATCTACTGCATAACGAATACCTAAAGCAACATCTTTATCATATTCATCTCCATCAGAAACAGATCTAACAGCCATGATTTTTACGTTAGTTGCTACTCCATTCATTCCTTTTCCGTTATTTCTAGTAGCACCTACAATACCAGATACATGAGAACCGTGTGCTTCGTCTTTTTCTGAATGGCCAGTATTTCCATTTCCATAACCTGGCTTATCTTTAATATCATAAGCATTATCTCCAACTACTTTTCGATAATCTGTCTTCAAATTATCTCCATTTATAGTTTTGTTTGCTTTTTTTATTTCACTCTTAAGTTCTTTCTGAATACCTGGCATAGTCATACCATTAGCTTGAACAAAACCAATTGCAATTCCTATTGCTTGTTTTAATTCATCACTAGGGTTTTGAATTGCTTTAACTTCTTCAAAAGTATAATCATCTTTTTTAAAATGATCTTTTAAAGCTTTATCTGCAAACAATACCCCCGATAAATAATTTTGATAATTAAATTTTTTCTCTTTAGCTTCTTTTAATTTTTCTTCTTGAAATGCTTTCACAGCTTTTAATGTTTCTGGATCTGCAACAGAAGGATTCATTAAAATACGTTCATACTCTAAATGTTCTGTATAAGAATCTCCTAAAAAATTCCATCCGGTAATATCGTCTATATATCCATTATTATCATCATCTTTTCCATTTCCAGCTATTTCATTTCTGTTAGTCCAAGCTACATCTTTTAAATCTTCATGATTTAAATCTGTTCCACTATCAATAACTCCAACAATTACTTCTACACCTTTTTTTCCTTTTAAAAACTCATATGCTTTATTAACACTCATACCTGGTATAGTGTCTGTAGCTAAATCCAAATGTTGCCAATTTTGTTTTTCTGCTTCAGTTAAATCAGCTTTTTTTGCAGAAATTACAACTTCATTATTAACTCCTGTTGGGATTACTATTTTTTTTAGATTAGCTGTTGAATTACAACTTGCTAAACTAACTAAAACGATTGAAGATAAAATAGGTTTGTATACTCTCATTCTCATTTCTCTCTTAATTAAATATCTCTCTAAATTTGTAAGTTTCTTTTAATCGGACTCCTTTTTCAGTATGTTTTACAGTGATAATTTCGTTGTAAGCATCATGCTCTAAAAAAAGTAAATACTCATTATCGGCTGCTTCTGTTAAAAATGCTTCTTTTTCTTTTAGTGTAAGTAATGGTCTGGTATCATAGCCCATTACATAAGGTAGTGGTATATGACCTGCTGTAGGTAATAAATCTGCCATAAAAACAATAGTTTTATCTTTATATTGAATTTTTGGCAACATTTGTTTTTCTGTATGGCCGTCTTTGAATAATACATCAAAACCAACGTAATCTTTTGCGTTTAAATGTAAAAAGTTTAATTGACCACTTTCTTCTATTGGGAGAATATTTTCTGATAAAAACGAGGCTTTTTCCCTTGGATTAGGATTTACTGCCCAGTCCCAATGGCGACTATTACTCCAAAATTTAGCATTTTTAAACGCTGGTTCGAAACCTGTTCTGTCTTTATTCCATTGAATAGCACCTCCACAATGGTCAAAATGTAAATGTGTTAAAAATACATCTGTAATATCATCTCTATGAAAACCTAACTCCGCTAATGATTTATCTAGAGAAAAATCTCCAAATAAATAGTAATAACCATAAAATTTATCGGATTGTTTGTTTCCTATACCTGTATCAATTAGTGTAAGTCTATCACCATCTTCAATTAGAAGACACCTCATCGACATATCGATCATATTGTTTGCATCTGCAGGATTTGTTCTTTGCCATAAAGACTTGGGAACAACACCAAACATTGCTCCACCATCTAATTTAAAATTTCCGGTTTCGATTGGGTAAATACGCATAAAAACAAAGATGCGAAAAATTAATGAGTTAACTCGTTAATAATATCGTAATACTGTAATAAACCTGGCTTAACTTATTTGTAGAGTAATTTATGATTTATACGCCTTCTTTTTCTAATAAATAACCTATTGTAAAATTGGTTTCCCAATCGAATATAAAATTTTTGCACCCAGTTGCATCTACTATTGCTTTATATATTGTTAAACCAGATTCTATTTTTTTTCCTTTTTCTTGTTTTACTTTATCGAATTTCTCAACGTTAGAAGGTAGTACAGTATAACGTTCTTTATTTTTTCTAAATTCTTGTGCTAATTGAAAAGGGATTCCTCCTATTAAAAAACAAAATCTCCTATTTTCTTTAGGAATCAATGTTGCTAATTCTTTTACTTCTTTGTACACAATTTCATCTTCTGTTCCTTTCTGATGATATTTACTTCCATGTGTTTCTTTACCTATTAATTTTCCATTTTCAACAAAGGAAATTTTTGTGTTTCCAGATCCAAGATCTACAACAAATGCATTATTTTTAAAAGATTTTGGTAAAATTGCTCTTAAGCTATATATCGCTTCTTCTTTCGGAGTTATTTCTTTAATTTCATGATTTCTTTTTTTCAATTCTTTTACAATTAATGTAGTAACCTCTTCCTTTAAAGCTCCTGAACTTACAATAAAAGTTATATCTTCTTTAGCAACACCTAAATCTTCAATTTTTTTTAAAAATTTATTTAATTTATTATCTATTTCTTCTGTAGTTGTCATGGCTTCTGCTATTAAACTTTTACCATAAGCTGCTTCTTTTAATTTCCATTTTTTATTATTATCTATTTCAATAATAAAATAATTAAATCCAGAAGTTCCAAGTTCTACAACTCCTTTTAAAACTCCATTCTCAGGTAGTTCTGCGGTATATTTAAATTCTGGTTGTATTTCTTCTTGTTTTTTCTCTACATTTTTACACGAAAAAATAAAAAGTAAAAAAAAGGATATATATAGGGATTTTAATAAATTCATCTTAACAACTGGTATAATTTATTATTCCTTACAAAAATAAAAAAACATCTTATTTAAACCTTAAGATGCTCATTCTTTACTAATTTATAAAAAAACATATTTATTTATTTAATAAAACAGGTATGTTTTTTTGCGTATTATAAAGTTTAAATTCTGTAATATTTGAAGGCATATTTAAGCCGTTCTTAATTAATATGTTTTTCACATTTTTAACTACATCACTTTTAACTTCTAACGCTCCTCTTTTATACTCCATTGTTTTTGTCCAAAATAAAACTTTAAGATTAACTGTACTAATTCCAAGAGAGTCTACAGTTACAAAACATTTATGTTCTTCTGTATCAATAACTCCAGAAGTTTCTACAACTGCTTTTGTTACAACTTTCTTTGCTAAATCTATATTATCGTTATAATCGATTCCTACTGTAAAATCAGTTCGATAATATCCGTCTTCTGTGTAATTAAATACTGGTTTTTTAATTATATCACTATTCGGGATGTAAACATCTCTACCATCAAATGTTTTCAATTTTGAATGCCTGAATTCTATTGTTTTCACTTTTCCAAAAACATCCCCAATTAATACAGTATCATTAACATTAAAGGGTCTGCTAAACGATAAAATAACTCCTGAAATAAAATTTTCACCAATATCTTTAAAAGCAAAACCAATAATTACTGCAGAAGCACCAGCTGCAGTTAAAAAACCTGTAGCGATATATCCTAATCCAGCTATTTTTAAAGCAAAAATAATTACTAACAATACAAATCCGTATTTTATTGTTTTTCCTAAGAAATTAGTTATTAATGGATCTTTAGTTTGAATTGAAATGGTTTTTTTTGAAATTGAAGAAATAACATTTGACAATAAGAAACCTAATACCACTATTAAAACAGCCAAAATAATTCCTGGTATATGGTTTAAAAATTCATTCCAATAATTTATTAAGGCTAATTTTATTTTCTGTAGTGTTTCATTTAAAGTCATATGTTTTTCTTGTTTTGAAATTTAATTATAACTACAAAATTATTATGACTAAACTTTTCTCCTTAACTCATTTAAAACAAAAATTAGCTCAAAACATATAAATTGATATGAGTTAATATTAAATGGAAATGAACAAAACACCATTTTTAATTTGCCATAAATTTGTGATGTAACACAAAACTAACAGCATTATGAAACAAGGTAAAGAAGATTTTAAAATCTTTAAAAAGAATAAAAAAAACAAAAGTAAAAATTACATTTTTCAAAATAACAAAACAACTAGATCAGGCTTTTATATTTTAACAAGCTTACTTGTTATTGGTTTAACCATGGTTATTCTATCTGGAGTTATCTAAAAAAAATTGCTCTAAAAAAAGATTAACACACTGTAAATGTACGGTTTACAACACATAACACGATCAATTATATAATCAAAAAAATAAATTAATCTTTATAAAAAACATGTGTCTATAGATTTAAGAATATTAAATTAAAACATATTCACCTCTTTAAAAAATGTAAAAAAGTAAGCATTTTAAACCAAACTACTTATCACTTATAAAAACAAAAATATTATGTATAACTATACACAAGAAATAGCTAGTCAATTAAACGGATTATTGATAAAGAATTACGATGCTGAAAAAGGATATCAAACTGCAGCCGAAAATGTAGATAGTGACGTATTAACTAGTTTATTTGAAAGAAAAGCCAAGGAACGTAAAAAATTCGGAAATGAACTAAAAAAAGAAATTAGATTATTGGGTGAAAAAACTAAACAAGAAGGGAGTAAATTAGGAACTATACATAGAACTTGGATGGATACAAGAGCCTTTTTTTCTTTAGACAATGATAAATCTATTTTAGAAGAAGCTATCAGAGGAGAAAAAGCTTCTGTTAAAGAATATAATGAAGTGATAAATTCTAAAGAACATTTACCTAAAACAATTGTCAGTTTATTAAAAAATCAAAGAAATTCTATATTAAACGACACAATTCTAATAAAGAAATTAGAAGACATTAAATAATCATTTTAAACAATTTCCTTTAAATTACCTATTAATAAATTTTATTGATAGGTAGTTTTTAATCTGTTAAATCCAATAAAAAACCTATTGTAAAATTAGAATCCCAGTCAAAAATTACAGTTTCTGGATTTGTTGCATCATTAATAGCTTTAAAAATATTTACTCCACTTTTAGTTTTAGCTCCTTTCTCACTAATAACATCCTGATAAACAGAAATATCTTTATTTAACAAAGTGTATCGTTCTTTTTCTATTCTTAACTTTTTCGCCATTTGATAAGGTACCCCTCCAATAATAAAATATTGCTTTCTTTTTTGCTCTGGAACGCTGTCTGCAATAGCTTTTACATGATTATATACTTCTTGATCATTTATGTTTTTTTGAAAATATTTAGAACCATAAACCTCTTTACTAACAATTGAATTCCCATCTATATAAGATATTTTAGTATTTCCTGAACCAATATCTACAACAAATGTAGTGTCTTCAAATTGAGGTGTCATTACAGATTTTAACGCGTATTGTCCTTCCTCTTCAGCAGTAACAACATTAACTTTGTATCCAATATCATTTAATTCACTTTTTATTTTTTGAGTAATGCTTTTTTTATCGGCTCCAGAACTCACAACAAAATGAATATTTTTAGATGCTACGCCTAAATCAATAATTTTTTGGATATATAATTTTAATTTATTTCGAATTTCTTTAACTGAAGCATTACCATCTAAAATTGAGCTATTACCATACTCTTTACTTTTAATTTCCCAGTTTTTATCTTTATCAATATTAATAACAAAAGAATTAAAACCAGAAGCTCCTAACTCAACTACAGCTTTTAACTTACCATCTATTGGTTTTATAGGTTTATATGAAAATTGTTTTTCTGTTATAGAAGTTTTAGACAATTGTTCTTTTATTTTTTCTGAACTAATCTTTGTGTCTATCTTTTCTGGTTTACATGAATTGAAAAGTAATAATGTTAGAATAAAAAATAAAACTTTTTTCATTGTTAGAATCATTGGGGTATGAAGCAACAAAAATATAATTCCAATATTTGAAATAATTTCAATATTGATACAATCAAACAAAAAAACATAAAAACCTGAAAAACAACAACATAAACTTGTTTAATTAGAAAAATGTTACTTTAAAAAACTAAAAAACTCCAGTCAATCAGATTGACTGGAGAAAATAATCCCAAATTAATACATAGAATGAATTATATTATTCATTCAAAACGCATGTTTTATTATTGAGGTTGGATATTCACCTCAATTAAATTATAACCTCCTCTTGGATCACCAAACCATGTTACCCCAGGAGAACTATTAATTGCTCCTTTACCAAACTGTACATCATTTAATATAGCTACTCGTCTAATTAAATTGTCGCTATCGACTGCTCCTGTATTTGCTCCAGATTGTCTTGGTGCTTGATTCGCTCCAAATCCAACTTCTTCATCAGCTTCAGTTCCTGCATCAAAAAGATAAGTTTCATCACTTTCAGAAGTACCAGAGAAAGCTGTTCCGTTTTCGTCAAATAAAGCAACCCCATTGTTATTGTAACTAATGAACCAATCGTTAGTATCTACTAACATTGTTCCAAATCCTAATTTATAATCTAAACCTTGTGGAACTTCAATTGTGAATGTTAACGATTCACCTGGTTTTACCGGAGCAGTTTCGTTACTCTTAGCTACTGGAAGACCTAAACCTTTTAAATATTCGTAAGCAACTTGGTTATTTCCATCTTCAGCAATTTCTTCTAAACCACTAGATGCTTTTGCTTGCTCTCCTTGAACAAACCAAGGATCTTTAGTTGTACTAAATGCATATAATATTGCTGGAGAAAACACTGTATACGAAGAAGATAAACGTAATGGAGCTCCTTGAGAACCTGTTGCGTTAAACCATTGATATAATGGCATTGGATCACCTGCTTCTGCAATTTCTTTTAATCCATATCCTCTATCTGGTTGCCCTACTGTAAATAAAGGTGCGTTTTGTGCATGTAATACAGCTAAACCTGGTGTAAGTACAATTGGTGTGCTTCCTGAAGCTCCTACTAAATTTGTTAATGTTAAAGTAAAATACCTTGTTGAACTATCGTAAGCTAACTCTGTTCTTAAGTAAGGTGTCACATCATTTTTCACCACACGAACTGTGTTATCATCATCTGGACTTCCAGCTGTTCCTCCGTTAGGTTCAGTTGCTATTGTAGCTGGATCTTCTTCTTCTGTTCCTGCATCCCATAAGTAAATCTGATCACTAATATCTCCTGTCACAGCACTTCCGCTTGCATCGAAAAGATCTATTCCTGTCATTCTTGGAGCAAAAAACCAATCGTTAGTAGCAGCAGACATTGAAGCGAAACTCAATTTGGTTCCAGGTACTGCCTTAAATTTTACAGAATAACTTCCATTCACATTAGTTACTGGACCTGGATTTGTAGCTCCTGTTGGTGTATTAAAAACGTGTGTTCCTAAATAATTAATCTTATTTGTAATTGTTACAGTAAATCTTGTTTTTGTAGCTTCAGCAGCATTTCCTCTACCAAAAGTTGGATTTACAGCTTCTTTCCAATCTGAAATAGCATCTCCTTCTCCATCGTAAGCTAAACTATAACTCTCTAATCTTACCTGAGGAACAAAATCACCAGCTGTCCAAATTCCTGCAGCAACAGCTACATTTTCTCTTGCACTACCTGAAGCTCCCCACTGAACAAAATCTAAAATTGCATCTGGGTTAGTAAATGCATTTGAAGCGTAAAAACCTAAACCTGCACTTTCACTTAACTGATCCCAACTTACCACTAAAAACTCACTTGGATTTAACTGCGCAGATCCACTTATAACCGTAGCATTTTTTACTTGTAAATACTGACCTGGCCCTAAACATAACCAATAATCACTAACATCTACAGCTACATCTCCGTTATTCCATAATTCTATTAATTTATCTTTTCCGTAATTAACCTCATTAATTACAACAGAACGAACATCATCTTGTGGCGGCATAACAACATTTTGTGCTCCAAAAGTAACTTCTGTCGTTTCTGCCCAATTCATAACTCCATTACCTTCTCCATCATAAACGATACTATTGTCTTCACTTTTTACAACAGGAACAAAATCACCAGCTGTCCAAATTCCTGCAGAAGCAGCAATATTTTCTCTAGCAGAACCAGAATCACCATACTGAACAAAATCTATAATTGCGTCTGGATTTGTAAACTCATTTGTTGAATACAATCCTAATCCACCTTTATCATCTGGTAAATTGTAACTTATTACTAAATATTCACCTGCTGGTATTGTTGTATTTCCTGACTCTGGAGTTAAATCTCCTATTTTTTGATAAGCACCTGGACCTAAACAAAGCCAGTATTCACTAATATCTGCTGCTTGGGTTCCTCTATTATAAATCTCTATAAGATCTTTAGTTCCTTGATATTTAATTTCATTAAAAACTACATCTTTTTTTACAGTTGTTGGAGGATTACCATTATCAGGTTGGCTAACTTCCTCATCATCGTTACATGAAACTACTAACAAAAGCATTGTTAGTATTAAATAATTAATTGTTTTCATTTTAAATAATACTTTTCTTGGTTTACACCACAAAAGTATTTTAAGACACTACAAACAAAATCATTAAATAAACTTAGAAGGAAATAAAATGGGTTAAAAAGGAAAAAAATACTTTGAAAGAAATGCACATTATCAATAAAAGATAAAGCATTTATTTAATTTGAGCTGTTAAGTATACTATTTAAAAACAATAACACAACCTAAAAATAGGTTGTGTTATCTTAACTCTTAAATCTTGCTAGTCTTTAAATAAAAACATTTGTCCCCCAACTTAGCTTTTAATGACCACAGATTTAATATATACCAAAGATATATTAAAGTTTATTATGAAACATTCAAATATGTTACATTTATTATGAATGGGTTAAAAAACCTTATATTTTGCAATTTTTATGTTATAAAACAACAAATATGTTACATTTCAAACATAAAAAAAGTCTCAATATTAAAATATTGAGACTTTTGAGGTGTCGAGCGGATTCGAACCGCTGTAGATGGTGTTGCAGACCACTGCCTAGCCACTCGGCCACGACACCTTTAGTGAGAGTGCAAATTTAAACTTTTTCTTTTTAGTGGCAAGTATTTTTTAACTTTTACGCACTTTTGATAGTATAATTGTTACTTCTCCCACATTCCCACCTATTGGTGGATTAATTTTTGACACGCTAATTTCTGCTTCATCTACCAAAGGAATTTCATCAAAAACTCGATCTAACATCCTCTGAGCCACCTGCTCTAACAATTTAGATCGTTTATTCATTTCTTCTTTAGCTATTCTATTTAAGTGTACATAATCTATTGTATCACTTAATTCATCGGTTTTTGCAGAAAGTGTTAAATTTCCCTTAACTTTTATATCAACTCTATATTCTGACCCAATTTTTGCCTCTTCCTCTAGACATCCATGGTTTGTAAAGATCTTTATATTCGTTACTTTTATTACTCCCATTTATTTAATTTCAAATGTTTTTATTGCATTACCCATTTTCACCTTATATTTTCCTTTAGGTAAATATGTTTTTCCATTTTTCGCTGTATTCAATACAGCTTCTTTATTTACTTTTTTATAATTTTTTAATCCATTTTTACTAAAGCTTGCATCAAACTCAGCTTCATTAAACCCTTTTGAAGTTTTTACTTTAAACGAATTTACAACAACATCACCACTGAAAACTGTAAAAACTGTATCTTGGTTTGTATTTGAAAAATATGGAATCGTAATACTTGGTGTATAAGGTTGTAACCACTTACTCCAAGAACTTCCCCATCTTCCACTCTTTCTAATATTATTTATAGTAAATATTTTATCGCTTTTATCTGAAATCGCTCCAGAATACTCTTGTAACGGCTTAATATTCGCTTTATACAAACTTCTTCCGTGTGTACCTACTATTAAATGTTTTGCTTTAGGTTGAATTACCAAATCATGTACAGCAACATTAGGTAAGTTTTTGTTGAAAATTTCCCAAGATTTTCCTGAATCAAAAGAAACATATAAACCATTATCTGTTCCTATGTATAATAAATTCTCGTAATCTGGATCTTCTTTAATCACATTTACTGGTGATGTTGGGATATTATTTGCAATGTTTTTCCAAGATTTTCCATAATCATCAGAAACATAAACATAAGTTGAAAAATCATCCCAACGATATCCGTTTAATGTAACATATACTCGCTCTTTTTTATGTTTAGAAGCAATAACTCTACTTACCCATAAATCTTTAGGAAGCGTGCTTGAAATATTCTCCCAACTTCCTCCTCCATTTTTAGTAATATGTATCAATCCATCATCTGAACCTACATAAATCAATCCGAATTGAAACGGACTTTCACTAATTGTAGTTAATGTTCCGTAAGCAACATTTCCTTTTTTTCCTCCTTGAGTTAAATCTCCAGAAATTGTTTCCCAATCGTCTCCTTGATTTAAAGAGCGGTGTAATTTGTTTCCTCCTAGATATAAAATATCTTGATTATGTTTAGATAATAATATTGGTGTTTGCCAATTAAAACGATACGGATTCTCACCTAAAGTATGCTTTGGCTGAATGTACTTTTGTCCTCCATTTTCTCTGTTTAATCGGAAATAATTTCCAAATTGGAATCCTGTGTATACAATATTTGGATTTCTATCATCCACTTGAACTTGCATTCCATCTCCGCCCATAATTGATTCATATGGATTTTTTCCTGATTGATGCCAAGCCTTGTTAATTTGAGCGTTATGATTTGCTACCCAAACTCCGTTATCTTGTAATCCGCCATAAACATTATACGATTTTTGATTGTCTGCATAAATCGCATAAAACTGTCCAACTGGTGGTGTATTTAATTTTAACCAACTTTCACCATCATCATAAGAGATATTTAATCCACCGTCGTTTCCGTCAATTAAATGACCTTGAACTTTAGAATTCACCCAAAGCGCTTGATGATCGGCGTGCACATTTTCTCTACTAATTGATGTAAAGGTTTTCCCTCCATCTTTTGACTTTAAAATTGGAACACCTAAAACATAAATTCCATTTTTATCTTGCGGATCTACTCGAATTTCTCCGAAATAATATCCGTAAGAATAATAAATATCATCTAAATATCCATCGTGCGTTTTCTTCCAAGACTTCCCACCGTTTGTTGTTTTAAAAACTTCTGCTCCAACTACGGGTGTATCAAATAACAATGAATTTGCATTCTCTAAGTACTTCGCTAAATCGATCGGTTTTACAGCCCCAGATCGCACCATTTGCTTTACGTTGTCTGCTCTGTATTTTTCTTGAAAGCCATTTGTTTTTAAATAACTGTTTAGTTTTTTATCTGATAATTTTAAAAATTCTTCAGTAGACATTTTCTTAAAATCTTCTTTGGTCAATGCATTCGAATCACTTTTTTGTTTTCCATCCTTCTTTCTTCTAAATTGATTATCATGAAAAGCATATACTGTATTTTCATCATAAACCGCCAAACCTATTCTTCCTACACCATCTCCGTTTGGAAATCCATTATTTTCAGAAACCTTACGCCAAGTATTACCTCCATCAGTAGATTTATAAATTGCAGAGTTTTTGCCATCACCATCAAAATTCCAAGCTTTACGTTCTCTTTCCCAAGAAGCAGCATATAACGTGTTAAAATTATTCGGAGCTTGTTGCACATCGATAATTCCTGTGTCTTCATTCACAAATAAAGTTCTACTCCAAGTTTTTCCTCCGTCGGTAGTTTTATAAATTCCTCTTTCATTATTTGATGAATACAAATGACCTAAAACTCCAACAACCACTTCATTTGGATTATTTGGATTAATTAATATTCTACCGATATGATGTGAATCATGTAAACCTACGTTTGTCCATGTTTTACCTTTATCTGTAGATTTTAAAATTCCAATTCCAGCATAAGAAGAACGCGATGAATTATTTTCTCCTGTTCCTACCCAAATTGTTCCATTTTTCCAATCTACAGCAATATCACCAATGTTTTGAGTTGGTGCATTATCTAAAACTGGCGTAAATGTATTTCCATTGTTATTTGTATACCATAAACCTCCAGAAGCATATCCAACGTAAAACTCAACTGTATTGTTTGGATTTACAGCGATATCTACAACTCTACCACTCATTACAGTTGGACCAATATTTTCAAAAGGAATATTCTTTACTAATGAATTTTTAGCCATCGTTGCTTTCTGCTGAAGTGCATCTTGAACAATACTGGCTTTTGTCGGATTTTGTTGTGCAAAGGTTACTATTCCTACAAATAGGAATATAGATAAGATTTGTTTCATTTGGTTTTGACTTTAAAAGTAGTATCAAAAATAAAAAATACTTTCCATTTTAATTTTGATTAGATTTGTGTAAAAAGCATCTTCATGAATATTTTTATTTTATCGGTAGGTGAAAACATATATTCTACAAAAAGAATATATGACGAAGCTGTTAAACGTGGACATGATGTTAGTGTGATTAATCATAACAAATGCTCTATAAAACTTAGTGGTGGTAAAAGAGAAATTATTTATGAAGGAGAAAATATTATTGACGAACCTGATGTAATTATTCCTAGAATTGGTGCTTCGGTAACTCGACATGGAGCTGCAATTGTTAAAGAATTTGAAATGCATGGTGTATACAGTACAGCAAGATCTTTAGGTATACTCAGGGCTCAAAATAAAGTAAGAACTCTTCAAATTATGAACAGAAAAGGAATTCCAATTCCTGATACTGTTTTTTCTGTAAATCCTGAAAACATTAAAGAACAAATAGAGTTACTGGGCGGAGCACCAGTAATTATTAAAATGCAAGAAGGAACTCAAGGAATGGGTGTAATGTTGGCGGAAAGTAAAAAATCTGCAAAGTCTATTATTGATACTTTTTACAGAATGAATATGAGTATTTTACTTCAAGAATTCATTAAAGAAAGTAATAGCGAAGATATTCGTGTATTTGTAGTTGGTGACAAAATTGTTTCTTCTATGAAAAGAAAAGGTTTAGATGATGATTTTAGATCGAATATTCATAGAGGCGGAACGGCTACTAAAGCAGATTTAACAAATCAAGAACGAATTATGGCGATAAAAGCAGCTGGTTATTTAGGTTTACCTATTGCCGGCGTAGATTTAATTCGTTCGAAACGTGGACCATTATTAATTGAAGTAAATTCAACTCCCGGATTACAAGGAATTGAAGCCTACACAAAAGTTAATGTCGCTGAAGAAATTATAAAATATTTAGAGAAAAAATGTTCGACAAAGAATTCAAGAATGAGGAGATAGTTATTCGTGGAGAACGAATTTCTTTAGGAGAATCAAAACTGATAAAAATCCCTGTAGACAGATTACCTACAGGAACTTTAATAGAAATTCCGGTATATATTTTTAACGGGAAAGAACCTGGTCCGACTATTTTATTACAAGGTGGATTGCACGGTGATGAAACCAACAGTATTGAATTAGTAAGACGCATGTTAATAGATAAGTCTTATAAAATTCATAGAGGTTGTGTAATCGTTGTTCCTTTATTGAACATATTTGGATTTTTAGATTTTTCTAGAGAGTTACACGGAAAAGATGTAAACAGAAGTTTTCCAGGTTCTACAAAAGGATCTTTAGCAAGTAGATTAGCATATTATCTCATGAAAGAGATTACTAAAAATGTTGATTTTGCTATCGATTATCATACTGGCGGAGCACAACGTAGTAATTACGCTCAAATTCGATATACACCTCGAGATGAACGTGGAAAAGCTTTGGCTGATATTTTTAATGCTCCTTTTAAATTTGGCTCTAAACTTATTCCTAAATCTTTTAGAAACGAATGTTTTAAACATAACATTCCTGTTATTGTTTATGAAGGAGGTGAATCATTAAGACTAGATGAATTTGCAATTAATCAAGGTATTTACGGAACATTAAGAATTTTACGTCATTTTAATATGATTAATGATTCTATAGAAATCCCTTTACATGAAGAAGCTATAGAAATTACTAAAAAAAGCTGGTTACGCGCTCGAGCAGCTGGTATTTTTAATCCGAAAGTTAAAAATGGGGCATCCGTTAAAAAAGGAGAAATTGTTGGATTTATTATGGATACTTATGGTGAAACAAAATTCTCTGTAAAATCGCCTAAAGATGGTTATATCATAGCCAAAAATAACTTTCCTGTTGTGAATCTTGGTGATCCTTTATTTCACATAGGAAACCTGTAAAGTTTTGGTTATCAGATTATTTTTTTGTTAATTTAAAGTAATTTTAATTAATAAAAAATCAAAAAATGACTGAAATTATTATTAGCCTTTTAACAGGTGCCGTTGGCGGAAACATTGCTGGAGCCTTATTAAAAAAGTTTTCAATGGGAACATTGTGGAATTCTGTAGTTGGAATTTTAGGAGGAGGACTTGGTGCTCAAATATTAAGTACTTTAGGTTTAGATATTGGTGGTATCTTAGGCAGTATTGCTGGAGGTACAGCAGGAGGAGGTGTATTAATGGCTATTATTGGAGTTATTAAAAATGCAATTAAGAAATAACATATTGTAACTCCAACAAGTATATCAAAAAAGCATCTAAAACTAATTTAGGTGTTTTTTTCATTTACAAAATCTATAAATAGTACCTTTGCAACCGATAAAGGAATAAAACTTAATTTATTCCTATACACATATTTATGACATTTGAATCACTAGGGTTAAAGAAAGAGCTTTTAAAAGCAATTGAAGAAAAAGGATATGTAAACCCATCCCCAATACAAGAAAAAGCAATACCAGTAATTTTAAAAGGTAATGATGTATTAGCATCTGCACAAACAGGAACAGGAAAAACCGCTGGTTTTACATTACCTATATTGCAAATAATAACAGATACCAAAAATCCAAAATTTAGACCAATACGTGCGCTAATATTAACTCCTACAAGAGAATTGGCAGCTCAAATTTATGATAATGTTCGAGATTATAGTAAACATCTTAATATTAAGTCGACTGTTGTTTTTGGAGGTGTAAAACCCAAAAAACAAATTGCCGCTATAAGAAATGGGGTTGACATTTTAGTTGCTACACCAGGGAGACTTATAGATTTACATGATCAAAAAGTATTGTCTTTAAAACGAGTTGATATTCTAATTCTTGATGAAGCAGACAGAATGTTAGATATGGGATTTGTTAGAGATATTAAAAAAATAATAGCTTTACTACCGAATCAAAGACAAAATTTACTTTTCTCAGCTACTTTTTCAAAAGAAATAAAAGCCTTAGCTAAAGGAATTTTAACAGATCCTGTTCTTGTTGAAGCTGCTCCTGAGAACACAACTGCGGAAATGGTTAAGCAAAAGATATATCGTGTTCCAAAAAGTAGAAAAGCAGCAATGATTATTGAATTGATTTCAAAAGATAACTGGGATCAAGTACTAATTTTCACAAGAACTAAACATGGTGCAAATAGATTAGCAGAGAAACTACAAAAAAGAGAGATTTCTGCAGCTGCCATACACGGAAATAAAAGTCAAAGTGCCAGAACAAAAGCATTAAACGGATTTAAAGAAAATACTATTCGTGTTTTAGTTGCTACCGATATTGCTGCACGTGGATTAGATATTCCGTTATTGCCTCATGTTATTAATTATGAATTACCAAATATCCCTGAAGATTATGTACATAGAATTGGTAGAACTGGTAGAGCAGGAGCTAGTGGAGAAGCAATATCTTTAGTTGCTGATGAAGAATTCGAATATGTTAAAAACATTGAGAAATTATTAAAACAAAAACTAAAAATTGTTGAACTAGAAGGCTTTGATCTTACGCCAACTGTTCAATCTCAACAGAAAAAAACTTCAAGAGAAAACAACAATAATTCAAAACCAAGTAAAAAAAACCAAATCAAACGAAGTTTTCGATCTAAAAAGAAATCCGAAAAGGATAAGGAAAGTAACTCTAATGTTCATCAAAAAACTAGAAACAACTTTAAAAGAAAACCGAAAAACAACAACAGAAAAAAATCTTAAAAATCCTGTTTTTAAATTCACTTATTATTTATCAAGTAGTATTTTTAAACCAAAATTTTGGCTTCAGCATAATCAGAACATAGAATGAGTTTAAAAATCTATTTAAAAGAAATTATAAACGACGAATCACTTGATATTCACATCAATGAAATCGTAGATGCTTTCGAAAAAAAAACTCTTTCTAAAAACGAACTATTTGTTAAAGAAGGAGCTATTTGTGATTATTTCTGTTTTATTGAAAATGGAATACTTCAGCATTATATAACCATCGATGGTGAAGAAAAAACAACCTATTTAGCATTAAAAAACACTTGTACTTCGGCTTTAAAAAGCTTTTTACATCAAGAAGCTTCTAGAAAAAATATAAAAGCTTTAAGTGAAGTGAATTTACATGTACTTTCAATTCAAAAATTTAATACGTTATTAAAAAATAATAAAGCCTTTTTTTTATTTTATCATAAACTTATTGAAAGGCAAATATTTCTAATTGATGATTATAGAATAAACCTTCTTACACTTTCTCCTGAAGCTAGATATCAAAAACTACTAGCTAATGATCCAGAACTATTAAATAGTATTCCGTTACATTACTTGGCTTCATTTTTAGGAATTTCGAAAAGACACATGAGTAGAATTCGTAAAAAAATAAAATAAGGCCATTTGGCTTTAGTTTATCGCAATTTCTTTATTTATTTTTGGAAATATATAAATCTATAAACACTAAATCTAAATGAAATATCTTCCTATAAATAAAGATCTATTTATAAAGAATAGAAAAAACTTTATGGCTCAAATGAAGCCAAACAGTTTAGCAGTTTTTAATTCTAATGATATTTATCCTGTAAGTGCAGATTCTACTTTACCTTTTGAACAACATAGAGATATTTTCTTTTTAAGTGGTGTAGACCAAGAAGAAAGTATTCTAATTGTTTATCCAGATTGCCCTAAAGAGAGCTTACGAGAAGTTTTATTCTTAAGAGAAACAAACGAGCATATTGCTATTTGGGAAGGAGAAAAGCTTAACAAAGAAAAAGCTTTTGAAACAAGTGGAGTTAAAACTGTTTTTTGGCTTCAAGATTTAGAAAAAGTATTAGCCGAAATGATGGCTTATGCAGATACTGTTTACATTAACACCAATGAACACTATAGAGCTAAAATAGAAACTGAAACTCGTGAGGCTCGTTTTACAAAATGGTTATTAGCAAAATATCCTGCACACAGTGTTGCTAAAAGTAATCCAATTTTACAACGTTTACGTTCTGTAAAAGATCAAATTGAAATCGATTTAATTCAGAAAGCATGTAATATCACTGAAAAAGGTTTCCGTAGAATTTTAGGTTTTGTAAAACCTGGTGTTTGGGAATATGAAATTGAAGCTGAATTTGCTCACGAATTTTTAAGAAATCGTTCTAAAGGATTTGCTTACACACCAATTATTGCTAGTGGAAATAACGCAAATGTGTTACACTACATTGAGAATAACCAACAATGTAAAGATGGCGACTTAATTCTTTTTGATGTTGCTGCAGAATATGCAAATTATGCGAGTGATATGAGTAGAACAATTCCTGTTTCTGGTCGTTATACAGCTCGTCAAAAAGATGTGTATAATGCTGTAAACAGAGTTAAAAATGAAGCTACAAAAATGTTAGTTCCTGGAGCAATTTGGGCAGATTATCATGTTGAAGTTGGTAAATTAATGACTTCTGAATTATTAGGATTAGGCTTATTAGACAAAGCAGATGTTCAGAATGAAAATCCAGATTGGCCAGCTTATAAAAAATATTTTATGCACGGAACTTCTCATCATATGGGATTAGATACACATGATTACGGTTTATTACACGAACCAATCCAAGCAAACATGGTATTTACCGTTGAACCAGGAATTTATCTTCCAGATGAAGGTTTCGGAATTCGTTTAGAAGATGATGTAGTTGTTCAAGAATCAGGAGAACCTTTCAACTTAATGCAAAACATTCCTATCGAAGTTGATGAAATCGAAGATTTAATGAATCAATAAAAATAGTTGTCAAGTCGAGCGCAGTCGAGACTTTAAAAATCCACATGTTACTTTACTAAAAACGTCTCGACTGCGCTCGAAGTGACATTTTCAATTTTTTTCATAATTTTACCAAAATTGCACACTGAAAATCAAATTGCTATATATTCATGTTACAACACGTAAACCTGAAAAATATCTTGTTTTTAGATATTGAAACAGTTCCTCAATATGAACATTGGAATGATGTTCCTGAGGAAACACAAGAATTGTACGGGTTAAAAACTCGTTATCAAAGAAAAGAAGAAGTTACTGCTGAACAATTTTACCACAGAGCCGGAATTTGGGCTGAATTTGGTAGAATCATCTGTATTTCTGTTGGTTATTTTATCGAAAAGAACAAAAAACTACAGCTTCGTATTACTTCTTTTAAGAATGAAAGTGAGTATACATTACTCAAAAACTTTAAAAATCTACTTGATAATCATTTCAAACAAGAAAAACATATTCTCTGTGCGCACAACGGAAAAGAATTTGACTTTCCATACATTGCCAGAAGAATGATTATTAACAATATTAAGCTTCCAAAAAAACTAAATTTAGTTGGTAAAAAACCTTGGGAAGTTCCGCATTTAGATACTTTAGAGTTATGGAAGTTTGGCGATTATAAACACTATACATCTTTAAAACTTTTAACGCATATTCTTGGCGTTCCATCACCTAAAGAAGACATCGATGGTTCCGAAGTATATCAAGTATATTATCAAGAAAATGATTTAAATCGAATTGTTCGTTATTGTGAGAACGATACTGTCGCTGTTGCACAACTCGTGTTACGCTTTTTGAATTTACCTATTTTAGAACATCAAAATATTATTAGTGTATAAATGGAAACTAAAGAACCTATACTTTTAATTTTAGATTTAGATGAAACCTTAATTCATGCTACAGAGAAGAAATTAACGATTCCACATGATTTTAAATATGCTGATTATTTCGTGTATAAGCGTCCGTTTTTAAATGAGTTTTTAGATTTCGTAAATCAACATTTCAAACTAGCTGTTTGGTCTTCTGCAGACGATACATATGTGAATGATATTGTTGAAACTATTCGTCCAGAAAATATAAACTTCGAGTTTGTTTGGGCAAGAACTCGTTGTACAGTCCGAAGAGATTACGACTTAGATCGATATGTTTATGAAAAAAGATTAAAGAAAATTAAAAAACAAGGTTTTACTTTAGAACGCGCTTTAATTGTTGATGATTCACCCGAAAAAACCAAAGACAACTTTGGAAATGCAATTTATATTAATCCTTTTGAAGGAAATTTAGCCGATGACAATTTAAAAAAACTAACTAATTTTCTGATAAAAATAAAAGATGTAGAAAATGTAAGGACATTTGAAAAAAGAGGTTGGAACAATTAACATAAAACCAAATAAAACACTAACAAACAACAACTTAAAACAAAATGTTTTTTGTTTCTAGAACTAATTTTAGAATAGCTGAAACAATTTTTATTAAAGCGTTTTCTTAAAGAAAAAAGATAATTCATAGCATAAATTAAAAACAATAAAATTAACTTTTTATTGTTTTTCTTTTTTGTAAAGTTTTCCTTTACAAAATTGTTTATGAATCATAATACTATGAAAAATCTAGCTGTTTTACTTTTCTTTTCTATGTTCTTTTTCAGTTGTCAGAAAAAGACCTCGCCTTTTAATATTGGTGATTATGTGCAATTAAAAATTGAAAATTTTGAATATGAAGGAAAAAATCTTCAATTTGTTAGTACAACATTAGTTAAAATTGATGACAGTATTAGTGCTAAAATTAACAGAACACCTCGAAGATATGAATATTTACTAACTAACAAAATTTCAATAGATTCTATTTCAAAAATATTACCAGACAGCACAAAAGCTAAAGCAATTTTTGCAGCTCAATTAGATAATAAAAAATTCAAAAGCTATTTTTATAAAACATTCTATAACAAAAGCGAAAAGGAAACTTTCACTAAAAAAGAATTAATGAAAGTTGCTTCTAAATTCTTCTTATCTGAAAAAAAGGGAAATATTTATAGCACTAAAATTTGTGTTGGAATTAATGGTTTAAAAGAGATTGAATTACAACATAAGGATTTCACTTTATTAGAAGCTATAGTTTATGAAGCCATTTTCGAACGTTTAATGAACGAAAACATAAAAGAGACTCCTGAGTTTATGAATAGTTTAGAAAAGCATCGTGGCGATGCTATAAGATCGATAAATGCAACCACCAGAGATTCTCTACTTCATGTAAAAAACTTAGTATTTAGTGCTATGGAAAAAGACAAAGCACTAGAAGAACATCTTTTAAATTATATAGAAATAAATAAACATGATTTGGCAATAGTTATTGAATAAAGCTCATAATTCTTATTCATTTTATATAAGAAAGTAAAATCAAAAATTCCCATACTCAAATCTTAGTCGATTATAATTAAAAATCAACCCTTTATGACTTTTTAACTCAATTAAACACGTGTTTTTAAGAACTTTAAATATCATTAATAACCAAAACACGTATGGAAACTCAAACGCAAAAAACTGTAGTAGTTCCAATTGGAACACATGAACACGCCCCTGTAGTTGCTAAATTAAAGCAAATTCTTTCTGAAGATGTAAGAATGACTGCTGCTTTAGAAGCTTCTTTACTCGCTGCTTCAACTGAAGCAAAAGAAAAATTAAACTCAGATTTATATCATGCAATTGATAATGTTTTTCAAGGGAATGGATGGCCAACAACCGTTAATGCTTATTTAGACTACTTAGATTTATATGTTCGTTTAGTTCCTAATGAAAGTAATGACCCGACCTATCCGAATGCTTGGAAAAGTAACAATCAAAAAAATGGATATAATCAAAAAGTATATGATTTATTATGTCAATCTTATTGGTTAATTGATCAAAAAGTTCCTGGAACACAACTAACAATGCAAAGCTTTGAAAAATTCGCGAATTGGTTGCTAGATTTTGCACAAGCTTGGGGTAATTTCTTAGATACAGAAGCTTCTTTAACTAAAGAAAGTTTACAATCGTTTAAATACGATACAATGTATAATTTTCCTTTATACGCTAAAAATGAAAAAAACTGGAAAACATTTAATGAATTCTTTTATAGAGAGTTTAATGATGCAGATCCAGAAACAGGAATAAGTCCTTTACGTCCAATTACAGCTCCAAATGATAATACTGTGATTACATCACCTGCAGACTGTACTTACAAGCAATTTTATCCAATCGATAACAACGGAAATGTTTTAGATGAGAAAGGTGTTGAAACTAAAGTTTCTTTAAAAGGAACTCATACTATTGGAACTATTGATCAACTTTTAGAATTCAGTAAATATAGTGATGATTTTTATGGTGGAACATTTGTACATTATTTCTTAAGTCCTTTCGATTATCATCGTTTTCACACACCTGTAAGTGGAAAAATTTTAGAAATTATTCCTGTGCAAGGACAAGTATTTTTAAATGTAGAATTACAGGAAAACGGACAATGGGATGCTCCAGATGGTGCCGAAGATGGTTACGAATTTAATCAAGCCAGAGGAATAGTGATTATGGATGCTGGACCAGAAGTTGGTAAAGTAGCTATTTTACCTATTGGAATGTGTCAAGTTTCTGGTGTAGACATGTACACAAAATTGCAAGGAAAAACTGTAGTTAAAGGACAAGAATTTGGAAAATTCAGGTTTGGAGGTTCAGATATTATTATGTTATTCCAAAAACCACCATCAGAAATTTACATGTATAAAAATGACCCTGGACATAACCCAATTCATTTTCAATACGGACAAGCTTCTGTTTTATTCAACAAATAAAATAGCTCAACATAAAAACAAAGAAGAAGGTCTAAAGACCTTCTTCTTTATTTTTTGTACTCTCAAAATCTTTTTTAATAGTATTTTCAAGGGTTTTGTATGTAACTAAATAAAGATTTCTACTGTCTTTTGCTAAAACATTTCAAACGATAGACATATGAAATCAACAATTAAAAAGTGGATATTAGGAATTCTTACAGGAATCTTATTAGTAGATATTGGTGTGTATTTCTATTTCCGCTCAGAGATAGATCATGTATTAGGTGCCCACACTGAAATTGTAGATAATTCTCAGTTTAAAGCTATCTCAGGAAAATTAGCTATTACTAATGTGAATATATTAAGTGCTGATGCACAAACTATGATTCCGAATCAGACAGTTTTAGTAGAAAACAAAAAAATCATTGCTGTTCATGTTGATAGTACTCCTGTTACTAAAGAATTTTATAAAATTGACGGGCGCAATAAATACTTAATTCCTGGATTAATTGATTCTCATGTGCATTTAAAGAAAAGTAAAAACGACTTACTTCTTTATATCGCCAATGGAATTACTCATGTGGGAGAAATGACAGGAATGAAAGAGCATTTTGAATATCAAAAAGAAATTGATAATGGATCAATTGGACCAAACATTTACATTGTTTCGCCTAAACTTAGTAGCCAAGAAGGAATGAAAGCTAATTTTAGAAGCTGGATGGAAAGACGTCATCAAAATTATACTACTCCAAAAGCAGCAAGAAAAGCAGTTCATTATTATAAAAACAAAGGTTATAAAGCCATTAAGTTAAGCTCCGATCTTAACAAAACTAATTATTATGCAGTTATAGATGAAGCTAAAAAAATAAACATTCCTGTTATTGGACATTTACCGGTTCCTATTACACTTGAGGAACTTTATACTTCTGGTCAATCACAATTATCACATGTAGAATCAATATTATATGCTTCTATGTTTAGTTTTGGACATATTTCTTCAAAAAATGCAAAGATATACCTTAAACATCTTGAAGAAAATATTGATAGTATTGCTATTCAGTTAAAAAAGAATAATATTACAATTTCTACAACCGTAGCGACTAATAAAAGTGCCGCAAAACAAGCTTTTCACTTATCAGATTATCTCAAAACTATTGCTTTAGAATATCAAAATCCGGGATGGATAGAAGGTTCTTCAATTTCAAAAGGATGGCTTCCTGGTAATAACTCTTATGAGTATTCTAATAACTTTTCAGAAAAACAAAAAACTGAAGCAAAAATTTATTGGGATACCTACATAAAAGCAATAGATTTAATAACAAAAACTCTAATTAAAAACAATGTAGTGATTACAGTTGGAACAGATGCAAACGGTGCCGCTGGAACTGTTCCTGGTTTTTCATTACACGAAGAACTGCTTACACTTAGTGAAATAGGATTAACTAACACCGAGATATTAAGAGCTACAACTTCCGCAACTGCAAATTGGATGAAAGAACCTATAGGCAAAATTGAAGTTGGTTATCGTGCAGATTTAGTACTTCTAAATAAAAATCCGCTAGAAAACATAAAAAACTCACAAAGTATAGAAGCTGTAATTGCCAATGGAAAATATCTAAACCGATTGACATTAAACAACATCTTAAAAGCTGTGAAAAATGCCAACAATAGAAGTAGAAAAATAAATATTGACACGTATTTAAAATAGACATATGAGAACTAAAAAAATTATCAAAAGAACACTTTTAAGCATTCTTTTACTACTAATTGTATTTTTCGTTTACATAGCAGTACCAAGAGTTAGCAATCCAAATCCAAAATATCAAACAAGATTAACTTATGGAAAACCTCTTCCTCAAGAAATTCGAAATATATTAACACCTAAAACAAAACCTTCAAGAACACGCTCAATAGTTATTCTGAAAAACGAAAAGATTATTTATGAATACGGTTCTACAGATAAAATCATGAATATAGCATCTATTCGAAAATCCATTTTAGGTTTATTATATGGAATTGCAGTAGATAAAGGTTTGATCGATATTCATAAAACACTAGATGAGCTTAAAATCGATGAAATTGTCCCTTTAACAAAGAAAGAAAAAACAGCTACAATACAAGATCTTTTAATGTTTAAATCTGGTATATTTTTACCTTCACAAGGAGAACACGATTCACAAATAACAGATAGACCAAAAAGAGAAAGTCATGCTCCAGGAACTTACTTTTTCTCAAACAATTTCGATGCTAATGCTTTAGGGAGCATTTTTACACAAGAAACTAAAATGTCTATTGGAAGTTTTATGGAAAAATATTTAGCAAAACCTATGGGGTTACAAGATTTTTCTGAAAACAATGTGATTGTTGGCACTCCTTGGTTTCTACCTAAAAAACCTTCAAAACATAAACAATATTATTTGTTTTTAAGCACAAGAGACTTAGCTAGAATTGGTGCAATGGTTGCTAATGAAGGTGTTTGGAACGGGAAACAAATTGTATCTAAAACATGGATTAAAAAAAGTATAACCTCACACAGCAATTTAAAGGAAAATCACATTAACTATGGTCGTTACGATGGCTTTGGGTATCAATGGTGGATTGATTCTAATACAGAAACGGTATGGTCTGACGGTTATGGAGAACGTTTCTTAATGATAAATCCAAAACAAAATTTAGTACTTACAGAACAAAATTTCACAGGCAATTCATTACTAACTACAGGACTTTGGTTAAAAAATAGAAATATGGATTCTGGATTAGATAATTTAATAAAAGCTCACAAAATGATTGTAAAACAATGATTAAAATGAGGTTTTTGGTATTAACTAACTTATTTTGTAGATTTAAGGTATATAAAATTGTATTCTAACCAAACTATGAAAACTAAATACTTTTTAATTTTACTGTTATCTTTTATTATTAGTTCCTGCGAAAGCGATAAGGATGATTTTATCCAACAAACAGATCGTTGCGGAGATAATTTAAGAACTTTATACAATTCCGCTATTTTAACAACACAAAAAGAAGTGGATGATTTTAATAGTCACGGATATAAATCTATAGAAGGAGATTTAATAATAAAAGAAGATCTTTTAAAAAATGATCCAATAATAAATTTAGATAATTTATTCGAATGTCTTAGAGTTATTCAAGGAAAGGT
This sequence comes from Tenacibaculum aquaeponti, assembly GCF_057221555.1. Lineage (NCBI taxonomy): Bacteria > Pseudomonadati > Bacteroidota > Flavobacteriia > Flavobacteriales > Flavobacteriaceae > Tenacibaculum > Tenacibaculum aquaeponti. The sequence goes on from NZ_CM170147.1 coordinate 2,370,052, forward strand.
TATTATAGAAAACAATTCTGGTTTAAAAAGTATTAATGCCTTTTTAAAAAACATAACCACTCTAAATGCTTTATATATTAAAGCTAACCCTTTATTAAACCAAATTAATGGGTTCGATAACCTAATCAGTGTAAGGGAACTTACTATTACTGATACACAAATTAAAAATCTTAATGATTGTTTTTCTAAGGTAACATCAATAAAAAGTTTAAAAATTCAAGACAATAGTAATTTACAAAACTTAAGAGGACTTAATCAACTTAATGAAACTTCTTATGTAGTTATAAAAAACAATTCTTCATTAGAAAACTTAGAGGTTTTTCTTGAAAAAGTTAAAGTTATAAATTCTTTAGAAATTAACAATAACGATAAAATTCTAGACTTAAAAGGACTTAATAGTATTAAAAACATTAATCATCTAGAAATATCATTTAATAAAAATTTAGAAACCTTATCTGGTTTTAGTGCTACTTCAATTACAAAAGATATAATAATTACCTCAAATGAAAAATTAGAAAATATCGATGCTCTTTCTTTAAATGAAAACAACAACTTAACTTATATTAATATCACTAAAAATGCATCTTTAACATCTGTTAAAGGTTTAAAATCAATCACTAAAACAAATAGTTTGTATATAACTGAAAATAATAATTTGCTAAACCTTGATGGATTAGATAACTTAAAACAGGTTGGTGAACATAGCCGAGAAGGCATTTATATTGAAAAAAACGATTCTTTAGAAAACATTAATTCTTTATCAAATATCGTTTCTGTTGGTGATCTATTTATTTCTTTCAATGCTAAATTGAATAATTTTTGTGGTATTCAGAACCTTGTTACCTCAAATTCATTTTCAACTTTTGATATAGCTAGAAATGCATATAATCCTTCTTTAAATGATTTCGACAATGGTCGTTGTAGTTTATAAAATGTAATCGAGTTAAATAATTTAACGAATAAAACTACTAGAAACTTTTTTTAAAAAAACAAAACTGTTTTCTACCTACGCAAATACAATGCGTAATACGTTTGTAATCTTGTACTGTAATTAAAAATCATCATTGATGAATACATTAAAAGATTTACATAGAACATTGCTCTTAAGAAAACGTCCAGAAGATGTTGCTTTAATGATTCAAGAGTTTTTAGGAGATCAATTATCTCCTCAGGAAAAAATCATTTTAGGAAAAGCATCTAAAGGATCTCTCAAAAATGTATTCTTTGGTTATACTTCTATGATGCAAGAATTTGCGACTGCTATTGGAGCAGAAAAGCAAATTAAAAAAGCTATTGAAATATTTAATTTAAATCTTAAAAAGACGATTGATTATAATAATATAGATGAAATTCAGCAATTTATTAAAAACATATCCTCTTTAATTAACAAAGAATTTGGTGCAAACAATTTTCTTGGCGATCGATTAAATAAACACCAGAGAAATGAAAAGGGATTAGATATAAGTAAAAGACAGTATAATAAAAAATGGAGGCTTTTAAAACGTTTAGAAAAGAAGTTATTAGCTTATAGTAGAGAAATTAAAAAAATTGAATTTCAAAAGATTGGTAAACACGGTTTATCACATACATTAAGTTTTGAAGAATTCAAAAAAGATATCAACTCAGCATGTTTTATTGCTTATTATAATGCTCGTTGTAACCTGCGTAGTGTGTTTACAAATACTAGTCAAGAAAAATCATTTGATGAAATATCAAATATGTTATTAAATCGTTGCAAAGGAATTGATACAGAAACTAATGTTTTCAATAGGTTAAAAAATCAAGTAAAAAGCGTAAGAAAAAATCAAACTAATTGGTGGGCAATTTCACATATTTATACTAGTAAAGAAGTTTTACAAAATCTTTCAGACAAAGAGAAAGGAAAATTGTTAGGAAAATGGACTTCTATTCTTCAAGAGATAGCTTACTTTTTAGAAGAAATTTGGGTGAAAAGTAATATTAATCGTGAAACCATGATTGTTCGTAGAGGAAACGATTCTACAACATGGAACAATACAGCAAATGCATGGAACAAAGCCAGAGATAATTGGATGAATATTATTTATGCCTTAGGAATGGATGATATTTTACATGAGATTTGTTTTGGAAAAGTATTGCGTTTAATGGCAGCAGATGTTGTAGCTTGGCATTATAGTTCTGGAGGAAAACTGGATCCAAATACAGAAGTTTGGAATAAAATTCCTTTACCTTGGGAAGTATTTCAAGGTAAAGAAAAATGTAATAGAGAAATGGTGGTTAAGTATTGTAAAAAAGCTGGATTAAACCCAGAAAAATCTGGTTGGATTGCCCCAAAAACAGAAAAAGTTGTTAAATTTAAACCTACTCCAGAATTAGTTCATGGTGTAGTTATTTCTAACCCGTATATAGCAACAATACTTAAAAAGCAAAAATATTTTTCAGGTAAAAAAATGCACTTTTTATCTTGATAAAAAATAAGATAAGTTAGTTCAGTGGTAGAATATTCGGCTCCAACCCGAATGGACGCAGGTTCGAGCCCTGCACTTATCTTTTCTGATATAGCTCAGTGGTAGAGCGCCCGGCTCTTGGACCGGGTGGACGCAGGTTCGAGCCCTGCTATCAGATCTAATTTAATTAACTTTAAAAAATCAATAAGTTATATATGTATATCTTATTGATTTTTTTTGATATTGAACAAGGATTATCTTTATATCAAACTACTTCTTCTCCATAACATCTGATAAAACCAACAAGGTATGTGTATCGCCAAATAACATTAATCGATCAATTAATTGCTGTAAATGCAACTGATTTTTAAGCATCGCTTTTACATGTACATTTTGATTTCCAGTAATTCTATGTGCTTTTTTAATTTCTGTTATTGTTGGTATCGCATCTAAAAACGAACGAAGTTTTCCGTGAAACACTTTTACCAAAATAAATACTTCTAAATCGTAACCCAACTGAGAATGATCTATTTCAATCGTGTATTTTTTAATTAAACCTACATCTTCCATTTTTAAAATACGTTCTCTTGCCGCAGATGCAGATAGATTAATTAAACGTCCTATTTCCGCAAAAGAAAGTCGTGCATCTTTTTCTAAAGCTTTTAAAATTTGTGTATCTATATTATCAATCATAAGTAAACGTTTAAAATTACACGTCATTCAGAAGTAAATTTACAAAAACACAAACGATTACATTTTTACAACTATCCTAAAAATTAGAAATTTGTAAAAAAAGAAGATGAGTATTGTAATCTGTTTTAACAATAAAGATCCGAAACCTTGGCAAAAAGCTTTGCAAGCCAAGTTGCCAGATACCACTATTGATATTTATCCAAATGTAACTGATGCAGAAGCCATCACTTTTGCTTTGTGTTGGAAACCTGAAGCAAATATTTTAGCACAATTTCCAAATGTAAAAGTCGTACAATCTGTTGGAGCTTCAGTAGAACACATAATTCAAAGTCAGGATTTGGCTTCAGATTGCGTTGTGACAAGAATTGTAGATGATCGATTATCTGAAGATATGTTCGAGTTTATTTTAACAGGTGTTTTATCTCATATAAAACGTTTTGCTGAATATCAGACAGCTCAAAAAGAAAAGCAATGGCAGCAAAAATTGTATAAAACAATAAAAACTACCACTATTTCAATTTTAGGTTTAGGAAAAATCGGAACTCATGTTGCTACAAAATTAGTGCAAGTTGGATTTACAGTAAAAGCATGGTCGAAATCAGAAAAAACATTAGAAAACGTGTCTTGTTTTCACGGAAATAACTGTTTGACTGACGTACTACAAAACACAGATATTTTAATTAATATTTTACCATTAACCTCTGTAACAGAAAATATTTTAAACCTTGAAAATCTTTCACGACTCAACAAAAACGGATATTTAATTAATGTTGGACGCGGAGAACATTTAGTGGAAAACGATTTACTTACACTATTAAACAATCAACATTTATCAGGTGCTTTACTCGATGTTTTTCGAACTGAACCTTTACCTGAAAATCACCCATTTTGGGAACACAAGAATATTACCATAACACCACATATTGCTGCTATCACCAATATTGAAACAGCTTCGGGTATTGTGGTTACCAATTACAAAAACTTGTTAAACGAAAAAGAACTTATAAATGTAGTTTCAATTCAAAAAGGATATTAATTATGAACAGATTTCATTTTGCGTTTAAAGTTAAAGACATAGAAAGTACACATCGATTTTATCATGAAATTTTAAACTGTACTATCGGACGACAAACCGAACATTGGATAGATTTCGATTTTTTCGGACATCAATTGTCTGCTCATATTTCCAATAATATTCCAGAATTAGATTACTGCGGAAAAGTGGATAAAGTAAAAGTTCCTATTCCACATTTTGGTTGTATTGTAAAAGATCACGAATTTGATTTTATTAAAAATGCATTGCAATCTCACAATATTGAATTTATTATACCACCACAAACAAGATATGCAGGAACTCGTGGTGAACAGAAAACTATGTTTGTTTTAGATTTCAGTAACAATCCAATCGAATTTAAGAGTTTTAAAAATGAAGATGAGATTTTTTAAGTGAAAAGCATGTTTTTGTCACTTATCTATTTAACTTTACTAATCGTTTTGTAAATGGCCAAGAAAAAATTATTATGACAATAAAAGTCGTTTCAAAATTTTTTAGAAAATGAAGAAGATCATGCTGAGATTTTTATGAATTTTGACTTTGTTAAAAACAGGGTTTACTTAAATGAAAAGGATTTTTGATTATCGTGAACCTCTTATCAAATTACTGAAAAAGTAACGTTGTAAATGACGAAGCAAATAAGAGATATTTTGATTTTTGATGGTGAATCCTATCACATCAATGAATATATACTGGAGACTTTTTTTAAGGAAAATCCGAAATTAAATAAATTTCATTCTTCAAATACTGCCTTAACAAGAGGTTATATAGGTAGCTTCTCAGTTGAAAATGAAAAACTAAAAGTTACTGATATTCGAATCTTTGATAGAAACACAGTCAATTTAAAACTGAAATCGGTTCTTAAAAATGTTTTTAAAGACAGAACTGTTTGTGACTGGTTTTCTGGTTTTATCAGAATAGATAATTACAATGAATATCAAAATAAAAAAGAAGACCAAAAACACACTCTTTTAGAATTTTACAAGGGCAATTACATCGGTAAAAGAACTTTCAATTATATCGACCTTCAAAGTTTTAAAGCACTACAATTCAAACAATTTAAAACAACTGAAGAATACAAAAAATTAAAGGAAAATTTTACAAAAACCTTAGGTAGTGAATATCAAGCAGATACTTTAATTCTCAAAAATATTCTAAAGTTCATTTAGAAAAACTTTTATTCTTCCATTTTCATAGATAATTCGAACCAACGTTCTTCTTTGGTTTCTAAATCCTCTATGATTTGTTGCAGCTCTAAAGATTTGTCGTTAATATCTTCTGAAGCTACTTCTCCATTAGCAAATTGTGCTTCGATCTGCTCTTTTTTCTTTTGTAGTTTTTCAATATCAATCTCTAAAACACCAAACTCACGCTTCTCATTATAACTTAACTTTCCTTTTTGATGTGTTTTTTCGCGTTTTACAGCTTCTTTCTTTTCAGTTTTAGGTTCTGAGACCTTAGAATCTTCATAAGCTCTAAAATCAGAGTAATTTCCAGGAAAATTATCCACTACTCCATTTCCTCTAAAAACAAATAAAGAATCTACAATTTTATCCATAAAATAACGGTCGTGAGAAACTACCATTAAATTTCCAGGATAATCTAACAAGAAGTTTTCTAAAACGTTTAGTGTAACTACATCTAAATCGTTGGTTGGCTCATCGAGAATTAAGAAATTCGGATTCTGAATTAACACCGCACATAAATACAATCGCTTCTGCTCTCCTCCACTTAACTTTTCTACAAAATCATATTGCTTTTTTCTGTCGAATAAAAATCGTTCTAATAATTGTGCTGCAGAAATTCTTCTTCCTTTTGTTAACGGAATTTCTTCTCCGAATTCTTTAATTACTTCAATGACCTTCTGCCCTTCTTTAATGTTGATTCCTTTTTGGGTGTAATATCCAAACTTTACCGTTTCTCCAACTACAATTTTTCCGCCGTCTAATGGTAATTGTTTCGTTAAGATATTTAAGAACGATGATTTTCCTGTTCCATTTTTTCCAATGATTCCAATACGCTCTCCTTTTTTAAATACATACTCAAAACCATCTAGAATTACTTTTTCATCAAAAGATTTTTTCAGTTTATGTAATTCTACAATCTTGCTCCCCAAACGTTCCATGTTAATTTCTAACTGAACTTCGTGTTCTTTTCTACGCTGGTGTGCTTTTTGTTTGATTTCGAAGAAATCATCGATTCTAGATTTAGATTTTGTCGTTCTTGCTTTTGGTTGACGACGCATCCAATCTAATTCTTTCTTGTATAAACTTTTTGCTTTACTAAGGTTTGTAGCTTCTAAAGCTTTTCGTTCTTCTTTATTCTGAAGATAATACGAATAGTTTCCTTTATATTTATATAGTTGTCCGTTATCTAATTCAATAATCTCATTACACACACGCTCTAAAAAATAGCGATCGTGTGTTACCATGAATAAGGTAATTTTTTCTCTAGAAAAGAATGCTTCTAACCATTCAATCATTTCTAAATCTAAATGGTTGGTTGGCTCATCTAAGATTAATAAATCTGGTTTATTAATTAAGATAATTGCTAAAGCTAAACGTTTACGTTGTCCTCCAGAAAGTGAACCTACTTTTTGTTGCAGATTATCTAACTTTAGTTTCGATAAAATTTGCTTGTATTGTGTTTCAAAATCCCACGCATTGTGTTGGTCCATTAAATCGAATGCTTTTTGATAAGCTTCTGCGTCATCTGGATTTTGTAAAGCTGCTTCGTATTGCTGAATAATTGGAAGAATTTTATTTTCTGTAGCGAAAATTGTTTCTTCTATTGTTTGATTTGCATCAAAATTATGTTCCTGAGATAAATACGCAATATGAATTCCTTTTCTACTGATAACCTGACCTGAATCTGGCGTATCTTTTCCTGCAACAATATTTAAAATTGATGTTTTACCACTTCCATTTTTAGCTACAAAAGCTATTTTCTGATCTTTATTAATTCCAAAAGATAAATCTTCAAACAAAACGCGCTCTCCATAAGCTTTGGAAATATTTTCTACAGTAAGGTAATTCATGAATTTCTAAATAAAAGACAAATGTAATGATTTCAATAGCGATAAAAACAAAGAGACCGTTTTAAAAAACGGTCTCTTCTTCATTCAAAAATAGTACAATTATCTAATAACAAAACGTTTCTTCGTTTGTGTATATTCATTTGTTAAATTCAAAATGTAAACTCCAGGAGTTAATGTGTTCGTATTTATAACACGATTATTTAAGTTTCCTTTCTTCACAGTTTGACCTAGCATATTGATTACTGCATAGTTTGTTGTTGATAAATCTGAATTATCTGAAGATAATATTTCTAATACACTTCCTTTAGCTACTGGGTTTGGTGCTAATGTTAATGTTGCTAATGTATTTTCATCTTCATCTCCTAAAACATCGATTCTTGCTCCAAATTCAACTACAGTTCTAGATGAAGAACAAGAAGTTTCATAAATTTTCACATTAGAGAATGTAGAATTATTTCCAGAACCACCATCGTTATCGTTAATAAATACTAAACGATCCATGTTTCCTGTATATGAATCTCCAACTGGAATTACATATGTTTTAGTTCCGCCAGCATAATTATCGTAATTCGTTACACCATAGTTTTGTGTTCCATGAACTTTAAAATATCTACTTGATGTTAATGAATTATCATTTTCAAAACCAACTCCGTGAATTTCTCCTTCCGAAGTACTACTGAAATCAAATTCGATAACAGTATTTGGAGTTACCGTGTAATTTAATGCAATATACTTCCAAGTATTATTTGTTAACGTTAGTGAATTTCCTCCTGAACCTATAGAAGAGTTTCCAGCAGCATCTTGATTAGAGAAAGATGATAATGTATAATCGTTAAAATTTAACGTATCGCAACCACCTGGATTAGTTCCTCCTGTAGTAATATTTACAGTATAATCTTCTACTTCTCCGTAAGTAAATGTTTCACAAGAAGTTGGTATTCCATTATATTTCATAGAAACACGCATTCTAGTAGTACCTTCAACTGCACCAGCAGGAACAGTGAAGCTTCCTGTTACTGGTGTATTTCTTGTTGCAGCTTGTGTCCAAACTGTTTCTCCACTATCTGAGAAATCACCATCTTGATTATAATCGATAAATACTGCATATCCTTCAGCATAAATAGTTCCTGTCCATGTTGGAGTAATTGTTATTGAAGCAGAAGAAGATTTACTTAAATCTGTAGAAATAGACGTAAAATCCGAATATCCATTTCCACTTCCAGAAGCATTATTTATGCTTCCTAAAGTTACATTACCAATATATTCATCACTTACATTATTTCCTTTTGAACTACAATAATTAATCTGAACAGCTGTTGTAGTAAAATTAACAGAAGCACTATAAGATGAGTTTCCTGAAGAACATTTACTACGAACTTGAACTTCGTATTGTGTAGATGCTGATAAACCTGAAATAGCTGCAGATGTTGCAGAAACAGAATTAACTGTCCAAGAAGAAGTTCCTGTAGCACGATATCTTACATCGTAAGATGCTCCAGTAACGGCATTCCAGTTTACTGTTGCTCCTGAAGCAGAAACTCCTGAAATAGAAACTCCTGTTGGTACTGTTGCATTACAAGCAACAGGTGTAAATTTATCAGATAACGCCAAGCTTCTTCTAGATCCTCCAGCTTCTAAAACGGCTCTCATCCTGTTTTTTTGTCCTAAAGTAAATAAGTTCATACAAGAATCATCAGAATAATCCATGTAGTTTTCTACCATATCTTCTGATCCACATGATGTATGACCTGTTGAGCATCCATAGTTTGCAGCATCTGAAGTAGGTGTATCTGAAACAAAATCATCTACACTACAACCACCATCACCCCAAATGTGACGTAGGTTTAAAAAGTGTCCTATTTCATGAGTAGTTGTTCTTCCTTTATCAAAAGGTGCCGATAAATAGAAACCAGAACCTTTATCTGAACTACCAAAATATTGTGGACTCATAACTACTCCATCTGTAGAGGCACTCCCTCCAGGAAATTGAGCATATCCTAAAATTCCTCCACCTATGTTACACACCCACATATTTAAATATTCGGCTGTGTTCCATGCATCTACTCCACCATTAGATGAAGATTTCATGGCATCATTAGTACCCCAAGAAGTTCTTGTTGATGATTTTCTTGTAATACCGTTTGTTGGATTACCATTAGGATCTATGGCAGCCAATTGAAATTCAATTTGAGTATCAGCTGCTTGAGACCACTTGTTCGTAGCATCTGAGTTTGTTCTTCTAAAATCTTCGTTTATAACATCTATCTGTGATTGAATTTGGGCATCGCTGATGTTTTCTTGAGCATTGTTATAAATAACATGAACAACAACTGGAATAGTGATAATATCACCGTTAATTTTTCCTTGTAATCCTGAAAGTTGTTGCAATTTGTTTTGAGTGAAGTTCTCAATTTGTTGCATTCTTTCCTTTAGTTGGGGGTCATTTGATTGTCTGAATTCTAGGTTATCCATAGAATGACAATTTCTTCTTTGTTGCGAAAACATAACTCCAGCAACAAGTAGAAACAAAAAAGTAATTTTTTTCATTGTTTTTAAAAGGGTTTTAATGGTTTATCTAAATATTCAAAGTTTAGTGAAGATGTGGAGGCAACTTGACTATTTAGTTTGTGCAGTAAAAATAAAAAAAACACAAACAAAACAAAACAAAATGTTAATTTTTTAATTAAATCTTAATATTAAAGTTAAAATATAATGTTTTAAATTAAATCTATTATAAAAATTAAACCCAAGCTACTAGAACTTGGGCTTAATTAACAATATAGGGGATTATCTATGCTTTATTTTATTACCAATTTGGTTATTAATGATTTTTGACTATCATTAACTTCTAAAACATAAATTCCTTGATTCAATTTAGATACATTTATTTGTTTTACTTCATTTAAATTTCCTGATTTAACAATTTGACCAATTGCATTTACAATTTTATATGTTGTTAAACTCATTGATTTATTATTTACTGCAATTTGCACAAAATCACTAGCTGGATTTGGATAAGCTTTCAATACTAAAGGAGACTCGTTTCCTAACTCTTTTACCACTATATTTCCATCAATTCTTGTAGTAGTTCCGTTAGCAACAATATTAATTGTGTAATCTTCTACCTCTCCATCTGCAAAAGTTTCACAAGGAGTTTGCGCAGCATTATATTTCATAGAAACACGCATTCTGGTTTGACCTAATAAAGCATTTGCAGGAACAGTAACTGTAGTAGATAAATTATTAGCACTTGAAGAAGACCCTGAAACTACTTTTTCACTATCTTCAAATGTTCCATTTCTATTAAAATCTATCCAAACTGCCCAAAATTCCGTGTAAGCTGTTCCACTAAATCCAGCACTAACAACCATATTATTTGTACTACCTTGTGCTAAAGTTCCAACCTGAGCTGTAAAATCTGAATATCCACTTCCAGCAGCAGTTGCATTAGCAATTCCTCCTAACTCAACATTATCAATCCACTCGAATTGAGTTCTATTACTAGTAGAAGAACAATAAGAAACTGGAGCTGGAATATTATCTACAGTTGTAAATGATACAGATCCGGCAGCAGATGAATTCCCTGCAGCATCTTTTGCTTTAACTGAAATTGTATAAGATGTTCCAGCATTTAAGCCTGTTATATTAGCAGAAGTACCTGTAACACTTCCTAAACTAGAAGAACCTTGAAACACTTCGTAGCCAGTTACAGCAACATTATCTGTAGAAGCAGACCAACTTACAGTAGCTGTTGTTTCTGTAATACTAGAAGCCTGTAAATTTGATGGTGCAGATGGTGCTTGAGTATCTACTGTTGAACCTCCTTGAGTAGTAACCGATAAATCATCTACAGCAATATCACTAGACCAACCATTACCTGTTGTACCTACTATTCTTAATTTAACCTTTCCTCCTAAATAGGCACTTAAATTCACAGAAACTGAATTCCACTGATTTCCTTTATTACCAGAATCAGACCAAATGTCTGTCCAATTAGATTCTCCATTTTTTAACGCTTGAATTTTTAAAGAACCAACATTGCTTCCATACATATGATTTTCGAAAGAGAAAGTTGCCGCCGATTTACCTGAAAAATCAAAGCAAGCACTTTCTAAAATAGCAGTAGCATTAGCTCCTATTTGTCCTGTACTACTATTTGACGAAGCTTCTAAGAATAAATAATTAGAACCCTCTGTAGCAGATGATGGACCTGTATTATTAGAAGGTGTACTTCCTGATTTTCTCACCCAATTTCCATCGTCGCCAGTAACTTGAATCCATCCATCACCAGATTCAAACCCTTCATTATATGGAAAAGAAGAAACAGTTGATGAACATGTATCACCAGTTGGAGGATTTGTAGTTCCTCCGTTAGATTTATCAGATAAAGCCAAGGTACGTCTAGCTCCTCCAGCTTGTAAGTATGTATGCATTCTATCTCTTTGTCCAGCAGTAAATAAATTCATACAAGAATCATCAGAATAATCCATATAATTTTGAACCATATCTTCTGAACCACAAGAAGTATGTCCTGTAACACATCCATAATTAGGAGCATCAGATTCTGGTGTATCAGCAACAAAATCGTCAACACCACATGCTCCATCTCCCCAAATGTGACGTAATCCGAAATAGTGACCAACTTCATGAGTTGTAGTTCTACCTCCATCGAAAGGAGCTTGTGCAGTTCCTGTAGTTCCAAAATATTGATCTGCCATTACAACACCATCTGTAGAAGCATCTGTATCCCAAGGAAATTGAGCAAAACCTAAAATAGTTGCTGTTCCTGTTGGTGTATTTCTGATAATATTATCAACAATCCACATATTTAAATATTCAGCAGGATTCCAAGGATCTACTCCTCCACTAGAGGATTTTTTAAGATCATCTCCTTCCCCTAAAGAAGTATTCCATGTTGATTTACTTACTTGTTTCCTAGTAATACCTGTAGTTGGGTTTCCATTTGGGTCTACTTCAGCTAAATAAAATTCAATTTTTGTATCTGCTGCTTGTGACCATTTATTTGTTCTATCAGCATTTGTTCTACGGAAATCGGCATTTAAAACATCTAATTGAGATTGAATTTGTGCATTACTTATATTATTAGAAGAATTTGTATATAATACATGAACTACAACTGGAATTTGATATACGTCACCTACAATTCTACCTTGAAGATTATTCATTATAGCAACTTTTTGTTGAGTATATGTTTCCATATCTAGCATCTTTCTTTCTAAACTAGGATTTTTTTTAATTTTTTCTTCAAAAAGATCAGAAGCTATACAATTACGTTTTACTGTTGTTTGAGAGTAAATGGCAGAAGAAGCCAAAAGGATTCCTACCAAAACTAAAGTAATTTTGTTTTTCATTTAAAGGGTTTTAATGATTTATCCTATTTCCATAAAAAACACTAGTAATTATTGAATTTGAAAACTTACAATAGGTTTTTTTTACAAAAATGGAGGCCGAAAATATATTTTTGTTACATAAAAAACAAATAATTATAAATAAAATTAACAATTTAACATCTAATATTAATATATGTTAATTAATATTAAAAACCCGAGTTAGACTCGGGTTTAAACTAAACAATTAAAAAAAGGGGATTATTTTCTAACTATTTTGGTTTGAAATCTCTTCTGACCGTCAAAAAACTCAAATATATATACACCTGAGGTTAAATTTGAAATATCTATTCTTAAATCATTAACATTGTTACTTTTAACAATTTGTCCTTTAGAATTTATAATATTATAAGAAATCACTTCATGTTCTTGTTTTTCATCTAAAACAACATTAATATAATCTATAGTTGGATTTGGATATGCCGTAATTTTTAACACATCAACCTCACCTATAGCAAACGCTCCTGTGATATCAGCCTCTTTTAAATCTCCAGAATTTTGATCATCAATTATATTAATCGTATAATCTTCCACCTCTCCTTCTGAAAAAAATTCACATGATGTTTGTATTGATTTATATTTCATTGAAACTCTCATTCTTGTTTTACCTAGTAATGCTGTTTCAGGAATATTAATCATACCATACAAATCCTCTCTACTATTTGAAGATCCGTATACAACTTTTTCTTCATCAGAAAACGAACCATCTTGATTAAAGTCAATCCAAACCGACCAAAACTCCGTATAAGTAAAGCTTAAAAAACCTGCACTAACTACAATTGGTGTTTCTACTCCTCTTATTAAATTAGTTTCTAAAGCTGTAAAATCTGCATAACCATCATTGGAGTTTGAATAATTTGAAATTTCTCCTATTTCAACTTTATCAATCCATTCATAAGTTGATTTCTGTCCTCGTGAATCACAATAAAGCAATTCATTTTTTAATGTTGAAACAGAAACTTCGAATACTTCTACATCTACATCAGGACACTCTAAAATTGATTTAACACCAACTATATAATCTGTTTCTGGTTCTAAATCTAAAAATTCAATTTGAGGAGCTTTAACTGTGCCATACAATTGATTATTTAGATACACTTCATAACCTAAAACATTTAATCTATTTCGAGTATGATTTAAATTTACTTTAATTGATGTGGTTGTTATACCTAAAACCTCAAAATCTATGTACTCTTCATATTCATGCTTATCGTGATCTTCTTTAGTAATTATAACTGTATAATCCTCCACCTCTCCATAATCAAATACACCACAACTATCAGGCACACCTTCATATTTCATTATAACACGTAATCTTGTTTCTCCTTCTACAGCAAATTCAGGAACAAAAAAACTTCCCTCAATTAGTGATTTTGATGTTTTTTCTTGTTTCCATACCATTTCTTCTTCATCGTCGAAATCACCATCTTGATTATAATCTATAAACACAGCATAACCACTATCATATTTTATATCATCTTTCCATTTTGGTTTGATTTCTATATTGATTTGATGTTCTTTAATCAACTCTTTTGTTTGACTAATAAAATCAGAATAACCCTCTGTAAGTCCAGAGTTATTACTTTCACCACCAATAACAAATTCATCGATATAAAGTTCATTAGCATTTAAAGGTTTAGATACACAGTATCTATCTTTTTCTAAAGTAGTAAACTTAACATACTCACAATAAGAAGATTCTTCTTGTGCGCTAACACTTTTTATTTGCATTTCATATTCCGAATTATCTTGCAATCCTCTTAAAACGATTGATGTTTGTAACGCAAAAGTTTCGTTCCAATCTTCAGCACCTACCAAACGGTATCTTAAAACATAAGACCCTCCTTTTACTTCATCCCAAGAAACATGAGCTTCTGTAGATTTTAACTCTGAAATCATTATATTTCTAGGTGTAAATAATTCTGTTGATATTGTATTAAATTTATTAGATTTTGTTAGATCATGCCTAAATCCTCCTTCCATTAAAACAGCATGCATTCTAACCTTTTGTCCAGATGTAAAAACACTCATACAAGCATCATCTGAATAATCCATAAAATTCTCTACCATATCTTCAGAGCCACAAGAAATAGTTCCAGTTTGACAACCATAATTAGGTCCATTAGATTTTGGTGTATCAGTAACCAAATCATCAGAATCACAACTTCTACTATTTCCCCACGTATGACGAAGGTTTAAAAAATGTCCTACCTCATGAGTAGTTGTTCTACCTTTATCAAAAGGTGGACTTAAATAAAAGTTATTTCCTTTATCTGAAGAGCCGAAATATTTTGGATTTACAACAACACCATCAGTCTCTGATTTTCCACCAGGATATTGTGCATAACCTAAAATTCCGTTTCCGATATTACAAACCCATATATTTAAATACTCAGAGGTATTCCATGGATCCGTTCCACCAGATTTTGAGTTTTTCATAACGTCTTGAGCTCCCCAAGATGTTTTTTTACTCGATTTTCTAGTAATTCCTTTAGTTGAATTACCATAAGGATCTTCCGAAGCTAACTGAAATCGTATACCTACATCTGCAGCTTGAGGCCATTTATCAGTTAGATACGGAGTAGTCTTACTAAAATCTTCATTCAATACATCAATTTGGGATTGAACTTGATCGTCACTAATATTCTCTAATTCATTATTATAAATAATGTGTACTACGACTGGAATAGTGATAGGTTTTTCTTCTTGTTTGTTTTGAAACCTTTCCATTCGTTGTATTCTCATTTGAGCATGATACTCAATTAGATCCATTTTGTGTTGGATCTCTGGAGTCTTTTGTTTCCTGTACTCTAGATTTTCATTTGAGTAACAGGTTCTTCTTTCTTGCGAAGTAATTGTTACAGAAAGAAGAATAGTTAGTAATAATAAGAACGTATTCTTCATGTCCTCTCGTGTTTGGGGGTTACACAATTGATTAGTAATCTAATCCTTTCGAGGAAGGGGGATACCAATAAAGATACTCATAGGTTAGTTAGAGCTTCATTATAAAGTTAATTAAAAAAACTCTTAAAAACTCTTAAAAACTAAAAAACAGGGGTTTATCCTGTTTTTTTTTATTCTTAAAAACTAAAAAAAAAGCTCAAACAAAAGTTTGAGCTTTATGATTGGTTGTAAATAATTGAAGGGTTTATCTTTTAACCAATTTAGTGTTATATATTTTTGGTCCATAATTAACTTCTAATATATACATACCAGAATTTAATTTAGAAACATTAATTCTTCCATTTGTTAATTCACCTTTTTGAACTACTTGTCCAATAGTATTAACAATTTTATATGAATTTAATGCATCTCCTTTAGTATTAAGTTTTACTTCAACAAAGTCTCTTGCAGGATTTGGATATGCAACTACACTCATTGCATCTTCATTACCTAACTCATCTGCATCACTAAATGTTGTGAATAAATTTGAACTTGTTGATGAAGCAACAATATTAATAGTATAATCTTCCACTTCTCCATCTCCAAAGTTTTCACAAGCTGTTTGGTTAGAGTTATATTTCATAGAAACACGCATTCTTGTATTTCCTAATACTGCATCAGCTGGTACTATAACAGTACTATCTGTTAAATCTCCAGAGCTTGAAGAAGATCCAGAAGTTACTCTTTCGCTATCTTCAAATGTTCCATTCCTATTAAAATCAATCCAAACACCCCAAAATTCAGTATAAGAAGATCCTGAGAAACCAGCACTAATTACAATAGAATTGGTAGTTCCTCTAACTAAAGTTCCTACTTGGTCAGTAAAATCTGAATATCCAGAACCTGCTCCTGTAACATTGTTAATTCCTCCTATAGCTACTTTATCAATCCATTCATATTGAGTTCTACTACCACTAGAAGTACAATAAGTTGGTGTTGGGTTATCGCTTAATGTAGTAAATGTAACTGTTCCAGCATTTGAAACATTCCCTGCAGCATCTTGAGCCCTTACTGAAATTGTGTAAGATGTATCAGCTGTTAAACCTGTTAAATTTGCAGAAGTTCCTGTAACAGTTCCTAAACTTGTAGAACCTTGGAATACTTCATAAGCAGTCACACCTACATTATCTGTAGAAGCAGACCAACTAACAGTAGCTGTAGTTTGTGTAATACTTGAGGCTTGAACATTTGATGGTGCAGAAGGTGCTTGAGTATCTGATCCTGCATTTACAGCTGTTAACTCTAAATCATCAATAGCAACATCACTTCTCCATCCATTTCCTGTAGAACCTACAATTCTTAATTTAATAGTAGCTCCTAAATAGCTAGCTAAATCTACAGAAGCAGAATTCCACTGATTTCCTTGATTTCCTGATAGATTCCAAACATCAGTCCAAGTAGCTCCGTCATTTGAAGAAACCTGAACTTTTAAAGATCCCATATCTGTACCATACATATGGTTTTTAAACGCAAATGTAGCTGATGATTTTCCTGATAAATCAAAACATCCACTTTCTAAAATAGCCGTAGCATTATTTCCTATTTGCCCTGCACTACCATTAGTAGAAGCTTCAAGGAACATATAGAATGAACCATCCGCTCCAGAACTTGGTCCTGTACTACTTGAAGGAGTACCTCCACTATCTCTAACCCAGTCTCCATCATCTCCACCAACTTGAGTCCAACCATCATTACTCTCAAAACTTTCACTGTATGGTAAAGCTTGACATGCAGCTGGTGTATTTGTTGTAAATGTAGTTGAAGAACTATACGCAGAATTTGTTCCATCAGAACACTTACTACGAACTTGTACTTCATACTGAGTTCCAGCACTTAATCCTGATAAACTAGTAGTAGTTGATGAAACTGCATTTACAGTCCAAGAAGAAGTACCTGTTTGACGATATCTTACATCATAAGTCGCACTAGCAACTGACGACCAGTTAACAGTAGCTTCTGTTTGAGAGACTCCAGTAACACCAACACCCGTAGGAATAGTTGCATTACAAACTGCAGGAGTACCAGTAACACCAGTAACTATTAATGAAAACGCTTGACTTCCACCAACTAAACTTCCTTTATTAGTAACTGTAATCGTATAAGTTCCTGACGCTCCATTAACATCAACTCTTTCATAAGGATCTACATTATTATCTTGCTTTGCACTCGTAGTAGGACTTGTTAATTCATATGGAAAATAAGTAGTTCCTCCTTTAGTCACTCTAATATCTAAATCATTTACTAAAACTGGCGTAGTTGAATTTACAGTAGTATTAGCAGTACCTGGTCTATCTGTCCAAGAAATAGAAGCTAATAATGGACTTGTTCCATCTGAATCAACAGTAATAGTATATGTTTGTCCACTATTTAATGTTAACTCTTCTATTTTTGATCCATTTCCGTTAGCAGTAATTGCTTCAGCAGCTCTCTTTGTATTTAAAAGCCCCCATCCAAAAACAGCATCTGGTCCTGAAGCTCCTGCATCATCAGCAGTATGAAGCGCTAAACCTTTTAAAGTTGCAGCTCTCATTAAACTTCCGCTATTAAGATCTCCATAATGTTGTTGTAATAACAATAAAGAACCTGTTACATTTGGAGAAGCCATTGACGTACCAGTAATAGAATTATATGCTGTATCACTATTATCATAAGTAGAATATACTCCTGTTCCATTACCAGTAATATCTGGTTTAATACGCATATCATCAGTTGGTCCTTCACTACTCGAGCTATTTATAGAAACAGAAACTAAATTTCCATTAGCGTCTATATTAGCATCCTGAGCATTAGCTACAACTAAATTGTTTTTAGAAGTTGAATGTCCTGTTAATTTATCCCATCCTGATCCTCCAGTTGGATTATTATTTGCAGTGTTATCATTACCATCGTTACCAGCAGCAACAACCATTAAGTAGTTTGGTGCATTAAATAATATCTCATCCCATTCACGAGATTCATCTATATAACCACCAAAATAATGCTGTGGTAATTGAACTTGACCTAACTGATTTCTAAAAGCAAAACCATATGAGTGATTAGAAATAATCATACCATTAGAAGCCTCTGTAGTTGCTTCAGATTTATCATTATTCCAATCTGCAGTTCTTGCTTTTGCATGTGGCGCCATACCTTTAGCATCAGCTTGTACACCAGAAGCAACAATTGTTCCTGTTACGTGCTGAGCATGAAAACTATTTCCATTTAAAGTAGAACCATCTATTGTAGTAACACGATTATTTCCTCCTGCACCATCAAATTCTTGGTGAGTGTTACGTGTTCCTCCACCATCCCAAACATTTGCAGTCATTCCTTGTCCCATTAAGTTTAATCCTAACGATCCTCCTGAATGTAAATGATTTGTTCTAGTAGATTTTGCAGCATCAACATTAAAAGTTGTATAGTAAATAGGCTTACCATTTACAACTCTCTGAAGCTCCATAATACTTCCATCTTTTTTAAGAATTCTTGTTTCCCATCCTTTTTGTTTAGCCATTTGAAGAGCTTCGCGCTTTTGCTTACTTTCTTTGGTTTGGATGTTCTTTTTAATACTTTGAAGTTTTGTCAAATCGTACTTACTACGAATTTGCTCAATTTGCTTTTCGCTTTGTGCATTAGATTGTAATCCAAAAGACAACAAACCAGCGAAAAGCAATACTTTTGGCAAGTAATTGTTTTTCATTTTTTGAAGGGTTATAAAATATAAGTTTTCGTGTTTAATTAAACCTAAACGAAACCTTAAAATTTTGTTAATAGTGCGCCAAATATAATTTTTTTTTATTTTAATCCAAAAAAAACAAGGTTAATTATTTAAAATAGATAGAGTTACCCTATGTTTTTTAATAATACAGTATTTTTACATCATTTTTTATGGTTATAATTAAGGATTTTTCAATTTCATTCAAAGGAATTAAAGTAATTAACAAACTTAATTTCAAAATAAAATTCAACTCGATTTTAGGTATTGTTGGTGAGAGTGGCAGTGGAAAATCGTTAACATCTTTAGCTATAATGGGATTACTACCAAAAGAAGCTAAAACATGTGGAGAAATTTTGTTTAACGAAAAAGAATTATTAACTCTTTCAGAAAAAGAATTTCGAAAATATAGAGGAAACAAAATTTCTATGATTTTTCAAGAACCTATGAGTTCTTTAAATCCAACAATAACATGTGGCAAACAGGTTGCTGAAATTTTATCTCTACACACAAAGCTATCTAAACAAGAGATTAGAGAAGAAGTAATTTCTTTATTTGAAAAAGTAAAATTACCAAGACCTAAACAAATTTATAATAGTTTTCCACATGAAATTAGTGGTGGTCAAAAACAACGTGTAATGATAGCTATGGCTATCGCATGTAAACCTGCTTTGTTAATCGCTGATGAACCAACAACAGCACTAGATGTAACCGTTCAAAAAGAAATAATATTATTATTAAAAAATTTACAAGAAGAAACTAAAATGAGCATTCTTTTTATTTCACATGATTTAAATTTAGTTTCAGAAATTGCAGATGATG
This sequence comes from Tenacibaculum aquaeponti, assembly GCF_057221555.1. Lineage (NCBI taxonomy): Bacteria > Pseudomonadati > Bacteroidota > Flavobacteriia > Flavobacteriales > Flavobacteriaceae > Tenacibaculum > Tenacibaculum aquaeponti. The sequence continues at coordinate 2,390,129 of NZ_CM170147.1, forward strand.
TTCTTGTTATGTACAAAGGAGCACTTGTAGAATACGGAAATGCCACTACAGTATTCAAAAACCCGAAAGAAAACTACACCAAAGCATTGATTAACTCTAAACCAAAAGATAATGTGCGTTTAAAAAAGCTGCCAACGGTAAAAGATTTTATTAATGAAACTGTAGAAAACAATTTTTTTTCAAAAGAAGAAAGAAAAGCTTATCATAAAAAAATTTATAATACAGCTCCTTTTTTAGAAGTCAAAAATCTTAAAAAAGAATTTATCTCTAAATCATTTTTATTTACAAAACCAAACATAGTAAAAGCAGTAAATGATGTTTCTTTTTCTTTATACCAAGGCGAAACATTAGGTTTAGTAGGAGAATCAGGCTGTGGAAAATCAACTTTAGTTAGAACTATTTTACAATTAGAAGAAGCTACAGACGGTGAAATTTTCTTTCAAGGAAAAGACATTACTAAACTCAACACAAAAGAATTAAAACTAATAAGAAAGGATATTCAAATTATCTTTCAAGATCCTTTTTCTTCATTAAATCCCAGAAAAACAGTTGGTGAAGCGATTTTGGAACCAATGACAGTTCATAAAATTCTATCTAATAAAAAAGAAAGAAAAGATTATGTTTTAGAACTTTTTAAAAATGTTGGTTTAGATATTACTCATTATAATAGATATCCTCATGAATTTTCAGGTGGACAACGTCAACGAATAGGAATTGCTAGAGCTATAGCCTTACACCCCAAATTGTTAATTTGTGATGAATCAGTTTCTGCTTTAGATGTTTCTGTTCAAGCTCAAATTTTAAACCTCTTGAACGAGTTAAAATTAAAATACAATTTCACTTACATTTTTATATCTCATGACCTTTCTGTTGTAAAATATATGTCTGATCAACTTATTGTAATGAATACTGGAAAAATTGAAGAAATTGGTGATGCAGATGATATTTATAAAAACCCTAAAAAAGAATATACAAAAACTCTAATCAATGCTATTCCTAAAGGAATATAATCCTTACCTCAAAAAAAATTAATATAGTATATTGCGGTAATAAAATAAACTAGAAAGATTAAATGAAAATTATTGTTCCTATGGCAGGTGTAGGCTCTCGCTTACGTCCTCATACTCTTACTACTCCTAAACCTTTAACTGTAATTGCTGGAAAAACAATCGTACAGCGATTAGTTGAAGATATCAGTAAAGTAATCGATCAACAAATAGAAGAAATCGCTTTTGTTATCGGTCCTGCTAAAAAAGGTTTTCCTTCAAACACAAAACAAAAACTGATTGAAATTGCTAATAATTTAGGAGCAAAAGGTTCAGTTTATGTTCAAGAAGAAGCTCTAGGAACTGCACATGCTATTTACTGTGCTAAAGAATCTTTAAGTGGACCATGTGTTGTAGCTTATGCTGATACTTTATTTAAAGCTGATTTCACTTTAGACACAAATGCTGATGGTGCTATTTGGGTAAAACAAGTTGAAGATCCAAGCGCTTTTGGTGTTGTAAAATTAGACAACGGATTTATTACAGATTTTATTGAAAAACCTAAAGAATTTGTATCTGATTTAGCAATTATTGGAATCTATTACTTTAAAAACGGAGATAAAGTTAAAGAAGAAATTCAATATTTAATTGATAACGACCTAAAAGAAAATAATGAATATCAATTAACAAATGTTTTAGAATCTTTAAAGCAACAAGGTGCTAAATTTATACCTGGTAAAGTTGATGCATGGATGGATTGCGGTAAAAAAGATCCAACGGTTGATACTAACAAACAAGTATTAGAATTTGAAGCTGCTGACGGTAATAATTTAGTTTCTGATGATGTTGTATTGGAAAATTCAGAAATTATTCAACCTTGTTATGTAGGTAAAAATGTTGTGTTGAAAAACACAAAAATAGGTCCTTATGTATCTATAGGAGAAGACAGTATTGTAGAAAACGCTACGATAACAAACTCTCTAATTCAAACGAATGTGCAAATAAGCAATGCCAATTTTGATAACGCTATGATTGGTAATTTTACTAAATTTAATGGAAAATTTACATCAATAAGTATCGGTGATTATACAGAACTTACATAAAAAAGAAACTTTAGGAGAGTATAAAAAGGTATTTAAAATCTTACCTTTTCTCCTCTCCTTTTTGTTTTTTATTAATTCTCAAATTTATGCTCAAGACAGTCTTGTTTTAGAAGCTTCTATTTCTGAAAAAAAGCTAATTGAATTTGAGCAATTGTTTTTTGATGCTATAACTTCTAAAGCTATAAACAATCATCAAAAAGCAATACAACAATTAGAAGAATGTAACACCATCATCCCCGATGATAAAGCAGTACTTTTCGAACTTTCTAAAAACTATTTTGAATTAAAGAAAATTCCAGAAGCTACAGAATATGCAAATCAAGCATTAACTAAAGACCCAGAAAATCTTTGGATTCGTGAACACTTAGTTAAAGTATACAGGAAATCTGGTCGTTTTGATAAAGCTATTGAAATTCAACAGAAAATAGGCGAAAAATTCCCTAAAAAAAAGAGAGAGTTAGCCTTTCTTTATTTAATGAATAATGAAAGGTCTAAAGCTAAAAAACTTCTTAACGATTTAGAAAAAGCAAAACTTTTAGATGGCCGTTTACGCAGATTAAAAAATCAGTTAGAGAACGTTAATAAAATTGATCGTTCGATTAAAAAATCTATTGTAAAGGAAGATTTACAAACTGTATTTAACAATGATAAATCATTCAAAAACTTAACTTCTCTTTTAAAACAACTTGAAAAAAACAAGAGCAATAAAGATTTGCTTTTATATAGTGAAAAAGGTTTAGGTTTATTTCCTGCACAACCTTTGGTATATCTTATGAATGGTATTGCGTTAAATAATACTAAGCAATATAAAAAAGCTATAGAAACACTTCAAAATGGTATTGATTTTGTTATTGATGACAGAAAAATGGAACAAAAGTTTTATGTAGAGTTATTGAAAGCTTACAAAGGAACTGGAGATACCCAAAACATTAACAAATACCAGAAAAAAATTAAGTAATCAATGAAAAAAGTATACTTTATACTTACCACATTAATTATCGCAACTTTAAGTTCTTGTAAATCTACTAAAGAAACTACAAGTACTTCTGCTATAAAAAACTTATCTGCAAGAAAAGTAGTTAAAAGGCATTTAGCTTCTAATTTTGAAGGAAATACTATCGATGCAAAATTAAAAGTTAGATACAAAGACAAAAAAGAAGATATTGGTTTTTCAGTAAAAATGAAAATCAAAAAAGATGAAGTTATATGGTTAAAAGGAACTAAAATTATTACTGTTTTTAAAGCTAAAATAACTCCAGAAAAAGTAAGCTTTTATTCTCCGTACAAAAAAAATTATTTTGAAGGTGATTTTACTATGCTAAAGAAACTTTTAGGTTTTGATGTTAATTTTGAACAACTTCAAAATATGTTACTGGGTCAAGCCGTTCTAAATATATCTGAGAATAAACAAAAAGTTGATATTGTGAATCGCTCTTATCAACTTCATCCTAAAAAACAACCTTTGTTATTTGATATTTTTTATCAAATACACCCCGATCACTATAAATTAAAAAAACAATATTTAGTTAATCAATTAAAAGAACAGCGATTAGATATTGATTATACTGATTATATTAAAAAAGATAATTTATTATTTCCTAAAAGAACAGTAATTACAGCTAAAGAGAAGAATAAATTTACCAACATTAATATAGAAGTTAGATCTATTAACTTCAATACTAATTTAGAAATGCCATTCAGAATACCTTCTGGATATAAAGAAATCAAATTATAGTGAAAAAGCTTTTTTACATATCTATTTTAAGTTTTTTATGCATTTCTCTTTCATCTCATGCACAAGGGAGAAAAGAGCTTGAAAAACGCCGTAAAAAGATAAACAAGGACATAAAAAAGATTAACTCATTACTTTTTGAAACTAAAAAAGAAAAAACAAACGCTTTAGATGACTTAAAAGATTTAAGTCAGAAAATAACTGTTCGTGAACAGCTTATTGAAACAATTCGGTTAGAGACAGAAGAATTGAATAAAGAAATTAAGCAAAATGAAAAGAAAATAACTGTAAATAATACAGAACTAAAAAATTTAAAAGCCGATTATGCTGATATGGTTTTTAAATCGTATAAGAGTAAATCACAGCAAAGTAAAACCATGTTTTTACTATCTTCAGAAGATTTCTTACAAGCATATAAGAGAATAAAATACATTGAACAATATAAAAGTTTTAGGAAAAAACAAGCGCAAAAAATTATATATAAAACTAAAGAAATAGAACGCTTAAATGATTCTTTAACTAAAAAGAAAAATCAGAAAAAAGTTTTAATTAACACAGAAACTAACCAAAAAAACAGAATAGAAAGCGAAAAAGAAGAACAAGAAGAGTTAGTTACGAAAATAAAAAAACAAGAAAGTAAATATAAACGACAGTTAAATAAAAAAATAAAAGAAGAAAAAGCTGTTGCTAAAAGAATTGATCGAATTATTAGAGCAGCTATTGCAAAGGCAAATAAAGGAAAAAAAGGAAAAGCAAAAAAAGGAGAATTTTTATTAACCAAAGCTGAAAAAACTTTAAAAGCGAACTTCGAGCAAAATAAAGGGAGATTACCTTGGCCAATTAATGGGGTTATTACCAGAAAATTTGGAAAACAACCGCATCCTACATTTAAATCGATTACGATTAATGGTACTGGTTTACACATTAGAGGAAAACAAGGAGATGATGCAAAAAGTGTTTTTAATGGGAAGGTTTTAAGTATTATTAAAACAGATAAAGGAACAAAAAGTGTTATGGTTCAGCATGGAGATTATATTACAACATACTCTAACCTTAGAACTGTCTTTGTAAAAAACAACCAAAACGTTACTACTGGAACTCCTATTGGAAAAGTTTTTACCAATAGAGTAACCGGAAAAACAGAATTGCTTTTTGTACTTTCAAAAAACACCCAAAAACTAGATCCTGCTAACTGGATTAAATCAAATTAATGAATAAAGCTTCTAATTTTATTATAGTTACTACAGCTATTATTGCTGTTTTAGTAATTGGTAAAGGAATTTTAATTCCGTTCATTTTTGCTGTTATCTTCTGGTTTTTTACTAGAGAAATCAGAAAACTTATCTATAAAATTCCTTTTGCAGAAAAATTCATCCCAAAATGGATTAGCAACATTTTGGTCTTTTCTATAATCATTTTAGCCTTTGGTTTTATTTCTGAAATTATTACTAATAGCGTTACTAATGTTACCGAATCATACACAAAATACGAACCTAATATAGAACGTATTATAACTGATTTAGGTAATTATTTAAATGTAGATATTTTAACATCTATAAAATCTGTTGTAGGAGATTTTAATTACGGTTCTGTTTTAGGTGATATCGCAAATGGTGTAAGTGGTTTATTAGGTGATACATTTATGATTATTATTTATGCCTTATTCTTATTTCTTGAGGAGCGTAGCTTTGTAAAAAAGTTATATATGATTCTAAGCAAAGGAAATAATTATAACAATATCCAAACAATGCTAGATAAAATTGAAGATTCAATTTCAAATTACTTGCGTTTAAAAACCTATGTAAGCCTTTTAACTGGTATTTTAAGCTATTTTGTTTTGCTTTTTGTTGGTGTAGATAGCGCACCTTTTTGGGCCTTTTTAATCTTCTTATTAAACTACATTCCAACTGTAGGTTCTTTGATAGGAACAATTTTCCCTGCAATTTTTAGTTTACTTCAGTTTGGAGAGTTTACTCCATTTATAATTATTGCTTTAGCTGTTGGAGCAATTCAAGTTGTTGTAGGTAATGTAATTGAACCACGTTTATTTGGTAAATCTTTAAATTTAAGCCCTTTAGTAACTATTTTAGCTTTATCTGTTTGGGGCAAAATATGGGGAATTACAGGAATGGTACTATCGGTTCCTATCACTGTAATTATGATTATTGTATTTTCTCAATTTGAAAAAACAAGATCAATAGCTATTATGCTTTCAGAGAATGGTGAAATAGATAAAATTACAAAGAAAGACTAATCAAACAAAGCTTTAAGTTCTGTAGCTTCTTTAGGTTGCATTTTACCAGCTAAAATTAAACTTAATTGTTTTCTTCGTAAAGCTCCATCAAAACGTTGTTGTTCTAATTCTGATTGTGGATTTATTTTAGGAATTGGCACAGGTTTCCCTGTTTCGTCTACGGCTACAAACGTATAAATACCTTCATTTACCTTCGTTTTTTCACCTGATTGACGGTCTTCTATCCAAACATCAACAAAAACCTCCATAGACGATGTAAAAGCCCTAGAAACCTTCGCTTCTAAAGTAACTACACTTCCAACTGGAACAGACTTGGTAAATGCTACGTGATTTACAGAAGCTGTTACAACAATTCTCCTAGAATGACGGCGAGCAGCAATACTACACGCTCTATCCATACGAGCTAATAATTCTCCTCCGAAAAGATTATCTAAATAATTCGTTTCTCCAGGTAATACTAAATCTGTAAGTACTGTTTTTGATTGTTGTGGCGTTTTAGCTTCCATATCTAAAATTTGCCGCAAAGATAATTAAACCCTAAGAAAGGATTAAAATTTTAATCAAGAAAATATCGTTTTTACTTTACAAGAATCCAAGCATCTTTAGATGCTTCTTCACGAATAGTTTCAATAGCCTCTTTTGCAGCTTCTTTAGAAGAATAACTAGCTACAGAAACTTGAGTAAGGCCCCATTGGTTTTTTCCAATAATCTTAGCATTACTATATCCTTTTTGTTTTAATTCTGCTATTTTCTTTTCTGCATTCTCTTCTAATTGAAAAGCTCCTGCAATAATGAAAACAGTTTCCTTATTTTCCTTAGTAATGTCTAAACTTATTGTTGGTAATTTATCACCAATAACAAAAGTCGCTTTCTGAATTTTCTCTTCTACTAAATTTTGTTCTGCTACTAAAGTATCAAGGTTACTTTTAGGTGCAAATTGTTGAAATGCAGCCGCACCAGCTAAAAGTATTGCAGCCGCTGCTGCGTATTTAGTAATTCTAAATGGCTTATTTGTAGTTTGCTCATCTTGTGTTATTTGCTCTTCATCAAAAGAAGTAATTGTTGGTAGAGGTATTACCTTTTCTTCTTTTTCAATTACAGGATAACTTACAGATGAGAAACCAAAAGAACTCGTAAGGAAATTTGTAGTACTTTCTGGCTTAAATACTAATTGATCTTCTTCATTTAAAACCAAAGTACCCACTTCATTAATTTCTAAAGCTCCAACTTTTAAAGTTGTTTTCCATTCAGTAACAACTTCAGAAATTTTAGCTACAGCTTCTTCAAATGAAATGTTTAAAATCGAAGCTACTTCATTTGCTAACAAACCATCGTTATGTTGCAACTGTGCATTAAAAGAAATCTTCTTTGTAGGTGGATAAAAAACACCATCAACTAATTGAGTTGTAGTTGTGTTTGTAACAAATCCTCCAAAGTTCGGAACGATCACACAATCGTAACGATATAATAATTCCTTTATGTAGCTTTTCATCATCATAAGTACAAAGTTAGCTTTTTTGTTGATTTAAAAAAAGTATATTTGTGTTTAGTAGACTAGATTTTTTAAAATTTTGGTCTTCTAAATTAAGAAAAAGAAAATGCTAGAAAAAGAACTATTGGCTGTATTGCGTTTACAGTCAACACCAAAAGTTGGTGATATTATATCAAAAAAATTGATACGCACGCTGGGATCTGCATCGCAAATTTTTAAAGAAAAAAAATCTGCTTTACTTAAAATCGATGGGATAGGAGAGTACATTGTTCAACATCTTCTCAATGAAAAAACACTTCTATTAGCCACCAAAGAACTTGAATATATTCAGAAACATAAAATTTCTTATTCATATTGTTTTGATGCTGATTATCCTAAAAATCTACAAAATTGTACAGATGCTCCATTATTATTTTTTTATGACGGAAAATTAAATTGGAAAACTGATCGTATTATTTCTATTGTTGGAACTCGAAATATGACAAATTATGGAAGGGAATTTTGCAGAAATTTCATTGAAGATATAGCTAAATATAATCCTTTAATTGTAAGCGGACTTGCCTATGGTGTAGATATTTGCGCACATCAAACAGCTTTTGATTATGATTTACAAAATATCGCTGTTTTGGCTCACGGACTTAATGAGATTTATCCGAAAAAACACAAACAGTTTTTGCCAAAAATTATGAATAACGGCGGAATTATCTCTGAGTTTTGGCATAACGAACAACCTATGCGTGAAAATTTTTTAAAACGAAATAGAATAGTTGCTGGAATGTCTAAAGCAACAATTATTATAGAATCTGCTGAACGGGGAGGAGCTTTAGTTACCGCAGATATCGCTAATTCTTATCATCGTGATGTTTTTGCAGTTCCAGGAAAAATAACAGATTATTACAGTAAAGGCTGTAACAATTTAATAAAATCGAATCAAGCACATTTATTGAGTTCTGCTGAAGATTTAGTAAAAATGCTGAATTGGGATGTACAAGAAAAACCTACTGTTAAACAGACAGAATTATTCATTAATTTAAATGAATTAGAACAAAAAGTATATGACTATTTATTAAAAAACGGCAAACAACTCTTGGATGTAATTGCATTAGATTGTGAAATTCCGGTATATAAACTATCATCTTTATTACTTCAAATGGAATTAAGAGGAATTATAAAACCTTTGCCAGGAAAGATGTTTGAAATATAAAGAAAGTCTCTTTTTCAAGAGACTTTTTTGTTGTTATATACTTGCTGTAATTCGTGCTGTAATTTCTTCTATTGAACCCATTCCATCGAAAGTTGCTACTTCTAACTTTGTTTTCATGTAAGCAATCGCTGGCTTTGTGGTTTCTTCAAAAATTCGAATTCGTTTTAAATGCGTTTCTGGATCTTTATCGTCTTCTCGATTTGAAGTTTCTGCTCGTTTCTTAGCTCGAAGTAATAGTTCTTCTTTCGGAACTTCAATATCAATTACCTTTTCAATGCTTAATCCTTTTTCAGAAACTAAAGTTAACAGATCGTCCATTTGCGGAATAGTTCTTGGATAGCCGTCTAAGATAATTCCTTCTTCAGATCTGTTTTCATCTAAAATTTGACTGAATAATGTTTTCATGATTTGATCTGGAACTAAATCTCCTTTCTTTTCATATTTTGATAATTCTTTGCCGATTTCAGTTCCTTGTTCTTTTTCCAATCTACAACGATCACCTGTAGAAATGTGTTTATAATTTAAAAGGTTCTTTAAAATTTCACACTGTGTTCCTTTTCCAGAATATGGTGGTCCTGTGATGATTAAAATTTTCATCTTTTTAATTTCTATTTCAAAAGTTTATCTACAAATGTACTTATAAAGTGTTACTCAACCATAAAGGTTATTGGAATTATATAGCGAACACTTACATTTTTTCCGTTGTGTTTTCCTGGAATAAATCGCGGTAGTTTTTCAAACTGTTTTTTGAGTTCTTCTTTAAGTAAAGGATGCGGTGCTCTAGTTTCAATTTTACTTACATTACCTAAACTATCAATTGTAATTTGAGTCAACATTTTCTTTTTTCCTTCTGATAATCCTAAGTTTTCAATAGTAGAAAAATCAAAGTTTTTTGTTACAAATTCATTCATTTTTCGTTCAAAGTTCTTTTCCCATGTTTCATTTGCTCTTTTAACAACACCTTTAAATCTTGGTTGTTTGTCTACAAAACGAAAAGAATGAAATTCTTGAACCTTCTTTTCTTCAGTTATAAGATCTCCCATTACCGGTTCAATTCCATCTCTTCTTTCAACGTAATTTTCTACAATAGGTACACCTCCAATATCTATAACTTCTTCTTCAATTATGTCTCCCATTACCTCAACAATTACTTCTCCTTCTTCAACAATTTCTATTTCTTCAGGTTTAGGTAAACCTCCAACAACAGGTACTTCTTCATTAGTAACAGTTTTGGTTTCACAAGAAGTTTTCATTGCAGAATCTTTCGGATTGAAAACTGTTAAGGAATCTATTGTTTTTTCAATTTTAGTAATGCTATCAATCAACATCACTTTCTCTATTTTCTGAGTTTTTTGTTCTGTTTTACAACTGAATAATGTTGTTCCCATCGCAATAAATAGCGCTAGAAAAAACAGTTTTTGAAATGATAAATTCGTATTGAAAACAGTATCTGGTAATTGAATTACTATAGAATCTAATTGTTTTCTGTAGAAATGACCACAAACTCTTTTTCCTTTATTTTCTGTAAGATATTCTTGAATTTCTTTTGTCGATTTTTTAGTAAAATCAACTACAGTTTTAGAACAAGAAGCACAAAATCTTCCTTTTTCATTTGGGGTCATTTTTTGCCAGTTTTCATGACAAGGTTCTGGAATAGTAATCTTATAGTTTTTCATAGTCTTTTAGCTTTTCATTTGGGTTGCAAATACTATTCCAAAAAAATCTTCATTTAAAATACTTACATTTGAAAAAAACACCCCAATGGAGCATTCAGAAGAAAAATTAATGTCGAAAAAAAAACCTGCTTTTCCTATCAATCACTTTTTAAATGATTACTTGATAGAACACAGCAGAAATATTAAGATTCCAATTTTTTATGAAGATTTACTTCGCTTTCAAGGCTCTGTTGTTGTGTATGATAAGAACGATGAAGATACGCTTTGGGTTCGTGTTTATTTTTCTGAATTTGATCGACAAGAAATTGATTTGAGTTTAAAGAAAGTCTACAACATTTTACACTCCAACGGTAACGAAGACAACATTCAATATTTAAATATTGATGCTGTTGATTATTGTACTTTTGGAAACTCAAAACCTTTCCGTGTGAAAGTGAGAAATGTTTTGAACGATAACTACACGTATTTTTACGTTAAAAAAACAGATGCTTCACGTGTTTATGGTTTAGAATTAGAGCATATTTTATCGCCATACAATCTTAACTTTTTGGTGTATAAAGACACTTTAATCGAAGAACATATTGCCGGAATTCCTGGAGATACATTTATTAAAGAAATTTTACCGAGTTGTACTGAACCTGAAAAATCTCAAATTGCCAAAGAGTTTGTAAAATTTAACGAACGTTGTATGATTCGTTTGCTAGGTGATATGCGTTCGTACAATTATGTGATTGTTCCTACCCACGATTTTGATAGTGTGGTATATAAAATTAGAGCAATTGACTTTGATCAACAATGTTTCGAAGGAAAATTTAAAGTGTATTATCCGCAGTTTTTCAAAGAAAATTATCCAATGGTACAATTAGTAGGAGATAAGCTTCAAGAAAATTCTATTGAACAATATAAATTAGAAGAAAGATCGATTGTAGCTAAACGTATTTTATCTTCTGAAGATCGTTTAAATGAATTAATTTTTTGTATGAAAAATGATGAGATTTCTACAAATGAAAACATAGATCGTTTAAAAATGCAGATTCACGATTTTACAAAAGATATTTCTTTTAAAAAGAGTAAAAATATGGGGGAAGTTTTAGAAAATGCTCTTGATTTTGTACGACGAAATTATGAAGATGTAACTATGCGATAAGTTTTATGGGATTAGATAGTGTTGAACTTATTGTTACTGTAGAGAAAATCTTTAAAATTGATATTCCAGATGAAGAATGTGAGCAAATCTACACTGTTCAAGATTTGATAAATGCTGTAACTAAAAGGATTTTACATCAAAATAATAAAAGAAAAGACCTTCTTTTTAACCGCCTTAAAAAGGCAATCTTAGAAACTACATCAAGTACAATAACCATTGAATTAAAAACCCCGATAATGGACATTTTTAAGCTTAATAATTTAGACTTTCAATGGAAAGATTTAGAAAGATTTTTACAACTTACACTACCAAAATTGGTTCCTTTAGATTTTAACGATAAATTAGATACTCATGTCAAAATTTTAGGTTTAAAAATTTTCAAACGTAGATCACCTGTAACAAAGGGTAATATCGGCCAATTAGTCGACTGGATAATTTCTTTGAACTATCAAAAAATCATTGATATTACAGAATCAATCTCTGAGTATGATATCCAACGAATAGTTGTTGGAATTGTAAGTGATTCTGTTGGTTTACCTGTGAATGAGATTGAACTTCGTCATGCTATGACAACAGATTTAGGTATTGACTAATTTACTTTTTCTTACTTCGAATACTTTCTATAACTACAGTAGCTAAAATTAAACTTCCACCGATTAATGTATTCATATTTGGAATTTCGTGTAAGAAAATGAATGCTAGAATAATTCCGAAAATTGGTTGTACACTACTAATAATACTTGTAGTTGATGCTGTAAAAAACTGGAGAGAATATACCATTAAACTATGTCCGATTGCTGTAGTTAAAAAAGCCAACAATAGTAAATATGGTAACTGACTTTGTACACCAGAAATATCCATAAAAAATAGTGTAGGGAAGAGGCAAACTGAAATAATTACGGTTTGATAAAACATTAAAACCACACCGTTATACTGACTAACATAACGTTTTAAAATCAAAATTCGGATGGCATAACACAATGCTGAAATTACTCCGAAAATCATACCTTGAACGGTTGTGTTTTCAAAAGTAAAATCTGGTGATAAAATGTATAAACCAAGTAAAACTAAAACTCCAAGAACAATATAAATCGGATTGAATTTTACCTTTAAAAAAACCGGTTCTAAAAAAGCAATAAGAACAGGAAATGTATATAAAGACAACATTCCTACTGCAACATTCGAAAGTTTTAATGCATAGAAATAGGTAATCCAATGGATTCCCATGAAAACACCTGCAATAAGAAATGGTAAAAAATGACTTTTAGATTTTAACGATAACGGTTCTTTTTTAATTTGTAAAAACACAAATAAAATTACCATAGCAAAAGCTGCTCTAAAAAAGATAATTACTTCAGAAGGCATGGCAATATATCGACCTAAAACTCCCGATGTACTGATAAAAAAAGTAGCTAATAGTAAGCCTAAAACCTTTTTAAAATGTGAGTTATTCATTTGTGTAACTTTCTATTTTAATAATCGCAATATCATCTGTAGGAACATAATCAAAGTTTCTTTCTAAGGTCTTAATTTTTGACTTTAATGTCATTGATTTTTCTTCATGTAAAAGAAAACAAATAATTTCATTTTCAGACTTATACGTTTTACTGTTTTTTAAGTTTTTAAAAGCAAAAATTCCATCTGTGGCTAAACTAAGTGTTTTAAAATTAGGAACCGTAATTTTTTGTGTTTGATTATGATACCAATTATGAAAAGAATCTTTTAAATGATATGCTAAATAATTAGGTTTATCACTACTTTCAAAATCATAATGTTTTTGATTAACAGTAACTAAACCATCTCCAGCTATTAAAATTTCTGTTTCTTTTGTTTCTGTATTTACAATAGCCAAAATTAGAGTAGAAAGTAGTTCATAAACATCTAGATCTAACAGGTTTTTAATTACTTTTAGTTCATTAAAAAATTGTTCGGAAATAGTATATAATTTATCCGATAATTTCGTTTTTTCTTTTGTGATAAAGTCTTTGTGGAACTCTTTTTTACTGATGTTTCTTAATAGTTTCCCGAATAAAATTGAGGCGAAAACAGATTCATTTCCAGATGAGCAACCATCAAAAACAGCCACTAATCTTTCATGATCAGCTGTATTCTCAATAAGTAAAAAGTCTTCGCAATGGTTGGTGTGAAATTCACCTATTTGAAGTATATAATCTATGTGCATTCCCTGCAAAAATAGGGAATGACTTTTAACTACTATAATTTTACTTTATAAAAATCTTATTCAAGATTTTTCTTGTTTTTTTACTATTGATTTTCAATTTATCATTTAAAATTTTTCCTTTGTCTGATAACAAAACTACTGTTGGAAAAGAAGAAATATTATAGGTTTTCACAAACTTTCCTTTAGATCCATTGAAAAATAAATGTGTTCCTTTTTTATTCGTTTTTTCAACAATATTTTTCCACTTTTCAAAATCCTCTTTTTTATCTACAGAAATGTTTACAAAAACGATATTATAATCGTGGTAATCATCTTTAAGTTTTTCAATAGTTTTAAAATCTTCGACACAAGTTTCACACCAAGAAGCCCAAATATTCATTAGAATATAATTGCCTTTGTATTCTGAAAGTTTTACTTCCTCTTCATTTTCTGTTAGAAAATCGAACTTAGATAAATTTTTAGACGCTTCTACCAAACGAACCTGATCATATTTCACTCTTGCATCAGCAATTAATTCTAGTGTAGAAGAATTCGATTTAATTAAGCTGTAATAGTCTCTTGTTCTTTTTGGAGTGTCTTTACTCATTAATTCAAACAAACTCTCTAAAACACCTTGTTTTAAAGCATCAGTGCGAATTGAAGACAAGATATCTCGCATCATTTTTAGATTCTCAGCATTTTCAAGATCTTTTCGCCATTTTAGAATACTTAACTCTGCGTAAGAATTGTATTTTTCAAAAAGATGATCGGTATCAAAATGAATATGACTTAGTGGTTCTAAAAACCTTTTTGAAGGATTAATACTATCTTTAAATTGATAAAAAGATTTAGCATCTTCAAACCTTAATAGATCTAAAGAATAACCAAACTGAAGGTTTTTCATTTCTTCATCAACAAAATCTTTATCTAAGTTTCCAGAGAATAAAATTCCATAGAGACCTTTGTAGTAACCGTCGATTTTACGGAGATACGCATTTTCATCTCCTTCATAAAATTCACGATCGAAATACTTTCTTGTATTTGCATTTCCATTTAAACGCGAAGCGTTTTTTTCTGATAAAAACTTATTGATTGAAGCTCCTTTGCCAGAAAACTCCATTGAATTTCTAAAATCTTCCGAGTCAAATTTTATAGTAAGTTCATGTTCTGGTTTGATATACAGAACTACTTCTTCATCTTCTTTTTTTAAGTAGTAATATCCTTCATCTAAACTTATTTTTTCTAATTCGAAGTTTAGTTCTTTTAGTGTGATGTTTCGCACTACTTCATTTGTCACTTTTCGAATCGAAAAAGTGCTTCCAATTGTATCATTTTCTATATTAAAAAATATCTTTTGTCCAAATAAACTAGTAATACTAGATAATAATAAACAAGTAACTATTTTTTTCATAATCATTACGTTACACACTACAAATTAACTCATTTATCTCTCTATTAAGCAATAAATATGCCTAAAATAAATCTTTCTATTATTTTAAAAGCTTGTTTAAAAGCTGCTTTGTTTTTTCTTGAGATGGTTTGCTTAAATGACTTTCTACGATTTTTCCTTCAGGAGAAATTAAAATAAAACGAGGAATCGAACTTACACCAAAATCACTCACAAACTCAGAGTTGAAAGCGTTATCTGAAAACAACTGCACTCCATTTAATTCCTTTTCATTTAACATCTTTTTCCAAAGGTCGTATTCTGTCTTTTCATCTACTGAAATTCCTACAAAAACGATGTTTTTATCTTGATATTGTGTGGCCATTTTTTTTAAATGTGGTACTTCCTTTAAACATGGCGTACACCAAGTTGCCCAAATATCAATAAACACATATTTCCCTTTAAAATCTTTTAAAGATACTTTGTTTCCGTCTTTATCTTCAAAAGTAAATCCAGGTGCTTTTTTACCAATTGCTGTAGATTTTACCTTATTGTATTTTTTTCTTGCTTTGCTGACAAATTCTTGATTAGGAACGTATTTTCTAATCAACTCATAGTAAAACTTCGACTTTTCTGGTGTGTCTGAAATTCGATATAACGCATCTACAATTACATCAACAAAAATTTGATTGGTTTTAATTTTTCTGAACGAAGTTTCCATTTCCTTAAAACTCGTCGCTTTTTTTAATTCTTTCTTCCATTTACTAGATGCTAAATTCTTGTAAGACGGATAAATACTATACAATTTTGCGTCGTCGTAATACACATCTTTTAACTCTCTAAAGAAATCAGCATTTAACTTTGGTTCTTTTCCTGTACGATATTTTATTGCGTGTGGATAGTAAAAAACATCATTTAAATAATTGAACTGTAAGTCTACCAATTCGTGTTTTCTAAAACTCTCATCATCTACTTTATTTAATAATCCTTTTAGCTCTTTATGAATCCCTCTAATTTTAGATAAATACTCATTTTCACTTCCGTTATAAAAGCTATCAGCATCTTTCCAACGTTCTTTTAACAACTTCTTTTTTGCTAACAAATAATTATTTACCTCTGCTCCTTTACCAGAAAAACTTATCGTTTTATTAAAATCTTTAGCATCAAAATGTACCTCTAAATTAAATTCTGGCTTTAAATAGATGTAAGTTGAATTACTGTTTTTTCTAAGTAGAAAATAGCCCTCAATTCCTCCAAGATCTCCAGTATTAAACTTTGTTCCTTGAATTGGTATTTCCTTCACCATTTTCTTATGAATGTTTCTTAATGAAAAGGTTACATCTTGCGATGAGTTTTTTGCCGTACCATAAATGGATTGTCCAAATATTGATGTCGTACAAAATGCTAAGCTTAAAATTGTTATCGTTTTTTTCATTCTTTTCCTTTTTTCTTTTTGAATTTGACGACAAATGTACATATTCTTTTTTTCAGGTATTTATAACGGATTTTAAGGCTGTATTCGACTATGTTTTTCGCCATATTAAGGAATAAAAAACAGGCGCCTTCGAGTACCTCAGACACCTATTTTATATATTACACTTTTTGCAATGTTTCTAAAGCTTTTTTAACTGTATCAATCTTAATAAATGTGATTAACAATCGTAAACCATTTTTGGTTTGCTTTTCTTTCATCACACAGCTTTTAGAATTGTGCTGTACATACTTCAGCATTTTGGTAAATGCTTCTGTTTGATAGAAATCACTTTGCTGATCAGATACAAAATACCCAATCATACGTTTTTGTTTTAGAATGATTTTCTCTAATCCTAATGATTTTGCTAACCATTTGATACGAACAGAATCTAGTAAATCTTGAACCTGAGTTGGATATTCACCAAATCGGTCGATTAAATTGGTTTCAAAAACTTGTAGTTCTTCTTCTGATTCTAATTCGCCTAATTGTTTGTATAAATTCAAACGTTCTGTAATAGAATTCACATAATCATCTGGGAATAAAATCTCAAAATCAGTATCAATTTGAACTTCTTTTACATATTCTTTCGGACCAGCATTTTCATCAACAGGATATAAATCTTTAAATTCATTTTCCTTCAGTTCTTCAATCGCTTCCTTCAGAATTTTCTGATAGGTATCGAAACCAATATCGTTAATAAATCCACTTTGTTCTCCTCCTAATAAATCTCCAGCTCCACGAATTTCTAAATCTTTCATGGCAATATTCAATCCGCTTCCTAATTCAGAAAACATTTCTAAAGCCTGAATACGTTTACGCGCTTCTTCCGTCATCATATGATAAGGTGGCGTGATAAAATAACAGAATGCTTTTTTGTTAGAACGTCCTACACGACCACGCATTTGGTGTAAATCTGACAATCCGAAGTTATTGGCATTATTAATAAAAATCGTGTTGGCATTTGGTACATCTAATCCACTTTCAATAATTGTCGTTGACACTAAAACATCGAACTCTCCATTCATAAAAGCCAACATTAATTCCTCTAGCTTTTTCCCTTCCATTTGTCCGTGTCCGATTCCAATTTTTGCTGAAGGAACCAAACGTTGTAACATTCCGGCAACTTCTTTAATATTCTCGATTCTATTATGAATAAAAAATACTTGACCTCCTCGTGAAATTTCATAGGAAATCGCGTCACGCATAGTTTCTTCCGACAAACGAACCACATTGGTTTCTACTGGATGACGGTTTGGTGGTGGTGTTTTTATGACTGATAAATCACGCGCTGCCATTAAACTAAATTGTAACGTACGCGGAATTGGCGTTGCTGTTAAAGTTAATGTATCTACATTTTCCTTAATGGTTTTTAATTTATCTTTTGCTGCAACTCCGAATTTCTGTTCTTCATCAATAATTAATAAACCTAAATCTTTAAACTGTACATTTTTGTTCGTTAATTGATGTGTTCCAATGACTATATCTATAGAACCATCGGCAACACCTTCTAAAACGCCTTTTTTATGTTTTGCGGTACGAAAACGGTTTAAGTAATCTATTTGTACAGGAAATTGTTTTAAACGCTCAGAAAACGTCTTAAAATGCTGAAATGCTAAAATTGTAGTGGGTACTAATACCGCAACTTGCTTTCCGTTGTCTACAGCTTTAAAAGCGGCACGAATCGCAACTTCTGTTTTTCCGAAACCAACATCACCACAAACTAAACGATCCATTGGTTGATCTTTTTCCATATCGGTTTTTACATCTTGAGTTGCAGAAAACTGATCTGGCGTATCTTCATATAAGAAACTCGCTTCTAACTCATGTTGCATGTGCGTATCTGGACCAAAAGCGTGTCCTTTTTCTAATTTACGCTTTGCATAAAGTTTGATTAAGTTAAAGGCAATTTCTTTAACTCGAGTTTTCGTTTTTTGCTTGATTTTCTTCCACGCATTCGATCCTAGTTTAAAAATCTTTGGTGGTTTTCCATCTTTTCCATTGAATTTAGAAATCTTGTGTAGCGAGTGAATACTCACATACAAAATATCGCGATCGCCATAAATTAATTTAATCGCTTCTTGTTTCTTTCCTTCAACATCGATTTTTTGTAATCCTGCGAATTTTCCAACTCCGTGATCGATATGTGTTACATAATCACCTTTTTCTAAATTGGTTAATTCTTTTAGCGTAATCGATTGTTTTTTGGCGTAGCCATTTTTCAGTCGGAACTTATGGTAACGTTCAAAAATTTGATGATCGGTATAGCAAACTATTTTCTGATCTTCATCGATAAATCCTTGATAAATCGGAAAAACTACGGTTTCGTAATGTACCTCAACATCGGCATCTTCAAAAATATCATGAAAACGCTGTGCTTGTTTTTCATTGGCACAGAAAATATAGTTAGTATATCCTTTGGAATGATGAACATTTAAATCTTCGATTAATAAATCGAACTGCTTATTAAACGATGGTTGTGAACGGACTGAGAATGAAATCTTACCGTCACCCTGAACTTGTTTCAGGGTCTCACCTGAGTGAGCAGCGCTTTTATCTGGATGAGATGCTGAAACAAGTTCAGCATGACGCTTGTCCAAATAAGCCACAGTAAAATCTTGCAATTGATTTTTAATCAATGTTCCGTCGCAGAACAATTCTGATGGTTTTGAATGTTTAATGTCTTCCGACAGTTTTTCAAATTCTACTTCCGCTTTGCGGAAAAATTTATCGAGATTTCCGGTAAGTAAATCCTGATTTTTAATCAGCAATACCGTTTTTGCCGAAATATATTTTAAAAAGCTTTCTCGCGATTCTTGTAATGCCTTGTTTTCTACATTTGGCATAATACTCACCTTGGTGAGTTTTTCTTTCGACAATTGTGTTTCTACATCAAAAGTTCGGATGCTGTCTACTTCATCACCAAAAAATTCGATTCGATACGGTTCGTCGTTTGAGAATGAAAACACATCTACAATTCCTCCACGTACTGAAAACTCTCCAGGTTCGGTAACAAAATCAACTCGATTGAAATTGTATTCGAATAATACTTCGTTGATAAAATCGAGAGATAAATTTTCACCTTGATTTACCTTGAGTGTGTTTTTTTCCAGTTCTTTCTTCGTTACTACTTTTTCGAATAGCGCAGTAGGATAGGTAACAATTATCGCTGGTTTTTTTCGTGAATTGATACGGTTCAGCACTTCCGATCTTAACAATACATTGGCGTTGTCGGTTTCTTCAATTTGATACGGACGACGATACGAACCAGGATAAAACAGTACGTTTTTTTCTCCCAGTAATTGCTCCAAATCGTTTAAATAGTATGCCGCTTCTTCTTTATCGTTACAAATAAATAGAAAAGGTTTATCGGCAGTTTTAAAAGTTTCGGATATCACAAAAGACAACGAAGAACCGACCAAATTCGATAATTGAAAGTGGTTTTTTTCTTGTTGTAAGGCCTGTTGTACCAAAGCTACCTTTGTAGCATTTTGGTAGTAGTTTACAATGGTTTGCTTACTCAACGGTAAAAATTTTGAGCAAAGATACGGGGATAGATCAATATTCTAAAAAAACAATATTAAAAACTAACTTTTATTACGATACTTATTCATCTCATAATTTGGTGGAGTTGGTTTAAAATGATTATTCTTTTCTTGAAGAATATTATTAAAAGACTGAAAAACCCTCAATTTTTCAATATCAATAAAAGCTGTTAGAATAGAAACATTTTCACCTCCCTTAATTTTAGCAATATCTCGAAGATAAGATTTAGAAGGTTGATTTATTCTAGAATCGCCATACTGAGAAGTATTAACTTGTATTATATAGGCATGGATATCTCTAGAAACACTTTCTACAATATTTGAAAAATACGTTAAATCTCTATTATGTTCGATGGCAACAAGAAAATCTACATTTCCTCTAAAAAGACTTCTTTTTTCAATATCACATAATTCAAAGCAATTAAATGAACTAAACATCAAACCTTTCCACAAGTATAAACGTAATTTATCACTTGAAAACTCTGCTTTTAAAGGTAATGAATAATCTTTACGTCCAATAATTTGATTAACTTCATCAGGAGAATAATCTTTTTTTAATCTAAAATCTATATACAGGTTTTTATATCCTTTAAATTTAAAGGGAAGAGTAGTTAAGATATAATTATAAACTCTATTATTCTTCGTAAAATGCTCAACACCTGCAATAATACCAATGCTATTTAATCTAGAAAAATTTGTTAAAATAGAAACCCACTGATAGGGTAAACATATTTCTGGAAAAATTATAAGTTCACATTTATTCTTTAGTGCTTGGTTCAAAATAACATTCAATTCATTTAATCTATTAAACGATAAATTTGGTTTACCAAGCATTGAAGAAATTGAATTCTTTGAATTAACTTTAATGTTCGCAATAGCTATTTTTAATTTATCACTTTTTGGTTTATCCGAAATAACAACACTTTTGATTAAATTTGACTTAACTGCTTTAAAGTTTCTAGGATACACGTTTCCATATCCTTTATTTTCGTCCAATTTATTAAATTTCAAATACTCTTCTAATGCTTTCTTTTCTGGATTAAATGCTCTATCAAATTTTTCAAAATTCCACCTCTTTAAATAATGGAAATAAACTATTTCGTGATAGTGTATAAATCTCGGCGAATACTTTATTTTGAAGGGATCAATCTTAAATTTAGTGTTTTTTTCTACAACTTGATTTGTATATGAAAAGTCATCAGATTGTTTACAGTAATTCAATAAAGGGAAAAAAGAATAGTTCTGCCTGAACATATTAGCTTCAATTAAAGAATGAGCATCATTATTAATTTTTTTTAAATATTTATTGATGTCATTTTCAGTTTTACTGAATAAAAACTGTTTAATAACCTTCTCCTTAAAAAACTTTCTATTCAAAGTTGCAGACATTGAAATAGAATAATGTAAGTGATTTTTTAAAGTTTCAATTATTGACTTTTTCACATTTTCAATTTCACTTGAAAGTGAATTCGATATCTCAATACTCGAAATTATTAATGATTGAGCTTTTATAAAATCAATTAAATGATTTTCAGCTTTATTAATTACAAAGAAAGTAATCACTTTTTCCCATAATAAATTTAATTCTAAACTTCTAACACCAGAAAAATAATCAAGAATCTTTGACGAAATATTATCGAGTTCTTCTTTATCTAGTTTTTTTGAATATTGAGTTGCAGATATTAACTTTCTTAGATGCTTTGAAGCTCCAAGTTTATTGGTTTTAATTCCATCGATAGATCTTATTTTATTTACCGTATCTGAATATATTAACTCATATGATTCTGAATTGAAAGTTTCAAAAATTTGTTTTGCTTCAGGTTGTAATCTAAATTCACTACTGTTTTTCTTAATCTCCTTTTCAAACTTGTTTAAAATCTCTATTGATTCACCTTCAAATAAATGATATAATTTTACCTTTTCATCCTGAAAAATTAATGTATTCCCTTTTATTTCAATATTGTAATCATTTTGATTATCAATGTTTCTTACGATTCTCAAGTTTTCATTCCAGCAATCTTGATTAATTAAATATTTGTCTAAAAAAACGGAAACGGGATCTTTATCATCTTTAGAAATTTGTGGATTTGAAATAACTAAAAGAATATCATCAACATATCTTCCATAATACTCAGGCTTTATATTATTTTCAATTCTTTTATCTAAATCAATTAAATAAAAATTTGAAAGAATACTAGAAGAGAGTAAACCTATTGGCAAAATATTTTTCGAGGTATTTAAAATTCCTTGTTTATTAATTATTTTTCTGTATTCTTCATGAACTTCAAATAAAAAATCATTTAACCATTTGTAATCTTCAGGTACATATTTTATAATTTCTTTTTTTTCTAAATCAACAGAATTATAATATTCTTTAATGTCTAAATTAAGTATTGCAACATCATTTTTCTGATTATGGATTTCTTTAGCTTTTTTTATCGCATTATCTCTCCATTCATTATACTTATTAAAGTACTTTTCAAATAAGTGAATAGAATTATTATCGAATACTTGCTCTTCGTCTCTTTGTAAAATATTTCCATAACAGTTCTTAGATAAATGAAAGTCAAGGTTTTTACCGATCTTCATAATCCAAAGTACAGAAATAACATGAATTTCAACTGGACAATTTATAAAGGGAGTTATTTTTGTAACTTGATAGGAATCTTGAATGTTTGAGTTAGAGAAGTAAAATGAACTATTTTCAGAAATAGTATTCTTTTCAATTCTTTTTGGAAAAACGGAATAAGTTATTTCTGAAAATAAGTCGCATAGTTCTTTGTTATTTATATAATTACTTATTTTTTTTGCAAGCAATCTAAATTTTTCATCTACATCCCTATCTCTTTCAAATTCAGAAATTTTCATTCTCAAATCCAGCGAAAAGTTCTCGTGATAAATATAAGATTTTAGCTTTCTGTAAGCATATTCTAAATCTCTAATTAATTCGAAATTATTCATTATATTATTATATATAAATTAGCTTTAAGATCTGTGAATTTCTTAAAGCTATAGAGTCATCAAAATAGATTTAATAAAAATGAAGGAATAGGAGGATTATTCTATTACTTTATCTTCTTTCGGTTGCTAAAGAAAATAAAATTATTTAGGGTTGTTTACCTGTAACATAGGGGAAAAACACCCTTTTTTTGGTCAGTGATCTGTTGTCAGTAAACAATGATCAATGTTTTATTAGTGTAATTTTGTTTTTAACCATTAGAAATCAGATTATTATAATCTAACCATGATGAGAAGCTGAAATACTGAAATAAATTCAGCACAAGTAAATTCAGCTTGACGAATGTGATGTTCCAAGATAAACACTTGTATTTTAAAAGTCGTGAATAGAAAAAATGAGTTATACAATTGTGTCTTACTCGATACATGTATTTATCATTCTTTGTCTTGATACAAAGAACCAAAAATCAAGACTTCAGATCATCAACTAAAAATCTTCGAACTAATTCTAAAATAAAATAACTCGGCGTTGCCTCAAACAAATTTTATTTCTTAACGAATTTATTCTCTATTTTCTTTACGTTGATTCTCTGAGGTCAGAATTCAATAAAGTTTAAAAAACAACGTTACAGGAAGCTGAAATGAATTTAACTTGGCGAATGTGATGTTCCACGATAAACGTCATACAGAGATTAAGCCATAAAATCCACCGAAAGAAACGAGCAAAATGAAAAGCTGTTTGAGCGATAGCGAGTTCTTTTCATTTCGTTTCGAGGATGTGAGTTTTATGTGTGAAAAGCTATGAAGACTAGATTTTTTTGTTTAGTTCAGTCATTTTTTATTGGTTTAAGTCTTCATGAATCTCCTAAAGTCGATTTCTTTTTTCATCAATGGAAAAAAGAATGAAAGGTATAATGTTTCTTAATCGATAAATATATTTGTTATTATTTCCTTTCTTTTTCTTGACAAAACCTTTCGACTTTCGCTCAAGACAGGCTTCACAAAAGTCAAGACTTCAGATCATCAACTAAAAATCTTCGAATGAATTCTAAAATAAAATAACTCGGCTTTACCTCAAACAGATTTTATTTCTTAACGAATTTATTCTCTATTTTCTTTACGTTGATTCTCTGAGGTCGAAGTTATATAAAGCTTAAAAAACAACGTTACAGGAAGCTGAAATAAATTCAGCTTGACGAGAACGAAATTGTTACACAGTAAACACTTGTATTTTAAACGTTATGAAAAGAAAAAAGTGTTAAGAGAGTTTAATGATTGTTTCAAAATACTACAAAATTATCAGCGATACTCGCTGTTAACTCTGAAATATTACGAAGTTATAAGCGACATTCGCTAGGGATTTCAAAACTCTACAAAGCTATCAACGAACTTCGTTAACACTTATGAAACTCTGCGAAACTATTAGCGAACTTCGTTGATAAAATTGTTTCAAAACAGAAGTCATTCCGAACTTGTTTCGGAATCTCATCAAGAGAAGTACAAGTGAATTCAACACTATGAGAAGCTGAAATGAATTCAGCTTGACGAACGAAATTGTTCCACGGTAAACGTCATACAGAGATTGAACCATAAAATCCACCGCAAGAAACGAACAAAATGAAAAGCTGTTTGAGCGATAGCGAGTTCTTTTCATTTCGTTTCGAGGATGTGAGTTTTATGTGTGAAAAGCTGTGAAGACTAGATTTTTTTGTTTAGTTCAGTCATTTTTTATTGGTTTAAGTCTTCATGAATCTCCTAAAGTCGATTTCTTTTTTCATCAATGGAAAAAAGAATGAATTATAATTTTTAAATCAACTAAAATTTAAACCTAATCTCAGCAGTATGAGAAGCTGAAATAAATTCAGCTTGACGGGAACGTGATGTTCCACGGTAAACGTCATACTTTACTTTTACTTAATGCGTTTTTTAAATTGTATAGAAATTTTACTTTAAAGTCGAAAATAGTTCTCGATACAACTCCCCAAGATCGTCACTCGAACTGACATTTTGATTTGAATATTCCAAAAAGTTCAATGTCTTTTCTGGCTGGAACGGAATTGTAACTTTTTTCAAAAGATAGGACTTCAAAATATTCAGAGAAATAACTCAAATATTCTTCTTTATCACCGCCAAATGGACGCTTTTCTAGATCTCCAGTTAATGGAATATCAAACCATAAGCCAACTAATTTCCCGTTTGGTTTTAATAACTCGTACATCTTTTTTGCATAAGCTTTTCGAGTTTCTGGAAGTGGAGGAAAAGAACAAAAAAATGTTTGCTCAATAATTAAGTCATATTGACCTTCAATCTCGAAAAAATCGGCTTCTAAAAGTTGATTTTTAGGGAAATCAGGATTTCGTTCTGCAAATGCTTGTAAAGGTTCGTTAGCAATATCTAAAACCTCAACATTTGAAAATCCGTTTTTATATAAATATTCTGCTTCGTAAGAGTTTCCTGCTCCAGGAATTAGAATCCGTAAATCTTTGTTGATTAATTGATCGAAATACGTTTGTAATGGGAGGGAAGCTGCGCCTAAATCCCAACCAGTTCTTTCTTCAATGTAGCGTTGCGACCAATAATCTTTTGTTGTACTCAAATTGTTTTTTGTTTTACTTAAAAATACAAAAATACCGATAGCTTTCACTACCGGTACTACACAATAACTATTTAATTCCTAATTTTTGATATTAGTTTCCTAAAATTACAGTATACACAACTTGGTCTACATTCCAACCTCTTTCGTTGAAACATCCGTTTTGTGCATCAGCTTGAATAAAAGCGATTTTTAATGGCTTGATTTGACGCTCGATTTCTGCAATATGAGCATCAAATTGGTATTGATATCTATCTAAATTAATATCAGAATCTCCATCGATATAATATGAATAATCGAAAGTAAATTGTTGTGCTTGTGGAGGGAAAATTAAAGTTCCTTGTGTAAAATTAATACAATTTGAAGTATTTACATATTCTTCAATTTCTAAAGCTGTTTCACTTCCACAACCGATATCGCTATCTAAAGTACAGTTTACAATTCTTTGAGAAACAATGGCTTTATTTTGTTTTGTTCCCGATTGTAATTCTTTTACTATTTCTTGAATATCTGGAGTGTTAGAAACATCGATTACCTTAACAAATTGTTGGTTTAGGTTGCTAGTTGGTACAGTTTCTGTTGCTACAGTGTCATCATTTTGACAGTTATTAAATACTACCAATGCCACAGCAACAAAAAATAATTTAAAAATTTTCATTTTTATGAAGATTAAAAGGTTAATTCGAAACGAATTTACCCAAAATCATCATCGGAAAAACAAGGTTTTAAAATGGTGATAATTGTATAATATTCTTAAAGTTAACTTAACAACTTAATGAAGTTTTCTTTTGAAATTTTTAATCGATTTTACATAAATTAATTTTTATTGTACATTAAGCTTTTGTTGTTCTACCATAAAATCGAAACACAAATCCTCTAATCTTTTACCATTAACAGTTGCGTTCCATGGACCATGACCTTTTCCTTCTAAAGGATAAAAAGCATGGTTAACTCCTGTAGCAATATAATTATCTCTTAAAGCTTCACCTTCGCTAAATAATACTGTAGGATCCTCTGTTCCATGCATTATAATTATTGGTGCATTTGAAGCATTAAAGCGTTCTTTACCATACAAATCATTAATAATTTTTACAGAAATACCGCTTCCCCAGAAATCTAAAACTGTATGAACTTTTGTCGATTGTTCTAAATTGGTTGTTGCCAATGTAGGATCTAAAGTCATAGAAATTTCTTCTGTATAATCTTCTGCTGCGGTAACACCTAACATTGTTGCTGTTATTGCTCCTGCAGAACCTCCGCCAACAGTAATATAATCCGTATTTATTTTATAATTTGAAGCATTTGAATGTAGCCAACGTAAAGCTGCTTTAGCATCTCTACTTGCAGGATAAATTGCATAAAATTGATCTATTTGAGAAGGTTCTAAACTATTCTGAGCAAAAGGAATCCAAGCAGTTGGAATTGTTCCTAAATCACCTTGTAATCTGTAGTTTATAGAAAATGCAACCCAACCTCTCGAAGCAAAATAGTTTGCTAAATTTGTTATTTGTGGAACATCTTTAGATCCAGATATAAAACCACCACCATGTATTAACAAAACTGCTGGTCTATTATCATTTGTATTATTAGGAATGTAAACATCTAATTTTAGTTGTTTTATAGTGTAATTTGTACTATTTATGGTTTCATGACTTAATCCTTCTGCATATACTATATCACGCGTAACTAAAACTTCATAAACAGCATCTGTTGTAACTATTGGTGTTTCTTCATTTATTTCAGGAGTTTCTTCATTATTTTCTTCACTACAAGACATTAATAAAATAGAAAACAATAGGGTATAAATTGTATACTTCATGATTCGTATATTTTTATTTATATGACAAAAATTATTGCTAATAGTTTAATTTTAAATTATTTCTCTTCAATATATAAAATTTCTTGGGCTATAAAGAGTGACTTTTTATCGATTTTTTTATCTAAAAAGATGTAGGATTATTTAAATTTATAACAACAAAAAATTAAAAAAATATGTCTATATCAGATTTATACGCTAGCGGTCAACACAAACAAGAAATAGGTCATTTTGCAAGTATCGTTAAAATTGCTTTAGTTGATAATATGATCACTGAAGCTGAACAGAAATTATTAGATAAAGCTGCTAAGAAATTAAATATTAGCGAAGAAGAATATAAAGAAATACTTAAAAACCCAGATGTTTACCCTATAAACCCACCAATTGGTTATGATGAAAGTATTGAACGTTTATATCGTTTAACTACGATGATTTTTGCTGATGGTAATGTTGATAAAGATGAAGTTCTGTTAATGAGAAAAATAACAACAGCTTTAAGTTTCCCTTTAGATAATGTTGAAAAAGTTTGTGATGAAGCTATTCATTTAGTAATGAACAACAATGATTTAGAGGTATTTACAGAGGCAATTAAAAAAGTAAATTCTATATAGATTTTACATACTAAAACAAAAATTTAGTAGTTTAGTAAACTATAACCATCCCCAAATTATGATTATGAGAAAATTTTTTTTCGTCGTAACAGTATTCGTAGTTGCTAATATTTTTGCCCAAGTAGAGTCAAATAGAAACAGAAAATGGCAAATTGGTCTCGGAGCCGGTGTTGTTAAATTTTCAGATGAAGATGCAAGTTTTATAGGAGACAAAAACATGATTCAAATTCCAAGATTGAATTTAACTATTCCCATTGGTGAACAATTATCTTTAGATGGTGCCATGTCTTTTAATAGTTTTGGTGTCGGTTTTATTGATAACTCAGTAAAATATTTTTCATTAGACGGTTCTATTCGTTACAATTTTACTGAATTATCTGAAGATTTTCTTCCTTATGTTTTTGCTGGTGGAAGTTTAGTAGATTCCGAAAGAAAAATGACTCCTACTTTTAATGTAGGTGCTGGTCTTACTTATTGGATTACTAATTCTATAGGTTTAAACACACAATTGTATTATAAACATTCTTTAGAATCTTTTGAAAGTATGCGTTCTCATATACAGATTACAGGTAGTTTAATTTATTCTTTCGATATTGGTAATTTATTTTCAGGAAGAGCAACTTCTGCCATTGGAGGAGCTTGTTATTTTAACCAACATTAATTATTTGTAATGAAAGTGTTTGCCTTGTTTTTTTGTATTAGTATTTCTCTATTTTTAGTTATTTCTAAAGGAAAAAATAAAGAAGAAAAGAATCCGAAAGTACAGACTGATATCTGTAGTTTTGATGGCAAAAAACTTTACGGTAAAATTAAACTTGTTGAATATTCATCTCAAGCAGATATTAAAGTTAAAATCGTTAATTCTTTTCCTGATGTAAAGGTAAAATTTGTAGAAAGTTTCGCCGATAATTGTGGTGAATGGCAAATCGTTGAACATGGTGAAGACTTACGTGTATACATCACAGAAAATTTTGCAGATTTAAAAATTAAACCTGTGAATTCTTTTCCAGGAATGTCTCGCTAATTAAAAACTATACATAATTCCGTTTGTTAATCGGTATTGTTCCTTTGGAATACCTAAAACCGGAAATTCATCATATTGATAAGTGAAAGTTGTAGCAAATCTTAAATTTTTAACGATTTTAAAAGACATTGTTGTTTGACTAGAAATTCTAAAATCAGAAAATAAATCAAATCTCGGTTGAAAGTATGTAGTACTCGCAATCGAGATATTTTTTGTTGGAAATAAACTCATAGAAAAATATGAACTATTTCTCCAATCTCTATTCGTTATTTTTTCATCAGACTCAATCACCTTTTCATTTTCATACATAACTAAATTACCAAAATATAGCTTGTATTTCTCCGATTTAGACAATTTAAAGCGTAAACCCACACCAATTAAACCTCTTAATCGAATTGCAGCTATTTCGTTCTCCTGAGACTGTAAAAACGCCTCTAGAGCGATTTTCTCACGAAATCGATAGTTGTACCTTAAATGCTGTGCGTTTTTGCTTACAAGCTTATTAGAATTCGCTTCTCTAAAATCTAAATCATTAACAAACAACCATAAATGCTTATTGGTCTTGTACTGTACACGTATTCTATTAGAAAAACCAAATATTGTATTTCTATTTTTTATTAAATGTAAATCTAATCGTGCAAAACCAGACCAACCTGTTGTATCTGTAACCCGTCTCAAGTTTTCAACATTAATAATTTGAGAGGATAATATAAACGGGAATAGTAGTATTAGAAAAGAAATACGTTTTTTCATTTTGTTTTAGCTAAACTATTGTTGATTTAAAAGCATTATAAAACTCTTGCTGAAGTTGTTCTATTTGTGCTGATTTATATTTTCTTGAAAAATGTACAGGAATAGGATTTTTTATTCTAGCTTTTTTAGCTATTTCACCTGATTTTGCTGCATAACTATGAAAGTTTTTGATTGCCAACTCTTTATCTTCATTCAAATAAAAAGATTCTATGTAAACAGTTTCACAGTCTTTAAAATGTTCTTGAATTTTTTGATGATTTTTTTCACTAGGAGCGTGGTCCATAATAATTCCTAAACTATCTCCTAATTGAACTTCCAATAAATAAAAAAGATCTTCTGCTGTATAACTACTTTCAGCTATAATAATTTCTCTCCTTTTATCATTATTTTCAAAAGCTTCCTTTAATTCTTTCACCCATTTACCAGGCTTAAAATCACTTTTCTTTATATTAATTTTAATTTTTTCTTTTTCTTGAAATTTATAAGCTACCGTTGGAATTTTATGATCTAACAGCACACAAGAAACTGAAAATTCTTTGTCTTCGAAAACCTGTTTATTTGTGACTTCTTTTACTTTTTTTAGTTCCCAAATTGGTGGTTTTAATTCATAAACAATATAGTAATTAGCTGATATCAATTCTCTTACTTCATAAGTAATTGAATTTTGATTAATAAGGTTCCACGTGTAACCTTTTAGCTTCGATTGTACTTGGGCTGCAATACCTTTTGGACCTAAAATAATTACATGTAACTCAGTACCAATCTGATGCCTAATTATAGCATCAAAATTAATAAAGTGGTCGATATGAGTATGACTTATAAAAACAGCTTTTATGTTTTGTATTTCTTTTACTGTTAATAAACTCGCTTCACCACAATCACATAAATAATTCCAAGAATGATTGTCTTTCTGAACAAGAATAGAAATATCTTCTTCTGTAGTACTTTTTACTGTAGTTGTAAACATTTTTTTCTTTTTCTCTAATTCGTTGCAAAGAAACAAAAATCTAAAATGATTGAAAGAAAAAAGCGTTATTAAGTAGTGTAATAACGCTTTTAAAATATTCATTTGTGATAAACTATCCTAAATTAGTTATCGCATTTTGTATTCTTTTAATAGTTGTTTCTTTACCAACCATAATCATAATTTCAAATAAATCTGGTCCAGCAAGTTTGCCAACTAAACTTAATCGTAATGGTTGCATTACTTTACCAAAACCTATTTCTTTTGAAGTAATCCAACCTTTAATTTCAGTTTGTGCATTTTCAATAGTAAAATCTTCAATTCCTTCAATTACAGAAACCAATTCCGTCATTAAAGCTCCAGTAGTTTCTTTCCACTGTTTTTTAGCTGCTTTTTGATCATATTCTTTAGGATCTTGGAAGAAAAAACTTGATAAATCCCAAAAATCTTGTACAAAAACTGCACGTTCTTTAATTAAAGAAACTACCTTCTCTACAAAGTCTTTATTAGCAGTAATCCCCTGATTTTCAAGTATTGGTAAAAACAAACTAACTAACTCATTATCAGGTTTTTGTTGTAAATATTGTTGATTAAACCACTTTGTTTTATCTAGACTGAATTTTGCTCCAGATTTACTTACTCTAGCTAAATCAAAGGCTTGAATTAAAGCTTCTAGTGAGAATAATTCTTGCTCCGTTCCAGGATTCCAACCTAATAAAGCTAACATATTTACAAAAGCGTCCGAAAAATATCCATCTTCTCTATATCCACGTGAAACATCTCCAGATTTTTCATTCGTGTATTCTAATGGAAAGACTGGAAAACCTAATTTATCACCGTCACGTTTACTTAATTTTCCTTTACCAACTGGTTTTAAAATTAAAGGTAAATGCGCAAATTTTGGTGATTCCCAACCAAATGCAGTATATAATAGTGAATGTAATGGGAGAGAAGGTAACCATTCTTCACCACGAATTACATGTGAAATTTCCATTAAATGATCATCAACAATATTCGCTAAATGATAAGTTGGCATACCATCAGATTTAAATAAAATCTTATCATCCAATGTATTAGTATCAATCTTAATTGTTCCTCTTACTTCATCTTGTAAAATTAAAGTTTCGTCTTGAGGTGTTTTAAAACGTACTACATATTTTTCTCCTGCTTCTATTTTTTGCTGAACTTCTTCTTCAGAAAGGACTAAAGAATTCACCAATCTTCCTTTTTCACGATTATGCCAATTGTAAATAAATGTTTTACCTTTTGCTTCATGATCTTTACGATGTGCATCTAATTGATCCGCAGTATCAAAAGCATAATATGCCCAACCGTTTGCTAATAATTCATCAGCATATTGTTTATATAAATCTTTACGTTCAGATTGTCTGTAAGGACCAAATTTCTCATTCTTTCCTGGACCTTCATCAAAAGGAATTTCACACCATTCTAAGGCATCTACAATATACTGTTCTGCATTAGCTACATAACGTGTTTGATCGGTATCTTCGATTCGTAAAACGAATGTTCCATTATGTTTTTTTGCAAATAAATAATTGAATAATGCGGTTCTTACGCCACCTATATGTAACGGTCCTGTTGGACTTGGCGCGAAACGCACACGAACGTTGTCAGACATTTTTTTAATTTTTTAACGTGGCAAAGATAGTTTTAAAAGACAAAGCAAAAAAGACAAAAAAAGAGAGTTTCTTTCGAAACTCTCTTCATTAATATTTATATAAAAAAATTATAACTTGTAATACAAACCGAATGATAATGCAGGAGATTTTGCAACTCTTCGTCCGCTAAAAGCACCTCCTAAACCAACATTTGCACCAAAGTTTTTATTAATTTCTCCTATAATTTTAAATCCAAAAGCTGCATAGCTCTGGTCATTAACATATAAACTTGTTCTTAAATTAGTAATTGGTTGTAAAATTTCTCCATTATGAAAAGAAGCAACACCATCTAAAAAACCAGCAACCCATAACCAAGAACCTACTTTATAACCAGCTTCACCGCCTAATTTAAATGCAGAACTATAATCGTTTGTTCTAATATCAACTCCTGTAAAAGCTTGAATATACCATTTATCAAATCCTCTACCTGCAGAAATAACAGGAGTAAAAGTCCAAGCGTCGTAACCAGTTCTTAAACCAGTAGCAGCATCAAAATTACTTGTATTAGCTTCAACCATCAATTGACCAGAAATTAACCACTTTTTATTGTAAAAATTATGACGAACTCCAACTTGTATATTTCCTAAAGAACTTTTAGATCCTTCTGCAGTTACTGGAAATGGAGTTGGATTAACTAAATCATTAGTAGCAACAAATTTAAAAGGTAAGTTTGCTATTAAAGTTGTTTTATCTGAAATTCCGTATTCAGCATATAATTGTAATGTATTATCATTAATTTCTCTTTCAGTTTGAAAATCTGGATTTCCAAAAATATCTGAGTATGTTGGAATAGTAGTAAAAGATAATTGTAAATAAGTTTCATCTTTCTTTTGTGTCCAAGGACTTTGAGCATATGTGCTTATTGATAGGCAAATAAGTAAAAAATAAGTTAGTTTTTTCATGTTTTAAATATTTTCACTATTAGTTAAAATATAAGTCAATTCCTTACAAAAAAATGCTTAGAAATTAGAAACTTCTAAGCATTTAGGTTTATTTATTTTCTTTATTTAATTAAAAGAACCTATACAACATAAACCGTTTCGAACAGTTCCAATACAAGATTCTCCAGCAGGAGCATCTAAAACACAAGTACCACCTTCAGACCCAATGAATCCTTGTCCGCCTGCATGGTGAGATGCTACACAACCAGTTGCAGTACAATTAGAACTTCCCCAAATTCCTCCTTGAATAGTTCTTTGTTGTTTTTTGGATAAAATCTTAGTGTTTTGAAGTTTTAAAAATTCTTTTTTCATAATATTTAAATTTATGAGGTTAATAATTACTTTAAATCTATTGTTATTTTCTTTTTAATAGTGTTAAAGAGTATTATTTTAAATTTTATTTAACAAAAACTAGAGTGAAACGCCTTTTTAACTTTTTTAATACTGTTTTTGAATACGAAATTTGATTACTTTTATAGGTTAATATTTGTTTTATGAGTAATTTCAATCGAATTGAGCAAAAACTTCAGCAGTTTAGTAGAAAATTTTACACAAATGAACTAATAAAAGGAAGTATTCTATTTTTAACGTTAGGACTTTTATATCTTTTATTTACTCTATTTATAGAGTATTTTTTCTGGTTAAAACCTAACGCAAGAACAGTTTTGTTCTGGTTATTTATAACCGTAGAAGTATTTTTATTAATTCGTTTTATTTGTTTTCCGATTTTTAAACTTTTTGGACTTAAAAAGGGAATTACTCAAGAAGAAGCTTCTAAACTAATTGGAAATCATTTTCCAGAAGTAAAAGATAAATTACTTAATTTTTTACAGCTTAAAAACGAAACAAATTCATCGGAATTACTTTTAGCAAGTATCGATCAAAAAGCAAGTGAACTACAACCGATTCCTTTTTCAAATGCTATAAATTTCTCAGTAAACGTAAAATATTTAAAATATTTAGTAATTCCAGTGGTTTTATGGTTACTTACTTTTATTACTGGTATTGGTGATAAACTTAATGATAGTTTAAATAGGGTAGTAAATCATAGCATTGCTTACAATCCACCTGCTCCTTTTTTCTTTGAACTTACTTCAAAAAACTTAGAGGTAATTAAAGGTGATCCTTTAACTGTTTACATACAAACTAAAGGACAAGTTATTCCTGATGAAGCAAAAATTAACTTTAATAATGAATCTTATTATTTAGATAATAATGGTTCTGGTTTGTTTTCATACACCTTTGAATCTGTAAATAAAAACATTCAATTCTTTATTGAAGCAAATAAGATTAAGTCTACTAATTATCAAGTAAATATTATTAAGACTCCTTCAATAAAAAACATCAGTATGCAGATCAATTACCCGAGGTATATTGGTAAAAAAAACGAACAACTTTCTAACGCAACAAACATCACTGTTCCACAAGGAACATTCGTTACTTGGAAAGTTTTAACTTCTGATACAGATAGTGTTAATTACACGAGTAACAATAAAACTAAACCTTTTAAAACAGATAAAAACAACGAATTTTCTTTTCAAAAGAGAATTTTAGAAGATGTAAATTATTTAATAAGTACTTCAAATATTAAACTAAAAAATTACGAAAAACTAAATTTTTCTATTAATACAATTTCTGATGAATTTCCAACAATTGAAGTTAAATCAAATATTGATAGTATTTCTAGAGGTCCCGTTTATTTTGCTGGTGAAATTTCTGACGATTATGGATTTCAAAAATTAGAAATGGTTTATTATGATATTCACAATCCTGAAAATAAAAAAACTAAACAAATAAAAATTTCTAGAGAAAACGTACAGAGTTTCTTTGCTAAGTTTCCAGATGATTTAAAATTAATAGAAGGTATAGACTATGAATTATTCTTTAGAGTTTTTGATAATGATGCTATACAAGGAAATAAAAAGGCAGTCAGTAAAAAGTTTTCGTATAGAAAGAAAACGACTGAAGAGTTAGATAATGAATTACTAAATGAACAACAAAATTACTTAGAAAACATTCAGAATTCTTTACAAAAGCAACAAGACAGCAAACAAGAACTAGAAAAAGTTCAATTCGATCTTCAAAACAAGAAGAATATGAATTGGAATGATCAGAAGAAAATAGAAAATATTATTAAGCGACAAGAGCAGTATCAGAACATGATGCAGCGACAAACAAAGAAACTTCAAGAGAACTTTTCTGAAAAGGAAGAAAAAAATGAAAGTTTACAAAAGAAAAAAGAAAACTTACAGAAAAGAATAGAAGAACTTAAAAAGATTCAAAAACAAAAAAAGCTTTTAGATCAACTTAAAAAAATGGCAGAAAAGCTGAACAAGGAAGATTTAATTAAAAAGTCAAAACAACTTGCTCAACAAAACAAACAGCAAGAAAAGAGTTTAGAAAGAGTTTTAGAATTAGCTAAGCAATATTATGTAGAACAAAAAATGAATAAAATTGCTGAAAAACTAGATGAATTAGCTAAAAAACAAGAAGAATTAAGCAACAAAGAGAACACAGAGGAGGAACAAAAAAAATTAAAAGAAGAATTTGAAAAGCAAAAAAAGGAATTAGATGATTTAAAAAAGGAAAACGAAAAATTAAAAAGACCAATGGATATTCCTTCAGTTGAAAACTTAAAGAAGGAAACACAAGAACAATTAAACAAAGCAGAAGAAAACCAAAAGAAAAATAACAGTCAAAAAGCTAAACAAAATCAGAAGAAAGCTGCTCAAAAAATGAAAGAAATGAGTCAGAAAATGCAGCAATCAATGCAAATGATGAGTAATGAAATGGCTGAAGAGAACATGGAAGATCTTCGTAGTATTCTTGAAAACCTAGTTACATTCTCTTTTGATCAGGAAACATTAATGAATGATTTCTCTAAAATTAATTCAGGACATCCTAATTTTGGAAAGAATTTAAAGAAGCAGAATCAATTAAAAACATACTTCGAACATATCGATGATAGCTTGTTTGTTTTATCTCTTCGTGTACCTGAAATTAGTTCTAAAATACAAGATCATTTAGCTGATGCGCATTATAATTTAGATCAATCGTTAGAAAACTTTGCAGATAGTAGATTCCGAAATGGTGTTTCTAACCAAAGATATGTTATGACTTCAGCAAATGAATTAGCTAATATGCTAAGTAATACTTTAGACGCAATGCAAAACCCAAAACCAGGTAGTGGTAGTGGAAAAGGGAAGAGCGGCGATTCATTTAGTTTACCAGATATTATTCAAAAACAAGAAGACTTAATGAATAAAATGAAGAAAGGAATGAATAAAAATGGTAAAGATGGAAAACCTAAAGATGGTGAAAATGGTGAACCAAAGGATGGAAAAGGAGATAAAAAAGGTCAAAAAGGGGAGAATAAAGGACAACAAAAAGGAGAAGGACAACAAGGACAGAACGATGATTTAAATGGAGAATTATACGAAATATACAAACAACAAAGTGAACTTAGACAGCAATTACAAGATGCTATAAAAGATGGAAAAGACGGAAATGGAGAAGGTAAAAAAGCATTAAAACAGATGGAACAGTTAGAAAATGAAATTTTAGAAAAAGGTTTTAATCAAAGTACTTTACAAAGAATGCAGCGTTTAAACTATCAACTTTTAAAATTAGAAAAAGCAACTTTCGAACAAGGAAAAGAAAAGAAAAGAAAGTCAAACACTAATTTAATCCAATATAATAAAAATAGAATCAAGGAACTTGAATTTAAAAAACAGTATTACAATCAAACTGAAATTTTAAACAGACAATCGTTACCTTTACAACAAAATTACAAGAAGAAAGTTCAGGAATATTTCAATAATAAGAACACTTCTAAAAATTAAAAAATGATAGCTTTTAATTACGAAACCAACTTTGAACTTTCAGATGAAAAAAGAACATCTGAATGGATTATTAAATGTATAGAAGAAGAAAACCACGAACTAGGTGAAGTGAATTATATCTTTTGTGATGATAGTTATTTACATAAAATAAACGTTGAATTTTTACAACATGACACATTCACAGATATTATTAGTTTCGATTATTCTTTAGGTAAACTTGTAAGTGGTGATATTTTTATCTCTATAGAAAGAGTAAAGGAAAATGCTTCTAAATTTGAAGTTTCTTTTCAAGAAGAACTACACCGAGTCATTATTCATGGCATACTTCATTATATGGGTTTTAAAGATAAGACAGATAATGAAAAACAAATCATGAGAGACAAAGAAAATACTTGTTTAAAAGTCTTAAATTTGTAGTCCGTTCCACGTGGAACGGACTTTTTTATTTTAAAGAATATCCAATACAGAATATAAAGATGAGTTTATTCACAACAACATACGATGTTATTGTAGTAGGAGGAGGACACGCTGGTAGTGAAGCAGCAGCAGCAAGTGCAAACATGGGAGCACACACTCTTTTAATTACAATGAATTTACAGAACATTGCTCAAATGAGTTGTAATCCTGCTATGGGTGGAATAGCAAAAGGACAAATAGTTAGAGAGATTGATGCGTTAGGTGGTTATAGTGCTATTGTTACGGATAAGACCGCTATACAATTTAAAATGCTTAACAAATCTAAAGGACCTGCAATGTGGAGTCCGAGAGCTCAATCTGACAGAATGCAGTTTGCAGAATGTTGGAGAAATATGCTTGAGCAAACTGAAAATTTAGATTTTTATCAAGATTCTGTTAACGGTTTAATCTTCGATGGAAACAAAATAATTGGAGTAAAAACAAACCTTGGATTAGATATAAAAGCCAAGACTGTAATTGTAACAGCAGGTACTTTTTTAAATGGTTTAATTCATATCGGAGAGAAAACATTTGGTGGTGGTAGAGCAGGAGAAGGGGCTTCAACTGGAATAACAGAAGACTTAGTTGCAAAAGGTTTTGAATCTGGAAGAATGAAAACAGGAACACCTCCAAGAGTAGATGGTCGTTCTTTAGATTATTCTAAAATGACCGAACAACCTGGTGATGATAATCCTGAAAAATTCTCTTATTTACCGATTACATCTGTTTTAAAAGAACAGAGATCTTGTTATTTGACTTATACAAATCAAACTACACATGATTTACTTAGAGAAGGATTTGATAGATCTCCTATGTTTAACGGAAGAATTAAATCAACTGGACCAAGATATTGTCCGTCTGTAGAAGATAAAATAAATCGTTTTGCTGATAAAGAAAGACATCAAGTTTTTGTAGAACCTGAGGGGTGGAATACAGTTGAGATATATGTAAATGGGTTCTCTACATCTTTACCAGAAGACATTCAAGATAAAGCAATACGTTCTATTCCTGGTTTTGAAAAAGTAAAGTTTTTTAGATATGGATATGCGATAGAATACGACTATTTTTCACCAACACAGTTAACACACTCGTTGGAAACAAAACTTATCGAAAACTTATTTTTCGCAGGACAAATTAACGGTAC
This sequence comes from Tenacibaculum aquaeponti, assembly GCF_057221555.1. Lineage (NCBI taxonomy): Bacteria > Pseudomonadati > Bacteroidota > Flavobacteriia > Flavobacteriales > Flavobacteriaceae > Tenacibaculum > Tenacibaculum aquaeponti. The sequence goes on from NZ_CM170147.1 coordinate 2,429,068, forward strand.
TACTGGATATGAAGAAGCAGCAGCGCAAGGATTAATGGCAGGTGTAAATGCAGCATTAAAAACACAAAATAAAGAACCTTTTATTTTAAAAAGGAGTGAAGCTTATATAGGAGTTTTAATTGATGATTTAATCACAAAAGGAACTGAAGAACCATATAGAATGTTTACTTCTCGTGCAGAATACAGAACTCTACTTCGTCAAGATAATGCTGATTTAAGATTAACTAAAAAATCTTTCGAAATTGGTTTAGCTTCAGAAGAAAGATTAAAAAGAGTAACTAACAAAGAAAGGAAAACAGAAGAAACAATAGAGTTCTTAAAAAAACTAAGCGTAACAAAAGAAGAAATAAACCCTATACTTGAGAAAAAAAATCTAGCAGCTATAAATCAATCTATGAAGTTATACAAAATAGCAGCCAGACCTCAACTTACTTTTAATGACTTTTTATCTATAGAAAAATTAAATAATTTCATAGAAGAAAACTCAATAGATAAAGAAATTATAGAACAAGTTGAAATTCATTTAAAGTATTCGGGGTATATCGAAAAAGAGAAGAGCAACGCTGATAAATTAAACAGACTAGAAAACGTTCCTATACCTTCAAGTTTTGATTACACTAAAGTAAAATCATTATCATACGAAGCAAGGGAAAAACTTCTAAAAATAAAACCGACCAGCATTTCGCAAGCAAGTCGAATTAGTGGAGTTTCTCCAAGCGATGTCTCTGTATTATTAGTTTATATGGGTAGATAATTTTAAAACGTTCCACATGGAACGTTTTTTTTATTCACTAAAATTTAAATCAAAAAAGAGAATGTTCCTTGTGGAACATTTTTTAAATTTACCATTTTGAAACCGTAAAGTTTCACGTGGAACTTAAAATAAAAGTAACTTGAACTACAATAAAAACACTTCCCTTTATATAGATTGTAAAGATCATTCAGTAAGTAAAGAAGAATTTAAATTATTAAGAAACGAAGAATACGATTTATTAATTACAAACCCAATACCTGATAATTTGAGTTCTTATTATGAAAGCGAAGAATACATTTCACATACAGACAGTAGTGAAGGTATAATTAATAAGATATATCAGAGTGTAAGAAAATATACTATATCAAAAAAAATAAAATTAATAAATAATTACATCAATAAAAGTAAGTCAATATTAGACATAGGATGTGGTACTGGAGATTTTATAAAAGAATGTAAAAACAACGATTGGGAAGTTGTAGGTATTGAACCAAATTCTAAAGCAAGAGATATAGGACGAACTAAAAATTTAGTTATATTAAATTCAATTGATGAATTACATGAACAGAAATTTGATGTAATAACAATGTGGCATGTTTTAGAACATGTAACAGATTTAGATAATACTATTAACAAAATTAAAAACATGTTGACAGAAAATGGAACTTTAATTATTGCTGTACCAAATTATAAAAGTTTTGATGCTGTTTATTATAAAAATTATTGGGCTGCTTATGATGTACCAAGACATATTTGGCATTTTTCAAAAAATAGTATCTCAAGAATCTTTGATAAAATCAAAATGGAAGTTGTAAATATAAAACCAATGTTATTTGATTCATTCTATGTTTCTATGTTATCTGAAAAATATAAAAGAGGAAGAAACAACTTTTTAAATGCTTTTTTTGTTGGATTATGGTCTAATATAAAAGGATTATCAACAGAAGAATATTCATCTCATATCTACATCATAAAAAATAAGAAATAATCATTTATAGGTGGTTTTAAAAAGGATTTACAACTCATCTATAAAATTATATTAATTAAAAATAAAAACGCTTTAAATCCCATTATTTAAAGCGTTTATTATAATTAAAAATTATATTTATTTTATTTAATATAAATTTTATTTACTTAATAAATACACTCCGAAAATTGCAATTATAAAATAAACTGCTAATGTCATAGCACCTGCATAATCTTTTGCTAATCTTTGTCCGACTAAAAGAAAAATTAAACTTAATGCAGAAAGTACTGCACCAATTAAAGCTATTTCTTTTGCACCTGTTGTTGATAAGTGAAAAATTCCAACGAACATTAAAGCACCGGCTAAAAGTTCCATAATTAAAATAATTGCTAATAAGATAGGCACAGAATTTTTTAAAGGAGAATTTTTAAAATGTTCTTTAATAAAAGAAGCATTACCTTTCCAGTCTGTAACTTTATCTATACCGGACTGTAAGAAAGTAACTATTAAAAATAAAAGTAATAAAATTTCTGTTATGTGTTTTTGAAAAAGTTCCATAAAAAAGTTTGTTTTAGGATAAAATTACTACATATTGTAACAATTAAAAAAAATTGCGTCATATAAGTAACTTAAATAGCTATATTTATAAATAAATCAACTTAAAAAAATTTAACTATGTCATTATTATCCAATCCATTAATACCATTAATAATATTTTTATCTATAATATTATTGATATCTGCATTCTTTATAGTAAAACAACAAACTGCTGCTATTATTGAGCGTTTTGGTAAGTTTCACAGTATTCGACAGTCTGGTTTACATATAAAAATACCATTAGTAGACCGTATTGCAGGGAAGTTAAGCTTAAAAATTCAACAATTAGATGTAATTGTAGAAACAAAGACTTTAGATGATGTATTCGTACGTTTAAAGGTTTCTGTTCAATATAAAGTAATAAAAGATAAGGTATATGATGCTTTCTATAAATTAGATTATCCACACGATCAGATTACAAGTTATGTATTTGATGTTGTTCGTGCTGAAGTACCTAAAATGAAGTTAGATGATGTATTTGTTAAAAAAGATGATATTGCAATTGCAGTAAAATCTGAATTAAATGATGCAATGATGGAGTATGGATATGACATTATTAAAACGTTAGTAACAGATATCGATCCTGATGCTCAAGTAAAGGCTGCAATGAATAGAATTAATGCTTCTGAAAGAGAAAAAATTGCTGCTCAATATGAAGGAGATGCTCAACGTATTTTAATTGTTGAAAAAGCAAAAGCAGAAGCAGAAAGTAAAAGATTACAAGGTCAAGGTATTGCAGACCAAAGAAGAGAGATTGCGCGTGGTTTAGAAGAATCTGTAGAAGTTTTAAATAAAGTTGGTATTAACAGTCAAGAAGCTTCTGCATTAATCGTTGTAACGCAACACTACGATACATTACAATCGATAGGAGAGGAGACAAATAGTAATTTAATTTTACTACCAAACTCACCACAAGCAGGTAGTGACATGTTAAATAACATGGTGGCCTCTTTTACAGCAAGTAACCAAATTGGTGAAGCTATGAAAAAAGCAAAAAACAAAAAGAAAGATGATTCTGAAGATTAATGATACATCTATAAATTAAAATATATTAAAATCCAGTAGTTTTACTACTGGATTTTTTACGTTTATCAAATAAATATATACGTTCATCAAACAAAATAGTAAAGTATTCAAATCCTTTATTTCTTTGTTATAAAATATTAAAATAATGGAAATGAAGTACTTTAAAAACACTTGTATTATCTTAGGTTTAATAAGCTTTTTTAATCTTAAAGCTCAAAAGGATGGTAAAGATTATTCTTCAGATATTAAAAATTTCATAAAAGAATTTCCCACTAATACAGAGTTATCAGTGTTAGTTATAGATGGAGATAATTCAGAGTACTTAGGTGTTAGAAAACAAAATGGTACTATAAATAGTATTGATAATAAAGAAAGTATTTTTGAAATAGGATCTATTACAAAAGTATTTACTAATATTTTGTTATCTAATTCAATACAGCATGGTAAGACTACTTTGAATGAAACTCTACAAAGTAACTTTGATTTTACTATTGATAAAGGCGATAGTATTACTTTACAGCATTTATCAAATCATAGTTCTGGACTTCCAGTTTTACCTTCTAACATGTATAAACAAATGGAAAAGAATCCAACAAATCCATATAAAGAGTATACTAATGATGACTTAAAAAAGTATTTGAATGGGAAAATTGACTATGAATATAAAGCTGGTGAAAACAGTGTGTATTCTAATTTAGGAATGGGTTTATTAGGATATATATTAGCAAAAAAAGCAAAGAAAACTTATCATCAATTGCTAAATGAAACTATTCTAAATCCTTTACAAATGAATAGTACTTCAACAAATGTAAAAGACAAAAGTAAATTGGTAAAAGGTCTAAATCCTGATGGTAGTTTTGCAAGTAATTGGGATTTTACGGATGCTTTGGTTGGAGCAGGAGGAATAAAATCTACAACTGAAGATATGGAAAAATTTATCCGTAAAAACTTCGAAAATGATCCAATGTATACATTACCATTAAAAGAAACATTTGCTGTAAATAAAGTGGCTAAAATTGGTTTAGGTTGGCAAATTATAGACAGTAAAAATAAAAAGTTGTACTGGCATAATGGAGGAACTGGTGGATATAGATCTTGTTTAGTATTTCATAAGGAATCTAAAAAAGCAGTTTTAGTATTATCTAATATTTCAGCTTTTCATGGTAAATCATCGAGTTTAGATAATTTATGCTTTTCTTTATTTAAGAAACTAATGAAATGATAAAAAAGAGAATTTTTATAATCTTATTACATTTAACTTTCTGGTTATTAAGCTATATATATATAACTTCCGGTAATTTAAATTGGAATGGATTTGGAAAAGAAGAAGGATTATTAAAAAAAGCATACCTATATGGTATGTTTTTTAATGCTTTATTATTTTACATTCAAGTGTTTTGGCTAGTTCCTAAGTATTATGTAAAAAATAAAAAAGCAATGTTTTGGGGCTTTTCTATAGTACTATTCTTTTTAATAACCTATGTTGAAACCTATTTAGATGTTGCTTTAGCAGTAAAGTATCATGTGTATAATTTTGAACCAATTGCAGCTGGAATAATATGGTTTTATCATAATTCAATATTTCATTTCATTTATTTTATAGTTGGGTTTTATTACCGTTTTCAACAAGAATACATCAAATCTGAGAGAGCAAAACAAGAATTACTAATAGAGAATCATAATGCTGAATTAAAATACTTAAAAGCTCAATTAAATCCACATTTTTTATTCAATGGAATTAATAGTATTTATCATTTAATTGGAAAGAATAACGCTAATGCTAAAAGCACACTACTTAAGTTTTCTAATTTATTACGTTATCAACTTTACGAGAGTAATACAAACAAAATAGAGCTCTATAAAGAGATAAATTACATAGAAGAATACATTAGTATAGAAAGAATAAGAAAAGGAGAGGATATCGTTTTAAATTTAAATATAGATATTGAAAAAGAACATAATTTGATTATGCCTTTATTATTAATTCCTTTCATAGAAAATGCTTTTAAACATATTAGTAATCATAATGAAGCAAAAAATAATATTATATCAATCTCAATTGTAGAAAGAAATAACCTTTTAAAACTAATAGTTAATAACTCTAAAGATTCTTTTCATCATCAGGCAAAGAGTGGGGGAATAGGTTTAAAAAATGTAAGAAAGAGATTAAATTTACTCTATAAAGATAAATATGATTTAAATATTAAATCTACTGAAGATACACATGAAGTTGAACTTATAATACATTTAAATTGAGAAAAATAAATTGTTTAATTGTTGATGATGAGCCTTTAGCCAGAGAAGGAATTAAAGAGTATTGTGATCAGATTCCTTTAGTAAAAGTTATTGCTTTGTGTAAAAATGCAATTATAGCTAATGAATATTTACAATCTCATGAAATTGACTTAATTTTCTTAGATATTAACATGCCATTATTAACTGGATTAGAATGGTTAAAAACACTTAAAAACTCACCACTTGTAATAATTACCAGTGCATATTCTGAACATGCATTAGAAAGCTATGATTTTGAAGTTATAGATTATTTAGTAAAACCTATTCCTTTCAATAGATTTTTACAAGCTGTTAATAAAGCAGAGCGTTTGTTAACTAAAGAAGATAATAACAATACAATTTTTATTAAAACATCTGATGCAATAAAAAGAGTTGCAACTAGTGATATTCTATTCATAGAATCTATGCAAAACTATGTGAAAGTAATTACAGAAAAAGAAATAATTATTACACATATTACTTTAAAACAAATGCATGATCAATTGCCTAAAAATGAGTTCATAAAAACACATAAATCCTATATCATATCAAAAAATAAAATCGATGAGATTAGTGGTAATTTAATTGTAATACGTGATTGTAAAGTACCTATAAGTGTTCGATTAAAAAAAGAAGTACTGCAAAGTTTAATGTAATAAAAAAAGCTCACAAAATTGTGAGCTTTACATATATAATTTATTAAAAATTATTTCTCTTCGATTCTATCGTCCTCTTCTTTGGTAGCATCTTTAAATTCCTTAATACCAGAACCTAAACCTCTCATTAATTCAGGAATTTTCTTTCCTCCAAATAATAATAGTACTACAACTACTATTAATGCTATAGACGCTCCACCAGGAATTGCTAAAAATGTTGTTAATGTATTCATCATCCAAAATTTTATATTGCAAAGATATAAAAAACTTTAGTTACTTCTTTCAATAGTTCCACCAATTACTTTCTTTTCTTCAATAAGTTCTGGCTTGCCTTTATAAAGTATTGTTCCACCAAAACTTACTTTAGCATTTAAAGTCTCTCCTGAATGTATTTCAGCTTTTGCTCCAGAACCAGCAGTTACTGTACAAACATTAGTAACTTTTAAATTGTAACCATGATAAGTTGCTCCTAAATCTAATTTAACTGTTTGATTTTTAGCTTCACCAGAGAGTTTAATAACTCCACCAGAAGAACTCTTTACAGTTAAATGTTTAGTATTAACAACTAAGTTCATAAATGCCCCTTCTTGAGCTTTAATTTCAACATGGTTTTGATTTATCTCTTTACATGTTAACGTAACTCCTTCATTTGCATCTATAATGTTAATATCTTTATTAAAATATAATTTAGCTTTTACTTTTCCATCTGCTGTAGTTTCAGGAAAGCGTAATGATATTTTTAATTTCTTGCCTTGTTGTTTAATTCTTACTTTTTCTGCTTTCTCTCCAGTAATATAAATTTCTTGCTTATCAGATTTTATTAATTCTATATCGATACCATTGTATACTTTAAGAATCTCAAAATCTTTCAGTTGCTTCGTAATTGTAGTTTGAGCAAAAGTAAAAATAGAAAGAAAACAAAATTTAAAAAATAATATTTGTTTCATTATTAGGTGATTATAATTACAAATTAAACTAAAAATTTGTGTGATTAGTATATTGAAAAAGTTAAAGTTTAATGTGAAATTAAATCAAAATCTAAATGTTTTCTTTCAAGATCTGTATGTTTAACTTTAACAACAACTTCATCTCCTAATTGAATTACAGCTTGAGTAGCCTGACCTACAACTGCATACTGTTTTTCATCAAAAATGTAATAATCATCTTTTATATCTCTAATACGAACCATTCCTTCGCATTTATTAGCTATAATTTCAACATAAATCCCCCATTCTGTGACACCAGAAACAACACCTTCAAATTCCACATCTTTATGATCTTGCATATACTTAACTTGCATATACTTAATAGATTCACGTTCTGCTTTTGCTGCAAGTTCTTCCATTTTTGAAGAATGTTTACAACGTTCTTCATAAGCTTCAACTTTTGGTGAAGTACCTCCATCTAAATAATGTTGTAATAATCTGTGTGTCATTACATCTGGATATCTTCGAATTGGTGAAGTAAAGTGACTATAATACTCAAAAGCTAAACCGTAATGTCCAATATTTTGTGTGGTATAAACGGCTTTACTCATAGAACGAATTGCTAAAGTCTCAACCATATTTGCTTCTCCTTTTCCTTGAACTTCCTTTAAAAGTTCATTTAAAGACTGAGAAGTAGTTTCTCTTGTTTGAGTATCAATTTTATATCCGAATTTAGATACAATGTTTTGTAAAGAAGCTAGTTTTTCAATATCAGGTTCATCATGAACACGATAAATAAATGTTTTATTACTAGGTTTTCCTCCTTTAGCTTTTCCTATAAATTCTGCTACTTTTCTGTTAGCTAATAACATAAATTCTTCAATTAATTTATTAGCATCTTTTCCTTCTTTAAAGAATACACCAACCGGATTAGCATTTTCATCTAAATGAAATTTTACTTCCACTTTATCAAAAGATATTGCTCCAGATTTCATTCTCTTACTACGCATTTTCTTAGCTAATTCATCTAATTTTAAAATAGCATTAGAAATATTCTCATCTACAGTATATGCTGAACCTGATAATGAAACCTCAACAGGAACCACATTCGTTTTACTTTCTATAATGGCTTGAGCTTCTTCGTATGCAAAACGTTTATCAGAATAAGTAACTGTTCTTCCAAACCACTGATTTAAAATTTGCGCTTTTTCATTCATCTCAAATACAGCAGAAAAAGTCAATTTTTCTTCATTCGGACGTAAAGAACAAACTCCATTAGATAACATTTCTGGTAACATAGGTACAACACGATCAACTAAATACACAGAAGTTGCTCTGTCATAAGCTTCGTCATCTAAAATTGTTTTTGGTTGTACATAATGAGAAACATCAGCAATATGAATTCCAATTTCATAATTACCATTTTCTAAAACTGTAAATGATAAAGCATCATCAAAATCTTTTGCATCTTTTGGATCTATTGTAAACGTAAGATCATTTCTCATATCTCTACGTTTAGCAACTTCTTCATTGGTAATAGCTATAGTTAATTTTTCTGCATCTTCTTCTACCTCTTTTGGAAACTCATAAGGTAATCCGTATTCTAATAAAATCGAGTGTATTTCAGTATCATGATCTCCTGGCTTTCCTAAGATTTGAGTAATTTTTCCAAATGGATTTTTAGAGTTTTCTGGCCAATCTGTAATCTTAGCGACTACTTTGTCTCCATTATCGGCCCCATTTAATTTTCCTTTCGATACAAATATATCTGCATACATTTTAGAATTATCTGGTAAAACAAAACCGAAATTTTTACTCATTTGTAATGTTCCTACAAACTCTTGTCGAGCTCTTTCAATGATTTCAACAACATCTGCTTCAAGTTTAGATGTTTTTCTTTTGTTATACACATAAACCCTAACAATATCGTCTTGTAAAGCTTTATTTATATTTACTGAAGGAACAAAAATATCATCTTCAAAATCATCACAAATAAAATAACCGTTACCATTACTAGTAAGATCCATTGTACCAATATGATATTTACGATCTGCATTAATTTTATACTTTCCTTTTTCTACTTCTACAATTTTATTTGTAGCAGCCAGTTCGTGAAGTTTCTTTATAATTTGATTTCTTCCGTCTGTATCACTAATAGCAATTTTGCTAGCAATTTGCTTGTAATTAAAAGCCTTGTTACTGTCTTCATTTAAGATTTTAAAAATCTTTCTCGTTAAATCCTTTATCACCTTACCTTTCTTCTTGTAAATTTTCTTCTTTTTAGGCATATAATCTTTTATAATTTATCAGAAAGCAAAGTACAAAGAAATTTAGTGGTTATAACTATTAAATAATTGTTATCAATACATTTTTGTACTTTACAAGCTTATTTTTAATTTTTTATTTATGAATACATGTTGGTTTGTTATTATAAACCCTACTGCTGGTAATACTTCTTTATCTTCAATTTTAGGAGAAATTAAATATCACTTAAATAACAACAACATAAAGTATTCTTATGCATTAACAACACATGAAAAACATGAAATAGAACTAGTTCATGAAGCTATTAATAACGGAATTAAAAAATTTATTTCTGTTGGAGGTGATGGTACTCTTCATAACATTGTTAATGGAATAATGACTCAAAATAAAGTTTCTTCTAATGAAATAACAGTTGGTGTAATTCCTTTAGGAACAGGTAATGATTGGGTAAAAACTTATAAAATACCTCAAAAAATTTCTAAAAATATTGAAATAATTAAATCGGAAAAAACTGTTTGTCAAGATATTGGTTATTTAAAACTTAAAAATAATTCTACTTATTTCAATAACGTAGCGGGAATTGGCTATGATGGTTATGTTGTTAATAAACTAAAAAAATTAAAAAAATTAGGCAGTATTGCTTATTTAATAAGTGGCTTGTATGGTTTGCTTTTTTATAAAAAAACTTCATTTACTATACAAGTTAACAATGAAATTATAAAAACTAAATGTTTAATGACTCTTTTTGGTATATGTAAATATTCTGCTGGAGGAATGCAATTAACTAATTATAAAAATTCTTCAAATGGATTTTTAGATATTACTATAGCTAAGAATCTAACATTTAAAGATTTAATTTTAAATATTAAAAAATTATATAATGGTCAAATAATAAATCATAACAAAGTAGAAACTTTTTTATCTGATCAAATAACAATTGTACCTGATTTATCAACTTCTAATATATATATACAAGCTGATGGAGAATTAATTGGTACAGGTCCAGTAACTGTACAAATTATTAAAAAAGCTATAAATTTTGTAGTAAATACTTAGTACTACCAAAAAGTTAGTTAAAAAAATCTTAAGAAAAATGTAACATTTCTTAAATTTTCTCGTCTTTATATAAACTAACTACTACAAAGTGAAAAACTTACGTAAAATAATTATCTTCTTTCTTGTAATATTTATTACAGGCATTATTGTTGCAGCAGTAAGTATCAATACATCACTTAGTAAAAAAGACTCATCTAAAGTTATTTCTTCTAAAAAAGACATTCTTTACCTAATCAAAATGTCTTAACTCTTTTTCCTTATTAACAACTTATATTATTATTAATTGTTTTTATTTAAAATTTTAAAAAAAGAAAACTGATTATAATAGTCTGTTAATTTGTGGAATTGTTTTATGAATTTAAATTTGGTTTTGTCACTTATTAAATGAAGTTAACAATTTATGAGTATAAAAATAGATTGAAAATCAACTATAAAACATAGTTATTAACAATCATCTTAAACAGAAATACACTATTTATTATGAATAGTTAATTTCTTATTCACTGTAAATAAATTGTAAATTTTATGTTGATAAATTCAGATTAAAAAACTAAAAAAAAAAGTTGCATAATTCATGTAGACCGCTGTATTGTAAAAAAAACTCAGAAAGACAAAAAATCTTTTGATAAACTTCTTAGTAGTTCTTAACAATTTAGAAATATTGGTAAATCGTTTATTTTAAGTTGTTTATTACTCTTTTCAAAAAAAGCATTGTTAATTACTGTTGATAACCGTTAATAACACTATTTTTGTGACCAACAACACAATTAAAATCAAGAAATTATGACTATTGCTATTGGTAATGATCACGCAGGTACAGAATATAAGTTTGAAATCATCAAATTATTAGAAGAATTAGGTCATACTGTAGTTAATTTTGGAACAGATGATAATGGTAGTATGGATTATCCAGACACAATTCATCCAACAGCTAATGCAGTTGAAAATAATGAAGCCGATTTAGGTATTATTTTATGTGGAAGTGGTAATGGAGCACAAATGACTGCAAACAAACATCAAGGAATTAGAGCTGCCTTATGTTGGAATAATGAATTAGTTGCTTTATCAAGACAGCATAATAATGCGAATATATTAACAATTCCAGCTCGTTTTGTTTCATTACAACAAGCGTTGGGTTTTGTAAAAATTTTCCTTGATACAGAATTTGAAGGTGGTCGTCACCAAAATAGAGTATCTAAAATCGCTTGTAGTTAATAACTAGTTAATAAATGGAATTTTTAGTAAAATCTTTTAATGAGCTCTCTTTAAGGGAGCTTTATAATATATTACAATTTCGTTCGGAAGTATTTATTGTTGAACAAGATTGTGTGTATCAAGATATTGATGGTAAAGATGATAAAGCTTTACATGTTTTAGGTATGAAAAACGGGAATTTAGTAGCATATACTAGATTATTTAAACCAAATGATTACTATGAACATGCAAGTATAGGTAGAGTTATTGTTAAACAAGAAGAACGTAAATATGGTTATGGCCACGATTTAATGAAATTCTCTATAAACACTGTTATCAACAAATTTTCTACAGAAACTATAAAAATAGGAGCGCAAACTTATTTACAAAAGTTTTACGAATCCCATGGTTTTCAACAAGTTGGTGAAGGTTACATAGAAGATGGGATTCCTCATATTCATATGATTAGAAAATAGTTTATGTTAACAGGAATTTCTTTTCAATTTAAAGATAGAAGGATTGATAAATATTTAAAGGTTCATAATTATTCTAATTATACAATTTATTATAGTCCTGTAAAGTCTTGGTTGTTTAGTTTATCTCTACTTTTTTTAATATTATTACCTTTTTCTATTTTTTTAAATTATGATTTTTTTAAATTTATTGTATCAAATTTGATAGTATTAATACCTATAATGTCATACTTATTCTTAGGTTATTTACTTACAGCATACTATAGTAATTCATTTGTAATATTAGAAGACAAAATTATAATTATTAATAGAAATTTTCCTTTTACACGATTTGAAAAATATAATTTTAAAGATTTGAGAGATATAGAAATTAATAAAGGAAAAAGTTTTCCAATGAATTTAATTTCTTGGTTATTTTTAGATTTAGGAAGTAATTATATAAAATTAAAATTGCAAAATACAATCACTAGAAAGTTTTATTGCTCTAATTTAGATGTAGATTGTTACGATGAAAACTGGACAGAAAAAAACTTAGATGATTTTTATAATGATTTGAAGGGTAGAAATGTGAGAGTTAATATGAAAATTTAGTTAACAAGTTCCATTAAATCATCAACTTCCTTAACACCACCTGAAGGTAAATTATTTAACCATATATTTCCTATTCGAACACGAATCAAACGTAGTGTTGGAAAACCAACAGCTGAAGTCATTTTACGAACCTGACGATATTTTCCTTCTTGTAATATAATTGAAATCCAAGATGTTGGTCCGTGTCTATCGTCTCTAATTTTCATAGATCGTTCCGGAAAATTAGGAGTATCAATAACACTAACTTTACAAGGTTTTGTCAGATACTTTTCACCTTTAATACCAATTTTAACACCAGTTTTTAACAATTCAATTTCTTTGTTAGTAATTGCACCATCTACTTGTACATAGTATTCTTTCTCTACTTTACCGCGTGTCGTAATAAAATCACTTACTTTTCCATCTGTTGTTAACAATAATAAACCTTCAGATTTTACATCTAAACGTCCAATAGCCATTGTTCCTTCAGGAAAATCGTGTAATTCTCCTAACATTTTTTTCTGTCTCTTAGTTTGATTGTTGATAAACTGAGAAAGAAATCCGAAAGGTTTATGAATAATAAAATGACGATGTTCCATAATAAATAGTTAATCTGAAAAAGGAATCAAAATTACACTACTTTTTTCATAACTTAGCATATCTTATTTTATAATAATTTTTACCAATTTTATGGCAACAGATAAAGAAAAAGAAGCGAAATTAAAAGCGCTTCAACTCACTCTAGATAAATTAGATAAGTCTTACGGAAAAGGAACTGTAATGAAATTAGGAGATAAAGTAATCGACGATGTAGATGCGATTTCTTCTGGTTCTTTAGGTTTAGATTTAGCGTTAGGTGTAGGTGGATATCCTAGAGGAAGAATTATTGAAATATACGGACCAGAATCTTCTGGTAAAACAACCTTAACTATACATGCCATTGCTGAAGCTCAAAAAGCTGGTGGAATTGCAGCATTTATTGATGCAGAACATGCTTTCGATCGTTTTTATGCTGAAAGTTTAGGTGTAGATGTTGATAACTTAATTATATCTCAACCAGATCATGGTGAACAAGCACTAGAAATTGCGGATAACTTAATTCGTTCTGGAGCTATTGATATTGTTGTTGTCGATTCTGTAGCAGCTTTAACTCCAAAATCTGAGATTGAAGGTGAAATGGGTGATTCTAAAATGGGATTACATGCACGTTTAATGTCTCAAGCATTGCGTAAATTAACTGCTACTATTAGTAAAACAAACTGTACAGTAATATTTATTAACCAGTTACGTGAAAAGATTGGTGTAATGTTTGGTAATCCAGAAACTACAACAGGTGGTAACGCATTAAAATTCTATGCTTCTGTTCGTTTAGATATCCGTAGAAGAACACAAATTAAAGATGGAGATCGTGTTATTGGTAACAGTACTAAGGTAAAAATTGTTAAAAACAAAGTAGCACCACCTTTCCAAACTGCAGAATTTGATATTATGTATGGATTAGGAATTTCTAAAGTTGGTGAAATTTTAGATATCGGTGTAGAACTTGGTATTGTTAAAAAGAGTGGATCTTGGTTTAGTTACGGAGATACAAAATTAGGTCAGGGTAGAGATGCTGTAAAAGGTATTATTAAAGATAATCCTGAATTAATGGAAGAGCTTGAAAACAAAATTAAAGAAGCTATAGAAAATCAAGAATAAATAGATTTTCTAATAATATGTAAAAAAGCAATTGAATAACTCAATTGCTTTTTTTGTATCTTAAAAAGTCAATTGTCAATTTAGGACAAAAATACTGATTATCTTCAATATTACATTTGTGGTATGGAAACAAAAGAATTCTATAAACAACGTTTGCAACAAGTAGTTTCCTATTTAAGAACTCAATACAATCAGAAAATTTCTATTACAGAATTAGAATAATTATCGAGTTTTTCATACAGAAATTTACAAAACCAGAATTCTGGCAAGAAAATGCTGAATTAGTAGGAACAAAATTGGCGAATAATTTAGTTCCGATTAAATCTCTTACAGATGCTAATGTACGACTAACATTAAGTAGTGATTGGAATGTAAGTACATTAAATCCATTTGTAGGAATTCAAAATGCAGTAACACGTAATCCGCAAAATATTTCATTAAAAGAAGCTATAAAATCTTATACAATTAATCGTGCTTATGTTATGCGACAAGAAAATGAAGTTGGTTCTTAAGAGGTAGGGAAATTAGCAGATTTATTGTTGTAGATCAGAATATTTTTACGATTAGCAATGTACTTATTTTTAGTAAAATAAAGTTCAAGTTAAGTGCTTAAATCACTATTGCTTATTCATGTTGTTGTACGCTGGTTTTTCCATTTTCTATTATTCTACATTGTTCAAATTCCACTTCAGGATAAGCTTCATTTGCCCAATCACTTAACATTCTTAAAACGGGCAAAAGTCCAACAGCTTTTTCTGTTAATGAATATTCAACTCTTGGTGGAATTTCGGCAAAAGACTGTCTTAAAAGTAATCCATCGTTTTCTAATTCTTTCAGCTGATTAGTCAGCACCTTTTTTGAGATTGTAGGTATTAGAGTGTTCAGCATTCCAAATCGCATAGAACCATTTGATAGTAAATATAAAATAATCGGTTTCCATTTATTGCCAATTATGTTCATTGTATGTACAAGTGAACAAGCATTCGGGTTGTCTATATATTTTCTTGCCATTAGTTACTTTTTGGTTACCACTATTTGTTCAAATGAAAACTTAATAGTTTCATTTTTAAACTAATATTAGTTTCTTTGTGATACAAATGTAATTAAAAATTTAAAATGAAAAATATTTTTATAATCAACGGTCATCAGAAATACCCATTTTCTGAAGGAAAGTTAAACAAAACTTTAACTGAAAAAGCAGAAAGCTACTTTAAGAGCAATGGTTATAATATAAAGAAGACTACAATGGAAGATAATTATGATGTTAATGAAGAAATCGAAAAATTCAAATGGGCAGATGTGGTCTTTTTTCAAACACCATTGAACTGGATGGGCGTAAGTTGGTCGTTTAAAAAATACATTGATGAAGTTTTTTCGATGGGTATGATGGGCGAAATGTCCGATGGTGATGGAAGAAGTAAAGAAGCACCGAAGAAGAATTACGGATTAGGTGGAAAGTTAAACGGAAAGTATATGATGTCAGTAACTGCTAATGCACCTAAAGAGGCATTTAACAATCCAGAAGAAACATTTTTTAATGGAATAAGCGAAGATGAACTTTTAAAACCAATGCATCTTAATTTTAAATGGTTTGGTTTTGAATCATTACCAACATTTATGGCATATGATGTAATGAAAAACCCAGAAATCGAGAATGATTTTAATCGTTTTGAAAATCATTTAAAAGCAAACTTTTAAAGTATTCATTATGGATAGACCAACACCAAAACATATAGCACCAGATTTACAATTTCCATTATTAGATGGAAATCAATGGATTTTAGAAGAACAAAATCCAGAAAATTTTACTTTGGTTGTTTTTTATAGAGGATTGCATTGTCCACTATGCAAAAAGTACTTACAACAACTACAAGAGTTGTTGCCTGAATTTGAGCAAAGAGGCGTTAATGTCGTAGCTGTGAGTATGGATACAGAAAAGAGAGCAAGACTTTCTCGTCAAAAGTGGGAATTGTCTAATCTTACTTTGGGTTATGGTTTATCTGAAAAATTAGCCAGAGATTGGGCTTTGTATTTAAGTGCAGGAGTAAAAGATAGTGAACCAAGTGAGTTTAGTGAACCAGGATTATTTTTAATAGATAATAGTAATCAAATTTATTATTCAGCTATAAACAGTAGTCCTTGGGGAAGACCATATCTTCCTTCTTTTGTAAAAGCGGTAGATTATATTGTTCAGTCAGGTTATCCTGCAAGAGGTGAAATGCTTTAGTTTAGCTTGCGTACAACTGTTTTTAATGGAAATGAAATTTATAAAAAATAAACATTGAATAGATTTCTGTGAAATTCAAGAACAGTTGTAGTTAAACTACAGCTGTTTTTTTATTTTTAAAAGAAAAAAGTGATTACAGTAAGTAAGCAAATAAGTTTAATTCCAATAACTTCAAATGACACTTCAGTTTTGTTTGTTTTAATGAACGAAATATATTCTCAAGCATATCATTATTTCTGGGAAGACGCTGGTAATTGGTATATAAATAGCCAGTATTCTAAAGAAAATATAGAAAAAGAGTTAGCTGAAACAAATTCAGATTATTATTTTGTAGTTGTTGATGGAGAAAAAGTTGGTAATTTTAAAGTAAACTGGAATAGTGAATTAGAAAATTTTACTGAGAAAAGAAAAGCAGTAAAACTACATCGAATTTACTTACATACTAAAACACAAGGTAAAGGTGTTGGAAAGCAATTATTATTATGGTTGGAAAATGAAGCAAAGAAAAAACAATATGAAATGATTTGGTTAGATGCTATGGATGAAAAACCACAAGCTTTTGAGTTTTATAAAAAACTAGGTTACCAATACCATTCACATTGCTTTTTACCTTTTGATTTATTATTTGATAAATACAGAAAAATGAGTCAAGTGTATAAAATACTGAATTAAACTCCAGTACTTCCAAATCCACCATCACCTCTTTCAGTTTCATCTAATACAGAAACTTCTTGCCAGTTTACACGTTCGTGTTTAGCTATTACTAATTGTGCAATTCGCTCACCATCGTTTACGGTAAATTCATCATTAGAAAGATTTACTAAAATCACTCCAATTTCACCTCTATAATCTGCATCTACAGTACCAGGAGAATTCAAAACAGTAATTCCTTTTTTAGCAGCCAAACCACTTCTTGGTCTTACTTGTGCTTCAAAACCTTGAGGTAAAGCAATAAATAATCCTGTTTTAATAATAGCTCTTTCTAAAGGCTTTAAAACAACAGGTTCGTTTAAATTAGCTCTTAAGTCCATTCCTGCAGAACCTTCAGTTTCATAAGTAGGAATTTGATGCTTCGATTTGTTAATTATTTCAACGTTCATTTCACATTTTTTAGCGTTTCAAAGATAAATAATACTAACAATTACGCACTAGATTATAGTTTTATTAATTTAGCATCATAAAACAAACGATATAAATGAGCGAATTTGAAAAAATAGCCGTTATTGGTGGAGGAAGTTGGGCTACTGCAATTGTTAAAATGTTATCAGAAAATAAAACCAAAATAGGTTGGTATATGAGAAGCATTTATGCGATAGAACATATTAAAAGAAATAAGCATAATCCGAATTATTTAAGTTCTGCAGAATTACATCCAGAACAATTAGATTTAACAAATGATATTAATTCTTTAGTAGAAAACTATGATGTATTAATTTTTGCTATTCCTTCAGCTTTTTTAAATTCAGAATTAGAAAAATTAAATGTATCATTAGATAATAAAATCATTTTTTCTGCGATTAAAGGTATAGTTCCTGAAACAGGATTAATTGTAGGTGAACATTTTCATAAACACTATAATGTATCTTATGAAAATATAGGAGTAATTGCAGGACCTTGTCATGCAGAGGAAGTTGCTATGGAGCGTTTATCGTATTTAACAATTGCTTCTCAAGATGAAAAGAAAGCAGAGGAGCTTAGTAAATGTATTAAAGGAAGATATATAAAAACAAAAGTATCTGACGATATTTTTGGAACAGAATATTCTGCCATGTTGAAAAATATTTATGCAATTGCTGCAGGTATAGCACATGGATTAGGATATGGTGATAATTTTCAGTCGGTGTTAATGAGTAATGCTATTCGTGAAATGAAACGATACATTAAAAAAGTACACCGAATGAAACGAAATATTAATAACTCTGCCTATTTAGGAGATTTACTAGTAACAGGTTACTCTGTATTCAGTAGAAATAGAATGTTTGGAAACATGATTGGTAAAGGATATACAGTAAAATCTGCAATGTTAGAAATGAATATGGTAGCTGAAGGATATTATGCAACAAAAAGTGCCTATAAGATTAATGAAGAAAATGGTGCAAAAACGCCTATTATAGATGCTATTTACAGCATTTTATATGGAAAAAAAGAGGCGAAAGAAGTGTTTGAGAAACTAACAAATATGTTAGATTAATTTTTCAAATTAAAAGTATAAAAACCCTTCAAATAATACCTACAAAATGAAATCAAACATCATCTAACGCCTAAAATTTTTACGCCACAAAAGTAAATTAAAAAAAAATTTTAGAGGCATAAATAGGTTATTAAATATTTTAGAAAAAGTTAAATAAAAATTAACAAATTTTAATATTTTTACAACAACTAGTATATTTTTAAACAACGATGAAAACAATTCAAGAAGCTGTTGAAATTACTATAAGAAAAACTCCCTTTATAGAAGAAGCCCTAAACGAAAAGTTAATCAACGTTTCCTCATTAGCCAGGTTAATTTTACCTGAAGTAGCTCAACAATTAAAAAAAGAAGTAAAAGTTGGAGCTGTAATGATGGCAATAAACAGATTATCACCTGCTAATGAACTTCGTATTCGAAAGAATATTAAGAAATTAGCTTTAGATTTAGGAGATGTAATTGTGCGTTCGGATTTATGTGATTTTACCTTTAAAAATTCTCCCACATTATTTAAAAAAATAGCCACTATTTTAGGTAAGTCTGCAGAGAATAACGATTTATTTTTAACCATATCTCAAGGTATTTTTGAAACAAATATTGTAGCCAGTAAAAGTTTACAACCATTAATACAGGAAACTTTTTTAAAAGAGGTTTTAATTAATAACGTAGATAACTTAGCCTCTATTACTATAAAATTACCAAAAGAAAACTTAGAGCAATCAGGAATTTACTATTTCATTTTAAAACAATTTGCTTGGGCAAACATTGCTGTTCAAGAAGTAATTTCAACAACACATGAAATGACAATTGTTGTAAAAGAGAATGATGTAAATGAAACATTTTCAATCCTTATGGATTTAAAATTAAGCTAACACTTTATGCAAAAACAAGATCCCTACGCGTCCTTACGAATTAAAGAGTTTAATATTTTTTTATTGGTAAGGTTTTTACTTGTATTTGCTTGGTCTATGCAATTTATAATAATCGAGTGGCAAGTATATTCGATAACTAAAGATCCATGGAGTTTAGGTTTAATAGGAGCATTTGAATTCTTACCAGCTTTTTCTATGGCTTTATTTGCTGGTCATATTGTAGATCAGAAAGAGAAGAGGAATCTTTTTGCGTTATGTATTGGTTTATTTTCATTAATAAGTTTTGGACTATATTTTTTAACTAATCCAGATTTTATTTTTGGATGGAGTTCTAATACAGTTTTATATTCAATTTATGCATTAGTGTTTTTTGGAGGTTTATTACGATCTTTCTTTGGACCAACTATTTTTTCTTTAATAGCTTTAATTGTACCTAAGAAATTATATCCAAATGCAGCAACATGGAGTAGTTCTACTTGGCAAATGGCGAGTGTTTTAGGACCAGCTTTTGCAGGATATACTATATATCTAATTGGTGTAAATTTATCTTTATGTATTGTTTTTAGTTTAGTTTTACTTTCTTCTTTTTTAGTATTTCTTATAAAAAGAAAACCAATTATGAATCCTAAAAAAGGTGAACCTGTTTCTAAAAGTTTAAAAGAAGGTATTTCATTTGTTTTTAAAACTAAAGCTATATTAGGTGCTATAACTTTAGATATGATTTCTGTTCTTTTTGGAGGTGCAATAGCTTTATTACCAGTTTTTGCTCAAGACATTTTACAAGTAGGTTCCAAAGGATTTGGTTTTTTAAGAGCTGCACCTGCAGTAGGAGCTTTTCTAACGATGTTAACTACCGCGTATATACCAATTAGTAAAAATGCAGGAATGAAATTATTAGCTGCGATTTTTGGATTTGGTTTGTGTATTATAATTTTTGGTTTATCAACAAGTTTTTGGATATCACTTATTGCTTTATTTTTTAGTGGTGTTACTGATGGAGTTTCTATGGTTATTAGGCAAACTATTTTACAGTTAAAAACACCAGATCATATGAGAGGTAGAGTCGCTTCAGTAAACTCAATGTTTGTTGGCTCTTCAAATGAATTAGGAGCTTTAGAAAGTGGATTAACAGCCAAATTAATGGGAACAGTAACTGCTGTAGTTTTTGGAGGTACAATGACTTTATTAACTGTGATTAGTACAGGAATATTAAATCCAACCTTAAGAAGGCTGGATTTAACTAAAGATATGCAAGAACAAGAAGAAAAAACTAATTAGTAATTTTCGACCAGTTCTTATCTGCTTGTTCTTTTAATTTTTTTGGATCTTCTTTTAACCATAATTTTAAGGTATTGGTACCCCAAGAATTATAGAAAAGATATAATTTTCCGTCTCTTATTTCAAAAGTCTTAGGATTTATATCTACTTTTTCGCCATTAACACCAATTGCATAAGCACAATATCCACCATATTGAGGTACATATTTCTCAGGATTCTCTTTAAAAATTTTTAAGTTTTCTTCTGAAGAAAAACGATATGTAGCACCGTTATGATTTGTACTTAATTTCTTTTTTCCTTTAATGGCAGCAGTATTATTAAAATAAGCCACAACATCGTAACCTTTAGCTACAATTCCTTTTTTTGTATTAAAATGTTCTGTTTGACTAAAAACAGTTGTTGTTATAAATAGTAAAGCGAATAAAAAACGACCCATAATTATTTATCTGAATTTTTCATTTCTTCCCAATTTTTATCTCCTTTAGCTTGTAAAGCTTTTGTATCTCCTTCTTGCCAATCATTTAATTTATTAGCAAAAAATGAATTATAGAAAAGGTATAATTTACCATCTCTTATTTCATAAACTTCCGGATCTACACCCATTTTAATCTTTTTTTCAGCCACAGCATAGGCACAATATCCACCATATTGAGGAATATATTTATCTGGATTACTCGTAAATTCGTTTAAACTTTCTTTGTTAGAAAAGTAATAGGTTTTTCCATTAACATCTGTGGTAAATGTTTCGTTTCCTTTTACAGGTCCATCAGTTGAATAGTAAGAAACTACATCGTAACCACCAACAGCTAGTTTATCATCTGTTTTTGGTCCGCATTGATAAAATGTAATTGATGCGAAAATTGTAGATAGAAGAAAGATTGCTTTTTTCATTGGTAAACTATTTTAAATCAGTTTATAAATATATTATTTGTCTCTTAAAATACCATTAAATTACAACCACGAATGTCAGAATTATCGAAACGACCAATAATTTCAAAAGAATTATCATCGTAAATTTTTCCTAAATCTTGAGTTGCAATAAAAGAACAAGAATTATAATTAGCTAAATCAATAATGTTAATTCCACCTGTTTTTTTTGTTTTTGTGATAGTTAGTGGATCTTCTGTGTCTCTGGTAAGAATTTTCATCCAAGGAGGGCAATTAAAAATTCCATCTCCTGTAGAATATCCTTGACTTAAAAGCTCTGTCATACCATATTCTGAATGAATTTTATTAACGCCAAACCCACTTTTTAAAATATGGTGAAGTTCTGTTCTAATCAATTCTTTTCTTCTACCTTTCATACCACCAGTTTCCATAATAATGGTATTTTTTAAACTGAATTGATGTATTTCAACTAAATCTAAAAGAGCAAATGAAACACCAATTAAAAGCACTTTTTTATGTCCATTATCTAAAGAAGTTAGTTTATTAGCAAGTTCATTTAAGTTGTTTAAATAAAACCCACTATCCGCGTTTTTAGATCTTTTTATAAGGTCGTTAACCATATATATTAGAGATGAACCTTTTCTTTCTAAATAGTTTGGTAAAAGCGCTAAAACAACATAATCTTCTATGTTTCCATAAAAATGTTTAAAACCTTCTAAATAACTCTTTTCATATAAAGAAATATCAGAAACATAATGTTTGCTAGTAATACTTCCAGTGGTTCCAGAACTACTAAAAGTTTCTTGAATAGAAGCTGTTCCACTTACTACTTTATGTGATTTAAAAAATTGGATTGGTAAGAAAGGAATTTCATGTATTTCTTTTATATCACTAGGGTGAATGTATAATAAATCACAAAAAGATCGATATACACGATTATTTTCGAATTGATGTGCAAAAGTTTGTAATGCTTTTGCTTCAAATTCATCATTAGAATTAATATGTGTGAAACAATTTTCCATAATACAGACAAAAATACAAGTTACTCACGCAACCTTTGTAAAAAAAGCTAATCTATTAGATAAATAAAATAGTTAAAAAATTAAAGTTAATAGTTAAATTATGAGAAGGGTATTTTACAGTCTAATCATTAGTCTTTCATTTATATCTTGTTTAAAGGATGAAAATATTACAAATTTTAATGCTTTAAATCCTTTAGAAAATTTTGAATGGTTAAAAGAGAAAAAGGAAAATTTTGAAAGACTAATGAATTCTGTAAAAGTAGAAATACATCAATACAAGTACGAAGGTCATGATGTGTTTTTAATTAACGATTGTGTAGGTTGTACAGATGCGCTAACAAAAGTATATAATTGTGATGGTGAAGTAATTTGTGAGTTTGGCGGAATTACTGGATTAAATACTTGTCCAGATTTTCAAGACAAAGCTAAATTCTTAGGAGTTCTATGGAGAAATTATAATCAGTTAATTATTGATGAAGGAAGATATAATGCTACAAATACAGATAGTTATTCAATAACATTAGTTTCTATTCAAAATAATATTTTAACACTTGAAGTTACCTCTTCAGGTTGTAGTGGTGATAGTTGGGTTATGAATTTAATTGATTCTGATGAAATCTCTGAATCTTTTCCTCCACAAAGAAATTTAAAACTAGAACTGATAAACAATGAAGCTTGTACATCTGTTGTAACAAAAGAAGTAAAGTTTAATATTTCTCAATTACAAGTAACACGAATCAATCAAGTTATTTTAAACTTAAATGGTTGGAATTCACCAATAAATTATAATTATTAATAGGTTGTTATGAAGAATTATAAATTACTAAAAGTTATTTTTTTACTAGGTTTATTTTATTTAATGTCTTGTGATTCAAAAGAAAATGAGTGCGATGATTTAGCATTTAGGACATCGGAAGTTCCTCTTTCATTTGATTTTAAATTTAATCCACCAATTACAGATTTATCAATAATTGAAGTCTTTTGTCATGTCAATGATGAAATAAACGAATGTAAAAATAGATTAGAATTACATGAAGAACTTAATTCATTGTTTTTAGATCCTAATATTACAAAATACACATTGAAAACACCAGCAAAAACTTTTGATTTAGAATTTACATATAAAACTATAGAAGGAAAGTGTTTTACAACTGTTAAAATAGATAGTATCGTAGTAAATGGAACTATATTTTGTGAAGATTGTGATTCATCTACTAAAATTTTAAATTAATTATGAGAAGAATAGTAAACACTATTTTAAGCATTGTTGCTCTTTTTATACTATTTAATTGTAGTGATAAAGAAATAGAAAATAATATAAATTTAGTTTGTTCGGTTGAAAAACCAATAGAAGATTTAAGTTGGTTAAAGTCTAAAATAGAAATAATTAATAATTCTACAGAGCTCTCTAAATACAATTATATCGTTCAGATAAAACATAATAATGAAATGAAGTTTGTTTTAGCTAATTGTAATCCTGCGATAAACTCAGTATTTGAAGTAAAAAATTGTTCCGGAATAACAACTAATATTGTTGGCAGTAGAGTAGAAGATGTACCATTTGAAACTTTTGAACAAGGAACAATTATTTGGAAATCAAATCAAATCGAATGTCAATTTCAATAAAAAAGATAAAAATGTATAAAAGATTAGTAATTGTTTGTCTTGCAACTATTTTAAGTTTTTTTAGTTGTAGTAAAAGTGAAAATGATGTATTACAAGATTCATTGGTTGGAACTTGGAGTTTAGTAACTATTGAAGGAGGTTTAGCTCAAGCTGTAACGTATGATAAAGGAGAAATAGTATGGTTTGTTAATTTTGATAATAACACAATTACTATAAAAAACTCAGTAGAACATAACGTAGGAATTCAGCAAAATTTTAGTCTAAATCATACTGGAGTTTATGATTTTTCTATAACAACAGAAAATGACAATGAAGTTTTAGTTGTAGGTGAAAGAAAAGGAACCATAAAAAAAGAAGAAGGAAAATTAATCATAGATTATGGAGTAGCTTTCGATGATGTTCGATATACATTAATTAGATAAAAAACATGAAAAATTTAAAATTTATAGTAATACTGTTTTTAGTATTTATTTCTTGTAGTGAGAATGAAGAAATTGAAATAATAGAAAGTAATTTATTACTAGGAAATTGGTCTGAAGTAGTTTATGACAATGAAAAACTAATTTTTAAAAGAGTAAAAGAGTTACCACAAGAAGCTTACGGATTTTCGTTTAAAGAAGAATTTCCAGAGTTTTTAGAAAGAACTTCAGGTTTTTGCGGAACACCTCCACTTAGTTTTTTTGATATAAAGGGAAGCTGGCAAATTGAAGATGGACATATATTAAAGATTTATGATTTAAATATAACTAATCAATACAGACCAGATAATGGACTTTTATATAACTTTAAAATAGTTTCTTTAACTAAAGATGTTTTAATTTTAAAAAGAGAATTAACGGAACAAGAAAAAGATCAACAAGAACTAATGGATCTTTATAATGAGTTTTATGAAATGGCAAATAATAAAAGTTGTACAGATGAAAATAATTGGTCTTTTGTAGGATATGGATCTAAAGCTTGTGGAGGTTTTCAAGGGTATATAGCTTATTCAACATTAATAGATGTAACAGCCTTTTTACAAAAGGTAGAAAAGTATACACAATTAGAAGATGAGTATAATAGAAAATGGGGAATTTATTCAACTTGTGATTTGGTAGCTCAACCCCAAAAAGTAATTTGCTTAAACGGACAACCAACGTTAAAATATTAGATCAACAATTTAAATCAAACGGAGTATCAAAATAGAACAACTCATAGAAGAGTGTAAGCAAAATAACTTACAAGCTCAGTCTCAGATTTACCAAATCTTTGCTGCGAAACTCTTTGCGTTGAGTTTAAAATATTGTAGAAATTATCAAGATGCAGAAGATGTACTTCAAGATAGTTTTTTAAAAGCTTTCGATAAAATACATCAATACAAAAACAAAGGATCTTTTGAAGGATGGTTACGAAGAGTTGTAATTACTACTGCGCTTCAAAAATATAAAGACAAAACGCAATTATACATTGTAAAAGAAGAGATAGACGTTAAAGAAGAGGAGGTAAGTTTAGATGAAAGTAATATCGATATTGATGTGTTACTAAGCTTAATTCAAGAACTTCCAGATCGTTATCGTTTAGTTTTTAATCTCTATGTTTTAGATAATTTTTCACATAAAGAAATAGCAGATTTATTAAGTATTTCTGAAGGAACTTCTAAATCAAATTTATCTAGAGCAAAGAAAATTTTGAAGAGTAAGTTAGAAGCATATCAGTTAAAATTAGAAAAGGCATAATGATGGAAGATAAAAATATAGACAGATTATTTCAAGAAAAGTTAAAGGATTTAGAGGTAATGCCTAATCCTGAATTATGGCAGAATATTGAAGATAAACTTTCAAAGAAGAAAAAGAAGCGAATTATACCTTTTTGGTGGTTTTCTTCTGGAATAGCTGCAGTTTTATTAATCTCTTTATTAATTACAAATCCTTTTAAAAATGATGCTACCATTAATTCTTCTACACCAGTAAATGAAGATTTTCCTGTTGTTGAAACACAGCAAATAAAGGTTGACACAACAACTTCAAAATTTAAGGAAACAATATCAAAAGAAGAGGTTATAACGGAGCTAGTAGATAATAAATTGAATCAAAAGAAAACTGATAAAACAACAAAAAATACAATTGAAATAGCTAAAACAGAAACGAATAAAAGTTTCAAAGAGAAATTAAAAACTAAAACAAATTCATCTAAAAAAGAGATAAATAAAATCTTAAAAAAGAAGGAAGTACATAGTTTTAAAAACGATGTTTTAATAGCAGATAATCAATTAGAAAACACAAAAAATAAAGAAGATAAAATCACTAAGAAAACAAAAGAAAAAAAACAAGCATTGGTAGCTTTTGTCGATGAAAATCCAATTGAAAAAGAGAAAATAAAAACTTTCAAAAAATGGAGTGTCACACCAATTGTTGGTATTATTGGTTCTAGTTCGTTTTCAGAAGGTTCTTCAATTGATAAAAGTTTAAAATCTAATTCTATTTCAACAAATGGAACTTTAGCTTATGGAGTAAAAGTAGGTTATCAATTAAACAAAAAATGGTCTTTAAGATCAGGAGTACAGTTTCAAAAGAATGTCATAAATACAGAAAATGTTGGTTTATTTTCAAGCGCAACATCAGAAAATAATTTAGATGCTGTTAATTTTTCTATTAATGATGCTTTCACCTTTGTAAGTTTAGAACCTACAGAAGAAAGTATGTCTTTAGAACCCGATAATGCTAGTGGAAACTCAGCAGAACGAGCGAGTATAGCACAAACTTATAGTTATTTTGAAATACCTGTTGAAGTTCAATATTTATTTTATAAGAATAAGACATTTAAAACACAAATTGTAACAGGATTTAGCACATTATTTTTAACTGAAAATACTATAGCTTTAAATTCAAATATTTTAAACCAACCTATAGGAGAAGCAAATAATTTAAATACATTAAATTTCAGTGGAAACTTAGGAATTAACATTGATGTTCAATTATCAAAAAAATTGAACTTAAATTTTAATCCAATGTTAAAAGCGCAGTTAAATACATTTTCAGAAAACTCTAATGGATTTAGTCCTTTTATTTTCGGAATATATTCTGGAATAACATTTGATTTTTAAATTGTAAATTTGATAAAAATCAATTAAATGAAATTTCCAATAATTATTCTTTTGTTACTATTCGTTTCATGTGGAACATCAAAAAAAGAGAAAAAAAATAGTAATAAAAATCAAATAGAATCAATTAGTTGGATTAAAGAGTACATAGAAAAAACAAAAGAAAATCCTTTTCCAACTAAAGCTATAATTACGCAATATTTGTACAAAAATGAAATTGTTTTTTTAGTAGAAGGATGTTATCAATGTCCAGATTCACCTAAAGTTTTGTATAATAAAAAGAAAGAACAGTTGTGTGTGTTTGGAGGCATGTTGGCTCACACTAATAATTGCCCTGATTTTTTTAAAAACGCAACAGATAAAAAAATTATTTGGAAAAACTTCAATTAATAATGAATTTAAATGTTAGAGAAATAGAATTAAGAGATATAGATTTTCTTATTAATTACTGGTATAACTTAAGTAATGAACATTTGTTAAAGATGGGAGCAGATGCTACTAAACTTCCATTAAAAGATGATTTTTATTCTATGTTGGTAAATCAAATAAATTCTCCAATTAAAGAAAAAAAATCATATGCATTAATTTGGGAAGAAAATGGAGAGCAAATAGGTCACTCTAATGTAAACAATATTGTTTTTGGTAAAGAAGCGTTCATGCACTTACATGTTTGGAATACTAATCAAAGAAAAAAAGGTTTTGGAGCAGTTTTAGTTAAAAAATCACTTCCTTTTTATTTTGAAAAACTACAATTAAAATCTTTATACTGTCAACCATATGCATTAAATACTGCTCCAAATAAAACATTAGAAAAAACAGGTTTTAAATTTGTTAAGAAATATACTACTGTTCCAGGATCATTAAATTTTGAGCAAGAAGTTAATTTATGGGAAATGCAAAGAGAATGTTTTTTAAAGTTGTAATTTTTATTCTTTATAAATTTTAACTTCAGTTTCTCCTTTAGCGTTTATAGAAGCTCTGTACATTCCGGTTGTATTAAATTCAAAAACCATATTTCCATTTTTATCAACAGCAATAATTCCACCTGTACCACCTAATTTAGTAAGTTTGTTTTGAATAACTTCTCTTGCAGCTTCTTTAAGTGATAAACCTTTATAATCCATTAAAGCAGAAATATCATGAGCTACTTGAGCTCTAATAAAATATTCTCCCCAACCTGTAGAAGAAACACCACAAGTAGCATTATTAGCATAAGTCCCAGAACCAATTATTGGTGCATCACCAATTCTATTCCAACGTTTGTTAGTCATTCCACCAGTAGAGGTTCCAGCAGTAATATTTCCATTTTTATCTAAAGCAACACAACCCACAGTTCCAAATTTAGAGTCTTTAATAATAGGATCGTAAAAAGCAGTTTTAGCATCATGATCTAATTCAGCTTTCATTTTTTCTTTTACTCGTTGTAAAGATTTAAATCTACTTTCTGTATAAAAATAACTAGAATCTACAATCTCAATTCCTTGAGATTTAGCAAAAATAGAAGCTCCTTTACCAGAAAGCATTACATGTTCAGAGTTTTCCATGACTTTTCTAGCTAAAGAAATAGGATTTTTAATATCAGTAACACCTGCAATTGCTCCCGCATTTAAATCATTTCCTGTCATTATTGAGGCATCTAACTCATTAGTTTCTTCATGTGTAAAAACAGCTCCTTTTCCAGCATTAAATAGTGGAGAGTTTTCTAATACATGAATTGTTTGTTCTACAGCATCAATACTTGTTCCACCCTTATTAAGAATATTAAACCCAACTCTAACGGCTTCTTCTAATTTATCTTTATAAGCTTTTTCTTTTTCTGGAGTCATATTTTTCTTTAAAATAGTTCCTGCTCCACCATGTATTACAATAGCAAATTCATTAATTTTTTCATTTTTGGTTTCTTTCTTTTCTGGTGTAGTTTTACAACCAATTAAAAGAAATACTATAGATAAGCTAGTTAAAAAGGTTTTCATTTTAAGTTGTATTTTAAACAAAAAATATAGTTTTTGTTTAATTTTATTAATGGTGATTTATTTGTAAATTTGACCTTTCAATTTAAACAACTAAAACGTAACTACAAAATGGCAGATTTTGGTATACAAGAGGCATTACAAACTCTAGGGTTAAAAGAAATAAATGAAGGAACTTCTACAGGTTCTATTAACTTTTCAAATGGAGAAATTATTGAATCATATTCTCCAGTTGATGGTAAATTAATAGGAAAAGTAAAAGGAACAACTAAAGAAGACTACGAAAAAGTAATGAAAGCAGCTACAGATGCATTCAAAACTTTTAGAACAATGCCAGCTCCACAAAGAGGAGAAATAGTACGTCAATTTGGTGAGAAATTACGTGAAAAGAAAGAAGCTCTTGGTAAATTAGTTTCTTATGAAATGGGGAAATCTTACCAAGAAGGATTAGGAGAAGTGCAAGAAATGATTGATATCTGTGATTTTGCTGTTGGTTTATCACGTCAATTACATGGTTTAACAATGCACTCAGAAAGACCTGGACACAGAATGTACGAACAATATCATCCATTAGGAGTTGTAGGTATTATTTCTGCGTTTAACTTTCCAGTAGCTGTTTGGTCTTGGAACACAGCTTTAGCATGGATTTGTGGTGATGTTTGTGTTTGGAAACCATCAGAAAAAACTCCATTATGTGGTGTAGCTTGTCAGAATATTATAGCTGAAGTTTTACAAGAAAATAACTTACCAGAAGGTATTTCTTGTTTAGTAAATGGTGATTATGTAGTTGGAGAGTATATCTCTAAAGATACTAGAATTCCATTAGTTTCTGCTACTGGTTCTACACGAATGGGTAAAATTGTTGCTAGTGAGGTAGCTGGTCGTTTAGGTAAAAGTTTATTAGAATTAGGAGGTAATAATGCAATTATTGTTACTCCAGATGCTGATATTAAAATGACAGTTATAGGAGCTGTATTTGGAGCTGTAGGAACTGCAGGTCAACGTTGTACTTCTACACGTAGATTAATTATTCACGATTCTATTTACGATAAAGTAAAAAATGCAATTGTAGATGCTTATAAACAATTACGCATTGGAAATCCTTTAGATGAAAATAATCATGTAGGTCCATTAATTGATAAAGACGCAGTAGCAATGTATAATAAAGCTTTAGAAAAAGTAGTTGCTGAAGGTGGAAATATTATTGTAGAAGGTGGAGTTTTAGAAGGCGAAGGATATGAAAGTGGGTGTTATGTAAAACCTGCAATAGCAGAAGCTACAAATGATTATGAAATTGTTCAACATGAAACTTTTGCTCCAGTATTATATTTATTAAAGTACTCTGGTGATGTTGAAAACGCAATTAACATACAAAATGGTGTAGCACAAGGGTTATCTTCTGCTATAATGACAAATAATTTACGTGAAGCAGAACGTTTCTTATCTCATGCTGGATCTGATTGCGGAATTGCAAATGTAAACATAGGAACTTCTGGTGCTGAAATTGGTGGAGCTTTTGGTGGTGAAAAAGAAACAGGTGGAGGAAGAGAGTCTGGTTCAGATGCTTGGAAAATTTATATGAGACGTCAAACAAATACAATTAACTATACAACGGAATTACCTTTAGCTCAAGGTATTAAATTCGATTTATAGTAAAAAAACATATAATAATGTTAAAAAGCCGTCTCCAGGAGACGGCTTTGTGTGTCTAAATAACTATAGTCCCCCCGAACTATAAACCTTAAATTTTGTTATTCAGAAACTCATTTAATACTTTCTTTCCACTTAAATTTACTACTAAATTCATTTTTTAAAGTTTAAGTATCGACGAATGGTAATTTTATTGAGTTAATAAAAGTTTACTTATAGATTAATGAGTATAGCTATTATTTTAAATGTTTTTGAAGGATAAAAAGAGCTAGTCGCCAAGTTATGACGACTAGAAACTGTAAGTAATATTCAACTCCCTTTAAGTCAAATTATTAAGCGTGTCAAAAATAGAATTAAGTTTTTTTAAAAACACTTAAAATCGATGTCTGATATTAAATAACGTTTAAAAGGGAGAGAAATGAAGATAAATGGCAGCAAATTCATATCAAAAGGGTGTTTATAAATAAAAAAATCGACTTTATAAGCCGACTTTTTTATTTATAAACCATATAGCCCCCCCGAGCCATAATATCTATATATTATCTTTTTTATCAAATTATTTACTTACATAAATTTAGGAAAAAGAAAAGCTAGGTATTTTTAATTATCGATGAATGGAACTTAATATCGGTTGATATAGGTTTGACTATAGATAAATATTAAAAAATTCCTTATAAACGATGCTTCTTTTATAGATTTGCACTTTATAAATTAATGTTTATGATGAATTTTCTTTCCTTAGTCGGTAGAATTTTTGGACAAAGACAAGAATCTGAAGAAGATATTATGAAGAAATTTTTAATTGTAGGTTTAGGAAATGTTGGTGAAAAATACGATAATACTAGGCACAACATAGGATTTAAAGTTGTAGATGCTTTTGTAAAAGATAATGAAGCTTCTTTTTCTACTGAAAAATTAGGAGACGTAGCTAAATTAAAAGTAAAAGGGAAAACGGTTTTTGTATTAAAACCTAATACTTATATGAATTTAAGTGGAAAAGCTGTTTTGTATTGGATGAAAAAAGAAAATATTCAAATTGAAAATGTATTAATTATTACGGATGATTTGAATATAGATTTTGGAAAACTAAGAATAAAAAGTAGAGGAAGTGCGGGTGGACATAATGGTTTAAAAGATATTCAAGATAAATTAAACACAGGTTCTTATCCTAGATTTCGTTTTGGTGTAGGTTCTGAATATAGAAAAGGAAAACAAGTAGATTTTGTTTTAGGACAATGGAGCGATGAAGAAGAGAGCCAACTTATAGAGAGAATACCAACAAGTGTAAATGCGATTACATCGTTTATAAATGCTGGAATTTCTAATACTATGAATGAGTTTAACGGTAAGTAAAAATAGAAGAGTTTATAAATAAGAAAAGCAGACATTAATGTCTGCTTTTCTTATTTATATTTTTTTAATTAAATCTTACTTCCTCTCAAAAGTAATAGTAATTTCTTCTGTTGTTGTAATTTGATTGTCTGTAGTTTCAGATTCTTTTCTAATCACTAAAGTATTTGCACTAAAAGAAGTAATTTCAAAAATTCCATGAATAACTCCAGTATTAGTATCTGAAAAAGTAACTCTTTTATTTAAAACATCTAAAGTATATGTTCCAGAACTATTTTCTGTTTCAATAGAAGTTTCTTGTACAGGAGCAGAACCATTATTTAAAGTAGTAACAGCTACTTCTCTATATTCACCCGAATATGTGAATGTTCCGTTAGTAGAAAGTATTAAATCTACTTGAAAAGTATCTCCTTCATAAGATTCAGTAGAAATATCTACAACTTGACCAGAAGCAGTTGTAGAGGTTTTATTAGTTCCTCTTAATTTAGTTACTGCGTATGTTCCAGTAAAATTTTCAGAAGTTAACTCAAAAACAGGTGTATTATCATCACTACCACAACTAATTAATGTTGCAAAAGCAAAAAATAAAAAAAATGACTTTAATAATTTCATGGCTTATATCTTTTTTAATTTTTATTGAATAAATGTATTATATATGTAAAGTAAAAAAGAACTAAATATTGTCTGAGGCAAACCACTCAGCATAACTAGTATCTGTTTCTTGTAATTTAATAGAGTGAAGTTTTATGTTTTCTGGCAATCTATTTTTTATTTTTTGTGCAAAATCTATAACCATCATTTCACTTGTAGGTTGATAATCAACTAAAATAACATCGTGTCCTCTATCTTTTAATTCTTTAGCTAATTCAACATGTGGTGTGTTTTTATTAAAAACTGTGGCATGATCGAAAACATCAACAATTTCTTCTTTTACTATGACTTTTAAATCACCAAAATCTATAACCATTCCGTACTTTACATTACTGCTGTCATTAATAGGTTGTCCTATTACAGTAACAGATAATTTATAGCTGTGGCCATGTACATTTTTACATTTTCCATCATAACCATATAAAGCATGACCAGTTTCGAAGTTAAACTGTTTTGTTATTCTTATGTTGTTCACTATCTTTTAAACTTTTTGTTATTTCTAAATTTGTTAACAAAGTATACAACACCAACAGCTAAAGCTAATCCAAGAAATAAAATATTATCACCCATAATTGTAATTAAATTATATAGCAAAAATACAACTTTAATTTACTCGTATTATAAACGAAAAATTAAAAGTTGAAATGAGATTTAAACAGATAAGAAAGAGTTTATTTTAAATTTGTTTTTCAAAGCAAATACTTTCTTCTAAACCAGAATACTGTCCGTAATTTTCTATGATTTTATAATTGTTTTTCTTGTAAAGATGAACTGCTTCAACTTGCCTAATTCCAGTTTCTAAAATACATCGATTAAAAGAAAGTTCTTTTGCCCAAATTTCTAATGCTTTTAATATTTGAGAAGCCAAACCTTTACCTCTTGCTTTTTCAGAAGTAAACATTCTTTTAATTTCCATCGTAGTTGTATCGTACTGTTTAATGGCTCCACAAGCTAAAGGTTCGTTATCAACATAAATAAGAACAACATGTTTAATAAGATCGAGTTTGTTGTACTGATTATAAAAATCATGATCCTCACCATCTGTAACAGCTAAAAAAGCATCCAGTTGTTTTACTAAAGTTCTAAAATCTTTGTTTTCTGAATCGGTTCTAACAAGAGATATCATAATTCAATACGATTTAAAACAATCCAAATAACTTTTTACGTTTAGCAATATTAGGTCTTGTTAGGTTCAAAACATCAGAAATATTGTGCTTATCAAAACCATTAAAAAGAGATTCAACACCTTTGGTCATTTTAAGATCTAACTCTTCTTGATATAAAGGAATTAACGTGTAAAAGTCTATAGATTTATTTTCTAAAGTTAACGTGTGAAATTGTTCATTAAAAACAATAGAAGGTAATAAAACAACAGAACTTAGTTTAGTTTTAGTATCAAAAGGTTGAGCAGGATCTCCATTTGGCATAGTATGTCCGTAAGCTAACCATGTGTTGTATTCATGAGGAAAACGCGCTAAAAACTTTAACCATCGAATTGGCCAGTAATTGCTTTCATCTTTAAAATCTTCTTCAGAAATTTTCCAATTTTCGGGTAAACAAATACTTAATTCTGCATAATTGCAACCTTCAATACCTTCTGGAGTATTCATAGGTTTATCGCTCATTCCAGAAGTAACTAAAGTATGAAAAGGTTTTGCTGGAGTAGGTTTAACCCAATGCACATCAATATGAACTTGATCGGAAACAATTTCATGAAAAACCATATCGATTTTTCCTACGTGTTTTTCTATATGATCTGAAATAGCTTCCAGAGAAGATTCTTCAGAAGCTATTTCAAATTTATTTTTATTGTTTTCGTCGTATCTGTAAATTGGCGATCCTGATTTAGACTTTTCCATAGTTTTTGTTTCTTATTATTTTTTGAATTTAGCTAGTGCATTTTTAGTAAACTCAGAAAGTACTAATCTTCCAGTAATTTTTGCTCTTTCAACTAATAATTCATTCCAGTTTTCAGTTCCTTCCCAAAGTGTTTTTTTCATTTCAAATAAAGCATCAGGATTATAAGAAGCTAATTTTTCAGCTAACAAACTTACTTCTTTGTCTAATTCAGAAAGAGAATCAAAAACTTTAGCATATAATCCTTTGTCTTTCGCCCAATATGCATTTTTCCAGCTTGTAGCATCTAAAGTTAATTCTGCTAAACCACTTACTCCAATTTTTCGTTCTACTGCAGGAGCAATAACAAAAGGTCCGATACCAATAGTAAATTCAGAAAGTTTAATACTTGCTGCTTCAGTAGCTAACACATAATCACAGGCAGCTGCTAAACCAACACCTCCACCCACAACTTTTCCTTGAACTCTACCGATAACTAATTTCGAACAAGTACGAATTGCATTAATTACATTAGCAAATCCGGAAAAGAATTTTTTTCCATCATCTAAATTATCAATTGCAACTAATTCATCAAAAGAAGCACCAGCACAAAAAGCACGTTCTCCTTCAGATTTTAAAACAATAATATTTACAGCATCGTTATCTGATAATGTATTCAATTCTTTTGTTAAACGATCTAATAATTCACTAGGAAAAGAATTACTGGCAGGATGCCCAAATTCTATAGTTGCTATTTTATTCTCTATATGTGTGTATAAACTTCCGTTAAGTCTTGTTGTTGTCATTTATTTAGTTGTTTGTTCAAAAATAGTCTTAATTTTATTTTTTCTGAAAAAAAGAAGCATGAAAAGCATAAAAATGGTAATTATAGAAGGTATTCCTAAAGATATTATTTTAAAGGAACTTTTGCACTTATATCAAACAATTTTCGATGATGCAAAGCCTGATTTTTTTATTGATAGAATTACAAATAAAACAGATATAACAATTGTATTGACTTATTTTGAAAATTCACCAGTTGGATTTAAAATAGGATATCGATATAATGAAACTACTTTTTACAGTTGGGTTGGGGGAGTGTTACCTGATTTCAGAAGAAAAGGAATTGCACAAGAACTAGCTAAGAAACAAGAAGAATTAGTAAAAAAGAAAGGATATAAAAAGCTTCGAACAAAATCGATGAATCGTTTTAAACCAATGCTGATTTTAAATATTAAAAACGGATTTGATATTGTTCAAGTGTACACCAATACCAGCGGACAACAAAAGATTGTTTTCGAGAAAGATTTATAATTCGTCTTTAGCTAATCTTAAAAACTTACTTCTAAACTTAAGAATTAGTGGTAATCCACGAACAATAATCCAGGCGAAGAAAGCGATCCAAATAGCGTATAATTTATAGTCTAAATAATCGAAAAAAAGTAACGTTGGAATAAATACTAACCCTGTAGATAACAATAATAAATTTCGTAAATATTTCATTTCTCCCATACCTTTGAACATTCCGTCATAAATAAACGCTAAAGAACAGAAAGGTTGCATTAGTAGAATCACCCAAAATACTTCGTAGAAACTAGTTAAAACTTCGGTTTCTTGTGTAAATAATCTTCCGATAGGTTGATATAAAACGAAACCAATAACTGCTAAAGCTATTCCTAGTAAAAATCCATATAGAATTAATCGTTTTCCTAGTTCTACTAAAGTTTTATAAGCTTTTGCACCTAATAATTTTCCTGATAAAATATTTCCAGCAGAAGAATATCCGTCCATTATAAATGCGCCCATCAACCATAAGTTGAGTCCAATTGTATAGGCAGCTATATATTCGTTTCCGTAAGCTGTAGCATAAGAAGTCCCGAAATATAACGCTAAATTTAAAGCTATAGTTCTAACAAACAGATTAAGAACCATAGAAATAAATCTCGGAATTTCTTGATTAAATGGTAGTTTAAAACGTAAAGAAATTGAAGTCTTTTTATATAATAATACCAAAGCAATTACAGCCATTACAATTTGTGCAATAACACTAGCATAAGCAGCACCTTCTATATGCATGGCAGGAATATATCCTTCAATTCCGTAAACAAAAGCTAAGTCTAAAACAATGTTTACAACAGTTCCTATAATTGCAATAACCATAGGATAAAACGTGTTTTGTAAACCTCTAAAAGTTCCGTAAACAGCTATTGTAAATAAAGTAAAAGGAAAACCAAAAGCTCTGATTTTATAATAATCAACAGAATACTCTAAAACTTGTCCGGATGCATTATAAAACTGAAAAATTTCCTTTGCAAATGGGTAACTTAATCCTAAAATTAGTAAACTAACACCAACAATTATTACTGTAGCTTGTGCAGGTAAGTTTTTAATTTCATCGATACGCTGAGCACCAACATATTGAGAAACAATAGACGAAATTCCGCTACGTGTTTGTCCGAATACCCAAATTAGCATAGATAAAAAAGCACCAACAATTCCAATAGCAGCAATACTTTCGGTAGCATTTTCTTTAATGTTTCCAACAATGGCTAAATCTGTTGTAGATAGTAAAGGTTCTGCAACACCGGTAATTAGAGCAGGAATAGCTAATTTATTAATGTATTTAAAACTAATATCATGTTGCATAATAGTCAACAAAAATAGTTATTATTGAATCTTGAAAATGAAATTTTAATAAATTGTTTCTATGTTAGAATTTATAGGAAGCATTATAGAGATATTTGGTTCTATAGCTTTAGATATACAAGAATTTCTTTTCAGAAGAAAGAGAGAGAAAAGAAGAGCATACGAAAAAGCTAATAATTTACCACCAAGGAAAATGAGATCACCTTATGAAAGAGTTGGTATTTTATTAGGTGTATTTATGGGAGTTATTATTGTACTGAAAATTATATCTTTTTTCTCTGGAAATAGTTTGAATGAAAGCGTGACTAAAAATAAAGTTGTTGAAATAAAAGCGCTCTTAGAAAAGGAAAAAGAAGTTTTTGGTAAATATCCTGAAAAGTTAAATATAATTAAAAGAAACAATCCGCTTCGTAATGATTTACTTGTCGATGCTTGGGGAACTACTTTTACTTATTAAGTTGTAAATAATAAATACACGATAACTTCAGCAGGAAATGATAGAAAAATAGATACTAAAGATGATTTAGTTTTTAATTAGGTATTACAATTATTACAAACTCCTGTTAAAAAAACAGCTGCTTTATTTATATTATAATTTGGTATGTTCGGAACGGTAACATCTATAGATAAACATGTTACTTTTTTACAATTTGTACATTCAAAATGAGGATGGACATCGTTATGATGATCTGATGTACAACTACTTTTACATTTTGCATACCACTTTAGTCCGTTTTTTCCAATAAAAGAATGTACTATTCCTTCATCTTCTAATCGATCTAAAGCACGATATACAGTTGTTTTATTCATTTCTTTTTTTAGTCGCTCTACTAAATCAACAGCAGAAATTGCTGAAAATTCATTACTAAATAAATCTAGTAAAGTTTTTACTGCTTTTGTTTTTCTAATAATCCCCATAAAAATAAAAATTAAAGCAACTTTGTTGCGATAGATAAATTATCTGTATTTTTGACCTCAAATAACAAAATTAAAAAAATAGATGTTATTAACTCAAAAATCAGACACAATAGGGGTTTTATCTAGTGGTTTATGTTTAGTTCATTGCGTTTTTACTCCTTTTTTATTTGTAATTCAAACGCATGGATCGTGTTGTGAAGGGAGTGAAGTTCCTTTTTGGTGGAAGAGCATCGATTATATTTTCTTAGTGATTTCTTTTTTTGCAATTTATAAATCAGCAAAACAAACATCAAAAAATTGGATTAAATATGCATTTTATTCATTTTGGATTGTTTTAAGCTTTATCATTTTAAATGAGAAATTCATTCTAATTAAAATACCTGAAGAAACCATTTATATAGCTTCTTTGAGTTTGGTAATACTGCATCTATATAATAGTAAATATTGTAGATGTTCTAATGAGAAATGCTGTTCAGTGAGTTAAAATCTTATATTTATGGAAAAACACGAATTAATAGGAGATAATCATATATTAACGAGTATTGAGACTCCAATGATTGTTAATGCATTTGATAAGTCCGATGATGAAAAAATAGCTAACATTCAGGTTCATTTTAAAAAGATTATGGAAGAGTTAGGTTTAGATTTAACAGATGATAGTTTATCTGGTACTCCATATCGTTTTGCAAAAATGTATGTGAAAGAGTTATTTTATGGATTAAATCCAGCGAACAAACCAAAGATTTCTACTTTCGAAAATAAGTACGGATATCAAAAGATGTTAGTTGAGCAAAATATTACAATAGACTCTTCTTGCGAACACCATTTTTTACCAATTATAGGTCATGCTCATGTAGGATATATTCCTAAAGATAAGGTAGTAGGTTTGTCTAAAATAAATCGTTTGGTAGACTATTATTCGCATCGTCCGCAAGTACAAGAGCGATTATGTATTCAAATTTTAAAAGATCTTCAAGAAACATTAGGAACTGAAGATGTAATTGTGATAGTAAATGCAAAACATTTGTGTGTTTCTTCAAGAGGAATTAAAGATAAAGAAAGCTTTACGACTACTGTAGAATACGGAGGTTGTTATAACGAAGCAAGTATTCGAAATGAATTTTTTAAGATTTGTGATTTTAAGAATGCAGAGTAAATAACGTCAACCTGAATTTATTTTAGGTTCTCATAAATATTTGTAATCAAGCTTTTTCCTCAAAAACCTTCTTTGGTAATGACAGTATTATTAACCTGTTGCACCCATTTTAAAAAATTAGCTTCTGTAACAAACCAATTTTCATCTACTAACTCGTTGTTTGAATAACTAAAAATCCATATTGATGTAGAATTTTCAAAAGTTACTTTTTCTATAGTATCTGTTTTATGAGAAGTTGCAGTTTTTTGTTTTCAATAGAGTAAGAGATATCTGTTATTTTATTAGTGAACTTTTTAGAAGTTTTGAATAGGTTTAGGAAGAAGAAAAATTCTTTAAAAGCATTTTTATCATCATTTAAATTTCTATTATGAATTTGCCAATACCAACCTCCAGCTTCACCAAAATGTTTTGGTAAATGACCGAGTAACCAAACATTAAAAAAGGAAAAATTGTTAAACTCCTCGCTATACCAATCACTATCATCTGCGGCACAACTATAACCGTTAATAAAAGCATCAAGAGAATTAAAAGAATAATGATTACCTAAATACAAGGCTTTTCTTTTTTCAAGATGATCTAATATTTGGTATATGTTTAGTTTTTTGATTGACATGATAATGAGATGCTGAAATAAATTCAGCATGACGTTAATATAGAGTTTATTAGTGATTGATAATTGATCAAAGATAATTGAATATTGAACCTATTTTTTTACCAACATTCGCTTAATTTCGTTCAATTTCATTAAAGCTTCAATAGGTGTTAACGTATCTATATCTGTAGCTAAAATTTCTTCTCTTAAATCTTCTAACAAAGGATCATCTAATTGGAAGAAACTCATTTGCATGTCGTTGTTTTGAACATCTTTTAACGTGTCTTCCACATTTTTGTTAGTATGACTTTCTTCTAACTGTTTTAAAATCTTATTCGCTTTTCTAATCACCACATTTGGCATTCCAGCTAATTTTGCAACGTGAATTCCGAAACTATGATTACTTCCACCAGCAACGAGTTTACGCAGAAATATAATGCTGTCTTCTAATTCTTTAACTGAAACATTAAAGTTTTTAATTCGCTTAAACGTGGTTGTCATTTCATTTAATTCATGATAATGCGTAGCAAACAACGTTTTCGCTTTTGAAGGATGTTCATGTAAATATTCGGTAATTGCCCAAGCAATAGAAATTCCATCGTAAGTAGAAGTACCTCTTCCAATTTCATCTAATAAAACTAAACTACGTTCTGAGATGTTATTTAAGATCGAAGCGGTTTCATTCATTTCTACCATAAATGTAGATTCTCCCATAGAAATGTTATCGCTAGCACCAACACGAGTAAATATTTTATCTACAATTCCAATTTTTGCTTCAGTTGCAGGAACATAACTTCCCATTTGTGCTAATAAAACGATTAATGCAGTTTGACGTAAAATCGCAGATTTACCCGACATATTCGGACCAGTAATCATTATGATTTGTTGGTTTTCACGATTTAAAACCACATCGTTAGCCACATATTCTTCACCAATTGGTAATTGTTTTTCAATTACAGGATGACGACCATTTTTTATTTCTAGTATTGTAGAGTTATCAACAATAGGACGGACATAATCGTTTTCTTTTGCCAAATTTGCAAAAGACAGTAAACAGTCGAGTTGTGCAATTAATTGCGCGTTGCTTTGTACATCTTGAACATCTTTTACGATGTATTGAATCAATTCAATAAATAAATCAGCTTCTAACGACTGAATTTTATCTTCTGCACCTAAAATCTTAGCTTCGTATTCTTTAAGTTCTTCAGTAATATAACGTTCGGCATTTACTAAAGTTTGTTTACGAATCCAATCTTCAGGAACTTTATCTTTATGTGTATTTCGAACTTCAATATAATATCCGAAAACATTGTTGAAAGCTATTTTTAAACTCGGAATTCCTGTGCGTTCAGTTTCACGAGCCAACATATTGTCTAAATACTCTTTTCCAGAATTTGCAATACTTCTTAATTCATCTAATTCTTCAGAAACTCCATTAGAAATTGCATTTCCTTTATTAATGTTTACTGGAGCATCTTCAAATAAAGTTGTGCTTATTTTTTCAATTAAATCGTTGCAATCTTTCAGTAAAGAACCAATCATTTTTACTGTAGCATTTTTAGTGCTCTCAGCAGCAGATTTTATCGGATGAATCGCTTTTAATGAGTTCTTTAATAAAACAACTTCTCTTGGAGAAACTTTACCTGTAGCAACTTTAGAAATTAAACGTTCTAAATCGGAAATCTGTTTTAATTGGTAGGTAACTGTATCAAAAAATGATTCGTTATCAATTAAAAACTGAACCTGTTCTTGTCGTTGCTGAATCGGTTTTAAATCTTTCAACGGTAAAGCCAACCAACGTTTTAATAAACGACCTCCCATAGGAGAAATAGTTTTGTCGATAATGTCTAATAA
Organism: Tenacibaculum aquaeponti; assembly: GCF_057221555.1. Taxonomy (NCBI): domain Bacteria; kingdom Pseudomonadati; phylum Bacteroidota; class Flavobacteriia; order Flavobacteriales; family Flavobacteriaceae; genus Tenacibaculum; species Tenacibaculum aquaeponti. Next base: position 2,471,327 of record NZ_CM170147.1, read on the forward strand.
ACAAACCGAGTTTACAGAATTACCGCCGTATAATTCTAAATTTTTAACCGTAAAACGATCCATCCAAACATATAAATCTTCAGCAATTCGTCCTATAGATTGAATATGTTCTATTTTATTCAGTTGTGTTTCCGATAAATAATACATTACTGCACCAGCAGCAATTATACCATCCGTAATTTCTTCAACACCAAAACCTTTTAAATTTTGAACTTTAAAATGATTGATTAATGTATCGTAACCATAATCTTTTTGAAAAACCCAATCTTCTAAATAAAAGGTGTGAAAATCGTTAGTAAACGCTTCTAAAAAACGTTGTTTATTTTGTTTTTGCACCAAGATTTCACTTGGAGAAAAGTTTTGTAATAATTTATCGATGTAAGCTTCATCTCCATGAGCTACTAAAAATTCACCTGTGGAAACATCTAAAAAAGAAACTCCTAATCGTTTTTTTCCGAAGTGAATTGCAGCTAAGAAATTATTGGTTTTCGATTGTAATACCTCATCATTTAAAGAAACCCCAGGAGTTACCAATTCTGTTACACCACGTTTTACAATCTTTTTGGTCATTTTCGGATCTTCTAGCTGATCGCAAATCGCAACACGAAGTCCAGATTTTACTAACTTAGGTAAATAGGTATTTAATGAATGATGTGGAAAACCAGCCAAGGCCGTTTCACTTTCACTTCCATTTCCACGTTTGGTTAATACAATACCTAAAACTTCCGAAGCTTTAATAGCATCTTCACCAAAGGTTTCGTAGAAATCACCTACGCGAAATAATAACATGGCATCCGGATATTTAGCTTTAATTCCGTTGTACTGTTGCATTAATGGCGTTACCTTTTTTGCCTTTGTTTTTGCCAAGTTTATCTATTTTAAGTTAGTTTTGCGAAGATAGAAAATTGTTCAATTTGTTTGCGATCATAAGAAGAACTTATTCAAACACCTATTAAAAACATTTTATGATTACTAGAAAAAAACTTTTATTACTTTTTATTACTGTTTTGTATGCTTCTACAGTATTATCTCAAAAAGTATACTTTCCTAAAAAGATCTCAACAGATTTAGGTTTGCTTGATAAAGAAATGAAAAAAGTTTCTCAATTTGTGCTGAGTAAAAACAAGCCTGACTCTACAACTTCATATTATTTTTCACTTTTTCATGTACAGTTTTTAGATAATAAATTTGATAAAGCACAAGAAACGATTGATAATTATATAGAAGCTCACTCAATAAATAGATTAAAAGAAGGAGCTTTTTTCTTATATAATACTTATGCTAAAGCTAAAGAGTTGTCGAGTAAAGGCAATATTAATTTTAATAAAGCATATACTGATGTTTTTTTAGAATCTTACAAAGATTTAAAAGATGTATTAAAACCAGAAGTAACTAGAAGTATAAATGACGAGAAATCGTTATCAGAATTTAAAGAAGATGTTGTAAAACTTTTAAAAGAGTATGAAGATAAAGATAGTTTATCTATAGAAGAGGCAACAAAATTATGTACCACTTACAATACATATAAAGTTCAAAAAGAAATTGGAGGACAAGCAAATAAGTTGTTAGAAAAAGCTGATGAGGAATTTTTCAATATCACAAAAGATGTAGTTATTAAAACCAAAAATGGAGGTGAAGTAACTGCTTTAATCATAACCAAAAAAGACACAAAACAAAAACTCCCTGCTATTTTTATATATAATATTTATGCAGGTTCTTACGATTACGAGGTTGCAAAAAGAGCTGCTGTTAATGGTTATGTTGGAGTAGTAGTAAATACTAGAGGAAAGCGATTGAGTAAGAATGAAATTAATCCTTTTGAGTTCGATGGAGCAGATGCATATCATATAATAGATTGGATTAGTAAGCAAAAATGGTGTAATGGATCTATTGGAATGATGGGAGGAAGTTATTTAGGTTTTAGCCAGTGGTCTGCTACAAAAAAAACACACCCAGCATTAAAAACTATTATACCACAGGTTGCTGTTGGTATTGGTGTAGATTACCCAATGCATAATAATGTTTTTATGAGTTATATGTTGCAATGGATTAAATACGTTGATAGTAATAAGTTTACTAACGATGCTTTATTTAGAGATTATAAAAAATGGGATAAAGTAAATAGTACTTATTATGAAAAAGGTTTAGCATTTAATACATTAGATAGTTTATTAAATGGTAAAAAGAATCCTATTTTTCAAAGATGGTTAAGTCACCCAAGTTATGATTCGTATTGGCAAAACATGATTCCATATAAAAACGAATTTAAAAATATTAATATTCCAGTATTAACAACAACAGGATATTACGATGCAGATCAAGTAGGAGCATTAGATTATTTTAATAAGCATTATAAATATAACACCAATGCAAATCATTATTTAGTTATTGGACCTTATTCTCATGGTGGAGGACAACATTATCCTACTAAAAAATTAATGAAATATACATTAGATGAAACAGCATTAATTAGTATTCATGAATTGGCTTACCAATGGTTTGATTTTATTTTAAAAGGAAAAGAAAAACCAGCATTACTTAAAGATAAAATTAATTATCAAGTAATGGGAGCAAATGAATGGAGACATGCAAAATCTTTTGATGAAATTAATGCGAATCCATTAAAGTTATATTTAACAAACGTTACCAATGGAGATGCTTATAAAATGACGACCAACAAGCCAAAGCACAACGGACATATATCTTATGAAGTAGATTTAAGCACTAGAGAAAAAACAGATAAACATGGTGTATTTTCTTATAATATTGTGAATTCTGAAGTTACTCCTGAAAATGCGCTAAGTTTTATTTCAGAACCTTTTGAAAAAGAGGTAACTCTTACAGGACTTTTTAATGGAGAAATGACAATAATATCAAATAAAAAAGACGTAGACCTTGCTATGACTTTTTATGAAATTCAGCCAGACGGTTCTTATTTTTTATTGTCAGATACACATGTTTTTAGAGTAAGTTATGCAAGAAACAACGAAAAAAGACAACTATTAGAACCATATAAACCTTATGCTTTTCCTGTGAAAAGAACATTTATGACTTCAAAAAAAATAAAGAAAGGAAGTAAACTTTTTGTAGTTATAGGAGTTAATAAATCTAAAAGTTGGGAAATTAATTATGGAACAGGTAAACCAGTTAGTGAAGAAACTATTAAAGATGCTGGAGAACCAGTACTTTTACAAATTTTAAATAAAAGTTACATAACTATAGGTAGCGATTCAAAATAAATAATAAATAAAAACCAACTTTTGAGAAAATTAAGAAATAGCGAGTTAGGAAGAATTTCTGTAGAAGAGTTTAAAACAGCTACTAAAACTCCAATTATTGTTGTGTTAGATAATATTAGAAGCTTTAATAATATTGGATCTGTATTTAGAACCTCAGATGCTTTTCTTATTGAAAAAATATATTTATGTGGAATTACTGCAACACCACCAAGTAAAGAAATTCATAAAACAGCTTTAGGTTCTACAGAATCTGTAGTTTGGGAGTATGTTGAAGATACATTAACATTAGTAGAAAAACTAAAATCTGAAAATATAAAAGTATTGTCAATTGAACAGGCAGAAAACAGTACAATGTTGAATGAATTTACACCAGAAATCAATCAGAAATATGCGGTTGTTTTCGGAAATGAAGTAAAAGGAGTACAACAAGAAGTAGTTTCTGCTTCAGATAAATGTATAGAAATTCCGCAGTTAGGAACCAAACACTCATTAAATATATCGGTAAGTTGTGGTGTAGTTTTGTGGGATTTGTTTAGTAAAATAAAAAAGCAAGAATTTTAAAGTTTATTAATCATATTCTTAATGTTTGGTTTAGTTAGTTTCAAGTTTTTTTTTCTTCTAAAACTTTATGGCTAAATAAGTTAATTAAATAGTGTTGTTTTTTTTAAAAAAAAGGTAGGGTTCAATAGCGTTAATCTGTTTAAGAACACACAGAATAAAAAATTTAATAAATGAAAATCAAAACACTTTTAATCGCTTTAGTTTCAATATCAACATTCATTTCTTGTTCAAAAAATAAAGAAGTAGAGATGTTAGAAGGACAGAAAGACCCAAAAATATCTGTTAATTATACTGTAGAAGTATCGGGTACGTTAAGTAACAACCCAAAAGTAGAATATAGTGATGCAACTGGTAAAATACAAACAGAAACCATAACAGGAAATTGGAATAAATCGTTTGTTGTTGATGCTGCTAAGTATGACTTAGTTTTTAAAGCAAGTGGTACAGTAAGTTCTTCTGGAAACGTTACGGTAAAAGTAAAAGCAAAGAAAAAAGGAAGCTTAAACGAGTATAGTGTAACAAGTCAAAGAAACAATAATTTTAATTTCAATATTAATAAAACTATAGAATAATTTTTTCTATTAATGAAATTTGGTGACCGAGCAGAGCAGAAGTCACGCTAAATATTAGTTGTTTATAACCGTTACTTTTTTGTAACGGTTTTTTTTATGATTTTAATTTTTTTGTTTTTCCCTTCGAGAGCCTCAAGGAACGATAATGAGATACTGAAACAAGTTCAGTATGACGATTTGAATCACACAGAATTGAAGTTGTTTAAATAGTTTAATGTCAGTTCGAGTGAAATTCTGAAAGAATTTTATATCGAGAACTATGTTTTCGTGCTCAAAATCGCCTTTCTCGATACAATTTTCAGAATCTCACAAAATTATAGTTTGAATAATTCGGTAGCTGAGCACAGTCGAAGCTAAGAAACTGATAAGTGTATATAAAGTTTGACTTTATATGTCATTTGATAATGACAGAAAAAAATGACAGTTTTATCATTTTTTATATTTATAAAAATTAACTTTTGTAAGTGTTTTTTTGTCAAATAATTATGATTTTAAACTTTACAAGAGTTTAAAAATGATAAATAAACGTTAAAAAAGGCATAATTATTGTTATATATAAGCAAGGTCGATTGTTAGTGTATAAAAAATTGCGACTTTTGCGTATCTACAAGAAAAAAGCTAAATTTAAAACGCTAACAAACATTATTAATAATTTTTAAAAAATACAGTGTATGAAAACTTTTACTCACAATTTACAAGCAATAGATATTAAATTTCCAGGAGGAGATGATGGAGTTTCTGGAGATGGTGGTGGTGGTGATGGAGGAAATGATGGAGGAAATAAATAAGTTATTACCAAATCAAAAACATTTAAAACTCTCAACTCTTCCTTTTAGTTGAGGGTTTTTGTTTATATTTAGAATATGATATTATTTGTTTTATGAGGTTTTTATTTCTTTTTTTTATAATCTCTAGTGTATATAGTCAAAATACGAATAGGAAAATAGTCAACCAAGACAGCTTAAAAAAAAGTATTATAAATGAAGGAAGATTTTCGTATTACAACAAAGATATTTCTGGTGTAATAAATTCATATAAATTAATTAATAATTTATATGAAAAGACTAATGATTCTTTATTATTAGCTAAATTCTTTCAATACAAAGCGATGAGATATGAGTTGGAATATATAAATGATAGTACTTATTATTATTATAATCAATCTAAAAACGTATCGAAATATTTAAAAGATTCAATAGAAGTTGGCAGGCGTCTATTAAGTATTGCAAATTTACAAAGAGAAGCACGTGATTATTTAGGTAGTGAAATAACTTCTGTAGAAGCGTTACAATATTTAGAACCTTTGAATTCATATAAATATATTGTTAATATTTATAATAATTTAGGTTTAGTTTCACTTGAATTAGGTCAAGAAAAAAAAGCGGTTGAATATTACAGTAAAGCTTTAGATGTTAATTCTTTAATATCATCTAACAAAAGAAGAAAAGATAGATCGTATTTACATATACTAAATAATTTAGGTTTATTATATCAAGAAACTAAGGCTCATAAAAAAGCAACTAAATATTTTGAAAAAGGTTTAAGTTTTGATAGTATCAAGGAAAAATTCCCAGCTCATTATAGTTTGTTATTAGAAAATTTGACTTACAGTCAATCAGAATTGGGTAAAAATAAGTTTACATTAGAAAAATATTTAGAAGTACTTAAAATTAAGGTTATAGAGAAAAACTTACATGGTGTAAGTACAACTCATTTGAACTTAGCAGAATATTATAAAGATATTAAGAATTACAGTAAAGCAAAATTTCATGCCAAAGAAGGTTTAAAATTTGCTACACAAACACATAATAATGAACGTTGGTTAGAAGCCTTAAAAACACTTTCTGAGTTAAGTACTGGTGATGAGTCTAAAAAATATCTAGAAGAGTATATTACATTAAATGATAGTTTGTTTAATGAAGAACGTAAACTAAAAAATCAGTTTGCAAAAATTCGTTATGAGACTGATAAAAAAGAGAAAGAGAATACATTTTTAAAAGCAGAAAACGAGCAACGTATTATTGAGGTAGAGAAACAACGACAACAAAAAATTATAGGTTGGCTGGTGGCTACACTTAGTATTTTAATTTTAGCGTCTAGTGTTTCTTTCTTTTCTTTCCGTAGAAAAAAGTTATTGTTTCAAGCACAACTACAAAAAATAGAAGCTCGAGAAAAAGAACGACGACAAATTGCAAAATCTTTACACGATGAAGTGGCTGGAGATTTACGTTTGTTACATTTAAAATTAGCACAAACAAGTTTATTAGCAGAAGCAGAAAAACTAGAGTTAGTAAAAGATAATGTGCGTAATTTATCGCACCAATTAAGCAGTGTAAGTTTTGAGAAAGTAAACTTTACCGATCAGATTATTAATTTGATAAGTGATTATTTTGCTCCGAACTTTATTATTAGAGCACACAACTTAAAAAAGATTAATTGGGAAGAGATAGATAATTCTATTAAAAGAGTGTTGTATTTAAGTATTCGAGAGAGTATTCAGAATTGTGAAAAATACGCACAAGCCTCGAGAATGGATATCAGTTTTAAAGTCCATAAAAAATCAGTATTTTTGGCAATACAAGACAATGGTATTGGTTTCGATACAACAACTTCTAAAAAAGGAATTGGATTACAAAACATGCAAGAACGTGTAGAAGAATTACAAGGTAAGCTTACAATTTCTAGTGAAGTTCACAAAGGAACCAGTATAGAAATTCAAGTTCCGCTAAATGCCTGAAACAATTAAAATATTAATTGCTGATGATCATCAGCTAATTATAGAAGGAATACTTTCATATCTTAAAGGGATTGATAATTTAGAAATAGAAACTACAAATTCGTGCGACGATGCCTATGCTAAGATTAAAGTAGCCTTAGTAGATGAACCTTTTCAAATATTATTTACAGATTTAAGTTTCGATAATACAGATGAAACGTGTAAAATAGATGGAGGTGAGAGTTTAATAAAAACTATTAATAGAGAAGAAATTCCAATTAAAGTTGGTGTAATTACAGGACATTCTGAAACGAATAGAATTTTTAATGTTATTCAGAATTTAAAACCATCTGCATACTTATTAAAAGGAAAGTGTAATACGAACGAATTAAATTTTGCTATTCAGAAAATGTTAGCCGATGAGGTGTATTATACACATGAAATTCATCAGAAACTTTTAAAAAGAGCACTAATAGAAATTCAAATGGATGATGTTGCAGTTCAAATTTTAAAAGAACTTCCGAATCATCCAAAAATTAGTAATCTAGAAGGAATTATCACTAAAGATGATGGTAGTTTTTTAAAGATTCGTTCTATTGAAAATAAATTAGCCAAATTAAGAACAGATTTACAAGCCAATAATAATACCGATTTAGTTTTGAAAGCTAAGGAGTTAGGTATTTTAGATTAACCCACTGCGGAAATCCACATTTTTGGCTACATATATCCCTTTTCAGGATCTTTATCTCTTAATTACTTTTGAATCGAATTAATCAAATAATTCACAAATTTTGGGAAGAATTCCTGGAAAAGATTAGAAAAGAAGAATAGGCCCTTTAAGCAAAAGCTTAAAGGGTTTTTTGTGTTTAAAACTAGGTAAATATAAGTGTACATAAATCCACATTTTAGATTGCGGAAATCCCCTTTAAAAAATTGTGACCTTGCTATATCTTTGTAGTGTGATCATCATCGATGTAACAAAGAGGGTGAAAACATTTAGGGGATTATATGAGAGGTTGATCACAAGTCAACCTCTTTTTTTTTGTTCGAAAAATAGCACTGCGGAAAACCACATTTTTAACTACATATATCCCTTTTTTTAAGAATAGATACTTAAGTACTTTTGGATAGAATTCAATAGAAAATTCACCATTTAGGGAAGAATTCAAGGAAAAGATTAGAAAGAAAAATAAATTACCTTTTAAGTTTACTTAAAAGGTTTTTTTTGGTTAAAAAACAGTGTTGCATAAATCCACATTTTAGATTGCGGAAATCCCCATTTATAAATTGTGACCTTATCATATCTTTGTAGTGTGATCATCATCGATGTGATAAAGAGGATGAAAACATTTTAGGGGATTATATGAGAGGTTGGTCACTAAAAGTCAACCTCTTTTTTAAACAGAACTTACTACTTATTCTATATAAAAAAAGAGACTAGTTTCATTATCAAACTAGTCTCTTTTTATTTCGGGGTATTCGTGTTTTCTAATTATTTCTTTAAAATTGTTAAAGGCATTTTATAAGTTTTACCGATAACATTAGCTTCAGTTGTAATTACTTTATAGTTTAATTTATTTTTCACGTAAGCATCAACATTAGTGTTATCAGAATTAACGGTTAAAACGATAACTTCACCTTTGTTGTTAATAGTAAACTCAATAGAAGTATTGATATCTCTTTTGTAATCGAAATCAGCTTTTCCTAGAAGTTTAATAATTTCAGTTCTTAATTCTGCTTTTACAGTTTTTACAGGTTTGTCTGTATTAGCAAATGCAGAAAAGTTAATTAATGTTACTACGATTAATGTTACTAGCTTTTTCATTGTTCTGGTTTTTTTCGGGTTTTAAATAATTTTTTTTATTAAATTTTGATACTCCAAAAGTAGTTCAGCCTTCTTTATTTTTGACTATCAAAAATGTTAATAAAACGTCTATTTTAGGGTGTTTTTTGTTAAAGTTCTCTGAAAATTAACATTTAAAAAACATTGAATAATATTCAATTAAAAGTTGTTTTTGTTGAATATTATTTACTTATAACATTTGAAAAGGCTGTTTAAATATTGAATATTTAATTTTAAAAAACGAAAAATTTAAAAAACACTGTTAATTTAAGGTGATTTTCGGTTAAAAAACGGACGTCAGATTTGTGCGTGAAGTTTAAAATTTGTGTCAAATTTCAGTATTAAATTTCATCATGAAATTTGATTTAAAAGTTCTTCCTATCGGGATACTAATTTTGTTTATTCCAATTTCATTTCCAGATATTTTATTGATATGATTTACATTAATAATATATGACTTATGAACTTGAATAAAGTGATCAGGAAGTTTAGTTGGCCAATTCTTTAAAGAATCGATAAAAACGTATTTTTTTTCGCGAGTTACAAAGGTTAAATAGTTTCTATCAGATTCAATATAGAGAATATCACGAAGTAAAACTTTGTGTAAGGTTTTATCAATATTTAAAAATATACTATCGTTAGGTTCAGTTTCAATTTGCTTCATTCGTTGTTCTATTTTACGAATGGATTTTAAAAAACGATCGAATGAGAAAGGTTTTACTAAGTAATCAACAATAGTTTCTAGGTCAAAACTATCTAAAGCATAATCAGGGTAAGCTGTGGTTATTATAACATAAGGAGGATTAATCAATGTTTTCATAAAGTCAATCCCCATAATGTCAGGCAAGTTTATGTCTAAGAAAACAAAGTCGACTGTACTAGTGAGTAAAAAATTATGAGCTTCTTTTGCTGTTTGAAAACTAGCTAATAACTCTATGTTTAATGTCTTATTTAAAAAACTCTTTAAAATTTTTTGAGCAGGCAATTCATCTTCAATAATAATACATGTAATCATACCAAATCTAATTTTAAAGAAACAAGATAAGTTTTTGATTTATTTATTTTCAAACTATAATGGTTTTCATAAAGTAATTTTAAACGTTTCTCCATGTTCTTTATACCAATACGTTGATTCAACTTATCTTCAGAAACTATATATTCATTTTCACAAGTACAAATTAAAACTCCATTATTTACATTAATGGTTATATGAATGTCGCTATTAGTAGTACTATGTTTAAAAGCATTTTCTATCAAAGTGATTAATAATAACGGAGCAATATTATGTTGTAATGAATTTATAGATTTTTTATAGTGTATTTTTTTTATTCCTTCTGTTCTAATCTTTTGAAAGGCAATGTAATTATCGATATAATTTAATTCTTTTTCTAAAGGAATAAAATCAGCATTACTTTCATATAAAACGTGTTTAAGGTTTTCGGATAATTTTAAAATTAAATCAGGAGTTTCTTCAGGTTTTTCTATGGCGTAAGAATATACTGTGTTTAAGTTATTAAATAACACATGTGGATTAATCTGAGATTTCAAAAACTTTAATTCCATAATAGTTTTTTCTTCTTGAGCTTTACGAATTTCTTCTTCTGTGTTTAAATACTTAAACAAAAGCCAAATAAATGAGAAAAAGATAAGAGGAACAATGGTTTGCCATAAATAATCACTTAAACATTTCATTATTGTGCAACCACAAGAAGTAAATACGTTACAGTAAAATTGAGTTGCAAAAAAAGATATCAAAACAAAAAGTACTGCGTATAATAAATACCATTTTCTTTTTACAAAAAAAGGGAGGAGGAAGAAATTATTGCTATAAACTAAGATTAGCAATATAAATACATATTGTAAAAACGGATTTTCAGACCAATAATATTGTGAAAAAACAAATAGAGAAATAAAACAAAATAGCGTCCAAAATAATAAATGAACAATTGTTTCGGTGATATGCTTTTTAATAACTTCCATAATAATATATGAAAATACATATTAATAGTATAATTTCTATTACAAGAGTATAAAATGCATAAATGAAGGTACGAAACACAAAATTAATTTAAAAACACCAGTTTGTACTTGTTTTAATGTAGAACGTTTATTTCATTTTTTATCACTTTAAAAAGCATGTATGTTTGTGAAAAACAATATGTTAATTATGAATAAACAAATATTTATTTTAATAAGTTTCTTTTTCTTTAATATTGGCTTTGCTCAAAAAACAAAAGGGCTAGTTACAAACGAAAAAGGAAAATCTATGTTATTAGGAAAAGTAAATAGAGCTTCTTTTAATCACGAAGATTTTAATTGGTTTTCTAAAAATTATAGGGCGTATTTATTTAATGATAAAATTACTAAACTGCTTAAAAAAGAACTTAAACCTTATAAAATAAAAGTATTTTTTGGTTCTTGGTGCGGAGATAGTAAACGAAATGTACCTATTTTTTTAAAGATTTTAGATGAGTCGAATTTTCCTAAAGAAAACATAGAGTTTATAGCTTTAGATAGAAAAGATGAAGCATATAAACAATCACCAAACAGAGAAGAGAAAGGGTTAAATATTCATCGTGTACCTACTTTTATTTTTTATAAAAACGGGAAAGAAATTAATAGAATTGTAGAGCATCCAAAAGAAACCTATGAACGTGATTTATTAAAAATAGTTCAAGGAAAAAAGTATACATCGAAATACAGTGCTGTTGAATTGATAAACACTTTATTAAATACTCAAAAAGACAGTTTAAAAACTCAGGAGAAGCAACTCATTAGTTATTTACCTGAAATAGCTGAGGGTGTTAAAGAATTGAATACTTATGGTTTTGTAAAACTTAGAGCAAATGAATTAGAAAAAGCAAGATATGCTTTTGAATTAAATGCAAAAGTTTATCCAAATCATTATATCACTCATTATAGTTTAGGAAAGTTTTATCATCAGGAAAAGAACTACAAAAAAGCCTTAGAATCACTTTACAGATCTCTGAGTTTATATTCTAAAAATGAAAAAGCAAAAGAGTTAATAAAAGAAATAGAACATCACATTTTAAAATAATAAATTATGAAAACAAAAATCACATTAGTATTCGTGTTTTTATTCGGAATGCTATTACACAGTCAAGAATTTAAGTTTGAGAAAGAATTAATTAATTATGGAAAAGTAGCTCAGGGTTCTGATGGACTACGAGTTTTTGAGTTCACCAATATAGGTGACGCTCCATTAATTATAAAACATATTAAATCTACTTGTGGATGTACAGTTCCACAGAAGCCAGAAAAACCAATTATGCCAGGAGAGAAAGGGAAAATAGCAATCTCATACGATACGAAAAGACCTGGAAATTTCTCTAAAGCAATAACAGTTTTTTCTAACGCAAAGGAAGAAAGAAAAATGCTAAAAATAAAAGGGTTTATAGCTACATCAGAAAAAGCTATACAATAATATCACTTTTATTTAAAGATGGAGATTTAAATAATTTCCATCTTTTTTAGTAAAAAACTAGCATTCATATTTTCACAGATTCCTTTTTTAAAAGTGTAGTCGAAGAAAAGTTCATTATTAACGATTTCTGCATCAAAATAATAGTTCTTTACTTCTTTTAGTTCGTTTTGTATTTCACATAAACTTAAATCGTGGGTTGCAATAATTCCGGTAGCTTTAGAACCAACTAATTTTTCAACAAACTTTTTAGAGCCGATAGCTTTATCTGTACTATTTGTTCCTTTTAAAATTTCATCTAAAATGATAAAATAAGAAGTAGTTTCGATTTGATCTACAATAAATTTCAATCGAGTTAATTCTGAGAAAAAATAAGAACTATCATCAGTTAAAGAATCACTTGTACGCATACTTGTAATTAATTTTATAGGAGAATATTTACAAGAAGAAGCACAAACAGGTAAACCAATATTTGCCATAACAATATTTAAAGATACGGTGCGTAAAAAAGTACTTTTTCCAGCCATATTTGCACCAGTAATAATAAAAAATTGCTCTCTGTTGATTAAAATATCATTATCTATTCTTTTTTCTTTTTTTAATAAAGGATGTCCTAAATTTTTCGTGTTTAGTATAGTCGCATTATTACTTAATACCGGATAAGTATATTCTGGATGATTGAAAGCAAAGTTTCCTAAGCTATTATAAGCATCGAAAAAAGTAACAGCTTCGAACCAGTTTTCTACCGTGTTTTTATAATTCGCAATCCACTTTTCAATTCGTAAAGTGTTTTTTATATCAAGTAAAAAGAATCCGTTCCCTAAAATAGCAACAAGAATGTTATTTCTATTATCAAGTGCATCTAAAGCACTAGTAAAAGCTGAAAAAATTAGTGAAGCTTTTTTTGTTTCAGATTGAATGTTTAATTGTTTTTCTTTTAACAAAGTACTTGTAAATGATTCGTTTTCTATTTTATTCAGTAAAAACGAATATTGACGAAATGTGTCTTTTATCTGATCTGAATTTTGAGATACAGTATTTATTTTCTTTAAATAACGACCAGTAATTCCCAATCCCAAAGACATCCAGATGAGTACTAATGTAGAACTTATATAGTTTAAATACACTGCAATAAACAAGCTTACAGATAGTGTTGAAAAGACTATAGAAATCCATTCCATTTGAGAAGGAATAAAAGAGGTATAGCTCTTAAGCCATTGAATAATATTTTTTGCAGAAGTTTCTACTTTAATTAAACTCGAAATAGCTTGATAGTTTTGACGCCATTTTGGTTTAGATGCTAGTTCTTTTATAGCCTGCTGACGTGTATCTATATGAGTTATATTATTTGCTTTTAAAATGTCAGCTAGTTTTAGCGTACTTTCTTTAATATTTGTTCTATTTATAAATTGAAAGAATGAACCTACGCCAAATAAATCTATATCTAAACTATAATAGTGTTTTGGATCTTGAAACTCTATACCAGTTTTTTTATCATGAAATGCCCTAGATAAGATATCTAATTCTTCTTTATTAATGTTTAATAAAGCATTTGTTAAATCTTTTTTTCTCTTAAGTTTAATGTGTTTTAACAATAAAAAAATAAATACTATTATTCCAATAATAGTTATTAGAATAATAGTTCTCCACTTATTAAAAGAAGTATATATACCAAAACAAGTTATTAAAAACACTAATAATCTTAACATACTTAAATTAGTTGCAGATTTGTTCAATATACTAATAAGTTGTTGGTGTTTTTCTACTTGTTTTTGATAGAAATTTTTAGGAGTATCCATACACAATTATTATAATAATAAAGAAACAAAAAACCCAAGACTATAGTCTTGGGTTTTTTATATAGATAATATTATTTTATCCTTTTAAACTTGCTTTTAAGAATTCAGTGTTCATACGAGCAATGTTTTCTAAAGAAATTCCTTTCGGGCATTCTACTTCACAAGCTCCTGTGTTAGTACAGTTACCAAATCCTTCTTCATCCATTTGTTTCACCATGTTTAATACACGATCTGTAGCTTCTACTTGTCCTTGCGGTAATAAGGCGAACTGAGAAACTTTAGCAGAAACATATAACATTGCAGATGAGTTCTTACAAGTAGCAACACAAGCTCCACAACCAATACAAGTAGCTGCATCGAAAGCTTTATCTGCATTTTCCTTATTTACAGGAATAGCATTTGCATCTTGAGTATTACCAGAAGTATTTACAGAAATAAACCCACCAGCATGTTGAACTCTATCAAAAGCAGATCTGTCAACAACTAAATCTTTAATTACTGGGAATGCTTTAGCTCTAAATGGTTCGATATAAATTGTATCACCATCTTTGAATTTTCGCATGTGTAATTGACAAGTTGTTACACCTCTATCTGGTCCGTGAGCTTCACCATTAATATATAAAGAACACATTCCACAAATTCCTTCACGACAATCATGATCAAAAGCTACAGGCTCATCACCAGTTTCGATTAATTGTGTGTTTAAAACATCTAACATTTCAAGGAAAGACATATCTGGCGACACATCGCTGATACTATAATCAACCATTTTTCCTTTATCGCTAGCGCCTTTCTGACGCCAAATTTTTAACGTTAACTTCATAATTCTTTCCTTATTTGTATGAACGTTGTTTTAATTCAATATCGTTAAACTCTAACTCTTCTTTGTGTAAAACAGCATCTTTAGGTTCACCTTTGTATTCCCAGGCAGCTACATAAGCAAATTCTTTATCATTTCGTAAAGCTTCACCTTTTTGAGGGCCGTCTAATTCAACAGATTCTTCACGGAAGTGACCTCCACAAGATTCTGTTCTGTTTAAAGCATCTTTAGCAAATAACTCTCCTAATTCTAAGAAGTCAGCTACTCTTCCAGCTTTTGCTAATTCTTCATTAAATTCATTTGCTCCACCAGGAACTCTAACATCACTGTAAAATTCAGCTCTTAAAGCAGAAATTTCTTCGATAGCTTCTTTTAAACCTTGTTCGTTACGAGACATTCCCACTTTGTTCCACATTATTTTTCCTAAACGTTTGTGGAAATAATCAACAGATTTTGTTCCGTTATTGTTAACAAATTTGTCAATTGTAGCACGAACACTCTTTTCTGCCTCATCGAATTCAGGAGTTTCCGTAGAAATTGGTCCTGTACGAATATCATCAGCTAAATAATCACCAATTGTGTATGGTAATACGAAATAACCATCAGCTAAACCTTGCATTAATGCAGAAGCTCCTAAACGGTTGGCTCCGTGATCAGAGAAGTTAGCCTCTCCAATAGCATATAATCCAGGAACAGTTGTCATTAAGTTATAATCAACCCAAATTCCACCCATTGTATAGTGAACCGCAGGGTAAATCATCATTGGAGTTTCATATGGATTCTCATCAACGATTTTCTCATACATTTGGAATAAGTTTCCGTACTTATTCTTTACAACTTCCTGTCCTAATTTTTTAACTAAAGCAGCATCGTTTACATTTAAACCTTTAATTGTCGCTTGCTCTTTTCCGTAACGTTCAATTGCTGAAGCGAAATCTAAATAAACAGCTTCACCAGTTGCGTTAACTCCAAAACCAGCATCACAACGCTCTTTAGCAGCACGAGATGCAACATCACGCGGAACTAAGTTACCAAATGCAGGGTAACGACGCTCTAAGTAATAATCTCTATTTTCTTCAGCGATTTGTGTAGGTTTTAAACTTCCTTCACGAATTGCTTTTACATCTTCCATTTTCTTTGGAACCCAAATACGACCATCATTACGCAATGACTCTGACATTAACGTTAATTTAGATTGATGATCTCCTGATACAGGAATACAAGTTGGGTGAATTTGTGTGTAACAAGGATTTGCAAAGTAAGCTCCTTTTTTATGAGCTTTCCAAGCAGCTGTTACGTTACTTCCCATTGCATTCGTAGATAAGAAGAATACGTTACCGTAACCTCCAGTTCCCAATACAACAGCGTGAGCAGAATGACGCTCAATTTCTCCAGTAACTAAGTTACGAGCAATAATACCACGAGCTTTTCCATCAACAATTACAACGTCTAACATTTCGTGACGGTTGTACATTTTGATTTTCCCACGACCGATTTGACGGTTCATAGCAGAATATGCTCCTAATAATAATTGTTGTCCTGTTTGTCCTTTTGCGTAGAAAGTTCTTGATACAAGTACACCTCCAAAAGAACGGTTATCTAATAATCCACCATAATCACGAGCAAAAGGTACACCTTGAGCCACACATTGGTCGATAATATTTGCAGATACCTCAGCTAAACGATAAACGTTTGCTTCACGAGAACGGTAGTCTCCACCTTTTACAGTATCGTAAAATAATCTGTAGGTAGAATCACCATCTCCTTGATAGTTTTTTGCTGCGTTAATTCCTCCTTGTGCAGCAATAGAGTGTGCACGACGTGGAGAATCTTGAAAACAAAATGCTTTTACGTTATATCCTAACTCAGCTAAAGTTGCAGCAGCAGAACCTCCTGCTAAACCTGTTCCAACCACAATCACGTCTATTAAACGTTTGTTCGCTGGGTTAACTAAGTTGATTTTATTTTTATGATTAGTCCATTTATCAGCAATAGGACCTTTTGGTGTTTTAGAATCTAAAGTTGCCATACTTAAATTGTATTAGTGGTGATTGAAATGGTGAACTAAAGCAATGATGATAAACCCTAATGGTATACCAATTGCATAAACTTTACTAAACGTCTTCAATCCTTTAGTATATTTATTATTTGCTCCTACTGATTGAAAAGCAGAGTTAAAACCATGTAATAAGTGTAATGCTAAAAACACAAAAGAAAGCACATATACACCTACTCTGATAGGATTTTCAAACATGTGAACTACATGAGTATAAAAATCTTTACCAACTTGGCTTTTTCCATCTATATATTTTTCAACCATTTCAGGAACCCAAAAATCATTTAAATGGAATATTACAAAACCTAATATTGCTAAACCACTCCAAATCATGTTTCTACTCATCCAAGTAGAGTTTGCAGCACCATTGTTTTTAGCATATTTTACTGTACGAGCACTTTTGTTTTTAATTTCTAGCACAAATCCCATTACAAAATGGAAAATAACACCAAACATTAAAACAGGTTGCAATAAATATTGCACAGCCCAGAAATTACCCATAAAATATGAAGCTTCATTAAAAGCATTAGGGCTAAAAACCGATAAAATGTTGATCACAAAGTGTTGTAGTAAAAAAACCATTAGAAAGAGTGCCGAAAGTGCCATGGCAAACTTTCTTCCTATAGAAGATTTTAATAATCCGCTCATTATTTTTAATTGTTGAATGAAATAATTACTAGCAAAGTTAAGACCTAAGTAGTATTTGTACAAGGATTAAATATTCTTTTGTTTTATATTTAGAATGGGTTTAAATAGAAGGTGTGTGAATTTAATGAAATTACAGTTTTTGGTTTTTTGCACTCAAACTACAAAGTAGATAATTGAAAAAAATAAAGAAAATGCTCCTTTTTATTTTTTTTTGTTCATTTCTTCTTGTAATAATACAATTTGAGTTTCTAGGTCATGAAGACGATCATAAACATCTACTGGCTCAGGCATTTGTTTTGATGCATACATAGTAACATACCAAACTTCCATAACCTCGCCAGCGTTTATGGTGTAAGTTGGATAGTTTCCTTTTTTATTGTCACTTTTTAAAATGAGTTTCCCTCTCTCTTTAATTCTATTTATTACTCGTTTTAAAACAATTCCATCGTTTTTACTAACAATAACATACACTCTACCGTCTTTAATGTCTTGTAAATCTTCAACATATTGACCAAAAACTAAGTCGCCATCAAAAAAAGTATGAACCATTGAGTTTCCTTGAACTTCAAAGCAACGGAAAGAACCATGGCGTAGGTGTGGCATATTAAAAGAAGGTAGGTTTTGAATATATTCAGAATCACCATAACCATTTAAGTATCCAGCACGCGCTTGTGTGGGAACAAAAATAATATTTTCATCTCCAGAAGAATTAGTGGCTACAACTTTTGGAGTTCCGCTATAATTATTATTTGGAACATCGTCATATAACATAATATCGCTTTTACCAAACAAATAATCAGGGTTAATATTAAATTCATTGATAATAGATGTTAATACATCGTAACCAGGTTTGGTTTTTTTACGACTACCATCTGGTTGTGGGCGACCATTTACAATACTATCAACAGTTGTTCCTGTTACACCAATTCTCTTAGAAAACGACAAATTATTTAATTTGTGAAAATCCCTTATCTCTGCTATTTTTTTTGAAATGTCCATTTTTTATTTTATAACATATGATTAAAAACAAAAACATTTGTTTTTAATGTAAAATGTTTGTATTTTTGTGCTGTGTTTAAATGCAAATATAATAAAACTTAAACATATGTGATAAAATTGCTAATTCTTTAGAGGTGTTAATTTGCTATAATTCATTTTTTTAATACTTCTGTTTTTAAATTTCACACAACCTATTTTACTGATTTAAACTTTATAGACTTGTTGTTTTGCTGTTAAATAAGCAGAAACAAAAAGGTAACATGTGCTTTTTGAAAGTTTAAAAATTATTTAAAAAATATATTTATATGGAAAAAAAACCGATTACATCAAGCTTATTTAAGTTTGTAACATTGCGTTCGCCTCAGTTGGCAGATGAAAGAAAAAAAGAATTGTTATTTGTATCATATCCTGAAGAAAAAGAAACAGAAAGTTTAGCACATAGATCGGTTTCAGGGTTAAGTTTAGTACAAGAAAAAGAAAGGGCAGAAGCTTTAGCTAATGCATATACTATTGAGAATTTCCAAGCAATTGAAAATAGACAGCAACTAAGGAAAAATTACGGGAAACTATATGATTTTTCAAGTTGGTTAATGCGTAATAAAAACTATTTTACAGCTAAAAGTATTGCTGAAAATTTAGATGTAATTCTTTATAATGGAAATTCAAGCCCAGAAGAAATTTTAACTATAGAAAATGCATTGCTTTTAAAAGAGGAGGACGAGGTTTTATTATGGAACAATTTATTTTATCAAACGATTCATAAAGTTTCAACTCCAGTTCGTGAAGGTTTAATTCAAATGTTGATTGCTAATCATTTTTTAAAGGGTTATAATGAGTTTGTTGAGGGTTATGCGCAATCGAATATAATTGATGGTACAACTGTAAGAGAAACAGAATTTTTAGTAAATGAATCTACTGAAATTACTATAGAGTTTACAGAAGAACAAAAAAAAGAATTTGTTTTAAGAGCTAATGCAAGTGTAATTATACCTAAAGAAGTTTTATTTGCTCCAAAAAGTGAGATTGATTTAACGAGTAAAAATGGATTAACATCTATTCAATCAGATTTTTTAGATAAAACAGTTCTTGTAGAGCAAGCAAAATCTAGGTTAAAAGTTTATAATACAGCTTTATTAGAAGTACAAAGGGCAGAAATTGTATATAATAAAGAAGAGCAAAAGAAATATCAAGATGCTGTTGCTGCTTATGAACAAAAAATAGCAGAGGTTAATAATCAGCCAATAATAGATACTATAATAGATCCTGTAACTAATGAAGAATCAGTTGTAAAAATAATTAGAGATGTAAGTAATATATCTATAGATTATATTAAATCTGAAGAGATTATTAGGTTGGCAGATGGTGTTACCCCAACGGTTTTTCAATCTAAAATTTTAGAGCAACTTTCATCTGTTACTCAAGATTTAATTAACTCATTAGAGTTTTTAATTTACGATACATTTGCTGAGGTTAAAACAGCATTACAGGCTAAAATAAAAAGAGAAAAAGAAATTATTCTAACTAATACGCCTCAAGTTACTACTAATATTAACATTGGTGGAGAAACTGTTACTCAAAATGTTAGTAATAGAGAGTTGAAAATGAGTTATATAGGGTATGTTGATAGTGGTGTAAACGACCTTTTATCTTCTATAAAACTTTCTTTTTTTCTAAATAATACTAGTAATGTTACTGTTTTAGATGCGCAATATGCAATTACAAATAGTGATACTGGCGATATTGTTTATGATGGAAGATCTTTTAAGAACTTGTCAAGTACTACAAGTACTAAATTAGATGTAGAGTTGTTTTCAGAAAAGATAGGACTTAGAGCAGCAACATATAAAATGTATGGTGAACTTGCGTTAAGCGATGGTAGAATTATCGTTTTTGAAAATGATAGACATATTACAATTACTAGAGATGAAAACGGTTATTTAACTTCTAAAGGAATAGAAGGGCAATTTTCATTTAAAGGAGATTCTGATGTAAGTAATCCTGATAGCGGTAATCCTAGTAATGAAACTATTTATGGGGTTACCCAATTAGGTATTGCAGATTTTAGACGTGTAGAGCAGGAGGTTTGTTGTTATGTTCCAGGAGAAGTTTCTCATATAGAAAATGTTATGGCGCGTGAATATAAAGAGCGAACTACCCGTAACTTAACTTCTTCGGAAAGCATTACTGAAGAAAGTTATGAAAGAGAAGCAGAGGTATTAACGGATACTACTTCTACAGAGCGTAATGAATTACAGAGTGAAGCTTCTTCTATTGTAAATAAAGATAATGCTACAAATTTTGGTGCTAATGCGAGTGTGACTGGCGATATTTTTGGAGGAAAATTTTCTGCAGGAACTAGTTTTAATTCATCGTCAAGTAATTCATCATCTGATTCTAATTTACAAGCACAAACATATGCACAGGAAGTTACAGAACGTGCTTTAGAACGTGTTGTAGAAAAAGTAAGTAAAAAACGTACAAGTAGAATTTTAAAAGAGTACGAAGAAAATATTACCCATGGTTATGATAATAGAAAAGGAGATGAGCATGTAACAGGAGTGTACCGCTGGGTAGATGTTATTTATAAGAACAAGTTGGTAAATTATGGTAAGCGTTTAATGTATGAATTTACAATACCAGAGCCTGCTAAATATTATATTAGTTCTTATATAAAAAGAGAAAAGAATACAGATAAAATAAGTAATAAATTAATTGTACCTAAAAAACCAATTCATCCAATAGAACTTAAAATAGAAGGAGTTATTAATAATGGTTTATTTGGTGCTTCGATTTTAACAGAGGATAATTATCAACGTATAGCTGCAGAATATAATGCAGAGGTTAATCCTGTACCTCAGTTAAGTTTAAGAGCGACAAAAGGTTTTGGGTCAAATTTTAATAAAGGAGGTATAGAAGTAGGGTTCTTAACTAGTGAAACAGGGGAAATTGATATTCCTGAAGGTTATGAAGTTAATGAATCTTATGCAAGTGTTGATTATCATTTTCATAAAGATGAACGCGAATACCCAGGTTTCTCTATTCATGTAGGGGGTAAAAGTTTTGGTAAGTTTTTTTCAGCATCACATCCAAATTTAAATTCATCAGATTTTGATGGGATTGCTTTTAAAAAAGATGATATTGTTTTCACAGATTTAGGAGGTGTTCAGAATAAATTAGGGGTTGCTTTTGAATCTTATGATACAGGGACTATTGCTATTTCTATTTCTGCAGTTTGTACAAGAACTGATGAATATTATCAAAAATGGCAAAATGAAACCTTTAATGCAATTATGGAGGCTTACTATGATCGTGTACAAGAGTATAATGATTTCCAACAAAGCCAAGAAGTTGCTCCTGAAGAAAAAGAAAGACAACGAGAATTTAGCTCACAATTAAATCGTAGCATTGAAAAACAAGAGTTAAAACGAATTGCTATTGATTTAATCACGGCTCCTTTTAAAGATAAGTTTACGGTAAGCCAAAGTCATTATGGAGCTGATAGTAAAACTGTTATAAAATCTGAAAAACTTAATAATCATGCTTCTGTGGTAAGATTCTTTGAGCAAGCTTTCGATTGGGAAATTATGGCATATACTTTTTATCCTTATTTCTATAAAAATCAGGATGATTGGGATGCTAATTTTGATTTCTTAGATGGTAATGATCCTATATTTAAAGCATTTTTACAGAGTGGTATGGCAAGAACAGTTGTGCCAGTTAAACAAGGTTTTGAGTATGCCGTGAACTGGTTTATGAATACTGGTGAATTGTGGGGTGGACAAGGAATGATAACTGATACAGAAGATGATCTGTATGTTTCTGTTGCAGAAGAAATGCTAGAACCTTCAGGGGTAGTTGAAGGAGAATCATGGCAAACTCGTGTACCTACAGCTTTAACTATTTTACAAGCAGATTCTGTTGTGTTAAAAGAAGGGGGGTTACCTTGTAATTCAGATTGTAAAGAACATAGTTTGTTTGATTCAAGTACTTATAAACTTGGAGATGGAAACTCAACTTCAGAGCCTTCTCCAGAAGGCGTAGATTTTGATATCGTTGGTGAAACTAATGATATAAGATAAAAACATTAAATTTTATTGTTATAGAATCAATACGGCCCTAAGTTTTTAGGGTCGTATTAAGCTTCAATATTTATTAAAAAGTAAAATACATGAGTAACAAATTTAAGTTTGCTGATAAATTTGATTTTACGCCTCCATTTGATTTTAAGACGCTTGAAGAACAAGAATTTGATGTTTTTAAAGAAAAAAGAATTTTAAATCAAAAATTAGTAAAAACCGGAATAATTTGGGTTGATGATGAAGTTGACTTTAAAAAAAAATTCGGTTTACTAAAAAACGACCCGAACAAATTTAGGGTTTTTATAGAGCTTAAAAAAGGAATAAAAAAGCAACAAGGACAATATGAAAAATTAAATGACTCCGGAATATTATTTAATGATTTTAGAAAGATTCACGGAGTTACATTAGGAGAAAACCTAGTAAAAGCTATAGAAAATGAAAATAAAAAGAAGAATACAGAGGTTATTATAAATGATCTGTTTAATTGGTTAAATGTTCGAAAACCTAGAGAAGAAGAAACGTATAATTTACTATACAAGTATATTCAAGATTTTGCGATAAATTATCCTTCTGAAATCTTTAAACCAGAAAAAGTTTATGAAGAGTTTTTTAAGTTGATGCAAGATTGTATCTCTTTAGGGGTAATTGGAATAAATGATATTGCTAAATATTTATCTGAAGAGGTTTTTAATGCGTTAGCTACGGAGATTAAAAAACTAAAACTAGAAGAAGTTAAATGGAATCCAGAAAGCAAAGACAAAGAAGGAAAATCTAATTATAATCCAATTTTCAAAGATTTTTCTAATGTTGAAGCAGGGATCACGGCGATTTTTGATCAATTAAGCTCTTTCAGTATCCAATCTACACAATATGACGAAGTAAATAGTATTATTGTTAGATTCGGAAATATAGCGAAACAAATTTTAGTGGTATTTAAAGATATTATTCTTGAGCCTCTAAAAGCTCTAAATGAATACATAAAAAAGAACAATGCTTTTATAGTAGGGTTCATTAACGGTTGTATCGATGTTCTTGCTGGTATTTTTGAAGGCTTCGGTTTTATAATTGGGTTATTTAACTATCGTAACTTAAAAGAATTTGTAAATGCTATTCAGCAGCTTGTTAAAAATTTTGATTGGTCAATTGTTAAAGGGTTTATCATAGGTGAGCTTCAAAAGTTATTTGCTTTCTGGGGTGAAGAAAACCAATACAAACAAGCGTATGAATTGGGGAAGTTTTTTCCAAAATTAATAGAAATAGCTATTAATATTGTATTAGGTTCTAAAACAGTAATTCTATCCGTAAAAAAAATAAATGAAACTCGTAAGGCACTATTTAAGCGTTTCAAAGAAGTAAGAAATATGTTGCTTTTTAAGATTGATAATAAAATCTTAAAAGAACTAAAAAAAGAAGGAATTTCTGTAAACGTAAGTTTCGATACAAACTTTCCTTTAAGTTCTGCTACACCTGGTATAGGTATACCTAAATTAGAAATTAAAAATAAAGAGTTTGAAGTTGTTTATAAAGGAATATCTATTAAAAAGTTTAACAATGAAAAAGAGCTTAATAGGTATTTGAAGAAAATGAAAAAGGATATTGATTTTGAAGCCGAAAGATTTAATGCTATTTTTAAAGATTTCTTAGGAGCAATGAAATGGAGAGTAAGAAGGACACCTGGAGGGAGTAAAATAGAATTAATTGATGAAGATAAAGATATTGTTCTTTTTAGAACTGAAAATGAAATAGGTATTGAAAAGTATATTAAATATTCTAAATTGACACCTGATGAGAAACAGGATTTATTAGAGAAAATGTATGCCAAGGTTAAAGGAAATGTTGGTAAATCCTATAAAAAAGAAGAGTCTGTTAAAAAATTAAGAGAACTAGGTTATGATTTAGATATTCCTATTTCAAAGTTCGAATTAGGTAAGAGTAATGGTGTTACGCCTGATTTTTCTGTAATGGGAGAAAGTATGTTTTCGTTAGAGGGTAAGTTAGGTAATGGCGACTATTATAAAATTAAAGGTTATAGTTTAGAAGATATTAATAGTGCTTTTGACAAAATTAAAAAAGTTAAAGGTATTGTCAAGGTTAATATTACGAGTGATAGAACTCCTGATTTTTCTAACTGTTGGATAGAACTAGGTATTGAGCCATCCTTAGGAACTCTTATAAATAGTAAATTGAAATTAACTTGGCATCATATGGATGACTTAGATTCTGATTTGAAAAGCTCTTTACAATTAGTTATTAGAGAGGTTCATGAGCAAACCACCCAACATATGGGCAGTCATAAACAACTAAAAGAGATTTTAAATTTGGTAAAATAACTGATATTATGAATAATATAAAATTCGAAGCAGAAGGAAATGATTTAACTAGAGAGGAATTAATTGAATTAGAAAATTTGTATTCCGTGAAGCTACCTGAGAGTTATAAAAACTTTATGCTAAAAAGTAACGGTATGAATCCGTTAGGAGAATATTTTTTTAAACCAGAAATATGGGAGGAGGAATTATATTTTGAGTATTTGTTACCAATCAAATATGGGAAATATAATGTTGAAAGAGCTAATATTGGAGGTTTAGATGATTTCCCTAATGGTCATTTATCTATTGGACATGTTCAGGGAGGAACAATATCTTTGTCTGTGAAAAAAGACGATTATGGTAGTATTCATGTTTATTATTCAGATGGAGAAATGCATAAGTTGGCGGATTCTTTTACGGAATTTTTGGAAGGGTTAAAAGAATTGTAAGTAACATATATTAATTGTAAAGCTGCCCTACAAGTTTTTGTGGGGTAGTTTTTTGTGTAAAAATATTTTTTAAGTTGGATAAAGTTTGTTTAGAGAGTGTTGTAAAAAAAGAAAAGTGCCTTTTAAAGTAACAAACAAATAGAGGAGCTTCTGAAATTAATTGATTAATAAATGATGAAATTTAAAAAAAGAGAAGAAAAATTGATTTCTGAATCGGAGATTTTGAATTTAGAGTTGGAATATGGTATCTCATTACCGGAAGATTACAAAGAAAAAATATTAGAGATGAATGGTTTTTCATCTACGGTTGACTTATACTTTAAGCCGGAAGAATGGGATGACGAGATAGAGTTTTTTTATGTTTTTTCAATTAAATACGGTTCAAGTACTTTTGAAAAATATAACACAAAAGATGGTTTAAATGATTATCCAGAAGGGAAAATTTCTATTGGGAGGTCAAGAACAGGTAATTTTTCTATGTCTGTAAAAAAAGATGATTACGGGAGTATTTATGTTTATTATTCAGATGGAGAAATGCATAAGTTAGCTAGTTCTTTTTCAGAGTTCCTAGAAGGGTTGAAAGAATTGTAAATAACGTATATTAATTGTAAAGCTGCCCTACAAGTTTTTGTGGGGTAGTTTTTTGTGTAAAAAAGATGCGTTTTTTAAGTTGGATAAAGTTGATTTTTGGAGAAGTTTATCAAAAAAACAACACATATAGTTAATGATAATCAAAGTGAAATTATTGAAGATTTAGTTCATTCAGGAGGTTTTAATGTTTATGATAATTTCATTCCTGCTTTTGATAAAACAGATGAAATTGTTAAAAAATTTATAAAAGGAGTGGTTGATGATAGGGGTAAATCAAGGCAAAATGATAGTGAGTTTAAGTATATATACCATTTTATTAAAAACTATATGAATACATCAGATAAATTCATCATTGAAACTAAGAATATTTATTATGCTTGTAATTCTTGTCAAAGAGAATTGTTGATTTTAAAAGAGTTTTTAAAAAACTAAAGGAAAGAAAATAAAATTAATAGTTAACAGTGATGAAACTATAAAAAATGGCCAAAATCTATTTGATAAATTAAAATAAAAAATTATGGAATTTACTTTTTTAAAGAAGCTTAATGAAGTTAAAGATAGTTTAGAAAATTCTCCGGTAATTTTAAGGAATCCAGAGGGTAATTCAGTTGAGGAAATATATGAATATCAAAAAGTATTTAATCAAGGATTGCCCTTGCCTAAATCATTGATAGAATACTTATTTATATCTGGTAAATTTTGTCCATTGGGGTTTGATGTTGTTGAAGGGAACTATTTAGGTCTGCGAAAATATTATGACAAAAAATTAGAAGAAAGAGGGGTGAAAATTGAGCGTCCTTTTATGATATTCGACAATTTTGAAGGAGAGAGTTTTATGTTTGTTTATTTGGATGAAGGTGATGATCCTCAACCTTGGAATTGTTCAGTAAATGAAGATTATGATTCTGAGGATAATGAAATAATTTGGAAGGTACCTCATCCTACATTTAGCGACTTAGTTAATGCTTTAGTGGATAGAGCTATAAAGGGGTTGCAACCTTGGTAGAATGTTTTTTTAAAAAGAAGAATTTAAAAACAACCTCGTCTTAATCTTAATAGACGAGGTTGTTTTATTTAATAAATTTCACAAAACTTTAAATGTAAAATGTTTTTTTAACTTGTAATATGTTTGTATATTTGTATTGCTTATTTAACAGTTTAAAAAATATTATAGAGAAAAAGAACATTTGATTAAACTAAAATCTAGTTAAGAAAAAACGAAAAAGAAAGGATCATATTACAACTTATCTCTGTTTATTTAAAAAACAACCATCTGTAAGAATAGTTTATTTTAATAGTATATGTTTTTGATGTAAAAAACTTTTTAATATGTTTTATATCAGATATTTTGACTATAAAAACTAAGAAAATCAGTAATTTTTTTAACAATTAAACAATCACTTCCGTGTATTGTAGTAAAATTTAACTTCTGTTGTAGAGGTTAATATTATTATGTGTATTAATAAAAAACAATAATCTTATTTAAGGTTATGGGTTTTTTGTTATGCACGTTTATTTCACAAAAAATAAAAATTATAACAATGAAAAAAAGTAAAGAAGAATTAAAAAAATATTTCGAAACAGGAGATAAACCAACGCAAGCAGAATATTCAGATTTAATCGATAGTTACATCGACGCGAAACAACCTGTTGGAGAATCGAATAGAACATTTATTATCAATGAAAATGGCGAAGTAAATTTAGTAGGTCAACAATCAGATTGGGCGCAAACAGATGCCAGTCAGCCAGATTATATCAAGAATAAACCAGAGGTAGAAAAAACAATTATTATACCTACTCGCAATTATGTTTTGAAAAGTAATGT
Organism: Tenacibaculum aquaeponti; assembly: GCF_057221555.1. NCBI lineage: Bacteria > Pseudomonadati > Bacteroidota > Flavobacteriia > Flavobacteriales > Flavobacteriaceae > Tenacibaculum > Tenacibaculum aquaeponti. The sequence goes on from NZ_CM170147.1 coordinate 2,499,275, forward strand.
TGCTGCTAGTGTAAATGGAACTGTATATGAATGTAAAGTTCCATCTTACAAATTTTATGAGGGGTCGTTGCAATCAGAAAGACAGTATTTTATGTCAGCAGATTTTTATGTTTATGGGAAAACAAGTAAGGAAGGAGAAATAGCTGTAGAGTTTTTAGCTACTACATCAGAAGGAGAAATAATTAGTGAAAAAATAGGGTTGTTAACTGATAATATTGAAGATACAGGTAAACCTGGAGTACGAATAAATGCTATTAAATCTTTTTTTGGTAATACTTTATTGAGGAGTTTAAGGTGTAACGTTATCATTAATACTCCAGATTCACCTACAGTATTCGTATCAAACATTTATTTTGGTGTAGGAAATGTGGTAGTTGATTGGAATCCTGCTTCAGAAGATCATGTTGTTTCACAACAATTTCCAACAACAAATTAAAAGTATGAAAAAGACGAAAGAAGAAATAAAAAAATATTTTGAAACAGGAGATAAACCAACTCAAGCAGAATATTCAGATTTAATCGATAGTTACATCGACGCGAAACAGCCTGTGGGTGAACCAAATCGAAGATTTATTATTGATGAAAATGGAGAAGTATCTGTAGTTTCAGAAAAGGTAATTCCAGAATATACACTTTCAGATATTACAAATAACAAATTATCATTATTAAAAGATGGAGTAGTTGTTAAACAAATTGATTTAACTTCATATATAGATGATACTAATTTATCTCGTTTAGTTTCTGGAGAGGTTAATGAAAATGGTATTGCAACTTTTAAGAGAGATGATGATACGGTATTTACTATCGATTTCAGTAGTTTAATTACTGCTTCAAGTGCAACTCATTTATCATATGTAAGTTATCCCACAATAGGAGAAATTAAGTCAAGCACTGGTCAAAAAGCAATTATTCGTGTTGCTGATAAAGATAATGCAGGTTTAATGAAAGCGAACTTTTATGAACAAGGTACATTTGTGCCGCAATTAATAGATTTAGGAGGAGGAGCTACTTATAATTTTACTTCTAGTATTACTAGTAATTATGTAAGAGTGGGTAATTCAGTTACTTTCGATCTAACAATACTAAATTTAAATTCTTCAGGTGTTCCTTTAGGTGGTTTGATTTTAAATAGTTTACCATTTGAGGTTATAAGTAGAAGTTTTGTTTTTAATATTGGTTTGTTTGAAGGAAGTAATATTGCTGATTCACAGCTTAATAAGTTGTTGTTTAATTCAGCTGGAAACCCAGATCAATTCGCTTTTTCTTTTATAGATAATGCAAAAATCTTATCTGAAGTAACTTTTAATGAAGGTAAAATTATAGCTTCAGGAAGTTACATAACAAATGTTTACAGACCATAAAATTTCTAAAAACAATTAGAATTTAAATTTCAACATTATTTAAACGACGTTGAGATTCTTACTTTTTTCAGTAAGGTTTCGGCGTTGTTTAATTCAGTGTATAGTATGTTGAACACAATTTGTTAAAGAAAAAGAAATGTTATGAGTGATTTTAATAATTTAATCAATTTTCTAAATCCTTATCGAGGTCAAAATGGGAGTAGAAGAAGAGAAGAATATCAATTTATACGGATTGATAATGATTTCATCAATGAAAATCAAGATTTAAAAAGCAATAACCTTACAAAAGTTATAAGGTATAAAGACGATCGACCATTTAACAATACATTTTCAGAAATCATTACAGAATTACCACTATATGTAAGTACAGCAAATAAGAGTTTAACTTACTTCTTTCAGAAAGATTTTAACGGACGGACTAAATATGTTTCTATAGAAGATTTAATAAAAGGAGAAACCATAGAAGAAAATTTCTTAGAGTTAGATGACTCAGCATTTATTGCGATAAGAATAACAACAGAAGAGACTCTATTTTATAATGAAGAACAAAATAGTGTATATCTTTTAAATGTAGTATTAAGGGAAGTTGTAATATCCGTACGAAAAACATTAGAGTATAATCCTAAAGAACTAGGAGGGTTATCTAGCGGAGTATATTATGTCGATTATACCAATGCAAAAGGGTATAGGAATAGTTTTATAGATAGAACATTAGGAAAAATCATAACTGAAATTTCTGAAGAAGATCTTAATAAAAGACATGTAAACTTAACTTTAAACCCAAAACCAGGTAAATTATATAGGTTTCCAGATTTTACAATCGATAAAAATCAAGTTACTGTTTATTACGACTACGACATGATTGAAAACGATGATAATGAGGTAGATCCACTCAAAGAAGATTATGCTATAAAATTGAAATTTAGAGACCCAGAAGGTTTTTTAGGTTTTATGGTAGAGGTTTATTTTTTAAATGGTGTATCAATTTTAAATACAACGGAAGGTTGTGGAAATAGAAAATCTGATTTCAGTATAAAATACATAAAACTTATCCAGTTTTTATTGAAAAGAAGTAAAAACGATATTACTAAAAAGTTAGCTTATTTATATTATGTTCCGCAAGAAATCTTTGAGAAAAAATTTAGAGGTTTAAACTTTGGAGAAGAGTACTTGTGGCAGTTAGTGCAAGAAACAGCGGAAGAAGCTATTACTAATTTCAAAACCAATAAAGAGGATATAGTTTTAAAACTTTTAGAAGCTATAAAGTTAAATCAAGACGATGAATATAATGTAGATAAAAAGAAAAACGATCTGTTTTTAGAAGAGCTTTTAAAAAGGAGAACAAAAGACAAAGGTTCGTTATTGTACAAGTTAACTAAAAAAATAGATGGCGAACAGTTTATTAAGTTTATTGATTTTGTATGGCAAATTTGGAAAAATAGTAGCTACGCAGTAACAGAAGAAACTAAAAACAAAAAGGTAAAAATATCTGAAACTAGCCCTGTATTATTAGATTATAGAACCAATAAAATATTAGGTTTTTATACCGATAATGCAGAAATTACTTGGAAAGACGAGCAAAACCAACTAGATATTACTGTTCGAGTAAAATCTGGAGAAAAGGAGGTGCTAAAGCCTAGGAGTAATTTTGATGATGGTAAAGTCACTTTTGAAGACACGGGAGAAACAAGAATTATAGATGTTTTTGAACATATCGATTATCAGTATCACCCTTTTTCACCGATATCATTTGTAAATAGTGAAAACCCACAGTTTTTATTACAAGATGAAGAAACTACTAATGCAGCAAAAACAATTCTACCTGCTTTTGTTTTATTTGCCAATAACGAAAAAGCGTTTTGGGAAAATGTATTTACTAGTTTAGAATACACTTTAGATGTAGTTACGACAATATCTGGTGTTGCAAATATCCTTAAAGCAGGGCGTTTATTAAGAGTGTTAAAGAAAGGAAAAACTGTTTTTTATAAAACAACACAAGGAGTAAAAGCCGCAGCAGAGTTTACTGATGGAGTAGTAGAGGTTACCTCCGGAACTGTAAATGCTTTATTAAAATTAACAGGAGCAGAAGACACAGAACTAGGGAAATTAGCAGCTAAATATTTGTTTTATCTAGAAATGGCTTCATTGGCTGGAGGAATTTCGGCTTCATTAGAGCGTAAGTTAAAAAACACAGCTACAGAATTAATTGATAATCCTAAGTTTGAGGAATCGTTAGACGATTTGGTTAAGAAAGGGAAACTTGATAGAGTAGATAAAAATGACATTATTAATGATATTATTACAGTTTCCGAAAAAACTAGAAACATTGGTAAGTTTACAATAAAAAATGAGGGAATAATTTCTATAGCTAAATTTAATAAAATAGCTAAACGTATTAAAAAAGAACATGGTGTTGATATGTTTTTAATAGATAAAAACAATGAACAGTGGAAAGAATTATTTAAGAAATGGCAGAAAAAATCACTTGACGGTTTATGGGTTGATCAACCTTTAATTTCAAAAAACTATGGAATACCTCTAGATGGACCTGCTTTATATTTATTTAGAGGAATTGGTGTAAAAGGTTTTGATAAAGGTTTTTTTGATATTACTTCGTATACAGTACAACATGAATTATTTCACATGAAAATGTGGTTAAGAATAAAAGAACTTTTTCCTAATAATTTTCTAAAAATCTTTCATGAAATACCAGATGAAATTCATGAAACTTATGTGTTAAGTGAATTTATTAAAACACGTAAATTTACAAAATGGGACGAGACTGATATTTTGGATGATTTGAATGCGTTTAATCGTAATTTTAAGAAAAATAAAACATTAAATGAGTTTGAGTTTTTTGATTTAGAAAGTTATTTAAAAAAAATATAACGATGAAATATACAGAAGACTATTGCATAAAACTATTACAAAAAGTATTAGAGGATTTAGATGAACAAAGAGGAGGTATATATTTTGATAAAGATACTCCGTTTGAAGCTTTTTTTAAAAAAAACGAAAAAGATTTTTATACTGGAGATATACTAGAAAACTCTTGGTTGGTTTATGCCAAAGTTCCTAAAGATGGTTGGAAAGGAGGTAATATAGTTATTCATGTTGATGATAACACTGGAAAAGCTATAACTTACACCAATTATGCTTTAGGAGGAAGGCCCATTACTTTACCTTTAGAGATAAATAAAAATGGTAAATATTTTATACCTATTGTATTTGAATAAATTTTTTAGGTTTTTAAAAAATGAATGAAATAGAAAGAATAGAGAGTAATATTAACGGAGAATTACCAGAAGGTATAGGATACAGATATATTATTGTTGAAAATATTAAAGAACCAGAAAGAGCATTAGAAACATACAAACAAAGTATGTTAATGATATTAAAAAATAAAGATTTGCATGAGGAAGATCCTAAATGGGAGCAATTACTACCTAAAGAAGTGGTTGCCTTTACTAATCAACTAGAAGAAGATGATTATAGAGATGAATTACTTTCTCATATACCTAATATGGTTAGAAGAGTTCTAACTATTAGAGATTGGGAATGGTATAGTTCGCAATTATATGAAGATGGATTTGAAATAATTATTTTAGGTAGAGATATTGGTGCGATAGCTTACGAATTACTTCATCATCAAGGTATACCGCATAGTAGTTTAGCAAGTGGGGATGATGAAACAATTATAAGGATATCTAGAGCTGGTCGTGATGTATTAAGTTATAAAACCTGGAATTCAGACACTTTAAAATTAGAATAGTTTAATAATTATAAAAGAGGTTTTAATAGAACCTCTTTTTTTGGTTTTGAAAAATGAATGAAATAGAAAGAATTAAAAACAATATAAAAGGTGAATTACCAGAAGCTAATTATGAATATATTGTTGAAAGTATTACTGAATCACAATAAGCTTTAGAAATATTTAAATAAAGTATGTTAACAAATAAGGAAATGGAAGAAGTAGCGGAACGCTATATAGAAAAGTTAGGAAAGGAAAGTAATATAGAAATGGTTCTTTCGGATGAACTGTCGGGTAAACCATATGGCAACGTTTATATTTTTGAATCTAAAGAATTTGTTTTAACAGGAGATCAAAAAAAGTCTTTAGCTAATAATCATCCTTTTATGGTTGAAAAAGAAAAAGGAAGGGTGGTTACTTTTGGAACTATGCTTTCAATAGAGAATTATTTAAAAGCTTACGAAAATGGAACTTTACTAGAAGTTGATGATCTTTACTGGTACCCAGATGAAGATCGATACGATAGTAAGTAACCAGCAATATCACAAAAAAACAAGTCCCGAAATCATATTTCTGGGTTTTTATTATATTAAAACAAAACATTTTACAAAAAAAACAGTAAAAAGTTTGTGTGAACTAAAAAAAGATTGTATATTTGTACTCGTAATCGTCAGTTGGCATACAGTCGCAAATCGAGCTATTTTGTATGAATTCCAAACGGTACTTTTTTGAGGTTTTAACTTGAGTTTCTTCATTTTTTTAAATCTCTTCCATATTAATTCCAACATATTTTTTGAAGCTTTTATAGCAAAGCGCTTATCATTTGAATCATGATGTTATAAAACTGCAATCTGTTCATCTTTTTCGGGTGTATATGTTTGTGAATTAATAAAAGAGGGCAAAAACATTTTGTGAAAGAATTAAATTAAAACCTTTTATGGAGTGAGCAGAAAAACCATGTAAAAAACAGAGTAAGCCTATTTTAAAAACCATCCTATTTATGTCAAATTTAGTACCAGAGTTAAACAGTTTAGATTTTAATGTGTACGTTGGAGGGCCGTTACAAGCGGCAATTCAAGCACAAACAGCAGCTTCTATGGCAACTGTAGATTTTATTCAAAAAGTTGGTTTTGAAGATGATGGAGTTCCTGATACTGTAGATAATTTACGTTATGTCGATTTCAAGTATAAAAAGTCTACAGCTAATCCACATTTTGGTAAAACGCCACTTGAACTTTCAGATGAAGGTTTACCAGCAGATACTGATACAGATAACCAGTTTTTAGAAAGCGAAGTAGCTATTAAAGTTCCTTTTTTAACAATGTTAACAATCCCTTCATTACGAATTGATGAAGTTAATATTGATTTTAATGCACGTTTAAGTTCCGTAGAAACAAGAAGTGTGTCTTCTCAATTTGCTTTAGATGCTAAGTTAGGTTTAAAGTTTAAGTTTATCAATTTTAAAGCTTCTGCCTCATACAGAAGAAATACTACCCAAGGATCTAGAGTTGAAAAAACATACAACTTAGGAGTAAAGGTAAGAGCTGTAAACGAAGAATTACCTGAAGGATTAAACAGAATTTTAAATATGCTAGAAGATAGCATTGCTACTGTAGCTTAATAATTTTTTTGAATTAATCAAAAGAAGGTCATTCGTCACGAATGACCTTCTTAAAAAAAGAAAAAAATAATGGTAAAACTTAATGAATATTTAGGAAGTATTGCTTCAAGCGTTGCAGAAGCGAGGTTAGTTTCTGATCTAAAATCTTTAGAAGTTGCAGAACAATTTGCAAAACACAATTTATTAAAACATTTTTCTGTGCCTAGGTTTAAAGCAGAAAATATTGAATTAACTATTCCTGTTGCTATTGCTGAAGTTAGTACAGGGAATACCATGCCCTATATTCCAATTGAAGACAAAAATGCTTTTGCTGAAAAAACAATTGTAACTTTAAAAGAAATCTCACCAATCTCTGTTAAACCTATTCCAGAAAATGAGTTGAAACTTATAAGTGAAACAAATAAACAAGTTATTGTTTTAGAGAAAAATTTACAATTAGGTTCAGATCTTTTTAATGAGTTAAATACTTATGCGCAAAGCATAGTGAAAATTTACTTTTCAATTTATCCTCCTCTGACTAGTAGAATTGATATGACCGAAATAGCAAATACACTTAGAGATAAACTAAAACCGTATGTAAATCCAAAACCAGTTGTTAGTGAAGAAAAAATAGAACCTAAGGTTATTGTTGAAGGACATAAATTAAAAGAATTACCGCCTGAAAATGTTATTCAAATAAAAATGACTTTAAAAGAAGAAGGAATGGAATGGCATATTTCTGAAGATGAAAATGGAATAGTAACCACTAAATTATTACCTGAATAAACAATGAGAAAATCAATTCTTAATACTTTAAAAAGTTTAGAAATACAACTATCTAAGATACATCCAATTGTAGATTTACTTGAAAGAAAGAGTAGTGCTAGTTCAAAAGAATTAAGAGATTGGTTGGCGGAAACAGAAGAGTTATTTCAACAAAATAATTTGGCGGAAGCGTCTATGTTTTCTGTGAAAAGAGCAGAGTTATCAACTTATTACCCTAAAAATAATCAATATAAAAGAAAAGAACAATTACATTTTTGTTCTAGACTTTTAACTGATGCTCAAGCAGATTTATGGTCAGTGTATGCTAGATTAACAGATACTATAGAAAAAGCAAAGGTTTCTATTAAACAATTGTTAGGAGTTATTTATCAAACCCAGCAATTTAAATACGATCCTAAAACAAATTTTACTCAGTTTATTAAAGAAGTTTGGCAATTTTGTACAATGCATGAACAATTACGAGGAATTACTGCTCAAATTCAATCTTTAATAAATAAAACAGATGTTTTACTTCTTATTGCTGAAGAAATAGAAATAGAAAACCTATAATTTATAAAGGTTAAAAAACAGTAATATCACAAAAAAATAAGCTCAATAATCAATATTGGGCTTTTATTAAATATAACATTTTACAAAAATAAACTGTATTTTGTTTGTGTGTTTATGTAATATGTTGTATATTTGTATTGCTATTAATTAGTGTTGTTTTAATAATGAATCTTTTATGTTAAGTAGAAACATAAAGTTAGGTTAAACCACAATCTGGTAAAAGAGAAAAATAAAGAACCGTTAACTTTTTATGTTCTGTCTGCTAACGCTTTTATTAAAAAAAATTATATGAATAAATTAATATCAGTGGCGTTATCGCAATATGGAGTTAAAGAAGTAAAAGGAGCAAAAGATCATCCTCAAATACTTAATTATTTTAAAACTATGGGTTTCGATATAACAAATTATAGTGATGAAACAGCATGGTGTAGTGCTTTTGCTAATTGGGTAGCAAAAGAAGCAGGATATGAAAAGTCAAATAAATTGAATGCAAGAAGTTGGCTGTCTGTTGGTAAATCTACAAGTGCACCGAAACAAGGAGATGTAGTTGTATTGTGGAGAGAAGACCCGAGTAGTTGGAAAGGTCATGTAGGGTTTTTGATAAAAGAATCTAAACGCTACGTGTATTTGCTTGGAGGAAATCAAGGAAACAGCGTGAGTATAAAAGCTTATCCGAAAAATAGAATATTAGATTATCGTGTTTTGAAAAAAAACGTATAAATAAAATATACAAAAGCTTTGTGAAAGATAATGTAAGTTAAAAAGAGAGAAAGAAACATGAAAAGTTAACCGTTAAATTTATTTTAACGGTTCTTTTTTGTATAAATACAAAGGAAATTGTTGTTAGTTGTTTTCATTTTTACGACCAATTAGTAAATTTGAATTATGGCAATTCAAGATATTAAAACCTATACTTTTCAAGATGTTTTTTCACTACAACTAGTAGATTTTGAAAAAGCCTGTGTTGTAAATAAACCTACCCAAATAAACGAATACAAAATCTTTTGGATTAAAGAAGGTAAAGGAACGTACAATATTGATTTTAAAAGTTATTCTTTTAATGGAACGGTTTTGTTTTTTCTGTCACCAGGACAGGTTTTTACGGTTGATTCTGAAAAAATAAAGGAAGCTTATCAACTTAGTTTTACTAGAGATTTTTATTGTATCCAAACTCACGATACAGAGATTGCTTGTAATGGCGTTTTATTTAATAATGTATATGAAACTCCTTTTGTAACTCCTTCAGAAAAGGATATTAAAAAACTAAATTTCATTTTAGATAATTTAGTTGAAGAGTTTGAATTAACAGAAACAGCACAATATGATATGCTACAATCATTTTTAAAACAGTTTATTATTTATTCTGTTCGAATGAAAAAAGAACATTCAATAGTAAAAGATGACACAGAAACTAAATTATTTAAAGATTTTAGTTTGCTTGTAGAGCAAAATTTCAGAAAACTTCATAGTGTTACAGATTACGCAAATCGATTAGGAATTTCTCCAAAGTCGTTAACTAAACATTTTCAGAAAATAGGAGCAGAGACTCCAAGTGATTTTATTAAAAATAGAATTATTACTGAAGCAAAACGACAATTATTATATTCTTCTGAGGCTGTTAAACATATTGCTTTCGATTTAGGCTTTAATGATCCGGCTTACTTTTCACGTTTTTTTGCTAAAGCAACAGGAAATTCTCCTGCACAATTTAAGAAAATACAAAAAGTGTAATTGTAAATTATACTTTTTAGAATTATAAACAAATCCGCTTTTTGAAGAAATTTCAAGGCGGATTTTTTGCTTTTTCATCCTGTTTTTCAGTAAAAAGTCCAAATGTACAAGGCTTAGGAACTTTTGTCCATTTTTTAAGGTCTATTCTCGTCGCATCTTTGTACCAGAATTATTTGTTAATCCTCGTTAAAACAAAAAACACATGAAAGTAATAACACATCAATGCCCTAACTGTTGGGGATACCAAGAGTACGAAGAGCAAAACGAATTAAACAATAAACAAGAAAATAATAACTAATAAAAAAACTTAAAAATGAGTACAAGAATAGAAACATTAAACCCAGAGACAACAACAGGAAAATCAAAAGAATTGTTTGACGCAGTTCAAAATAAATTAGGATTTATTCCAAACTTAATTAAAGTTTTTGGTAACTCACCAGCAACATTACAAAGTTATTTATCATTAGGTGATTTAACAGCTAGCGGAAACTTTTCTAATAAATTCAGAGAGCAATTAGCTTTAGCAATTGCAGAAGAAAATAGTTGTAACTACTGTTTATCTGCACACACTGCAATTGGAAAAATGAATGGTTTAACCGATGAACAAACTGAAGCGAACAGACAAGGACGTTCTTCTGATGATAAAGTAGCAGCAGGGTTACAATTTGCACAAAGTGTAACTAGAAATAGAGGTAATGTAAGTTCTGAAGAATTAGCAGCAGTTAAGGCAGCAGGATATAATGATGGAGATGTATTAGAGATTGTTTTAAATGTGGTATCTAATACATTAACAAATTATGTAAATCATATCGCAGAAACTGAGATAGATTTTCCAGCAGTAGAAGCAGGTAAATTCACAGTAAATTCATAATAAAAAAGTAGATAAAAATTATAAATCCCAAAACAATAAATTAATTAAACATGAAAAAAGTAATAGCAATTTTAGTAGTAGTATTAGGTGCGGTAATGAATGTAAATGCACAAGAGGTGAAAACAGTATCTTTAGAACAAACTAAAGGAGAGTTTACTCAAAAGTCAGTAACATTATCTGAAGGAACTTATATCTTCGAAATCGCAAATAGTAATGTTGGTAAAGATGTAGGTTTTGTTTTGGCTCCAAAAGGAAAAACAGATCAAGCTAGTCATATTAAAGAAGCTTATGTTACTTCATTAGCCAAGAATAATAAGAAATCTACTTCTAAAAAAGTAACACTTACGAAAGGGGAGTATGTTTATTTTTGTCCGTTAAACCCAACACCTCAATATACGTTGATTGTAAAATAGATATAGATTGTTAATTTCAAAAAAGCTCGGTAATAAATATTTTACCGAGCTTTTTTTTGTTCTTATAATTTTCCTCCATCAAGTTCATCTTGCCATTTCTGTAATTCTTCCCATTTACCTTCATAAGCAAGTTTAGCTTGCTGTGGCCAAGTGTCTGGTTTATGAATTCGATAACGATCGCCACCGCTATTTAATACTTCTTGACATTTTTCAATTGAAGCTTCACTTAAGGCTTTCCAAGTTTTAATATCAAAATTATGGAATAGCCCTTCAATTTTTGGTCCAATTCCTTCTACGATTTTTAAATCATCTTGTTTTATTTTTTTACCAAATACAGCTTTTGCAGCATCAGCATTAAACGGAATTAAATTTAAATGAGTATTTGTATTTTTAGCTCTGTTTAAATCATTTTGTAAAGAAATTTTTGCTTTATTACAAGCATCTAATTCAGCTTCCAGGTTAGAAATTTTATCTTTTAATTCTGAATCATTATTTGTACTTCCTGTTAAAGATGCTGCAGCTCCTAAATTAGCACTTGCTTCTCTTGCTAATTTTAAATCAGAACTTAATCCGGTTTTACTTTGTCTGCAAGAGTCTAAGTCTTTTTGTAAAGCTAATTTTGCTTTATTACAAGCATCTAAATTAGCTTCAAGTTGAGAGATTTTATTTTTATATTCTAGTACTATAGCATCGTGATTAGAATTATCATTGTTAGATTTTCTAAAAAGCCTACCTAATAAATAGCCTAGTAAAGCGCATAAAAGACCTACTATAATAGGAATGTATATACATGGACTCATAATTTTCTTATTTATTTAATTGTTATTATTGTTCTTCTGTTTTTTGCTTTTCCTTCTTCAGTATTATTATCTGCTATGGGTTCCGATTCGCCTTTAGATGTTGCAATAATTTTATTTTCGGGTATAGCCGCATTTTTAATAAGGTATTCTTTTACTGAATTTGCTCTATTTTGACCCAAAGTTATGTTAGTAGTCACATCTCCAGTGTTATCTGTATGGCCAGTAATTATGCAAATAGCACCATCTACTTTATCTAAATACTTGGCAATGTCTGCAATTTCTTGTCTTTGTTCTTCATTTAGGTTAATTTCAAATTGTCCAGATTTAAAATGTAATTCTATTGCATGAGCTTTAATATATTCAGCAAGTTTATCCATTTCTTCAGGGTTATCTTTTAGTTCTGAAATAGAAAAAACTAAAGGTCCATGATAAACATGTAAAGAATCTGCAACCATGTCTTCTTTTAATTCACCTAAAGTGTTCATGACTTTTGAGGGGATGCCTTTTTTGTTTAAAAAGTTTTTAATAGAATTTGCTCTGGCTAAACCTAAATTAGGATAAGCAGATTTGTTTTCTTCCTCTTGTGTGTAATATCCAGTGATTGATAGAGATTTATTATTGTTTACAGATAAAAAATCTTTTAATTTATTAATCTCTATATCTAAGTTAGAAGAAATAGGTGTTAAAAAGTTGAGGTTAGAAGCTTCGAAGTTAAAATTATCGTTAGTGTTTAATAAAAAATCACCATTAGCATCTTTAACATTAAAAGGATACAAGGTTGGATTTTTGTATACTTTTTTTTGTGTTGTATTTTCATTAGTCATAACATTTTCATTATGACTTTCAGAATTACAACACAAAATGTAGCTAAAGTAGGTTCCAATAATAATGGTAAGTAAAATACCTATAAGATATATTAATCTTTTACCCATAGTTTTTGATTTAGGTTATTGATTGTGAAGTTATTATTTTTTTTTGAAAATTTTAACACTGTTGATTATAAAGATGTTAATTTTTAGTTTTTTTAATTTGAAAAACGTGATTTAAACAGGTTTTTTTAATGAATGTTAACAAAAACATTACTAAAGTTATTGTTTTGTTAATTAGTGAAGTATGACGAAACACTTTTGAGATGTAAGCGTCTTTTAACTAAACAACCACTAATTAATATTGTATTATGAAGAAAATCATCTTAACCATCGCTTTAGCTTTTGGAGCTTATACAACAACAGTTAACGCTACAGAATTACCAACAAATGAAAATGCTACTTTTTTAAATTATGAAGATGTAACAACATTTTGTAAATTAATTAAAGAAGGCAATTATGAAGCTGTTGAAGCTATGATTAATAGCGGAGAAGATATTAATAAGAAATCTACAGGATTAACACCATTAATGTTTGCAGCGCGTTACAACAGAGTTAAAATCGCAAAATTATTAATAGATAAAGGAGCGAAGTTAAAAGTAAAATCGAATAGAGGATTAACAGCTTTAAAATGGGCAGAATTAGCAAAAGCTAATGAAACTATGAAAGTTATTGAAAAAGCAATGAAGAAATAAAGACTTCATTTGTCAATTATTTGAATTAAAAAAGACCTACGATTTTGTAGGTCTTTCTTTTTATTTTTGAAAAATGATATTTTCTATTTTTCTGCTTCAGCAGCAGCTTTAGCAGCGTTACGAGACATGCGTACTTGAGCAACCACAGTGTTATCTGGGTGTAAGAAAGTAAAGTTCTCATTTGCTAATTCAGTAATGTAAAGCTTATTACCGATTTCTAATTCAGTAATGTCAGCTTCAATAAAGTCTGGTAAATTAGCTGGTAAAGCTTTAACTTTTAATTTACGCATGTTGTGACGTAAAGCACCACCAATCATAACTCCTTTAGAATTACCTACTAATTTAACAGGAATTTCCATAGTTACTGGCTTATCTTCGAATAATTGATAGAAATCAATGTGTAAGATTTTGTCAGTTACAGGGTGAAACTGAATGTCTTGTAAAACAGCTGCGTAAGTTTTACCGTCTAGTTCAATCGAAGCAGTATATACGTTTGGAGTGTATACTAAACTTTTGAACGCTTTTTCTTCTGCTGAAAAGTGAACAGGCTTATCTCCTCCGTATAATACGCAAGGAACCTTTCCAGCATTACGTAGGGCTTTAGTAGCTTTTTTACCCACGCTTTCTCTTTGAGATCCGTTGATTGTAATCGATTGCATTACTTATATTTATTTTAAAAATTTACATTAAAAACTTATCGCTTATTGATGTATTCTCTTGCACTTTGTGCATAACATCAGCGAATAAGGGCGCGCAAGATACAACTTTTATTTTAGAAATGTTCTTTTTTAAAGGAATTGTATCTGAGACAATTAACTCTGTTAATTTAGAGTTTTCGATTCTTTCATAAGCGTTTCCAGAAAGTATTGGGTGCGTACAAATTGCTCTTACAGATTTTGCACCTCTTTCTACCATTAAATCGGCAGCTCTAGTTAATGTTCCTCCAGTATCGATCATGTCATCAACTAGAATTACATTTTTACCTTTCACTTCACCAATTAATTCCATGTGCTCAATTACATTAGCTTTTTTTCTTTGTTTGTAACAGATTACAACATCACTAGCTAAATATTTTGAATATGCATATGCTCTTTTAGAACCTCCCATATCTGGAGAAGCTATAGTTACATTTTCAAGTTTTAAACTTTCAATGTATTCCATAAATATTGTAGAAGCATATAAGTGATCTACTGGTTTTTCGAAGAAACCTTGGATTTGATCTGCGTGTAAATCCATTGTCATAATACGAGTTGCTCCAGCAGCTTGTAAAAGATTAGCAACTAATTTTGCACCGATTGCTACTCTAGGCTTATCTTTTCTATCTTGTCTTGCCCATCCGAAGTAAGGCATAACAGCAGTAATATGTCTTGCAGATGCACGTTTAGCAGCATCTAACATTAACAGCATTTCCATTAAATTATCAGCAGTAGGAAAAGTAGAACCAATAATGAAAACTCTTCTTCCCCTCACTGATTCTTCAAAAGCAGGTTGAAATTCACCATCGCTAAAAGGTGTAATTTTAACATTACCTAGCTCTTCGCCATATTCTTTTGCTATTTTTTTTGCTAGCTCCATACTTTGTCTGCATGCAAACAATTTAGGAGTAAGTTGATTATAAGACATTTATTAGTTGTGTTTATTGTTGTGTTTGCGCAAAAGTAAAATTATTTTAAACAGTAATAAAGAGATTTATTCGAATTCAATAAAAAATATTTAGATTTGCAGCCTATTATTGCCAAAGTGGTGGAATTGGTAGACACGTCGGATTCAAAATCCGATGCTCATTAGAGCGTGTGGGTTCGAGTCCCACCTTTGGTACAATAACTTTTTACAGGTTAAAAATTCTATAAATCGAATCCAATATCTTTTCTGTAGTTCATTTTTTCAAATGAAATCTTGTCGATATTTTTATAAGACTTAGCTAAAGCATCTTTAATAGTATCACCAAAAGATGTTATTGCCATAACTCTTCCTCCATTTGTTACTACTCGACGATTATCTAATTTTGTTCCAGCATGAAAAACAATAGAATCTTCAATTCCTTCGAAACCAGAAATTGCTTTCCCTTTTTCGTATGCTTCAGGATATCCACCAGAAACTAACATTACTGTAGTCGCAGTTTGTGAAGTTACTTCATAAGTTTTCTCATGTAAGTTTTGGTTAGCAACTCCTTCAAATAAATCAAATAAATCAGAATTGATTCTAGGTAAAACCACTTCAGTTTCAGGATCTCCCATTCTTACATTATATTCGATAACAAAAGGATCTCCAGCTACATTCATTAAACCGATAAAGATAAATCCTCTATAATCGATTCCATCTTTTTGTAAACCATCAATAGTTGGTTTTATAATTCGATCTTCAACTTTAGTAAGAAAATCAGTATCAGCAAAAGGTACAGGAGAAATTGCTCCCATTCCACCTGTATTTAATCCAGTATCTCCTTCTCCAATTCTTTTATAATCTTTAGCAGAAGGTAAAATTTTATAACTTTTCCCATCAGTAAGTACAAAAACAGAAAGTTCAATTCCTTTCAAGAATTCTTCGATAACTACTGTTGCAGAAGCATCTCCAAATTTTTGATTGGTTAACATTTCTTTTAACTCAGTTTTAGCTTCTTCAATATGATCTAAAATTAGAACCCCTTTTCCTGCAGCTAAACCATCAGCTTTTAAAACAAAAGGAGGATTTAAGGTTTCTAAAAAAGCATATCCGTCCTCTAAAGAATCTTGTGTAAACGATTGATATCTTGCAGTAGGAATATTGTGTTTCTCCATAAATTGTTTAGAGAAATCTTTACTTCCTTCTAATAAAGCACCATCTTTTTTAGGTCCGATCACAGGAATGTTTTTTAGTTGATTGTCGGCTAAAAAGAAATCGTGAACTCCTTCAACTAAAGGAGCTTCTGGCCCCACAACTACCATGTTAATTTCATGTTCTAAAACAGCCGTTTTAACTGCATTAAAATCAGTTGGATTAAGATTTAAATTTTTAGCGATTTTATCTGTTCCTGCATTTCCAGGAGCTACGAAAACTTGAGTAACTTTTTTACTTTGAGATAGTTTGTAAGTAAATGCATGTTCTCTACCTCCAGAACCTAAAACTAAAATATTCATGTGTGTTGTGTTGTTATTTGGCTGCAAATATAAGCTATTACCATTTCACAAAATACTTAAAAGCAGAAGATAAATGGTAAAGAAATAATTTGATGTTTTTAGAAGATCCTTGTTTTAAAACATGTGAAACTTTTACTTTAGGATAATATAATTTTTTCTTACCTATCAGATCTATTTTTTTACAGATATCAATATCTTCCATATACAAGAAGTAACGTTCATCAAAACCATTTAAAGTAACAAAATCTTCAGTTTTAAATAACATAAAACAGCCATGTATCGCTTCTGGAAAAAATGGTTTGGTTAAATCTTGATCTCTATACTCTTGTTCATGAATTCTACTCCTAAAAATGTTTAGTTTTCTAATTATTAAATCAAAAAAAGTAGGATACTTCCTAACATTATATTGATGTTTTCCGTTTGGAAATTGAATTTTAGGAGTAATTACAGCTATATTAGTTTTGTTTCTTAATGTTTCAATTAAATGCTGAATAACATTAGGTTTAAAAGTTACATCTGGATTTAAAACTAAATGATATTTAGAGTTTTTTATTTTATCTAATACAAGATTTTGAGCCTTCGCAAAACCTAAGTTTTCATTGTTAAAAATATAGGTAATATCAGGTTGGTTTTTTAGTGATAGAGGTAAGTTCTGTTGAGGTGAATTGTCTACTAAAAAAAGATGTTTTGTGAAATAAGAAATATTTAAAAAGGAGTTAACAGTATTTTCTAAATCATTAATATTCTCATTATATAATACAATACAAGCTGTTATGTCAGTATAATTATTCATTAATAAGCATTTTCATCACCCTTAAAAACGTTTAACACGGTACTAACAACAATTTTTATATCTAACATAAACGACCAATTCTCGATATAAAAAATATCTAAGCGAACTCTATTTTTAATGTCTGATTTCTTTTTTATTTCACCTCTATAACCACTAATTTGTGCTAAGCCAGTTATACCTGGTTTTACAGCGTGTCGTTCTAAATAATTGTCAACATCTTTTTGATACTCAAGAGCTAAACTTTCTAAATGTGGTCGAGGTCCAACTACACTCATGTTTCCTAATAATACATTAAAAAATTGAGGAATTTCATCTAAACTTGTTTTTCTTAAAAAAGCTCCTACTGGTGTCACTCTGCTATCGTTTTTTGTAGCGTGAACTTCATTTGCTTGTTTATTTATGTACATAGATCTGAATTTATAACAAACAAATTCATTTCCATTAAACCCTTCTCGTTCTTGTTTAAATATTGCAGGACCTCTTGATTCAATTTTAATCAATATCCATAATATAGGATATAGCCAAGAAATAATAAACAAACAAACAAATGAAGAAAATAGAATATCGAAAATACGCTTGATAATTCTATTTTCAATTAAGTCGAAAGGAAGCTTTTTAACACTCAATACTTTTAATGTATCGTCATAAAATTCTACATTTCTACTTTTACTGTAAAATTCTTTAGAATCAGGAATTAATTTTAAAGTTATGTTATGTATACTAGTATATTTAGTAAGTTTTTTTATTTGTGCTTTTTTTAAATTTGAAAGTGTAGCATAGATCTCATCAATTTCATTTACTTTAAGAAACTCGTACAACTCACTTTCATTTCCTAGATAATTCGAATTATCAATTGCTTTATTTGAAAAATAACCAACGAAAGAATACCCTAGACTTGGTTTATTTTGAAAAAGCTTGATCATTTTTTTGGTAGTATCATCTTTTTCAAAGAAAATTACTTTTTTAAAATTACTTCCAGATTGTCTTATTTTTTTCAAAATTAGGAAAGAAATAAGTTTAAAAAAAGCTAATGAACCTAAGGTTATTACTAAAGTTTTAAATTGTGTGTTAACAACTTCCCCTTCTTTAAATATTCCGAAATAGGCAAAAAAACCAAGTGTAAAAAATAATCCTTGAACTACTGTTAACCTAAGTAATCTATATAAGTTTGTGAATCTATAAACTTTATAATAGCTTGTGAAAATTGAAGTAACACACCAAAAAATAGAAATATAGGTATGAAATTGAAAACTTTGATGAATTTTTTCAAAAACAAAATATACAACAGTATTGATGAGTAGTAAATCTACTATCAAGAGTAAAATATTGGTGTTTTTAATCAGTTTTGAAATCAATCTTAATTAGTTTAATATTTTGTCAATCATTGAGTCGATAAGGAATAATTTCTTGCTTACTTCTATTTGATTTGATTTTTCAAAATCATCTTTAAGTAACTTTTCAAATATATCTTTAATTTTTTCTGTATCCCAAGATGTCACTATTGTTTTAAAGTTATTTCTTTTAAATAAAAGTTCAATTTCACTTCCTTTATCTGTAATACAAACAACATTAACTCCGCTTACTAATAAATTTGGAAGCTTAGAAGGAAGAGAACCTTTAGAAGTTCCTGCAAGTTGAGGTACAATTTGAATGTTGCTCCTACGATATAATTCTTCAATATTGTTTTTAGGAACTAATGAATGAAACTTAATTTTAGTGTTTTTATTTTTTTCTTTTAATTCTTCGAAATGATTTCCTTGAGAAAAAATATGAAACATAACTCCATTAAGTTGTTCAGAGCAAAAGTTAAATAAATTATATAAACCTTGTGGATTTTGCTTCTCTCCTAATGCTCCAGAGTATACAATATGTTTGTGTGTATTAGGTAATATAATTTCTAGATCGTTTGTGAAATTTTTAGAATCAATTGTAATAAACGGATATTGAACTTTTAATTTAGAAGTTGGTAAATCATACAAATTTTGAGCAAAGTCTTTCATTTCTTGGGATAAAAAAATTAATGAATCACAAGATTTGTAACAGCCTTTTTCTACTACATGAATACTCTTTGCAATTACTTTACTTATTATACTCGTTTTTTGATTGGCGTATATTTCTTGTAAATCGTGTATCATGCCAATTTTTTTTGTGCTTTTCTTTAGAAAAAAATGTATTAAATAAAAAGCTAAACTTGGTGGAAAAACAGGAATAATAATATCTGTTTTCTTTCTTAGTTTTAGAAGGTTTCTAAACATAAAAAAGGAAAAACTCAATTCTAAAATAATTCTACGAAGTGTTGAGTTTTTTGTAAAACGAAGAAATTTTCCTCCACGAATTATTTCAATACCATCAATTTGTTCTGAACTTTTACTGATTTTCCAACTCGGATAAAAAGGATGAAAGCATAATACTTTTACATGATGCCCTTTTGCTTTTAAAGCAAGAGCCATTTCAGTATTAAATTTTCCTGTAGATATTGGTTCAGGAAAAAAGAAAGGTGAAATTATAGTTATGTTTAATTGATTATTGATCATGAAAAGTGGTTGTCGAATTAATTTCTATCTTTTACTATTTTTAAAGGGTTTCCGTAGCAAATTTTATTTGCAGGAATATTTTTATAAACACTACTTCTAGAGCCAATAACAGATTGTTTACCTATAGTGATTCCAGGTGCAACAAAAACATCTGTAGCAAGCCAACATTCATCTTCAATATTAATTTCTTTAGCGTAAATAGGGAAGGAGGGAATGGTATAGTCATGAGATCCTGTACAGATATATGATTTTTGAGAAATAACCACATTATTTCCAATGTTAATATTACCTAAATTATAAAGAACTACATCATCACCAATCCAAGAATAATCACCAATATTTAATTTCCACGGATAAGTAACTCTAACTGTAGGTCGAATAATAACATTCTTACCAATTTTAGCTCCAAACAAGCGTAATAAAAAGCGTCTCCATCCGTACAAAAATTGAGGAGAAGTTCTAAAAAGTATCGATTGAACAATCCACCATAGTTGAACTATAAATGGATTTCTTCCTCTAAAATTTTTTGGTAATTTAAATGTATTTAAATCTTGTTTTTTATGCATTTAATATTTTAATAAAATTCTCTTTAAAGAGATCTAATGAAAATTTTTGTTGGAAATACTTACTGTTATTTTGAGCTATTTCTTTGAGTTCATTTAAGTTTTCGGTTAAATTCCTTATGATTATATAAATACTTTCTACATTTTGTTGTTCTACAAATTTACCGTGAACATTTTGATGTATAATATCTGTTATGCCTGCATGCTTAGTTGTTATGATAAAATTTTGACTAGCTAATGCTTCTAATATTGAAATAGGTTGACCTTCCATTTTATAAAAGGTTGGCAAAATAAAAGTATTACTCCAAAGAAGTAATTCTTTTTTAATATTTCCATTTACAATACCAATATATTCGGTATGATTTAATTTGTTTAGTTTTTTAACAATTATATTTTTTAAATTCTCGTCAATATTACCAGCAATCTTAGCTTCGTAAGGTATTTCATTTTCTTCTAATCTTTTTAAAGCATCTAATAGAAAAAGAATTCCTTTCTCTTGCATAAGATTACTTAAAAAAACAAGCTTTACTTTTTCGAATTTCTTTTTTGTTTCTCCTATTTTTAGGTAATCTTCAGCAAAATTATAAAGAATAAATATTTTTTCATCTTCAATAAATGGAGATAAATTTCTTTTTAAAGATTCTGATAAAACTATTCCTTTTGAGAATTTTGATACTAGATTTTTAAAAATACGTTTTTTAACCCCTTGTAAACTATTATAACAATCAATTAAATGGTTTCCATGAACGTGAATAATAAGTTCTTTTCTTAAGAGTTTTGATAATAAAATAAATACGGAATATTTTACTATTCCAAAAAAAGTTTGACCAGGAGTGATATAAATAATATTATTTTTAAAAACTTTATATAAGTTGAAATTTAGTTTTAGATAAAAGAACATTTTTTTTAAAGAGAATGAACCTAAATCTTCACTGAAATTAGGGTTAGAGGTATTGATAAAAGAAACTTCAAAATTTTCTTCTTCTTTTAATAAGTCTCTTACAATTTTATTTGCTAATGATACACCAGATATAGGGTCTGGAAAAGGACCAATTAATAACACTTTACTTTTCATTATCAAGTATATAATTCTTTAAACTAAAAAAGCAAATAAAGAAACTAAAATAAATCACTCCATTTTCTCTTTCAAGTATACTTTCAGTCATCATATTAAATAGATAAAAAAGACAAATAATGATAAAAAGATGATTATTATTTGCGTAGGATAATCGTATGTTATAAAACTGCACTAATAAAAAGATTGAAAGTAAAAACAAACCACCAATTAGTAAAAAACTGATGTATTGATTATGAGCGTTAAATTGTCTTCTAATTAGAACTTTATTTTTATAGCTATTTATTAAAGCTGAATTGAAGTCACCTATCCCATAACCCAAAAATAAAGATTCTTTTATAGGCTTTAAAGAGGATTTGTAAATCTCAGCTCTAATATTAGTAGAATTCATGTTTTTCTCAGTTAACTTTTCAATATTTAATATTTCAGAAAATTTTGATTTAACCTTTGGTACTATCAAAAATGATGAAACAACAAGAATTATTAACGATATAGATGTTATTATTTTTAATTTTCTCTTGAGAAGAAAAATAATGGAGTATAATAAAATTAATATTAAGGATAATATAGGGCCTTTTCTCATTAAAATAAACAAGAAAAAGGAAAGTAAAACTATACTTATAAGTGTAATTATCTTTCGTTTTTTACTATATAAATAAAAGCTAAAAATTAAAGAAATACATAAATGAATAGAAAGATAAATAGGATGTATATTATATTTATGTAATCTTTCATTTACTATTATAACATAATGTTTTATAACATTAAAAAAAGCAAGATCGTTAATACAATATCCTATAAATATTATAAGATTAAATAATAGAACAGAGTAAATATAAACTTGTAAAAACTTTTCTTTATGATTATAAATTTTAGTGTAGTTTTCTTTAGATATTAAGGAAAATACTAAAGGGAATAGGAAAAGGGAAAGCATTGTCTGTAATTTTAACGATGCTTGTCGTGTATCATGAGAATAAAGAAGCGTACCAATTATAAATATATAAACACTACTGTTTATTAAAAAAAATCGCCAATTGATTTTATTTTTTTTAATGACAGCATGTATTAGAATTGTTACAGAAAATAGCGCTATAGCTAATGATTTTATATTTCTAGGTAACAATATCAAAGAGAACATAATTATGAAAACATAAGGAATACTTTTCTCTTTTAAAAATTTATAAAGTGCTTTCATTTATCTTTTTACTATGTTTTTAATTATATATTCTATGAAGTTAGGTAAGTAAACTACAGCTATTAATGGAGCAATATAATATGAAAACCCATTCGTAAAATCACCTCTCAAAAAAAATAATAAATGCATTGCAAAGTAAAATGACATTATTCTTTTTAAATGATTTTTAGATTTAATCCATTGTAACATTATGATCAATACATATGCTAATATTATAGGGTAAATAATAACTCCAATTAATCCAAAATTTAAGAAACCTTCTGAAACATAAGGATTAGATAAGTTTGTGAAATTGAACCCAAAATCATTAACTAAATAATCACCTACTAACTCTCCTGAAGATACTGGCTTAGAAGTCCAGAAACTTCTAGGAACAAAAAATAGAAGTCCACCTAAGAGTTGATAGCCAAAAGAGAATCCATTTTTATCAACATAATCTATTGAAGCTGTAAAATTGAAAAAGGCATCATAATTTAAAGTATTAAAAGCTCTAATTATACCTCCTCCTTTCATTTGATTTATAAGTATTAAAGGATTATTATAAATCTCAGCTAAAGTAGCATCAGAATGAGTGATTATAGCTGTTAGTGGGAATACTATAATCATAGAAAAAAACAAAAAAGATAATGTTTTCACATTGCTATTTAGCAATTTAGGGAAAAACAGAAAAATCAAGCATATGTACAATGGACCTAACGCATTTCTTTTTTCAGTCAAAGGATTTTTAAACCAAAACAAAAGCATAAAGAAGATCACAAAAAAAGCAAGAATAATTATATAGTTTACAAGTTGTTTTTTTTGTGATTTAATATATTTTATACACAATACAAGACCCGTAAAAGGTATCATGAATATAAACTTTTTATTAATTAAAACTTTTGCTTTTGACGTTTCTTGAGATTTTAACCAATTAGGATTAAAAAATTCATCTTTTATAAAAGAGTAGCTACTAAAAAAACCTAGTAATGATATAATTAAAAGAATGGATAAAATAACAGGAAGATATTTTTTTGAAGTTTCTTTTAAAAAGATATTCTTTGTGTTTAAAATCTTTTTTTTCAATTCAATGTAGAAGCAAATGAAAATTATATTGAATATTATAATTAGTGTATTGGCATAAACTACTAAGTTCTCTTTGTAGATAAAAAAATTGACAAGTCTACTGCCTTCTACTCCAGAAAAAGAGTTTATTTGTGAAATAGGTGCAAGGAGAAAAAATAATAGATAAAAAACTATATAAGCAGATATAAAGGGAGAATAGTCTCTCTCATAAAATAAATGATATATAACAACTAAAAGTAAAAATAAATTACTAATAAAGAAAGATATATAAACTTGAAAAGAAGCACTAAATGTTAAAAATATTAAAGCTGTTAAAGCTAAATAAGTTACAAAGAATAAGTTTTTTGCTTTAAACATTTCTAATTAGTTTTTTTTCACCATAAATGTAAAGAAAAGAGCTTTTAAAAAAATATAGTAATATTAAATATATAATGTAATTGTTGTAACCATTAAAAGTTCCTGTAAACGTTATAAAAACAGTAAATATGAATGCAGAAATATTTAGGAAATTGAAGGTTTTAAATTTATCATAAACAAGATAAAAAGGATGAATAACATAGTAAAAGGCACTTATTACAAAAAGAATTAAAGTATTTGGAATTTCAATAAATACCTTTTGGATTTCAGGATAATTATCCAATAGATTTATGTAGTTTAAAGTGTAATAAATTATATATGCACACAAAGAAATTCCCAAATATAATAGTAATGTCTGATGTTTTATTTTATTAGCAATATCAGGCATTTTATTTGTAATGTGTTTTTTAATTAAAGGATGGTATACTGAATTTACACCGATACCTATTAGTAAAAAGACATTCCATAAATTTAAGATATAACCAATTCTTAGAACAATCTCTGGGGTTGAATATATTTTTGCAAGATTTATAAACCCCAAACCAGAAATCCAACCTAAAATACTTATTGAAAATAGATTTAACATTTTCTTCCATTCATTTACAGTGAAGTTTAAAAAACGAAATTTTGTAATATTAAACTTGAATAGTTTTATCAGTATTATAATAATTAAGAAACCTACAGATTTACCTAAAAAGAATGCTAATACTTTATTTTCTAGCACTAAAGAAAATATTAATATAGATAGAAAAGAGATAAAGTAGAGTGATTGTACTTTAAGAGCTTTATCATGGTTTTCTATTAATTTATAAAAATTTGTTAGATAAAATATATAACCATTTGTAAAAACGTTAAATAAAATGGAAGAGAAAATAATTAAATTGGAAACACCATAATATCTAAATATAGATTCCTTGAAAAGCCAAAAACTTATGATGTAAAAGCAAAGAAATAAAAAAGAAGTAGAAATTAATTTATTAGTTATCTTATCGTAATCTACTACAGTTTTGGAATAAATTATAGTTGGGTTATTTAACGGAAGTAGTAAGTTTAGTAGTTGTTCTAAAGAAAGAAGTAAAAGTATTGTTATATATTGTTCAGAAAAAATACCTACAGCAAAATATAATAGAATTAAATAGTTTAGTCCTTTAGATGCTCCAGATACGATAATATATTTTAAAGAATTTAAAAAGAAACTTTTATTACTCATTCTTTAAATCATTTAAAATCTTATTCACAACTCTTTTAGTAGATTTACCATCTACTTTTCCGACAGTATTGTATAAATATTTTTGTGTTTCGTTTTTATTTGTTTCTATTGATGAGAAGCTATCTTCAAATGATTTTTTAGAATAAAAATATTCAATAATATTGTTAGGATATTTTTCTTCTAGACCTCTTGACTCACCCCATCTGGGAGATTTTACTTTTTTATTTAGAAGAAGAACATAAACAATAACAGAAGAAAAATGACTTATAATAAATTTAGAGTGATGTATAAAATTTTTAAAATCAACATCAGATAAATAAGTGATATTGTTTTCTTCAAAGAATGAAATACATTCTTTAATGTCGCGTCGTGGATGGAGTTTTATAACAAGTGAGGAGCCTTTACTAACAATAATATCATTTAAATCTTTTAAGAAAGCTAACCATTTATTGTTGTTCCAACCATGTGTTTTAGAAAGTCCATCATCAAAATAACCTATATAATTACTATTTTTAATATTGTTGGTATTTAAAAAAGTAGTTTTCTCAATAATTTGAGAATTATAAAAAACATCAAGTTCTGGATTACCTATAACTTCTATCATTTCTTTTGGAAAGCCAAAATCTTTAACCATAATTTGATAGTCTGAAGGGTAAAAGACAAACGATTTATTGACCTTTAATTCTTCTGAATAAATGGGGAAAAGAGTATAATTTGTGTGATTTTTTATTGCTTTGTAAAAGAAAGATATTGTTTTAGTAACGCTTTTTAATTCTACTAGATAGTTAAATAAAGCATATCTATTCTTTTTATTAAATTTTGAAAAAAGATTTTTTTTAGAAGAGTCTTTTATTGTTTGTTTAACTACCTTAATACTGTCTGAAGGAATTAACATCCCGTGTGAAAGATGATAAATTTTAATGTTTAAATCATTACAAATCCTTATTAAAGCTCTATCTATCATAAAAGATAAGTTCAGCATAATAATTGCATCAGGAGCTTCACTGCTTATAATCTTTCGTAATCTTTTTGTATTATAAAAAGAAATATCTCTTAAATAGAGGCCATCAATTTCTTTGTCAATTTCAATAATTTCATCAACTAAAGAAGAGGTGTGTAAAAGAATTGTAGAGTAACCATTTTCTTTAAAAATAGGATCTAAACGTAAAAAGTTCCTGTATCCTTTATCCCAGTTATCGTAATAAAGAATTTTTTTCATTTTAATTTGCTAATATTTTTTCCACAAACTCTCTAAAAACACCTTCACCACCTTTTTTTTCTAATAATGTTATGTTTACGATGTCTCTTATTTTTTTTGTTGCATTGGCAGGACAAGCAGCAAAACCTACTGCATTTAGCAGTTCAAAGCAATTAATGTCGTCTCCGATATATGCAACCTCTTCTAACTCTAAACTATTTTCGTTACAAATTTTTAAAACAGACTCTAATTTTCCTCCGAATTTTTTTCCTTGATACAAAAAGTCAACTTTTAGTTTTTTTGCTCTATTTGCAACAATATTTGTGTTTTCAGAAGTTATAATTCCAGTCTTAATTCCATTTTCTCTTAACAATTGAAATCCCATACCGTCGTGAGTATTAAACTTTTTTAGTTCATTACCATCTTCGGTATAATACATTCCAGCATCAGTTAAAACCCCATCTACATCAGAAATTACTAACTTTATTTTATGCTTTTTTTGATTTAAAATAAATTTTTTCATTAAAGATTCAGCAACAATCCAATCCTCTTCTTCATCAATCTCTACAGCAGTAAATTCAGGCATTTCGCTTATACCTATATTTCCAGATATTCTATTTTCATTTGTGAGAATAGATTTTACAGTACTTATGTAAAAAGCACCATTTTCCATTAACAATCCATCAAAATCTTGTCTTCTAGGTCTATTTTTGAAATCGTAATTCAAAGCTTTTCCGTCGGGTGACCAAAAAAATCTTTTACTTCGAACACAAGATAAAACAGCATCATATTTTTTATTTACAAATAGATTCAATCCGTTTTCAAGATCATTCTTTGTTAACATTGGTGAAGTTGCTTGTATCAATATAAAACGATCAGAATCTGATAAGTTTACTTTTGATAAATATTCAAGCATTACACTTTCTGTAGATGAAGTATCTTCTGCATTTTTAGCTTCTCTTTGGTAAATTGTAACTTTTTCAAATTTGAAAGACCTGACAGTTTCTTCTATTTCTAGACTATCTGTAGCTACAACTACTTCATTTATTTGATTTACTTCAAAAGCAGCTTTTATTGTCCAATAAATTAAGGGTTTTCCACAAAACAGTTTAATGTTTTTAAGAGGAATTGATTTACTTCCACCTCTTGCAGGAATAAAAGCTACTGTTTTCATTACTTTCTATACTTTAGTTTATCTCTTTGTACTTGTTCAATTGCTAAAATTTCAGATTCTTTATAATTTAAAGATTTGTATGTAGCATTTAAATCTCTACATAATTTTCTCATTCCTGTTGGTTCTAAAGAAGCTGCATGATCAGTACCTTTCCAAGTTCTATCTTTTGTAAAATGTCTTTCTACCCAAGTTGCACCAAGTGTATAAGCTGCATTATCTATAGCAATACCTAAATGATGACCTGAAAAACCTATATCTTTTACACGATCTCCAAATTCTTTTTTTAATCTAGTAATTTCTAGTAAACAAACATTTTCGAAAGGAACAGGATATCCTGAAGTACAAGAATAAATAACTAGCCTATTTTTTGCTTGACCAGTTTCTTCGAAAAAGGCCACTATTTTTTTCTCTTCTTCTTGTGTAGTCATTCCAAAAGATAAATGTACTTCTCCTTCAAACTCATCTCTTAGTACTTTTAACATTTCAAAATGATTATTACATGCAGAAGGTACTTTTAATAAACTTGGTTTAAAAGTAATCATTTCTTTTGCAGAGGTAGTATCCCATACAGACGTAGAATATTCAATACCAATAGAATCACAGTGTTCTTTTAGTTTTTTATGTTGTTCAACTGTAAATTCTAAAAACTCTCTGTGTGCTCCATAGGTTTCTCCGTAAGAGTTAGCTGGGTTTGGGTGTTTAGCTTTATATTGTTCAGGTGTAAGTAATTCTTTATTATTTCTTTTTTGAAATTTAGCAATATCAGCACCACATTCTTTTGCTAGGTCTAATAACTCAATTGCAATATCGAAGTCACCTTTGTGATTACAACCGATTTCAGCAATTACTTTTGGTTTTTTATAGTTCATTTTTATACTTTTCTATATACCATTTATACATTCTATCTATTCCATCTGTTAGTTCAACTGAATGTTTCCAATTTAAACTATTTAGTTTAGTTACATCTGTAAATTTTCTCATAGTACCATCAGGTTTATTAATATTAAACATTAATGTCCCTTTAAATCCTACTCTTTTCTTTATTAGTTGAGCCAATTCTTTTATTGATATTTCTCTTCCTGTACCAATATTTATATGTGTATTTTTTACTTCTTTAGAACCCTTAATTAAGTCTTTAAAATCAACGTTATTCATAATATGAACACACGCATCTGCCATGTCTTCACTCCATAAAAACTCTCTTTTAGGTTTTCCTGAGCCCCAAATTTCTACGCTATCTTCTGATACTCCGAATTTTGATAAGTAAATTCTAGCTTCTTCTATTGATTTAACTTTTAAATCTTCTATAATATTTAAATCTTTTCCTTCAGAT
Source organism: Tenacibaculum aquaeponti (assembly GCF_057221555.1). NCBI lineage: Bacteria > Pseudomonadati > Bacteroidota > Flavobacteriia > Flavobacteriales > Flavobacteriaceae > Tenacibaculum > Tenacibaculum aquaeponti. Next base: position 2,528,308 of record NZ_CM170147.1, read on the forward strand.
AATAGTTTTGCCAAATGAATTTTTCGAATTAAAGCTGGTAGTACATGAGATTTTTCCAGGTCAAAATTGTCATTAGGTCCGTAAAGATTTGTTGGCATTACAGAAATAAAATTTGTTCCGTATTGTAAATTATAACTCTCACACATTTTTATTCCTGCAATTTTTGCTATTGCATAAGGTTCGTTTGTGTATTCTAATTCTCCTGTTAATAATGAATTTTCCACTAAGGGTTGAGGTGCATTTTTAGGATAAATACAAGTGCTTCCTAAGAATAAAAGTTTTTTTACATTGTGTTTATAACTTTCATGAATCACATTATTTTGAATCATCAAATTAGCATAAATAAAATCTGCTCTATATGTATTGTTGGCAATAATACCACCAACTTTTGCAGCGGCTAAAAAAACGTATTCAGGTTTTTCTTTTTTGAAAAAAGAGGCAGTTTCAGTTTGATTTGTTAAATCTAACTCATTATGTGTTTTAGTAATAATATTTGTATAGCCTTTTTGTTTAAGGTTTTTAGTTATAGCACTACCTACTAACCCTTTATGCCCTGCAACAAATATTTTAGAAGATTTATTCATAATTATTTAAAATATCATGTCCGCCTTTTTGCAAATACGTTTCTCTCTCCATTAACTTTAAATCACTTTCCATCATTTCTTTCACCATATCTTCTAATGTATACTCCGGAACCCAACCTAATTTTTCTTTAGCTTTACTAGCGTCTCCTATTAATAAATCTACTTCAGTAGGACGGTAATAGTGTGGATCAATACAAACTACGATTTTTCCAACGTCTAGATTAAAGTTTGGGTTATTAGAAGATTTTATAATTCCTTTTTCTTCTTTACCTTCTCCTTCAAATGATAATTCTACACCAATTTCATTAAAAGCCATTTGTACAAAGTCTCTAACTGTGGTTGTTTTACCAGTAGCAATTACCCAATCTTCTGGTTGATCTGCTTGTAAAATCATCCACATCATGCGAACATAATCTTTCGCATGCCCCCAATCTCTTTGAGCATTTAGGTTTCCTAGGTATAATTTATCTTGTAACCCATGAGCAATTTTTGAAACAGCTCTAGTAATTTTACGTGTAACAAAAGTTTCTCCTCGTATTGGAGATTCATGATTAAATAAAATTCCGTTACAGCCAAAAATATTATAAGCTTCTCTATAATTTACTGTAATCCAATATGCATACATTTTTGCAACTCCATACGGACTTCTTGGGTAAAAAGGTGTTGTTTCTGATTGTGGTACTTCTTGAACTTTTCCATAAAGTTCAGATGTAGAAGCCTGATAGATTTTAGTTTTATTTTCGAGTTTTAAAATGCGAATAGCTTCTAACAATCTTAATGTTCCTAATCCGTCTACATTAGCAGTATATTCTGGTGTTTCAAAAGAAACATGTACATGACTCATCGCTGCCAGATTATAAATTTCGTCAGGTTGAACTTCTTGAAGTATTCGGATTAAATTAGTTCCATCGGTCATATCTCCATAATGAAGAATCAGATTTCTATTTTCAGTATGTGGATCTTGATATAAATGATCAATACGTTGTGTATTAAAGCTAGATGCTCTTCTTTTTATACCGTGAACTATATAGTTTTTCTTTAATAAAAGTTCTGCTAAATATGCACCATCTTGCCCCGTAATTCCTGTAATTAAAGCTACTTTTTTCATGTTGTTTTTTTAGAAAAAACCTATTTAAAGAATAGATTTCTAAAATTATTTACTCTTTCTATATGATTCTAAATATGAATTTAATTTTAATAATAATAGTAGTAATATCATTAAACTTAAACCTACTAAACCAAATTGAAAAGCTTTATTTTTTTCAATTTCTTTAATTTCATGACCTATTGGTTGGAAGTTAGAAACAATATTTATTATTTCCGATTTTTCAGATAGATCTTTGTTAACTTTAACTAAATCATTATTTAATCTGATTTTGGCATTGAATAGCTCCTGTTCTTTGTTTTTCGAACCAGGATTATTTCCTTCCATATTAATGCTAGTAGATGAGTTAGGTTTTTTAGCTTGTTCTATTAATACTTGTTTGTATATGTGATGTAAAGAGTCAGCTTGTTTAAGGTTTTTTCTTAATAAAGAATCAGTTCTTAATAAATTGTTTTTATTAATCTTTTTTAGATTCTTGAAGTAGTTATTATTAACAATAGAACCAATAATTACTTCATCCAGCTTAGAAAAAATATTATCTCTAGTAGAATTTACAGTTATTTTATGAACCTTATAATCGAATTTAGTAAATGCATTCTTAAATTTTAAATACGAATAGCTTTTTACAGTAGATGTATCTATCGATTGTGTAAGCTCATCATAAGAAGTAAGAATGTCATTTTCATTGATGATTGGAGTGATTTCAAATTTTTTGAAAGATTTGGCTTCAGTATCAGATATTTTAAATATAGATTTAATTTGCTCAATGTTTTTTTGCTTTACTAAATCATTATAAAATTGAATATTATTGTATAACTGTCTAGAACTACTAAAGTTAGGTTTAACATGTAGATTTGCTTCGTAAGTTGTTTCAGAATTAAACTCCATAAAAACTCCTAGTAGGGCACCTATAAAAGTTGCGATACTTAGTTTAATTACATTAAGTTTTAGGAATAAAAGAATCTCAATAAAGAAATTGAATATACCTTTAAAAATTCCCAAAATAGAGTTACCTAATTTTGTAAATCCTTTTCCAATAATAATGAACAAAGACCCTAAATCTACTTCTTCATTTTCTTTATGATATTGATCAGACATTTTTAGTCGTTTAATATTTGTTCTAATATTTTTTGAGTAATTGCATAAGTTGGAGTTACACCGCTCATTCCTAATCCACCAGAAGCTAATGTTGCTCCAGTTTCTAATGGATTATCTGAAGCATAGTACGCATATCTTACTTTTACATTTTCACCAATATTACCTCTAATCTTAGATGCTGATTGAATTGCTTTTTGGTAATGTGCTCCTTCCATTTCTAATCCGATAACATCCCAAGTTGAGTCATGGAAGAATTTTAAAAGGTCTTTGTTTTGTAATGAAGTTCCTAATACAGTAACCATAGCGCCATCAAATACTTCAACGCCAAAACCTTCTAAATCTTCTTTTTTAAGTTCATTCTTAAAAGGGTAGTTATCCGCAGTACCTTCAAAAATGTGAGAAGAAGGAATCATAATATCTCCTTTACCACCTTCTAAAATTCCTGCTTTACCCATTATGGAAACAGATTCAACATTTATATGAAGAATCTCATTATTACGTTTATATGGTTTTAATAACTCATCCATAGTTTCATAAGCTTGTTCTCCAAAAGCATAATCCATTACAATAATCACTGGTTTTGCTGATGAATTAGGATTGTTAAATTTTGTGTTATCAAAATTCACTTTTGCAGTGTCTATAATTTGAACATTAATGTTTGTTCCACTTTTATCTTTAATGTAAATTAATCCGTTTTCAGAAGCGTAATTTTTTACAGAAGTTTGTAAGGGCTTGCTATTGGCGTTACTTAATAGCTCATATAATTCAAAACCAGAGTTATTTTCTTTAGGTAAAGCATTATTCGCATATAATGTGTTTAACACACTATGCATATTAGCGCTTATAATATGAATAGGTCTATTTAATAAATTATTTTGTAATAAGGCTTCTTTAATATCATTAGCCCAATTTTCTCCATGATAATGACGCCCAATTTCTTCAGATAAAACAGAGCTAAAACGAATAGATCTTTTTTTATCATAAAGCTCTTCGTTAATGGCTAGTTTACCTAACCAATAAATTAATTGGAAGAAACGATGTGGGTTTTCTTCTGTCTCATAAGTGTTGTAAGCTTGATAAACTTCTTCGTAAGTTCTTCCTAAAATACTTCCAAGATGTACTATCAAAACATCTTTTTCTTGATCAGTAAGTGATTTGTTGTGAAGAACTGTTTCTTCTAGGTTTTGCCATTCACGAGTTGTTTTTTTACCATCACTAATTAAAACACGATCTTTTATTTTATGAGATTCTATAAATAAAAAGGTAAGATGTGTTAAAATATCATAGACATCAGATCTTCCCCTAGTAATCTCAATATTCATTTGATCTTTATCTATTCGATAACAGTTTCTTCTTCTTTTTGGAGGAATAATTGCTTTAAAATGAGAGTTTCTATAACCTTCATCTCCTGTAAGATTAATGAATTGACATTCTTCTATTCCTTCAGGAAGTCTTTCTATTATATAGTTTAAGCCATTTAATTCAGTTTTGTTTTCGGCAATAGACCCATAAATTTCAGGTCTAAGTGATAATAACGATTTTCGTAAAGTTTCACCTGAAACTCCCATAGGCTTATAAAATCCACGGCTAAATAAATGACGCATAGAAATATATAATTTTTCTATTGCATTTGTAGATTCTTGGGCTCTCGTTCTTTCTTTATATATTTTTGACATATTACTTTTTAGCTATTTCCTAATATTTTATTGTACTTAGATTCATCATTTAATATCTGAACTGCTTGTTTGATCGTGGCATCATTTTTCAAATGGTATTGATAAACACCTTTCTTATAAAAATATTGTTGTAAAATTTCATCTTGTATTTTTTCTAACAGAATATCTTTATTTTTATTAATCTGTTGAACTTTATACGTTTTTATTTTTGTGATTAATTGATTGTAATCTGAAGCAACATTATCTTTATTTTTCAGCTTTTTATAAGCTTCTTTAAATAACTTTTCTTGCTCTGTTACAAAAGCAGTATCTTTTGTTTTTAAATATGTTTTAAAATTTTCAAAACCATTAAACGAAAAAGAATTAATATCCGATTTTGGATTTTTTCTCACATAATCTGTAGCAAAATTAAAAATTGCTCTAGAATTTAAAAGTTTCTCAGTTTCTTCAGTTTTTTTAGAGATATTAACTTTTACATCAGGAGTTACACCTCCACCATCATATACAGCTCTACCATTTTCAGTTTTAAAAGTGTTTACTTGTCCATCAGAAAATTTAGGAACTTTCCCTGTTTTCCAGTTACGATTAGCATAATCTAATTCCTGAATACATCTTCCACTAGGGGTATAGTATTTAGAAATTGTAGCTTTCATCTGTGTACCATATGGTAAATCGAAATAGCGTTGTACTAATCCTTTTCCGAAAGATCGTTCACCTAAAACTACAGCTCTATCATAATCTTGTAATGCTCCAGATACAATTTCAGATGCCGATGCCGATCTGTCATTTATTAATACTACAACAGGTAATGTTTCATCTAGAGCATCTTGACTAGTAGTATAGCTTCTAGAATTCTTTTTTGTTTTTCCTTTAGTGTCAACAACTCTTTTTCCTTTAGGAATGAATAAATTAGTAATATTTACAGCATCATACAAAGATCCACCAGGATTACTTCTTAGGTCGAAAACTAATTTTTTCATCCCTTTTTCTTTCAGTACATTAATAGCATTTCTTACACCATCGGTAGATTTTCTAACTGTAAATTGAGTTAATATAACATAACCAGTATCTTTATTAATCATCTCAAAATAAGGAACTGGATCGTCAATAATTTTATCTAATTCTAATTTAAAATTTAATGTTTTATCTCCTCTTTTAACGACTAATGAAATAGCCGTACCAGGAATTCCTTTTAAAACTTGAGACAAGTTTTCATTATCTAAACCTTGTAGTTTTTGGTTATTAACATCGATAATTATATCGCCAGCTTTTAAACCAATTTTATCAGCAGGAAACCCTTCTTTTATGGTACGAATTGTAATTCCTTGTTTAGAGTACCAAGAAGAAATTCCAATTCCTCCATATTCACCTTCACGCCTAATTTTTGCATCTTCTACTTGTTGCTCATTATAAAAACGAGTGTAGGGATCTAAATTTTCTAAGGTATTATTTATAGCCTTGGTTGTAATTTCACCAGGATTTATTTCGTTAATGTAATCAACATTTAGTGTCTTATATAAATTGTTGTAAATTTCTATTTGTTTTGCAATCTCGAAGAAACGAGACTGAAAAGAAAAAGAAACAATAATTACACAACCAACAATTAGAATTAAAATTTTTTTATTTCTCATCTTCAGAAATTTTTGTGATAAACTTCTTTAAAAGTTTCTCCATTGAGGATTCTAAGTCTGCGTATTGCCACTCTTCTTTTGCAAGATAAGAAATCATAAACACATAAGGTTTATCAACTTCCGAATACACTATATTTTTTTGTAAACGATAACTTTCCCTTAATAAACGTTTAATTCTATTTCTATCTACAGCTTTTTTAAAGTTTCGTTTTGGAACAGAAACTCCACATTGAACTGGGAAATTTGAATGATGTTCAATTTTTAAATACACCATTCTTAAAGGAAAAACTTTAATAGATTTACCTTCAGTAAATAATTGTGAAATTAACTTTCTACTCTTTAAACGTTCTTGCTTTCCTAGTGTGAATTTCATTAGGACAAACATAAGCAAAGAAAGATTAATATCTGTTTTTTTAGCTATTTTTGAATAAAGTAAATGAATATGAAACCCGATCTTTTTCAAGCACCAGATTATTATTTAGTAGATGATCTATTATCAGATGAGCATAAGTTAGTTAGAAATACCACACGTAGTTGGGTGAAAAAAGAGTTATCACCAATTATTGAAGAGTATGCTCAAAAGTCAGAATTTCCAAAACAATTAGTAACTGGATTAGCAGAAGTAGGAGCTTTTGGTTCTTATATTCCTTCTGAATATGGAGGAGCAGGATTAGATCAAATCTCGTACGGTTTAATTATGCAAGAGTTAGAGAGAGGAGATAGTGGTATTCGTTCTACAGCTTCTGTTCAAACTTCTTTGGTAATGGGACCAATATTTAATTATGGGTCAGAAGAACAACGAAAAAAATATTTACCAAAATTAGCTTCAGGAGAATGGATTGGAAGTTTTGGTTTAACAGAGCCAAATCATGGGTCTAACCCGGGTGGAATGGAAACGAAGTTTAAAGATATGGGAGATCATTATTTGTTGAATGGAGCAAAAATGTGGATTTCTAATTCTCCTATTTGTGATGTGGCTGTAGTTTGGGCTAAAAATGAAGAAGGTAGAGTACATGGTTTAATTGTAGAACGTAGTATGGAAGGTTTTACAACTCCAGAAACTAAAAATAAATGGTCGTTAAGAGCATCAATTACAGGAGAACTTATTTTTAATAATGTAAAAGTGCCAAAAGAAAATATATTACCTAATAAATCTGGGTTAGGAGCTCCCTTAAAATGTTTAGATCATGCGCGTTATGGTATTGCTTGGGGAGCAATTGGTGCAGCTATGGATTGTTATGATACTGCATTAAGATATTCAAAAGAAAGAACTCAATTCGGAAAACCAATTGGACAATTTCAGTTACAGCAAAAAAAATTAGCTGAAATGATTACAGAAATAACAAAGGCACAATTAATGGCTTGGCGATTAGGTGTTTTGAAAAATGAAGGAAAAGCGACTTCAGCACAAATCTCAATGGCTAAACGAAATAATGTAGAAATGGCTATCAATATTGCAAGAGAAGCTAGACAAGTTTTAGGGGCAATGGGAATTTCTGGCGAATATTCTATTATGAGACATGCAATGAATCTAGAAAGTGTAATTACTTATGAAGGTACACATGATGTCCATTTATTAATTACTGGACTTGATATTACAGGTTTAAATGCTTTTAAATAAAAAAGCTACCAGATAGGGTAGCTTTTTTTGATAACTAATGTTGAATTGCATAACTGGCCCCTTCACCCAGTTTGCCTAGAGTTTTAGTAATCTCTTTTAAAATATTAGTTAATCTCTTTAATATCCCTTCAAATTGTTTCATTTTATTTCCCGTTTTAATGTTGGTTATCTGATAGTAATACAACTCAGAGTTTAAACACCCTACGGTTTTTAAACAAAATAGAAAAGCTATCGAAGAAATACCGATAGCTTTTACATTAAGTTCGGTTTAGTGTTGTAAAGCGTAACTTGCTCCTTTACCCCACTCTCTTAAAGCTAATAAAAAACGTTTTAAAATTCTTCTAGCTTTAATGATTAAAATTTTCCCCATAATTTTAATTTTAAAATAATCCCTAAACTTGTTATTAAAGAATAACATTGCAAATATAGTGGGCACAATAAGGTTATTACAAAGGGAAAACCGCAAGATAACATGTAATTTTCCGTAATTGTAAAAGGGTTTTTCCTAAGTTTTAAGAGCAGAAAAACCACCTGTTAAGGTGGTTTATTGATATGGTTTTAAGTATTCGGGGGGTACTATTTTTTAGTGCTGTAAAGCGTAACTTGCTCCTTTAGCACATTCAGTTAAAGCTTGAGCAAATGATTTCGTTATTTTGTTAATTTTGAAAAGTAATAATTTTCCCATGTTGTTAATTTTAAATAATCCCTAATGTTTTGTGTAATAAATAATTACATTACAAATATAGTGACAGTAACAAGGTTTTTGCAAGGGGAAAACCGCAAGATAACGTGTAGTTTTCCGTAGTTGTAAAAAGGTTTTTTCCTTAAGACTAAAAGGAAAAACCACCCATTAAAGGTGGCTTTTGATATAGTTTATAAGTTTCGGGGGGTACTAATTTTTTAGTGTTGTAAAGCGTAACTTGCTCCTTTAGCACATTCAGTTAAAGCTTGAGTAAATGATTTGGCTATTTTGTTAATTTTAAAAAGTAATAATTTTCCCATGTTGTTAATTTTAAATAATCCCTAATGTTTTATGTAATAAACAATTACATTACAAATGTAAGATGGTTTTTTAGTTTTTAAAAAGGGATATCCGCATAATAAAATGTGATTTTCCGTATTTAATTAAAATAGCTTAATAGTTGTTTAAGTGTTTGGTTAAGTTTTGTTTATGTTTTTGGCCAATAGGGATTTTGTGCTCGGAAATTAGTAAATGGTTTCCTTCTATAAAATTTACTTTTTGAATATTTATAGCATATGATTTATGAACTTGAATAAAATTGTTTGAAGGTAACTTTTCTATCATAGTACTTAATTTACTATAGGTTGTTAATGTGTTATTCGTGGTATGTACTTTAACATAATCTCCTAACGATTGAACAAATAAGATGTCTTCAAATTTTATAATATGTAATCTTTTATCTGCTTTAAGAATAAGTTTGTCTTCATCTTGCTTTAAAATATCTTTAGCTTTAATTACAGCTTTCTGAAAACGTTCGAACGAAAAAGGCTTCAATAAATAATCGGTTGCATTTACATCAAAACCTTCTACAGCGAATTCTGCATATGCAGTTGTGAAAATAACTAAAGGTGGATTGATTAACGACTTATAAAAGTCTAATCCTGAGATGATAGGCATATTAATATCTAAAAACAATAAGTCTACTTTTTCAACTTCTATCACTTTTTGTGCTTCTTGAGCGTGATTGCAGACAGCTTTTAATTCTAAAAAATCAATTTTTTTCACAAATTGTTCTAATACATTTTGAGATGAAGGTTCATCATCTATAATAATGCAGTTTATTTTTTTGATCATAATTCTATTGTTAATGAAACAGAATACTTCTCATTTTTAGAAGTAATTTCTAGATGATGTTGATTAGGGAATAAAATTTCTAAATGTTTTTTAACATTTTGTATTCCTATACCTGAGTAAGGAGTTTTATTTTTTCTGATTAAAAAATTATTAGAAATACTAAAAGATAAATTATTATTTCCTTCTATTAATTTAATGTGTACAAAAGGGTTTTGTACACCACTTTTAATTCCATGTTTAAAAGCGTTTTCAATTAAAGGTAACAAAAGCATCGGAGGGATTTTTTGATCTTTTTCTATAGTGTGTTCAAAATCAATTTTAGCATTAAGCGCACTTCTGTTTTTTTCAAAATCGATGTAATTTTTAATAAGTTCAATTTCTTTACTTAAAGGAATCTTTTCATTTTCTGTTTCATAAATACCGTATCTTAAAATATCTGATAATTGTAAGATAGCTTGCGTTGTTTCTTCTTTTTTATTTATTGATAAAGAGTACAATACATTTAAGGCGTTAAATAAAAAATGAGGATTAATCTGATTTTTTAAAACTGAAAGTTCTAACTGTAGAGCCGCTTTTTCTTTTTGATTAAAATAAATCCAATCTTCTGCAAGCTTAACAAAAACGGCTAAGAAAACAGCAGTTATAAACAAAAACACTATTTGAGAATTTTTTAAGTAAGAAATAAAGAAATAATCTGGAAACAAGAAATCAATTAAAATATTATGAAATGAAATATTTAAGAAGGAAAAGAATAAGGTAGTTGTAAGTATACAAATTACAAAGAGTACATTTTTTTCCTTTTTTAAAAGTTTTGGAATAAAATAATACAACCCTAAAGTAACTGGAGGGACTAATGTGATTAGATAGCTTACAGTGTAAATGATATCAATCTTTTGAATAGGATAATCAGAAAAGATAAACAGTAAAATGACAAAAAAGAACAGCCACAATATAACGTTGAATGTGGCTATATTGTGTCTGTTCCAAATATTATATTTTTTATGAAGCTTCATTAACTCTTTGTTAAAGTAAACTTTGTTTCAGTTTCCCATTTTTCAACAGATTTAGAAACCATATATTTCTTTAAAAACTGTTGTAATTCTTCAGAAGTTGCAGTTAATAAAATATCATCTTTCATCACACCAACTTTTTTGTGTTTGATTTTTATCTTTTTTTCTGTGAATAATTTTTCTAATCTTTTTTCATCAAACCATTTTATACTAACAGTTCCATCGCTTAACATATCAAGTTTTACAAGCGAATGAGTATAAACAATATGGTATTTCATTAAAGAACTTAAATCAACATTATCAGAATCAAAAGGGATAAAGTCTAAAAAATATTGATTTTCAATTTTAAAAGGTGTTGCGATAAAAGTAGAAGTTTCTTTCTTTTTTTTATATTCAACAAAGTAAGAGTTTTTAAACTGCTCTCGTAGTATTTTTTCTTCCTTAGAAATTTCCCCTTCATTATTTTCAGGCTTAGAGAATTCTGCTTTTGTAGAAATGATCTTCCAACTATTATTACTATTGTCTTTCCATTCTCCAATTAAACTTTCTATATGTTTTACAGTATCTTTTGTGTAAAAAGGATTTAAAGATTTTACAATACAAGAATTAAAAACTATTAAACTTAAAACTAAAATTATGTGTTTCGTTTTCATAATACTCAAATTTAAATTATTTGAGTCAAAAGAACCTTAAAGTAAAAAGAATTGAAATTTTTTTCGATGAACACTATTGTTTTCTAGTCAAACACGAAATATGAAATAAAGTTAGAGTGATTTATAGTTTCTTTAAAGAGGTGATAAATGTAAGTTTATAATAAAGTTAATGCTGAATAATCATTTATTCAGCATTAATTTTATCGTGAATTTTTGTTGAAATGTTATCATTCCATAACGTAAGAATGTCTGTAGCAACAGAAGCACCGCTACCAGCTGCTATAGCATATTGACTTCTCCAACCTGCGATTGTTCCGCAGGCATATAAACCATCTTTGATAAGGTGATTAAAATTTCGTAGTTGAATTCGATCTTTCATTGGGTTAGCACGAGAATGTTTTTCAACATATTGTTCTAGTCCAGCTATAGAAAATGGTTTAGCATAATTTAAAGCAATAACAACATTTTTCGTAAAGTATGTTTCTTTGTTAGTTATTACTTTATAACCATTTTGATCATCGAGAACAGCCTCAACTTTTTCATTATGAATTTGATTAATATGAGGGTAAAGTTCATTCATTTGATTTTTTCCCATTTCTAAAATATCTTTACCTAAAAAACCAGGATTTAATCCTAAAACGTTATTAAATAAAGCGTTTTGTAAATGCGAACTTCTTTGGTGCATAATAATTCCAATGTTTTTGTTTTTGGCAAACCATTTCTCTTTTGCAGAGCCTAAAACTAAGGCACACTGCATACCAGCAACACCACCACCAATAATTAAAACATCAAACTCCATATTAAGCCAATAACATTTTAATATTTGCAGCAAAAAGTTTTACAGCTATGGCTAATAGTATTACTCCGAATATTTTTCTAATAATTGCAATACCGTTTTTACCAATTAAGCGTTCAATTTTAGCAGAAGTTTTTAATACTAAATAAATTACAATGACATTTAATAAAACGGCTATAATAATATTCATTAATTGAAATTCTGCTCTAAGTGATAGTAAAGTTGTTAAACTACCAGGCCCAGCAATTAAAGGAAAGGCTAAAGGAAATACTGTAGCATTAAGCGCTTGATCTTCTTCATCTTTATATAAAGTGATACCAAGAATCATTTCTAAAGCAATAAAGAATAAGATAAACGAACCAGCAACAGCAAAAGAATTTACATCAATTCCAATAAATCCTAATAATCGTTGTCCTACGAATAAAAATAAAATCATAATTAATCCGGCAATAATTGATGCTTTTTCAGATTGAATATGACCAACTTTTTTTCGTAAATCGATAATAATAGGAATGTTACCTACAATATCAATCACGGCAAATAATACCATGAATGCAGTGAAAATTTCATTTAAATTAAAATCCATAACTGATGTTTTTAGTTATACTTTTTTTAAAACAAGCGGCAAAAGTATGTATTAATGGAATTAAATGTAGTAAAAATAAGTTTATTTTTGCGCTATGTTTCAGTTAGGAAAAACAATAGTCTCAGAAGACATTATAGAAAAGGAGTTTGTATGTAACTTATCTGCATGCAAAGGTATTTGTTGTGTTGAAGGAGAAGCAGGAGCTCCATTAGACAAGGAAGAAACAAAGATTTTAGAAGAAATTTATCCGAAAGTAAAGCCATTTCTTCGTAAAGAAGGTATAGAAGCTATAGAATCTCAAGGAACTTGGGTGACAAGTGATTTTGGAGAATTAGAAACACCACTAGTAAATCATGCTGAGTGCGCTTATGTAATTTTCGATGAAAAAAATACAGCTTTGTGTGCTATAGAAGAGGCCTATAATAAAGGATTAGTAGATTGGAAAAAGCCAGTTTCTTGTCATTTATATCCTGTACGAGTAAAAGATTATGCCGAATTTTCTGCTGTGAATTATCACAAATGGGAAATTTGTGATGATGCTTGCTCTTTAGGAGAGGAATTAGGTGTTCCTGTATACAAGTTTGTAAAAGAAGCTTTAATTAGAAAGTTTGGAGAAAATTGGTACTCAGCGTTAGAGAAATTTGCAGAAGAGCGTAAATAAATTTATAATTTATTAAGTAGCTCTTCTATTTCTTTGTTTTTATATTCGCTAAATTCTCGAACATTTTTAAAATACTTTTTAGCTTGTTCTTTATTGTTTAGTTGTAAGTAACTTAAGCCTAAATACCAATTTGCTTTATCTTTAAATATTTCTTCTTTAGTAAGATATTCATTTAAAGTGCTAATTGCTTGTTCGGGTTGTTGTAAAGAAAGTAAACAATTCGCCTTGTATAAAAGTAAATGTGGTTTTTGAGTGTTATTATACGCAGCTTCAAACAAAGTTAAAGCCCCTTTGTATTCTTGTTTTTCGTAGCTTATAAAAGCTTTAAACTCTATGGTTTCAGACGATTCTCCTCTTACAATAGGTTGTACTACATTTTCGTACGGACTATAATATTCTTGAAATAAATCTTCTGAAGAAGTAGGATTATTATTCAGTAAGAAATAAGCTCCCAGTGAAAAAATTAAAACTATAGATGCTGCTACTTTTAATAATGGGAATGCAGATTTTTTCTTTACTTTATTTGTAATGCTAAACTCTAAATCTTGAAGTTCTTTCTTTAGTTCTTCTCTTTTATTTTGTTGAATAGCTTGTTGTAGATTCGTTTGAAATTCAAAATCCTTTTTAAACTCTGAATCAGTGTTGATTAATGAATCAAACTCTTCACGTTCCTTCGGAGATAAAGTATCTTCAAAATATTTTTCTATAAGTGAAAACTTATCCATTGATCTTAGATTTTAATTGTTTTAAACATCTTGATTTCTGACTCTTAACTACGTTTTTATTATCGTATTTCAAATAGTCTTTAATCTCTTCTATAGTTAAATTATTATAATAGAATAGTGTAAGAATCTCTTTACATTTTTTTCCTAATTGGAGTAATGCTTTTTGAATTTGTCTTTGTTGTAGGTTAATTGTATCAGAAAAACTAGGAACTTCAACTGTATCATAATCATCTTTTATATCATGATTTACAATGCTTACTTCTTTGTTTTGTTTTCTGTTTTTATCGAAAATCATATATTTTCCTATACCAAACAAATATGTTTTCAACGAACAATTTAAATCGTCTGTTTTTCCTTTGAGTACTTGTTCTCTAAATGCAATAATAGCATCTTGATATACATCTAAGAGGTCTTCATCAGAAGAACTAAACTTTTTACCAAACACTAAAAAAGGTTCTCTATATGCTATATAAATCTCCCTTAATATTTTAGTGTCTCCTTTTTTTATTCGCTGGAGTTTCTCACTATCATTCATTTAGTGTCATTTTTTTCTAAAAGTAAACAAAAATCTCAAAAACTTTTTTCAATAGTAATGTTAACCTTTTTTAAAAGTAAACATTAAGGTATAAAACAGTTACTATTATGAAAACAAATAAACTAATTAAAACAGTATGTATTGTAGCATGTTTACTTTATGCACCAATGAATGTACAAGCTCAATTTTGGAAGAAGGTTACTAAAAGACTTCAAGATAAAGTTGAAAATAAAGCTATGAATAAAATTGATAAGAAAGCTGATGAAACGATAGACGGAGCTTTAAAAAAGAAGAAGAAAAAGAAAAAAACAACATCAGAAAGCACAAAGTATTTCTTTAAAGGTAGCGTTACTGTAGAAGTTTCTAATGAAAAAAATGATAAAACAGTTTTTAATCTTCTTTTTAATAGGAGGGAAGATGTGATTTGTATGGAAATGAATGTAGATGGTACAAATCAGATTTATAATGTAATTACACCGTCTAAAATTATTTCTTTAATTAATGCGGGCGGTATGAAGATTAAAAAAGAAAGTGAATCTATAGAATTTGATAATTCTGATAGAATGCCTCAAGGAGAAGAAGGCCTGATTAAAACTGGAAATACAAAAACTATTTTAGGATACAATTGTGAAGAATACCAATATAAAAATGAAGAAGGTTCTGCTTCAATTTGGGTAACATCAAGGTTTCCTATAGAATCTAACTATGCACCTTTATTAGGAATGACAAACAATACTAATATTAAAGGTTTTGTGTTGGAGTTAGATTATGAATCTAAATCAGGCGAAAAAGGTTTAGTTCAAGTCATAAAAATAGAAAAAGACAAGAAGTACGAAGTTAATTTGGCTGACTATAAATCAATGTTTTAATTATGAAAGCTGTTTTATATGTTTTAGGAGTTATGTTACTTATGATTTACCCTAAAGAAGAGTTTAAGATTTCAAAAAACTTAAAACCATACATCAAAATTAGTTTTAAAAATGGGCCGTTTAAAGGGACACATATTTTTAAACCTGCAAAAGGAGATTACTTGAGTCAAATTAATCTCGGATTTCACGATAAGGTAAGTCAAATAAGTGCCAATAAAATTATTTCTGAAGAAGGAATTCAGATTCATAATTTTTCTAGAAGTTTTTTAGGAGAAGCTAAAGTAGGGGATCAGACTACTAAAAAATATACTTCAGGATGTGGTCATTTAAACTTTATAGATCTTAAGAACAATCAGAAGTATAA
This sequence comes from Tenacibaculum aquaeponti, assembly GCF_057221555.1. Classification (NCBI taxonomy): domain Bacteria; kingdom Pseudomonadati; phylum Bacteroidota; class Flavobacteriia; order Flavobacteriales; family Flavobacteriaceae; genus Tenacibaculum; species Tenacibaculum aquaeponti. The sequence continues at coordinate 2,544,038 of NZ_CM170147.1, forward strand.
AAGAATTGATGGAGATTTCACAGGTTGTACAAAGACTAAAATTACTAAAGTTACTCCTTGGAAAAAGAGTGTTGTGAAATTTAGAAGAAAAGTTACAGGAACATTCACAGATTCAATAAAATTTAAAATAACTAACGACGACGGTTCAGAAGAAACAATAATAACAGAAGTTACTATAGAGTTTTTAGCAAACCAATCTAAATTTTAAAATAAGAACTTATGAAAACATATGTATTTATTATAATTTTAATTGCATTTAGCTATTCTTGTGTTTATGGTCAATTAAAAATATTAGATGAACCATCAGGAAGTGGTTCTGGTTTTGTACAATCTGTAGCCATATATGATAATGATATTTTATATACGTTTATAGACAACAGTACAACTGGAACTTCTGGTACTTATTTAAGCACTGGAGATAAACAAACTCGTGTAGATTTAACTCCTGGTACAAATAAAATAGCTTTATTTCAAGAAACTATATCTAATGCTAATTATGCTTTATATAAAGAGGGGAATTTTTCAGCAGGAAAGGATATTTATGCTAAAATTTTTCAAACAGGACAAGATACTTATGTAGCTAAACTAAATGATTTAAGAACTTTATTAATTCCTGAAAACAGATTTACAAAAGAAAAACCAGGTGGTAATAAAAACATACAATTAGTTGCAAATGATGGAGTTATTAGTGTCGATACAATTTTTGAAGGAGGAAAGAATAAATTGCTTTTACGTCATTTTATTGCCAATTCTATTACTTCGGAGTCTAGAGAATATAAGTTAGATGCTGAGTTATTTAATTCAAAACCTACTAATTTTTTTAGTTGGGATGGAAAAGTGTTTTTTGTTGCTAATTATTTGGGAGAGAAAGATATATATAAGGTGGATGCTTTAACTAATGTAAGAGTAACACAAAATAAGGTAAGTAAACCAACAGCTTTTAAAGGAGTGAGTCCTAATAATTTTTTATTAGATGACCGTATTTATTTTACTGGTAGAGATGGTTTTTATACTAATGTTGTTCCTGGACCTGTTGACCGTAATTATCCTACTGCAATTTGTTATAGTAATGGAGATATCGATTTTGGTAGTACTGAAACGGCAATATATAATGGAGATGATGGTTCACTTGGTTATAAAGCATATTCTAATACAGAATTTTCATCACAAATTTTAGGAAAAATTGATTCTCAAATTTTATATTATAAAACAGGAAGTTTTGGTGGATCTTTTCACTCTGCTCCGGCTGATGAAAATTTAGGAATTACCACACAATCATCAAGCTCTTTTAAATTTATTCAATTTGAAAACGAGGTGTTTATCCTGTCAAAAACTAGTAATGGGACAATACGTTTATACAAAACAAACGGTCAAGCCAGCGGAACAGATTATGCGGATTTACCTCCTTTTATAACAGCTTTTGCTAATAACTTTGGAACCATAAAGATTAATAACAATAAACTATATTTCATAGCTCGATATTCAATGTCAGGAGCATCAAGATATCAGCTTCTATCATACGATCCTAAAGTAAATTTACCGATTACTATTGAATTTTCTTTTCCTGAAGGAATAGATTTGAATTTAAATAATTTTTATACTTATAATTCAGGGTTTGTATTTACAACTAATGATGGAAAATTGTATACTCTAAACGCTGAAAAAAGAGCAGAAATTTTAACACCAAATAATGCTAATAGAAATTCATTAAGCTCTACAATTGCTTCATTAGAGTATAATGATAATTCGTATACGGCTGAAATTAAATCAATTAACGGAAGTGTGAATAAAGTAAAGATTCAGGTGCTTGACACAATTTCCTCTATTTATAAAAATGAAATAATAAACTTACCAAATTCAATAGAAAAGGAAAGAATTGCAAATGTGTTTTACAACATAAACAGTATAGAAGCCTCTGCTAGTATTAATGAATATGATGTAGAATTATCATATCATAAAAATGATTTTCAAAATACTTCAATAAGTGCAAGTGACATTTCTGTTCTTATTTTTCAAAATAATGCTTGGCAAGAAGTAACTCCTCATGCTTTTGATAACGTTAACCAAACCATCCGATTAAATATTAATTTAGAAAAAAAAGCTTATTTATTTATAAAACACAATAGTGTTCTATCTATTGAAGATGAAAAAAATAACAAAACAAAAAACATTAAGATATTTCCTAATCCTGCTTCAAAAGAAATAAAAATTTATCCTAAAAATATTGAAACAATTAATAACGTTGAAATATATACAATTACAGGGCAATTGGTTTTAAAGAAAAAAGTAATTAAAAATTTAGAGTTCTCTCTGAATTTAGATGGATTGAATTCTGGTATTTATCTTGTTAAAATAAAAACAAATACTTCTGTTTTTACTCAAAAAATAATAGTAGATAATTAGTTTTTTTGATAGAATTGTTTGTTCTGCTTTAAGTCTCAGTATTTTAAATACTGGGACTTTCTTTTTAAAAATGTTAACCTTTTATTTAAGAATACATTAATAAAAAGACAATCTAAAAAATATTAAAAGATGAAAAAAATAAATTTATTATTAATACTAATCATTGGTGTCGTTTTTTTTTCTTGTAGTAAAAATGAAGAAATTCTTGATGAAGATATTGTTCAAGAAATAAAAGAAGAACTTCAACTGACAATTGAATTTACAGACGGTCCTCATAAAGGAACTTACACATTTAAAGAGATAGAAAACAAGATTGATAGCGATATTGATGGAGATATATTTAATGGAAATTCGAGTTTTGAATTTAAAAACATCGTAACAGAAAACAATCTTATTTTAAATAACTTCAGAAGAACTTTAAAAGGATCTGTAAGTGTTGGTGAAATAGAAAGTGTTGAGTTTACAAACGGTTGTGGAAGTTTGTTCTTTAGAGATGAAAATAATAGTTATCCTTATAAAGAAATCCGAGCCAATTTTAAAGGCTGCTCTACTACTGAAGTATTGGAAATATCATCGTGGGAAAAAGATTTAGTTTATGAAAAACGAAAAATAAAAGCACGTTTTAATGAATCTATTTTGATGAAAATTATAAATGATAATCATAGTATTTCAGAAGTAAATACTATGATTAAAGTGAGTTTTATTGCGCAACAAAAAAAATTAATTTAAGATGAAAAAAATATTGAACTATAGCTTGTTTTTATTGATATTATTATCTTTTTCTTGTAGTAATGATGATCAAGTTTTACAAGAATCTCAACCTTTACATGTATCTATAACAAGTAAATTAAAAAAAACTTTAAATTTAGCTGAACTACCAGTAGCAATGGTTTCAAATACAAATGAAACTTCCAAAGAAGCTGTAGTTGCATTTAATGATATTGTTGAAATTACCAATCAAATAGTAGCTTTTTTGGAGGTTCCAAACACCACAATTTCTTCAAACATAACTAATAGTAAAGAATCTTTTTCTTGGATAGATATCCTTTTTGAAGATACAGTTGAAGTAAATTATGAAATAGAAAAACAATTGGATAAATATTCTTTTACTTATAATATTTCTAAAGGTAGTTTCTCTTTAAATTTTTTAAAAGGGAATACATCTTTAGATGAAAATTCGGGGATTTTTATTATTAATGAAGGTAGTTCTACTGGATCTTTAACCTGGGAAATCACAGAAAAAAGCTTAATTATAGAGTTGCTTTTTCAAGGAAAAACTACTTTAATTTACAATAAAATAGATAAATCAGGTACTTTAAGTATTGAAGATATTATTTATAAGTGGAATGAAAATGGTAGTGGTTCATCAACAAATAATAGCTCAATACCACCAATTATAAAAACATGGTAATTTTATCATGATGATTAATAATTTGTTTCAAAAAAAGAGCTACCTAAACAGGTAGCTCTTTTGACTCATATATTAAATTATAACTATTTGATTACAATTTTTCTAGTAGAAATTTTCTTTTCAGAATTAATAACTTGAACCAAATATACTCCACTACTTAAATTCGTAGAAATTAATTGTTTTTCGTTGTCGTTAAAATCTACTTTTTTAGTAAGAACCTGACTACCTGATAAATTAAATACATTAATATCTGTTGCTCCATTTTCTCTTTTAGCGAAAACAGTAAATTCACCATTAGAAACTGTAGGGTAAACTGTAAATATTTTATCACCTTTTAATACTTCATCAACAGAAGCAGTTGCAGCTGTAAAAGCTCCAGAGAATACACCTCTACCATAAGTAGCAGCAAAAACAACGTTATCATCTCTTAAATCTAAATCAAGTACAGGAACGTTACTCATACCATTATCAGATCTTGTCCAATTTGGAGAAGTTGCACTAAAGTTAGATGTTTTCCAAACCCCTAAATCAGTACCGATAATTACCTCTTCTCTGTTTAAAGGGTTTTGTAAAATAGATTTAACAGGAATATCAGGGAAATTTCCTTCTTTATCAAACCAAGTAGTACCACCATCGTTAGTATACCAGATGTTTCTTACGCCATAATTATGAAATGTAACGAAAATGTCATTTTCAGTAGCTCCAAATTCAATATCAGATATAGAACCTACAAACTCACTTCCTGTAATATCTGTCCAAGTAGGACTTGCAAAGTTAGCATTATCAACTCTTAACAATTTTCCACTTTTTAAACCAACGAATAGTTTACTAGCACTAGTAGTAATTCTACTATGAGGAGATACTTTTAAATAAGAAGGTTCAGCATCCATTAAAACATCAGTTAAATCTTTTTTTGAAGTAGCATTAAACCTAAAATCTGAATATCTTCTAATTATAAAGTTTGAACCATTAGAGTAATTACTATATAGAATATCAAAATTAGAATCTAAATCTTCTTGGTTGATAAAATCTCCATTTGAGACGTCTTCATCACTAATAGTTACTGTTCGAATACCTGCCGAGCTTAAATCGAAGAATTGAATAGATCTATTGAAAACAAAATTTGTAATGTAATAAGTGTCTCTTCCATCTTGATCAAAAAAACAGTAAGCTCCATCTCCTCCAGAAGCTTCTGTAGATGAACCAATATTGTCAGGAGCATCTGTAAATAGTTGTGTTCCGTTATCTTGTGCACCAGCTAAGAAATAATCTCCAGTAAATGCAGAAGTTGGAGCTACACCAATAGTGTAAAATTGAAGTGTATTATAATTATTTTTTCTAGGGAAAATATCTTCTCCAGCATTATTACTGATATACACTCCTCCATCGTTACTAAAAATTATTTTATTAGAAGAGGCAAAAGCAATAGCGTGTTGATCAGCATGAACTTCTTGAAAACCAAACCCGCCAAACCAATGAGATAATTGGTTCCATGTAGTACCTCCGTTTTCAGATTTAAATAAATCAATACCACCAGCATATACTGTGTTATCGTTATTAGGGTCAATTTTTATTAATAAATCATATCCTGCTTGTCCTCTTGTGAAATCATTAGCGTCTATACCTGTATCGGCATCATTAGGTAAAGAAACTTCTGTGATAGAGTTAAATCCATCTACAGTTTTATGTATTTTAACAGGTTCTGCACTACTATTGATTTCTGTAAGTACGTAACCAATATTAGGATTTGAAGAAGAAAGTGTAATTTCTGTTCTATTTCCATTAGATATTGTATTAACTAGGTTAAAAGTGTTTCCATCAGTAGATTTTAATATGGTTCCACCTCCGTCACCATTAGAATTACTAGTAATTGTGCTTACATAAACTGAATTGTCAGCAGCTATTTCTATATTATTAGGCTCAAAATTATTACCGTTTGTTGTTTTTGGTAAATTTAATCTGTTAAAATTAACTCCATCAGTAGATTTATATACTCCAAAACTATCTCCACCAATTAAAGGACGTGTTGGAGTAGAACTAGAATAAACAGCATCTGCAACAGCTACATATATTTCTGATGTTCCACTATTATTTCTAATTGCTATATCATTTATATGTGTTACTCCTGGAACTAAAAAACTACCAGTGGCATTATCGTTAACTTTTCTTAAGGTCACATTAACAGGTTCAGTAGCTAAAGTGTTGATTAAAATATTTCCATCTGTTTGTGAAATCATTACAGATGGTATCGTTATACTAGGATCTGTCCCACTTTGTCCTATAGGATTTCCTGAAACATTATTAACAATAATAACAGCAATTGCTCCAGCATTTTGAGCTTTTAGAACTTTATCTACAAAAGTACATCCACCTCTTCTTATTACAGCTATATTACCATTTATTTGTGAAGTATTCGTTATATTTTCACAAGCATCTTCTGTGGTTCCTGAGCCATCATCAATAAGAACCAAGTTAGCAGATACATTAGTGCTTAAGTTGCCACCGAAATTAGCTAGAATAGATGAATAATTATTGGATATTGAGCTAGGTGTATTTACAGTGACTTGAGAGTCGGTGTCCAAAAAAGCATCACCAGTAATACCCCCAAAAACTTTAAACCATGTGTTTCCTTTGTCTGTAGATTTCCATAGACCATTACCTGAAAATATTAAAGCACCAGAATAAGATTCACCAGTTCCTGCATAAAAGATATTGGAGTTATTAGGATCAACTGCTATAGATGAAACCGAAAGGTTTTCTGGGGCATTTAGTTGCTGCCATTGAGAGTTTGGGTTGCTAATATTCGTGTTTTTCCATAAGCCTCCACTAACTCCACCGGCAATAACTGTTTCTTTAGTAGCATCATTAGGATCAAATATTATAGCTCTTGTTCTTCCTCCTACGTTATTAGGTCCTCTCTCTATCCAAGGATTATCAGCTGCATCTCCAGGTACTCTTTGTTTTATACTATTTAATTTTTCTTGTAAATCGTATACATTTTCTTTATGAACTCTTCCAGTAGAGGGATTAATTTCACTTAAGTATTTTTGTTCGAAATAAGCATTTGGAGGTAAACCAGCATTCTTTCTTTCTTGTCTGGATAAACTTCCAGTCTTTTGATAAGGGTGTTCTTTAAGGAATTTTGCATGACTTTTTCTTAATCTTTCAACATTATTTAATGTCGATTCTTTAGAATTAAAGTACAAAAAGCTACCAGCAGAAAACATTAATAAAGCTGATGCTGAAAAGAGTAGTTTTCGTTTCATTTGAGAGAAAATTAATTTTTTGCTAATTTACTAGCAGTTAATAGTTTTTTTAGCTTTTTTAACACTAACTAAGTAAATTTCCATTAACTTTTTTATACAAACGAATAGCGTATCCATCAGACATACTAGCTATGTAACTACAAATTTGCATAATTCTATCGTACAAATTTTCTTTAGGTTCTTGGTATTCTTCAGGGAGTAAATTCAGCACTAATTTATCGTAATTAGATTGTTTTTCGTCATATTTATTATTTAAAGCGACAACAAAAACATCTAATAAATCTGCAATAATTTTATATCCTGAAACTTCTTTTTCAATAACTTCTTTACTCTTGTAAATTTTATCGACACTAATATTTATTATATCACGTATTTGAGCTTCAAACTTACATTTTTCTAATAATGCATTATTGAATTTACCTTGTAAAATAGCTTCTTCATTATCTAGGAATATAGAGACTGCCTCACCAACAAGTGTGTTAATTGCAATAGCTCTTAGGTATGCAGTTCTATCCTTTTTATATTTTAAGGAATAATATTTCTCTCTATTAATGTTAGAAACTAACTTAGACATATATTCTAGGGCATAACTTTCATCGATAAGTCCAAGATTAATTCCGTCTTCAAAATCAATAATAGTATAACAGATATCATCAGCAGCTTCAACTAAATAAGCTAAAGGATGACGATGAAAAGCAATTTCATTTCTGTCTTTTTTTAGCATTCCTAGGTCTTCAACTAAATCTAAAAACGCTTCTTTTTCAGATTGAAAAAAACCGTATTTTTTATCTGAAATTTCTTTAGTTGGTTTTTTAGGAAGACTCTCTTTAGGATATTTAATAAAAGCCCCTAAAGTAGCATATGATAAACGTAAGCCACCAGGAGTTCCAGCTCTATCTTCCGTAACTATTTTTAAACCATTTGCATTTCCTTCAAAATCAATAATATCTTGATATTCTTTCTCTGTTAATTGCTCTTTGTATTGTTTTCCGTTCCCTGTTTTAAAATATTCTCCAATAGCTTTTTCACCTGAATGACCAAAAGGAGGATTACCAATATCATGCATTACAGAAGCAGCTGCTACAATAGCTCCAAAATCGTTAAAAGTATATCCTAATTTCTTTAAGTTAGGATGTCGTTCTAATAATTCTTTTCCAACTCTTCTTCCTAATGTTCTTCCAACAACAGAAACTTCTAAACTATGTGTAAGTCTTGTGTGTACAAAATCAGTTTTCGATAATGGAATAACTTGTGTTTTGTCTTGTAAACTTCTAAAAGGAGAAGAGAAGATAATTCTGTCAAAATCAACTTCAAAACCTAAACGAGTTTCATCTTGTTGAATACGCTCACGCTTTTTCGTGTCACCATAACGTTTTAAAGAAAGTAATTGTTCCCAGTTCATTTATTCTAATAAATCAATTTGAAACAAAGTTATTTAATCTTTTTTCTTTATATTAGAGAAATGTGAATAACTTTAACTATTTGATTTTTAGTTTCAGAAATTGTATTTTTGTGTCGTAGAAATTGAAAAAGGTTAAAATTGTCATTAGATTTGTATAAACAACATAGTATTAAAAGTATGGGAACAGCTAGTTCTGTAGCTAATGAATTTATAAGTCTTTCAAAAGAGCAAAATATAGGGTTAACTAATATGAAATTGGTTAAGTTAATGTATATTGCTCAAGGACTTTCTTTATCTTTATTAGAAAGACCAATTTTTAATGATGATAATATTGAAGCTTGGAAGTATGGTCCTGTAGTTCCTAGTATTTATCATGAGTTTAAACATTTTAAATCAGATCCTATTACATCTAAATCGATGGCTTTAAAGAATGAATGGGATACTCCTTACGAGCCTGTTTTAACCGATGAAGAAGATAAAAAAATTGTTAAATTGGCTTGGAATTTATACAAAGATACTTCTTCTGAAGAGTTGGTAACTTCTACTCATAGGCCTGGAACTCCATGGAGTTTGACTTACAGGTATGGAGAAAATAGAGTGATAGGTGATCGATTAATAAAAAAATACTACGACGAATTCGTTGTTAACTTAAGAAAATACCTAAGAAGTGCATAATTCTGAGTTAGATGACTTGTTAAAAGGTGCTGGTGATACTGGTATTGAGGGTAAAGAATTAGATTTTGATATTAATTTAAATTTAACTCAGCAAGAGATTTCTGACAGAATTCAGGATAGAAATGAGCGAAAAAAATATGCTTACAGGACCTTTATCTTTTTAAGTGTTTTTACTTCTTTTATTTTACTTATAATTACGGCCGCTGGTTTTTCTAAGCAATTAAACTTTAAATTAGAAGATACTGTTTTAATAGCTTTAATAACATCTTCTTTAGCAAGTGTTGTTGGTATTTTTATATTAGTAATGCGTTATTTATTTAGATAAAAAAAAGAGAAGTTTTTCAACTCCTCTTTTTACTCCCTTTTAATTAAATTCAAATTTTAAGAACCACACATTAAGCAATCTTCTGGTCCTTCAGCGTTTTTAGAAGCTTCTACCATTGCTTTAAATTCAGCAGGACTCATTGGTTTATCTTCTTCTGTGTTCTTTTCTTTTGACAATGTAAACTGAATAGCGTTTACAGCAGATTTTGTACGCAAATAGTACATTCCTGTTTTTAATCCACTCTTCCAAGCATAGAAATGCATAGAAGTTAATTTACCAAAATCAGGATCTTTCATGAATAAGTTTAAAGATTGAGATTGATCGATAAAATATCCTCTATGACGAGCCATATCAATAATATCTTTCATACTCATTTCCCAAACTGTTTTATATAACTCTTTTAAGTTTTGAGGAATTGAACTTATATGTTGAATAGAACCATTAGCTCTCATGATATCTTCTTTCATATCATTATTCCATAAGTTTAATTCAACTAAATCTTCTAATAAATGTTTGTTTACAACGATAAACTCACCAGATAAAACTCTACGAGTATAAATATTAGAAGTATATGGTTCGAAAGCTTCGTTATTACCTAAAATTTGAGATGTAGATGCAGTTGGCATTGGAGCTAATAATAAGGAGTTACGAACACCATGTTCTATAACTTCGTTACGTAAAGATTTCCAATCCCATCTTCCACTTAAATCTTCATCTTTAATTCCCCACATATTATATTGGAACTCTCCTTCAGACATTGGAGAACCTTTAAATGTAGAGTATGCACCTTTATTTTTAGCAATATCTTTTGAAGAAGTTACAGCAGCAAAATATAAAGTCTCGAAAATCTCTTGATTTAATTTCTTAGCTTCTTCACTTGTAAATGGTAAACGAAGCATAATAAATGCATCAGCTAAACCTTGAATACCTAATCCAACAGGACGGTGACGTGTATTTGAGTTTTCAGCTTCTACAACTGGGTAGAAATTTTCGTCAATTACAGTATCTAAGTTTCTAATTACCTTTTTAGTAACTTCAAATAATTTGTCGTGATCAAAGAATTTGTTTCCGTTTTCATCTTCAGCAACAAACATAGGAATAGCAATAGAAGCTAAGTTACAAACAGCAACTTCGTCTTCAGCCGTATACTCCATAATCTCTGTACAAAGATTAGAAGAACGAATTGTTCCTAAATTCTTTTGGTTCGATTTACGGTTAGCTGCATCTTTATATAACATATATGGAGTTCCTGTCTCGATTTGAGATTCAAGAATTTTTTCCCATAATTCACGAGCTTTTATTGTTTTTCTACCTTTTCCAGCCTGTTCGTAACTAGTGTATAAACGCTCAAATTCTTCTCCGTAAGTATCGTATAAATGTGGACATTCGTGTGGGCACATTAAAGTCCAATCAGCATCTTCCTGAACACGTTTCATGAATAAATCAGAAATCCACATTGCATAGAATAAATCTCTAGCTCTCATTTCTTCTTTACCATGATTTTTCTTTAGGTCAAGAAAATCAAAAATATCAGCATGCCAAGGTTCTAAATACATTGCAAAAGAACCTTTACGCTTTCCTCCACCTTGATCTACATAACGAGCAGTGTCGTTAAATACACGTAACATTGGTACAATACCATTTGATGTTCCGTTAGTACCAGCAATATAACTACCTGTAGCACGAATGTTATGAATAGATAAACCGATACCTCCTGCAGATTGAGAAATTTTAGCAGTTTGTTTTAGGGTGTTGTAAATACCATCAATACTATCATCTTGCATTTGTAATAAGAAACAAGAAGACATTTGTGGTTTTGGTGTACCAGAGTTAAATAATGTTGGTGTAGCATGAGTAAAGTATTTTTTACTCATTAATTCGTATGTAGCAATTGCTTCGTCAATATCTTCTTTGTGGATACCTATAGAAACACGCATCAACATTTGTTGAGGACGCTCAGAAATTTGTCCGTTTAATTTTAGTAAATAAGAACGCTCTAATGTTTTAAAACCAAAGTAATCATAATTAAAATCGCGACTATAAATAATAGTAGAATCTAATTTATCAGCATTTTTCATGATGATTTCGTATACATCATCAGCTAATAAAGGAGCTTTTTTTCCTGTTCTAGGGTTAATGTAATTATACAAATCAGTCATCGTTTCAGTAAATGACTTTTTTGTATTTTTATGTAAGTTTGAAACGGCGATCCTTGCGGCTAGTTTAGCGTAATCTGGATGAGCAGTTGTCATAGTTGCTGAAACTTCAGCAGCTAAATTATCTAATTCAGAGGTTGTAACCCCGTCGTAAAGCCCTTCGATTACTCTCATGGCTACTTTAACTGGATCAACAATACTGTTTAATCCGTAACACATCTTTTTTACTCTTTCTGTGATTTTGTCAAACATCACAGGTTCTTTTCTGCCGTCTCTTTTTACTACATACATGATTGATTTTGGTTTTATATAGATTAGTCTTAGGGAGAATTTTTCCCTAAGATTTAATTGTTTTATATGTTTTTATATGATGTAAACTCTTAAAAATCAGCATCAAAGCTGATAGAGCCTGTTCCCCCAGATTTTACTCCTGCTTTTTGATATTCAGATACTCTTTTTTCAAAGAAATTGGTTTTCCCTTCTAATGAAATCATCTCCATAAAGTCAAAAGGATTTGATGTATTATACTCCTTTTCACAACCAAATTCTAATAATAAACGATCTGTTACAAACTCTAAATATTGAGTCATTAAATTAGCATTCATACCTATTAAACTAACAGGTAATGATTCTGTGATAAATTCACGTTCAATGTCTAAAGCAGAAATTATTATTTCCTTGATTCTATTTTTAGAAACTTTGTTTTGTAGATGATTATTGTGTAAGTGTACTGCAAAATCACAGTGCATTCCCTCATCTCTAGATATTAATTCGTTTGAAAATGTTAATCCTGGTAATAAACCTCTCTTTTTTAGCCAGAAAATAGAACAGAAAGATCCTGAGAAGAAAATACCTTCAACAGCAGCAAAAGCGATAAGTCTTTCCGCAAAAGAATCAGATTCAATCCATTTTAAAGCCCAATCTGCTTTTTTCTTAATAGCAGGAAAAACTTCAATAGCTTTAAATAAATTATTTTTTTCATCATCATTTTTGATATAAGTATCAATTAATAATGAATACGTTTCAGAATGGATATTTTCCATCATAATTTGAAAACCGTAGAAAAATTTAGCTTCAGAATATTGAACTTCGTTTACAAAGTTTTCTGCTAAGTTCTCATTTACGATTCCATCAGAAGCAGCAAAAAAAGCTAAGATATGCTTTATAAAATAACGTTCATCGTCTGATAATTTATTGTTCCAATCATCAAGATCTTGATGTAAATCAATTTCTTCAGCTGTCCAAAAACATGCTTGTTGTTTTTTATACCAGTCCCACAAATCATTATGTTGGATTGGAAAAATAACAAATCGATCTTTATTTTCTTGTAAAATTGGTTCTAATACGGCCATTTTTGTACGTTCAAATTTTTGTTAAAAAGTTACTGCTAGGGGGGAGAACAAAGATTCAAAATTTTGTGAGAAAAATAAAGGTATACTTATCCACAAACTCCTTGAAGTTTTTAACAAATAACTTAATTTTTGAAAAAACGACAAATAATTTTGTTTTGTTTAATGTGTTGTAAAACAGTTGTTTGGATTGTTGTTTTTTGTTCAACTCCTTGTGTTTGTTGACATTCTTATTTTGAAAAAATCACAAGAAAAAGTTGTTGTTTTTTGAAAGAAAAAAGACAATAAAAAAAGCAACGTCTGAGAAACGTTGCCTTTGATTCCATAATTCGAATAATCCCCAATATTACGATTTATGATTGTGTAAATGTTGAATACATAAAAGTACATCGCGAATATACACAGTTTACATAATCTGGAATTTGTTTTTTGTATAAATGGTTAAATTTTATGTGTATTTGGTAAGCAAAAGACGTTGGCTTTAAAAAACATACAATAAAATCACCTTATTTAGACACCTTTAAAACATCTTCAATGATTTTTTCTATCTGTTGTTTAGGTAAAGCACCATGTGCCATTTGAGGATCTTCACCTATTGGGCAGAATAACATTGAAGGGATACTTCTAATTCCAAACATGGCAGACAATTCTTGTTCAGCCTCTGTGTCAACTTTGTAAATAACCACTTTGTCTTTGTATTCTTCTCCTAGTTGTTCTAAAATAGGAGCTAACATCTTACATGGTCCACACCAATCGGCATAAAAATCTATAATTGCAGGTAATTTTCCTGAGTAATTCCATTTTTTATTTTCTTCATAGTTAAACACTTTTTCTAAAAATGTATCTTTTGATAATAATTCAGTCATTTTAATCTTGCTTAAGTTTTTAGTTTAGACGTTAAATGTAATCGAAATTACAGATATAGACTACAGATGTTAAAAAGCTCTTAAATTGTAACGTTTGATAAATTTTTTAATCTAATTTTGATAGTATTAACTAATCTATCTAAATAATGAAAAGAATATTTATACCAGTAATAACAGGGTTATTACTTGTTGGATGTCAGCAAGAAAAACCCAAAAATGTAATAGAATTGAACTATCCTGAAACAGAGAAAGTACCAGTAGTAGATACTTATTTTGAAACTCAAGTAACTGATAATTACAGATGGTTAGAAGATGATAGAAGTAAAAAAACAGAAGAATGGGTTAAAGCAGAGAACGCAGTAACTTTCGATTATCTAGACAAAATCACTTACAGAGATCAACTAAAAGAAAGGTTATCTGAGCTTTGGAACTATGAAAAGTTAGGGGTTCCATTCGAGAGAGGTGATTATACATATTTCTACAAAAATGATGGTTTACAGAATCATTATGTATTATATAGAAAAAATAAAGAAGGGAAAGATGAGGTTTTCTTAGATCCTAATTCTTTTTCAGAAGATGGAACAACTTCTTTGAGCACAGCAAGTTTTTCAAAAGATGGAAAAACATTAGCTTACGCAATTTCAGAAGGAGGTAGTGATTGGAGAAAGATCATTATTATGGATGTAGAAAGTAAAGAAATTAAAGAAGATACTTTAGTTGATGTTAAATTTTCAGGAATTTCTTGGAAAGAAAATGAGGGTTTTTATTATTCTAGTTATGACAAACCTAAAGGAAGCGAATTATCTGCTAAAACAGATCAGCATAAACTGTATTATCATAAATTAGGAACAAGTCAGAAGTCTGACAAAATTATTTTTGGGGATAAACCAGAAGAAAAACATAGGTATGTAGGAGGAAGTGTTACTGAAGATGGTAAATATCTTTTTATATACCCTAGAACTTCTACATCTGGAAATAAATTGTTAATGCAAGATTTAACAAAAAAAGATAGTCCAATAATTACTATTCTTGATGATACTGGAAGTGATACATATGTAATAGAAAATGAGGGTAGTAAATTGTTTTTAGTGACAAACTTAGATGCTCCAAATAAAAAAATAGTAACTGTGGATGCTGCTAATCCAGGTGTAAAAAACTGGAAAGATTTTATATCTGAAACAGAAAATGTATTAAGTCCGTCTACAGGTTCTGGATATTTCTTTGCTAGTTATATGGTAGACGCAGTGTCTAAAGTATTTCAATATGATTATGAAGGAAAATTAATTCGTGAAATCGAATTACCAGGCGTAGGTTCTGCTGGTGGTTTTGGAGGAAAAAAAGAAGCAAAAGAATTATATTTTTCTTTTACAAATTATAAAACTCCAGGAACATCTTATCAGTTAAATCCAAAAGATGGTACTTATAAAAAATATTGGAAACCAAATATTGCTTTTAATTCAGATGAATATGAAAGCAAGCAGGTTTTTTATACTTCTAAAGATGGAACAAAAGTTCCTATGATTATTACACACAAAAAAGGAATTGAACTTAATGGAAAGAACCCAACCATTTTATATGGTTATGGAGGATTCAATGTGAGTTTAACACCTAGTTTCAGTATAACAAATGCTGTTTGGATGGAACAAGGAGGTGTTTATGCGGTTCCAAACTTACGTGGAGGTGGTGAATACGGAAAGAAATGGCATAAAGCAGGAACTAAAATGCAAAAGCAAAATGTTTTTGATGATTTTATCGCAGCAGCTGAGTTTTTAATTAAGGAAAAATATACGTCTTCGGATTTCTTAGCAATAAGAGGAGGGTCAAATGGTGGTTTATTAGTTGGAGCAACAATGACACAACGTCCAGATTTAATGAAAGTGGCATTACCAGCAGTAGGAGTTTTAGATATGTTACGTTATCATACATTTACAGCAGGAGCAGGTTGGGCATACGATTATGGAACAGCAGAAGATAACAAAGAGATGTTCGAATATTTAAAAGGATATTCACCAGTTCATAATGTAAAGTCAGGAGTAGAATATCCAGCGACAATGGTTACAACAGGAGATCATGATGATCGTGTAGTTCCAGCTCATAGTTTCAAGTTTGCTGCTGAGTTACAAGAGAAGCAAAAAGGAACAAATCCAGTATTAATTAGAATTGAAACTAATGCAGGTCACGGCGCAGGAACTCCAGTAGCTAAAATAATTGAGCAAAGTGCAGATATTTACGGTTTTACGTTGTTTAATATGGGGTTTGAAACTTTGCCGTATTCTCCAAAAACTAAAGTTAAAGGTTAATTCCTGTAACATTTTATCTAAAAATGATTCTTATATAGCGTAAAACAAATTAATTAAATTGTTTATGGAAATTATAGAATTGAAAAAAAACAATTATTTAACTCAGAAAGAAACAACGAAAAAAGCATTTTCTAATTTAGAAAAAACTTTAGTTGCTTTAAGAAGGTTAAATTTATCAGAAGATTCTGTGATAAAAATTAATGATAAAATTCAAGAGATTAATTCTTTTAATGAAGATAGTGAAAGAAAGTTTCGACGAAAAATTTTAATTCAAAAAAGCAATATTATCAATCTAATGGTAAAAACAGAAGGTTTAATTCCAGAAAAACACTATCAAAATCAATGGTTTGTTTTAGGTATGACCACATTTGGAATTCCTATAGGTTTAGTTTTTTCTATGGCTATAGGTAGTACTGCTTTTTTAGGATTAGGTTTTCCGCTTGGAATGTTAATTGGTTCTATGATTGGAAAACAAAAAGATGAGAAAGCTAAAAAAGAAGGTAAGCAGATAAGCTTATCATTTGAGTAGTTTTTAGATAACATATAATTTATACATAAAACCGATACGAGAGTGTCGGTTTTTTATTGAAATCAAGTGTGTAGATTTCTGTATTTTTGGATGTTATTTTAATTTTTCTTCATGAATTGTAAAAATTGTAATGCAGAGGTTAATGGTAGTTTTTGTTCAAATTGTGGACAGAAAACAAACGTAGGTATAATAGATTTTAAATATCTATTATCAGAATTAAACAATTCATTTTTTCAGGTAGATCATGGTTTTTTTTATACAATAAAACAATTAGCAATAGCGCCAGGATACAGTATAAAAGATTTTATAAATGGAAAAAGAAAAAACTATTTTAAGCCTATAACTTTTGTGTTAATTTTATCAACAGTTTATGCTTTAATTGCTGGTTTTTTTGATGAAAGAACAATGCTTGGTGATTTTGTAACGGGTTGGAGTAATTATAAAAATTCTAAAGTCAGCTCTAATGACAAAATACTTGTTTTTCAATGGTTAGTTAAGAATTATGCATACGCTATGTTGTTATTTTTACCTGTGTTTTCTTTAGGTTCTTATTTGTCTTTTAGAAAGCATAAATACAATTATTTTGAACATTTAGTATTGAACTCTTTTGTGACTGGTCAACAAGCAGTTATTTATACTTTTTTTCTCATTTTAAAATCAATTACAAAAGACAGTGTTTTTATAGAGGCAATTTATATGTTATTTGTTTTAGGTTATGCTTTTTGGAGTTACTTGCAGTTTTTTAATAATTATAAAAAAATAAAAACGATTCTTCTAACAATTCTTACCTATGTGTTTTATTTAATTTTTATGAGTTTAATAGGTCTTGTTTTATCACTTTTAATATGAAATTTAGTTCAATAAGTTTATAAATCTATAGAGGTCTTTCTTAGAATAGGTTTATTTTTACACTCATGCTACAAGTAAATAATATTACATTTTCATATTCAGAGAAAAAGAAAATTCTTAAGAATATTAGCTTGAAACTTTCAGAAGGCGAACACTTAAGTGTTATGGGCGAAAGTGGATGTGGAAAATCAACATTGTTGAAGGTTATTTATGGATTGTTAGATCTTGATGAAGGAAATATTTTTTGGAAAGATCAAGAAGTTTTAGGTCCAGCTTATCATTTAGTTCCTGGAATGGAATTTTTTAAATACGTTCCTCAAAACTTCGATTTAATGCCTTACATAACAGTTGCTGAAAACATCTCAAAATTCTTATCTAGATTTTATCCAGAAGAGTCTGAAAGAAGAACAAATGAATTGTTAGATGTTATAGAAATGAAAGCGTATGCAAATGAAAAAGTAAAAAACTTAAGCGGAGGCCAGCAGCAACGTGTCGCAATAGCAAAAGCTTTAGCAAAAGAGCCAGAATTATTATTGTTAGATGAACCTTTTAGTCAGATTGATAATTTTAAAAAAAATGCTCTAAGAAGAAATCTTTTTTCGTATCTAAAAAAGAATAAAATTGCTTGTATAGTAGCAACTCACGATGGTAACGATGCTTTGTCGTTTTCAGATCAGTTAATTGTAATTCAACACAATGAAATTATAGCTTCCGGAACTCCATCTGAATTGTATCAAAAAAGAAACAACAAATATGTGGCAGCTCTATTTGATGATGTAAACGAAGTTGTAATTCATAATAAAATAAAACTGTTTTACCCACATCAAATAAAGTTTGTAGAAGATTCAGAGTTTAAAGTAACGGTACTTAAGAACTATTTTAAAGGATTTTACTGGTTGGTTGAAGTGGCTTACGATAATCAAAGTCTTTTTATTGCTAGTGAATTTGAATTAGAAGTTACATCAGAAAGGTTTATCAATTTTAAAGAATAGATTGTATTGTTATAGATTTTCCATTGAAAACTACTTCATCACCTTCCTTTTTACCTAAGAACATTTTTCCAATTGGAGAAGAACTAGAAATGATAAAGTAATCTTTATTATCGATAATTGTTTTACCTAAACTTATTGCGATAAAATAATTCATGTTTTCGGTGATTATAACACTACCTAAACGGACTAAATCGTGAGAATTTACAGTATCAACTTTAGCTAGAGTTTCTTTCATTTGATGTACGACAGCAATTTGCTGACCAGCTTTTTCCATTTCTAATTGAAGCATAGCTCGCCCAGTTTCATGCTTGTCACCAGCCGAACTTTTGGTTTCAGAAAGTAATGCTTTTTTGTTGGAGCTTATAATTTCTTGAATTGTTTGTTCTCGTTTTTCAACATAAAAAACACATTCTTGATATAGTTTTTCTTTTATACTCATAATAAATCCGCTAATTCTTGTCCGATTAAACTACCAATAGCAACACCCATTCCGCCTAATCGTATTCCGCAAAATACATTTTCAGATATTGGTTTTACAATACTTTTTTTCTGATTTCCTATTCCCATAATTCCGCTCCATCTATGATCAATTTCAAAAGCGGTATTTGGTAAAATGGTATCTTTTAAAATTTCTTCTAATTTCTTTTGAATCAATTCTGTTAGAGAAAACTCAGTAGTTTCTTCGGTTTTAAAATCTAAATTTCTACCACCTCCAAACAAAATACGATCATTAATATTTCTAAAATAATAATACCCTTTATCTAAATGAAAAGTTCCTTTAATATGAAGGTTTTTAATAGGCTTTGTAATTAAAACTTGAGCTCTAGCTGGTTTAATATCCTCATTTAATAAAGTTTTAGAAAATCCATTTGTAGCGATAAAAATTTTATTTGAATTAAAGGTTAGTAAGTTAGTTTTAATATGAACAGCGTTTTTGTGATCTTGAATTTCCTCAACAGTAATATTATTGATTATTTTAACTCCAAGTGATTGAACTTTTTTAAGAAGTTCATGCATCATTTTCCCTGTATCGATCTGACCTTCATAATTATTTATAACGTATTTCTCTTCTATTTTTTTGAAGTTAAAAGTATTGTTTGATGTTGAAAATACTGGAGTATCAAAAACACCTGAAAGTAACTTGTTAATTGTTTTTTTCTGAGATAAACATCTGTCTAAAAGTTCTTTGTTTTGAAATAATTCAAAACCTTTATTTTGTTGGAAATCAATGTTTTTATCACCTAAGTTTTTTCGTAATAATTGTAAGCCGTTCCAACGTTTTTTAACTAAGCCTAACACGTCATCTTCTGTGTGATTTTGTAAATCATCAACAAGTTCAGATAAGCTTCCAAAACATGCGAATCCGGCATTTTTAGTGCTTGCACCATGTGGTAAAATACCTTTTTCTATAATTAAAATATTTGATTTAGGAAATCGTTGTTTTAATTGTAAAGCACAATTTAATCCTACAATTCCACTACCAACTATGGTGTAATCTACATTTGTAAACCATTCTTTAATTTCCCAATAACTTAGTTGTATCATGCGTTAAAACTATAAAAAAGGTTTCATTTAAATTTGTACATTGGTATAATCCTTGAAAAAACATTTAGAAAATACATATTATGAAGATAATTAAGAACAAAAAGATAATTTTTCCACTTTTTATTTTGGTTATTGTTAGTTGCGGTAGCTATCAATTTGAAAAAAAAACACCTTTTAAGGTTTTGTCAGGAACGTATACAAGTTGGGTAGGAGGAGTACGAGGTGTCTCTGGAGTTAATATCAATATTGTATATTCTTCTGAACAAAAAATAAAGTTTGAAAATATATTTTATAGAGGAAGAAAAGCACCAGTAAGTTATAAGGAAAATGGTAATCAAACTTCAATATTAGGACAGTTTAGAAATCAATCTAATGATTTTCAATTGCATGAAGATCCTAAAAATGAATATGGTAATACTCCTCCAAAAGATGTAACAAAAGAAGATTTTCCATTTAAATTAGATGGAAATGAAGTTGTGATAAGTTATATTGAAAAAGGGGAGGTAAAGTATTTTAAATACAGTGGTTTAACTGAAGGAGAGCAGGTGTTGTATCAGTAAAAGAACACATAAAAATAGAGTAAAATGAAGTCATTCGAAAGAGTGGCTTTATTTTTTTGGCACGTATTTTGAAATTATCTCTATGTAACCGTAAAACTTAAACTTATGAAAACAGTAAAATTACTTTTAACGCTATTTGTAGCCGCCACAACTTTAACTTCTTGTGTTGTAAGAAACGACGAAATCATTGTAGATAATTTTGTGCCTACTGAAGCAATTGTTTCAGGTTATGATTTATGGTATGTAGATTTTCATAGAACACAAGGAAGTGCAGAAATTCCGTTTTTATCAAAAGCATTTACTGTTTCTTTTTTAAATGGGAATATGTATGCAAATAATAATATTGTAGATATAGGAAGAACAGGAAATGGTTTAGGAATTAATGTAGGAAGTTATAGAACTTTTGATGATGGAGTTATTGAAACTTTTCATACACAAGACGGAAATTACAGTTTTGAAGTGATAGAATTAAGTAATAATGAAATCCGATTAAATGATTTAAATAATAATGTGAGTTATTTTTTAGTAGGGTATCAGAGAAATAATTTTGATTATGATATGTTATTTTATGACAATATTGAGTTCTTTTTACAAGAATATATTGCTTGGGAAAGAATAGAAACAAGAGATGGAGTACCAAATCCATTTGATGCTGAACATTTTTTACAATTTACTCCAGAAAATAACACAACTTTTTACTCATCTCATGATGATTTTGGCACAAATGTTGCTTCTATCAATTGGGACTTTACGGGAGGTTATACAATAGATGATATAAGAGATTACAACGATGTTAAGTTTTTAACACTAAATTATGATGGAGGAGATACTGAAGAGTTCGAGTTAAGCGTTGTTAATGATGGCGAAATAGAATTATTCCATATCACTACAGAAACAACATATGTATTTAAAGGTAGAGGATATATTCAGTTCTTAAAAGGAAAAGAAGTAAAAGGTTCTCAAAAACCAGTAAGGAATAGTAATAGAAAACGTACTAAAATAAAAAGAAAAGAAATTACAAGAAAAATATTAAAATAAAGTTTGGTTAGTTGATTTTTGGTTGGTTATTTCTCAAAATAGCCAATTAGAGATGCCGCCCCTCAGAGGGCGGTTTTCTCTTTATATAATATAAGGTTTACATTAAAATCTTTATTTTTATAGTAAATAATAAAATTTATGTCAACCGTATTAATTACTGGTGCTACATCTGGAATAGGTAAAGCTTGTGCTTATTTATTTGCAAAACAGAATTATAATTTAATTTTGTGTGGCAGAAGATCAGAAAAATTAAAAAGATTAGAAGAAGATTTATCAAAACAAACCAAAGTACATACACTACAATTTGATGTTCGTTTTAGAAAAGATGTTTTTAAAGCTATTGAAAGTCTCCCTTCAGAATTTAAAGCAATAGATATTTTAATTAATAATGCAGGAAATGCACATGGCTTACATTCTATTCAAGAAGGAAGTTTAGATGATTGGGATGCAATGATTGATGGAAATGTAAAAGGTTTGTTATATGTTTCAAAAGCTATACTTCCAACAATGATAGAAAGAAATCAAGGTTTTATTGTGAATATTGGATCTATTGCTGGGAAAGAAGTGTATCCTAATGGAAATGTATATTGTGCTTCAAAATTTGCGGTTAATGCTTTAAATAAATCAATGAGATTAGATTTAAATAAATATAATATTCGTGTCAGTGGAATTCATCCTGGTTTGGTAGAAACTGAATTTTCTGATGTTCGTTTTAAAGGAGATTCTGAAAGAGCAAAACAAGTTTATAAAGGTTACAAGGCACTTCAAGCTGAAGATATTGCAGATATTATTCATTTTGTAGTAACAAGGCCGTATCATGTAAATATCGAAGATTTAATTGTTTATCCAACAGCACAAGCAAGTGCTACAATGTTAAATAAGAATGAAGACTAAACTTTCAGACATAATTATAGGGTGTATGTCTTGGGGTGTATGGGGGAAAAATTTTTCAACTAAAGAGATGGTTGATCTTATATATTTTTGTGTTGAAGAAGGAAATATCACTTTCGATCATGCAGACATCTACGGAGGTTATACTACTGAAGCAGCTTTTGGAAAAGCATTTGCTGAAAGTGGTCTAGAACGTGAACAAGTTCAATTAATATCTAAATGCGGAATACAATATATTACAGAAGAAAGAAATGAAAATAAGATAAAACATTACGATTATTCTAAAGAATATATCATTTGGAGTGTAGAACAATCGTTAAAGAATTTGAAAACAGATTATTTAGATGTTTTACTATTACACAGACCAAGTCCTTTAATGCAATCTGAAGAAATTAACGAGGCAGTTGTTAAGCTTCAGAAAGAAGGAAAAATTATTGATTTCGGGGTTTCAAACTTTAATTCTAGTCAGATGGAATTGCTAAAAAAAGATACAGCTTTAACATGTAATCAATTAGAGTTTTCATTGGTTCAAAACTCAGCAATAGATCAAGGTACTTTAGATTACCTAATTAAAGAAGATATGAAAGTGATGAGTTGGAGTCCTTTGGGAAGTTTTTTTAATTTGGAAACTGAACAAGCAAAGAGAATTAAACAGGTCTTAAAACCAATGTCCGAGAAGTATAATGCAACAAGTGATCAGTTATTATTAGCTTGGATTTTAAAACACCCATGTAATGTTGCTCCGGTTATTGGTACATCGAATAAAGAAAGAATAAAAATGTCAAATCAGGCTTTACAAATTAATCTAAATTTACAAGATTGGTTTGTTCTTTATGAAGCTAGTAGAGGGCATAAAGTAGCCTAGTATGATTAATAAAAGGTTGCTAATAAAGAATTTACTTTCTCATAATGATGAAAACAGTTTTTACGATAAAAAACAAAAACTTTCATTAGGTAGTAAAGAAGGAAAAGCAAAATTTATAAAACATATTTGTGCTTTATCTAATTCTAATCCAGAGAACAATTCGTATATCTTAATTGGTATTCGTGATGAAGACAACGAAGTTATAGGGGTCGATTTTTTTGATGATAGTAAAATTCAAAATTTAGTTAACGCCTATTTAGTAAATCCACCCAATATTCAATACGAAAACATACCTTTTCCAGGTTTACCTCGATATAAAGTTGTCGGATTAGTTACCATTCACCCTAAAGAGAAAATTTCTCATTTATCTAAGTTTGTATGGAAATATCCTAGAGGAACTGTCTTTTACAGAAGAGGAAGTAATTCGATGCCATTACTGGAAGAATTTAAATTACCCAATAGTAATAGAGAAATTGTAGAGTCTATTGAGAAAAATGCTAGAAATAATATTGAACTAACACTCGATGGAGTTTTCGATTTTTTTAATAGACATAAAGATGAATATCATCCAAAATATAAAGTTTTTAAGGAACAGTTTGTTTTATGTTGGGCAGGAAAAAAAACAATGGTAAACGAAGAAGAGTTTTATTCTAGAGTTGATATTGAATTGATCAATGAGCAAGTACAGCTTTTCTATTCAGCATTAGATGAAGTAAAAATCAAAATCAACCATCATTCTTTTATAATTATTGAATATATAACTTTAGGTTTAGAAAGAAACGAGGTAAAATTTCCGTTAGAGAAAACAATTGTTCATTTTAAAAACAATGGAAAGTTAGATATTATAAAAGAGTTTTTATTTGAGCCTCCAACTTACGACAGTAAGATTATTAATCATATTTATGAGAATAGTAATAATATAGTTAATAATATTGAAAACAATATTCCTTTATCTGTAACAGAGCATGAAGATGTATATCGTTTACCAAACAACTATTTAATCTGTTACTTAAATGGGTTTTTAGATGCTAGAGAACAATTAGAAAAAGCTAAAGATTATATTAAGAATTTAGAAGATAAAACAACATACATTAAGTATAAAGAAGTAAATAGAGTGCTTAGAAAAGTAAAGTATCATTAATTTCTTTTGTAGTCAGAATTAACCAAACATTTATTGTTTTTCCACTTGCCTTTCAAAGAATTAGGTTTAATTACTTTTCCTTCGCAAGTTAAAAATTCTCCCCTTTTGTTTTTCTTAATCATTTTCATTTTACCTTTATTAAGAGTATTAATAACTTTATAAATGAGTCCGTTTTTTGGGGTTTTGCAGTTTTTTATAGTTAAAGTAAGTCCAATTTCATTGTTGTACAAATCCATTTCAGAAGAGATTTTATCAGGCACAACACCTTCCTCTAATTTACGTTTTTTATACATTAAGTAATTTTCTTTTTCGTGTGCTTTTCCAAGAGATCTTGCCGCAGATTTTCCGATTTCCTGACGTAATCTTGCCATCCAATATGCGTGTCTAAAAGCATCTACTTGTCCACCAGCATGATCACCATCTAATAAATTAGTTTTTCGAATACTATCTGAAACTCGATTTGCTTCTTTAGAAATTTCCAAAGCTTTTTTTGCTTTAAAAGGATGAAAAATAACCCACCATTTTTTAGGAGAAGAAAGCTTTTTGAATTTTTTGTAGTTAGATTGAGAAAATCCAAAATTTACAGATAAACCAAGAATTATAAAGAAAACTTTTTTCATGATAAGAAAGATACTATGTTTTTTATAAATGAAAAAAGAGAGGTTTTTTAACCTCTCTTTTTACCAACAATATATTATAAAGTATAATTCATTATTTAATGATTAATCTTTGTGTAGCTACTTTATTAGACTCTACTACTTTTAAGATATACATTCCTGAACTAATAGATGAAACATTTACATCTTTTTTAGTTCCTGAAACAGAAGTCTCGTATACTTTTTTACCAATCATGTTAAAGATTTGAATGTCTTTTACATCAACTGAAGCAGAAGTAAGTGTGAATGTTTTGTTATTTGTAGGGTTAGGATACACTCCAAAACCATCTATTTCATTTTCTATTACTGAAGCTGTGGAATTATCTTTAGGTGTAACTTCAGCCCAAGTTTTAGCTATTCTTAATTCATCAATTTCAATAGTAGGAGTTTCATTTGTTGAATCCTGTCTTAAAATAAAAGTATTAATAGAAGATGGAGCATTAGTGTCATTTCCTCCTAAATCTGGAGTAGGTGCAGCTCCTTCAAAAGTTGCAGCATCTGGATTAATCCATAAGCTTACAACATCATTATCTAAATCGTAAGCCATTATGATAAATAATACGTCCCCTAAATTATAAGTAGATGTTGTAAAAGGTGGATTTGAACTTTCTGGTCCAAAACCAATATCAAATGTAGTTCCGCTAGTATCTGGATTCGGTCTAACCCATAATCTAGCATCATAAGATGATGTACCTGCAGCTAAACCAGCAAAATACCCACCATCTGTAGTATCAGGATTACTGCCAGTTTGGAAAGCAGAAACTTTTAATAAAAAAGAACTATATACTGTACCTGAGGATACATCAGTAAATTTAGTAAAGGATTCAGCCCCAGACCCATTAAACGTAATTTTATTCCCTTCAGAAGGCTTTAATCCACTATAAGTTAAACTACCTGTAGTAGTAACTATATCGTCTCCGGAGTTAGCACTTTCCCAGTCAGCTTGATCAGATAAAACAGAGGCATCAGCATAATCAAAGGTTTCAATAAAAGGTAAACCTTTACAAGTTGGACTTGAAATATTTCTCGTAAAATCACAACTACTATTGCTAGTATCTCCTTTAACAGTAAAAATAATATTTGTTCCTTCGGTTATTCCAGAGATAGTAATTGTTCCTGTTGCCATCATTGAAGGATTATCTCCTCCTATTGTTCCATTGTCAGTTGTTAACATATAAGTTGAGGTTCCTCCTCCTGTGAAATCAATAGAAACATTGTAAGTGTCTATACCAGAAGTTTCTGCAACACATGATGTTGTGATCGTACTGATTTGAATGTCACAAGGAAGTCCTACAGTAAAAGAAATTGTTTGATTAACAGGAGTTGATAAAGCATTTCCAGCATTATCAACTAACTCCATAAATACTTCATAAGTTGTTCCACCTGTAGTGGCAAAAGTAATGTCATCAGTATCAAATTTATCAGCTTGAGCTACACTATTTAATGTCCACTTTATATAACCGTCTCCTGTACTACCAGCAGCAATGTTGAAATTACTTACTGAAAACTTAACTGTTGCCATATCTGTAAAAGATATTGTAGATCCGTTTGAAGGAGAACTGATTGTTAATGAAGGTGTCGAAGAAGCTGTGGCTGTGTATGTTCCAACAGGAAATACAGAAGAACAGTCAGTGTTTATTCCAGAATCATCACTTTTATCACATCCATCAACAGCATTTGGTCCACTAAATGTCCATTGATTTGGATCAAAAGTAGCACTTGGTCCTTGCCCGTCTTTTCTGTATGCCCATCCATCAACATAATCCCAATCTTTACCAGTACCATCTTCGCCAATTCTTCCTAATAGATCTTCTATTGTTCCATTCTTATACAAAATCACAGTATCATCCCCATTTACGTTTATTACATTATCAACATATTGAGGAGTTATTCCTAAATATTGATTAATAAGTGTATCTTCAAAGGATAAGTAAATATATGTACCGGCTGTTACCGCATCAGCAGGAAATGTATACTCAACTCCAGCCGCAGCGGCACCATTTGTTGTGGATTCAATGCCATAAATACTTAAATCAGCAATATTATTTACTGCATATAATTCAATAGCTTTTGGAGCACCTGAAGGTAAAGGGCCATCAATAGCTCCAGTTATAATTAAGTCCTGAGAAAAAGCAGAACTAAATAAAAAAGTTAGTAAAAAAGTTAAAAAGTAATTTTTTTTCATATTATCCCGTTTTAAAAAAAATGCTCTCAAAATTAGGGAATTATCTGACTTTTTGTTAGTTTTTTTAGATTAATTTAATGTTAAGCGTTTTATATTTACTATTTACATAAAAATTATTATTAATATTAAATCAACATTAAGTTAAAGTCTCTTTAACTATTTTTGTTATTTAATCGCTACTTTTGGGTTGTTTAGCACAATAATTATAACTGTATGAATACTAACGATATTAAAATTTTATTAGTTGATGATGAACCAGATATTTTAGAGATTGTAGGATACAATCTTAGATCTGAAGGTTATCAGGTTTTTACTGCAACTAATGGGGCTGAAGGAGTTAAAATCGCTAGAAAAATCACACCTCATTTAATTTTGCTAGATATAATGATGCCTGAAATGGATGGTATTGAAGCTTGTGAAAAAATTAGAGATATTAAGCCTTTAGAAAATGTTATAATTTCTTTTTTAACCGCTAGAGGTGAAGATTACTCACAAATGGCAGGTTTTGATGCTGGTGCAGACGATTACATTACTAAACCAATAAAGCCAAAAGTATTGGTTAGTAAAATCAAATCATTATTAAGAAGACTTAAAACAGATACTGTTTCTGAAGCCACTACTAAAATTGGTGATATTTTAATTAATAGAGATGAGTATGTAGTGTTTAAAGGTGATGAAAAAATTACATTACCAAGAAAAGAATTTGAGTTATTCTCTTTATTAACATCTAAGCCAGGAAAAGTTTTTAAAAGAGAAACTATTTTAGATAGTGTTTGGGGAAACGAAGTTGTAGTAGGAGGTAGAACGATAGATGTTCATATTAGAAAATTAAGAGAAAAAATTGGAGATCATCACTTTAAAACTGTTAAAGGTGTTGGTTATAAATTTGTTTTAGAAACAGATAAATAAATTTTAATTTATTATTGAATAAGCTAAGAAAAACATATAGATACGCACTTACTTCTGCGATGTATTTAACAGTAATATCAGTTGTTATTGCTGTTTTTTCGTATTTGTCATTTTTTAAATCGTTAGGTTTAGTTGCTATTATTATCTTCGGAATACTACTGTTTACAATTTCGTTTTTTGTAATTCAGTACAGAGCAGAACATTTTATATATCAAAGGGTTAAGAAATTATATCAAGATATTTCTATTCTAGATATTCAAGATTTAAAGAGGGATAAAATTACTACAGATATTGAAGATTTTACAAAAACCGTTCAAGAATATGTAGAAGATAAAAAAGAAGAGATTGCTAATTTAACTGAAAGAGATTCATTTCGTAGAGATTTCTTAGGGAATGTTGCTCATGAATTAAAGACCCCCCTTTTTACTGTTCAAGGTTATATCTTAACTTTAATTGAAGGAGCAGCCAATGATAAAGTAATCCGAGATAAATATTTAGAAAGAGCAAATAAAGGTGTAGAGCGTTTAACTTCCATAGTGAAAGATTTGGATATGATTGCCAAATTAGAAACAGATGGAATGAAAATGAAAATAGAACCTTTTAATATTATTGAATTAATTCAAACGGTTTTTGATCTGTTCGAAATGAAAGCTAAAAAGAGAAATATTCAGTTAGTTTTCGATAAGGTTTATGATTTTCCTTTGTTTGTAAAAGGAGATGTAGAACGAATAGAACAAGTACTAATTAACTTAATTGTAAATTCTATTAAGTACGGTAAAGTTGATGGAGTTACTACTGCAAGTGTTGAATCGTATAACGAAAACAAGTTTGTAATTAAGATTTCTGATGACGGAGAAGGAATTAAACAAGAACATATTCCTAGATTGTTTGAACGTTTTTATCGTGTAGATCAGAGTAGGTCTAGAGAACAAGGAGGTTCAGGTCTCGGACTTTCTATAGTAAAGCACATCATAGAAGCACATAACGAAACAATTTTACTTAAAAGCATTTTTGGTGAAGGATCAGAATTTTCTTTTACCTTAGAAAAAGCAATCTAATTTATAACAAAAATACAATTTAATTGAATAAATTGTATTTTCGTTATATGCCAATAGACTTAGAACTACAAGTAAAAACGTTACCAAATTCACCAGGGGTTTATCAATATTTTGATAAAGAGAATACTATTATTTATGTTGGTAAGGCAAAAAATTTAAGGAAGCGAGTTTCTTCATATTTTACTAAAAATCATGAATATGGAAAGACAAGAGTCTTAGTGAAAAAGATTGTAAAAATTGAGCATATTGTTGTTGATACAGAAACAGATGCTTTATTATTAGAAAATAACTTAATTAAGAAATATCAACCAAGGTATAATGTGTTGCTAAAAGATGATAAATCGTATCCTTGGATTTGTATAAAAAAAGAACGTTTCCCTAGAATATTTATTACAAGAAGAGTTGTTAAAGACGGATCGGAATATTTCGGGCCATACACAAGTGTAAAAACTGTACATAATCTATTAGATTTAATAAAACAATTATATCCCCTTCGTACATGTAATTACGATCTTAGTGAACCAAAAATACAATCAGGAAAATACAAAGTTTGTTTAGAGTATCATCTTAAAAATTGTAAAGGACCTTGTGAAGCTTATCAAAATGAAGAATCTTACGCAAAAAATGTAAGAGAGATAAGAAATATCATCAAAGGAAATTTTAAAGAAAGCCTAGAAAGTTTACATAAAATAATGATGGGTTATGCTGCTGATATGAATTTTGAAGAAGCGCAACGTATTAAAGATAAATTAGATTCATTAAAGAATTATCAAGCAAAGTCAACCATTGTAAATCCGAGTATTAATAATGTTGATGTATTTTCAATTATCTCTGATGAAACACATGGTTATGCGAATTTCTTTAAAATAATGAATGGGGCAATTGTACAATCATATACTACAGAAATCAAGAAAAAATTAGACGAATCAGATAAGGAGTTGTTAGAGCTTTTTATCGTTGAAACTCGTCAGCGATTTAATTCATTATCAAGAGAAGTTTATGTTCCGTTTGAACTCGATTTAGGAGAGAAAATTAAGGTTACGGTTCCTAAATTAGGAGATAAAAAAAGAATTGTAGATTTGTCATTACGAAATGCTAAATATTATAGACAAGAGCAATTCAAACAAATAAAAATTGTAGATCCAGATCGCCATACAAAAAGGATTATGGCGCAAATGCAAAAGGATTTACGTTTGAGCAAAGAACCAAGACACATAGAGTGTTTTGATAATTCAAATATTCAAGGAACAAATCCTGTAGCAGCTTGTGTAGTTTTTAAAGACGGAAAGCCAAGCAAGAAAGATTATCGACATTTTAATATTAAAACAGTAGAAGGACCAGATGATTTTGCTTCTATGGAAGAAGTAGTTTTTCGAAGGTATAAAAGACTTTTAGAAGAAGATAAACCATTGCCGCAATTAATTGTTATTGATGGAGGTAAAGGTCAATTATCATCTGCTTTAAAGAGTTTAGATGTTTTAGGATTAAGAGGAAAGATAGCTATTATCGGAATCGCAAAACGCTTAGAAGAAATTTATTACCCAGGAGATAGTATTCCATTATATTTAGATAAGAAATCCGAATCTTTAAAAATCATACAATACCTTCGTAATGAAGCACACCGATTTGGAATTACGTTTCATAGAAATAAGAGGAGCAAAAGTGCAATTCAATCTGAGTTAGAACAAATTCCAGACGTAGGCAAACAAACGATAACGAATTTATTACGAAAATTTAAATCAGCAAAAAGAGTTAAAAGTGCTACTTTAGAAGAGTTAATAGAGGTGGTTGGAAACGCTAGAGCAAAAAAAGTTTTCGATTATTACCATACAAAAAAAGACAAATGAAAAAGCTAATTCTAATATTAATATTACCATTATTAATTTATGCTCAAGAGCAACCAAAAGTAGGTTTAGTTCTCAGTGGAGGTGGAGCAAAAGGTTTTGCTCATGTAGGTGTATTGAAAGAATTAGAAAAGCTTGATGTACAGATAGATTATATCGGGGGTACAAGCATGGGAGCTATAGTTGGAGGAATGTACGCTTCTGGTTATAGTCCAGATCAAATAGAACATATTATTACTGATATAGATTTTTTATCAGTAATTCAAGATAATATTTCTAGAGAAGACAAATCGTATTTCGAAAAAGCATTTTTAGAGAAAACTGCAGTTAGTCTTCCTATTAAAAACGGAAGTATAGGCTTACCTTTAGGATTGTCTAAAGGACAAAACGTTTTAAATTTTCTTACAGAACTTTTAGCTCCAGTTGATAATGTTGATGATTTTACTAAACTTCCTATACCTTTTTTTTGTATAGCTACAGATACTGAATCTGGTGAAGAAGTGATGATAGAAAAAGGTTCGCTTCCTTTGGCCTTAAGAGCTAGTGCATCTTTCCCTTCATTGTTAAATCCTGTTGAAGTTGAAAATCGATTATTGATGGATGGTGGTGTTGCCAATAATTTTCCTGTTGATAAAATGCAAGAAAAAGGTTTAGATATAATTATAGGAGTTAATGTGCAGGGAACATTGTTAAAAAGAGAAGAATTAACTTCAGTAGCATCTTTATTAAGTCAGATTGTAAATTTTCAGATGTATAAAAAATCTGATCAACAAGTAAAAAGACTAGATATTCACCTTCACCCTAATATTGAAGATTATAATGTAGTTTCATTCGATAAAAAAAGTGAGATTATTAGGGCAGGTGTAAAATCGGTAAAACCTTATTTAAAAGTTTTTAAGGAAATAGCTGAAAAACAGAAGATAAAAAGAGAAAAAAAAGAAATTGTTTATAAGGATAAGCAATTTTTAATTGATAGAATTATACTTAAAGGAAATAAATATTATACTCAAGATTACATCTTAGGTAAGTTAAGATTGAAAGAAGGAGATTCTGCTTCATATAGAGATATTTCGAAAAAAGTTAACACACTTACTGCTTCAAAAAATTTCCAAAGAATTGATTATACTTTAAAGAATTCATTTAAAGGAAAAAAATTAGAAGTTGTTGTAAAAGAGAATGATATAAAAAGTTTTTTAAGTTTAGGAGTGCATTATGATTTATTGTATAAGACAGGAGTTCTATTAAATTATAATCAGAAAAAAATACTTTCTTCTAACGACGAAATATCTTTAGATTTAGTCATTGGAGATGATGTTCGTTACGATTTTCAATATTTTATAGACAATGGTTTTTTGTTAAGTTATGGTGTTTCATCGAGATTTAATTCTTTTGAAACAGATGTGCTCTTTAATGAAAATAACTTAAATAAGATTAATGTAAACTATAGAGATTTTACAAATAGAATTTTTGCTCAAACAGTTTTAAATAAAAGAACGGCTTTTGGTTTAGGGTTAGAATTTAAAAATCTTAAAGTTTCTTCCGATACTTTTTTAACAAATGAGGAAGAAACAATTTTTGATAGCAGTAACTATTTGAGTTCCTTTGCTTTTCTGAACATAGATACTTATAACAAAAGCATGTTTCCGACAAAAGGATTTTTGGTAAATGCGAATTTTAAGTGGTTTATGTGGTCGAATAGAAATAGTAGCCTTACAGATTTCGCAAATGGTAGTGTAGGTTTTAACCAATACTCGCAAGTAGATGCATTGTTTAGTTATGCAACAACATTTTGGGAGAAATTTACATTTTTAAATTCATATCAATTTGGAGCTACTTTAGGAGAAGAAGATTCAGAAATTTTTGATTATCGTATCGGTGGGTATAATCAAAATTATATCAATAATTTTATTCCTTTTTATGGTTATGGTATTTCTTCTCTGTCAAATCAATCATTCTTAAAATCAGAATTTCATCTGCGATATCAACCTTTTAAGAAGAATTACATCAGTTTAATTGCAAACTATGGTAGAGTAGCAAAAAATGTTTTTAGAAGAGGAGAGCTTTTAAAAGACACCAAATCTGGTTATGGGATAGGTTATGGATTAGAAACTATAATTGGTCCTATAGAGTTAAAGTATACATGGTCGCCTGATCACGACGATAAGTTTTTGGTTTTTAACTTAGGTTTCTGGTTTTAAAATAAAAAACCTACCTGAAATACATCAAGTAGGTTTTGATTTCTTAATAAGAAAATTGCCTTATTTATTTTTCTTCTTGTAAGAGAAATGGTATTGTAAATACTGATACGCATCTCTAGGTATAATTTTAATCCATTTTTTATGTCTTAAAAACCAATTAAAGCGAATAGATTTTAGTAAACCTTTAGTTAAATAGGCGTAAATAAATGGATGCACATTTAACGTGATCTCTTTGTATTCTGTTTGACTATTAACTATTTTATCTAATTCTGCTTCAATTTTATCAATTAAAACAATTGGAGCTTCTACTTCTCCATTTTTGTTAGGATTAGGTTCACGTGTTTTAATTTCGAGTTCAGGTCTAACTCGCTGTCTTGTAATTTGAACAAGTCCAAACTTACTTGGAGGTAGTATTTTATGCTTTGTCCTATCCAAAGCCATAACTTCTCTAAAGTGTTGAAATAGTTTTTGTCTGTTTTCTGCAGACTTCATATCAATAAAATCAACAACTATAATTCCTCCCATATCGCGAAGTTGTAATTGTCTGGCTATCTCTGTAGCAGCAATTAAGTTCACTTCTAAAGCAGTTTCTTCTTGATTTTTTGCTTTATTTGAGCGGTTACCACTATTTACGTCAATAACATGCAGTGCTTCTGTATGTTCTATAACTAAATAGGCTCCCTTACTCATAGATACGGTTCTACCAAAGGAAGTTTTAATTTGGCGTTCTATACCGTACTTTTCAAAAATTGGAATGTTTGATCTGTGAAGTTTTACAATGTTTTCTTTTTCAGGAGATATTTCTTGTAAATACTCCTTAATTTCTAACATTAAACTTTCATCATTTGTTACAATACTTGTAAAAGAGTCATTCATAACATCTCTCAATATAGAAGATGCTCTGTCTAATTCACTTAAAACTTTTGTTGGTGTGTTTGTATTTGGAATTCTTTTACATAAAGATTTCCACCTGTTAAGTGAATTTTGTAAATCTTTATCAAGCTCTGCTACTTTTTTACCTTCAGCAACAGTACGCAAAATAAGCCCAAACCCTTTAGGTTTAATGCTTTTTGCTAGCTTTTTTAAACGCTCTTTTTCGTTATTATCAGTAATTTTCTGAGATACTGATACTCTGTTAGAAAAAG
The DNA here is from genome assembly GCF_057221555.1 of Tenacibaculum aquaeponti. Classification (NCBI taxonomy): domain Bacteria; kingdom Pseudomonadati; phylum Bacteroidota; class Flavobacteriia; order Flavobacteriales; family Flavobacteriaceae; genus Tenacibaculum; species Tenacibaculum aquaeponti. Next base: position 2,578,596 of record NZ_CM170147.1, read on the forward strand.
GGACTAATACTAAATATCTACCAGCGATTGATAATTCTGAACTTATCCTTGGACCTTTAGTAGATATAGGTTCTTTTACAATTTGTACTAATAAATTTTGACCTGATTTTAGTACATTGTTAATACCTCCGTCTTTGTCGATATCATCTTCAAAGCGAAAGTTTTTTAAAGTGAACTCTTTAAATTTACCCGTGCTTACTTTTTTAATAAACTTGTTTAATGATTGAACTTGCGGACCTAAATCATGATAATGTAAAAAACCATCTTTAGGATAACCAACATTTACGAATGCAGCATTTAAACCTGTCATAACTTTTCCTATCTTGGCTAGAAAAATATCACCGACAGAGAATTTGTTGTCGCTTGTTTCTTTATTCAATTCAACAAGTCTACCATCTCTTAATAAGGCAAAATCAATATCAGAAGAATTGGAACGAATAATTAATTCTGTTTTCATCTGAATAAATTTTGTGTCAACGATTAATACGAAGACTGATTAAGATTTTTAAGCAGGTATTTTGTAATACCCGTTTGAGGATTTAAACCTCAATTTCAAAGAACTTGATGCTTTTTAAAAGCAAATGAAAAAGTAAGTAGAAAACTACTTACTTTTTCTTGTGACGATTAGCTCTTGCTCTTTTCTTTCTTTTATGTGTAGAGATCTTAGCTCTCTTTCTTTTTTTACCACTAGGCATATTAAAAATGTTTTAAAACTCTTTTAAAAGAGTAGGTTAATATCTTACTTAACTGCAACTTTAGCTTTAACACCTTCTGTAAAAGTCTTAGCAGGCTTAAATGCTGGAATGTTGTGTGCAGGAATTTTAATTGTAGTGTTTTTAGAAATATTTCTACCTGTTTTTTCAGCTCTAGTTTTAATAATAAAGCTTCCAAAACCTCTTAAATATACATTATCTCCACTCTCTAAAGAATCTTTAACTTCAGACATAAATGCCTCTACAGTAGCTAAAACATCTGCCTTCTCTATCCCTGTCTTGTCTGAAATCTTCGATACGATATCTGCTTTTGTCATTGTATATATACTTTTATATTATATGTTGTGAATTTAATTTTACGAGGGTGCAAATATATGATAATTAATCAATTCGTAAAATATTTGTTCTTAAAAAAATCTAAATAAAATACAGTAATTTTGTCAATACAACTTTGGATGGATGGAATTTAATAAGGTGTTGATAGACTGGTATTTAAAAAACAGTAGAGAATTACCATGGAGAAAAACTAAAAAACCATATAATATTTGGCTAAGTGAAATCATGTTACAACAAACAAGAGTTGCGCAAGGTTTACCATATTATTTAAGATTTATAGAGGCTTTTCCTACGGTTTTTGACCTAGCAAATGCCGATGAAGAAAATGTGTTGAAACTATGGCAAGGTTTGGGGTATTATTCAAGAGCTAGAAATTTACATTTTACAGCAAAGTATATCGCAAATGATCTTAATGGGAAGTTTCCTAATACATATAAAGGTCTATTAAAATTAAAAGGAGTTGGAGATTATACAGCTTCAGCTATAGCATCTATTTGTTTTAATGAGGCAGCTGCGGTGGTAGATGGTAATGTTTATAGAGTACTTGCTAGATATTATGGTGTAGATACTGCTATTAATTCCGCAAAAGGAATTAAAGAGTTTAAAGAATTAGCTCAACAAGCAATAGATGCTGATAGAATTGGAATATACAATCAAGCAATAATGGATTTTGGAGCTATTCAATGTAAACCTAAAAGTCCAGATTGTACAGTTTGTCCGTTAAATGAAAGTTGCGTAGCTTTAGAAAAAAGTAAAGTTGATGTTCTTCCCGTAAAAGAGAAGAAATTAAAAGTAAAAAAACGTTTTTTTAATTACCTCGTTTTAAATACAAACAATAAAACCATCTTGAAAAAAAGAGAAGGTAAAGGAATTTGGGAAGGTTTGTTTGAGTTTCCTTTAATTGAAACTTCAAAAAGTATCCAGGTAGAAGAGTTAATATCAAATGAAGAATTTGTTGGTTTTTTTCCTAACGATACTAAAATTAAATTATTCAACTCAAAAGATATTGTGCACAAATTATCTCATCAGCATTTGCATACAAAATTTTGGATAGTTGAAGGTAAAACAACAAATCAACAGGTTGTGAATTGGGATAATATTGATACTTATCCAGTTCCAATATTGATCCATAATTTTTTAAATGAATACAAAACAAGCAAAAACTAAATTCGTATATTTGAAATTACACAAGTGTAAATAATGGCAGGAACAATAAATAAAGTAATACTTATTGGTCACTTAGGAGATGAAGTGAAGATGTATAGATTTGATGAAGGTAATGCGGTTGGACGTTTTCCTTTAGCTACTAATGAAACATATACAAACCGACAAACAGGTGAAAGGGTTTCTAATACCGATTGGCATAATATTGTTGTGAGGAATAAACTTGCCGAAATTTGTGAGAAATATTTAAGTAAAGGAGATAAGGTGTATCTTGAAGGTAGAATTAAAAACCGTCAATATGAAGTTGAAGGACAAAAGAGATATACTACAGAGATTCATGTTCAGGAGATGACTTTTTTAACAACTAAAAAAGAGTTAAATACTCCAGGTGAACAGCCACAACCTCCAGTGCAAAATAGTAGTCAAAGTGTTTCTAATGAAGACGATGATTTACCGTTTTAGTTTAACCAAAATTTAAGAATTGGACCCAGAACCCCATTTTTTACTTATAGCAAGTACCACTTTTTTAAATTCAATAAGTTTAATAGTTTTATTAATTCTTTTAATTTGTTCTGCATTAATTTCGGGTGCAGAAGTTGCCTTTTTTTCATTATCACAAACAGAATTAGATGAACTTTCAGAAAAAAGTAAAGGAAAAAACACCGTAGTAAAACTTTTAGAAAAGCCACAAAAGCTTTTAGGAACAATCTTAATCACTAATAACTTCATCAATATTTTGGTGGTTTTAATTTTTGCTTCTCTTGATGAGTTTATGTTTGGAAATATGAATTTTTCTTTGGATTTAATTTTCTTCATTATACCGGCTTCAGTAGTAAAAATTATAGTTCAAGTAGGGTTGGTAACATTTTTAATTTTACTGTTTGGAGAAGTTTTACCAAAGGTATACGCGAGTAGGAAATCTCTTCAGTTTGCTAGTTTTATAGCAAAACCTTTAGATGTTTTAAATGCAATTTTAAGTCCATTAAGCATTCCGCTTACAAGTGTTACAACGATAATTGAAAGAAAACTAGGAAATAAAAATAACAATTTATCTGTAGAGAGATTATCACAAGCTTTAGAGTTAACATCCGAAAACGCAACCACTAAAGATGAACAAAAAATACTAGAAGGAATTGTTACTTTCGGAAATACCGAAACGGTACAAATTATGAAACCTAGAACAGATGTTTGTGCAATATCAAAAGCAGACTCTTATGATAAAGTTTTAAGTACAATCTTAAAAAATGGATATTCAAGAAACCCTGTATACGAAGAAAATATCGATAATATTATAGGTGTTTTGTATGCAAAAGATTTATTAGCACACTTAAATAAGAAGAATTTCGATTGGTTGTCTTTATTAAGAAAACCATTCTTTGTTCCTGAGAATAAAAAGTTGGATGATTTATTAAAGGATTTTCAGGAAAGAAAAAATCATTTGGCAATAGTGGTTGATGAATATGGAGGAACAAGTGGAATTGTTACTTTAGAAGATGTAATTGAAGAAATTGTTGGAGATATAAACGATGAGTTCGATGATGATGATTTAACATATTCAAAATTAGATGCTAATAATTTTATTTTTGAAGGTAAGGTAACAATAAGAGATTTATGTAGGGTTTTAGATGAAGATGAAGATGTTTTTGAAGATGATAAAGGAGAAAGTGAAACTTTAGCCGGTTTTATTTTAGAAGTGTCTGGAAAGTTTCCTAAAGTGGGAGAAAAAATAAACTTTAAAAATTATACATTTACTATAGAAAATTTAGATAGAAAAAGAGTAAAACAGATAAAAGTAACAAAAAATGTATAGGTATTTGTGCGGTTTTTTATTGTTGATTTTGATGAGTTGTGGAGGTGAAACTTTACCAAAACCGAAAGCATATTTAAGCTTGAATTATGCAAAACCAAGTTATCAGAAAATCAATGTGGAAAGACCATATACTTTCGAGGTTTCCAATGTAGCAAAAGTAAAATCGCTACCTAAAAATTGGTTAAAAATTCAATATCCAGAATTAAAAGCCTCTGTAGATATTACTTACAGACCCGTTAATGATAATCTTAAAGAATTGTTGCTTGAAGCAGAAAAATTAGTTTTTGAACATACGGTTAAAGCTGATAATATTTCTAATACAGAAGATTATATTAATAAAGAAAAAAAAGTATACGGGAAAATGTATTTCATTTATGGAAACGCAGCTTCTCAGGTGCAATTTCATGTTACCGATAGTGTGCAGCACTTTTTAAAAGCTTCGTTATTTTTCTATTCTAAACCTAACTTTGATAGTGTTTTGCCAGCTGTAGATTATGTTAAAAAAGATATGGTTAAAATGATGGAAACTTTAGAGTGGAAAAATATTGATTAAAATGCCTGCTATGGAATTAGAAAACAACGAAAAACTCTTCAAAGTATTACATCAAATAATTTCAGATAAGCATTATGAAGGAATCATAAGTCCTACAAATTTTGAGCTCCAAAGAGCTTCAAAATCTAATAATATTAAAATTTTAGGAGTTTTAAAGGAGGATGATTTATTTGATATTAAACACGATTATGTATTTCCTACGAATTATAGTTTTAGAATTTTTCTCATAATTCTTTTAGTGGCAATTGTTGTTTTTGCTATTCAAAGTAATTGGTTTCCATTAATTCTTTTTTTTGTGTTAGGCGTGGGATTATTGATGAGTTTTAAAGTAAAAGGAGAGAAACAAAAAGAACTTTTCATAGAGCGATTTTTAGAGACCAAAAGAAGATTATTTAAAGAGGATTTTCAGTAATCAAATTCAAGCTTTTATGGTTTTTAAAATAGTATTTCATCTTTTAATAACCTTTTTACTTACCATTACAACTCAAATAGGAGGTGTAGTTTATTTATTTACGATTCTCATCTTTTTAAAGAGAAATAGAAAGTTTAAAGCAGTTGCTTTTATAAGTAGTTATAGTATTTTTTCATTTTTGATTTTACCTTATTTAACTCCTTTTTTTGGAAGAGAAAAAATTAAAAATACCGAATTAATTCAGCCCAATTCTTTTATTTATTTGCTTGCCAATCGTAATTATGTAGTGCCAGAGTTAAATCTTGTTTTAAATAAGGTAAGTGAAGAATTAAACAAGAAGCATAAAGGAATTAAATTAGTGTATTTAGATGCTAATTTTCCTTTTTTTGATGGTTTCCCTTTGTTACCTCATTTAAGTCATAATGATGGTAAAAAGATTGATGTTTCTTTGATTTATGAAAAGGATAATATTGTAACCAATAAAAAGAAATCTATTAGTGGTTATGGTGTTTTTAGTGGACCTAAAAAGAATGAGTACAATCAAATAAATATCTGTAAAAATAAAGGAAAATGGCAATACGATTTTCCTAAGTATTTAACTTTTGGTAGTATTAATAAAGATGTTCAGTTTTCAGAAAAAGGAACAAAATCATTAATAAACACAATTTTAAAACAGAAACAGATTAGTAAACTTTTTATTGAACCACATTTGAAAAACAGATTGGGGCTAACAAATAAAAAAATACGATTTCATGGATGTCAAGCTGTTCGACACGACGACCATATCCATTTTCAATTATACTAATTTCGTAGAAGTAGATTTTCTACTTTGCATCCATAAGTAAAATTGTAACCCAAATAAAATTGCTCCAGCTAATAAATGCACAGCTTGTGTTCCAATAGGGAATTCTGCGTAATACATTAAAATTCCAGTTATAGTTTCTAGGAATATTAAAAATACAATCCAGTTTACCAGTTTGTAACCTAAGTCTTTAATCTGATTCAAATAAAACATTCCGAAATTAACTAGCACAATTGCAATTGTGAAAGACCTGTGGAAGTAAAATTTAAAACTAGGATTTAGTAAACTATATTGCTTGTTATCAAAACCAAATTGTTTTACTTGCTCATCAATAAATTGTCTTACTTGAGTTCCCATAGCAATTTGAATTACTGAGAAAATTACAGAAAAGATTAAAAGTTTATTGAAAAGCGCATTGTATTTAAAAGTGTTCTTTCTTTCAGAAACAATAAAATGTAAGTACAATAATATTCCAATAATTAAAAGTCCAACAACCATATGAATGGTAATTATAGTCGGTTTTAAATTAGAATCTACTACGGTTTTTCCAAGCCAAGCTTCAAAGCCCATTAGAAATAAGGCGAAGAAAGATAAAAGAGTAATCGATTTTTTTTCTTTCCAGTATTTAATAGAGCCTAAAATTAGAAAGATAAAAACGAATCCAGAAACTACAGAAGCTAATCTGTTAATGTATTCTGTCCAAGTATGATATTTGTTAAACTTAGCGTAATCGTGTTTTGTGTATTTTTCCCAGTTACTAGCAGTGAATTCTTTTGAAGTTTTAATATCGTTTTGAGCTACAAAAAGTGTTTCATCTTTAACGATAATCATTCCTTTTTTAAACCCCTTATTCGGTTGCCAAGTGATTTGTTCTTCAGAAGTTGGAGGGATTAAATAACCAAAACATTTTGGCCAATCTGGACATCCCATGCCAGATCCGGTCATTCTTACTACAGCGCCTGCTAAGAAAATAAGATAAACAGAAATTAAAGTGATTTTAGTAATCTTAGGAAATTTTGACTTAAAGTAGTGAAGTATGTTGTTAATCTTTGCTAACATTGATCCTCGAAAAATAATTTTAACAAAGATACGGCAAAACGAAAGAAAAAGTATTTTTCTCTTTATAAGATGTTATTTTAAAATGAATTTAAATTATTCTTTTTTTAATTTTATAAAATGGAAATGGAACCACCTTTTAGAAAAATTATTCATGTAGATATGGACGCATTTTATGCATCTGTAGAGCAATTGGATAATCCTGAGCTTAGAGGTAAAGCTGTCGCTGTTGGCGGGAGTGAAGTTAGAGGTGTGGTTTCTGCTGCAAGTTATGAAGCTAGAAAATTTGGTGTTCGATCTGCAATGAGTGGTGTTTTGGCAAAAAAGAAATGTCCGCATTTAATATTTGTTAAGCCTAGATATGAAAGGTATAAGGAGATTTCAGCAAAAATCAGACAGATATTTTATGATTATACTGATTTGGTTGAACCTTTGTCTTTAGATGAGGCGTATTTAGATGTTACAGAGAATAAAAAAGGCAATCCGTCGGCTAGTTTAGTTGCGAAAGAGATTCGTAATAGGATTTGGGAAGAACTAGAATTAAGAGCTTCGGCAGGAATTTCTATAAACAAGTTTATTGCTAAAGTTGCTTCAGATATTAATAAGCCAAACGGACAAAAAACAATTAACCCTGAAGATGTAATTCCTTTTCTAGAAGAGCTTCCTGTCGGAAAATTTTATGGTGTTGGTAAGGTTACTGCGGTAAAAATGCATAATCTTGGTATTTTTAAAGGAATTGATTTAAAAAAAAGGACTTTAGAAGAGTTAACAAAGCTCTTTGGGAAATCTGGTGTGCATTATTATAATATCGTTAGAGGAATTCATAATAGTCTAGTTAAACCGAATAGAATAAGAAAATCGATAGCTGCTGAAAGAACATTTAATGAAAATTTGTCCTCTGAAATTTTTATGCTTGAAAAATTAGAACACATAGCGGAAGAATTAGAAAGGCGAATGCATAAATCTGGGACAAAAGGAAAAACGATTACGTTAAAAATTAAATACAGTGATTTTACACAGCAAACTCGAAGTAAAACCATATCGTATTTTATTTATAAGAAAAGAGAATTTTTTCCAATTGTTAAAGATTTGCTTTTGCAAGAAGAATTAAAAAATTCAGTGCGTTTATTGGGGATTTCTTTCAGTAATTTAAATACAGAAAAAAAAGATCCTGTTTGGGTTCAATTACAGTTTGAATTTTAAACTACAGGAAATTGAATAGATACTTTTGTGCCTACAGGTTCACCAAAATCATTTGTTAAATCATGATAGGTAAGTGTAAATTCTTCTTCATAGTCTTCAGCAAAAGTTTTTAATCTTTCTATTGTTAAATCGATACCAACAGATTTTCTTTTTAAAGATTTAGATCTTTTAATTTCCCCAGCAGCTTGTCTACCAATACCATTATCAATAATGTTTACAGAAACAATATCTTCTGAAATCTTATTAGCGGTTAGTGTAATTTTTTTATCCCCTTCTTTAGAAGATAAACCATGCCAAATTGCATTTTCTAAGAAAGGTTGTAAAACCAAAGGAGGAACTTTAATTGTATCTGTGTTTAAATCTGGATTTATATCTAACTTATAATCTATTTCGTTTGAGAAACGAATATTTTCAATAGTCATGTATAAATCCATTGTTGAAAGCTCTTCTTTTAAGCTAACTTCTTTTACTTTAGAAACTTCTAAGATGTTTCTGATTAATTTAGAGAATTTATTTAGGTAATAAACGGCTTGTTTCTGATCGTTATTAATCACGTAAAGCTTAATAGAGTTTAAAGCGTTAAAAATAAAATGAGGATTCATTTGAGTTTGTAACGCTTGCTGTTCCAATAGTAGTATTTTTCTGTCGTTATTAAGCAATTTTTGTCTGTAAACAGAATATAAAGCAATACTAGATAAAGCTATGGTAACCAGTGTTATAATTAAAATATTTCTATCTTGTTCGGTCCTTAAATCTTGAATTTGAAACTGTTTCTCCATATTATCTCTTTCATTAATTTTAGCCAAAACATTTTGCTTAGAGATAAGGTTGTTTACATATGAGAACGTTTTTTTAGTGAGGGTTTGTTTCTCTAATTCTACGGCTTTTTTATAAAAATCGTAGGCTTTTTGCTCGTCGTTTTTCTTTTCGTAAAATTCTGCAAGGGCAAATAAACTTCTTGTGTGACTTCTATTGAAATTATTTTCGTTAGATAGTTGAACAGATTCTGTTAGGTATTTTTTAGCTTCTTTAAGTTTATTATTTTTAAGATTTGCAATTCCGAGATTTGTTAAAGTTCTAGCCAAATAAAATTTATTGTTTTTTTCAACGGCTAAAGGATATATTTTTTGAATTATTTCTAGAGCTTTTTCAAACTCTAGTTTTTGTAAGTAGGTGGAAGCTATGCTGTTATAGCAAATAATCTGACCCCTTTCAGAGTTTAATTCTTTGTTTATTTTTAGAGATTTATAATAATTTTCGATAGCATCGTCATAAAAACCTAAATTTTCTTGACTATATCCCATGTTTTGATAATTAATAGCAAGACCGAGCCTATTATTTAATTCTTTAGAGATAGAGATTGAGCTTTCAAATTGTTCTAGAGCAAGATCATATTGTTTTAAAAGCAAATAAATGTTTCCAATATTATTTACAGAAATACTTTTATTCCTTTTATTAATTAAACTTTCTGTGTTACTGCTTCTTTTTGTTAAAGTTAGCGCGTCTTGATGGCAGTTTAAAGCGTTCTTTACATCGTTTAACCTTCTGTAACAAGATCCAAGAAGATTTAATGTGTAGGCTTTAATATCGTTGTTTTTGATGTGGTTAGCTAATTTTAAGGCTTTTATGTGGTATTCGACAGCTTTGCTGTAATTTGATTTTTGTCTTAAAATAAGTCCAATGTTATTGTAGGCATAAATCTGCCCTATCTCATATTTGTTTTTTAAACTATTATCATAAAGTTTATGGAAACTATCTTCGGAGATTAAATTTAACTTGTGATTTATATTAATAATAGAATCTAAAGAGAAATAATTTTTGTATTTATTATCTACTAAATTTTCTAGAACAGAATTAACGTTGGTTTTGCTAGTGTTCTGAGAGAAAACTAATACATTGAAAAAAAATAAAGTAAGAATTACAGACTTATTTTTCATTTTAAAACTTATCTAAGAATTCAGTTTTTCTTTGGCGCGATACAGGGATTTTGTGATTTTTTTCAAGAATTACATATCCATCAGTTTTATAATACTCTCTTACTTTGCTGAGGTTTATAATGTAGGAATTATGTATTCTAAAAAATAAAGATTCTGGTAGTAATGAGTTTACTTCTTTTAATTTTTTTGTAACTACTATTTTTTTACCATCTGTAGTGTAAATAGAACTATAATTTCCATCAGATTCAATACAAAGTATTTCAGAAGACTCTAAGAAAATTAATCGTCCATCTGCATTAATAACTACTTTTTTTTCTTCTAATTTCTGATTGAAATTGTAAAGTATTTGTTCTAGTTTTTCATTAGTATCGCTAACTGAAATTCGTTTAGTGAATTTTGTGATTTTTTTTAAACTTTGTTCTAAATCATCTGTGTCTACGGGTTTTAGCAAATAGTCAATAGCTTCTTTTTTAAGAGCTTTTATAGCATATTCATTATAAGCGGTAGTGATAACAATAGCAAAATCCTTCTTAGGAAGTTTCTCAATAAATTGAAACCCATCCATAGTGGGCATTTCTATATCTAAGAAAAGGCAATCAATTTTATTGTTAGCAATAAAATCAAGTGCTTTACCAGGGTTAGTAAATGTGTTTAATATTTCAACTTCGTCATTAAAGTTAGATAATTCCCATGATAAGCTTTTTATAGCCTTGTCCTCATCGTCGACAATGATTGCTTTTAACATGCTAAAAAAGTTTTTTTTGCAATTTATACAAAAAAAACGACCATTCATACAAAAAAAACATTTTTTTAACAAAAACTATTAATTTGCTAGGGAATAATGGTCTGATAGATAAAAAACTCGCAAATTAAAGCGAGTTTTTTGAGATATTATTTATTTGGAAAATTAGGTTTTCGTTTTTCTAGAAAAGCTGTGGTTCCTTCTTTGAAATCTTGTGTTGAAAAGCAAGCGCCAAAAGCATTTATTTCAGACTTGTATCCATCTTCTCCATCTTTAAACCCTGAGTTAACAGCTTCGATGGCTTTTCCTATAGCAACAGATGAATTTTTAATTATTTTTCCTGCAATTTTCTCTGCTAAAGGTTTTAATTCTTCTTGAGTTACAACATAATTTACTAATCCGTAAGATTTTGCTTCTTCAGCAGACATCATTCCTGCTGTCATAATTAACTCCATTGCTTTTCCTTTTCCTATAAGTTGAGGTAAACGTTGTGTTCCTCCGTATCCAGGAATTACACCTAAAGAGGTTTCAGGTAAACCCACCTTAGCATTATCAGAAGCAATTCTGAAATGACATGACATAGCTAATTCTAATCCACCACCTAAAGCAAATCCATTAACTAATGCAATTACAGGAGTTGATAAATTTTCAACAAAATCGAAAAGTAATTCTTGACCTTTTGCAGCCAATTTTCCACCTTCTTCTTCAGAAAAATGAGCAAATTCAGAAATATCAGCTCCGGCAACAAATGCTTTTTCTCCACTTCCTGTTAATAGAATGACTTTGGTGTTTACATCGTTATTTAAGTTTTTAAAAGCTTCATGCAATTCTTCAATTGTTGCCTTGTTAAGAGCGTTAAGCTTTTTAGGTCTATTAATTGTAATCGTTGCTATTTCGTTGGTGTTTTCAACCAAGATATTCTCAAAGTTCATAAATTAAGTTTTTGGTAAAGTTACAGTAAAAACAGTTCCTACGCCTAGAGTAGATGAAAAAGTTATTTTACCATTATAAGCTTCAATAATGTTTTTTATCATTGGTAAGCCTAAGCCCATTCCGCTGGTTTTAGTTGTAAATTTTGGTTCAAAAATCAGCTTTTTATTTTCTTCGGAAATTCCTTTTCCGTTATCAGATACTGTAATTACTACATTATTTTGTTCAGAAGCTACTTTTACTTCAATAGTTGGATTAGTCTCATCATCTTTCATAGCTTGAGTAGCATTTTTAACTAAGTTTGTGATAATTCTAATTAATTGAGTTTTATCTAAATGAGCAAGAAGTTCTTTTTCTTGAGGATAATAACGAATGTAGTTTTCATTAAAAATGTCTAAAGCATGCTTTACTACATCTACAACATCTAAATTTACTTTTCGTTGCGTAGGCATTTTGGCAAAATCTGAAAAAGCTGAAGCAATAGAGCTCATCACATCTATTTGTTGAATTATGGTTTCGCTGTATTCTGCTATTTTTACTCTAATATTTGGATCTGTAGGATCGAATTTTCTTAAAAAACTTTGTACAGTTAATCGCATAGGAGTTAATGGGTTTTTAATTTCATGAGCAACTTGTTTTGCCATTTCTCTCCATGCTTGTTCACGTTCGCTTTGTGCTAATTTTACAGCGCTATCTTCAAGTTGATCAATCATATTATTATACGAGTCAACTAAAGAGTTTATTTCGGAACTAGCAGCGTTTAATGTGATTTTTTCATTCTGCTTATTTAATCGAGTTTCTTTTAACTTATTTGATATTGTTTGAATTGAACGTGTGATGTAAGTTGATAAAAAATAAGCTAGAGCTATACCAGCAATTAGCATTAAAAAGTAAACAACTAAAAGTCTACTCATAAACTCTCGAAGTTCTTTTTTCTGCTCTTCGTTGTCTTGAGCTATGGTTAGTTCTAATATTCCAATACGTTTAAAACGAGTGTCGTTAATGTATGTAAAAGAAGATTGATATGTTACATCCTTTATAACTCGATCCTTTGAAATTCTATAATCAGAGTTATTGGCCAATTCATTAACTATATTTTTCGATAATGGTTTTTCATCTGTTTCTTCAAAATTGTATGGAATTGAAGATTTTAAGAGTTTACCATTCATATCGTACATACTGATGGTTAGATTATGAACGCTTGCAATTTCGTAAATTCTATCTTGAAATATTTTTGATAAATTTTCAGCAGTAACTGCGTAGGTTGTTTTTCTTCTTAACTCTATTTCAATATTATAACGAGTTGCTTTTTCTTTTCTTTCTAAACGATGAATATTATATTCTTTAGTTTGTTCTCCGTATTGATAATAGGTGACAGCAGCAATTAAAATTGAAGCCAATAATACTAAAAGTATCATTGAAATAAAAATTCTAATTCGTAGTGATATATTGTTTAAAATAGGCAATTTATTATTGTATTCTTTTAGATTTCATAATTAATTTGTCGTCTTTTTCTCCGTCATTATCCCAATCGTAGGTAACTATTCCCTTAAACTGATTTTCTTTTTGTTCAATGGTGTACCAAACCTGAACTTGTTTTCCTAAATATAAATAATCTACATATAAACTATCATTTCCATTGGTTTTCCATTTTCCAGAAGTAACACCAACTTTAGTGTTATCTGATTGTTTAAACCAAGCCGAAAAAGTTCCATTATTCAAATATTCTGATTGTGCTTTTCCTGAATTTGGTGTGCTAAAATCATCCTCAAAAATGTATGAACTATCGGCTTTTTGAAAAGTATTATATTCAATTTTAATATACTGTGTTTCCCATTTTCCAATCATAAAATCATTAAGAGATTTTTGTTGAGTTATTTCAGGTGTTTTATTTTCTTCGCTTTTACAAGCAGCAAAAATCAATCCAAAACTTATGGTAATGATAAAAAAAGTTGATTTCATATTATGCATTTATTTTTTGTTCTTTGGTGTGTAGTAAACGAGTAAGTTTTATAGATAAATCTAACAAAATGATTTTTGCATTCCCGTTTCTTTCAATATGGTATTGGGCATCATTCACTTCTTTTTCTATGGTTAAAATATTGCCACTGTGTACGAAAGGAGCAAACTTTTCTAGTTTAAAATTTGCTGTTTGAGGAATGAGATATACAAGATCAGGAGCTCCATAATTTAATAACATTGCTTGTCTGAAAAAATGTAAACAGTACTGTAAAAATTGTTTTTGCGTTTCTCTTCCAGATTTGGAAATGATTTCACTCCATTGAATTAAATCTTGAATTACAGATGCGTTTCCTTTGGCTTTAAAAGCACTACGAATCCATGTAATAAACCATTCTTCAAAAATTAAATCGTTAGAATCGTTATGATATAAATGTAAAGCCTTGTTTAAGTTTCCTTCAGATTGTTGAGCTATTCTGTTAGCATCTTGTTGATTAATATCGTGTTTTTGAGTTAAAAATGAAACGATATCATTTTCAGATAAACTAGGAAAATTTAAGGCTTGACAACGTGATTTTATTGTATTAATAATTTTTCCTTCATCTTCTGTTACTAAAAGAAATATGGTTTTAGATGGTGGTTCCTCAATTAATTTTAAGAGTTTGTTAGATGCAGCTATATTCATTTTTTCTGCCATCCATATAATCATTACTTTAAATCCACCTTCGTAAGATTTTAAGGATAGTTTTTTAACAATATCTTCAGCTTCATCTACACCAATTTGTCCCTGTTTATTTTCTACACCAATATGTCTTAACCAATCGAATAAACTACCGTAAGGAGTTTCATTAACAAAGGTTCTCCATTCTTCTAAAAACAAATCACTAGTTGGGTGTTTTTTTACTTTGTCATTAGTAGTAACTGGAAACGTAAAATGTAAATCTGGATGTTGTAATTTGTTACATTTTATATTACAAGCTTCAGCATTATTAGAAAAATTACACAGTAAAAATTGTGCATAAGCAATAGCCATTGGTAATGTTCCAGATCCTTCTTTCCCAACAAATAGTTGAGCATGAGGAATTCTTCCGTTCTCTGTTGCGGTAACTAAGTGTTTTTTAATGTGTTCTAAACCAACAATCTCTTCAAAAGTCATAAGACAAATATACCATTTCTTAAAAGAGAAGAAAACAACTTCTTTAGAACGATTCTAATTTAGTATATTTGCATTTATTCTACAATTCTTGTAACAGCAAGAATATTCGTATTAAACACATCATTTTTGAGTACAATAGCATCATTAAAAGTAGGACAAGTAGGAGTAATTTCTGAAGAAAATGAACACTCTATTCCTTTAAAATTATTAGAAATGGGTTGTTTGCCTGGAAGTACAGTTGAACTCGTTCAAATTGCACCTTTACACGATCCTATTTATATTAATGTAAATGGAAGTCATATGGCAATAAGAAAAGAGATTGCATCAAAAATAAAAGTTACCAATTTAGAATCGTAAATGGGGAAAAATAATATTCAAGTTTCGTTAATTGGTAATCCAAATACGGGAAAAACATCTTTATTCAATAAGCTTACAGGATTAAATCAGAAAGTAGGAAACTACCCAGGGATTACTGTAGATAAAAAACAAGGAGTTTGTAATTTATCTTCTAAAAATAAAGCGATAATTACAGATTTGCCGGGAACATATAGTATTAATCCAACATCATTAGATGAAAGTGTTGTATTAAAAGTGTTAGAAAATCCAACAGGAAAAAATTATCCAGATGTTATTGTTGTTGTTTCCGATGTAGAAAACTTAAAACGTAATTTATTGCTATTTACCCAAGTTCAAGATATTGGTATTCCTACAGTTTTGGCTATTAATATGGCTGACGAAATGGATAAAAAAGGTATTAGTATCGACGTTCCAGGATTAGAGAAAGCTTTAGAAACAAAAGTTGTTCTTATTTCAGCTAAGAAAAATACAGGTATTCAGGAATTAAAAAGTGTTTTAGAAAATTATGAAGTTTTAAAACCAGTTACTAATTTTTCTGAAATAGCTAAGAGAATAGATGTGTCATTTTTTGATGCATTACAAAAAGTGAATCCAGAAAAATCATTATATCATTTATGGTTGAGTGCTACACAACAATCTTTTAGAGATGTAAATAAAGAAGATCTTTCTGATTTTTTAGATGATATTTCTAAATTGAAAAAATACCAGCATAAAGAAACGATATACAGGTATCAAAAAATTAATAAAGCTTTAAAAGAGTATTATGTTTTAGATAGAAATAAGGCGAAAGACATAAGAGCAAAATTAGATAAAGTTTTTACTCATAAGATTTTTGGTTATGCGATCTTTTTCGGAATTCTATTTTTAATTTTTCAATCTATTTTTAGTTGGGCATCGATACCAATGGATCTTATTGATGAAACCTTTGGAAGTCTTTCAGAGAAAGTAAAAGAGTATATGTCTGATGGAATTCTTTCAGATCTAATAACAGATGGAATAATTCCAGGTATTGGAGGTGTTTTAATTTTTATTCCACAAATAGCCATTTTGTTTTTCTTGATAGCAGTTTTAGAAGAAACAGGTTACATGAGTAGAGTGGTTTTTTTAATGGATAAAATTATGAGGCGTTTTGGACTTAGTGGAAAAAGCGTAATTCCATTAATTTCAGGAACAGCATGTGCAATTCCTGCTGTTATGGCAACACGAACAATTTCTGGATGGAAAGAACGATTAATAACAATTTTAATTACACCATTTACAACTTGCTCTGCTCGTTTACCAGTATATGCAATTTTAATAGCGATTATTATACCAGAAAATAAAGTTTTAGGTTTCTTTAATTTACAAGGATTAACACTTTTGGCCTTATATCTTTTAGGTTTTTCAACAGCCTTATTAGCAGCTTTTATTTTGCACAAAACACTAAAGGTTAAGAGTAAATCATTCTTCGTGATTGAGATGCCAGATTATAAAATTCCATCGTTAAAAAATGTTTTTATTACTGTTGTAGAAAAAACAAAAAGCTTTGTAATTGAGGCAGGAAAAATAATTTTACCAATTTCAATAGTGTTGTGGTTTTTAGCAACTCATGGACCTTCATCATTTCACAAAGTAGAAGAAGAAGTGAAGAAAGAAGTAAGTTTAAGTAACTTATCAGAAGAAGAAATTGCACAAAAAATAGCTTCAAAAAAACTAGAGAAATCTTACATTGGCATTGCAGGAAAAACTATAGAACCTGTAGTAAAGCCTTTAGGTTACGATTGGAAAATAGGAATTGGTTTAATTACCTCTTTTGCAGCGCGAGAAGTTTTTGTAGGAACTTTAGCCACAATTTATAGTATAGAAGGAGTTGAAGATGAAGGAACAATAAAAGAACGTATGGAGGCAGAAATAAATCCAGATACAGGTAAAAAACGTTTTAATTTTGCAACAGGTATGTCGTTACTTATCTTCTATGCATTTGCAATGCAGTGTATGGCTACTTTAGCTATTGTAAAACGAGAAACTAAAAGTTGGAAATGGCCTTTAGTACAACTTTTTGGTATGGGGATTTTGGCATACGTTTCTGCATTAATAACATTTCAAATTTTACGATGATTCAAGAAATTATCACATATAGTATTATTGCATTAGCTATTCTTTTTTTAGGAAGAAAATTTATTTTTAAATCTAAAAATAATGATTGCGATCCTGGTTGCGGATGTAGTTAAATGACTTTTTCTTTTATTTTAAGATTTACAAATGAAAAATCTATGAGATTATTAGTAATTTTAATTGTACTTTTTTGTGTTTCTTGTTCTTCAAATAGGTATACCGTAGAAATAAAAAATAATCCCTCAACAGAAATTCTTAATAGAATTAATTTTATAGAAAAGCAATGGTTAAATTTTAATAATGGTAAAAAAGCTAATTTTTCTTTAGTTGAAGATATTGTAAATTTATCAGGTATCTCTACTGAGAAGTGGGATGGTAGTTGGATAGGTATACAATATACTCCCTCTAAGAAAGAAATTTTAAAGTGGAGGGAATGGTATAATCTTAATAAGGGTAGGTTTTATTATCAGGTTTTTACAAAAGTTAATAAAGGTAATTATTATTATAAAATATCTGATGGTAAAAATAAAACTGATTTTATTTTAGATAGACCAATTGTTAACCTTAAAAGTGAATCAGGAAAAATATCTTCTAGTGTAAAATTAAGAAATCCATTTACAATTGTTGATAATGTTAGTGTGGCAAAATAAGCCATTCAAAGGACAAGTTAAAATAGGTTTGTTAATTGTTTTTAGTAACAATTATAATATTTGGTTATTACTTTAAAGTCTTAATGATGTTGGTATAATAATCAAGAGTAATTAATAACAATAATTAAGTATACTAACCACAACATTTTTATAAGTGTTGTGTTTTTTTACTAGTAACAAGGAATCGAAGTCCTTTTAACACAAAACCAATCATGTGATTATGGAAATATTTAAAGATTTCAAAAATCAGAAAGTAGAAAGATTATATCTTGTAGTTTGGCCTCCATTAGGAGAGGAAAAAGAATTAGATATTGATATATCTTGTGGCTTAGTATTCTCCAAATACCCAGATCGTTTAAATGTTATTACTACAGATAAAGAGGATATGTGGACACCTCATCTTCAAACTCAGAAGATACCTCTAAAAATATACCCTTGGTCATCATTTAGATTAAGAATGGATGCTTGGATGAATTTAGAATGTGAAGATGTTTTAGAAACGGAGTATTATGAGGTAACAAATGTTTCGGAATTTTATAATATAGTTGATTCTAGAATAGAGTCTCTTGAATTAATAGGATTAAAGAATAATTCTGAACCATTTGGGATAAAAGTGAAATTTAAAAATGATTATATTTTATCTACTCCGATATCAGATGGAAATACAATTGAGACTTCTTTGTTTAATAAGAATAATAATCTTTCTAATTTTGAGAGTTTAGGAAGTATAGAATCTAAGGTAATATATTAAAAAGGGTGGTTTTGTCTACCCCGCTAGCGCCGGAATCCTTTCGGGTGCCAAGCAAGAGTAATCAAGAACAATAATTGAATATACTAACCACAACATTTTCATAAGTGTTGTGTTTTTTTACTAGTAGTAAGGAATCGAAGTCCTTTTAACACAAAACCAAATTGAATTTTGAGAGAATAAACTATTTTTGACATCTATTCGTTGTACAACATATGATCAAAAAACTATTTATTTTTTTTCTGTTAATTGCCACTGCTGGATTTAGTCAGAGAAATCTTAAAGAATTTCGATCAAAAAAAATCAATGTTAAAACCGATACCATACAAATAGATTCGGTAAGTATCAATCCAACTTTTTTTAAGTTACTCAATAGCAAAGGAGATTCCATTCCTAAGCATAAATATCAAGTAGATTTTCCGAAAGCAAAATTGATTATCAATGCAAAAGAATATCGAAAAATTACTATAGAATATTTACGATTTCCAGATTTTTTGACCAAAGTATACGCGCCTCTAGATGAAAAACTCATAGTTCCGAATACAAATAGAACAGATAAATTATACAGTTTAACAACGAATAAAAAGAAGCAAGATTTTAAGCTTTTTGACGGATTAAAAACTCAGGGTTTTATCTCACGAGGAATCACAACAGGAAACAATCAAAATGCTGTTACAAACGCTTCCTTAGATTTAACATTAGAAGGAAAACTATCCAAAGAAGTTGGTATTCGAGCTAATATTTTTGACACCAATTTACCACTTCAGCAAAATGGATATTCGCAAAGTTTAACCGATTTCGATCGTATTTTTATTGAGTTATTTAGTAAAAACTGGAAAGTAAAAGGAGGAGATGTTTCGTTAAATAATAAAGACAGTTATTTCCTGAATTTCGATAAACAGGTTTCAGGAATACAAGTGGATGCAAATTTAAGTGAGCATTTTAATGTTGGAGCTTCAGGAGCCATTGTTCGTGGTCGGTTTTCTGCATTTAATTTTGTTGGAGTAGAAGGAAATCAAGGTCCGTATAAAATTTTTGGTCCAAATAACGAAGCGAATATTGTAATTGTAGCTGGAAGTGATGCTGTTTTTATTAACGGAGTTCAGTTAGAACGTGGAGAAAATAAAGATTATATTATCGATTATAATTTGGCTGAGATTCGTTTTAATACGACCTATCCAATTACCAACGATATGAGAATTCGAGTAGAGTTTCAATTTTCAGATCAAAATTATACACGCTTTATTACCTACGAAAAAGCGCAATATAAAAACGATAAATTTTCAATTTCTGGATTCTTCTACAACGAAAACGATGCTAAGAATCAGCCGATTCAACAGAGTTTAACAAACGATCAAAAACAGATTTTAGCAAATGCCGGAAACGATATAACTCAAATGGTATCACAAAGTGCTTTTGAAGACGAATTTTCAGAAAATAGAATTCAATATCGTAAAGTAATTGTTGGCGGAATCGAAACCTTTGAATTTTCTACAGATGAAACAGCCGATTTATTTACGGTAACTTTTTCTAATGTAGGTGTAAATCGAGGAAGTTATGTTGTAGACAGCGCAATTGCTACCGGAACAATTTACAGGTATGTTGGTGCAAATTTAGGAAACTTCGATCCGGTTGTTCGTTTGATTGCGCCAACGAGTTTACAAGTTGTAGTGGTGAATTCTGAATATAATCCTACAGAGAAAACAAAGATTCAAGCAGAATTGGCATATAGTGATAACGATCAGAATTTATTTTCTTCTATAGATGATGAAAAAAATCAGCAAGTCGCTTCAAAATTAAAGTGGGATCAGTTAATTTTTGATACTACATGGAAGTTAAAAAGTACAATCGATTATGAGTTTGTACAAGAAAATTTTAGAACCGTACAACGTTTTAGAAGTGTTGAGTTTAATAGAGATTGGAATGTGCGACAACAATTAGGAAATCAAAATCAATTATCAACACGATTGTGGTTAGAAAAAGACGAAAACAACTTTCTTTCGTATCGTTTTAATCACTTGAATTTTTCTGAAAGTTTTAATGGAAACAAACATGAGATTCAATCTAAAATCAACAGGGAAAAGCTATCATTTCAAATAAAAAGTAGTTTGTTGTCTAACACTTCAAATACAGAAAAAGATAATTTTTTCCGATTGTATGCCAAAGGAATTTACAGTTTAGGAAAATCATGGTTGGGTGGTTTTATTGGAGCAGAAACGAATGAAATTCAAAATAGAAACACGAACGATTTTAATACATTAAGTCATCAATTTCAAGAATATGAAGGTTTCTACGGAATTGGAGATTCTACAAAAGTATTTGCTAAAATCGGATTGAATTACAGAGTAAACGATAGTATAAAAAGCAATCGTTTTACTCAAATCAATAATCGAAACACGTTGTATTTAGACAGCAGATTAATTCAGAACGAAAACACAAATTTATCGTTGTATGCAAACTATCGATTTACAGATAATAAGTTCGAACCTAACGCACAATCTCTAAATTCAAGATTAATATACAATCAGCAATTCTTTAAACGTTTTTTAAATCTAGGAACTGTGTATGAAACGTCGTCAGGAAATGTAGCTCAACAAGATTTTGTATATGTAAAAACAGAACCTGGTCAAGGTTTTTATACTTGGAACGATTACAATAATGACGGAATTCAACAGTTTGAAGAATTTGAAATAGCCGAGTTTCAAGATCAAGCAGAATATTTACGTGTGCCTTTACCTAATATTCGATTTTTACCAACGGAAAAAGCAGCTTTAAAACAATCGATTACGCTAAATCCTACACAATGGAAAACACAAAAAGGATGGAAAAAATGGATGAGTCATTTTTATAATCAAACGTTTTTAACCATTAATAACGAGAGAAAAAGAGAAGGAGACGGCTTTAATTTTAATCCGTTTAATTTGGAGGAAGAAGGTTTGTTGAGTTTGCAGTTTAATATTAGAAATTCATTTTATTACAATAGAAATTTGCAGCGATACAGTTGGATTTATACTTACGGAACATCCAAAAATAAGCAACAGTTTTCCATAGGAAATCAAGAGAATAATGCTTTAATACATCAATTAGAATTTCAGCATAAATTGTCTTCATTTTGGTTATTAGAAGTCGCTTCTTCTTACGGAGAAAATAAGTTGGATACCGAAAATTTTGCCAATAGAAATTATAGTTTAATCAATAAAGAATTAAATCCAAAACTGAGTTATCTGTTTAATAGAGATCATCGCTTTTCAGTATTTTATCATTTAAAAGATAAAAAAAATACAGTTGCAGGTTTAGAAACTTTAAATCAGCATAAGGTAGGTGTAAATTATTTTTACTTAACCAAAAAGAAGAATCAGATTTCAGCAGATTTTTCTATGTTTTTAAACAATTTTAAAGGAAGTGCAAATTCACCTGTTGGATATCAAATGTTAGAAGGTTTACAAGAAGGTAGAAACTTTACTTGGAATGCTTTATTCAATCAAGAAATAAATTCATTTTTAAATTTAAGTTTGAATTACTTCGGAAGAAAAAGTGAAAATTCTAAAGCTATTCATTCAGGAACGGTTCAGTTAAAAGCGATTTTTTAATACTATTTTTCAAAAAAATATGAGTCAAACTTTAAGTTTTGTATAGTTTTTGATTGTATCTTGAAACATATAAATAATGAGGTATACCATGAAAAAACTAGTGTTAATTTTAACAATTTTAGGAGCTAATTTTTTACAAGCACAACAAGAAGTAAGTATCGATTTAGCCGATGCTTTAGTGATAAAAACATTAGAAGTTACTTACGAACATTATATTGGAGAACAGTCTTCTATTGGTGCATCTGCACTTTTTAATTTTGAAGGAGAAAACTCAGATTTTAGATATAATGAAGACAATATGATTACTCCATTTTTCCGTCATTATTTTACTACAGCAAGAAACTGGAATCATTTCGGAGAAATATTCATGGGAATCAATTCAGGGAAAAATGATAGTGGAGTTTCTTATACTGATGGTGCATTAGGTATTTCCGTAGGAACAAAATATGTATCTAATGGAGGTTTAGTAATTAGTGTTCATGGTGGTTTAGGAAGAAACTTTTTTACAGATTTATCTCCTTCGGTAGTGCCAAGAATCGGATTAAATGTGGGATACCGTTTTTAAGCTTTCTTTTTGCTTAAGAAAAAAGTTATCGTAAAAGTTAGCAACGCTGGTAACACCCAACCTAAATTATAATTAGCTAAAGGAATATAACTTTGAATGTTTGTAATGGTATCGTTTTTAGCGATAGATTGTATAAAATCTGGTGTGCTAAAAACTAGTGTTGCAATTACCACAGCTTTAAAAACAGTGGCTGTAGCAACTTTCTCAGATAAAAGATTAAGCAAAATTAATACAATAGTTATTGGGTAAATAAACATTAATGCAGGAATAGCAAAGTGAATAATATGATGTACATCAAATTGTCCCATAACCACGCCTAAGAAACAGCTTACGAGGGCAGTAGTAGTGTATGCTTTTTGTGAATTTTGGAATAAACCTTTAAAATAATCAGATGTTCCAGTAATAATTCCAACAGCAGTTGTAAAACATGCTAATGACACCAAAACATTTAAAAATAAAGTCCCTATGTTTCCTAAGGTTTTGGTGCTTAATCCGGTTAAAACTTCTGTTCTAGTTACTTCTTTTTCAAAAGTTCCGCCAAACAAGGCACCATTATAAATCAATCCGGCATAAATAACTAAAAGACCTAAACCAGCAATTAATCCTGCTTTACTAATTAATTCTTTTTTCTCATGAAAACTAGCATCTTTTTTAAAGTTCATAGAGATTACCAAAACACCACCAATAACGACAGCTCCAATGGCATCAAAAGTTTGATAACCTTCAAGAATTCCGTCAACTAAAGGTGTATTGAAAATTGTAGCTCCAGTAATCGTATTGTCAGAAAAAATACCAATAAAAATTATAGATAGTAAGATGATAATGATTAAAGGGGTTAAAAAACGCCCAATAAGATTTAATACTTTACTTCTATTCATTACAAAAATAAATACAAGAATGAAGTAAATACTACTGGTTAATAATGAACTTGTTTCAAAATATGGAGCAATTGCCATTTCGTGTGTTACAGATGCTGTCCTTGGTGCAGGAAGTGCGATGGAAATAGCATAAACAATTAAACAATAGATTAAACTAAATGATGGAGAAACTTTTTTTCCAAAATCGTACATAGTTCCTTGTAAACGGGCATGAGCTAAAATTCCTAGAATAGGAATAAAAACAGTAGTAATAAAAAAACCTAAAGTTACCCAGTGCCAATTATCTGCAGCATTTTTTCCTAGAAATGGAGGAAGAATTAAATTTCCGGCACCGAAAAACATTGAAAATAGAGCAAATCCAACAATAAGGATTTCTTTTTTAGGACTTTTCATTGATTGTTTATTTTGAATTTAACGAAGAGATAAAATCTATAGTTTTGGCGTTAAAAATAGTTGGTTGTTCTATATTAACGACATGACCACATTTTTTTATAATAAATAAAGAAGAATTTACATGATGTTGTACCACACTTTTTATAGATGGTAAAAACAAGTGGTCTTCTTCTCCCATAATATATAAAGTAGGAATCTTAATATCTTTACTTCTAAAAAAACGTAATAAAGGATTAATTTCTGAAGTAAGTTTAAACCATTTTAAAAACTCTTTTTGATATAGTTTTTTTGCTTCATTAATAAATAAAAGTCTAGAGTTTTTATGGTTTTTTCTAGGCATAATAATAAAAGCAAACAACTTGTAAAGTAACATATAGGGAACAATAGATTTAAAAATATTACCTAATTTCATAAGCAGTTGCGATCTAAAATTCAGTTTTAAAATTGCACCACCTAAAATCATGCTTTTTACTAATTCAGGTTTTTTTTCAGCAAGATTTCTAATTAAAATAGATCCTAAAGAAATTCCAATAAAATGAGATTTCTTAATTTTAATATGGGTTAATACTTCAATGATGTCTTTTGTAACTACATCAAAATTATATTCACTTTTAAAAAGCTTGCCTAATGTTGGTTTACTTCTTCCATGCCCTCTTAAGTCAAGAATAAGTACATTAAAATGTTTTTTAAACTCTCTAACTTGTTTAAACCAAATAGTGCTACTTCCACCAGCTCCGTGAACAAAAGTAACCCATTCTGTAGAGGTTTTATGTAAATATGTATTGTGATATAACAAGTCTTGTTTTACGTTTTAATCTTGAAAGATACATATTTTTGCGCCATGGTAAATTCTATACTATATAAAAATGCTAAAGTTGCATACCAGATTTTTGGAACAGGAAAGCAAAAAATAGTCTTGTTACATGGTTTTTTAGAAAGCTCTAAAATGTGGAATTTTTTAATTCAGAAAATACAAAATGATTTTCAAATTATAACTATAGACTTGCTCGGTCATGGAGCTTCGGAATGTTTAGGTTATGTACATACCATGGAAGAAATTGCCGAAACCATTTGTCGAGTATTTGAAAAAGAGAAAATTACTAAAGTAACTCTTATTGGTCATTCAATGGGAGGTTATGTGGCTCTAGCTTTAACTGAAAAATATCCAGATTATGTGGAACGATTATGTTTGTTGAACTCAACATCTTCTCCAGATTCAGAAGAACGTAAACAAATACGAGATAGAGCAATTAAAATGGCTAAGACAAATTATAAAACATTAGTCGCAATGTCTGTCGGAAATCTATTTGCAAGAGAAACTCATGAAAAGTTTGGAGATAAAATAGAAGTTTGTAAGCAGGAAGCTTTAAAAACAACTGTACAAGGTTATATTGCTTGTTCTGAGGGAATGAAATTGAGAAAAAATAGATCAGATGTTTTGCAAAATGGTACGTTTAAAAAATTGATAATTGGAGGAGAAAAAGATCCTGTTTTAGATATAAAAGCGATAGAAATTGAAGCTAATAATACAAAAACTCCACTACGAATTTTATCTAACGGACATATGAGTCATATTGAAAATGAGGAAGAACTAGTAGTTGTATTAAAAGATTTTTGCTTGTTGTAAGTGCATCAAAGAATATTCATTTATATTTGAATTGAAGCCAAAAAAATGAATGATCTAGATTTAAGGGTTTACATTGGAATCCTCGCTACTTTTATTACCTTATTATTTGCTGTTTTTATTTTCACTGTTAAATCTGAAAATAAATTAAGCAATCGTTTGTTTGGTATGTTTTTATTACTGAGTTCTATTGAAATGAGTGGTTTTTTTATTCATGATTTTGTAGTGACTTCATTACGTGTTTTAATGTTTAAAAACACAATTTATTACCTTATAACACCAGTTTTTTATTTTTACGTTTGTTCGGTGTGTTTTTCTGATTTCAAATTTCAAAAGAAACACCTATGGCATTTGTTACCTTTTTTAATCGGAAACATAATTATGATTCCAAGATTTTATATAGGAGGAAGTGAGCAAATGGCAACTATTTCTTTAGATATAATTGGTACTTTTGAAGTGGTTTTTATGCATATTTCAATGCATTTACAATCAATTTACTATTATGTAATGAGTTTAGTTGTTTTAAAACAAGCTAAAAATATATTTTACGAAAACCATTCAGGGAATAGAATTCAAGCCTATAAATGGTTGTATCAAATTGTAGTGTTTTGGATTGTAATTTTCAGTATAGCTGCTATTAAAAATGTTTTAAAATATTCTAATGTTCAAGATACAATTTTTTCTTCTTCACAAGTTGTTTTAATTTTTTCAATATTAGTAGTAACGTGTTGGTATATTTTAAAAGCCTTAAACAATCCCGAGTTATTTAAAGGAGTAGATTCTCAAACAAAACTCACAAAGGATTTATTAAATGAAGCTGAAGAGAAGGGAGAAAATGATGAAATTATAGAAAGATTAAGATTGTTTATGGATACAGAAAAACCATACCTGAATCCGTCTTTATCTATTCGAAATTTGGCACAACAAATGAAAATTCCTTCAAGAGAATTGTCTATAGCTATTAATCACGATTTAAAACAGCATTTCTTTGATTTTGTAAATGAATACAGAATTAAAAATGCAATGCAATTGTTAACCGATAAAAATCAGCCGAAATTAACAGTTTTAGAAATTTTATATGAAGTTGGATTTAATTCAAAATCATCTTTCAATACAGCGTTTAAAAAGTATACGAATTTAACTCCAACTCAATACCGAAAAAAAGAGCGTAACTCATAAATACATGGAAAAAGTTTCTGTAATAGCAGTTTTAGGATTTATAATTTTCTTGTTGTTCTTGTTTTTTGCAGGCTTCTTACTTACTGTAAAAACCAATAAGAAATTAGGAAACCGATTATTGGCTTTTTTCTTAATAGTTACAGCTTTAGATATTAGCGTGTTTTTTTATTCCATGTTTGTAACGCCAAATTTGAATTTAGAAATGTTACGGATCAAATTATCTGCTTTTAAAGATCCATTATTGTTCTTGTACGTGCTTTCGGTCATCTATTCTAATTTTAAGCTAAAGAGAATTCACGTATTACATAGTTTATTTTGGTTGATAAGTATAGTGATATTACTACCTAATTTTTTTCTTGTAGATGCTTCAGCAAAAGAAGCTTTTTTAAATAATTATGATGATAATTGGGAGATTCAATTTTTAGATTTTGCAGGACATTTTGTTTCTTTAGGTTATTTCTTAGCAACATTGTATTACGTGTTGCGATATCGAAAATTGATTCTTGAGAATTACACAAATTCTGATGTTTTAAAAAATTATAATTGGTTAAAACAATTACTAATTTTAATTACTATCGGACATCTGTTAACGTTAATTAAAGGATATGCTAGAGATACGATTGAAAATGATGAAGTAACTCAGGTTTTAAGAATTGTAGTGTTACTTTTTGGTGTCTTTTTTATCTTTTGGTTATTCTTAAAAGCATTACACTCTCCAAAATTATTTAGAGGAATAGATGTTCATCTTTCTACATCAAAAGAAATAGAAAAAGAAGTAGATGAAAACAATACGAAGGTAGAAGATTTAAAAAACTACATGATTACAAAAGAGCCGTTTTTAAATCCAGATTTAACAATTCGGAAACTTGCTGAAAATATGCAAATGCCTATGCGAGATTTATCGGTGTTAATTAATCAAAATTTGAATCAACATTTCTTCGATTTTATAAATGGATATCGAATAGAAAAAGCTAAAAAAATACTCTCAGATACATCAAAATCTAAAGTTACTGTTTTAGAAATCTTGTATGAAGTTGGTTTTAATTCAAAATCATCTTTTAATACTGCATTTAAAAAACATACTGGGAAAACACCTACACAGTACAGAAAATCAGTTGATTAACGTAAAATCGAACGTTTTAAAAAAATAGTCGAACCAATTTTTAGAAGAGAAAAAGGTTCGACTTTATGTTGTCGGTCGCACAACATAGGAATCTAAAGCACTTTTGTGTCATCAAAACAAAAAACACAAAATATGAAACGTTTAGCTTTAGTAACACTATTGTTTTTATCAGTATTAGTTTACGCACAACAAGTAAAAGGAAAAGTTGTAGATGCTTTAGGAAATATTGCATTTGCAGATGTAGTTTTAAAAGATACTACAGGGAAAGTTATTGCAGGAACAAACTCTAACGATGATGGAATTTTTTCACTTAAAAGTCAGAAAGGAAACTATGAAATTACAATTTCTTTTTTAGGGTATAAAGATTGGAAAAAACAGATTTCGATAACGAATACTATCGATTTGGGAACAATTACATTATTAGAAGACAGTGAAAATTTAGAAGAGGTAGTTATAAAATCAAAAACAAGAGTGATTCAGCAAAAAGTAGATCGATTAGTTTTTGATGTAGAAAAAAGTGTTGTTGCAGAAGGAGGAAATGGTATTGATATTTTAAATGTTGCACCAAGAGTTCAAGTACAAAATGGAACTTTAGAAATTTTAGGAAAAGGACCTTCTAGAGTTTTAATTAATGGTCGTTTATCACCTTTAGAAGGAGAGGAGTTAACAGCTTTTTTACAAGGTTTAAATGCGAACGACATAAAAACAATTGAAGTTATCACAAACCCACCAGCAAAATATGAAGTTTCTGGTAGAGGAGGTTTAATCAATGTCATTTTAAAGAAATCGAAACAAAATTCTTGGAATAATACTGTTAGAGCTGTTTACAATCAAAACAAATATAATTTCGGTTCTCTTCGAAACAACTTTTCTTACAATAAGAATAATTTATCTGTAGTTGCAAGTATAAATGCTACAAAGGGACATTATAGACATACTGAGGATTTACAAATTCAGTATCCACAAAACTTTTGGGATATTGCTATTGAATCTAAAGAAAGAACAGATAATTTCTCAGGAAGATTTCAATTAGATTATCAAGTTTCAGACCATACATCTTTAGGAATTCAATATTTAGGAAATGCTAGAAAACCAGGAGGGTTTACTACGGTAACATCAACAATTTTTGATGAGAATAAACAGTTAGATCGATTTATTGAAAACAAGGGAGATAATAGTATTAATAGAAAAAATAACACCTTAAATTTTCATGCGGAAACGAAACTAGATTCTTTGGGAAGATCAATTTCTGTTGATGCTGATTACTTTAATTACAATTCTAAAAACGACAGAGATTTTACAACTGAAGTGTTTGATAATATAGGAAATTCAGTGGGAATATCATCGGCTGCATTAAATATTTCTGATCAAGATATTCAAAACTATAGTTCAAAAATAGATGTGAATTACCCAATAAATAAAGTTCAATTATCGTTTGGAGGAAAGGCAAGTTTTACAACTACAAAAAGTAATATTTTATTCTTTGATACACTTTCTGGAAATCCAGTTTTAGATCCAACAAGATCGAATAATTTCGAATATCAAGAAGATAATTTGGCAGCTTACATATCAGCAAGTACAAACTTAAATTCAAAATTAGAGTTAAAATTAGGATTACGTTTAGAGAATACAAATACAAAAGGAATTAGCGAGCAAACAAATCAAGAGATAGAAAATGAATTTACAAAGTTGTTTCCAACGTTATATGTATCGTATAGAAAAAATGATCATCATGCTTTTTCTTTCTCTTACGGAAAACGAATTGATAGACCAAGATTTTCAGATTTAAACCCATTTAGATATTATATTAATGATAATAGTTTCGGAGAAGGAAATCCTTTTTTACAGTCATCATTCACAGATAGTTTTGAGTTGTCACATTCTTATAAAAGAAATTTAAATACAAGTGTATTTTTAAATGTTACTACAGATGGTTTCGGAGTAATTTTTACTTCAGATCCTGTTGCAGAAACTCAAATAGTAACTCGTGATAACTATATCACACAATATAATTATGGAATTTCTGAGAACTATAGTTTTAAAGCAAATTCATGGTGGCAAAGTCAGAATAGCATCAATATTTTAGGATATTATTCAACATTTCAAAAAGAAATAGGAGCAAAGCCAAGAAATGGAGTGCAAGCAAGAATAGCTTCAAATAATACATTTTCATTGTCAGAAAAATCAAAATTCTTAGTGAACTCATGGTATAGTTCTGCGTATAGTGGAGGTTTATTTAGTGTTGGAGAAATGTATAGCGTGTCTTTAGGATATCAACACGATTTTAAAAACAACATAAAACTCTCTGTTTTTGCTAATGATATTTTTAATACAAGTGCCTTAAATAATTTAACATCTGTAGTGGATGGCGTTGAACAAGTATACGGACAGAATGAAAGTAATAGAAATTTCAGAATTTCTTTAGCGTATAGTTTCGGAAATAAAAAGATAAAAGTAAAAGACAGAAATTTCGGTAACGACGAAGAACGAAGAAGAAGTAATTAAAACAAGTTTTGTTTTGATAAAATGCTATGCAAAATGAAGTGTATTTTAAGATTCCTGCTTATGCAGGAATCTTTTTTAATTTAAAAAGTATATTCCAACCCAAATACCAATCCAGATACAGTTTCACTACCTAATTTATAGTTGTGATATCCTGTATAAAGAGCTGTTTTTTTTATGTGATATTTAGCTTGAGCTTTAAATACATTTACAGAATTATCGTTAATAAAACTTTGTTTCCAACCTAAGTGTAAGCTAATTGGTTTGGCAGGATAAATATCTGTGCCAAAATTATAAGAAACTCCAGCAGTATTTACACCATTTCCAACATAAGTAACTCCTAATCCCCACCACATAGATATGTTACGATTTCTTATTCTGTAATAATTTAAGTTTACAGATGTAATATTTAAAGATTCCGAGTTTAATAATGTGTTTTCAGAAAAGTTAATGTGAGAAAGTTCAACTCCCACTAAATAAACAGGTTTGTATACAGCGTTAAACTCAATTCCTCGTACACGATTAAATAAATAGTTTGTGCCTAATTTTAGGCTTTGTTTTTTAAGGTTTCCATCTAAGCTAATAGAATATTCACCTTCTTTATCATTGTAATAAGGATAAGGATTCATTGCTGTTTCTGTGGGTTCTCCAATGAAAATTCCAAGACTTGCATAATAAAAGACATCTAAGAAAATTTCTCCGAAAAAAGCGAAAAAAAAATTATCATCATCATTGTCTGAATCATCATTTGAATTACTGCTAGATGATGTACTAGAGCTACTGCTTAAACTTTGTTTAGCTTTACTTAAAGTACTTTGACTGCATAAAAAAAAGGGAATAAACACTAATAATAGTAGTTTTCGTTTCATAGTAGTTTCGTTTCAGTTTTGTCATTTTTTACCAAATTTTGTACCGTAAATTTTGATATCTGAAAGCTATGTTTAACTTTATGGTTTAATTAACGTTTATTAGCACTCCTGAAAAATGAAGGTATTCCATTTAGCGCAAGAGAATTCAGTTCTTAATAAATTTCTAAGTGAAATTAGAGATGAAAATATTCAGAAAGATAGCATGCGATTCCGAAGGAATATCGAAAGAATTGGAGAAGTTTTAGGTTATGAATTAAGTAAAAGACTTAATTAT
Source organism: Tenacibaculum aquaeponti (assembly GCF_057221555.1). Taxonomy (NCBI): domain Bacteria; kingdom Pseudomonadati; phylum Bacteroidota; class Flavobacteriia; order Flavobacteriales; family Flavobacteriaceae; genus Tenacibaculum; species Tenacibaculum aquaeponti. Next base: position 2,610,215 of record NZ_CM170147.1, read on the forward strand.
AGTACTAAAAAAGTACACACGCCTTTAGGGGTTAAAGAAATTAATTTACAAGACAACGAAGTGATTTTGTGTTCAATTTTACGAGCAGGTTTACCTCTTCATGACGGACTTTTAAATTATTTTGATGATGCTGAAAACGCTTTTATTTCAGCGTATAGACATCATCTTAATAATTCAGAAGATTTTGAAATCATAGTTGAATATTTTGCTTCACCACCTATTGATAATAAAACCGTTTTACTTATCGATCCAATGTTGGCTACAGGTAGATCTTTAGTTTCTGTCTATGCTGCTCTAAAAAATTATGGAATTCCAAAAGAAATCCATATTGTTTCTGTAATTGGATCATTAGATGGAATAGATTATATCAAAAATCATTTTCCTTTAAATACATCATTATGGATTGCAGATATAGATAATGAATTAAACGAAAAAGGTTATATTATTCCTGGTTTAGGAGATGCAGGAGATTTAGCTTTTGGACAAAAAATGTAATTACGAAAGATAAGTAAATAGTGAAATAGAGAGTATTGCGAAAAGAATAAGGTCAGAATACCATTTCTTTTGAAATAACTCAAAACCATTAGCAATAATAAGAGCAGAAGGAAAAATAAGATAAAGTATTTCACTACCATTTCTATCTCTTATAATTAATAACAAAAGTAATGAGAAGAAAAAGTGAAAACAGATTAAAATCCAACTTTTTCTAAACATGTTTTTTACACGTAAAGTTTTTGGAGTTTTTAAAATTAAAGATATAGTAATTAGTAATAATAATAAGCTTAATATAATAAGGTATCTAGATGTGTTGTAAAAATTGAAATCAAAATTTGTATACCAATTTAAAAGAGTGTAAAAACGTTCTAGTTCAGCATACCAAAAACAATAAGTGAAGTATAAAATAATAGGAACAGAAAACCCAATTATTGGAGTGGCAATTCGTCTAATATCAATGTGTTGGTGAATAAAAATCCCAATAAAAGTAAAAAGAAAAAAGATTAAGGTAAACGGTTCTATTAAAAAAGAAATAGCAATCCAAAAACCACTGTCAAATAATTTTTTAATAATGTTTTTTGAAGATTGAAAACTGTATACTCTCCTTATATATATGGTTAAAATCAGATTAGAATAAAAATAAGTATTAACCTTAAAAGTTTCAGGAAAAAAACTAAGAAGGATAATAAAGAAAAGAAAAAAGTAAGAATTGTCGAAAGTTAAATTGTTTCTCGAGTTTACAAAATTTACGATGGCAAAAAGTGTTAAAAACCACAAGAAAAGAGGAATGTTAATAAGGTTTACATGGTTTGTAAAAAAACCAGCAACGACATAACAAATAAACAATCCTATGATAAACATAGAATTTACTGGTTTAGTTGTACTGAAAAAGTTGGTTAACATTTTTTCTTTTTATATTTTTGCAGGCGTAAAGATAATCAAGATATGTTAGGATTAAATATTTTTAGATTCATAGGTGAGATATTTCAAGTATTATTCATTCCATTCGAATGGATTCGTTTAAGTCTTGCTAAAGGTAGTGCAGGATGGTGGACGTCTAATACTATCAATTGGATTTTCTTATTAGTACTTATCGTCTTACTTTCTTATTGGATTTCTCAAGCTCTTAAATTTAAGAGAGAAGGAACTGAAGATAGAGCCTAAGCTTAAGCTGTTTTATATTGGGAAGTAAAAACAAACTCAAACGTTTCAGAGAAAACGAAACTTTTGCTAATGTTATTCAACCTACAAGAGAAGAAGTTGTAAACGATTTTTCTTTAAAAGGTAAATGGAATACATTTTTTAAAAACGACAATCCTATTGTTTTAGAATTAGGTTGTGGTAAAGGAGAATATACAATTGCATTAGCTGAAAAAAATCCAGAATTCAATTTCATAGGAATAGATATTAAGGGTGCACGTTTTTGGAGAGGAGCAAAAACTGCTCTAGAAAATGACATGAATAATGTTGCGTTTATCAGAACGCAAATAGAATTAATTGATTTTATTTTTGCTAAGAATGAAGTGCATGAAATTTGGATTACTTTTCCAGATCCTCAAATAAAATATAAGAGAACTAAACATCGTATGACGAATACTAGTTTTCTTAAAAAATACCATCAAGTTTTAAAAGAAGATGGTGTTATAAATCTTAAAACAGATAGTGAGTTTATGCATGGTTATACATTAGGGCTTTTACATGGTGAAGGTCATGAAGTATTACATGCAAATCACGATGTGTATAAAAATCACTATTCTCCTGAAGAAGTTACAGGTACACAAACTTTTTACGAGAAGCAATATCTAGAAAAAGGTAAACCAATTACTTATATAAAATTCAGGTTAAATTACTAAGCTTTTTTAATTGTAAAGAAAGTTTTTTTCTATATGAGCGTCTAAAGTTACTCATCAATAATTTTTAGAATGCTGTTTCATTTTATTCTTGGTTTTGTAACCTCTTATCTTGGATTTATAGCTCCAAGTATGCTTAATTTAACTGTGGGTAAAATTTTTATTGATGAAAATAAAAAATCAGCAAGACATTTCATTTTAGGAGCAGCAATTGTAGTTTTCTTTCAATTTTTGTTAAGTTTAATAGTGATTCGATTAATTCACAAATTTCCCCACACATTATTTTGGATTAAAAATGTAGCGGTTTTTGTTTTTATGTATTTATCCTTTTTCTATCTGAATAAAGAATTTTCGTCTAGGCAAAAAGTACAGCAGATTTGCAATCAAAAAACATGTTTTTCTTACGGAATCAAACTTTCTTTTATAAATATGTTTGCAATTCCTTTTTTCATATTAACATATTCATTCTTCATATCTAAAGGTTGGTTATCTGAAGAATATAACTATTTGTTGTCTTTTGGAATCGGAATTTCATTAGGTGTAATCTCAGTTCTTTCTAGTTATATTTTACTTGTAAAAAAAATGGAAACCAAAGTGGCTAAAGTAATGGTGTTTTTTAATCCGTTAATGAGTATAATTACAGGTTTTTTAGCAATATTAACATTAATAAAGTTGTACTTTTAAAGTATGGAAGATTCTAAAAATTTTTTCGATAAAGTATATGAAGTAGCAAGGTTAATTCCTCATGGAAGAGTAACAAGTTACGGAGCAATTGCAAAATATTTAGGAGCAGCTCGTTCTGCAAGAATGGTAGGTTGGGCAATGAATAATTCAGGCGGTAAAGAAGTGCCAGCACATAGAGTTGTAAATAGAAAAGGTATTCTTACAGGAAAACATCATTTCGATGGAACAAATTTAATGCAGCAACTATTAGAAAGTGAAGGAATAGAAGTTATCGAAAATCAAATACAAGATTTAGAAAAAGTATTTTGGGATCCAATGAAGGAGTTATACTAAAGTAAACGTGTAAAATACTTTTTATTAAAAATCCTTATAAAGCTATAAACAATCGTAATTACACGGCTTTAATATCTGAAGCTTAAATGGTATCTTTGTAATTTAGAATTAATATAAAAAACATAATGAGCTTTAAAAAGCAAGATATATACAATGCATTAGAAACAATAACTGCACCTGGAGAAGGGAAAAGTTTAGTTGAAAATGAGAATGTAAAGAATGTGGTTACTTTTGGAAATGAAGTAATTGTTGATGTTGTAATTGGAAACCCAACTTTACAAGCTAAAAAAAAGATGGAAACTGAAATTAAAAAAGCAATCCATCAAAATGTAAGTGACAGCGTTGAAGTTAAAGTCAATGTAAAAGCTGAAGTTAAACCAAAAGAAGAGTTGAACCAAATTCGAGGAAAAGAAATTCCAAATATCAAAAATATAATCGCAATTGCTTCTGGTAAAGGTGGTGTAGGTAAATCTACAGTTACAGCTAATGTTGCAATTAGTTTAGCAAAAATGGGATTTAATGTAGGTGTTCTTGATGCTGATGTTTACGGCCCATCTCAACATATTATGTTCGATGTTGAACGTGAAAGACCATTATCAGTTAAAGTTGATGGACGTTCTAAAATGAAACCTGTTGAAAATTACGGAGTAAAATTATTATCATTAGGTTTCTTTACAAATCCAAATCAAGCTGTAATCTGGAGAGGACCAATGGCTTCTAAAGCTTTAAATCAATTAATTTTTGATGCAGATTGGGGAGAAATCGATTTCTTATTAATCGATTTACCTCCAGGAACAGGAGATGTTCATTTATCAATAGTTCAAGCTTTACCAATTACAGGAGCTGTAGTTGTAAGTACTCCTCAAAATATTGCTTTAGCAGATGCGAAAAAAGGTGTAGCAATGTTCCAACAAGAAGCTATTAATGTTCCTGTTTTAGGAATTGTTGAAAACATGGCATATTTTACACCAGCAGAATTACCAGAGAATAAATACTACATTTTTGGTCAAAATGGAGCTAAAAATTTAGCAGAAGATTTAGAAACAAAATTCTTAGGTGAAATTCCAATCGTTCAAAGTATAAGAGAGGCAGGAGATGTTGGTCATCCTGTAGCTTTACAAAATGGAACAAAACTTGAAGAATCATTCAAAGAAATAACACAAGAAATAGTTTCACAGTTATTAAAAAGAAATGAAAACCTACCTCCAACAGAAGTAGTACGAATTACTACTATGAGTGGTTGTAGTACAAAATAAGTCAGTAAGATATGTCAGTAGAAACACAAGATAAAGTAGAAAAAGCATTAGAAGAAATTCGTCCGTTTTTAATTAGTGACGGAGGAAATATTAAGCTTTTATCCGTAGAAAATAACATTGTAAAAGTACAGTTAGAAGGAGCTTGCAGTGGTTGTTCTGTAAACCAAATGACACTTAAAAATGGTGTAGAAGCAACAATTAAAAGACATGCTCCAGAGATTGAAGAAGTGATTAATGTAGCTTAATAATTTTACTTTTATGATTAAAACCGATATACTTATTATAGGTGCCGGTCCAACAGGTCTGTTTACAGTTTTTGAAGCAGGTTTATTAAAGTTACGTTGCCATTTAATTGATGCGTTACCACAACCGGGTGGACAATGTTCTGAGATTTATCCTAAAAAACCTATTTACGATATTCCTGCGTATCCAGAGATTTTAGCTGGTGATTTAACAGATAAATTAATGGAGCAAATTAAACAATTTGAACCAGGATTTACCTTAGGAGAACGCGCAGATACTGTTGAGAAACAAGAAGACGGAACATTTATCGTAACAACAAATAAAGGTACTAAACATCACGCTCCGGTAGTTGCTATTGCTGGTGGATTAGGAAGTTTTGAGCCTAGAAAACCACCTATTAGTAATATAGCAGATTACGAAGGAAAAGGAGTAGAGTATATTATTAAAGAACCAGAAATGTACCGTGGTAAAGATGTGGTTATTGCTGGTGGTGGAGATTCTGCTTTAGATTGGTCTATTTTCTTGGCTGACGTTGCTAATTCTGTTACGTTAATTCACAGACGAAACGAATTTAGAGGTCATTTAGATTCTGTAGATCAAGTACAGGAATTAAAAAATCAAGGTAAAATTAACTTAATTACTCCAGCAGAAGTTAAAGCTATTGTTGGTGATGGTAAGGTAGAAGGAGTAGAAGTTCACAAGAAAGATGAAGAGCCTTTTGTAATTAATACAGATCATTTTATTCCTCTATTTGGCTTATCTCCAAAACTAGGACCTATTGCTGACTGGGGGCTAGAAATTGAGAAAAATGCAATTAAGGTGAATAATGCATTAGATTACCAAACTAATATTCCAGGAATTTATGCTATTGGAGATGTTAATACATATCCTGGTAAGTTAAAATTAATTTTATGTGGATTCCATGAGGCTACTTTAATGTGTCAAAGTGCTTTCAAAAGAATTTTTCCAGATAAAAAATATGTAATGAAATACACAACAGTTGGTGGTGTTCAAGGTTTCGATGGAACCAAAAAAGAAGCACCTAAAGCTGTAGTAAAAGCTATAAAATAAATTGACGTTAACAGAATATATTCAACAATTATCACAAGATAAACTCTTGTATTTTGCATTACCAGTGTTTTTTATATCAATGCTGGTAGAGTACCAATTTGCTAAAGATAAATACCATGGTAAAGACACTACAGTTTCTTTATTAATGATGGTGTTTTCTGCTGTAATTGAGTTTGTTCCAAAAGTATTGGCGTTTGTTGTGTTTTTCTATTTACATGAATTAAGTCCTTTAAAAGATATAGTTGGCCGCCAATGGTGGGCTTGGTTGTTATTGTTTTTTGCTGATGATATTTCATATTATTGGTTCCATCGTTTAAATCATGAAGTTCGTTTGTTTTGGGCAGGCCATGTTCCACATCATTCGTCTATCTACATGAATTTAGGAACAGCATTACGTCAAGGAGTAGGAGAACGTATTCATAAATTTTTCTTTTGGTTATGGATTCCATTATTAGGGTTCGATCCATTAATGATGTTCACCATGATGGGAGTAAGTTTAATTTATCAGTTTTTTGTGCATACAGAACTGGTAGATAAATTGCCAAAGCCAATTGAGTTTATTTTCAATACACCTTCTCATCACAGAGTTCACCATGCATCCAATATCAGATATTTAGATTGTAACCATGCTGGAATTTTAATTATCTGGGATCGTATTTTCGGTACGTTTTCAGAAGAATTAAAACAAATTGATCAACCTGTATATGGATTAACAGTAAATATTGAAACCTTTCATCCAGTAAAAGTTGCTACACACGAATATGCTGCAATATGGAAAGATGTAAAACGAGCGGATAAATGGTCCGATAAACTGAACTATATTTTTAATTCACCAGGTTGGAGTCACGATGGAGAAGATAAAAGAGCTAAGGTGCTTCGAAAGAAATTAAAAGAAGAAGAATTATGATGATAAAGTTAAATTTAGTTCCAACTTATTTTTTCGATAAGGTTTTAAATACGAGAACCTTATTGCTTTTTACTTTAATATCAATAGTTCTAATAGCTGTTCTTATGAAGTATTATAATTTTTTAGAAAGGAAAGATTGGAATAAAAACAAGCACTATTCAGATTACTCTAAAATTCTTTTTAAAGCAGCGAATTTTATTTCTCTATTAATTATTACTAGTGTAATTAATTCGTTTGAAACCATATCTGAACATATAGGTTTGTTGATATTACCAACTTTGATTTTATCTATTTTTTATTTTAATTATTACAGAGGAGTAAATTTTAAAGTGAAAAAGAAATTAAATTTTTTTTTTCAAGGTAAATCAATATACGATTCTAATAAGAATGTGTTTTTAATCGAAAGTATTGAGTACTCATCGAATAATATTAAAACTGAGCAAAACCTGTCTTCTTTTAGTGAATTACTTTTATTCACTTTCATCATCATTATTATTGCGACTCCGATATATAAGTTATTAGGAATAGATTATTTTATTTAACATGCAAGATCAAGATATTACAATAAAAATTACAGACAGAGAAGGTGTAACTCACGAAGTACAAGCACCAACAGATATGAACATGAATTTGATGGAAGTAATTCGTTCTTATGAATTAGCTCCAGAAGGAACAGTTGGTATTTGCGGAGGTATGGCAATGTGCGCTTCTTGTCAGTGTTATGTGAAATCAGATCATGAACTTCCAGAAATGTCTGATGATGAAGATGCAATGCTTGCAGAAGCCTTTTATGTTGAAGATAATAGTCGTTTAGGATGTCAAATTCATATGACTCCAGAACTTGATGGACTAGAAGTTGAGATAGCTCCTGAAAGTTAATTTTAATTTATTCTAAATAAGTGTTACATTTGCAATATGAATGTAGATGCAATTGTTGAATACGAGATCGATCTTAAAGAGATCACATTTTGTAAATACGAATTAAAAACAGTTAATAAAAGAATCCTTTTGTCATTTCCTCAATTATTACAATTGAGAAAAAATGTATATAATCTTACAAAACCAGAAGCTTTATACGATATCATTGATTCAGAGAATTTTGTACTGCTTTTTGTTGCAGATAAACAACATTTAATCTATTTAGATATTCCTCAAATCTTAAACTTAAGAAACACAATAGATTCGTTTTTTTACAGTTTTAAATCAGTTTCAATCTAAATAATATCCTTATTTAGACTTCCTTTAAATTTTGATTGCCAGTTTTTTACAGCGATGTATTATCGTATTTTTGTAATAAGTAAAAATTAGAATATCATGAAAACAGCAATAAGAAAACAAATGACGATAAATCCTGTAGTTATGGATTTATTAAACAGTCAAATAGCATTAGAAATGAAAGCCTCTGCATCTTATTTAGCTATGGCTTCATGGTGCGATCAAAGAGAATTATTAAACAGTAAATCATTTTTCTATAAGCAGGCTGAAGAAGAAAGAGAGCATGCAATGAAAATATTTGCGTTTATAAACGATAATGGTGGAGCAGCAATCTCTCCAAGTGTAGAAAATGTAAATAACGATTTTGAAAGCCTTAGAGCGATTTACGAAACTTCTTTAGAACAAGAAATAAACGTAACAGAATCAATCTTTAAAATCTTTAAAACAGCTAGAAAAGAAGATGATTTTGTAACAGAAGTATTTTTACAGTGGTTTATTTCAGAACAATCTGAAGAAGAAGATACAATGAGAAGCATTATCGATGTATTTGATTTAATGGAAGGAATGCCATTAAAAATGATCGATGAAAGATTACCAAAAGAGTAATTTGATTTATAACAATATTTAAAAATCCGAAGTTAATAACTTCGGATTTTTTGTTGTATCAAATCATGATAAGAGTGATTTTTATCAGTCTGTAATCCACATTCTTTTTATTATATTTGTAGAACAAACAACTAAATCGTTAAAAATGTTCTGGTTAGGATTACTAGCACACTTAAAATTTTTAATTAAACGAAACCCTGAGTGATAGGTTAATGAATCAATTTATCTATTTGAAAATGTAATGCTTAATCATTTTTTATATTAGACATACATATAGTCATTAACAAATAAAACTATCGGCATATGCCTTTTTATCATAAATTAGGAAAAATTCCACACAAGCGTCATACACAATTCCGTAAAGAAGACGGAAGTTTATATTATGAACAGTTATTTGGTACCATAGGATTTGATGGGATGTCATCAAATTTATATCATGAGCACAGACCAACTCAGGTAAAAGAAATTAGAAAACAATATTCTGTAGCCCCTAAAATTGCAAAGAAAAATAATATTCAATCATATCGTTTTAGAGGTTTTCAAGTGCCTCAGGTCGAAGACTATTTAGAAAGTAGAAAAATAGTTCTAACAAATTCAGATTGTAATATTATTCTTTCAGCACCAAAATCATCTACAAACGACTATTTCTATAAAAATACAGATGCAGATGAAGTAATTTTTGTGCACCGAGGAACAGGTAAATTAAGAACACATATGGGAAATATTAATTTCAAATATGGAGATTACTTAGTGATTCCTCGTGGTATGATTTACAAGTTAGATTTTGATACAGAAGATAATCGTTTATTTATTGTTGAATCATATAGGCCTGTATATACGCCAAAACGTTACAGAAACTGGTTTGGTCAATTATTAGAACACGCACCGTTTTGCGAAAGAGATATTCGTCAACCTGAAGAGTTAGAAACACATAATGAAAAAGGTGATTTTTTAATAAAAATTAAAAAACAAGACGAAATCATAGAAATGGTATATGCTACACATCCTTTTGATGTTGTTGGTTACGATGGGTTTAACTATCCATATGCGTTCTCAATCCATGATTTTGAACCAATTACAGGTAGGGTGCATCAACCGCCACCTGTACATCAAACTTTCGAGACAGATGCATTTGTGATTTGTAGTTTCGTGCCAAGATTATACGATTATCATCCACAAGCAATTCCAGCTCCATATAATCATAGTAATATCGATTCTGATGAAGTTTTATATTACGTTGATGGAGATTTTATGAGTAGGAATGATATAGACGCAGGGCATATTTCTTTACATCCTGCAGGAATTCCTCACGGACCACATCCTGGAGCAACGGAAAGAAGTATTGGAGAAACCGTAACAGAAGAGTTAGCAGTAATGGTGGATACATTTAAGCCATTAATGGTAACCGAAGAAGCAATGAAAATTGCTGATGATACATATTATCAGTCTTGGTTAGAGTAATTAAAAAGAACAAATAAAATAGAGAAAAGATACAATTATCTTAAAATCTGAATCTATAATATAGTTTTTGAACTTACTAATTGAGTTAGAAATTCAGTTAATTATTGCTCATGAAAGAAATTATATAACACAATAAGAATTAAAATATATATAGAAGAAAAATTGACAGAATTTCAAAAATAGACAATAGATCATTTAAAATAAACTGTTAAAGTTTAAATTCTAGTCTCTTTATTTTCTATTCAAAAAAGAATAAATAATGTCAAAAGATATAAAATCAGTAAACTACGGTTTAGAAAAAATATTTGAAGGAGCACAAGATTTCCTTCCGCTTTTAGGAACAGATTATGTTGAGTTTTATGTAGGTAACGCAAAACAAGCTGCGCACTTTTACAAAACAGCATTCGGTTTTCAATCTTTAGCTTACAAAGGATTAGAAACAGGATCTCAAGATGAAGTAAGTTATGTACTTGTACAAGATAAAATCCGTTTGGTATTAACAACTCCGCTAAACAGTAAATCTCCAATTAATAACCATATCGTTAAACATGGAGATGGAGTTAAAGTTGTTGCGCTTTGGGTTGAAGATGCTCGTTCTGCCTGGGAAGAAACTACAAAAAGAGGCGCTAAATCGTATATGGAACCTACTGTAGAAACAGATGAGCATGGGGAAGTAGTGCGTTCAGGAATTTATACTTACGGAGAGACAGTTCATATGTTTGTAGAGCGTAAGAATTATTCAGGAACATTTATGCCTGGATTCATGGAATGGAAATCTGATTATAACCCACCATCAGCAGGATTAAAATATATCGACCACATGGTAGGAAATGTTGGTTGGGGTCAAATGAATAAATGGGTAAAATGGTACGAAGATGTAATGGGATTTGAAAATTTCTTATCATTTGATGACAAACAAATCCATACAGAATACTCTGCTTTAATGAGTAAAGTAATGAGTAACGGAAATGGCCGTGTGAAATTTCCAATTAATGAACCAGCTAAAGCAGCTAAAAGATCTCAGATAGAAGAATATTTAGATTTCTATGAAGGTGAAGGTGTACAGCATATTGCAGTAGCTACTGATGATATTATTAAAACAGTATCGCAATTGAAAGCTAATGGAGTTGAATTTTTACCACCACCACCTCAAGCATATTACGATATGATTCCTGAGCGTTTAGGAGTTCATAGAGATATGATGAAAGAAGATATTTCTAAATTACAAGAATTGTCAATTTTAGTAGATGCAGATGAAGAAGGATATTTACTTCAAATTTTCACAAAACCAGTAGAGGATAGGCCAACTTTATTCTTTGAAATTATACAAAGAATGGGAGCAAGAGGTTTTGGAGCAGGAAACTTTAAAGCACTTTTCGAGTCAATCGAAAGAGAACAACAAAGAAGAGGAACTCTATAAATATATAGAATTGAGGAATTGAACCAAGAAAAGCAATTATCTTTCTTGGTTCTTTTTTTAATATTAAAATAAAATAGAAGCTCTAAAAGTATACAAAGTCTTGTATCTTGGCTTCTTTTATTCTTTAGTCTAAAAACAAATGAGTCGAGAAGAATTACTGAAAGCAATAGAAGAAAAGTATGAAAAATTAGGAGTGCCTGTTGAAGCAATGTTAGAAGGATTGCTTTGGAGTAAACCAATTACATACTGGGATTATATTCAAACAGATGCATTATTAGGTTTACAAATTCCTAGAACTACAGAGCCAGATGAAATGGTGTTTATCATGTATCATCAGGTAAACGAATTATTATTCAAAATGATTCTTTGGGAAATTGATCAAGTAGCAAAAAGTGTTACAATTTCAGCAGATAAATTTTCAAAGCATTTAATGAGGATTAGTAGATATTTTGATGTTTTGAGTAGCTCATTTAATGTTATGGGAGATGGAATGGATGTTGAACAATATTTAAAATTTAGAAATACTTTAACTCCTGCGAGTGGATTTCAAAGTGCTCAGTATAGAAAAATTGAGTTTGCTTCTACAGAATTAATCAACTTAATAGATGTTCGTTTTAGAGACACAATTGATCGTAATTCTTCATTTAAAAACGCTTATGAGCATTTATATTGGCAAGCCGCTGGAAAAAACTATTCCACGGGTCAAAAAACAACATTATTAAAGTTGTTTGAAAAAAAATATATGGGAGAATTTATAGAGTTTATGGAAGATTATAATGACATAAATCTTTCTAAAAAATTTAAACAACTTCCAGAAGATATTCAAAAAGACGAAACTTTGATTAAAGCAATGCGTCATTATGATTATACGGTAAATGTAAAGTGGGTAATGGCACATTATAATGCTGCAGGAAAATATTTAGGAGGAAATGATAAAGATTTAGAAGCTACAGGAGGTAGTAGTTGGAGAAAATATTTACACCCGAAATATCAAAAAAGAGTTTTCTTCCCTTATTTATGGAGTAAAGAAGAGTTAGAAAGTTGGGGAACTTTTTAAAAAATAATACAAAGTATATAAAAAAAGATCAGTTGAAATAACTGATCTTTTTTTTGTTTTTTAAAAAAATAATTAAGAAAGAGAGGGTAAAAAAAAAGTTAGTTGTATTACATACACATAACATTAAAAATAATTTATAAAATGAAAAAAGTAAATGTATTACTAGTTTTAGTAAGTTTAGCCCTTTTTTTTAGCTGTTCAGATACAAGTTTAGAACCTATTGAAAGTGAAGAAAAGATTGTGTTTTTATTTGATTTTGAAGATGACTCAGAAGGGTTTATTGGGCATAGTACTATAACAGGTCATCCAACAAATGCCCCAGTAACAGACGCAAAGGATGATATGGGTTCTAGATGTTCAAGATTATATAGAGCCCAAAAAGAAGATTTTTCTCCATGGAAAGGGTACGATTTTAATGGAAACTCAACATTTTTTATGGGGATAGATAAAGGAGCTTGTGAAGATCCTTTTAAAGGTATTGTTGCAACAAATTTTAAATTAGAATCTGACTTAATTAAAGAGAAAAGTAGAGTAGAGTTTAAATATTATATGCCAGATGAAACTACAGGATTAAATTTGGAAACAAACAGGTTGGATGTGATCTTAGAAAGAATTGACCCGAATGTTCCTTCATTTCCAGAAAGAACGATTAGGTTTAGACCAGCAGTAAATTCTGAAGGTTGGATTCAGTTTTCTGAAAACTTACCAAAAGATTTAATTGCAGGAAACTATAGATTGGTGGTATTAATGGCAGGAGTAGTAGCTATTGATGATATAAGTTTAATTATTAAATAGTTTTTAACTTCTTCTGGTAAAAGAACAGAGTTTAAATAAGTACAAATACTCTGTTCTTATTTTTTTTGATGTAAAAGGAGTTATTTTAGCATTAATGGAAGTAGAGGATAAATCATTGTGTAATTCGAAAGTGTTCGAACAAGTATACAAAACTAATGCAACGGCATTACGCAATTTTGTGTACTATAAGTGTGGAGATATAGATGTGGCTGAAGATATTATTCAAGATTGTTTTATGACAATCTGGAAAAAATGTTCTACGATAGTATTTAAATCTGTAAAATCGTTATTGTTTACCATGGCTTCTAATGCTTTTTTAAATATGGTAAAACACAAAAAAATAGTTTTAGAACATCAAAAACTAAATAAAAACACTAACGATAGAACTAACGAGAATCCAGAGTTTTTATTAGAAGAACAAGAGTTTTTAAAAAAACTAGAATCCGCAATTGCAGATTTACCAGATAATGAAAGAGAAGTGTTTCTTTTAAATAGGATAGATAAAAAGAAATACAGAGAGATAGCAGACTTACTTAATATTTCTATTAAGACAGTTGAGAAGAGAATGAGTAAAGCATTGAAGCAGTTGAGAAATCAAATAGAAGGTATTTAAGAAATGGAAAATCAAGAATTTGAAATATTATTAAATAAGTTTATAGAAGGAAACATTTCTTCCGAAGAACTTAATGTTTTAGAGAATTCATCAGAATTTTCTACTTATAAAAAGATATTAGAAAGTTCATCGGGATTTTCTACTCCTTATGTAGATAATGATAAGTCATTTAATGCCTTCATGGAGAAAACCAAGTTTAATGAAAAAGAGCAAAAACCAGTGCGAAAATTAAATAGATATTATTTAGTTAGCGGTGTTGCAGCTTCTTTAATATTTTTATTTGGTTTATTTCAAATATTTAACACTAACGAAACATACGCTACAGATTTCGGTGAGCAATTAGCTGTTTTATTACCAGATAGTTCAGAGGTAGTTTTAAATTCAGATTCTTTTTTAGAATTCAATAAAAAAGATTGGAAAAAAAATAGAAGGTTAAATCTTAAAGGAGAAGCATATTTCAAGGTTAAAAAAGGAAGTAAATTCGAAGTAGTAACTTCTGAAGGATCAGTAGCAGTATTAGGAACTCAATTTAATGTAAATCAACATAAAAACTTTTTAGAGGTACATTGTTTTGAAGGTAAAGTCCGTGTAGTTAGAAATAAAGAAAAGTTTATTTTAACTCAAGGAGATGCAGTTCGTCAGATAGGAAATGCTGCATTTGAAAGCTGGAATTTTTCTGAAGTTTCACCAACTTGGAAAAATTTTGAAAGCAGTTTTAAAAACACACCATTACGATTTGTAGTGCAAAGTTTAATTAAAACTTATGGAGCTACTGTAATTTCAGATAATGTCGATTTAGACAAACGTTTCTCTGGAAGTTTTCCAACAAATGATCTAGAAATTGCATTAAAAACAATTACTACTTCTATGAATTTAAATTACGATTTAGAAGAAGGTAAAAAAGTAACACTTCGATCTAAAGGGCAGAAATGATAAGAGTACGATTATCCCTAATTTTTATCGTGTTTTATACTTTTCTTTTTGCTCAAAAAGAGAAGCAGGTGCCCTTGTTAGAGGTGTTAAACACGATTGAAAAAACGTATAATATAAAGTTTTCTTTTTCTGAAGATATTATCAAAAACAAATCAATAAAGGTTGATAATAGAGATAGTTTATTAGCTGTTTTAATTCAGCAAATAGAGAAGAAAACAGGATTAAAAATTAAAAAGATTAACGATCGTTATTATACAATAGCTTCTAATACAGATAACATTAAGATTTCGGGTTATATTTTCGATGGAAATTCAAAAATTCCATTACTAGATGCTGCAGTTTTTACAAAAGAGAAAGGTGTAGGAACAGATGAAAAAGGCTATTTTGAGTTGAAAGGTTTACATGAAAAAGATACTGTTACTTTTTCCTTTGTTGGTTACGAAAATATAGAAAAAACAGTAACTGAATTGAAAAAAGAAAATAATATAAAAGTGTACTTAAAAGAATCGTCTCAAACACTTAACGAGATTATAATTTCCAGTTATTTAACCACGGGAATTGCAAAAAACACAGATGGTTCAATTTTGTTAACACCAAGAAAACAGGGAATTTTACCAGGTTTAACAGAAGCAGATGTTTTATTAAGCACACAGCAATTACCAGGTATTCAAAGTCCTATTGAAAGTGCTTCAGGAATTCATATTAGAGGAGGAACACCAGATCAGAATTTAATTCTTTTTGATGGAATAAAATTATATAATACTTCTCATTTCTTTGGGTCTATTTCTGCTTTCAACCCTTATGTTGTTGATAATGTTTTTGTTTATAAAAACGCTTCCAATGCAAAGTATGGAAATCATATTGCAGGGGTTATTGATATTAAAACAATGAATAAAGTTCCTGAAAAGTTTTCAGCAGGAGCAGGATTTAATTTCACTAGTGCAGATGTAAATACTACAATTCCTTTAGGTGATAAATTAGGGGTGCAATTTTCATTTAGAAGATCAATTGCAGATGTGTTTAATACACCAACATTTGATAAGTTATCTCAAAAAGTATTTCAGAATACAATCATTTCCGATGGAAGTAGAATGGTTGAAGAACGTTCTTTTATAGAAGATAAGAATGAGTTTAGTTTTATCGATTTTAATACAAAAGTTGTTTATCAACCTAATGAAAACAATACATTTTCATTTCAGCAAATAAGTATCAAAAATGATTTAAGCTACATTTTAGATAATAAAAATGAACGCGAAGTTCGTTCAGATTTTATCGATATAGAAAATGATGGTTATGGTTTTACTTGGAAGAAAAAGTGGAGTGAAACAGTAGAATCAATGTTTCAAATATATTATTCAAAGTACAAGTTGTTTTACGATGGAAATAAAACTCAAGACGATTCAGTTTTCGATTTTACTTTAAAAAAGAATGACATTGAAGAAGTTGATTTTTACACTCAGGTTAGCAAAAAGATAGGAGATTTCAGTACGATAAAATTAGGTTATCAATTTACACATAGCGATATTACTTACAGTTTACAGCAAGAAAATACAGCTGTTCCAACTAGTGTTCAAGATTCAGATGATAATATAAACAATCAACAAACTGTATTGTTAGAATATATTCTTAAAAAAGGAAAAAGAATAAATATAAGTGCAGGTTTAAGAGCTAGTTATATGCCTTTGCTGAATGAAACTTTTTTTGAACCTAGAATTTATGGAAGAGTACAAGTAGATTCTGGTTTATGGTTAAATGCTTCTGCAGAGTTAAAGAAACAATATACGAGCCGAATAAATGAATTTTTCACTACTGAATTTGGTTTAGAAAATCAACTTTGGACTATTTCTAATGGTAGAGAAGTTCCTCTTTTAGAAAGCCAACAATTCACGGCAGGATTGTTATTTAATAAAGGTAGTTGGTTAATAGATTTCGAAGCGTATTATAAAAACATAAACGGAATTACTTCTTTAGTAACAGGTTTTAATAATGAAGAAGGAGAAACTGTGTTTAATGGAAAGGCTCAAGTTTTAGGAGCAGAAATTTTAGTGAAAAAAGAATGGTCACCGTATACAAATACATTGTTAACTTACACTTTTGGTGATAATAAGTCTACATTTTCGGGAGTGAATGAAGGAAGTACTTTCGATGGTGCTTTTAGTATTTCTAATGCTATTTATGTAGCTCAACAAGTCACTCTTGGAAAATGGAATTTTTCTTTAGGATGGAATATAAGAGCAGGTTTGCCTTTTGACGAAATAATTGCAGGAGATCCAGATGAACAACAATTTGTAATAGACGAACTAGGAAAGAGAAACGGGAAGTTTTTACCAGTATATCATCGCTTAGATACTTCTGTTACTTATGATTTTTTTTGGGATAAAAAACAAAATATAAAATCCAAAATAGGAATTTCTTTTATCAATTTATATGATAGAAGAAATATATTGAGAAGAACTTTTGAAAAATCAAGAAGTACATTTATGGATGGTTATGATACAGTTGATACTTTTTCTTTAGGCTTTACTCCAAATGTAGTTTTTAGAGTTCAGTTTTAGTTATTAAATTACTAATTAATTTTTTGGAACAATAATTGTCATTCTTTTTTTATAAGTTTGAAAGTATGAGAAAAACGATATTTTTTTTAGTTTTTTTATTAGGACTGTGTGAAGTTTTTTCACAAGAATCAATACCATCTGCTTTTAAAGGAGGTGAATGGTTACAATACCGAATGAGCTATAGCGGTTTTTTAAAAGCAGGTACAGCAACATTATCTTTGCAAGAAACTGAACTTGAAGGAGAAAAAGTACTTCATGCTACAGGAGAAGGGAAAACTTCAACAGTAGTCGGTTGGTTTTTTAAAGTAGAAGATAAATATGAGAGTTATTTTAAAATTCCAGAGGTAAAACCTATTTTATTTAAGAGGAAAATAGATGAAGGCGGTTATAAAAAAGATAAACAAATAACTTTCGATCACAACAAAAATACAGCAAGAGTTCAAGATTTTCTTAAGAAAAAAGATAGTGTATTTTCTGTTAAAGGACCTCAAGATATGATTTCTACATTTTACTTTCTCAGAAGCCATGACACTAAAAACCTTAAAAAAGGTGATGAAATTGACGTCTCTATGTTTTTTGATGAAAAATCGTATCCTTTTAAACTACATTGTTTAGGATACGAAACCATAAATACAAAATTCGGAAAACTTAAGACTCAGAAATTTAGGCCTCTAGTACAAGCGGGAAGAGTTTTTAAAGCAGAAGAGAGCGTGACGATTTGGATCACAGCAGACGACAATAAAATTCCAATTAAAATGAAAGCTTCTTTAGCTGTAGGTTCGCTTAGAGCAGAATTAGAATCATACAAAGGTTTAGCAAATCCTTTTGAGGTTATTTATGACTAAATCGTTTTAGTTATTTACATTGTGTTAAAGTAGCTTTAACGAAAGCAATTATTTGTACATTTGTTTCTTAAGAGGAGCAAAAAACAAAGAGGTGAAGGCTAGTTACTATTCGTGTATTTTTTTAATCATTATTATTTTATCAATTTCTTGTAAGCAAGAAAAAATAGAAGAAACACCAGAAGAGGTTATAGAAATAAAAGAACCAGAACCAGTCATAGAGTATGGTTTTAATATTGATAATTATATTGTTATTAATGATACAATAAAAAGTGGAGAAAGTTTTGGGATTATTCTAGATCGGCATCATGTGTTTTATCCAAAAATTAATGCAATTTCTACAACAATAAAAGATACGTTTGATGTTAGGAAAGTTAGGGCTGGTAAACCTTACACCATTTTAGCATCAAAAGATACAGCTCAAGTAGCCCAAGTTTTTATTTATAAACACAATAGAATAGAATCTACAGTAATTAATTTTAAAGATTCTATCGTTGAAGCGTATACATACAAAGAGCCTGTCAAAATTGTAGAAAGAGAAGTTTCAGGAAAAATTATAGATAATTTTTCTCAAGCGATAGATACTTTAGGTTATGGAGCTACCTTGGCTAATGAAGTAGCTGATATTTATTCTTGGACTGTAGATTTTTACAGGCTTCAAAAGGATGATACTTTTAAATTAATATTCGAGCAAAAATTTATAAATGATACAGTTCCTGTTGGGTATGGAAAAATAAAAGCAGCTGTGTTTAATCACAAAGGAACCGATTTGTATGCATATCGTTATGTAGCAGATTCTATTAAAGGAGATGTAGATTATTATGATGATGAGGCTGGATTACTAAGAAGGCAATTTTTAAAATCACCAATAAAATTTCAATACCGAATTTCTTCAAGATACAATCTAAGAAGGCGTATTGCGTTATATGGCAATAAAGTGAGACCACATAAAGGAACAGATTTTGCAGCAGCTTACGGAACTCCAATTATGACTACTGCAAGTGGAACTGTTGTAGAATCTGCAAGAAGAGGAGGGAATGGGAATTATGTTAAAGTGAAACACAATAGCACATATACTACTCAATATTTACACATGAAACGACGTAAAGTTCGTGTTGGAGATTATGTAAAACAAGGAGATATTATAGGATGGGTAGGGATGACAGGTAATACTAGTGGACCACACGTATGTTATCGATTCTGGAAAAATGGGAAGCAAGTAGATCCTTTCAGACAAAAATTACCTACTGCTAAACCAATGGTAGATAGTCTTAAACCAAAATACTTTGAGTTTATAAGTCCCTTAAAAGAACAACTAAATAAAATTCCTTTGCCTGTAATTGAAGATGATATTTTAGAAACAGAAGAGTTAGAAAAAACAGAAGAGGATAAAACTATCGTTAAAAATTAATCAATCTATGGCTTTGAAAAACTATAATCCAACTCAAACAGAAGCTTGGAAAAAATTAACAGATCATTTTGAAGCATCTAAAAGCTTAAACTTAAAAGAATTATTTAGGTTAGATGAAAATAGAAAAGAAAATTTCTCTGTAACAGTTAATGATTTAGAAGTTGATTTCTCAAAAAATAGAATCACTAGAGAAACTTTAGATTTATTAGTTGAATTAGCTAATGAGGTAGAGTTAAAAGATGCCATAGAGAAATATTTTACAGGAGAAACGATAAATGTTACTGAAGGTAGAGCTGTATTACACACTGCCTTAAGAAGTACTTCTGAAGAGCCAGTTTTAGTCGACGGAAAAGATATCAAACCAAAAGTTCAAACCGCACTAAGAAAAATTAGAGCTTTTAGTAATAAAGTAATTTCTGGAAAATGGAAAGGGTATTCGGGAAAATCTATTACTGATGTTGTAAATATTGGAATAGGAGGATCAGATTTAGGTCCAGATATGATTGTTGAAGGACTAAAGTTTTACAAGAATAAATTAAATACACATTTTGTTTCTAATGTAGATGGAGATCATGTTTCTGAAGTATTAAAGAATTTAAATCCTGAAACAACACTTTTTGTAATTGTATCAAAAACATTTACAACTCAAGAAACAATTAGTAATGCCAATACAATCAAAAATTGGTTTTTAAAATCTGGATCAATTTTCGATGTAGCAAAACATTTTGTTGCAGTTTCTACAAACTTAGATGCAGTTTACGATTTTGGTATCGATAAAAATAATGTATTCCCAATGTGGAATTGGGTTGGAGGAAGATTCTCTTTATGGTCTGCAGTAGGTTTGTCAATAAGTTTAGCTGTAGGATTCGATAATTTTAGAGAATTATTAAACGGAGCAGAAGAAATGGACATCCATTTCAGAACTTCAGAGTTTGATGAAAATATACCTGTTATTTTAGCTTTATTAAGTATTTGGTATAATAATTTCTATGGAGCAGAAACAGAAGCAATTTTACCATATACACAATACTTATCAAAACTTCCAGATTATCTTCAACAGGCTGTTATGGAAAGTAACGGAAAAGGAGTTGATAGAGATGGAAATGAAATTACTTATCAAACAGGAACAATTGTTTGGGGAAGCACAGGAACAAACATGCAACACGCATTTATGCAGTTAGTTCATCAAGGTACAAAGCTAATACCAACAGATTTTATAGGTTACAAAGTATCGTTACACGGTTTGGAAGATCACCACAATAAATTATTGGCAAACTATAATGCCCAAATGGAGGCACTTGCTTTCGGTAAAACCAAAGAAGAAGTACATTTAGAGTTAAAAACTTCTGGGGAAATGGAGAAAATTAACTCATTACTTCCTTATAAAGTATTTACAGGTAATAGACCAAGTAATGGGATTTTATTTGATGAATTGACACCTAAATCTTTAGGGAAACTAATTTCATTATATGAGCACAAAATTTTTGTGCAGGGAATCATTTGGAATATATATTCTTATGACCAGTTTGGAGTTGAGTTAGGGAAGGAATTAGCTAAAAAAATCTTAAAAAATTAGTCCTGAAAATTAAAACGAAGAGAATATTCTTAAAGGATCGTTAAAAAAGTTAACATTTATTTAATATTGGAAATATTAAAAAGAGTGAATTTTGCTTCGTTTTAATTACATTATATAAAGGACAATGAAAAATTTCAAAAATTTACTACTAGTATCTTTACTGTTTGTTGTAACAACAGTATTAGGTCAGGGGGTAACTTCTTCTTCTGCTTCTGGAAAAATCACAGATAACACAGGGGAACCGTTACCAGGTGCTAATGTAC
The DNA here is from genome assembly GCF_057221555.1 of Tenacibaculum aquaeponti. Classification (NCBI taxonomy): domain Bacteria; kingdom Pseudomonadati; phylum Bacteroidota; class Flavobacteriia; order Flavobacteriales; family Flavobacteriaceae; genus Tenacibaculum; species Tenacibaculum aquaeponti. Next base: position 2,631,801 of record NZ_CM170147.1, read on the forward strand.
TTTTAGTACATACACCTTCAGGAACTAAGTATGGTGCTTCTACAGATCTTGATGGATTCTTTAGAATTTCTAACATGAGAACAGGTGGGCCATATAAGTTAACTATTTCTTTTGTTGGTTTCCAAACAATTGAAAATAGTGGGATCTATTTAACATTAGGTCAGTCTAAAAAATTCAACCTTACTCTTAAAGAAGATTCTAATCAACTTGAAGAGGTTGTAATTAATGCGCAAAGAGATGGATTAATCGATGGTAATAAAACTGGTTCTGAAACTACTATCGGAAAAAGAGAATTAGCTACGTTAGCTTCTGCTTCACGTTCTGTTGCAGATTTCGTAAGATTAACTCCTCAAACTCAAATTAGTGAAGGAGATGATGGATTCTCAATTTCTATTAGTGGACAGAATAACAGATATAACTCTATTTATATTGATGGAGCTGTAAACAATGATGTGTTCGGTTTAGCAGGTTCTGGAACAAACGGAGGACAAACAGGTGTTAGTCCTTTTTCTATTGATGCAATCGAGCAATTTCAAGTAAATATTGCTCCATTTGATGTAAGACAATCTGGATTTACAGGAGGTGCAATTAATGCTATTACAAGATCAGGAACTAATAAGTTTGAAGGATCTGCCTATTTCTTTACAAGAAATGAAGATTTAGCTGGAAAAACTCCAGTTGATTTAGTAGGTTCTGAAGGAAGACAAAAATTAGGAGAATTTACTGCTAATACTTATGGTGTAAGAATTGGAGGTCCTATTATTGAAGATAAATTATTCTTCTTCGTAAATTATGAAAGACAAGATGATGAATTACCACAACCATTTGCAATTGAAAATTATGACGGTGATTCTGATGCTGCTGATATTACTAGATTAAGAAACCATGTGTTAAATACTTATGGTTACGATATCGGAAGCTTCGAGAATGCATTAAGAACTTTACAAAGTGATAAGATTACTGCAAAAATCGATTGGAATATTGATGATAGAAATAAACTTTTATTAAAACACACTTATGTAAGTGCAGAAAATTTAGAAACTAGAAGTTCTGGTTCTAGAAGTTTAGGTTTTTCTAATGGTTCTGAGTTTTTCATCAGTAACACAAACTCTTCTTCTTTAGAGTGGAATTATCAAGGAGATAAAATAGCAAACAGTTTATTAGTTGGTTATACAAGAGTAAGAGACGATAGATCTCCATTTGGTAACCCATTCCCAACTGTAGTAATTGGAGATGGTATTAATACTTTTGGTTTTGATGGTATTCAGTTTGGTGCTGAACGTTTTTCAACAGCTAACTTGTTAAACACAGATGTTTTAACTGTAACAAACAACTTTAATATTTACTATGGTAAGCATACTGTAACTTTAGGAACTCATAACGAATTTACAGATGTTAAGAATTTATTCTTTGCTTCTAACTATGGTACATATGTATACGATTCTGTTGATGATTTTATCAATAACACGAATTTAATTGATTTTGAAAGAAACTACTCATTAATTTCTAATAGTGTAGGAGATGATTCTTCTGGTGCTGCAGAATTCGGAACTAAACAATTTGGTTTCTATGTTCAAGATGAAGTAGATTTTTCAGATAACTTAAAACTTACTGCAGGTTTACGTTTCGACGTTCCAGTATGGGAAGATGGAGCAGTAAATAATGATTTTAATACAAGAACTGTTGCTTTGTTAGAAGCTGCAGGAAAAGATTTAAAAGGAGCTAGAGTTGGTCGAGGAGTTAACTCAAGATTATATATTTCTCCTAGATTAGGATTTAACTGGGATGTTGATGGAAAATCGACTACTCAAATTCGTGGAGGTATGGGTATCTTCGTTTCTAGATTACCATTAGTATGGCCAGGAGGAACATATAACAATAATGGTGTTACTCAAGGAAACTTTGAAGATGCTACAGGTTTAACTTTTAACCCAGATGTTAATACTCAGCCAATTGGTGTTGCTCCAGGTTCTGGATTCACAGGAGGAAATGTAGATTTATTTACTCCAGATTTCCAATTACCACAAGTAGTAAAATATAACATTGCTGTTGATAGAAAGTTACCAGCAGGTTTCTCTGTTTCTGCTGATTTTGTTTATAACGATAATTTATCAGCAATTTTCTATGAAAACTTAAATATTCCTGATGCAGTAGGAAATTTAATTGGAGCAGATAACAGACCATTCTATAACAGAAGAGGTTCTATAGATAATACATATGGAAGAATTATTTTAGCATCTAATACAAATGTTGGTAGTTCTTGGAATACATCTTTCACAGCTAGAAACACATTTAAGAGTTCTTTAATTGATGTATATTCTACTGCTACTTATTCTTACGGATCTTCTACAAGTATCTTCGATGGTACTTCATCTCAAAACAGTTCTCAGTGGAGAGGAATCGTTACTGTTAATGGTAAAAACGGAAATCCTCAATTAGGTAGATCAGGTTTTGATCAAGGAAGTAGAGTTTTCGCTAATGTAAGTGCAGATTTCAAATGGAACGAAAACTTAAAAACAACAATTGGTTTATTTTATAATGGAGCAGAAGGAAGACCATTCTCTTATGTATATGGAGGACGTGATTTATTAAATGATGATTCAAGAGATAATGCATTAATCTATGTACCAGCTAATGCTTCTGAAATTAACTTAGTTGATTTTACAAGTAACGGTACTACAGTAACAGCTGCTGAGCAGTGGGCAGCATTAGATGCTTATATAGAAAATGATGATTATTTAAGAACAAGAAGAGGTACTTATGCAGAAAGAAATGGAGATAGAGCTAGATTTTCTCATGTTGTAGATTTAAAGTTCTTACAAGATTTCACAGTTAAAGCTTTCGGTCAAAAGCATACATTACAGTTAAGTGCAGATATTTTTAACTTCACAAACTTATTAAATAAAGATTGGGGTAAAACATATTTCGCTAGTGATGTAAGTCTTATTAATGTTACAAGAGGAGGTACTGATAATCCAGAGTTTACTTTCGATCCAAATAGAAGACCAACTATCAATCAAATTGATGATAGAGGAATTCAATCTTCTAGATGGCAAGCACAAATTGGTCTTAGATATATCTTTAACTAAGATATTCACCATATTTTTTAAAACCACCTCATTTGAGGTGGTTTTTTTATGCATAAAATTCAGTACTTTTACCATATAAATAAACTAACTAATTATGATGAAAACAGTTCACTCTTATTGGGCTTACATTGCATTAGCAGTATTACTTTTTGCTGTTGTAAATGCTGTAATAGGATTAGTACAGAAAAAAGAATTTACACATAAAGATTTCCGCTTAGGATTGTTTACTTTAATCACTGCTCACATTCAGTTATTGATAGGTTTAGGATGGTACTTTATGTCTCCTTGGTATAAATCTATGAAAGCTAATGGAATAGATGCTACAAACAGGTTGTTGGCTGTAGAGCACCCAATAATGATGATTTTAGCAATTACTTTAATCACAATAGGATGGTCTAAGCATAAGAAACAAGTGAAAAGTGAATCTAAATTTAAAACCTTTACTATTTTTTATGGAATAGCCTTACTGTTTGTTTTGTCAAGAATTCCTTGGTCTAATTGGTTATCTTAAAACTAAAAACATAATTCCCGCAATTAGCGGGAATCTTATTTTTTAAAAAATGAAGTTAATAAGTTATTTTTTATCCTCAATTTTTGCAATTGTATTTTTCTTGCTACTTCTAATTTTTCACCCAATTCAATGGTTAGGTTTAAAATTAGGTGGTCAAAAAGGGCATCAAAAAGTAGTGAATATTATGAACTGGTTTTTAGTAAAATCATTACTAATTTTAGGAGTGCCAGTTCGTGTAGAAAACAAATATGAAATTCCAGAAAACCAAACGATTATTTTTGTGTCTAATCATCAAAGTATGTTTGATATTCCTCCAATTATTTGGTATTTCAGAAAACATTATCCAAAATTTGTTTCTAAAAAAGAATTAGGAAAAGGAATTCCAAGTATTTCTTTCAATTTAAAACATGGAGGAGCTGCCTTAATCGATAGAAAAGATAGAAAACAAGCTATAACAGAAATGATCGATTTCGCTAAAAGAATTCATAAAAATAACTGGTCCGCAACTATTTTTCCTGAAGGAACAAGAAGTAGAAATGGACAACCTAAAAGCTTTGCATCTAATGGACTTAAGATGCTTGTAAAATACAATCCAGATAGTTATGTAGTTCCATTAACAATAAACAATTCTTGGAAAGTATTTAAGTATGGAAAATTTCCTTTAGGAATTGGAAGTCCGATAAAAATTACAACACACGAACCAATAAAGATAAACAGTTTACCATTTGATGATTTATTAGCTAAAGTAGAAGCTGATATTAAGGGTGCTGTAGTAGAATAAACAACTAGATTAATGTCGATAAACAATATAAGAAAAGAAGTAATGAAAACCTTGGAAAGTAAAATCCATGGTTTTGTAGAAGATTTTTTAATACCAATTGAAAAAATTTGGCAACCAACTGATTTTTTGCCTAATTCTCAGAGTGATAACTTTATAGAAGAGGTTAAAGAGATACAAGAAATTTCTAAAGAATTAGGAGATGATTTTTGGGCTGTTTTAGTAGGTGATACAATTACCGAAGAAGCTTTGCCAACTTATGAATCTTGGTTAATGGAGTTAGATGGAGTGAAACAAGATCCTGATAACGGTTGGGCTAAATGGGTAAGAGCTTGGACAGCGGAAGAAAATCGTCACGGTGATGTATTAAACAAATACTTATACCTTTCTGGAAGAGTGAATATGCGTGAAGTAGAAATTTCTACACAGCATTTAATAGCAGATGGGTTTGATATTGGAACTTCAACAGATCCGTATAAGAATTTTGTATATACCAGTTTTCAAGAACTAGCAACATATATTTCGCATAATAATGTTGCAAAAATAGCACGTAAAAAAGGGCATAAATTATTAGCAAGAATGTCTAAAATTATTGCAGGAGATGAAATGAGACATCATAAAGCTTATACAGCATTTGTAAAAGAAATTTTTACAATAGATCCTAGTGAAATGATGTTAGCTTTTGAAAAAATGATGAAACATAAAATTGTGATGCCAGCAATGCATTTACGTGAATCTTTTAATGAGAAAGGAAGCTTATTTGATGATTTTTCAACAGTAGCACAACGAATTGGAGTATATACAGGTTTCGATTATGTAGATATTCTTAGAAAATTAAATGCAGCTTGGGAAATTGATAAAATTACAGGTTTAACCGCTGAAGCTGAAAAGGCAAGAGATTACTTAATGAAATTGCCAGATAGAATGTATCGAATTACAGAAAGAATTGTAATTCCAGATACAGATTTTAAATTTAAATGGATGATACCAGCATAAACAAAAAAGCAACCAATTCGGTTGCTTTTTTTATTTATGGACAAATTTGATTTAATTTAAATCAACTAATTTTAACTTATTTTCATTTATATGCTTAAAAGTACCAGTTACATTGTTTTCGGTTAATAGTTTGTTTTCTAATTCTTGACATAAATCTCCACAATCAATTGTTATTGTATTTAGAATTAAAAAATTTGAAGAAGAAACATTTACAAAGCTATTTCCGTCAAGTTTAAGAGAAAGATTAAAAGAAGTATCGTCACTAACTTTTTCTTTAGATATCACTTTTTGAAGAGTATATTTTAAAGAACTAGCATCCTGTGGCGGGTTAGAAACAACTTCTTTTTTTACAGACAAGGCATAAGTATAACCAGGTTCGTAGGTGAATCCTTCAATTGTAGAAAAGAAATTAAACCAAGTGTCAGTGTTTAAAACATTTCCTTCTTGAACTAAAAGTGTAAACTGTGGAGCTAAACCTATAGCAGTGTTTTTGTAATGATTTACACGAATGTCAACAATTTGACTTTCATTGTCTTCTTCACAAGAGGTTAATAATCCAATAAAAGTAAATAATAAAATAAGTTTTTTCATTTCTAAATCTTTTTAATTTATACTAGATAGATAATGAATGTTTAATTTGGTTGCTTAAGAAAAGAACTTATTTTTAATCTTATTATTTAGAAAGCTCATCTAATCTTTCTTTTTCCTTTTGAGTAAGATTATTGTATCCTTTTTGATTTATCTTATCTAAGATAGAATCAATTTCTTGTTGTTTAGCTACTTTTATTTCATTGAATTTATCATCAATAGTAACGTTTTTAGGTGCGCTTTTAAACGGATCATTCAATAAAAGAATATGGGGTTTAATAATAAGTAAAAACAAGAATATAGAAGTTGGAATTAATGCTAGCGCAATAGTTAAAAAATTAGTATTAATAACTTCTGGTTTAATAGCAATAGCGGTTAATAAACCTATGATTGCACCACCTAAATGAGCTTCGTGCCCAATATTATCTTTTTTACTTGTAATTCCGTAAATAGAGTATAAAACGTATCCTATAGCATATAACCAAGCAGGAAATTTAAAAGGAAGAATGATAAAACCAATTTCCATACCAGGAGACAATCCAATAGCAGCAAAAACGATTCCACTAACAGCTCCAGAAGCACCAACAGCTCTATAATCGGAATGGTTTTTATGAATGTATAAAGCAAACAGATTTCCACCGATTAAACTGATGAGATAAATTAGGAAGAAAAGAAATGCACCAATAGAATCCTCTAAATTAGATCCGAAAAGATATAGGGTAATCATATTAAATGCAAAGTGTTTCCAATCTACATGAAGAAAACCTGATGAAATTAGTCGGATATATTCTTTGTTGATGAATACTTTATCAACATGAAATAAGAATTTGTCTTGAAAAGTAAATTCCTTTAAACCTTTGTTAGTAATAAAAGCTGTTACACCGATAAGAAGTAAAGTGAACAGTTGTACTTTTTCCATATAAATATTGAATATTTTTTAACTCGTTAGTAAAAATAGGAATAAAAACGATTCATTTAAAGTTGAAAAGAAATTCCAGATTCAATACCAAAACTATTATGTCCTTTATTAGGGGAAGCAAAATTTAAATTAGAATTGTGTCGTAAGGTCAATCGAAAATCAAATAGTATTCTTTTTTGTTTCCAAGAAAACCCTAAACCTAAAATATCAGAAAAAGCAAATCCTCTTTTTAAACGTTCTGTGTCTTCATTAGAAATCATAGGACCTACACTACCAAGTAAATACGAACTAAAATTTGAAAACACATTATAGCGAACTAAAATTCCAATGTTTAAAGCATATTCTTCAAAAGCTCTCCTTTTGGTAAATTTTTCTCGTAACTCTAAATAGTTTTCTGTGGTTGGTAAAACAAATTGTTCGTTTAATAATTGATGATTAGCAAAGTATATACTTGGCTCAATTAAAAGTTCAAAATTAAAGTTCTCCTTTAGTGTTAGCGGATAATTGATCTGAACTTTTAAATACTGATTATCATAACTGTAATCTGGATCATTTAATGGAAAGCTATTCTGTGTTGCTCTACCATAATTTAAACCCAAGTAAATTTTGCGTTCTTGAGAAAAAAGTGTTATTACCGTTAGATTGAATAAAAAAAATAAGAAAATTGATTTTTTCATTTATAGCAAACTAAATTTATCTCGGTCTTTTAAAAAGCCAAGTTTTTCTCGAACTGTATCTTGTTCATTTTTCTGAAGTTTCAATGTAATTGTATTTTCTAGTTCATTATTTTCTTCAGACAAACAATTCCCTAAGCAATCATAAACAGCAGAATGACCAACGTATTCATAATCATTTCCATCTAAACCAATTCTGTTTACACCAATGGTAAAACTCATATTTTCAATTGCTCTAGCTTTTAATAAAGCATCCCAAGCGTTAATTCGTTTTTTAGGCCAACTTGCAGTATATAAAAGTAAATCATAATCTTCTACGTTTCTAGCCCAAACAGGAAAACGTAAATCGTAACAAATAAGCGGACAAATTTTCCATCCTTTGTATTCCACAATTAACTTTTGAGTTCCCGAAGTATACGTTTCGTGTTCTTTAGCTAAAGTAAACGTATGTTTTTTATCGTAATACTGAATTTCACCTGACGGAAAAACAAATAACAAACGATTAAAATACGCATCATTTTCTTCAATAATAATACTTCCAAGTATAGCGGCATTTTTTGCTACTGCTGTTTTTTGCATCCATTGTACAGAAACACCATCCATTTTTTCAGCCAAATTTCTAGCATTCATGGAAAAACCGGTGGTGAACATTTCTGGTAACACGATAAGATCTACAGCATCAGAAATATGATTTATTTTCTTTGTGAAGTTTTCTAAATTTTTAGTCGGGTTTTCCCAAACTAAATCAGATTGTAATGCAGCAACAGAAAGTGTATTCATTTGTATTTAGTTGAAATCAAAAATAACATAATTATCGTATTTTAGAAATCTATCCAGTTATCATGTTATCTCTTTATTCTTAAGAATAACATTATTGACTTAACTTTGTATTCTCAATTTAAAGATTCAAACAGAAATAAAATAAATGCAAACATTTATTCAGGAAACAATTCAAGACATCTTAAAAACGACGCAATCTTTTCAAGATGTAACTTTTGTATTGCCATCGAATCGTGCTGGAGTTTTTGTAAAGCAAGCACTAAAAGATGCGCAAGTAAAAGGTTTTTTCCCTGAAATATTGAACATTGAAGAGTTTACAGAAGAAGTATCTGGAATTCGTAAAGTAGATTCAATTCAGTTATTGTTTTATTTCTATCAGATTTATAAAAAGGTTGAAGAAAAACCAGATACGTTTGATGTTTTTGCTTCTTGGGCATTTACAGTGTTACAAGACTTTAATGAGATCGATCAGCATTTAGTAAATACGAAAGAAGTGTTCGTTTACATTCGAGACGTAGAACGTTTAAAAAAATGGTCAGTAAAAGGTACTTTTCAAGAAACTGAATTAATAAAAGATCACTTTGCATTCACTGAAAAACTAAACGAATATTATAATTTTTTCTATGAATATCTGATTGAAAATAAAATCGGATATCAAGGATGTCTGTACAGAGAAGCGACCGAAAAATTAGAAGGATTTTTACAACAATCTGGAGATAGAAAGTTCTTTTTTATTGGATTTAATGCTTTAAACAAAGCAGAAGAATTCATGATAAAACAAATGTTGTTGGAAGGAAATACTGAAGTGTATTGGGATATTGATGAAACGTTTTTGTATTCAAATCATCAAGCAGGTGCATTTATTAGAAAGTATAAAACCAGGTGGAAATATTATCAAACAAATGAAATAAAAACGGTTGGAAATTGGTTTTCGCAACCTAAGAATATCGAATTAATCGGAGCTTCTAAAAATGTAACACAAATGAAGTATGCAGGAGAATTGTTATCGCAATTCTCTAGTCATGAAAATACAGCTTTAGTTTTAGCCGAAGAATCACAATTACCAATTACCTTAAATTCGTTACCGCTGAATGTAAATTCAGTGAATATTACGATGGGATATCCGTTAAAAGATATGCCGTCAACAAGTTTGTTTTTGTCGTTGTTTCAACTGTTCATTACACAAGAAAGACTTCAGAAAAAAGATGCGCAACAATTTTATTACAAAGAAGTAGTAAAATTATTGAAAGAACCTTTTGTTTATAAAATACTAACTACAGAAACCGAAGTTGTTTCTGAGCAAATTATAGGTGCAATTTTTACTGAAAACAGAACTTTTGTTTCTAAAACTTACATCGAAAGTTATCTTAAAAATTTAGATGAAGTAAAACGAGATTTGATTTCCGATTTATTTTCAGAGTTTAAAACAGTAGATGCTTTTTTACAAAGAATAGTTCGATTTATAGAGCATTTAAAAGATAAAGTTGAAGGATTAGAAAAAGAGTTTTTATTTCGATACTACACAGCTTTTAATCAGTTACAAAATTTACAATTAGAGTTTGGTTATTTTTCCGATTTAAAAGTTTTATATCAGTTCTTTAAACAGCTTATTTCTTCTGAAAGTTTATCCTTCCAAGGAGAACCTTTACAAGGTTTACAGTTGATGGGAATGTTAGAAACACGTCTGTTAGATTTTAAAAATGTAATTATTACTTCGGTAAATGAAGGTGTTTTTCCAGCATCTAGTAAACAAACGTCATTTATTCCTTTTGATGCAAAAGTGCATTACGGTTTGCCTAGTTATAAAGAAAAAGATGCAATTTTCTCGTATCACTTTTTCAGACTGATTCAAAGAGCAGAAAATATTTATTTGATTTATAATACGGAAAGTGATTCGTATGGAGGAGGAGAGAAGAGTCGTTTTTTAACACAATTAGAGTTGTTAAAAGATAATGTAAAGCACACATTTATAAGTCCGAAAGTAACACAGCAAACCAAAGAACAATTAGAAGTTCATAAAAATAAAGCGATTCTTGAACGATTAAAAGAATTAGCTACTAAAGGAATTTCTCCTTCTGCATTAACCAATTATTTGTATAATCCGGTTGCTTTTTATCAGCAAAAAGTTTTAAAAATTAGAGAGTTTGACGATATCGAAGAAGAAGTTGCATTTAATACTTTAGGAACTGTTGTGCACGAAACGTTACGTGTTTTATACGAACCTTTTGTCGGAAAGTTTATCGTGAAAAATGATGTATCTGTGATGAAGAAGAAGGTTTCTGAATTGGTAGAACATTTCTTCGCAGAGTATTTTAAAAATGGAGATATTACTACTGGAAAAAACAGATTGATTTTTGAAGTTGCTGTTCGTTTTGTACAAAACTTTTTAGATCAAGAAATCACATTGCTTTCAGATGAGAATAATGCCTTAAAAATTGTTGAAGTAGAAAAAGATTATGAAGCATTTTTTAATGTAGACGGAATCGATTATCCGATTAAAATACACGGACAAGTAGATCGTGTAGATCAACTTAACGGAGTAACTCGTATTATTGATTACAAAACAGGAGTTGTTAATGCTTCAGATTTAAAAATTTCGGATATAACAGCCGTTGTAGATTTTAAATATAGCAAAGCCATTCAGGTATTGTTGTATGCGTTTATGTATACACAAAATAATCCTACGGCAGAACTTGAAATAGAAGCTGGAATCATTTCTTTTAAAAGATTGAAATCTGGATTTATGAAGTTAAACTTCTCTGAAAAGTATCGTGGGCAAGACAACAATGTTTCTTTAGATAGAATAGATTCGTTTATCGATCAAGTTAAAAAGTTAATTCAAGAGATTTACAATCCAGAAATATCATTTTTAGAACCTACAGATTTGCCTTTTTAGTTTTTCTTCCAATAAATAAACCAGTGATAAAAATTAATACTCCCAAAAGTGGTAATTTCCAGTTAATTTGAAAATTACTTAATTTAACCTCGTTTGGAAATAATTTATTGAGTTTAAAATAATCACTATCTTCAGGTTCATTAACAAATTCGTATTCTCTGTTTCTAGCACAAAGCCATGTAGTATGTCTTGAAATTTCATTTTCAGTATTAAAAAACTTAAAAACTTCTTCTTTTTTAGTGTATACCAAATAATGTCTATTTAGTGAGTTAAAATCAAAATCACAACTAGTTGAAGGTTGATATACTTTAATATATTTTTTATTTGAACCTTTCCATTTTTTTGTTATTTCAAATTTTGCATACCATAGTCTAGTATATCTTTCTTCGGGGTCATCTAAACTTGTTTCATATTTCACTTCTTTAATTTCAATTAAACGACCAATGAAAATTTCATCGGCCCATTCAACAGCTTTTTCAAATGGAATATCATTACAGCTACATGCATAGTTGTAAATAGATAATGATATAAAAAATAGTGATAGTATATATTTTTTCATAGCATAAGATTTTATAGGATTTTTTTGTATCAAAGATTATTCCATTGTGTTATCAAAACTAATAGATCAAATATTCATAACAACTACTTTCCATAATTGTTGTCCAGCTTCATAAGTACAAAGATCGGAAAACCCAATAGTTTCATGTGCTTTTAAAGATCGAGTATTATTAGCGTCAATTTCTGTGATAATACTTGTAAACTCACCAGAAAAAGTTGTGGCCATTGTATCATACAAACCTCTAAAAATTCCTTTTCCTCTATATGCTTTATCAACACAAACTTGTCCCATTACAATAAAATTCGGGTTAATATTAAGTTTGTCTATTTCATTAAACATAGGAATTAAAACAGGAATTTCATTTTTAAATGAAGTTGACATCGATAGTGCATAGCCAACAACATTATCATTGTCTTTTGCAATAATATGAGGATGAAGATCATGCATTTTAGAAAGTATTTCTAAATCATGTTCAACAGTAACAAAACCCTGAGTTTTCTTTTCTTCTTCAGTAAGTTTCTTGGGTAAGTTGCGTTGTTGTAATTCTAAAATTTGAGTTAGTTCAGAAACATTAGAAGTTTTTGTAAAAGTGATCATAAATAAGTAGAAGGTTTACAGTAAACGTTTTCGTTATAAATTTAAAGAAATAAGCTTTTTTATTCGTGTTTTTTCTAATTTAGAATAATTATTTTTGTTGGAATCAACAAAAGAGCAAACTTCTAAAAAAACAAAAAATGAAGACAATCAATGATTTTAATTTTGAAGATAAAAAAGCATTAATCCGTGTAGATTTTAACGTGCCACTAAACGACGAATTTCAGGTAACAGATGATACTAGAATTCAGTCAGCTAAATCAACAATCATTAAAATTTTAGAAGACGGAGGAAGTTGTGTGTTAATGTCGCATTTAGGTCGTCCAAAAGGAGTAGATGAAAAATTTTCTTTAAAGCATATTGTTGATAAAGTAAGTGAAGTAATCGGAGTGCAAGTAAAGTTTGTTGAAGATTGCGTTGGAGAAGCCGCAGAAGCTGCTGTTACTGAATTAAAAAGCGGTGAAATTTTATTGTTAGAAAACTTACGTTTTCATGGCGAAGAAAAAGCAGGAGATATTGCTTTTGCAGAACAATTATCAAAATTAGGAGATGTTTATGTAAACGATGCTTTTGGTACAGCGCATAGAGCGCATGCTTCTACAGCAGTAATTGCACAATTTTTTCCTGAAAGAAAATGTTTCGGGTCTCTGTTAGCGAAAGAAATAGAAAGTATAGATAAAGTTTTAAATAATTCAGAGAAACCAGTAACAGCAATTCTAGGAGGAGCTAAAGTATCGTCTAAAATTGGTGTAATTGAAAATATTATTGAAAAAGTAGATCATATTATTGTTGGTGGAGGAATGACGTTCACATTTGTAAAAGCTTTAGGCGGATCAATTGGGAACTCTTTAGTTGAAGAAGATAAGTTACAATTAGCTTTAGATATTTTAAAAATTGCAAAAGAGAAAAATACAGAAATTCACTTGCCTGTAGATGCTGTTATTGCAGATAATTTTGCAAACGACGCAAATACTCAAACAGTGAATACTAATGAAATTCCTGATGGTTGGATGGGATTAGATGTTGGGCCAGAAACATCTAAAAAGTTTGCAGAAGTTTTAGCGAATTCTAAAACTATTTTATGGAACGGACCTTTAGGAGTTTTTGAAATGGAAAACTTCGCAAAAGGTACTATTGAATTAGGAAATGCAATTGATGCAGCTACTAAAAACGGAGCGTTCTCTTTAGTTGGAGGAGGAGATTCTGTTGCAGCAGTAAAACAATTCGGATTTGCAGATAAGGTAAGTTATGTATCTACTGGCGGTGGTGCAATGTTAGAAAGTTTAGAAGGTAGAGTTTTACCAGGAATTGACGCGATTTTAAGTTAAGTATGAAAACAAAAAGCGCAATTATTGAATTTCAATCTTTGATTGCGCTAAATTTGAGTGAAAAAGAATGAAATATTGGTTGCTAGGAGAAAATAAAAATTATTTAATAGTAATAAATGAAAAGTTAATTTGCTTTGGAAGTTTGAAAAAACTTATCAAATCTGAAATAATATCAGAGTTAAATAAAGGGAATATTCCAAATCAGTTGTTTAGTATTCCTTTTTCTTATATTAAAAAGATTGTAAATCCTGAGAATAAAAAAGAGATTACAATTTTCTACGGTAATAGTAATAGTGAAGAAAGTATCAATTTTAATGATCATAGAGCAAAAGAGGAAGTTTTTAAAGTCTTAAAAGAAAGGTTATTCAGTTTTGAATATTTAAAAAAGAAACCTTCTATAATTAATCATTTAAAACCTCAATTATTTGCGCTGTTGTTCTCTTCAGGTATTTTTACTTGGATTTATTATTTAGCAAATCAGCTTGAAAAAGGATATGAATACGAAATTGTAGGGAGAAAAGAAGGTTTAACAGGTGTGATTTTAGGATTAGCACATTTTGGTACATTAAAAGTTACTCTAGGGTATTTGATGATTTTAGCCGTTGTGTTATATTCTCTAATGAAAAAAATGAAATCACGAACAATTACTCAATATCTAAAGAGATAAAAATGAAATATACAACGTTACCAAATACCGATGTTAAAGTTTCTAAGATTTGTTTAGGAACAATGACTTGGGGAAATCAGAATACAGAAGCAGAAGGATTTGAGCAAATGGATTATGCCTTAGAACAAGGTGTGAACTTTTTTGATACTGCTGAGTTATATTCTGTACCTGCAACTCCAGAAACTTATGGAGCTACAGAAAAGATCATCGGAAACTGGTTTAAGAAAACAGGAAATAGAGATAAAGTTGTTTTAGCTTCTAAAATAGCTGGGGGTGGAGATTATACAGCGCACATTCGATCTGGAGGTTTAACAGGAAAGAATATCATTGAAGCTGTTGAAGGTAGTTTACAACGTTTACAAACAGATTATATCGATTTATATCAGTTACACTGGCCAAATCGTGGAGTAAACTGTTTCGGTGTGCGTGATTATCCGTACAAAACATCAGCAAAAGAAGCAGAAAATCATATTGAAATTTTAGAAACACTTCAAGGTTTAATTAAAGAAGGAAAGATAAAACATGTAGGTTTATCTAACGAAACCCCTTGGGGAACAATGAAGTATTTACAAGCTGCTGAACAGTATGATTTACCTAGAATGGTAACCATTCAAAATTCATATTCATTAATTCATCGAGGTTACGAATACGGAATGTCTGAAGTTTCGATGCGTGAAGATATCGGACTTTTAGCATATTCTCCTTTAGCACAAGGAGTACTTTCAGGAAAGTATTTAAATGGAGGAAAGCCAGAAGGAGCTAGAGGAACTTTATTTCCACGTTTTATTGCGCGTTATATGGGAGACGGATCTCAAAATGCAGTACAAGCATATTTAGCAATTGCAGAAAAACACGGCTTAACATTGTCTGAATTAGCTTTAGCTTATATTAATCAGTTACCATTTGTAACAAGTAATATTATTGGAGCTACAAGAATGGATCAATTAAAAGAAAATATTAATTCAATTCATGTTGAATTAACTGAAGAAATTTTAAAAGAAATAGAAGCGGTACACGCAGTAATGCCGAATCCAGCACCTTAGTTTCTTGAGTTTAAAAAACAAAATATTTGCATCATATTTGGTCGTATTCATTACGATCATGATGATGCTTTTTTCTTCTGTGTTATTTTCTGAAACAGCAGAAGAAGAGCCAAGATTTTTTTGTGGAACTGTAGATACAATTACTGAAGAAAAGAGAGCTGGAAGAAAGCTTTTTAATGCAAATTGTGCTTCTTGTCATAAGTTAGACAAACATATTACAGGCCCTGCTTTACGAGGTGTAAAATTTGATTCACTTTCTTTACATGAATATTTGAGTTCTAAAAAACATCAACCTACTTTTCCACAGTTAAGTATCGAGCAAGTCAATGAAATTCTAAAGTATACTAAAGATTAAAAGTAGCTGTCTAAAAAACAATGACATTCTGAATTTTTTTCAGAATCTCACTATGCTAATTTTAAACAGCTTTTTTTTCAGTTTATTCCTTCAAAAGTTCAATAGTTTGATCTACCCAACTTTTTTGATTGTTTAAATAGAAATTAGGAGCAATACCAATTACTTCATAAGTACGTTGCTTTTTGTATCGACTAGATGTACATGTTAATGTAAAATTGTAACAAGGAGTTGTTACAGCGCCAACTTCACCATAACCAACATAACCACCAGAATTTTCTCCAACTAAAATTGTTTTCTTACTTTGTTTTGCCCAGAATAAAAGAGTTTCACAAGAGCTAGCACAATTTTTATTATATATAATAGCAACCTTTTTTACAGCATTAGGTTTAAAATTTCTACTCATTCGTCCTCCTTTCGATACAGAAATGTAGGAGTCTAACTTTGCTTCTTTCATTCGTTCTACCCTTTTCTTAAACCATTTTACTCGATCTTTATCAAAGTTTACAGTATCGCTTTTTGCATCTTCATACCAGCTTTCCCAAATTTTAATATTGTCTTTAGTAATGTATAAATCAACTTTATCGGTTTTAATTTTATTTGTGTACATGAATTCTAAAAGTGGATTTACATTATCATCACTTCCACCACCATTATTACGAACATCAATAATTAAATAAGGTTGCTTTTTAATTTTATTAAAGGAAGCTTTGTATAACGAATCTATTTTAGCAGTTCTTTTACCAGAAAAGGTAGGAATTCGTAAATAAGAAATACTATCGTTAATTATTTTAAAATCGTAAGTAGATGGAACATCAATTGCATGGTTCACATAAGAATTTAAAGAGGTTTTAAACCAATAATCTCCTAGCACACCTTCTTTTAAAGAGAACCGACTTTCGTATTTTATAGCATGATTTTTTAAATAACTAATTGCCAAAAACTCATTTGGAGAGGCTGTTTTTTTAAGTTCAAACTTTACTTGTCCTTTTTTCCAAAGTTTTGTTTTCGCATCTAAAATTACACCAACATAATCTCTCAGCTTAGTTTTACTCGGAATTACAGCAACGGTATATGCATTTTTGATTTCATAAATTCCAAGAATATTATCTATTGGATATTGTTTTTGATCTACTTTTTCTAATGGAATCGTTTCTCTTGAAGTATAAGTTTCTGAAGTTAAAAATTGTTGCAATTCTTCTTCATTATTTTCATCAATATTTTGACTTCTCATGTAAATTGAAGAATGATTGTCTCTAAAAAACTCTACATATTGTAATGTTAATTTATAACAATCGTTTTTCGTGCTGACTTTATTTGCTTCTTCAATTAAATTGGTTTTTAAGGAAGTGTATGTTGCTTTTGTTTTAGAAGTAACATTGTCTTTAAATCCGGGAAGATTATTTTCATAATAAGTAATTACAAAATCTAAATCTTTAGAACATTTACATTGTTTTTGAGCGAAAGAAAGATGTGTTAAAAGTAGTAGTGAAAGTGTAAGTAAGTTTCTCATGTTTGATTTTTTAGTTGTCTTAAAAAGACATTTAAAATGTATAGTTGTTACACTAAAGTTTTTGGCTAATAGAGTTCTTTACAAATCAAATTATGAATTTTTAAATAGAGAAATTGATTTATTTTCCCAACAGTAAATTATTTTTTCTGAATAGAATGATTAATTGTAATTAACAAATAATTTAAAAAAAACAAAAGCTCCTAAGAAATACTCTTAGAAGCTTAATTAAATATATCGTTAAAATTATAAGGAGATTAAAACAAAGTATATCCTAATGTAATTGCAGTTGTTGATGAAGAAGAATTCCAGAAAGGAATATTTTTCATAATATTTCTATTAGTATAATGTTCAAATTCTATACTAAACTTATCATATTTATACCCAAAGTTTAAATGGAAAGCTGTCGAACTATCTTCTAAATTCAATTCTCCTGAACTAGTACTTGTCACAGATCCATTTAAAGTACTCTCAAATGAAAAGTTTAATTTAGAATCTAAAGGAAAATCAATTAAATATCCAGCTCCTATAAATAATTTAGATTTTTTATTTAGGTACATATAATGTTTTACGCCAATAGGTATTTCTATAGAAGAGTAATCAATTTCAGTATTAATGGTATTAACAATTATACCTTGTGAAGAATTTTCTTCACTTTTTCCAGTGAAAGTTTGATATGTTGTTTTTAAAAAAAGTCCCCATTTGTTATTGTTAATTGGTAAAATATATTCAAATTCTAAACCAGGGCGAAAATTAGATATGCTACTAAATTCTACATTTTTTATAGGAAGTATATTGTTTTCAATATTTAAAGAAGAAAAACTAGCACCTGCTTTTACTGATACATTAAATTTACCAGGTGTTTTTTCTTTCTTAACTTTATATTCTGGTTTGCTACCATTACATAGGTTATATTCACTAAAAAATGCTGTTAAATCACTTTCATTATATTTTATAGATTCTACTCTTTTTAGGGTTATTTCCTTACATTTTAATTTTGTGAATAACTCTTGTTTGTAACTCTGGTTTTCTCTTATTTTATCACTGCCAATCTTATATTTCTTATATACAAGTTGTTTTGGGGTAGTGTTGTTTAAGTTGTAGAAGTAACGAATTAAGGTACCATCTTGAAATTGGAATAAGTTAGCTTTACCTTTTTGTAAGACTTTTAGGTATAAAATCTCTTCTTTAAATTGAGGAAAACGCTCTTCTGTTAGAAAATTAACTTTATTACTAGATCTATCTATTTTTACTGCTGATTTTATATATGTAACATGGTTATAAATACCAAATTCTTTAGCATTGTCAGAAGTGCTTATATTTTCAGTATTATTTTGTTTGTATTTAAATGATTTTGGGTTGTTTTGCCAACCTTCGTCTTTAATCAAACACTCTACTCTTTTGTTGGAGTTTGTTACAAAATAACCTTTTTTGAATGTGTTTTGAGATGTTAGTTTAAATGCATTTAAGCATATTAGCGTGATACACGCAAAGAATAATTTTTTCATAGTTTTTTCGTAATTAAAAGCAGGCAAAAGTATACTTTTAATTACGAAAAAAACTAAACTTATATGTTAAATTTGGTTGTGTTTAGTAACCTACTTTTGCACGTACACGTTGTAAAACATCTTGAGCTACTTTTCTAGCTTTTTCAGCACCAATTGCTAGCGCTTCATCGATTTCATTTTTGTTCTCCATGTAGTGGTTGTATTTTGAACGTACATCAGCAAACTTATCAATAATCAATTCATATAAAGCTTGTTTCGCATGTCCATAACCATAATTTCCACCTTCATAATTTGCACGCATCTCAGCAATTTGCTCGTCAGAAGCTAATAATTTATACAAAGCAAAAACATTATCTCCATCAGGGTTTTTAGGCTCTTCTAAAGGAGTGCTATCCGTTTGAATTTTCATGATTTGCTTGCGTAACTTTTTGTCTGGTAAAAAGATATTAATTACGTTATCACGAGATTTACTCATTTTTTCACCATCAACTCCAGGAACTAATTGTGTGTGTTCTTGAATTTTTGCTTGTGGCGGAACTAACGTTTCTCCAACAACATTATTTAATCTTTCGGCAACATCTCTTGTCATTTCTAAATGCTGTAATTGATCTTTTCCTACAGGAACAATTTCAGCATCATACAATAAAATATCAGCAGCCATTAACATCGGGTAAGTAAATAATCCAGCATTAACATCTTCTAATCGATCTGCTTTATCTTTAAAACTATGCGCAAGTTTTAATCTGTTGTATGGAAAGAAACAATTTAAATACCAAGTTAATTCAGTTACTTCAGGAATATCACTTTGACGATAAAATACAGTTTTATTCACATCAATACCACAAGCTAACCAAGTAGCAGCTGTGCTGTAAGTGTTTTCACGTAATTGATTTCCGTCTTTAATTTGAGTTAATGAGTGCATATCTGCAATAAATAAAAACGACTCGTTTTCTGGCTGATTAGCCATTTCAATTGCTGGTAAAATTGCACCTAATAAATTTCCTAAATGTGGCGTACCAGTACTTTGTACACCAGTTAAAATTCTAGACATTTTATTTTGTTTCTTTTAATATTAAAAAGTCAAACCCATATCCATGATGTAATAATGGTTCTTCATATATGGTTTCACTTATTTTGTCAAATTTTATATTTGGTTTGCGTTCTTTTGCCAAAATTACAACATCATACTCATCTTTAGGCTTTTTATTAGGATCATTTGTGATCCATCCCATAGATATTTCATGACCAGTTCCTACATGACCAATAATAATCTCAATATTATTTGCTCTATAAACGCGAGTAGAACTTAAATAATAGGCTTTTAAATTATCGGTAAATGTAGCACTTCTTTTAAACTCTTGAAAAGCATTAAGACTTATAGGGTGGTTTTTGATTTATAAATTAAATAATCCTTCTTCTTTTTAATATTGTTTTCTAAAGTAAGCATGTTACATTTCTTCTGAAAGTCGCAAAAAGAAATATATTCAGGATTAAATAATGTGATATTTTTATTTTGTGAGACTACGCTTTTTAATTTTTTCTGAAAGACTTCAGTTAATTCCTTAAGATAATGTTCCGCTTCAATTACGATTTTTTCAGCTTTATCCTTTGAAATCAGTTGTCCATTTAAATTGTACGTGGAAACATAATATTCCATATTCCATCCAATTTCAGGACCTCTAAACTCGGCTGTGTTATCCAAAAAATCTGTTCTATGAATATTTACAGTTAAAGTGATAATATTTTGATTTTGAATTCCAATAGGAAATATTTTATATTGATAAGCAGAATTACAAGCATTAGCGAGTAATGAATGTAATATCAAAAACAGAGATATATAATAAAATTTCATTAGCAAACTTTTTAAAAATAAGTAAAACAAAAATAAGCTTTAAACTTTCCAAACAAAAGAAATTACTACATTAGCAACTATGAAATACATAAAGATTCCCTTTCTATTATTATGGCGTGCATGGTTTTATGTATTAATGTTTATAGGTATTGTTTTATTGTCGCCATTACTAATCATTTTATCTTCTAGTGAAAAGTTATACCCGTACTTTTGGAAGTTGGTAAGGGTTTTTTCTTACTTTTTAATTTACGGAATGGGATGTCGTATCGACATAGAAAAAGAAGAAGAAATTGATAGAAATAAAAGCTATGTATTTTGTGCTAACCATACCTCTTTTTTTGATATTTGGTTAATGATTATTATGAGTAAAAATCCAATTGTTTTTGTAGGAAAAAAAGAACTGGTTAAAATTCCTGTTTTTGGTTTTTTTTATAAGAGAGTGGTTATTATGGTAGATAGAGGAAATGCTGAAAGTAGAAGGAAGGTTTATGGTTTGGCAAAAAAAAGATTAAGCAATGGTACAAGTGTTGCGATTTATCCTGAAGGCTTAGTTCCTGAAGAAGATGTAATATTAGCTCCTTTTAAAAATGGGGCATTTAGTTTGGCTATAGAGTTCAAAATTCCTGTTGTTCCACAAGTATATTTTGATTGTAAAAGATCTTTTTCTTGGAATATATTTAAAGGAGGGCCAACGAAATTACGCGTAAAACAATATAAATTTATACCAACAGATTCTTTACAAATTGAAGACAGACATCGAATAAAAGAAAAACTTTTTGAATTAATGTATACAGCACTATCTAGAGATAAACAATACATGAAAGACACTAATAAAGCATTACATGCAAAACAGAAAGAACGTAAGTGAGTATAGTAAAGAAGAAGAGTATTTAAATGTACTCACACATGCAATTGGTTTATTCGCGAGTTGTGTTGCATTTCCTTTTTTGATATTTAAAGCATATTGCTATGTTAATGTTTGGTACCAAATAAGTTTTATTATTTACGGAATAAGTTTAATAACATTGTATGCAGCATCTACATTTTATCATAAAGCAACAGATTCAGTTAAAAGGAAACGACTAAAAGTTTTCGATCATGCAGCAATTTTTATGCTTATAGCAGGAAGTTATACTCCTTTTTGTTTGGTTGCTTTAAAATCCGATTTAGGTTTACGAATGTTTTTAATTGTTTGGACTTTCGCTTTGGTAGGAATAATTTTCAAATTGTTTTTTACAGGGAAGTTAAAACACGTATCTACAGTAATGTATGTATTAATGGGGTGGTTGGTAGTATTTTTTATTCAACCATTAATGGAAAGTTTATCTGAAGAAGGAGCTAATTATTTAATAGCTGGTGGAGTTTTTTATACTATTGGAGCTATTTTGTATTCAATAAAGAAAATACCTTTTAACCACGCGATTTTTCATGTTTTTGTATTATTAGGAAGTCTTTGTCACTTTTGGGCCATTTATAACTTATAATTACCAATCTTTATAAGGAAATTTACTAATGTTAGAATTGTAATATTTAGTTTCACCAGTTACTTCTCTATCTAACCAATCTGGTTTTACGAAGTTTTCGTTTTCACTTGAAAGTTCTATCTCAGCAATAATTAAACCTAAGTTATCACCTAAAAATTCATCTACTTCATAAGTGTGATTATCTATTACAACAAGATATCTGTATTTTTCAATAATTCCTTTTTCACATAAATTGAATAAACTCTCAGCTTCTGTTTTAGGTATTTCTTTTTCCCATTCAAATCTCGTAGTTCCAGAAGAATTTGATTTTCCTTTAATAGTTAAAAAACCTTGATCATCTTTTAAACGTACTCTAACTACACGTTCTTTATCAGAATTTAAAAATCCTTGTTTGATATACACTTTTTTCGAAGCTTCGTTTATAAATCTATTATCTTTTACTAAGAATTTGCGTTCTATTTCAACACTCATAAGATCAAGTTCTATTTTGTACGAATGTATCGCTTTTATCGTTATTATTAAATATCTTTGAAGCAATTATGAAGAAAATCTGTACACTAATAGCCTTATGTTTTTTGTTGTTATCTAATGCACAAAATGATTTTAGTGATCGTTGGGAAGATTTTTTTTCATACAATAATGTAAGAGACTTTGTTATTAATGGTGAAAATGTCTTTGCATTAACAGATAATGCGGTTTTTTCATACAATATAACTTCAGAAGAATTAAAGAAATTGTCTTCTGTCAATGGTTTATCTGGAGAAACGACTTCAGCAATTCATTATAATGAAGCTTTTGATAGAATTGTTATCGGATATGACACTGGTTTAATAGAGGTAATTAGTGATGATGGTACAGTTACGGTTTCTCCTGATATCGTAAATTTTAATCAATCTGGTTTAAAACGAATTAATGATATTTTTGAGCATAACGGCCAATTATTTATAGCAACTTCATTTGCAATAGTTGTATATGATATTGAACGATTAGAATTTGGAGATACTTATTTTATTGGTTCTGGATCAACCAGTATAAATGTAAATCAAATTACAGTTTTAAATAATGAAATTTACGCAGCTACAGATAATGGAATATTTGTTGCAGATATTACAAACCCTAACTTAATCGATGCTGCAAATTGGGAACAAAGATTCACAGGGAGCTTCCAAAAAATCACATCTTTTTCAGGAAATATTTATGCAGTGTCTAATCGTAATTTGGTTAGGTTAAACGGGGTAACACAACAAAACGTACTTTCTTTTCCTGAAAACATTAACGATATAAAAAGTTCTGCTACAAATTTAGTAGTATCACTATCTAGTTCAGCTAATGTTTATAACACTTCTCTAGTTTTACAAGGAACGAATACAAGTTCAACTACGTTTAATTTTTCATTAAATACAGCTTTCGTTAACGGTGATTCAATATTATTAGGAACCTCAGAATTTGGTTTATTAATGGCTCCTTTAGCTACACGATCTTATACAGAGATTCATCCAGATGGACCATTATCTAATCAAGTTTTTTCTATTGAAGCTTTTAATAATAATCTTTGGGTATTGTATGGAGGATACGATGTAACATTTACACCTTCTCAGGTACGTCAAGGTTATTCAAGATTCAACGGTGAAACATGGTTAAATACACCTTTCAATCCAGCTAATCCGTTTGGAGATTTAGTAAGTATTACTATAGATAAAAATAGTGATAATAGAGTTTTTATAAGTTCTTTTGGAGATACTGGAGCTGTAAATACGCCATTAACTGGTGGCTTATTTGAAGTTGTGGATGATAACATTTCAAATTTTTATAATCATTTAAATAGCCCTTTAGAAGATATTGTTCCAACAAATCCTTCTCGAGTTACTATCCGTATTGGTGGAACAGCGCTAGATAGAGAAGGAAACTTATGGGTGACGAATATTTTAGGTTCATCAAGATTGAAGAAGTTATCACCTGCTGGAAATTGGACAAGTTTTAATATTAATGAGTTATATGTTCAAAATAGGCCTGGTATGGGAGAGATAGCAATCGACAATACAAATACAATTTGGATTACTACCAGAAGTAATGGTTTGTTTGCATACAACGAAAATGGAGATAGAAAGAGAGCATTAACAACAGAACCTACAAAAGGAAATTTACCAAATAGAAATACCAGAACAGTAGCGATTGATAAAAATAATAGATTGTGGATTGGAACTTTGTCTGGTTTAGTGGTGTATAATAATCCAGCTTCTATTTTTGATGCAAATGTTTTCGATGCAGAGCCAATTATTATTTTAGATGATGGTATTGCTAAAAAATTATTGGGAGATCAAACCATAAATGCTATAAAAGTTGATGGAGCTAATAATAAATGGTTTGGAACAGATAATGGAGGTGTTTTATATACAAACCCAAATGGTCAAAATACTTTAGCGAATTTTAATAAAGATAACTCACCACTACCTTCAAATAAAATTTTAAAAATTACTGTAGATGAGTTTACAGGAAAAGTATTTTTTGCGACAGACAAAGGTATAGTCGCTTATAACAGTAATGTTGCTCCTTTTGGTGATGAGTTAAGTGAGGTATATGCATATCCGAATCCTGTTTTAAGTAATAACGATCAAGTTACTATAGCTGGTAGAAATGGGACTAATATTCCTAAAGGAACCAATGTAAAAATATTAGATGCTTCTGGAAATTTAGTGTATGAAACAAATGTTGTTGAAGGTCAGCAAGTACAAGGAGGAAAAGTAGTTTGGAATAAAAGAAATTTAGCAGGGCAAAAAGTTGCTTCTGGAATTTATATTGTATTATTAACTACTGAAGAAGGAGAGGAATCTGCTACAACCAAAATTGCAATTGTAAACTAATGGCAGTAGTTTCTACAAAAGCAATTGTTTTTAGTGCTATAAAATACGGAGACTCTAGCTTAATTGTAAAATGTTTTACTGAAGAAGATGGAGTTAAAACTTATATGATAAGAGGTGTTTTAAAGTCAAAAAAAGGAAAACTAAAAGCTGCATATTTTCAACCGTTAACTTTACTGCAATTAACTGCAAGTCATAATAATAAAGGGAATTTAAACTCTATTAAAGAAGCGCAGGTTTTACCAATGTATGAAACGATATATATGTCGGTTGTTAAGCAAACTATAGTGCTATTTATATCAGAAATCTTATCTAATATTATTCAGGAAGAAGAGAAAAACGAAATGCTGTATAACTACATTGAAACAGCCTTGATTTGGTTAGATACTCATGATTCAATTTCTAATTTTCATTTGTTGTTTTTACTTAATTTATCACGTTTTTTAGGATTTTATCCAGATACTACTCATACAGAAAGTTTAGGGTTTAATTTATTGGAAGGAAGTTTCACAAATTCACTTTATGAGAAAACAACAATAACGGGTAACGATTTTATTTTATTTAAAAAGCTGTTAGGCATAAATTTTGATGCAATTCATACAATTTCATTTAATAAAAAAGAAAGACAGAGCGTGCTAAAGCTAATAATTCGATATTTTGAGTTACATTTGGAAGGTTTTAAAAAACCAAAATCTTTAGACGTTTTAGAATCAGTGTTTAGTTAACTCATGAAGTGGATATTTTTACTTTTTTTATGTGTTTCTACTACTTTATTTTCTCAGGAAGTTACTGTATACGATACAGAAACAGGTAAAGTTATAGAAGCGGTAGCAGTTTTTAATAAAGACAAGAGTAAATCTGGTGTAACAGATGAAAATGGTAAAGTAGACCTCACACTTTTTTCAAACGAAATGATTTACTTTTCTCATGTTTCTTATGCAGAATTTTCAAGTAAAAAATCAATTATACTTCTTAATAACAAAGAAGTTTTTCTTTCTAAAGAGTCTGAACAACTCGATGAGGTTGTAGTTTCTGTATTTAAGAATAAAGCAAAGACGAAAAGAATTGCAGAGCAAATAGAAGTAATTAAAGCCAGAGAAATACAAAAAATTGTAGCTCAAAGTTCAGCTGATGTATTAGCAAATGTACCAGGAATTCGAGTTCAGAGATCTCAATTTGGAGGAGGTAGTCCTGTTTTGAGAGGGATGGAAAGTAATCGTGTGCTTTTAGTTGTTGATGGTGTTCGAATGAATAATGCAATTTATAGAAAAGGGCACTTGCAGAATTCAATTACTGTCGCGCCAAGTATGTTAGATAGAACTGAGATTGTTTTTGGCCCAACTTCAGTTACTTATGGTTCAGATGCTTTAGGAGGTGTTATCCATTATTATACTAAAACGCCAAAATTATCTAAGAATAAAGAAGTTAAAAGTAACTTTTTCTCACGTTTTTCTACTGTTAATAACGAAATTACAAATCAGGCTTCTGTAGAGTTACGATTTCCAAAATGGGGAAGTTTTACAAGTGTATCACATAGTGATTTTGGTGATTTAAAAATGGGAGAGAATAGATCACATGGATTTGAAAATTGGGGTAAAATTAATTACTTTTCAGAAAATGTTGGAAACAATTTTAAATTAACACCAACATTAAACTCAGATCCAAATCTTCAAAGAAATACAGGTTACAATCAAACTGATATTCTACAAAAATTTTATGTGCCGCTTTCTAAAAGTACAGATCTTAAAATAAATATTCAGTATTCTACATCTTCTGATGTTCCTCGATTTGACAGACTAACAGAGCTTAAAGATGAAACAGATCCATCTACTTTAAAGTTTGCAGAATGGTATTATGGACCACAAGATCGATTATTAATATCTCCTCAATTAGAAATTAATCCAAAGAAAAAATGGATGAAAAGAGGAGTTTTTACTTTAGCTTATCAGAATATTAAAGAAAGTAGAATTCAAAGAAAATTTGGTAGTTTACAAAGATCATACAGAGAAGAAGATGTTGATATTTTTAGTTTGAATGGAGATTTTTCAGTTCCATTAGCTAAGTATAGAAATTTAGGATATGGATTTGAAGTTGCTTACAACGATGTGAATTCAAATTCTTTTGGAAAAGAGCTTAGTGTAGTTAATAATGAAATTGTAGGGTTTAATGGCGATTTTGCCGTGCAATCTCGTTACGCAGATGGAGGAAGCAGTTATTTAAGCTCAGCATTATATGTAGATTACAGACAAGATATATCTAAAAACTCAACATTAAATTCTGGTATTCGTTTAACAAATACTCAACTTAGAGCTAAATGGATTGATGATACTTTTATTACTCTACCAGATAGTGATATTAGTTTAAGTAATACCGCAGTAACGTTTAGTGTGGGTTATGTACATAAACCTACTAAAAATTGGAAATTAAATGCTGTAATTTCTTCTGGATTTAGATCTCCTAATATCGATGACGTTGGAAAGGTAAGAGAAAAAGGAGGAAACGTAACTGTGCCAAATGTGAATTTAAGGCCAGAACATGCCTACAGTGGTGAAATAGGATTAGAAAAGTATTTTAATGATAGAAAATTTAAGATTGGAGCTAATGTGTATTATACTTTATTAGCAAATTATATTTACAGAGAAGACTTTATTTTAAATGGTCAGTCTACAATTAGATTCGATGGTGTAGATGGTAACAATATTGTAGCAAATGTAAATAGAGATAATGCTTATGTAACTGGTTTTACAGTAAATTATCAGGGGAAGCTTTTCAAAAATTGGACAACTACTGGTTCTATCACTTATACAAAAGGAAAAACTTTTGATACAGATCAACCAATGTCTTCAATTCCACCATTATTTGGAAATTTTGATGTGAATTATGTTACAAAAAAAGTAGAAGCTGGAGTTAATTTCCGTTTCAATGCTAAAAAAGATATTACAGATTTTAATATTGACGAAGGAATAGATAATCATGAGCAAACTCCAATTGTAGATATAAATGCAACAGAGGAAACGGAAAAATATTTTGGTTCTCCAAGCTGGAATACATTAAGTGCTTTTGCTAGATATAATTTAAGTAATAATTTCAGTTTACAAGCAAGAGTAGATAATATTTTCGATGAACATTATCGCGAATTTGCATCTGGAGTTTCCGCACCTGGAAGAAACCTTTCAGTGAGTTTATTTGCTAATTTTTAATACTAATTATGATCAACATATTTAAAATAGTAAGTTTTTTAGAGGGGATTTCGTATATCCTTTTACTATTTATAGCTTCTCCTATAAAGTATATTTATGACAATGAAACCTATGTAAAAATGTTAGGAATGCCACATGGAATTCTATTTATAGGGTATATAGCATTGGCAGTTTTACTGAAGGTTGAATTTAAATGGGCTAACAAAGAGTTTGTAAAAGTTTGTTTGTTAGCAATAATTCCTTTCGGAACTTTTTTTGTTGGAAAGTATTTGACTAAAAAAGAAGATTAATCGGGTAAATAACCATATTCAATTAAATCTTTTTTTTGAGAGATTCTTCTTAAGTTTCCGTTATCTAATAATTGTATTTCACTAGATATTTCTATAATACTAGAGTAATCATGATCTGTAACAATGATACCTTTATTTTTAGAGTTTTCTTGAATTAATTCTTTAATGAAGTCTCTATTGATAGGAGATACTCCTTTAAAAGGCTCATCCAGTAAAACGAATTTCGAATTAGAATTAAAAACCATAAAAACTTCAATGATTTTTTGTTCTCCTCCAGATAAGTTTCCAGCTTTAGTGGCTAATAACTTTTTTAAAAAAGTATTTTCTTCTGCTTTTTTGATTCCTCTTTTACCAGCGAAAATATGTAGTAATGTTTTTATTGTATATTCTTTTGGAAGCATGGTTTCTTGTGGTAAATAGCTTATGTACTTAGTGATCTCTTTTGAAGATTTAAGGATGCAGTCATTTACTTTTAAAAATTTAAAATTAGCTTTCACGGTACCAAAAATTATCTTTAATAAAGTTGATTTTCCAGAACCGTTTCTTCCAAGTAAACCTATGATATCACCTGTTTTACATTCTAAAAAAACATTATTAAGTATCTGATGATTACCAAAAGTTTTGATCGTGCTATCTAAATGAAGTTTGTCCATATTAAATTTAAGATTAATACAAGAAAACCAGCAATATTGTAGAAAACCAAAGAGTTGATTTATCAATTCCTTGATTAAGATAAAAATAATACTCATTTTTTGATTTTACTTCATATATAGAAATGATTAAAAACACTGATTAACAGATGACTAATTCCAAAGTGCAATCCTGAAAAACTAAATAGAAAAGCAATAGGGAAACTAATTTTTATAATTTTCCACTGAAATAAAAATATTGACCTGCTAAAGGTGAATTTCATTGAATGTTATTAATCAAACAGACTAATTCCGAAAAGGAAACGATTTTCTTTAACTCCATTAAAGTTAGATTGTACAAAATCAAATCGTAAAAAACGCCATTTTCCCCATCCGATATTGTTTAAACCAATAGAGTACTCAGAATAAGGTTTTCTACCACCAGAAAAGTATCCTTTAGCTCCTACTACAGTATGGAAATTTAGTTTGTTAATCAAAGGAATTTTATTTAGTAAAAAGCCTTTAAAGTTATGTTGTATATGCATTTCAGCATAACTATCATTAGTGCTAAAATCATAATAAGGCATGATAAAAAAGCTACTTAAACGATCAGAAGGAGTTAAATCTATTTCGTTTGCTAAAGGATGATAGAAATCCATAAAAGGAATATTTTTCTGTTCTAAAAACATTCCAGCTCTAAGACTGTAATCGAAATCACCAATATTGCCTAAAGAAATATATTGTTCTAACCTTGAGAAAAGTAAATCAGAATGGAATTCAGAATTTTCTGATCCAAACGTCTTTCTATATCCTAAAGTTAATGTTGGAAACGTATTGCTTCTTACTGTAAATCGAGAATCTGGGTAACTAATATATTTACTTCCAAAGTTTATAGTTGTTGCTATTTGTGCTTTAATAATACGATGCTTTGTAAACGAAACAGTATTAGAAGTCGGATCGATAGGATTATTTGTTTCAAAAGTTCTATCTCTTTTAAAGAAAGAATAATCTGAAGTATTTACTACGGGTCTTCTATCAGCAAATTCGGCACTCGAAAAGAATTGAACTCCAGGGTATAATTCCTTAGAAAAGGCTACGGAAGCAAATGATTTTGAAAAAAACTTAGCAAAGTTTTCTTTAAACATTAAAGAATAAAAACCATTGTTTAAACTGCTGATAGGATCTCTTTCGTCAAACTGACTTAATTTATTTCCTGCAGAAATAGAAAGTCGAGGCTTATCTATGTTGTTCCATTTTTTATAAAAGCTAACAACAGGACGGAATTTTTTATCTGAAAATCCATAATTTAAAGATCCGCTTAATCTCCATATATTACCTTTATCATTTATCCTTTTATAATATGAAACTTCTGGATTAAAGTTAAATCCTTGTACTGTATTAAAACGAATATTATCAATAAATCCATTATAACTTAAAGACCATTTATCGTAACTATTACGATATGTATATCCTAATACAGGAGAAAGCAATGTGATTTTATTGCTTTTTGTATCCATTGAATCTAAATATTTTTTAGAATTACGAACAACTTTAATACTGTCTTTTACAAGGTAATCTTTTTGCTCTTCTTTGGTTAGTGGAACACTTCTTAATTCATTCCAATAAACTGAATCTTTCTTAGTGGCATTATTTTCAAAAGATAAAATTTCTTTACTGAAAGTTTCAGTGTTAAATTCTGGAGAAAAATTATAATTCGAATAAGAAGCAGAAAAGCGTCCGTCAATATTAAAACCTAAAAAACCAACTTTAAAATCTATAGTTTGTAAAATTAAAGCCCAAATTCCAGAATTAGATTCATAGTTATAGTTTTGTTTAATATGTAAAATATCTATTGCAGGATTGTTAATTTGTGCTCCAGTAATAGTTAAATCAGCTCCATAAACAGCCCAGTCATCTTCTACAATATAAATGTGTCCACCAAAAACACGATCATTTTTTCTTTTAGGAATGATTTTAATTTTATTAATTAACTTTCCATTTTCATCATAAAAAGTACCTACTAATTTAAATTTATAGTAGCTAAAAGTATAGTTAGAAATAGGAGAGAAAATATCTGTGTCGGCGACAGGAACTAAATTTTTATATAGATTGAAATTTACATCGGCAGCTCTGTTGAAAGAGATTCCATTGTCTTGGCCACTTACTTTAGATGCGACAATAACTTCTTTAAAGTTTTTAGGTTTTTTCTGGTACCAAATTTTCGAAATTGTTTCAGAAAGATAAATTATTCCACTACGTGTAGAATCTAATCCACCACCTAAATCACCAATTTCTTGACCTAATATTTTTTTAGGAGCATTTTTAATTTTAAACAATCCTCTAGAGTAAAAATCTGCTTTATACTTTCCAGATTTATTAGTATTTTTTTCTTTACTAGCAATAACATTTCTTATAATAGTATTTGCAGGATTCTCCGTAGAAGAAACAGTTACTTCTTCTAGTAACTCTTCTTCTTCGGCCATTTTAATGTTTAATTCAAAAGGAAATTGATTAATAGTAATCTCTTTCTTTACTGTTTTAAAACCTAAGAATTGAAATACAACTGTTTGCTTTCCTTTTTTAGAAGTTGATAATTCGTAAAAACCATTATCATTAGTTGTTGTGCCTTTTAGGGAATTTTCTAAATAAATACTTACAAAGGGTAAAGGTTCGTTGTTTTTGTTTATTACTTTACCTTTAATTTGAGCCGAGCTAATTAAAGAAGTTAAAAGAAAAAGAATAAAAGTAAAGTTTTTCATAATCAATAGTTTGGTTTTTCAAGGGCAAACATAATTGAATTATTTATGAAATATTATTTACGAAATGTTAAAGAATGTTTTTACTGTAAAATGAGTACAACAGTAATATAAATAATTAACTATTGTACTCAATTATACAAGGGACTATTAATACAACTATTTACTGCTAGCTTTTTATAATAACGAAATATCGTTAACTATTAATTGAATTCTTTAGAAGTACATACAAATAACATTTTTCTGTTATTGTGTGTATAATTATTTTAAGTTAAAAAAAGAACTTAAAAGAATAAGAGAACTTCATGGAGCGAAATAAAGGTTTCATAATAGGGGATATTAAGCTTTAAAGTTAAAACTAAGATTGTATAATTCAAATATAAAAATAAAATACTAAAAATCAATGATTTATATTTAGTTTTTTTTGTTGTCTTCTTTCTTCTTTTTTTTCTTTTTACCAAATAAACCACCTAAGACATCTTTTACAGCATTTACTGTATTATCCTTTTTATTATCGGTAGCAGAAGCTTTATTGTTTTTATTTCCTAATAAACCACCTACAGCTTTATCTAATAGTTTGTTTTTTTGTTTTTGAACCAATTGAGTAGTTAAGTTGCTAACAGCAGATTTTAAATCAGTTTTTACTGATGGGTTAGAAAAGCTTCCAGAGAAGTTAGCTGTAACAGGAACTTTCACGTTTTGATCTTTACTGTCTAGTTTACCAAGTAAATTACTAACTTCACTTCCTAAGTATTTTGCAGGAACATTAAAGGTAGCGTTATAATCCATTAATTGATCAAAACCATGGCTACCTCCAACTTGAATGTCAATATCTTTATACTTTAGGTTGAAAGGTTTTACATTCACTTTTCCATTATCAAAAGATAAATTAGTTTTAATGTCTTTTAAATTCAGTTGTTTTAAATCTACGAATCCTAAGTTTTGATCTAATAAGCTTAAAGCTTTGGAGTTTTTAGGTTCTACATTTGTTGCTAATACTTCCGCTAAAGCTTTACCAGTCATAGAAGTTAAATTAGGTGTAAAATCATCATTAAGATTTCCAGATAAATTTAAATTGGTGTTTAATTTCCCTTGTAAAACATCGGCAATTGGGGAAAGCATTTTAAATAGTTCAATGTTTTTAAATGATTCACTGATGTTAAAAGACTTAATTCCCATATCCATATCAAATACAGGCTGTTCTTTTTGAGTATTTACAGCTCCGTTTAAGGCTATAGTTCCACCAAACATATTTCCATTTACATTTTGTAATGTAGCTTTTTCATCTTTTATAATTAACTTTCCTTGAACATTAGAAAGTTTTAAATTATCGTAATGAACTTCTTTTGCAGAAGCGTTTACAACACAATCTAAAAATGCTGGAATTTTAAGTTTTTCTTTAGGTTGTCCTTCTTTGCTTTCAGGAGTTTTTTCTTTAGGAATTTCACTGGTTTCGGTTTCAGCAACCATAAAATCACTAACCTTAAAAGAGTTAGAGTTTAAGTTAAAGTTTCCTTGTAAATTTTTATCTGAAAGTAAAAAACCTAGTAAATTATTAATTGTACCAGTAGCATTTAAATCACTTGTACCTGTAACGGCATTAAATTTTGTTAATGATATTTTTTTTGGAGCAAAATCTACTTTTGCTGCATTAATTTGTATTGGATTAGCAACTTGTTCTCCGCTAAATAAAAAGTCTTTAATTTCTAAATTACCACTGTTTTTTATGCGTTGGTATTTATTATTTTGAACAGCATCAATATCAAAGCTAGAAGTTAAATTTGCTGTTATAATTCCGCTTAAGTCGTTTTTAAGCTCTAAAGGATATACTTTATCAATATGACTTAAATCAATTTTTCCATTAACAGTAGAGTTGATATAAGGATTTTTAGTCAAATTACTAATTTTAGCATTTCCACTGAACTCATTTTCGTCAATTTTAAAGGCTAACTTTTGAAGATTAACATAAGTATCATCTACATTTCCAGTAGTATTTTTAATTTGAGTATTAATACGAATGTTTTTTACGCTTTTTGGTAAACTAGGATATTTGAATGAAGCGTTGTTAGAGGCAATGGTTACATCTATTTTTGGGATAGTTGTTTCTGTAACTTTTCCGTCTACTTTACCAACAATACTAAAATCACCAGTAGTTTTTACATCAGAAATATTCTTAGCATATTCTTCTGGAATTAAAGCTAAAAAGTTTTTAAAGTCAGAAGATGGAGTTTTAAAATTCACATGAACTTCTTGGCTGTTATCTTTATTTAATTGAACAAATCCATCAAAAATTAAAGGAAGTTGGTTAATATGTGCTTCGTTTTTTAAAAATGAATATTTTCCGCTTTCTAAGTCTAGAGCTAAAACTGCATTCAGATCTAAATGTTGATTTTTAACTAATGCTTTACCATCTTTTTCAAAAAGGATGTTAGTTGTTGTTTTTGTATCAAGCTCTGTTGTTTTTTGAGAAAAATCCCCACTTCCAGAATGGTTGAAATCAGATAAAACTACATCCATTTTTCCTTTGTCGTCGTGGTATCTTAAAGTAGCATTAGTAATTGCATATTCTTTTAATGATAAACTAAAGTTACTGCTTTCTCCGGTAGCTTCTTCAGTTTTTTCTTCTACTGCTTTAGATGCGTCTTTTTTTGCAATGTCATAATTTGCATTTCCTTGTTCATCAATATGGATTTTTACTAAAGAATTATCAATAGTGAACGAGTTTATATTTAACTGACTGTTAGAGGATTTAAAAACCTCAGTAAGTTTAAGTTTAATTTTTACAGATTCGCTGTAAAGCAATGTGTCACCTTCAAAAGGCTTAAAATTGGTAACCAAAACATCTTTTAATTCTACAGAAGCTTTAGGGAAGTTTTTAAGTAAACTCAAATTAGCATCCGCGAATTCAACTTTAGCATTTACGTTATTGTTAATTGTTTCTTTTATAAGAGCAACAATTTTATCTTGAAACATGAAAGGAATTGCCGCTAGCGCAACAATGACTACTACTAATGTTATGGCTATAATTTTGACAATTTTTTTCATGATACTTATTTTTTATGACAACGATTTATATTGGGGTTTATTGGATTTACATTTAGTAAATAAATAACAAAGTTAAAAGTTATGAGTAATTTTGTAGTTAATAAAAAGTTTAATTTTTGAAAAAAACTGCAGAATATTCTCAATTCATAAAAAATGAAGCTAAAAGACTGGGCTTCATGTCTTGTGGTATTGCGAAGGCAGATTTTTTAGAGGAAGAAGCTTCGCGATTAGAAACTTGGTTAAAAAATGGTTTTCATGGAGAAATGCATTACATGGAAAATCATTTCGATAAACGTTTAGATCCTAGGCTTTTGGTAGAAGGAGCGAAATCAGTAATTTCACTGTCTTATAATTATTTTCCAGAGGAAGTTCAGAATTCTGATTCCTATAAATTGGCAAAATATGCTTATGGGGAAGATTATCATCATGTTATTAAAAATAAACTTTTTGAATTATTAGAATCTTTACGAGACGAAATAGGGGAGGTTAATGGTCGCTGTTTCGTTGATTCTGCTCCTGTAATGGAACGTTCTTGGGCGGAAAAAGCAGGTTTAGGTTGGAATGGAAAACATACTTTATTAATTCAAAAACAACAAGGATCTTTTTTCTTTTTAGCAGAGTTAATTATTGATTTAGAATTGGCGTATGATCACCCTTTCGAAACAGATCATTGCGGAAAATGTACACGATGTATAGATGCTTGTCCGACGGAAGCAATATTGCCAAATAATCAAATAGATGGTAGTAAATGTATTTCTTACTTAACCATTGAGTTGCGTGATAATATTCCGAGTCAGTTTAAAGAAAATATGGAAGATTGGATGTTTGGTTGTGATGTTTGTCAAGATGTTTGTCCGTGGAATCGTTTTTCAAAACCTCATAACGAACCATTATTCAATCCAAAAGAAAATTTATTAGGATTAAAAAAAAGAGATTGGGAAGAGTTAACACAAGAAACATTTAGCAAGGTTTTTAAAAAATCGGCAGTTAAGAGGGCTAAATTTAAAGGTTTAACAAGTACAATTGATTTTATTAAAAAAACTACACCTTAAAAAGATTTATTTAAGGTGTAGTTCACACAAATCAACAATCAACTCATTTCATATTCTGTAACAAAAAACCAGTTGAGCCCTTTTTTAAATATATTTTCTCTTTTTGCTATAGCGTTTTTTTTCTTTTGTTTAGCAACTTCTTCTTCAAATAAATCAAGAACAAATTCATCATAACTTTTGCCTATTTCTTCATTTAAATATGCATTAAAGTATAGTTCGCTTGCCTTTTCTCCTTTTAATTTTTCTATTTCTACTAGTGTTTTATAAATAGGTTCTATTTTTTTGATAACACTATTTGGAACAGCTTTTCTTCTACCGGTATAACCTGTAATTTCATTTTTATCATTTCTGTCTATAATGAAATCTGTGATTACCCAATAGTATTTTCCAGATTTAGTTCTATTTTTTACAATAGCGTGAAAGTTTTTTCCATCTTTTAAAGCTTTCCATAAAATTTTAAAAGCAACTTTAGGCATATCTGGATGTCGTATAATGTTATGAGGTTCACCAATAAGTTCTACTTTACTGTATTCTGAAGCTTCACTAAATACATCATTTACATATAGTATGGTTCCGAATGCATCGGTTTTACTAACAATAGTTTTTTCTTTGTTCCATTGTATTTCTTCATCAACTATTTGTTGAGTCGGGGGGATGTGATTCATAGTATTAGTATTTAAGTTTAATCACAAAAATCTTAAGATAAACGATGTTAAAGAATGATATTTGTCATGTTTCTTTTATAATAATTCATTTTAACTATTTTAGAAGAAATTAATTTGAATCTGAATTTACAGATATGCACAAGAAATATATAGCAGCTTTCGATCAAGGTACTACAAGTACAAGAACTATAATTTTTAATACTGATGGAGAAATTGTTGGTATTGCTCAAAAAGAATTAACACAACATTATCCAGAATCTGGCTGGGTAGAACATAATCCGATTGATATTTATAACGATCAATTAGAAACATTTAAAGAGGCGGTAAGAAAGGCAGATATAAAACCTACAGAACTTGTTGCGGTTGGAATTACAAACCAAAGAGAAACAACTGTGGTTTGGGATAAAGAAACAGGAGAGCCTGTTTATAATGCAATTGTTTGGTTAGATAAAAGAACTAAAGCGATTTGCGAAGAATTAAAAACCAAAGGTCTTTCATCTTATATTCAAGAAAATACGGGATTGATTATCGATTCTTATTTTTCAGGAACAAAACTGAAATGGATCTTAGATAATGTAGAAGGTGTAAGAGAGAAAGCAGATCAAGGTAAATTATGTTTTGGTACGATCGATAGTTGGTTGATCTATAAGTTTACCAACGGTGAAAAACACTTAACAGACCATACCAATGCATCTCGAACAATGTTGTATAATATCAAGGATTTGTCTTGGGATGAAACTATTTTAAATGCTTTAGATATTCCGAAATCATTATTACCAAGTGTTCAGCAGTCTTCTTCTGATTTTGGTTGTATTAATTTTGAAGGTGAACAAATTCCTATTTATGGAGTTGCTGGAGATCAACAAGCTTCATTATTTGGTCAAGGTGGATTTAAATCTGGTATTGCAAAAAACACCTATGGAACCGGTTGTTTTATTCTGTTAAATATCGGAAGAAAACAAGTTGTTTCTAATAATGGACTATTAACGACTCTAACTTGTACTTTAGAAAATGAACCTACGAAATATGCTTTAGAAGGAAGTGTATTTGTTGGTGGCGCTTCTATTCAGTGGTTAAGAGATCGTATGAAAATTATAGATAAAGCTTCCGATACAGAAGCGATTTGTAATAGTATTCCATCGTTAAAAGGTATCTATGTGGTTCCTGCGTTTGCTGGACTTGGAGCTCCGTATTGGGATCAAGAAGCGAAAGGAAGTATTTATGGAATGACCTTAGATACTGGTAGAGATGAAATTATAAAAGCAACTGTTGAATCTTTAGCTTATCAAACGAAAGATGTAATTAATGCAATGATTACCGATAGTAGTAAAGAAATGATTACGCTAAAAGTTGATGGTGGAGCAAGTGCGAATAATTATTTAATGCAATTTCAATCTGATATTTTAAATGTTGAAGTAGATCGACCAAAAATGATTGAAGTTACTGCTTTTGGAGCTGCTTTATTAGCTGGAATTAAATCTGGGGTTTGGACATTAAATGATGTCGATACTATACGAAAAATTGATACGGTTTTTCAAACAAAAATGACTCCGAAAGCCAGAAAAAAGAAATACAAAGGATGGCTTAAAGCAATTGAAAAAACACAAACAAAAGGGAAAAATAAAAAGCAAAAACCAATTCGATTTTCAGTTTTAGATAGAGAACGACAGCTAAAAAAAATGAAATCCACAGTTTTTGATTTAATCATTATTGGTGGAGGAGTCACTGGAGCTGGAATCGCTTTAGATGCTTCATCCAGAGGTATGAAAGTGTGTTTGATTGAAAAGAATGATTTTGCTTCAGGTACAAGTAATAAATCAACAAAACTGATTCATGGCGGTTTACGTTATTTAAAACAGCTAGAAATTGGTTTAGTTAGAGAATCGGGTACAGAACGTGCTATTGTGCATCAATTAGCTCCGCATTTAGTAATTCCAGAGAAAATGTTATTGCCTTTAATTGAAGGTGGAACTTATGGTAAAATGATGACCGCAATCGGATTAAAAGTTTACGATTTATTAGCAAATGTAGATGGTGACGATCGCAGAAGAATGTTAGATAAAAAACAGACTTTAGAAAAAGAACCGCTTTTAGATGAAAGTATCACTTTAGGAAGTGGTTATTATGCAGAATATAGAACAGATGATGCTAGATTAACAGTGGAAATCTTAAAGAAAGCAACAGAATTCGGAGCCACAATTGTGAATTATTGTGAAATGGAATCGTTTGTTTACAATAGTGAATCAAAGATTGAAAGTTTAAACTGTATAGACCACAATACCGGGAAAACATTAAATATTAAAGCAAATAATTATGTGTCTGCTGCTGGTCCTTGGGTAGATACATTGCGTAGAAAAGATAATTCACTAAACAATAAACACCTGCATTTAACAAAAGGTGTGCATATTGTTTTTCCGTTAGAGAAATTACCAATTAAACAATCTATTTATTTTGATGTTCCAGACGGAAGAATGGTTTTTGCAATTCCTAGAGGTCGTTGCACATATGTAGGAACAACTGATACAAATTATGCTGGTGATTTAGATAGAGTAGTAGCGACTAAAAAAGATGCAGAATATTTGTTGAGCGCTGTGAATAATATGTTTCCAGAAATTCATTTAACAATAGATGATATAGAATCAAATTGGGCAGGATTACGTCCTTTAATTCATGAAGAGGAAAAAGATCCGTCAGATTTATCAAGAAAGGATGAGATTTTTGTTTCAGATACAGGTTTAATTTCTATCGCTGGAGGAAAATTAACGGGGTATCGAAAAATGGCACATCGAGTAATTGATGCTGTTTTAAAAACCATGAGTGAAAAACGTAGAAGATCAGTTAAAAAATCAGAAACAGAACATATTTCATTAGTAAACCCTTCAATGTCATCTTCGGAAGAAGTTCAGGCTTACGAAAAAGAATTGGAAACGAATTTGGCGAACTTAGGAATAGATGATGAAGATTATGCTTGGTATTTGGCTACAAATTTTGGAAAGAATGCAAGTAAGATTTTAGAACGTTTTTCTTTTTATTTATCAGGAACAATCGAAGAGCGTTTCATTCGAGCAGAACTTTGGTATTGTATTCATTTTGAAATGGTAAACGGATTAGCAGATTTCTTTGTGAGAAGAACAGGAAGATTATATTTTGATATTCACAGCATCTTTAAATACAAAGATTTAGTCTTAAAAGATTGTGTCAAAACAT
The DNA here is from genome assembly GCF_057221555.1 of Tenacibaculum aquaeponti. Lineage (NCBI taxonomy): Bacteria > Pseudomonadati > Bacteroidota > Flavobacteriia > Flavobacteriales > Flavobacteriaceae > Tenacibaculum > Tenacibaculum aquaeponti. The sequence continues at coordinate 2,671,631 of NZ_CM170147.1, forward strand.
TAGATTGGGATCGTAAACGAATTGAGCACGAAAAGCAAATTTTACAAATGCTTTTAGACGATGCAACAACGTATTATGAAACAGAATTTAATTCATAAAGAATGTATTTAAAATGAAATACCCGATTACTAAAAGAGTAGGTTTACTTTTAGGCCCTGTTTTCTTTTTGATTATTAGTGTTTTACCTTTTGAACTGGTTTCTGATAATGGTGATAAAGTTATTAGTGTAGCACTTTGGATGATTACATGGTGGATCACAGAAGCAGTTTCAATTTCAGTAACGGCATTACTTCCTTTGCTTTTATTTCCTTTGCTGAAAGTTATGCCGATGAATGAAGTTGGTTCCAATTACGGGAGTCCGATTATATTTTTATTCTTCGGAGGATTTGTAATGGCCTTAGCTTTAGAGAAAGTGAATTTGCATAAACGTATTGCATTAACCATTATTAAATTAACAGGAACAACACCCAAAAAAGTAGTGTTAGGTTTTATGATTGCTACAGGATTGTTAAGTATGTGGATTAGCAATACAGCTAGTACAGTGGTGATGCTACCAATAGCTTTGTCTGTAATTCAATTGTTAATTGATGATGAAGATGGTTTTACAAAAGATGATAAGAACTTTGCAGTTTCAGTAATGTTAGGAATTGCTTTTTCAGCAAATGCTGGAGGAATAGCAACAATTATAGGTACACCACCTAATTCTGTTTTAATAGGATTTTTAGAAAATGAATACAATATTGAAATCTCTTTTTTAGAGTGGATGACTATCGGTCTTCCATTTTCTCTAATAATGATTTCAGTTGTGTATTTGGTGTTGGTAGAGTTTATGTATCCAAATAAAAATTTGAAATTTAAGGCTTCTCAAGAAGTAATTCATGCAGAATTAAAAAAGCTCGGAAAAATATCAAAACGTGAGAAATTTGTTTTGTTAGTTTTTGTTTGCGCTATATTTTTATGGATTTTCAGAGCTTTAATTAATAAAGTCTTTCCGGAATTAAAGCTTACAGATACGATGATTAGCGTATTTGCTGCATTGGCAATTTTTGCGGTTCCATTCAATTTTAAAAAAGGAGATTTTATATTAAACTGGAAAGATACAGAGAAGCTTTCTTGGGGGATTTTAATATTATTTGGAGGAGGTTTGGCGCTAGCCAAAGGAATGTCAAGTAGCGGTATTGTAGATATGGTTTCTAATACAATTGCATCATATAATTTAGGAGTGTTTTTAACAGGTGTTATTTTAATATTTCTTATGTTATTTATGACAGAGCTTATGAGTAATGTAGCGTTAATAGCTGTATTAGCACCAGTAGTTGCGGGTATCGCTTTAGGTTTAAATATTCCAATTATTAATTTGTTAATTCCTGTTACCATAGCAAGTAGTTGTGCTTTTATGTTACCAATGGCAACTCCGCCAAATGCAATTGTCTTTGCGAGTGGTTACGTTACAGTAAAAGATATGATGAAAACAGGGTTGATTTTAAATTGCTTAGCGGTATTATTACTAGTAATAATCTTTAAATATATTATACCAATTTTACTTTAATTGATATTTTTTCAATCAAACCATAAAAGTTATAACAAAACAACTATATTTATTTTTTAAATAATCAACTAAAAGAGTTTATGAGTCAATCACGTAAAAGACGAGAAGCACTATTGTATCATGCTAAACCTAAGCCAGGTAAAATATCAGTGGTGCCAACGAAGAAGTATGCAACTCAACACGACTTATCATTAGCGTATTCTCCTGGTGTAGCAGAACCATGTTTAGAAATTGAAAAAAACAAAGAAAACGTATATAAATATACTGCTAAAGGAAATTTGGTAGCAGTAATATCTAACGGAACAGCCGTTTTAGGATTAGGAGACATTGGTCCTGAAGCATCAAAACCTGTAATGGAAGGTAAGGGGCTGTTATTTAAGATTTTTGCAGATATTGATGTTTTTGATATTGAAGTAGATGCAACAGATGTAGATAAATTTATAGAAACAGTTAAAGCTATTGCTCCTACTTTTGGAGGAATAAATCTTGAAGATATCAAAGCTCCAGAGGCTTTTGAAATAGAGAGAAGATTAAAAGAGGAATTAGATATTCCCGTAATGCACGATGATCAACACGGAACAGCTATTATTTCTGCTGCAGCTTTAAAAAATGCATTAGAAATTAATGGTAAAAATATTTCAGAGGTTAAAATTGTGGTAAACGGAGCTGGGGCAGCTGCGATTTCTTGTACACGTTTGTATTTAGCGTTAGGAGCCAAGCGTGAAAATGTAGTAATGTGTGATAGTAAAGGAGTAATCCGAAAAGATAGAGATAACCTTACTTCTCAAAAAGAAGAATTTGCTACAGAAAGAGATTTAAATACTTTAGAAGAAGCAATGAATAACGCAGATGTGTTTATTGGTTTGTCTAAAGGAAATGTGGTGAGTCCAGAAATGTTATTATCTATGGCGAAAAATCCTATTGTATTTGCTATGGCTAATCCAGAGCCAGAAATTGATTATGATTTAGCTGTGGATACAAGAGATGATATTATTATGGCTACTGGTAGATCAGATCATCCTAATCAAGTTAACAATGTACTTGGTTTTCCATTTATATTTCGAGGAGCTTTAGATGTTAGAGCAACAAAGATTAATGAAGAAATGAAAATGGCTGCTGTACATGCGTTAGCAGATTTAGCAAAGAAATCTGTACCTGAGCAAGTAAACATTGTTTATGATGAAGTTAGTCTTTCTTATGGTAAAGATTATATTATTCCAAAGCCTTTTGATCCAAGATTAATTTATGAAATTCCACCAGCAATTGCTAAAGCAGCTATAGAAAGTGGAGTTGCTCAAGAGCCAATTCAAGATTGGGAAAAGTATAGATACGAGTTGATGGATCGTTCTGGTTCTGGTAGCAAAGAAGTTCGTATACTACACAATAGAGCTAGAACAAATCCTAAACGAATTGTGTTTGCAGAAGCAGATCATTTAGATGTGTTAAAGGCAGCACAAAGAGTTTATGATGAAAAGTTAGGGCACCCTATTCTTTTAGGAAACAAGGAGATAATTTTAGAGTTAAAAGAAGAATTAGGTTTTGACGCTAATGTGCCAATTATAGATCCTAAAACTACTGAAGAAGTAGAAAGAACTAAACGTTTTGGTAAATTGTTTTGGGAAAAACGTCAACGCAAAGGAATGACTTTGTTAGAAGCAGAAAAGTGGATGCGTCAACGTAATTATTTTGCTTCTATGATGGTGAATGAAGGAGAAGCAGATGCATTAATAACAGGATACTCTAGGCCTTACTCTTCGGTAGTAAAACCAATTTTAGAATTAATAGACCGAGATAAGGGAGTACAAAAAATAGCAGCAACAAATTTATTGTTAACTAAGCAAGGACCTATGTTTTTAGCAGATACAACAATAAATATAAATCCATCAGCAAAAGAGCTAGCAAAGATAACACACTATACAAGTATTTTAGCTAGGATGTTTGGTATGCAGCCAAAGGTGGCGATGTTAGGTTTTTCTAATTTTGGTTCAACCAAGTCAGAAACATCAACAAAAATTAGAGAAGCAGTTGCTTACATGCATGAAAATTACCCCGATTTAATTGTTGATGGAGAATTACAAGCTGATTTTGCATTAAATGCAGAAATGTTATCTAAGGAATTCTCATTTTCTAAATTAAATGGTCAAAAAGTTAATGTTTTAATCTTTCCTAATTTAGAGTCAGCTAATATTACATATAAATTAATGAAAGAAGTTAATGGAGTAGAATCTATTGGGCCGATTTTATTAGGTTTAAGTAAGCCAGTTCACGTCATACAACTAGGAGCAAGTGTAGATGAAATGGTAAATATGGCAGCAGTAGCAATAGTTGATGCACAAGAGCGTGAGAAGGGAAGATTAAGTAATTTTTAAACAGTAAAGTATCGGTTTTACAATAGTAAAAAATTTACTACTTTAGGCGTCTGTTAAAAGAGAACAATGATTACACAAATAAAAGGAAGGTTAGTTGAAAAAAATCCTACACATGTAGTTGTTGATTGTAATGGATTGGGGTATTTACTCCATATTTCATTAAATACATTCTCTGCTCTCCCCAAAGATGAAAATGTATTGTTGTATACACATTTATCTATCCGTGAAGACGCGCATACACTTTACGGATTTATAAATAAAGTTGAACGAGAAGTGTTTAAATTACTGATTTCTGTGTCTGGTGTTGGCCCTAGTATTGCTAGGACAATGTTGTCTTCAATGACAGCAGAGGAAGTACAACAAGCCATAGCTTCAGAAAACGTAAATGTAATCCAATCAGTAAAAGGTATAGGGGCAAAAACAGCTCAACGTGTTATAATCGATTTGAAACAAAAAATATTGAAGACCTTTAATATTGATGAAGTTTCAGTGGTTCAAAACAATACAAACAAAGAAGAAGCGTTATCTGCATTAGAGGTTTTAGGTTTTACACGTAAACAAGCAGGTAAAGTTATAAACGATATTTTAAAAGAATTGCCATCAGCAAGTGTAGAAGAGCTGATAAAAAAGGCACTAAAAAATTTGTAAAAAGGTTGGGAGAAAATTTTCGCAATAAATGTTTAACGACACTTGCTTTATTGGTAAGTGTTGTTTTATTTGCTCAAAATACAACAAAGAAGAATGATTCAATATCTAGAAAAAAAGACACAATCATTCCTCTTAAATATAATTTTAATTTCAATCAAAAAGCTCATCTCTTTTTAAATAATCCGAGTTCTGTTCAAGTTACTTACGATAAGTCAATTGATAAGTTTGTAATTGTAGAAAAAATAGGGAATTATTTAATTGGAACTCCAATGTACTTAACTCCTAGAGAGTATGATAAGTTTCGATTAAAAAATGATGTGAAAACATATTTTAAAGAAAAAGTTGATGCTACAAATCCTAATAAAAAAGATAATAAAGGAAGAAAAAATTTATTGCCAAAATATTATGTGAATTCTAAGTTTTTTGAATCTGTTTTTGGAGGCACAGAGGTTGAAGTTATTCCAACAGGACAAATTAGTATAAAGCTTGGAGGGATTTATCAAAACACTGAAAATCCTCAGATTTCTGTAGAAAACCAAAGTAGTTTTACTTTCGATTTCGACCAACAAATTAGTGCAAGTATACAAGCTAAAGTAGGAACAAGATTACAGGTTACAGCAAATTACGACACACAAACGACTTTCGATTTTCAAAATATTATCAAATTAGAATATACACCTACTGAAGATGATATTATTCAAAAAATTGATGCAGGTAACGTAAACTTGCCAATTAAAAACTCCTTAATTAATGGGGCGCAAGCTTTATTTGGGGTTCGAGCAGATTTTCAATTTGGAAAAACCACAATTCGCTCAGTCTTTTCACAACAAAATTCTCAATCTCGTAATGTAGTTGCTCAAGCGGGAGGTTCAATAGAAACTTTTGAAATTAGAGCAACAGATTACGATAATGACCGCCACTTCTTCTTATCTCAATTTTTTAGAGAGAATTACGAAACTGCATTAAAAAACTATCCATTAATAAACAGTCCGATTAACATCAACAGAATTGAAGTTTGGGTAACGAATAGGAATCAAAATGTAACAGATTTTAGAAGTATTGTTGCTTTTGCAGATATTGGAGAATCTAAACCAGATAATTTAGTAAGTGCAACTGCGGTTGGAGGGGTTTTTCAAGAAGGATATGTAGATGTTGTAAATAACCCAATTACAGTTAGAGGTGAAAATTTACCTTATAATGGAGTAAATAATATAAATGATTTACTTATAGATAATGGAGGAATAAGAGATGTAGCAACAATAAATACTACAGTTCCAACAGAAATGGTTCAAGGTAGAGATTATTCATATTTACAAAATGCTAGAAAGTTACAGCCAAATGAATATACATTACATCCTCAATTAGGTTTTATCTCTTTAAATAGGAGATTAAATGATGGTGAAGTATTAGCTGTTGCCTATGAATATACAGTTGTTGGTGCTCAACAGAGCGGAGGTTCTGTAAATGAAACTATATATAAAGTTGGAGAATTTTCTAATGATGGAATAAATGCTCCTTCAAATATAGCAGTAAAATTACTGCGTAGCGAAATTTTAACTACTCGAAGAGAAATTTCACCTAATAATTTTGTTCCTTTTCCAACTTGGCGTTTAATGATGAAAAACGTTTATGCTTTGGGAGCTGTACCTTTAAATCAAGATGGTTTTCGTTTTGAGTTATTATATAGAGATGATAATACAGGGATTTTACAAAACACACTACAAGGAGCAAATGATCCTAGTTTATTAAATAGAACTTTATTGAATTTATTTGAGATAGATAAACTAGATCAAAGTCAATTTAAAGTTGATGGAGGAGATGGTTTCTTTGATTATATAGAAGGAATCACAGTAAACTCTGCTAGAGGGTTAATTTATTTTCCAAAACCAGAACCTTTTGGAGAAGATTTAGCAATTACAGATGCTGCAGATAGGCAACGTTTTGCTTTCGATCAGTTATACTCTACAACAAAAATTCAAGCTAAAAATGAGTTTCAAGATAGAGATAAATTCTTCTTAAAAGGATATTATAAATCAGAAACAAGTAGAGGAATTCCTTTAGGAGCATTCAATATTCCAAGAGGATCAGTAAGAGTAACTGCTGGAGGTAGAACTTTAGTAGAAGGAGTAGATTATGTGGTAGATTATCAGTTAGGTAGGGTTCAAATTTTAGACCCTGGTTTAGAGGCGTCTGGAGTTCCAATTAATGCTTCGGTTGAAAATAACACATTCTTTAATCAGCAAAGAAAAACATTTTTAGGAGTTGATGTAGAACATAAATTTAATGAGAATTTTATTCTTGGAGCTACATTCTTAAATGTTACAGAACGACCAATTACTCCAAAAGTTAATTTTGGAGCAGAACCAATAGATAATATGATGTTCGGTTTGAATGTTGATTTTTCTACTGAAGTACCATATTTTACAAAGCTTGCAAATAAATTACCTTTTGTTGAAACTGATGCACCATCAAATTTATCTGTTAGAGCAGATATGGCTTATTTATTACCAGGTTCGCCTAGCGGAATTGATGTTAATGGAGCAGCAACTTCATATTTAGATGATTTTGAGGCAACTCAAATTCCTATTAATCTTACTTCTCCACAGCAATGGGCATTAGCAAGTTCACCTTTGTCTCAGCCATTTTCGGAAGATATAGATTTACGATATAATGATAACAGAGCTAAATTAGCATGGTATAGTATTGATCAGTTATTTTATTCAAATAGTGCGAATAGACCATCAAATATAAATGATATTGAATTATCAAGAAATGAGGTAAGACAAGTTAGTTTTTCTGAATTATTTCCGAATACAGATTTAGATATTACTCAGTTAAACTTAGTTAGAACTTTAGATTTAGCTTTCTATCCAAATGAAAGAGGACCATATAATTTTAATCAAACTGCAGGAAATCCAGAAGACAAATGGGGTGGGATAATGAGAGCTTTAACAACTACAAATAACTTCGAGCAAGCGAACGTAGAGTATGTACAGTTTTGGTTAATGGATCCATATGAAGGATATTCTTTAACTGCAGAAGAAGGATTACCAACAGGAATAGATCCTCAAAGTGATATCAATCAAGGTAAACTATTTTTAAACTTAGGTAGTATTTCTGAAGATATTCTAAGAGATTCACAAAAACAATTCGAAAATGGGTTGTCTACAACACAGAATCCGGCACCTCAAGTTGAAACTGTTTGGGGTAATGTACCTAGAAATCCATCAATTTTATATGCATTTAGTACAGATGCAGATGAAAGATCACAACAAGATGTTGGTTTAGATGGGTTAAATGATACACAAGAACTTGAGAAAATTGTTCAAAATTTTCCAGGTATTGCTGATGTAGAACAAGCAAGAAGTATTTTTGGAAATGATCCGGCTGGAGATAACTTCCAGTTTTTTAGAGGGAGTGAGTTTGATGCTATTGGAGCTTCTATTCTTACACGTTATAAAAACTATAATGGTACACAAGGTAATTCTCCAACAATTGATCAATCTAGTGAAGATTTTCCAACATCAGGGTCAACATATCCAGATACAGAAGATTTAAACAGAGACCAAACAATGGATGCGGTTAGTGCGTATTTTGAGTACGAGGTTTCATTAAAAAGAAGTGATTTAGTAAAAGGATCTAACTTTATTGTAGATGTAAAATCTGAACCAATTTCTTTACCTAACGGAGAAACAAGAAGCACAACTTGGTATCAATTTAGAATTCCTGTAAGAAATGGATTCTCACAAGCAGTTGGAGGTATTACTGATTTTAACAGTATTCGTTTTATGCGTATGTATTTAACGCAATTTAGAATGCCAGTTATTTTGCGTTTTGCAGAGTTAGAATTAGTTCGTGGAGACTGGAGACGTTATACAAGAACTTTAGATCCAGCAATTGATCCTCAAGAAGATTTAGATAATACAGACTTAAATAATTTTGAAGTTGGGGTTGTAAGTATCGAACAAAATGATGATCGCTATGAATTACCTCCAGGTATTCCTAGGGAACAATTACAAGGTACAAATAGAATTCAACGACAAAATGAACAATCGTCTACAATTACTGTTACAAATTTAGAACCTAATAAAGCTAGAGCAATATTTAAAAATATAAGTATCGATTTACGTCGTTATAAGAATTTAAGAATGTTCTTACATGCTGAAGCAATTCCTGGTAGTGTATTAGGAGATAATGAAATGAATGCGGTTATTAGACTAGGTACTGACTTAAATGATAATTACTATGAAATTGAAAAACCTTTAATCCTATCAACATTAAGCAACGTTCCAGAGGAAGTTTGGCCAGAGGAAAATAATTTAGATGTCCCACTATCTCAGTTAGCAAGTTTAAAGTTAGAGCGTGATGGTACAGGAACAGCTGTGACAGATGTGTATACAGGAACTTCTTCTAATGGTTTAACAATAAAAGTAAAAGGTAATCCAACTTTAGCACAAATTAGAACAGTTTTATTAGGGGTCAAAAATAATACCACAAATAATGTAAGTGGAGAAGTTTGGTTTAATGAATTAAGAGCTGTTGGTTTTGATAATAAAGGAGGATGGGCTGCTGTATTAAATGCAGATGCTAACTTTGCAGATGTTGCAGATGTAACTTTAGCAGGTAGTATGTCTACAGTTGGTTTTGGTAATGTAGATCAAAGAGTACAAGAAAGAAGTTTAGAAGAAAATAAACAATATAGCGTAGCTACAAATGTACAGTTAGGTAAAATGATGCCTAAAAAATGGAACATGCAAGTTCCTATGAGTTACAGTTATGGAGAGCAATTTATTGATCCTAAATTCGATCCACAATATCAAGATGTTGAACTTGCTGATGCTAAAGCCTCAGGTTCAGATCAGGTAAAACGTAATGCTGAAAATGCACAAGATTACACAAGAAGAAAAAGTATTAGTTTTATCAATGTAAAGAAAAATAGAAACCCGAAAAGTGATAAGAAACCTAAGTTTTACGATGTAGAAAATGTTTCTGTTTCTTACGCTTTTAATGAAGAGTTTCATAGAGATTATAATATTCAAAGATTCGTAAATCAAAATCTAATGGCGGGTGCTAGTTATAATTTCAATTTCGCACCTTGGAGTATAGAACCATTTAAAAAGTCTGAAAAATTAAAGAGTAAACATTGGAAGTTTATAAAAGATCTGAATTTTAATCCACTTCCAAAATCTTTAGCTTTAAATTCTAAAATTAATAGGAATTATAATTTACAACAATCAAGAAATTTAGTTGATTTACCTGTAGCTCAACCAGAATTAATTCAAAGAAGATTTTTATTCGATTGGGATTACGCGGTAGTTTTCGATTTAACACGTTCTTTAAATTTAAACTTTAAAGCAACAAATAATTATATCTATGATAGTTTTGGTGAAGATGAAGAACTTGAGATTTTCGATAAGTTTTTCACTTTTGGTAGAAGAAATCAGTATCATCAAACATTAAACGCTACTTATAATTTACCAATTAATAAATTACCATATTTAAACTTTATTACTTCAGATTATGGTTACACAGCTGATTTCGATTGGCAAGCTTCATCTAGAAGTACAATAACAGAAACAGATGCTTCAGGAAATTCAGTAGATGTTAGTATTGAAGATAAAGTAGGTAACATGATTCAAAATTCAAACAAGCATAATATTAATGCAACAATTGATTTTAATCGTTTCTATAAGACACTAGGTTTAGAAAAATTATTACTAAAAGGAACTAAAAGAAAAGTTACAAAAGGTAAGGTAGCTTTAGGAGCAAAAGCTAAAAATACACCTAAACCAAAACTAAAAAAGAATGCTTCTTTTGCGCAAAAAATGTTAAAAGGAACTTATGATGTTTTAACTGCTGTAAAGCGAGCAAAAGTAAGCTATTCTCAAGAAAATGGAACCTTATTACAAGGGTACAGACCTTCAGTTGGTTTCTTAGGAAGAACAAATTTTAACGGAAGTGCAGCACCAACATTAGGATTTGTTTTTGGAAGTCAAACTGATATTATAAGTAGAGGTATTGAACAAGGTTGGTTAGTAACCAGAGGTGAAGATGAAGATTATTTTAATAAGAACTTTGCACAAACACAAGCTAATAAATTAGATTATAATATTTCGATTAAGCCTTTTAAAGATTTCACAATAGATCTTAGAGGTACTCGAATAAGAACATCTAATACCACACAACAATTAGATATTGTTGAATTTGCAGATGGAACAGTAAGGCAAAATCCTGATTTAAGAGCTTTTGAAACAGGAAACTTTAATATCAGTCATTTTATGTTAGGAACTATGTTCGAAGATGGAGATGCGCTTTATGAAAAGTTCTTAGGTTATAGACAAATAATATCGAATAGATTAGCAAGTCAGGCACAACCAAATGGTATTTTTAATGCTTTCCAAAAAGAAGGACAACAATCAATGCTGCCAGCTTTTCTAGCGGCTTATTCAGGAGTAAATCCAAATGAAGTTGATACTGGGATTTTCAGAAATATTCCAATTCCAAACTGGACAATGCGTTACAACGGTTTAATGAAGATTAAGTGGTTTAAAAAGAGGTTTTCTTCTTTTACATTATCTCATAGTTACAAATCATCGTATAGTATTCTTAATTACACTAATAACTTACAGTTCGATCCTAATGATCTTAGTTTAACAAATAGTTCGGGGAATTATCAACCAGAATTGTTAATTTCGTCGGCAACATTAGTAGATGAATTCTCACCTTTGATAAAGTTAGATATGAAAATGAGAAACTCATTTTCGTTCCGTGGAGAGATTAAAAAAGATAGAAGTTTAACACTTAATTTTAATAACAATACGTTAACTGATATCAAAGGAACTGAATATGTTTTAGGATTAGGTTATAGAATAAAAGATGTTAAGTTTATTACCAGAATTACTGGTAAAAAAGAAACACTTAAAGGAGATATTAATTTTAGAGCAGATGTTTCTTTAAGAGATAATTTAACATTAATAAGATCGATAGATGAACAAAATAATCAAATCACAGGTGGTGAGCGATTATTTGGATTAAAGTTTTTGGCAGATTATAATTTAAATAAAAACTTAACGGTTTCATTTTATTATAATCACAATACATTCGATTATGCGATTTCTACAAACTTCCCAAGACAATCAATTAATGGAGGATTTAATCTTGTATATAACTTAGGAAACTAAATTAAAATCTAAACAATATATTAAACAACATTACAATGAACATTCCAGCAGAATTAAAGTACACAAAAGACCATGAATGGATTAAAATTGATGGTGATGTCGCAACAATAGGAATCACTGATTTCGCTCAAAGTGAGTTAGGAGACATCGTTTATGTAGATGTAGATACCTTAGATGATACAGTAGAAATAGAAGAAGTTTTTGGTTCTGTAGAAGCTGTAAAAACTGTATCAGATCTTTTTATGCCTTTATCAGGGGAGGTTATAGAGTTCAATGAAGCTTTAGAAGATGAACCAGAGTTAGTAAACTCAGATCCTTATGAAGCAGGATGGATGATTAAAGTTAAGATTTCAGACGCTAGTCAAGTAGAAGGATTGTTAGATGCAGAAGCTTATCAAGAGCTTATTAAGGGATAAAGCTATATATATTGCTATATTCTTAACATTAATAGTTGTTTATCTTAGTTTGGCTAACTTAAAAGGTAAATTAATTATTTACTTTAATTATATAGATAAAATACATCATACTTTGGCTTATTTTTTTCTAACCATATCATGGTTATCTGTGTTTATTGGTAAACAAAGAAAAAATCAAATAGTATTATTATGTATTGCTTTTGGAATTCTGATGGAATTCCTTCAATCTAATTTAACAAACTACAGATTATTTGAATATTTAGATATTGTAGCAAATACTGTAGGAGTACTAATAGGTTTGTTATTTTTTAACAGAATTGAAAAAAATCTAATCAATATGTTAAATAGCTTGTAAAAGTCCAAAGAATTTAACTAAATTAGCAAACCAGAAAAAACTAAAAGGATGGAAATAAAGAAAAATCCAAAATTTAACCTTGAGAACTATAGTAAGTTGTTCATTCAACTTGGTTTGGTTTTGGCTTTATTTGTTACCTATGTAGCTATAGAGCATAAAACCTACGAGAAAGAGTATGGTGATTTAGGAAGTGCGGATCTTGGTTCTGAAGTAGAAGAAGAGACGTTAGTTATTAACGCACCACCACCGCCACCACCACCACCACCAGCTCCACCACCACCAACACCTGAGAAAATTGAGGTTGTTGAAGATGACAAGGAAATTGAAGAAACAGTAATCGAGTCTACTGAAACTGATGAGTCTGAAGCTGTAGAAGTTGAAGAAATCGAAGAGGTTGAAGAAGCAGAAGAGGTTGTAGAGGATGTGCCTTTTTCAATTATTGAAGAAGTACCAGTATTTCCAGGTTGTAAAGGAACTAACCAACAAAAGAAAGATTGTTTGAACAAAAAAATGCGTAAGCACGTTCAAAAGTATTTCAATGCAGAGTTAGCTAATGAATTAGGTTTAGCACCAGGTAAAAAAAGAATTTTTGTTCAATTTAAAATTGACAAAGATGGAACAATTACCAGTGTAAATGCAAGAGCACCGCATCCAAGATTAAAAGGAGAAGCAGAACGTATTGCTAAGAAATTACCTAAAATGATTCCTGGTAGACAAAGAGGAAAACCAGTACGTGTAGGGTATACATTACCAATTACATTTAATGTAGAGTAATATCTTACTCAAAACGAAAATAAATAAAAAGCAATCTTAGGATTGCTTTTTTTTGTGGCATGTTTTTTGGTGTTTTTAAGTATCAATTTAAAAACTAATAAGATGAAAAAGTTTAAAAAAAATCCAAAAAAACAGCTAGAAAAATTCTCAACAATTTTTATGCAATTAGGTTTAGTTGCCGTTCTTTTTATTGTCTTTGTAACATTAGAGCATAAATCCGAAGTAAAAAAAGAGGTAGCTGAAAAGCATGATGATGACAATTCTAAACCAATAGTTTTTGAACAAATTCCTGTTCTTATTAAAAGAGTAGAAAAAGTCGAGCAGCCTGTTAAAAAAACTAAACAAAAGCCAGTTGTATTTGAACAACCAAAAGTTGTAGATAACGATCAAGATATTGTTGAGCAAGTTATAGATAGTGATGATGAAATTATTGAAGTTGATGAAGATGATATTATCGAAATTGTAAAAGATGAAGAAATAGATGGTGGTGATGAACCAGTTTCAATGAAGTTTGTGCAAAAAGCTCCTATTTTTAAAGGATGTGAAGGTTTATCTGAAAGTGAAGCCAGAGTTTGTTTTGAAAAGAAAATGAAACGCTTAGTACAACGTCATTTCAATACTGAGTTAGCCAACGAATTAGGATTACAAAGAGGCAAGAAAAGAATAGTAACTCAGTTTGTAATTGATAAAAGCGGTTTAATTACGGATATTGTTATTAGAGCACCACATCCAAGATTGAAAAAAGAAACAGATAGGATTATTAAAAAAATACCAAGATTTAAACCAGGAATACAAAATAATGAACCAGCAAAAGTCAGGTACACATTACCTATAAGTTTTATGGTAGAGTAATAATATTTAAGTCCAGTTTTAATTGGACTTTTTTATTTTTTAAAGGATAGCGTAATTTTTAATAAGTTAAATTATTGAAGGAGAAAATTTTGTGTTAAAATTTTAACAATAAAATGTTAATTTATTTTGGTTGAAACATAATTAACTATATATTTGTTATGTGGTTATAAACCACTTTCTTTTTCTTTTTCATAGCAATTTTTCCCACTCAGACGTGAGTGGGTTTTTATTTCATACAACATAAATAAATATACCACCAAATATTCAGTAAAAACAAACCATAAATTTTCTTTCCAAGGAGTATTAGCATAAGCTTGATAACTTAAAATGATTACTACAGACCATAGTAATGGAAATCTATATTTAGTGAAAATAGACAGCACTATTAATGTAGCTAAATACCATGGATGCATTGTTGTAGTTGTGAAATAGTAGAACGAAAGCCCAAATAACATAGATGTGACCAATATCTCAAATAGATTATTACGTTTAAAGAAAGTTAAATATGCTAAAAAAAGAATGGTTAAAACAGGTGTTATTTTACCTATTGTGGCAATTTCATTATAACCTCTGAACATATAACCAATCTCCCTAAAAATATAGTAAAAACTTGCATTAAATTCAAAATTACGGAACCATAAACCAATAGAATTACTATAACTATCTATTAACTCTTTTGAAAAGAATGGTACAAATAAAACAATAGAGATTAATATTATGATGCTGTAAAATAAAATTAGTTTCCTAAATTGATTCCATTGTAATTTATTATTTGTTCTTATAAACCAATAGAAAAATAAAGGCAAGAAAAGAAGCGGTATCAATTTCACATTGATTGAAAATGAAATTAAAAATGCTGCTAAAATCCAATTTTTTTTCTGAAGATTATATAAAGCCCAAACAAAAAAGAACAGCATAACAGGTTCAAAATGTAAATTTCCTGTGAGTTCAATAATTATAAAAGGATTTAAAAGATACAAGAAAATTAAATTAGGATTCTTATTCAGTTTTTTTAAAAGTTTGTATCCGAAATAAAATATTCCAATGTCAGCAAGAATTATAATAACTCTCATTACTATAGCTGCTCCTAAAATTGATTCATTAGATAGTAAAGCTGCAATGTAAAAGCACAATTGATTTATTGGTGGATAGTTTGTAAAATGACTTCCATTCATCGCTCCCATGCCTTCGTAAAGCTCTGCCGCTTGCTTTATGGGATAATTTCCTTTATTTATAAAGGTTTCAGGTAGAGATATGTATGGGTTGAGTCCTTCAAAAACCATTCTTCCATCCCAAATAAAACGATAAAAATCTTGAGATAGATTGGGGAGTGTTGCAATAAAAATTAAACGAAATATTATGGCTATAGCTAAGTAATAATTCGTAGGTATTTTTGTTTTCTTTGTAAGGAAATAATATCCTGAAAACAATAATAACCAAATGGTAACAACCTGAACAAATTGAGTTCTATCAGTTTGATAAGCAAAAAAATAATATAGAACACTAGAGAAAAGTGTAACAAATAGTATCGTTGAATTTCTTTTTAGAAAATTCATTTATGCTTTAGAAAATACTGATTTAAAGAATACATAGCCGAAACCGATGAATAACATCAAGTGGAAAGGAAAAAGCCCAAAGTCACCATCACCATCACCAACTGTAAAAGCACTAAACAAACCGAAAGCAAAATATAGTACAAGTAACCCCTCTATAACTACATTTAAAGATGGTCGCTTCTTAATATATTTGTTATTTTTCCAGCTATCAGCTAGTGTTTTAATATTGAATTTTGGTGTTCTTACGAACTCACTTTTTTTACCAATATGACCTTCTATAACAGCTATAGTATTATGTAGTGAGAAGCCCATGGCAATAGAAAAGAAAGTGAAAAATGCACCAATATATTTTATAAAGTTTTTTATACCACCACCAAAAGAGTTTTTATACATAAACCAATAACAAACAAAAAAGATAAGTGTACTTGTAACAAAGAAACTCATTACCCAAAAATAAAGTTCTAGGTGTCCGTATTTGTTTTTAATGTATAACATAGGGATACTTAAAATTCCCATTAAAAATACACAAGTAAACATTGAGCTGTTTAATAAGTGAAGTAAACTATGTACTTTAGTTTTTAAATTAATGTTTTTGCTAGTAATAATCCTAGCCGTCATTTTTTGGAAGTTTTCTGCCCCACCTTTGTTCCATCTGAATTGTTGAGATCTAGCTGCGCTAATTACAACTGGTAATTCTGCTGGAGTAACAACATCTTCTAAATATTTAAATTTCCATTTTTTTAACTGTGCTCTATAGCTTAGATCTAAATCTTCTGTAAGTGTATCACCTTCCCAATTTCCTGCGTCGATAATACATTCTTTACGCCAAATACCTGCAGTTCCATTAAAGTTGATAAAATGTCCTTTACTATTTCTACCTACTTGCTCTAAAGAAAAGTGCGCATCTAATGCAAAAGCCTGCACTTTGGTAAGAGTTGAGTAATCTCTGTTGATATGTCCCCAACGAGTTTGAACTACACCAATTTCAGGATCCTTAAAATAAGGAACAGTTTTTTCTAACCAGCATGGTTTAGGTAAAAAATCAGCATCAAAAATGGCAATAAACTCACCTTTAGCAAACTTTAAGCCTTCCTTTAAAGCACCAGCTTTAAAACCAGTTCTATTCTCTCTACGAATATGTTGAATATCTAATCCAGTTTTTTGGAGTTTTTTTATTTGAGCCGCTGTTGATTCTACAGATTCATCAGTAGAGTCATCTAAAACTTGAATTTCCAGTTTGTCTTTAGGGTATTGAATTAAGGCAATGTTGTCTAATAACCTTTCCATTACATAAAGTTCATTGTACACTGGAAGTTGAATAGTGATGTAAGGAACTTCATCTTCATTTGTTAAGTCAAATTTAGGTGAATTATCTACTTTCTTTTTTGAAGATAGATAGTTAAACAATAAATTTAACTGAGCAATTGCATATAAAAAAACTAATAATAAAGATATACTATATAAACCTATAATGATGTATTCAAGTACCATTATTTAAAACTGTATTTAAAAATCCAACTTAATATTTTTACGCCTGCTAATATAGTTCCTTTTATTGTACCAGAAACTTTAGATACCCCAATTCTATTTCTATATTTCACAGGAATTTCCACGTAAGAATACTTCCTTTTAATTGCCTTTAATTGCATTTCTACTGTCCAACCATATGTTTTATCTTCCATATTAAGCGCCAAAAGTTTATCAAACTTTATTGCTCTAAAAGGCCCTAAGTCTGTAAATCTAGCATTAAAAAACACTTTCATTAAAAAAGTAGCCAACCAATTACCGAAAACTTGTTGCGGAGTCATAGAACCACTTTCACGTAGTCGTTTAACACGAGAACCAATTACAAAATCGATATCTTCATTAAGAATCGGGTTTACAATTTCAATAAGTTGTTCTGGGTAATCTGAATAATCACCATCTAAAAACACTACGATATCAGTTTTTAGATTATTTGATGTGATATAATTTATTCCTTTTAAACAAGCGTAACCGTATCCTTTTCTTTCTTCTGATAAAACTGTAGCTCCTGCTTTTTTAGCATTTTTAGGAGTGTTGTCTGTTGAATTATTATTTACAACAATTACCTCTTCTACAATATCAGGAATATCATTAATTACTTTAGGAATTGAATCTTGTTCGTTATATGCAGGTATAATTACTCTAATTAATGGTTGCTTCATTATTTTAAATCATTAAGATTATTTTCTCTCTTGAAGGAAGAGAAATCCGTCCATTCTTTTACTTTTTTACCATTCACAAATTTAGAAGCTTTAATTAATTTACTTTTTTTGTAAATTAAACAGTATCCGTTTTTGATATCATTTTTTAATTGACATTTATGTTCAACAGTACCTTTATTATTATAATAAAGCCACCAATTGTTTTGCATACCATTTAGATAATGTCCTTCTTTTAATTTAGAAGAATTATCGCGGTAAAAATACCAATATTTATTTTTTAAGCCTTTACTGTAATGACCTTTTTCTTTGATTTGTCCATTAGGATAATAAAATTTCCAATAAGCATGTTTTAAGTTATCTTTTAACCATCCTTCTTCTTTAATAGAACCGTTTGGATAATATTTTTTTTGATATACCTTTTGAGCAATACCTAAAAAACCAATTAATAAAAAGAATAATAAAAACTTACTTTTCATTCATTAATTTTATCAAATCTACATCATTACCCAATAATACTTGTGTTGGGTTAATTCTACCATCTTCTGGTCCATTTTCTAATTTTAAAACACCTCTAGGACAAACAGCCGAACATACACCACAACCAACACAACTTGAACGAACTATATTCTCTCCTTTTTGTGCATAAGATCTCACGTCTATTCCTTGTTCACAGTATGTAGAACAGTTTCCACAAGAAATACATTGCCCTCCATTAGTTGTAATTCTGAAACGAGATTTGAAACGTTGCACTAATCCCATGTAAGCAGCTAAAGGACAACCAAAACGACACCAAACACGGTTTCCTAAAATAGGATAGAATCCTGTTCCAATAACACCAGAGAAAATAGAACCAATTAAGAATCCGTATGAACTTTGAATATCATAAGCAGATAAACCAAATGCAACTTCTTTCCAACTTTCAATTTCTGCGAAATATGTGTACAATGTTAATGCTGTCATTACCGTAGCAAAAACTAAAACTCCGTGAATTAACCAACGTTCTACTTTCCATGATAATAAAGACTTACTTGATAATTGTCTGTACGGGTCTCCTAAAGTTTCGGCTAAACCACCACAACCACAAACCCATGAACAATACCATCTTTTCCCATAGAAATATACCATTACAGGAACAATAACCAAGGTTAAAATGATTCCCCATACTAACATGAAGATTCCTAAGTTCCCGTTCTCTATTAAACTATTAATATTCCAGTCGAAGAAGAACGTGTAATTTAAAGGCCAAGCATTTTTAAAATCGAACCAAGGTTTGTTAAATGCAACTAAAATTTCAGGAATTAAGAAAGCAAATGCAATTTGGAAAAATAATACGACAGCAGTTCTTACAATTTGATAATTATTATGTCTGTATTTGATAAACATTCTGATGGCAAAAACCGTCATTACAGAACAATACATGAATCCATATAAAAACCATTGATCTGAAGCATTACCATTTAAAGCTTGCTTGATTGGATTTACAGATAAAATAGGGTTGATTAAGTAATTTGGGAAGAAATACAATAACATATAAAACCCTACGAAATATACGAAAGCAATCATTCCTAAAACACCCCTATTGGTTGCAGAATGTTGAAAAATTCCATTATTTTTTATTCCTGCAGGTCCTAATAACTTATAATCAGCTCCAAAGAATAATAGTCCACCTAAAATGGCTAATCCGAAGGTTAAAAAGAAAAATAATCCTTGGTTTTGAACAACCCAGCCAGTCGCTGAAGACCTAACTAATGGATAAACAAAATCTTTATATGTTTTATTCCATTTTATCCAGATGATTTTATCCCAAGCAATTTCCTTTTGACTTTTATGATATTCGTTAGATTGTTTAGCTATATCAACAATTTTAGAAGATAATTGAGCGGCACTAAGTTCTTTACCAACAATTTCTTGTTTCGCTTTTTCAATAAAAACTTCACTTTTAACATTCTGTGAAGCCCAAGTATTAAATGTTTCTTCAGAAACTTTATTAGTTCCTGTAAACATACTTGCTGTAAAAATAGCAAACCCAATAAGTGAGATTACTAAACCTATATTTTTAATTACTTTCATGGTATTCATTAATTTTTTTATGCCTTACTAAATATGCGTTTCCAACTTTTCTTTTTTACTTGAAGATTAGTACCGTTTTCTTTATTGAATTGCGATACAATTGCTTCTTCGTGTTGTTTAAAGAATTCAGGATCAAAATTGGCATCTTTAAAATGTTCTAAAACATGAGTTACACTTTTTTTCTCGGTAAGCACTTTATCGAAAAAATCATGTCTAAGTCGAATTCCGAAAGTATTAATACCAATAAACTCTTGGGTTTCCTTATCATAATTTAAATGAATGGCTTTTTTACCCGTCTCATCTTTCCAGAAAAAACGCGCTTCATTTTCTTTTGGTTTAGCCCAAACCCATCCATAAGTTTGATATTCAATGTCAATGAATTTTGCTGAGTTAAACCAATGTCCAGGTTTGTATTCAATTCTATTTCCACAAATAGTTTGCGCCACAGTTTCTCCCATCATTCTACCAGTATACCAAACAGCTTCTATTGGTCTTCTTTGTCCAATAGCTTCATGTTGCTCAGCACAATCACCAATAGCATAAATATCTTTTTCACTAGTTTCTAAAAAGCGGTTTACAAGTATTCCTCTATTTGTTTCAATAGAAGATTCTTTTACAAAGTTGATGTTTGGGGAAACACCAGCAGTTAATCCAACAACATTACAAGCAATTTCTTCACCAGTTTCAGCAATAACGATAGATTTTACGTTACCGTTTTTATCTGCTTTAATTTCTTTTAAGTTTACACCTAATCTTAAATCAATATGATTTTCTAAAATTTCTTTATTAATCATTTCAGATTCTTGTTCAGGTAGTACACCATTCCAAAAACTAGACTCACGAACTAAAAAAGTTACAGGGATATTTCTACTATGTAACATTTCTGCAAGCTCAATACCAATAAGTCCACCACCAACAATTACAGCACGTTTACAGACTTTATTGTTCGGAGCATATTTTTCTAAACTTTCTAAATCTTGTTTATGGTACATACCCATAACACCATCTAAATCTTGACCAGGCCAACCAAATTTATTTGGTTTAGAACCAGTAGCAAGAATTAATTTATCATAAGAAAAAGAGCTCCCATCTTGCAATAACAACTGCTTATTCTCAGCATCGATTTTTTCTACTAAGCCTTTCTTTAATTCAATTCGGTTCTTTTTCCAAAACCAATCTTCATAAGGTTTTGTGTTTTCGAATTTCATGTGCCCCATATAAATATACATAAGAGCCGTTCTAGAGAAAAAGTGTTCAGTTTCTGAGGAGATAATGGTAATTTTTTTATCCGAAAGTTTTCGAATATGTCTTGCTGCAGTAACGCCAGAAATACCATTACCAATAATAACGATGTGTTCCATGTTTTTGAAAATTGCTATTGACTATGTCGCTAGAAAAGATAATAATTTACTTTTGTTTTAAATTTAGAATTGATTTAAATAAGAGAAAGGGATAGAGCCTTCATGTAATGATTTGTTTTTTTAAACGACTCAGCTTAAGATCAAAAAAAAACTACTCATGAAACGAATTTCAATTCTTTTAATATTACTGACATTTAACTACACTGGTTTTTCTCAAGAAGAAAAGCAAGAAGAAGAGAAAAATAACTTACAAGTATTTACTCCATCTAAATTATTAAATAAAGGTCAATGGGATATAAAATGGTTTAATGGTTTATACACACAGACTAGAGAAACAGGTCAAAACAATAGTGAAGGACGTGATGTGGCAAGATCAAATTTTTTTACATCTACTGTGGAAGTATTTACTGGAGTTTCAGAAAATAACAGAATAAATATAGGTGGTATTATTGAATTTCGTTCAAATACTTTTGGTGGAAGACAAGCACTTTCTGTATTTAGCTTAGAAGATACTCCAACAAATAGAGTAGGAATTTCTTCAATTGCTCCAGCAGTAAAGATTCAACCTTTTAAAAGTATTGGAAATTTTTCTATTCAAAGTGCGATTCACATTCCTTTGTTAGGAAGTGGTGACGAAAGTAATCCAGATGGAGGATTTTTAGATCAAACAGCATGGTCGTTTCAAAATAGATTCTTTTACGATTACACATTTCCAAGCGGAAAGTGGCAATTATTTACAGAGTTAAATACTGAATATGGTTTTGGAGATGATAAGAGTTTTGCTAACAATACTTTTTTAGTAGTTCCAGGAGTTTTTATTAGTTATTTTCCAACTCAAAAAGCAACAGTTTTAGCTTTTGCTCAACATTCTGAGCGTTTTGGAGATTTTGAGCAAGACAATACTTCTTTAGGTTTTGGTGGTAAATACCAATTAACAGATGTAATAAACTTAGAAGTTTTATACAGTAACATAGTAAGAGGGTTTAATTTTCAAGGTTTAGGAGAAACATATAGTTTTGGAATTAGAGCTTTATTTTAAACTTTTAATGTATAAAGAAGTGTAATTTAATGGCTATTTTTAATGCATGAAGATCAAGCAAATTTTTATAGTATTGTTTTTAGTACTATGTACTTCTTGCAATAGTCAAAAAGAAAAAATAAACGGATTAAGCTTTGTTGCTTCTTCGGAAGCAATAAGCGATAAACATACAACACCCGTAGTTAAGGCGTCAGCGAATTATGTTTCGTTGATGCCTTTTGGTTTTATAAAAGATTTAGCATCTCCAGAAGTTCGATATAATTCGTCTCGACAATGGTTTGGTGAAACCAAAAAAGGAGTAAAACAATATGCTGAAGAATTTAAAAAACTAGGAATAAAGTTTATGATTAAACCTCAGATTTGGGTTTGGAGAGGCGAATTTACCGGGTATATAGAAATGAAAACTGAAGAGGAATGGAAAGTTTTAGAAAACTCTTACAGTGCTTTTATTTTAGATTATGCGAAAGCTGCTGAAGAAGTTAAAGCAGACATTCTTTGCATTGGTACTGAGTTAGAAAAGTTTGTAATGAACAGACCGAATTATTGGAATTCTTTAATTCAGAAAGTTAAAAAAATATATTCAGGTAAATTAACCTATGCAGCAAATTGGGATGAGTTTAAAAGAGTTCCGTTTTGGAATCAATTAGATTTTATTGGTATAGATGCCTATTTTCCTTTAAGTGAAGCGAAAACCCCTTCTGTTGAAGAGTTAGAGCAAGGTTGGAAACCTCATAAAGCAACAGTTAAAGAGTTGTATCAGAAATTTAATAAACCTATTTTATTTACTGAATTCGGATATAGAAGTGTGAATTACACTGGTAAAGAACCTTGGAGTTCGAACAGAATCTCTGGAGAAGTAAATTTAAAAGCTCAAGAAAATGCTACCCAAGCAATTTATAATCAGTTTTGGAAAGAAGATTGGTTTGCTGGTGGGTTCTTATGGAAATGGTTTCACGATCACGAAAAAGTTGGAGGAGAAAATAACAATCGATTTACACCTCAGAATAAACCAGCAGAAAAATTAATTCAGAAATTATATGCACAGTAAGTGGATACTTATTGTTTTAATACTACTTTTTTCATGTAGTAAAGATGAAAAATCAACCAATTTATCTGATACTATTTTAAGTGATTTTTTACAGAATCATTCAAATAAAGTTTTAGATGAAGTTATTGCATGTGCAGGAAGTAGTAACAATGAAGATATAGTTTTGGTATATTATTTTCCTGAAGAAGGAAGTTTTGATTTTAAATATTACGAAACTGAGAGTATAAATGTAAATCCTGATGATTTTTCTAATTATAAGCTTAAAATTTTACCTATTGAAGGTGTCTTCGGAAATAAACTTTCGGCCTTTAAAAGAAATGAATTACAAGATGCTTGGGGAATTGTTACATACCAAACCGAAGGTAAAATTCATAAATCGAATCCTATACGAATAAAGCATACGCAACAAGCAACAGTATATAATTCTGATGTGACAATTGATACGTCTGTTCGTTTGTCACCAGAATTTCGTTGGAATGAAAGCGAGTTGAAAAATGATGCTATTTATTTTCAAGTCTTATTAGAGCAAAACAGTATCTTTGTATCAGGAACTTATACTTTTGATCGATTTTTCCGTTATTATGATACATCTAATGTAGTTTTAACGATAAATCCAACCACACCTCCTAAATTAGAAATAGCAAATGATTACCAGTTTATTGTACTAGGTGTAAGTCTAGATAATTGGGTAAATAGTTATTCCTACAAAAATTTTACCGCAGAGTAATAATGAAGAAATTAATAACCATACTACTTTTAATATTTTTTACATTTTCAGCGTTCTCTCAAGAAGATGGAATGATAGTTCGTTCAGTTACTTTTAAAGGTATGAAAAGAACGAAAGCATCTTTTTTGAAATCGATAACAGAGACAAAGAAAGGAGATGTATACAATACTAGAAAAGTTGAACAAGATATTACTATTTTAAAGCGATTACCAGCTGTTGCACATGCCTATTTAAAGACAAACACCGAAGATGGAAAATGTGATCTTGAATTTCACATTCAAGAAAGCTCAACGATTTTACCAGAATTAGCTTTTTGGACAACAACTAATAATAGGTTTGCTTATAAATTAGGTGTTTATGAATATAATTTCTTAGGTAGAAATATCGCAGTTGGCGGATTTTATCAGAATAACGGACATGATACTTATGCGTTTAATGTTAGAGCTCCTAATTTATTTTCAAAAAAGTTTGGACTAGGTTTTAGTCATCAAAATTGGAAAAGTGAAGAACCGTTATTTTTCGATAATCAGACAGCGAACTATTTGTACAATAATATTTCAACTGAATTATTAGGATTATATCAAATTAATTTTAATCATCATATAACTTTTGGATTCAATTATTTTCAAGAAAAATATCAATATTTAAATGGAGCTACAAGTCCGGAAGTTCCCAGAGATTTAAAAGTAAATAAAATATTATATAAGCTTTTGTATACATATGAAGATCTTGAATATTATTTTCATTATTTAGATGGATTTAAAAGCATTTTATATCTTCAATATGTTACTTCTCAAAATGATTTTCAAGATAAGTTTATTATAGCTTGGAACGATTTCTTTTATTACGATAGAGTAGGGAAGAAAGGAAATTGGGCAAATCGATTACGCATAGGTTTTGCTTCTAACAGTGATTCTCCTTTTGCTCCATTTGCTTTAGATAACAATATTAATTTAAGAGGTGTTGGTTTTATTGTAGATCGTGGTACAGCAAGTATGGTTTATAATACTGAATACAGACATACATTTTACGATAAAAAATGGCTAACAATTCAAGCTAATGGGTTTTTAGATGTAGGAACCTGGAGACAACCTGGTGGAGAGATTTCAGATTTTTGGAAGTCAGATAATATGAGATTTTACTCAGGAGTCGGACTACGTTTTATCAATAAGAAAATTTACAACGCAATTTTTCGAATTGACTATGGAATTAGCTTAACTGATAAAACTAATGGTATAGTCTTTGGAATTGGGCAGTATTTTTAGACTTAAAACTTGAATTATTATCTAAGGTTATTTAAAAAACATTTTGAGTAACTTTGTGCTTTATTAAAAAGTATACACAATTAATTATAATAGTTGTATACTAATAAAAATATGCAAAAGTGAAAAAGATATTAAGTACTCTAATTTTATTACTTTTTATTTTCTATGATTTCAAATGTTACAGTCAAGATATTCATTTAAAATCTATAAAGGAAACCATAGAAATCAAAGAAGATTCTTCTTTCATAAATAATATTTCAATTCTTTTCAAAAAAAGTAATAAACCGCGCTTTTACCCTATATTTTATGATACAGAATTAGAAAAAGTATCAGATATTAAACTGTTTATCAAGAAAAGGAGAAGAGATAAACCAATATATATTAAAAAGATCTATGAAGAAGATGCTAAGTTAGAGTATATTACAAGTAAGAAAATTAAATATGTCATGATTCCTGCTGATAAAGAAATTAAACTTTCTTATTCAGTTAGTTGTAAGGAATTAATGTATTTTTCAAGTTTGCCTTTTTTTTCTTATAATCAAATAGATACACTTAGTTATAAAATAAAAATTGCTAAAAATTTTGAGTTGGCTCATAATACAATTTACAAAGAATCTATTCCTTACTATAAAATAGATTCTACTAAAACAAATACCAATTCAGTATGGAATATTGAAGTAGTTCCTCAAAAAGTAGAACCAGATCCTTTTCAGTTTTTTGGTGTTTATAAGAATATGAGAAATCCTTTGATGCGAATTATAGTCACTCCAGATTCTTATAAAAATAGGCCTACTAATTATATTAACGATTGGTATTCAGAAAAAGTAGCTTCAAAAAAAGGGTTAAACTATCAGGTAAAACAAAAAATAGACCAACTAACAATTAACATTGAAGATCCCTCAGAAATTATCAACATCATTTATAACTATGTTAAAAATAACTTTAAGTATGTAGCTATAGAAGTAGGTATGGGCGCTTTTATTCCAACTCATGCAAATGCTGTTTATTTAAATAAAGAAGGAGATTGTAAAGATCTATCAAATTTTTTATCAGAGGCTTTAAGATATAAAGGAATTAAAAGTGATATAGCTTTAGCAGCTACTTTTGATCATATTAGTGATTGTGATTTTCCGTCTTTAAGCTCTGCGAATCACGTGATTGCTGTAGCTTATATAAATGGAAAAGTGATTCTGTTAGATCCTACAGACTCAATTCATAGAGAAGGAACACCCGTAGAGAGTTTACAAGATCGTAATATTTTAATTGTGAATTCAAATGGAGGTGTTTTTCATACTGTAAAAAGCTTTACTCCAGAAGAGAATTCTATTTTATATCAATTAGAATTAAAGGAAGATAATACAAATATTAAAGGAACATTTTATACTTCATATAATGGGATTTCTGGGAATTATTTGAAGCGTAGACTTAAGGGTAAAAAAGAGGAAGAACTTAGTGATTTTGGAAATACATTTTATGAAGAAATTTTCAGAAATCAATCTGTTTCTAATTTAGAGCTGTTAAATGTTGAAAAACTAGAATATAAAGGAGATATATCTATTAGTAGTAAGTCTTTTGATGATGGAGAAAATAAATACTTATTTATCGATTTTTTACCAAGAATTATAGAAACTGAAAATAGAGAAATATTAATGGAGGGGATTAATTTGGCAAACCCATTTCATAAAAAAGTTCGTACAAAAGTAAAAATTAACGAACCCATAAAAGATTTCGAGCCTATAACATATAACTACAAAGAAAAAGGAATTTCACTTAAAGTAATTATTAAGTATATATCAGAATTAGAAATCGAATGTAATTACGATTTTATTCTTAATCATATTTACATAGATAAAGAAAATGTTGATAAAGCAAACGACATTTTAAAATCATTTAAAAAAATAATAAATGAACCTATCATATTTAAAAAACAGAAAAGTTAGTTTAATTGCCATAAGCATATGCTTACTTTTTTATAGTTTTAAATCTGTTTTAAGTAAAGGAAATGACCCTTTCACTACTCTCTGTGAAAAATCAGATGCTTATTATTCATATTTTTATAAAGATGTTACTTATGCTAAAGAATGGTCTGGATATAAGAAATATATTTCTATTACAAATAAATTAGTAATAAACACATCTAAAGGAGTTGAAGATTATGCTTTTTTAAATCTAAGTGAATATGAAAGTAATCATTTACAAAGCATTAAGGTTAAAACTCTAAAAGCAGATGGAACCAAAGTTAAATTAGATTCTGGTCTGGTATTCAAACGTACTTCTAAAGGAAAGAAATTTGGAGAAATAAATTATCCAATTCCAGCTGTAGAGCCAGGAGACACCATTGAAATGAATTATATATACTATGAAAGATTAAAAAAGAACGATTTAAAGAATTATGTGGATTTATATACAGATGTACCTAGTATAAATTCTCAATATACTATAAAAACTCATCCAGATGTATTATTGAGATACAAATCATATAATGGTTTTCCAGAACCAGCAGTGGTATCTAATGACACTTTATTCTATGTTCAGTTTTCTATGGATAAGGTAAAAGGAATTAAAAAAAATGAATTTAACTGTTTGCCTTGCGAAAAACCATATCTATATTACTCTATAGACAAAAAAGATACAAAATTGAGAACATGGAAAGATGTTTATAACGAGGAGTTTAATTTTGTTACTCAACCATTTGCTTTAGATTATGAAAAGTTTTCATACTATAAAAGGTGGAAGAGAAGAGTAGTAGGGAAAGCTAAAGATAGTTCGAAATATTACAAATTTAACTTATTGCATACTGAAGTAGTAAATAATTTTAAAATGGAACCTACTAGAAAAGAAGAATTAATTAAGTCTAGTGGTTATTTTTTAAAGAAAAAACGATTTGATCCATTAAGTATAAAAAGGTTTTATAGGCAAATATTAGAGGATCTAGAAATAGAGTATTGGGCTGTTTTTGGTAGAACCAAACGTTTAGGGGCTATTAGTAAACATTATATTAGAAGAGGAGAGTTTGATCATATATTTTTTGCCTTTGAAGATCAAAATAAACAATTAAAATTATTATATCCTCACGAAGATTTTTATCAATATCGAATTAATGAAATACCTACTTCTATTTATAACTCAGATGTTATTCTAGTAAAACCACATTTAACCAAAAAAAGAAGGAAAAAAGATAAATTTATTTCTAGAAATTTAAAGTTAGCTAAGGCAGATTCAGTATCCATCAAAACTGTTAAATTACCTAGTATGAGTGCTAACATTAATTACCTACATCAAATAATTTCTGGTGAGGTAGATGTTAAACAGAAAAAGACTTCCTTTAAATCAATTTTTAAAATTTCGGGAGGATTATCTACAGAATTACGAAGTTTTTACGGTATGTTAGATCAAGATCAAAAAGCTAGTGATTTTTATAACGCCTTGTCAGAATATCAAGGTGTAGATAATGCTATAGATATAGATACAATAACAAGTAGGTCATTGAGTCCAAAAACTCCTTTTGTTTATAAAGTTAGAGGTAAGGGTACATTAAATAATGCAATTACATTTATAAACGATAGTCTAGTAAGTATTTCTGTGGATAAACTGATTAATCATAATCAGTTAGATAATGATGCTAACTCTTCAGAATTAAGTTATTATTTAGATTATAGTTATTCTGATTTGATGATGTGTTTTTTAAACTTTCCATATGATATAGAAATTTTAGGTAAAAAAGAGATAAACTTGAAATGTGAAAATGATATAGGTCAATATTCTTTTGAATTAAAAAAAACTAAGAATAATCAAATTAAATTAAAATCAGATTATAAAATTCTAAAAGATTTAATTCCTAAAGAAAAGCTCACTGATATAAAACTTATCAATGAAAAAGTTAGTGAAGCAAAAGGCAAACGATTTGTAATTAAATTAAAAAAGATAAAATCGTAAAAAGAAGATGTAATTAATAATTCATATTATGATTTTTTTGGTTGATAGGATACAACTCCTGTCCAAGAAAATCTTTTGGGAATTTTTCGTCACCTTCAAAGCCAATTTCAATATCTCTACCAGAATACGGAATGTAATTTGTTTTAAAAATATAATCCCAAATACTTAATGTAATCCCGAAGTTTACACCGTTTTTTCGGTCTTCTGGTAACTCTTTAACATGATGCCAAATATGCATTTTAGGGTTGTTTAAAATGTATTTTAAAACACCATAATCCCAATTAATATTGGCATGGTTTAAATGTCCGATAGTAATATTAAAGAAATGAACAATAGCAACGTCTTGAGCTGTAAATCCACCCATAATAGCTAAAGGGATGTATTTCATTGATTTATATACAACAGGTTCCATCCAATGGTAACGCAAGTGAGCTGCAAACCCCATTTGTTTAACGGAATGATGTACTTTATGAAAGTTCCATAAAAACTTGTATTTGTGTAATAAAGTGTGTGTGTACCATTGTACAAAATCAATGATAATGAAGAATACAAATAAGCGTAAAGCATAAGGGAAACTATTAATATCAAATAATTTAAGGTCTGTTATTGAGATGTTCAACAACCCTAAAATATCATTGAAAACTTCAGAAGCTGTATTGGAAAGAGCAATTAGAACAATCAAATTCAATAAGAAAAAATTAAAGAACATATAAAAGGTGTCTAACCAGAAATCTTTTCTGAAGGTAGGTTGATTCTTACGCCAAGGAAACACAATCTCTAATCCCCATACGACTAAAGAAATTAGAATTAATCCATAGAAATAATTCTCCCAGTTTAATTCCATTAAAACAGATTGTTTAATGTAATTCCAGTAGTTTATATATGAGTTTTTTATAAGTTCTAGATACTTCTGCATGCTTTTGTAAAAATACGAGAATAGTTCAATAGATTAAGTCGCTTTATATAGATATTATATACAGTACTATGGAGTAATAGTTATTGTGTAAAAGAGGGAAAAGATATTTTTAAATGTGTTTTCCCTCTTTATAAATTAAAAAGATTTTATCTAGCGGCATTAAAACTGATATTTTAATCCAAGTTGGGCTCTCCAGCGAGAATTAATTCCATCTAAAACCCAAGGTGTAGCGTTTTCATCTAACGTGAATTGATACACAGGTTGATTATTCTGAACACCTCTAAATTCTAATAAGTTGAAATTTGAGTTTACTACGTTAGGTACAAAAACTAATCGTCCCCAGTTTTTATGAATTAAGTTTAAAACATTAAAAACATCTAAACTGATTTGTAAATTCGAATTATTTTCAAAAGGAAGATTGTATACAAACTTAGCATCTAATTGATGATTCCAAGGTGTTCTACCTCCGTTTCTCTCTGCATAACTTCCTCTATTTTCTCTTAAATAATCATTATTCTCAATAAAAGCATCTAAACGATTCCATTGTTCTTGCGCAGAAACTAATACATTTCCATTGGTGTCTGTAATATTTTGCAATTGAATTTCTCCTTGATTTGCTGGAATATAAACCAAATCATTTCTAGATGATCCATCTCTATTTACATCTCCTTGATACACTACAGAATACGGGTTTCCTGAGGTTCCTGTATATAAAGCAGAAAGCTGTATTTGATGTTTGTTTTTGAAGTTGATATTGTAACCGTGTGATGAAACAAACTTATGACGTAAATCGAAATTAGAGAATGATAAATCTGGATCGTGAGAGTTTATAGCCTGATTCCATTCAAAATTTGCAGCGGAAGAATTACGAACAGTACTCGATATTTCTTTACTTTTTCCATTTGTATATCCTAAGAACCCAGAATAATTATCGGTTTCTTTATATAAACCAAGATTGATATTATAACGGTATCCTTTGTTTGTATTACTTAATAAAAACACATTGGTAAAGTTGTCGTTTACGCGAGTTCCATTATAAAATAAACGATTATCTGCTCCAGAATAATTGCCAAATTCTTGTCTTCTGTTTATCGATTGAAAGAAAATTCCTTTTAAAACATCAGTATAAGTTGCTTCAGCTGTAAATCTAAACTTCCTTGGTAATTTTGCTTCGAAATGTAAGCGAGTTTTCCATTCTCTTGGTAATTCAAAATCGTTATCAATTAAATTGATTTCTGTTAAGCCTGGCTGTTGAGTAGCTAATGTTCCTAAATTTTCTTCTAAACGAACTGTATTTCCATTAGGGCGAATATCTACATTAAAATAATCTGTTCCAGAAATATATTCTGCATATGCAAACCATAAATACGGAATTCTACCTGTAAATAATCCGCTTCCTCCACTAAGTTTGTATTTTTTGTTTTCATCTAACGTATATTCAAAACTTACTCTTGGATTGATATGTGGATTTACTTCTATTTGATTCGTGAAATTACTGAACTCTGGAGTGTTTCTAACTAACGGACTTAAAGGTAAATCGTCTAATAAGAATTGATTATCTAATCGAACACCTAAGTTTAATGAGAATTTATCACTGATTCTTATTTTATCTTGAAGATAAAAAGCTGAAGTCAAAACATCAATTGTTGCTGAAGGGCGATTGTTTACAAAATCAAAAGAATTGTTTGTAACATGATATACTCCACGAATTCTGGAAGGTCTATCATTTAAAAAATCATCGACAGAACGATAAGCCCAACGTCCATTCCATGCAGTTAAAAATCCGTAATCTATATCATTGTATTGAAATAATAATCCACCCGTAATTGTATGATTATTTTTGTAATACGTTAACTTATTTGTGAGCTGAAAAGTGTTCAAATTTGTATTGTAAATAGAAGCTTCTCGATATGTTCCGGCAAAAATTCTATTAGAAGAATCGTTAATTTCTATATGCGGAAAAACTCTTCCGTCATACGAACGATCTTCCTTTACTTTTGTGTAACCGAAAGTTAAAATATTAGATGTGTTTTCAGATAAACTAGAGTTTAATTCTAATGTTGTACCGTTAAGAATACTATTGTGTCGGTATCCCTGATTTCCAAAATTAAAAACCGCTTGGTTCCATTCTAAATTATCAGTAAAACTCTTTACAAAGTTATTCCGTAAAGTTAGTTTATGTTTTTCTGAAATATTATAATCTAAACGAGCAAAAATCTTCGTAGAAGCAGTTTCTATATCACTACTTTCAAAAGCACCAGGATCGTAATTATAATCTGTTCTTAATTTATCAGCAATATCAATTACAGTTTGTTGACTAATATTTGACCCTGAAGAACCCGGAGCTCCGATAAGAGGAGTTTTACTCAACGCTTGCTCAACATTTACATAATAAAATAGTTTATCTTTTTTTATGGCTCCACCAACGCCACCACCAAACTGAATATCATAAAAACTATTCGCTTCTTGTTCAATTCCATCAGCAAAAGAACCAATTAGTAATTGATTGTTTCCATAGCCATATACTTCGGCTTTTGTAGTATTTGTTCCGTTTTTTGTAACCACATTAATATTGGCTCCAGTAAAATTTCCTATACTTACATCAAACGGTGAGGTTTTAACAGAAAGCTCTTTAATTGCTCCGAAACTAATAGGCTGACTACGAGATAAACTTCCAGGAGTTCCATTTGCAGAAGATCCAGCTGCACCACTTGCTGGCTCTTGAAAACCAACAACGTCGTTACTAGCTATTCCATCAATATTAAAATTATTAAATCTATTGCTTGCTCCTCCAAATGAATTCAAATTGGCTTCAGATAAGTTTCTTGTTAAATCTTGCACACTTCTACTAATTGTAGGAGTTTTTAACAATTGTTTGGTGTTAATAACAGATGGATTTATCCTATTCGATTTTCCAGAAATTACAACTTCATCTAACGTAGCATTTTCTTCCTGTAAAGGAATATCTATAGTTAATGTTTTTCCCAATTGAATTGTAATTCCTGTTTTAACGTATGTGTGATAGCCAATAAAATGAACTTCAATTTTATATGTATTTCCTGGTGGAATATTAGCGATTACATAATGACCAGATTCTTGTGAACTTGTTCCATAAGAAAAATTAGTTTCTGTGTCTGTTATAATTATCGAAGCAAAAGGAATTGAAAGTCCTTGTTTATCTGTTATTTTCCCCTCAACATTCCCTGTAGTTTCTTGAGCGTAACTGAATAAAACAGAAAAAAGAACAGCAATAAAAAATTTAATTTTCATACGAATGAAAAATGATTTAGTTAATTAAAATAAAGGTGTGCATAGCTTGTACTTTTAAGTAGTTGCTTAAAAGTTTATCACAAGTAAATAATATGATTAAGCTAATAGGGGAGAACCTTTATTATGCTGACTTTTTATATAAGTTTCTGAAGAAGTACATTCAGTGTAAAAAGGAATACAGAAGGTTGAGATGATAGTTAAAATGATACTTTCTAAAACAGAATTTTTGGTGTTTAAAAAGTAAAAAAGATCACTTTTAGAATCTAAATCTTTTAAAGGATTTAAAAGAAGAGGTGCCGAATTTTTTTTAGTGAATAGCGTAGATAAAACTTCTAACAATTCTGAAGTTTGCCAAGGTAATGCAGCAAACTCATCTTTTTGGAATTGTTGTTTTGAAATTCCTATTAAATACACTCCACCATCAAAAGCAGGACCTAATGTGTTTCTGTGTCCAATTAAATTTTCGTGAGCGATTAAAATATGTTGTGAATTTAATTCAGGACTATCGTTACCAATAGTAATTACATGATCGTATCCTTGATTAAAAACAGTTTCAATTGCATTAGAAAATCGTTCACCGAAAGTTTTTCCTTTTTGATTCTTTTCATTAAAAACAAGAATGTCTAATCCTGTTTTTTGAGCTTCAGAAAGTGTTTTTTGATGTAAATATTTGAATAAAAGTTGACCCTTGCGTATTTGCTTTTCTTTTACTTCTTTTTCAGAAGTATTTGAAAACAATAAAATGGCAGTATTGATACTTTTATTTAACATTCTTTTTAATAAAGTGGAGTATATAGTCGATATAAATTACAACACATTACTTGATAAAGAAAAAAAACGACCAAAAAGGTCGTTTTTTAACAATGAATATGTTGTAATATTATTGACTTTTAAATCTTTAATTCGTCAAATAATTCAATAAGTTTTTTGTCTGATGGTCTAGGAGCGTAAGATTTTACAATGTTTCCTTCAGGATCAATTAAAATAAAATGAGGAATTCCTTGAACTTGATAATCTAAAACAAATTTAGATTGCCAGTCTTTGTCAGCCATTAACTGGATTCCTCCTAATTCTTTATCCTTAATCATTTTTTTCCAAGTATCATGATCAGCTTCAGCATCAATTGAAATACTAACAAAAGCAATGTTTTTATCACTATATTTTTCTTCCACTTTCTTTAAAAATGGAATTTCAGCTTTACAAGGTTTACACCATGTTGCCCAAAGATCGATGTACACATATTTTCCTTTTAAATCTGCTAAAGATGTTGTTCCGCCAGCATTATTTTCATAGTTTTCGAAAGAAGGAGAAGCATTACCAGCGGCTAATTTTTTAATTCCATTAAACTGTTTTGTTATTCTTTCTTTTAAGGCTTCGTCTTTAGAAAGCTTCATAATGGCATTATATAAAACTTCTGATTTAGGATTGTTCGCCGATATTTGAAAAGCCATATCCTTTAATAAGCTACTTTTGATTATTTCACTTTTATGTGATTCTATATATTCAATAGCTGCATCTTCAAATGAGATGTTTTTTTCTTTTGATTTGATACGAGCAGAGTTAGTAAAATGATAACTAACAATGTTTTTATAAGAGTTGAACTTTTTGAAATGATCTTCATTATTTACATCTAATTTATCTAAGTTAAGAGGGAAAGATTCTGAAACTTTAAACTCATTATCTTTTGAAAAATATCGATGTGCAGGTTGATAATTTGTTAGATGCGATAAATACTCGTAATTTAAATTGATTTTCTCTTCCTTAGCAAAATCGCTATCTACATTTTCTAAAGTTTTTTCAAGTTCTTTATTTATGTCGTCCATTTTAGCTAAGTATGCAGTTTCATCAAGAGAGTATAAGTCTTGCATAGATCCAGCTCTTTCTTTAATTAAGTATTTTTGAGCTAGAAAGTTATTTGCTTCGTTACCTTCACCTGAATACACAATTGTTTCATCAAATTCTTTAGCATCCATATTTAAAGAAAGCTCATATCCGTCTTTTAAATAGAAAGAAGAGGATTCTTTTCCGTCGCTAAAACGATGATGACCATTAGCATTAAAAATGGTGTCGGCAAAAGAACCATCTTCTGATAGTTTAATTGTTTTAACCAATTCGTTAGAACTATTTATAATTGCTAATTCTTTGCTGTTAGGATTTTTAATGTTTCCTTTAAATAAAGCGTAGTTAACTGTTTGTTCTTTACCGCATGAAACTAAAGCTATAGTAGCGATACCAAAAAGTAGCTTTTTCATAATTTTTTAAGATTTAGATTGGTTTTTAATATGAATTAAATATATGATTTTTTATCAAAAATAATGCCGACTCTACATCTTATTTGGTTGATTTTTAATTTGTTTGTTTCTTTTTGGTTTTTTTATTGCAGATTTATTAAAATCATATAAACAAAAAACGACCTATCAGGTCGTTTTTTTGATTAGAATACGTGTTGATTATTAACAGCATCCACCTCCATCATAATGGAAAGTAGATTCTGAAAAATAAATATCATCTCTTCCTAAAGCTTGTAAAGCAGTGGCTGTTTTATCGCAAATCGCTAAAGGTTGATTTTGTAATAAAGTGTGTCCTTTACCATCATCGAAATACTCTTCTTCACCGTAGTAAATAGCAGCTTTTCCAGTAAAAATACATGGACCATCTTCTGGCATAGGATCTTTTATTGCAGCTACTTCTATAGATTCGATATAAATCAATTCATCTGTAGGATAATTTTTTGGATCTAAAATTCTGTAAGGTTTTCTAGCTCTAATTTCAATAGTACCGAAACCAGCGTCAGTTAACATTTTTACATATTCAGCAATCGGTAAACTTCCACTTAAACATAAAGCACGTAAACGTTCGTCGTTTCGTAACGTCTCATTCATTGGTTGTTCACAAGTTGGATCACTCATTACTAAACGTCCGTGAGGTTTTAATACACGATACATTTCAGCAATAGCTTTCTTTAAATCATCTGCTTTAAAAATGTTGAATAAACAATTTTGAGCAGCAACATCGATAGAGTTATCTTCTACAGGTAAATTCATTGCGTCACCTTTGCGTAGATCAACAAATTCGCTTTTAAACCAATCGTTTTGTTCTTCTGCTTTAATAAAGTTTTTTCGAGAAGCTTCTAACATTTCATCGACTACATCTAAACCAATAACCCCATTTTTTTGACGAGAGAAGTAAGAGAATTGTAATAATTCCATTCCACCTCCAACACCAACGTATAATATTTTCGGACTATTAGTTAAGTCTCTAGCATGCACTGTTGAACCACAACCGTAGTTCATTTCTTGCATAATTTTAGGGATTTTTAATCCTGGTAATTCCCAAATTGGGTTAGTAGTACAACATAATCCTACATCTGGAGTTAATGCTGCTTCTTTATATACATCTTTTGTTGTTTCTAAATAACTCATTCTTACTTGTCTTTTTTAATTAAAAAGTCTACAGAAAATTTATCAAGTTCTTTTGGTAGTAATAATAAACTTACCAAAAGTATTGTTCTATACATTACATGAGATAAATCCCAAATAGGATCCTTTAAACCATGCCCAAAAGTTACAATTACTAAAACTAAGGCTAAAGTATATAAGGCATAATCTCTTTTTAAACCAATTACTAACAAAAAACCACCAATAAATTCTGCTAAAGAAGTAAAGTAAGCAGAAAATAACAATAAGAAGTCAGGAAGTAATTCACCATAACTGGATTGGAAGAAGTTTTTGTAAACATTATCCAATCCAAATTTGAATACTTTTCCAAATCCTTGGAAAAAGAAAATAAATCCAAGAATTAGTCTAATTGTTAAAACAGCTATTTGTTTGTTAAGCATTATAGTTCTTTAATTAAATCTTTAAATATAGCGACCAAATTAGGTTCTGCTTTTCCAGCAGTTGCGATAATATCAGCAATATCTACTGGTTGTAAATTTTTAGGGTCGCACTCATCAGTTAAAACCGAAATAGCACAACATGGAATATTTAATTGTTTAGCTACAATTACTTCAGGAACAGTACTCATACCTACAGCATCTGTTTCAAGTATTTGAAGCATTCTATATTCTGCACGCGTTTCTAATTGCGGACCCAATACACTAGCATAAACTCCTTCGTGTAGCGTTATGTCGTGTTTTTGAGCAATACCTTTCAGTAAATCATTTAATTTTTTTGAATAAGGCTCTAACATGTCTGCAAAAATGTTTCCGAATTCTTTGGCTTCACCAAAAGCTAAAGGAGATTGTCCTTGTAAATTAATATGATCTTCAATAAGCATTAACTCACCTTTGTTGTACGATAAATTAATAGCTCCGGCAGCATTAGAAATTAATAAGTTTTCAATTCCTAATCCGTGCATAGTTCGAATTCCGTATGTAACTTCCCATGGTGTATAGCCTTCATATAAATGAAAACGTCCAGACATTACAACCACTTTTTTACCAGCTAATTCTCCGTAAATTAGTTTCCCTGAATGAAATTCTACTGTAGCTTCTGGAAAATTTGGAATATCACTATAAGGAATTTCTGTTTCTATTGTTATTTCATCTACTAATTTTCCTAAACCTGTACCTAATACAATTCCGATTTTAGGATTTGTAATATCATTTTCTTTAAGGTAGTTTATAGTTTCTTGTAGCTGTTGTTTTTTCATAAGTTTAAAAATTGTTGAAATGCAGGGTGTTGTTGAAT
Organism: Tenacibaculum aquaeponti; assembly: GCF_057221555.1. Classification (NCBI taxonomy): domain Bacteria; kingdom Pseudomonadati; phylum Bacteroidota; class Flavobacteriia; order Flavobacteriales; family Flavobacteriaceae; genus Tenacibaculum; species Tenacibaculum aquaeponti. Next base: position 2,709,840 of record NZ_CM170147.1, read on the forward strand.
GTCTTCAATAACATCAACATCATTTAACATGGGTAATAAATGTACACTTTCTTTTTGTAAGTCTTGTAGTGTTTCTTTTCTAACAGTTGAGGTTCCCCAAGCTTTGTTTTGGAATATTTCAGGATACACTTTTTTGCTGGCTAATAAATAATAACCACCATCTTCTGCTGGACCAATAATAATGTCATTATGATCTAGTTTTTCAAAAGCTTCATTAATATGATCTGGAGTTAAATCGAATAAATCACTACCGATAATAGCAACCTTTTCATAACCATTTTCAAAAGCTTCTGTAAATGAATTTTGCATACGCATACCTAAATCTTCTCCAGATTGTTGGTGTTTTGTATACGTTGTATCCCAAATATCGTTGTTTCTAATTTTTACAGAATAAAAAACAGCTTTATCACAAGATAAATGCTGCGTAACTTCTTTGGTTTTATTCAGTAAGAATTTATATATATCTAATGCTTTTTGATCTCCTAGAGATTTTGCAAGCCTTGTTTTTACTTTACCCAATTCTGGATTTCGCGTAAAAATCATCAGCAAATTTTTACTCATATACTTTTATGCCCTTTTTTAACCACTTTCCCCATTCTTTATCAAAAGCATGTACTTTTTCTGTAGGTTTATTATTTGTGTTAATCACAGTAAAACCTTTGTTTTTCCATTCAAAAATACCTCCGTATAAATTAAATACATTGGTAAATCCTTTTTTTTGTAGCTGTTCTGCGATGTCTTCAGAACGTACTCCGAGAGAGCAATATACTACTATTTTAGCATCTTTTTTATTTGCTAAAATTACATCTGTAGTTCTTTTTAAATCGAAGTTTTGGTAACCAACAAAGATTCCATTTTTAATACTGCTAACATTATATTCTTTAGCTTCTCGAGCATCTAATAGAATATAGTTACTTTTTTGTTTTGATAACTCTTCAACAGTAATATACGGAACAGACTCAGTATTGTATTTTTTCAATAGTCGTTTTAAACTACTTTGTGAGAAAGTAAATGAGAAAATAAAAAACGATAGAAAAAATACAATTTTAGTCTTCATGATTTATGCAACAGTTCCTTGACAACTACTTCCTGCTCCAGCAGTACATCCGTAACAATGCTGATTGATAATGATATTTCTGTTTTGAAGTAATTCTTCGTTATATTCAGAAATGTGTTTTACTTTACTTGCTACTTTTAGATTTAGCATTTGATTGAAATCACAATCATATAACCAACCATCCCAACTTACAGATAAAGTATTTGTACACATTACATTTTCTACAGCCATTGGATTATAAGCTTCAACTAAAGCGTACATATAATCTTCATAATTTTCAGAAGCGATTAAATAATCTAAAAATCTACTGATAGGTAAATTTGTAATTGCAAATAAGCTATTGAAAATAATACCAAAATCTTCATGCAATGCTTTTTTGAAATCACTTTCTAAAGCTGCTTGATCTCCTGGTAAAAATGCTCCTGAAGGATTGTAAACCAAATCCAATTGAAGTCCAGATCCTTCTTTTCCGTATCCAACCTCATTTAGCATTTGAAGTGCTTTGATAGACTTATCAAAAACACCATCACCTCTTTGTTTGTCTGTTTTTCCTCTTGTCCAGTGTGGCATAGAAGAAACAACATGAACATTATGTTTTTTGAAGAACTCTGGTAAATCGTAGTACTTTTTGTTGGCTCTAATAATAGTTAAGTTAGAACGAACGATAAAATCTTTGATTCCTGCTTTAGAAGCTTCTTCAACAAACCATCTGAAATTTGGATTCATTTCTGGCGCTCCACCAGTTAAATCTAATGTATGTGCCCCAGTTTTTTTAATAACATCTAAGCATTGTTGCATAGTTTCAGTGGTCATAATTTCTTTTCTGTCTGGACCCGCATCAACATGACAGTGCGCACATACTTGATTACACATGTAACCTAAGTTTATTTGTAAAATTTCTAGCTTTTTTGGACGCAAAGGAAACTGATTAGTCTCTTTTATCTTATCTGCAAATGTTGGTAATTCACCATTTTGAAATATTCCGTTAGATAATATTTCTAATTGATGAGTAGTATTTGCCAAATCATTGTTTCTAGCTAAGAGTGATTTTTTCATCGAGTTTTAATTGTGAATTAAAAATTATAAACGAAATCAAGTTCAATTCATAATTTAGAATAATTCATAGCATGATTACATTTCAAGTTTATTCACTTTATTCATCATTTGCACACCATGTACTAAAGTTGCTCCACTTTTTATAGCAGCTCCAACATGAATTGCTTCCATCATTTCTTCTTTAGTAATACCTCGTTGTAATCCGTCTTTTGTATAAGCATCAATACAATAAGGACATTGCTCTGTGTGTGCTACAGCTAAAGCAATTAAGCTTTTTTCACGAGCAGTAAGTGCTCCTTCTTCAAAAACTTTTCCATAATAGTCGAAGAACTTGTTTCCAAGTTCTTCGCTCCATTCTGTAATTTTTCCAAACTTTCTTAAGTCTGAAGGATCGTAATATGTTTTAGACATTGATAATTTCTTATGTATTTAGAAAACTAAAGATACTATTTTCCGTTTAGATTCCAGTCGTAAGGTAAGTGATGGATTTTAGCTTCGCTAGCTACTTTTTCATCAGCATACTTATTAATATAATCTATAACAGAACCCTCTTTCGTGAAATCTCCTTTAAACCAGTTGAAGATTTCTGAGATGTGTATTGTTTTCTTTTTATTTAATTTGTTTCTTTTTGAATCATTTATGAATTGCTTCATTAAGCTTTCTAATTCACTATCAATATTTTTAGCTGTGAAAGCTTTGTTGTGTAATTTAGGACAAGAACCAGAAGCGCAATTTACACCAACATGAATTCTTGGATCAAATAATTTTTTTCTTAAGATATTATGTTCAATATGATCTAAAGTATATGTTTTACCGCCAACTTTTGCAAATGGAATTTTCCAAGCGTTTTTACCTTTCTTTTTAATTTTAGTGATACTCTTCAATGGATAGTTCTCTAAAATTAATTTTATCGTATATGCATTGTAAGCATTAATCCAAAAAGCTTTCTGCTTGTCTTTAGACCAAGAAAGACTAGGTATTGTTTGGTTTAAATACGCTAAATAAGAATCTAAAACAGCTTCATCTTTTTTAAATGCTTTATAATTCACGTTTCCTTTAGTATCTACATGTTTATTTAATAATGTGTTGAACTTTGAAGATTGAGCTATTACATTTATTGATAAAAATATTGATAAAATAAAAACGATTTTTTTCATGATAATTGTTATTTATAAATGTAGACGTTAGTTTTAAAAAAACTTTACAAAGAATATTTAGGAATATTAAAGAGTAACCAAATTAAATAAAAAAACCCACTCAAAGATTGAGTGGGAAAATTGCTATGAAAAAGAAAAAGTGTCCTCAAACGTCTCTGAGGACACTACAAATATAAAGCAATTAAAAGGTATAAAAACAGGAAAAACATGGTTTTTTTTTGTGTTTTTTTTATTGTGTTGTAAATCAATGGTTAAGAAGTGTTTTTTTTATGTTAAATTTTTTTCTGTTTCGAAAAAAATTTTAAAAAGAGGTTTTTTAGCTCTGTTTACTTTATGATTCCGTTTTGAAATATTTTAAATTTTAGTTTAGAACACTTAGATTTTAACTGGTTCATTAATTGCTTTTATAGGAATTTTATAAGGAATGTCCATAAAGTTACTATGTCGAGATTGTAGAATTTTAGCATCATAAAATATGAATTGCTTTTATTTATAAATATGTGTTTGTTAAAGGTTAGATGTATTTCAGGCTAGTCTGATGAAATAAAAAGAAATGGTTTTCGAAAGATAGTGCCTGCAACTTGTCCCCATTGAAAACCATCAAGATTGTATCCTGTTCTTATTTCATTATTGGTTAATAATGCTTCTCCTGCTGCTGCTCTTGAATGACTAAATACATCAATTTGATTATGATTCAATTTATTTTTTAAAAGCCTTTCAGAATTTTTTTCGTTTAGTTTATCAATCACCGAATTTATATCTTCAGCCCAGCATTTAACTATATTTTTCACAAAGTAAGAAGTTAAGTTTTTTCGAATTATAGGATGACAATCTTTAAAAGTTATATCTTGTTGAAAAGCTTTTATAGATGATTCTATTATATTCCATGAATCCTTTTCAATCTTTTGAGTAAACTCATGATTGAAGCATTATAAGAGAAAAATATCCCTTTGAATAAGTTTTCTTAACTGTAGCTTAAAGCGTTTAAGGTTAAAATAAATTCGAAATTTTGCATTTTGTTTTCTTACAAATTTCGTTGTCAAGATGTTTTTAAAACAATGCTATATCGCTGTTAAAACTTGCTTTAAGACTATTTATCTTCGTAGTTATAACAAATAGAAAGGAGGTTTTAGTTTTTAAAATAAAAAAAACCGTTAAAAATCATAAGATTAATAACGGTTTAGTACAGAAGGCGGGACTTGAACCCGCACGGGCATTACGGCCCATTGGATTTTAAGTCCAACGTGTCTACCAATTCCACCACTTCTGCATGGTGTGTTTATATTAAGAGTTCGAGCGAAAGACGGGATTTGAACCCGCGACCCTCACCTTGGCAAGGTGATGCTCTACCCCTGAGCTACTTTCGCGTAAGCTTTTTTATGAACTTGTGCAATTGTTATTGCGGATGCAAATATACAACGGTTTTTTTATTCTACAAATAAAAAACAAGTATTTAAAACAGCTTTTTATAAGTAAAATGTTTTTTTAATGTTTAAGTGGTTTAAAAACAGTTGTGTAAATAAAAAAATATTTTTGTTAAAATGAATAGAGGGTTAAATCGTGTAGCGAGAAAAATTAAGCGCATAAAAAAACCGTTGAAAACGTAGGGTTAACAACGGTTTAGTACAGAAGGCGGGACTTGAACCCGCACGGGCATTACGGCCCATTGGATTTTAAGTCCAACGTGTCTACCAATTCCACCACTTCTGCATGGTATTTTATATAGAAATCAGATTTAATAAATAATTTCTGATTTGTAATTTTAAGAACTTGTGCAATTGTTATTGCGGGTGCAAATATACAATGGTTTTTTTATTCTGCAAATAAAAAAGATGTTTTTTCAATAAAAATATTTTCACTCATTAATAAAACTCAAAAAACATGGTGGTTACACTATTATAGAATATCTTTGCAAAAATTTTGGAATTAGCAAGGTGGGTTTAGTTTTGGTTGAAGATAAGTCGATATTGAAAACAGTTTTTTTAGATTTTAAGCAGCTTACTAAAGTAGGACTTTCGGTAAGTGTTGTATTTACATCAATTGCTGGATATTTATTAGGAGCAGAAACTATAGATTATACAACTATATTAATGTTAGCTATTGGTGGCTACTTAATGGTTGGTGCATCTAATGCTTTTAATCAAGTAATTGAAAAAGATATAGACAAATTAATGCAACGCACTAAAAACAGACCACTTCCTGCTGGAAGAATGAGTCCTACTGTGGCATTAATCATAGCTTCATTATTCACTATATCTGGTATTGCAATATTATATGCTATCAATCCGAAATGTGCTTTGTTTGGAGCAATATCTATTTTTCTTTATACAAGTGCATACACACCTTTAAAAGCTGTGACTCCTTTAGCTGTGTTTGTTGGAGCAATTCCTGGAGCAATTCCTTTTATGTTAGGTTGGGTTGCAGCAACAGGTAAATTTGGTGTTGAAGCTGGATTTTTATTTATGATTCAGTTTTTTTGGCAATTTCCACACTTTTGGGCTATCGGATGGTTGCAATATGAAGAATACAACAAAGCTGGTTTACATATGCTTCCAATGGATAAGAAAGACAAAGGAGCTGTTGTTCAAATGATATTTTATACTGCTGTAATGATTTTAATTTCTATTGCACCAGTTTTAAAGAGTACTGGGAGTCTATATATATATCCCATAACAGCAGTCATTGTAGCAAGTTTAGGGCTGTTAATGCTATTTTATGCAATAAAATTGTATAAATCAGAGTCGAATATAGATGCGAGAAAGTTAATGTTGGCTAGTGTGTTTTATATCACAGTGTTGCCAATAATATATGTTATAGATAAATTTTTACACTAATGGATAGAGCTCAAGTTGATAGTGAGTTAAGAGTAGCGAAAAGAAAATCAGCAAAACCAATGTTATGGGTTTCACTTATAAGTATGGTAATGTTCTTTGCTGGTTTAACAAGTGCTTACATTATAAGTATGAAAAGAGATGATTGGGTAACTTTCGATTTACCTCAGGCTTTTTATGTGAGTACAGTTTTAATAGTTTTAAGTAGTATAACCTTGTTTTTATCTCATAGATTACTAAAACAAGATAAACTACAACTATCTTTTGTTTTACTAACCCTAACTTTTATTTTAGGTTTAGCATTTGTTTGGTTCCAATATGTAGGGTTTGAGCAATTACGTAGTTCTGGGTTATATTTTACAGGTCCAGGAAGTACAGTTTCTGTTTCATTACTACTAATTATTACTTTTATGCATGTTTTACACTTGTTAGGAGGTGTGATTGTGTTAATTGTTGTTATTTATAATCATTTTAAAAAGAAGTACTCTTCTGCCGATATGCTTGGTTTTGAACTAGGTGCAATCTTTTGGCATTTTGTAGATGTTTTATGGATTTATCTATTTTTCTTTTTCTATTTCATTAGATGATTAAAAATGTGTAATTTTGGCGGACGATTTAACAAAATTTAACTGATAAAGATATTTATGGAAGCTAATATCGCTGTAAATTCTGATAATAAAGAGACCTGGAGCGGAGGTGGAGTGAAACCATTTGGCGCTAGTTATGGTAAAATGATGATGTGGTTCTTCATCTTGTCTGATGCTTTAACCTTTTCTGGGTTCTTAGCTGCTTATGGTTTAACACGTTTTAAGTTTATAGATTCATGGCCGATTGCCGATGAAGTATTTACTCACGTTCCTTTTTTCCATGGTAACTACCCAATGTATTATGTTGCATTCATGACATTTATTCTTATTGTGTCTTCTGTAACTATGGTTTTAGCTGTAGATGCAGGGCATAAAATGCAACAAAAGAAAGTAGCACTTTATATGTTTGTTACTATTGTTTTCGGATTAATATTCGTTGGTTCTCAGGCTTGGGAATGGAAAACATTCATTAAAGGTTCTTATGGAGCTGTTAAAACTACAGATAATCATATATTACAATTCGTTAAAGATGGAGAGCAGATCGCTTTAGCTGATTTTGTTCAGGGAGATAGAACTGACGGAAGAGTTCAGCACTCAAGAAAGAACGGATTATGGTTTACTAACGAAGCTACAATTTCTCAATATTCAGTTGCTCAGGTACAAGAAGCGTTTAAAAACGATCCTTCTTTACAAGTTAGAAGTGAAAAAATTGATTTAGCAACTAAGAAGAAAATCATCTTATCTAGAGAAGAAAGTCTTAAACAAATGGCTAAAGTAAAATTAGTTGTTGAAGGTGCGAATTTACGTGATAACGAATACGGTAATCCAATCTTTGCAGATTTCTTTTTCTTTATTACAGGTTTCCACGGTTTCCACGTATTCTCAGGAATTGTAATTAATATCATTATCTTCTTCAATGTTGTTTTAGGAACATACGAAAAAAGAGGACACTACGAAATGGTAGAAAAAGTTGGATTATATTGGCACTTTGTAGATTTAGTTTGGGTATTCGTATTTACATTCTTCTACTTAGTATAATTAATATTTAAAAGTATTTTAAAATGGCAGGTCATTCACACGAGTCAAATAAAAGAATCTGGATAGTTCTAGCTATATTATCTATAATTACAGCAGTAGAAGTAGGTTTAGGTATTGTTAAGCCAGATGCATTACACTTACATGGTCCAGGAACAAGTTGGTTAAACTGGATATTCATTATCCTTACTTTAGCTAAAGCTTATTATATCGCTTGGGCGTTCATGCACTTAGAAGGAGAGAAAAAATGGTTTAGAAGATCTATAGTATGGACAGGAGTTTTCTTAATTTGTTACTTATTATTTATAGTACTATTAGAAGGCGATTATTTATATGATACATTAGCACCATTAATTAAATGGTAATAATATAAAATTGGTGGTTTTAACCACCTTTTTTTTGCTTTAAACTATACATTTTCATGAAGATTAGTAAAAAACATTTAGTTCTTTTCATCCTATTCATAGTTCCTTTATTATTCTATATATATCTTCAAATGGGAACTTATAATTTCGGTAAATTACCTGTGGTTACAAAGGATGTTATAGATGTAAGTAATATTGATAGAAAATTTAAATTCAAAGGAAAAGTCACTGTCGTTAATTTTATTGGTAAGGATACTACAAATAGTAGAGGTGAAATTTTCAATTTGAATGAAAAGATTTATAAGAAATTTTACGGATACACAGATTTTCAATTAATTTCATTTGTAGATGAAGCCTATAAAAGTCAAACAGAAGAACTGGCAAAGAAATTAGGTAAGTATACAAACATGGTTAAATGGAAGTTTTTATACGCTTCTAAAGTTGAGATAGATGCACTCTATGAAAGTTTTCAGACCAATGAAAAACTAGATGCTAATATTCATTCTAAAAAGGCTTTCATAATAGACAAAGAAGTAGCTTTGCGCAGAGGAGAATCTACTATAAAGAAACTTAAAGAAAAGAAACTTTATGGTTATAATATGCAATCTGTAGCTGAATTAAAAAATGATATGTTCGATGATGTTAAAGTTGTTCTAGCAGAATATAGTTTGGCATTAAAGAAGAATAATAGAAGTGAAGATAGAAGAATAAAAAGTATATCAAATGAAGAAAAGTAATTATTCTTATATAGGGATTTCATTTATAATCTTACTATTTGGAATCTACTCAATCCCTAAAATTGTAAAGCATTTTCAAAAACCTGATTTACACAAATTCAATAAAGTACCAAGTTTTGAATTTGTAAATCAAAAAGGAAAAACAATAACCAATAAAGACTATGATGGAAAGGTTTATGTCGTTGAGTTTTTCTTTACTACTTGTCCAACAATATGCCCAATTATGAACAGGAAGATGGTTACAATACAGAATGAGTTCTTAGGGAATCCTAATTTTGGAATTGCATCATTTTCAATTACACCAGATAAAGATACTCCTGAAGTTTTAAAAGAGTATGCAGATAACTATAAGATATCACATGTTAATTGGCATATGTTAACAGGTAAGCCTGTAGATGATGTGTTTAATTTATCAGAAACTGGATTTAAATTACCTGTTGGAGTAGGTGGAGAAGAACATGGAGGTTTTTATCATTCAGGTTTGTTTGCTTTAGTTGATAAAAATGGATTTATACGTTCAAGGTACGACGAACATGGAAATCCAATAATGTATTACAGAGCATTAGAAGAAGAAACATTTCCAGATCAAATTACAGAGTTAAAACAAGACATAAAATTATTATTAAATGAGTAATTTAACTGTTCAAGAAAAGAAGTATAAGAATTTTATTACGATAGTTTCTATTGTAATACCGATAGCCGTAGCAGCACTTTTTAGAATAAAATTATCTAATGTAGAACCATTAAGTTTTTTGCCTCCAATTTATGCAACAATGAATGGAATTACAGCTGTTTTATTAGTCTTTTCAGTTATTGCAATAAAGAAAGGAAATAGAAAAAGACACGAATTGTTAAATACTTTAGCAATAGTTTGTTCAGCATTGTTTTTGGTAATGTATGTTGCTTATCATATGACCTCTGAATCTACACCTTTTGGAGGAGAAGGTTTCGTTAAATACGTTTATTACTTTATATTAATTACTCATATATTATTATCTATTATAATTATCCCTTTTGTGTTATTTACATTTATGAGAGCAAAACTGGGACAATTTCCACAACATAAAAAACTAGCAAAAATTGCTTATCCATTATGGTTATATGTTGCAGTTACTGGAGTAATTATTTATATCATGATTTCACCCTATTATGCTTAAAAGAATTTTATTTTTTTTATTATTGATTTCTTCGCTAGCAAACGCACAATGTGCAATGTGTAAAGCCGTTATTGAAGGAGGTGATGAGTCTGTTGCCGAGGGAGTTAACAATGGAATTACCTATTTGATGGTATTTCCATATTTATTAATTGGATTACTTTTATTCTTCTTATACAGACATAGAAAAAAAACTAGTAATTAATTTCGTTCTTTTTTTGTAACATATTGTTTACTTTGTCGTCATATCGATACTTACTAAATAAACAAAGATTGTGAAGAACAAAAAATTACTACTGTTATTTCCTTTTTTATTAGTTTCTATACTTTCCTATAGTCAAAAAAAATGGACATTAAAAGAGTGTGTAGATCATGCTTTAAAGAATAATATACAGGTTAAAATAAATGAACTTAATGTTCAAGTTGCAGAAAAAGATGTAAAAAGTAATAAAGCTAATTTCTTGCCTTCTGTTAATGCTTCAACAGGTGGAAGCTTAAATTTTGGTTCTACTTTCGATCCTGTATCTAACGACAGGGTATCTACAACTACATTTGGAGGTTCTTTAAGTTTAGGGGTAAGCTACACAGTATTTAATGGTTTTAGAAATTTAAATACATATAAACAAGCTAAATTAGGTGTAGAAAGAAGCAAATTAGACTTGGAAGTTATTGAAAATGATATTGCATTAAGAGTTGTGAATACATATTTAAATGTGTTGTTTGCTAAAGAAAATTTAGAAGTAGCCAGATTTCAAGCAGATATAAGTAAAAAACAAATAGAAGGAGCTCAAGCTCAGTTTGATTCAGGTTCTATTCCTAAAGGAGATTTGTTGAATATTCAATCTACAGCAGCTAATGATGCACAAAATGTAGTAACACAAGAAAATAGTTTAAATATAGCTCTGCTAAATTTATCTCAACTATTACAAGTTAGCTACGAAGGATTTGAAGTTGCAACTATTGAAATAGGTTCTCCTTCTGCGGCATTACTATATAGTAGTTCTAATGAAGTATATCAAAAAGCTTTAAAGAGCAGACCTGAAATTGAAAGAGCTAAGTTGAGTATAGAAAACTCTGAATTTGGAATAGAGATTGCAAAATCAGGTTATTTACCTTCTATTTCTACATCAGCTAATATTGGATCTAATTATGGTTTTAATTTAGATTTACCTCCTGGTTTTTCTAATACAGGATTATTTACTCAGCTAGATAACAACCTTGGTTATGGTTTAGGTTTTAGTATTAATATTCCTGTTTTTAATGGTTTTAGAAATGATGCTAATGTTGAAAGATCTAAAATTCAAAAATTAATTTCTGAAAACAATTTAGAAATTGAAAAATTAAGTTTAAAGCAAACTATAGAGCAAGCATTTTTAGATGCTAAAGCTGCTGCAAAAACTTTTGAAGCTGCAAGTATCTCTTTAGAATCACAAAATGAAGCTTTTAAAAATGCTCAAGCAAGCTATGAATACGGAGCTATGACAAGATTCGATTATGATCAAGTCCGTAATCGTTTAGTAAATGCCGAATCTGCTTTAATTAGAGCTAAATTTGATTATATTTTTAAAACAAAAGTTTTAAAGTTTTATTACGGAGAAAATATTTTAGATTAAAATAAACGACTAACTATACTTATTTTAAGCCTTGCAAATTAATTTGTGAGGTTTTTTTATATATATAATATATTTGCATAAAAATTATATTAATGGCTTTAATTTTAAATATAGAAACATCTACTAAAAACTGTTCCGTTTGTATTTCTAATAAAGGTGAAGTTATAATATCTAAAGAGTTAAATGATGTTGGTTATTCTCATGCAGAAAAATTGCACCCTTTTATTTTAGATGTTGTGAAAAGTTCAGGGGTTTCTATAAATGATTTAGCTGCTATAGCTGTAAGTAAAGGTCCTGGTTCTTACACTGGTTTACGAATCGGGGTTTCAGCAGCAAAAGGGCTTTGTTTTGCTTTAAATAAACCATTAATAAGTATAGGAACATTAAATGCTTTAGCACTTTCTATAGATGTAAAAGAAGATGCTTATATCATTCCAATGTTAGATGCTAGACGTATGGAGGTGTATTCAGCAGTTTTTACTAATTCTAAAGAGCAAGTTAGAGAAGTAAAAGCTGAAATTATAGATGAAGATTCATTTAAAGAATATGCTGATAAGAAAGTTTACTTACTTGGTGATGGAAGTGAAAAATGTAAAGAGGTCTTTAATCATTCTAATTTTGTGTTTGTAGAAGGTAAACATCCTTCTTCAATCCAAATGGCAGAATTAAGTTATATAAAGTACAAAAAAAACGACATCGAAGATGTCGCTTATTTTGAGCCTTTTTATTTAAAAGATTTTATGGTTACTCCACAAAAGAATAGTTATAAAGAATTATAGTACCTTAAAATTCTAAATAAGTCTTTTTTTCTTTTATGTTTTAATTTGTTTTTTTTGGCAAATTCTTTAACCTGATCTTTTTTATCACCCATTATCTTAAAAAAAGCTTTCTTTTTCTTTGGAAGTTTTTTTAATTCACCTTTTCCAAAGTCTAAATAGTAAACATCTTTTATTCTTTTAAACCTTGCAGGTTTAGAATTTTCGTAACTAGATACAGCTTGCTTTTCCTTAAGGAATTTTACTTTTTGTTTAGATAATAAGGTGAAGTTTTTTAAAGGTAATTCTTCCTTATAGTATCCGATAGTTTCTGTTACAGGATCTTTATGAACGCTGTAAGCAATTTTTAAACTACTATTATATACTCTGTTTCCTTCTTTTCTTGGTAACTCGTATGTTTTTGAGTTCGACTTAATTTCAACAACGTCTCTATAAGCATTGTATCTAAAAAGTACTTCATTTGGATATTCATTAATTTTACCTTGGAAAAAATCTTTAACGATATAAGGAGACCCTTCTACTCCTGTATAATCTACATTTTTCCCTTCTTTACTAATTAAATCACTAAAGAATCTACCTCTTGAACTCCCCGAAGAACCTATACTTTGTGCGAAAGTAGTAGTAGTGATTAAAAAAACTAAAACCTTAAGAATGTTTTTTGTCATGATTTTTGTATTTACTCTATTTTTGAATTTCAACCGAATGTGGATAAGGTATTTCAATCCCCGCCTTATCTAATTCAATCTTTGTGTTTTCTATTATATGAAAATATGCATCCCAATAGTCAGAAGATTTAACCCAAGTTCTTGTGATAAAATTTACAGAACTATCAGCTAATTCTCCTACTAATACCACTGGTTCAGGATTTTTTAATGTAAAAGGTGTGTTTTCTATAACAGATAAAAGTACTTTTCTTGTTTGTTTTATATCTGCATCGTAAGAAACACCAAATGTTAAATCAACACGTCTTTTTTCTTCTGATGAATAATTGATAATATTTCCATTAGATAATATTCCATTAGGGATAATTACTTCTTTGTTATCTACTGTATTTAATTTTGTTGTAAAAATCTGTATGTCTTTTACAACTCCTTGTTCTCCTTGAGCTTCGATGTAATCCCCAACTTTAAATGGCCTAAAAATCATAATAAGAGCACCTCCAGCAAAGTTTGATAGTGAACCTTGTAATGCCATACCGATTGCTAAACCAGCTGCAGCAATAATAGCAGCAAAAGAAGTAGTTTCTACTCCAAGTTGACCGGCAACTGTTACTAGTAAAAAGATTTTTAAAGTCCAGTTAACTAAACTTCCTAAAAAACCACGGAGAGATGTATCTATATCTCTTTTTTCCATTAATTTCTTAACTGTTTTAGTTATAATACCTATAACCCATAATCCAATAATTAATAACAATAAGGCTGCTGCTACTTTTGGAGCATATTCAATTAATACATCTTTGAATTTTTCTATGTTTTTTTCCATGTTTTGATTGATTGTTAGTAAGAGCTATTCAATTCAATAGCTTGGTTATCTACATCAATATCTAATATGTTCGCCTTTTTTTTTATGGCATACATGTAGTATAACAGTTAAAAATAAATAACTCCTACCTGATTAATAAAATTTTAAATGTTTTTGGGTTTTAATTAACATAATTACTAATTAAACAAATGAAAAACGCGGTATCAAATACCGCGTTTTATAAAAGTAGTAGCTTTGTTTTTATTTATTTAACCTCAAAGGTTACTTTTAAGTTTACTCTAAATTCAGATACTTCATCATCTTTAACAACAACACTCTGCGATTGAACAAAAGCTGATTTGATGTTTTTTACAGATTTTGATGCTTGATTGATTGCTTTTTTTGTAGCATCTTCCCAGCTTTTTTCAGAGTTAGCTAGAATCTCGATTACTTTCATTACTGCCATAATACAATTTTAATTAATTACTAACACAAATATAAACTTTTTGATAATCAGAATCAAAAAACACTCCAATGTTAAATTAAAGTAAACAAAAGTTTGCTTAATGGTAAATTAATCGTTATATTTGTAATATAAATGTTAATGAATAAATGTTTTAGATATGAAAAAATTTGTAGTTTTAGTTTGCTTCATAGTTATGGGAAGTGCGTTTGCGCAAAATGAAATAAAACCTTTATACGAGAAAGAAGGTGATTTAATTAAAGTAACTCACTTTCATAATAATGGTAATGTTAAAGAGCAAGGTTTTTATAAGGATAAATTATTACACGGTAAATGGGTGATTTATGATGCAAAAGGAGATAAAAAAGTTATGGCTTTTTACGAAAAAGGTAAAAAAGTAGGTAAGTGGTTTATTTGGGATAAAGATGAATTAAAAGAAATAAACTATGAAAATAATTCAATAGCTAGTATACAGTCTTGGAAAGAAAGTACTAAAATAGCTGTAAAGTAAAAACTACTACATAGATATATAAGTAAAAAAGCGAGATCATTAATGATCTCGCTTTTTTACTTATATATAAAAAAATATTATAAACCTCTAGTCCAACCAGCAGTCCAAGTTGGAGCAGCAGCACCGTTACCAGCACCAGTTGCAGTTCCTTCAGTTAAGAAAGATGAACCAGCAGCACCAGTATAATCAGTAACTTGGAAACCAGTAGCGTTATTAGCAAACTGAACATTCGTCATAACCAAATCTCCGTTTTCAATTCTAACACCAGCTTCTGCATCAGTAGACTTAACTTTAACCCCTAAATCAACTGCAGAAATGTAGAAGTTATCGATAGTAAAGTTACCACCACCTTCTTTGTAGAATAAAGCACCTTCAGTTACAGAACCTACAACAGTAATGTTTCTTAGTGTTAAGTTAGTTACAGGAGCAGCATCACCGTTATCTCCGTTGTTAGATGCTTCAACACCAGCTTTAGCACTTCCTGAAATATATACGTTTTCAATTGTTCCATTGTACCCATCAGCAACATCTAATGAATCATCACCAGAATTTGTACAAACTAAGTAGCTTCCGTTTACAGTACCTCCGAAGAATTCGATACCATCATCACCACCTTCGAAAGATTGTACATACTCAACAGTAGTTCCGTTACCAACACCGAATAAAGAAAGTCCGTTAAACTCTTTTGAAGAGTTGAAAGTTGCACCAGTATACTCAATTCTTAAGTAACGAATAGAACCTGAATTATCATTAGTAGTACTTCCACCGTAAGTTAAACCAGCAACTTCAGAAGTGGCTACAGAACCTACGTTTGTTGGAGCTTTACCACATACTACTAGTCCTCCCCAGTCTTTTGGAGCAGGGTTAGAAGAACCAGAAGTCATTACTACTGGGTCAGAAGCAGTACCTTCAACAAAGATTTGACCACCTTGAGCTACAGCAATGTAAGAAGAAGTACCTCCTGTTGCCTTAATAGTAGTACCAGCAGGAATAGTTAATTTACCACCATCTTTTACTACAAAAGAGCTAGTTAATAAGTATTCAACATCAGCATTTAAAGTAACTTCTCCAGTTACTTCACCAGCTAAATTTTCTGAAGTAACACCACTGTTACTTAAACCTCTTGTCCAACCAGCAGTCCAGTCTGGAGCAGCAGCACCATTACCAGCACCTGAAGTTACACCTTGAGAAATGAATGATTGGTTTGCACCAGCATAGTCAGTCATTTCAAATCCTGTTGCATTAGAAGCAAACTGAACATTAGTCATAACTAAATCTCCATTTTCAATTCTAACACCAGCCTCAGCGTCTGTATCTTTTACCTTAACACCTAAATCAACTCCAGATATATAGAAGTTATCAATGTTAAAGTTTCCTCCACCTTCTTTATAGAATAAAGCACCTTCAGTAACAGGACCTACAACTGAAATATTTTTTAAAGTAGCGTTAGTTACAGGAGTAGCATTACCGTTATCTCCATTATTAGAACCTTCGATACCAGCTTTTGCACTTCCTGAGATATACCAGTATTCACCAGTACCAGCCCATCCGTCAGCGAAATCAATTGAATCATCTCCTGAGTTAGTAGCAACTAAATATTTACCATTAACAGTACCTCCGAAGAATTCGATACCATCGTCTCCACCTTCGTAAGATTGTACATATTCAACAGTAGTTCCGTTACCAACACCGAATAAAGAAAGTCCGTTGAATTCTTTAGAAGAGTTGAAAGTAGCACCAGTATATTCGATTCTTAAGTAACGAATAGATCCAGAGTTATCATTAGCTTCAGTACCACCATAAGTTAAACCAGCAACTTCAGAAGTAGCGGTAGAACCTACGTTTGTTGGAGCTTTACCACAAACAACTAATCCCCCCCAATCCTTTGGAGCAGGTGTAGCAGCACCAGAAGTCATAACAACTGGATTGTCTTGATTACCATTTACAAATATTTTACCTCCTTGAGCAACAGCAATGTAAGAAGAAGTACCTCCTGTAGCCTCAATTTTTGTTCCAGCAGGAATGTTTAAAACTCCTCCGTTTTGGATAACGTAAGCACCAGTTAACTTATAAGTTACACTAGCATTTAAAGTAACTTCACTAGTTACGTCTCCAGATAAATTAGCACTAGTACATGGTTGACATGAAGAACCCCCACAGTCAACTCCAGTTTCGTCACCATTTTGAATTCCATCAGAACAAGAAGCAGTCTGAACAGGATCATCGTCTCCACATGATACAACGAAAGCTAAAGTAGCAACCATCATCATTAGGCTAAAAAATTGTCTTTTCATTTTTTTTTAAATTTATAATTTTATATAGAATTTCCAATGCTACAAATGAAATAACCCAAGATTAATTTAATGTTTTACAAAAATTAATCTTGGGTTATTGGATTGTAAATAAAATGTTATGTGTATTTAGAACTTATATGATAGAGAGAAATTAAGATTTACACCTCTTCTAAAAGATAAAATAGTAACATCTTGGTTGTCTTGGAACCTTTCGATACTTGGGTTTAATAAGTTTTTAGCAGAAATACCAATACTCATATTTTCATTTATTGCAGACTTTAAGATCAAATCTAAAGTCCCATAGCCTTTATCTACCAAGTTTCCTTTTCCTTCAGTTCCTAAAGCGAAAATTCTATCTGTAAAATAATTGAAAACTATAGTAGATTGTATATTCATACCATTTCTAAAATCTTTTAAATATGTAAAGTCAGTATTTAATAAGAAGTCAGAAGCTCCAGCAAAACCATCTTCTTCAAAAGAAAAGTCCACACTATTTCCAGGATTTTCTCTGATTACTTTTTCTTTATCTAACTCTTGATTGTGCATCATGTATGAACCATTAAATCCAAAAGTTAATTTATTATTTAATGTTTTGTCGTTAGTTTCAGTTTCGAAATTGAAAAGTTTTTTTCTTAATTCTAATTCGACACCATAGGCAATACCCCAGTCACCAGTGTTTGCATAACTAATATCATTAGAAGCAGAGTTAATTCTTACTTCATTAATTGGATTTGCAATATACTTACCAAATAAACCTGCTGAGATAATTTCTTCTTTTTCAGGATAGAATTCCCACTTGAAATCAACATTATAATTATCTGAAGAATATAAGTTAGGATTACCTAAAGAATTATTTACGATATCTTCAAATAAGAAAGGAGCTCTTTCTTTAAATTGAGGTAATGTATATGTTTTACTAGCAGCAAACTTTAAATTGTTTTTGTCGTTTAAAGTATATTTTAAAGAAACAGATGGTAAAATTTGAGTTTCATCTAATTCACTTTGTCCATTTAGGATAGAAGTGTTATAAAATAAAGATTGACTGATTTTTTCTCCTCTTATACCAAAAATACCAGTGAATTTATCAGAAAATTTATATTCAAACTGTGCATAAGCAGCATTAATATTTTGCTTACCACCATAAGTTTGTGGTAAAAGCACATCTATAGTACTACCTAATCCTCCTCTAAATGTTCTAATGGTAAATAAACCTGCATTAAAGTTATCTTGATTGAAATAGCTATCTAAATTATAAACATCGTTAATGATAGGTTGTGTTACAGTTCTTAAAGTAATAGCAAAGTTGAATTGAGTTGCGTCAAAATCAACATCTTTAAATCTTCCACTATAACCTAATTTTAATTTAGCTCTGTTAATGTCGTCTGCATCTTTGGCAAACTTGTATGTAATACTAGAATTTGCAGCAATTTCTTCTTCTTCAAGGTCAGAGAAGAATCTATGGTTATCAGAATCATTACTGATTAATAAGAAAGACTTTGGTCCGTTAGGTTCGTCATTTCTATTAGGTAAAACAGTAGTTTGTTTTCTGTCTGGAACGTTGTTTTTGTTAAAGTTATACGAAGCTCCCCAATCAAATTCGATATTTTCTCCGAATTTATGATCTCCTAATAATTGGTGAACAAACAATGTGTTTTGCACATAAGTTTGTCTTTGTATAACAGCACCACCTTCTGGAGCATTATCAAAAATATCATAGATACCTTGGTAATCGTCATGACTATTACTAGAATTATTTACCATTAAACCGTTATACTTGAACTCATGAGATTTATACTTTAAACGTAAGTTACCCATTGCTGTAGTATTCGTGTTATATGAATAAGATTCTCTTGTTAAATCTCTACGCGCTACACCAGAAACGTTTACATCTGCTCTTGTAACTCCTTGTTGATATGTAAAGTCGTTATTGAAAGAACCAACAGCAAAGAAACTTAATCTTGTATTGTCAGATAAATCAAAAGAATCTCCTCCTTTAATTGCAATTGAAGTATTTACTGGAGCATTTCCTTCTTGTCTATCCCAGCTAGTTGTAAAATTGTAATTGTTTAATGGAAATGCAGGATAGTTAGTTTTATAAAAACCAAAACTATTAGGACCATCTGAACCATAAAAAGTTTTATTATTAGCTACAGTATTAATTCCTGAACCTAAGCTGATTTCAGCAAATCCTTTTCCTTTATATACTTTTGAAGAAATATCAACATTAGCACCTGCAAAATCACCGTAATTACTAAGTGCGTAAGTTTTGTCAATACCGATATATTCAACAATATCAGTAGAAAAAATACTTAAGTCGATATTCTTTTTAGAAGGATCGTTAGATGGTAAAGGTAACCCGTTAAGAGTTGTTACATTATAACGATCTCCTAAACCTCTTACGAATACAGTTCCTGAACCTTCTTCTTTGGATACACCAGTAGTTTTAGTAACAGCTGTAGCAACATCGCTTACACCTTTTCTTGCAAGTTCTTGATTTCCTATTTTTTGTTGGATAACAACTGCTTTTTTTTGCTCTAATAAAAGGGCACTTTCTTTTTCTCGACTTACAGTTGTATTAATTTGAACTTCTTCTAATTGCTCCCCACCACTAGAACCAAGTTCTTGATTAATCACTAAAGTTTTTCCAGATATTATAGTAATTGGTTTTTCAATAGTTTGATAACCAACAAAACTAAAAACTAATGTATGGTTTCCAGCTGGTACAGATATGGTATATTTTCCATCTAAATCTGTAGTTCCTCCAATAGAAGTACCTTTAATAAAAACATTAGCAAAAGGTAAAGTATCGCCATTCATTTCTTTATCAGTAACAGTCCCCGTAACTGTACCTTTATCTTGTGCACCGACCATTTGACACAGATAAACTAAAGCAACTAATAAAATTTTTTTCATTTTTACGTATTCTAAAATCAATTGCAAAAGTCTACTGAAAGTGTAAACAAAAGGTTACATATAAATTAATGTTACATTATTAGAATGTTTATTTTATGTTAAGTAAAGGAATAATAAAAGTTAAGCCAAATAAAACAGCTACTTTTAGGTTGAAGAAGTAGCTGTTTGTTTATTAGTGGTTTATGTGCTTTAATAAGCTAATCGTTAATGAATTTTATTCCAAAGAAATATGTTCTAGGTCTAGAAGGACCGTATACATAATTAGCATCTCTATTAACACCTTGATCAAAATCTTGTTGATAACTGTCAAAAATATTTTGGATACCTGCACTAATTTGAATCTTTGAATGTTCGTGTTTATCAAGTGAAATACTATAAGATGACCTGAAGTTTAATTCAAAAAAGTCAGAAGTTTTCTCTAGTTTATCTTCAGTAGTAAATCCTGCTAAATGTGGAACGTACATACTTCCTGTATAAATACCAGAGATATTATTTTGAAACTTTTTAGTTGGAGCGTATGTAATTATGAAGTTTCCGTATACATTAGGAGACTTGAAAAATTTATCTGCATTTTCTAAAGATATATTAGGATCATCAGACCAAGCAACGGGTGAATTAAACTTACCTTGTTGAACGGTTCCTCCGGTTTGAATGATCCATTTTTCATTAGGAGCGTACTTAGTTTCTAGATTTACACCAAAAACATTAGCATTATCTCCATTTCTTTTTTCCCAAATAACATCAGTTAATTGTTCTAAAATAAAAGGGTTAACAAGGTTGGTGTAGAAGCCTTCAAGTGTAAAAGAAAATTCACCTTTTTCTAAATTTTTATTCCAATCTAAAGAAGCAGTGAAACTATGAGAAGTTTCAGAAACTAAATTGTCACGATTTACTCTAACAGTTAATACTTCACCAGCTGCAATTTGAGCATGTAAGTCTTCAGTAAAAACTTGTGGTGCTCTAAAACCTTTTGCGTAAGAAGCTCTTAATCTAAGGTTATCATTAGCAAAATACATAACATTTAATCTAGGATTCCAAACAATATTTTCTTCGGTTAAATTATGAATATCTGCGCGTATTCCCCCTAAAACTTTCCATTTCTTATTAATTGTCCATTCTTGCTGTGCATAAATACCATAAGTTCTTAAAATTTGGTTCACAAAAGCATTAAACCCTGGTTTTTCATCAATCATATGATCATATTTATACTCGATTCCTCCAGTAAAGTTTCCTTTCCCTCCTAAGAAAGAGTTAAATTTATGTCCGTACTGAGCGCCTAAAACCCATGTTTCATCTTTTGATTCACCAAAACCAATAACTTGACCGTTTTGAGCAATTAAATCTTCGTCTCCGCCATAATAATTGTTATTTGACGATAATGAAGAAGAAACATAAGATGAAAAATTTTGCTTACCATCATTAAAAGAAGTTTCATAAGTAAGTCCTCCAGAAAGAACTTTTGAATCAATTTGTTCGGCAACATCACTTTTAAAAGGTTGTAAACTTAGTTTGTTTCCTCCTCTTCTAAATTCGTTAGTACTGTTAAATTCCGCTGTTAATCTTTCTGTTTCAGAAGTTCTTAGGTATCCTTTAAAACCAAAAGTTTGTGTTTCTAATTTTGTGATTTCAGTAAAAGAATCGCCATCATAATCAAAAGGATTTCTATTTCGGTACATTCCAAAATATGTTAAACCAGCAGTAGCTTCATCATTAACTACAGTTCCGTTTAAGGTTGTCGCTAGATCTAACTTTTCACCTTTAATTATTGATATATTTTGTCCAACTTGAAAAGTGTTTTCGACAGGGTCTTTAGTTATAATATTTATTGTACCCGCAATTGCGTTAGCACCATAAAGCGCAGAGCCACCACCACGAACAACTTCAATACGTTCAATTATATTTGTAGGAATTTGATCTAAGCCATAAACACCATTTAAAGCACTAAAAATCGGTTTACTGTCTACTAATATTTGTGAATAAGCACCGTCTAATCCATTAATACGAACTTGTGAGAAACCGCAATTTTGACAATTTGTCTCCATTCTCAAACCAGGTTGAAAATTCAAGCCTTCTGACAGGCTTACAGCTTGAGTAGCTTCTAATAATTTTGAATCGGTAACAGTAACTATAACAGGTGCAACTTTTCTGTTTAAATATGAACGAGTAGCACTAACTACAACTTGATCTAAACCTAATAAGTCTTCTTCTAAACTAATGTTTAAGATTTGATTTTCTGTTGAAGTAATATTTTTTTCTATTGTTTTGAATCCGATATTTTGAAAAACTAAAACATGGTTTTTAGATGTTAATTTAATTGTATAATCCCCATTTTCATTTGTTATAGTACCAATGGATGTATCTTTTATATATATAGAAACATTCTGGATAGGTTGATTTTTAAAAGAGACTTTTCCAGAGATAGTTTGTGCTTGAATTGTAATTCCAAGTAGTAAGAATATAATGTGATAAATAGATTTCATTTTACCTTTTCTAAAATTTATTTTGATGCAAATATAAACTAATTTTTAGACTTGCCTAAAAATTGAATTTCACTAATATAAATTTTGTATGTTTGCAAAAGGAAAAAATTAGTTATGTTTTCACAGTCCGAAGAAAATTATATTAAAACAATTTACCACTTAAGTATAGGTTTTGATGGAGGTATAAGTACAAATGCTATTGCAAAGCAATTAAATACTAAAGCATCTTCTGTAACAGATATGGTTAAAAAGTTGTCAGAAAAAGAAGTTGTAGTGTATAAGAAATATCAAGGTGTTACTTTAACTGATTTAGGAAAAAAAGTAGCGGCTAGCATTATTAGAAAACATCGTTTATGGGAGGTGTTTTTAGTACAGAAACTAAATTTTTCTTGGGATGAAATTCATGAAGTTGCAGAGCAATTAGAACATATCAAGTCTCCAAAGCTAATTTCTGAATTAGACGCATTTCTTGGGCATCCAAAGCAAGATCCGCATGGAGATCCTATTCCTGATGCTGAAGGAAATATTCATCAAATAGAAAAAAAACTATTATCAGTGTTAACTGAAGGAGAAGAAGGTGTTTGTGTTGGTGTTGATGATACGTCATCTGATTTTTTGAAGTTTTTAGATAAGCAAGGAATAGGTTTAGGAAATAGTATTAGAATAGTAGAAATAGAGCCTTTTGATGGTTCTTTCGTTATAGAAGTCAATGGGAAAGTGCTTACCATCTCAAATAAAATAGCAAGTAATTTATACATACAAAAAAGATGAGTTTTTTTGATCAACTAGTTAATTTCGCTAAAGAGCATCCAATACAGGGAGCGTTATATGCTTCATTGTTTACTTGGGGGTTAACAGCGTTAGGTGCTGCGTTAGTTTTCTTTTTCAAAAAATTGAACAGAGCAGTTTTAGATGGAATGTTAGGTTTTACGGGTGGAGTAATGGTAGCTGCAAGTTTTTGGAGTTTATTATCACCAGCAATAGATAATAGTCCGGGAGAAGGCTTTGTAAAAGTTATTCCTTCTGCAATTGGTTTTGCTTTAGGAGCATTAGCTTTATTTGGAATGGATAAATGGTTGCCACACTTACATATCAATTTTAAAGAAGATGAAGCTGAAGGTGTAAAAACGAATTGGCATAAAACTACATTATTAGTTTTAGCAATTACGTTACATAACATACCTGAAGGTTTAGCTGTTGGGGTTTTATTTGGAGCTGCATCTACATTGGTAGGAGTAGAGCAAACTGAAATGATTATTGCTGCTATTTCTTTAGCGATTGGTATTGGTATTCAAAATTTTCCTGAGGGATTTGCAGTAGCAATGCCTTTAAGAAGACAAGGTGTAAGTCGTAGAAAAAGTTTTTGGTACGGACAATTATCTGCCATAGTAGAACCTTTTGCAGCTGTGTTAGGAGCATTAGCAGTTTCTTTCTTTACACCAATTTTACCTTATGCTTTAGCTTTTGCAGCAGGAGCAATGATTTTCGTTGTTGTAGAAGAAGTAATTCCAGAAACACAAAGAGATAAATACACAGATATAGCTACGTTAGGTTTTATAGGTGGATTTATCGTAATGATGTCTTTAGATGTTGGTTTAGGGTAAAAAAGAATATGCTTATCCATAATGTGCAATAATAAACAAACGTCAACCTAAACTTGTTTCAGGTTCTCATCATAAATCCTTGTTTATTAAAATTATGTGATTCCGAAATGAATTCGGAATGACGCTTAAGCATCAAATATGATTTATAACGGATATTCAAAAAAAGAATAACACTTTATATAAAAAACGAAAAAAGACGCTAATTTTTTAGTGTCTCTTTTGATTTATACAGTAAGTTTTAAATGTTATAATCGTTTTAATAATTCCTCTGTTGAAATTACTTCAGCAAATTCTTCATTCAAATTCGCTAATGTGGTTTGATGAATAGTTTCAGCAGAGAAAACTTCACCGTTGATTCCTTTTCTATCAAAAGTTGCTGTTGCATCAGAAATTAAAAAGGTATTAA
Source organism: Tenacibaculum aquaeponti (assembly GCF_057221555.1). Classification (NCBI taxonomy): domain Bacteria; kingdom Pseudomonadati; phylum Bacteroidota; class Flavobacteriia; order Flavobacteriales; family Flavobacteriaceae; genus Tenacibaculum; species Tenacibaculum aquaeponti. The sequence goes on from NZ_CM170147.1 coordinate 2,734,340, forward strand.
AACCTAAGTTTCCAGACATTCTTGTTGTCGTAGAAATACAATGATTTGTAGTTAGTCCAACAATTACAACAGTATTGATATTATTTTCTTCTAAAATCTCCTTTAGATTTGTTCCTATAAAAGCACTGTTTACGTTCTTAACAATTACAGGTTCGTTTGGTAAAGGTTTAATTTCATCACAAAGTTCGAAACCAGGATGCGATTCATGTAATAAAGATTTCGGATCTTGAGAACTATGCATAATGTGATATACAGGTAATTCAGCAGCTCTCCATTTTTCTAAAATCTCTTCGCATTTTTTTTCAGCATCTTTATTGTTTCTATTTCCGCCCCAATAATCTTCGTCTTCAAATCCTTTTTGAATATCAATAAGTAGTAAAGCGGTGTTTAAATCTTTTAAGCTCATAAGTAATTAGTTAGAAAAATCAATAATAGATTGTCTTTCTGTGTTTAAAGTAAGTTTTGTGATATCTGGTCTAGAATAATGTCCAACACAATCAAAATTATGACGTTCTTCTAATACTTTCTGAAAATCAATTTCTCCAGTAAAAAGTCCTTCTTTTCCTGTAGCTGGCGGAATTACCCATTCTCCATCTGGACCAGCAATACAAGATCCTCCGTTTGCTAAAACTTCTGGAGCATTTTTTACAACAACATCGTAGTTAGGTGTATCTTTCGGAAAATCTTCAATACTCATAAATCCGCTAACAGAAACTACGAACGATCTACTTTCTTTAGCGATAAATTTCGTGATATCGAAAGTGTTTCTTTCTGCACCAGGCCAAACGGCAACATGTAAATTTTCACCTTGAGCATATAAAGCAGTTCTTGGTAATGGCATCCAGTTTTCCCAACAATTTAAACCACCAACTGTAAAGTCTTTTAATGGGTGAACTTGTAATCCGTGTCCGTCTCCAGGAGACCAAGTTAGTCGTTCTTCGTATGTAGGTTGTAATTTTCTGTGAACAGATTTAATTTCTCCTAATTCATTAATGTAAACTAGTGAGCAATATAAGCTGTGATTTCCTCTGTTAGCAGCTCTTTCAATAATACCTAAATAAATAGCGATTGATTTTTCTTTAGCGATTTTGCAGATATCATCTAAATCGCCTTTTTCAATCTGAACAGAATTCTTAATATAATGAGCATGTATCTCTTTTTGGATTTGCGAATTGAATTCAGAACCATTAGTTATCGATAACCAAAACGGATATCCAGGTAATAATCCTTCACCAAATATCACAAGATCACAATTTTCATTTGCAGCCTTCAGTATATAAGATTTCACTTTGTCAATGGTCTTTTCTTTGTTCAGCCATACAGGAGAAATTTGCGCCATTCCAATTTTTAAGATACTGCTCATTATAGTTGTTTAGGTTTGTTTGTTACACGAATATATTCAAAAATGAGATGAGAATTTTAAAATGAAAACGGATTTAACAAATTGTTGTAAAATGTAGAGTTTGCAACAATATTGGTGATTTACAAGTGCATATACTTTATGCGTACACTAAAAAATTGCTTTTAATTAAATCTTGTTTTTTTTTTGAAGAAAATTAAAAACAGAAAAAAATGAATCTAAAACTAACGAGTTTATTATTGTTGTTTTTCAGTAGTTATTTTTACGCGCAGAAAAATATTCAATACTATGATTTTAAAAAAGGAGAGGTGTTAGATATACTTTTAATTAGTAATACCAAGAAAGATTTTAACAAGTTGTTCGATCGCTATAAGAAAACAATTTTTCCAGTTGGTGTAAAATATTCATTTACTCCACAGAAAGGCTTTAAAACAGATGAGCTTATTTTGGGAGGCTATCTTCCAAATAGTTTAGTTTTTGGTAAGTGGGAAAGTGTTATGAAAAGAGAAAGTTTTTTAGATGTTATTGAAAAAGAAGTGCCAGATTTTCACGAGCAAAGGAAAAGGTTATTTCCTCATTTTGAATTAGTATATTATGAAATTAAAAATGATATAAAATTTGAGATTGATCGAAATAAACATAATGTAGTAACTTCATTTTGGAAAAAGAATAACGAAAGTGAAAAATTTACAAAAAAATGGATTAAAGAAGTTGAAAAATCAGGTGGAAAGATTGTTATAAAACTTACAAAAGGAAAATCTCCTTTAGGCTATTATTATAATCCTACTTTAATTACAATTGTAACTTGGGAAACTAAAGAAGCATTTCAGTCTTTTTTAAAGAAGCATCCGTTGTCAACTTATAAAGATTTAAAACATGTACATCAATTTGTAATTGATTAAATTCACCACAAAAATTATGCAAATGCTACTTAATCAACTGATCTATTTTGGCTTTTTTCAAAGTTTGTTAATAATTGTTATTTATTTTATTTCTTTTAAAAAAAGAGAATATATAAATGATTTCATGTTGATTTTAATTGCTGTTCTTTCTGTAGGTTTTTTAGGTAAAGTTTTGCATAGTGGTGGGTTTTTTAATAAGAACTTCAGGTTAATTGCTATGTCTGAGTTTTCTGCTTTGTTGTTCGGGCCAACTATTTTTCTTTTCGTAAGATCTGTACTGCATAAACAAAAGTTTATAAAGAGAGATATAATGCATTATGTGCCTGGTTTTTTATATTCAATATTTATTTTAGGATATTTTATTCTGCCATCGAGAGAAACTCTTTTAGCAAGAAATAAAATTGTTCCGTTAATGCATGTTATCTACATGTGTCATGCTGTTGGATTAGTTGTAAATATTTGGTATTGGTTTTTGGGTGTTAAAGTATTTCAATCTTTTTCAGAAGTATATCGAAAAGAAATTTCTTATGTTCCGCACACTAAGTTTCTGAAAAACTTTCTTGTAATAACAGGTTTGTGTATGTTAGTTTGGTTGATCTTGTTTTTAACAAGTTTCTTTGGATTTCCAATGCTAGAACGAAATTCAAGACCATACATTTGGTTAATCTTAACGTTCATAGTTTTATTCATCACGTATTATTTAATGATGAATCCTAAAGTGCTTAAAGCTATTCCAGAGTTAAAAGAGAAAAAGTACCAACAATCAAAATTAGATGTTCAAGATTTAGAACGATTAAAAATAGATTTAGAACGATTAATGTTGGAGAAGAAACCTTATTTAAATAATAAACTACTGAAAAAAGAATTAGCTGAAATGTTAGGAGTTCATAGTCCAGAATTATCAAGGTTATTGAATGAAAACATAGGGATGAATTTCTTCGAATATGTCAATTATTATCGAATAAAAGAATTTGTACAATTAGCAGAATCAGAAAAAGGAAAGCAACTTACATTTTTTGGATTAGCACAAGAAGCTGGATTCAATTCAAAAACAACATTTAATAAGTCATTTAAAAACTTGATGGGAGTATCACCATCAGCATATTTCAATAAAAATCAGTAAAAAATGAAACATAAAATTATCATCTTATTTCTTTTCGTCAATGCAGTAGTGTTTGGACAAATAAAAACCCCAAGTTTAAGTCCGAAATCTGTAAGCACACAAAGTGTCGGACTTTCAGAAATCACTATTGAATATTCAAGGCCAAGTAAAAGAGGAAGAAAAATCTTTGGAGAGTTATTACCGTTTTATCAAGTATGGAGAACGGGAGCTAATGCTGCTACGAAAATATCATTTTCAAAACCAACAAAAGTAAACGGTCAATTATTAGAAAAAGGAAGTTATACCTTGTTGAGTTACCCTAATAAAAACAGTTGGGAAATAAAATGGTTTAACTATTCTAGTTCTAGATGGACAAATTATTTAAAGGAAAAACCATTGTTTACAATACAAGTTCCGGTAAACAAAATGTTATCTAACGTAGAAACTTTAGATATCCGTTTACAAGATATTACAATAAATAGTGCTAAACTTTTTATTGAGTGGGAAACTACAAGAGTTGTAATTCCTTTAGAATTAGATGAGCAAAAAGAAATATTAAACTCAATCGATAAGACTTTATCAGGGCCTAGTAACAACGATTATTTTAGAGCGGCGGTTTATTTACACGAAACAAAAACAGATTTAAATAAAGCTTTAAATTATGTTCAAAAAGTTACGAGTTCGAGTAAAGCTTTATTCTTTCAAGTAACAAGAGAAGCTTTAATACTTAAAGATTTAAATAGAAAATTAGAAGCTTTAGATTCAGCAAAACGAGCTTTAGCTTTATCAGAAAAAGCAAAAAACGACGATTTTATAAGAATCAATTCTAAACTTATTAAAGAGTTGCAGTAACTCAAATATTAAAATTACCCTATTTATTTAGGGTAATTTTTATTTAACTTGCATAAAATTTAGTACGTGCAAGATACATCTGTTTTTCAAATATATAATGCTTCAGCAGGTAGCGGAAAAACGTTTACACTTGTTAAAGAATATCTTAAGATTTTACTTCAGTCGAAAGATATCTTTTACTTTCAAAAAGTTTTAGCAGTTACATTTACCAATAAGGCAGCAGGAGAAATGAAAGAAAGAGTGTTGAAAAATTTAAACGCTTTTTCTAATGGAGAGTCTACAGATATGCTAGAACTCATCTTGCAAGAAACTCCAATAGATGTAACTATAATTAAAGAAAGAAGTCAGAAAGTTTTAAATGCGATTCTTCAAAACTATTCTGCATTTTCTATTACAACTATCGATAGTTTTACACATAAGATTATTAAGAATTTCGCTTATGATCTTGGACTAACTTTAAATTTTGAAGTTGAGATGGATGCGGTTTCATTGCTGAATGAAGCAGTTGATATTTTAGTTTCTAAAATTGGTGTTCGAAATGATATTACGAAACTTTTAATTGAATATTCTGCATCGAAAATAGATGAAGATAAATCTTGGGATGTCTCTTTTGAATTGAAGGAATTTTCTAAGGTTTTACTTAGAGAAGATGATGTAAAACATTTCAGGAAGTTAAGTCAGAAAACTGTTGGAGATTTTAATGCTTTACAAGACAAATTAAAGAAAAGTAAAAAGGAAGCAGTAAAAAGATTAAAAGAAATAGGAGCAAGGGGATTGGAAGTAATTGCCACTATGAATCTCGATCATAAAGATTTCTATTATTCTTTAATTCCTAAACATTTTATAGCCTTACAAAAAGATCCGTTACAAGCTAAGTTTTTCGATCAAAGTAAACTGAAAGAAAGAATAGAAGAAAATATGTTCTATTCGAAATCAAAATCTGAAGATATTAAATCTGCAATTGATGGAATTCTTCCAGAACTTTTGAATCTATATTTTGAATCAGAAAAGATTTTTCAAGATGTATTATTGCAACAATTGGCTTTAAAAAGTTTGGTTCCATTAGCGGTGTTAAATAATGTCAATAAAGAATTAAATACGATTAAAGAAGAAAATAATATTCGATTAAATGCCGAATTCAATCAACTGATTTCAGATCATATTAAAGATCAACCTACACCATATATTTATGAGAGAATTGGTCAGCGTTTTATGCACTATTTTATTGATGAAATGCAAGATACTTCAATCTTACAATGGCAAAACTTAATTCCTTTAATAGACAATGCGTTAGCACAAGAAAGTAGTAGTTTGTTGTTAGTAGGAGATGCAAAGCAAGCGATTTATAGATGGCGTGGAGGAAAAGCAGAACAGTTAATTGATTTAAGTTCTTCTGAAAATGTAACTTTCAATATTGAAAAAGAATTAAAGCTTTTAGGAAGAAACTTTAGAAGTTATTCTGAAGTTATCAATTTCAATAACGATTTTTTTCAGCATGTAGCCACCTTATTCTCTAATCCGAATTATAAAGAGTTATTTATAGAAGGAAATCAGCAACAAGAAAATAGTAAAACAGGAGGTTGTGTTAGTATTTCGTTTTTAGAAAAAAAAGAAGATAAAGAAGAAGAGAAAAGTAAATATCCAGAAAAAGTTTATCAGCAAATCGTCGAGTTACAGCAACAGTACGCTTTAAGTGAAATTTCAGTGTTAGTTCGCAAGAAAAAAGAAGGAATTGCTGTTGCAAATTATTTATCGGAAAAAGGAATTCCAATAGTTTCTTCAGAAACATTACTGTTAGCAAATAGTAATAAGGTATTATTCATTATTAATTTCTTGAAGTTAATTTTATATCCTAATGATGAGCAAAACCGATTCGAGTTACTATGTTTTCTTCACAAGCATTTACAAACAAATAGTGATCTACATACATTTCTAACAGACAAGGTGAAGTGTGATTTGCCAACCTTTATCGAGTTGTTAAATGGTTTAGGAACGAATTTTAAATTAGAGCTTTTTAATACACTGCCTTTCTACGAAAAGATAGAATACATCATTCGTGGGTTTTCTTTATTAGAAACATCAGATGCATATGTGCAGTTTTTTCTTGATTTAGTTTTAGATCAACAAGGAAGAGGTGTTACGATTCAAGATTTCTTAGATTTTTGGAGTTCTAAAAAAGATAATTTAAGTATAGCAACACCAGATGAATCTGAAGCGGTTAAAATAATGACAATTCATAAATCTAAAGGTTTAGAGTTTCCTGTGGTTATTTTTCCTTTCGATTTAGATATTTATCGACAAGTAAAACCTAAAGTTTGGTTTCATAATTTGTCAAACGACTTTTTAGGTTTTGAAGAGTTACTTATCGATTACAGTAAAAGTCTCGAATATATTAATGACTTAGGAAAAGAAATTTATCATCAGCAACGACAAGAATTAGAGTTAGATAATTTCAACCTATTATATGTTGCATTAACAAGATCGGTAGAGCAATTACATATTATCACAGAGAAAAGATTAACTAAATCAGGTGAAAATATGAATTATTATTCCGGAGCTTTTATTTCTTATTTAAAAAAAGTAGGAAGATGGGAAGAAGATGTAAATGAATATGTTTTTGGAGAATCAAAAAGAAATAGTGAAAAAGTTGTTGTTGATACTAATAAATTGAAATTACAAGATCAATTTATTTCTACTTCTTGGCAAGATCATAATATTGTTTTGTTGTCAAGTGCATCGAAAGTTTGGAATACTGATGCAGAAGAAGCTGTTGCTTACGGAAACATTACGCACGATATTTTATCGAAGATAAAAACTAACAAAGATGTAGATGAAATTTTAAACTTTTATAAAAGTAAAGGAGATTTAGATGTAGAAGTTTTAGATAATCTTACTGCTCGAATTCGAGATATTTTAAATCATCCTAAACTGACTTTCTTTTATTCTGATGAGGTGACTGTCGTTAACGAAAGAGAAATACGAAATAATATGGATGAAATTATTATTCCAGATCGTTTAGTGTTCTATAATAATATGGTAACTGTTATCGATTATAAAACAGGAAAACCAGATCGTTCACATATGCATCAAATTAATAAATACGCCAACGATTTAGGTCAGTTGAATTTTAAGGTAGATAAAAAAATATTGATATATATAAATGATGAAATTTTAGTGGAAGAAATTGCATAATTTTACCACATAAACAAACAAGCCATGTACGGAAAAATAAAAGAATATTTACAAAAAGAAATTCAGGATATTAAAGATGCTGGATTATATAAAACAGAACGTATTATTACGTCTTCACAGGATGCTGTAATTAAGATTTCTACAGGTGAAGAGGTGATCAATTTTTGCGCAAATAACTATTTAGGTTTATCAAATCATCCAGAAGTAATTCAGGCCGCTAAAGATACTATGGATACTCATGGTTTCGGAATGTCTTCTGTGCGTTTCATTTGTGGAACTCAAGATATTCATAAAGAATTAGAAGCTAAAATTGCCGAATTTTATCAGACTGAAGATACAATTTTATATGCAGCAGCTTTTGATGCAAATGGAGGTGTTTTTGAGCCATTATTAACAAAAGAAGATGCTATCATTTCTGATAGTTTAAATCATGCTTCTATCATCGATGGTGTTCGTTTATGTAAAGCGGCACGTTATCGTTATAATAATAATGATATGGCTTCATTAGAAGAGCAATTAATTGAAGCAAATAAACAAAACCATAGGTTTAAAATTATTGTTACTGATGGAGTTTTTTCTATGGATGGTATCGTTGCTGAATTAGATAAGATTTGTGATTTAGCAGATAAATACGATGCAATGGTTATGATAGATGAGTGTCATGCAGCAGGTTTTATTGGAGAAACTGGTAGAGGTACACTAGAGTTAAAGAGAGTAATGGGTAGAATAGATATCATTACAGGAACTTTAGGTAAAGCTTTAGGTGGAGCAATGGGAGGTTACACAACGGGTAAAAAAGAAATTATAGAAATCTTACGTCAAAGATCAAGACCATATTTATTCTCTAACTCACTTGCGCCAGCAATCGTTGGAGCTTCGTTAAAAGTTTTTGATCTGTTATCTAATGATACTTCTTTAAGAGATAAATTAGAGTGGAATACAAATTACTTTAGAACTGAAATGGAAAGAGCAGGTTTTGATTTAGTTGGTGCAGATGCTGCTATAGTTCCTGTTATGTTATACGATGCAAAACTGTCTCAAGTAATGGCAAATGAGCTTTTAAAAGAAGGTATTTATGTTATAGGTTTCTTTTACCCAGTAGTACCAAAAGAACAAGCAAGAATACGAGTGCAATTATCCGCAGCTCATGAAAAAGAACATTTAGATAAGGCAATAAATGCATTTGTAAAAGTAGGAAAATCGTTAAGTATTATTTAGTAAAAGACGAACAAAAACTTGTTTTTTTTATAAGTTTTTGTAGATTTGCTTTTGTAAATAAGTTTTTAGAACTTACATTTGCGTTATATATAAACGAACTTTTAATTTAAATTTTTGATAATGAAACAATTAAATTTTGCTGTGATTTTTACAGCTGTGTTGACATTACTATCGTTTAGTAAGGTTAATGCGCAAGATGAAAACAATCCTTGGGTTGTTGGTTTCGGTGTTAATGTTGTAGATGTTAGAATTCCTAGTGAATTTGGAGACTATTTACAAGATTATGTTGGGACTTCAGAGTGGTCTGATAACTTATTGCCATCTATTTCTAGAGTAAACGTTGAGAAGTATTTAGCTGACGGTTTTACTTTACAATTAGCTGGGTCTATCAACAAGATTAAGACTTATAGATCAGAAAGAGATATTAATGAATTATACTGGGCTGTAGATTTAAATGTTAAGTGGGATTTTAACCACTTAATCGGAGATACAGGTTGGTGGGATCCTTACGTATACGTTGGGGGTGGTTACACTGACTTTGGTAGAATCAATGGAGTCGTATTCGAAGACGGAGGAGAAGGTACTTTAAATGTAGGTGCTGGATTTAACGTATGGTTCAACGAAAACATAGGTTTAAACTTCCAAACTGGAGCTAAAAAAGAATTTGCTGATAAAATTCAAGATCATTTCCAACATAGTTTAGGTGTTGTTTTCCGTTTCGGAGGAAAAGATACTGACGGAGATGGTGTTTACGATAAAGATGATGCTTGTCCAGAAGTTGCTGGTTTAAAAGAGTTTAATGGTTGTCCTGATGCTGATGGTGACGGAATCAAAGATTCTGATGATGCTTGTCCAAACGAAGCTGGTAAAGCTGAGTTAAACGGTTGTCCTGATGCTGATGGTGACGGTATCGCTGATAAAGATGATGCTTGTCCAACTGAAGCAGGAACTAAAGCAATGAACGGATGTCCAGATTCTGATGGAGATGGTATCGCTAACAAGAACGATAAGTGTCCAAATGAGGCAGGTCCAGCAGAAAATGGAGGATGTCCTTGGGGAGATAAAGATAACGATGGTGTTAAAGATAACGTAGATAAGTGTCCAGATGTGCCTGGTGTTGCTTCAAGACAAGGTTGTCCAGAGCCTAAGCCAGTAATTGAGGAAGTTAAGTTAAAAGAATTACAAAACTTCGCAAGAGCTATCTACTTTAACTCTGGAAGAGCTACTTTCAGACCTGGAGTAACAGGAAAGTTAGATTTAATTGCAGGTATCATGAAGGAGTATCCAAATGCTAACTTCAATATCGAAGGACATACTGATAGCCAAGGAGCTAATGCAGCTAACCAAAGATTATCTGAAAGAAGAGCTAAAGCTGTTTTAGATTACTTAGCTTCTCACGGAATTGCTGGTAATAGATTATCTTCAGTAGGTTTAGGAGAAGATTACCCAATTGCTTCTAACAAAACTAGAGCTGGTAGAGCACAAAACAGACGTGTAGAAATTAACTTAAAGAAATAATTTTTCTAAATAAGTTATAGAACATATTAAGCCTCGCATTTGCGAGGCTTTTTTTATTGTCTTTGTGTAAATTAAAATTTATGGCTAAAGTTTTTTATATTGTTATAAAAAAATTACCTTTGCGCACTGAAAAGTGGGATAATAAACACTTAATAAATACAATAACTTAATTACAGAAAGTAATGTCTACAATAAAAGGTAAAGTTTCTCAGATTATTGGTCCGGTTATCGATGTTGAGTTTAACACTGAAAATTCAGAGTTACCAAAAATTTATGATTCATTAGAAATTAAAAAAACTGACGGTACTACATTAGTTTTAGAAGTTCAACAACACATTGGTGAAGATACTGTTCGTACAATATCAATGGATGCTACGGATGGTCTTAAAAGAGGTCAGGAAGTAATAGCTACAGGAAATCCAATACAAATGCCAATTGGAGATGATATCTATGGACGTTTATTTAATGTAACAGGAGAAGCAATTGATGGTTTAGGTGAATTACCAAAAACAGGAAAAGACGGTCTTCCAATTCACCGTCAGGCACCTAAATTTGAAGAATTATCTACTTCTACAGAAGTTTTATTTACAGGTATTAAAGTTATCGATTTAATTGAACCTTACGCTAAAGGAGGAAAAATTGGATTATTTGGAGGTGCTGGAGTAGGTAAAACTGTATTAATTCAGGAGTTAATTAACAACATCGCAAAAGGACACGGAGGTTTATCTGTTTTTGCTGGAGTAGGTGAAAGAACTCGTGAAGGAAATGATTTATTAAGAGAGATGTTAGAATCTGGAATTATCAAATATGGTGATGATTTTATGCATTCTATGGAAGAAGGAGGATGGGATTTATCTAAAGTAGATAAAGCTACAATGAGAGATTCTAAAGCTACTTTCGTATTTGGACAAATGAATGAACCACCAGGTGCACGTGCTCGTGTAGCATTATCTGGTTTAACTATAGCTGAATATTTCCGTGATGGGGCTGGAGAAGATCAAGGAAAAGATGTATTATTCTTCGTTGATAACATCTTCCGTTTTACTCAAGCAGGATCTGAGGTATCAGCATTATTAGGACGTATGCCTTCTGCAGTAGGTTACCAACCAACATTAGCTACTGAGATGGGAGCAATGCAAGAGCGTATTACTTCTACAAAGAAAGGATCGATTACTTCTGTTCAGGCAGTTTATGTACCTGCAGATGATTTAACGGATCCAGCACCAGCAACAACGTTTGCTCACTTAGATGCTACTACTGTATTATCTCGTAAAATTGCTGAGTTAGGTATTTATCCAGCGGTAGATCCATTAGATTCTACTTCTAGAATTTTAACTCCAGAAATTTTAGGTGATGAGCATTATAATTGTGCACAAAGAGTAAAAGAGTTATTACAACGTTATAAAGAGTTGCAAGATATTATCGCGATTTTAGGTATGGAAGAATTATCTGAAGAAGATAAATTAGTAGTGCATAGAGCTCGTCGTGTTCAACGTTTCTTATCTCAACCATTCCATGTAGCAGAACAATTTACTGGTATTCCAGGAGTGTTAGTTGATATTAAAGATACCATCAAAGGATTTAATATGATCATGAATGGTGAATTAGATAAATACCCTGAAGCAGCATTTAACTTAAGAGGTTCAATTGATGACGCAATTGAAGCTGGAGAGAAAATGTTAGCAGAAGCTTAATATTAATTATTTAATAGTTAATTATGTTTTTAGAAATCGTTACTCCTGAAGCAGTTGTTTTCTCATCAGAAATTGATTCTGTTGTAGTTCCAGGTGTGAATGGAGAGTTCCAAATTTTAAACAATCACGCGCCTATAGTGTCTGTTTTAAATAAAGGTGTAGTTAAAGTACATGTTCATAATCAAAGTCATTTAGTATTTGATGATTTACATGGTAGTATTGAAAAATTACCAGCAGATGATAAAGTACTAACTTTAGCGATCAATTCTGGAACAATAGAAATTAAAGATAACAAAGCAATTATTCTAGCTGATTAGATTATAAATATTGTTTTGATTATATATAAACTATAAACCCGTAAATTAATTTACGGGTTTTTTTATTGGTAACATTTAGGTTACAAAATATCGCTATCAGTTATTAAAAGGAGATATAAAAGTTTACTGTCGAGAATTTCTTATGAAAATTTGTAATATAGAGACCGTATCGAATTTAAAAGGACTATTTAGTTCAGAACTTATCCATATATGCATAAAACATAGCTTTAAATAAGTTTCAGTTATTAAGTAAAGTAACTCAAGAATAGAGGTTTTCGCAAGATTAAATAAGAATTTAGAAAGTTTAGTGATTTATACTATGCAAGCATCTTTTGGTATTTGTAGTACTGTAAATAGCACAGATGAAATGATTAACGAATATCATAGATTATCAAACTCAGACAATTCTATTTTTTATATTAGAATAAAAAAAAAGGGGCTTTTTAGCCCCCTGTGTAATATATCTCTGTATTTTCATTACAGAGTGATTTAGTTTTCGACTAATTTTATTTAGTCTATTTGTGAAACTCTTAAAGTATTAACCATACCTCTTTCCTCAACAGGCATTGAGGTTAAGTTAATAACAAATTCACCTGATTTCACGAAGTTTTTTTCTTTAATGATTTCATTAATATCTTTTACAGTATCATCTGTATTTAAATCTCTATCATAATAATAAGCTCTGACCCCCCATAGTAAATTTAATTTCCCAAGAATTCTTCTTTCTGAAGAAAAAGCAATAACATGAGATTTTGGTCTCCAAGCAGATATTTGAAAAGCCGTGTAACCACTATTTGTTAAAGTAGAAATAGCAGAAGCCTTTATATCATCTGCCATTAATGCAGCATGATGACAAACAGATTTTGTTATAAAGCGATTAGTTCTAACATGAGGAGGTTCAATAGGAACTTTAATTAAAGGAGAGAATTCAACACTACCAATAATTTCTGTCATTTTTTGAATAACCTTTACAGGATGTGCTCCTACTGAAGTTTCACCTGATAGCATTACAGCATCTGCGCCATCCATAATTGAATTTGCAACATCATTAACTTCTGCACGTGTTGGAACGCTATTTTCTATCATAGTTTCCATCATTTGAGTAGCAATAATAACAGGTATTCTTGCTTTTTTAGCTCTTCTTACTAAACTCTTTTGTATTAACGGTACATCTTGCATAGGAACTTCTACACCTAAGTCACCTCTGGCTACCATTAATCCATCACAATATGGAATTAAAGCATCTATGTTTTCTACGGCTTCAGGTTTTTCAATCTTAGCAATTACTGGTACACGATATCTTGATTTTTGTTTAATTAAATCACGAAGCATTCTTAAATCTTCAGGGTTTCTAACAAAAGATAAGGCAATCCAATCTACTTCCTGCTCCAAAGCAAAAACAACATCTTTTTTATCTTTTTCAGTAAGTGCAGGTAAAGAAATATCAGTATTTGGTAAGTTTACTCCTTTTTTAGATTTTAAAGGACCTCCATTAATTACTTTAGTTACAACTTCTTTTTCTTTGTCTGTTGAAATCACTTCAAAAAGTAATTTTCCATCATCAACAAGAATGTTTTCACCAGGTTTTACATCTTTAGGGAAACGTTTGTATGTCATAAAAGCCCTTTCCTTTGTTCCAATACACTTTTCAGTAGTGAAAATAAAGCTGTCTCCGGCTTTAACTTCTATGTCGTCTTCCATAACACCTACTCTTAGTTTAGGGCCCTGTAAATCTGCTAAAATCGCGACATTATATCCTTTTTCTTCATTTATTTCACGTATTTGTTGTACACGTTCTTTTACAATATCATAATCTGCATGAGAAAAATTTATTCTAAATACATTCACACCAGCTTCCGCCATTTTTGTTAGAATTTCTTTCGTATTAGTTGCAGGTCCTAATGTGGCAACAATTTTTGTTTTTTTGTTGTGAGGCATAGGTTAAAAAATTAAAGACTCTTTTGATTTTAGTTTGTTTGTATCTATGGAATAAGAAGTTACTATTTGTGGAATTTTATTTATTAATTCTATAGTTTTGTTAATAAGTATAGAGTTAAAATCTCCTTCCAGTTTTAAAAAATAGTCTACTTTTTTCCTTTCAGGAAGTAAAAACGTTACCGTTTGACTTTCTGAAAATAAACTTAAATTATTTCCAGCAACTTTTTTTTTATGATAGTTTGATATAAGATGCCATGTGTTTTCTGTTGCGTTATGAGTGAACTCATAAAGTGAAAAAAAAGCATTGACATTATCTTTTGTAACATCAATATCAAAATCTGATCGTTTCAGATTAAGTTGCAAGTGTAAATTCAAAAGATACGCTAAACGATAATCTTCTATTGGACTATGAATTCCAATTAAATTGTAATCAGTAGATGAAAAATCATCTAACGTAAGTGAATGAATTTGCATAAAAATAATTTATGCTAATTTACATAATGTAATGTGAAAATAAGATGAAATTAACGAAAACGATTTCTTGTTTGCTTATTATGAATTAGTTATTTGGTTTTGAAAAGCATAGTAAACACGCTTGGCAGCCATTTCTTCTGCTTTCTTTTTGGAAGTAGCTCTTCCTTTTGCTATTTTTTGACCATCAATAATTACTCGAACACTAAAATGCTTTTGATTCTGATTTCCTGAATCTTCATAACTTTCAAAAGCATATTTTCTTTTTGTTTTTTGACACCATTCTATAATAAACCCCTTGTAACTTGTTATTTTGTTTTCAAGTTGCTGAAGATCAATATAAGGAAATATAACTTGGTCGTAAATAAACTGATGGCAATAGTTGTATCCTCTATCTAAATATATAGCACCAATCAATGCCTCGAAAATATTACCGTGAATATTTTCTCCAACTTGGTTTTGATTAATATTGCTTTTAACGAATCGTATTAAATCTAACTCCTTACCTAATTTATTTAAACTTTCTCTACTAACAACTTTAGATCGCATTTGAGTTAAGTAACCTTCGTTACCTCTAGGTGCTTCTTTATATAAAAAAGAAGCAATTACAGAGCCTAAAATGGCATCACCTAAAAACTCTAAACGTTCGTAATTAATAGGTTTACCTTTATTATCTGTCATTTTTAAAGACCTATGGATAAAAGCCTTTTTATAATGATTTAAAACAATAGGTTTGAAATTTAGTAAAGCTTTAAGTTCATAAAAAAATTCTTCGTCCTCTTTAGTTTTAGGCCTAACTATTTTACGAAGAAAATTCATATATGTAATTAATTAATTATTGCTTATGCTTTTTAAAAGCGATACACGCGTTATGTCCGCCGAAACCAAATGTGTTACTTAAAGCCACATTAATATCTTTCTCTTGAGCTTTATTTAAAGTTAGATTTAAATTTGGATTAATATTTTCATCTGGAGTACTATGATTTATAGTTGGTGGAACAATACCATGCTTCATGGCTAATAATGAAGCAATAGCTTCAATAGCTCCAGCAGCACCAAGTAAGTGTCCTGTCATAGACTTTGTAGAATTGATATTAATGTTTTTGGCATGATCTCCAAATACTTCAGAAATAGCTTTTAGTTCAGCTACATCACCAAGAGGAGTAGAAGTACCGTGTGTGTTTATATGATCAACGTCCTCTGGTTTAATGCCAGCATTTTCAAGACAGTTTTTCATTACTGCTATTACGCCTAACCCTTCAGGATGTGGAGCTGTCATATGATGAGCATCTGAAGACATACCGCCTCCGATAACTTCAGCATAAATTTTTGCACCACGAGCTTTGGCATGTTCATATTCTTCAAGAATAAGAGCACCCGCACCTTCTCCTAATACAAATCCATCTCTTTCTGCGTCAAAAGGTCTAGATGCAGTTTCAGGACTTTCATTTCTTTTAGATAAAGCATGCATTGCATTAAAACCACCCATTCCTGCAATTGTAACAGCAGCTTCACTACCACCAGTAACAATAACGTCACAATGACCAAGGCGAATGTAATTTAATGCATCTATCATAGCATTAGCTGATGATGCACAAGCGGATACTGTTGTATAATTAGGTCCCATAAATCCATGTTTAATAGAAATGTTACCTGGAGCAATATCTGCAATCATCTTAGGTATAAAGAATGGGTTAAACTTTGGGGTTCCATCACCAGCAGCAAAACTTATTACTTCGTTCTGAAAAGTTTCTAAACCGCCAATTCCTGCTCCCCAAATTACACCAACTTTATATTTGTTTAGTTTGTCTAAATCTAATTCAGCATCTTTAATTGCTTCGTCAGAAGCTATCATAGCATACTGGGTAAATCTATCCATTCTACGAGCTTCCTTTCTGTCAATGTAATCCTTTACATCAAAGTTTTTTAACTCGCATGCGAAACGAGTTTTGAACTTGGCAGCATCAAAATATGTTATAGGTGCAGCACCGCTAACTCCGTTAACTAAGCCATTCCAGTATTGTTCAATATTGTTTCCTATAGGCGTTAATGCGCCAAGTCCAGTTACTACAACTCGTTTTAATTGCATATGTAATTAAATTTACTTCTTTGCTTCTTCTATATAGCTTATTGCTTGACCAACTGTAGCAATATTTTCAGCTTGATCGTCTGGGATTTGAATATCAAATTCCTTTTCAAACTCCATGATTAACTCAACAGTGTCTAACGAATCAGCTCCTAAGTCGTTAGTGAAACTTGCTTCGTTAGTTACTTCGTTATCGTCTACTCCTAATTTATCAACGATAATTGCCTTTACTCTAGATGCAATGTCTGACATAATTTTTTAATTTTTAAATTTAAAATCGAGGCAAAAATACGAATCTTATGATTTTATTCTAATTTTTGCTCAAAAATGTGAGGTCTAAAATAAAAAATCTTTTGTTTAGGACCACACTCTTATTAATAATTATTGTTTTTTTGCAGTAACAACATAGCTATTTTTAAGATTATGAAACGAATAGTAATTTTTGCTTCGGGGTCCGGAAGTAATGCCGAGAATATTATAGGTTTTTTTCAAACTAAAAGAACTGCTAAGGTTACTCATGTGCTTACTAACAACGAGCGTGCCAAAGTTTTGGAAAGGTGCAAAAGACTGGGTGTTAGTTCTTTGGTTTTTGATAGGGAAGAGTTTTTTAAGTCTGATAAGGTGCTTGATTTCTTGAAAAAGGAAGCAGATTTAATCATTTTAGCAGGTTTTTTGTGGAAAGTTCCTGAGCATATTGTAGTAAACTTTCCAAATAAAATAGTGAATATTCATCCTGCGTTATTGCCAAAATATGGTGGAAAAGGAATGTATGGGAGTCATGTTCATAAGGCAATTAAAAATAATAAAGAAACAGAAACAGGCATAACTATACATTATGTAAACGAGCATTATGATGAAGGAGCTATTATTTTTCAAGAAAAAACTGCTTTGAGTCCTGAAGATTCTGTTGAAGATATTGCTAGAAAAGTACATGAATTAGAATATGAACACTATCCTAAAGTAATAGAAGATATTATCTTATCTCAGAATGAGTAAAAAAAAGAAATTCTATGTCGTCTGGAAAGGTAAAAAAACAGGCGTGTTTAATAAATGGGAGACTTGCAAAAAGCAAATTTCCGGATTTGAAGGTGCTCAGTATAAGGCTTTTTCAAGTGAAGAAGAAGCTAAAATAGCGCTTACAAAGAACTATAGTGACTATAAAGGGAAAGACACAACAAAAAAGAAGTTGTCTGCTTCAGAAAAAGAAAAATATGGAACTCCTGTGTTAGAAAGTTTATCTGTAGATGCTGCATGTGCCGGAAATCCAGGAATATTAGAGTATAGAGGAGTAGATACAAAAACAAAAAAACAGATTTTTATTCAAGGCCCTTTTAAAGAGGGTACCAATAACATTGGGGAGTTTTTAGCTTTAGTTCATGGTTTAGCCTTGTTAAAAAAGCAAAAACTTCCTAATTATCCATTATATTCAGATTCTAAAATTGCAATTTCTTGGGTAAAAAAGAAACAATGTAGAACAAATATAACTTTCACAGAAGCTAATAAAGATTTGCTAGATTTAATTAAAAGAGCTGAGACATGGTTAAAGGAAAATCCAGTAACTAATCCGATTTTAAAATGGGAAACCAAAGCCTGGGGAGAAATTCCTGCAGATTTTGGAAGAAAGTAAATATTTATTTTACAAAATTTCTCAATAAATCTATAATAGGTTTTAGTTCATTGGGAGGATTATCGTGATCAAAATCACTAGATATATATGTCTCATTTGTTGTCTTTATTTGAAGAGAAGCATGTAAAGCAGCATCTGTAGCTCTTTTGTCTGATGGGGCTTTAAGTTCAGATATAGATTTTAATTCTAAATTTTTTATAAGATTAAAAAGTTGTTCTTTTTGATCTTTAGTGATAGAGTATGTTTTTGTTGTGTTGTAATCTTTGTAGGTTATAGTGTTATCAATTAAACTGATATTTTCCATTGCGCCTCTCGTGTGGGCATTAAAGGTAACTTCTGAAATTATTGAAGTTTGATTGTCTTTTTGAGAAATACAGCCCACAGTTGAAAGTAAAATTATGATAGAGATTAAAAATTTCATGATTTATTATTTAATAAAAAAGCGTCATAGTTAACTATGACGCCTATAAATATATACTTTTTTTGTCTATTTAGTCTGCCATAGTTGCTCTAAATGCTCCAGGAGCAAAAACAGCATCCATTCTTGCTTTTTGACCATTTGTAAACATGTACATACAACTATCATCTGAATAATCCATGAAGTTCATTGTCATGTTTGTACTACCACATTCAATAGTTGGGTATGTAGGACATCCTCTACTTGGTCCATCAGCATCTGGAGTGTCAGCAACAAAATCGCTAGCTCCACATCCTCCGTCACCCCAAATATGACGTAAGTTTAACCAGTGACCAACTTCATGAGTTGCAGTTCTATCAGTTCTACCAACAAATCTACTTCCTAAAACTACTCCGTCAGTAGCCCAGTTTCCACCAGGGAATTGAGCGTATCCTAAAATAGTTCCTCCTCTATAAGGCATATTATTTACAATCCAGATATTTAAAAATTCTTGAGGATTTACAACGTCACTTCCACCGCTAGATGAAAATTTCATAGAATCGTCTGGTCTCCAGCTTCTTTTTCTGCTGCTAACACGAATTACATCTTCTATAACAAAGTCAATTCCTACATTAGCTTCTACACCTGCAAATTCTGCTGGCATAGCTCCTCTATTAGGGTTTTGTAAATTGAAGTCTTCATTCATTGCTGCTATTTGATCTTCTAAAACAGATAAAGGTAGATTTTCACTTGCTTGTCTGTAAATAACGTGAAAAACAACTGGGATTTGAATTTTTCCATTTACTAATCTCTGTTGAAGATCTACTTGGTTTGCTAAAAAGTTAGAAGTTTGTTGTTCTATGTTAGCCATTCTATTAGCTAAGTCTGGATCTTTTGCTAAATTTTCATTTAGCTTATCCATAGTAAAACATTGCTTTTCTGCTTTTAACAAAGAAGCTTCAGGGCTAACTTCTAATGGTTGTTCGTTTTCATTGTTTTGACAACCGATAAATAATGCAGCAGCAGCTACAATAGATAAAACTGTTTTCTTCATTTGAAAGGGTTTTTAAAGAAGATTAAGTATTTTATATACTTAATCTTCTAATTTATAATTAAGTTGTTGTTTGAATTTAATTTAAGATTGATGCTCTAGCAGCGCCTGGTTGGAATACTGCTCTCATTCTAGCTTTTTGTCCTTCAGTAAATAAACTCATACATGCGTCATCTGTGTAATCCATATAGTTCATAGTCATGTCATTTGAACGACAGTGAGCAGTTGGGTATGTTGGGCATCCGTAGTTAGGACGATCTGATGAAGGTGTGTCAGCAACAAAATCATCTTGACGACATCTTCCGTCTCCCCAAATATGACGTAAGTTTAAGTAGTGACCAACTTCATGTGTCATAGTTCTTCCTCCGTTAAAAGGAGCTTGTACAAATCCTGTAGTTCCGAAATATTGAGGAGAACATACTACACCATCGGTAGCAGAATTACCACCTGGGAATTGTGCATATCCTAAAATTCCACCTCCAATATTACAAACCCATACATTTAAATGTGTTTCAGGTGTTACTGGTGGGTAAGCAGATTTTACAGCGTCATTTGTTCCCCAAGAACTTCTAGAGTCAGCATATCTAAATGTACCAGCTAAAGAAAAAGTGATTTCAGAATCAGCAGCAACACCTGCAAATTCAGAAGGCGTGTTGTTGGCATCAGAATTTTGCATTCTAAAATCATCATTTAACACTCTCATTTGTGAAGATATCTGAGCGTCTGAAATATTTTGTTGAGAGTTGCTGTATACTACATGTATATATACAGGTATATTAATAACCCCTAGATTGTCTGTAACAGGAGTTCCACCTCCGTCACCACCACCATTGTTTCCTCCTCCATTTCCATTTCCTTTCTTCGCAGCAATAAATTTTCTTGTGTTGTACTCAATGTCATACATTTTTTTGTATAAACCAGGGTTTTCCTTTAATTGGCGGTTTAATACTTTCATTGATTGACATTTCTCTCCAGCTCCATCAGCTGATCTAGAACTCAACTCATCAGTTTGAACATAAAAATCACTCATGTTGATAGCTTCTTGTTGAGATAGGTCAGTGTTTTTAGTATCCTCATCTTGACATCCGATTAATAATCCTGCCACAATAGCAATACTTAAAAAAACTCTTTTCATTTGTAATGGTTTTAAAGTGTTAATAAATAGTATTCATTTTTAATCTGATTAAAATTTAAGTGGGAGTTAAATTTTTATAGATAAACAGTTAAAAATGTTAAAATTTTACGATTGCCAAAATACTATTTTTTTTAGAAAGTTCAGCTTTAAATAAAAAAAACTCTGAATCCCAGTGTTTTATTGGGGTTCAGAGTTTTTTTGTTTGTTAAACTTCTTTTTTTTATTGTTTGAAAGTTAACAAAAATGTCAATTTTTGTTATTTTTTTTAATTTTATCTTAAAAAAATAGAGTTAGCTAAGCATTATTTTTGCTTTCTTAACAGCTTCTATCATTATGTCTATTTCTTGTTTGGTGTTATAAAAACTTAAAGATGCTCTAACTGTTCCTGGAATTTTATAAAAATCCATTATTGGTTGTGCACAGTGATGTCCTGTTCTAACCGCTATTCCTAGTTTATCTAAAATAGAGCCAATGTCATAAGGATGTATTCCTTCTATATTGAATGAGATTACCGATGTTTTGGTCGATGTACCGTAAATTTTTAAACCATCGATGGTTGAAAGTTTTTCAGTAGCATAGGTTAAAAGTTCATGTTCTGTCTTTTGAATGTTTTCAAATCCAATAGAGTTCATATAGTCTATGGCTACTCCAAAAGCTATTCCCCCACAAATATTTGGAGTTCCTGCTTCAAATTTATGAGGTAAACCTGCATAAGTAGTTTTTTCAAAAGTTACAGTTTCTATCATTTCTCCACCACCTTGATACGGAGGTAGTTTTTCTAATAGCTCTTGTTTGCCGTATAAAATTCCAACTCCAGTAGGGCCGCACATTTTATGAGCAGAAGCAACATAAAAATCAACATCTAGTTCTTGTACATCTGGTTTAATATGCGGACAAGCTTGTGCACCATCTATTAATACATAAGCGCCAAATTTATGAGCTCTATGAATAATGGTTTCAATAGGATTTATGGTTCCTAATGCGTTTGAGACATGGTTACAGAAAACTAACTTTGTTTTATTACTTAACATTTCATCGTAAAGATCAATTCGTAAAGAACCGTCTTCATCCATGGGTATTACTCGTAAAACAGCACCAACTTTTTCACACATCATTTGCCAAGGAACAATATTGGAATGGTGTTCTAACGCAGAAACAATTACTTCGTCACCTTCTTGTAATAAAGATGAAAATCCTGAAGCTACGATATTTACACTTTCAGTAGTTCCTGATGTTAAAATGATTTCATAAGGATGCTTGGCGTTAAAATGTTTTTGAATTTTAATTCTAGCTTCCTCATATTTATCAGTGGCTTCTTGACTCAAAGTATGAACGCCACGGTGAATATTTGCGTTGTAATTAGAATAATAATCAACAATAGCATCAATTACTACAGTTGGAGTTTGTGATGTTGCTCCGTTGTCAAAATATATTAATGGTTTTCCATGCACTTTTCTTTCAAGAATAGGGAAGTCTGCACGGATTTTTTTGATATCTAACATGAAATTAGTTTTATACAAAAATACGGCTATGATCTCAAAAGAACAATCAAACAGATAAATTCTTACATTTGTGAAAACGACCCAAATTATGAGAATTTTTAAAAGAGTAGTTCTGCTCTTAATAGCTATTTTGCTAGTAGCTGTCTTCTATAATTACCCGAAGTTAAATATTATAGCTGGTTATTCTGCGAAAAATACGGCTTCTTCAGTTTTTTTAGCAAATAGAAATTTGAAGTTTACAGATAGTACAGATACTAATTTTTCACCAATTAACTTAGCTTTTAATCGAATTAATAAAAATAAGAAAGAGGCTTATGCTTCTGCTTTTGGATTGTTAAAGAGGAAAGCTATTTATAGGGAAGGTTTAGGGAGTGTTTTGGTAGTAGACGGGGTGGGATTTGAGAAAAAACCTTTGGTTCCTAAAAGAACGATTCCAGATGATAAAACTCCATTTCCTTACGGAAATTTAGATCCAGTGGATTCTCTTTTTGCTGAAATTAATTATAATAAATTGAATAAAGCTGTAAGTGATATGTTTAATGACACATACAAAACAAGAGCTTTTTTGGTTGTTTATAAGGATAAGATTATTGCAGAAAAATATGCAGATGGTTTTGATAAAAATTCATTGTTATTGGGTTGGTCTATGACCAAGAGTCTTACTAGTACAGTGATGGGGATTTTACAATGCAAAGGTAAGCTTAATGTATATGATAAAGCTCCTTTTATAGAATGGGCGAATGATGAAAGAAAAAACATAACTATTCATAATTTGTTGCAAATGAATAGTGGTTTAGCATGGGTGGAAGATTATAATTCAATTTCAGATGTAACAAAGATGTTGTTTTTATCCGAAGATGTAACAAAATTACAGCTTAACAAACCTATGGTAGGAGAGCCAAATAAAACATGGAATTACTCTTCGGGTACTACAAATGTATTGTCAGCAATTATAAGAAAACAATTTAATTCTCATCAGGGGTATTTAGATTTTTGGTACGAAGAATTAATTGATAAAATCGGAATGAATTCGATGGTTGTTGAAACAGATATGAATGGTAATTATGTAGGTTCTTCTTATTCTTGGGCAACAGCAAGAGATTGGGCTAAATTTGGTTTGTTGTATTTAAAAAATGGTCAATGGAAAGGTGAATCTCTTTTCGATAAAGATTGGGTAGATTATGCAACTACACCAACACCTACTTCTGATGGTTGGTATGGAGCTCAAATTTGGTTAAATGCAGGAGGAAGATATCCAGATGTGCCAAAGAATATGTATTCTTTTAATGGTTATCAAGGGCAGAATGTTTTTGTCTTGCCAGATCAAGAAATGGTAATTGTACGATTAGGTTTGACCAAAAATGCAGATGTAAATCATTTTTTAAGTGAGATTTTAAATTCTTTTGAATAAAAAAGACTTCAATTTTGAAGCCTTTTTTATTCGAGTGTTTTTATATTCTTACTGATGCAGTTTTAGTTGAAATATAAAATTCATTACAGTTTTCTAAAAGACTAACAAGGGCTCCAACTAAATCTTGAGTTTCTAGTAAAATACTAAAATATAATGTAGTGTTTTTAGGACTTGTTTCATCTGTTCGAATTCTATCTACTTGATTTTCTATCGAATTATATAAATCAGAAGTGAGTTTCTTTTGATCATCTAAGATGTAAGTAAGGTTGTCAAATGTTTTTTTATCAAACGTTTGACTAACTTTGTCTAATAAGTCACTAAGTTGATTGTCGATATTTTTAAGGTCCTTTAATTGGGATTTCTTAAGGTTTTTGTGATTGTTGTTAACATGATTAAATGTAATCTTAGAGATGTAACTAATTGATTGGGTTACATCTTGTAAATAGCTTAATATTAAGATGTAAAATTTACTAGCTTTAACCGAAGTGTCATCTAAAGACTTGATAAAATAGAAAACTCCATTTTTTAAATTTTCAATTTCTTCGTTTAATTTTAATACGTGTTTTTCAGTTTTTCTTAGTTTATTTAAATCATGAGTTGCAAGATCATTTACAACATTCGAATATAATTTGTTTACTCGCTGAGCTACATTTGCAATATGTTCAGAGCTTTCATCAATAATTTCATTGATGGATAATAATTCTGCACGTTCAACAAATTGTTGTTGTTTTTCTTCTTTACTTTTTCTAGAATATTGAATAGTTGTTCTTACTAACATTGCTATTACTACTAACAATAAAACGGGTATCATAGCTTGATGCCAAGAGATTAATAAAGCAACTATTGCTGCTGCTGTAAAAGCGATGATTGCAGTTAAAAACCATCCGCCAATTACATTTAAAACTCCAGCAACTCTATAAACAGCACTTTCACGTCCCCAAGCTCTGTCAGCTAAAGATGTACCCATAGCTACCATGAATGTTACATATGTGGTGGAAAGAGGTAACTTCATAGATGTAGCAATAGAAATTAAAATACTAGCCATAATTAAATTTACAGCAGCTCTTACTAAATCGAAAGCAGGTAATTCGTATGTTTTGTCTTTAGGTAATTTTATTACAGGTTTTTCAAACTTTGAGTTAATATAGTTTCTTGTTTTTTCAGGAACAATAGCGTTAAAACCTAAGTTTGTAAACATGGCTGCTCTAACTACAATTCTTGATAAATTATTTGGTCTAAATTTTTCATGACCATCACCTTGTCTAGATAAATTAATACCAGTTTCAATAACAGCTCTAGCTTTTTTTGATGTCCATAAGGTAATTACCATGATAGCTCCAGCTACTAATAATAGGGTAACATTAGAAGGAACTTTTTTTGCTAAAATTCCCATTGAGAATTCATTGGCAGCTTTACCAGAAAGTTGCCAAGCATCATAGGAGTTTAAAGCAGCAATTGGTACCCCTATAAAGTTTACTAAATCATTACCTGCAAAAGCCATGGCTAAAGAAAAAGTACCAATAGCGATAATAGCAGTAAGAATATTTATTTTAAAAAGTTTAATTAAAGCAAGTGAAATAACAGACCATAAAACAAAACTTCCTGCTATAATAGCTAATGAATTTCCTTCGATTAATCCTTTCATGTTTCCGTAAAACGGAGTTCCTTTTAATCCTTTTATAATGATAAAATAAGTGATAGCTGTAATTGCAAAACCACCGAATAAAGCGTTAATATATAAGGGTCTTTTTTCGAAATCAAAAGAATATATAATTCTAGAAAAATATTGTACAATTGCACCTACTGTAAAAGCGACAACAACAGATAGTATAATTCCTAAAATAATCCATGTAGCTTGTTCGTGATTGATATAGTTCCAGATTTGGGAAACAGATCCATCTGTTCCTGAGATTTTAATTAAAGCTATGGCAACCGCAGAACCTAATAATTCAAATACAATAGATACTGTAGTTGAAGTAGGCATTCCTAAAGAGTTAAAAATATCAAGTAACAGTATATCGGTAATCATAACCGCCATAAAAATGTACATAATTTCTTCAAACATGAACATATTTGGGTTAAAAATACCTTTTCTTGCTACCTCCATCATTCCACTAGAAGATACAGCTCCAAAGAATACACCAACACTGGCAATGATCATTATGGTTTTAATAGGAATGGCTTTAGAACCGATAGCTGAGTTTAAAAAGTTAACGGCATCGTTACTCACTCCTACAACTAAATCTAAAATAGCTAATGCTCCCAGTGCAACTAGCATTAAAATAAAAGGATCTCCCATCTTTTATATATAAGATAATTATAACTTGACAAAAGTAAACACCTCTGTTTTTTGGTATGTTATGTAATTGTTATGAAATGCTACAAATCTACATAATTACTTAAGTTTTCTGGGCCTTCAAGAATGCTTTTAACAATTTGCATTGTGCCATCTTCATGTGTGGTAAAATGCCATTTTATAAGGGTGATTTGATAATTTTCTATTTCTATGCCTGTTATGCATCTTGGATGAACGCAACTACCATCATTAAAGTAAGGTAGTTCATTAGGTTGAGGAAATCTTGGTCTATGAGTATGACCAGTTACTAGTACTTGATTATTGTTATTTTTAATCCATTTCTCTATGTGTCTTTCTACTTTTATAAGTTCTTTAAAATTTTGAGCAGGGCTTGTAGGGTCTTTTATTCCTACTATTTGTAGTGGTTTCCATAAATATTGAACTAAAAACCGACTTAATTTCCAAAAGGAATAATTAAACCAATCTGCTTGATGACCATGTAATAAAAAAATTGAATTTTGATTATTGTTTTCTAATCTTATTGATTCGTGAAACGGAGCATTAGGCATGAATTCTTTAAATTCATCTGTGGCTGATTCGTAATAACGACTTAAGTTTTTTTTAATGTTTTTTTGATTCTTGTAATCCATGTCATGATTACCCCAGATGAAATGAATTCTATTTATGTCGTAGAACTTCTTTAATAGTAAAAAGGTGTCTTTATTAGCTTTAAAAATTGTGTCAAATTTATTCTCCCAAAGTTCATCTCCATCTCCAAGTTCAATATAAGTAAAACCATTGTTGAAATATTGAGAAATTGCATAATTATAAACTTTTCTGTTATGAGAAAAGTCGTCTGCAAAACCATTATCTCCTCTGTGGCAATCTGAGAAAAGTATGTATTTTGAATTTTGATTAAGGGGGAGTTTTTTTGCGTTTTTAAAAGCTCTTGATAATCGACTATTAGCAGACATTTTTGTTTTTGATAAATTTCAAAAAAAAAACCGAGTTTTCAAAACTCGGTTTTTTTAGTATTATTTATACTATTAATTATTGAGCAACAACTTTTATGTTGTCAATTTCAAAAGTACCATCACTTCCAGAGTCTCCGCTACCAATATACTTGAAAGCGATATAAGCATTTCCAGTGAAAGAAGATAAATCTACATCACCAGAGCTTACCCAGTTTCTGAAGTTTTCACTATCTGTTACAACAGCTGCAGGTAAAGAGTTCCATGTAGCAGTAGCTATATTAGCTTCGGTACCGTCCCAATCTGTTGAAATTAATACTTCTAATTCACTTCCATCAGCAAAACTATTTGAAGATTCGAAAGAGAAAAATTCATTAGCAGTTGCGTCTAAATTGATAGATGGTGTAATTAACCAAGTGATTGTGCTCGCATCTCCAGATCTGAATGCACCAATACTTGTAGCTCTACTTCCAGAGTTACTGTCGTTATAACTTCTAAATAATCTAGTACCTTCTTGACTATAGTTTGTCCAACCTGTGATAGTTAAGTCTCCAGAACCAGAAGTTCCTTCAAAATCTTCTTCAAAAATAGGAGTAAATGTACTTAAATCTAAAGGTTGACATAATGATTCGTTAAATTGAATATCTTCTACATCATTAATAACAACAACAAAATTATTTCCTCCAAAATCTTTAGTTAAAATAGCGCTGATTGCTCCTCCTTCATCAGATTGCATTTTTACTTGAGAGAAATTAGCAAATGAGCTAGTTTCTAAAATGAATTCTGAAAAACCAGAACCATTACAAGCAGATAAAGTTCTTTGAGTGTCAAAATCTTCATTTGGATCAATAATAGTTAATCCATCTAACTCAGCAGGGAAGAAAGCATCTTCTATTCTTATAAATGTACCAATTAAATTGTCTCCTATTTCTGCTACTTTTATTGTTTTTGGAATAATAGTTTCTGTATTAGTAGATCTAAATACGTGGTTTCCTAATTGGTTTTCGCTAATTACTTCTATTTCATCACTATCGTCAGGATTTACTTTACCTCCAATTGAAATGATTCCGTCTCCAGAGTTTGTTTCTCCTAGGTATAATCCGTTTAGGTATACATAAACTTCTCTACCAACATTATATCTTGTGTAACTAGACCTTAAGTTTAAAACAACTCTAATACCTGCAGTTGGGTTTTCTGGAGAATCTTGAATGTATATTTCTTGGAAAAAGTTTCCTGTACGATCAGAAGAAACTACATAACCTTTCACAACGTCATTAGATGTAATAGCTACTGGTGCACTACCTGAGCTATATCTAGATTTAAGATCTGCAATTGATACTAAGTTCCAGTTGATGTCATTAGCAATATTACCTAATATAATACTTAACTCTTTATTTTCTTCACTACCAGAAGGAGTAGGTACGTCAAAGTTATCATCTACACAAGATGATAGTAATAATGTAATTAAGATTACACTTATTATTTTAATTGAATTAATTTTCATGATTGAAATGTATTTTTTTATTTTTTAGAATCTATAATAAACGTTAAAGAAGTAGTTTGCACCTCTACCATACCAATATCTTGGACCAAATAATCTCTTAGGGTTACTAAAATCTTCACTTAAAGAGGTGAAATCTCCTCTTCTAGATTGTTCGAATCCTCCAGTTCTAAATTGTTGGTCGAAGATGTTGCTAATTCCTAAAGTAAATCCAATAAATTTATTGTCTCTACTTATTTTCCAAGACTTTCCACCAATTACGTTGGCAACAAAGTAACCTCCAAATTCTTCTTGCTGTAGTAATCTTTTAGCTTCTACAGGGTTATAGTTGTTAATTGGCACACCATCGACATCAGTAAAGAATCTATCAGTTCTTAATATTGGACTAACGCCAATGTAAGTATCGTCAAAATAATTACCTGTCATACTTACCCACCAGTAATCTGGGTCACGATACTCGATACCTAAAGAGTATGCTTTTTGTGGGCCAGAGTTTAATCTGTAATTTTTCAGTTGTGCTTCTCCTAAATTATTAATATTTAATTCTTGAGTATTGATGTCTCTAACTGCTAATTGAACATTGCTAGGGTTATTACTATAAACATATTCTCCAATGTTAGCAGCTCCTTTTAAGTTTAAAGTAGAAGTTAATTTGTATTCAAAACCTAATTCAACTCCTAAATGACGCTTATCTACACCAGTAACAATTTCTTGAGAGAATCCTTCACTTTGTCCTCCTTGTAAGAAGAAGAAGTTAGATTCTACGCTATCTTCAATTGTAGTATAGTATCCTGTAATTCTAGAAGTAAATCTAGGAGATCTAACAATATAGCTAGCATCAAAAGATAATGCTTTTTCACTAGTTAAGAAATCTGTAATAATGTTACTTTCTCTGGCTTGAGTAAAAGCATCTCTAATAGTTGGAGCTTTTTCTAGATACCCCGCATTAAAGTCTAAAATATGTCTACCAGATAATTTATATGTAATTCCTCCTTTAGCTCCAAAAGTAGTAAAATCTACTTCTGGTGATTTTCCTAAAGAGTTTCTAGGGTCAGTAGTAGCTAATGATCCGCTTTGGTAAAAACCTTCTCTTTGATAAGAAGTTTTAGTGATGTCTCCAGCTACATAAAAATCAAACTTGTTGTATTTAAATTGAGCCTGTAAGAAACCATTCATTATTTCTGAATTGATGTTGTAGTTGTATTTAAAACGATCACCAACGTTTACAACACGATCAGGATTTAATAAGTCGTTTTGTCTTTGGTTTGTTCCTATGCTACTAAAACCATTAACGTCTACATATCCAACAGAATTTCCTAAAAGATCTAAAACGTTAGCAAAGTTTTCTGATTCAGATTTTGTGTATTGTACTCTACCGTTTAAAGTAATGTTGTCTGTAAGATCTGCTGAAAGAATAGAATTAACGTTTAAAGTATTATTGTCTACTCTATCTTCATAAAAAACGTATGCAGCATCAATTCCTTGTTGAGAATTGTTAATGTTAGCATCGTAAATAGCATTCCAGTTTAATTGTCCGTCATTTAAGAAACGTTGCTCAGCTTCATAAGCACCGGCTAAATCACCAATAGATAACCAGTAACTTGGTAAGTTTCTGAATTGGATTGGGTTAGGGTTTTGTCCTCCGTTAAAATCAATTCTACTTCTACCAATTTTTCCAAACTGATAAGAAACGTTTGTGTTTAAATTTACTTTGTCGTTAATTTTCCAGTAATGACTTAACATTGTGAATGGCTCTTCAACATCTTTAATTCTAGAGTTTCTGATTTTTCCATCTTGATAACCCCAGTTAGAGTTGTAACGAATACCTTTTAAATCTACTACTTCTTTAGTGTTAGGCGAACCTACACCTCTTTTATTAGAAGCGAAAATAGATGTTAAGTTTAAACTATGATTATCGTTAAATATTTTTTCAACAGAAGCAAATAAAGAAGTGGCATCATAAGAAGTTCCGTCTACGAAACCTTCATTACCAGCTCGTCTACTTCCAGAAACTGTAAATGCCCATCCATCTTTTAATAATCCAGATGAGTATGTTCCCATAACTCTATGTCTGTAACTTCTATTTGAAGAAGCATAAGAAATTCTTGCGCCTTTACGATATTGAGAAGCTCTTGTGCTGATATGAGTAGAACCTAAAACACCACCGAAAGTGTAATTGGAAGGCGTTAAGCCGTTTGTGAATTCTTGGTTTCTTAAAACATCATTTAATCCACCCCAGTTTGCCCATTCAGGACGACCTGTTTCTAATTTGTTCATTTCTATCCCATTGATTAATAGTTTAGCGTTGTCAGAATCTAAACCACGAATTCTAAAGAAAGAAGAACTAAATTCGAAAGCAGCAGCACGTAAGTATACATCTCTAGATGATTGAAGTAAACTAGAAATGTTGTCTGCAGCACTACTATCGTCGTTTAATTCATCATCAGCAATAATAATGGTACTAAGGTCTTGGTTTTCTGAAAACTCGTCTTTATACATAAAGATTTCACCTAAATTTACAACTTTTCCAGATAATGTAATAGGGTAGTTTTGAGTTTCGTAACCTCCTTTTTTTAAGGTAACAATGAATTTTCCGTCAGGTAAATTCTGTAAAGAGAAAACACCGTCAATGTTAGTAACCTGACTGTCATTTCTCCCTTCGATACTGACTGAAACGCCTTGTAATACCTTTTCTGAGTCGCTGTCTTTAACAACTCCTTTTACAGTATTTTGTGCTAATGCTCCGTAAGCTATTGTAAAGCAAAGCAATACTGTTAAGATAATTTGTTTCATAAAAGTTTATGTTTTTTAAAAAAAATGCCCGCAAACTTAGTTTTTTTCAAGGGTGTTAATGTTAACTTAACATTAACAAATGAGAATATTATGCACAATCTGGGAATTGGCTTGAAATTTGTTTTTACTTTTGTGCAGTTAAAAAATAATTTCATGAGAAAATTAATAGTACTATTAGTTTCTATAATGAGTCTCTTTTCTGTGAGTGCTCAAAAGGAATACAAAATTAGAACAGTAGCTTTTTATAACGTAGAAAATTTGTTTGATACAATTAATGATGTTGCTAAGGATGATGAGTTTAGTCCAATGATGGAGTTAAAAACAGGAAGATCTAAAGTATATTGGGACAAGATTGATAAACTTGGAAAAGTTATTAATGGATTAGGCGCAGAGAAAGCTAAAACCAGTCCAGCTATTTTAGGAGTAGCTGAGATTGAAAACAAACAAGTTTTAGAAGATTTGGTAAAAAGTAAGCATTTAAAAAAGAAGCGTTATGGAATTATACATTTCGATTCACCAGATAAAAGAGGTATTGATGTAGCTTTGTTGTATCAACAACGTTACTTTAAACCAGTTCATTTTGAAGCTGTGAATCCAAATATTTATTCAGAGAATAAAAAAATATATACTAGAGATATTCTTTGGGTTTCTGGATATTTAGATGATGAATTAGTACATGTTTTAGTAAATCACTGGCCATCAAGAAGAGGAGGCGAAGCTAAGAGTAGTCCATTAAGAGAGAAAGCTGCATATAAAGTGACTCAAATTATTGAGAGAATTAGAGAAAATGATAAAGATGCAAAGATTATCATTATGGGAGATTTTAATGATGATCCAATGAATAAATCTTTTAAAGAAGTAATTAGAACCAAATCGGATAAAGATGATGTTGCTAAAGATGATGTGTATAATCCTTATGAAAAAATGTTTGAAAAAGGATTAAATACAACGGCATACAGAGATAATCTAAGTTTATTTGATCAAATTTTATTTACAGCTCCTTTACTAAATAAAAAAGGTAGAAAAGATTTTTCTACTTATAAAATGTTTAAATCTGGTATTTTTAATAAACGTTTCTTAATGCAGAAACAAGGTAGATATAAAGGGTATCCTTTTAGAAGTTTTTCTAACGGACAGTACTCCGGAGGTTATAGTGATCACTACCCAGTTTACCTATATTTGATAAAAGAGAAATAAAAAGTGTGGTTTTTCCACACCAAAAGTGTGGGTGGCCCGTACTCATGTTTCTTTTAGCATAGTTACTTTTGTATTGAAAAAGTAAAAAATTAAAAAAATGCTAAAAGAAAAATTAAGTTACATCAAACTGTTTCTATGTTGTTTAGGAGCAGTTTTGTTTTTTGCAAATTGCAATGAAGAAGAAATTGAATTAGAACAAAAACAAAATTTAAATTATGAAATCGAAGATATTAACTTTAATAGTTTTATACGGAAACAAGAGTTAAAGGAATTTTATAATGAAGTTATTAATAAAGGAGAAGTTTTAAATAGAGGTGGTGAACGAATAGGTGTTAATTCTACTTTAATTAGAAGAATTAAAACAGATAAGATTGAATCATATACTTTCTCAGTAGATAGAAATCATTTACAAAGAAATGAATATGAAAATTTAGTAATCACTAAAAATTTACAAGAAAATAAAATAACTGCCGCTTTTTTAAAGTATAAAATGGCAACTGTATTACAAGTAGATCAAAATGGAAATCCATATCCATTTCAAGGAACATTAGAAATTGTACCTGTAGAAGAGAAAAGCGTAAAGGGTTTGTTGTCTAGAAGTACTACAGTTTGTTATAGAGTTGGTGTTTTAATGTGTAATGATAATAGAGGAGATTATACTTCAGATCATCAAGTAACTGAAGCATGTACAAGACCAGATAATATTTACACAGCTCAATCTATTGAATGTTCAACAACATTTGGTCCACCAAGTTTTACTGATGAAACCGATGGTGGAGGAGGAGTAATTGATAGCGGTACTTCAGGAGGTTCAGGAGGCTCTTCTGATAGTGGAGGTACTATAATAACATCCCTTTTACCTTCAGATTTAAAAACTGAGTTTTTTGAACTAGTTGATAGATTAACTCCAGAGCAGCATAAATTCTTGTATGAAATAGAGAATTCATCTATTAGAAAAGAAATAGGAGTTTTTTACGAAAGAGATAATTTTTCTAAAAGAGCAGAAGATTTTATAAAAGAAGCTATAGATGTTCTTATTGATAATGGAGATGTGAATTTTGATGATTGGTATATTAAAACTAAAGTATCTGATGATAGTTATTTTTATACAGGGCCAAAAGAATCTATTCCTAGTACAATAATTTTATCTAATGGAACTTCGGTTAGTGTTAATTTTGGTGTTACTAAATCTGATAATAAAAACGCAAATCAACAAGTTTCCCCAGTTTTAATTAATGCGATTAAATTTGCTTTAGAAAAAGCTAATAATAATTTAAGCTCATCTGATAAAATAACCAGTATTTATGTTTCAGCTACAACAAATGGAAAACATAGTGCAACTAGTAATCATCCTTTGGGATTGGCGATAGATATAAGTAGAATTAATGGTAAGAAAATGGCAATAACTGGTGTGACAAATCAAATAATAGAATTGCAAAAAGCTTTTGATGGTTTCGAATATATTAGAGAAAATTTTGGACCACACTTTAAACATAAATATGACTTAAATACTAGCAGATGGAATTTTAATTATTCAGTAGGTGGACATAAAGATCATATACATATATCAGTGAGAAAATAACAAATATAATAATGAAAAAACTATTTTTAATTGCAGTTTTAGGAACTGTTTTAGGGTGTAATGCACAACAAAAATTAGATTTATCTAGTTCAGACATTAAGATGAATTATATATTTTCAAGAATGTATAATGAAAAACCAATACATCAAAACTTGTTCAATCAAAGTTTGTATTTATCTATTTATAAATTTTCCGATTCTAAAATTTCCAAAGGAATAAATATTTCTGAATCAGAGGAATTTTTGAGTAGTTATATGATTTCAGTAACTCCAGATGGAGATAGTTATTCAACGAGTAAATTATATAAAATTGAAGGTGTTTTAAATCCAGAAATTATAAAAATTAAAGAAGAAAACTATCCCTTTTTTACTATAAAGATCGAACATGGATTAAAGAATAGTAGAAAAATAGAGACTTTTCATTTTAAGGGTAATTAATTATTAAGAGTAATCAATTACTTCTTTTAAGTGATTGATTGTTTTTATATATCCGTTTTCAGCTTGGGTTGATATTAATCAATCTAAGCTGTTTTTGCTTAAATCTTACAAATTTTCTCTACATAGTCATTAAACTTAAGTTGGAATAAAGTTCCTTTTAATAAGTCTTCAATTTGACCTAAATCAATTATTGAAACAGCTAGACTTACTTTGTTTGATGGAGTTCTTAGTAAAAGAGATCGGCAATTATCTCCCATTTTACATTCACTACATCTACTTTGAAATTTAGCATCAATTGTAAATTCTAAAAAAGATTCTATTTCAGTTAAGGTTAAATGAAATCCAATATCTCTAAAAACTATTTGTGTCAGTTCTGTTTTTGAGTTAATCCATTGAAATGAAATTCCAATATCATTAGTATAAATAGTTTTTACTTGCTCCATAGTGTTTGTTTTATAGAACAAATATACATTATTTTTATTTAATCTAAATAAACTACTTTAAATCCTTCAATTGTAGTTGTATGGATGTATTTCCATTCCATGTATTTTCATCAAGCTGGTAAACAATATCAAACTCTTGTTGTACATGTTCTATTTTATTTCCTAAACTAAAACCGATAGCTCCAATACAGTTTTTAGGATTTCCTTGGAAAACAGTTAGTTTTAGATGAGTTTTATCTTGTCCAACCTGTTTTCCATAACCATTGTCTCTTACTGAGTTAGACTGAAAAATAGGTCTTCTGTTTAATGGACCGAAGGGAGCCATTTGATTTATTATTCTGTAGAATTTAGGAGAAATATTACTGAGATGTAATTCTGCGTCAATTTCAATTTCAGGTTCTAATAGTTCTTTTTGAATTGTATTTTTTACAACTTCTTCAAATTTTGATTTAAAAGCGTTGTAATTTTCTGGTTTTATAGATAATCCAGCAGCATATTTATGTCCACCAAATTGTTCAATGTATTCAGAACAAGCATCCAAAGCATTGTAAACATCGAAACCTTTAACAGATCTTGCAGAAGCAGCTAAAAATTCACCGCTTTTTGTGAAAACTACTGTAGGGCGATAGTACGTTTCAGTCAATCTTGAAGCAACAATTCCGATAACGCCTTTGTGCCAACTTTCATCGTAAACAGTGGAAGTGAAATTATGCTTTTCATTATTTGTTTCTATTTGATGCAAAGCTTCTTTTGTGATTTCCTGATCTAACTCTTTTCGATGTGCATTAAACTCTTCAATTTCTTTTGCAATATTTTTTGCCAGATCAAGATCTTCAGAGATTAATAAATCTACAGCATAGCTGGCATGTTTAATTCTGCCAGCTGCATTAATTCTAGGAGCTATAATAAAAACAACGTCAGTTATGGAAAGTTCTTTTTTGTTTATGTGCTGAGTTAGTGCTTGAATACCAATACGAGGAGCAGTGTTTATTACTTTTAACCCGTAATAAGATAAAACTCTATTTTCGCCAGTCATAGGAACAATATCAGCTCCAATAGCAGTTACTACTAAATCTAAATAAGGCAATAAATCGTTTATAGTTTGTTCCTGTTGTTGTGCTATTGCCTGAATTAATTTAAATCCAACACCACATCCGCAAAGTTCTTTATAAGGATAATTACAGTCTATTCGTTTAGGATTTAATACAGCAATCGCGTCAGGTATTTTTTCTCCAGGTTTGTGATGATCACAAATAATAAAATCTATACCTTTTTCAGTAGCATAAGCAACTTTTTCAATGGCTTTAATTCCACAATCAAGAGCAATGATTAAAGAAAATTCATTATCGTGAGCAAAATCTATTCCGGCAAACGAAACCCCATATCCTTCTTTGTATCTATCAGGGATATATGTTGCCAAATACGGGTGAATATTCTTTAAGTATGAATACATTAATGAAACAGATGTAGTTCCATCAACATCATAATCGCCATAAATTAAAATTTTCTCTCCATTTTTTATAGCTTTTTCAACTCTAGAAACAGCTTCATACATATCTTTCATCAAAAAAGGATCGTGAAGATCTTCTAATGAAGGTCTAAAAAAATGTTTAGCTTCATCAAAAGTTTTGATTCCTCTTTGAACTAAGATTTCTGCTAATTTTAAATCTATATTTAATTCATTAGCTAAAGTATTTACAATGTTGAAATCAGGTTTGGGCTTTAAAGTCCATTTCATAGCGAAAAAGTGATGCTGTTAGTCGTTGAAAATAATTTCTGTAGTCACTTTTGCAAACTGACGAAACATTTCCATAACTCCACAATATTTCTCAATAGATAAGTTCACTACTTTAGTAAGTTTATCATGATCTAAATTGTTACCCTCGAAAAAATATTTTACATGAACTTTGTCATAATATTTAGGGTGTTCTTCGGTTAAATTAGCTTCAATAACTATTTTTAAATCATCGAAAGAAACACGCATTTTTTCAGCAATCATAACAACATCTAATCCAGAACATCCGGCTAAAGAAGATAGCATTAGGGCTTTAGGTGAGGCGCCAACAGCATTTCCTCCATTAGCAAAAGAGGTATCCATTAAAACTTGCGCTCCATTAGGGTTGTCACTTTTAAAAAGTAAATTTTTCTTCCATTCTGTAGTTACAATATTTGATGTCATATGAGTTTTTTTTTGTTTCTTGTATGAAATTACAAAATTACTTAATAAAAAAATAAATTATGCCATTAGTAACTCCCTTAGATCCGAATCATGATGAGGAGACAAAAAGGTTGTCAGATTTTTATAATGAGACATTAGGATTTTGTCCTAATTCAGTACTTACAATGCAAAGAAGACCAGAAATTTCTAAAGCTTTTATTAATTTAAATAAAGCAGTTATGGCAAATCACGGTCGTGTAACTTCTGCTTTAAAAAGAATGATTGCTTGGGTAAGTAGTAATGCTACAGGTTGTAGGTATTGCCAAGCACATGCAATTAGAGCAGCAGAGCGTTATGGAGCTGAACAAGAAAAATTAGATAATATTTGGGAATATAAGACACATTCTGCTTTTTCTGATGCTGAAAGAGCTGCGTTAGATTTTTCATTAGCGGCTTCTGTAGTGCCTAATAATGTAGATGAAGAAATAAAAACAGAATTATACAAATATTGGGATGAAGGAGAAATTGTTGAAATGTTAGGAGTGGTTTCTTTGTTTGGTTATTTGAATAGATGGAATGATTCTATGGGAACAAGTATTGAAGATGGTGCTGTAGAGAGTGGAGAGCAATACTTAGGAAAACATGGATGGAATAAAGGAAAACATATATAATTAAATTTTTAATTATATAAAATAAGAGGCTATTGATGAAATCAATAGCCTCTTAAACTTTATAGTGATTGGTGAAGAAGATTAGTTCTTCTTTAATAAATCTCTAATTTCAGTCAATAAGTCTTCTTGAGTAGGTCCAGCTGGAGCAGCAGGAGCTTCCTCTTCTTTTTTCTTCATAGCATTAACACCTTTTACAATCATAAACATTACAAATGCAACAATAATAAAATCAATAACATTAGTAATAAATTCACCATATAATACGGCGACTTCACCAGATACTTTTCCAGAAGCATCAGCTACGCCTTCTTTAATTATATACTTTAAGTCTTTAAAGTCAGCATTAAATATTAAGCCAATTAAAGGAGAGACAATACCTCCAGTGAATGAAGAAACAACTTTGTTGAAAGCAGCACCCATTACAAAACCAACTGCAATGTCTACTAAATTGCCTTTCATGGCAAAGTCTTTAAACTCTTTTAACATTCCCATTTTTGAATAGTTTTTTTGATTATTAATTAATTACTGGTTGTAATTTAAGATTTTTTTAACTTTTAACCAATCTTTTTATGCGTTGAGAAAGACTTGTTAAGATTTCATAAGGAATAGTTTCGCATTTATGAGCCATGTACTCAATGTGTTGTTGGTGGTTGAAAAGAATAACGTCATCACCTTCTTTACAATCAATTTTTGTAACGTCTACCATTAACATATCCATACAAACATTTCCAATTATAGGAGCAGGTTGATTATTTATGATTACAAAACCATTTTTATTTCCTAATTTTCTAGAAATCCCATCAGCATGACCTATAGGGATTGTAGCGCTTCTAGTTGGTTTGCTAGCAACAAAAGCTCTGTTGTATCCGACAGTTTCTCCTGGTTGAATCATGTGGATTTGAGAAATAATACTTTTTAAACTGTGTGTATTTTTTAGATTGGCAGTTTCATTAGGGTTGTTTCCAAAGCCGTATAAACCAATTCCAATGCGTACCATGTCAAATTGAGCTTTTGGATAATTAATAACTCCTGATGTGTTCAAAATGTGAATTAATGGCTCATATCCTAAATGTTGATAAATCTGTTTTACTATGTATGCAAAATTATTAATTTGGTTAATGGAGAATTCTTGCTCATTAGGATCTTCACTCGCTGCTAAATGAGAGAAAATAGATTGTACGACAACATGGTTAGATTTTTTTAATGAGGAAATAATGTTGGGTACGTCTGAATGCCAAAATCCTAATCTATTTAACCCTGTGTTAAATTTGATATGAACAGGGTAGTTCATTAGAGGAACACTATCTGCATAACTTAAGAAAGCTTCAAAAATCTTAAAATTATATAAATTAGGTTCTAAACGATATTTAACAATAGTTTCAATATTTGGTATTTGCGGATGTAATACTAGAATAGGTGTATCAATTCCTGCTTCTCTTAAAGCGATACCTTCTTGACTATATGCAACTGCAAAATAATCTACATGATCTTTTACAATTTTAGCTACCTCAACAGCTTCACTTCCATAACCAAAAGCTTTTACTACGGCCAAGATTTTAGTTGTAGGTTGTAATTTTTGTTTGAAATAACTTAGATTATGCAAAACAGCATTTGCATTAATTTCTAATACGGTAACATGGTTGTTCATTCTTCCTCTTCTTTAAGTTGAGCGTTTTGCTCTTGTATGGCTTTGTAGTAAGCAGCTCTACTAAGTGGTTCGTATTCTTGAGTTTCACCTAAAAGTACAATGTTTTCACTTTTGGCTTTTCTAAAACTATAATGTGCTAAGTTACCGGTTCTTGTACAAACAGCATGAACTTTAGTTACATATTCTGCTGTTGCCATTAAAGCAGGCATTGGTCCGAACGGATTTCCTTTAAAGTCCATGTCTAAACCAGCAACAATAACTCGAATTCCTCTATTAGCTAGGTCGTTACAAACGGCAACAATTTCATTGTCAAAAAACTGAGCTTCATCAATTCCTACGACGTCAACATTGTTAGCAAGTAATCTGATATTTGCAGAAGCTGGTACTGGTGTAGATCGAATTCTATTATCGTTATGAGAAACTACTTCTTCCTCATCATATCTTACATCAATAGCAGGTTTAAAAATTTCAACTCTTTGTTTGGCAAATTTTGCTCTTTTTAATCTACGAATTAATTCCTCAGTTTTCCCCGAAAACATTGAGCCGCAAATTACCTCTATCCACCCAAACTGTTCTGTATGATTTACTGTATTTTCAAGAAACATTTTGTAATTTTAATGCTCAAATAATTATTTTTGTCTTACATTTCGATAAGGGAACAAATTTATTAAAATTTAAGAGCAAAAAATAAAACCTACTCATAACTTATGCACAAAAAATTGGCTTCAGACCTAACTAGTTTAGCGCATAGCATTTTAAAGATGAAAAACAAAGAAGATGTTTTTGCATTAAAAGAAAAAGCATATGAAGTTTACGAAAAGTTAGCCGTATTGGCTTATGTAGAAGAGTATATTAACACAACACCTCAGGCAAAAGAAACTAAAGAAGAACTGATTGAGATAGTTACGCAAATTGAAACAGCAAGGAATACTAATGTTGTAAATCAAGAGGAAGAAGTTATCAATACAAATCATGAAGAAGAAATAGTTGAGGTAATTGAGGAAAGGCCAATTGTTAATTCAATTGATGAAAAAGCTGAAGTTGTTGAAGAAGTTGAAGAAGAAATAGAAATAGTTGAAGAAACTATAGAAGAAGAACTTTCTGAAGTTATTGAAGAGATTATTGAAGAACCAACTTTAATTCAAGTAAAAGAAGAAAAAGTTGAAGATAAAGTTCAAGAAATAGAAGAGCAACCTTTTGATGAACTTGAAAGTTTATTGTTTGGAAATGATGATCCTACAATTTTTGATGAAGCTAAATTCATTGAAGATTTAAAATCACCTGAAGAAGAGAAAAAAGAAGAAGTAACTACTGAATCCAAAATACCTACTTTAGAAGATGAATTAAAAGATACTTTGCCTGTTGATGTAATGGCAGATTTATTTCAAAAAGTAGAACCTAAAAAAACTGTAAATGATCATTTACAGTCAACAATACAAATTGGACTTAACGATCGTATTGCTTTTGTGAAACATTTATTTGATGGAAATCAAACTGATTTTAATAGAGTTATTTCACAATTAAATACTTTTAAAACAGAAAGAGAAGCTAAAAACTTTATCAGTAAAATGGTAAAACCAGATTACGATTGGAGTACAAAAGAAGAATATGAAGTACGTTTTTTAGAAATAATAGAACGTCGTTTCGTTTAATACAAAAGATAAATTAATGAAGATTGAAGTTTCTAACGGAGAAATAATAGACAAGTATACCATTTTAGCAATTAAGTTAACTGAGATTAAAAATCAAAATAAACTTAAAAACATTCAAAATGAATATGATGTGTTAACACCAGT
Source organism: Tenacibaculum aquaeponti (assembly GCF_057221555.1). NCBI lineage: Bacteria > Pseudomonadati > Bacteroidota > Flavobacteriia > Flavobacteriales > Flavobacteriaceae > Tenacibaculum > Tenacibaculum aquaeponti. Next base: position 2,775,606 of record NZ_CM170147.1, read on the forward strand.
TGTAGATCAAATTTATAATGAAGTTTCAGATCAAGATGAATTGAAAAAACTACACAATGATTTATTAGAGATTAATAAAAAATTGTGGAAAATAGAAGATGATATTAGAGAATGTGAACGTGCTAAAGATTTTGGTGAAACTTTTGTCAATCTAGCCCGTGCAGTATACTTTACAAATGATGATCGTTCCGTAGTTAAAAAAGATATTAATACGTTAACTGGTTCAGATTTAGTAGAAGAAAAATCGTACGAAGATTATAAGTAGAAAATAAAATGTTATGAAAAAGACTTTATCAAAACTTTTAACTTCTTTAGGAATTTCAGGAACTAAAGAAGTTAAAAGAATAGAACAAGATAATTCTCATTCTCAAAGAATAAATGATATTAAGTTTACAGATCAACAAGGAAATGAAATATCAAAAGAAGAATTATCACAAGCTACAGGAAGATATAATTATGCCATTTATAGCATAGATAAATCTTCTGATAAAGCTAAAGAATTACATCAAAAAGCAAGAGAATATGGGCAGAAAGGTGATTATACTGAAGCTGTCAGTCATCTTGAAGAAGCTATACAAGATTCACCTGAATGGGCTTATCCGTATTATGATTTAGCTTATACATATTTGTTAAATGATGATTTCGAAAATGCTTTAAAATATTACGAGTTAACAGATAAAGTGGCTCCAAATGGTTTTTTTACATCTAAAACAGCTGTAGATGTTTTAAGAAAAGAGAAAACAGGAGTTTTTACTGAAGGTTTGTATAAAAACTATATAGCTTTAGAGTGGATCGATAATCCACAAGAAAAGGCTCAAATGTTAAAGTTATTAGTTGATAATTTTCCTTCTTTAGCTCCAGCTTGGAAAGATTATTCAAATTTTTTAGAAGGAGAAGAAAGACTTCAGGCTATAGAAAAGGGATTAAACGAGAATCCAGATATTGAAACAGAAGGAGTTCTTACTATTAATAAAGCTTTAGTTCTAAATTTAAACGGACAGTTTGAAGAAGCCAAGGAATTATTAATGCAAGTCATATTTAACTCTAAATCTACTTTCGGGAACCAAGAGCTAGCAAAATTAGTGCTGAACAGTATTTCTGAAGAAAATAAGAAAAAATAAAATGTTTGTAAAAAAAGCGAGATCGGTTTTATATGTAGTTTTAATATCATTGTTGTGTTTCAATTGTCGTTCAACCTACAAAACGCAAGCTTTTTTACAAGAAAATATTCCTGTTAAACCAGATTATACTAAAGAAAGTTTTTGGGCAGTTCTACCAACTAAATATCAAGAGAATTTTAAAACTTATGCGTCTAATCGTTTAGATACATTACAGGCTGATGTTTTTTATGTATACCCTACTTTAATTACAAGTAAAAAAGATATTCGTTGGAATGTTCCAATTTCGGACAAAAAGCAAAATAACGCAGTTTTAAATAAAGCTGTGTTAATGCAAGCATCAGCTTTTGCAACTTCAGGTAAAGTTTATGCACCATTTTATCGTCAAGCTCATATTCGTTCATACAGATTATTTAATAAAGGAGGAAAAGAGGCTCAAGATTTGGCGTATTTAGATGTTAAAAGTGCCTTTGAGGTGTATTTGAAGAAATACAATAAAGGAAGACCGATTATTATGGTTGGTCACAGTCAAGGAACAACACACACAGTACGATTATTAAAAGATTTTTTTGATAAAAAAGAACTACAAAAGCAATTAATTGCAGCTTATATTCCAGGAATTAGAATAAAAGAAAATGAGTTTTCATCAATTAAATTAATGAAATCTCCAAACGAGATTGGAGGTTTTATTTCTTGGAATACATATAAGAAAAATCATTATCCAAAAAAAGATAAAGATTGGTATAAAGGTTATGTAACTACAAATCCAATTACTTGGGATAATTCTACAACAACCATACTAAAAGAACATAAAGGCTTTTTATATACAAACGGAAAAATTTACAAAGAAGCACTAGTGATTCAAATTACAGATGGATTAGTTTGGAGTACAAATCCAAAGTTTCCATTACGTTTCTTTATGTCATTTTTAAAAAATTATCATGCAGGAGATATAAATTTATTTTGGCAAAACATTAGAGAAAATGTAACGTTGAGAACAAACACTTGGTTGAATGTCAATCAAAAATAAAAATCTTGTGTAACAAAAAATTATAGATGTCGTCTTCATTACAAAAACCAAGTATTATGAAACGATTAATAACCGCTATTTTAATTTGTATCGCATTTGTAATTAATGCACAAAACACAGCTTATTCAGATTTTTATAAGGCGAATAAAGATGAAAGTCAATTCTCAATGAGCGTTCCTGTTTCTTTAGGGAGTTTTTTCTCAGATGATGAAGAATCTGAAGAGTTTGAAGAACTAATGAAAAAAGCAGAACATTGTAAAATTGTTGTTTTCAACAACGAGAACAATATAATTGAAAAAAGCTTTAAAAAATTCTCAAGAAGGAAAGGTTTGAAAACTTTAATGAGAGTTAGAGATGGAAAAGATAAAGCAGGAATATTCTTTATAGAAAAAGATGATTTAATTAGAGAGATTATAATTAGTGCTAACAGTGAAGAAGAAAAAATGGTAATGATTGGCTTAAAAATTACATTAACTAAAGATGAGTTAGCATCTGTTGTAACTAAAATTTCGAAAGATTAATAAGCAATAGCTTTCAATAAAATTTAAATATAAAGTAAACCAAGTTTTTTATGAAAAGAATTGTAACAGTAGTATTAGTATTTTTGGCAGTAGCAATTAATGCTCAAAAGACATCATTCAAAAGTTTTTATAAATCTCACAAAGAGAATGCAGAAGTATCGTTAAATGTCCCAGGATTCATTGCAAGAATGTTTGTCGATAATGATGATTTAGGTGAAGAAGAAATTTTAATAAAAAAAGCAAGGAACTTTAAAATATTAACTTTTACAGAAAGAGTAGATAGTGTATCTAGTGATTTTAAAAACTTTGTAAAAAATAGTAATTTAAAAACTTTAGTAAGAACAAAAGATGGAAAAGATAAAGCAGGAATTTATTTTTTAGAGCATAAAGATAAGATTAGAGAAATTATTATTATGTCTGAAAATGAAGGAGATGAGTTGGTTTTCTTAGGTTTAAAAACAAATTTATCTAAAGATGAGTTTAGCTCTTTAATTACCGAAATGGAAAAATCTTAAAATTTAGAAAAAGCTTCTCACTAGAGAAGCTTTTCTTTTAAACTTTCAACAGTTTTTTTACTGTTTCCAATAAAAATTTCATTATCAACAATAAATACAGGACGTTTTAAAAAAGTATATTCATCAAGTATATATTGTTTATAATCATCTTCAGTTAAATTCTGATTTTTTAAATCCATTTCTCTATACAATTTAGCTCTCTTGTTAAAAAGAGCTTCATAGCTTTTAGAGAAGCTATACATTTCTTCCAATTGCGAAAAAGTAACAGGATCCAATTTTATTTCTTGTTTTTCAAAACCTTCTAGGTTTACTTCTTTTAAAATTCTTCTACAAGTATCACAAGTTTGTAAAAAATAAACTTTCTTCATGGTATTAAGTGTATCTTTATAAACGCTAAAATAGGCAGAAAAATGAACACACAATTTGATATCTTAAGAAAATCTAGAGAACTTGTTTTAAAAAGAATAGAAGGTTTAACTCACGAGCAATTACATAAAATTCCTGAAGGATTTAATAATAATATAGCATGGAATGTTGCTCATTTAGTAGTAACTCAACAATTATTACATTATAAATTATCAGGTTTACAATGTTTAGTTCCAGATGATTTAATTGAAAAATATAGAAAAGGAACAGCTCCTACGGAAGAGTTATCAGTAGAAGAGTTTGAAGAGGTTAAAGAATTGTTAGTTGGTTTGCCAGATACTTTAGAAGAAGATTACAAAGAAGGAATTTTTAAAGAATATACAGAGTATCCAACAAGTACAGGGTATGTGTTAAGTTCAATCGATAATGCAATTGCTTTTAATAATTTACACGAAGGTATTCATTTAGGAGCAATAATGGCATTATCTAAATTAGTATAAATCTAATTTTATCTGATGAAGTTTAATACAAAAACCATACATGGTGGTCAGCAACATGAAGAAGCTACAGGTTCGGTAATGACACCAATATTTCAAACTTCTACATATGCACAATCTAGTCCAGGCATAAACAAAGGATATGTGTATTCACGTTCAGCAAATCCCACAAGAACCGCACTAGAAAATGCTTTTGCATCTTTAGAAAACGGAACGCATGGTTATGCTTTTGCTTCAGGTTTAGCAGCTATAGATTGCGTTTTAAGGTTATTAAAACCAGGCGACGAGGTGATAGCTGGAGACGATTTATACGGCGGAACTTACAGAATGTTTACAAGGTTATTTGAAAAATACGGACTCAAATTTCAATATGTAAATATGGATGATCCAAGTAATGTGGTTAACACTATTACTGAATCTACTAAGTTAATTTGGATTGAAACACCAACAAATCCATTAATGAAAATTGCTGATATTGAAGAAATTTCACAATCAGTAAAGCAAGTTCAAAAAGAGATTTTAATTGCTGTTGATAATACTTTTGCAACGCCTTATTTACAACAACCGTTAGATTTAGGAGCCGATATTGTTATGCATTCTGCGACTAAATATTTAGGCGGCCATTCCGATTTAGTTATGGGAGCTCTAATAGTAAAAGACGCACAGTTAGCTACTGAACTTAATTTTATTCAGTTTGCTGCTGGGGCAATTGCAGGTCCTATGGATTCTTTCTTAGCTTTAAGAGGAATTAAAACATTACATGTTCGTATGCAACGACATTGTGAAAATGGAAGAAAGGTAGCTGAATTTTTACGTGATCACAAAAAAGTAGGAGAAATATATTATCCAGGATTTCAAAGTCATGAAAATCATGAAGTAGCTAAAAAGCAAATGAAAGATTTTGGTGGTATGGTTTCTTTCCGGTTAAAAGATGAAAGTAAATCTGCTACTTTTAAATTTTTAGAACATGTAAAAGTATTTACTTTGGCTGAATCACTAGGTGGAGTAGAGAGTTTAGTTAATCATCCGGTAACCATGACACATGGTTCAATTCCTGAAGAAGAGCGATTAAAAATGGGGATTACAGATTCTTTAATTCGCTTAAGTGTAGGTATCGAAGATATAGAAGATTTGCTTTCAGATTTAGATCAAGCATTAAATAAATAAAAATAAGTTCCTCATTATGAGGAATTTTTTTTGTTAAAAAATATACCAATTGGTATATTTTTATATATTTGCCATATATGTTGAAATCTGAGAAGACAAGATTACATATTATTGAAACGGTTGCTCCTATATTTAATAAGAAAGGATATTCAGCTATGAGTTTATCACAAATAACTCAAGCAGCTGGTCTAACAAAAGGAGCTATATACGGGCATTTTGAAAGTAAAGAAGAATTAGCCATAGAAGCTTTTCGCCATTGTATCCGAACCGTTTTAAAAGATTTAAATGCACATGTTGCAAAGGGGGAAACAGCGTTAAATAGATTGATTAATGTTTCTAATTTTTATAAAAACTATTATAGTTATTGTAAAAAATTTGGAGGCTGTCCAATATTAAATATTGGTGTTGATTCAGAATATCAGCAAAATTCAATATCTAAATTAGTACGATCTTATAATGAGCGAATCTTAGAGAAATTCACGAATTTAATTGAGGTGGCAAAAGAGACTAATGAGGTTAAAAATAATGTTGATAGTGCTGTTTATGCAAAAAGATTTTCCTACATGATAGAAGGAGCAGTGTATATGTCTCACATAATGAAAGATGAGACTTATCTATTTGATTTAGCAGATGTAATGAAGAAAATAATAGATAATGAATTGAAAGTTTAAAAAAATTTAAAATAAAATATACCGATTGGTATAAGTTTAATTTAATCCCAAGTATGTTTATTGAAAAACATAAACAAAACTAGCTCTTTTGAGCTAAACTAAACTAAATTAGTTCTTTAGTGTATTTTAATTTGTTAACGTTGTCTTCAAGAACTAATGTCGAAGACAGGCTTAAACTATTTGAAAAGATTGTATAACCGTTTTTAAACAAACAAACTTCTAAAAAGAATTAAAAAGTTTACGATTTTCGAAAAAAAGTGTAAGCAAAAAGCACCCGTTCTGGGTGCTTTTTTTATATAAGAACTATATTGTTGTCTTATTTAGCTTCTGCATATCTTCTTTCAACTTCATTCCAGTTGATAACTTTAAAGAAAGCTTCAATATAATCTGGTCTTCTATTTTGATAGTTTAAATAATAAGCATGTTCCCACACATCTAACCCTAAAATAGGAGTTCCTCCACAAGAAACACCTGGCATTAAAGGATTGTCTTGGTTTGGAGTAGAACATACTTCTACTTTACCACCTTTGTGTACGCATAACCAAGCCCATCCAGAACCAAATTGAGTAGCAGCAGCTTTAGAAAAAGCATCAATAAAAGCTTCTTTAGAACCAAATTCAGCTTCAATAGCATCCTTTAATTCACCAGATAAGTATCCTCTATCTTGTGGGTTCATTACAGTCCAAAATAATGAGTGATTATAAAAACCACCACCATTATTACGAACTCCAGCATTATTCATGTCTAAGTTTGTTAAAATATCTTCTATAGATTTACCTTCTAAATCTGTTCCTTCAATTGCAGCATTTAATTTAGTTGTATATCCATTATGATGCTTAGAGTGGTGAATCTCCATAGTTCTTGCATCAATATTTGGTTCTAACGCATCATAAGCGTAACCTAATTCTGGTAATTCAAAAGCCATAATTTTTGTTTATTTGATTACTAATTAACTGACACGAAGTTACCATAAAAAAACAGGACTAACAACAGTTAGCCCTATTTGATTCTTATAGTATAATAAGATAATATTATAACAGAATTAAATTACTTTTATTCAGAATATTCTCTCATAAACTCTTCAGCTTTTTCGACCATATTTTTGCTTCCGCAGAAAAAAGGAATTCTTTGGTGTAATTCTGTTGGTTGAATATCCATAATTCTATTAAAACCATCACTAGCTTTTCCTTTTGCTTGCTCTGCTAAAAATGCCATTGGGTTACATTCATATAATAAACGAAGTTTACCATTAGAATTTTTAGAGCTTTTTGGGTACATATAAATCCCTCCTTTGATCATGTTTCTATGAAAATCAGAAACCAAAGATCCTATGTATCTGCTAGTATAAGGCCTGTCTCCTTCTTCTTCTTGACAATACTTAATGTATTTTTTTACTCCTAAAGGGAAATGAATATAATTACCTTCATTTACAGAGTAAATTTTTCCATCTTCAGGGAATTTCATATCTGGATGAGATAAGTAGAAAGTACCTATAGCTGGATTTAAAGTAAAACCATTTACACCATCTCCTGTAGTGTATACTAACATGGTGGATGTGCCATAAACTACATATCCTGCAGCAACTTGTTCACTTCCTTTTTGTAAGAAATCCTCGAGTTTAACAGGAGTTCCTACTGGGGTTACTCTTCTGTAAATTGAAAAAATAGTACCAACAGAAACATTTACGTCAATATTAGAAGATCCATCTAAAGGATCAATTAATACGACATATTTATTTTGATGGTTTTCATCTTGACTATTTACGATTATAAAATCATCTTCCTCTTCACTTGCAATACCACAAACAATATTTCTATTAGTTAATGTCTGAATAAATTTATCGTTGGCATAAACATCAAGTTTTTGTTGATCTTCACCTTGGATGTTGGTTTCACCAGCAGCACCAATAATATCTACTAAACCAGCTTTATTTACTTCATGATTAACAACTTTGGCAGCTAAACGAATAGAATTGATTAATCGAGATAATTCACCAGAAGTATATTTAAAAGAAGTTTGATTTTCGATGATAAATTCACCAAGAGTTTGATTTTTTTTAGCCATAAAACGATACAGATTTTATCTGTTTACAAAGATGATAACTTTTTTTACAACTACAACGTTTTAGTTTAGTATTTTACAGGAATTGTTAAAGTAGAAAAATCAACAAAACAATTGTATGTGTTGTAATTTGTTATTTTTTTTAACAAGGTGTTATAAAAACTATTTTTGCCTAAAAATTTTAAACATGAGTTTTACTATTCGTAAAGGAAAAAAAGAAGATGTTCAAGCGATTCATAATTTAATTGTTGAGTTAGCCGTTTTTGAAAAAGAACCAGATGCGGTAGAAATAACTGTTGAAGATTTAATAAAAGATGGATTTTCAGAAAATCCAAGATTCAACACTTTTGTCGCAGAAGAAGCTAATGGTACTATTATAGGTATGGGGTTGTTCTATGAAAGATATTCTACATGGAAAGGTAAAACAATTCATTTAGAAGATTTAATGGTAACAGCATCTAAAAGAGGAATAGGAGCGGGAAAAGAATTATATAAATCAATAATGAAATATGCTTCAGATAATGGGTATAAACGTGTAGCATGGGAAGTATTAGATTGGAATACAAATGCTATTGATTTTTATGAAAAAAGTGGAGCAAAAGTTTTAAGGGATTGGGACGTAGCCCAAATGAATGAACAAAATTTAGAAAGATTTATAAATGAGAATTTTTAAGTTTGGAGGGGCATCAGTAAAAAATCCTGATGCAGTTAAAAATGTTGTACGTGTACTACAGCATGAAGGAACAGAAAATACTTTAGTAGTAATTTCTGCAATGGGAAAAATGACAAATGCTTTCGAACGTTTAATTAAAGCATATACAGAAAGTACAGACGATGTAAAGCCTGCATTAGAGGTAATAAAAGATTTTCATACAGAAATGTTAGACGGTCTTTTTGATAAAGGTGACGAAGTGTATACTAAGGTAATGTACTTATTTGGCGAATTAGCTGGTAGAATGGCTATTAATACGTCTGAAGATTATAATTATATATACGATCAAATTGTTGGTTTCGGAGAAATATTATCAACAACAATAGTGAGTGCTTACTTAACAAAAATTGGTGTAGAAAATCAATGGTTAGATGTTCGTGAGTATATAAAAACAGATAATAACTATAGAGATGCAAAGGTAAACTGGGAACTTACAGAAACTATAATTAAGGAGAAAGTAGATACAACCAAGTTAAATATAACTCAAGGTTTTTTAGGGAATGATGGAGAGTATACAACGACTTTAGGTAGAGAAGGATCAGATTATACTGCAGGTATTTTTGCATATTGTTTAGAAGCAGATAGTGTAACTATATGGAAAGATGTGCCAGGAGTTTTAAATGCAGATCCGAGAGTTTTTAGTGAGACAGAACTTTTAAGGAAAATCTCTTATACTGAAGCTATTGAGATGGCATTTTACGGAGCTTCTGTAATTCATCCGAAAACAATTCAACCGTTAGAACAAAAACAAATTCCTTTATATGTTCGTTCTTTCGATGATTTAGATAGAGAAGGAACAACAGTTTTAAAAACAGAAGGAATTACTCCAGAAATACCATGTTATATTGTAAAGAAGAATCAAATATTAGTTTCTATATCGGCTAAAGATTTTTCGTTTATGGTAGAAGACAATATTAGTGATGTATTTAAAAAATTACACGATTATAAGTTAAAGGTGAATTTAATTCAGAATTCAGCAATTAGTTTTTCAGTTTGTATTGAAGATAAGTTTAATATGTTTGATGATTTTTATGATGAATTAAAATCTTTCTACACAATTAAATCATATAAAGATGTCACATTATATACAATAAGACATTTTGATGATGAAGCGATTAAAAGTATTAGAGCAAAAGGAAAAGCAATTATTAGACAAATTAATACAGAAACAGCACAGTTAGTAATTCAAGAAAACGCTTAACCAAAGTATTTTTCTGCTATATTTGCCACTTACGTTAACACCAAACTTAATTATGGGTTTAGTTACATCTAAAGAAGTCGCAAAAGCAATAAAAGTTGATAAACTAGGTTTTGTAGGTACGTTTATTGGCTGGTTATTAATGAAAGTTTTGCGTATATCAACCGCAAATAAAGTATATAATAAACATAAACATTTAAATGATTTACCTTTTTTAAAGGGATTGTTAGATGAATTTCAGATAGAATTTGAAATACCAGAAGATGATTTTAAACGTATTCCTAAAGAAGGTCCGTTTATTACAATATCTAACCATCCTTTAGGAGGTATAGATGGAATTTTATTATTGCGATTGTTGGTAGAGCACAGACCAGATTATAAGATTATTGCTAATTTCTTGTTGCACAGAATAGAGCCGTTAAAACCTTATGTAATGCCAGTAAATCCTTTTGAAAACCATAAGGATGCAAAGTCTAGTGTTTCTGGTATTAAAAATGCATTATTACATTTACGAGAAGGGAAACCTTTAGGTATATTCCCAGCAGGTGAAGTTTCAACCTATAGAGATGGAAAACTAATGGTTGATAAAGAATGGGAAGAAGGAGCTGTAAAGTTAATTAAGAAAGCAAAAGTACCAGTAATTCCTATTTATTTTCATGCTAAAAATAGTCGTCTATTTTATTTCTTATCAAAAATTAGTGATACATTAAGAACAGCTAAACTTCCATCAGAATTATTATCTCAAAAGAAGCGAGTAATAAAAGTAAGAATTGGTAAGCCAATTTCAGTTAAAGATCAGGATACATACAAAGAAATACCTGCTTTCTACGAGTTTTTAAGAAAGAAAACTTACATGTTAGCGAATCCTTTTGAAACGAACCAGAGATTAATCTCTACACAAAAGCTAAAACTTCCTAAAAAAACAAAAAACATTAGTAATCAGAGAAATCCTGAATTATTTGTAAAAGAGATTGATAGCTTGAGAGATCATGGTAAACGGCTATTAATAAGTAAAGATTATGAGGTGTTCTTTACAGATACTAAAGAAATACCAAATATCTTACATGAAATAGGACGTTTACGTGAAATTACATTCAGAGAAGTAGGAGAAGGCACAAATAATGCGTTAGATTTAGATAAATTCGATAAATACTATCATCATTTATTATTGTGGGATAACAATGCAAAAAAAGTAGTTGGAGCTTACAGAATGGGATTAGGAAAAGAGATTTATAAACGTTATGGAATAAATGGTTTTTATATTCAAACATTATTTAAAATTGAACCCGAGTTGCACCCTATGATGGAAAATACCATTGAAATGGGGAGAGCTTTTATTACTAAAGAATATCAACAAAGACCAATGCCGTTATTTTTACTTTGGAAAGGAATTGTACACGTTACGTTACGTTATCCTAAGTATAAGTATTTAATGGGAGGAGTGAGTATTAGTAATCAATTTTCGGATTTTTCTAAATCATTAATGATTGAATTCATGAAATCACATTATTATGATCCTTATGTAGCACAGTATATTCATCCAAAGAAAGAGTTTAAGGTAAAGCTTAAGGATGGTGATAAAGATTTTGTTTTTGATGCAACACAATCAGACATGAATAAGTTTGATAAAATTATAGATGAAGTTGAACCAGGTGCTTTAAGAATTCCTGTTTTAATTAAAAAATATATCAAACAAAATGCTCGATTAGTTGCATTTAATGTAGATCCAAAATTTAATAATGCTATTGATGGTTTAATGTATATTAAAGTTGCAGATTTACCTGAAAGTACTGTAAAGCCAGTTTTAGAAGAGTTTCAAGCCGAGCTAGAACGTAAAGCTTTAGAAAATGCTAATAAATAAAGTGTGATGATATAAATTAGTATTTTGTCACATTAAACTTTATACAAATGCTACTCTTTTAAGAGTAGCATTTTTTATTTGTATAATATTTAGGTAAAGCTTCCGTTAAAGTAACAACCAATTAAATTTTAATAATGAGAAAAGCTATAATCCTCCTAGGTGTTTCTACATTAGCGTTTGCATCATGCGTTTCTAAGAAGAAATATGTAGAATTACAAAAACAGTATGAAGATACTAAAGGAAATCTTCAAAAAACTGCTTTCGAGAAGAAAGAGCTAGAAGCAAAATTTGCAAAAATTGAAAAGCGAGTTGATAACTACAATGAAAAAATTAATTCACTTAAAAATTATAATTCTTCATTAAAAGAAGAGAATAATGTAAAATTAGATATGGTGGGTAAAACTGCTGTAATGTCTAATTCTATGAAAAAGAAAATGAGAGAAACTTTAGCTAAAGTAGATCCTGCAGAGTTAGCAAATGCTAAAACATTAAAAGATTCTATGGATGTGGCTATAGCATATAACTTAAAGAAATCAATTAATACTTCTGAATTAGAAAACTCTGAAGATATTAATGTTGATATTGATCAAACAGTTGTTATGATTTCTGTTTCTGATGAGTTATTATTCAATACAGCAAGTTATAGAGTTAAGAAAAAAGCATATAAACTTATTGAACAGTTAGCAAATGTAATTAACTCAGAGCCAAGTATGGATGTTATGATTGAAGGACATACAGACTCTAGATCAATTAACAATGCAGTGATTCAAGATAACTGGGACTTAAGTGTGAAAAGAGCGACTTCTATAGTTCGTTTACTAGAGAAAAAATATAATGTAGATTCAAACAGGCTAATTGCTGCAGGAAGAGGAAGTTCAGTGCCTTTAGTGGATAATTCTACAGCTAAAAATAGAGCGAGAAACCGTAGAACAAGAATTGTTATTTTACCAAATTTAGATAAATTCTTCGGATTGTTAGCTCAAGAAGAAACAATTACTCCTTAGTAGTAATTTAACTTGGATAATCCCTAGACTTTGTAAAAACTAATCCTTGAAAAAGGATTAGTTTTTTGTTTTATTACTTTTTTCCAAATAATCTTTGAAATAGGTTTTTTGCTTTACCTTTTACTTCTCTTAATTCCTCAACAGCATCTTCAGCTAAATCTGCTGCTTTTTCTGCAGCGTCATCTAATGCCTCTTTAGCATCTCCAGCAAATTCACTAGCTTTAGTTTTTATGTTTTGTACTTCTTCACTGGCTAAGATTTCATTAACTTTTTCTTTCGCATTTCCTAGAGCTTCTTTAGCATCGTCGGCTAAATCAGCAAGTTTTTCACTAGCATCACCAGCAAAATCAGAAATTTTTTCTTCAGCAACCTTTGCATATTCACCTGCTTTTTCTGCAGCATCATTAAAAGCTTCTTTGGCTTCCCCAGCTAATTCAGTGGCCTTATCTGCTGCTTTATTAAATGCTTCTTTAGCAGATTCTTTGGTTTCGTTGGTTGTTTCTTCAGCAGTATTTTCAATGTTTTCTGTTGCTTCGTTTGTTTGGTCTTCTAAATTCTTATTCTCTTCAGACATTTTTATTGATTTAAAGTGAGTTACTTCTCAAATTTAAAAAAAATAAAAAGAAAACCCAGCAAAATTATGTTGCTGGGTTTTTTGATCAGCTATGTAACTAATCGAACTATCAAAACAAATCTTTCTGATTGTTCTTTTGATTTCTTTCGATAAAAGCAATGTCTCTTGTGTTTTTTTGAGCGGCAATTGCAGCATAAATACTTAACATAAATGATATTGCATAAAACCCTTTTTCACTTAATTCTAATTCGGCATTCCATAGTCCTATAATTAAAAGAAGTATAGAAATGATAGTAGTTGCCCAACTTATACTGTAATACATGTTAGTTACTTCTATTCCTTCTAGTTTATCTCTCACAGCTTTCTGAACGGAGATTACAGAGAATAATCCGAATAACAAAATAGTAAAGTAATATCCTTTTTCATTTAATAACATATCGGCATTCCATAAACCGATACAAAAAGCAATTGTTCCCACAAATAAAGATGCCCAAGATGCACCTACAAAAGCACTTGTTGGCTTTTGATCGTAAATTTTAATTTCTTTTCCTTTTTCTTTTTGGTTTGTAGCGTCTTTGTTTGTAATTGTTGTTTGATAATCCATAATAATTTATTTTAAATAATTACACTACAAAGATGAGAAGTGATCGAGAAGTATAGAAAACTAAATTTCATTAAAACTGATGATATATAAATTTAAATATTTTAATTAATTGTTATATTTATTGAGTTTTTATATTTAAAACTGACGATTAAAAATGAGTTTAAATGCAATTATTTCTTCGTTTTCTACGGAAGATTATACGCGGTTTATTAGTTTTTTAAGTAAAAAAAATAAAAGAACTGATGTGAAAAATATTCAACTTTTTAAGTTGATATATGCAAATGAACTCTCATCAGAAGAAATGTGTGAAACATTATATTCTGGTGGTAAAAAAGATGCGTATCATGCCCTTAGAAAACGGTTGTATGAAGCTTTAATAGAGTATTTAGCAGCTTTAAATTTAGAAGAAGAGAATTCAGAGAAAGTAGCTGTGATAAAATACATTTTAGTTTCACGTTCTTTTTTGCAGCAACAACAATATGCTTTAGGATTTAAATTATTACAAAAAGCAACTAAAATTGCTGAAGAATATCAATTATATCCTTACCTGAATGAAATTTATCATTTAAGAATTCAATTTTCACATGAGAATGAAAAAGAAAATTTAGAAGACTTAATTGAAGCGTTCAGAAAAAATAAAAAACAAGCAGAGTTAGAAGAAGAACTGAATATTGTATACGCAAAAGTAAGAGTAATCTTACATCAAATTTTTGCAAAAGGAGAAGTTATTGATTTTCAAAAAATTGTTTTAAAAATATTACATGAGCAAAATATAGATATTAATAAAACACTTTCTTTTAAATCGCTTTATCAGCTATTAACCATTGCTAGTATTTCTGCATTTGTAACTAAAGATTATTTAGAAATAGAGTCTTTTATGTTGGATATGTATGAGTTTTTAAAAGAGAAACCAAATAAAGAAAAAGAACGGTTTTATCATATTCATGTATTGTATATGATTGCTAATACCTTGTTTAGAACAAAACAATTTGAAAAATCTTTAAGTTTTTTAAAGATTATGGATACTGAAATTTTAAAAAATAAACGTAAGTATGAACGTACATTCAGATTAAAATATGAGTTGTTGTATACGCTAAATTTGAATTATATGAATAATCAAAATGAGGCTATTGAAAGATTAGAGTTTGTTTTAAAAAAGAAACATTCAGATGTGGTTGGAGCATTGGATCTTCATTTAAGTTTAGTGGTATTTTATTTTCAGAAAGGAGCAATAAAAGAGTCATATAAACTATTGACTAAATTATATCATACAGACAAATGGTATTTGGAAAAGGTTGGGAAAGAATGGGTGATTAAAAAGAGTTTAATTGAAATATTATTACTTGTTGAGTTGGATAATTTTGATGTTTTTGAAAATCGATTGTTAAGATTTAAAAGACAATACGGTATTTACTTAAAAGAAATAGGGCAGGAGCGTGTATTAATTTTCTTAAAATATGTAGCGCTTTATTATGATAATCCGAAAGAGATTGCTTCAGAAAAATTCTTTCAAACTGTAGAGAACTCTTTTGAGTGGATTGGAGCTAAACAAGAAGATATTTTTGTGATGAGTTTTTATGCTTGGTTAAAAAGTAAAATGATAAATGAACCAATTTTCGAAGTTACTTTAGGTTTAATAACTCAGGCTCAAGAATTATAAAAAAGCCTCGTCTATTGGTTCCCAAAGCTCAATTTTATTACCATCTAAATCAATAATCCAAGCAAACTTACCGTAGCTATATTCTTCAATTTCTCCAAGAATAGTTACACCTTCATTTTTAAGTTGTTCTAGTAAGTTTTCTAAATATTCAACTCTGTAATTAATCATAAATCCTTTTTTCGAAGGAAGAAAATGATCTGTATCTTTTTTAAACGGACTCCATTGTGTCGATGCTTTATTTCCATCATTATCTTTCCACCAAAATGTACATCCCCAATCATCTGTATTAAAGCCTAAATGTTTTTTATACCATTCTTTAGTTGAATTTACATCTTCAGTCTTAAAAAATACGCCGCCAATTCCTGTTACTTTACCTTTTTTCATTTCTTTACATTTTTTTCATAGGTTGAAATCCAATCTTCAACTGTTATTTTACTACATAATTCTCCAATTAATTCATACGGAATATCATCTAGCTTTTTAAAGCGAACACAACTTTTACCCATATCGAGTTTTTGTTTACAATGCTTCGGGTATTCACTTACAAACCAATCATGTATTTCTGGATTAGCGTAAATTCCACTATGATATAAATTCACAGAGTTTTTCTGAGAAGCGATATTCATAAAAGGTAAAGGTAATTTTGGATCACAATGATAACCGTCTGGATATATTGAATGTGGTACATAATATCCGATCATATTGTAATTAATACCTTCTTCAAAACCTTCAGGAAGATGTTTTTTAATAACGTCTCGTAATTGCTGAATAACAGATTGACGCTCTTCCGGAAGTTGATCTATATATTCTTGTGGAGTATTTGCTTCGTATTTCATTTTGAATAAAAATTGAAATTATGCTGAAACTAATATACAAAAAAGAGAAAAGCAAGTTCGTTTCTGATTGGTAGACTAGCTCTTTATAATTTTTTATGAAGATAAATGAATCGATTTTAAAAAGCATTGATTAGTTGAGGTTTTACTTATGTGCAAATGAATTATACTTTTAACGAAGTTATTATTTATAGTTGGAGCATTTTGTGTAAGTATGGGTTGTTTAAAAAATATAACTCAAATAAAACTTTCCTTCAGAATAAAAAAAGGAGGCTTAAAAGCCTCCTTAAATATAATTAACCTCTTCTATGTTTTTAGTATTGAGTGATTTACTTAGTTTAGTTTTTGATAAATTTTTTCATATAACGATTCGAATTTTCATCATACATTAAAATATAGTAAATACCTCTTTTTAAATTGTTTATGTGTATTTTTTCTTTAAAATCATTTTTTAGTATTACGCTACCGTTTAAATCTATAACTTCATAATAATCAATTTTAATGCTATTATTTTTTGATTTTATGTTTAAAAAATTAGTTGCTGGAATAGGGTAAACAAATAGATTTTTTTCAGAAAAATTAAGGTTTTCATTATTTGAAATTTCTCTAAAATTTATTCCTTCTTTAATTTCAATAGTATAATCCTCTACTTCTCCATAAGTAAAAGATTCACAAGAGTTTTGTTTGTTGTCGTATTTCATAGAAACTCTCATTCTTGTTTTTCCTTTTAAAGCATTATTAGGAATATTTATAGAATACTTTTGATTAGTATTGTTGTTGACAGAAGTGTCAATAATTCTTTCATTATCTTCAAACACTCCATTTTGATTATAATCTATCCAAGCACCAAGGTGTTCTTTATAGCTATAGTCATTATAACCTGCTCTAATAATAAGTTCATTAACGCTACCCAAATTAACTGTTGCTGTTTTGTTGGTAAAATCAGCATAACCATTATTATTCCCTGATGAATTACTCATTCCTCCAAAAGAAACAAAATCAATCCATTCATAATTTGTGTTATAACCTTTAGAATCACAATAACTTTGATTATTATTTTCTTCAACAATTATTTCAAAATTTTGTGTAGTTGTATTAATACCGTCTGTTAATTCTAATACAATTGAAGTTTTTCCTAAGCTTGATGTAGTTGGAGTTCCTTCTAATACAAAAACTCCTTTTTCTTTTTTATTAATAGATAACCAGTTAGAACCTTCTTTTATAGAAATGCTTAATTGATCATTTCTGTTTTCGTCGCTTACTTTGATTACATATTCATAAATTTGATTAATCTTAATATGATTTAATAAAGGTTTTGTTTCAAAAACAGGAGCTAAATTTGTTGGATATAAATCAACAATGGCTGAATTGTAATCAATCCAATTATATTTCCCACCATGAGTTATCATTTCAGTTAAGTAAAAGTATCCATTACTTCTTCCTGCCCAACCCCAATTAATATGGAAAAAATCACCTTGTTCTGTAACCTGATATCCATCCAATGCAAATAAATGGCCAGCACTCCCAGCGTTTGGATCTTGAAGATTTTTACTTCTTCCTGAATATAAAACTGGTCGTTTTAAATTTAACTCATTTTTTAATAATTGACTCCACTCTTGGTCTGAGTAATAATGTCTATACATCATTTTTGCGCCACTATTATATTTGAAGTTAGTTTTTAACGCCTTTAAAGCATTAGTGGTATATGCTCCAGATCCTCCATTTGCAGAAGTACCATAATTCATTTTTACTGCTACTCCAGTGTGGTATGAAAGCTTTGCATTTTCATTATCTGCTATTGTTTTAGACATGTTATCCCAATCATACAATTGATTTTCAAAATTAACACTTAAGGTACCATATTTCTGGTGTGTATAAGTAGTTTGAGATTTCCCAGTTTTAGGAAATTCCCAGTATCTCATTACTTGTGACATTGCGGTAGCCACACATCCAACAATCGCTTGACCATCATCATCACTAGGACAAAATCTTTCAAAACCATTTGATTGAGTGTATAAAATATCATCCATAAATGGTTCAACCGATTTTACTCTAAACTGTTTGGATGTTTTATTGTTTAAAATATTATCCCAAGCTCTTTTTGTAGCTTTTCTACTTTTATTTTTTTTAGTGAAAGAACTTTCATAAACAAAAGATTTATAAGCATCAAGTAAATTATTAGTAGGTAAATTTTCAGAAATAGCCTCAAAATTAGAAGTGTGAGAATAACCTAAAATTGGTTTAGTTGAGTCATCCGCTGAAACAATTACAAAACCACCTTGTTTAAAATTTATAATGTAATAAACAATTTTATTTTTGTACTTAACTTCATTAATGGATAAAGTTGTGACTTTTTGTTTTCTTAAAAAACTTTGTTTTCCTTGAATCCAATTACTAGCAACTGCTATTGCTTTTGCTTTGTCTACAGGGTTTGCAAAAATATCTTTTGCAAAAAATAATAAAAAGATACTTAAAAGGGTAATTTTTTTCATTTAATTGATTTTTAATATAGAGGTTAATTATTTTCGAATTCCACCTTTGATAAGGTGTTTTGTTTTTTAAAATCTGGTTAACCAGATTTTGTTTAAAGTTTCACAAAAGTATTTTAGCTCAATTAATTTTTAAGTCAATAAAAATTAAATTAAGGTTAATCTACTTTCGTTTTTTTAAGTTGTTATTTTGAATTAAAATAATTGATGTTTAAGGGGATAAATATGGAGCTTTTTTTATTCTTTAATTCTTGAGAAATAAACAAAAAACACATGTTAATAAAGTGTTATTTTTAAATAAAAATAATTTTTGAGTTGTATTTAGAAAATGGGGGTATAAAAGTAATTTTTATCAAATAAGATTTTTTAAATAGTTAAATCTATTAAAAGAAACTTAAGGATTAAGTTCTTTTATTTTGTCTACAATAGTTTGTGCCAATTTTATTTTGCTTTCTACAGTCCAACCAGCTACATGTGGTGATAGTAATACTTTGTCGGAATCAATTAAATATTGAAAAGCTTCTGGAATGTCGCTTTCAGTAAAAAGATTTTCAAAAGACTTTTTTTCGTATTCTAATACATCTAAACCTGCTCCTAAAATTTTACCGCTTTCTAAAGCGGAAACTAAATCTTTTGTAATAACAGATTTTCCTCTAGCTGTATTAATTAACCAGAATGTTTTTTTAAAGTTATTAATGAACTCTTCATTAACCATATTAATGGTTAATTCAGTTTGTGGCGTATGTAAACTCAATACATCAGCTTTTTTTTGAAGTTCTTGTAAAGAAACTTGTTTACAATTTTCATCACCAACTCCATCCTTAATGTCATAACAAAGTACCTCAACATCAAAACCACGAAGTTTTTTAGCAAAAGCTTTTCCCATGTTACCGTAACCAATAAGTCCGACTGTTTTACCATCGAGTTCTATTCCTCTATTTTCCTCACGAAGCCATTTTCCTGAACGTACTTCTTGATCGGCTTTATTTAGTTTATTAAATAAAGATAAAAGCATTCCTAAAGCATGTTCTCCTACAGCGTTTCGATTTCCTTCAGGAGCAGAAATAAGTTGAATACCTTTTGAAATGGCATATTCACAATCAATATTTTCCAACCCAGCTCCAACACGACCAATGAATTTTAGGTTCGTAGCTTTATCTAAAAACTGTTTGTCAATAGTAAAACGACTTCGAATTATAAAACCATCGTAATTATGAATTTTAGCTTCGATTTCTTCTTTAGAAGAAGTGTAATCTTCATGATTTTCGTAACCTAATTCGGTTAACTGTTGAATCATTAAATCGTGATTGGTATCTAAATGGAGTATTTTCATTTAAAAAGTCTAGTCAAAGGTTACAACAACAGAATTAATTACTAGTTTAATACTGCTCATTTTCATTAGGGAAATCTACACTTTTAACATCACTAATATATTGTTTAAAAGCATTGGTCATTTCCGTATGTAAATCTAAATATCTGCGTAAAAAACGAGGATTAAATTCATGTGTCATTCCCAACATATCGTGCATTACTAAAACTTGTCCATCTACACCGCTACCAGCGCCAATTCCAATTACAGGAATAGTTAAACTTTCAGCAACTTCTTGAGCTAATTTTGCAGGAACTTTCTCTAAAACTAAAGCGAAACAACCTAATTCCTCTAGTAATTTAGCATCCTCTTTTAGTTTTTTAGCTTCAGCTTCTTCTTTAGCTCTTACAGTATATGTTCCGAATTTATAAATAGATTGAGGAGTTAAACCTAAGTGACCCATTACAGGAATTCCAGCAGTTAATATTCTTGAAATTGACTCAGAAATTTCACTACCACCTTCAAGTTTCACTGCATGCCCACCAGTTTCTTTCATAATTCTAATAGCAGAATCTAATGCGTTTTTAGAATTTCCTTGATAAGTACCGAAAGGTAAATCAACTACAACTAAACAACGATCTATAGCACGAATTACAGAACTTGCATGGTAAATCATTTGATCTAAAGTGATAGGTAAAGTAGTTTCGTGTCCTGCCATAACATTAGAGGCAGAATCTCCAACTAAAATAACATCAATTCCAGCACCATCAACTATTTTGGCCATTGTATAATCGTAGGCAGTTAACATTGAAATTTTTTCATTGTTACTTTTCATTTCAATCAACGACTTCACCGTGATTCTTTTATATTGTTTTTTAGCTACAGACATGTGTGATTTGTTATAAATATGGAGTAAAAATATACAAAATACCGCAAACTCGTTAATATTGTGTTAATTTGATTTTGATAGTTTCTTTTTTGTTAGTTTTACATAAAATACAAATATGTATAAGTTTTCTTTTCTAGTTTTTTTATCATTTACTTCATTCACTGTTTTTGCTCAGGATAGTTCTGAAAATCAAAACATAAAACAAGTGATACAACTTTTTTTTGATGGATTGCATAAAGGTGATTCTAGTTTGGTGAATAAAACATTACATAAAGAAGTTAAAATTCAAACTACATTTACAAATAAAAAAGGGAAGAAAGTTTTAGTTGCAGAATCAAGAGAAAAATTATTAAAAGCTATAGCGTCGAAGAAAAAAGAAGATTCTTATTTTGAAAAATTATTATCCTATACTATTAAAGTTGATGGCAATTTAGCTTCAGTATGGACTCCTTATGAATTTTATTTAAATAGTAAGTTTAGCCATTGCGGAGCTAATTCATTTCAACTGTTTAATAACAATGGTTCTTGGGAAATTATATATTTAGTTGATATGAGAAGAAGGCAGAATTGTAAAATTAATCTAGAGAAAAATTAATGTATATTTGACCCTGTGGATAAAGTAAGTAAACATACCTTAAGTCCTGATAAATGGATAGATAACTATTCTGATTATTTGTATAATTATGCAGTAGTTAGAGTAAATAATAGTGATACGGCTAAAGATCTTGTACAAGAGACATTCTTTGCTGGTTTGCGTTCTGCTAAAAATTTCGAAGGTAAATCGACAGAAAGAACTTGGTTAATCTCTATCCTTAAAAGAAAAATAATTGATTATTACAGAAAAATCAATTCAAAAAAAGGACAAGCTGAGGTTAGGATGAGTTTTTATGAAGATGGTGAGAATGAGGGAAACTGGATTGAGGAAAGAGTACCACAATCATGGAATAGTGAAGCTGAGAAAAACATAGAAAATACTGAGCTTAAAAATCAAATAGATCTTTGTATTGATAGTTTACCAGAAAAGTACGCTATGGTTTTTAGAATGAAAACTATACAAGAGTTTGAAACAGAAGAAATTTGTAAGGAACTAGATATTACTCCGTCAAATTTATGGGTAATAATCCATAGAGCAAGAACTCAATTGAGAACTTGTATGGAGAAAAATTGGTTTA
Organism: Tenacibaculum aquaeponti; assembly: GCF_057221555.1. Classification (NCBI taxonomy): domain Bacteria; kingdom Pseudomonadati; phylum Bacteroidota; class Flavobacteriia; order Flavobacteriales; family Flavobacteriaceae; genus Tenacibaculum; species Tenacibaculum aquaeponti. The sequence goes on from NZ_CM170147.1 coordinate 2,797,857, forward strand.
ATAAATAAAAAGATGTTTAAATTTTTAAAAATTTCATGTCAAGAGGCTAATGAGATTTGTAATAAGTCTCAGTATAATGAGTCTACTTTCTCAGAAAGAATGAAGCTTCAGTTACATATAGCTTTTTGTAAGGCTTGTGCTTTATATACTAAACAAAATGTTAAGCTAACAGGTATGTTTAAGGCTAAGGCTATGGACTGTAGGAATGAATCACACTGCATGAGTGATAAAGACAAAGAGATACTTAAAGAAAAATTAAAGGAGCAAATGTCTTCATAAAGATTTCGGTTTTTATAAAACCGTTTTTTTGATTTTTTGTTAGATTGAACGGAATTTACATCAGTGTGGATTCCGTTTTTTATACTTTATAAAATAATTAAAATGCATTTTTTACCTGAAAAAATAGATAATTATGTAGTTGAACATTCTGAAAAAGAACCTCAACTATTACAGGAGTTAAGTAGAGAAACTTGGCAAAAAGTTTTAAATCCAAGAATGCTTAGTGGAGCTTTTCAAGGGAGAGTTTTGGCTATGATTTCTAAATTAATTAACCCAAATAAAATCTTAGAAATTGGAACTTATACAGGATATTCTGCTTTGTGCTTAGCTGAAGGGTTAGCAGAAAATGGGATGTTATACACCATTGATAAAAACGAAGAGTTAGAGGAATTACAATACAAGTATTTTCAAAAATCTGAATTTAGAGATCAAATCAAACAATATGTAGGAAATGCAATCGAAATAATTCCTACAATTAATGAGAAATTTGATTTGGTTTTTATTGATGCCGATAAATCTAATTATCCTAATTATTTCGAGCTGATTATAGAGAAAATGAACAAAGGCGGAGTAATCTTATCAGATAATGTTTTGTGGAGCGGTAAAGTTGTAGAAGAACTTAACCCGAAAGATATAGATACTAAAATGTTGTTAGAATATAATAAATTATTGGTTACAGATACTAGAGTAGAAACAGTCTTACTGCCAATAAGAGATGGATTAACAATAACTAGAGTGAAATAATTACATATTTCTTTTAATAGGACCTGTTAAGTCATCAATATTATCTTTAACATCATTAATTTCTTTATTGATGTCTGAAACTATTTCAGTGTCAATTCCTTGTTTTTGAGCGCTTTCGTTTATTTCACGCTTAATATCATTTGTTGCGTCTTTAACCTGACGAATACCTTTACCTAAACCTCTAGCGATTTCAGGAATTTTATCAGCACCAAAAACAACCACAACAAATAACATGATTACAAAAATTTCAGGTCCACCAATGAATAAAAAAGGTAATTTCATAACTGCAAAGATAACTAATAAACTGTTTCCTACTTTTTAATTCTAATGAGTTTTGTGTTAAAAACTAAAATTCGTAGTACAAATAATAGCATCGTTAGTAACAAAGGGCATAGGGATCATTTCTTCCGATCTTGGTTTTAAGTTAAATTTTTTATGCTCAAGAAGATCATTAGAAATTTCATTAATTGTAAAGTTTGGTTTTTGATCTTTACTAAAGGAAATTTCAATAGTTAAATTTTTGTCGATATTTGCCATATGAAAAATTAGTAAAGTTTCATTTTTTAATTCTTTTGTACTATTTATTATAACACCAGTATTTGCTTTTAAAAAATTTATAGATAGATTTTTATTATTAAAAATCTCATATTTACTAACTTTTCTGTTAGGAGTTAATTTAAACTTTACATTACGATTATTACCAATTATTGTATCTAAAAGTATATCTATTTTAGAAGTTTCTATAGCTTTAAATTCAGCTTTCTTGTGGTAATTAAATTTAGTGTTGTACTTGCTCTTAGTCTCTGCATTAGGTATCCCGCCTTCAATATAATCAGAATTAAAAATTTGTTTTGTATAGTTATCCAAAGTTTTATTATATGTTCCCCAAAACGCAGTTTTGTTTTTTGAATTTTGAACATAAACTAAACTATTAGGTCTTTTTTTCTCTGTAGAAAATCCATTATTAAAAGTAGCAAGCACAAAAAATAAAATAGATAAAAAACCTACTAAATATTGCCATAAATTTTTTCTTTTATGTTCTTGAAAAGCAGGAACTATTAATCCAACAACTAATACAGAAAAAATTGAAACTATAAATAAATTTTTTAGCCCTAATCCAACAGGAAACATTTTTATTAAAGGACTAAAAATATAAATAGTTGGTATAGATAAAATTGCAAATAATGTTGATTTGGGAGCTCTTTTTTTTCTGAAAATTAAAATAGTTAATCCTAATAATGCCATATAAACAGGAATAATCATAAAAGCAGCTCCTTGTAAATATGTATAAATTAAAATATTAATAATTATCCAGATAAAGATAGGAGCAACTAAAGAATCGAGAGGGTTATTGTTTTTAAATAAATTATAAACCTTAAAAACAATCCATAATGTTAAGAATGTAAAAGCGGCAATGTATTGATAACCATTATAAGTAAAGCCATGTAAAATATCTTGGTAATGAGGATGTACGAAGACCAATAATTTCCATAACCCTATTGATATAGCTACAGAAGAAGTAAAAGAAATTAAAAAAGGTAAAAAACCTGTGGCAATTCCTTTTATTGTTAATCTTTTTTTTCGAATTCCTACCGTAATAATCACTACAAAAAGAACTACAGCTATAACTAACATAGTCAGAATCCAGCTAAAAGGATAAATTAATAAACCAATAAAGGGAAAGTTCACATAAACAAAATCCTCATCACTATAAAAATCAGATAAATCAGCATTAGAAAAATAATTTAATCCGCTCATTAAATATTCTTTCTGATGTACTAGAGAGGCTCTGTCTAATCGATCAAAATTGTCTTGTACTGTATGGTAATCATAATGATCGCCAATAAAAGCAAAATTAAACCCATTAATGTTTCCATCTTCTCTAAAAACGGTTAAATCGGTATCATTAGGGAGCATTTTATAAACACTATACATTAATGAATTTGCAGCAGGATATTTAGGATTAGCTTTTAAAAAGCCTTTTAAGAGTTTACTGTTTTTACCATTAGTTTCCATTAGCATATAGCTTGGACCACCACTTCCTCTAGCCTCAAAATTCAAAACTAAACCAATATTTTTAGCTAATGGATGATGATTTACGAAAGCCTTAGCTCCTAATAAACCTAATTCTTCAGCATCAGAAAAAACAATTATAATGTCATTTTTAGGTTTCTGATTACTTTCTAAAAAAGTTCGAATTCCTTCAAGAATAGTTACAACTCCAGAACCAGCATCTGCTGCACCAATTGAAGAATGTGGATTACTATCATAATGACTTAATAAAACAAGTGATTTTCCATTAGAAGTTCCTTCAATTTTTGCAATAATATTTTCAACAGTTGTGCCCGAGGTCCATTTATCATTAAAGACTGTTTTTGTTTGAATTTCTGTATGTAAATCTAATTTTTTTAATTCTTTAACTAAATAATTTTGTACTTCTTTATGTGCTTTTCTGCCAACATTATGAGGTTTTTGAGAAATTACTTTCAGGTGTTTTAAAGCATTATTTATCGAAAATTCTTTTGAAGTATTTTCTTTTTTATTTTTAGAATAACTAGGAATCATATCCGAGAAACTCCAATAAACAGTAGTAATAATAATAAATAATGATAATAATTTGGTAGAGGTTTTCATGGCTAAATTTTACGATTCTAAAAATAGAAAATTTAATAGAATAATTGTGTTTTTATAATTAACTGAAAATCACTATATTTAAGGTTCTATAAATCAATCAATTATGGCGATAAAGAGTTTTCAAGGTAAAAGAACTGCAGTACTAAAGAAAGAAACGGAACCAATTTTAGTTTCTGATTATATGACGAAAAACTTAATAACATTTTCTAAAAGTCAATCTTTAGAAGATGTTATTGCGACATTAGTTGCTAATAGAATTTCTGGAGGTCCAGTTGTTAATGAGTTTAATGAATTAATAGGGATAATTTCTGAAGGAGATTGTATAAAGCATATTGCTGAAAGTAGATATTATAATTTACCTGTAGATAAAGATAATACTGTTGAAAAAGCAATGGCTACGGAAGTAGAAACTATAGATGGTAATATGAATATTTTCGACGCAGCTAATCAGTTTTTACACTCTAAAAGAAGACGATTTCCAATTTTAGAAAAAGGGAAATTAGTAGGACAAATAAGTCAAAAAGATATATTAAAGGCGGCCTTAAAAATGAAAGGTAACTCTTGGAAATAATATTACTTTCTTTTATTTATTCGCTCTTTAGGTAAATCGGTAATCAGCAATTGTTGATTATCGTTACTTTCTAGTGTTGCAATTTTAGAGTACATGTAACCTTCAATAGGTTCATTTAAAGTTTTCCATTTACCAATTCCAGCAACCGTTATTTCTTCACCAATTTCTACAATAGCTTCGCTATAACGTAAAGATTTATTAAAGCCTAAAAAAGCTTTACTTTTAATGTTATATCTATCTAATAGTTTTTGAAATTCTGGTGATGCACCATTAAAAGTATTAGTAGAATGTTTTTTGTCTACAACCAAATGAGCTTTAAAATTCTTTAAATCCTGTGAAGGTTGAACCATTACGAATTCACCATTTTTGTTTAAAAAGAAAGGTTCAATTTTTTCTTCTTTGGCTACAGTAACCCAAGTAGGAGTATTTCCATTATGTTTTTTCTGTTCTATTTTAATTCTATAAAATACACACTTACGTTTGCTAAAAGGAGCGATTAAAGGCTCGTTCACATGCAAAGCTTTACCAGTAATTTTAGTAAGCTGATTTGTTTTTAAATTGTTTACAGAGGAACTTGGTATTTCTTTTAATTTTCTAATTAAAACTTCTTTGTTACTGTAATGGTTAACTAAAAATATGATTAGAATGATTAAAGGAATTACAATAAAAAGAATATGCATAATATCAATTTTTTAACTATAAGTAGCACTAACTATCAAAATGTTACATGTTTTTTATAACTTAGTGATAATTAAGTTGCTTGCTAATAATCTTCGATGACTATGAAAAATTATATCATTCTTTTATGTTTTATATTTAATGTTTTTTGCATTAGTTCTCAATATAAGAGACAACATCAAGAACTTGAATCTCTGTATATTCAAACTAATAAAGACATTTATACTTCAGGAGAAGAAATAAAGTTTAAGGTAACTGTTTTAAATACTAAAACATTAAAGCCTTCTTACACAAGTAAAATCTTGTATTTACAAATTCTAAATATTAATAAAAAAGTTGAGTTTAGTCATAAGTTTCCTATTGATAGAGGAGTTTGTAAAGGAGTGTATAAATTAAAAGATAATTTTAAGAATGGTTTATATTTTTTGAATGTTATGACTGTACATTCCATAAATAAAAACTTGAATATACGTGCTCAAAAACCTTTTCATATAGAACAAAACTTTTACAAAAGATTACATATAGCTTACGATTTAGTGAGTGATAGTGTTTCTAATCAGTTACTTGCAAATTTTAAAGTATATGATAGAAAATATAAACCTTACAAGAAGTTAAAAACACAATTAGTTTACAAAACAAAATCAGGGAAAAATAAGAAACAAAGAATAAAAACAAATGATAAAGGAATTGCGGTTTTTAAGTTGAAAGATGTTGCTGATATTGATTTTAGTAGATTGGTATTTACAGTTTTTGATGATTCTGGGAAAAAGAGAAGAGATTATAAGTTTACCATCTCCAAATTTTAATAATAAATTCAATGTTCAGTTTTTTCCTGAAGGTGGACAATTATTTTCTGGAATAGAACAAAAAGTAGGTATAAAGATAATTAACGAATGGAATTAACCTGTAAAGAGTAAAGTGTTTTTATATGAAGAAGAAAAGAAACTTCAAGAACTAGATTTACAGGAGAAAGGAATCGCTGCATTCACTTATAATTTTAAAAGAGATAAAAAGTACTTTATAAAATCAAGAGTCAGCAATAAAGAATATAGTATTCCCTTTCCTGAGTTTACAAATGCTGGAGTGTATTTAAAGGTTACAGAAAAAGGCAAAACTTTAAAAGTTGATTTGTTTCCAATTAATTTGAGAAATGACAAAAGTTTTAAAGTAAAAGCGTATAATAATGGAGAAGAAATTCATGAAGAGATAATTACTTCATTACAAAATCTTGTAAGTTTTCCAATCCATGTACAAGATCTTTCATCTGGTGTTGTATTTGTTGAGTTGTTAGGTGTTAATAATAATGTTTTAGCTTCCAGAGATGTGTTTGTTAATCAACATAAAAAACTTTACGTTAAACCGCTAAAAACAATTAGAAGAAGGTATAAACCAAAAGAAAAAATCAAACTTAGATTTAAAGTCTCAGATCATCTTGAAAAAAATAAAAGAGCTGTTGCTACTATAAGAATTTCTAATGATAAAAGTGTTTTATTTGAGAACGGCATGGATCTATGTTCTTACTATCAATTGATAAAAAATTCGAATGAAAGAATTGTGTCATCAGGAAAATATTTTACACAAAAAAGACCTTGGGTTTTAGATGATTTAATGCTAACTAAAACCTATATTAGAAATGATTCTAATTATAAAAAGCATACGAAATCCTATCAAGAAAGTATTTTTGGAAAATTATACGGAAGAGGTTTAGCAAACAATTTAATTGCAGAAAGAAATAAAAGAATTCCTGTTATAGCTGGAGTAAATAATAACTCTATAATTGTAGACTCTCTGGGGAATTTTAAAATATCTCCATCAAAATTAGAACAAATAAACAGTGAATATTTTACAGTAGCTTACGGTAATAGTGATTCTCATTTATTTACGAAAAGTGATTTTCTTGTAGAATCTGAAGAGTTTCTAAAAAAGGACTTTATTAATATATCTAATAACATTTCTTTTTTAAGCAGAAAGAAAATTTCTAAAAAGTATTCTGAAGATTTTAGTTTCGATTACTCAAATTCACTGGATGAAGTTGTTGTGACAAAAAAAGTGAAAAATGTAGAAGCATTTGGAGTTAAAAAACTGCACGAAGGATCTTTTTTCGATTATGTTTGTTACGAGTATGATATTCTAAATTGTGTAAATCATAGACAAGGATATAAACCTGTAGAAGGAGGTGTTTATTTAATAAACGGAGGAGAAAAAATTGTTTACAAAGCACCAAAATCTAAAAGTAAAACAAAAGAAAAAGTAGAGAGTAATATATTAAAGCTAAAAGGTTTTTATAATTATAATAAAAAACAAAAAGTTGAAGGTTTTCAAGATTTACGAACGAATTTATATTGGAATCCGTATTTGTTGAATAACCAAAAAGGAGAGTTTGAGATTGAATTTACAACGAGTGAAGTAAGAGGGATTTACCAAGCAAGTATAGAGGTTAATAGTCAGGATGGATTGTTAGGAACCTATTTTTTTACATTCGAAGTAAAATAACTAATCATCTAGTTTAACTAATAAATACAATTCATTCTCTAACTCTAAATAAGCTTGATTGTAAACGTAATAATATGTATTACCAGTTTTGGTTTGATATAGCGAAGTAAACAGTTTAAAATCGAACCCTTTATCATACAATTTTGTACGAGATACTTTAGTTTTTCCTTTCGTGTTTAATTCAGAAAGTATTTTGTAATTTTTCTTAAGTCTGTTATTTATATTTCTAATTAAGTTTTTGGTATCCTTATCTACTTTATTATTATAAGAATTTCTACAATAATCAGAACAAAACTTTTGATCGGCTCTTCCTCTTAAAGGCTCAGAACATTCTAAACATTTTCTTGCTTCCATAAGTTTCAAAGATACAAATATATTCGAATGTAATCGACTACAAACGTTTACAATCGAAAGTAAATGTTTTGCAACCGAGTCTACCTTTAAATAGGTTGCATCTTTGCAGTGTCAGTTCACTAGAACGGCAAATTAGTCTTAACTGTTTAAAACAATAAATTAATAGAATGAACGCACTTAAAAATCGAGTACAGTTAATTGGTCACTTAGGAAACAAACCAGAAATCATTTATTTAGATTCTGGAAAAAAGCTAGCAAAATTTTCTATTGCTACCAACGAAACGTACAAAAATTCAGAAGGTCAGAAAGTAACAGACACGCAGTGGCATAATATAGTTGCTTGGAACAAAACTGCTGAGATTATCGAAAACTATTTAGATAAAGGAAGCGAAATAATGATTGAAGGAAAATTAACCTCTAGAAGTTATGAAACTAACCAAGGAGAGAAACGCTATGTAACTGAAGTTGTTTGTAACGAACTATTAATGTTAGGAAACAAGTAAGAGGGGAAATTTGCTATAAACGTATTGAATTGAAAAAGAAAAAAGTAAGAGTGTTCATATATATGAACACTCTTTTTTTAAATTTGTCGTACAAAAAATAAATTAAATCATGCTATGATTTTAGCTTTTGATACATTTTATTACGAGAGTAAAGCAAAGACAGTTTGTGTTAGTTTTAATAAGATAACAGACGAAACTTCTATAGCTATCACAGATGAAATTATTGATGGAGTATCAGAGTATGTTCCAGGAGAGTTTTATAAGAGAGAAATGCCATGTATTTTGAGTCTTTTAAAACAATTTGATCTTGAGGGAATAACATTGATTATTGTTGATGGATATGCAATTCTTAATAACGAAGGAAAATTAGGTTTAGGAGGTTATTTGTATGAAGCATTAGAGAAAAAAATTCCCATCATTGGAGTTGCAAAATCTCAATTTAATACTGAAAATAAGTATGCTAGAGAATTATTTAGAGGAGAAAGTAAAAAACCATTATATGTTTCTGCAATAGGTTTAAATTTAAATGAGGCTTATAATGCTATTAAAGATATGCATGGTAATTTTCGTATGCCAACATTGTTAAAAGTTTTAGATACTAAGACGAGGGAAAACACGAAATGAAAATAGATACAGAAACGCATCCAAAATGTAGATTAGAAGAAAAGATTTTTTTGGAGGAAGAATCTTACCTATCTGTTGAACCAATATTTGATTTTGATATATAACAAGAATTAACAGATATTGGATTTTCCGTTGAACTATTTAATAAGAAGATTTTATTTATAAAATCCAGGCTTTAATATTTTATCCATTAATTATTTTCTAGAATTTTAATCAATTTAAATGATTTCAATAGATGAAATAATCCAGGTATAATAATTAATCCACCAACGATTAAAGAAATCCCGAGTACTCGAATTACAGAGTCAGGTGCAACATCTTCAAGAAGACTCATGCTATCGTTTTCAATTAAGAGTAAATGTGGGAAATGAGGAATTAAAGCCACAGCAATAATCAGTATTACTTGGAATCCTGCATAAACTCTACTGTTAATTCTATTTCCTTTTTTTACTGAAAACCATAAAGGAATTAATCCTAAAGCAGAAAGAAGAATCATTCCTACACTAATAGGGTTTTTAATAATTCCATTTACAAAATAAGTATCAGTAACATATCCGTAAGCAATTGTAATGAAACCAAGTAAAACTACAACAATTGTAGCAATTTTAGCTTTTCTAACATATACAGGATATCCTTCTTGATCAGCTTCACCAATTAATAATACAGCAGATAAAAAAGCACACAAACTAGCAAAAAATAGCCCGACTAAGAACGAAAAGATATTAAGCCAAGGTGTAATATAAGCTTCAGCAAATGTTGGTAGAACTTCTCCAGTAGGAAGTACAATTTTACTAGAAATCATTCCTCCAAAAATCATCCCAAGGAAAATAGGCGTAACTAAACTAGAAACACGAAATAGCCAATTGTAAATACGTTGAGATTTATCTACATAAGCATCATAATGTCTAAAAATAAAAGCAACACCGCGTAAAGTAATCCCAATTAACATTAAAGTAATAGGTATGTGTAAAGAAGTAACCATAACTTTATAATATTGAGGAAAAGCAACCCAAAGAATTACAATTAAAATGATAATCCAAATATGATTTGCTTCCCAAACCGGTCCCATTACTCTATAAATTGTCTTTTTAGTGATTTTCTGATTATCTTCAGAAGAAAATAGTTCAATAATTCCAGCACCAAAGTCGGCGCCACCCAACAAAACATACAATAAAAGAGAAAAGGCTAAAAAGAATAAAACAACAGCTATCATACACTTAATTTAGGTGAGTTATTTAACGATTTAATTTGCCTGTTTAACAACCAAGCTACGGTTACAGTTAAAATAGAATACAAGAAAACATACAAATAAAAACTATACTGAATTCCAGGCATAGGAGTTACAGCATCTTTAGTTCTCATAATTTTGTGAATAATCCAAGGTTGTCTTCCAACTTCAGTAACAATCCAACCAGCTTCTAAAGCAATGAATCCAGCAGGAGCTAAAAAAGCAAATAATTTCCAGAACAGTTTTTTATCTAACCACTGTTTTTTCTTGCTGTTTACAAAGAAAAAGAAAACTCCAGCCATGAGTAAAAGTCCGCCTAAACCAACCATAATTTGAAATGCATAATGTACAATAGCTACATTCGGAATTTCATCTTCAGGAAAGTCGTTTAAACCTTTTACTTCAGCATCAAAATCACCAAAAGCTAAAAAAGACAAAGCTTTCGGAATTTCAATTTTATATTTTACTTCTTTTTTCTCCTGATCTACAATCCCACCGATATATAAAGGAACTCCTTTAGAAGTTTCGTAATGCGCTTCCATAGCAGCTAATTTTACAGGTTGGCGTTGCGCAACGTCTTTTGCAGAAATATCTCCGCTAATCGGTTGTAAAATTGCAGCAATTGCACCAAATGTAATGGCTATTTTAAAAGCTTTTTTATGAATTTCAGTTTGTTTGTTTTTTAAAATCTGAAAAGCATGAATACCAGCAACTGCAAATCCAGTTGCAGTAAAAGCAGCTAAAACCATATGTAAAGCTTGTGTGAACCATGCTGGATTAAGTAATGCCTTTACAGGATCAATATTTAAGAATTGTCCATCAACATAATCAAAACCAGATGGAGCGTTCATCCAGCCATTAGCAGAAACTACTAAAATTCCAGATGCAACACCTGCAATTCCAACAATAACTCCTGTAAACCAATGAAATTTTGGAGAGATTTTATCCCATCCATATAAATAAAAACCAAGAGCAATTGCTTCAACAAAAAAAGCCGCTCCTTCAAGAGAAAAGGGCATGCCGATTATTGGTCCGGCATGTTCCATAAATTCGGGCCATAAAAGTCCTAGTTCAAAGGAAAGTGCAGTACCCGAAACTGCACCAGTTACAAAGAAAATGGCAACACCTTTTTGCCATACTTTAGTTAATTTTAAATATACTGGATTTCCTGTATTCAACCACTTTTTGTGAGAGACAATCATAAAAAAAGGCATAACCATTCCGATACAGGCAAAAACAATATGAAAAATTAGCGTGAATGCCATTTGAAGTCTTGCTGCATCTATATTTTCCATAACGAAATGTTTAAAAGATAAGTCTCGTAAATTTACGAAATTCTCCTGTTTTTCGTTAGTATTTTAGTGCTGAAAGACCTTAAAAAATTAGCGTATTGCTACTGAGTTTTTTATAGCTTCTGTTTGGAAATTATTTCCATTCCAAGTAAGTGTTTTTTGAAGTGTAGATGTAGTTGAATTATTTTCAGGATTGTAAATAGATTCAGCCATTATAATCTTATTTTTTTGTCCATTTTTCTGATTAGGGAAAATATATTCTATCCAAGGTTCTGGTCCATCACAATGAGAATTTTCTAGTTGAGGTAGTTTTATAACATTTCCATTTGTTGTGATACACAAATAATGAGAAATTAAAGTGGAACAACATGCAGTATGAGAAGTAGTAATGCGAACAACTTGTTTTATATTATTAAAGTTATTGGTATTTAAAACATGAACTGAAGTTTCATCGTAAGACATTAAGTTTACAGATAATTCTAAGATGGTATTATTGTCTTTATCTTTTAAAAAGATTGGTAAGTTTTGATTTTCATGAGGAAATTTATCCCAATATTCTCTTCGAGTTGTTGAATCAATTTCAGTGATGTAAAAATCATCAGTTTTTTCAAATTGTTGACTAAAAGTATTTAGTCCTAAAAATAAAGCTAATACAATTACTAAATTTTTCATTTTATTATTTTTTAGTAAAAGTATTAGCCTTTAGTTTATTGTGAAATCAGTATTGAGTAATCCTGATCTTTTAATGAGTTAACATGATCACGTAGTTATTTTATTAGTTTTAATTGAATACGTTTTCTTTTAATATCTATTTCTAAAACTTGCACTTGTACTTGCTGTTGTAAGCTTACTATTTTGTTAATATCGTCAACGAAAGTATCAGATAAATTAGAAATATGAATTAGTCCGCTTTCTTTAATTCCTACATCTACAAAACAGCCAAAATTGGTAATGTTATTTACGATTCCTGGTAAAACCATTCCTGTGCGTAAATCGTCAATAGTTTTTACATTATCATCAAAAGAAAATGCTTTTGCTTTTTCTCTAGGGTCTAAACCAGGTTTTTCTAATTCTTTTACAATATCTTTTAAAGTAGGTAAACCGAATTCAGCAGTAACATAATTATTCAATTTAATTTCTTTTAACTGTTTTACGTTACCAATAAGATCTTCAGTTTTTAGTTTTAAATCTTTAGCTATATTTTTAACTAAAGTATAGCTCTCTGGGTGAACACTAGAATCATCTAATGGATTATTTCCTTGTTTAATGCGTAAGAAACCAGCAGATTGCTCAAAAGCTTTTCCTCCTAAACGAGCTACTTTTTTAATATCATTTCTTGTTTTAAAAACACCATGTTGATTTCTATGATTTACTATATTTTCAGCAAGTTTAGGCCCAATTCCAGAAACGTAACTTAATAAAGAAGCACTAGCTGTATTTACATTTACACCAACTTTATTTACACAAAGTTGTACTACAGTATCTAATGATTTTTTCAATTGATTTTGATCAACATCATGTTGGTATTGACCAACACCAATTGATTTAGGATCAATTTTTACTAATTCTGCTAAAGGATCAGCTAATCTACGTCCAATAGAAACAGCTCCACGAACAGTTACATCTTCTTTAGGAAATTCATCTCTGGCAATTTTTGATGCAGAATAAATAGAAGCTCCAGCTTCATTCACAACAAATACTTCCAAAGCTTTAGCAGCTCCAATATTTTTAATAAAACGCTCAGTTTCTCTCGATGCAGTTCCGTTACCAATAGAAATTGCTTCGATATTATATTTCTTAATTAAGTGTTCAATTGTAAATGCAGCTTCTGTAATTTTATTTTGAGGAGCGTTCGGATAAATAGCTGTATTATGTAATAATTCACCTTGTTCATTTAAACAAACTACTTTACAACCTGTTCTAAAACCAGGGTCTAAAGCTAAAATTCGTTTCTCACCTAATGGAGCTCCGAGTAATAATTGTTCAAGATTTTTCTTAAATACTGTAATTGCAGATTCGTCTGCTTTTTCTTTAGCAATATTCATTGCTTCAGTAGTTAAAGAAGGTAGCAATAAACGTTTATAAGAATCGTCAATAGCTAATTGAATCTCAGCACCACATTCATTATTATTTTTAATTAATTTTCGATCTACTTTTTCAAGAACCCTATCATCATCAATTGTAATTTTAACTCGAATAAAACCTTCTTTTTCTGCACGTAAAATGGCTAGTAAACGGTGAGATGGAATTCTACTTAAATTCTCAGACCAATCGAAGTAATCTTTAAATTTTTGAGCATTTTCGTCATCTTTTTTCGTTTTTACAACTTTAGTTTCAATTGTTGAAAAGCGTTCTAATTCTTTGCGGATTAAATTACGGATGTCTGTTCGTTCATTAATCCATTCAGCAATAATATGTCTAGCACCTTCTAAAGCTTTATCTTCATTTTCAACCTTGTCATTTACATATTTAGAAGCTATATAATCTAAATCATCAGATTTCTGACTCATGATGATTTTCGCTAATGGTTCTAATCCATTATTTCTTGCCGTATCGGCCTTTGTTTTACGCTTTTTCTTATACGGTAAATATATATCTTCCAGAGTTGTTAAATCTTGTGTATTTTCAACTTTTGATTGTAATTCTGGAGTAAGTACTTCTTGTTCTTCTAAGGCTTTAAGAATCGCTTTTTTTCTTTTCTCTAACGTTTCAAAAGCTTCTTTTAAAGCAACAATTTCTCCGATTTCAACTTCATCTAAATTCCCAGTTCGTTCCTTACGATAACGAGCAATAAACGGAATAGTACAATCTTCATTCAACAATTCAACGGTATTTTGAATACTTTTTTCTGAATATGAAGTTTTTGAGGCTATATATGAAATTAGCTGCATTGACAGTATGTATTTTTAAAATGAATTTAGAGTTACAAAGAAACGAAAATGCTATTTGATTTAGAAAAATATCTCCTGTACTAATCTATATGTATTGGCATGTGCTTCTACGATGATTTTAATATCTTGAGAATATCCACCGCCCATGCTGCACATCACAGGGATTTTTTGATCAAAGCAAGTTTGTAAAACAAATCGATCTCGTTCTTTACAACCTTCTGGAGAAACACTTAGTTTACCTAGTTTATCACTTTCTAAAATATCTACACCACATTGATAAAAGATAAAATCAGGTTGTTGCTCTTTAATAAGTTTTGGAAGTGTGTTTTTTAGTAAAGAAAGATATTCTTCGTCTTTAGTCTCATTATCTAAAGGAATATCTAAATCAGATTGTTCTTTGTGAAAAGGGTAATTTGTTTTTCCGTGCATAGAAAAGGTAAAAACAGAAGTATCATTTTTAAATATTTCGGCAGTTCCATTACCTTGATGTACATCTAAATCTACAATAAGAATTTTGTTCGCTAATTTTTTCTTTTGAAGATAACGAGCAGCAATTGCTTGATCATTTAACATGCAGAAACCTTCACCACTATTAGTAAATGCATGATGTGTTCCTCCAGCAATATTCATGGCAACTCCATGTTCTAAAGCATATTCAGAGGCTTTCATTGTTCCGTCAGCAATAATCATTTCTCGTGCAATCAATTGTTCGCTTAATGGAAATCCGATTTTACGTTCTTCTTTTTTCGACAATGTAATATTTAATAGATCAAAAAAATATTCAGGAGTATGAACTGTAAAAAAATGTTTGTTATTTGGAATTTCAGGTTCAAAGAAATTGTCTTTTGTACAAGTTCCTTCATACAAAAGTTGTTGTGGAATCAGATCGTATTTCTCCATCGGAAAACGATGTTTATCTGGTAACGGATGATTATAAATTTCGTGATGTGCGATTTTAAGCATTTAGAAAGCTAAAAATTTATAAGTATTTGATGGTTGATGATAATAACTATAAATCATTTCTCCATTGAATTCAAAAATATGACTGTTTTCTTGTTTGCCATTTTCTTGAACATAAGTGTTTATAGTATCGTATACGTTTTTTTCTATAGGAATATCAACAAGATTTAACTCAGTATCTAGTATTGCTTTAAAATATGTAGATTTCTTATTTCTAAAAATGTTAAGAATATATGAATGTGGATCTAAAAATCCCCTGTAATTATTCACAGCATAAATAGATACATTATCTCCCATTTTTAAGCTCATCATAGGATTGTGTAAGGTAGCAGGTTTTTTTCCGCCAACAGTAATTATAAAATTATCTTTTTGCTTTGATACAGTTATTCCCATATCACTATAGTATATTTTTTTTAAAAAAACTTTAGTTTCTTTTGTGTTTACTTTTTTGTATTCTTTACCTTGAATTATAATAGGAGCATTTTTTAAAGGTAAAGGTTTGTTGTTGCCAAAAGTAAATTCTTGAAGTTTTTTATCGGTTTTCAAATCATAAATTGCAATCCCAAGGTTTTTTTTAGAACAAGCAGAAGTGAATAAAAAGTCATTAAAAAGGAAAGAATTTGAAGCTTTGTTTCTACCAGAAACTGTAAATAGAGGTTTTTCTATTTTTTTTAATGTGTAAGTTCCTTTTTTTAAATTTAGAGTAAGAATTTGACTATAGAATTTATTTTTATCAAAAACAATTTTGATTAGATCGTTTTCAGCATAAAGTTTAGTGTACTCTGCTGTGGTTTCTATAGAAATAGGTTGAATTTTATTCGTTTTTTTTGTCCCATATTCAAAAGATTGAATCTTAGTTATGGTATAATCGTTATATAACGAATTATACAAAAGTTTTGTGAGAGAGGTTTTTCTGTTTTTTCCAATAAGTAATCTTTCATTCTTTAATTTAAAAGATTGATTTTTTGCCTCTTTATCGTTGGTGTAAGTTCTAACAATTAATTCAGAACTACTTTTGTTTAAAAAAAGTAAATGGGATTTATTTTCCTGATTGAAATTTTGAAGTAATGTAAGGCCCTTTGTGTTAAATATATCTTTATTAAAAACTACAGTATCATTTTTAAAATCAAAATCAATGATACCAAATTCAGAAACATTGGTGTTAGAAACAATAAAGGAAAAATTATTATTAGTATTGTAAATTTTGCCCACAACGCCTCTGTATTTTGAACTCTTTTTGAATTTAAGTTCCTTTTTTACTTTGAATGTATTATCAGTTAAATATGCGTAAATATATTTTCTATCACTAATAAAAGTAGCAATATCATTAGTCGATTTATTTACAACAGAGAAAGAGCTTTTAACGGTTCTGTTTTTGGTTCTTAAGGAATGATTGAATTCGCCAATACTTTTTTGACTTGTTAAAGTAAAGCTTAAGAATATAAAATAAAGGGAAATAACAGCACTCTTCATATACACATCACTTAATAAGCTAATTTAAGCAATCTTTATGAAGGTTTCAATAGTAAAAAAATAAAAGAGCTACATTTAGCAGCTCTTTTATATGATTAACAAACTTGTCCTCCGTTTTTTACTTTTTGTTGAGGTTCTACAAAAGCTAAAGAACCATCTTCAGCATCTGTCATTAAAATCATTCCTTGACTTTCAACACCTCTAATTTTTCGCGGAGCTAAATTACAAAGTACAGTTACTTGTTGTCCGACAATATCTTCTGGTGAAAAGCTCTCTGCAATTCCAGAAACAATAGTACGAACATCAATTCCAACGTCTACTTTTAATTTTAGTAATTTTTTAGTTTTTGCTACTTTTTCAGCTTCTAAAATAGTACCAATACGAATATCCATTTTAGTAAAATCATCGAACTCAATAATATCTTTTTGAGGTTCTACAACTTTATTAGCAGCTTCATTTGCTTTTTTAGTAGCTTCTAATTTTTCTAATTGATTTTCAATAGTTTTGTCTTCAATCGGATTGAATAAAAGTGGAGCTTTTCCTTCTTTAATCTTATGTCCTTCTGGTAATAAAGCATCTTTTTCTGCGATATCATTCCAACCTAAATTTGGATCGGTTTTTAAAATACCTTTTAATTTTTCAGAAGTAAATGGTAAAAATGGCTCAGATAAAACAGATAAAGCCGTTGCGATTTGTAAAGCAACATACATAATTGTTTTTACTCGCTCTTCATCAGTTTTAACTAATTTCCATGGTTCTTCATCCGCTAGATATTTATTTCCTAAACGGGCAACATTCATAAACTCTTGAGAAGCTTCTCTAAATCTATAACGTTGAATTGATTTTTCTATAATATCAGGGAATTGTTGTAATTGCTCTAAAACTTCTTCATCTAATTCTGTGAACTCATTAGGTGCAGGAACAACTCCATCATAATATTTATTCGTAAGAACAGCCACACGGTTAATAAAGTTTCCGAATACAGCTACTAATTCATTATTGTTTTTCGCTTGAAAATCTTTCCAAGTAAAATCATTATCCTTGTTTTCAGGAGCATTTGCAGTTAATGTATAACGTAATACATCTTGCTGTCCAGGAAATTCTTCTAAATATTCGTGTAACCAAACAGCCCAGTTTTTAGAAGTAGATAATTTGTTTCCCTCTAAATTTAAAAACTCATTTGCAGGAACGTTTTCTGGTAAAATATAATCTCCATGCGCTTTTAACATCGATGGGAAAATAATACAGTGGAATACAATATTATCTTTTCCAATAAAGTGCACTAATTTTGTGTCTTCATTCTTCCAATAATCTTCCCAGTTTTTACCTTCTCTTGCAGCCCATTCTTTTGTAGAAGAAATGTATCCGATAGGCGCATCAAACCAAACGTATAAAACTTTTCCTTCAGCACCTTCAACTGGAACAGGAATTCCCCAATCTAAATCACGAGTTACAGCACGCGGACGTAATCCATCATCAATCCAAGATTTCACTTGTCCTAATACATTGGCTTTCCAGTCATTTTTATGGCCTTCTAAAATCCACTCACGTAAAAACGGTTCGTGTTTATCTAAAGGTAAAAACCAGTGTTTCGTTTGCTTTAACACAGGAACATTTCCAGTAATTGCAGATTTAGGGTTAATTAAATCTGTTGCATTATGACTTGTTCCGCATTTTTCACACTGATCACCATAGCTTTCTTCATTTCCACATTTCGGACAAGTACCAATTACGAAACGATCAGCTAAGAACTGATCAGCTTCAGCATCGTATAATTGTTCAGAAACTTCTTCGATAAATTCACCATCAGCATACATCTTTTTGAAAAAATCAGAAGCTGTTTCATGATGAATTTTATTTGAAGTTCTAGAATAGTTATCAAAAGAAATTCCGAAGTCTTCAAAAGATTGTTTAATAATTGCATGATACTTATCAATAATCTCCGTTGGGGTTACGCCTTCTTTTTTAGCACGCATTGGTATGGCCACACCGTGCTCATCTGAACCACAGATATAAGCAACATCGTTACCTTTTAAACGTAAAAATCGAGAATAAATATCAGCAGGCACGTATACACCAGCTAAATGTCCAATATGAATTGGTCCATTAGTATAAGGCAATGCAGCTGTAATTGTATATCTTTTAGAAGAACTCATTATATCACTTTTTTGAAGTCACAAAAGTACAAAACCCACTGCTATTTTGTTACATTTACGAAAGATAGATTTTTTAGGTTTTTTAAATCATGAAATTAATTACACCACCGTATTTAAAAAGTGGCGACACTGTTGCTATAATTGCTCCTGCTGGTATATTAAAAGATAGAGAAGAAGTAATTAAAAAAGCAATTATACTACTTAATAATTGGGAATTAAATGTTGTTTTAGGAAATCATGTATTTACTCAGTCAAATCATTTTGCTGGTTCAGATGAAGAAAGAATCCAAGATTTTCAAAAAGCGTTAGATGATCCAAGTATTAAAGCAATTTGGTGCGCTAGAGGTGGCTATGGTTCTGTACGAATTATAGATCATTTAAATTTTGATCAATTTCTGAAACAGCCCAAATGGATTATAGGTTATTCTGATGTTACCGTTTTTCATAATCACATTCACAATTTAGGAGTTGAAACCTTACATGCGATTATGGGAACCAGTATGCAAGATGATATAGTTGTAATCAAAGAATCTGTAGAGACTTTTCGTAAAGCTATTTTTGGTGAAGATTTAGAGTATCGATTACCATCAAATCAAAATAATAGAGTAGGAGTAGTGACAGGACAATTAGTCGGAGGAAATTTAGCAATTTTAGCATCAATGTTAGGGTCAAAAAGTCAGCTTAATACAACAGATAAAATTCTATTTATTGAAGAAATTGGTGAGTATGAGTATGCAATTGATCGTATGTTGTTTAGCTTAAAACGAGCTGATTATTTTAAAAATGTTAAAGGTGTAATTATTGGAGATGTATCGAAGGTAAAAGAGAATTCAACAAAATGGGGAATGTCTATTGAAGATTTAATTTTAAATGTGTTGCCTGAAAACATTCCTGTACTTTTTGGTTTTCCTGCAGGACACGAACCAGACAATCGTGCGTTAGTAATGGGAAGAACGATTGAATTATCTATTCATAAAGATCAAGATTCTAAATTAATTTTCTTTAAATAAGAGTTGGTTATAATGGGCAAAAAAATAAAATTATTTATAATATAGCTCTTAACTCAAATTCTAAGTTTTCGATATCTTCAGATAATTGTTTAAATCTATATTTTCTGTTAGTTTGTTCTGCTTCTCGATATGCATAATCTCCACCAATCAACCACCAAAAGAATTTAGATTTTGAACGTTTATTACGATTGTTATTATTTAAGTTGAAATCAATAGAAAGAATTTTTCTTTTGATACTGTTGTTTAAATAATCACTTTTAGAGACGTAATTTATAAATCTATTTATTTCAATGTTTAATTGATTTATCTCGTCATCTGTGATTTCACTATCAGCATTATGTCTTTTACATTCTATAAGTAAGAATGATAAGTATTTAAAAAGTTTTTCTTGATCCATAGTTTAACAAAAATAAATATTTTTGTTAAAAAAGTTATGGCAAAACATAATGAATTAGGAAAAGAAGGAGAACTGCTAGCTTTAGAATTCTTAAAAGAAAAAGGCTATGAAATTCTTGAACAAAACTACAGATTAAGAAAAGCCGAAATAGATCTTATAATAACAAAAGAAAATTGGCTAATTGCTGTAGAAGTGAAAACAAGATCTACTGATTATTATGGTAATCCAGCTGATTTTGTAAATGCAAAGAAAAAGAAAATGTTAGTTGAAGCTATGAATTCTTATGTAATTGAGCACGATTTAGATGTTGAAGTACGATTTGATATTATTGCTGTTCTAAAGCAAAAAAATAATTTTAAAATAGAGCATATTGAAGATGCTTTTTTATTTTTTTAATGCCATGAATGAAAACAATTTTTAGATTGTTTAGCCTTTGGTGTTCGTGTTAATTTATTGCATTTAGAACAATAATTTAAAATGATATTGTTTGAATATTTATCAATAATAATTTTAGCAATTTTTTCTTTTTCTTGTTGAAGTTCTTTTTGATTTAAATAAGGATACTTTAATTTTTTTTAAATTCTAAAGGAACAAGGTGAATGTAATAGTTTATCAAATAATTTACTTTTTCTTTTTCCATTTTTATTTTCCTAATAATGTTTTCTCTACAGCTCTTTTTAAGTTTAGGAATTTTGATTTTTTCGTTCCATTATCAATATAGCTAAACGTACCTGTCTTATCTATAATGAAGTAAGAAGGATATACTTGTTTAGGGTTAAAAGTTAAGCTTGCATCAATAGCAGAATAAGCTGTTTTAAATTTAAAAACAGTTTTTTTAAGAAATGCTTTAACAATTTCTTTTCGATCTAATGCTGGAGCTATAAAAAGAATATCTTTTTTTCTTTATAAACATCAACTAAATCATTCAATAGACTAGTGTCTTCTAAACAGGATAAACAAGAGGTAAACCAAAACTTAAAAACGACAACCTTATTCTGGATGTCGTTTTTAGTAAGCTTACTACCGTTTGTAAGCCAGAATTTAAATTCTGGA
Organism: Tenacibaculum aquaeponti; assembly: GCF_057221555.1. Classification (NCBI taxonomy): domain Bacteria; kingdom Pseudomonadati; phylum Bacteroidota; class Flavobacteriia; order Flavobacteriales; family Flavobacteriaceae; genus Tenacibaculum; species Tenacibaculum aquaeponti. The sequence continues at coordinate 2,819,197 of NZ_CM170147.1, forward strand.
ACCTGATCTCCTGCTTTAAGATTCTCTTGTGAGAAAGTAATAGTAGAAGAAAAAATAATAATCCAGAATATAAAATATTTCATTAATTATTTAGAAGCTGCTTTCTCTTTGTTTAAGAACTCTTTAATGTCTTCAATAGCATTAGGAACAGCGATAATTTTTTTGTTTTTATCTAGTATAAAATATGTTGGCGTAGCATCAATTCTATATTTTTGAACTACTTCATTGTCAAATTTATAAGTAGGATGCGTACCTAGTACATTATGCCACTTGTATAATTTGTTTTTAGCCCATGAGTTAAAGTCAAGATCATTTTCTTCAATAGCGAAAGCAATTACAGAAGTGTTTTCATATTCTTTCATGAACTCATAAACTTCAGGAATCTCCTTAACACAGTGACTACATTGAGTACTCCAGAAAATCATTAAATAATAGTCTCCGTCGTTTAAAGTAGATAAAGAAAAATCTTTACCGTCTTCTTTCCAAGAAAAATCAGGAGCTGTACGGCCAACAGAAACACTTAATTCACCTAATTTTTTCTCTTTAAATTTAGCATCTTGCAATGCAGTAGGTAATTTATCATAGTATTTAGCAAAAACGTCATCTACAATTTCTGAATTTCTTTGAATTGTAAAACGTGTAATTAAATATTCTAGAATCTCTTTTTTAGTAGCATCATTTTTTACGATGTTCATAATTTTTTCGATAGATTCTTTGTATAATTTTTGTTGCAAGGTTTGACTCTCAGCTATGTTTAAATAAAATACATAGTTGGTGATCTTATCAACAATAAATGGTGAGTTATATAATGTTTTATTAGAAAAGTCAATGTTGTCAAAAAAGCTATTTAAAACATGATTCAAATATTCTTGAGTGTCGTCAAAAATATCGTCAGAGTTAGTTGCTTCAGAAGCTTTAATAAAAGTGTTTACTAACATTCCTTCAGATTTACCTTCGTAAATTTCTTGAACTTCTTCTTGTTCTTTATAAGCTTTTTTATAAGCTTTTTTAGTTTTCTTTTCGTCAGATTTTAAATACTCAACCTGTAAAGAATCTATTGCACGTTGTGTTAAAGATAAAGCATCTAAATACTCTCTGTAAACTTTATTTTCTCTAGATTTTGTAAATACAACAGATTCTTCTGGAAACTGAGGATTAAAAACAAATTCTACATTTTCTTTATTAAAAAAGAAATCAACAAAGCCAGCACCTGTATTTCTATAACTTACTCTGTAAGATCCAACTTTTGCGTCTGCTGGTAATTGTAATTCAAAACGACCAACTTTTTGCGTGCTTCCTCCTAAATCAACATCTTCAAATTTAATAGTCGAATTGCTAATGAATTTTTGTTTAGCACCATCAATTCTATATAATACAACCCAATCACTTTTTTCTGGAGGTGTCATTGTCCCTTTCACAGAAAATTGCGCGTTTGCAATTGAGGTAACAAAAATTAGTAAAACAAAAAATCTTTTCATCATTAATAAGGGATTTTATATTAAAATATATTTAAATTCTACTTCAAGTATTCCAATAAGCGTACCAAAATTACTATTTCTTATTTAATTTAAGTACTTTAGGTTTAAATTTATTGACCATAATGACTATAAAAAACAAAATAGTTTGGTTAACTGGAGCTTCATCTGGTATTGGAAAATCTCTAGCTATCTTACTTTCACGGCAAAATACAAAATTAATCTTATCTTCAAGAAGCGAATCGACTTTAAATGAGGTAAAAGCCTTATGTCTTTTTCCTGAAAATGTAAAAATATTGCCTTTAGATTTAGAAGATTATGAAAATTTATCTGAAAAAGTTAATACAGCAAAAATGTTTTTTGGTAAGATAGATATTTTAATTAATAATGGAGGAATTAGCCAAAGATCTTTAGCAAAAGATACAGGTGTTTTGGTTGATAAAAGGTTGATGGATATTAATTATTTAGGAACTGTGGCTTTAACGAAAGCGATATTACCACATTTCATAGATGAAAATTCTGGGCATTTTGTTGTAACAACAAGTATTGTTGGGAAAATTGGTACACCACTGAGATCTACCTATGCAGCAACAAAACATGCTCTTCATGGCTTTTTTGACAGTTTACGTGCTGAAGTTTTTAATAATAATATAAAAGTAACTTTGATTTGTCCTGGTTTTGTAGCGACGGATGTTTCTAAAAATGCTTTAACTGGTGACGGTTCTCCACAAAACACCATGGATAAGGCAACTAAAAATGGAATAGCCCCTGATCGTTTTGCTAAATTAATGTTAAAAGCTATAGAAGCCGAAAAAGAGGAAGTCTATATTGCTGGAGTTAAAGAAAAATTAGGTGTTTATGCTAAACGTTTTTTCCCTAGTTTGTTGTCAAAAATGATAAGGAAATTAAGTGTTACTTAAAAAAATTAATACTATCAAAGTAAGATATAATTGCCTCTTTCATTAACACAGTTTGTTCGCCTGGTTTTAAGTTCGGTAATTCTGTAAGTGTTTTATAGTGTGGCCAGCCTTCCTCGTCAAAAAAATCAAATTCATAATAACCATATGGTTCTAAAAGTTTACAAATTGCAATATGCATTAAATTAATTTTTTCGTCTTTTTTGAATCTTCTCTGGCCCTGACCTAATTCTTGCACACCAATAAGATATATTACAGCATCTATTGTTAATTCATCACCTTCAGCGAATTGATTAGTTAGTGTGTTTATTATAAAATCCCATTTTTCTTTCAAATTTATAGCCTTCTCCATCTGTATTTTATTTAGGAATGCAAAGATACAAACGAGATACTTATATTTGTTAAAATTCTTAAAACTATGAATACTTTAGATATTATTATCTCAGCATTACTTCTTTTTGGTTTTGTAAGAGGTTTAATGAAAGGTTTGTTTGTTGAAATAGCTTCTTTGGTTGCCTTAGTTGCTGGAGTATATGGTGCAATTCATTTTTCTTATTTTTTAGGAGATTGGTTAAAAGATAGTTTAGATTGGGATGAGAAATATATAACTTTAGTGGCTTTTGCAGGAACGTTTGTTGTTATAATTTTAGTTATTGCTTTATTGGGGAAAATTTTAACTAAAATAGCTGATTTTGCTTCTTTAGGTATCTTAAATAAGATTTTAGGAGGTGCTTTTGGAGCCTTAAAGATAGGTTTAATTTTAAGTGTTATTTTTATTTTTTTTGGTAAAATGAATGATACAATTCCTTTTGTAAAGAAAGAGAGTTTAGAAGAATCAATTTTATTTCATCCTGTAAAAAAAATTGCACCAATGATTTTTCCATCTATAATAAAAGCAGATGATGATGATGATAAAGTAAATGATGATGAAAAATTAATTTAGGTCGACTTTAAAATAAAAAATAAAGAGTGCTTAATTATAAAATTAAGCACTCTTTATTTTTTGAATAGAAGATATGTTTATAACATTGTTACTTTTCCTGTTTGTAAAGAATAAACTCCACCTACGATAGAAATCTCTCCGTTATCTTCCATTTCTTGTAAAATTTTACTTCTTTCACGAATTCTTTCTATGGTTAATTTCACATTATTTTCAACAGTTTTTGCTACAAAAGCAGGGTTAGAAGAATCTGCAACTCCGTCTACTTGTTCAGAAGCCATTTTAGCTGCTGGGGTAATGTTAGCTAGCATTTCAGTTATATTTCCTAACTCTACACCATCACATGCAGCTTTTACAGCACCACAACTTTCATGTCCTAATACAAATACTAATTTACTACCAGCTACAGCACATGAATATTCCATGCTTCCTAAAATATCAACATTTTCGAAGTTTCCAGCTACTCGAGCTACGAAAACATCTCCAATAGTTTGATCGAAAACTAACTCTACAGGTACTCGAGAATCGATACAAGATAAAATTACTGCTTTTGGAAATTGACCTCCAGTAGTTTGTTTAACTAAAGAGGTAACATCAGAAGCTGTTAAGCTATTAGAAACATAACGATTGTTTCCTTCTAATAATTCTTCTAAAACAGAATTTGGGGTTAATCCACCTTGTAATTCTTTTGTTAAAGCTGTATTTCTCATTTTAAATTCTTTTTAATGGTTATCTTTTATATTTTCTTTAACCCAATCTAAACAATCAGAAAAGGTTTTAAATGTATGTTCTTTTGATACTAAATCAGGAATTAATCCAATCTTTTCCATCATGTATCTAGGTTGTTCAAGTACATCTACAAATAATACTTGAACCCCATCTTTTTCTAAATCGATAAGAATATCTTCTAGAGCAAATAAACCAGATTGGTCTACATAAGGCATTTTTCCCATTCTAACAATTACTGTCTTAGCTGTATCTGGGATTTGTTTTGCTAACTGTTGAAAATTACTTGTTGATCCAAAAAATAAAGGCCCATCAATGTGTTTAATAAATACTTCCTCTGAAAGTTGATCTGGAAATTCAGCTTCATCTTCCCAAGCTTCCTCTTGGAGAGGTGAAACATCTGATCTTTTTGCTGAAACATCTCCGATTTTTTTCATAAAAATTAAAGAAGCAATTACTAAACCAATACCTACAGCATAAACTAAATCCCAAAATGTTGATAATAATAATACTACTAACATAATAATAAATTCAGAACTTAATTTTATTGGTCCTAATTTTACATCTTTAGGTAAGTTCGGTATAGCACGTAAACCTTTATAATCCATAACACCAATACCAACAGTGATTAATACTCCCGCTAATACGGCAGCTGGTATTTTAGAGGCTATTGGACCTAAACCTAATAATATGATTAATAGCATAACACCAGCAATCATACCAGAAAGTTTAGTTTTTCCTCCAGATTTAATATTTACAACGGTTCTAATTGTAGCACCTGCACCTGGAATACCACCAAAAATTGCAGCAATACTATTACCAATACCTTGACCAACTAATTCTTTATTTGGTTTATGTTTGGTTTTAGTCATGTTGTCTGCAACAACAGAAGTTAATAAAGAGTCTATAGCGCCCAGTAATGCCAGTGTAAAAGCTGTAAAAATATAAGGCTTTATACTGCCGAGATTAAATCCGGTGAAAATTTCTAGATTTGGAACTGGAAATCCACCTGGTATTTCTTCAATAGGTCTGTACTCTAAATTAAAAATTAGAGCAATAGCCGTCATGATAACTAATGCAACCAATGTGCTAGGTATTGCAGTAGTGATTTTTTTAAATCCGTAAATAATAATAATTGTTCCTAATGCTAAAAGTAGTTCTAAAAGATTGATTTTTTTTATCGCTCTTGGTAATACTTTTAACGCTCCAATTACTCCAGAAGATTCTTTTCCAGCTAAAGTTTTAGCTTCTTTTAAAATAGCTTCTTGAGTAATTTCACTAGAACGTTTAATTGTTTCTTTAAAATCTTCTAATACTAATATTCCTTCTCCAGATTCATCTTTTAAAATGTTTTGTAGAATTATTTCTTGCGCTTTAGGTTTAAATTGTTCCACAAAAGAATTATCTTCCTTAGCATAATACCCTATAGATGGTAAAATTTGAGTAAATAAAATAATGATACCTATAGCAGTCATAAATCCTGAAACTACAGGATAAGGTATATACCTTATATATTTACCGAAACCAAGTAATCCAAGCCCAATTTGTAAAAGACCAGCTAATAAAAAAACTGTAAGGATTGTTGGTAAAGCTTGGTTTATATTGCCATCATTTGCAGCTATAATTGTACCAATAACAACCATGCTTACAGCAGTCATTGGAGCTGTAGGGCCAGATATTTGAGTATCTGTACCGCCAAAAAGAGAAGCAAAAAAAGCGATGATTATTGCTCCGTAAAGTCCAGCTGTAGGTCCTAAGCCTGAAGAAACTCCAAAAGCTAACGCTAAAGGTAGTGCTACAATACCAGCTGTGATACCACCAAATAAATCGCCTTTAATATTAGAAAATAAACTTTTCATTTTCAGATAAATTGAATTTTTAGTTTTATTTTATATTACAAAAAATCATTTTACAAGAATCCGCTTAACTTAACTTAGGGTTAAGTTTAAAAAACTCAATATAACTTGGTGGGTTTTCAACAATACCTCTTTCTGAAATTAATTTGATATTAATATTTCTTTCTTTTGCTTTATATGCAAAGTCTTCTAAAATTTCTATAATATCATTATCTAAGTATCTTGTTTTAGTAACATCTAGTTCTAAAGCTGAATTTTCAGGTAAGCTGTCTAATTCTTTTAATATAGCTCCTTTGTTAAAGAAAGTAACTTCTTCAGCTAATGTCATTTTTATTTTTCCGTCATTAATATCTTCACCTTCTTTGTGTAAGAAGTGCGAGTTTTGAAAACTCTTAAATAAGATAACAAAAATCCCAACAGCTAATCCTAATCCGATTCCTAATAATAAATCACCAGTAATTGCCATTGGTAAAACTGTAGTCATAAATGGTAACCATTGTTTCCATCCTAACTTAAACATTGTTTTGAATGTTGATGGTTTTGCTAATTTAAAACCAACTACAAATAAAACAGCAGCAAGTACAGATAAAGGGATTTTATTTAATAAAGTTGGAATTAAAATAACAGATATTAATAACAAAAATCCATGCATTATAGCAGACATTTTACTTTTTCCTCCAGATTGAATATTTGCTGAACTTCTTACGATTACTTGAGTAATTGGTAATCCACCAATTAATCCAGAAATAATATTTCCAGTTCCTTGAGCTATTAACTCACGATTGGTAGGAGTTACATTTTTATCTGGATCTAATTTATCCGTGGCTTCAACACATAATAATGTTTCTAAACTTGCAACTATAGCGATAGTAAATGCTATTACCCAAACATCTTTATCTCCAATAGCTGAAAAATTTGGAAAACTAAATTGTGCTTTAAAACTATCGAAGCTATCAGGAACAGGTACAGATACTAATTGTTTTTGCAATAACTCTAAAGAACCTCCTTTAGTCATTACATAGAAAATGATTCCTACTACTACTGCAACTAATGGTCCTTGAATTAACTGGAATATTTTTCCTTTTTTTGATAAAATATTAGACCATAATAATAAAATTCCTAAAGCAATAAATCCAACAACTGTTGCTCCAATACTAATGTTACCACTAATTAATGCATTAATTGAATTTAATAACCCGGAAATTAAATTTTTCCATTCAACTTGAAGGAAGGAGTAATCTCCTGTTGGATTTTTCTCCATTCCAAAGAAATATGGAATTTGTTTTAAAATGATAATAATTCCAATACCGGTAAGCATTCCTTTAATTACTGAAGAAGGAAAGAAATATGCAATGATACCAGCTCTGGCAACTCCTAAAAGGATTTGAATAATTCCTCCTAAAACTACTGCAACTAAAAATTTTTCAAAACCTCCGTTTTCTAGCCCTCCTAAAGTTACTATTGCTGCTAATACAATAGCTGCTAAGCCAGCAGCAGGTCCACTTACACCTATACTTGATCCACTGATACTAGCTACTACAATACCTCCAACGATACCAGCTATTAATCCAGAAAATAATGGCGCTCCACTCGCCAAGGCAATTCCCAAACATAGAGGTAATGCCACAAAAAATACCACTATACTAGCGGGTATATCACTTTTTATTGTTTTAAACATGGTGAAATATATTTTTACAACCTGTACATACAAGTTGAGTATTTATAATTAATTTTTAATGTATTTTAAATGGGAAACAGATTAAATTAACTATAAATTTCTGGTGGAGGTGAGTCTAATTTTTTGAAAATAGAGTTATATCTAGTAGATATATAGATTATTGAGTTTTGAATTTTGTTTTTAGAAAAAGTGTTAAAAAGAGGTGAAGGATTCACAATTTTAACTTCAGAATCTTTGGTAACTTCTGTTTCTTCACCATCTTCATCTATATCAATTTCTATAGAAATTTCACAATTAAATTTTGTAATACTAATATAAGTAGGCAACACTATAGATGTTATTAGTACAAGTGAAAAAAAATATGTGTAAAACTGCCTAGTCATTAATATGAAAAAACCAAATATAAGAAACAAAACGTTAAAAATCTTGTTAAAAAAACTTAAATAAGGCTTAGTTCTTTTATAGATTTACTTTTTAACCAGCCTATTTTACCGTCAGCTAAGAGTATTTTTTTCCAATCATCTACTTCGTCAATAACAATTAATTTAGTTCCTTCATGAAGAGTAAAGATTTCATCACCATTTATAGTAGGTTCGTTTTTTACAGAAACTTCATCTGAAAATACAATAGCCTCAATAGTATTGTTATACTTATTATATTGATGATAAGTAATCGAAATAGAAAATATTAACGCAATAAAGCATAAAATGCTTGTAGCGAAAAATATTCTTTTTTTTGTTGGTTTACTCGAGAAGTAATATAAAATGAAAAATAGCGATGTCAAAATAGAAAACATTATTGCTACGACAGCCCAGTTGTTAAAACTGATTTTACTAATATAATTTTCATTAAATTTTTGTAAAACAGACTTTGGTAACTCTTCAATTCTGTCTAAAGTTAAGCGCTTAGCAAACACAAGGTTGTTTTTTGCATCTTTGTTTAAAGGATCTAGCAATAGAGCTTTTTCGTAATTATAAATCGAAGGACCTACTTTGTTAAGCTTATAATAACAATTACCAAGGTTATAAAATAATTCAGAAGAAACGTTTTTAGATTCTATTACACTTTTATATAACTCTACAGCTTGTTCATAAGAACCGTTTTTATATAAGTTATTAGCTTTGTTAAAAAGCTCATCGGAGTTCTGTGCGTTAGTAAAGTTGGTAGTTACAACTAAGGTAAGTAACCAAATTATTCTCTTCATCATAATTGTCTGTCTAATGAGGTTATTACTTGTTTAGCTTTATTATACTCTTCATTCATTTGAGTATTTGTTATTGGAGTGTATCTTGCAAAATCACATTGCTTTAATACATCAATAAAATCATCAATAATTGAAATTTGAACTTTTCTATTATCTAGTAATTCAGTTATTTTTTCTTTACTTATATCTGATGTTTCAACATTTAGTTTAGCTTTAAGGTAATTATGTAAAGCACGTTCTAAAGCTTCATAAAATTCTTCTTTATTACCTAATTGTTGACTAGCTTCGGATAAATATTTTTTTGCTAATTTATCTGCTTTACGTTGTTTGTTTCCTAATATATCAGCATCTCTCTTATTTTTCTTTTTACCAATAAAAATAGCAAATGGTATAGTTATTAAAGGAAGTAAAAGAAGGAAATAAAAAGGAATAGATTTGAAAAATTTAGATGTATCAATTACTCCTAACGATGTAGAAGTTTGTATAAATCTAAAGTTATTTCCTGTTACCTGCACATCTTGTTTTCTTACTTGATTTTCAGTAGTTGATACTAATTCTTTTCCTTCAGTTACATTAACAAATAAGTCATCTGTACTAATCGTATGATATTTATTGTCTTTAGGATTGAAATATGAAAACTCAGTACTAGGTATTTTATATTTTCCTTTATATTGAGGTACAACAGTGTATGTGTCTGTAACAGATCCTTTTAAACCAGAAGTAGAGATTTTTACATTCTCTTTTCTCTCGGGTTGATATACTTCAAGTTCTTTTGGTGTTTCAACCTTCGGAAGTTCAAATAATTTTAAATTCCCTAAACCAGAAACTTCCACTTTTAATTCTGAAGATTCATTAGCTTTTAATGTGTTTTTATTAGAAGTTAACGTATATTCAAAATTACCAACCGCTCCAGTAAAACTATCAGGTTTTCCTTCTTCAGGCAAAGCTTTAGCTTTAATTATTTTTTTTGCAGAGGCGTATTGTTTTCTAACTCTTCTTGTGATTGGGTTTCCAAAGAAGTCTGCTCTTCCTGTAGGAACTGCAACTAATATATCCATCTTCATAGGATCAATAGTTAAGTTCCCTGATTTTGTAGGAATTAATAAAGCCTTATGTAAAACAGCATATCTATATTGTTCACCATTGTACATAGCTGTTTTAAAATCGTAATTGTTGTTTTTTATTTCTTGATTCCAAAAACCAATATATTGTGGAGATTCTGTAATAGCATTGTCGTAAATACCAACATTATTACTAAAATACAGTCGGTATTCTACATAAATACCTTCTCCAACATAAGGCTTCCCTTTTGAGACTTCAGCTACTAAATGGATGTTTTGTTCAGCTATATAATCTGGATCATTAGGGTTTTTAGGTGTTTTTACAGCTGCAGTAACAATAATCTTTACAGGTTCAGATTTTAAAGTTATTCCATTTAGTTGAATACTTGCTGATGGAAGGTTAAATTCTCCTTTTCTTAAAGGTTGAATTATATAGGTATAAGATTGAGAGAATGTTGATTTACCATTAATCCACGATTGACTAACAGATTGACTTGGTCCTCCTACTATTTTAAAATTTTTAAAACTTGGTGGACTGAAATTATCTGCACCTTGTTTGTTTATAGCAAACTCAACTCGTAAGCGTTGATTCACTCCAAGTTTGTTTTTACTTACCGTAGCTGTTAATTTAGCATCTTGAGCAAAAACTGTTAGCGATACTAATGTTAGTATATATGTTATAAACTTCAATTTCATTTGTTATTCAAAAACGCACAAAAATAATTATTTTTCCGAAGTATAAATTAATTGATTTTTAAGATTTTGATCCTTAAAATTTTCTTAATTCTTACCAGTCTTTTTCTTGTTTTATTTTTCTACCTTTTGATTTTTTAACGTTCATTTTCTTTTGAGTCTTCTTTTCCTCGTTATTTAAGCTTTCTAATAGCTGTTTCATTTGTTCAGGTGTCATTTTACCTGGACGAGGTTTGGGTTTTTGTTTGTTCTTATCTTGTTTGTCTTTTTTCGGATCTTTCTGATCTTTATTATCCTTTTGATCTTTATTGTCGTCTTTTTTATCTTGATCTTTCTTATTCTGATCCTTTTGATCTTTGTTGTCCTTTTTCTGATCTTTATTATCCTTCTTGTCTTTTTTGTTCTTGTTCTTGTCGTTTTTATTTTGCTGTTGTTGCTTTTTTACTTGCTTTTGAGCAGCAGCTAAATTATAACGAGTTTCATCATCATTAGGATTATTTCGTAAAGCATTTTTATAAGCTTCTACAGCTTGTTCAAACTGTTTTTGCTCCATCATTGCATTTCCAATATTATGGAATGCTTCAGCCTTTTCTGCTTTAGATTTAGAAGTTTTCGTAGTGAGTTCGTATTGAGATACAGCTTCTTTAAAATTCTTTCCTTGATATAAAGAATTTCCATAGTTGTAACTCGCTTTATCGTATTTACTGTTTTTGCCTAAAGCTTTTCTGTATGCAATAGAAGCTTCATTGAATTTTTCTTTGTTGTATAACTCATTTCCTTCACGCAGTAAAGATCTGGCTTCACGTTGAAGTTTTAGTGTGTCTTGTTGAGCACCAATAAAAGTGCTTGTTAGTAATAAGAAAACAGTACAAAAATTAATAAACAATCTCATGGTTATGATTCCTTTTCGTTAAACAAGTCTACTTTTTTAATCCATTTTGTTTTTCTTTCAAAGAAAAACAAATCTATTACTAAGAATAGTATTCCAATACCGATGAACCATTGAAATTGATCTTTATAATCAGAAAATTGGGTGGTTTCAAACTCACTTTTTTGAGCATTTGAAATAATTTTCTCGATCATTTTTACAGGTTGTTCGGTTTTGTTTCCGTCAATATATTTTCCATTGGCTACACTTGCAATACTTTCTAAAACGTCTGCTTTACGTTTGGTAATTACAGTTTCACCTTGTCTGTTCTTTTTATAACCAATATGTCCGCCATTAAGTTCGATAGGAATCGGACCACCAGTTTCTGTTCCTACACCAATTGTGTATACTTTTACGCCTTCATTAGCTATATCTTGAGCTTTTTGTTTAGTTTCTTCTTGATGATCTTCTCCATCAGAAATAATTACTAGAAACTTATTAGTTTGTTCGTCGTTGTTATAATATGTTTTAGAAAGATCTAGAGCTTCATTAATTGCTGTTCCTTGGCTAGAAACCATATCAGGATTTGCATTTTGCAAGAACATTTTAGCTGCCGCATGATCGGTTGTGATCGGAAGTAAAGGATATGCATTTCCGGCATAAATGATTATTCCAACACGATCGCTTCCTAGCTTATCTATAATTTTAGAGATGATTTGTTTTGATTTCTCTAAACGGTTCGGAGCAATATCTTTAGCTAACATACTTTTTGAAACATCTAAAGCAAAAATAATATCAACTCCTTCGCGTTTTACAGTTTTGAGTTTAGTTCCCATTTTAGGGTTTACTAAAGAAATAATTAAAAAACTTAAACCGACTAATAAAAAGATAAGTTTTAAAATAGGTTTAAATGTAGAGGCATTAGGAGCCAATTTTGTCAATAGCTCTGTATTAGTAAACTTCTTTTGGGTATTTTTTTTCCACCATAAAACCAATAAAAAAATGATAATCATTACTGGAATGATAATGAAAAGGGTAAAATATATTGGTTCTTCTATTTTATACATGTTATATAAAGCTTTTAAATAACGTGTTTCTTAATATGAATTCTAAAATCAAGAATATTCCTGCTAAAATCACTAAAAGTCGATACTTTTCTGTGTAATTATAATATTTGAATTCTTCAATTTTAGTTTTCTCTAACTTGTCTATTTCATCGTAAATTTCTTTTAAAGAAGTATTGTCGGTTGCCCTGAAATACTCACCTTCAGTTTCATCGGCGATAAATTGTAATAATTTTTCGTCAATTTCAACTTTCTGATTTCTAAAAGATAATTTACCAGTTCTTGGGTCTTTTGCCCATGGGAATGGAGCCATACCATTAGTTCCTATACCAATAGTATATACTTTAATTCCTATTTCTTTTGCCAATTCTGTAGCAGTTTTCGGATCTACAAAACCAGCATTGTTTACACCATCTGTAAGTAAAATAATTACTTTACTTTTTGCCTTACTTTCTTTTAGTCTATTAACTGCAGAACCTAGTCCCATACCAATAGCTGTACCACCTTCTAATTGTCCCCATTTAATTTCTGAAATGGTTCTTTTTACGATAGATTTATCACTGGTTATTGGTGTTTGTGTAAAACTTTCTCCTGCATAAACTACAATACCTATTCTATCGTTTGGTCTTCTATTAACAAAATCGATAGCAACTCGTTTTAAAGCTTCAAGTCTGTTAGGTTTTAAATCTTTAGCTAACATACTAGCAGAAACATCTATTGCCATAACGATATCAATACCTCGATTTGTTTTTGTTTTTTTACTAACAGAAACATTTCTTGGTCTAGCTAAAGCAACAATTAAAGCGGCTAATGCTAAAAGTCGAAAAACATGTAAAAATGGTTTTAGTTTTGGTAGTAAAGAACCACTTGTGCCAAAACCTTTTAGGTTAGGTACTGAAAGTAATGTGTTCTCTTTTTTTCTGTTAGAAAAAAGCCACAAAGCTAAAAGTGGTACAATAATTAATAACCACAAAAATTCTGGATTATGGAATTCAAAATTATTGAACATTTGTTACTTGAGGTTTTAATGAGTTTAATTCTGGAGCTGATTTAGATACAGAGTAAATAATAACAGTTATTATTAAAAGTAATACGGTAATAGTAATTATTTTAACAAGTATAGATGGTTTCTTTACTATTGGTTTTTCAACAATAATAATAGGTTCTAAATCCACTTCAGTAGTTTCGGTATCTACACCATTAGGTTTTAAATTGTCAATTACATATTTAGCAATATTTCTATCAGCTTCAATCTCGTGAGCTAAAGGTTTAGATTTTGCGAACTTAACTAAGTCTGCTTGTTTTAGTAAACCGTTTAGTTTATCAATTGTTTCTTTTTCTGCTATAATTGAGTTTGAATCTTTGAAATCTGTTAGGCTTTCTATAAGTCCGTCAGAAGTCGTTTCTAAAGCAGGAATATGAAGTTCACGTTCAATAAAATTTCTAATAATGTGAGTTAATTCACTATAATGTTCTTTAATTTGATTGTTTTGCCACAATAATTTTCCATCAAGTACCTTTAAATTTTTTAAAGCTTCTTGATATGGAGATAAGAGTTGCTCTGAAGTTTGAATTTGATCATCATTAGTTCTTTTTAAAGCGAAATATAATACAGAACCTACTAAGAGAAATATGGCTAAAACCCAAAAAACAATATGCTTGTAATCACTGAAACGAAGAGGTTCTCCTTTAATTCCTTTAATAGCAAACATTTTTACTTGAGTTGTATCTACAGGTACTGTAGCTACATTAACTAATAAACTATCTGTAAAAAAAGTTTGGTTTCTAATAAATATTTGTTGTCTAGGGATATAAAAAGATCCACTATCAAAGCCAGTTAAAATATATTTCTGAACAAGTTTGTTTTTTAATGTATCTAGTTTAAGACTATCTATCATTTCTAAACCATTCAATTCTAGCTTAGGAATGATTACATTTTCTGTACCATCTATAGATAATTTATATTGAAACTGTTCACCTATACGAATATTCGTAGTATCCACTTCAGCCTGAACAGGACCAGTTTGCGAAATAGCTTGAATAGAAAGTAATAATACTATGTATAGTAATAAATTTTTCAAATTATGCCTTGTTTTTAAAGTAACTTAATAGTTTTTTGACGTAATTCTCGTCAACTCTTATGTTAATAGTTCCTAATCCACTTTTCTTAAAAGAAGTTTGGAATTCATCTTTTAAACGAAGTGCATTAGCTTTGTATTTATTTCGTAAAGATTTAGAACTGGTATTAATTAATCGTACTTCCTTGGTTTCATTATCTAACATTGGAACCATTCCTAGATTAGGAATTTCTTCATCAAACTTATCGTAAATTCGAATTCCTGTTAAATCATGTTTATTTCCAACAATTTTTAATGTTTTCATATAGTTTTCATCAATAAAGTCAGATAACATAAAAACAATAGCTTTTTTCTTCATTACACTAGATAAGAATTTTAAGGCTTCGTTTATATTTGTTTTTGAGCTTTTTGGAGAAAATTCTATAAGTTCACGGATAATTCTAAGTACATGGCTTTTTCCCTTTTTTGGAGGTATGAATAATTCAATTTGATCAGAAAACAAGATTAATCCAACTTTATCATTGTTTTGAATTGCTGAAAAAGCTAATGTAGCAGCAATTTCTGTTACAGTATCTCTTTTAAATTGAACTGATGTCCCGAAAGATTCTGATCCAGAAACATCTACCATGAGCATCATTGTAAGTTCGCGTTCTTCTTCAAAAACTTTAACATAAGGTTCGTTATATCGAGCAGTAACATTCCAATCTATCGCTCTAATATCGTCACCATATTGATACTGACGCACTTCGGAGAAAGTCATACCACGACCTTTAAAGGTTGAGTGGTATTCTCCTCCAAAAATGTGATTAGACAAACGTTTTGTCTTAATCTCTATCTTACGAACTTTTTTTAATAACTCTTTGGTATTCATATTAATTTAACCATTCTAATGGTAAAGGTGGTAATTGAATTTCAGTATCAATAGAATCTGATTTTACTGAAAATAAAGGTGCTTCTTGAATAGTAATATTTACATTATTCTTTTTAGCGATTTCTTTAATTACCTCCTTCATACTTCTTTTTTGACACAATACTAAATAGTTCATTTGAACATTTGATTCTGTTTTTAAATCGAAACAATCTACCCAAAACGATGGTTTATCATTTTGGTAAACTATGGCTTGTGTGTTTTTTTGTTGTTTAGTTTCTAAAATTTCTTTTTTTCCTGTTAGTGTTTTGTACGTTGTTAATTTGAAAGTCATTCTTAGCAAAAAATTTAAGGGATTAATTTAGTTTTGTTGAATGGCTAGTTTTGTTGATTTTTAGTTTGGTAATTTATGGAACTTGAACTTCGTTAATAATTGCATTAATAATATCTAAAGAAGTCATGTTTTCTGCTTCAGCTTCGTAAGTAATGCCAATTCTGTGACGTAATACATCTTTTGTCATGGCACGAACATCTTCAGGAATAACATATCCTCTTCGTTTGATAAAGGCATAACATTTAGCTGCTTTAGCTAATGCGATACTACCACGAGGAGAAGATCCAAAACTTATTAAAGGTTTAAGTTTTTCTAGATTATAGTTTTCTGGATAACGTGTAGCGAAAATTATATCTAAAATATATTTTTCTATTTTTTCATCCATGTAAACCTCATTTACAGCTTCTCTAGCCTTAAGAATTTGATCTAAAGAAATAACTGGGTTTACTTTACCAAAGCTATTGTT
The DNA here is from genome assembly GCF_057221555.1 of Tenacibaculum aquaeponti. Classification (NCBI taxonomy): domain Bacteria; kingdom Pseudomonadati; phylum Bacteroidota; class Flavobacteriia; order Flavobacteriales; family Flavobacteriaceae; genus Tenacibaculum; species Tenacibaculum aquaeponti. The sequence goes on from NZ_CM170147.1 coordinate 2,835,425, forward strand.
TAAGCTTTGTCTCATAATTAATTGTTCGTCTTGTAATTTAGGATAATCAATTACTGTTTTTAACATGAAACGATCAACCTGTGCTTCAGGTAACGGATAAGTACCTTCTTGTTCAACAGGGTTTTGAGTTGCCATTACTAAGAAAGGTTCGTCTAATTTAAAAGTCTCATCTCCAATAGTAATTTGTCTTTCTTGCATTGCTTCAAGTAATGCAGATTGAACTTTAGCAGGAGCTCTGTTAATCTCATCCGCTAATACAAAGTTGGCAAAAATAGGTCCTTTCTTAATTGAGAAATCATTATCTTTTATGTTATAAATCATAGTACCAATAACATCAGCAGGAAGTAAATCTGGTGTAAATTGAACTCTACTAAAACTACCTTGTACAGCTTTAGATAATGTATTAATAGCTAAAGTCTTTGCTAAACCTGGTACACCTTCAAGTAAAATGTGTCCATTTCCTAGTAAACCTATTAAAAGTCTTTCAATCATTGTTTTCTGACCTACTATAACTTTATTCATTTCATTGGTCAAAAGGTCAACAAAAGCACTCTCTCTCTCTATTTTTTCGTTAATCGCTCTAACATCTACGTCCATGTGATAAGAAATTATTAGTTATGATTTTAAGTGAACAAAGCTACAATATTAACAATTTTTTTCTTGTTAAAGTGAGGTTAAAGGTATTTGAAGATTTTAATAAATAAAACGATTGTTAATTAAGGGGTTGGAATAATTTTAACATTTTTTAATATTTTATTTTACTAAATTGAGGGCTTAACCGAATATTAATTAAAAACACTTCTTATCTATGAGAAAAAAATCATTAGAAAAAAATCTTTTTTTCTTTTTATTGACGTTTGTGAGTTTTAGCTTATCGTCACAAACTATAAAGGGGAAAGTAATCGAAGCTTCCGGGGAAAGCATTCCTTTTGCAGATGTAATTGAAAAAGGAACTACTAATGGAACTTCAACAAACGGGGACGGGGAATTCAGTATAACTGTAAAAAAAATACCAACTACAATAGTTATATCTTCTTTAGGTTTTGCAAACCAGGAAATTAAAATTACTTCTGCATCAAAATTTATTAACGTAACATTAAAAGAAGATTCAGATGTTTTAGAAGAAGTAGTAATTTCAGGATTAGCAACAACTACGAAAAGATCGAATTTAGCCAATACAGTTGCTAGTGTATCAGCAGCTCAATTAGCGCAAGTAACAAATCAATCTGGATTTGATAGTGCCTTGTCAGGAAAATTTACAGGAGCTGAAATTAGAGCAAATTCAGGAGCTCCTGGTGGAGGAATATCTATGAGGTTAAGAGGAGTAACTTCTGTTTTTGGAAACCAACAACCTTTATTTATTGTAGATGGAGTTTATGTGGATAACTCTTCAATTTCATCAGGTAATAATATAGTGAGTGAAGCAGCAGGAGGAGGAAATACCTCTACAAATCAAGATGACGCTTCAAACAGGATTGCAGATATTGATCCGGAGGATATTGAAAATGTTGAGATTTTAAAAGGAGCATCTGCAGCTGCACTTTATGGTTCAAGAGCAGCAGGAGGAGTTGTTATTATTACTACTAAAAGAGGAAAATCTGGTAAACCTAGAGTTTCTTTTTCTCAAACTGTAGGATTAAGAAGTCCAACAAGGTTGTTAGGTTTAAGAGATTGGGATCAGGCAGAAATAACTGCAGCAGGAGGGCCAGCAAATGCAACTTTGAATGATTATGAAGCAGAGCTTTTCGATCATACAAGAGTTTCTACAACATCAAGATTTACTACTTCTGGAGGAAATGATAAATCGGATTATTTCTTTGGAGTTACTCATAAAGATGAGCCTGGTTTGGTAGAAAATACAGGATATGAAAAAACTTCATTTAGATTAAATTTAGGTCAGAAATTAACAGATTGGTTAGATATTTATGTTACGTCTAATTACATTAATTCTGAGGCTGATAGAGGTTTTTTTAATAATGGTAATGCTAACAGAACTGTTGGTTACGCCTTGGCTTTTACATTCCCTTGGGAAGATTTATCTCCAGTTAATGGTGTTTTTCCAGCAGGAGCCGCTGGATCTAATGTTTTAGAAACTGTAGCGAATACTACAAATAGAGAAAACGTGAATCGTTTTATTGGAAGTGCTAAATCAAACTTACAGATTTTAGATTCTGATATGCATAGATTAAAGTTAACTTTAGAATTAGGTTTTGATCAATATACTTTAAGAACAACAAATATTTTTCCAAGAAGTTTATCATACTTTAGAGATCCAAGCACATTAAGAGGTGCTGCTATTTCTGGTACTACAGTAAATACCAACTATAACCTTTCTGCATTTTTGGTTTATAATTTAGATTTTGAAAATGGTTTAGGGTTTACAACTCAGGTAGGTACTTTCTTGCAAGATTTTGATCGTAATACTGTAATCACTGTTGGAACAGGGTTTAATGGTTCTTTAACTAACTTAGGGCTTGCGGAAAATTCTTCTGTTACTCAAGATATAAGATTACAAGAGGATACAGGTTTCTTTGTTCAAGAAGAAATTAATTATGCAGATAAAATTATTGGAACATTAGGTATTAGAGGTGATAAGTCTACAAATAATGGTAGTGCAGATGAAATTTTCTATTATCCTAAAGCGAGTTTAGCAGTTAATGTCCATAAATTAGGATTATTTGAGTCTGAAATTTTTTCAACAATTAAACCAAGAGTAGCCTATGGTGAGGCAGGAAGATTTCCTCCTTTTGGAAACAAGTTTACACTAACATCTGGACAATTTATTGATGGTAATTCTGGTTTAGCTCCTGGGACATTAAGAGGAAATCCAAATATCAAGCCAGAGCGTCAAAAAGAATTAGAGTACGGTTTAGATTTAGGACTATTTGATAATAGAGTTGTTTTAGAAACTACTTTTTATAACAAAGAAATCGAAGATTTAATTATTCAAGATCAAATTCCTACGTCAAGTGGACAAACAAGAGAGTCTAAAAACGCTGGTGCTTTAGCTAATAATGGTATCGAAATAGGTTTAAACGCGAACATAATAGAGAAAGAAGATTTTTCTTGGAGTGCTAATTTAAAATGGTGGAAAAATACTTCTGAAATCACTCGTTTAGATGTTCCTGCCTTTACAACAGGAGGATTTGCATCATCATTAGGAACTTTTTACATTCAAGAAGGATTTAGTGCTACACAAATTGTAGGTACATACGATAGTACTGGATTAACTCCAGAAGCTATAGCGCAAATAGATCCAGAAGGAGATGGATTTGCTGTGTATGGTAATGCAGAGCCAGATTTTCAAATGTCATGGCAAAACCAGATTAGTTATAAAAACTTTGATTTAACATTTTTGTGGCATTGGAAAAAAGGTGGAGATGGAATTAATTTAACAACTTTACTTTATGATTTAGCAGGTACTACTTGGGATTATGATGATACTGGTTTAGATCCTTTAGGAGTACAAACGAACGGAGAGTATAGATCTAGTTTGGCTTTCGTTAATCCAGCACCAGTAATTGAAGATGCAGGATATATTAGATTACGTGAAGTAGGTTTGTATTACACATTTGACGAAAATGTATTTAAAGGTTTTGAAAGAGTGAAAGTTGGAATTTCTGGTAGAAACTTAATTAATATTTTCGATTATAATAGTTACGATCCTGAGGTTTCTAACTTCGGAAATAATGTTTTAGCAAACAATGTAGAAGTAACTCCTTATCCAGCTTCTCAGTTTATTAACTTTCATTTAAATGTTAACTTCTAAAAAAAATACAATGCTTAAAAATAAAATTTCAATTTTAATATTAGTGTTCACAGCTGTTTTTTTTACAAGTTGTGAATTAGAAGATTTACCTAACGAAAATGCTCCTACTTTAGAGAGTTTTGCAGATGGAGCTTCTCAGGCTGATGTTCAATCTTTAGCAGTAGGATTAGAGGCAGTAATGAGAAATGATTTAGAGTTTCACTATCAGACAATTAGCTATATCGGTAGAGAGTATTATGATTTAACAGGAACAGATCCAAGATATACAGGAGAGTTGTTAAAAGGGCCTTTAGATAATAATGGATTTTTAACAACACGTGCTTATTCTGCTTGGTATAGAGTTGTAAAAGCAGCAAATGTTTTAGTAACTGCTGTTGAAAATTCTGAAGCAGGTTTTTCAGATGCGACTAAACGTTCTTATTATGGATATGCAAATACAATTAAAGCTTATGCGTTATTAATGGTTGCTAATCGTCAATTCAGTAATGGAATTAGAGTAGATGTTGCAGATCCAGATAATTTAGGTCCGTTTTTAGGATACCCAGAAGCTTTAACCGCAATTAGAAATTTATTGAATGATGCAAATTCAGATTTAACAAACGGTGGAGGAACTTTCGACTTTCCTATTAGTTCTGGTTATGATGGGTTTGCTACACCAGCAACATTTGCTACTTTCAATAGAGCTTTAGCGGCTAGAGTAGCATTATATCAAGGGAATAAATCAGATGCTTTATCATTATTAAGTAATTCGTTCTTTGATATTTCAGGAGCTTTAAATGTAGGAGTTGCTCATGTTTTTGGTGCTACAGGAAACGATGTTTTAAATGCTCAATTTTATGTTTTAGGTCAATCTGGTCAAGAGTATATGATTCATAATTCTTGGATTGCAGATGCTGAAGCTGGAGATACAAGAGTTGCAAATAAGTCATTTATGCTATCAACACCAAGAATGTTTGACGATTTAACAGCAACACATCAAATGGCTTTATATACGAGTAATACCGATCCTGTATATTTAATCAGAAATGAAGAGTTAATTTTAATTTATGCAGAAGCTAATATCGGAACTAATAATGCTGAAGCTGTAAATGCAATAAATGTGATTAGAAACGCTGCTGGATTAGCAAATTATTCTGGAGCTACAACAGATACTGCTTTGGAATTAGAGGTGCTAAACCAAAGAAGGTACTCTTTAATTGGAGAAGGACATAGGTGGATTGATTTAAGAAGAACAGGAAGATTAAATGATGTTAATTTCTTGCCTTTAGATAGAATGGGAGATAATGCTTTAGATGCTTTTCCAACTCCATTTAGTGAAAATGTGAATTAAAATAAAAACAGTAATAAAATGAAAAAGTAATCTCGTTTGAGATTACTTTTTTTATTGCTTAAATTTTGATTATGAGTTTAATAAATTTTATTTTTAATGAGTCGTATTGTTTTATCACCTTCAGTTGTACTTATTTTAGCAATGTAAATACCTGAATTTAATCCTTGAGAGTTTACCAAACTTTTTTGGGTGTTTAAGTTTTTATAAGATTTAACCTCTTTATTCAAAATCCTATCATTAAGTTATAAGTAGAAAAATAATAGAGGTAATTCTTTTAATCATATTCATGTTTTTAAGTGAAAATGTGTTATGCAATTTTCATGTTAAAAACAATAGTATGGTCTTGTTAGTTAGTTTTTTATGGGTGAAATCCCTTTTTGTTTTTAGTGAAAAAAGATTAAAAAATAGTTATTCGTATTTGTCGAGTGTAAATTTAGAACTAGCAAAAGTTCCATAAGTGAAATATTGAACCCAGTCACCAAGATTAAAGTATTTACTATTTTTGTTAAGTGTGATATCAAGAGGTAAATGTCGATGTCCGAATACAAAATAATCGTAATGTTTAGTTTCTAGCTTACGTTTGCAATACTGAACTAACCATTCTTTTTCTTCCCCTAAAAATTTAAAATCTTCATCTCCAGAAATCATTTTGTTTTTTACCGACATATATTGACCTAAGCGAACTCCTAAATCTGGATGTAACCATCTAAATAACCATTTAAAAAGAGGAAAAGTAAAAACTTTTTTCATTCTTTTATAACCAAGATCATGTGGACCTAAGCCATCTCCGTGTCCAATTAAAAAAATTTTGTTGTTGATTTTGAATTCTTTAGGCTTAAAGTAAACAGGGATATTTAATTCTGTTTCAAAGTAATCTTTCATCCATAGATCATGGTTTCCAACAAAAAAGTAAATCGGAATTCCATTATCTCTTAGTTGTGCTAACTTTCCTAAAACGCGAACAAATCCTTTAGGAACAACAGTTTTATATTCGAACCAAAAATCAAATAAATCACCTAAAAGGAAAATAGCTTCAGCATCTTTTTCTATTTCATTTAACCAGCTTAAAAACTTCTTTTCTCGAGGAAAGCTTTTTTCTCTTGTAGGTGCTCCTAAGTGTTGATCTGAGGCAAAATATACTTTTTTATCTGTTGGGATATCTATTGAAATCAAACCTAAAATTTTGGTAAAAATAACTATTTTATTTAGCTAACTTTGTAAAAAAGCACTTATATGAAGATTCTTGCTACAAATATTGGAGAACGTAAAGAAATAGATTGGAAAGGTAAAAAAGTTACTACTGGAATTTTTAAATATCCGGTTGAAGAACCTATTTTTTTAGATGTTGAAGATGTTAAAGGAGATACAATTTGTAATCGAGAAAAACATGGAGGTGTAGATCAGGCTGTTTATGCTTTTTCAGAAAAACATTATGCTCACTTTAAAAAAATATATCCAAATTTAGAATGGGAATTAGGAATGTTCGGAGAAAATCTTACGTTAAGTGATTTAGAAGAATCAGAAATTCATGTAGGAGATACTTATAAAGTTGGAGAAACACTTTTAGAAGTAACAAAACCAAGGCAACCTTGCATGAAATTAGGAGTTCGCTTTAATGACATGTCTGTAGTAAAAGAATTTTGGAATACAACAATGAGTGGAGTTTACTTCAAGGTACTGAAAACAGGATTTGTAAAAACAGGAGATGTTTTTGAAAAAATAGTATCAAAACCAGAAAATCCAACTATAGCAGAGGTATATTCAATGAAAAGAAAGAAGAAAATAGGATGAATGTATTCGATGATGCCTACTTCATGAGAAAAGCATTACAGGAAGCTGAATTGGCTTTTGATAAAGGTGAAGTTCCTGTTGGTGCAGTTATAGTTTTTAAAAATCAGATTATTGCGCGAGCTCATAATTTAACAGAACGATTGAACGATGTTACAGCTCATGCAGAAATGCAAGCTTTTACCTCAGCAGCAGATTTTTTAGGTGGCAAATATTTAAGAGATTGTACATTGTATGTAACTCTAGAACCTTGTCAAATGTGTGCTGGTGCAAGTTTTTGGACTCAGATAGGAAAAATCGTTTACGGAGCCAATGAGCCTAAATCTGGTTTTACAATTTTAGGAACAAAATTGCATCCAAAAACTAAGGTTGTGTCTGGTGTTTTAGAAAAAGAATGTGCTGAAATTATGAAGAAGTTTTTTATTCAAAAACGTAATTTGAATTAAACTGTAATTTTATTAAAACAAGCTTTGTTGTTTCGTTCCGTTTTCATGTTCTAAAAGCCATTTTTTTCGCCATACACCGCCTGCATATCCAGTTAAAGAACCGTCAGAACCTATAATTCTGTGGCACGGAATAATTACTGAAATCGGATTTTTACCATTTGCTGAGGCTACGGCTCTTATGGCCTTAATATCACCTAATGCTTTTGATTGTTCTAAATAACTCCTAGTTTTTCCAAAAGGAACTCTTAATAATTCATTCCAAACTTTTTCTTGGAACATGGTTCCTTTAGGAGCTAAAGTTAATTCAAATTCTTTACGGTTTCCAGAGAAATATTCGTCTAGTTGTTGAACACATTTTCTAATTTCTTTTGATGAAATATTTTCTGAGGCAGAATGTTCATCTTCTATGAAATAAATAGAGTGAATTGATTTATCATCTCCGGTTATTTCTACAATCCCAATAGGAGATGAATAATATGCTGTTTCTCTATTCACTTTAGTAGTTATTTAATCTCTTTTTTCTCTTTCAAGAAAGAAAATATTTTCTTATCAACTTCGGAAATAATGTCCATATGAGAAGAATCTAACCATTGTGTTTCTTCAATTTCGTTATCTGTTAGTATGGTTCCTGTAAATTTTGCTTTGTAGCAAGTCATTTTAACTAAGATTCCTTCTTTAGCACCGTCCGATTGCGCCTTAAAAGTTCCAAGATATTCTATAGTGTCTTTTATTATAGAAACACTTAACTCTTCTTTTATTTCACGAATAAGTGTTTCTTCATCAGATTCGTTATGTTCTCTTTTTCCTCCAGGAATATAAAATTTTTCTTTTCCTTTAGATCGAGTACTTAGAATTTTGCCATTCTTAGTTTCTATCCACGCAATTTTATCAATTTCTTTCATATTATATTTTGAAAATTTGTTTCGAGTTTTCTGTTGTAATTTCGGAAATTTCCTGAAATGATTTACCGTAAATATCAACTAATTTACCAACAACTTGAGTGATATAGCTGCTTTCGTTTCTTTTTCCTCTATATGGAGTAGGAGCTAAGTAAGGTGAGTCGGTTTCTAAAACTATATGTTGGATATCTATTTCATTTAAGAACTTATCGATTTTTCCGTTTTTAAAAGTTGCTACGCCGCCAATTCCTAACTTCATATTGTATGAAATTGCTTGTTGAGCCTGTTCAAAAGTTCCTGTAAAACAATGGAAAATTCCATGCAAATCATCTCCTTTTTCTTCCTCTAAAATTTCGAAAATTTCATCAAAAGCTTCTCTACAGTGAATTACAATTGGAAGTTGTTTCTCTTTTGCCCATTGTATTTGAGTTTTAAAAGCTTCTTGTTGTTGAGCTAAAAATGTTTTGTCCCAGTACAAATCAATTCCAATTTCTCCAATTCCATAAAAATCACGTTTGTCAATCCATTCTCTTACGTGAGCTAATTCCTCTTTATAATTTTCCTTAACAGAAGTTGGGTGAAGTCCCATCATTAAGAAAATATCATTGGGATAATTCTTTTCCAATTCGAACATGCTTTCTGTGTGTGAACTATCAATTGCTGGAATAAAAAAACGAGAAACACCAACATCTTTGGCTCTATTAATCATTTCATCTCTATCGTCATTAAATTGCTCTGAATATAAGTGCGTGTGTGTATCTGTAATCATGTGATTTTAACTGTATCTTTGTAGCGACAAAAGTACAAGAAATGGCAAGTTTGAAAAAAGTATTACGAAAAAAGAAATACGTTCGAATAAAGTTGAAAAAAATGAAAACAAATCACCTTGAGTTGAAAGCTGAAATCAACGGTGTAAAAGGTGTTTTTATTTTAGATACTGGAGCTTCAAACTCTTGTGTTGGATTACATTTAGTTGATCAATTTAAGTTGGTTTCTGAGGTTAGCGAAGTTAAGGCAGCTGGTGCAGGAGCAACTGATATGGAAACTTATAAATCTACTGGTAATCGATTAAGAATAGGAGATTGGAAATTGAAAAATTGTGATTTAGTTCTTTTTGACTTAAAACATGTAAATGCTGCATTAACGATGCATAATGCTAAAGAAGTACATGGAATAATTGGTGCTGATGTTTTAGAAAAAGGAAAAGCTCTTATCGATTATGATAAGAAAGTGTTGTACTTAAGAAAAATTAAAAAGAAAAAGCAACGAAATTTATCGTTGCCTTTTTAGAACTATTGAATTTATTTCGAAATCTCGTAGTTAAATTAAGATTTACAACTTTATTCCTTGTTCGATAAGTCTATTAGTTACTTCATCTTGATTATTAATTTCTGAAATATCAATATGAACATGATCATAAAATATTTTTCTGAGTTCTTTCATTAAATCTTCTTTAGAAGTTTCTGAAATATTTTCGAATGTAATAAAGTAACTTGAGCCTTCAGTATTTAAATATTGTCCTAAATAAATATTTTGATAAGTGTTTAAACCAATAACATTATTAATCGATTTGATAAAATCTTTTAAAATAGCTTTCGACGGGTGTTTAAATATTGTGTATAATTCTTCTATTTTTACTTTTCTAGCTTTTAAAGAGGTGTGGTCTAGATTAAGCATTATGTCCTTAGTTACATCAAGACCACCTTTGGAATTTGTTTTTAAACTTTTTAAAGTATTTGTAACTCCGTCTAAAGACCACCAACCAAAAATAAAGGATAATAAGTTGTATTTGAGTGTGTGTGTTTTTTGATCTTCTTTTTTTAGTAAATATGCAGATGATACAGTAAAAATATTACCTACAATTAAAGAGATACTGTATTGATAGACAATAAATCGATATCCGTCATCGATTCTTCGTCGTAAGCTTTGGATGGTTAAATTTTCAACGTTTTTTAATTTACAAACCAATTTATTCATTCTTTTTCGAGCTTTTAAAAACAAAAAACCTGATAATAATAAATCAGGTTTCTTGTTTTATGTTTTTAAGTGTTTATTAAGAAAACTAACTTAATACTTCTTTAATACGCTTTATAGCTTCACGTAATTGTAATTCTGAAGCGGCATAAGACATACGAATACAGTTTGGTGCACCAAAAGCATCGCCAGTTACTGTAGCTACATTTGCTTCTTCTAATAATAACATAGAGAAGTCAGAAGCATTGTTAATTTCTTTACCTTGTATTGTTTTTCCGAAGAAAGCAGAAATATCTGGGAAGATATAGAAAGCTCCTTCAGGAACGTTTAATTTAAAACCTTCGATTTTTCCTAATAAATCAAGTACAATGTCTCTTCTCGATTTAAACTCATCTACCATGTACTGAACAGCACTTGGGTTTGCAGATACAGCTGTAATTGCGGCTCTCTGTGCAATACAATTGGTTCCAGAAGTAACTTGTCCTTGCATTTTAGTACAAGCTTTAGCTATCCAAGCAGGAGCTCCTATATAACCAATTCTCCAACCTGTCATGGCAAAAGCTTTTGCTAATCCGTTTACGGTAATTGTTCTATCGTACATGCTTTCTATAGCGGCAAAACTAAAAGGCTTTGTTCCGTAATTAATATGCTCATAAATTTCATCAGACATCACGAAAATCTCTGGATACTTTTCTAATACTTTAGCTAAAGCTAAATACTCTTCTTTAGTGTAAATTGTACCACTCGGATTGTTTGGTGAGTTGAATAAAATTAATTTTGTTTTTGGTGTAATTGCAGCTTCTAATTGCTCTGGAGTAATTTTAAAGTTTGTTTCAATAGTTGATGGAATTTCAACAGAAACAGCTTCGCATAATGTTGCAATTGCAGAGTAACTTACCCAGTAAGGGCAAGGTAATAAAACTTCGTCTCCAGGGTTTAATAACACTTGCATTACATTTGTGATAGATTGCTTGGCTCCTGTAGAGACTACAACTTGATTTGGAGTATAGTTTAAATCATTATCACGTTTGAATTTTTTACAAATAGCTTCTTTTAATTCTACATATCCGTCTACTGGAGTGTATGAATTGTAATTTTGATTTACTGCTTCAATGGCAGCTTCTTTAATAAAATCAGGTGTGTTAAAATCAGGTTCTCCTAAACTTAAACTGATAATGTCTTTTCCTTGACTTTTTAATTCTCTGGCTTTAGCAGCCATGGCTAATGTTTGCGATACAGGTAAACTATTAATTCTGTTCGATAATGCTTCTGACATTGTTTTAGTTGATTATGCTAGTTGCGGTTTTTTTCCTAGTTCGGCAATATGTCTTAAGTGTTCTAATATTGCTCTTCGTGTTGTTTTATATTCGTGATAAGGTAAATTAAATTCCTTAGCAGTCTCTTTAACTATTTTCGCTATTTTACTGTAATGAATGTGCGAAATGTGAGGGAAAATATGGTGTTCTACTTGGTGGTTTAAACCACCTGTATAGAAATTAATGAACCAATTTTTTGGGGCAAAATTTGCTGTGGTATATAACTGATGAATTGCCCAAGTATTTTTCATATTACCATTTTCATCTGGCAAAGGAGTTTCTGTTGATGGTACGATGTGTGCTAATTGGAAAACAAAACTTAAAATAATTCCAGCAGTATAATGCATCACAAAGAAACCAATTAAAACTTTCCACCATGCAATGTCTAAAACTAATAATGGAAGAACTAACCACATTGCATAATAAATAATTTTAGTAACAATTAATTTAGTCCATTCCACTTTTGGATTAGGAAATTTTCCGTAAGATAATTTTCTCTTTAAATAACTATGCATTTGCTTGAAATCTGTAGTAATTGCCCAGTTTATAGTTAATAAACCATATAAAATTGGTGAGTAATATTTTTGAAATCTATGAAAAGGTCTCCATTCTGTATGTCTAGAAAAACGAATAATTCTACCAGCATCCATATCTTCATCATGATCTTGAATATTGGTATATGTATGATGTAAAACATTATGTTGTACTTTCCAATTATACACATTTCCTGCTAAAATATACATGCTGCTTCCCATAAGATTGTTGACCCATTTTTTACTTGAGAAAGATTCATGGTTACTATCGTGCATCACATTCATACCAACACCAGCCATACCAATTCCTATAACAATTGTTAATAGAAATCTAAGCCAGTTAGGCATGTCAACAGTTAATATAACTGCAAAAGGCGCTAAGAAAAGTGTAAACATGATAATTGCTTTTAAATACAATTTCCAGTTTCCTGTTCTTTTAATGTCATTTTCTTTAAAGTAATCGTTTACTCTTTTGTTTAAAGTTCTAAAGAACTTGGCTTTATCTATTCTTGAAAATTTAATCGAATTCATGTCGTAATTTAATGGGGTAAAAATAAGTGTTTTTCGCTCATGTTTATCTGATAACGAAAGTTTTTAACGATAATTATTGATTTGTAAAAATCTTAACTATATAAACAAATGTTATTACTTTTGTCACGCAAATATAATAGCATGGATATCATTTTAAAATACTTTCCTGATTTAACTGAAAATCAGTTACGCCAATTTACACTTTTACAGGAATTATATGAAGATTGGAACCTAAAAATTAATGTTGTTTCTAGAAAAGATATTGATGAACTGTATCTACGTCACGTATTACATTCTTTGGGTATAGCAAAAGTGATGGAGTTTCAACCTGGAACTAGTGTAATGGATGTAGGAACTGGTGGTGGTTTTCCTGGTGTGCCTTTAGCTATTTTATTTCCTGAAACTAATTTTCATTTAGTAGATTCTATTGGAAAAAAGATTAAAGTTGTAAATGAAGTTGTAGAAGGTTTAGGGGTAGAAAATGTAAAAACTACGCATGGAAGAGTAGAAGAAGTGGATGAAACTTATGATTTTATTGTAAGTAGAGCTGTTGCGCAAATGGAAACTTTTCATAGATGGGTGAAAAATAAAGTTCACAAGAAGCAAAATCATGAATTAAAAAATGGAATTTTATATTTAAAAGGTGGTGATTTAACAGAGGAATTAGCAAAGTTTCCTAAAGCTACTATTTATGATTTACCAGATTTTTTTGATGAAGATTTCTTTAAAACCAAAAAAGTAGTCCACTTACCAATAAAGTTTAAGGGCTAATTTTTAATAAAAATTATACTTTTATAAAGATTTTCTTTTTATACAGGATATAAGCAAATAGTATGTAAAAAAGAATAACAGTTATAGCATAAAGTAAAGAGGATGTTTTAAGGCTTATAATTTCTTGATTAATAAAGAAATTGTTAAACAGCCAATCATGAATGTTTGTTTTAGAATTAATTTTTAATAGATAAAAACATTTAGCAATAAACATTGATGAAAAATAAATAATTATTGGATTGGTTCCAACAGCAATAATTGCTGTGCCAAGATTAATCTTTCTTATGTCTAAAAAATAGTAGAAAAAGGAAAGAATTAGTGTCGCATATCCACTAGTTACTAAAGCGAAGCTACTTGTCCATAGGTTTTTATTAATAGGAAAGGTAAAACTCCAAAGATATCCTATAGATAATAAAATTATTCCTAGTAGTAGAAAAATACGTTGTTTGTTTTTTGTAGTGTGGAAAAATTCACCAATAATTACACCAATACAAGCCGTGGAAATTGATGGGATTGTACTTAAAATTCCTTCAGGGTCATAGTCTGGTAACCAGGTATGTCCTTTTAAAAAAAGCATATCTATGTACATAATCCAATTGTTAGGAACTTGTTCTAAGCTAACAGTTCCGAATTTTGGAATAGGAAGGTATGCGATCCAAAACCAATAGCCAATTAGACTGATTGTGGTTAAGATGTAAAAAGATTTTTTGTTGCAAATTAAATAAAACAATGAAGTGAAAAAGAATACAATTCCTATACGTTGTAAAACACCAGGAATTCGAATAGATTCTAAATTTGTAAAAAAAGGAAAATATGGGATAAATGCATTTAAGAATAATCCAATTAAAATTAGTTTAAAACTCCTAATAGTTATCTTTTTTAATACAGAGGAGTTTATTTTTTTGTTGTTAAATACTATGGATATGGATATTCCCATTATAAATAAAAAAAAAGGAAAAACAAGATCAGCGAAAGTTAATCCATTCCATTTAGCGTGTAGTAAAGGAGCGTAAACATGAGACCAACTACCTGGTGTGTTAACTAAAATCATTAGAATAACAGTAATACCTCTTAAAAAGTCTACAGAAGCTATTCGGTCTCGTTTCATTTTATTACGCTTTAAGAATCATGAGAAATGTATTAATTTTTTTTGAAAAAGAAAAGACTGGATTTTAATCCAGTCTTTAGTAAAAAAAAATATTTTTAAATTATCCTAAAAAAGGATATCTATAATCAGTTGGAGAAACAAAAGTTTCTTTGATTAATCTAGGAGAAACCCAACGTAATAAGTTTTGTGCAGAACCAGCTTTGTCGTTTGTTCCAGATGCTCTTGCTCCACCAAATGGTTGTTGTCCTACAACAGCTCCGGTTGGTTTATCGTTAATATAGAAATTACCAGCGCAGTTTTCTAATGCTTTTGTAGCTTCGGCAATAGCGTATCTATCTGTAGAGAAAATAGCTCCAGTTAAAGCGTATTCAGAAGTTCCGTCTACTAATTCTAATGTCTTAGCCCAGTCGGCATCTTCATAAATATAAATAGTAACTACAGGTCCGAATAATTCAGTACACATAGTAGTATATTTAGGGTTTTTTGCTAAAATAACAGTAGGTTCAATAAAATATCCTTTTGATTTATCGTAATTACCTCCAGCAATAATTTCAGCATCATTATCTGATTTAGCCTGATCAATATATTTAGCTAATTTGTCAAAAGATCCTTCATGAATTACAGCAGTGATAAAATTGCTCATGTCTTCTGGAGATCCCATTTTAAATGAAGCAATATCTTCTTTAACGTAATCTAAAACTTCGTTAGCAATAGATTTTGGTAAATAAACTCTAGAAGCAGCAGAGCATTTTTGTCCTTGGAATTCAAAAGCCCCACGAGAAATCCCAGTTGCAACTTGTTTTGGATTTGCAGAAGGGTGAGCTACAATAAAATCTTTACCGCCAGTTTCACCTACAATTCTTGGGTAAGTTTTGTATGTGTGGATGTTTTCTCCAATTTTTTTCCATAATTCTTTGAAAACAAAAGTAGATCCTGTAAAGTGTAAGCCAGCAAAATCTGGAGAAGATAATACAACCTCAGTAATTTCAACTGGATCACCATAAATTACATTAATAACTCCGTCAGGAACTCCAGCTTCTTTAAATATATCTACAATTACTTTTGCAGAAAATATTTGACTATCTGAAGGTTTCCATACTACAGTGTTACCCATCATAGCAGCAGAAGCAGGTAGATTTGCAGCAATAGCTGTGAAGTTAAAAGGGGTGATTGCGTATACAAAACCTTCTAATGGTCTGTATTCTACTCTGTTCCAAATTCCGTCGTCAGAATTTGGTTGTTCGTTGTAAATATCAGACATGTATTCTACGTTAAAACGTAAAAAATCTATTAATTCACATGCAGCATCAATTTCAGCTTGATGAATGGTTTTAGATTGGGCAATCATTGTTGCTGCATTAATTTTTGCACGGTAAGGCCCAGCAATTAACTCAGCAGCACGTAAAAAAATTGCAGCTCTTTGTTCCCATGGCATTTGAGCCCATTCTTTACGAGCTTCTAAAGCAGTGTCTATAGCTTTTTGCGCATGTGTTTTGTCTCCTATGTGGTATTGACCAACAACGTGTTGATGGTCATGTGGAGGGGTCATGTTTTTAGTGTTTCCTGTTCTAATTTCTTCACTCCCAATATACATTGGTACATCAATAGATCCATTGAAGTACTCTTTATATTGTGCAGATACGCTTTCTCTTTCTGGAGAACCAGGAATGTAAGCTTTTACAGGTTCGTTTACAGCTATAGGTACATTGAAAAATCCTTTTCCCATGGTTGTTTGTTTATTGAATTTATATATGATAATTTTGGTGTAACAAAGTTACAATTTTTAGATCTTTTTGTAATGATAGTTTTTATTATACTACTACAAAAGTGAATAATACGATTTTAAAAACGAATAATAAATGTGTACAGTTACTTACTTACCATTAGGGAATGATGATTTTATATTAACTTCTAATAGAGATGAAGATCCTAAAAGAGAAACTATAGAGCCTCGAAAATATGCCGAAGATAATGTGGATTTGTTTTATCCTAAAGATAAGTTCGCTGGTGGTACTTGGATTGGAGTTAGTGGGAAAGAAAGATTGATCTGTTTGTTAAATGGAGGTTTGGAAAATCATATAAAAAAAGATAAATACAGGTATAGTAGAGGGATTATTGTTAAAAGGTTGTTGAGTTCGGATAATGTTGTTAAAGATGTTGAAGATTATGATTTGTTAGAAATAGAGCCTTTTACAATTGTTTTGGTTGATTGGGGTGTTAATTTAGAATTGTATGAATTAATATGGACAGGAAAAGAAAAGTTTTTTGAAAAATTACCACAAAAACCACGAGTTTGGTCTAGTTCTACATTGTATAGTTCACAAATGAAAGCACAAAGGAAAGAATGGTTTGAAGATTGGTTAAGTGATAAGGAGGTTTTTAATCAAGTTGATATTTTGAATTTTCATCAAAACGAGCATTTAGGAGATACGACAACTTCAATAAAAATGAAAAGAAAAAATGTAGAAACAGTCTCAACAACTTCTGTATTAAAAAATAAAGAAACTGTTTCTTTGAAATATATTGATTATGTTTCTGAGGAGGTATCTCATGTGTTAATTAAGTAGAAATGTTATTAAGGTTAGAACAGACATTCCTAAACTTGCAAGCATCATAAAAGTTAAGTTTACAAAAAAGTACTTTATTAAAGTTTTAAAAAAACCTTGTTTATAAAACCTTTTCATTGCAATAAAAAGGTAAATCATAAAAATTAAAACTAGAATAGAAATTACTGTTGAGCCATTTGTTTCCATTTGTTCAGGTAATCCAATATCAAATAGTACAAACAAAATAAAAATGATAAAAAACACAGTTTGTATGTGGAAGATGAATACTAAATGTTCAACGTATGTAAATTTTCTTCTGATGTAAATTAGCTTAAAAAATAAAGCAAAGATTGGTAATAGTATAAAAAGAGCTACTGATGTTTTAGAGACTAAGTTGTCTATAAAAGATTTAACACCATCTTCATTGTTAATAAGAGAAGAGAATGTTTTTGCTTTAGAATATTTAAGACGGTTACTAAAGTTTTTTTCTACGTTTAAGCTGTCTAATGCTTCATCTGTAGATAATTTAGGGTTTTTAGTATTAAATTTTACGAAGTTATCAAAGCTATTGCCTTTTTTAATGCTATCGGTAGTGGAGCTAGAATCTTTTTTAATTCCATCTTTCATCCCGTTCTTCATTCCAGCTTGTAGGCCTTTTTTGAATCCTCTAAAATCTGTGTTTATGTATTGTTTTTTGCCTGTTTCAATTTCTTTTTTTATTGAATCGGAAACTTGTTTTACGGTTATTTTTTTCTCATTTTTTATATCTGTAGAAGATAATTCTCTATATTCCTTGATTGTATTATTTAAGCCGACAAGAAGAAAAAATAAAACAGAAGTGGTAAGATAAAAACGAAAAGGATTGCTGTATTTCACTCGCTTTCCTTCTATGTAATCTTTCGATACTCTTCCAGGTTTAAATAGTAAAGGTCTTAAGGTTCGCCAAAATTTAGCGTCCCAAGAAAAGAACCCTGCAAAAACCTCTTTAACAAAACTGCCAAAAGTTATTCTTTTATCTTTGTTTTTTTGTCCGCACACAGGACAAAATAGTTCATGTCCTTCGAATTCATAACCGCAATTTAAACAGTTAGTTTCGTTACTTTTAATTAGTTGTTTTTTTTTCGCCATTAATTAAGCGTCGGTGTCGTAGTTAGTTGAAAAGTTGGTATGTTTACTAAAAACTCTTCTTGAGTTTCGGTATTTATCATTTTGTATTTTCCTGTCATAGATCCTACAGAAGAAAGTAAAAAACAGTTAGATCTGTAATTGTATTCTTCGTTAGGTTTTATTATGGGCATCTGGCCAACAACTCCTTCTCCTTCTATGTATTCTTTATTGTTTAAAGCATCAAAAATAGTCCAAAAACGTTCAAGTAGTTGAACAGTTTCATTGGAATTATTTTTTATGGTAATAAAATAACTAAAGGCATAATGTTGCATGTATCCTCTGTAAATTGTACCGTTAAAAGCGGTTTTTACTGATATTTTAATTCCTTTCGTGACCTGTTGAAACATATATTAAATATAATGCTTTTTATTTACAATAGCAATTTCGTGCAAATTACCTGTTTTGATCAAAGTATCCAAGTCCAAGCCCAATTACTCTATCAAAAATACCACCAAAAGGTCTGTAATAAATTATAGCATTGTACACATTTTCTGTTTGAAAAAAAGATCCGTTAATTTCTGTAGGGTCTACTTTTCCATTAGAATCTACTGTGACATAAGTATAATTATAGAATCCCTGTTTTAAAAGGATTTTTGCTTCATAAATTCCTTTATCAAAATTATAGGTCATTTTATTTTCCTCTTCTAATTGAAAATCATTAAAAGCTCCGTACACGTAAACATCTTTATCATAAGGTTGGTATACTTCTAACGAAAAATGCATCATAGCATAATCGGCTTCTGAGGCTTCATCTTCTGCGTCTAAAGTTCTGATAGTAAATTGTCCGTTAATGTCTGGGTAATAAGTGTATGGCCTATCGTTTCTCTCGATATTTGTGTATAAGTAGTTGTGGAAAAGATCTCTTCTTTCTGTTTTTACAATATTTACATTAGTATTTCTTATGTATTTATTGTCAAAATTGAAATACTCATTTCCTCCCCAAAAATTAGTTTTTATGGTGTTGTTGTAAACTAGTTGATTGTTTCTGATAAAAAGAGGGGTTAAGTTAGTAACAGCAGTTTCCCATATGTTGTTTTGTAAAAGTTGAATTTTTACCTCTTGATTGGGGTTGTTAATGAATAAGTTTTCGTGATTTACAATAAATTGAACAGTTTGTTGGGTGTCTACAGTTTTTGTGTTTCTGCTTCTAATAACATTTACGCCTACAGTAGTTAAATCTTCATATAAAACAAATCTTCGCGTAAAAACAACTTCATCATAATCATTTAAAACAGATAATAGATAATTGCCGCTTTTTGTGATTGTGGTATTTTGATTTGGTATAGTTAATTTGTAATGAGTGTAATTTTGTAGCGTGTTAAATGAGTTTGTAACATCTATTATGTAATTTTGATCAAAGCCATTTATATATTGATTAGACTGAAGGTTGCTAGGCTTCCAGTCGTAAGTCATGTGTTGAATTTTATACTGATATTCTTTATTATCGGCTTCTAAGTCATCAAAAGATAATTCTAAAACAGAGCCTAATCTTGCAATTGGAACTGGGTTTTTATTTCCTCTAGGTTTTAGTTGTATGGTTTTAATTTCTTGACCTGCTGTATTAAAGCAGAAAAATAAAAATAGATTTAAAAAAACAATGATTTTTTTCATGCTTACAAAAATATCAAAATGTAAGCCAAAGAACAATCTTTTATTTAGAACAAGTATAAATAAGAGTGTGATTGTAAGATATACCACTAATTCACTACTTGGTCGATTTTAAAATAATTAAATTTGCGTGTTTTTTAAGAAAATCAAATACATTAGTTACTATGTCAAAAGACATCCGTATAAAAAAAGGGCTTGATATAAAGCTCGTTGGTGAGGCAAAGCAAGTAACTACCGAACTTCCATTAGGTAGTGTTTTTGCTGTAAGACCAGATGATTTTCACGGCGTTATCCCAAAAATTTTAGCAAAAGAAGGAACTGAAGTAAAGGCAGGTGAGGCACTTTTTTACGATAAAAGTGACGAGCGTATTTTATTTCCAAGTCCTGTAAGTGGTAAAGTGACAGAGGTTGTTCGTGGAGCTCGTAGAAAAGTTTTAGAGATAAAAATTACAACTAACGGAACGCAAGATCATAAAGACTTTGGTAAGGTAGATGTAGATGCAATGTCTGGTGAAGAGATAAAAAATCACCTGTTTGCTTCTGGATGCTGGCCTTTTATCAAACAACGTCCGTATGATGTTGTTGCTAATCCAAATCAAGCGCCAAAAGCAATCTTTGTGTCAGGGTATAACAGTGCGCCTTTAGCTGCAGATTATGATTATGTTTTAGAAGGTAAAGAGGCTGAATTAAACGCTGCTTTAACTGCGTTAACAAAATTAACTGAAGGTAAAGTTCATGTTTCTGTTGGTTCTGCTAAATCACCTCTAGCATCTGCTAAAGGAGTAGAGTTACATAATGTTAAAGGACCACATCCAGTAGGAAATGTAAGTACTCAAATTGCACAAGTTAATCCAATTAACAAAGGTGAGGTTGTATGGGTGGTTACTCCACAAGATTTAGTTGTAATAGGTGAGTTACTTTTAACAGGTAAGTTAAATATTACAAGAAAAGTTGCATTAACTGGTTCTAAAATAAACGAGCCTAAGTATGTTTCTGTAATCGCTGGAGCACAAATTTCTGATGTAGTAAAAGGAAACTTAAATAACGACAACACAAGAGTTATTAGTGGTAACGTTTTATCTGGTTTAGAAGTTAGCGAAGATGGATTTTTAGGTTTTTATGATAACCAAGTTACTGCTATTCCTGAAGGAGACGATTATGAATTTTTTGGTTGGAATAAACCAATATTTAATAAAATTTCTACTTCTAGAGCATTAACTTTCTCTTGGTTAACTCCTAAGAAAAAGTATGATTTAAATACTAATACTAACGGAGAACATAGAGCATTTGTAGTAACAGGAGCTTATGAGGAGGTTTTCCCGTTAGATATCTATCCGATGCAATTATTAAAAGCTTGTATGTACAAAGATCTTGATGAAATGGAAGGTCTAGGAGCTTATGAAGTTGCGCCAGAAGATTTTGCTTTAACAGAGTTTATTTGTGTATCAAAACAACCACATCAAAAGATTATTCGTGAAGGATTAGACTTGATGATGAAAGAATTAGGATAAGATTATGAGCTTAAAACAAAATTTACATAACTTAAAAGAAAAGTATAAAGGAAAAAAAATAGCACCACTATTTAATGGTTTCCATACTTTCTTATACTTGCCAAATGAGACTACTCACGGAGGAACTCACATTAAGGCAGCAGATGATTTAAAACGTACAATGAATACTGTAATCATGGCTTTAATCCCATGTTTATTATTCGGTATGTTAAATGCAGGTTACCAACATCACTTAGCTACTGGTGAAGTAGAAAGAGTTACAGGTTTTTTTAGTGGTAACTTTTGGAGTTTATCAAACTTATGGATAGGAGCAATTAAAGTATTACCACTTGTAATTGTATCTTATGTTGTAGGTTTAGCAATTGAATTCGTTTTCTGTATTATTAAAGGACACGAAATTGAAGAAGGTTATTTAGTAACAGGAATGTTAGTTCCGTTAATAGTACCAGTAGATTTACCATTATGGATGCTTGCGGTAGCAGTTGCTTTTGGAGTTGTTATTGGTAAAGAAGTATTTGGAGGAACTGGAATGAATATTTTAAACCCAGCGTTAACAATTCGTGCATTTTTATTCTTTGCATATCCAACTTGGATGTCTGGAGATAAAGTATGGGTTCACGATGCTGTAAATAGAGCAGGTACTGCAGATGCTATTTCTGGTGAAACTATTTTAGGTAGTTATGCACAAAATCAAGAAGTAGCATATTCAATGTTTGAGAAATTCTTCGGATTTATTCCAGGTTCTGTTGGAGAAACATCTACATTTTTAATCTTATTAGGAGCTGCATTCTTAATCTTTACGAAGATTGGTAGTTGGAGAATTATCGTTTCTACTTTCATTGGAGCTGCTGTAATGGGATTAATCTTTAATGCGGTTGCAAGTAATGGAATTATTGCAGATACAAGTAAGTTTTACGGATTAATGAGTGCTTCTTGGTATGATCATTTAATGATTGGAGGTTTAGCATTCGGAGCTGTATATATGGCAACAGACCCAGTAACGGCTTCACAAACTAATAAAGGAAAGTGGATTTATGGTTTCTTAATTGGTTTTATTTCGATTATGATTCGTGTATTCAATCCAGCTTACCCAGAAGGAGTATTCTTAGCGATTTTATTAATGAATGTATTTGCTCCAACAATCGATCATTACGTAGTGCAAGGTAATGTGAAGAAGAGATTAAAACGTGCTAAAGTTAAAACTGCTTAATTATGAGTAACAAGACAGATAGTAATTCATATACAGTACTATTCGCCATCGGAATGGTGTTAGTAGTAGGTGCGTTGTTGGCTTTTACAGCGTCATCGTTGCGTCCAATGATTGATGCTAATAAGAAAATAGAAAAACAACAAAACATCTTATACGCTATGGGTGTAAATGAAAACGAAGGAACTAGCGTAGCATTTATATCTAAAGATCAAGTAGAAGATGTATTTAAAAAGCATATCGAAAAGCAATTAGTTATTGAAGGAGATAAAATTTCTGAAAATAATGAAGCTTTCTTAATTGATATTAAAAAGGAACAAGCTGCTGCTAAAAGCGGTAAAGTAAGAAGATTACCATTGTTTATAGGTTCTAAAGATGGTAAAATGTCTTATATCGCTCCAATTAGAGGTAAAGGTCTTTGGGATGCGATTTGGGGATATGTTGCAATGGACAAAAATATGGTAGTTCAAGGAGTATTCTTCGATCATAAAGGAGAAACACCAGGTTTAGGAGCTAACATTAAGCAACGTTTCTTTATGGATGATTTTGCAGGAGAAGATTTAATGAGTAACGGTCAATTCAAAGGAATTGCAGTTTCTAAATCTAATGCAGATCCTAAGAATGAAGATAAAACTGATAATGAGGTAGATGCAATTGCAGGTGCTACAATTACTGGTGACGGTGTTGCAGCAATGATCAAGTCTGAGTTGAAATTGTACGTGCCTTACTTTAAAACATTAAAATAATATGGGACTTTTATCAAAGAAAGACGCAAAACTAATCACTGATCCGTTAGCGGATAATAACCCGATTACAATTCAGGTATTAGGTATTTGTTCTGCTTTAGCAATTACAGCAGAATTACAAGCTTCAATAGTAATGTCTATTTCTGTATTGTTTGTATTAGGAGTAGGTAACGTGGTAATCTCATTAATGAGAAATATTATTCCATCAAAAATTAGAATTATCGTACAGTTAATCGTAGTTGCTGCATTAGTAATTATTGTAGACCAAGTACTAAAAGCTTTTGCTTATGAGTTAAGTAAAACGCTATCGGTATTTGTTGGATTAATTATTACAAACTGTATTATTATGGGACGTTTCGAGGCATTTGCTTTAGGAAATGGACCATGGAGATCATTCTTAGATGGTATTGGAAATGCTTTAGGATATGCAGTAATCTTAATTATTGTAGGATTCTTTAGAGAGTTGTTAGGTTCTGGAACTTTATTAGGCTTCAAAGTTTTAGGAGATCCAATTGAAAAAACTGGTTTATATGCTATCGGTTACGAGAATAACGGATTTATGTTATTATCACCAATGGCTTTAATCGTAGTTGGAATCATTATTTGGGTACAACGTAGTAGAAATAAAGCATTAATCGAAGATTAGTCTAACACACATTAAAAGAAAAAATTATGTTAGAGTACATAGAATTATTTTTTAAGTCGATATTTATAGATAACATGGTATTTGCTACGTTCTTAGGAATGTGTTCTTACTTAGCAGTATCTAAAAAAGTATCAACAGCTGTAGGTTTAGGAGCAGCAGTTATTTTCGTATTAGCTGTAACGGTTCCTGTAAACTGGTTATTAGATCAATATTTATTACAACCAGGAGCTTTATCTTGGTTAGGTGAAGAATATGCAGGTTACGATTTAAGTTTCTTATCATTCATTATGTTTATCGCTACGATTGCAACTATGGTACAATTAGTAGAGATTATCGTTGAGAAATTTGCACCAGCATTATATAACTCTTTAGGTATTTTCTTACCATTAATCGCTGTAAACTGTGCGATTTTAGGAGGTTCTTTATTTATGCAGTCTCGTGAGATTCCAACTTTAGGATTATCTTTTGTTTACGGAATTGGTTCAGGAATCGGTTGGTTCTTAGCTATTTTAGCAATCGCTGCTATCCGTGAGAAAATCAGATATTCTCAAGTTCCAGGTCCATTAAGAGGATTGGGAATTACATTTATCATCACTGGTTTAATGGCTATCGGATTCATGAGTTTCGGTGGAATGTTAACTGGTGGAGATGATGCGCCAAAGAAAGAAGGAGCTACTACTAAAGCAGAAGTGAAGGTAGAGGTTAAAGAGGATGTAGATAAGAAAGCTGAAAAATTAGCAAATAACACTAAAGAAATTACAAAGTAATGATGTTTTTAGAAGTAAGTACAGGAGGAACAGTTGCAATAACCGTAGTCGCTTTTTTAGCAGTTACTTTGTTATTGGTAGCACTGTTATTATTTGTAAAGCAAAAATTAGCACCATCTGGTCCAGTTAAAATTACGATCAATGGTGAAAAAACTATCGAAGTACCATCAGGTGGAACGTTATTATCTACATTAGGTAATCAAAAGATTTTCTTACCATCTGCATGTGGTGGTGGTGGTTCTTGTGTCCAGTGTGAGTGTCATGTAAATTCTGGTGGAGGTGAAGCTTTACCAACAGAAACACCTCACTTTACGAGAAAAGAATTACAACACGGTATCCGTTTAGCTTGTCAGGTTAAGGTAAAGCAAGATATGGATATCTCTATTCCAGAAGAAATTTTTGGAATTAAGAAATGGGAGGCAGTTGTTGTAAGAAATTATAACGTAGCAACTTTTATTAAAGAATTTGTAGTTGAAATTCCTGAAGAAATGGACTACAAAGCGGGTGGATATATTCAGATAGAAATACCTCAATGTGAAGTAAAATATGAAGGTATGGATATTACTGCTCACCCAGATGATCATCCAGGTGAACCAGATAAATTCAAAGCAGATTGGGATAAATTTGGATTGTGGCCATTAGTAATGAAGAATGATGAGACTGTAGAAAGAGCATATTCTATGGCTTCTTACCCAGCAGAAGGAAGAGAAATTATGTTAAATGTTCGTATTGCAACTCCGCCATGGGATAGAGCTAAAAATGCATGGATGGATGTAAATCCTGGAGTAGCATCTTCTTATATTTTTAACCAAAAACCAGGTGATAAAGTAACGATTTCAGGACCTTATGGAGAATTCTTTATTAATGATTCTGAAGCAGAAATGTTATATGTAGGTGGTGGAGCTGGTATGGCACCAATGCGTTCTCACATTTATCATTTATTTAGAACTTTAAAAACTGGTAGAAAAGTAACATATTGGTATGGAGGTCGTTCTAAAGCAGAATTATTCTATATCCACTACTTTAGAGCATTAGAAAAAGATTTTCCAAACTTTAAGTTTTATTTAGCGTTATCTGAACCGTTAGAGAAAGATAACTGGAAAGTTAAAACAGATATTAACGATGAATCAGGTGACGGTTTTGTTGGTTTTATTCACCAAGTTGTAATAGATCAATATTTATCGAAACATGATAGTCCTGAAGATTTAGAATTATATTTCTGTGGACCACCATTAATGAACAAAGCAGTACAAAAAATGGGTGAAGATTTTGGTCTTGATGACGAAAATATCCGTTTTGATGACTTTGGAGGATAAGAAAAAATCACATACAATAAAAAAAACCAGCACGAATGCTGGTTTTTTTTTGTATTTAATACATAAATTTCTAAGAAAGCTATTTTTTTGTTTTTTTAATATCAATTTTAAAGGTCATACAGAAATTAGACTCTACCGTTAATTATGATGTTAAAAAGTGAAATTTGTACTTGATATAGCATCATTTATATAAAAAAGATAACGCTAAAGCTGAATGATATTAGTTACAAGCAGAGAAAATTAAAAAAAAGATGATCTAGTTAATAAAGTTGATGTTTTTAAAAAATAGGTTTGATTTATAGGAATTGTGAAAATTTTAATAAGAGTATGAAGTTTGGAATAGAGTCCAAAAAGCTTTATTATGATTTAAATAACACATTAAAAATAGCCGAGGCTATTCATAATTGAATAATAAATAAGCTGCTAGGCGATTATAAAACATCTGTAGTTATGTTTAAGAAGCACTATGATTAGCTTTATTCAAAAATGATAGTATTATTATCAGTACATCCTATAATGTATTATGAGGTAGCATATATAGGGTTAAAAAAATTGATTCTTCTTTTACTTTCTAACGTAAGGCTATTTCAATTTTCAAAGCAAAAAATGAAGAAAGAAAATGAAACGACTACAAGAGTAATAAAGCCTTAAAAATGCATTTAAAGTATTAAAAATTCAGATGATAAAATTAAGTGTTGCACCAGTATATTCAATTGTAGCTTCTAAGTGTTTTATGTAAAAAAACAGAATAAATCTTTACAATATAAACTGAAAGTTTGTTTTTTTCACTTCTAAATTTATCGATCAAAGTGATTGTGTTATTAAGAAACTCAAGTATAGACGAAATAATAGCTTTGAGGTATAGGATTAGAGGAGAAGTATAAATATCTGTAAGTCAATGATTAGTGTGTTTTATTCATGGTTTGTAAAAGTTTTGTCACTTTTTGTTACCATTAATTTCTTTGAAATTTGCTTACTTCTTATACATTTGTTTCTCAAATAGTTTTAAAACTACAGGGTAATTTCCCTATTTTAATAATCCCTAATTTAATTTGAATTAAATTGCCCAAATTTGTAGTATGCACCAGCAATATTATTGCTGGTTTTTTTTTGAAATTTGTTAAATGTTTAAGAAATATATCATAACAACTTTTTTGTTTGTAGCGTTTTAACTAATGCTCAGAACATAGATTCTACTTATTTAATAATCCGAAAAGATTTAGAAGGAATAAAAGAATATGATAATAAACTCAATTATTTAATTAAAAAAGGAGATTATTTTTTAGAAAAAGACTTAGATAAATCTATAATATATTTTAACGAAGCAAAAAGTTTAGTCTCAAATGAAGATTCTATTCAGCAAGCAAATATTTTACGATTCTTTGGTAGTATAGCTTATAGAAAAGGGAATTATACAGAAAGTTTAATGTATTTTATGAATGCAAAAAAAATATACAATAAACTACAAGATTCATTAAATGTTGCTGATTTATTTTTAAGAGAAGGTAGAGTACAAAAAAATTTGAATGAAAATAGAAGAGCTTTGCTAAGTTATAGAAAATCAGTTTCGTTAGCTTTGAAAATGAACGACTCTACATTGTTAGGTAGATGTTACACCAGTATGGGAGGATCTTTTAGGAGATTAAGACAAATAGATTCTTCATTATTTTATTATAATAAAGCCCTTACTATTTTTAAAAAAACTAATAACGAGCTTAGGTTAAGTAATGTAAACAATGATATGGCAATTCTTTATGCTTTTCAAAATCGTTATGATAAGTCATTAGAGGTTCATTTAAACAACATAGAATATATAAAAAACAATCATAGTAAAAGAAATGTAGCCATAACATATTTTAACATCGCGTATTCGTACTATAAATTAAAAGAATATGAAAAATCACTAAAGTACTTAGATTCTTCTGAAGCTATAGCTAAGAAAGATGGATTTAAATTTAGGTTATCTAAAGTGACAGATGTTAAAGGAAAAGTACTTTATCATTTAAAGCAATATGAAAAAGCATATCAGTACCAGGTTTTACACAAGAAATATTCTGATTCTATTTTTGATTTAAAAAAACAGAAGCAAATAAAAGAATTAGAGTTAAAAAGAGAGTTTGAAGTTAAAAAGAAAGATTTAGAAATATTAGCCAATAAAAAAGAATTAGAATTAAGATCATATGTTTTAATTGTAATTTTAATACTTTTTTTTACATTAATTATTGGTTTATTACTATGGCGAGATTATAAAACTAGAGCTAAAAGAATTAGAGATAAATTCGAAAAAGAAAAGTTAAAAAAAGAAATTTTATCACAGAAAATAAAAGTTTCAGAATCTGAATTAAAAAGTTTAATAGCAGATAATACAATGAGATTAGAGTTTATTAAACGTTTATCTAAACAAATTAAAGACGATAAAAATAAATCTACTTCAGATGATGTAAAGAATTATGCGAATGTGTTATTGCTAAAATTGCAAAATCAAATAGGAACAGAAAATAAGTTATCATCGTTACAAGATAAAATCAACGCAGTTAATCATGGTTTTGATCAAATTATTATTGATAAATTTCCAGAACTTACTAAAACAGAAAGAGAAGTCTGTACTTTTTTAAGGTTAAATTTGTCAATAAAAGAAATAGCATCAATTAGGAATTCAAGTATCGATTCGGTTAAATCATTACGCTATAGAATCCGTAAAAAAATGAAAGTGCCTAAAAATCAAGAATTAGAGAGGTTTATTCAAAGTTTATAGTGATTTGTCACTTTTTGTTACCTTAACTTTGTTTCGTTTTTTGAATTAAGAGGTTACTTTTGTAAAGTGAAGAGTTTTCAAAAACTACACGGGCGTGGTTTCCACCATTTAATAATCCCTAAATTAATTTGAATAAATTATCCCTAGATAAGTAGTTAATCTAAACCAGTAAATTTTTACTGGTTTTTTTATTGGAATAATATTGTGCTAAATTTAAAATATAAGAGAAAATTTTTGCTTTTAGGAATGCTTTTTTTCATGTTTTCTACTTTTGTTTTTAGCGTTTCAATAACAAAAGTAAACTGTTTTTTAACAAAAAAATCTTTGTATCTTTAACGTTTGTAACTTTAAAACAAATCTTATATAATGGATTACGGAAAAGAATTTGAAAAGTATGCTACTAAACACCACGGTATCAGTAGCACATATTATAATAAAATAACAAGTAGCTTAACTCCATATATCATTGAAGAGCGTCAATTAAATGTTGCACAAATGGACGTTTTTTCGCGTTTAATGATGGATCGTATTATTTTTTTAGGAACAGGAATAAACGATCAAATTGCAAATGTGATTCAAGCTCAGTTATTATTCTTAGAAAGTGTAGATTCAAACAAAGATATTTCAATATACATTAATTCTCCAGGAGGTGGAGTTTATGCTGGTTTAGGTATTTACGATACTATGCAATTTATTAAACCAGATGTAGCAACAATTTGTACTGGTATGGCAGCTTCAATGGGAGCAGTTTTAATGTGTGCAGGAGAAAAAGGTAAGCGTTCTGCATTACCACATTCAAGAATAATGATCCACCAACCTTTAGGCGGAGCTCAAGGTCAAGCTTCTGATATGGAAATTACTGTAAAGGAAATAGGAAAGTTAAAAACTGAACTTTACAACATTATTTCTAATCATTCAGGGCAACCTTTCGATAAAGTTCATGAAGATTCTGATCGTGATTATTGGATGAAAGCAGACGAAGCGAAAGAATACGGAATGATTGATGAAGTACTTAGCAGAAAGTAAGCTAAGATTATAATAGAAAATGTAGTAAATTAATATGTCACAAGATCAAAATTTAGAATGTTCGTTTTGTGGACGCAAAAAAGCGGAAACAGATTTATTAATTGCAGGTATGGATGCACATATTTGTGATCGTTGTATCGAGCAAGCACATGGAATAGTGGAGGAGGAAATTGCAGAAGCAAAAACAACAAGTCTCTCTAATGATCTAATCTTAAAAAAACCAATAGAAATAAAATCTTTCTTAGATGAATATATTGTAGGACAAGAGCAAACTAAAAAAGCAATGTCTGTTGCAGTATACAATCATTATAAAAGATTGCTACAATCTAAATCTCCAAACGATGGTGTTGAGATTGAAAAATCAAATATTGTATTAGTAGGAGAAACAGGTACAGGTAAAACATTAGTAGCTAGAACTATCGCTAAAATGCTAAATGTTCCTTTTGCTATTGTAGACGCTACAGTATTAACTCAAGCAGGATATGTTGGAGAAGATGTAGAAAGTATATTAAGCAGGCTATTGCAAGCTGCTGATTATGATGTAGAAAAAGCAGAAAGAGGAATTGTTTTTATAGATGAGATTGATAAGATTGCTCGTAAAGGGGATAATCCTTCTATAACTAGAGATGTCTCAGGAGAAGGTGTTCAACAAGCTTTGTTAAAGTTACTTGAAGGAGCAATTGTAAATGTAGCACCTAAAGGAGGAAGGAAACATCCAGAACAAAAATTTATACAAGTAGATACAAAAGATATCTTATTTGTAGCGGGTGGAGCATTCTCGGGTATAGACAGAATCATTAGTAAACGATTAAATATGCAAGCTGTAGGGTATAGTGCTTCTATAGATGAAGATAAAATTGATGAGGATAATTTACTTCAATATATCATACCTGCAGATTTAAAATCTTTTGGTTTAATACCAGAAATTATAGGTCGTTTACCAGTTTTAAGCTACATGAATCCTTTAGATGCAAAAACATTAAGAGCGATTCTTACAGAACCTAAAAATTCAATAGTAAAGCAATATACAAAGTTATTTTCTATGGATGATGTTGAGTTTTCTATGACAGAAGATGCTTTACAGTATATTGTAGATATGGCTGTTGAATATAAGTTAGGAGCTAGAGGTTTACGTTCATTATGTGAAGCAATTTTAACAGATGCGATGTTCGAATTACCAGGTTCAGAGATAAAAGAGTTTGAAGTAACAAGAGAATATGCAGAAGAAAAATTAACAAAGAAGGCTTTGCAGAAATTAAAAGCAGCATCTTAAAAAGTTTTTATTCAAAAAATAAGTCGTCCTAAATTAGGTTGACAGGTTTTTTAAAAAAAAATATTTAAAGCATTGAGTTTATCTCGATGCTTTTTTTGTTAAATATCTTTGAGACTGAGTTATAAAAGACTAAAAAATATTATTAAATAAGGTTTTATTAAATTTGATTGATTTAAATATTAGTTTTCATAGAAGAACAAAACTATATTTGCGCTTCAATTTTTATAGATGATTACCCAACAAACCATAGAAAAAGTTTTCGAAGCTGCTCGAGTAGAGGAGGTGATTGGAGAGTTTGTTCAATTGAAAAAAGCAGGAAGTAATTTTAAAGGGTTAAGCCCCTTTACAGATGAAAGAACTCCTTCTTTTATGGTGTCTCCTGTAAAACAAATATGGAAAGACTTTAGTACTGGAAAAGGAGGGAATTCGATTTCATTTTTAATGGAGCACGAACATTTTACCTATCCTGAAGCAATTCGATGGTTAGCGAAAAAGTACAATATAGAAATTGAAGAAACAGAACAAAGTGATGAGCAAAAAGAGCAAATGAATGAACGAGAAAGCATGTTTCTGGTTTCAAAATTTGCTAAAGATTACTTTCATGATGTTTTAATGAATACCCAAAAAGGTCGAGCAATAGGACTTTCGTATTTTAAAGAACGTGGTTTCAGAGAAGACACAATAGAAAAGTTTGACTTAGGTTATTGTAAAGATGAATGGGATAATTTTACAAAAGCAGCTCTAGCTAAAGGATACGATTTAAAGTATTTAAAATCTACAGGGTTAACTATTGTAAAAGAAGGTGGAGAAAAAGTAAGAACTTTCGATAGATTTAAAGGAAGAGTTATGTTTCCAATCCATAGTATGTCTGGTAGAATACTTGGTTTTGGAGGGAGAATTTTAACCAATGATAAAAAAGCTGCTAAGTATTTAAATTCTCCAGAAAGCGATATTTATCATAAGAGTAAAATTCTTTACGGATTGTACCATGCTAAGAAAGAGATTGCAAAGCAAGATAATTGTTTTCTTGTAGAAGGATATACCGATGTAATTTCTTTCCATCAATCAGGAATAGAAAATGTTGTAGCTTCTTCAGGAACAGCCTTAACTCCAGATCAAATCCGATTGATAAACCGTTTAACTAATAATATTACGGTACTTTTTGATGGAGATGCTGCCGGTATTCGAGCTTCTTTACGTGGTATAGATCTTATTCTAGAGCAAGGAATGAATGTAAAAGTAGTAACTTTTCCTGAAGGAGAAGATCCTGATAGTTTTGCAAAATCACATTCCGATGCAGAATTAAAAAAATATTTAGAAGAAACAGCTCAAGATTTTATCGATTTTAAAGTATCGTTATTAATTAAAGATGCTCAAAACGATCCGGTTAAAAAAGCAGGATTAATTCGAGATATTGTAACAAGTATTTCAAAAATCCCTGATGGAATTCAAAGAGAAGTGTATGTGCAAGAATGTGCTCGTATTATGGATATTTCCGAACGAGTACTTTTTAGCGAATTAGCACAGTTAATTAATAGGGGAGGTGGTGAAACTAGAGTAGAAAGAAATAGAAATCAAGCTTCTGCTAAACCACAAATGCAACCTGTAAGGGAAAGTTCTAAAAAACCAAAAGTAGATAGCCTTCTTTTGTTGGAAAAGGAAATAATTAGAATTTTATTATTGTATGGAAATGAGGAGGTTGGGTTTGTTAATTGGGTAAATGCACATGATAAACATGGAAGACCAATTTTAGAAAAAGAAGAATATATCAATACAGTTTCTAATGAGTTGTATTTAAATTTGCAAGAAGATGAAATAGAGTTTTCTAATGAAGTTTTTAGAGTGGTTTATTACGAAATTATACATCAGCTAAACCAAGATGAAAAAATCTCTATAGATAAGCTTATAGCAAATGAAAACCCTACAATCGCTGAAGTGGTAACAAATATATTGATGGACGAAGAGAGGTATCAGTTAAGTGATTGGAGTAGAAAGGATATTGTGATTACAGAAGTGGGTAAAATTTTACCAAAATTAGTAACAGATGCTATTCTTAATTTAAGGAGAGTTTTGGTAGAGAGAAAATTGCTGGATATAGTGAGTAAAGGTCAAGAATTATCAAAAACTTCATCTGATAAAGAAGATGAAACTGAAGATACAAATCTATATAATGAACTAAAAGAAGAAGTTGTAAACTACATTGAACTAAAAAAATTATTGTACGAAAAGCTTAGTAGGGTGATTTAACTTTTTGATTTTTAACATTTTTTTATATATTCGTAGTCCGAAAGAAAGAAACAGAAACAAAAAAGAATCAGAAATAAATCTAGAAACTATGAGAAAATTGCTCCAAATTGGTCAATTAATCGTGTTGTTCATTGAATTGCCATTTCAAATTTCAAATGGACACAAGAAAAAAGCATACAAAAAAATTAAACAATTAATGATTTCAGCGAACTTATTATAGTTCCTTTATCGCAAAAAAATAAAAACCATATATTTTTTATATGGTTTTTTATTTGTGTCTTAAGACAGTTTTATTTGTGTAGAAATGAATTCCTATTTTAAGTCATTTGGAATTTCACAAACTGGAATTGGAACCATCTTGTGTTGGTTAATTGTGTTTAATCGAATGTAAATACTAAATACTTCTTTTTCTCTACCAGAAAAATCATCAGCTTTTTTACCTGCATCTTGCATTTTCATTGCCCATTCTAATTCATCATAAGAAGCTCCTATTTGATCTTCATCTGTTCTGCTATCACCAAAAAGTCCATCTGTAGGTTGTGCTTTTTGGATAGATTCAGGTACTTTCAAATATTCACCTAAAGCATATACTTCAGATTTTACTAAATCAGCAATCGGACTTAAATCTACGCCACCATCACCATATTTCGTAAAGAAACCAACACCAAAATCCTCTACTTTATTCCCTGTTCCAGCTACTAGTAAACCATGTAAACCAGCAAAATAATATAAAGTAGTCATTCTTAAACGTGCTCGTGTATTTGCCAAAGCTAAATCTAATTGAGCAGATTGTTCCACTTCTGGAGTTACAGTTTTAAAATCTTCAAAAGTAGATGTTAAATTAACTCTAGCTTCAGAAACATTAGAAAAACGTTCTTTTAATTGTGCAATATGTTCTTGTGCGCGATTTACCTGGCTTTGCGCTTGGTGAATTGGCATTTCTACACATAAAGTTGGTAATCCTGTACTGGCACATAAAGAAGATGTAACAGCAGAGTCAATTCCTCCAGAAACTCCAACTACAAATCCTTTTACTTTCGCATTTTCAGCATAATCTTTTAACCAGTTTGTAATATGTTCAGCAACTTTAGGTGTATTCATGTTATACGATTTTAGTAAATTCGAAGTTTAATATTTAAACGTAAAGATAGCGATTTCATGCGTAAAATTATATGCCTCTTTATTGTAGGATTCATAATATTATCCTGTAAAAAAGAAGAAAAATTTAAAGTAGATGTGTCTAAAATTACAGTAGATTCTAAACTATATCGATTTGATATCGATTTTTATACAGCTACTGAAAAAACATTGCCAAAGGTTAAAGAAAAGTATCCATTACTTTTTCCTCATAATAACGATTCTGTTTGGGTAAATAAAATTCAAAATAAAGATGAACAAGAGCTTTTTACAGAAGTTCAAAAAAAATATACAGATTTTACAGCACAGGTTCAAAAATTAAAATCACTATTTCAGTATGTTACATATTACAACAAAAAGTTTGTAGCACCAGTGGTAATTACTATGCTAACAAATATAGATTATGATAATAGAGTTGTTTATAATGGTGATTTTATGTTGATTTCTTTAGATTGTTATTTAGGTGCATCGCATGAGTTTTATAATGATTATCCGCAGTATGTAAAACAAAATAATACAGAAGATCATATTATAGTAGATGCAGCAAATGCAATAGTTAATGTGCAGTTACCACCAAATACCGAGCGAAGTTTTATTAATAAAATGATTTATGAAGGTAAAAAGTTGTATTTGCTCGATAGATATTTGCCTAATATATCAGATAAAGAAAAAATAGGTTACGCATCTGAAAAGTTTGACTGGGCAGTAAATAGTGAAGAAGATATTTGGAAGTATTTTATAGAGCGAGATTTGTTATATAGTACTGATAGTAAATTGAACAAACGTTTTTTAGATATTGCTCCTTTTTCTAAATTTTATTTAGGAGAAGATAATTTATCTCCAGGCAGAATTGGAGCTTGGGTAGGATGGCAAATAGTTCGTTCTTACATGCGAAATAATGACGTATCTTTGCAGGAACTTTTATCAAAAAGAGGAGACGAAATTTTTAAAAAATCAAAGTACAAACCTAAGCGTAAATAAATGGCAATAGCACATACTTCTGAAATAAAATTTAAAATAGCATTAGATGAAAATAGAGTTCCTGAAGAAATCACATGGAATGCTGAAGATGGAGGCATAAAAGAAGCAGAATCTAAAGCTGTTATGTTGTCTGTATGGGATCATAAGAAAAAAGATACATTGCGTATGGATTTATGGACAAAAGATATGCCAGTAGATGAAATGAAGCAATTTTTTCACCAAACTTTAGTTTCTATGGCAGATACTTTTGAACGTGCTACAGACGATACTAAAATGAGCGCAACTATGCGTGATTTCTGTGATTATTTCGCAGAAAAATTAGAGCTGATTAAAAAGTAAGTCTCAGACTTAATTTTAAAGTATATAGTGCGGATAAACCACATTAAAAGTGTGGTTTACCCGCACTTTTGTTTTGTGATAAATTTATATTTTAGAAGTCTACAAGAGCAACAGCGAATCACAAGGATTTTATCACCCGAAGGCAATTAAGGGAGATATTCAAGCGTATAAAATTTTAAATTTTGGAGATAATTTTATAGAATTAAAAAATACTGAAGTAAATTTTAAACTAATAAAGAATAAGAATTAAAAATTATAGTTATAAAAAATATAAAGTATTATTTATTGATTATTTTAATTGGGTTTTGTTTCTCTTGTAAAAACGGTACAACAATACATGTTATTAATGAAAGTGGGAAAACTTTAGAAAATATTAGTATTGAAACAGGTTTTAGTTCAGAGTTGTTAGAGAAAATTAATGAAGGAGAATCACAAAGTTTTTTCATCGATTTTAATGAGCTTAAAACTAAAACTGATGGAATAATGGGGTTAAAAACTGATGAAACCTATTCTAATCAAATATATTCGTTTGGTTATTATTCCAATGGATTTCCTCCAAATAAAGATATTACAGTGATTCTTAAAAAAGATACGGTTGAGATTAAAGAATTCAATTAAGGACGGTGTTCCTTGATTTTTTTTATGATAGTTTTATAGTGTTCTTTATTTTGAACAAAGTCTAGCTCAGAAACATCTATCACTAAAATATTTAAATTTTGCTGTGTTTTTATAAAGTTACTGTAACCATCATGAATTTTCTCTAAATAAGAAGCTTCAATATTTTGCTCGTATTCACGCCCACGTTTTTCAATATTCTGTAATAATCGATCAGTGTTTTGGTATAAATACACATATACATCTGGCTTTACAATTTCCTTATACATTAAATCGAACATTTTTCGATATAATTTGTACTCATCATTTTGTAAAGTAACTTGAGCAAAAATCAATGATTTGAAAATGTAATAATCAGAAATTACAAAATTTTTAAACAAATCAAATTGTGCTAAATCATCAGAAAGTTGTTGATAGCGATCAGCCAAAAAACTCATTTCTAAAGGAAAAGCATAACGCTCCTGATCCTCGTAAAATTTTGGTAAAAACGGGTTATCAGCAAAACGTTCTAGAACGATTTTAGCATTAAAATCATTAGAAATCATAGTCGCTAAAGTCGTTTTTCCTGCACCAATATTTCCCTCAATAGCAATATAATTATATTGTTCAGAAATAGGAATTGGTCTTTCTAAAATGATATCTAACAGTTTAATTTCAGAAGTATCTGAACATTCTTGTAAACAATTCGCTATTTGTTTTTTAGCTATAGGGTGAATTACATTTTTAGCGATTTCAGCAAGTGGAGCTAAGGCAAATTTACGATCTAACATTCTTGGATGTGGAACAATTAATTCTTGAGTGAAAATAATTTCATCTTCAAATAATAATACATCCAAATCAATTAATCGATCAGCATAAGAATCAGAAGTTTTTCTAATTCTTCCCAACTCTTTTTCTATCCATAAAAGTTTCTGAATAAGTTGTTCAGGAGGTAAATAGGTGGAAACTTTAATACAAGTGTTATAAAAATTGTCGCTATTAAAACCCCAAGAAGCTGTTTCATAAATAGAAGCAATTTTTAAAACTGAACCAACTTCTTCTGCAATTAAATTAATTGCATTTTGAAGATTTTCTGCCTTATTTCCTTGGTTAGTACCTAATGATAAATATGTAATACGTTGTATTCTCAATGCCTTTATTTCAGTAGGCAAAGAAACAAAACCTTATAGGATTAATTTAAATTTTTAGGTTGTTTTTTTAAAAAGAGATAATGTTATTTATTAGATATGAATGAAACAAACAAAAAAACGTCAAGTATTTTTTACTTGACGTTTTTTTGTTATGAATAAAGAAGAGTTTTAAGATTGTTTCTTATCTTCTCTAGGTTTTCTTTCCTCCCTAGGTTTTTTGTCTTCTCTAGGAGGTCTAGGTAATAAAGCTTTTCTAGAAACTTTTTCCTTACGAGTTTTTGGATCAACACCAAAGTATTTTACATCTACTATATCTCCAATATTAACAACATCTGTAACATTGTTTGTACGTTCCCAAGCTAGCTCAGATATATGTAATAAAACTTCATTTCCAGGAGCTTCAGTATATTCTACTACAGCACCAAATTCTAAAACTTTTATAACTTTTGTTTCATAGATACTACCTTTTTCAGGTTTAAAAGTAATTGCTTTAATGCGTTCTAGTACTTTGTCTATTCCTTCTTGGCTTGTACCTAAAATTTCTACGATACCTTCTTCAGTAACTTCATCTTCATTAATTACAATAGTAGTTTCAGTTTCTTTTTGTAATTCTTGAATATGTTTACCTCCAGGTCCAATCATAGCACCAATATAATCTCCTGCAATACGAACAGTAACCATTTTTGGAGCGTGAGCTTTTACTGAAGCATTTGGAGTTGCGATTGTATCTGTTAATTTTTCTAAGATATGTAAACGACCATCACGAGCTTGTTTTAATGCATTTACTAAGATTTCATAAGATAATCCTTTAATCTTAATATCCATCTGACAAGCAGTAATTCCATCAGCCGTACCTGTTACTTTAAAATCCATATCACCTAAATGATCTTCGTCTCCTAAAATATCAGATAAAACTGCATAACGTTCTCCATCAGAGATTAATCCCATAGCAATACCTGAAACTGGTTTTTTAAGTTGAACACCAGCATCCATCAATGCCATTGTACCAGAACAAACTGTTGCCATAGAAGACGATCCGTTACTTTCTAAAACTTCAGAAACTACACGAACAGTATATGGACAATCTTCAGGAACCATACCTTTTAAAGCTCTTTGTGCTAAGTTTCCATGTCCTATTTCACGACGAGAAGTTCCACGAATTGGACGTGCTTCTCCTGTTGAAAATGGAGGGAAGTTATAGTGTAAGTAAAAACGTTCTTCGTCTTGAATTGTTGGAGAATCAATCATATTAGCATCTCTAGAAGTACCTAAAGTAACAGTTGCTAATGCTTGAGTTTCTCCACGTGTAAAGATAGATGAACCATGAGTTCTTGGTAAATAATCTACTTCACACCAAATTGGTCTTATATCTGTAGTTGTACGTCCATCTAAACGTAAACCTTCATTTAATGTTAAATCACGAACAGCTGCTTTATGAGCTTTGCTAAAATATTTAGAGATTAAATCTCCTTTTTCTTCTAATTCTTCTTCAGTAAATAAAGCTAAAACTTCATCTTTTACTTCAGAAAAAGCTTGACCTCTTTCTTTTTTAGAAGTTCCTTTTTTAGCGATTTCGTAACATTTATCGTAAGCTACAGCTTTAATTTTTTCTTCTAACTCTTCATCAGTAACAGCAGCCTCGTATTCACGAGTTTCTTTTTTACCTATTTGATTTACTAATGCTTCTTGCGCTTCACATTGTACTTTAATAGCGTCATGTGCTACACGAATTGCATCTGCCATTTCTTCTTCTGAAACTTCATCCATTTCACCTTCAACCATGGCAACGAAGTCTTTAGAAGCACCAACCATTAAGTCGATGTCAGCTTCCTTTAATTGAGCAGGGCTAGGGTTAATAATAAATTCTCCATTTACTCTTACAACTCTTACTTCAGAAATAGGAGCTTCAAAAGGAATATCAGATAACTGAATTGCAGTTGATGCAGCTAAACCAGCTAAAGCATCTGGCATAACTTCTGGGTCATGAGACATTAATTGCATCATTACCTGAGTTTCTGCATGATAATCTTTTGGGAATAATGGACGTAATACCCTGTCTACTAAACGCATTGTAAGGATTTCTTCGTTACTTGGTCTAGCTTCACGTTTCATAAAACCACCTGGGTATCTACCAGCAGCGGCAAATTTCTCTCTATAGTCTACAGTAAGTGGTAAAAAGTCAATTCCAGGATTAGCTTCTCTTGCCGAAACTACAGTAGCTAAAATCATGGTATCTCC
This sequence comes from Tenacibaculum aquaeponti, assembly GCF_057221555.1. Taxonomy (NCBI): domain Bacteria; kingdom Pseudomonadati; phylum Bacteroidota; class Flavobacteriia; order Flavobacteriales; family Flavobacteriaceae; genus Tenacibaculum; species Tenacibaculum aquaeponti. The sequence continues at coordinate 2,875,145 of NZ_CM170147.1, forward strand.
CATACTTACAACAACTGAACCATCTGCCTGTTTTGCTAACTTTCCTGTTTCTAAGGTAATGGTTCTTCCATCTCCAAGTTCAATAACTTGGCTAAATACTTTTGGAATCATAAAGTGTTTTTTTCAAATAAATTACGTTGTTAGTTGTAGTTGTGTTGTGTGTGTTGTTGTTGTTTCAATGGAAGTTTATAAAGTTAAAAAACTTTCGCTAAGATAATAAAAAAAGAGGCTGAAAATTCCAGCCTCTTTTAGATAGGTATTATTTTCTAATTCCTAATTCTTTAATGATTGCACGATATCTGTTGATATCTTTCTTCTTTAAATAGTCAAGTAAGCTTCTACGCTTACCTACCATTTTCACTAGAGAGCGCTCTGTGTTAAAATCTTTACGATTTCTTTTTAAGTGCTCAGTTAAGTGGTTAATTCTGTGAGTAAATAACGCGATCTGTCCCTCTGCTGTTCCAGTATCTTTTCCGTCTTTACCATGCTTTGCAAAAATTTGCTCTTTTACTTCTTTAGTTAAATACATACCAATATTGTTTAAATGATTTTAATGTATCAAATTTTTCATTGAAGTGGCAAAAGTACAACTAATTTTCCTAAAAAAATAATTAAAGTTTATTAAACCTTTTTCTTAATGTTAAGTCCAAGAATCAGATTAACTTTTAAAAACTATTAATTATGACAGCGAAAGTTTTAAAATTTGGATTAATAATGTTGCTTGGAACCATGATTTTTATTTCATGTTCTGATGAAGAGGGAGTTACCATGAATGATTCAGTGGAATTAAGTACAGAAGATATTCAAGATGTAGTGATAGCAGATGATATTACTTCTGATATTGATAACATTTTAGAAGACGATGATATCGATTTTAATTTATTAAGTAGAAGTGCAGGTAGTTCAAGTAGTAGTGTGGCTGATTGTGTAACTAGAACTGTTGAAGCAGATACAACGTCAGAAACATTAACAATTACCCTAGATTTTGGAGATAATTGTATTGGGCCAAGAGGTAAAGAATTATCTGGTAAAATAGTTATTGTATATCAAAAAACAGATACAGGTTACTCAAAAGAAGTTAGTTTCGATAATTTCTCTGTTGATGGTAATGTAATTGAAGGGTCTAAGTCTGTAGTAAAAGTAAAAGATAATGGTAATGGAAATAAAGAAGCAACGCATACGGTAAATATTTCTGTAACATTAGCTACTGGAGAAACTGTAAGTTTAGAAGGAACTAGAGTAAGAGAAAAGATAGCTGGTGACGATACATTAACTAGAGGAGATGATGTGTATTTAATTTCAGGTAATTGGAAGTTTGTAAATAAATTAGGTAATGAATTTACAGGAAATATTACAGAAAAATTAAGAAGAGAGTACGCTTGTAAATTCATAGTAAGTGGAGTTACAGAAATTACAAAAAATGGAGTTGCTTATACTTTAGATTTTGGAGATGGTACTTGTGACAATATAGCTACAGTAACTAATAGTAGTGGAGAATCAAGAGAAATAATGCTAAGAAGAAGATAATTAGGATTTATTTAGGATAAAAAAAAGACCAGCATAACGCTGGTCTTTTTATTTTATTAAGCTCTTACAGGTTGATTTTGTATTAAATCTAAGTATAAATTAACTTGTTTCTTTAAATCTTTACGTTCGTAAATAGCGTCTAAGAAACCGTGTTCTAAAACAAATTCAGAACGTTGGAAACCTTCTGGTAATTCTTTACCAGTAGTATCTTTTACAACACGAGGACCAGCGAATGCAATTAAAGCATTTGGTTCAGCAATATTAATGTCTCCTAACATTGCAAAAGAAGCAGTCGTTCCACCAGTAGTTGGATCTGTACATAAAGATACATATGGAATTTTAGCGTCTGCTAATTGAGCTAACTTCGCGGATGTTTTTACTAATTGCATTAATGATAATGAAGCTTCCATCATACGAGCTCCACCAGATTTAGATACCATTAAGAAAGGAATGTTATTTTGGATAGAATAATCGATAGCGCGAGCTATTTTTTCTCCCACAACACTTCCCATAGAACCTCCAATAAAAGCAAAATCCATACAAGCGATAACTAAGTCTTTTCCTTGAGATTTACCAACTGCAGTTCTAACAGCATCTTTTAATCCTGTTTTATCTTGAGCGCTTTTTAATCTGTCTGGATATTTTTTAGTGTCCTCAAACTTTAAAGGATCTTTAGCAACTAACTTTTCATTAAGTTCTGTGAATTCATTGTTGTCAAAGAATAATTCGAAGTATTCTCTACTTCCAACTCTTACATGATAACCATCTTCTGGACTTACATATAAGTTTCTTTTTAATTCTTCAGTATCAATAATTTTACCGCTAGGCGTTTTATACCACAAGCCTTTTGGTGTGTCTTTCTTTTCTTCGGTAGGGGTATGAATCCCTTTATCTTTTCGTTTAAACCAAGCCATAATCTAGTTTTGTTTGTTTAGTGTCAGTTTAAATAACTCAGCCCTTATTTAGGGATAGGTTAGTTTACAAATGTAAAAGTTTTTTAATTACTGAGTATTCTTTTTAAATTAAAATTAATAATGGTTTGATTTTTAGTCTTTTATAAGGTAAAAAAGCCTCTTAAAATTTAAGAGACTCTTTTGTGTAAAGTTGGTTATAACTTATAAAAGCTACTATAAAGTATTTATGTTATTTAAATCTTCGAAAGCTTGCTTTAAACGAGTTTTGAAAGTTAATTCTCCTTCTCTAAGCCATTTACGAGGATCGTAGTATTTTTTGTTAGGAATATCATCTCCATCAGGATTACCAATTTGAGCAGCTAAATAATCGGCGTTTTTCTTCATATAATCACGAATCCCTTCATTAAAAGCATATTGTAAATCTGTATCGATATTCATTTTGATAACACCATAACCAATTGCTTCACGAATTTCTTCTAAAGTTGAACCTGATCCTCCGTGAAATACAAAATCGATTGTATTAGCTGGTACATTATATTTTTCAGAAATATATTCTTGAGAATTCTTTAAGATTTTTGGAGTTAATTTTACATTACCTGGTTTGTAAACTCCGTGTACATTTCCAAATGCAGCTGCAATTGTAAATTGATCACTTACTTTTAATAACTCTTCGTAAGCATATGCTACTTCTTCAGGTTGTGTATATAATTTAGAACTATCTACATCAGTATTATCTACTCCATCTTCTTCTCCTCCAGTAATTCCTAATTCTATTTCTAAAGTCATACCCATTTTACTCATACGAGCTAGATATTCTTTGCAAATTTCGATGTTTTCTTCTAATGGCTCTTCAGATAAATCAATCATATGAGAACTGAATAATGATTTACCAGTTTCTTCAAAATGTTTTTCACTTGCATCTAATAATCCATCTATCCAAGGTAATAGTTTCTTAGCAGCGTGATCTGTATGTAAAATTACAGGAACACCATAAGCTTCTGCCAATAAATGTATATGTTTTGCACCAGCTACAGCTCCAGCAATTGCAGCTTTTTGATCTTCATTTGATAACCCTTTTCCTGCATTAAATAATGCTCCTCCATTTGAGAATTGAATAATTACAGGAGAGTTAACTTCTTTAGCAGTTTCTAAAACAGCATTAATAGAATTAGACCCAACTACATTTACCGCAGGTAATGCGAATGCTTTTTCTTTTGCTAACTTAAAAATTTCTTGAACTTCGCGTCCAGTGGCTACTCCTGGTTTTATCATTTTTTTGTTTTTTAGTTTGTGTTGTAATTTCAATTGAAACAAAACTACATAATTTTTGTATTAAAAGAAGAAAAACAAAAGTTAGATTACGATTACGTTTTAGTTGTTTAATTTTAGAAAGGATAATTAATTCCAATATTAAATACAGAGTTTGCGAAATTGGTATTTTGAAACCACCTATTGTTTGTTAAGTAAGGTTCTCTTACTTTAAATCCAAGATCTAAACGTGCAACTAAAAATTTAAAGTCGTAGCGTAAACCAAAACCAGTTCCAACAGCCATATCTGTTAATGATTTAATTCCTTGGAATCTAGATTCAGTATCTACTCTAGAAGAATTAGTAATATCCCAAATATTTCCAAAATCTAAAAATATAGCACTTTTTAAACTTCCAGCAATATCAAAACGATATTCAAAAGAAGATAAAAACTTTAAACTACCAATATTATACTCTAATCCTGGAGTTCTTCTACCAGGTCCTAAATCATAAGTTTGCCATGCTCTAATATCATTAGATCCACCAGCGAAATAACTTCTAGAAAATGGAATACTAGAGTCATTATAAGTTAATATAGCTCCTAAAAATGTACGATGTGCTAGAATATTATTGTCTCCTAAATTCCAATATTTTTTGTATTCAATATCCGTTTTAAAGTATTCTGCAATTGGAATTTTAAAAACAGTGGTTTGTCCGTTTCTATTAGTTTGATTAGATAATACCCCCATTATATTTCCAGAATTTGCTAATCTTATTCGGAAGTAAGAAAAGTTAGAATCTTTGATGTTTTCTTGATTATTATATGTAAAAGTATAAGCAATTTCAGGGATTAAGAAATCTGAGGTAATAATGTTATATCTATTTAAGATATTTAAATTATCTCTGAAAGCTTCAGGGTTGTTTGTTCTGAAGTTTTCATCTATAGATATTTCTCTCATTTTGTTAACAATGAGATCATTATTTTCTGGAGCAGGTTGGGGTAAATTGAAAGTTGAATCGAAAATAGAAACAACTTCTTTAAGCTTATTGTATTCAGATCCATAAATATTGAAATAATTCCCAACATTTAAATTTCTAATATATTGAGCATTTAAAAGTTCTAATTGAATAGATTTTCTTTTGTTAAATTGCCATCTATAATCAACTCCTGCAGAAACATTTTGTTTATCTAAAGCAATGTTTTTTTGAATACTTAATCCAGTATTAAAAATGGTTCGGGGCTGCATACGTTTAGGAACGAGTTTATGGAAACCGAAAGGAGCCATAAAACGGGGAACTTCTAATGATAAATTTCCTCCGAATTCCCATCCAGGGCCATTGGCTGAGTTAAAAAAACCTCCTTGAAGAGAAAGTTGAAATATTTCAGCTCCTTTAAATGTATTTCTGTTTGTAATTGAAAACTTTCCAGAAATATCAAAATTTCTAATATTAGAACGAGATAATTCAGCATCAATTCCAATAGAATATTTTTCAATAGGAGTTAAGAAAATATTAGCCTCTAATTCATCATCACTAATAGAGTTATAACGAATAGATGTTGTTTTAAAGTTTTTTAAACCTCTTAAATGTAATTGAGTTAGTCTTCTTAAAGAATCAGTATATACCTGATTGGGCCTTATAAAAATTGATTGAGTTAAGTGTTTAGGATTATATTTTAGCTTATCGTGAGAAAGAAAATTAATTCCTTCGAATTTTGCTTTATTATAATAAGGCTCATTTCTTTTAGTGTAAGTATAGTCAGTGAAAATATTAATGTTCTTTATTTTCTGAATTTTAAAAGGTTTAGATACATATTTTCCATCTATTTCAACTAACTCGTCTTTAATTTCTATTTTAACGTCTGTTTTTTGATAGTTTTTTAAAGTATCTGGTTCAAATGATAAAGAATTTTCGTTGAATTTGTATACTCCTTTGTTTCTAAAAAGTTGCACAATTCTATTTGCCTCTTTGATAAAGTTTTCATCTTTGTATTGTTCTCCTTTTTTTAAGAAATTTTTCTGGGCATGTTTTTTATATATTGAATCTAAAACAGGAGACTTTATATCTGTATAAATTGAATCTAGAAAAGAAGGATTACCTTTTTCTATAAAATAAGTTAGGGTTCCTTTTTTTTGTCCTACTGTATCTTTTCTATAGGAAACTTTTGCTCTAAAATAACCTTCGGTAATGTAGTACGCCAATAACTTATTTGCTGTTCTTCTAGTTTTTTTATCATTAATTATTATTGGTGCTTGTCCATTATTTAAATACCAGTTATTTAATCCTATAAATGTATTAGCTACAGCTATACTTTGTTTTTCTGAAAAGATATTTTTAAAAAGATTATACCATTTTGGATGGTTTTTTTCCCATTCTTCAACATCTTTAGAGCCTTTTGGATTTCCTAAGTTGTAGAAATAAAGAGATAGAGGTAAGCCAATAGCTCTAGCATTTTTTTGTTGAAGCAGTAAACTATTTAAACGTTCGTCTTTTTGTTTAATACTATCAACAATTATTATGTTGTTTGTAAGTAGTAATTCATTTTCAGGAACGTGTTTAATTGTGCTACAAGCACCAAAAAATAAGAATAATAAAAAATAAAAGCTGTGTTTTTTCATTAACTTTACACGTCGAATTGAATTGTCAAAAATACCATTTTTACAATTAAGAGCTGTTAAAAAACTGCCAATGAGCTTGTCAAAAAACCAAATTAAGCTAATCAATAGTTTAAGACAAAAGAAATATAGAAAAATTAATCAACTTTTTATTGCTGAAGGAATAAAAGTAGTTAATGAATTGTTGCAATCTAGTTTAAAAGTAAATACAATTTTTGCTACAGAAGATTACCAATTGGATGAAAAATACGCAAAGATTACAACTATCATTTCTGAAAAAGAATTGAAGAAAATTACAACGTTAAAAACTCCTAATAAAGTTTTAGGTGTTTTTTATATTCCTGAAGAAAGTAAAATTGAAGATAGGGGTTTGGTAATTGCTTTAGATGCTATTAATGACCCAGGTAATTTGGGAACAATTATACGTTTATGTGATTGGTTTGGAGTTCAAAAATTAGTTTGTTCCATAGATACTGTTGATTGTTACAATCAAAAAGTAATTCAATCAACAATGGGGTCTATTAGTAGAGTAGATATTTCTTATGAAGACTTAGGGAATTATTTAGAAACAACTACTTTACCAACATTTATTGCTGATATGGATGGAGAAAATGTTTACAAAACTACTTTACCAAAAGAAGCTGTTTTAGTTATGGGTAATGAAGCAAATGGAGTTTCTGAGTCTATTCGAAAAATCATACAAAACAAACTAACAATACCTCGTTTTGGTGAAAGTAACCAAACGGAAAGTTTAAATGTAGCCACAGCAACATCAATATTAATAAGCGAATTTAAAAGAAATTTAGAATAAACCGTTGATTTGAGAGTCAATTCGATCAATAATATATCCTAAATCTTCAGGATTGTCAACGAAATCTAATTTATCTACTTCAATAATAAGTAATTTTCCTTTATTATAAGTGCTAATCCAAGCTTCATATCTTTCATTCAATCTGCTCAAATAATCGATACTAATTGAGCTTTCGTAATCACGACCTCTTTTGTGAATTTGTCCGACTAAAGTAGAAATATCAGCACGTAAATAAATTAATAAATCTGGTGGGTTTACTAAGTTTTCCATTAATTCAAATAGAGATGAATAGTTACTGAAATCTCTATTAGTCATTAATCCCATAGCATGTAAGTTCGGAGCAAATATATGTGCATCTTCGTAGATTGTTCTATCTTGAATTACATTTTTTCCAGTTTGTCTTAAATCTAAAATTTGTCTGAATCTACTATTTAAGAAATATACTTGTAAATTAAACGACCAACGTTCCATCTCTCCATAGAAATCATCAAGGTAAGGATTTTCATCTACAGATTCAAAGTGTGGTTGCCAATTGTAATGCTTTGCTAATAATTTGGTAAGTGTAGTTTTACCAGCTCCTATATTTCCTGCAATAGCTACATGCATACTATACTTGTTTTTTGATGGGGTCAAAATTACATATTATTCTTCGATTATTAGATATTAACAAGTTAATTTATATCCATAACCTCGAACATTAATAATTTCTACTGCTGGGTCTTTTTTGAGTCTTTTTCGTAGTTTAGAAATAAATACATCCATACTTCTAGCATTAAAAAAATCGTCGTCTCCCCATATTTTTTTTAATATAAATGAACGATCTAAGATTTCATTTTTCTTTTCTGTTAAGTAGTATAGCAATTCGCTTTCTCTATGAGTTAATAGTTCTGTTTCATTCTTAAAATATAATTTTTGCTTTTCGTAATTGAATGTATAATTACCAATAATTATTTTTTCTAGATTCTTTTTTAAGTTAATTCTATCTAACAAACTATGGACTCTAACGATTAATTCTTCCATCGAAAAAGGTTTCTTTAAATAATCATTTCCACCATGTTGAAAGCCATCGATAACATCTTTTGTTTGTGATTTTGCAGTGAGAAATATAATTGGAATACTGTTGTTTTCTTCTCTAATTTCTTTGGCTAAAGTAAAACCGTCTTTTTTAGGCATCATTACATCTAGAACCAAAATTTCGGGTGATTCTTTAGTATACATATCGTAGGCTTCTTCACCATTTACAGCGTGAAAAACTTCAAAATCTCTAGTCTCTAAGCTTTCTTTAACAATTTGACCTAAGCTAGGTTCGTCTTCTGCTAACAATAATTTTATCTTTTTACTCATAAGGCATAGTGATTTTAAATGTTGTTTTTCCAGGAATAGAGTGTAATTGAATGCTTCCGTTATGCTTTTCAATAATTTTTTTAGTGTAATATAAACCGATTCCAAAACCTTTTACATCGTGTGTATTTCCTTTAGGAACTCTATAGAATTTATCGAAGATTTTATCTTGTTGGTTTTTGTCGATTCCTTTTCCGTTATCAGATACAGTAATCTGAAGGTTTTTTGCAGAAGATTCAAATTCAAGATGAATTTCATCTCCTCCATATTTTATTGCATTATCAATTAAATTAGAAACAGCATTTTCTAAATGAAACTCATCAACTTTAATCACTAAATCGTCAGTGTTTGAAATGAAGTTTATTTTTTTATCAGTTGTAAATAGCTGATGTTTTCTACTTAATTTTTCTAATAAACTTACAATTTCAACAGCTTCTTCTTTTAATAATAATTTTTCGCTGTCGAGTGTAGCGGTTTCTAAAAGCTTTTCTACCATTACATGTAATTTCTTAATCTGACTTTCAGAAATAGAAACATACTTTTTAGTTTTCTCTTTATCATCAATAGCATTAAAGTTATTAATAGCTTCTAATGCAGTAGATACTGTAGTAATAGGTGTTTTAAACTCGTGAGTGATATTACTAATTAAATCATTTTTAATTTCTGCTAATTCTTTTTGATCATTAATGATTTTTAATAGATAGAATAAACTAAAAACAACAGCTAAGGATAATAATAAAGACAATAGAATTCCTGTAGAACTTCGTTTTAAAGCTTCAGAAGAAGGGTTGCTATACTTCATTTTGAATTTCTTATCAGGTCCAAGAAATGTTGATTTTGATTCTATAATAGTATACTCTTCTATTGGTTGAGGAGAAAAAATGGTATGAATAGTGTCTTGTTTGTAATATTCGAAAGCGTAGTCTACATTAATTTTTTTTTGACGAAGTTCATTTTTAAGAATAGTGTCAATTTTCCCATGATTCATAGTGTCATTTTGAATCGCAATAAAAAAAGTTTGAATTCCTTTAATTAATTTTAAACTATCTGCAGCCTTTTTTCCTCTAAAAACTCTAATGTCGTTTGCTTTGGTTAAGTTTTGATTTTGTTTACAGTTTATACTATCATAATGAGTATGATTTAAATTACAGTCATTATTTTTTTTAAAAAAATTATCTACTGTAAAAGCTGTATTGTTGTATTCATTCGAACTATCGGTAGTAATAACTAAAGATTGAATAGCTAAACTTGTACTGTCTTTTGATTCTTCTTTAGTTTTTTTACGACCCTTTTTTTTAGGACGATTATTAATGTTATCAATAGATAAAAAAATATCTTTCATAACATTTCTAACTTTTATAGATTTAGTAGAATCATTTTTTGGAGTGATAATTGAAAAATGATTAGCCTTCGTTAAATCTGTAAAATATTTCTCAATAGCATTATCTAAACTTATCTGAATTTCATTCATTACTCTTAGTTTGTTTTGTTGGTAATTTTTATAATTCCAATAAAACTGTACAGTTATAGTCGTGCATATTGTTATAACTATAAAATAAAGAATCCAATTATGTTTTTTAGTATTCATTCTCCAAAGGTACATTTCTAATTCTATAAAAATAAGTCGGTTAACACTCGTTAACACTCGTTAACTTAGAAATACAAATATTGAAAACATCTTTGTGCTGTGAAACAAAAAATTATTTCGTCATGAAAAAAGCAATACTAATAGTGTTATTAATAATAGTAGTAAAAACATTTTCTCAATCTGTTGATAGTGTAAAGATTAAAGCTTCATCATTAATTTATACAGTAGATTCTGTTAATGAACTTGAAACTATTAATTGGAACGAAGCTAAAGAGTTTTTTGAAGGAAATACGGAAGAAGAGGAAGTGACTTTAGGTATAAAAGTAAAAGGGTTAAATAAGAAAAAATCAAAAGTTAAAACAAAGCAAAGTTTTGAAATAAAAGGAAAGGTTAAAGATCTAGACAAGTTGATACATATTATGAAAAAGTATCAAGTAAAAACTACAGCAAAGACAAAACCTTTATCTCTAATTTATACAGTAGACTCTATTGAAGAGTTAAAAACAATTGACTGGGAAGAAGCAAGGACTTTTTTTAAAGATCATGATCAAGACCAAAAAATTACTTTAGGTTGTAAAGTAAAAAGAGTAAAAAAAGAAAAATCAAAATTAGATGTAAAGCAAAGTTTTATTGTTTCAGCTGAAGCAAAAGAGTTAGACAAATTAATTAAAATGATGATGAATTATACGTCATCTCAAGAAAAATAGAAGTAAAACAGTAATATAAAAATATAAAAATATAAAAAAATGAAAATTCAATTTCTATTCTTAGCCGTATTATGTTCATTAACTACAATAGCTCAAGATTTTCAAGGAAGAGCAGTTTATAAGACACATAGAAATGTAGATCTTAAAATAAGTACAGGTGATAAAGCACCAAATTCAGATCTTCAGAAACAGCTTCAAGAAAAAATGAAGAAAATGTTTCAAAAAACATACACTTTAAACTTTACCAAATCTACATCAACATATACTCAAAATAAAGAGTTAGAGCCAGCAGCTCAATCAGGAGGAGTTCAAATAATGATGTTCGGAAGTGGTGGAGGAAACGATATTCTTTATAAAAATACTACTGAAAAGAAGTATGTGAATAAAACAGAAGTGTTTAGTAAAGAATTTTTAATCAAAGACAAGTTGTCTGACGAAGCATGGGAAATGAGTGGAGAAACAAAAAAGATTGGAAAATATACGTGTTATAAGGCTACGAGAACTAGAGAAGAAGAACAAATAAGTCACATAATGACCGATGGTGAAACTGAGGAGAAAAAGCAAATGGTAACGATTAATACTGTGGCATGGTATACACCAGAGATTCCAGTGAGTAATGGACCAGATATGTTTTGGGGTTTACCAGGTTTAATTTTAGAAGTACATGAAGGTAAAAGAACCATAGTTTGTACCGAGATTGTTTTAAATCCTGCCGAGAAAGTAAAAATTAAAGAACCTAGGGGAGGAAAAAAAGTAAATCAAGAAGAATATGAAAAAATAGTGAAGGAAAAAGTTGCTGAAATGAATGAAAGATTTAAAAATAATCGTGGAAATGGAGAATCTATAAATATACAAATAGGAGGGTGATTTTTTTAAAGAAGCGATTTTAAACCTTTACAATTTTTTTAAGTCTTAGTAAAGATAACTAAGGTTATCTTTAACAAGAAAAGAATAAAATTAATCATGTAATTATGAAATCGCTTTTTACTTACCTCTTATTATTTTCAGTAGCATTTGGTTATGCTCAAAAAAACTTTCACGGAAAAGCTGTGTATAAATCGAAAACTTCTTTTGATATGAATCAATGGGGAAATCGTCAGTTATCCGAACAACAAAAGAAAAGAATCATGGAAAGAATGAAGAATATGTTAGAAAAAACATATACGCTTCATTTCAATAGAACTTCATCATTGTATGAAGAAGAAGAAAAATTAGAAGCACCAGGTGGAGGAAGAGGAGGTTTTCGTTTTGGAGGTTTTTCTAGTGGAATTCAATATAAAAATACACAAGACAAAAAGTTTTTAGAAGAGAGAGAGTTTTTTGGAAAGAAGTTTTTAATAGAAGATCCGTCTGAAATGCCAAAATGGGAAATGAGTGGAGAGCAAAAACAAATAGGAAACTATTTATGTTATAAAGCTACCATGGTAAAAAAAACTGATGAGTTCGATTGGCAAAATATGAGAAGAAGAGGAAGAGGTAGAAATAGAGATAAAGATAATAAGAAACCTGATAGTGCAAAAGTTAAAAAAGTTACTGAAGATTTAGAAATACCAAAAGAAATACTAGTTACGGCATGGTATACACCACAAATTCCTGTAAGTAATGGCCCTGGAGAATATTGGGGGTTACCAGGTTTAATTTTGGAAATAAATTCAGGAAAAACTACAATTTTATGTACAGAAGTAACTTTAAATCCTAAAGAAAAGAAAGAAATAGAGCCTTTAACTAAAGGAGACGAAGTTACAAGAGAAGAGTATAATGCTATAGTGAAAAAGAAGATGGAAGAAATGAGAGAAATGTGGAGAGGCAGAAGAAGAGGTAGGTCTTAGTAAGTTTTATGAATTAATCAAACTTTAATAATGAAAAAAATATTTTTTCTGGCGATCGTAATGGTTGCCTGTTATACTAGTGCCCAAATTAAACTGACAGGGATAGTAAAAGACAGCATTGGAAACCCGCTAGAAATGGCAAATATGTTGGCTATAAACCAAAAAGATAACAAAGTAGATTCTTACGGATTTACAGATGCTTTTGGTAATTATAAACTGAATTTGCAGAAAAATGCTAGCTATATCATTAAAGCGAGTTATGTAGGAATGAAAACAGGTGAGTTTAACGTTAGCACTAAAGAAAGTGATATTAAAAAAGATATTGTTTTACTTTTTGATAATACTTTAGATGAAGTAGAAATTATTTCTAAAATGCCTGTAACTGTAAAAGGTGATACAATTGTGTACAATGCAGATTCCTTTAAAAGCGGAACAGAAAAAAAGCTAGAAGACGTACTAAAAAAACTTCCTGGAGTAGAGGTAAACGATGAAGGAGAAATTCAAGTCGAAGGAAAAACAGTAAAAAAGGTAATGGTAGAAGGAAAAGATTTTTTTGATGGAGATTCTAAACTTGCTACTAAAAATATTCCAGCTAATGCGATTGATAAAGTTGAGGTCTTAAAAAATCATAGTGAAGTTAGTCAGATGAGTCGTGTTACTGATAATGAAGATAATATTGTTATAAATCTAAAACTAAAAGAAGGAAAGAAGAATTTTTGGTTTGGAGAGGTTTCTGCGGGAGTAGGAATGGCAACAGAAGATAGCCGATATATCGTACATCCAAAGCTATTTTATTACAGTCCGAAATATAGTTTAAACTTAATTACAGATTTTAATAATATTGGTGAGGTTCCATTTACACGTAGAGATTACTTTAAGTTTACTGGTGGATTTAGAGGAGCCGGAGGAAGAGGTACAGGTTTTAATGTAGCGTCATCTGATATAGGTTTCTTAACACTTCGAAACAACAGAGCTAAAGAAATCGAATCAAGATTCGGAGCAGTGAATTTTAGTTATTCTCCTAAAAAGAATTGGGATTTAAGTGGATTCGGAATTTACTCTGGATCAGAAGTAGATATGGAAGAAAATACAATAAGAAATTATATCAATGAAAATGTTGATGCTTCTGCTTTGCCGCCATTCAATGGAACAGATCCAAATTCGATTAGATTTATTAATACTGAAGAAATAAATAGTGTTTCTAAACAAAGGAGTGATTTAGGTTTACTAAAACTAAGTTCAAGTTATCGCCCAAATACCGATAATCAATTTGATTATGATGTTTTCGCTAAAATTTCAAATCAAGAAGAAATACAAAGTTTAAATTCTACACGTACCTATTTAAATGATGCAGATGAGTCTATTCCAATTCATCAACTATCTAGTCAAAATCCGTATTCAATTAGTCAAAATTTGAATTATTATTATACATTAAACGACAGTAATATATTTGCTTTAGAAGCTCAATATTTATGGCAAAATGAAGATCCTTTTTACAATGCTGAGTTAGAAAACTTATCTTTTTTCAATGTTCTAGGTTTAGTTGATGAAAGTCCTGTTCCTTTTGATGTTTCTCAGAATAAAAGAGTCAAAACAAATAAATTAGATGCTAAGTTAGATTACTTTTATGTGATTAACCCAAAGAGTAATTTAAATGTAACTTTAGGAACTACTGTAAGTGATCAGCAATTCAACTCTAATATTTTTCAAGTTTTAGAAAATGGAACAACGAATTCTATAAGTAATGTAAACTCAATTAATGATGTAAATTATACTTTCGATGATTATTATGCTGGTTTACATTATAAGTTTATTACAGGAATATTTACTTTTAATCAAGGATTTACAGCACATCAGTATTCAGCAAAAAACACACAACTAGGAAGTGTTTTTGATAATAGTTTTACAAAATTATTACCAGATGCTTCTATAAAAGTAGCACTTAAAAAGTCGGAAACTATACGATTAAATTATAGTCAACAAGTAAGTTTTACAGATATAAATAGAGTTGCAGAAGGTTTTGTATTTAATAATTACAATAGGTTGTACTCAGGAAATAGAGAATTAGAAAGTTCTTTATCACACAATGTAAACTTGAGTTATTTCAGTTTTAATATGTTTAATTACACAAACATTTTTGCTAGCGTAAATTACAGTAAACTTATAGATGCGGTAAAAGGATTAACTACGTTTAATGGAGTAGATCAAGTATCAACATCAATCAATTCTATATTCCCAGATGAAACAATTTCAGCGAATGCTAATTTTCAAAAGAGTTATCGAAAATTTAAAGTTACAGTCGGCGGAAATGTAGGTTATTCAGTTTCAAACAACCTGTTTTTTAATCGTTTTACAAATGAAAATGAGAATAGAGAGTCAAATTCATTTACTCAAGCTTATAGAACAAGGTTTAGTACAAACTTTAGAGAGTTTCCAAATTTTGATGTAGGTTATAATGTAAGTATTAATAGGTATGATCAAGGAGGAATTGTAAATACATTTACTACACACAGCCCGTTTATTAATTTCGATGCTTTTATCACCAGAGATTTAATATTTAATACAAAATACACCTATAATAACTACAGAAATCAATCTGAAACACTAAATGATTTTAGTTTTTGGGATGCAAATTTAACTTATCAAAAGAAAGATAGTAAGTGGGAATACAAAATGATGGTGACAAATATTTTAGATACAAAATCTTTAAATCAAGATAGTTCTAATACCATTTTTAATAGCTCTTCAGCTTACATAATCCAACCAAGATATATTACTTTTTCAGTAAAATATAATTTATAATTATTGTTTTAATCAACAAAAAGGACGAGGTATTCCTCGCCCTTTTTGATATATAAAATTAAGAATGCTATTTAATAATAACTTTTCTTACTTCTGTTTTATCATTTTTCACAACTTGTAATAAATATAACCCTGAAGTTATATTATTATAATTAAGTTGTTCAGCAAATTTGTTTGTAGTATTACTAAATTCTTTATTTCCTACTAATCTACCGCTTAAATCAAATAATTGAACTTTTACTGAACTTAAAGCTTCAATATCAAAGACTAAATTAAAAGTTTTGTTTTCTGAAGGGTTTGGGAAGATACTAAAATTTGCAAAGTCAATAACTTCTCCAGTTCCTGCATTCGGATTGTTAATAATTGTAAAATTTGTTGGATTTACATTGTAAAAGATATTATCCACAGCTTCAATCATTATTCTAGCCTCAGTCGTAGCCATATTAGGAATAATAACTGTTTCTATTCCATCATTAGGAGTATTATCAATAATCACAGTTGGAAAAGTAAGACCACCATCTGTAGATAATTTAATGCGTACATTTTTACAATTTATAGGAGCTTGATCTGTTGTAGATTTATCCCAAATAATAGTTTGAGCCGTTGCTCCATCCCAGCTAACCTCTGTGTTTGGAGATGTAACGGTAAAAGGTTTAGCATCTATAACTGTAACTTTCATGTCATCAAAAGCAACAGCTCCACCATTAGGTTGATTGTCTCTTACAGTTAATGTGAAATTCATTTCTCGAGCTACTTCAGGAATAACTTCCCAAAAAGAGAAAAATTCACCTGAAACAATAGTTTCTAATTTAGGTAAATATCTGTTAGGGATAGTTGTTGGAGTAAAAGATCTAAATGATGCCCCACCTGTACTTGTTGAAGAAGGAGGAGAGATGACAATTTCATTATCAACTTGTTCCCAGCAATATGTTAAGTTAGCAGAAGTGTTGTTATCAGATCCATTACCTCTTAATATTAAAGGTGTTCTTTTAGGTACTGTGTAATCTAAACCAGCATTAGCTGTAGGAGCGGTATTTCCCGTACTTGAATTCGAACTGCAAGGAGTGCTATTTTGAATAAAACCAAGCATCTCTTGAATACTTATTGTATGAAAATAGTCATCACTATTATTTTGAATATTATTAGGGTGACAGATGCCTGCGTATGCCATAATTGTAGAGCCACTTCCTGGTTCAATAGCAGTTTCATCATTTCTGTTTCCACCGATACAACTTCCAGTATTACCATTAAACGTATGATGCCCGCCAAATTGATGTCCTAATTCATGTGCAACAAAATCAATGTCAAAAGGATCATTTATAGGAGAATTTAACCCAGTCATAGCCCCAGCTTTAAAACCATTAACACAGACTGATCTAAAACGAGCAATTCCACCATCTCCAGTAGCAAATATATGTCCTAAATCATAATTTTCGGAACCAATGATGTTGTCACATAAATTTTGATTTTGATCGATAAGTGCAATAGAATCATCATTGTCTAAATTGTCAGAAACAGGGTCAAGATTGATTAAAGGATTAGTTCCACCAACTAAAACGATATTCATATGTACAGATAAATCTCTTTCGTAGATTCCGTTTACTCGAGCAATAGTTGTATTCATAGCAGATAAAACTGCTGCTTTTTGTTGAGTTTCAGTTCCTGAACTTAAACCTTGCTCATTTACATGGAATTGAGAATATTCACCAGTACAAGCTAAAGCCAATCTATATGTGCGTAATGTTCCATCATTTATTATTTTTTTATCAAAATAATGAATAGATTCTTGAATTTTGTTTTCTTCGAGCACTGTACACCCAGGATTAGAATTATTTTGATTTAAATCAGATCTATTAAACAGTATATAAACCGAATTGTCTTTTGTGTAAGGGTTTAGATAATATGTTGGTTTATCTAATTTATATAAAGTTATATGAACACCATCGCTACCAATACTTAATTTACCAGTGGTTTTTTTATCTAGTTTACTTATAATTGAATATGATTTGATAAAGTCAAATTCAGGGGCTAAAGATTCTGAAAAATTAGAGCTTTCTTTAATAAAGAATTCAGAAATATTATTATTAGTATCAGGAAGCAGAATTGTTTTTTCTGTCCCTCGACTTTTTAAATTCAGTTGGTTTTTAAAGTTATTAATATTTAATGAAAATAAACTGTACTTCTTAGGTAGATGATTAGTTTGTTTAGTTTTTTTTGTTAACAAACTAGAGTTATTTGGGTTTATTTTTTCCCAAGTATTCTGTGAGTTTACAACATAAATACTAATAAAAAGCAGTAATAGTGTTTTTTTCATGAAATTTTAATTTGAGTGTTTTACGATTTTAATTACTTGTTTTATGGTAAATAAATATAGGACTTTAACAAATGTATAAATAAAAACGCTGTATTGATAAAAATATTCTAGAAAGGAAAATTCAATTTAAATTATATAAAAAAGAGCGCCTTAAGCGCTCTTTTAAATTATTTTATAATTAGTTTTTTTGTTGTTTGTTGATTCCCGTTTTCAATTTGTAACAGATATAGACCAGAATTTAGTTTTTCAAGATCTAATTCTGTAGTAAACTTATTTGAAACATTTTTGTACGCAACATTTTCAACCAAACGTCCACTAAAATCGAAAACCCTAAGTTTTACTTCTTCTGTATTTAAAACATCAAAGGATACATTAAATTTACCATTAGAAGGGTTTGGGAATAAATTAAAATTATTGAAACTAAAATCTTCTACAGAAGCAGTATTGTTAATAACGTTAACTGTGTAATCTTCTGTTTCTCCCCATTCAGATGAATGATCTGTATCACAAGCACCATCAGTAAGAATAAAGGTATTATTGTCAAAGTACTGAATTATTACACGCATTCGAGTGTTTCCATTAATAGCATTTGAAGGAACTGTAATGTCTGCAGTTCTAGCTCCTGGACTTGTTAAACTTCCTAAGTCGTATCTTTCTGTACTTACATCGAAAATAAAATCTTGATTCCAATCAATAAAAACATAACAGTGATCTCTATATCCAGCAGGATCGAAAGATACACTTACAGAGTAATTATCACCTGCATTAATATCTGTTGAAATTGATGTATAGTCTATATATCCATCAACAGTATCATTACCACTAGTGTTATTAATTGTATTAAATGTAACATTAGTGATATGTTCATTTCCTCCAGCTTCATCAGTAAAAGTAGAAGTACAATATGAAGGATTGTTAGTTGTAAAGTTAAATGTACTTGTGTAATTTCCTTCTCCACATGCGTTTTTTCCTCGAACTCTCCAAAAATATTGTGTTAAACCATTTAAAGGAGGAGTAATAGAGAAAGAATTAGTTACAGAATTAATATTAAGTATAATATTATTAAATGCATTATCTGTAGCTACTTGTATGTCGTAAGATTCTGCTTCCGCAATATTTTCCCAAGATAAATTTGGAACTATACTAACATTAGTAGCTCCGTTAGATGGAGCAGTCAAATTAAAACTAGAAAAACTACCATCTGATATTTCTAATTCTGCATCAGTAGATTGATTAACAGATGTAGAAGTACCGTTAATCGTTAAATTGTAGCTATTAGGGGTTATCCCGTTTAAGTTAGTAATAGTCATTTTTACATTTCCGTCACTATTTATAGTATTTGGTGTAAAGGTAACAGAAGCTCCTGAAGGAACGTTACTAGCGTTAAATGAAACAGTTTCATTAAATCCATTAACAAAATCTAAATTTAGATCGTATTCTACTGTATTATTACCGGAATTACAAGTTATTTGTTTAGAAGTGGTATTGTTTAATACAAAAGTTGGAATATTAGAGACTATAGAGAAATTACTAGAATTAACATTATAAAAAATATTATCTATTGCTTCTACCATTATTCTAGCAGAATTAGTTACATTGTTAGGTACAGTTACATTGTGTGAGCCATCATTTGGAGTATTTTCTGCTAAAACTATAGGAAAAGTATTTCCTCCATCAGTTGATAGTTTGATTCTAACATTTTTACAGTTTACTGGAGCTTGGTCTGTTGTAGATTTATTCCATGTAATAGTTTGTGTGCTACCTGCATCCCAAGTTACTCCGGTGAGTTCTGAAGTTACAATAAATGGATCAGTATCAGATACTGTTATTTTCATATCATCCGATGCTGTAGCACCACCTCCAGTTTGGTTGTCTCTTACTGTTAAAGTAAAATCCATATCTCTTGCCACAGATGGCATTACTTCCCATTGATCAGATACAGCTCCTGATAAAACTATTTGCAATCTAGGTAGATACCTGTTTGGAGAACTTGTAGGTGAATATGAACGGAATGTTGCTCCTCCTATACTTGTAGATACCGGTGGTGAAACTACAATTTCATTATCAACTTGTTCCCAACAATATGTTAAACTAGCACCAGAATCAATATCAGAACCACTACCTCTTAGAATTAGTGGAGTACTTTTTGGAACAATATAATCTGCCCCTGCATTAGCTGTAGGAGCAGTGTTACCTGTATTTGTAGTGGAAGCACAAGTTCCTCCTGTTTGAATAGTATTCCAAATTTCTCCAATACTTATTGCATGAAAATAATCATCACTATTATTTTGTACATTCTTTGGAGTACAAATTCCTGCATAAGCCATAATGGTAGTTCCACTTCCAGGCTCTATAGCAGTAGTATTATTTCTATTAGCACCTGCACAACTACCTGTGTCACCATTAAAGGTATGATTAGCACCAAATTGATGTCCGAATTCATGAGCAACAAAGTCTACATCAAAAGAGTCTCCTGTAGGAGAAGATAAACCTGTAATACCCCTACCTTTTTCACCATTAAGACAAACACCTCCTAATGAAGCTAAACCACCACCACCAGTAGAAAAGTTATGTCCTATATCATAACCATTTCTACCAATTTCATTATCACACAGAGTTTGATTTTGATTTATTAATGTAGTAGCATTATTATTATCTAAATTGTCAGTAGCAGGATCTAAGTTAATTAATAAATTACTTCCAGCGATTAAAACAATATTCATGTGTACAGCTAAATCTCTTTCAAATAACCCATTAACTCTAGCCATAGTTGTATTCATAGCAGATAGTACAGCTGCTCTTTGTTGCGCTGCTGTAGCTGAAGATAAACCTTGTCTGTTTACATGAAACTGAGCGTATTCTCCAGTACACGATAAAGCTAATCTATATGACCTTAGGGTTCCATCATTAGGATTTCTAGTACTTAATTTATTTGAATAAGGAATTTTAACATCTTTTAATAAATTACATCCAAATCCTGAACTAGGTTTGTTAATATTAGCTCTACTGTAAGAAATATATGTTTTATTATTTTTGGTATAAGGATCTATGTAATGTGTAGGTCTTTTCCCTGAATATAGCGTAACATGAACACCATCTATTCCTATAGACAATTTACCAGTTTCGCTTTTGTCTTCATTGTTAACGATATTATAAGAGGTAATAAAACCATATTCTTTAGCTACTGGTTCTGTAAAGTTTGAAGATTCAATAATCTGATAATTTATAAGTTCGCCTTTGTGATTTGGTAGCTCAATAGTTTTATTTAATCCTCGAGATTTAAGATTTAATTCTTTTTTGAAATTCTCGAGATCTAAGCTAAAGAGGTCAAATTTAAGAGGGTTCGTATCTCTCTCTAATAATTGGTTACTTCTAAAAAATAACTTATCAGAATCTATTTTTTTCCAAGAACTCTGTGCGTTAGCTATACAAAAAGCTAAAAAAAGTAGAAGAAATGTAATTTTTCTCATGGGGTGAAATTTTTTAAAAAACAATAAAAAACAATAAAAAACAATAAAAAAACATACAGTAGTAATTTATTGATTCTTAAATAAAAAGGTTAATTAAAGAGCACTTAAAGCGCTCTTTTAAATTATTTTATAATTAGTTTTTTTGTTGTTTGTTGATTTCCGTTTTCAATTTGTAACAGATATAAACCTGAGTTTAATTTTTCAAAATCTAATTCTGTAGTAAACTTATTTGAAACATTTTTGTATGCTACATTTTCAACCAAACGTCCGCTAAAATCGAAAACCCTAAGTTTAACCTCTTCGGTATTTAAAACATCAAAAGATATATTAAATCTACCATTAGAAGGGTTCGGGAATAAACTAAAATTATTGAAACTAAAATCTTCTACAGAAGCAGTAGGATTATCTACAATAGTAAAGTTTGTAGAATTTACATTAAAAAATATATTATCAACGGCTTCAACCATAATTCTTGCTTGAGTTGTTGGTAAGTTAGGGATAACAACATCTTGAGAACCATCGTTAGGAGTACTGTCAATTAAAACGGTATCGAAAGTTAATCCTCCATCTGTTGAAAGTTTAATTCTAACATTCTGACAATTAATTGGTGCTTGATCTGTTGCAGATTTATCCCAAGTGATTGTTTGTGTAGTAGCTCCATTCCAACTCACAGCTGTACTAGGTGCTGTAACTTTGAAAGGTAGTACGTTAACTACTGTAACGACTACGTCATCTCTTGAAGTACCACCTCCGCCAAGATTGTTGTCTCTTACGACAAAAGCAAAATTAAATTCTCTAGCAAAAAAAGGTAAAACTTCCCATTTAGATTGAGTTTTACCTTGTAAAACAGTTTCTAATTTAGGAACGTATCTTGTTGGGGTACTAATAGGAGGGAAAGAACGAAATGCAGGTCCAGACGTACTGATATCTGATGGAGGAACAATTGTAGGTTCATTATCAGTTTGTTCCCATGTATAAGTTAATCCTGTGTTATTGGTGTCATTTGCTTCACCTCTTAAGGCAAAAGGTGTTAATTTAGGTATTGTATAATCGCTACCAGCATCTGCAGAAGGGACATTATTTGCTGTGCTTGTAAGATTAGCACAAGAAGTTGTCTCTATGAAACTCCAAATTAAGGACAAACTAACTGCATGAAAATAATCATCACCTCTATTTTGGACATTATGATTAGAAAACCTATCGTTACATCTACCTGCATAACTCATAATAGTTGAACCACTTCCTGGTTCCACAGCAGTAGCTTGTGATCTATTCGAATCATCACAAACTCCTGCATCTGCATTCCATGTATGAGGAGTCCCAAATTGATGTCCAAATTCATGAGCTAAAATTATATCAAACCCATCACCAGATGGAGTAATGTTTTCAGTAACTCCTCCAGCTTTAAAGTTTCTGTCACAGACTGAATTCAAGAAAGCAACTCCGCTACCTCCAGGGTTATCCGCTGCTAAAATATGGCCTACATCATAATTATTAGTTCCTATTAAGTTGTCACAAAGGGATTGGTTTTCAGTTAGTAAAGTGGAAGTGTTGTCGTTTGTTAAATTATCTCTACTAGGATCTAAAAAAATTAAAGGATTGTCGCCACTAATTAGTACTATTTCTAATTTTACACCTATTTCTCTTTCAAAAATTCCATTTATACGAGCAATTGAGGTATTCATTGCCGATAAAACAGCAGCTTTTTGTTCGTTTGTACTTCCTGTTGAAACACCTTGTTGATTAATATGAAATTGAGCGTACTCTCCAGTACAAGATAAAGCTAATTTATAAGTTCTTAAGTTACCATCATTCAAAGGGATAGATTTTCGTTTGTTGAAACTAACCCTTTCATTAAATTCACTTTCAACTTCATTTTTAACTTTACATGAAAAATTATCTTCTAAAATATTATTATTTTCTATTAGAAAACTAATATAAGTTTTGTTATCTTTTGTATAAGGATTAATTAATAAAGTAGAATGATTTCCAGATTTTAGTGAAATATTTATTCCATTAGAACCAACAGTTAATTTACCTGTTTCGGTTTTATCTTTAGTACTAATTATGTTGTAAGAGGTAATTAAACCATATTCTTTAGCTACTGGCTCTGTAAAGTTTGAAGATTCAATAATCTGATAATTTATAATTTCGCCTTTGTGGTTTGGTAGCTCAATAGTTTTATTTAATCCTCGAGATTTAAGTGTTAATTTTTTTTTGAAATTTGCAAGATCTAAGCTAAAGAGATCAAATTTAAGAGGATTTGTGTCTCTTTCTAATAATTGGTTACTTCTAAATGATAAGTTTTCAGAATCTAATTTTTTCCAAGAACTTTGAGCATTAACTATATTAAAAGTTAAAAAAAGTAAAAGAAATGTAATTTTTCTCATGGGGTTAAATTTATAAAAAACAATAAACGAAATAGTTAAGTTTTTGTTTACTACTTGTTTTGGGTTAAATCGGGAGGTCAATATTAGTGTATAAAAAAATAATAACACGTTTTTTTAACACTCCTATTGGTGTTTTTGATTATTCCTGGAAATTCTGATTGGTTAGGGATAGCATCTAAATTTTATAAATTAATTTTTTTCCACGAAATTTGCTCAAACTACACCAAACTAAAATAACTATAAAATGTTAAATATTTTATAACAGATTACAAAAATATGAATAAAAACATCTGTTTAGTAGATTTATCTCAAAAAGATTTCAAAGATACTTGGGATTTACAAACAAAAACCTTACAAAGTATAGTAGATTTAAAAATTAAAAATAGAAGAGAGGAATTAAATATTCCTACTTCAAACTATTTTTTATTTGTTGAACATCCTCATGTTTATACTCTTGGGAAAAGTGGAGATATAAAACACCTTCTGTTAAATGAAAAACAATTAGAAGAGAAAGAGATTTCTTTTTACAAAATTAATAGAGGAGGAGATATCACATATCATGGACCAGGGCAAATAGTCGGTTATCCAATTTTAGATCTAGAAAATTTTTTTACAGATATTCACAAATATCTACGTTTACTTGAGGAAGTAATTATTAAGGTTATTGGTGAGTATGGTTTAAAAGGGGAAAGAAGTCCTGGTGAAACAGGTGTTTGGTTAGATGTTGGAACTCCTTTTGCAAGAAAAATTTGTGCAATGGGAATCCGAACAAGTAGATGGGTAACGATGCATGGTTTTGCATTGAATGTAAATACCAATTTGGGCTATTTTGATCATATTATTCCTTGTGGAATTAATGATAAATCAGTTACTTCTATGGAAGTTGAGCTTGGTGAAAAGTTAAATATAAACGAGGTTAAAGAAAAAATACTCTTCTATTTTAAAGAACTTTTTGAAGTAAATGAGTTTATTAAAAAAGCGAGCTTATAATATGCTCGCTTTTTTAATATTAGCTATATTTATATAATTACTTTCTAGCTTTAATATCGAAAGAGAACTGGATAATATCGTTGATCGCTTTATCTTTTAAACTATCAAAGAACTTACCAGATGCATATTGTACTCCAAAATCAGTTCTATCAACTCCAAAAGTATCACTTTTTAAAGTAACATCGTTTCCATTTTCAGTTAACGTAGCAGGAATTGTAATACTTTTAGTAACCTCTTTAATGGTTAAGTTACCAGTAATGTGTAGTTTACCATCTTTAACCTCAGAACTAGCAACTACAAATTTTGCAGTAGGAAATTTTTCAGTATCGAAAAAATCAGCAGCCTTTAAATGTCCTTCTAATTTCTCTTTACCTTTTCCAGCTTCCAAATCCGAACAAGAAATAGAGTTCATATCTACTGTAAACTCACCAGCTTTTAAAAGACCAGCTTCAACATCAAATAAACCTTTTTCTAGTTTAATAGTACCGTTGTGTGCATCTCCAACTTTTTTATCTCCTTTCCATGTCATTGTAGATTCAGCAACATTTACATTGTAAGAATTGATAGGGTTAGTTATTTTTTTCTCAACTTTAACTTCTTCTTTAGTTTCTACTTTTTTTTCACTCTTACAAGATGTTAAAGCTATAGCTACTACTGCTAATGATAAGATTAGTTTTTTCATTTTTAGATTGTTTTATGTGTATTTAAAATTTATATTCCATGGCAAATATATTTATTATTTCTTGCCTGAAGAATTATTTTTTGTCTTTTGTGTCTATTACAATGGTTACTGGTCCGTCATTTAGTAATTCTACTTTCATGTCTGCTCCAAAGATTCCTGTTTGAACTTGTTTACCTAATTGATTTTCGAATTCTTTTACAAATTTCTCATACATAGGAATTGCGATATCTGGCTTAGAAGCTTTAATGTAGCTTGGTCTATTTCCTTTTTTTGTTGATGCATGTAAAGTAAATTGACTTACCACTATCGCTTCGCCATGTGTTTGTAATAACGAAGAGTTCATCACATTATTTTCATCATTAAAAATTCTTAGGTTAACTATTTTTTTTGCTAACCATAAAATATCTTCATCAGTATCTTCATCTTCAATACCAATTAATATTAACAATCCATTTTTAATGCTTGAAATAACTTTATTTTCTACAGTAACACTTGCTTTTGAAACTCTTTGAATTACAGTTCTCATAACTTAATTATTGTCTTCCAGATAAAATATCAGTTCTATAATTTTCTTCTTCACCTTCAATTATTTGTAAATAACTTTTGTAACGAGACCAAGAGATTTCTTCATTTTCTAAAGCATCTTTAACAGCGCAACGAGGCTCGTTTAAGTGAATACAGTTGTTAAATTTACAATCTTGTTTTAAAGCAAAAAATTCAGGAAAATAATCACCTAATTCATCTTTTTCCATATCAACTACTCCAAAACCTTTAATTCCAGGAGTATCAATAATAGAAGCATTAAAGCTTAAATCGAACATTTCTGCGAAAGTTGTAGTGTGTTGTCCTTGTTTATGCTGATCAGAAATTTCTTTTGTTTTTAAATTTAAAGAAGGTTCTATATAATTTACTAAAGTAGTTTTACCAACACCAGAATGTCCTGAGAACATACTTACCTTATCAATCATCATGTTTTTTATTAAATCAACATTTTTACCTGTAGTAGCAGAGGTTTCAATACATTTATAACCAATTGGTTCGTAAATATCTTTTAAGTATAAAATTTCTGCTTTTTGTTCAATTGTATATGTATCTATTTTATTAAAAATAAGAATAACATCTATAGAGTAAGCTTCTGCAGTAACTAAAAAACGATCGATAAACGTAGTGAATGTAGGAGGATTATCAATAGTAATTAGTAGAAAAACTTGATCTATATTTGAAGCAATTATATGAGTTTGTTTAGATAGATTTACAGATTTTCTAACGATATAATTTTTTCGTTCTAAAATATCTGTAATAATTCCTGTCTCCTCATTGTTTTTTGTTTCAATTGTAAATACAACGTGATCTCCTACAGCAATTGGGTTGGTACTTTTTATACCTTTTATTCTGAATTTTCCTTTGATACGACATTTATAAAAGGTGTTATCACTCTTAACCCAATACCAGCTTCCTGTTGATTTATATACCGTTCCTTTCATAAAACAAAGATGAGAATAAATTAGCGAATCTTAACTATAAGATTATACGGTTAAGTCATTTATTTTTTGAGGAATGCTTCCTTTTTCTCCTAATCGAATTATACCAAAAATAATGTTTGCAATAATTCCAGGATTTGTAATTAAAGAAGCTATTTCTGAAACATTATGATCTCTTTTAGTTATTAATATTTGAATTTGATTCTTTGGAGAATTAGCTAGATTCTCAGCAAAACCCCATGCACCATCTCTAGCTATTTCCATACTAAAATTAACCAAAAAGTTATCAAATTTACTAGTGAGTTTTAATATTTTTCTTAAAAAAGGCCAAATTGTAGCTAAGTCATTTTCAACATCCGATACCAAAGAAGAGAGAATTGTATTTATTTTATTGAAATCGTTTTTTAAGCTTTCAATGTTTTCTCCTTTAGTTACTTCGTAGGCAGCTATTCCTAAATCTAAATTAATGTGCGCATTCATTCCTATTAATAAATGCTGTAGTACAATCGGCCAAAATTTTTCAGATAAGTTAAATGCTTTTTCCCAAGATTGAGTTATAGGGATGTTTTTTTTAAAATTATAATAAGCATCAATATACCTTGTCGCAAAAATTACATCTAGTTTTTCCATTCTAGGTCCATCATCAAAGAATCCTTCGGCAATACCTTCTTTAACTTTTATAGTAACTTTTTTATAAAGAGCAGCAAAATAACCAAGAGTAGAAGAGGTTTGTTTAGATTCGGTAATGATGTTTTCTAGTGTGTTGATAACATCATCGATTGTATTGATGGTTCTCATAGTCGGTTGATTTAGATGACTAAAGAAAATAAAAAAAGCGCAAAACTGCGCTTTTTTTATCCGTTAATAATCTTTTTCTGATGATTAATACTTTCTTGGTGAATTGCTTTAAATATTTTTAAAACAAATTCTTCACTTAAATTATTTTCTTCACCTTCTAAAATCATTTTGCCTAATATTTCGTTCCAACGTTTTGTTTGCAAAATAGCGACATTTTTTTCTTTCTTTAAAGAACCTATTTTATCAGAAATTTTCATTCTTTTTCCCATCATTTCGATTAATTGGTGATCTACCACATCGATTTGAGTTCTTAAAGTATTTAGTGCATTTTTGTAATCGGCTTCAGTATCTGTTTCCTTTCTGATTTTTAAATCAATCATCATTTGGATAAGAGTAGCTGGTGTTATTTGTTGTTTTGCATCACTCCAAGCATTATCTGGATCATAGTGAGTTTCTACCATTAATCCATCAAAATTTAAATCTAAGGCAGTCTGACAAATATCAAAAATGATATCTCTTCTACCAGCAATATGAGAAGGATCGCAAATTAAAGGTAAATCTGGATAACGATTTTGTAATTCGATAGGAATTTGCCAGTTTGGATTGTTTCTATATCTCGTTTTCTCATAAGTAGAGAAACCTCTATGAATAGCTCCTAATTTAGTAATTCCAGCAGTATAAAAACGTTCAAAAGCTCCTAGCCATAAAGGTAAATCTGGATTTACAGGGTTTTTAATTAAAACGATCTTGTCAGTTCCTTCTAAAGCATCTGCAATCTCTTGAACGATGAAAGGACTTACTGTTGTTCTTGCTCCAATCCAAAGAATATCAACATCGTGTTTTAATGCTAATTCTACATGGTTTTTGTTGGCTACCTCTGTAGTTGTTAACATTCCAGTTTCTTTCTTGGCAGTTTCTAACCATTTTAATCCTAAAGCACCAACACCTTCAAAATTTCCAGGTCTAGTTCTTGGTTTCCAGATTCCAGCTCTTAAAACCGTAGCATCACTATCTTTTAATTCATGAGCAATTTTTAATACTTGATCTTCAGTTTCAGCACTACATGGACCTGCTATTACTAATGGATGATTAAGTTTGAAATCATCTAACCATGTTCTTAATTCTTTTTTGTTTTCCATTGTGAATCTCGTTTAATGAAGTTCTACTTCTTGTATTCCGTTTAAAATTTGTTTAATATGATTGGTATTTTCCATCTCAGTGTATATTGCTGAGAAATTATTCTTTTCTAATAATGATTTAAAATATTCTAAATTTTGAATGTATTCAGTTAAGGTTTCTATGACATTTTCTTTGTTTTGCTCGAAAATTGGAGTCCACATTGCAGGTGAACTTTTTGCCAAACGAACTGTAGAAGCAAATCCACTTCCTGCCATATCGAAAATATCTCGTTCGTTTTTTTCTTTTTCGATTACTGTTTTACCTAACATAAATGAACTTATGTGTGATAAATGTGATACATAAGCAATATGCTTATCGTGAGAAACAGGATCCATATATCGGATTCTCATTCCTAAGTTTGAAAAGATCTCTAAGGCTTTCTCTTGAAGTTTAAAAGCTGTTTTTTCAACTTCACAAATAATATTTGTTTTACCTCTGTATAAATTGTTTAAAGCTGCTGAAGGACCAGAAAATTCTGTTCCCGCAATTGGGTGCGTTGCTAAGAAATTTCTTCTTTTAGGATGTTCTTTAATTACTTCACAAACTTGTTCTTTGGTAGATCCTACATCAAAAACTAAACAGTTTTCAGAAACAATATCTAAAACTTTAGGAATTAAAGTCAAAGAAACATCTACAGGAACAGAAACAACAACAATATCTGCATTCTTTAATTCTTCAAAAGAAGCATCTTTATCAACTATACCTTTTTCAATAGCTTCATTAATATGAGCTTCATTATTGTCTACTCCAAATAGTACTGCTTCAGCATATTTCTCTCGAATATCTTTAGCTAAACTACCACCAATTAATCCAATTCCTATAATAAAAACATTCATAATTTTCTTAATTGTTATGATTTTCCAATCGGTTAATAGCTTCTTTAATTTGATCTTTATTTACGCATAAAGAGAAACGTATGTATCCTTCTCCTTGCGAACCAAAAATAGTTCCTGGTGCCGCGAAAATGTGATACTTATATAGCAATTCATTAATAAACTCTTCTGTTGTTTTTCCTGATGGAAGTTTTGCCCAAACAAAAAGCCCGCTTGTATTTTTATTAAAAGTGCAACCTATTTTTTCTGCTAATTGAAAAACAAGTTCTTTTCGTTCTTTATACAATTCGTTTTGTTGTTGAATCCAACTTTTAGAAGTTTTTAAAGCTTCTATAGCTCCTTTTTGTACTCCATAAAACATTCCTGAGTCCATTTGTGTTTTTACTTTGAGTACTTGGTTGAGAAAATTAGCGTTTCCTAACAACATTCCTACACGCCAACCCGCCATATTAAATGTTTTACTTAAAGAATTCAATTCTAAGGCCACATCTTTAGCTCCATCCAACTCTAAAATACTAGTTGGTTTTTCATTTAAAATGAAACTGTACGGGTTATCATTTACAATAAGAATACTATGTTTTTTTGCAAACTGAATTAGTTTTTCGTAGGTATTCTTTTTTGCATTTTCACCTGTTGGCATATGTGGGTAGTTAATCCACATTAACTTTACTTTAGAAAGATTTAAACTTTCTAATTCATCAAAATTAGGTTGGTATCCATTTTCTTCTGAAAGATTATAGTACACAGTTTCTGCACCAATAAGATTTGTAACAGAAGTATACGTTGGATATCCTGGATTTGGAATTAAAACTTGATCTCCTTCGTTTAATAAAGCTAAAGAGATATGCATAATTCCTTCTTTACTACCCATTAAGGGAAGCACTTCATTTGAAGGGTTTACAGTTGTGTTGTAGTGTGTTTTGTAAAATAATGAAATAGCTTCTCTTAATTCTGGGATTCCTTGGTAACTCTGATATTTATGAGCACCATTTTCGTTAATTCCATCTGTAATAGCTTTAATAACTTCTGAAGGTGGTTGTAAATCTGGACTTCCAATTCCAATATTAATAATTGGTTTTCCTTCAGCTATTAACTCTCTAACTTCTCTGAGTTTTCTTGAGAAGTAGTATTCTTGTACGGTATTTAAACGATCTGCAAATTGTATCATGATCTTCCGTTTTTATATTCTCCTAATATTTTAAAATCTGTAGCCATTATCTCTATAATTGCTTTGGCTTTAGCGTAATCGTCATAAGTATCGAAAGTAACATCAACGAAAAAAGCATATTTCCAAGGTGTTTCGATTTTTGGTAACGACTGAATTTTAGTTAAATTCAGTTTACAATCGCTCATTACATTTAACATTGCAGCTAAACTTCCTCGCTTATGATCTAATTCGAATTTTAACGATGCTTTATTAATGTTTTCTTTTCCGTTTTCTGGATTAGATGTCTGTAGAATTACAAAACGAGTAGCGTTATTTTTAATCGTTTGAATTTCATCTTCTAAAACTTCTAAATTGAAAATGTTTGCGGCCATTTTTGGAGCAATTGCAGCTACACCTTTTAATTGTTTATCAGCTATTCTACGAGCTATTGCAGATGTGTCTACATCCTCAACTAATCTGATATGACGATGTTTTTTAAAGAATTCTTTACATTGTAACAACGCCATTGGATGAGAACAAACTTCACGAATTTCTGTTATAGATTGATTCGGTAAAGCCATTAAATGATGATGAATAGGTAAGTAATATTCACCTGAAATATGCAAGTTGTATTTATCTATTAATGCATAGTTAGGTATAATTGAACCAGCAATGGTGTTTTCAATAGCCATTACTGCTTGTTCGGATTTTTGGCTCGTTAAACTTTCTACAAGAGCATCAAAAGATAAACATTTTTCTAAGATAATGTCTTCTTGATAAAACTTCTCTGCAACAATATGATGGTTGCTTCCTTCTATTCCTTGGATGGCTATTTTTTTCATTTTAATCCATAAAAAAAAGCCTCGAAAATCGAGGCTTTATAGTTTATATAATTTAATGTTATTTTTTAAATTTATGATACAAAGCCTCTCCTCTTACTAAAATAGTAAAAGTAAAAAAAGAAACCTTGCCATAAATTTTGTAACATATACTCTTAACTTAAATGTCTGAAACAAATCTATATATTAAAATGATAAAAACAAATAAATGATTTGTCAAAGTTTAATTTTTATGATTTTAATAAAAAAAGTTGTTTAATTTTTGAAAAGTGAAAAAAGTTTTGAGGTATTTATGTGTTTAATAAAAAATTAAATAAAATATTTACGTTCTTCTAAAGATAATAATCTACAACTTTTAGATATAAATTGATGTCGATATTTCGCAATTAGATCATAAACAGGATTACTAATGAAGTTTGGAACATATTTTAAGTAAGAAATGTAATACCATTTAGAGTTTAAATGACTTAAAATTTTTAAAAACCCATTTGCTTTAGTGTAAACTATTTGATTTTCAATTAAAAAAATAGAGTCTAATTGTTCATTAATATTAAACTGTAGCTTAATTTGTTTGCCAATATTAGATTGTTGAGAAATAAATCGTAATCTATCAGAAGGTTTTTTATTTAATATAAATAAGATAGATTGATTGCAAAATCCGCAAGTTCCATCATATAATACAATAACGTATTTTTCTAATAACTTTTTAGTTTCCATAAGTTTTATTTCGATATAGAAGTAAATATGATGCAATGAATAAAACTGAAACAATTATAGTCATTACAAATCCATAACTATAAGAACTATGTAATCCGCCAAAATAATCTAATTCTTTAACTTGGTTTAAGTTGCAGTACACTAAAAAGAAAAAGGTGATTTCAAAAGTTTTTTTAGATTTTGTAAAAGCTCCTAAAAAAACTGCAACTAGAACAATGAAGATAGCGCCAAGTAAAACATTTAATACACTACTAAAATTTAATTCTATTAAATACCTAATTAGTACAGGTAATGCAATAAATAATGAGATAGATAAGCCAGCTATAATTCTTGAAATAGTTAATCTTTTTAATGGATTATACGAAGAGTTGGTAAAGAAATGTGTTCTAAATGTTTGGTCCTTTGTAACTAAATCTGACCATACGGTTACTTGTAAAAACCATAAAATAGGTAATACATATAAATGAGCAATACTTAAAGGTATAAAAAACATACTTGTAAATCCGCATATAGTTAATATCCATAAATACGATGGGTTTTTACGAACAATCATTAATAACTCTGCTTCAATTAACGGAGCTAAGCTGTAAGACATTTCAATATCTTGATTTAAGTTTCCGAGCTTGAAATCAGCACTTTTATATTTAGTTTCTTCAGAAATAGTAATAGTTTTCCTAGGTGATTCCTTATAATTAAATCTATGAAAGAAAAAAGAAGCAATTACAGATACCAAAGCAGCAATTAAAATCCAAAACAACCTACTATATATGTACCAACTAGGAAAAAAAAGCGAGTTCATTTGAAATGTTTTTTCAGGATT
Organism: Tenacibaculum aquaeponti; assembly: GCF_057221555.1. Classification (NCBI taxonomy): domain Bacteria; kingdom Pseudomonadati; phylum Bacteroidota; class Flavobacteriia; order Flavobacteriales; family Flavobacteriaceae; genus Tenacibaculum; species Tenacibaculum aquaeponti. Next base: position 2,908,187 of record NZ_CM170147.1, read on the forward strand.
TCTACTTCCAGAGACAAAACCAATAGATAATCCAATATCCTTTTTATTAAAAGTTTCTTGTACTTGATTTGCAACACTACTTGTTACATGTTGAATTCCAAAAATGTCTGAAGAAAAAACTGAAGTTTCATTATTAGTTGCTGAAAATAATGTAGCGAAGAATAAGAATAAAAACACTCCATATTGAAGCATTCGTTTAGTTGGAAAAAATATTTCTAATACTACAGCTAGATTAGCAATTAAAAACAATGTTGGAATAGCTATTAATACATAAGGTATAATAAAACTTAAAACATTGAAAGTATGGGTGTTTCCATACAAGAAAAATAATGCAATTCCAGTAATAAAAATTATAAGCAAAATGGTTAATAAAACTAAAAAATTACTTGCTATTTTAGAGAATATATAAGCAATATTTGAGATTTTAGTAGTTCCTATAATGTGACCAATTCTGGTTTCTATATCTTTTTTAATACTTCCATTAACTAAGAAGAATCCACATAAAGATAAAAATGTACTTGCTAAAATGGCTGTTACAAAACCGATCCATTCTGCTGTATAATCTCCAGTATATCCGCCAAAACTAACAGTGGTATAATTTGCTTCTTGAGAAGGCACAAAATTAAAAGCAATAAATAAACTAAAGGCTATAGTTATCAGAAAAGAATAACTTCTAATATATTGTAAATAATTTCCTTTAATAATATTGAAATATTGTAACATCATGGTTTTAGTTTTTAGTTAAATAGATATAGGCATCTTCTAGAGTAGGAGTAACCATTTCTCCAATTTGATTCACTGCATTTGAAATGTAACGTACTTTAAATTCGTCATTCATTCGATATGAACTAACTACGTTAAAATTGTTTTTGAAATTATTTATATTAGCTCTACTTATAGTAGTTTCATAAACTTTACCTTCTGCTAGTTTGGTAATTGAATCTTGTTTGTCTTTAATAATAAGATTACCTTTTTTCATGATCGCAACTTCATCTGCGATAGATTCTATATCAGAAACGATATGAGAAGATAGTATAACGATTCTATTTGTTGCTAAATCTGAAATTAAATCACGGAAACGCAATCTTTCTTCTGGATCTAAACCAACAGTTGGTTCATCAAAAATTAAGACTTTCGGGTCATTTAATAATGCTTGTGCAATTCCAATTCTCTGAATCATTCCTCCAGAGTATGTTTTTAGTTGGTTTTTAGCTGCATCAGTTAAATTAACCTCTTCTAATAATGTTTCAATTCTATAGTGTAAATTTTTTCCACCGACACCTTTCATAGCAGCCATATATGCTAAAAATTCGTAAGCATTTAAGTTAGGATATACTCCAAAATCTTGAGGTAAATAACCAAGTGTTTGACGCATATAATTAGGATGTTTCACCACATCATTTTCATTTAAGAAAATATCACCTTGCGTTGGTTTTGTAATGGTAGAAATCATTTTCATTAATGTTGATTTACCGGCACCATTCGGACCTAAAACTCCTAAGATTCCTGATGAAATATCAATAGAATAATCACTTAATCCTATTTTCTTTGAATTGTATTTTTTCGTAAGATTTTTTATCGTTAACTGCATGTTCTTTAATTTTTAAGGTGAATATTCTATTGATATTTTTGTTTTTTTATTGAAAGACTATCCTTTGCTAATCATACGTTGGAAGTTCTCTTTCTTAACATGTACTTGTGATAATGGAATAGATTTTTGAGTCTTATCTTTTTCGTCTACTTCTTTAAAACGATTGTTAAACTCTTTAGCTGTACAATAAGAAATTGTGTTTGTGTTTGTAGATTCGAATGGACTATTAGTTTCTAATACTAATCCTGGTAATCCGAAGAAAGTATGAGGTCCACCGTTTACTGGAATTTCTGGAGTAAACCAAACATAAATATCAGCATTTCCTTTTAAGTGAGCTTTTTTACATTGGTATCCGTTAATATCTTTTTGCTCATCAGTAAATTCCCACTTAATGTTGTTACTTTTTTCTTGGAAAAAGATGTCTTTACCCATAAAGTTTTCTTTTCCTTTAATTTCTCCTTTTTTGTTCTTTAAAACATAAAAAGTATATCCTGTTGTACTTAAATTTTTAACTTCAGAAACAGAATCTAAAACGAATAACGATTCTTTAGTTTTTGTGTTGATATAATATGTACTATGAACTTTGTAATCTCCCATCATCTTTAAAAAGTTTGATAATTTCTGAGGATCTTGAATTTGCTTTTTCATCATTCCAACCATAAAGTCAGATACACATCCACTGGTATAATTTACTTTAAGTACTTCTTTTTTATTTGATTGAGCGTTAGTGTTTAATGCGAAGATTGCACAAATGATTACTGCTAAAGTTTTAAATGTTTTCATGGTATTAAGTTTTAAAAGGTTATATTTTTTAATTTTTATAAATTGAATTTTATTCCTGCTATGAAATAGTTTAATGATTGGTTATTTACCAGCGTTGTGGTAATACCGTTTCTGATGATGAATTGTGAGTTATAAGCATCGTTTTCAAAGATGTTTAACAATTCTCCTAAGTGTCGTCCTTCTATACTATAAGTGATTTTACCTTTAGTATATTCAAATCCTAGATTAATGTTCTTTCTAGAAAAAGTAGTGTTGTTTATAATGTTATTATCGTATAAGAAACTAATGTTTCCTTTGTAAGATTTATCTTTAAATAAGATTGAAAAAGAACTGCTTGAGTATCTAGAATCGTAAGATAAATTTTCAACTTCATCAGTAATAAAAGATAATCTTGTAGAAAGACTAAAATTTATAAAACTGTCTGTTATTGTTTCTATATTTAATCTTGGAGCTATATTTTGTGTTGTAATATTTACATCTTGTTGCCCGATTTTAGACGGGTATTTAGCTCCAGAATATGATAGAGAAAGATCAACTTTTGTAGGAAACTTAATTGGCGCTACTGTTTTAGAGTAAAAAGTTTCTATAGAATAGTCTTGTGCTTTTTCGGCAATGAAAAAATCATATTCCGAAATACCGTTTTGTTGTTGTACAAAAGCTCTTCTTAAAGAATTATTCTGTGTTTCATAATTAAAAGAGATAGAGAATATTTCTGCATCAAAAAGATTATCGTAATTATAACTCGTGTAAAATTGATCTGAATAGTTAAAGCCTAAAGGAAAAATTGAATTTCCATTCCAGATACTATTAAAAGGTTGAATTGTATTTATACCAGATTCTATTTCGTTGAATTTTCTTTTTCTAGAATAACTAATGTAATATCTATGCATTTTACGATCATAATCTACCCAAAGTGACATTGGTATAAAAGTGTCATTCTGTTCAGTAATGTTGTTTAATGTGTTAGAAAAAACATCTGTTCCTAAAGAAAATTGATAATCTAATCCTTTTTTAATAACATCGTTACCTCTTACTTTTAAGTTTACTATGTAATTATTACGATCTCTTTCTATAAGATTTATACTATTATTTTTGTCGAAGATTTTTTCTTGAGTCCTGTAATAATCCAGTGTTAACCTTGGAATAAAGATTTCAGATACTTTTAATCGTAACCCTAAACCTCCAGAAAATTGATTCTTATTAAACTTATAATCTTGTTCATCGTTAATTGTAGATGAATTATCTGTAACGTTATAATCGTTCAAGAAATTTGTTCCTTCATGATATAATGCTGTATTTGCCTCTAAAATTAAATTCTTTCTAAGTTTACTTTTTAAATTTAATTGATGATATCCTGAGAAAACCTCATTTAAATTACTAGATGAAATATTGTTAGTGCCGCTTGCTGTTCCGTTAGTGAACAACTCATTTTCAATTGTACTTTTATTTGTATCATCTATATAATTTGCATTTAAATTGTAACTTAAAATTGTTTTGTCTGAAACTTTGTATGCTAAACCTAAAGCGCCTAAGAAAGATTGAGTTTTTGTTCTTGTATTATCTGTTGTATTTAATAAATTCTCATTGTTTAATGTGCTTGTGTTTTGTAAAACACTGCTAATTCTATCTGGAGCAAAGTGATAAAATACTCCTGAAGTTTTTAAACGTTGAGTTTGATTTCTTAAAGTTAAGTTTGTGCTTGAAAAGAAATCTTTTTGAAGGTTTTCGTTTGATGCAAATAACATTCCTAAACTCTGAGCCTGATATGGAGAGAAAGGTTGTCCTACACTAAATAATTTCTTTATTTCGTTTGATTTTATTGTTGTTTTACCAATGTTGTTGGTGTTTTGTGTTAAGAATGCGTTTAAAGATTGAGAGAATAAAAATCCTTTTGCACGTATTTCGTATTTGTTGTTGTAGCCGTACTTAGTCTCTAAAGAACCATTCATAATTGTTTGATTCTTATTTTTAGTGTCAATGTTTAATACACTTTCTTCTTCATCTTCAAAATCTAAAGAGAAATCATCACTATAGTTATTAATTACGCTAATTCCTTCTATGATTTTATTTTCAATATTTTCTAAAGCAATACTATTTTGATTTTCAAATGAAGGTTTTTTGTTAACTAAAATTTTATCTATGTTTTTTCCTTTATAAATAATAGTCCCATCATCAGAAAGTCTAAAGTTTGGTATTTTCTTTAGTATGTCTTTTAAATTGTCGTTATCATATAAGTTAAGTTTATCTAACTCTAACTTAACAGTGTCTTTTGCTTTTTTACTAGACACTAGAATTACTTCATCTAAAGAAGTTAGATTTTCTTCTAGTGTGAAATTTTTAATAATTGAGTTTTTGTTTAGATCTTCAGTTGTAAAGTTGTATTGTTTTTTAAGAAAAGCAATGTGAGATACTTCTAATGTATAACCCGAATTTACAGCAGCTTTAATTTCATAGTTTCCTTGTTCGTTGGTTACAGTGTACTCTATAATTTTCTTTTGAGTATTGTAAAGTATTACTGCTACACCTTCTATAGGAAGTTGATTTAAGTCTATCACTTTTCCTGAGATAACCTTACTTTGAGCAAAACCTAATAAGGTTTGCATTAAGAAAATAAGGATGATAATATGTTTACGATTTAAATTCATTTCAGTATGAGTTATACAATGTTGTTTTCATAACCATATACATTGTAAAGCTATGTATATGGTCAAAAAAATTATTCTTTCTTTCTTTTTCTTGTTGTTCTTAGCAGTATAGTTAAAAGAATATATAATGTTAATGCGCTAAAAAATACGGCAGGAATGAACCAATTACCTAGTATTTCTGTTACATTCTCATTTGTCTTTAACATTCCTAAGGCTACAAATTCTCCGTCTTTTAAGAATAAACCAGTATTTTCTGGATATCTAATTTTCAAGTACATTAAAATCCCAAAACCTAATAAAAGAATGTATAGAATAGCAAAAACACTATAAACAAATCCATTTTTTATATTTAAAAATATAGCTTCAAATATATGTTTAGGATTAAAAGTTCTTGTTGCTTGTTTTAATTTTTTGTCAGCAACTAAAGGTTTTAAAACTACCTCTGGATCTCCTAAATCTTGTGTTATTTTTAATATTTTTTCCACTTCGTTTGTGTTGCTATTATTTAATATACCTTCATATATATGGCTATTAAACTCCATTAATACATCTTGTTTATCGCTATCCGCTAACACAGAAATCGTTCTACGAATTCTTCCAAAATAATTATCGTAGATTTTTTGAGCCGATTTGTCTTTAAACTCTATGTTTTTCATTTTGTTAGCTTTTTAATTGATGTTTCAAGTGATTGCCAATACTCAATCATTTCGTCTAATGTTTCAACCCCAATAGCAGTAAGTTGATAATATTTTCTAGGAATTCCTGATTCTTGTTCTACCCATTTAGAAGTCACTAATCCTTCTTTTTTTAGTCGATTCATTAATGGATACAATGTACCTTCAGCAATTTCTATAGTTGTATATTTTTTTACCTGTTCAATAAGTTCGTAGCCATAAAACTCATTATCTCTTAGTACATTTAACAGGATAAAAGCTAATGTACCTTTCTTTACTTGCGACTGCCATTTTTGAACAAATTCTGAATTCATAATTCAAATATATAAAAAAATACATTGTAATGCTATGTATTGTGCTAAAAAATGTTAGACTGTTTGCGTTTTTAAAGACTTTTTATTGAATTTAATATTGATTTTTTCAATGAACTTCAATTTAAGATGTTGTCCGAATGCAATAAAATTTAATAATATCATTATCGAGCCAAAAGTGTAAAATTCCATAAATACCGCGATTCCTACGTGTAATAAAACAACTAACCACAATGTTACTTTTCTTGTGAATTTAGTGAACATTAAAATTGGGTATAGTAATTCTAAAATCACAGTTCCCCACCCCAGTATTTTAAAAAACATTGGATAAGCAATTAAAGGTAATGAGTTTTCAATTACACTATCAGAAGTGTAAGTGTTTATAACGAACCATATTGCATTTCCATCAATCCAATCTGTACCTAAAGCTTTTCCTAGTCCAGCAAAGAAATATACCAGACACAAATGAATTTGTAAAAATCGTATGATAAATGAATACAATGAACTTTGTATGTCTTTTTTAAATAATAAACTAGAACATATAGCTAGATTAATAAATAATGTAAACGACATGAAATAATCTGCTCCGTAAGAGAATAAGTAAGCTGAATTAATTAATGTAAAGTGAACAAACCAAGCTACAAAAGCAAATCCAGTTCTTTTAAAATTAGAAAGTATTGCTATTAAGCTACCAATATACATAAAGATAAACACTAGTAGCGTAGCATTAGCATTTAAGCCGATATAAGAAAAACTTTTAAAGAACCAATTTAGTACTGGTTGGTACCAAAAAGCATATCTTTGATTTACTTGGCTTTTAATAATGCCTTGATCGCTAAAAATATGAAATACATCTGGTAATACTGTAAGTATATTCACTAAAGCAAAAAGAGTAATAAGTTTAATCGCAAACTCTCTGTTTATACTTATAGAATTTTTAAAAATAAAAGATTCAATTTTAGTAATCATAATACTATTATTAATTGTTATTACTTGATTATTTTTTAGCTATTCTCTCCTTTTTTGTTGCAGAAAATCCTAATATACTTTTACGCTTAACACCGTAACCTAAATCTCTTGCTGTTTGTAGATCCATATATTTACTTAAGTGTAAATAAACATCTATTTTATCAATGGTTGGATTAGCAGAGAAAAGATAAGAAGATATGGAGCGCAGTATAACATCCCGTTCTTCCTCATTAAAAATATTAGATTTGAAATGCAAGTTTGCACATTCAAACTTTAATTTAGATTCTTGAGTAAGTAATGGTAAGTCAATTCGTTTTCCATCAGCAACAAAAGTGATATCTACTTTTGTCTCAGCTACATTTGGTGAAAAAAAGGAATATCCTCTGTTTGTTCCTGTAAAAATTGAATAAAAGTATATGAAATCGTTTACAGATTTAGAACATTCAAATATGCTGCTGAAATCAACAATTGATTGACCAACCGGATTTAATGTTTCGTACGATTTTTTGTCTTTAAACTCGGTAAAGCTTGTAAATCCAACAATCAACATAAAAGAAATATGAGTAATAAGGTATCCTAATAGTATGTATTTAAAAGTCTTCATAGAGTTTAATTTTAAAAAGTTTAAAAAAAGGAAAAGGTTACCGGTTGTAACCCTTCCTTATTTTTTAAAAGAATCTTAGTTCTCTGATTTATCAGGAGTAGCAGTTTCTTTAGATCCTTTGTAAACGAAATCTCTAGAAATAAAAGTCCAATCTTCTTTTTCAGCTACAAAAGCTTCAAAACTTTCAGCAGTATTGATGTTTACATCATTCATGTCTACTGGTTGAGCGTTTACAGTTGTAGTTAAAGATCCGATTACTAAAGCAGTTAAAGCGATTCCTCCGATTAATTTTGATACTAAATTTTTCATGTTTATAATATTTAAAAAAGGTTAATTAAAAACAATCATAGTTTTGAGACGTTAATTGATCATCGGTCTAACCTCTGGCCTTCGGTATTTGTTACACTTCAAAGGTAGTAACAATCTCTTCTTTCGATGCTACACAAAAGGGTAGTTGATGTTTAATCTATTGAAAACTACACTTTTGGGTAGTAATTGAGAGTTGTCCTCAGTAGTGTTTATTGTTACTAATGATTTATTTTTATTATAGAAGTCTATTAGTCCCTTATATGGTAATGCTACTGGTATAGTTTCTGACCCTAAATAGTGTATAGGTCTGCCTATTATTTCTGCTTTTATACCTAATAAACGCAATACTCTTAATAATTTACTATCACATTCTGCAAATGCAACATTATTTTCATGTTCACAAACTGGAGCTATGGCGCAAACCATTAATTTTTTAAATAAATTAATATCTCCAACATTTTTTTTGATTGCAAAACGACCAATATGAAATATGTTATTTATAGAGTCATTCTTAACTGCTAAAAATGGATTAATACCAAATATCTTTTGAATGGGTAAAATATCTTTAAAATTCCATTTTAAAACTCGAATAGCTCCGTTTATACTGCCTATGATATCTTTAGATACAAAAATTTCAGAATTATTATAATAGTTTAGTTCTTCATAATAGATAGAGTTGATGTCATCTGTATGATTTTCAGGTAGAGTTTCATTGGTGTGATGATTGTAGTTTTCATGAACAATAAACTCTGCTAATTCTATTATTTGATGTATTTCTAGTTTCTGTAAATAGTTTTTAGATGGTATCATAATTGAATATTTTACCTTAAAACTATCTAGAGATTGAAGCAGTTTTGTTACACTCAAGTGTAGTAATATGTTGATTTACTGAAAACTACACAAAAGTGTAGTTTTGAAAATTGTGAAATAAAAAAAAGATTTATATTTGGAAAATACTAACCAACCTTCTATATATGGCAAATGTTAATGATTTTTTTTACAGCAAAAATACCGTTAACGAAATTTCAGATGAAGATCAAAATCAAACGGTTGACTATCTGGAACCAGTAAAGGCTTTTGCTAGGACTACCTATAAAAGTATCTATATTATAGATTATGAAAAAAAAGGTTTTGAATATGTTTCAGATAATCCACTTTTTTTATGTGGACATACAGCAGAGGAAGTGGAAAAGATGGGGTACGCTTTTTATTTCAAGTATGTTACTGAACCAGATTTAGATCTCTTATTAAAGATTAATACTATAGGTTTCGATTTTTATGAGAAGCTACCGGTAGAGGAACGAAAGAATTATACTATTTCTTATGATTTTCATTTAAAGAATAACGAAGGGAAAATAATTTTGATTAATCAGAAATTAACTCCTTTGTTTTTAACTAATGATGGGAAAATATGGAAAGCTTTATGTATAATATCGTTATCGGCTGAACAAAACTCGGGGAATATTAAAGTTTACAAAAAAGGGGATAATAAAATTTTCAAATATGATCTTGAGGGAGACTTTTGGAAAACTACAGAGAAGATAAAATTAACTAGTAGAGAAAGTGAAATTTTAAGATATTCTATTAGGGGTTACACTATAAATGAGATTGCAGAAGCAATTTTTGTATCTCCAGATACTGTAAAATTTCATAGAAGAAAGTTATTTGACAAACTAGAAGTAGTTAATATCTCTGAAGCAATTGCTTATGCTACAAACAATAGATTAATCTAGTTATTCATAATTGTAGATAAATAAAACTCAGGAAATTCTTTGTGCTCTTTACCGGTTGCAATGTTAAATAAAAGATGTGTACACATTGCTGCTACTGTCCATGATGCTATAGAAAGCTGTGGTGGAGGTAAAGGCTCTTTTTCGTTAATGTATTTTTCAAGGATTTCTTCAATCCAATCGTGTGGGTTACCCCAAAATTTTAGATAACTAGTAGCGTATTTCACTACGTTAACTTCGTTAAAATCTTCATTTACACGTTTAAGGGTTTTTAAAGATAATCCTTTAGGAGATATCACAGTTACTAAACCGCCCCAACCTAAATTGTAAGGGTGAAGTACAGGTATGTTGTTTTCTTGACAAATTTCGTCAAATAATAAAGGGATGTCTGAAGAAAAGTCTAAAGCGTTAATCGCAATTTGATGACCTTCTATACATCCTTTTATATTATCTTCTGTAATAAATTCATTAAATACATTAATTTCAGCATTAGAGTTAATGCTTAATAATCTGTTTTTAATTGCTTCTACTTTGTCTATTGAAATATCTTTTTCCGTGTAATTTTGACGATTTAAATTAGAGTATTCTACTTGGTCTCCGTCTATAATGGTTATTTTCTCAAAACCTAATCGTAATGCACATTCGGCTATTACACTTCCTATCCCAGATCCACCAAGAATAACTGAACAATTTTTAATGATCTCTTGCTCTTGGCTATTTAAATATAATCTATTTCTAATGTATCGTTCATTCATTTTTACTGGGATTTAGGTCAAAAGTACTATCAATTAATAAGATGTTAACTACACAAAAGTTTAGTTGTTTAAAAAGTAAGTCAATTATTTTGAAAATATAAAAAAAGCTTCTCAGAATTGAGAAGCTTTTTGCGGTCTGGACGGGACTCGAACCCGCGACCCCATGCGTGACAGGCATGTATTCTAACCAGCTGAACTACCAGACCGTTGCCTTATTGCGGGTGCAAACTTACTATTTTTTTTTAAATTGATAAAGTATTTATGAAGAAATGTTTAGAGAAAAAATTTTAATGTATAAAAAAAGCTTCTCAAAATTGAGAAGCTTTTGCGGTCTGGACGGGACTCGAACCCGCGACCCCATGCGTGACAGGCATGTATTCTAACCAGCTGAACTACCAGACCGTTGCCTTATTGCGGGTGCAAATATATAATCTTTTTTCATTTCTGCAAAAACTTTTTTTAAAAAAATTACATTTTCTTTCTGCTAATTAAATAGCTTGTTAAAATAGAATTGTATCCATCATGAATATTAACAGGCACATAATTAATTTTATATTGCAAACATTCGTTTTTTAAATCATTAAAAAATAATTCCGTCTGTTTTTTATAATTGTCTTTAACTGTATCAGGATAAAGGTTTATTTCTTGATTAGTTTCTATATCAACAAACTTTTTAGGTCCATCTTCAAAATCAAAATCTAATTCTAACTTTTTATCGTAAGTATGAAATAACACAACTTCATGTTTGTTGTACTTTAAATGTCTCAGTGCATTAAATAATTCTTCTTGATTTTTATTGGTTTGAAACATATCAGTAAAAACAAAAATTAAAGACCTACGGTGAATCTTTTCTGCAATTTCATGAAGATATTTATATGTATCTGTTGACTTTGAATTAGTTTTTGAAGTTAATGTTTTTTCTAATTCATTAATAATGAGTTTTCTATGACGTTCGCTTCCTTTCTCAGGAGCGTAAAATTCATATGTGTCAGAGTAAATACTCAAGCCAACTGCATCTCTTTGTTTTTTTAAGATTTCAATTAATGAAGCAGCAGCCACACAAGAAAATCCAATTTTGTTAAGATCATCAAATTTTTGAACTTGCTTAATCGGATAATGCATCGATGAAGAGTTATCTATAATGATATGGCACCTTAAATTAGTTTCCTCTTCATATTTCTTAGTGTATAGTTTTTCTGTTTTAGCAAAAAGTTTCCAGTCAATATGTCTAGTGTTTTCTCCTTTGTTGTAAAGTTTATGTTCAGAGAATTCCACAGAGAAACCATGAAACGGACTTTTATGCATTCCTGTTATAAAACCTTCTACAACTTGTTTCGCAAGAAGTTCTAAATTTTTTATTTCTGAAGATTGAAGAGATGAAAGTTGTATACTCATAAGTTTTTAAAAATAAAAAAGGTTTGACGATCGTCAAACCTTTTTTATTTAATTTTTCTATAAAATTTATAGTGCAGCATCAATTTTGTCAGTATATGCTTTCTTAGGAGCAGCACCAACTTGCTTAGCTACAACTTCACCATTTTTAAAAACTAATACAGTAGGAATATTTCTAACTCCGTACTTAGCTGCAAATTCTTGGTTAGCATCTACATCTACTTTACCAACAACAGCTCTACCTTCATATTCGCTACTAATCTCATCTATGATAGGTCCAACCATTCTACATGGCCCACACCAAGTAGCCCAAAAATCAACTAAAACAGGTTTGTCAGATTTTAATACTACTTCTTCAAATGATGTATCTGTAATTTCTAATGCCATTCTTTTGTCTTTTATGTATTTATTAACTACAAATGTAATAATTTATTTCACTTTTTTCAATAGTGTTTAAATTGGTTTTTCTTATGTATCAATTGATTTTGTAAATATTAACGGAGATAAATTTTAAAAATGAATATATATATATTAAATTTGACGCTGATTTTTTTGAGGAAAGATTTGTTCTGATTGCGACCTCGTAAAAAAATGCTAAAACAGTAATGTTTGCTATATTTTACGACAACTTCCTCAGAAAAAGTTTATTAATTCAAAACGAAAAAAAGATAACATGCCATATTTTTTCACATCAGAGAGTGTATCTGAAGGACATCCAGATAAAGTTGCAGATCAAATTAGTGATGCATTAATTGATAATTTTTTAGCCTTCGATCCAGAATCTAAAGTTGCTTGTGAAACTTTAGTGACTACTGGTCAGGTAGTTTTAGCAGGTGAGGTGAAGTCTAATATTTATTTAGATGTTCAAAAAATCGCTAGAAATGTAATTAATAAGATTGGTTACACTAAGAGCGAATATATGTTCGATGGAAATTCTTGTGGAGTATTTTCTGCAATTCATGAACAGTCAGATGATATCAATAGAGGTGTAGATAGAGCTAAGAAAGAAGAGCAAGGTGCAGGAGATCAAGGTATGATGTTCGGTTATGCGACTAATGAAACTGAAAACTATATGCCTTTAGCTTTAGATTTATCTCACTTAATTTTAAAAGAATTAGCAGAGTTAAGAAGAGAAGGAAAAGATATTTCTTATTTAAGGCCAGATGCTAAAAGTCAGGTAACTATTGAGTATTCAGATGATAATGTGCCACAAAGAATTGAAGCAATTGTGGTTTCTACACAGCATGATGATTTTGGAGACGATGCTACAATGTTAGATAAGATTAGAGAGGATATCAAAAATATTTTAATTCCAAGAGTAATAGCTAAATTACCAGAGAGTATTCAAAAGTTATTTAACGATGATATCAAATATCATATTAATCCTACAGGAAAATTTGTTATTGGTGGACCTCATGGAGATACAGGTTTAACTGGAAGAAAAATTATCGTTGATACTTATGGAGGAAAAGGAGCTCACGGTGGTGGAGCTTTTTCAGGAAAAGATCCAAGTAAAGTAGATAGAAGTGCAGCTTATGCTACACGTCACATCGCTAAAAACTTAGTTGCTGCAGGAGTTGCAGATGAGGTTTTAGTTCAAGTTTCTTATGCGATTGGGGTTGTTGAGCCAATGGGGATTTTTGTAGATACTTATGGAACTTCAAAAGTAGATTTAAATGATGGTGAAATTGCGAATAAGGTATCTGAGATTTTTGATATGAGACCTCATGCAATTGAATCAAGGTTAAAGCTTAGAACTCCAATGTACAGTGAAACTGCTGCCTATGGTCATATGGGAAGAGTAAATGAAATAGTGTCTAAAACATTTGTTCAACCAAATGGTGAAGAAAAAACATTAGATGTAGAATTATTTACTTGGGAAAAATTAGATTATATAGATCAAGTAAAAAGAGCTTTTAGCTTATAAAAATAATTTGACATTACTATAACGTTAAAAGTCTAGATTACACAAAGTTTTCTAGACTTTTTTTGTTTATTTGTGTACCAATTATAAAATTATTAACTATGAAAAAAATCAATTATTTTTTATCGATTTTAACACTTTCTATTTTAGCTACAAGTTGTAGTAATTCAGTTTCTGATGATTTTGATGACATGAATCAAGATGTTGCAGAAAAAAGATTAAAGAAAATTTCATCGAATCAGAACGGAGAAGATATTTCTGTAAGTTTTTCATATGATGGAAACAATAAATTAACAGGAATTACAGGTGTGTCTAGAAATGAAACAAGCTCTATTCAATATACAAATACAGGTGATTTATTAAATGTTTCTGCTCAAGGACTTAATGAAACATTAAATCTAGAAGAATTGTTTCAATCACCATTTAATGCTTATGAATTAGGACAAGTTGTAAGTTATGATGATAATAGAAACCCTTCTCAAATTTCTTTTGAAGATCAGGTTTATAATTACAATACAGGGCAATATGAAACTATTAGTTTAACGGCAGAAATTATCTACGATGATGCTCCTAATATGTATTTTTATACTTTAAAAGCTGCTGGTATTATTGATATTTTAGATAAAGTTCAATTAGATTTTAGTATGAATGCTCAAGCTTCAGAAATTATTAAGGCAAGTCAGTTATTGCCTATGAACAATCCTGTAAAGTTTGTTTATAAGAATGAAAATGGAGGTGTAGAGGCTTCAATTGATATTAGTTATACTTATGATCAAGATAATTATCCGATTAATGCAATTGCAGTATTAAATGCGAGATCTTCTTCAGAAACAGTTGCGATTAATTTTTCCTACAATTAGAAAATATATTATAAACTATTTAAAAGGTGAGGAAATTAATTTTCTCACCTTTTTTTGTTTAAGTTAAATTCAAATCTTTAAAGATGTTACAAATAGAAGTCCTGAAACATCTAATATGTTGTTTATCAGTATTTTTTTGGGTTTTGTGTTGTGTTACAAATTTTAAACTCTCTGTTGTTTTGTTAATGTATTTTTGTAATAGAATTAATCAAAGGGGATTATAAAATTATAAAATCATGGGGAAAATTTTACTTATTAGAATTAGAGTATTTTATAGAATAGTTTTGAAAGCTTTAGCAGAGTCGGGGAAAGCTGCTAGTTATGCTATCAAACATTAAAATACTAAAAAAAAAGAAAAAGAGCTACATTAAATATGTAGCTCTTTTTGATTCTATTTTGTTTAAAAAAGAAAAAGACGTTTATTTTATGTTGATAATGTAAGGCATTCTAGCTTGAATTCCTTTTAAGTTTTTTAATTGGTTAATCTCATTAAATAAACGATAACTCTCATCTCCAAGTGCTTTTCTCAAAATTTCTTGTTTGTTTACTTTTCCAAAGGGAGAGAATTTAAACATTTCTTTATAGTCTGTTTTGTAGTTAGGGAAGTTTTTAATGCGATAACCTTTGTTTAACTCAGCTAGTTGGGCTGCAGCATTAATAGCATGATCTAATCCACCTAATTCATCAACTAAACCTTTTGAGATAGCTTCTTTTCCAGACCAAACTCTACCTTGTGCAACTGCGTCTACTTGTTCAAAAGTCATTTTTCTTCCTTGAGCTACTCTATTAACAAATGTCTTGTAAATTTGTTCAACACCTTCTTTGGTAACGTCGTAAAACTTTTTATTCATTGGTTCAAAAAGACTGTACTGAGCACTTTTATTAGTTGAAACTTGCTCTGCATTTATTCCCATTTTCTTAGAAAGTTCGTAAGCATTTGGTAGTGCGCCAAATACACCAATAGAGCCAGTAATAGTTGTAGGTTCTGCTACAATCAAATCTGCGTTACAAGCGATATAATATCCACCAGAAGCTGCTAAATTACCCATAGATACTACCAAAGGTTTTTCTTTTCTGGCTAATTCTAATTCTCTCCAAATTAAATCAGACGCTAATGCACTTCCACCAGGAGAGTTTACGCGTAAAACAATTGCCTTAACGTTTTTGTCTTTAACAGCTTTTTTGATAGCTTCATTAATAATTCCTTGACCAATAACATCTTCATTTCCTTGTCCGTACATAATTTGACCTTGAGCGTAAATAACAGCTATTCGGTCTTTTGCTAATGAAGTTTTTCTGCCTTTTCCAGACTTAATATAGTCTTGAATAGATATTGTAGCGTATTTACCATCTTCTACAGCAGCTTTTAACTTCTCTTCATACTCATCTTGATAAATAAAATTATCTATAAGTTTATTTGTTTTTGCTAATTCAGCATTTCTACCTTTAGAATTATCAGCTATACTGTTAACTTCTTCTTCAGTTATTTTTCTAGATTTACTAATATCTGCAGTGATTTCAGACCAAATAGACTTTAAGAAAGAAGTTGTTTGTTCACGGTTAGCTTCACTCATTTTGTTGTCTAAGTAAGGTTCAACAGCACTTTTATATTTACCATGTCTTATAACTTCCATTTTTACTCCGTACTTATCTTCAAAATCTTTATAATATAAAATTTCAGTAGATAAACCAGTGAAGTCTATTTGTCCAACAGGATTTAAATAAACACTATCGGCTACAGAACTTAAATAGTAGTTTTTTTGAGTATATACATCGTTATAAGCATAAATGAATTTTCCTGATTCTTTAAATTCTTCTAACTTTTTTCTCAAGGCTTGAGTTTGGGCAAAACCAGCATTTACAAAAGTTGAATTTAAACTGATTCCTTTAATGTTGTTGTCTAATTGGGCGTTGTCTAATGCGTTGAAGATTTTATTTAAAGCTAATTTAGTATTATCTAATTCTAAAGCCTCTAAAATTGGGTTCTTTTCGTCAGGAGCATAATCTTTAACAATAGAAGTTAAATCTAATTCTAAAATCGAATTTGGTTTAACAACTACAGTTTCTTGTTTTCCAGCTAAAGAAGCTATACCGATAAACAAAATAAAAATTAAAAATAGGCTAATAAAAAAACCTAAAATAGCGGCTAATAAGTTTCGTAAAAAATTCATTTTATTAATAATAATTGCGTGCAAATATACGCTTTTTAAGGTGGTTAATTATCTCAACGTCATGCGGTACTTTCGTTGAGCAAATTGAAAGTAATTAAAGAGTTTGTAATTTACGTCGTATCCATAATTAATATTTGCATTATAATCTATAATATTCTGATAAATATTAGGATTAAATCTCGTTGGATCTGAAACTCTAGAATTCCAAATTGGAACTAAAAAACGATTTCTGTTTTCTAAATAAGCTTGTGTATAATAACCAACAGGTTGAGCTATTGTATTTAAATATTGATTAAAACCGATATCAAGAATTATAATTTCATATTCTAAGCTATCATTTTTAATTACAACAGGTTCTTCCTTTATTTCTGAATTAGAAATTTTTTTTGGAGTATTACAATTACCTATAAAAAGAAAAATCGCTAGTCCTAAAAAGATATAATAGAATTTAGTTTTCATACAAAAATCAATTTACCTTATAAGATACGAAAATTAAGAAGATGTCTTTAATTTTTAATTCGTTAATATTTTGTTATTAGTTAAATTCTACTTGGTTAAATAAGTTATTTAATGTGTTTTTAGATTTCTCTTTTCCATCTTGTAACCAATTAAAGTATTCATCTTCGTTAGGTGTGTAGCCAACAGGTGTGTTTAAAATTTGTTTTCCATCAGAGCTTAATAAAACATAATAAGGTTGTGTATTAGTTTTAAAGAAAACAGTTTGAAAATGCGACCATTTATGCCCGTAGTTAGAAAGTTGTCTTGTACCTCCATTAACTCTATTCACTATAATTTGTTCTTCTTTAGGAAGTTCTTTTTTGTCATCAACATAAAGAGATATTAAAACATAGTCGTTTCGTAATACATTATCTATTTTTTCTGCAGGCCATACATGTTCTTCCATTTTTCTACAGTTTACACAGGCATAACCTGTAAAGTCTAACATGATAGGTTTATTTGTTTTTTTAGCGTAAGCTAAACCTTCTTTTAAATCTTTAAAACAAGTTAAATTATTAGGACACTCGTTAGGGTATATATAACTATAACCCACAGGTGGAGCTAAACCACTTAAAAGAGATAAAGACGAAAAAGTTTTTGTCTCTTTATTTACCATAAATCCTGAAGCTAAATAAACTGTAAAAGCAGCTACTAAAATTCCAAAAGTTATTCTAGAGAAACCAATTTTTTGAAAAGGAGAATCATGCGGAAATTTAATTAACCCAAATAGATATAAAGCTAAACCAGCGAAAATCAAGATCCATAAAATTAAGAAAGGTTCAATTTTTAAAATATTCCAGTGTGCTACTAAATCGGCATTAGATAAAAATTTAAATGCCAAGGCTAATTCTAAGAAACCTAAAACAACTTTAACAGTTGTCATCCAACCACCAGATTTAGGTAGTGATTTTAACATGTTCGGGAACATTGCAAAAAGAGTAAAAGGAAGTCCTAATGCAACTCCAAAACCAGCCATCCCGGAAGTTAATTGCCAAGCACCACCATCAGAAGATAAAGACCCTGCAAGTAAAGAACCTAAAATTGGCCCAGTACATGAAAATGAAACTATAGCTAAAGTTAAAGCCATAAAAAATATTCCTATTATTCCTCCAGAATTTTCTCCTTCAGTAGTTCTATTAGTCCAGCTACTAGGTAATGTAAGTTCATAAAAACCAAAAAATGATCCAGCAAAGAAGACAAATACAATAAAGAAGATAACGTTAAGCCAAACGTTAGTGGAAATTTCATTTAAAATATCAGGATTAATAGAGTCTAATAGATGGAAAGGAACACTTAGTAATAAGTATACGGCCAAAATAAAGAATCCATATAAAAGTGCTTTAGAAATTCCAGAGCTTTTAGAGCTGTCTTTTTTAGTGAAAAAGCTAACTGTAAGAGGAATCATAGGGAAAACACAAGGAGTTAATAATGCAAGTAAACCTCCTAAAAAACCTAAACCGAAAATACTAAATAAAGAAGAGTTGTCATTTTTTTTCTCAATAGTAGCATTCTCATTTGTTACTCCCACAGCATTTAAATCAACAGAAGGTTCTCTAATGTCTTTGCTAGATAAGCCGTATAGTATTGTGTTAGCTTCATCGTCACTTAAATCTGCTACTTTAGCTACTTTATTAACAGCAGAAGCTTTACTTTTTTCAGAAGTGAAGAAAGTTAAATCTTCAGATCGAGGGGGCAAACAACGAGTATCATTACAGACCATAAATTGAACATTAGCTTCAATTTTAGCGTCTTCTTTAAGTAAACGTATTTTTTGTTTGAATGTAGCTTTATTGGCAAAGTACTTAATTTGCATTTTAAACACTTTGTCATCTTCTGTAATACCTTTCTCTTCTGAAGTTTTTCCCATAAGTTCGTAACTATCGTTAGGAGTAAAAGAAAATATTGTTGGTCTTGGTCCTCCTTTAGGAATGTCTTGTGCGTATAAGTGCCATCCATCATCAATAGTGGCAGTAGAAATTAAATAGTATTCGTTATCAGATATTTTTTCAGTTTTAGTTTTCCATTTTACTGGATCTAGGATTTGCGAAAAACCAATATAACTAATTAATATAGTGAATAGAAAAAAGACTTTTTTCATTGTGTTTTAAATTTGTAGCTACGATTTGTAAAAATAACTTTTTTCAAATAATAGACTTGTTCCTGTTTTTGTTAAATTTAAAACAAATTTTAACAATGAAAAAACGTTGCTTTTGGGTTAGTAATGATCCATTATATATTGAATATCATGATAAAGAATGGGGGGGTCCTGTTTACGATGATGAAACATTATTTGAATTTTTACTTTTAGAGTCTTTTCAAGCGGGTTTAAGTTGGATTACCATTTTGAAAAAGAGAGAGAATTTTAGAGAAGCTTTTGATGGTTTTGATTATAAGAAAATAGCAAATTATAACGAAGATAAATTCAATGAATTAGTAGTAAATGAAGGGATCATAAGGAATAAATTAAAAATAAAAGCTGCAATAACTAATGCTAAAGCTTTTATGGAAGTTCAAAAGGAGTATGGTTCTTTTTCTAAATATATTTGGGCTTTTTTTAATGGAAAACCAATAAAAAATAATTTTAAAACTAGAGAAGAGGTTCCTGCAACCACACCTTTGTCAGATGAAATATCAAAAGCACTTAAAAAAAGAGGTTTTAAATTTGTAGGATCAACAATTATTTATGCTTTTATGCAAGCTACAGGTATGGTAAACGATCATACAACAGATTGTTTCAAGTATAATGAAGTTTAAAAGAATAATATGTTAAAGATAATGGCTAAAAAAACTAAAGATCCAGGATTTGGTTATAAATCAGCTAAAAATGTAAAAGGAACTATCAATAAAGATGGAAGTTCTAATATTATTCACATCAATCGTAAGTTTGGTGTTGATGATTTATATAGTTTTTTTATCAGTTTATCTTGGATTCAGTTTTCTATTATTGTGGTTCTAAGTTATACGATGCTAAATGTTTTTTTTGGAATAGTATATACATTAATTGGTATAGAACAAATAACTCCCTCTACAGGAAATGCATTTAGAGATTTTTTAAATGGTTTTTTCTTTAGTGCACAAACATTAACAACTGTTGGCTACGGAGGGATTGCTCCGAAAGGATTAACAGCTAATGTTATTGCTGCCTTTGAGGCTTTAATTGGTTTGGTGAGTTTCGCTTTTGTAACTGGATTACTTTATGGTCGATTTTCTAGGCCTAAAGCAGCTATTCGTTTCAGTAAGAATTTAATCGTTAGAGAGTTTAATGGAGGTAGAGCCTTAATGTTTCGATTAATGAATAGCCGAAAAACAATAATGATTGAACCAAAAGTAACTGTAACATTATCTTTAAATCATAAAGATGAAAGCGGTCAGTATAAAAGAAGTTTTTTCGCTTTAGATTTAGAACGCAATAAGATTATGTATTTGCCAACAGTGTGGACAGTAGTTCACATTATTGATAAAAAAAGTCCGTTATATGATTTATCTAACGAAGAAATTAAAAATTTAGACGCTGGTTTATATATATTAATTCAATATCACGAAGAATCATTTGGTCAAACAGTATATCAAGCAACATCTTACAAGTTTTCACAAGTAGAAATTGATGTGAAATACGCGCCCTCTTCAAGTTTTAATGAAGAAGGTTACACGGTTTTAGATCATGATAAATTAAGTGATGTGGAAAAACTCTAACCTTTCACTAAATATTTTGAAAGAAATAAAAGTCCTATGGTTACTATAATTCCAATAGCAACATAAATAGCAGCATTTTGATAATACTTTTTATTATTCTTAGCGTCTTTTTTATAACTAAAAATCATTAAGGCAGTAAATGCAATAAGGAAAAGTGAAGCAAAAATTATTCTGCCAGTTGTAAACATTTTAGAAGCTATAATTAGCATAAAATTATGTGTTAAATAGATTAGTGTGTACATTCTTTGTACATTTAACAAAAGTACTAAATAAATGAAAAAAGTAGTAATTTTTGGAGCAACATCAGGTATAGGTAAAGTTTTAGTCGATTTGTTTGTTAAAGAAGGCTGTAAAGTTGCAATTACTGGACGAAGATTGGTGAAGTTAGAAGAGATAAAAGCAAAGTACCCAGAAAAAATACTAATTAAACAAAATGATATTCAGGAAATAAATGAAGTAGAGAGAGTTTTTTTAGAAATTGTAAAGGAATTTGGTGCTATTGATATTGTAGTTCAATCTTCAGGAGTTGGTTATGTAAATCCAGATTTAGCATGGGATAAAGAACAGGAAACTATTTTAACTAATGTCTTAGGAGTTACAAAATTGTACGATTTAACTTATAATTTATTTAGAGAGCAAGGTTATGGGCATTTAGTAGGAATTTCTTCCATTGCTTCACTTAGAGGTAATCGAGCAGCGCCAGCATATTTTGCTTCAAAAGCATATCAAAAGGCATATTTAGAAAGTCTTTACATTAAAACCAAAACAATAAAAAGTAAACAAGTCTTTATAACAGATATTCGTCCTGGTTTTGTAGATACAGCTATGGCTTTAGGAGATGGAATATTTTGGATGGTATCTCTTGAAAAAGCCACAGAACAAATATTTCAAGCCATAAAAAGAAAGAAAAGAGTGGCTTATATTTCTAAACGTTGGCGTATTATTGCTTTCGCTTTAAAATTAACACCAAGTTGGTTACTTAAAAAAGTAATTTAAGAATGAAAAAAAAGAATTTAATTGTTTTTGATATCGATGATACATTAACAAGTAGTGAAAAAAAACATACAGATTCATTGCTTTTTGCTATGGATAATATGGGGATTAAAAATGTAGATACAGATTGGAGAAATTATGCTAATGCTACAGATAGTTATATCGTTAAAAAAAACTTTGAAAGAGTTTTTCAAAAAGATTTCTCTTTAGAATTACTTGAAGATTTCGAAAAAGTAATGACAGATCATTTTATTACTTATCAAGATTCGAAGGAGGTTTTAGGAGCAAAAAATATTGTAGATTTTTTTGAGAAAGAAACCGTTTACGGAGTTTGTTTTGCTACAGGATCATTGTTTCAGCCTGCATTATTAAAGTTAAAACAAGCAGGAATATTATTTTCTGAAGAAGTTTTAGAAACTTCAAACCAAATTTATACAAGAGAAGGAATTGTTTCTTCAGCAATAGATAAAGCAAAGAAATATTATGGGGTAACAAATTTCGATCACATTATATCTTTTGGTGATGGTTTATGGGATGTTACAACTGCAGAAAATTTAGGTTTACACTTTGTAGGAGTAAATAAGAGAAATGTTGAAGATTTTAGAAAACAAAATGTATTGTATCATGTTGAAGATTGGACAAGCTTCGATCTGAATAAAGCAGAAGAAATATTTAAAATAAACTAAAAACAAGAATCAAATTAAATGAAAAATAAAATTAAAGCAGTAAAAGAGTTTCATACAGCTTTTGGTTTAGGAATAAATGAAAGTCCCAAAGTTGATATTGGTGATGATAGAAAATTACTTCGTTTCAATTTAATGAAAGAAGAAAATGAAGAGTATTTAGAAGCTGTACAAAATAACAATTTAGTTGAAACCGCTGATGCTTTAGGCGATATGCTATATATTTTGTGTGGTACAATAATAGAGCACGGAATGCAATATAAAATTGATGAGGTTTTTAATGAGATTCAAAGAAGTAATATGAGTAAATTAGACAAAGAAGGAAACCCTATTTATAGAGAGGATGGAAAAGTAATGAAAGGACCAGATTATTTTAAACCAGATATTAAAGCTATTCTAGAAAAATAAAACAATTTAAAAGAAATTATTGATTTATTTCTTCATTAATATCAGGAGCTGACATTTTATTTAAGGTTTCTTTAAGTTCTGTTACACTACCAACCATTTTCTCAACATATCCTTCTTCGTCGATAATTAAATGTGTAGGAAAGTGAGAGATTTCCATTTTGTTTTCAATAAAATCTCTTTGGTTAGGTATTACAGGGTATCTAAATTCGTTTTTAATTAAAAAGTTTTTAAGGTTACTTGGAGTGTCAAAGGCTAAGCTTAAAAAAATTACATCTTCATAAGCTTCGTATTCATCATATAAATTATTTAACTCTTTAAATTCTTTTGTGCTGGCATTGTCGTCCATGTACCAGCATTTCATAATTATAATTTTCCCTTTGGTGTTTTCGCTTGAAAATTTAGTGCCATTTAAATCAGTAAAATTAAACTCAGGCAGTTTAGTTCCCTCTTTTGAATAGTATGAATATATTACTTCTGAAGTGTTTTTTATAATTTCAGAAATGTCTTTTTGAGAGTCGTTTAAACTATAAAGTTGGTACATTTCTTCACCTGACAGAAGTTTAACAGGTACATAGTCTCCGGAAGTTAAGTTAGATAAAAAATCACCTTTATCTATTTCTTCTCCTTCAGAATTTAACGCTATAAAATTACTTGATAAATCAATATTTTCGTTATAATAATCTTTCCAGTTTTTTTCAGAAGTAAGGTTGTTGTTAAAATCTTGAGGAAACATCTCGTTATCTATAATAGCTGTACTTGTATTATTAGAAGGAGTTTCGTCTATTTCTTTGTTATCATCTAGTGAACTTATAGAGTCATCGTTAATAATAGATGTTAAAGTATCATCTTTCTGAATGAAAACATTATCTAATACATAATAAGTAATGCCGAATCCAGCTGCTATGGTAACAATCGTAATGAGTAGATTTTTCATACTAATAACCCCTAATGCTTTTTAACAAATATATGAAAAGCGAAGGGAATGTTAAAAAATTGTTACTTAATAATCAGATGTTAACTAATTTTTAGTCTCCAATTATGTGGGTCTTCAGCTAGATTATATTGAATATTTGTTAGTTTTTCTTTAAAAAATGAAGCGTAAGTATTTTCAATTTTAGGTAAATCGAAAGATTCTCCTTTATGACTAAAACCAATAATTGGATTTATTACTGTTGCTGTACCAGTTCCAAAAATTTCTAATAAAGTTTTGTTTTTTGCAGCTTCTTTAATTTCGGCTACTGAAACTCTTCGTACTTCAATTTCTATATTATTATCTTCAGCTAATTGAATTACAGATTTACGAGTAATTCCATCTAAAATACGATCATTATTAGGTGCAGTAACTAGTTTATCGTTAATTCTAAAGAAAACATTCATAGTTCCTGCTTCTTCTAAATATTCATGAGTGTTAGCGTCTGTCCAAATAATTTGTTGAAACCCTTTTTCGTGAGCTAGTTTTGTTGGGTAAAATTGAGCTGCGTAATTTCCAGCAGCTTTAGCAAAACCAACTCCACCATCTGCAGCTCTACTATATTCTTCAGCTATTAAAACACGAACTTCACCTGCATAATATGCTTGAGCAGGAGAGAGTATAATCATAAATTTATATTCACTAGCTGGTGAAGCAGAAATAGCAGGCTGTGTAGCAATAACAAAAGGACGGATATACATAGAATTTCCTTTTCCTTTTTTTATCCAATCTTTTTCTAAGTTTAATAACTGAGTTAAACCATCCATAAAATACTCTTTCGGAAATTCTGGGATAGCTAAACGACTTGATGATTTATTTATACGGTTAAAGTTTTCCTCTGGTCTGAAAAGAAAAATATCTTCATTTTCATCTTTATATGCCTTCATACCTTCAAAAACAGCTTGCCCATAATGAAATACTCTTGCAGATGGAGCAACAGAAATATTACCATAAGGTTTTATTTCTGGAGTTTGCCATTCTCCATCTTTATATTCACATTCAAACATGTAATCAGTAAAAACAGTACCAAAAGATAAATTATTAAAATCTACACTATCAATTTTAGAATTTTGTATTGGGGTAATTTTAATGTTTGATGATGAACTCATAAATAAATTTTTAGATACGCTAAATTACAAAATAGAGCGCACTTAAATTCTAATTCAAGGAAGGAAAAAACACTCAAAATTGTATCTTTGTATTAAACTATGTTCAAATTATTGTAAATGAGAAACTTAATTATTGCTTTTTTTAGCGCGACTTTATTGTTAACATCTTGTAAAACAGAAAAAAAAGAAACTTCTAAAGAAGTTGAAAAAGAAGTAACTGTTGAAAAGAAGAAAAGTGAATATGCTTTATTTGGTGAAAAAATTTCTGCAGAAGGAGCTTCAACTTCAGAAGAAGCTTTAAAAAAATATCAAGATTTAAAAGTAGGGGATACAGTAACTATCAAGTTTGCTTCTAAGATTAATGAAGTGTGTACTAAAAAAGGATGTTGGATGAAATTACCATTGTCTCAAGATGAAGAGATTATGGTGCGTTTTAAAGATTACGGATTTTTTATGCCTTTAGATAGTCAAGGTAAAGATGTGATTGTTGAAGGAAAAGCTTTTGTGAAAATTACACCTGTAGATGAATTACGTCATTATGCAGAAGATGCTGGTAAATCTAAAGAAGAGATTGAAAAAATTACAGAACCTAAGCAAGAAATGGCATTCTTAGCTCATGGTGTATTATTAAAGTAAACTTGAAGAGAGAAATTATAATTACTTCGGATGGTTCTACAACTATCCATTTACCTGATTGGAATGAACAATACCATTCAAAACATGGTGCTATTCAAGAAGCATATCATGTGTTTATAAAGAATGGATTAGAATTATTCAAAGCAAAGCCAATTTCTATTTTAGAGATTGGCTTTGGTACAGGGTTAAATTGCTTTATTACTTATTTAGAACATACAGCAAAAATCGATTATGTTGGAGTAGAAGCTTATCCTGTAGCTAAAGAAGAGGTGAATAAATTGAATTATGTAAAAGAACTGAAAGCAGAAAAAAGAACTGAAAAATTTCAATTAATTCATGAGCTTGCTTGGGAAGTTAAAAATGAAATAGATTCAGATTTTTTATTAACGAAACGTGAACAGTTTTTTCAAGATATTGATGATGAAAATGCTTTCGATTTAGTTTACTTTGATGCTTTTGGAGCAAGAGTTCAGCCTGAATTATGGTCTGAAGTTATTTTCGAAAAAATGTATAAAGCAACTAAAAAAGAAGGGGTTTTAGTAACGTATTCTGCAAAAGGTAGTGTAAGAAGAGCTATGGAATCTGTTGGTTTTACTGTCGAAAGATTATCAGGTCCTCCTGGGAAAAGAGAAATGTTAAGAGCAATAAAGAAATAATTTTATTGAGATAAACACAAGATTAAAGATAAAGATAATAGTTCTTTATGTGATGGTTTCATTTTTCTTTTTTTACTTTTCAGTTGAAAATATTTTTTGGTTAAAAATCATATGTATTTCTGATACAAAAAAATATAGTTTGACTAATATTTTAAATTTAAGACGCGAATATCATAGAATGATTTTCATGCAGAAAAGTTAGTAATAACAATTAAAGAATATAAAACAATAAAGTATCTTGCAGCTTCCCAGAGAAGAAAAGATTGGAGATTATTTTTAAAGATTTAATAAGATAAAATGAAGTTTCAAAAACGATTTGGTAATAGAAAAAGAACAAATTCCAAAAGAGGATTGTTTTTAGTAATACTTTTAGCTTTAGCATTATACTTGTTTTTTAATGCAGATAAAATCTTATCTCGAATTCTATAATGAAACCATTCAAATTTAAAGAGTTTACAGTTCATCAAGATAAAGCAGCTATGAAAATTGGTACAGATGCTGTTTTATTAGGTGCGTGGAGTGATATTAATTTCTATCCTGATTCAATTTTAGATGTTGGCTCTGGTACAGGAGTCATTGCGCTAATGTTAGCACAAAGAACAGATGCAATGACTATAGATGCTATCGAAATTGAAGAAGAAGCATATGAACAATCTGTAGAAAATTTTGAACGTTCAGATTGGGGAGATCGTTTGTTTTGTTACCATGTATCTTTTCAGGAATTTGCTAACGAAATGCAAGAAGATGAAGAAACTTATGATCTAATTGTTTCTAATCCACCTTTTTACAATACAGATTATCATTCAGAAGATGAGTCAAGAAATAAAGCTAGATTTACAAAAAGTGCATTATCGTTTGAAAGTTTATTAAAAGGTGTAAGCCAACTTTTGAGTCAAGCAGGAGTTTTTAATGTTATAATTCCTTTTGAAGAAGAACAGAAGTTTATTCAACTAGCTCTTAATTATGATCTTTTTAATACTAAAGTTTGTCGTGTTAAAGGAAATGAAACTTCAGAAATAAAAAGAAGTTTACTTGCATTTTCTTTTGAAGAAAAAGAAGTAATTGAAGAGGAATTAATTATAGAAAAAGAAAGACACCAGTATACTGATGCCTATATCGATCTAACTAAAGATTTTTATTTAAAAATGTAGCTCTAAATTATACTGTTTTTTAAAAAGGGTAGGGTTTTTTTGAGGTAAAATGTTTAATAATTATAAAACTATTTTCAAATTAAACTTAACCTCTTTTAAAAAAAATGAATAGCAACTTTTTATACATTATTTTTGTGTCTGTTGCCTTATTTTTAACATCTTGTCAAAATACAGGAGATACAACTATAGTAACTACTCCAGTAAATTTGCAAGCTAATTTATCTGAATGTTTTTGGTCACCTTTTAGTCAGGGAGCAAATTTTATTTTATCTATTGATTTTTCTAATAATAACGTTGTTGTTTATAACAGTGATAAAGAAATGGTAGATAAGGGAAATTGGGCTTTTATAGAAGGGAAATTTGTATTATCAAACTTAGGATATGTCTTAGCTAATTACAATGGAGTATGGGAGATAATTATTAATAAAGAAACCTTTTTTGAATTGCAAAAAGAAGGAGTAAAGATAAATTTCGAACAAGATTGTAGTTCTAATAAAAAAAGTTATTAGGCTATTTAATTAAATAACCTAATAACAATTAAAAAGAAATTTTTTTAAACCAAAGAGAGTATATATTACCCCCTTATACTTTCTGGATTGTATCCTAAATAAGGTACATCTTTTTCAATGAAAATTACACCATAGTCTTCTAGTTCCTTTAAAATAGGCTCATACACTTCTTTATTTATTGGTAATTGAACCCCTGTGGTTGTAATTTTCTTGTTTAATATCTGTAAAGTAGCAATAGCTACAGGAAGTCCTACTGTTTTAGCCATGGCTGTGTAAGTTTGATCATCACCTTTTATAACCATACTACTTTCTATTTGATGCTTTCCTTTTTCATCTTCATAACCAAATTTATGATGCATAACTATCATGTCTTTGTCATCTGGTTGTAAAGTCCAAGAATCCATTAAGATTTTTTGAAGAATTTGAGCAGGGCTAGCATTTACTAAACCAATTTTTTTGTTAGGATTAAAAAGATCTAATTCTATAAATTTAGCCCACATTAAATCATCTTGATCAATTTTTAAATATGAACGAAACTTTAATTCTACAGAGTCGGAAGGAGAGTATGCTAAGAATAAGTTTGTAAAATCTCTGTAACTCATGTGTTCAGAATTTTCTATAGTATATGTGTCGTCCGTCATACCCAATTGCACAAAACTATTCCAAGCTCTAGAAAAACCAACTTTACGAATTGTACCCCTGTACATGGTTGGAATATTTTCTAAACCGTAAATACTTCGATACTTTAAAGAATCTCTATTAGCGTAAGCTTCAAATTTTCCACTTCCATTAATTGTTAAAAATTCAGTTCTTCTAAATAATTTATGGTAAGGAATATATTTATAAGTTCCTTCTTGAATAAACATAGAAGCGCCTCCCTGTCCAGCTAAAACAACATTTCTTGGATTCCAAGTAAATTTATAATTCCATAAGTTATCATCACTTTCAGGAGCAACTAAACCACCGCAAAAAGACTCAAAAAGCAACATTTTTGCTCCTTTTTCACGTATTTTATGAATTACTTGCATAGCACTCATATGATCTATTCCAGGATCTAAGCCAATTTCGTTCATAAAAATTAATCCATTATCCTTAACTTGTTGATCTAGTTCCTGCATTTCTTTGGAAATATATGAAGCAGTAACCATATGTTTTTTAAACTCTAAACAATTTTTAGCTACCTCTATATGTAAGTGTGCAGGCAACATTGAAATTACAATATCTGAATCTTTAATTGCAGCTATACGTTGTTCTTCATTAAAAACATCCAAAGTAATGGCTTTTCCATTAGGATGATTATTTATTTTCTTTTGAGCATTTTCAATAGAAATATCTCCAATCGTTATTTGTAAATTCTCAGAATTAGATTTGTCTAATAAGTATTTTATTAAAGAAGAACTAGATCTTCCAGCTCCAATAATTAATATTTTTCTCATAAAATAATGCAGTACTTTTGTAAAAAGAACTAAGTTTTTTAGTTGTTTAAAGTTTGAAATTTAACAAATATACTAAATATGTATAAAAATTTAACACTAACTTCAATTATTGGTGGATTAGCAGTCGTGTTAGGCGCTTTTGGAGCTCATATATTAAAAAATAAGTTGAATACAGAAGAGATGGCAAGTTTCGAAACAGCAGTACGATACCAAGTTTATCATGTAATAGTTTTACTTATAATTAATTTAAGTCATACTTTTTCATCAAAAGAAAAGAAAATTATGACTTATTTATTTTTATTAGGAATTTTGTTTTTTTCAGGTTCAATTTATGCGATTTACTTAGCAGAAATTTCTTCTAAAAAGATATGGTTTATAACTCCATTAGGAGGTTTAATATTAATATTAGGTTGGCTTTATTTAGGTATAATATTTTTTAAGAAATCAGCCTAAAATTAAAAAAACAATAAAAAAATAAATAGACTAACCTGTTTAAACAAAAAGGTTTATTTTTGTCACAAATTAAACACAACTTAAAATTACAGAGATGAATAATCTTGACACGAAAACGATTTCGTTAGAGTATCTTGGTATCAAGAGCAATAATGTTCGTTATCAATTAACTTCTGAGGAGTTACATAATTTAACTATAGAAAAAGAACAAGGAAAGGAAACTGTATTTGGGGCATTAGCTGTAAATACAGGTGAATTTACAGGTAGATCTCCTATGGATAGATTTATAGTTAAAGATGATATCACTAAAGATGAAATTTGGTGGGGAGATATCAATATTCCTTTTGAATCAAGTAAATTTGATAAACTATATGATAAAGTAACGACATATCTTTCAGATAAAGAAATCTTTGTTAGAGATAGTTATGCTTGTGCAGATGAAGATTATAAATTAAATATACGAGTTGTAAACGAGTATCCATGGAGTAACATGTTTGCTTACAATATGTTTTTACGACCTAGTCAAGAGGAATTAAATGGTTTTTCTCCTGAATGGACTGTAATAAATGCACCAGGTTTTATGGCTGATGCAGCTATTGATGGAACTCGCCAACATAATTTTGCAATTTTAAATTTTTCTAGAAAAGTAGCTTTAATAGGTGGGACTGGTTATACTGGAGAAATAAAGAAAGGAATTTTCTCTGCATTAAACTTTATTTTACCAGTAAATAAGAACACATTGCCTATGCATTGTTCTGCAAATGTTGGTAAAGATGGCGATACCGCAATTTTCTTCGGATTATCTGGAACAGGTAAAACGACTTTGTCTACAGATCCAAACAGAAGTTTAATCGGAGATGATGAACATGGATGGACTGCTGAAAATACAGTATTTAATTTTGAAGGAGGTTGTTATGCTAAAGTAATAGACCTTTCTCAAGAAAAAGAACCTGAAATTTATGGAGCTATTAAAAAAGGAGCAATCCTTGAGAATATCATCATGAACGATAAAGGGGAAGTAGATTTTGGAGATACCTCTATTACACAAAACACACGTGTAAGTTATCCGATTCATCATATTGAGAATATTAGAGTACCATCTACAGGAAAGAATCCAAAGAATATCTTTTTCTTAACTGCAGATGCATTTGGAGTGTTACCTCCAATATCTAAATTAACTCCAGCTCAAGCTGCTTACCACTTTATTTCTGGTTACACAGCTAAAGTTGCTGGAACTGAAGCAGGGGTTACTGAACCTATGCCAAGTTTCTCAGCGTGTTTTGGAGCTCCTTTCATGCCATTACATCCAACTCGTTATGCTGAAATGTTAAGTAAAAAAATGATTGAGGCAAATGTAAATGTTTGGTTGGTAAACACTGGATGGTCTGGTGGACAGTATGGAGTTGGTTCTAGAATTGCTTTAAAATATACAAGAGCCATGATTAGTGCTGTGTTAAATGGTGATTTAGGAGATTATACTTACGAAGATTATCATATCCATTCAGTATTTGGAGTAGCTCAACCTAGAACTTGCCCTGGAGTACCAGATAAGATTCTAAGCCCAAGAGCAACTTGGAATAATGATGAATTATATTATGAAACTGCATTTAAATTATCGAATGCATTCAGAGAAAATTTCAAAAAGTTTGAAGAATATGCTAATGAAGAAATCAGACGTGGAGGACCTCAACGTTATGGTTACTAACATATTTAGTAGTTGTTAAATATAAAAGCGGTTGTAGTAATACAATCGCTTTTGTATTTTATAATCTTAAACAGTGAAAAACTCATTTATTATTGTAATGATTAACGTATAATTATTACTTACTTTTATATTAAAATTCAATCAAATGGTTATTCAAGGAAATATTGTAGATATTTTAAATAAAAAGATTTTTAAAGGAGAAATTGTAGTTGAAGAAGGTAAAATAAAATCGATAACAGAAAGTAATCATAATGTAGAGAATTATATTTTACCAGGTTTTGTAGATGCACACATTCATATTGAAAGTTCAATGTTAGTACCTTCTGAATTTGCAAAAATTGCAGTAACTCATGGAACAATTGCAACTGTTTCAGATCCGCATGAAATTGCAAATGTTTTAGGAGTTACAGGAGTTGATTTTATGATTGAAAATGGGAAAAAAGTTCCTTTGAAATTTAATTTTGGAGCGCCATCATGTGTGCCAGCAACTTCTTTTGAAAGTGCTGGAGCAGTTATAGATTCTGGTGATATTAAAAAACTTTTAGAGAATCCTGATATTAAATATTTAGCTGAAATGATGAATTACCCGGGAGTAATTTATGAAGATGCAGAAGTCATGAAAAAAATAGAATGGGCAAAGCATTATAATAAACCGGTTGATGGTCATGCACCAGGGTTAAGAGGTGAAGATTTAACGAAATATATCTCCGCAGGAATTTATACAGATCACGAATGTTTTACTTATGATGAAGCTTTAGAAAAGCTACAAAAAGGAATGAAAGTAATTGTTCGTGAAGGTAGTGCGGCTAAAAACTTTGAAGCTTTAATTGATCTTTTACCAGAACATTATGAAAACATGATGTTTTGTTCAGATGATAAACACCCAGATGATTTATTATTAGGTCATATCAATCAATTGTGTGAAAGAGCTGTTGCGAAAGGAATTGATGTGTTTAAAGTTTTACAAGCTGCTTGTATAAATCCGGTATTTCATTATAATTTAGATGTAGGTTTATTAAAAGAAGGAGATGAAGCTGATTTTATTGTGGTTGAAAACTTAGAAAAATTTAAAGTGCTACAAACTTACATTGATGGAGAATTAGTAGCAGAAAACGGAAAATCCAATATTACTTCTGTAGATTTTGAGGTTTTAAATAACTTCGATACCGATAAAAAACAAATCACTGATTTCGAATTTCATTCAGCTTCAGAAAAAATAAGAGTTATTGAAGCCTTAGATGGAGAATTAGTAACAAATGAAATTGAAGAGAATTCTTTAATCAAGAATGGAAATCTAGTTTCAGATGTAGAAAATGATGTTTTGAAAATGACGGTTGTAAATCGTTATCAAAACTCAGAACCAGCTATTGCATTTATCAAAAACTTCGGACTAAAAGAAGGTGCTATTGCAAGTTCAGTAGGACACGATTCTCACAATATTATTGCTGTAGGAGTATCTGATGAAGCGATTTGTAAAGCTGTGAATTTAATTATCGAAAATAGAGGAGGAGTTTGTGCAGTTTCAAACACTGAAGCAAAAATAGTATCGCTTCCTGTAGCTGGGATTATGAGTGATTTGTCTGCTGAAGAAATCGGGAAATCTTATGCTGAATTAGATCAAATGGCTAAAGATTTAGGAAGTAAACTAAGAGCGCCTTATATGACTTTATCGTTTATGGCATTACTAGTAATCCCATCTTTAAAACTTTCTGATAAAGGGTTATTTGATGGTAATTCTTTTAAATATACTTCTGTGGAAATAAAATAAAAGAGAGCACTTTTTTAAAGTTAGCTCTCTCTTTATTTGTTAAATTTAAAAACACTTTTTTTTACAAGAGTTACCATGTAGCTATGGTTTTTGTATCTTTAAACACAACTTGACCATACTCGGTAATTTCAAATTTACATTCTAATGTAGAATTTTCAAAGTTAGCATTAAGCTCTCCGCTAAATTGTTGAATTCCTAAATTTTTCCATATAGTTTGGTTTGGGTTTTCAGGAGTCATAGTTCCACTTCCTAAATCAAGTCCATCAAAGTTTAATGAAGTTGTTATGTTGTAAGTAGTAGTGTCAATAGTATATGATATTTCAAGTCTCTCTATATGGCTAGTTCCTTTGATTAGGTTTGTTTGTACATTATTTGACATTGTTTTGATTTTTTACTGTTATTGAATTGTTGAAATTCTAAATTTTATTCAGCAGCCGAATCTAAATTGAAAGTCGAACCTTTTACAGGAACTTTCTCATCATGTTGTCCTTGAAAAGAAAACCCACCTTCACCACTCCAATCTGCTTTTAAAGCCATATTTGCTTCAAAAGGAAATTCTAATGGAGTTAATTTATTCTCAGAAGGAATATGTCCTTGTAAACTAATTACTCTTACAATATCGTTTAAACCAGTTGCATATACTGTTCCGCTTACTTTACCAGAGTATGATTTTTTATCTGTTCCTACGTTGATTTTTACAGTTCCACTTACAGTGTGTTTATCGGAATGAACTAATAATGAAAAATTAACGACTGTTGCTAAAAGGTTAGGAGCAAATCCCATTAATCCTTTGAAATAAACTGTTTTTGTTGCTAAAGCTGTAGTTGCCATAATTTTAAATTTTAAGTTTGGTTAGTATTAAATTTTAGGAGTATTAAATAGCGGCTAAGTTTCCGTGTAATCTTGGATTTAATATTCCTGCTGTTATTGTGTAGATATATCCTTCTGGACCTTTTTGAGCAAAACCAATAATTCCGTATTCACCTTTTTGATAGATTTGATTAACTCTTTCATCAAAAGGTTGAGTATCCCATCCGATTACATCAGATTCTTTTACTACAATTGTTGTTTTTGGATAATTGATGTCAGTAGGACAGAAGATTGTAATTTCAAAACTAGCATCTTTACCTTCTTCAGTTTCTAAAAACCAAGTTGGTGTAGCTGGAGCATCTTTTCCTTCTCCTGGAGGAATTGGTAATTTTACTTCTTCATTAATAGGAAATGATCCTGTTCTTAATGTTCCATTACTAATTGAAGTTACTTCACAGTATAATTTTGATCCGTCTGCAGCTCCTGGGTCGTTTTGACTTAAAGCTGATAATTGAAATGTGTTTTTTGAAGCCATAATAAGTTTTTTGTGGTTAGTAAATATTACATGAAACAAATATGCTAGCGTGTTATTTCTGATGTAAAATTACTGTGAACAAATAGGTTGCAGACTTTAAATGGAATGAAGGACGTTTTCTTTTCCATGTAAAAGGAAAAAAATGGAATAAAAAAATAAGTAGTATGAAGAATGAAGCAATCTATTTTTATAAATAGCTAAATCACTTCAGTAGAAAAAGAAAGAAAAATGTTATTTAAGAGTACGGACTTTTTTAATTAAGTCTTTATAGCGTTCGCTAAGCGTAACATGATGTTTTCCTTGTAATACAATAAGATTATCCGAAGGAACAATTTCAACGATCTTATTAATATTTACGATATAATTTCTGTGTGTTCTACAAAAAGAATTCGGGTCTAAAAGTTTTAAAATCTTAGTAAGGGAAATAAGAATTACGAATTTTTCTTTTTCAGTAATTATATTGCAGTATTTCTCTTCAACTTCAATGTAAATAATGTCTGTAAGTAATACTTTTTTTAAAGATTTTCCTTTTTTAATAAATAAACTATCTCCACTAATTACAGTATCTTCTTCTTCAGTGAAAAACACATCAGACTGATCGTAAAATTTTTCAATTGCCATTTCAATAGCATACAAAACCTCTAGTTCATTAAAAGGTTTTAATAAAAAACTATAAGGTTTGGTAAGTTTTGCACGCTCAAAAATTTGTCGATCTTTTGAGCTTGTTAGAAACACAAACGGTTTTGCAGCTTCCGGAACAGTAGTAATGGTTTCAGCAAAAGTAATCCCTTCAGGAACACCGTTTAAAAAAATGTCTACAATAAGAATATCAACCTTCACTTTATAAAATAAAGCTAGAGCTTCTTGAAAAGTTCTTGCAATTCCACTAACAGTATAATTATTTTCTTCTAAAAGTTTTACAAGCTTGTTGCTTTCTTCAACTGTATCTTCAATAATTAGTACGTTAATGTTATCCATTAGTAGTAGTTTTAGGTAAAGATACAATCATTTTCGTACCTTTTCCTAATATACTCTCAATATTGAATTTTCCATTGTTTTTTTGAATCATAGATTTCACTAAACTTAAACCCAATCCGGTTCCCAAAACATCTTCATGTTCTTTTTTATTAAGTAAAGCAGAATCTTTTAGTAATTCTAATCTAGTGGTTTCACTCATTCCTAAACCAGTATCTTCCACAATTAAATTCCAAAAATTACCAGATTCTTCTGCATAAATAGTTATCGCTCCTTTTGGTTTTGAGAACTTAATTGCATTATCAATTAAATTTCGTAATACAATTTTAATTGATTCTTGATCAATTGCTACAACAGCCTTTTTCGAAACGGTATTTTCAAAATGAATTGCTTTTTCTGAAAGTAAGGCTTTGTAATTATAAGCAACGTGTTCTACTATGATAAATAATCGATGTGTATCTACGTGAAAATAACCGCCATCGGTTTGAAGTAAAGCCCAATTTAATAAATTGTCTAATAAGCCATAGGCACCGTTTACAATACCACTGTTTTTTTGAAGTAAATGCTCTAAAGCATCTAAGTTTTTAGACTGTAAATTATCTAATAAAACAGCATTGCTCCATTTTAAAGCATTTACAGAAGAACGTAAATCATGACTCACAATTGAGAATAATTTGTCTTTAGTAGCATTTAATTCATCTAAGGTTTCTTTTTGTTGAGCAATAATTCTATTGGCTTTTACTTTTTCTCTAAATAAATAAGCACCAACACCTAAAAATGCTAGTAAACTAATAGCTGAGATTAAAAAGATATTTCGTTGTGTTTCCTTTAATTTGTTTTCTATTTGTAAAAGATCTACTTCTTGTTGTTTAGCTGCAACAGCAAATTCTTTTTCTTTTTTAGCAACCTCGTAAATTCTATTTTGATTGTTTAAAGAATCTACCCAGATTTCCATTTCTTTTCTATAAATCAATGCCTTTTCAAAATCCTTACGATTTTGTTCAACTACAGACATGTTTTGAGTAGTATTTTTTTTTAATGTAAAATCATTGGTCTGCTTAGCTAATAAATAAGCTTTTTCAAAATAAGGAATTGCGATGTCATCTTTATATTGCTCATAATAAAAATTTGCAATATCACTATACGAACCTACAAGTTCTGAAGTATCTTTTTTCTGTTCTTGGTATTGTAGACTCTGAATTAAATAAGGTTCAGCTTTACTGTATTTTTTTAGATGTAAATATGCAATTCCTAGATTGTGGATAAGAGATTCTTTATTTATAAACTCTCTTTCATCATCTTTTATGTTTAATACTTCATTAAAAAAAACAATTGCTTCGTTATATTTTTTTTGTTCTAAAGCTATTTCTCCTAAATAAGTTTTTGTTAAAAGGTATAATTTAAAATCTTTTGGTATAAGCAGGTATTCTTTTTTAGATTCTAAGAAGATTTTTTTCGTTTTAAAACTAAACCCTCTCATAAAACGAGTGTAGTTAATTATTTGAGGATCTATGTTTTTTGATAAAGTTTTCTGAGAATAAACTATAACTGAGTCCCATTTTTTTTTAATAAAAAAATTTAAAGTCTTTTCAAAATCTAGATCTTTTTTTGGGGAATTACTAATTAATAAAATCTCATTATCAATTTTTTCTTTGTATTTGTTTTGAGAATAAGTTAAGAAAATATGAAAGAGAAATAGTAGGCTTAATTTAATTTGAAAATTCATGTAACTACTAGTTAAGTTACAAACTTATAAAAAAAAAACCTACTTGATTTCTTAATGAGTTTTTTAATTACCTCCTGTAGTTTTAACAGTAGTAACAGTCCCTCTAGATAATTCAGGATCTAAATCCATTAAAAACGTATTAATAAAATTAATATCATTTAAAGTTGGAGGATTAGGGTTAGAATGAATAGGGTTAGGAGTATAACCATTTTCTCCCCAAACTGTAGTGAAATTAAACTGGTAAGCTTTAAATTTTTGCTTTTTTTTCGGTTTAGAGTCGTAAATAATATAAAAATTTAAAAAAGGATCGCCATTGTTATCATAACTTAAATATTGCTTAATATGAGTATTTTTCTTTTTAATCGTAACAGAGTTATCTATAAATACGATCGAACTTACGTTTAAATTACCTTTGTTGTCTACTTGTGTAGCATTTAGTGGTTGTAAAGGTTTTATAGAATTTCTCTGGAAGTCAAAACTTATTTCAGAATTTAATTCATTAACTGTAAAATCTGTTATACAAATTCCAGCAGGATTTGTGATATCACTGCATTGTCTTATTTTAGTATTTTCCATAATAAAATTGGTGTTTGGTTAAATATTTTTATGTTTAAAAACAAATCAACTAATAATTTAAAGATTTTAAAAATTAAAAAGGCACAAGTGTAGTTGTTTATTGGTACAAACGTTCTTTTTTTAGGAATGAAACTAAAACCGTATGGCAAGTTTTTTTAATAAGCGTAAAGTTTCAACATACAACCAAATTAAAGTGATTAACAATCCCCAAGTAGCTAACCATTCTCGTTCTTTAGGATAACGACCAACTTGTTTGTCTATATGATAGAAATCGAGTAATAAAGAGAATGAAGCTACAATTGCGGCTACTACATTAAAACCAATAGCAAACCACGAAGTCCCCCATAAAGGCAAAGCATCAATTTTTAAAAGCCATAACACCCAACCAATAAAATAGAATAAAAAAATAGTAACAGAAGCACTAATAATTATTGCTCTAAATTCTTTGGTAACTCTAATAATTTTTAAACGATATAAAAAAAGCATTACAAAGAATGTGGTAATTGTAACTGCAATAGCTTGAAAAGGTAAATTAGGAAAACGTTTGTGAGCATAAGCGCTAATGCCTCCTAAAAACATACCTTTTGCAATAGCATAAATTGGGAGTAGGTATTTTACAGTATTATGTTTAAAAGATATAAATAAACTACAGCATATAGCAACAAACATACCAATAGCAGTATACCATTTAATAATAACTCCAGAGAAAAAAAGATGCCAAGTATATGAGGCTGTAATTAGGACAATGATAAGCATAGCAAAAGACTTTATGATTATTCCACTAATACTCATTTTACTTTTGAAATACATCTTCTGTTTTCGCCAGAAATAACGATTAAAAGCTGGGTTAGAAGTTCGTAATCCAAATAAAGGCATTCGTTTTTTATTGATTAGTTTTGTGTTTGTACAAAGTACAATAAATTTGAAGACAGAAAAAATCATATTAGGTATAGATCCAGGAACTTCCATTATGGGATTTGGGATAATTAAGGTCGTAGGAAAGAAGATGGAGTTTGTTCAAATGAATGAATTAATCTTAAAAAAATATACTGATCATTACTTAAAGCTTAAACTCATTTTTGAACGCACTATTGAACTTATCGATACATATAAGCCAGATGAAATAGCCTTAGAAGCTCCATTTTTTGGTAAGAATGTGCAGTCGATGTTAAAATTAGGACGTGCACAAGGAGTTGCAATGGCTGCAGGATTGTCTCGTGAAATTCCTGTAACAGAATATGCACCATTAAAAATTAAAATGGCAATAACTGGTAATGGAAAAGCGAGTAAAGAGCAAGTAGCTTTAATGTTAAAATCATTATTGAATCTAAAAACCTTACCTAAAAATTTAGATGCAACAGATGGACTAGCAGCAGCAGTTTGTCATTTTTATAATTCTGGAACAAAAGTAGGAGGGAAGAACTACACTGGTTGGGCTGCTTTTGTGAAACAAAATCCTAATAAAATAAAATAATAACTACGCTTTTTTTACATTTGTTATTCAACCAATAAACTAAATTCTATGATGAAAAAACTAGCCTTATTTTGCTTAATTTTTATAGTGTTATCATGTAAAGAGAAAAATGAAAAAGAGACAAAAAAGTATTTATCTACAAATAAAAAAGAAATTCAAGCAATGTTTAACGGACAAAAGTTTCCGTTTTCTGTTGTTAATGAAGATCTTTTTTTTCCTTATACCGGAAAAACAAACGAAGTTGGATTTTACTCTGAAAATGATAGTGTAAAATTTAAATTAGCTCCAAAAGATAGTATTCCTTTAACTTTTGTTATTAATAAAAAGGATAGTATTTCTGTATTAGTAATAGGAAAATCTAATTCAGCAGAGTTTTCAGATGCATACATACAAAAGCAAAAAGGAAAATATAAAGTATATGCGCCAAAAGTCCATGAATTAGTAAATATTGCTATCGCATTAACGGAAGTTGGAGCTAAGGATAATAATATGATACCTAAAGGATTTGATTATTATGAGAGAGTAATGGCGTATTTCGAGCCATATAAATCACATCCCTTAATAGATAGTTTAAACAATCATATTACAGAGGCTTATGGAATGAGTGGTAAAACTTATGAGTATTACTACAATATTAGAATGAATGCAAATATATATTCGTATAAAGATGGTAAAATAGTTAATGATTCACCATATAAAAGAATGAGTTTTGGAGAAGATAATTATTTAAACAATTTATTACCTTTATTAGAAGATTTCTCTGAAAAATCTAAATTCAATGAGTTTTATAAAGCTAATGAAACCTATTATAAATCATTAATTGATGATTATTATAAGTTGGTTCCAGTAGATAAAATGTGGCAATGGATAGAGAATAAATTTTCAGTTAAACACGATTCGTATAAAATTTATTTTTCACCTTTAGTGGGAGGAGCTCATAGTACAAAAACATTTAAAGACAATGGTTTTTCGGAAACACTAATGTTTGTTAACGGACCTACATTACCAGATCAATATTCAGAAAAAGAAAAGGAAGCCATATTGTCTAGAATTGTTTTTACTGAAATAGATCATAACTATGTTAACCCAACAACAAATAAATATCCAGAAATTAATTCATTATTAAAACCTTTAAATTGTTGGAATAAAAGCGAACAAGGTTATGGTAGTAGCTATGCTACATTTAATGAATATATGACTTGGTCTGTTTTTACTTTATACTTATATGATAATTTTAATGAAGAAGTTTTTAATAAAAGAAACACAGCTTTAGAAAATTTCATGATGTCAAAAAGTAGAGGGTTTATAAAATTTAAATCATTTAACCGTTATGTGTTAGATTGGTACAAGAAAAACCCAAATGTATCTTTAGAAAAGTTATATCCAGAAGTAATTCAATGGATAAAAAAACAAG
This sequence comes from Tenacibaculum aquaeponti, assembly GCF_057221555.1. Classification (NCBI taxonomy): domain Bacteria; kingdom Pseudomonadati; phylum Bacteroidota; class Flavobacteriia; order Flavobacteriales; family Flavobacteriaceae; genus Tenacibaculum; species Tenacibaculum aquaeponti. The sequence continues at coordinate 2,949,083 of NZ_CM170147.1, forward strand.
AGTGTAATAAATAATTGGCAGGAATATACATACATATCCCATTTTGTAAGCAAGCATGTTATTATTGCGATTTTCATTTTTCTACTTCTTTAAAAACAAAAGAAGATATGATCAAAGCATTAATCTCTGAGTTAAAAATGCGTAAGCATGAATTTGATAAAGAAGAGGTTAAAACAATTTATTTTGGAGGAGGAACACCAAGTGTGTTAAATCAAGTAGAAATTGATTGTATTATTAAAGAAGTTTACGATAATTATAAAGTTATTGCTAATCCAGAGATTACTTTGGAGGCCAATCCAGATGATTTAACTTCAGAGCGAATTGAAAACTTAGCAAGTTCTTCTGTAAATAGATTAAGTATAGGAATTCAATCTTTTTTTGAAAAGGATTTAAAACTAATGAATCGAGCGCATAATGCGGAAGAAGCAAAAAGAAGTTTATCTCATGCGATTCGTAAGTTTGATAATATTTCAATTGATTTAATTTATGGAATTCCAAATACTACAAATGAAGAGTGGCGAGAAAATATTCAAACAGCACTATCTTTTGGAGTTCCACATATTTCAAGTTATGCGTTAACAGTAGAGCCCAAAACTGCTTTAGAAAGTTTTATTAAAAAAGGAGTAATTGATAATGTTGATGATGAATTAGCTCAAGAGCAGTTTTTAATCTTAGTTGATGAATTAGATAAAGCAGGATTTCAACATTATGAATTGTCGAACTTTGGGAAAGAAGGTTTTTTTAGTCAGAATAATTCAGCATACTGGCAAGGGAAAAAATATTTAGGAATAGGCCCTTCTGCACATTCTTTCAATGGAAAACAACGTGGTTGGAATATAGCGAATAACGCTTTGTATATTAAAAAAATAACAAAAGGTGAATTGCCATCTGAAATAGAAAGTTTATCGATTACAGATCGTTATAATGAGTATGTAATGACTGGTTTACGAACGATTTGGGGAGTGTCTTTTCAAAAAATTCAAGAAGACTTTGGGGCTAAATATTTAACATATTTAAAAATGCAATCAGAGAAATTTATTCTTGAAGATTTATTGTATATTGAAAATGAAACACTAAAAACAACGCGAAAAGGAAAGTTTTTAACCGATGGTATAGCTTCCGATTTGTTTAAATTAAATTTATCTTGATTACAACAATTCAATACAACTCAAAAAAATATCAAATAGATTTACTTAATCCAATAGATATTTCTATTCCTATTGATATTTCCAAAGGAAATGTAAACGCATGGTATTTAGATGAACCCAAGATTTATGCAGAACAATTTGGTGATGAGGTAATAAAAGTTTCAGAAGGAGCACCAGTGAATTTTAATTCTATTCAATTTAATCCTCATGCACACATTACGCATACAGAGTGTGTTGGTCATATCACAGAGAAAGTACATTCTGTTAATGAAAATTTGAAACGTTTTTTCTTTTTAACCGAAGTAATTACTGTAGTTCCAGAAACATTAGGGGAAGATGAAGTAATTTCTAAAAAGCAATTACAAATTGCCTTAGGAAATAAAAAAAGAGAAGCAATAGTAATTAGAACTTTACCTAATTTAGAAAATGAAAAAAAATCAAAAAGATATTCAAATACTAACCCACCATATTTGTTAGAAGAAGCAGCTGTTTATTTAAGAGAAAAAGGAATAGAACATTTATTAATTGATTTGCCTTCTGTAGATAAAGAAAAAGATGATGGATTGTTACTTGCTCACAATGCTTTTTGGTTTACTAATGGAAAAGTACGATTAAATGCTACAATTACAGAGTTTATATTTGTAGCAAATACAATAGAGGATGGAGCTTACTTTTTAAATTTAATGATTGCACCTTTTGAAAATGACGCAACACCAAGCAAACCTATTTTATATAAAATTTTAAATTAAACTTTATAGGCTTCTATAGTGCAAGTTAGTTTTTCTGTAACTCCGTTATGTGTTCCATTAATTACTATTTCCCAATAAATTGAAGCGTCTTCAAACTCCATGCTTGCTAATCTTTTGTTTTCAGGGAATTGAAATTCTACTTCAGAACTCCCTCTACTTTTTAAAGGTTTTATGGGTGATTTAAATATAGCTTCTGTATATGTTGTAGAAGAAGTTCCTCTGTTATCTACTACTTTTTCTACAATACGATAGTGAATTTTAGCTTTATTCAAACTAAAATTTCGAGCAGGTTTTACATAGCAAATAAATCCATTTTCTCTATTAGAAGTTTTTAAAGAAATATCTCCAATTCTACTCTTTTTAATTTTGAATTGAACATAACTTATTATTGCAGTCGCAATAACTAGTAAAAAAATATGAAATCCATGAAAATTAAAATTTAAGCCAATCAAGAAAAATATATATAAAGCAGCAATAATTAAAGCAATAATTAATGCGCTCGAAAAGTTAAATGCTAATTTTAAATCACTATGACTTTCCCCGATTTTATATTGTTCTTCGTTATTGAACTTATTAAAATAACCAGATATTTTAGTGGAATAATCTGAAGTGAAAAAAGATTTCATTCTTGTTAACACACCTCGGTCTAATTTTTCTAAATCTTCTTCATTAACATGAATTTTGGCTTCACAACTATATGAAATACTAACATTTTTTCCGGTATAAGATTCAATATAATCCTCATCTAAGTTAAATGAAAAAGGAATTTCATAAGCTTCGTCTTTAGTTAAAACTATTCTGTCATCAATTTTAAAAGTTACCAATTGTTTTTTTACACTCGACATTCTTCCGCGAGCTTCCAAATATACAATTCCATCAATATGGTCGATTATTAAATCTTCTTTAGGATGAATATTTAAAACCCCATCATATACGTTAGATGTTATAGTGCCAAAAACGTTAATACTGGCATTTAATATAGAATTGCTCATTGGTATTTTTCGTATAAATGATTAATAATTCCTCGGTAATTATCTCCAAATTTTTTGATTAGCTTATTTACATCAGTAATGCTAAATAAAGTTTCAGGTGTATTAGAGCTAGAAGCTAACTTTAATCTTTCATTTAAAATAGCTTGAAGTTTTTCTGGCTCAATTCCTTTAAATCGTATAGAATGGTATTCTTTTTTAGCTAATAAACAATCAATTTTTCTTCGCCAATGTGTAGTGTAAATTACTACTTTTTTTTGTTTTAATAATTGAACTCTGTTTGAAAAACTTAAATGATGAATACTATCTACAAAAACAATTTCTGAAGTATTTTTCATAACATCAGAAACTGATGAAGTAGAGTTTAAAAGAAAAATAGGATATTCAGGTAATATATGTTGTAAATATCTTAAATGGCTAGTTTTTCCTCTTCCTTGTTTTCCGATAAACTCAATAGCTAAAGAATTAGAATTCTTAATCTTATGAATTATTTGGTTGATATCAATATTTGGCAGAATTACCTGAGGAATATCTTCATGCAAAACTCCAGAAAATGGATTAAAAAGGAAGTTCTCTTTCAATAGAAATTAATTTACACGAATTTACTGAATTATTGGTAATATAAAAACCTGTGATTATAAATGCTTAATTGTGGGTTGTTATTTGTTCTCAATATATTTTTTTGGAAAAATTAAACATTATAGATTATTTCAGACTAATGTTAAATAAAATTCTTAAGTAATTCTTTATGAAGTTTTTTAATGACAGAATAAAAAATGAGGAATTATAAAATCAAAAATAATTTTAGTATTCTTAACAATACTAAAATGTTTGTGACTTTCATTGTGAAAAATTGGTCTCAATTAATGATATAAACTTATATTTATCCTATGGAATTATTGTTTTTTGGATTGGCTTTAGGTGCTGTGGTTTCTTATTTTGTTTTTCAAAAGTTTTCTCATGTGAAAAGCAGGAACTTAACAGAAAATCAATCTGTAATTTTATTAGATAAGATAAAAAAGGTTACTAAGCTAATTACTGTTGAAGGAGATTTTGCAGAGATTTATCACCATGAAGATACGCAGGGAAAATTTTTAGGATTAATTTCTAGTAAGAAAAAAGCAATTATTTTAATTAACGCAAAAACACATATTGGTTTTGATTTTAGAAAGATTAAAATGGAAGCTGATACAAAAAATAAAACAATTAAATTATCTGAATTCCCTCAGCCAGAAGTGTTATCTGTAGAACCTAATATTCGTTTTTACGATATACAAGATGGTTTTTTAAATAAATTTAATTCAGAAGATTTAACAAAAGTTAATCAAGCTGCTAAAGAACATGTGCTTCAAAAAATCCCGAATAGTAATTTAATGCATGCTGCAAATCACGAAGCGCTAGAGGCAATTGCGTTGATGAAAAATTTAATAGAAGCTATTGGTTGGAAATTAGATTATTCATCTCTTGAATTACCAAGTGGAAACATGAAATTATTAGAATAATGCATATAGAACAACTTAGAGAATATTGTATTCGTAAAAAAGGAATTACTGAAGAATTTCCTTTTGATGAAGTTACTTTAGTGTTTAAAGTAATGGGAAAAATGTTTGCTTTAGTTGGACTTAATCACTGGGAAAAAGGCGAAGAGAAAATAAATCTAAAATGCGATCCCGAAAAATCAGAGGAACTAAGAAGCGAATATGAAGGAATTAATCCAGGATTTCATATGAATAAAAAACATTGGAACACAATAACTATAAATCAAGATGTTCCAGATAAACTAATCTTTGAGTTAATAGATCATTCATATGATTTGGTTGTGAAAGGACTAACAAAAAAATTAAAAGAAGAACTCAAAAAAAGTTAATGGTTTTTTCTATATTGAGAAGGAGTCATTTTTTTTACAGCTAAAAATTTTCGATTAAAATTAGATAAACTACTATAGCCACATTGGTAGGCTATTTCATTAATAGCTACTTCTCTATTTTCTAAAAGTAATTTACAAGCGTTTTCAACACGAAGTTCATTTAAGAAAGTAAAATAAGTTTTATTGGTTCTTTTTTTAAAATAATTACAAAAAGCATTCTTAGTCATGTTTGCTTTTTCAGCAATTGTATTTAAGTCAATATCAGAACTAAAATTATTCATAGTATAGTTCATAATAGCTTGCATTCTTCTACCATGATTCTCAGTATATTTTTTAGGATAAATAAATTTTGAAAGCGGTTTAGAGTTTACTTTATTAAACTCATCTAATAATTTAAAAAAAGCAATAAAGCGATTTAAATCAGAAGTGTTTTTTAGAGAATGAAACAACTGAGTTATAATGATGTTAGGTTTGCTTATTTTTAGTCCGTTAGCTGTTTTTTTTAGTAGGTGTTTTAGAGAGTTAAAATCATCTAAAGAAAAGAAATCTTTACCGAAAGACTCTTCAGTAAAAAAAAGAGAAATCATAAATGAATTGTCTGAAGTCGAAGGGTCACTTTTAAAAAGATGAGGTAAGTTGCTACCTACTATAAGTACATCATTAGTGTAATAATGATGAACAGTGTCTCCAACAACTAAAGTTCCTTTTCCATTTACAATGTATGAGATTTGTATTTCTTCATGTTGATGTAATTTATCATATAAGACACCTTTGTCTTCTTGGTAAATTAAACCTAGGTTTTTCGGTTTGGGAATTTTAAATGGTAACACTTTCATAATAAACAATAAAATACTGTTAAGTATAAAATTAATAGATTTTAACTAATTAAGAACAAAAATGATTAATATAGTATTAGTTTTGAGTAATTTTGATGATTTTACATTTCTAAACCTCTGATAATTTTGTCATAAAAAAAACAAACTATCATGTCAATAGAATGGAACGGAGTTATGCCAGCCGTAACTACAAAATTCACATCAGATGATCAATTAGATCTTAAAACTTTTGAGTTAAATATAAATGCTCAGTTAGACGCTGGTGTTCACGGAATTGTTTTAGGAGGGACTTTAGGAGAGGCGAGTACTTTATCTAATGAAGAAAAAAGCATTTTAACACAAACAACTGTAAATGTAGTTAACGGTAAAGTGCCTGTTTTAATAAATATTGCGGAACAAACAACTAAGTCAGCTATAGCAGCAGCAAAAAAAGCTGAACAAGATGGTGCTAAAGGATTAATGATGTTACCACCTATGCGATATAAGGCCGACGGAAGAGAGACTGTTGCTTATTTTAAAGCAGTTGCAGAAAATACTTCATTGCCAATTATGGTATATAATAATCCTGTAGATTATGGTATAGAAGTAACATTAAGTATGTTTGATGAATTATTGTCTTGTGATAATATAGAGGCTGTTAAAGAATCTACCCGTGACATATCTAACGTTACCAGAATTAAAAATAATTTTGGAGATAGATTAAAGATAATGACAGGTGTAGATACATTAGCTTTAGAAAGTTTATTAATGGGAGCAGATGGTTGGATTGCTGGTTTGGTTTGTGCATTTCCAAGAGAAACTGTGGCGATTTATGAGTTACAAAAAGCAGGGAGAATAAAAGAAGCGATTGAGATTTATAGATGGTTTTTACCATTGTTAGAGTTAGATATAAATTCTAAATTAGTTCAAAATATTAAATTAGCTGAAGTTGCTACAGGAATAGGAACTGAAACTGTAAGAGCTCCTCGATTACCATTAATAGGTGAGGAACGAAGTAAAGTGCTTCAAATTATTGAAGACGGACTTAAAAAAAGACCATCACTACCAAATTATAAAAGTTTATAAAACCATGATTACTGGAAAAAATCATATTGGAAATCAATTATCTTCTCAAGGAAATATCACATTTACAACAATTAATCCTGAATTAAATGCAGAGAATGAATATTCATTTGTTCAGGCTACTGAAGAGGAAGTAAATCAAGCTATAAATTTAGCTGAAGAAGCATTTCATAGTTATAAAAATTACTCAGGAAAGCGAAAAGCTGATTTTTTAAGAGCAATAGCCGATGAGATAGAAGCCTTGGGAGACGATTTAATTAATACTTATTGTTCAGAGACTGGTCTTCCAGAAGGAAGAGCTGCGGGAGAAAGAGGTAGGACAGTTTTTCAATTACGATCTTTTGCAGATTTAGTAGAGGAAGGTTCTTGGGTAGAAGCTTGTATAGATACAGGAATTCCAGATAGAACTCCTGTAGCAAAACCAGATTTGAGGAAAATGAATATTCCTTTAGGACCTGTAGTAGTTTTTGGAGCGAGTAATTTTCCGCTAGCATATTCAACTGCTGGGGGAGATACGGCTGCTGCTTTGGCTTCAGGTTGTCCAGTAATAGTGAAATCACATCCAATGCATGCAGGAACTGGTGAATTAATAGCTTCAGCAATTATAAAAGCTGTAGAAAAAACAGGAATGCCAAAAGGAGTTTTTTCAAATGTTAACTCTAAAGATTATGCAGTTGGTCAACAGTTGGTTAGCCACCCCAAAATAAAGGCTGTTGGTTTTACTGGAAGTATCAAAGGAGGAAGAGCTTTATTAGATATTGCGGCTAAACGAGAAGAGCCAATTCCTGTTTTCGCAGAAATGGGTAGTGTGAACCCTGTCGTAGTATTGCCAAAAGCATTGAAAAACAGAGGGAAAACTATTGCTCAAACTTTTGCAGGTTCTATCACTTTAGGAGCTGGGCAGTTTTGTACAAATCCAGGATTAATTTTAGGAGTTGCTGGAGAGGGATTATCTGGTTTTATTGAAGAATTAGGATCAAAAATTAAAGGAATAAATCCTTCGTGTATGTTACATCCTAATATTTATGAGGCTTACAAAAAAGGAAAATCAGAAGCAATAAGTCAAAACAAAGTTACAGTAATTGCAGATTTAGATGCTGATTTAAAAATAAATTATGGTTCTCAAGCTGTTGCTGTTGTGTCAGGAAAAACATTTATAGAAAACTCTACATTGCATCATGAAGTTTTTGGGCCATTTTCAATTGTAATTCAATGTGAAACCACAAATGAGTTAGAGCAAATTATTGAAAATTTAGAAGGTCAATTAACAGGAACTATAATTTCAGATGATAATGAAATATCAGAGTATCCTAGTTTAGTGGCTAAAATGCAAAACAGAGTAGGAAGATTAATTTTTAATGGAGTTCCAACTGGAGTTGAAGTTTGTCCTTCAATGGTCCATGGCGGACCTTATCCTGCATCAACAGATAGCCGTTTTACAGCTGTAGGAATTAACTCTATAAAACGTTGGGTTCGTCCGTTTAGTTTTCAAAACTGGCCTAATGAATTATTGCCAGACGAGTTAAAGGATGAGAATCCATTAGGTATAACAAGATTAGTAAACGGACAATTAAATCAATTTTAATAAGATGAAAAGTGTTTTTACGTGCATTGATGGTCATACATGTGGAAATCCCGTTCGAGTAGTAAAAGAAGGGGGACCAAATCTTATTGGTAATTCAATGAGTGAAAAACGTCAGCACTTTCTTAAAGAATACGATTGGATTCGTAAAGGTTTAATGTTTGAACCTCGTGGACATGATATGATGAGCGGAAGTATCTTGTATCCACCACAAAATCCAGAAAATGATTTTGGGATTTTATTTATAGAAACTTCTGGTTGTTTACCAATGTGTGGACATGGAACAATAGGTACTATTACAATAGCCGTTGAAGAGGGGTTAGTTCAGCCTAAAACTAAAGGGGTTATTAAAATGGAAGCTCCTGCTGGACTTGTCGAAATAGTTTATAAAGAAAATGAAGGTAAAGTTGAGTGGGTTAAATTAAAAAATGTAAAAAGTTATTTAGCAGCAGAAGGATTAACTGTAGATTGTCCTGAATTGGGAGAGTTAACTTTTGATGTAGCTTATGGAGGAAATTTTTATGCAATTATAGATCCTCAAAAAAACTTCTCAGGAATACAAGATTTTACTGCCTCTAAAATTATACAGTATTCTCAGGTTGTTCGTGATAGAATAAATATAAAATACCCGAATTATTTTGTGCATCCAGAAGATGATACCATTAGAGATGTATCTCATATGTTGTGGACAGGTAGTCCTTTAGATGAAAATTCTTCTGGTAGAAATGCTGTTTTTTACGGAGATAAGGCTATAGATAGAAGTCCTTGTGGAACAGGAACTTCTGCAAGAATGGCTCAATTATATGCTAAAGGAAAATTAAAACAAGGAGAAGATTTTGTACATGAGAGCTTTATAGGAAGCAAGTTTGTAGGTAAGATTGAAGAAGAAACTACAATAGATAATAAGAAAGCGATAATACCAAGTGTTCAAGGATGGGCTAAGATATATGGTTATAATACAATAATTATAGATGATGAAGATGATCCATATGCACATGGGTTTCAAGTGATATAAAAATGAAAAAAAGAGTAGTTATAATTGGAGGGGGAATAATTGGGCTATGCACAGCCTATTATTTACAAAAAGAAGCTGCTGAGATTATTGTGATTGATAAATCAGATTTTTCTTCAGGGGCTTCTTATGTAAATGCAGGTTTAATTACTCCAAGTCATATTATTTCTTTAGCCAGCCCAGGAATAATTACAAAAGGATTACAATGGATGTTTGATGCATCGAGTCCTTTTTATGTAAAGCCAAGGTTAAATTACGATTTCTTAAAATGGACTTGGTTATTTAAAAAATCAGCAACTTCTCAAAAAGTAACCACTTCTATACCTGTAATTAGAGATATTAATTTACTTAGTAGGAGGCTTTACGAAGAAATGATATCTGATAAAAGTTTTAGTTTTTTTTATAAACATAAAGGTTTATTGATGTTGTATAAAACAGACAAGGCTGGAGAAGAAGAATGGAATGTTGGTAAAAAAGCAATTGAATGTGGTTTAAAAGTGGAGCAAATTTCACAAAAACAGTTACAAGAAATAGAGCCAACAGTGAATTCTTCAGTTAAAGGAGCAGTGCACTATTTGTCCGATGCTCATATGACCCCACACCAATTTATGCAACAAATGAAAAGTTTTTTAACAGCTAAAGGAGTAATTTTTAAAGAACATACAGAAGTAGAAGATTTTGAAATACAATCTAATCTGGTTACAGGTGTAAAAACCAATCATGAATTAATAAAGCTTGACGAATTAGTTGTAGCAAGTGGTTCTTGGTCTCAAAATCTATTAAAGAAATTGAAAGTTAATGTTCCTATTCAAGCAGGTAAAGGGTACAGGATAGATGTGGTTAATCGAACCAAAATTAATATCCCGTCAATTTTATTGGAAGCAAAAGTGGCTGTAACTCCAATGGATAGTGTTACTCGTTTTGCTGGAACTATGGAGTTAGGAGGGATAAATCATACTGTAAATAATAAAAGAGTAAATGCCATAGCTAATGCTGCTGAAAGTTATTATAATGAGATTGAAATTAATGAAAAAGAAAAAACTTCAGCTAAATGTGGTTTAAGGCCATGTTCACCAGACGGACTTCCTTATATTGGAAGATTGACTAAATTGAAAAATGTTACAGTAGGTACTGGACACGCTATGATGGGGTGGAGTTTAGGTCCTGCCACAGGTAAGTTAATCACAGAAATTTTAAATGAAAAGAAAACAAGTATGGATATTACTCCTTTTCAAGTCGAGCGATTTTCTTAGTATTTTTGTAGTATGAATAAAAATGAGTTAAGAAAAATTTACAAACAGAAAAGAAATGAACTCTCTAGTGAAACAATACATTTATTAGAAAAAGATATTTACCAGCAGGTATTTGAATATGATTTTTCTACAGTTCATAATATTCATATATTTCTTCCGATAGAAAAACAAAAAGAAATCAATACTTATCCTATTATAGATTTCCTTAGAAATCAAGGGAAAAATATAATTATTAGTAAAAGTAATTTTACGGATGCTACACTAACACACTATCTCTTTGAAAAAGAGACAGTTTTAGAGCTCAATAAATATGGAATTCCAGAACCTAAAAATGCAAAAAGAGTAAGTGTAAAAGTAATAGATTTAGTTTTTGTTCCTTTATTAATTTCTGATGAAAAGCAATATAGAGTTGGTTATGGTAAGGGGTTTTATGATCGTTTTTTAAGTGATTGTAAAGAAAGTGTAAAAACTATTGGGTTAAACTATTATAAACCAATTCATTTTATAGATGATTTAAACGAGTTTGATTTTCCTTTACAAAAAGTAATATATCCTAAAAAGTAAAAATTTGGATAACTAACCATTATCCAAATTTTTATATTTTAGGGGTATCCCTCCATATTTAAACCTTATTTATCTGATATAACACTAAAATTGTACCTAAATTAGTTAATAAAAAGGCTTAATATAGTCCCTTACTCATAATGTAAAATTAAGGCAAATATCTTTTTTTAGTTTAAAGAATAGATGAGATACGATTAAAGTGTCGATAAAATTAACATATGTTAATTTTAATAGTGAGGTGATTTGCTCTAAATAAGTATAAAAACAAAGATTTGGATAATTGTAAATTATCCAAATCCATATGTCAATCGGGGGAATGTGACAATATATTTGAGCCTGTCTATTTAATGTAAAAATGTTAAAATCGCTCCCAAATTATTAAAATGCTTGTGACCAAATATTTGTCCCTTGCTTCTGTTATTAAAGATACTTTAAATGTGAGCTATTGTGCTAAAAGCTTAGATGAATAACCTAAATGTATCGATGAAACAGATGTATGAAAAGGTGAATGGAAATTAACATATGTTAATTAAATAAAAAAAATACCCATTAATGGGTATTTTTTTTATTTAATTTTATTGAAAACTAATACTAACCATTCATAGAAATTAAAAATTCATCGTTATTAATAGAAGTTTTTATTCTTTGTTGGATAAATTCCATAGCTTCTATAGGGTTCATATCGGCTAAATATTTTCTTAATACCCACATGCGTTGAACTGTTTTAGGGTCTAATAATAAGTCATCTCTACGAGTGCTTGATTTAATCAAATCAATTGCAGGGTAAATTCTTCTATTAGCAATATTACGCTCTAATTGAAGCTCCATATTACCAGTTCCTTTAAATTCTTCGAAGATTACTTCATCCATTTTAGAACCAGTTTCTGTTAACGCTGTAGCTATAATTGTTAACGAACCACCATTTTCAATGTTACGTGCCGCACCAAAGAAACGTTTTGGTTTGTGTAAAGCGTTAGCATCTATACCTCCCGATAAAATTTTACCAGAAGCAGGAGCTACTGTGTTATATGCACGAGCTAAACGAGTAATAGAATCTAAGAGAATAACTACATCATGTCCACATTCTACTAAACGTTTTGCTTTTTCTAACACGATATTAGCAACACGAACATGCTTATCAGCAGGCTCGTCAAACGTAGATGCAACAACTTCTCCACGAACACTACGTTTCATATCTGTTACTTCTTCTGGTCGCTCATCTATTAATAAAACGATTTGGTATACTTCAGGATGATTTGCAGCAATAGCATTAGCAACATCCTTTAATAACATGGTTTTACCAGTTTTTGGTTGTGCTACTAACATACCACGTTGTCCTTTACCAATAGGAGAAAATAAATCCATAATCCTTGTAGATAAAGAACTTCCTTTTTCTGCTAAATTGAATTTTTCATTAGCGAAAAGTGGTGTTAAATGCTCGAAAGAAACACGATCTCTAACAATATTTGGACTTAATCCATTAATTTTAGATACTCGAATTAGAGGGAAATATTTCTCTCCTTCTTTTGGTGGACGAACATTTCCTTTTACAGTATCTCCAGTTTTTAAACCGAATAATTTAATTTGAGATTGTGATACATAAATATCGTCAGGAGATGATAAATAATTATAATCAGAAGAACGTAAAAAACCATAACCATCTGGCATCATTTCTAGTACACCTTCGCTTTCAATAATTCCATCAAATTCAAAATCAGGATCGCGGTAACGGTTCCCGCTTTTATGTTTAGGTCCTTGATTTTTATTTTGATGCTTATTATTTTTATTCTGGTTGTTATTATTTCTGTTCTTCTGATGATTGTTTTGAGTTTTATTACTCTGATGATCTCCAGAAGAATTTTTTTGAGCTCTAGTGTTATTATTTTGATTGTTGTTCTGATTGTTATTACTAGTCTGTTGAGGCTTTTTCTGTTCGTTTTTCGTTGTGCTCGGAACAGCATTAGTCCCTTGCTTTACTGTACTTGCAGCTTGTTCAACAGATTTAGAAATACGTTTTCTTTTAGGTCTTTCAGTTTTAACCTCAGTAGTTGTAGGTTTTTCTACTTCTTTTTTCTCAGGAGTAGTCTTTGGTTTAGCCTCAGTAGTTGCAGGTTTTTCCTTTTTTTGCTCTTTAGAAGCCTCTGCTTGAGCATCTAAAATCCTGTAAATAAGATCAAGCTTTTTTAATTGGCTTGTTTTTTTTAAACCAATTTTTTTTGCAATTTCTTGTAATTCAACTAATTTTTTAGCTTTTAAATCCGAGATTTCGAACATTAGAATATTTTTAAATTAAATGTATCTTTTTGAAAATAAGGGGATGTAATTTAGGTCTTCGTTTTTTTGAATAGCTTACTTGTATTTAAGTAAGTAGTGTGAGGTATCCTTACCCGACAAATATATATAAATATTTTGATTTGCAAAGTTTCTTTTTAAAAAAAGAAAATGTAAATTTGCAATCCAATTTTTAAATATGATACAAAGAATTCAAACGTTATACCTTTTTTTAGCTGGAATAATTTCCGGAGGATTAACTTTTGTATTCAATTTATGGAGTACTCCTAAAGAGACAATATTTTCAATAGATTTATTGCAAACAGCATCTTTTTTACAAAAAAGTATTCCTGTATCATTCTTCTTATCGGCCTTATTATCTGTAGTAGCTATATTCTTATTTAAGAATAGACAATTACAATTTGTTATAGGTCGTCTTAATATTTTGACAAACCTTTTTTTATTAGGGGTGTTGGTATATTTATCTCTAACGTTATCTGGAGAAGCTTCGGTTTCTGAGAAAGGTATTGGGATGTTCATTCCTGTTATATCATTAGTTTTACTAGTGTTCGCAAACAAAGCCATTAAAAAGGATGAAGATCTTGTAAAATCAGTAGATAGATTACGATAAACCTAACATCTTAATATATTTAGTGCGAATAAACCGAGAATGATACTATTCTCGGTTTTTTTATGTTATAGTACTATTATGTTAAAATTTAAACCAAACTAGCTTTTTTTGCATTTTTTTTATGCTGAAAAGTAAAATTTTAATCCCTACTTTTGAAAAGCTAATACCAGATAAATAAAGGCCTCCGTAAGACTCATCTAAGGGAAAACCCTTAGGTACTCAGGGTAAACCCTGAGAGGGTTTTCAGGGTGTTTGTAATTTGGCTACATCGCATTAACCTTATAAATTTGTACATGTAACAATGATAAAGAAAATCAAAGTTCATATCGCAGACGATCACCAGATTATTATAGACGGAATATCTGCGTTAATAAAGACAGAAGATCAACTTGAGTTAGAAGGCTACTCACTTACGGGCAAAGATGTTGTTGAATGGGCTCGTAAAAATAAAGCCGACGTTCTTGTACTTGATATTAACATGCCAAAATTAGATGGTATAGGTGTTTTAAAAGCGTTTAAAAATAGAAACGTAGATCAAAAAACCATAATACTATCTGGTTTAAGCGACCCGAAACTTGTTCATGAAATGATAGCACTAGGAGCTAAAGGTTTCATAGAAAAAAGTTCGGCAAGCGACCACATAATTAAAGCTATTAAAGCTGTGCATCGAGGAGAAAAGTATTATAGTGATAATATAAAAGAAAGTTTATTCGACTTATATATTAACGATACTAAAACTGATGATGCTATTAAAAGCAGTTCTGTGACAGAACCGTTAACAGAGCGAGAAATAGAAGTATTAAAACTAATAACACAAGAATTAAGTACTTCTGAAATAGCAAAAAAATTAGACCTAACGGTTAAAACAATAGAAACTCACAGAAGAAACTTATATAAAAAGTTAAAAGTGAAAAATGTAGTAGGTTTGGCAATATATGCTGTTAAGAATAATATAGTTTAATCGACCTCCCTTCAATTTTTATATAGAGGTTCCCCGTCCTTATATATGTTCCCCCCCCAAAGAAGCTGTATTATCTGAAGTATTGTCAAGCCTACTACTTTTTCACTCTTTTTTATAAATAATGTAGTCCCCCCGAGCAACTACCTTTTTTTATAAAAAATTAATATAATCCAATATTCAAAAATTATAGTACGATGATAAAAAGATACTTACCTTTTTTAATGATAGTTGCTACATTAATTTCATCATGTAGCACAGAAGAAAATGATATAGTAAATGCTGAAGTAGAAGGAGTTAACGAATCTCTTTTACAATCACATAAAATAAGCAGAGATGCTTCAGGAAAATATACAATAGATTATACTTTAGCTAAAAATGCGCAAGCAAATTTAGTAAAAGATGATGCTACACAAACTACAAATTTACATGCTTTTGAAAGTAAAAATGCATTATCGTACAAAACTACAAGTAATATATCAGATATTGAATTACAGAATAATAAAATTAAACTAGGTGTTTTTGAAAATGGGGAAGAACGTAATTCGATAACAGTTGAAGATGAGAATATTATCTTAGCAAAAGGAGAAGTAAATATTAATTTTTTACAGACTTATAGTGTTGAAAGTTTTGGAGACGATCAATTCGTTCTTGATTTTACAGTAAGAGAAGGAATTCAAGTAGATTTTAAATATAACTCAGATGAAAATATTTACGAAGTGCATTTAAAAGAGGGTCCTTCTAATGGAACAGCTTTTACTAAATTGTACAAAAAAGCGGAACATTTACCATTAAAAATAGATTTTGTAAATTACATTAAGGTTGTTAGTGATAATGATAATCTAAAAGGAAAAAGCATTGCATACGTTGAAAGAAAAATTCCAAGATACGGGCAAGGTGAATAATAACTTAAAAGTGAAATTATTTTGATAAAAAACATAGTCCCCCTTGTTTTTATATTTTTATGTTTGAAACTAAAAGCTGAGTCTGCCCACTCGGCTTTTAGTTGTTACTATGATTATTATCAGTCAGATGTAAATTTAAGGGAACATAAAATATATGAAGTTGCAGAAATATTATTTGAACAGGCGGATTACATTAAATCTCTAAAAATGATTTTACCTCTTTCGGAAATGGATTTGAAAGACGAAATTTTAGAAGTTAAGGTTAATTTGTTGATTGGCAAGATCTTAAACAAGTATGTTGATTCTAGAGAAGCCAGTCAATTATACAAGCTTACAAAAGGAATTGAACACCATAAAGCATCTTATTATTTAGAAAAATCACTCGAGACACTTAAATCATTGAATGATTTAGAGTTAGGCGAAAATATAGAAAATAAGAGATTGTTAGCACAAAATTATTTATCATTATCTAAGTTTTATATTGGGGCTAAAAGAAAGGATAGTACAGAATATTATGCTAAAAAAGTAGTTGGTATTGAGAGTTTTGATAATGAAGTTTTGGATAAAAAAGCAAGAGCGTATCTTAACTTAGGAATAGTAAATGTTTCTAAAAGAGATTTGATAACAGCTGAAGAAATGTTTTTAAAATCTGTGGAAATTAATGAAAAACTACTAGATGAAGTCTCTTTAGTTAGAGCATTGAACAATTTAGCTAACATATATTTGGAAAAGCAAAATTATAAAGAAGCAAAAAAAATATATGCAAAAGCGATTAAATATTTAGAAAATCAAAGATCATTAGAAGCTGTTCAGAATAAAGAAATGATCTATGAGAATTTTGCTTGGACACTATATAAATTAAAAGATTACACAGCGTACGAGTTTGTAACCGAATCTTATGAAATTAGAGATAGTTTAAAAGAAAGAGAATTAAAAAAAGAAATAGACAGAGTATTGGCAGAGAATGATGTTAAAGTCGTTCAACAAAAAGCTGATCAAAACCAACTAAAACAAAAACAAAAAACTTGGGCTGTAGGTACAGCTGGTGTTGTAATATCTATATTACTATTGTATTTGGCAAACTTATATAAACTACGTCAACGTAACTTAAGTTTAAAACTATCACAAAACGAATTACGTCAGCAACGAAAATTAGAGCGTTTAAATTCACAAGCACAAGTGAAAATTTTAAATGCAACTTTAGATGGTAAAGAAACAGAGCGTAAACAAATTGCTGAAATTTTACACGATAACGTAAGTGCACTGTTATCTTCTGCAAATATGCATTTAGAAGCAACGCAAAAACAATACGGAGATAATATTCCAGAAGAATTACAAAAAACACAACAGATAATTACAGAAGCTTCAGAAAAAATTCGTGATTTATCACACAACTTGGTTTCATCTGTATTATTAAAATTCGGTTTAGAGTATGCAATAAAAGATGTAGCAAAGAAATTCTCTAACTCAGAAATAAAAATAAGCACAGCAATTAGTAATGTATATCGTTATTCTCAAGATTTTGAAATTAAAGTGTTTAATATTATTCAAGAGTTAATTAATAACATTTTAAAACATAGTAAGGCGAAAAACGCTTACATTATGCTAGAAGAAGAAGGAGAAATGATTAACCTTATTGTTAAAGACGATGGTATTGGTTTTGAGCAAGCAAAAGATGAGGATGTGGGTATTGGTTTAAACCAAATAAAAGCCAGAATTAATATGATGAATGGAAACTTTTTTATAGAGTCATCTAAAGGAAATGGAACAAAAGTAATTGCAAGTATTCCTTTAGTTCGCATAGTTCGAAAAAAAGAAATGGCATCGGCTTAAAAAGATCATTAATTTTTCGCTAATTCAATTACTTCCATATTTTCAATTTCACCAGCACGTAATTCAAAACGTATCATAGTGCGTACTTTATGAAAACCATGTTTACCTGCGGCTCCAGGATTAATGTGAAGTAAATTAAAATGTTTGTCGAATTGTACTTTTAAAATATGAGAATGACCACAAATAAAAATTTTAGGTCTATTTTTTTGAAGTTCTCCATAAACACGAGTTTTATATTTGCCGGGGTAGCCACCAATATGTGTCATCCAAACAGAAACACCTTCCACTTCAAAAGCATCATCTAAAGGAAATTCTGCACGAGCTTCGGCATCATCAATGTTTCCATAAACAGCACGTAAAGGTTTGTATTCTTTAATTGTATCTGTAACACGCAAGTTACCAATATCACCAGCATGCCAAACTTCATCAGCTTGTTGTACAAACTTTAAAATTTGATCATCAATATAACTGTGTGTATCCGATAATAATAAGATTTTCTTCACAAAACGAAAGTACAAATAACCAAATAAAATCCGTAGTTTAGCTCTTTAAAAAAAGGATTTCTTTGCGATATTTTTTAGAGCTAGCATACCACGGTAAAAACTATTATGGTTGGCAAGTGCAACCAGATGTAATTTCGGTTCAAGAAAAGCTAACCAAAGCTATTAGTACTATTTTAAGAAAAGAAATTAGTATTGTTGGTGCTGGTAGAACAGATACAGGAGTTCATGCTTCTCAAATGTATGCGCATTTTGATTTTGATAAGGTTTTAGATGAAAACTTTACCTATAAGTTAAATGCAATTTTACCGAATGATATTGTTATTTACAAAACCATTCTTGTAGCAAATGATGCTCATGCACGTTTTGACGCAACAAGCAGAAGTTATGAGTATAAAATATGGTTAGGTAGAAATCCATTTGTTTTAGATACCTCATGGCAGTTAAACTATAAAAATATAAATATTGAAGCCATGAATACAGCTGCGAAATTACTTTACGAGTATGAAGATTTTGAATGTTTTTCGAAAGTAAAAACAGATGTACATACGTTTAACTGTGAAGTAACCAATGCAGAGTGGGTTTTACAAGGAAATGAATTAACCTTTTTTATTTCTGCAAATCGTTTTTTAAGAAACATGGTTCGCGCAATTGTTGGAACTTTACTAGATGTTGGTTTAGGAAAAATAACAGTAAACGATTTTAAAGCAGTAATAGAAAGTAAGAACAGAAGTAAAGCAGGAGTGTCTGTACCTGCAAAAGCATTATTTTTAACAGAAGTAACATACGATTATATTTAAATTTTGAGTAAAAGTAGTTCAGGAAAAGCATTTGATATTAAGATTTTTGCACGCTTAATGAGTTTTGCAAAACAATATCGTTTTCAATTTTGGGTTGCAACAATATCTACCATTTTATTGGCAGTATTTGCAGCAGCTAGTCCAGTAGTATTATACAAAGCGATAGATGATTTTACAGTTAATAAAGACTTAGCAAAATTGTTGTTTTTTACAATGGTTATGTTTGGTGTGTTGTTAGTTCAAGTAATACTACAATTTTTATTTATTTACTATGCTAATTGGGTAGGTCAGCACATTATTAAAGATTTACGAGCTATAATTTTTAAAAATATTTTAGGTTTTAAAATGTCGTACTTTGATAACACTTCAGTAGGAAGATTAGTAACTAGAGTGGTTTCTGATATAGAAACTATTGCAAACTTTTTTTCGCAAGGTGTATTTATGATTGTGAGTGATGTGTTAAAAATGTTGGTAGTTGTAATTGTCATGTTTGTTATTAATTGGCAACTAGCTCTAATAGCGCTAGCAGTATTACCGATTTTAATTTATGCAACAAAATTATTTCAAATAGCAATTAAAAAAACATTTCAAGATGTTCGTAATCAGGTGGCAAATTTAAATGGATTTGTTCAAGAGCGTGTTACAGGAATGAAAATTGTACAATTGTTTAATAGAGAGAAAATAGAATACGAAAATTTTAAAGCTATTAATGAAAAGCATAAAAAAGCTCATGTTAAAACCGTATGGTATTATTCGATATTTTTTCCAATAGCAGAAATTTTGTCTTCTATAGCAATTGGTTTAATAGTTTGGTATGGAGGTTTGCAAGTAATAGCAAAAGATGCAATTACGGTTGGAGCAATTATTAGTTTTGTTCAAATGGCGCAAATGTTATTTAGACCACTACGTCAAATAGCAGATAAGTTTAATCAATTGCAAATGGGAATTGTATCAGGTGAACGTGTTTTTAAAGTAATAGATACAGAAAGTTATATCGATCAATCTGGAACAATCTCAGCTAATTATTTAAAAGGTAATATAGAGTTTAAAGACGTTCGCTTTAGTTATGTCGAAGGAGAAGAAGTGCTAAAAGGAATTTCTTTTCAAGCTAAAAAAGGAGAAACTATTGCAATAGTTGGTTCTACCGGAGCAGGAAAATCAACAATTATTAATTTAATTAGTCGTTTTTATGAAATAGATAGTGGTCAAATAAAAGTAGACGAAACACCTGTTGAAGATTATGATTTAGAAAGTTTACGAAATCAAGTAGCTGTAGTATTACAAGATGTATTCTTATTTTCAGATTCAATTTTAAATAATATTACGTTACGAGATAAAAATATTTCTTTAGAAGAAGTTGAAAAAGCTGCAAAACAAATAGGGATTCATAGTTTTATAGAAAGTTTACCAAACGGATATAACTATAATGTAAAAGAGAGAGGTGCTATGTTGTCTTCTGGTCAGCGTCAATTAATAGCTTTTTTAAGAGCTTATGTAAGTAATCCAAGTATTTTAATTTTAGATGAAGCAACTTCTTCTGTAGATACAGAGTCTGAACAAATGATTCAATATGCTACAGATAAAATTACTAAGGATAGAACATCAATAGTTATAGCACATCGATTGGCGACAATCAAAAAAGCAGATAAAATTATTGTAATGGATAAAGGAAAAATTGTTGAATTAGGTAGTCATCAACAACTTTTAGAGCAAGAAGGTTATTATAGAAATTTGTACGAAAAACAATTTAGTGCAGAAACTATGTAATTCTTAGTGTTAAACTTGTGTAATTCTATTAAAATATTACATTTGTTATTCAATCTTAAACTTAAAATCATAAAACGATGAAAAAAGTAATTTTATCAGTCTTTGTAGTTGGTTCTTTATTAGCTACTTCTTGTAAACAAGCTAAAGAAGCTAAGGAAGAGGTAAAGGAAGCTACTGAAACTGTAGTAGAAAAAACAGGAGATGCTGCAAATACTGTAGTTGAAGAAACTAAAGAAGTAGTTGAAGAAGCTAAAGAGGTAGTTGAGGAAGCAGTAAAAACTGTAGAGTCAGCTATTGAAGGAGTAACAATTCCTGAGTTCAAAGACCCTAAAGTTGGTGAGCATTTAAAAGCATATTCTGAGTATGCTAAAGAATATATCGCAGAAGGTAAAGATGCATATAAAAACGTAGCTTTAGTAAAAAAAGGAGCAGACTTATTAGCTAAGGGTAAAGAAATTGTTGGAGGTTTAGACGAGGAAGCTTCTAAGAAATTTAATAGTGTAATGACGGCTATTCAAGCAAAAATGGCTCCAGCGAAATAAGTATTATGAACTAAAATCTTTACAATAAGATAAAAGTTATAAAAACCTTTGAAATTAATTTCAAAGGTTTTTCTGTTTTTTAAAAGCAAAATTTAAACCGACATCTATTTTAGAATGTCGGTTTTTTATATAAAACCAATGTTGAATTTGTTTGAAAATTTACATGTTACAAGAAAAAAAACTATATTGCAACAATGTTGCATTAAAATAATAGATGTAATTTAAATTTTATAATCAATGATAACAAAAGAGCAAGTTTTAGAAGTACAGAAGAAATGGGGAGATGGAGTTGTTAAAATAGGTAGTTTAAAAGAAAACAGAAAAGCGTGTGAACATTTTACAAAAGATTTTATAGATGAGCGTTATGCTTATTTAAATGGTCCAGTAGTATTTAAACCTACAAAATGTGCTTTAGAGCAATTTAGATCAGAAAAAGAAGAAGCTGTATCGTATTTCATAGCAGGAGAAGATCGTAAATGTGATGAAGATAAAGGCTTTGCTTTGCAACCATGGAAAAAAGTAAGGTTTGAAAATTCAGGTATCATTTTAGAAGAGAAAAGAGCTATAGCAATGGGAAACTATTACTTTACAGATATTGAGGGGAACGAAGCAAAAGTAGAATTCACCTTTGGATATAAATTAGATAATGGAGAGTTAAAAATAGATGTTCATCATTCTTCTTTTCCTTATGTTTTAAATACAATTTCTTAATGTTTAATTGTTTGTGTTTTGTATGTCTTACAGATTTCCTAGAGTCTGTTATTAATAATGAAAGGCTAACTAATTTAAACTATTATTATACGTCTTTAGGGAATTCTGTTTGTTTTACAGAGAACAAAACTCAATACTTTCAAAAATTATAGAGAGAATAAACAAAAACTAAATTCTTAGGGAAGATAGTTTTAGGTCTAGATTAATTAGATAAATCTTGCTTTAAAATATTAGAAAGTTCTTCTTTGGTTTTGTATAAGACAAAACTACCATCTTTAACATATGATATTTCTCCTGTTTCTTCAGAAACAATAACACAAACAGCATCTGTTTTTTCAGTAATTCCAATCGCAGCTCTATGACGAAGACCAAATCTCGAAGGAATTTTAGTGTTATCTGAAACTGGTAAAATAACACGAGTTGCAATAATGTAATTATCTCTAATTATAGTTGCTCCATCATGTAATGGGCTATTCTTGTAAAAAATACTTTGAATAATTGCATCATTTATCTGAGCATTCATTTTATCTCCAGTACTAACTAAAAAATCAAGTTTATTAGTTCGTTCAATAACTAGTAAGGCACCAGTTTTAGATTTCGATAACGTACTACAAGATTTAATAATAGTATCTGTATCTGTTTCGGTATTAATTTCAGATTGTAAAAACTTTAATTGATTTAAAAATCCTCTTTTGTTAGTAAAGTTATTGGTTCCAACCATAAGTAAAAACTTTCGTATTTCTTGTTGAAAAACAATAATTAAAGCAATTACTCCACCAGAAAGTAAATACCCTAAAATTCCACTAAGCATTTCCATATGAAGTGCTTGAGTAGCTTTCCAGATTAAGAAAATTACAGTGATTCCAATAACAATATTAATAGCTACAGTTCCTTTTAATAATTTGTATGTATAGTAAAGAAGTACTGCTACTAAAATGATATCTAATACATCTAAAAAAGAAAAATCTAAAAAATCTAGCATCTAACTATTTGTATTTGCGTAAATGTACTAATAATTTACGTCTCTTTAATTTGTATGGAAGTATAACTTCAGTAAGAAAAATAAAAAACATTAACTAGAGAGTATTAACAAAACTTTAGAGTTTTAGCTGTAGATGTTCTCGATGAGAATTTCGTATTTTAATGAAGTTAAATACAATTAATCATTTTTAATTTAAAACCTTACTATTATGAAAAATCAAATTTCAAGTTTAGGAAAAGCACTTTCTAAAAACGATCAAAAAAACATCAAAGGAGGATTTTTTGGATGTCAGCCACAATTACTTCAATGTGATTCTCACAGAGATTGTCCTCCATGTAGTAGTGGGTGCGGAATTACTATTGACAATAATGGAACTCCATTGTTTATTTCTGGTATTTGTGCATTTTAAAGCTAAATAGAAATAATAAAAATAAAACCAGTTACAAGAAGTAACTGGTTTTATTCTTTAATAAAGATGCAGATTGAGATTATTTTTGAGCCATAGTAGTTTCAATATCTCCAATTAAAAGAGGGTATTTGCTACGAATAAATTTAATTTTCCCAAAAATTTCTTCATCCTTTGTTCGTCTAAATTCTTCTTCCATAGTAGTAAAACTTGTGTTGTAAAGTTTTAAGGCTAGTTTATTACGAAGTTGATTATAAGAGCGGTTTACGTTGTTTAAAACCTTAATATAAGTTTCGTAAGTGGTATTTCTATCGGCAGTAATTGTGATTAAAGCTTTAGAAGGATGATCTGATAAATCTGCTCTTTTTTCACCATCACACCAATCACAAACTTGACCATTAATGTCTTTACCACCACCATTATCAATAAATTTTATGGCTAAATCGGTAATTTCATTAATGTCAACAATAGTATCACCTATTAATACTTCATTGTTTAAATTGATATTAATCTCGAAGAGATTTCTTTTGTGGATATCAATAGGAGGTGGATTATCATTTTTTTCGGCCATTTTTCTAAAAATACCTTTGTCTACATCCATAGTAGTTGTGACAAGGAAAAAAATGAGTAATAAAAATGCGATATCAGCCATAGATCCAGCATTAATTTCAGGAATAGTTCCTCTTTTCATAATTAGTAGTTTTTAAAAATTAATAAATAGTTTAAAAGTTTGGCTACTAGGCAATTTTTGGTATGAAGAGCTATTCGCAAAAACGATGCCGAAGAATAAAAAAGAAAGGTAAGTGCTAGTTTAAAGTTATTATTTAAATTCTTAGATCTTGGTTTTTTTATAAAACTTGTTCTACAATTTTTATAGCTTCTATGGCTTCTTTTACATCGTGAACACGAAGGATATTTGTACCATTTAACAAAGCGATAGTATTAGCAACGGTAGTAGCGTTTAAAGCTTCTTTTGGAGTGATGTTTAAAAGTTTGTATAACATCGATTTTCTAGATACTCCTGTTAAAATTGGAACGTCTAAGTTCTTAAAAAGATCAAGGTCTTTTAAAAGTTGATAGTTATGATCAATTGTTTTTCCAAAACCAAAACCAACATCAATAATAACATCATTGAGTTTTAGTTTACGGAGTTCAAAAATCTTTTCAGCAAAAAAAGAAATTAAATCAGTAATTATATTCTCATATGAAGGGTTTTTCTGCATATTTTGAGGTGTACCTTGCATGTGCATTAAAATGTAAGGCACTTGTAATTTGCCTACTATGCTGTACATTTTGTTATCCATATTTCCTCCAGAAATATCGTTGATAAGACTAGCTCCAGTTACAATTGTTTCTTCTGCAACTTTGCTTCTAAAAGTATCAACGGAAATAGTAATTTCAGGGAAATTTTTTAGTAACAATTCAATTATAGGAACTATACGTTTTAACTCTTCTTCTTCTGAAATATGTTGAGCTCCAGGTCTAGAAGAATATGCACCAATATCAATAAAAGTAGCTCCGTCTGTAAGCATTTTATCTGTTTGATTTAAAATACTTACATCACTTTTATATTTCCCTCCATCATAGAATGAATCTGGAGTAATATTTAAGATTCCCATTACTTTAGGAGAAGATAAATCGATAAGTGTGCCTTTGCAATTAATTGTCATTAATACCTTTTTACTGGTTACTGGTACAAATTTCTATGTAAAAATAACTGAAAACCTAATTGATTTGCTATTTTTACGTAGTTTTTTCTGAATATATAAAATGCATAATACCTCAGAGCAGTACGATTCGGTTGTAAATGAATGCCGAAATTTATTTATAAATAAGATGAAAGATTATGGTAGCGCATGGAGAATTTTACGCTTACCATCGTTAACAGATCAAATTTTTATTAAAGCGCAACGTATTCGTCAGTTGCAAGAAAATGAAGTTAGAAAGGTAGATGAAGGTGAAAGATCTGAGTTTATTGGAATAATAAATTATTCTGTTATGGCTTTAGTTCAGTTAGATTTGGGAGTAGTAGAACAACCAGATTTGTCAACAGAAGAAGCAACTGTCTTGTACGATAAGTATGTTAAAATAACGAAGGAATTAATGGAGAAGAAAAACCATGATTATGGTGAAGCGTGGCGAGATATGCGAGTTTCTTCTTTAACAGATTTAATTTTACAAAAGTTATTACGAGTAAAACAAATAGAAGATAATAAAGGTAAAACATTAGTTTCTGAAGGAATTGATGCAAATTATCAGGATATGATAAATTATGCTGTATTTGCCATGATTCATTTCAATGAAGAGACATCATAAAATCCCTATAATCATGTTAAAAATACTTACACACATTTCAAGAGTTCTTGTTGGATTATTATTTATTTATTCTGGATTTGTAAAATTAGTAGATCCTGTAGGTTCTAAATACAAATTTGAAGAATACTTTAATGCAGATGTATTAAATCTTGAGTTTTTAATACCAGTAGCCTTAGGTTTTTCAATATTATTAATCATCACAGAACTGGTATTGGGTGTAATGCTTTTAGTAGGATATAAACCAAAATTTACTGTTTGGAGCTTGTTTGGTATTAATTTAATTTTCCTGTTTTTAACATGGTATTCTTATGCGTATAATAAAGTAACTGATTGTGGTTGCTTTGGAGATGCAATTAAATTAACACCTAAAGAAACTTTTTATAAGAATATTATTTTTATGGTATTCATAGTAATTTTAATTTTAGGAGTAAGATACATTAAGCCTTTAATTTCAGATAAAATTGCTTCATATACTACGGTTGGATCTTTAGTTATTTCTTCATTAATAGCTTATTATGTATTACAGCATTTGCCTATAATCGATTTTAGAGCTTATGCAATTGGAACTAATATTGCAGACGGAATGGCTTTCGGTCCAAATGGAGAAGATCCTAAAATTCATGATTTCGAAATTAGTACTTCAGAAGGAGATGTTTTAGAAGAGATGCTTAATAAAGATAAAGCAATGCTTATTCTAATGACAACTCTTGAAAAAGTTAATAAAGAAGGTTTAAAAGCTGTTTCTGAAACTGCAGCTAAGGCAAAACAAAATGGGTATGAAGTTTATGTCTTAACTTCAGATATAATGATGGCTGATGTTATTTATGAAGATAACACTGAAAAATTAGATGCTTTTACTAAAGAATATAATTTACCTTATACTTTTGGTAGTTGTGATGAAAAGGCAATTAAAACTGCTATTAGAGCCAATCCGGGTATTATTATTGTAGAAAAAGGGGTAATTAAGAATAAGAAGAAATGGAGAGATGTAGATGAAATAAAGTTTTAATTATCAGTTTAATTCCTATATTTAGGAACTGTTAATCAAAACCTTATACTATGAAAGTCTTAAAATACATCTTGTTACTTATACTAGCTTTAGTGTTAATTGGTTTGCTGTATGTTACAGTTCAGCCGTCAGATTATGATGTAAATCGATCTAAAGTTATAAATCAACCGGTTAGTAAAATTTTCAATACAGTTAACGACCTTAAAACTTGGGAAAAATGGGGGCCTTGGCATGATGAAGATTCTACCATAGTAGTAACTTATGGAGAAAAAACTGTTGGAGTTGGGGCAAGTGATAGTTGGACTAGTAAAGATGGTCCTGGAAGTATGAAAACAATTGCTTTAGAATCTAATAAATCGATTACACAAGAAATTAAGTTTGGAGATAATGAACCTGGAGAAATTCTTTGGAATTTTGAAGAGGTAAAGGATGGTACCAAGGTAACTTGGACTATGAAAGATGATAAGGCACCATTTATTTTTAAAATATTTTCTGCAATTAGTGGAGGTTGGGATAGTATGTTAGGTCCAATGTTAGAAAATGGATTAAATAATTTAGATGAAGTAGTTACATTAACACCAGACCCTTTCCGTTTAGGAGAAATCAGAACTATAGAGCACGAAGATAAATCATTCATTGGTTATCATTATAAATTGAAGATTGATCAAGATGCAATGGAAAAAGCTTTTATGGAAGCATTACCGAAAGCAGGAATCTATGCTGCAAAGTCTGGTTTAAAAGAAGGAGATTATGTTCCTGGAGGTTTATATCATAAATGGGATGAAAAAACAGGAGAAGCAGATTTTCATATTGGTTTATTATTAAATAAAGATATTCCTGCGGCTGATGGAATGGATAAAATTACAGTCTCTGGAGGGAAATATGTGACATTAACCAAATGTGGAGCTTACGGAATTGGTGATGTAGAAGCACATAATAAAATAGGAACTTACATTAAAGATAATAAGTTAACACCTAAATTTCCACTTTATGAATTGTATGTTAATGATCCTTCTAAAGTAAAAGAGCATGACATTCAAACAGATATTTATTATTTAGTAGAATAAAAGATCTTAAAATAAATAGAAGAAGAACCTCACAAAAATGTGAGGTTTTCTTATTTTCGTGATTCATGAAACAGTTATTCTTAGTATTTATTGGAGGAGGTTTTGGAAGTGTTTTACGATTTCTTTTAGGTAAAGCTTTAAATAATTCAGAAACAGGTATTCCTTTGGGTACTTTTTTAGCTAATATTTTAGGAAGCTTACTTATAGGTTTTATTTTAGGTTTAGCTGCAAAAAATGAAATATTAACTCAAAATCACTCATTATTATTAGCCACCGGTTTTTGTGGGGGATTTACAACATTTTCAACTTTCGCTTATGAAAATCATGTGTTTTTAAAATCAGGAGACTTTATGTCTTTTGCGTTATATACGATATCTAGTTTCGTGTTAGGCTTTTTAGCTGTTTTTTTAGGAATTTATTTAATAAAATATATCATATGAGTAATGTAGTACACTATAGTACAGAAGCAAATTATGCGATTTTAAAAATTGTAAATGGAAAAGTAAATGCGATTTCTCATGAAGTTATCGATGAGTTAAATACTTATTTAGATAAAGCAGAACAAGAAGAAAGAGTAGTTATTATTGCTGGGCAAGATGGTATTTTATCTGGTGGTTTTGATTTAAAAGTAATGACTAAATCTCCTGATGCTGCAAAAGAATTAGTAACAAAAGGTTCTAAACTTTCACTTCGATTATTGTCTTTTCCTTATCCTGTTATTATGGCTTGTGGAGGTCATGCGGTAGCAAAAGGAGCTTTCTTATTACTGTCTGCTGATTATAGATTAGGAGTTGCGGGAGATTTTAAAATCGGATTAAATGAAGTAATGATCGGAATGACGATGCACAACGCTGGTGTTGAAATAGCTAGAGGAAAATTAACTCCAGTATATTTCCAAAGAAGTGTAGCTAATGCAGAAATGTATAATCCTGAAGATGCTGTTACAGCAGGATTCTTAGATAAAATTGTGTCTCAAGAACATTTATTACCAACAGCAACTAAAGTTGCGCAAATGTTCGGCCAACTAAATAAAAAAGCACATAGAGATACAAAACTAAAAGTTCGTAAAGAATCTTTAGAAAGATTAGAGAAAGCAATAGAAGAAGATATCGCTCAAGAATTATCTTTTGATGCTTAAAAAAACAAACCCCATTTTTAAATAAGTGGGGTTTTGTGTTGTTTTTTTAAAAATATTCTAAATGATAATTCATCTATTTTATTCTTTTAAGATTTTCTAGTTTATAAATTAAAGATAAAGAAGGGTTAACTAATTTTTGTTTATCATTATAAAATTTCCATTTTTTAGTGTCAATTTTAGAATATTTATAAGGATAAAAACAACCACCATGACCTTTAATTGTATCTGTTAAAACATCAAATGTTCCTTCGGCAACCAATTGCTTTTCTTTGTTTAAGAATTTCCAATCTCCTTTTTTATACCAGTATTTTACAGAATCAGCTTCAAGTCCACAAAAAAGATAAGTGTGTTTTTTAAATTGTCCAATTCCATAAAAATCTCCAAACTTTTTATATTCATTAGCTTCACTACCAAGAAAATTTAAAGAAAAAATTTCTTCGTAATGGATATTTTTAATAAGTCTTACATGTTTGTTTTCCTTAGTTAAATATTCAATTCCTAATTTTTCATAATTAAGACTAAGTTTAAAACTATCGCTTATAATAGTATATTTTGGTTGAAAATTAATGCTGTTAGTAGTTTTTAAACTATCTAATTCTGAAATATATTTTTCTAACTCTTTATAGCTCTTAGAGTTTTTTAGTATGATTTTATTCTCTTTTCTTCCCATTTGTTCAAGACCGAAAGAATAGAATTCTAAATTCTCTTTTGGAAGTTTTAGTTGTGTATATTCATCTTTATTACAAGATGTTAAGGAATACAAACAAATAATTAAAAGTGTAAGCCGATAGAATTTCATAAACTATTTTTTATAATCCATCACTCCAGCTTCAATAGCAATAGCTAAAGAATTATTTCTTGGTGTAATCGGGCAAGAATATCTATCACTGTAAGCACAATAAGGATTGTATGCTGTATTAAAATCTATAGTAACCGTTCCATCTTCTTTAATATCTGTAGTTAAAACATCAATAAAACGACCACCACCATAAGAACCTTTTCCGTTAGTTTCATCTAAAAAAGGAAGGAACAAGTGATTTATATAATCAGGCTCAGGGTTGGGGTCTTTATAAATATCTAATTCAAAACTTTGTCCGTCTATAGAAAAATTAATAATACCATATTTTTTATATTTAGCTATTCTTGATGTGGTAGTAGGAAAATTAAATGTTTTAGCTTCTGGAGTTTTAGTAAGTTGAGCAATTACTTTAAACTTATTATTAATAGGGAAAAAGTCTAATCCTTTAAAATTTTTCAATCCACTCTTGGTTAATGGAGAGGTTGAAGCATCTTTAAATTTGGCGTTCATTTCACGTTGAAATTCAGATTTTCCTTGAGGTATTCTTTTTCCAGAATTACATGATATAATAAGTGTATAAACAAAAAGAAATATAATAATTTTCTTCATAAATGAATTTAATAAAAATTGAGATGTGATTAATTTAATTTAAATTTTCGTTCTTCTTCAGTTAAAAAACCTAAAGAACCACTACTGTAAGTAGAACCAAAGGTTCTTACGCTAGAATAAAGTTGAGATAGTGCATCTATTATTTGATGTTCTGTTAGTTCTTTTAATGGATGAATAAAAGCTGACCATAAAATATTGTCTGAGATAGCATAACGAACATCTAATGTTGTGTGAAAATTAGCTTCCATACATTTTTTTAATTGCACACCTGTTAAGTCGCTTGCTTCAGAAATCGGAGCAATGATTCTCATTCTGTTATGAAGCTTATCGGTTAAACACATAAATGTAATTTCATTAATTTGAAAACTCCAATATCCTTTGTCTCCTTCTATTTGATCTGCATAATGTTTCAGAATGCTTAAGAGTTTTTCATTATTCATAACATTGTTAACTTTAGTTGCTATCATAATAAATTATGGTAGTAACGAAATTACTCGAAATAGAATTAAAAACAAAATAAGTGTTTCATATACAACCTATTTGTTTTTTTTCTATGTTTGTACGGTAATTAAAAAGTAAACATGAAAAACATTTGTACATATAAGCAGTGGACGTCGGTTGTAAGACCATCGTCATGTCGGGCTATTTATGTGTAAATGTTATATTAATATAAAAATATACAATTGCAAAAGTCCGGCTATTTAGCCGGACTTTTTATTTTTTATTACGTCAACTTAAAACAAACAATTATGAAAAAGTTATTTAGAAATTACTTAGCAACTTTCAAAGGACTCTCTAAAGAGGTTTGGTGGTTATCTTTAATTACGCTCATTAACAGAGCCGGAACAATGGTAATTCCATTTTTATCATTGTATCTAAAAGAAGGATTAGGTTTTACCTTTTCTGATGTGGGATTAATTATGGTTTTTTTCGGACTAGGTTCTGTGGCTGGATCAAAATTAGGGGGATATTTAACCGATAAAATCGGGTATTATAAAGTAATGCTCGTAAGCTTGTTTTTTACAGGGGTATTATTTGTTTTACTACAATATGTAACAACATTATTTGGCTTTTGTATTTCAATTTTTGTGTTAATGACAGTAGCAGATACATTTCGTCCAGCAATGTTCGTAGCTTTAAGTTCTTATAGCAAACCAGAAAATAAAACAAGGTCGGTAACATTAATCCGTTTAGCAATTAATTTAGGGTTTTCTGCTGGACCAGCGCTAGGTGGTTTAATTATTACAACATTAGGATACCAAGGATTATTTTGGGTAGATGGTGTTACTTGTGTTTTAGCAACAATTTTATTGGTAAATGTTTTGCACCCTAAAAAGGCAAGAGTATTGGATAAGATAGAGAATGAAAATCCCGTTTCTATATATACTGATAAATTATTTTGGGTGTTTTTTGTAGCTATGGCATTATTTGGAATTGTGTTTTTACAATATTTCTCTACAATTCCTTTATATTATAGAGATGTGCATCATTTGTCAGAATTAGAAATTGGTTTGTTGCTAGGAGCAAATGGATTTATTATTTTTTTATTAGAGATGCCCTTAGTTAAATGGTTAGAAGATTCTAAACAAACTAAAATTACTCTTATGTTAGTTGGTGGGGTTTTAGTCACTTTGAGTTTTATTGTGTTGAATATGACTAGCTGGGTTGGAATTTTACTTGTTGGAATGTTTTTTATGACAATTGGAGAAATGGTAATGTTCCCTTTTTCTAATGCTTACGCAATGGAAAGAGCAAAAAAAGGAAATCAAGGGCAATATATGTCTTGGTACAGCATTTCATTTTCTTTAGCTCATGTTTTTGGACATTTTTCAGGAATGCATTTAATTGATAAAATAGGTTTCGATAATACTTGGTATATCATATTTGGTTTGTCTTTACTAAGTGGAGTATTTTTATTAGTATTACATTATAAAACCAAACAAATAGATAAAATATAGAAGTTATTCTTTCATAACAAAGTTTTTTAAATATTAAATTAAATAGTTGATATAAATCTAAAGTGAAGATTTATTTTTAATGATAAGTATAGTATTTTTGAAAGTGAAAATTCAATATAAATATGAATATACAAGACGCTCAAAAACAAGTAGACGATTGGATTAAAAATCACGGAGTTCGTTATTTTAATGAATTAACGAATATGGCTCAGCTAACAGAAGAAGTAGGAGAGGTAGCTAGAATTATTGCTCGTAGATATGGAGAACAAAGTGAAAAGGAAAGCGATAAACAAAAAGATCTTGGTGAAGAGTTAGCAGATGTAGTTTTTGTAGTATTGTGTTTGGCGAATCAAACAGGTGTTAATTTACAAGAAGCATTTGATAAGAAATTAGATATAAAAACAAAACGAGATCACGATCGTCATCATAATAATGAAAAACTAAAATAATGGGAGTTGTAGATAAATTAAAGAATCCATTATTTTGGAAAAATGTAGTTAAAGTTGCTATTCCTTTTTTCATTTTTGTAATTATTTTTTCACTGCTTTTTTATAACGGGAAATTGGTTTTTTCAGGAGATTTCGATGCAGTATTGGAAAAAGAGTTTAAAAATGGAAAATGGATCAATTTTTTAGTACCAAGGCTTATTATAAGTTTTGGGTATGGTATGTATACTACGATGAAAAAAATGAAATAATTTTCAAAAAAAATAGTATTAATTTAAAGAAGCAGACTCTTTTAGGGTCTGCTTCTTTATTTTTTTTGATAAAATTTATGTTTTTTAAATTGAAATATATTTTGATTTTAACTTAATATTTTGATTTATATGTATGTTTAAGGTTAAAAATATGTGTAATAACTCATTAATAGTCTATTGTTTTGGTAGATTAATAATTATTCAATAAAAAAGGTATTTTAATGAGAATAATTTATTGTTTTTGTATTTTTAGTGCTTTAATTATTAAAAATTAAGAAAATAGTTAAAATATTTTCTTATTGAAGTTAATCGCTAAAAACCCTTTATTACAATGAAAAGTAACTTTAAACTTTTAATTGGAGGTTTGTCATTATCATTAATTGCTACTTTAGGTTATAAGAGATATGAATCTTATAAAGCTGAAGAAGAGATTGAGAATAAAAGACAAACTCATGCAAAATTCTTAAACAAAAGCCCATTTAATGAAAGATTACAATGGGATAAAAAAACAAGAAAATTAAATGGACTTCCACCTAATAAGTATTTCGAGCAAATGTGGGAGTTAACAATTAACCCAGCAACGGGAAGATTGGAAAATGAAAATGTAATTAAACTTCGTGAAGAATTAACGGCTCAACGTATAGCTCGTAGAGTGCCTGGGGATAATAATTCGCCTTGGGTAGAAAGAGGACCTAATAACGTTGGAGGTAGAACTAGAGCGATGTTATTCGATCCCAACGATGCAAATAACAGACGTGTTTATGCAGGAGGAGTTAGTGGTGGTTTATGGGTAAATAACGATATAACTAACGCAAATTCACAATGGCAACGAGTACAAAATGTTCCAGGAAATTTATCAGTAACTTCAATCACAGTTGATCCTAGAAATTCAAATAATTGGTATTTAGGTACAGGAGAACAATATACTGCTGGAGATGTTGTAGGTAATGGTGTATATAGAAGTACAGATGGTGGTACAACATGGGCTGCTGTTAATATTCCTGCTGCAGGAGCTGCTACATTCGATTTTAATGCAAATAATGTTTTTTTATCAGGAATCAACTATGTAAACGATATTTTAGCTTGGGATAATGGAAACTCTACAGAGTTATTTGTGGGAGTTGGAGCTAATGTGTATGCAGATGCTAGTTCTCCTACAAACTGGTTAGGGTTACAATCTGCCGGATTATATCGTTCTACAGATAATGGAAATACTTGGAATAGAGTAGAAAATGCAGGTATGAGTTTTGAGTTTAGCGGAGCTAATTATTATTTTATTCCTAACGATTTAGAAATTGGATCTGATAACAGGTTATGGATGGGAACAATTACTACTCCTGGTTTAGGACAAGGTGGAGGAAGGGTATTTAGTTCTACAAATGGTGCTACTTGGACAGAAGCTGCTGCTTCTCCTTTAGTAGAGTCTAATAGAGTAGAATTAGAGCCTTCAAGTTCAAATCCCAATCGATTATATGCTTTAGCACAAGGAACAACAAATGCAACACCAGTGCGTATTTTTGAAACTACAAACGGATTTAATACAGTGACAACTTTGAATCTTCCCAATGATGCTGATAGAGATATTCCTGCAAATGATTTTACAAGAGGACAAGCGTTCTATGATTTAGTTATTGAAACAGATCCTAATGATGATGATGTTCTTTATGTTGGAGGTATCGATTTGTTTAGAAGTAATAATGGTGGTGGAACTTGGACACAAATATCTCAATGGAGAAATTTAGGACTTAGAAATGCAAGCATAGTACATGCTGATCATCATGCAATTGTTTTTGCTGGTAATTCTTCAACTAGAATGTTATTTGGTAACGATGGAGGTGTGTATTTTTCAGATAATGGTGGAGGAACAATAAGTGTAAGAAACAGAGGGTATAATGTTACTCAGTTTGTAAAAGCAGGAATTGGCCCTGATGGTGCTGGAGATATTGATGGGATTTTTACGGCTGGGGCTCAAGATAACGGAACTCAGGTGTTTAGAAATGCTAATGCAGGAATAAATAGTTCTACTGAATTGAGCGATGGAGATGGATTCTACACGTTTGTTGATAAAGATGGTCAATTTATGATCTCGACATTTACAAATAACGTAATTTATCGTTTTGATTTGCCATGGAATGGTAGAAGTAGATTGCAAGGTGGTGCAACAACTTTATCAAATAGTCGTACTACAGGTGATTTTGTGAATCCTATGGATTATGATAGTGATGCTAATCGCTTATTATCGAATAACTCAACTCGAGCTACAAGTACTACACCTGCTGCTTTTTCAATTTTAAGTATTAATGTAGCTGCAAATTCTAGAGGAACATTAACAAATGATTTGTTAAATACATCTCCTACAGCATTTAGAGCTTCTCCTTTCACAAACAACAGATGGTTTGTTGGTTTAGCTAATGGTAGATTATTAAGACTTTCTGGAGTAAATAATAGTAATGCAACATTCACTCAAATAAATACACCTTTCGTAGGTTCTATTTCTTCTGTAAGATTTGGTGCTACCGAGAATGATATTTTTGTAACAATGCATAATTACGGAGTTGTGAGTGTTTGGGTTACTACAGATGGTGGAACAAATTGGATAAATAAAGAAGGAAATTTACCAAATATTCCTGTTAGAGATATCTTACAAAATCCATTAGATAGAGATGAAGCAATTTTAGCTACGCAGTTAGGAGTTTGGTCAACTTCAAATTTTAATGATGCTGCTCCAAATTGGACGCAAGCTTATAATGGAATGAGTGATGTTAGTGTTACTGCTTTTGATTACTGGAATATTAATGGAAACCATACAGAAAATAAAATTATTGCATCTACCTACGGTAGAGGAGTGTTTACAGGAGAGTTTACAGCAAATGTTGTAGCAGATACTCAAGCACCAAGTAGCCCAAATAATGTTACAGTTTCTAATATAACCTCTACTTCATTAACTTTAAGTTGGGGTGCTTCAACAGATAATGTCGGAGTAACTGGGTATGATGTGTATCAAGGATCAACCTTAATAGGAACTACAGCAACAACTTCTACAAATATTACAGGTTTAACTGCAAATACAGCTTACACATTTACAGTGATAGCAAAAGATGCAGCTAATAACGAATCTAACGCAAGTGCTGCTGTGAATGTAACTACGTCTGGAGGAGCTAGTTCATCATGTACTTCAACAGTTGCTTCTTTCCCATACAGTGAAAGTTTTGAAACGAATGATGGATGGACTCAAGTTACTGGTGATGATGGAAACTGGTTAAGAGATAGTGGAGGAACTCCTTCAAATGGAACTGGACCAAGTAATGGAGCTGATAGAAGTTTTTATTTATTCTTAGAAGCATCAACAAATAATAGTGTTGGACAAATAGGGAATAATGCTACAGCAATCTTACAAAGTCCTTGTTTTGATCTTTCTGGAGAATCTTCTGCAAGTTTTTCTTTCAGTAATCATATGTTTGGAACAAGTGTAGGTTCTTTAACTTTACAAGCGTCTACAGATGGGACTTCTTGGGTGAATTTATGGACAGATTCTGGTAACCAAGGAAACCAATGGAATGATGTATCTGTAGATTTAGCGGCTTACTTAGGAGGAACGGTTAGTTTACGTTTTGTAGGAGTTACAGGAACAAGCTGGTCTAGTGATATTGCAATTGATAATCTAGCTTTAACTACTGGAGGAGATTCAGGAACTCCAACAAATCCTGCTTGTGAGGCTTTAGATTTTAATAATTTTACAGTGTCTAGTTTTTCAAATCAGGATAATGCAGGGAATTTCTCTGTAAGTACTGATGGTTCTTCTATAACATTAACAAACAATACTTGGAAATCTATTCCTTTAGATTATACAGTAACAGCTAATACAGTAATAGAGTTCGAATTTAGCAGTACTTCTGAAGGTGAAATTCACGGAATTGGTTTTGAAACTGATAATAACCTATCGGCTAATAACTATTTCAAACTTCATGGAACCCAAAATTATGGTATTACTAATTTTGATAATTATGCTGGAGGAACTCGTACGTATGCAATTACTGTTGGAGCTTCTTACACAGGAGCTATGAATAGATTAGTTTTTATTAACGATAATGATGGAGGTTCAGGAAATACTTCTACGTTTACTAACGTAAGAATTTACGAAGGATCTTGTTCGTCTGCTGCTGCTGTGGTTTCAGCTCAAGATTTTGATGTAAGAAATGATCTTTTAGGAGATGAAGATGAAGATTTATTAGCTTCAGTTAAAATAGGACCAAATCCTGTTGTGAAAGGAAATGTTTTAAGAATAATTTCTTCTAAAGAGTTAACAAACACTTCTTACACAATCTTTAATACATTCGGACAAGCATTAAAAACCGGAAGATTAGAGAATTCAGAAATAGCTACGGATAATTTAGCTACAGGAGTTTATTTATTAAACTTAAGCAATGATTATTCGAAAATTACAAAGCAAATTATAGTTAAGTAATTATATAAATAATCCTTAAATAAAAAGGCTGTTTAAAATATTTTAAACAGCCTTTTTTATAGGTTAAAAGTTTTTTTTAATCTAATTGAATGAAATCAATTTGACTAGCTTTAACTTTTTGATTTAGATCTTTCACTTTGTTATTGAAAATATCGTATAACTTATTTAATTCTATGTCTATTTGCTTAGTGATTTCATTTTTAAATGCTACAGCTTGATCTGTGGGTTTATAATCACCAATACGAGATAAAGAATTTAAATGTCCTAATTTGTTGTTTAACTTAATAGGAAAGTTTAAAGGATCTTGATTACTCTTGCTTTTTGTTTGATATAAGTTGTTTTCAACAACAGTCATATCTTTTACCAATTGATTCGCAAAATCTAATAAGTCTTTATGTTTCTTTTTATCTTTAATAGATTTCTTTAAAGTATTTACTTGAGCTCTAATTTTCTTCACATTCTTTAATGCTTTATGAATTTCAGTCATTTTAGAATTGATACTATTAATAAAATCAAATTGCGCTTTTAAGTCAGCTGGAGTTGATTCAGAGTTTGGCTTATTTTTAATAGTAAAGTTTTCAGATTTAACTTTTCCATTTACCGTTAAATCAACTCTATATTCACCAGGTAAAGCCATTGGTCCACTTAAAGAAGCCCACCATAAAATCATGCCTTTCACTCGGTCTGCTCCAGTATACATCATATCCCAGTAAAAT
The DNA here is from genome assembly GCF_057221555.1 of Tenacibaculum aquaeponti. NCBI lineage: Bacteria > Pseudomonadati > Bacteroidota > Flavobacteriia > Flavobacteriales > Flavobacteriaceae > Tenacibaculum > Tenacibaculum aquaeponti. Next base: position 2,987,225 of record NZ_CM170147.1, read on the forward strand.
ACATTATCACCTTGTTTTACTTTTAATTTTCCTTCTTTTTGTTTTTTGTCAGGATGGGTACTAAATACACGAATCAAATTTTTAGAACTATCATAAAACTTAAGAGAAACAGTATCTTTTTTGGTGTAATTTTTAACATAAAAGTTCACAGGAATACCTCCATGATAGTTAGTTCCATTTCTTCTAGATTTAGCTCCGTTTCCACCACCCATTCTATAACTTTCTTTTGGTTTATAAACAAAGAAATCTTGGTTTGTAAGTTTGCTGTTTAATTGATGTAGTGGGGTTAAATCATCAATAATCCATAAAGAACGACCTTGAGTAGCTGCAATTAAGTTATTTTCCTTAATAGCTAAATCTGTAATAGGAACTAAAGGTAAATTCAATTGGAATTTTTGCCAGTTTTTACCATCGTTAAAAGAAATATACATTCCTCTTTCTGTACCAGCATATAATAATCCTTTTCTTTTAGGATCAGCACGTAAAGCCCTTGTGAAATCCTCATTACCAATTCCAGAAGTTATTTTTCTCCAAGACTTTCCGTAGTCTTCCGTTTTATAAATATAAGGTTGATAATCTCCTGTTTTATATTTTGTTCCTACAATATATGCACCACCTTTTGTATAAGGATCAATTTCAATACAATTAATCATCATCCATTCTGGCATTTTTTTAGGAGTAATGTTTGTCCAATTTTTTCCGCCATCTTTAGTAATATGAACTAAACCATCATCTGAACCAGTATAAATAACTCCATCTTCACCAGGAACTTCAGCAACTGCGAAAATAGTTCCATAGTATTCAACACCAGTGTTGTCTTTAGTAATTGGTCCTCCTGAAGGTCCTAAAGTTTTAGGATCATTTCTTGTTAAATCTGGACTAATAATATCCCATGACTGCCCTTCATTCGTAGTTGCATGCAAATGATTTGAAGCAGCGTATAATTTCTTTTTGTTGTTAGGAGAAAATAATACAGGGAAATTCCATTGGAAACGATATTTGAAATCTTCTGCTCCATGTCCCATAGGATCATCTGGCCAAACATTAATTGCTCTAAATGCACCAGTTTTATGATCAACACGTGTTAATAATCCACCATAACTTCCACCATAAGCGATATCATTATTTAAAGGATCTACAGCGATGTGAGCACTTTCTCCACCTGCAGTAGATTCCCAATCTTGTGAAGTAATATATCTTCCTTCTGTTCTATGCGCAATTCTAATAGTAGAATTATCTTGTTGAGCTACATAAATTCTATATGGAAAATGATTGTCTGTAGTAACGCGATAAAATTGAGAAGTAGGCTGGTTTAAATAAGTAGACCAGTTTTCACCAGCGTCAAAAGATATTTGTCCTCCTCCGTCATCAGCAATAATCATACGCTGATTATCTTCCGGCGCAATCCATAAATCATGATGGTCTCCATGTGGAGCGTTGTATGTTTTGTAGGTTTTTCCACCATCAGTAGATTTATGATAACGTACATTCATAACATATACAATGTCTTCATCTTTTGTGTCTGCATAAATTCTTGTGTAATACCAAGCTCTTTGACGAAGTTTACGCTCGCTATTAATTAATCGCCAAGTTTTTCCACCATTTAAAGATTTGTACACACCACCTTTTTCATTTTCTATAAGTGCGTAAACAATTTCAGAGTTTACAGGAGAAACAGCTAAACCAGAAATTCCCCAAATACCTTTCGGTAATCCAGAGTTTTTAGAAATGTTTGTCCATGTTTCACCTTCATCGGTACTTTTCCAAATTCCAGAACCTTCACCGCCACTAGATAAACTATAAGGAGTTCTTCTTACATTCCAAGTAGAAGCATATAAAGTTCTAGGATTATTTGGATCGATAACTAAATCTACTGCTCCAGCATCTGCATTGCTGTATAAAACTTTTTTCCAAGTTTTTCCTCCATCGGTAGATTTGTAAACACCTCTTTCTGTGGTAGACTTATATAAATCTCCTAAAACGGCAGCATAAACAATATCTGGGTTTTTAGGATGAATACGCATTCTAGGAATATGTCTAGAATTTGGTAGTCCCATATGTTTCCATGTTTTACCAGCATCTTCAGATTTCCAAACACCGTCACCAGAAGAAACATTACCACGAACAGTTTTTTCTCCCATTCCAACATAAATAATGTTATTGTCCCATTCGCTAACAGCTATAGAACCTACAGAACCACCAAAAAATCCATCAGAAATATTCTGCCAAGTATTTCCAGCATCAATCGTTTTCCATATACCACCACCAGTAGTTCCCATGTAGAATAAATTCGGTTTTTTTGGAACTCCAGTTACAGCACAACTTCTCCCTCCACGGTGTGGACCAATGTTTCTCCAATCGATTGCGTTAAAATATTCTTCAGAAAATTGGCTATTGTTATTTTGAGCATTAACTTTGATACTCAAGAAAAGGAGCAGTATTACTCCTCCAAAAAGTAGTTTTTTCATTTGATTTAGTTGATTAAGAAGCTAAATATAAAATTTTGTTAATGGACTTATTGTTAAAGATTCCTAAAAATCAATTATTTAAAAATAGTATAGTGATCTCAGGTTCTAAAAGTGAATCGAATAGATTGTTAATTCTTCAGCAGTTATTCCCAGAATTGGTTATTGAAAACCTTTCTAGTTCGGATGACTCTGTACATATGCAAAATGCCTTAAATAGTAATGAAGAAGTTGCAGATATAGGACACGCAGGAACAACAATGCGATTTTTAACAGCACTTTTTGCCTCGCAAGAAGGAACTACAAAAGTTTTACAGGGATCTGAAAGAATGCATAACAGACCAATTAAAATTTTAGTAGATGCGTTACAAGATTTAGGAGCAGATATTACCTATTTAGAAAAAGAAGGATATCCTCCGCTAAAAATAAAAGGGAAAGCTTTTACAAAAGATCATGTTGCTATTGCAGGAAATGTGAGTAGTCAATATATTTCAGCTTTACTGTTAATTGCACCAAGTTTACCTAATGGATTAAAGTTAGAATTAACTGGAGAAATTACATCTATTCCTTATATCAAAATGACTTTAAGCTTATTGAATCAGCTTGGAATTGAAACAAAGTTTGAAGGAAATACAATAGAAGTTTTCAATAAAAAAAGTGTTTCCTCAAAAAATATTATTGTTGAGGCAGATTGGAGTTCGGCTTCGTATTACTATTCTTTGGTTGCTTTAAGTGAAGTAGGTACAGAAATTACGTTGTCTTCATACAAAAAAGAAAGTTTGCAAGGAGATAGTTGTTTGGCTTCAATTTATGAACATTTTGGAGTAACTACCGAATTCAATAATCATACAATTACGCTAAAGAAAGAAAGATTAGGAAGTAAAGATAAATTAGTATTAGATTTAGTAAAAGCACCAGATATTGCTCAAACTATTACTGTTACTTGTTTTGCTTTAAAAGTTCCTTGTGATTTAAAAGGATTGCACACCTTAAAAATAAAAGAAACAGATCGTTTAGAAGCGTTAAAAGAAGAAATTACTAAATTAGGAGGTGATATTTCTGTAACGAATGAAGAGTTATTTTTAAATACTTCAAATTCAATACAAGAAAATGTAACTATAAAGACGTATCACGATCATAGAATGGCAATGGCTTTTGCTCCATTAGCCTTAAAAGTTCCAATAAAAATAGCAGATGCTACCGTTGTAACAAAGTCATACCAAGATTTTTGGTCTGATTTTGAAAAGGTTGGAATTGAACAAGAAGTCTTAAAATAAAAGATGAAACGCTTGACAAGCCCTATGTTGAAATCGTATATTTGCCGCCATTAATAAATAACTATAATGAAATTATCTCAATTTAACTTTGATTTACCTAGTGAATTATTAGCAGAATATCCTTCTGAGCACAGAGACGAAGCTCGTTTGATGGTATTAAATCGTAAAGAGCAAACTATTGAACATAAGTTGTTTAAAGATTTAATTAATTACTTTGATGAAGGAGATGTAATGATGTTGAATAACACCAAAGTATTTCCTGCTCGTATGTACGGTAATAAAGAAAAAACTGGAGCAAGAATCGAGGTTTTTTTATTAAGAGAGTTAAATGCAGAGCATAGATTATGGGATGTTTTAGTTGATCCAGCTCGTAAAATTCGTATCGGAAATAAATTGTTTTTCGGTGATGATGAAAGTTTAGTAGCAGAGGTAATCGATAATACAACTTCTAGAGGTAGAACATTACGTTTCTTGTTTGATGGTTCTTACGATGAGTTTAGAAGAAAGCTTATCGAATTAGGTCAAACACCATTACCAAAATATATTAAGAGAGATGTAGAGCCAGAAGATGAAGAGCGTTATCAAACTATTTTCGCAAAGCATGAAGGAGCTGTAGCTGCACCAACTGCTGGACTTCATTTTTCTAAACACTTAATGAAGCGTTTAGAAATTAAAGGTGTTGATTTTGCAGAAATGACTTTACACGTTGGTTTAGGTACTTTTAATCCAGTAGAGGTAGAAGATCTGTCAAAGCATAAAATGGATTCTGAACAAATAATTATTCCACAGGAATCTTGTGATACTGTAAATAAAGCTTTAGATCAAAAAAGAAGAGTATGTGCTGTTGGTACAACCGTAATGAGAACAGTAGAATCTTCTGTTTCTGCTAGCAAAAGATTAAATGCTTATGAAGGGTGGACGAATAAATTTATTTTTCCTCCATATGATTTCAGTATAGCAAACTGTATGGTTACTAATTTTCATACACCAAAATCTACATTATTAATGATGATAGCTGCTTTTGCTGGGCATGATTTTGTAATGGAAGCATATCATGAAGCAATAAAAGAAAAATATAAATTTTACTCGTACGGAGATGCGATGTTAATTATATAAAAAGTAAAGAAAGTATTGTTCGTTCTTTTGTGAAAAAACAGCTCATTAATTGAAATGAGCTGTTTTTTTATTTTAGGTGTTTAATTATTTTTAAACTTTTAGGATGAGTTGTTGAATAAAAATAATCAATTAAATTTCCTTGTTCATCAACTAAATACTTTTGAAAATTCCATCGAACTTTTGAGTTTTTTTTTCCGTTTAAATTTTTAGATGTAAGCCAGTTGTATAAAGGATGTTGTTGACTACCTTTTACTTTTATTTTCTCTGTTAACGGAAAAGTAACACCAAAATTGATATCACAGAATTCTTGAATTTGCGTTTCGTTTCCTGGTTCTTGACTTCCAAATTGATTGCAAGGTAAACCAATTACAGTAAGTTGATCTTTATAGGTTTCACTTAATTCTTGTAATTCTTTATACTGTTTTGTAAATCCACATTTTGAAGCAACATTTACAAATAATATTTTCTTTCCTTTAAACTCTGAAAGTGAAATAGGTTGATTACGAATATCGTTAATCTGAATATCATAAATAGATTGTTTTTTTACTTCAGAAGCAGATGAAAATAATTTTGCCTTGTTTAAGATTTTCATATTCAGATGTTTTAAAGTTGTTGTTAATACTTTTGAAATATAAATTTAATTGTTTTTTGTGTTATGAAAATATTTTGAATTGTTATTTCAACTATTTTGAAATATTCTAAGTATTAGTTTTTCTAAAGATTTTGGCTTTAGAATCAATACTGTATTTTTGCAGAGATGAAATCACAGAAAAAAGACATTAGGGCGCTTACGAAAGAACAACTTAGAAATTTCTTTGTTGAAAATGGAGATAAAGCTTTTAGAGGAAATCAAGTATACGAATGGTTGTGGAATAAAGCTGCACATTCTTTCGATGATATGACCAACCTTTCTAAAGCTACACGAGAAATGTTAGATACAAATTTCGTGATTAATCATATCGAAGTCGATACTATGCAACGTAGTAACGATGGTACCATTAAAAACGCGATTAAACTTCACGATGGTTTAATTGTAGAATCTGTTTTAATTCCAACAGAAAAAAGAACCACAGCTTGTGTTTCTAGTCAGGTTGGTTGTAGTTTAGATTGTAAATTTTGTGCAACAGCTCGTTTAAAACGTATGCGTAATTTAAATGCAGATGAAATTTACGATCAGGTGGTAGCAATCGATCAACAAAGTAGATTGTATCATAATCATAAATTAACAAATATTGTTTTTATGGGAATGGGAGAGCCGCTGATGAATTATAATAACGTAATCAAAGCAATAGATAAAATTACATCTCCTGAAGGTTTAGGAATGTCTGCAAAACGTATTACTTTATCAACTTCTGGTGTACCAAAAATGATTAAAAAAATGGCTGATGATGAGGTAAAGTTTAATTTAGCAGTTTCGTTACATTCAGCTATTGATGAAGTTCGAACGTCAATAATGCCATTTAATTCTACATTTCCATTAGAAGATTTAAGAGAAGCATTAGAATATTGGTATGAGAAAACAAACAGAAAAATAACCTATGAATATGTTGTTTGGCAAGGGATTAATGATAGAAAAGAAGATATTGATGCTTTAGTGAAGTTCTGTAAATATGTGCCTGCAAAAGTGAATCTGATTGAATATAATCCAATTGACGATGGTGAATTTCAACAAGCTTCTCAAAATGCATTAAACAATTATATTTCAAATTTAGAGATGCATGATATTGTTGTAAATGTTCGAAGATCTAGAGGAAAAGATATAGACGCAGCATGCGGACAATTAGCCAATAAATCGTAAATGAATCTTTCTAAAACATTATTTGGGCAAACTATTCAGTCTATTGGATGGTTAATTTTTATCATCTTTTTAGGACTGTTTTTGGATAGTAAATATTTTGAAGAAGAAATATATCATAAAGGTCAATTGCTAAATACAATTTTAGTAATTGGAGTTTATATTTATCTTTTTAAAACAGGAACATCAAGGGTAAGAGAACAATTAGTTTACGCTTTTATAATTGGAGTAATTGGAGAATATATCTTTTCAATTGGTCTAGGAATGTATACTTATAGACATCATAATATACCACATTATATTCCTTTTGGGCATGCTGTTGTGTTTTTAGGCGTATATTTCTTTTCTAGAAAATCTAAAGTAAAAGAGTTTAGAAAACAAATAGAGTTATTCTTTACAATTAGTATTGTAGCTTATGCATTTATATTCTTATTGTTTAAAAATGATGTTTTTGGTTTTGTGTTAACAGGTTTAGTTTTTTATTCGTTAAGAAAGTATCCAAAGGAAAGATTATTCTATTTAGCAATGTATTTTATTGTTGGAATTATTGAGATTGTAGGAACATCTTTAGATTGTTGGTTTTGGCCCTCTAAAGCTTTTGATTTTTTCGAATTTTTACCGAGTGCAAATCCTCCTTCTGGAATTTGTTTCTTTTATTACGGATTAGATAGAGGAACACTTTCAATATATAAAAGAAGAAATAAACAAGTCTGGACTAGGTTTAAAACTATTCGAAACTTAACTCAATAAATATTTGTACTTTTAATAGATTTTAAAAATCTATTATGAAAAGTAAAAGCGTATTATTCTTACTGTTATTCAGTATTGTAAAATTAAGTGCTCAAAATAAAAATATTGATAGTGTTTACGTGAAATATTTTCAATATGAAAGAGAAATTCCTTATTTACATTTAAATAAAATAAGTTTTGCCGTTGGTGAAGAGGTTTGGTTTAAAGCTTATGTTTTAAATACAAATACACAAAAACTACATCCGTATACTACAAATTTACATTGCACAATTTATGATGATCAAGGTGTTTTTAAAAAAACAGATTTGATTTATATAAAAGATGGTGTGGGTAATGGGAGCTTTAAAATTGACTCTACATTTACAGGAAAAAGTTACTATATAAAAGCCTCTACAAACTACATGAAAAATTTTGAGGAAAATCAATCTTTTGTTCAAAAAATAACTATTGTAGATGGTAAAGAAGAAACCGTAAAACCTGTAAATAAAGAAAAGGAATATGATTTACAGATTTTACCTGAAGGTGGACATTTACTAGCAAATACAACAAATTCTTTAGGGATTATTTTAAAAGATGCTACAGGGAATCCGATAGGTTTTAAAAAAGGAGAACTTGTCGATCAATTTGGAAAAGTGATTAAAGAGTTTGTTTTAAACCAGTTTGGAATGGTTAAAGTATCTGTTTTTATTTCACAAAAGGATCAGTTAAAAGTTCGAGTTAAAAGAAGTGAAAGTCAAATAATAGAAACTTTTTTGCCTCCAAAAGAATTACAAGGAGTCTCTTTAGCTTTTGAAAACATTAGTAGTAATATGGTTAAGGTTATTGTGAAAACAAATCCGGAAACAATTAAAAACCTACAAGGAAAGAAATATTATGTCTTGATTCATAATACAAACGCTTTTCTAAAAAGGGAAATAGAGTTTAAACCTGAACTGTTAACCTATTCTTTATACTTAAATAAAAAACTATTTAAAGCAGGAACAAATATTGTTACCTTATTTACAGATGCAGATAAACCTATTGGTGAACGAGTTTTTTTTAACTATCAAAAATCATTATTTGATGCAGTTGAAGTAGAGTTTAAACAAAAAAAAGACAGTGTTTCTTTAATCATAGGCAAAGAAGAATTATCAAATGAATATCGATTAAGTGTATCGATTTTACCTGCTCAAACAAAAGCTTATAAGCCTTCACAAAATATTTATTCTAAATTTCTTATTCAACCCTATATTAAAGGGAATATAAATGATGGGGCTTATTTTTTTAAGGATATAACTAGAAAAAAACTATGGGAGTTAGACTTGTTATTATTAACTCAAGGATGGTCTAAGTACAATTGGTATGATGTATTTAATAATCCACCAATTGAACGGTTTCCTTTTGAAACTGGAATACATGTAAAAGGTACTTTAAATGTTTCGGGATTAGGAAAATCAGTAGATGTTTATATTAGAAGTGATCAAAATAAGTTGTTTGTAAATGAAAAGACTGTTAATAATAAATTTGAATTTAAAAATTTAAAGCTGAAAAATAATTCTTCAATTTTCATCTCATATACAAATAAAAAAGGGGAGTTTATATCTCCAAATCTTTATGTTAGTTCATATCCAGATTTCGATAAATCGAATATCAAATTACCCCTTAAAAAAGAACAAGAAGTAGGGAGAACCAAGGAAGTTCAAAAAATATTTTTAACTGAAACAGAGGAAGTTTTAGATGAGGTAGAAGTGAAGGGGAAAATTAAGTTTAATCACACGCCTTTAATAGGAGATAGAACACGAGGATATAAGGTTAGTGAAGATTATTCGGTTCATCAAAATTTATTAAGTTTTCTTAGAAATCAAGGATTAGAAGTTCGTTCAACTCTTGAAACGTTAGAAATTAGAAGGATCAGACAGAGTGCATTTAATTTTCGACCAAACCAGAGAGAAATACTTGTTTCTAAGACAAGAGTTTTTTTAGATAATCAAGAAATAACAAGAGATAATCATCGATTATTGAATTTAAAATTCACAAAATTAGGGGAGTATGAAGAGATTTTTATTACAGATGTTTTCGATCTTCAAATTTACTTATACAGTAAAGATAAAGCTGAGTTTATAGATAATTCAAACGGCTTTTATGAATATAAAATACCTTTAGGATTTCATGTTTCAAAAGAATATTATCACCCCAAATATTTATCAACAACAAGTGACACCTTTAAAAGCTATGGAGCTATTTATTGGGAACCTAATGTTAACTTAGATGAGAATAATAAAAAACAAATATTTACTTTTCCTAGTTTAAAACAAAATGAGATTACAGTATTCCTAGAAGGTATAACTAAAGAAGGAAAACTAATAGCTATAGAAAAGCTTATAAAAATTCAAAAATATTAGAAGAATAGTTGTGTTTGTATAGTAGTCAGTGTGTTAGTTTGTTTTTTGTATCTTTAGATAGACCAAAAATTCTAATATGAAAATTAAAAAATTGTTGCTGCTATTTATTAGCTCTGTTTACACATTGTTAGCTCAGGATAAGGTTCTTGATAGTGCTTATGTTAAGTACTTTGGATATGAGAGAGAAATCCCCTATTTACATTTAAATAAAACAACTTTTGTGCAAGGAGAAGAAATATGGTTTAAAGCTTATGTATTAAACACAAATACACAAAAATTGCATCAATCTACATCTAATTTATATTGCTCTATTTACGATGATAAAGGAGTTTTTAAAAAAACAAAACTCATTTATTTAAATGACGGGGTAGGTAATGGTAGCTTTAAAGTAGATTCAACTTTTGCGGGGAAGAATTTTTACATAAAAGCTTCAACAAATTATATGCAGAATTTTCAGGAGAATCAGTCTTTTATTCAGAAAATAAAAATTATAAATAAGGAACAAACAAAAGAATCTACTATTACTAATCAAACAAAATATGATTTGCAAGTTTTACCTGAAGGAGGACATTTACTTGCCAATTCAACAAATAGTGTAGGGATTATTTTAAAAGATCAACACGGAAATATCCCTGAGGTTGAAAAAGGACAAATTATTGATAGTAAAAATGAAGTGATAAAAGACTTTACTTTAAATCGATTCGGAATGGTTAAAATTCCTGTTTATATTAATTTAGAGGAAGATTATAAAGCAGAAATAAAACTTAGAAATGGAGAAAAAATAACAACTAAATTTCCAGTAAAAAACAATAGAGGAGTTTCTTTGGCTTTCGAGAATATTAGTAGTAATATGACTAAAGTGATTGTTTCAACAAATAAGGAAACAATAGATGAATTAGTAGATAGAAAATATTATGTTTTAATTCATAACACGAATTCATTTCTAAGAAGAGATATAGAATTTAAAGAGAATTTATTAACCTATTCTCTATTTATAAGTAAAAAACTTTTCAAGCCAGGAACAAATATTGTTACTTTATTTACAGATGATGATCAGCCTATTGCAGAACGTTTATTTTTTAATTATCAAAAGTCATTATTTGATAATGTGATAATCAATCTTAATGAAGGAAAAGATAGTGTGTCATTAAATGTTAAGAGTACAAATAATTTAGGAGAATATAAATTAAGTGCATCTGTTTTACCATATGATACTAAGGCATATAAACCTTATCAAAATATTTATTCTAAATTTCTTTTAGCACCTTATATTAAAGGGAGCATTAAAAATGGAGATTATTTCTTTACAGATATAAATAGAAAAAAATTATGGGAGTTAGATTTATTGCTTCTAACTCAAGGATGGTCTAAATACAGTTGGTATAATATTTTTAATAATCCACCTACAGAAAGGTTCGATTTTGAAAGAGGAATTAAAGTAAAAGGAACTTTTAATATGACTGGCTTAGGTAATGATGTAGATGTATTTATTAGAAGTGGACAAAACAAGTTGTTTACGAGTAGAAAATTGAAAGGAAATAAATTTGAGTTTAATAACTTATTTATTAAAGATAACTCTAAAGTATATATATCATATTCAGATAAAAAAGGGAAGTTTAAGATGCCGAATTTATATGTTCAGCCGTCTCAAATAATAAATAAAGGAAAAATTAAAATTCCAGAACAACAAGATCAAATAGAAAAGCGAGACGAAGGCCAAGATTTAGCAGCTCTTTTAACAGAAACAGAAGAAGTATTGAATGAAATTGAAATTAAAGGCAAATTAAAATTTAATCATACTCCATTAATAGGTGATAGAGCTAGAGGTTATAAAGTAAGTGAAGATTATTCTAAACATCAAGCTTTGTTTAGTTTTTTAAGATCTGTTGGTCTTGATATTTTAACAAACCCAGAAACAGTTCGAATAAGAAGATCTAGACAAAGAGCATTTAGTTTAAGAAATAATCCTGCTGATGAAGGCATTGTTGCACGATCTGGAGCTAGTGATTTTGGAGTGAATATGACTAAAGAAAGAGCTTTTGATTCAACTGCAGATCAAAGAGAGATTTTAGAATCAAAAACTAGAGTGTTTTTAGATAATCAAGATATTACTTTAGATCCTAAAAGACTTTTAAATCTTAGGCATACAAAGTTAGGTGAGTATGATGAAATCTTTATTACAGACGTTTTTGATTTACGCATTTACTTATACACTAAAGACAGGGTTAAAACTGAAAACTATGTTAATGCTTTTTATGAATACAAAGTTCCAATAGGTTTTCATGTTCAAAAAGAATATTATCAACCAAAATATTTAAATACTAATAGTGATAGTTTTAAGAGGTTCGGAGCAGTACATTGGGAACCTAATATTTATTTAGATGAAAATAAAAAAGAACATTCAATTACTTTTCCAAAGCTAAAACAAGAATCTGTTCGAGTATTTATAGAAGGAATTTCAAAAGATGGGAAATTGATTTCAATGGAAAAAGTGTTTAAAATTAATTATAAAAACAATTAATTTTTTTTGCTTAAGGTCGCTTTTTGAAATACATTTATTGGGTAACCAAAAACTTTTGGAATTTCCTTAGATGTTCCGCCAGTAATTGTTTTACTCTCTAGGCGAGAAAATAAAATTTCAAATTCTACCTGATTTAAATTAAAAGCTAATCGTGTACTTAAAATATTTCCTTGTACTTCAAAAATGCTATGAAGCACATTTTTATGAAAAGATGCAGGGAGAATGATACCATTATTTTCATCAATTTGATAAATTCCTTTTTCTACATCAACTATTTTTAAAAAATAATTACGAGGTGATTTGTTGTAAACAATAGTGTAGTTATAAGTGGAATCTTTTTCGGCTTTAGTGAGATGAAATTCCATTGGGATTTTTTGTGTCCCTTTTTTAGAGAATATCTCAAGTGTACCACTGTATTTACCTAAAAATGAATTAGGAAAAGTCTCTTTTTTCTTTTGTGATATAGCCAAAATAGAAGAGAGAAATATTAAAATAGAAATGACTCTTTTCATTAATTAAACTTTATAATCAAATATAAGCATCTTAATTTATTTCTTTATTTTTGACGAGTATAAGGAAGGCTTAATGAAACCTGTTGAACAAATCAAAATTCCAATAGCAAAGGAGATGGAACTATTTGAATCTAAGTTTAAAGATTCAATGCTTTCTAAAGTTCCATTATTAAATAGAATTACATATTACATCGTAAGAAGAAAAGGGAAACAAATGCGTCCGATGTTTGTTTTTTTAGTTGCAAAAATGGTTTCTAATGGAGGCTTCGATGAAAGAACATATAGAGGAGCTTCCATTGTAGAGCTTATTCATACGGCAACATTAGTTCATGATGATGTTGTAGATGATAGTAATAGAAGAAGAGGTTTCTTTTCTATAAATGCGCTTTGGAAAAATAAAATTGCAGTACTTGTTGGTGATTTTTTATTGTCAAAAGGCTTGTTATTATCTATTGATAATGAAGATTTCGATCTATTAAAACTCATTTCAATAGCAGTTAGAGAAATGAGTGAAGGAGAATTACTTCAAATTGAAAAGGCAAGAAAATTAGATATCACTGAAGATGTATATTTTGAAATTATTCGCCAAAAAACAGCAACTTTAATTGCAGCATGTTGTGGAATTGGTGCAGCATCTGTAGGTTGTAGTAACGAAGTTGTTCAACAAATGAGAAAATTTGGAGAATATATAGGAATAGCTTTTCAAATTAAAGATGATTTATTTGATTATACTGAAGAAAAAATAGGAAAACCTACAGGTATAGACATTAAAGAGCAAAAAATGACTTTACCTCTAATTTATACATTGAACAATTGTAGTGAGAAGGATAGAAAATGGTTAATTAACTCTGTGAAAAAACATAATAAAAATAAAAAAAGAGTTAAAGAAGTTATAACATTTGTAAAAGAAAATGGAGGTATAGATTATACTATAAATAAAATGCATGATTATAAAAACAAAGCATTAAAAATTTTAGAAAATTATCCAGACTCAGAATACAAAGAATCGTTATTAATGATGATTGATTATGTTGTTGAAAGAAAGATTTAATCTTAAACTTCCAATAATAACCACTTACCGATTAAATCATACTATTCAACATTATTTAGTTACCAAAATGTTAATGTTGTAAGATTATTATTAGAACTTTTATATTTTTGTATAGCATAATGAAAATAGTATTTTCTAAAATATCATCAACCTTATTAGCACTATTAGTGTTGTTCTCTACATTTTCTTTTACTGTAGAAAAACACTATTGTGGTGAGTTTTTAGTTAGTATATCTTATTTTGGAAATTCAGTAAATTGTGGAGACGAAGAAGGAGAAGAAGATTGTGATGACCCACAAGTAATAAAGAAAAAAAAATGTTGTAAAGATGAAATTCAACAAATTCAGGGTCAAGATGATTTAAAAAATTCTTTCGAGAAATTTGATATCCAAAAGCAACAGTTTGTTGTAGCATTTCTCTCTTCATATTATAATTTGTTTGCAGATTTTAACAAACAAATTAATTTAAATGAATTCTATACACCGCCAAATCTAAATCTAGATTTACAAGTTTTATATGAGGTATATATAATATGATTTATGAATCTTTTTTAATGACTTTAAGTCAATAGATAAGAAGAAGTAAAACATATAAATTATATACAAAAATCATGAATTTTAAAATGTTGATTTGTGTGCTTATATTAATAAGTTCACAAGTCTCTGCACAGCAAACATTTAAAGGTATGATTATGGATAAAAATAATCCAAAAGATAACCTAGGAGTGTTTGGAGCCAATGTGCATTGGTTAAATACAAAAATTGGAACCACTACAAATGAAAAAGGATGGTTCGAAATACCTTATAAAAAAGAATATAAAAAGTTAATTGTAAGTTTTGTAGGATATAAAACAGATACGCTAACAATCAATACTACAAAGCCAATTCATCATTTTCTAACAGAACAAACTACATTAGATGAAGTTTCTATTTCTGTAAAAAAACAAGCGACTGCTAAATCGTTTTTACAAACAGAAAATGTATTTACTGTAAATAGCGAAGAATTGTTAAAAGCGGCCTGTTGTAATTTGGCAGAGAGCTTTGAAACAAATCCATCTATAGATGTGAATTTTTCAGACGCATTAACTGGAACTCGACAAATTCAAATGTTAGGACTTAATAGTCCTTATTTATTAATTGCTCAAGAGAATATTCCGATGGTAAGAGGAGCATCTCAAGTTTATGGATTAACATTTACTCCTGGTACTTGGGTAGAAAGTATTCAAATTACAAAAGGAGCAGGTAGTGTTGTAAACGGTTTTGAAAGTATATCAGGTCAAATTAATGCAGAGTTAGTAAAGCCATCAACAGATAAAAAAATATTTGTTAATGGATATGGTAATTTAAATGGAAGATTAGAATTAAATACGCATTTTAATCAAAAAGTTAGTGATAAATGGCAAACAGGTTTGTACTTACATGGTAATTTAAGATCTCAAAAGTTTGATAATAATAATGATAACTTTATAGATGCACCATTAGCAGAACAAATTAATGTAATGAATCGTTGGCAGTATGTAAATAATGAAACTGGATGGGTGAGTTTTTTGAATTTTAGATATTTAAATGATAGAAAACAAACTGGTGAACTTAATTTTAATCCTGATATAGATAAGAAAACAACAAATGCTTGGGGAAGTGAAATTAAAACATCTCGATTTGATTTTTCTGGTAAATTAGGCTATGTTTTTCCAGAACTCCCGTATCAAAATATGGGATTACAATTAGCGTATAGTAATCACGATCAAGAATCATATTTTGGTTTAAGAGATTATAATATTGAACATCAAAGTGTGTATTCAAATTTCATTTTCAATTCTATAATTGGAGATACAAGACATAAATTTAAAACAGGCTTAAGTTTTACTTATGATGATTATAAAGAGCTGGTTGAAGTAAGAGATTTTAGTAGAGATGAGAATTCATTAGGAGCTTTTTTCGAATACGCTTATGATAATACAGAAGATTTTAGTTTAACAGCAGGTTTAAGGGTTGATTTTCACAATTTATTAGGAACATTTTTAACACCTCGCTTGCATTTGCGTTATGTACCGTGGGAGAAAGGTGTGCTAAGAGGTTCAATAGGGAGAGGAAAAAGAAGTGCTAATATTTTTGCTGAAAACCAACAACTATTCGCTTCTTCTAGGCAAATAAATATTAATAGTATAGGAGGTAATATTTATGGTTTAAACCCTGAGATTGCTTGGAATTATGGAGTTTCTTTTTTACAAGGATTTAAATTATTGGGGAAAAGAGGCGATGTGACTTTTGATTATTATATTACTGATTTTGAAAATCAAGCGGTTGTAGACTGGGAAAATCCAAGAGAGATTTCATTCTATAATTTAGAAGGAAAAAGTATTGCTAATAGTTTTCAAGTAGAAGTTAATTATAATTTAATGAAGCATTTTAACTTAAGAACAGCTTACAAGTTTTTTGATGTGTCTACAGATTATATTTCAGGCAATTTAACAAAGCCTTTACAAGCTAAGCATCGTTTTTTTGCAAATATATCATATGAAACACATAAGAAAACTAATGGAGCACAATGGAAATTTGATGTAACTTATAATTCTATAGGTAAACAAAGATTACCAAATACTAACATTAACCCTGTTCAAGATCGTTTACCTAGTTATTCTAATGGATTTAATTTATTAAACACTCAAATAACAAAGGTGTTTTCTAAAAAAATAGAAATGTATATAGGAGGAGAGAATATTACAAATGTGAAACAAAGGAATCCGATCTTAGGTAGTGATAATCCTTTTGGAGCTAATTTTGATAGTACAATAGTGTATGCACCTATTTTTGGTAGTGCTTATTACGCTGGATTTAGATTTAAAATAGATTAAAATAATAAAAATAAAAAAAATGAAAAAAATTATATCATTATTATGTTTACTAGTTGTAGTAACAACTTATAGTCAACAAAAAAAGAAAAAAAATGCAAAGTTATCTTTTGAAGTAGATGGTGTTTGCGTGATGTGTAAAAAACGTATAGAAAAAGCTGCTTTAAATACAAAAGGAGTGAAATTTGCCAATTGGAATGTAGATACACATCAGTTAATGGTAATTATCGATGAACGAAAAACAGACAAGAAAAAAGTTTGTCAGAGTGTAGCTAACGTAGGTCACGATAGTAAAGAAATTAAAGCCACTCAAGAAGTTTATGATAATTTACACGGATGTTGTAAGTATCGAGATGAAGAAGTAAAAGAAGATCATAAAAAGAAGCAAAAATCATAAATAAAGAAAACTCAGGAATTATTCCTGAGTTTTTTGTTTTTCTAATAGTTTTTTGAATATTAATATGTGTAAAAATATTATAGTAGCTGGTGCAAAAGCAGGAATCCAACTAAAAGGAAAAACACCTAATTCTAAAATGCCATTTTCATTATTTTTTAAAGCTATTTTTGTTAAATAGATAGCTATTGATATAACTAAGGTAATATCAATAAAACTAATTATAT
This sequence comes from Tenacibaculum aquaeponti, assembly GCF_057221555.1. Classification (NCBI taxonomy): domain Bacteria; kingdom Pseudomonadati; phylum Bacteroidota; class Flavobacteriia; order Flavobacteriales; family Flavobacteriaceae; genus Tenacibaculum; species Tenacibaculum aquaeponti. The sequence continues at coordinate 3,004,565 of NZ_CM170147.1, forward strand.
TCCATATCCAAGCAAGTGTTTTAGCAAAACTTAATTTTCTTTTTATAGCGTATATAACAGGAACTGCTAAAACTGCTGTAAGAATATCTCCAATTCCTCCAACTTGAGCAAAAAAATCAGGTAATGATCCATAATAATTAATTATAAAAAAGAAAACACCTACTAGTCTAAATATATGTATAAAGACTAATTGTTCGGTTTTTACATGTTTAAAAACGATTTGGAACCATTTTTTTTTGGAAACATATAATAAATAAAAAAGAAATAAAGGCAGTGTAGTAATTATAATAATTCTAGGAGGGAAAGTGTTTACTGAAAATACTCCTAACAAAGAAATAATAGCTACAACAATAAAAAAAAACCAATAAAATACTAAAATGTTTTTTTTAATTTCTTTACTATTTAATCCCCCTGATAATTTTATAGCTGTTTTTGCAGTATTAGCAATCATTAACGGTGGAATAATAAAAAAAATAATTGTAAATAAAGCAGATAACCAAATAGGAATAGAAGAGATAGATAAATCCATAATAACTTATTTTTTATACAAAGTAAGTTTAGATTAATAACAAAAAAGTTGCTGTATGACAACTTTTGAGAATCAGGTAAAAAATTAAGTAATTTTCTTTCTTATTCTGCTTAAAGAAAATTTAGTGATACCTAAATAAGATGCAATTATTTTTAAAGGGATTTTTTGAATAATTTCAGGATGTGATTTTAGTAAATTTTCATAGCGTTGTTGAGCAGAATATTTATGGAAAGAAATCATGTGCTTATGCATTTTTACATAATTTAAAGTTAATAACATACGTCCCCATTCTCTAAACTCTGAAATATTATGAAAACAAAATTGAACATTTTTATGGTTAATGCTCCAAACATTACAATCAGTTAGAGCTTCATAATTTTCTTCACTTGGTTCTTGCTTAAAGAAAGATAAATAATCATTTAAAAAATCTGGAGCAGAATAGAATCTTGTAGTAACTTCATTTCCATTTAAATCAAAAATAAAGCAGCGAATAATACCGATTTGGAGAAAATAAGATTTTTTACTTGTTTTCCCTTCTTTAATTATTAATTCACCTTTTTTAATTGTTTCTTGTTTAAAGAAAGAAGCTATTTCATCTGCATCTTTATCAGGCATTGGCTTCAACTTTTTAAGATAATCCTGTAATAACATAAATGTTAAATTTTATTGGTTGATAGCACTATAAATTTACTAATAAATATAAACAAGATGTGATACTAAAAGTGTGTTTGTTTTTTAAACAAACGTTTTAAAAACTTTTGTTATTTTAAGGGTGTATTTCTATATAATAAGGCTCCTTGTGGATAGCAATTAAAAAGATTTTAATATGAAATAGAGTTGTTAGGTTTTTCTGAATCTTTCATAAATAAGTCAAATTTGTGTCAACTTATTTCAGGACGAGACAATAAATACAAAAAAAGCAACCTTTTTAAGATTGCTTTTTAAATTTTATGATTGAGTTTTTATTACATCATTCCTGGCATTCCACCACCCATTGGAGGCATTCCTGCACCAGCACCGCCTTCTTCTTTAATATCTACTAAAGCACACTCGGTAGTTAAGATCATACCAGCAACAGAAGCAGCATTTTCTAAGGCAACACGAGTCACTTTTTTAGGATCAATAATACCAGCTTCTAACATATCTACATACTGTTCAGTTTTAGCATCATATCCGAAATTACTCTCACCTTCTAATACTTTATTGATTACTACAGAGCCTTCGCCTCCAGCATTTTCTACGATAGTGCGTAAAGGAGCTTCAATTGCACGGTTTACAATTTGAATACCTGTAGTCTCATCTAAATTTTCAGTAGTTAAAGTTTCTAATACTTTTTTAGCACGAACTAAAGCAACACCACCACCAGCAACAATACCTTCTTCTACAGCTGCACGAGTAGCATGTAAAGCATCATCTACACGATCTTTCTTTTCTTTCATTTCTACCTCAGAGGCAGCACCAACATATAATACAGCAACTCCACCAGCTAACTTAGCTAAACGCTCTTGTAACTTCTCACGATCGTAATCAGAAGTTGTAGTTTCGATTTGTGCTTTAATTTGGTTTACACGAGCTTTAATTTGCTCTTCATCACCAGCACCATTAACAACAGTTGTATTATCTTTATCGATAGTTACTGTTTCAGCAGTTCCTAATAAATCTAATGTTGCATTTTCTAATGAAAAACCTCTTTCTTCAGAAATTACAGTACCACCAGTTAAGATTGCAATATCTTCTAACATTGCTTTTCTTCTATCACCAAATCCTGGAGCTTTAACAGCAGCAATTTTTAATCCACCTCTTAACTTATTTACTACTAAAGTAGCTAACGCTTGTCCGTCTACATCTTCAGCAATAATTAATAAAGGACGGCCAGATTGAGCAACTGGCTCTAAGATTGGTAAAATCTCTTGTAGGTTAGAAATCTTCTTATCGAATAATAAGATATACGGGTTTTCTAACTCAGCGATCATTTTATCAGCATTTGTTACGAAGTAAGGAGATAAATAACCTCTGTCAAACTGCATTCCCTCTACAACATCTACATAAGTGTCTGTCCCTTTAGCTTCTTCAACAGTAATAACCCCTTCTTTACCAACTTTACCAAAAGCTGTAGCGATTAAATCACCAATTACTTTGTCATTATTTGCAGAAATAGAAGCAACTTGTTGGATTTTTTCTGAAGAATCACCAACTTCTTTAGATTGCTTTGCTAAATCTTCAGTTAAAGCTGTTACAGCCTTGTCGATTCCTCTTTTTAAATCCATTGGATTTGCACCAGCAGCAACGTTTTTTAACCCTTCTTTAACGATAGCTTGAGCTAAAACAGTTGCAGTAGTAGTACCGTCACCAGCTAAATCGTTAGTTTTAGAAGCAACTTCTTTTACCATTTGTGCTCCCATGTTTTCAAGAGCGTCTTCTAATTCTACTTCTTTTGCTACAGAAACTCCGTCTTTAGTTACATGAGGAGCTCCAAAAGATTTAGAGATGATTACGTTACGACCTTTTGGTCCTAAGGTTACTTTTACAGCATTTGCTAATGCATCTACACCACGTTTTAATCCGTCTCGAGCTTCAATATCAAATTTTATATCTTTTGCCATTTTGTGTTTTGTTTTTAATAGATTAATTGATTGTTTAGATGATCGCTAAAATGTCCGATTCTCTCATCATTAAGTAATCTTTTCCTTCAAATTTAAGTTCAGTTCCAGAGAACTTACCGTATAAAACCGTATCGCCAACTTTTACAGTTAAAGGCTCATCTTTTTTACCATTTCCAACCGCTACAACAGTTCCTTTTTGAGGTTTTTCTTTTGCATTATCAGGTATGATAATTCCTGAAGCGGTAGTAGTTTCAGCTGCAGCTGGTTCTACAAGAACTCTATCTGCTAAAGGTTTGATGTTTAATCCCATTTTATTTAAAAATTATTGATTAATCTTAATTTATATTCTCCATTCTAATTGACAGAAATTGTGCCATTGAAACAAAACTGACAATTTTACTGAGGAGGATTCTTTTCTTAAAAAAATATAAAAAAAAATGCCAACGTGTCATCGTTAGCATTTTTGTTTTTTTGTATAAAATTTACTACTGTACAGAATCTTTAGTTGCTGGAGGTGTTGTTTCAGCAGGAGCTGTAGTTTCAATACCTTCTAACGATTCTTTAAGATCAGGTGTGTTTGTGCTGTTGGCTCTAGGTATAGCAAAGTTAGCTAATAAGATTAAAGCGAACATAGCAATGGCTAAAGTCCAAGTAGTACGATCTAAAAAGTTGTTTGTGTTTTGTACACCTCCGATGTTCATACCACCGCCACCGCCGAAAGAAGATGATAATCCTCCTCCTTTAGGGTTTTGAACCATTACGATTAAAATTAAAGCTACTGCAACAATTAAGATTAATATTAAAAGTAAATTATACGTTGTCATTATTTTATATTTTGTAAAATTCTTATTTTTTTAATCTGGTCTGCAAAGAAACCACTTTTTTCTGGATATTTCAAACTTAATATTTCATAAGCTTTTATTGCGTTGTCGTATTTCTTTTGTTCAAGGTAAATTCTAGCTAAAGTTTCGGTCATTAATGTAGGTTCTTGGCTTACTACATTTTGCTTTGAAGGAACTGAAGCGTTCTTGTTAATTCTTGAAATTTTAGGGTTGTTGTTAATAAAACGTTCAATAATATCTTCTTGAATATTCCTTTCTTTTTTCTCTAGTTTTTTTTGGGGTGTATTAGGGATATCTGAAGATAATTGCAACCATTGATTGAAAGAAAAAGCTTCATTTTTAGTAAAAGTTAACGGTTTTCCTATGTTAAGTTCTTCTTCAATGCTTTCTTTTTCGTTCTTTTTAGTGTCACTATTGAGGTTATTGTTTTCTTGAGATTTACTAGTGATTTTTGACTCTTTAAAAATGTCTGAAGTAATGAAGTTAAATAAAATAACTCTGTCTAAAGTATGTGCAGCAGTTAATTTTAATTCATTATTGTATCGAAAACTTTTTTGATCTTTTAAAGCTTTTAAATGTAATACTCTAGCAGATTGAAAATACGGATATTTATCTACAATAGATTTCAAATTATTTGAGTTTATATCCTTGATTTTTTCAGGATGATTAAGGATTTCTATGTAGTTTTCTTTTACCATTTAGCTACAGAAGCATTAAAAATATCTTGGTGTATTCTAGTTAAAATTTCATCTAAGGCAGCTTCTAAAACTGATCCAGATAATTGTTGAGCTGCACCGTAATCTGAATAAAAAGAAAACTGTTTTTCGAAGTCGTCTTCTTCCTTCTTTGAATTTGTGTATCTAACATTAACTACAACAGTTAATCTGTTTTGAGCAGCAGTTTGATTTCCTTGGCTAGAAGTAGCACTCATTGGTGTAATTCTATAATCAACTATCTCTCCTTCAAAACGTAAATCACCACCAGCTCTTACTAAAGTTAAGTTTGTTTGTCTAGTAAATAAATCTTGTAAGTCTTGAGTGAATCGTTGACTTAAACTTGGTTCTACTAAAGGAGCTTGATTTGGGAAGAAATCTATTTGAATAGTTTCTGCATCACCAATATCACCTTTTCCTGTAAAAGAATAAACTCCGCATCCCATTAAAATAACAAGACTAAAACTGTAGAAAAATATAAGTATGCTTTTTTTCATTTTTTGGTAGGCTTTGCTTTCGATTTATAAATCGTATTGTTTTATCTTTCTATATAGAGTTCGCTCAGAAATCCCTAATTCTTTAGCGGCCAGTTTACGTTTTCCTTTATTGCGTTCTAGTGATTTTTTTATCATCTCAACCTCTTTTTCTTGTAAAGATAAACTTTCGTGTTCTTCTATAGTCTCAATGAAATCATAATTATTCTGAGAAGTTATTTCAGGAATTTCAACTACTTCTACATTATGTGTAGGTGTTTCTTCGTTGTAAATACGTTGAATTAAATTTCTGTTTTCTTCTTGAACCTCAGTACTATTTCCATTTTGCATTAAATCTAAAGTAAGTTTCTTTAAATCGTTAATGTCATTACGCATATCGAACAAAATCTTATACATAATGTCTCTTTCATTTGCAAAATCATTTTTCGAAGAGTTGGAATTTCCAACAACCATTGGTAAGTTACCAGAGATATTTGGAAGATATTGCGAAATAATTTCCGATGAAATTATTCTGTTTTCTTCCATAATTGATATTTGTTCAGCAATATTTTTAAGTTGCCTAATATTTCCAGGAAAATGATAATTTAATAATAAATTGCTAGCATTTTCATCTAAACGAATTACAGGAATTCTATTCTTTTGGGCAAAATCTGAAGCAAACTTTCTAAATAATAATTGAATATCTGTTCCTCTTTCTCTTAAAGGGGGAAGTCCGATTTCTATAGTACTTAAACGATAATATAAATCTTCTCTGAATTTTCCTTTTTTTATGGCTTCATGCATATTAACATTGGTTGCAGCCACAATTCGAACATTTGTTTTTTGTACTTGAGAAGATCCTACTTTAATAAATTCACCATTTTCTAAAACACGAAGTAAGCGAACTTGAGTTGTTAATGGTAATTCTCCAACTTCATCTAAGAAAATTGTTCCACCATCTGCAACTTCGAAATATCCTTTTCTTGTTTGGGTAGCTCCTGTAAAAGCTCCTTTTTCATGACCGAAAAGTTCACTGTCGATAGTTCCTTCAGGAATTGCACCACAGTTTACAGCAATGTATTTTGCATGCTTTCTGTGAGATAACTGATGAATAATTTTAGGAATGCTTTCTTTTCCAACACCGCTTTCTCCAATAACTAACGCAGAAATATCTGTAGGAGCAACACGAACTGCTTTTTCGATAGCTCTATTTAACTGAGTATCGTTACCAATAATTCCGAATCGTTGTTTTACAGCTTGTAAACTTTCCATTTTCAAATTTATTTTTTCAACTACTAGGCTTTTAAATTGATGTTTTTTATCAGCTTTTTGAAATCAGTTATTTGTTCTTTTAGATCATTTTTTCTAATAATCATAGCATTACTTTTTTTTATGTAAACTAAAAACCAATCTCTTTTTTCTTCAATCTTAATAACATTCTTCCAGTAATGCTTTACTGAAAAGGTGTCTCCTTTTTCTTCAAAATATTCTTGATTAAAAATGAAATATATATCTTCTTTTAATCTTGGATTTTCGCTTATTAGTTTTTTTGATTTTTTGTAAAGTGATAAGAAAAAAAATAAAACACAGATTACTAAAGCTAAACTTTTAAGGGCTACTGTATTTATGGGGTCATTAAGGCTTTTGATTATAAAAAAGTAAATTAAAAAAAATAAAAGAGCCCATGTTTTCCAGCTTTTGGACATCAAGTAAACATTCACTTTAAAAATTTCCCTTACTAAGAATGTTGGTTTTATTTTAATTTCTTTTATCACTTATTTAATTATTTTCAGAATACCCTACAGCAGTTCCTTTTAATGTGGTAGAAGTACAATCTTCTATTTTTACATTTACAAAATCACCAATTTTATAGTGTTCTTTAGGGAATACAACAACAGTATTTTGGGTATTTCTACCTTTCCATTCATTTTCACTCTTTTTAGAAGTTCCTTCAATTAAAACTTCTTGAACTTTTCCAACATGTTCTTTAGCTCTATATAAACTATGTTCTTGTTGTAAGTTTATAATTTCTTGTAATCTTCTTTTTTTGATAGCTAAAGGAATGTCATCTTCCATTTTTTTAGCTGCAAGCGTTCCTGGTCTTTCAGAATAAGCAAACATAAAACCAAAGCTATACTTTACTTTTTCCATTAAATCTAAAGTGTCTTGATGATCTTCTTCTGTTTCTCCACAGAAACCAGCAATCATATCTTGACTTAAATTCATTTCAGGAATGATTTTATAAATATTTTCTACTAACTCTAAATATTCTTCACGAGTATGTAATCTGTTCATGGCTTTTAACATTGTGTTACTTCCACTTTGAATAGGTAAGTGAATGTATTTACAGATATTTTTGTGTTTAGCCATAATATGAATCACATCTAAAGTCATGTCTTGTGGATTCGATGTAGAAAAACGAAAACGCATTTTAGGAAATTCAGTAGCGCACATATCTAAAAGTTGTGCGAAATTTACAGCAGTTGCCTGAGCCATTTCAGAAGCTTTATGGAAATCTTTCTTTAATCCTCCACCATACCATAAATATGAATCAACATTCTGTCCAAGTAAAGTGATTTCTTTAAAGTTTTGTTCGTGCATCGAACGAATTTCTTCAATAATACTTTGCGGATCTCTACTTCGTTCTCTACCTCTGGTAAAAGGAACTACACAAAAAGTACACATATTATCGCATCCTCTAGTAATAGATACAAATGCAGAAACTCCATTAGAATTTAAACGAACAGGAGAAACATCAGCATAAGTTTCTTCTTTGGATAGAATTACATTTACAGCATCTCTACCAGCTTCTACTTCTTCTACTAAATTAGGTAAATCACGATAAGCATCAGGTCCAACAACTAAATCAACTATTTTTTCTTCTTCTAGAAATTTAGCTTTTAAACGCTCTGCCATACAACCTAAAACTCCAACTTTCATTTTAGGATTGTGCTTTTTAGCATGATTGTATTTTTGTAGTCTATTACGAACAGTTTGTTCTGCTTTTTCTCTAATAGAGCAAGTATTTACTAAAACTAAATCAGCTTCATTAATATCGCTAGTAGTATTAAATCCTTGTTCAGCAAGAATTGCTGCAACAATTTCACTGTCGTTCATGTTCATTTGACAGCCATAACTTTCAATAAAAAGTTTTTTGCTGTTGCCTTCTTTCTGCTCTGTTAATAAAGGTTTTCCTTGTTTTTTTTCGTCTATAACTTTTTCAACCTGATCCATAATCTTATCTCTTGTAAGTAGAGGGCAAATATACAACCAATTTTATGATTGCGTGACAAATTGTCATTAAATAATACGTCGTTTCAAATTTAAATTAGCGTTAATTCTTTCAAAACAATTCCTAATAAAAAAAAACTGTATACTTTTGCAATTTAAAATACACTATATATATGGTGTAACAAAAAATCTATAAGAAAAGATACATGGCAAAGAATTTAGTAATTGTAGAGTCTCCTGCAAAAGCAAAAACAATTGAGAAATTTTTAGGTAAAGATTTTCAAGTTGAGTCAAGTTATGGGCATATTGCTGATTTACCATCTAAAGAATTAGGTGTTAATGTCGATGGAGATTTTAAACCTAAGTATATTGTTTCTTCAGATAAGAAATCGGTAGTGAAAAAATTAAAGGATTTAGCTAAGAAAGCAGAAATGGTTTGGTTAGCGTCCGATGAAGATCGAGAGGGAGAAGCTATTGCATGGCACTTAGCGGAGCAATTAAAGTTAAATAAAGACAATACAAAACGTATCGTATTTAACTCAATTACTAAAAATGCTATTTTAAAAGCTATAGAAAATCCAAGAACTATTAATTATGATTTAGTAGATGCTCAACAAGCAAGGCGCGTATTAGATAGGATCGTAGGATATGAATTATCTCCTGTGCTATGGAGAAAAGTAAAAGCAGGTTTATCTGCGGGTAGAGTTCAGTCTGTAGCTGTGCGTTTAATTGTAGAACGTGAACGCGATATAGAAAACTTTAAACCTGTAGCTTCTTATAGAGTAGATGCTGAGTTTACTAATACAGAAGGTAAAAAATTTAAGGCAAAATTACCGAAGAATTTTTCCACTAAAGAAGAAGCAGAAGCTTTTTTAAATTCATGTTTGTCTGCAGATTTTTCAGTTTCAGATTTACAAACAAAGCCAGCTAAGAAATCACCAGCTGCACCTTTTACAACATCAACATTACAACAAGAGGCTTCTCGTAAGTTAGGTTTTCCTGTTGCAAAAACGATGTTAATGGCGCAACGTTTATATGAAGCTGGATTGATTACTTATATGAGAACTGATAGCGTGAATTTATCTTCTGAAGCAGTTAATGCAGCAGCAGAAGAAATTAAAGCTTCGTATGGTAAAGAATATAGTAAGCCTAGAAGTTTTTCTACAAAATCTAAAGGAGCTCAAGAAGCTCACGAAGCTGTTCGACCTACTAATATGGCGGTTCATACTGTTTCTGTAGATTATGATCAAGATAGATTGTATAGTTTAATTTGGAAAAGAACTATTGCTTCTCAGATGAGTGAAGCACAGTTAGAAAGAACTAATGTTAAAATTTCTAACAATAAAAATGATAAAGATTTTTCTGCAAATGGAGAGGTAATTACATTCGAAGGTTTCTTAAAAGTATATTTAGAAGGAACAGATAATGAAGAGGAAGAACAAGCAGGAATGTTGCCAAAAATGAAAGTAGGAGAAGAGTTAAATAACGAATATATTACAACGACGCAACGTTATACTCGTCCTCCTGCAAGATATACAGAAGCTTCTTTAGTGAAGCATTTGGAAGAGTTAGGTATAGGTAGACCTTCTACTTATGCACCAACAATTTCTACGGTACAAAGAAGAGGTTATGTAGAAAAAGGAACTGCAGAAGGAGTTGAACGTGAATACATTCAATTAGTATTAAAATCAGATTCAATTAAAGAGCAGGTTTTAATAGAAAAAGTTGGTTCAGATAAAGGAAAAATGATGCCAACAGATATTGGTAACATTGTAAATGACTTTTTAGTTGAGAATTTTTCAAGTATTCTAGATTACGGATTTACAGCTAAAGTAGAAAGTGATTTTGATAATATTGCAGGAGGAAAAGAAGATTGGACTTCAGTAATTAAAGATTTTTATAAAGACTTTCATCCAACAGTTAAAGATGTTGCGGAAAATGCGGAAAGAGCTAGCGGACAAAGGTTGTTAGGAGTCGATCCGGATTCTGGGAAGAACGTATACGTTCGTTTAGGTAGGTTTGGTGCTATGGTTCAAATTGGAGAGGCTACAGATGAAGAAAAACCTAAGTTTGCAAGTTTACAAGGTGATCAAACGATGAGTTCAATTACTTATGAAGAAGCTATGGATTTGTTTAAATTACCTAAAACCCTTGGGAATTACGAAGAAAAAGAAGTTGTTGTTGCTAATGGAAGGTTTGGTCCATATATAAAATTTGATGGAAAATATGTTTCTTTAGATAAAGATGAAAATCCAATGTCTGTTGACATGGATAGAGCAATTGAACTTATCGAAGCAAAAAGAAAAGCAGATGCTCCAATAGGAGAATATGAAGGTTTTCCAATTCAAAAAGGTGTTGGGAGATTTGGGCCTTTTATAAAGTGGAATTCTATTTTTATTAATGTGAATAAAAAATATGATTTCGATAACTTAACTCAATCAGACTTAGAAGAATTAATAGAAGATAAAAAGAGAAAAGAAAGAGAGAAATTAATTCATAATTGGGAAGATGTAGGTATTCGAGTAGAGAAAGCAAGATGGGGTAGGTTTAATGTTATTAAGGGTAAAACTAAAATAGAGTTACCTAAAACTACCGAGATTGAAAAATTCACAAAAGAAGATGCGGTTAAGTTAGTTGATTCTAAAAAAACAACTAAAAAAACAACTAGAAAGACTTCTAAAAAGAAATAAATTTATATATTGCTCAGCATTCACTAATCCCCAAATTAATGAATACAGATTTTTTGTCTCCTGTTAATGAAAGAGTAGTCGCTCAATTAGAAGAGCAATCACCAGATACTTTAGGGAGAAATATAAAGATTTACTCATCTCAAAATGATTTTCCAGATTTAGAAGATGTGGGTGTAGCTCTTATAGGGGTTAAAGAGGGAAGAAACGGAATAGATAACCTAGGATGTGGAGAAGACCTAACAAAAATTCGAGAAGCATTTTACAAGTTGTTTATTGGGGATTGGAATTTAACTATAGCTGATTTAGGTAATATTCAGCAAGGAAGTGCGGTTAAAGACACATATTTTGCTGTAGCTGAAGTGGTTTCTGATTTAGTAAAAAAAAATATAGTAGTAGTTTTATTGGGAGGGAGTCAAGATATTACTTATGCTAATTATAGAGCTTATGACGTATTAGAACAAACTATTAATTTAGTATCTGTTGATAGTCATTTTAACTTAGGAGCATTAGAAGACGAATTAAATTCTGAATCTTTTTTGAGTAAAATAATAATGGAAGAACCTAATAATTTGTTTAATTACAGTAATATTGGGTATCAAACCTATTTAAACTCTCAACAAGAAGTGAAATTGCTGCAAAATTTGTATTTTGATACATATAGGTTAGGAGAAGTGGTGAGAGAAATTCAATTAGTTGAACCTATTTTAAGAGATGCAGATATAGTAAGTATAGATATAGGAAGTGTTAAACAAAGTGATGCACCAGCAAATAATAATGCGAACCCTAATGGTTTCTTTGGAGATCAGTTATGTTCAATAGCTAGATACGCAGGAATAAGTGACAAAGTAACTTCTTTTGGTGTCTATGAATATAACAGTATGTTAGATGGTAATAAACAAACATCTAACTTAATAGCACAAGCGTTATGGTATTTTGTAGAAGGAGTTAACTTTAGAGCTAAGGATTATCCGTTTTCAAGTAAAGAAAGTTATCAAAAATTTAGTGTAATTTTAGAAGACGATGATCCAATAAATTTTTATAAAAGCGATAAAAGTGGTCGTTGGTGGATGGAGATTAATCTGATTACAGATAATAAATATAGAAGACACGCGTTAATACCATGTGCATACGAAGATTATTTGAAGGCTATAGAACAAAAAATTCCTGAAAGATGGTACAAAGCACAGCAAAAACTTACATAAAAAAGTTATATTTGCGTTCCTTGATAGAAAATGTTGAATAAAATTATAAAAAAGTTACAAACTCTTTAATAAGAAAAATATGAAGAAAGTAGCACTGTTTACCCTAATTATAGCACTTGTTTACAGTTGTGGATCTAACAACGATAGAGGAGAGCTTACTGGTGTTAAATCGAAGAGAAAATGGTTCGCGGAAAAACCATACGGAATGGTTTTTATTAAAGGTGGTTCGTTTACTATGGGTAAGCAAGATGAAGACCCGTTAGGCGCTATGAATGCCCCAACAAGAACGGTTACCGTACAACCGTTTTATATGGATGAATCTGAAATTACAAATAGTGAGTATAAGCAGTTCGTTAATTGGGTACGAGATTCTGTTGTAAGAACTAAATTAGCTTACCAAGCAGAATTTGCTTCTGGAGGTGATGAGCTTTCAGATGGTAAAAATAAACCGCAAGGGATTCAATTGTATGCTTTTGCTTCAAAAGATACGGCCAACGAATCTCCATATCAAAAATATATGAGAGAAAATTATTACGAAGTTGGTGAAGGTATAGACTCTATTAAACCATTAAATTGGGAAGAAGAATTGATTTGGAATAAAGAAGATTATCCAGATGAAGATTATGTAGAGGTTATGGATTCTTTATATCTTAAGAAAGATGAAGCTTTAAATGGAATTCGTACATTTAATACAAAGTTGTTAAACTACAGATACTTCTGGTTTGATAACGAAGAAGCTGCAAGAACTGGAAAAAACAGAAAAGATTTCTTAAAAGATGAAACTTTAAATATTTATCCTGATACCACAGTATGGATTAAAGATTTCAACTATTCATATAATGATCCAATGCACCAAGAGTATTTTGCTCATAAAGCATTTGAAGACTATCCTGTAGTTGGAATTAGTTGGCATCAAGCTAGAGCTTTCTGTCATTGGAGAACAAAAAACAAAAATTCTTATCAAAGGTCTAAGAAGAACTTAGGTTTAGTTCCTGCTTTCAGATTACCAACAGAAGCAGAGTGGGAATATGCAGCACGTGGAGGTTTAGATTTTGCTAAATACCCTTGGGGAGGACCAAGTACTACAAGTGATAGAGGGTGTTTCTTAGCAAACTTCAAACCAGTTCGTGGAGATTATGCTGCTGATGGTGCTTTATATACTGTTGAAGCTATTTCGTACAACCCAAATGGGTTCGGATTATACAACATGGCTGGAAATGTTTCTGAATGGACTAATACAGCTTACAACCAAATGTCTTATTATATGGGGTCTACAATGAACCCAAATGTTGAAAACAGAGAAAATGAACGTAAAATTGTACGTGGAGGTTCTTGGAAAGATGTAGCTTATTTCTTAGAAGTAGGTTCTCGTGACTGGGAATATGCTGATACTGCAAGAAGTTACATTGGTTTTAGAACAGTTCAAGATTATCTTGGTACAAAAAAACAGTAAATAAATAAACATAATAAATAATATCCCTAATTAATAAAAATCAAGAATTATGGCACAATCAAAATCAACAAAAAAGATGTTTAACATGGCTTACGGTTTAGGAGCTGCGGTAGTAATCTTAGGAGCATTATTCAAAATTATGCACTTTAAGATTGGGCCATTAACCGGTGGAGTTATGTTAACGATTGGTATGGCTGTAGAAGCTATCGTTTTCGCTTTATCTGCGTTTGAACCAGTAGAAGACGAATTAGATTGGACTAAAGTTTACCCAGAATTAGCTGATGCAAGTGGTTCGGGTAGAAAAAAGAAAGAAAAAGAAGCTACTCCAGAAGAAGCTCAATCATTATTATCTCAGAAATTAGATAACATTTTAAAAGAAGCTAAATTAGATGCTCAATTAGTATCTAGATTAGGTGATAGCATCAAAGGGTTTCAAGGTGCTGTTGAGCCATTAGCACAAGCTTCTCAAGCTATTTCTGCTACAAATAGCTATAACGAGCAAGTTTCTAAAGCAGCTTCTCAAATGGCTTCTTTAAATAGCTTATACCAAACTCAAGTAGAAAATGCTTCAAGACAAACTGAGTTAAACTCAGCAATGGTAGAAAATAGCCAACGTTTACAAGAGCAAATGCAATCTTTAGCAACTAACTTATCTTCATTAAACGGAGTATATGGTGGTATGTTAACTGCTATGAGTACAAAATAATTTAATATTAACTAAGCAAACTAATTTTAAATTATGGCAGGCGGAAAACAATCTCCAAGACAGAAGATGATTAACCTTATGTATCTTATCTTCATTGCAATGTTAGCAATGAATATGAGTAAAGAGGTATTATCAGCTTTTGGATTGATGAACGAAAAATTATCAGATGCTAATGTTAGAGCAACTGATTCAAATAATAGAGCTTACGCAAATTTAGCAACAAAAGCTGTAGAGCAACCTTTACAATTTGAGAAGGCTAAAGAAAAAACAGATGCTCTTAAAGCTCAAGCAGATTCTTTTTATGCATATTTAGAAGATTTAAAAGGAAAAATGACTTCTGATCTTAAAGATAAAAAGGATTACGAAACAATGGATAAATCTAAGTTTTTAGATGAATTGTTTTTTGTAAGTGGAACAATCACACCTGCAGGAAAAGAATTCGTGTCTAAAATGGATGAGTTTAAAAAAGCTTCATTAGAGGTTTTAGGAGAAACAGAATTATCTGGAGTTGTATCTAGTCGTTTTAGTACAGATCCTGTAAAAAATAAAGATGGCAAACAATTAAATTGGTTAAACTATCATTATGAAGGTTTCCCTTTAATTGCTTCTTTAACAAAATTAACTCAAATTCAGGCAGATATTAAAGCAACTGAATCTGATGCATTGTCTACTTTATTACAAGGTGAATTAGAAAGTGCAGTTTCTTTGAAGAATTATGAAGCAATGGTTGTATTCGAAAAGAATGCATACTATCCTGGTGAAAAGTTATCTGGAAAAATTGTATTAGGTAAAAACGATCCAAATTTAACAGCAGAGAAAGTAACTATCAATGGTAAAGATTGGCCAGAAGATAAAATTAAAGCTGGTCAGGTTATTTTAGATGGACCTGCTGGTTCTGTTGGAGACAGATCAATTAAGGGAACATTTACTTTCAAAGAGAATGACTCTTTAGTTGAAATTCCAATTAATGGTGGTTATTCAGTAATTCCAAGACCAAATGAAGCTGTTATTTCTGCTGATAAAATGAATGCTGTATACCGCGGATTAGTAAATCCAATGACGATTTCTATGCCAGGTGTACCTTCTAATAAAGTTATCGCTAACGCTCCAGGTTTAAAAAGAACTAAAGGAGATAGTTATAACATGAGACCTGGTAAAGGAAATGAAGTAACAATTCGTGTTACTGGAACATTACCAGATGGAAAAAAAGTAAGTTCTAATAAGAAATTTAGAATAAAAGACATACCTCCAGCGTTAGGTATGGTAAGAGGTCAATACGGAACAGTTTCTATGCCTAAAGCAAGTATTGGAAGAACTACAATAGGAGCAGGTTTACCTGATTTCTTATTTGATTTAACATTAAAAGTTCAAAGCTTTAAAGTAAAAGTACCAGGGCAGCCTGCTGTACCAGTTACAGGTACTAAAATGAGCGGAAGAGCTAAACAAGCTATAGCTAAAGCCAGAAGAGGTGAAATTATAGCAATTTTTGATATTAAAGCTACTGTTGCTGGTTCTGGTGTTCCAGTTAAGAGAGTTGGTGGTGTTAATATCAAAGTTTCGAATTAATAATTAAAATAAAGAAAGTATGAATTGGAAGCGTTTTAATTTGGTGATTATAGCATTGTCTATAACCAGTGTAACTTTTGCACAGGCCAATCTATTAAATGCTAAAAAAGTAGAGGAGATTGGAGTGAAGAGTCAAGAACAAATTGATTCTGATGATGATAAACCGCTACCGTATGGTTACATAAGCGATCGAGACGTATTATGGTCTAAAGTAGTGTGGGAGTTTATAGACTTAAACCAAAAGATCAACTTACCTTACTATTACCCAATTGATACAGCAAGTACCTCTAATAATAGACGTTCGTTGTTCGATACTTTAATGAAAGGTATTAAAGAAGGTAAAATTAAAGAGGTGTATAACGATTCTTATTTTACTTCTAAGATAGGAATGAAGGAGATAGATGAAAAAACCTATAATTTGAGAGAAGTTGATGGAGGTGAAGAAAATGGAGGTTATTCAGATCCTTATTATGTTAAATCTCAAGATATTAAAGGGTATCGAATTAAGGGGATTTGGTATTTTGATAAGCGTCAAGGTGAATTAAAATACAGAATGTTAGCAATTGCACCTATGGGGCCAGATGTTCAGGTAATGGGAGTTGAAGATGTTGAAGATGATGAAATTTATGAGCTTTTCTGGGTATTCTTTCCAGATGCACGTGAAGTGTTGCATGAGTCTAAAGTATTTAATCCTAAGAATTCTGCTCATCCTATTTCTTATGATAACCTTTTAAATGCTCGTCGTTTTAATTCAACAGTAATTAAAGAAGAAAACTTATATGGTGACCGTCAAATTAGTGACTATATCCGTGGAAATTCTTTATTCCAGTTGTTAGAAGCTAATAGAATTAAAGAAGGAATACGTGACCGTGAAATGGACATGTGGAATTATTAATTCTTTTGAAGATATAATTTGAAAGCGCTCTGAGTAATCAGGGCGCTTTTTTTTCGTATTATTACATAAAAAAAGCTAAAGTCCGAATCAATACTTCTTATTATGAAAGAAATTTTAAATCAAATTTTTGATATAGAACAAAAGTCAGAGAAAAATGAATTACATGTTTTCGATAGAAATATCAGACGTTTATATCATGAAATTGAGGGTTTAGGTTTTGAAATTAAAAACCCTTTAGGAGAAAAATATTCATTAGAGAGAACAGATATAGAAGCAACTTTAATGAATGATTTTCATAGTAAAATGAAAATAACAAAGGTGTTAAAACCTATTATTTATAAGTCAGAAAACGGACATATGACTTTAGTGCAAAGAGGAGTAGTAATAGTTGAGTAAATACAGTAATGAAAACAGTAAATTTTGGTATAGATTTAGGAACTACAAATAGTTTGATATCTAAATATGAAAACGGAACGTTAGAAGTGTTTAAAAATCCGTTAGGATTAAAACAAACATTATCTTCTGCAGTAGCATACAGAAAAAATAAAATTATTGTTGGAGACAAAGCAAGAGAGTTATTAGAACGTGATGCTATGAATGTATTTACTTGCTTTAAAAGAAAAATGGGAACTTCAGAATCTTATTTTGTACCTAATTTAAATAAGAAGGTTACACCTGTTGAATTATCAACATTAGTATTACAAGAACTGAAGAACTTTATTCATACAGGAGAAACTGTAGATGAAATTGTAATTACTATTCCATCTTCTTTTGATACAATTCAGTCTAATGCTACTAAAATTGCTGGAGAAAAAGCAGGTTTTAACAAAGTGTACCTTTTACAAGAACCTATTGCAGCCAGTTTAGCATTTGCTAATCAAGGTAAATTAAATATAGAAGAAAAGAAAAAATGGTTAATCTACGATTTTGGAGGAGGAACTTTTGATGTTGCTTTAATTGAGATTGATGATAGAGAGATTAATGTTATAGACAATGAAGGGGATAATTTCTTAGGAGGATTAGATATCGATAATTTAATTATTGAAAAAATTATTGTCCCTTTTCTTGAGAAAGAAATAAACGAAGAAAACCTTTGGCAGCAATTTAAAGAAACTGGCAATGCATATCAAAAATTATATTATGAATTGTTATTTAAAGCAGAAGAAGCTAAGAAAGAACTTACAATTTTTGAAAATGTAGAGATAGAAATAGATTACCCTGAAAAAGATATTTATGAGACTGTAGAAATTTCAAGAAATCAATTTAATGCTTTAATCAGTCCATTATTAAATAGAACAATAGCTTTTTCTAAGCAGGTTTTAACTAATAATAATTTACATAGTTCAGATATCGAACGAATTATAATGGTTGGTGGAACAACACTAATACCATACGTTAGAGAAAAAGTAAGAACAGAAACACAAATTACTGTAGATACAAATGTAGATCCAACAGCCGCTGTAGGAATTGGAGCTGCTTTTTATGCTGGATCTAAACCTAAAACAATCACTAGCTCAGAAGAAAAAGAAACTATAGATAATAAAGTAGATCAAAATATAGGAGATCAATTTCAAATTTTCTATGAAAAAAGTTCTAATGACGATGAAGAACTTATTAATGTAAAGAATGTTTTAAAAGCTTCAGGTTATTATCGAATTACACGATTAGATGGAGGTTTCGATACAGGAACTATAGCTTTTGATAAAGATATATTCTGTTATGTAGATTTATTAAAAGGCACAGTAAATAGTTTTGAATTTAGAATATTTGATGAAAATCAAACCGAGGTTTTTAGTACTCGAGATATTAAAATTTCTCAAGGAAAATATAATGTAAAAGGACAATTATTACCTCAAGCGATTTGCTTAGAAATTGATGATATAGAATTTGGAGAAACTAGATTAGAAGCTATTTTTACTAAAAATAGTATTCTTCCTTTAAAGAAAGTAATCTACAAAACAGCTTCTAAAACAATTGTAAAGGGAAGTGATGATTTATTGCAAATAAACATTGTAGAAGGAGATGATAATGGACTACCAAGTTCAGGGTTAACAATTGGTTTTATAGAAGTTTCTGGTAAAGATTTAACCGAAGATTTAATTAAAGGAACAGATATAGAAATAGAAATTAAAATGTCTGAATCTAGAGATATTCATGTGAATGTCTTTTTATCATTAACAGAACAAGAATTCAAAAATACATTTACACCTACAGAGCGTTATATTAGCAGAGCTAAAATTGATAAAGATTTATATTTAGTAATAGAAAATTTAGATAAAGAGTTGCAAAATCACGGAGACGATTATGAATTGTTAGCTAAATTTAAATCGATTCGTGATAATTTAATTGAATTACAAATTGAGTTAACTTTATTATCAGATAATGATACTACAGATAAAAAGTTCAGTATCGATAATAAAAAACGAGAACTTATCAATCAATATGATTTGTTAACACGACATGTTATTTTAGATGAAGAGATAAGTAATTACAAGAGAATTGTCGATGATATTAAATATGATATAGAAACAGATGAATTACCTCAGTTTACAGATCGACTAAATACTATCATTAAAGACGAGAAAAAGCTTCTAAATTCTGGAAATAAATACCTTTTAAAATCAAAGATAAAGGAATTAGAAACCTTGCAGAATGTAATCTTTAATGCAAAAGATGAAAATTACGTTTATGCTTTCATGAATTATAAATTTAATCCAGAAGTTTTTACTAATACCAGAAAAGCTGAAAAATTGTTTAAAGAAGGAGACAAAGCCATGGAAAAACAAGACTATAAAGCTCTAAAGTTTATTGTGATTAATTTATATAACTTATTACCACCTGAAATGAGAGATAAAAAGCAACAAATGGATAATAAAAATAAAACAGGATTACAATAGTTTAGTATTGTAATCCAACAATTTTAGTTATTTTCTCATTTACCTCAATAAAAGGATTTTCACCTTTAACAGATTTGATGATAACAGGTTTGCTAAATAATTGAATATCTGATAAATCTCGTTTTAAAATAGGTGTGCCTTTATAAGTGTAAAAATATTTTCCTTTGTAGAAATATAAAGAATCACCAGTATCGTATAAAAAAACTTTTAATTCTTCATGAGGTTTTATATAAGTTGTAAAATCTCTTTTTGATGCTAAATTTCTATTAAAAATAACTAAATGTTTATCAGTGTGGTTTTTTATAGATACAGGATATCCACTAACATCAACATGAGAATAATTTCTAAAGAAATCTGGATAAAGATTTTGTCCGGTTACAAAAGTATCTGGAATTATTTGTTTCTTTTTGTTGGCTATATCTTTTATTAATCTTTTAAAAAATAATTTTTTAGACTTATTCCAATTTGTGGATGTTCTTTTGTAATCATCGTATGCGATTTCTTTTTCAGGAGCAGTTATTTCAGTTGAAGTATCGTATTTTCTTTTATAAATATAATCTGGATTTTCAGAAGTTTTTACTTCTAATTTGTGATAAATAATACTATCGTTGGTTATTAGAATATGGCTAGTACTATCTTTTTTGTTATAGATTTTATTTATTTTTAAAAGATTTTCAGTGTCTTTAGGATCTATTTTAGAAAAAAGTTTTTCAGTTTTATTCCTAATTTTTGCTTCAGAAAAATTTTCCCCTAAATAATAGATTAACCTTAAATAGTTTTGATAAGCAATTTTTAATGAATCTTTACTATTTATAAAAACGGTACTCATTAATTTTTCACCTTTGTATTTAGTAAACAATACCAATGACTTATCGCTTTTGTTTTTTATTGTAATAGAATCTAACAGATGTGTGACTTTAAAACTTTTTTTAAAATTTGAAGTATAATAAAAATCAAACCTAGTTTTAAAAGCTTTGTCTCCTGTTTTTAAACTTATTTTTCTAAAACTTTTAGAAGCTTTTAAAGAAGAATCTTTCGCTCGAAAATATAAATTCCAAATAAAATCTTTTTGTGTTTTTTTATAAATATGGGTAAGATTTTCACTTATTTCAGAATTATTATAAATCTTAGTTGTATCAAAAGTATAGTTAGAAGAACTATTATTACTAGCAAATCTGGCAATTCCAACAAATACAGCTATTAAAAAAGCAAAAACTCTAAATGCTTCGAAGTTATTACTTCCACTTCCTTGAAGTCCATTATCTTGATATCCTAAAGAGGCTAAATCTTTAAATTGATCTTCAACAAAAGAATCACTTGTTGATAGTTTTGCAAATAAACGATAGGCTTTTTTAATCTTATTATATTCTTTATTGTTGATTCTAGATTTATTATAATAATCAACCAAAGCATTTACATAATCTAATTTTAGATCATCTGAAATTCCATAGGGTAATAAATTTAATAAATCGGTATGAGTATCATAAGTTACTTGTGGGCATTTTTCATAGAGTGTTTTAGCTTTTGTAATTTTAATTGTCTCTATTAAAATAATGGTTTGTTGCTCTAAATATTTGTAACAGCGTAATAAAAGATCACTACTGAAAATTTCTTCATAATTTAAAGCTTCAATGATAGTGTCGTATTTTTTAGCTTGATAATCTCTTTTTAAAAGAGGAAAAAAATAGGTGTCTAAATACGGAGCTAGAAAATCAGAATATTGAGATAAGTTTTTAATGAATTCTTCTTCGAAAAAAAAAGTGCTTGGTCCATCATCATTTCCAGAACTTATAAATTCTTTAAATTTAGGGTGTTTTTCAATGAAAATAATCGACTTACGTTTTTCTGAATCTTTCAACTGTTCTATAAGCAAGTGCATTTCATCAAGGTTGTAAAACTCATCTTGATTTTGAAGTCTTAATACTTTTAAGCGTTTCTCCAAACGAATAATATTTTTCTTGTCAATTTGTTCTAAATCCTCTAAGGAGATGTCTAAAATGTCAATTGGAGAGATATACATGGAAAAAGGCAATTTTTATTTACTATCAAAAATAAAGAAATTTCATTTTTATATTGTAGTAAAAATCAATCTTTATACTTTTACTTTATGAAAGTTGATTATATCGTTGTTGGTTTAGGATTAGCAGGTTTAGCCTTTTGCGAAGAATTAATTCAGGCAAATAAAAGCTTCATGGTTTTTGAAGATAATTCTCAAAATTCATCAAGTGTAGCAAGTGGTACTTATAATCCTGTAATTTTAAAACGTTTCACTCCAGTTTGGAATGGGCATCAACAACTAAAATTAGCGCTTCCTTTTTATCAAAGAGTTTCAGAAAAATTAGGAAAAGAATTTGATACAAAATTTGCCACCAAAAAAGTATTCAATTCCATAGGAGATGAAAATAATTGGTTTATTGCTTCAGATAAACCAATGTTAGCTCAATATATGAAGCCAGAAATATCTAAAGATAAAATAGAAGGAGTTATTGGAAATTTTGGCTTTGGTGAATTGTTAGGAACTGGAAGAATTGCAACCAAAAATTTACTGGTTAATTACAGAGGTTACCTAAAAAGAGCCAATAAATTACAAGCTGTTTCTTTTAATTACGATGAGTTAATTATAGGAGATGAAAAAGTTTTTTACCATGAACTAGAAGCTTCTAAGATTGTTTTTTGTGAAGGTTTTGGATTAAAAAAGAACCCTTATTTTAATCATTTACCTTTAAATGGAACAAAAGGAGAAATCATAACAATTCACGCTCCAGAATTAAATATAGATTTTCTTTTAAAGTCTTCTGTTTTTGTATTGCCTTTAGGAAATGACCTCTATAAAGTAGGAGCAACGTTTAATTGGACAGATAAAACTTTAGATCCTACAGAAGAAGGAAAGAAAGAATTAGTAGACAAATTAGAAAAAACAATTTCTGTTCCATATGAAATTATAGATCAAACTGCAGGAATTCGCCCTACAGTTAAAGATCGAAGGCCTTTAGTTGGGGTAAACAGAGAACATTCAAATATGGCTGTTTTAAATGGTTTAGGAACTAGAGGTGTAATGATTGCTCCAACTGTTGCTAAAAATTTATTTAATCATTTAGAAAGAGGAGAGGAATTAGATCCCGAAATCAATATTAATAGATTCTTGAAAAAATAAATTATTCATTTTATATAAAAAGAGGTTGTTTTTTAGAAAAACAACCTCCATAAATACTCGAAATTACAAATTCCCCCATTTGTTTCTTTATATTATTTCAAATTAAAGTAAAATTAAGAAGCTGATAATAGGTGTTAATACCCAAAATTAAATATTCTTAAAAAGAAAAAGCAGTCTGTTCTTAAAGAATTAGACTGCTTGCTGTAAATGTTAAAAATTTAAAATCCCTAAATTATAATTATCTCTACAAATTATAATTATCTATCTGCAAATTAAAGTTTAATTTGAAATCTAATATTGGGTATTAATACCCAATATTACTTTTAGTAAATATATGTTTGTTTTTTTGAGTCCACTGAAGTAAAGCGCCTGTTTTTGGAGGTAAATCTAATTTTAAAATAATTTTACTTCTATGTTTTTCAATTGTTCTAGGTGAAAGGAATAAAAGTCTTCCAATTTCTTTATTAGTTTTGTGCTGAGAAACTAACATTAATATTCTTCTTTCAGCCATAGAAAATTGATTTAAAATTTTACAATCTTCTTCAGAAAAATTTAAAACTTCTCTAATCTTAGAGCTAAAAAAAGGAGTGTTGTTAAGAACAGATTCAATACAACATTGTATTTCTTCTATGGCAAATTCTTTTAATAAGTAGCCATAAATATTCAATTTTTTAGCTTGTAGGTATAATTCTATTTCTTTATGAAGAGTAATAAGAATAATTTTAGTACCTACTTTTTCTTTTAAACACTTTTTTGCTATTTCTATGCCAGATAATTTAGGCATATCTATATCTAGTATAGCAATTTCAGGAGTATTTTTTAAAATGAAATTTAGAGCAGTTGTGCCGTCATATCCAGTTCCTATGACATTGAATTTTTTCTCTTTTAAAAATTCTTCCAAACCTTTAACTAAAATAGGATGATCATCTGCTATGTATATACTAGATTTCATTTTGAGGGATTTTTATATTAATAGTTGTGCCTTGGTTTTTTAGAGATGATATTTTTAAAATACCCTTTATTAGCTGAACTCTGGTTTTCAAATTTTTTAAACCAATACTTTTTACATTTTTATATTTTTCTTGAAAGTTAAAACCAATTCCATTATCTACTATAGTAAGAATAATATGGTTGTTTTTATAATAAATACTAACTTTAGATGAATCTGCTTTGGAGTGTTTTAAAATATTATTTAAACATTCTTGAATAATTCTATACAAATTAACTTCGTCATTATAAGATAATAATTTATCAATATTTCGAATATCTCCAAAGAGTAAAATATTGGTTGAAGATTGATTTAAATTATGGATTAGATTTTTTATGGATTTTGTAATTCCAATTTGTTGTATTTGAACAGGTTGTAGGTTTTTTGATATGATTCTAATTTCATCTATAGCTTCATCAATTAAATCATTTTTATTGGCTATATCATAATGTTTTATCAGTAATAATTTATGACCAAGACTATCATGTATATCTTTAGCGATTCTTTTTCTTTCTTCATCAATATTTAACAATAAATTTTGAGAATAAATGGTCTGTAATTTTTTCTTCCTTTTTAAATAGAAACGATTTAATAAAAGGTAAATGAGAATTATTAAAAAAAATGAAGATGTAAGAAGGATTATTAATAAAAGACGTTTGTTTTTTTGATCTCTAATTAAAATATCAATGTTTACTTGTTGTTGTGTTATTTTTCTCTCTTTTAAAGTAGCTTCGTGTAAAGATTGATAATAAGAAAGTATATTTAACTTTTTAATATTAAATATAGAATCTTTTAATCGATTGTAAATTTTATTGTGATTATTAGCTTTAGAATAATTTCCCTTTATTTCATAGATGTCAGATATTAGTTTATTAATATCTATAATAAACTGTGTTGAATTTTGCTCCTCAGCCTTTTTTAATGTGTTAAATAAAACGGGAAATGCTTCGTTTAATTTTTGATTTTTAAATAGATAATATCCTTTTAAATGGTTGAAATAAAAAGAATTGTAGTTTTCTGAACCACTTACAGATTCTTTAGCTAGTTGATAGTATTTGTCTGCTTCGTTTAAATTATTATGTTCTAAATAGTATCTACATAAATTAGCATAAATCAAAGAAATATTATTTAAAGCATTATTTTCTTCTTTCGCTCTTTTTATGGCAAGAAAAAGAGCATTTTCTTGTTCTTTATATTGTTTCTTTTTTTTTAAATCCTGAGCTAAGTTCGAGTAGTCAGAAGATAAACCTACTGTTATGTCTGATTTTATTTTATCTGCAATAAGTTGCTTACGTTCTTTTATAGATTTTTCAACAAAATCATTAGCTCCATAAATGTTAATGATATCAGATCTTGTATAAAAAACGTAAGTCCAATCTTTCAGTTTAGTGTAAAACTCTAAAGCTATTTCAAAATCTTTTAAAGCTTTAAAAAAGTTATTAGTAGAAAAATAAACTTGTCCTCTAAAAAAATAAGAATCAGCTTTAAATATTGAGTCTTTCTCTGTAAAATTAGTAATAGACTTTGTATAAGAATCTATGGCTTTTGAATAATCTTTACCATTAAAAAATACACCTCCTTGTTTTAAATAAAACCGACCAATTAAACTAGAGTCATTAATTTGATCAATTAAAAACTCTAATTTTTTTAATAGAGAAAGAGCTTTTTCCCTTTCTCCTAATGTCTGATTTATATCATGAATTACACCTAAAGTTTGTTGAAAAGCTTCTACATATTTTTTGTTTTTTACAGCAACATTTATATACTTTTCAGTATACAAAAAAAGTGAGTCATTAGGTGGTGATTTAAAAACCTTTATTAAACTATCAAGCTTATTTAGAGGTTCAAGCTCTTTTTTTTGAGAGTTGCCTAATAAAAAAAAGAAAAAAATAAAAACTAAAGAATAATTTAAAGAATTCATTAAAATTATCTATCAATATTATTCAATGTATAATTTAATAAAAATAAATTAATAATAGATTTTATAAATAACTATAGTACAATAAAAGAAGGAGTAATCATTAATATTTCTTGTCGTAATGTACGAATAAATTAATCCAAATTATTCTTGATAACCTTAGTGTAAAAGGAGTCAGTAATAAAGAGATAATAACAACAGCAATAAAGCTTGTTAAAATGGTTTGTTGTAAAAATACTTTCGAAATAATAAAAATAGCAACAAATAAAGCTACAGCTAAAGCGTAATTTACATACATGGCGCCAAAAAAGAAAGAAGGCTCCATCATGTATTTTAAATTACAATTCGAACAGTTTTCATGTATTGTTGTTACTTTATTAATATTAAACGATGCTTTGTGTTTAAAAAAATCACCTTTTTGACATCTTGGACATTTATTGTTTAAAATGCTATTTAATTTAGAACCTTTGCCTAGCATATTGTAGTAATTTTGGGATGTTGTACGAATACAGTTTTGTAAGTTTGTACAAATTTCCGAAAAATAAATAGGACTTAATAGTTATTCATATAAAATATACTTATTAAGAAATTATAATTACTAATATAAATGCTAAACGTACATAATTTAACCGTTTCTTTTATGGGAACAGATCTGTTCTCAGGTATTACTTTTAAATTGATAAAAGGAGATAGAGTAGGACTCATTGGTAAAAATGGAGCAGGAAAATCAACATTATTAAAAGTACTTGCTAAAGATATTGAAAGTAGTGGAGGAACTTTAGCTTTTGATAAAGATATTAGTATTGGTTTTCTACGTCAAGATATTGATTTTGTTCAAGGAAGAACAATTTTAGAAGAAGCATATCAAGCTTTTGAAGAAATTAAGGAAATAGAAGGTAAATTAGAAAGAATTAATGAACAATTAGCAGAGCGTACAGATTACGAAAGTGAAAGTTATAATCAATTAATTATTGATTTAAATGAACTCACTGAACGTTACGAACTTATTGGAGGGTATAATTATCAAGGAGATACAGAAAAAATTCTTCAAGGTTTAGGATTTCAAAGAGAAGATTTTGATAAACTTACGGATACATTTTCTGGAGGTTGGAGAATGCGTATTGAGTTAGCAAAGTTATTATTGCAGAATAATGATATTTTATTGTTAGATGAGCCAACAAACCATTTAGATATAGAATCGATCATTTGGCTAGAAGATTTCTTGAAAAGTTATGCAGGAGCAATAGTAACTGTATCTCACGATAAAATGTTTTTAGATAATGTTACAAACAGAACTATTGAAATTTCTTTAGGACAGATTTACGATTACAAAAAAGCATATTCTAAATATTTAGAACAAAGAGCAGATATTAAAGAAAAACAATTACAAGCTCAGAAAAATCAAGAGAAAGAAATCAAGAGAACAGAGCAACTCATAGAAAAATTTAGAGCAAAAGCTAGTAAAGCATCTATGGCGCAATCTTTGATAAAAAAATTAGATAAAGTTGAGCGTATAGAAGTAGATCAAGATGAAAATGCAGTAATGAATGTTCGTTTTGAAGTTTCTAAAGAGCCAGGTAAAATTGTTGTAGAAGCTGAAGGTGTTAGTAAAAGTTATGGCGACAAGCATGTACTCTCTGATGTAAATTTAATGATTGAAAGAAATGCAAAAGTTGCTTTTGTAGGACAAAACGGACAAGGGAAATCAACTTTAGCAAAAATGATTGTTGGTGAAATTCCTTTTGAAGGAAGTTTGAAGTTAGGACATAATGTTGAAGTTGGATATTTTGCTCAGAATCAATCTGAATATTTACCTCCAGAAAAAACAGTTTTAGAAATTGTTGAAGAAGCAGCTAACGATACCAACAGAATAAAAGTTAGAGATATGCTAGGAGCTTTTCTATTCGGAGGAGAAGCGGTAGATAAAAAAGCAAAGGTGCTATCTGGAGGAGAAAGAAACCGATTAGCATTATGTAGGTTGTTAATGACACCTTTTAATGTTTTAATAATGGATGAGCCAACAAACCACCTAGATATTGCTTCTAAAAATGTTCTTAAGAAAGCTCTGAAGAATTTTAAAGGAACCTTAATTTTAGTATCGCACGATCGTGATTTTCTTCAAGGTTTAGCAACGAATGTTTATGGTTTCAAGGATAAAGAAATTAAAAAATATTTAGGAGGAATTGATTATTTCTTAGAACAACATAAAATGGAAAGCTTACGTGAAGCTGAAAAGAAAACAGTTGTAAAAGAAGAGAAATCGACAAGTAAAAAAGAAGCGTATAAATTATCTAAAGAAGAAGAGAAAGAACTGAGAAAATTAAAAAATAGATCATCTAAAGTAGAAAATTTAATAGCTGATTTAGAAGCTGAAATTGAAGCAATAGATTTAGAGTTAGCACAGAATTACGATGAAGTTTCTGCAAGACCAAATTTCTTTGAAGAATATAAAGCAAAGAAAAATAAACTAGATGATTTAATGATAGAATGGGAAGAAGTTGAAGAGAAGATATCTGATTTTTAAACTAAATTAAATAAATAGAACTATGAGAAAGATTATTTTAATTTTATTGTTATGCACATTTGCTGTTAGTGCACAGGAAGGAGATGATTTTAAAAAATTAATGGAAGTTGGAATTGCTAATCACGATAAAGGAAAATATAAAGAAGCCATTGAGTTTTATGAAAAAGCATTGGAACTTCAACCCAAATCTGAATTAGCGCTTTATGAGATTTCACTTTCATATTTTAGTTTAAAAGATTATAAAAACACTGTAAAGTATTGTAATAAAATTTTAAAGAAAGGAAAGAAACATCTTTTACCAGCTTACATTAATAAAGGAAATGCTTTAGATATGATGGGTAAAAGTAAAAAATCGATAAAGGTTTTTGAAGAAGCAATAGAAAAACTAGGAGATCATTATTTATTACATTTCAATTTAGCTATTAACCATTTAAAAATGAATGAAACTGATAAGGCAGAAGTACATTTTAAAGAAGCTGTGCAGAATAACCCTTTTCATGGTTCAAGCCATTTTTATTTAGCAAAAATTAACCACTTCAATCAAAAAAGAATTCCAACGTTATTAGCTAGTTATTATTTTTTATTAGTTGAACCAGAAACAATAAGAGCTAGTGAGATTTACGATATTTTAAAAGAAAATTTAAAGAGTGGTGTTAAAAAAAGTGATAACGGAAAAGATGTAACAATTAACTTAAATCCGAATTTAAATTCAGAATTTAGTGCTATTGAGTTAATGATTTCTATGATGGAAGCTTCTAAAAATTTAGAAGAAAACAAAAGTAAAAGTGAAAGCGAGTTATTTGTAGAAAATACCGAAAGTTTATTTAAAATGTTAGGTGAGTTTGCCGACAAGAAGAATAAAGAAAGTGTTTGGTGGAATTTTTATGTTCCTATGTTTAGTAAGATTGGTAATAGTGAGCATATAGAAACTTATTGTAAGTTTATTACTCAATTAGATACGAAATCTAAAATTTGGTTAGATAATAACGAGGAAAAAATGAAATCATTTATAGAATGGTTAGAAAAAGAGTTTGAATAATATGTTCGATAAAGAGTTTATTACTGAAAATCAGCAAGTATTTCTTGAAGAATTAAAAAATACTGATGTTGAATTATGGATGAAAAGAGAAGATAAAATTCATCAATATGTATCAGGAAATAAATTCAGAAAATTAAAATATAACATTTTAGAAGCTAAGCGTTTGCAAAAGAAAACTATTGTAACTTTTGGAGGCGCTTATTCTAATCATATTGTAGCTACAGCAGTTGCAGGTAATTTAAGTAATATTAAAACTATTGGGATTATTAGAGGGCAAGAGTTAGCTGATAATCTCAATAAAGTATTAAAAGAGAATAAAACCTTACATGTAGCTTATACTAACAGAATGCAATTCGAGTTTATTACTAGAGAAGCTTACAGAAATAAAAACGATGCAAGTTTTATAGATAATTTAAAAGAAAAGTATGGTGATTTTTATTTAGTTCCTGAAGGAGGAACTAACAGTTTGGCAGTGAAAGGTTGTGAAGAAATATTGTCAACTGAAGATCAAAAAATCGACTATATTTGTACAGCTGTTGGTACAGGAGGAACAATTGCAGGTTTGATAAATGCAGCAAATAAAAATCAAAAGATAATAGGATTTCCGGCTTTAAAAGGTGATTTTTTGAAAAACGAAATTGTTAAGTTTACAAAAAGTAACTGTTGGAGTTTAAATACTGATTATCATTTTGGTGGATATGGTAAATTCAATAAAGAATTAATAAACTTTATAAATCGATTTAAATTAGAAACCGAAATTCCTTTAGATCCTATTTATACAGGAAAAATGCTTTACGGAATTGTTGATATGATTACAAAAAATAAATTTGAAAAAGGAAGTAAAATTTTAGTAATTCATACAGGAGGTTTACAAGGGATTGATGGATTTAATAAGAAACTACAAAAGAAAAATATAGATTTAATAAAGGTGTAAATGAAGTTGAGATTTTTTTTACTGTGTATAACAATATTCATGTTGTCTAGTTGTGGGTCGAAAAAACAAGTTATAAATAGAACTCCACAAAAGCCTGTTGTAGTAGAAGATCATGAGATAAATAATCGTACAGGTATACCTACGGTAACGCCAAACAAAGAGAAAAAAAAATCTTACGAAAGTATTGTTAAAACGACTAAAGATTATGTAGCAAAATTTGCTCCAATAGCAGTAAGAGAAATGCACAAATATAAAATTCCTGCAAGTATAACTCTAGCTCAAGGAATTCTAGAATCTGGTAGTGGAAGAAGTAATTTAGCAATACGTTCTAATAATCATTTTGGAATTAAATGTCACCGTGGTTGGAAAGGAAAAAGTGTAACTCACGATGATGATAGAATAGCAGAATGTTTTAGAAAATATGTACATCCGGAAAAATCTTATGAGGATCATTCTAAATTTTTAACATCAAGAAAACGATATTCAAAATTATTCAAATTAAGAACTACAGATTACAAAGGTTGGGCTTACGGATTGAAAAGAGCAGGTTATGCAACGGATAAAAAGTATCCTCAGAAATTAATTGCATTAATTAAAAAGTACGATCTAACAAAATACGATAGAGAGACGTATAAACCTATTAAACCGATTGAAAATAAGGTGGATACAACTACAATAGTTCAAGATGATACCAATACTCGATTTTTTTATAAAGTGATAAAAGGAGATACTTTATATTCTATTGCTAGAAAGTTTAAAACATCTGTAAAGTCTTTAAAAGAATTAAACGGCTTAAAAGGGAATTCATTAAGTATTGGACAAGAATTAATTTTAAAGAAATAAAAAAAAGAGTAACAATTGCTACTCTTTATACGTCACTTTTTCCCCTCATTTATTTGATTTCAAATTTTACATATATGCTAGATGAAATCTTAATATTTTGAAATTGAATATTTCCTTGTTTCATTTTTACGTCTCTAGACATTAACTTGTTTTGTTTATATGCCACATTCGCGAATGAAAAATTATTAATTTGTTGATTTCCTACATCTCTTACAATTAAAGACTTTCCAGTGTTTTCACCAATAGCATTTAATAAATAATCGGCTTTTTCTTTAGCTGCCTTTATAGCCGAAATCCGAACTTCTTTTCTGATCTTTTCAATTTTATCATGAGAAGCTTTAGTTATTCTTGCGTTTTTTATTTTTAAACGCTCGAATATTTCAAAAAGATCTTTTAGTATATTAGCGTCATTAATTTTCAACTCATAATCAGCGGTAGCTAATATTTCTTTATTCCACCATCCTGTTTTTACAAGTTTTGAGTTTAAATTGGAAATCGATAAATTTTCCTCTGGAATTCCACAAGATTGTAATCCTTTTTTTAATTCAGTCTCAATTTCTTGAATAGTGATTTTCTTTCCTTTCTCAATGCGTTCTTCAACTGGCACATCTAAATAAATTTCATTAGGAATTACTTCTTTTTCAGCAACTCCAGTAACTTCAATAAAAGGTTTAACTTCATTATTGGATTGAGAAAAACTAATAGAAGAAACAAAAATTAAAACAATAAATAATACTCTTTTCATAACTCATTAAATTCTGTAGCCAAAATTAGAAGCAACATTTTTCGAAAAAAAATGAATATGAGTAAAATGTCGTTTTTGTTTAGTGAATGGTTTCATAAATTGAGTAAAGCTTACTTTTTAGGTTGTTTTAAGTGTAAAATGCAACTTAGTCCATTTTTTTTATTGATTTTTTGGTGATAAGTTTACATACTATTTATTAAGAGGAATTGAAAGTGAAATTAAAATATTATATAGCATTTATCATATTAACGCTAAGTGCCTTGAAAGTAAAATCTCAGGGACCAGTATTGGATAAAGGAGGCGGGTTTGAATTAAGAGTAAGAATTTTCGATACTGAAAATAATGAATACATAAGAAATGCTCAAGTTAGTATAAATGCATTTACGACTTCTATAAGCGACATCAATGGGTATTACCGTTTAAAAGCTAGAATTAAAGATGAACTAGTTGTAAGGCATCCAGATTTTGAAACAGTTCGAAAAACTATAGATGTAAAAGATGATATTACTATAGAGGTTAGAGATAATCCTCGTTATTCTAAAAGAGAGAAAACGAAATATAGTTCGCGAAAATTTTTAAAAAGAAAAGCGATATCAAAAGATTACAAACAAATCATGGATTCTGCGCTGTATTATAAAGAGAAAAACTTAGATAGAAGTATTTCTTTTATTGAAGAGGCTTTAGAAGCAAATGAATCTAAAAAGAGAAATGCAAACACGTATAAAGTTTTAGGAGATATTTATTTTTTTTGGAAACAGTACGATATTGCAATAAGTAATTACAAAATATCATTACAAATTTTTGATAAACTCGAAACAAGGTTGCAATTAGCAAAAACTCAGTTTTTAGCTAAAAAGTATGAAGATAGTGAAACATCATATAAATTACTAGAAAATGAAAACTTAAGTAATTACGATAAAATTCAGGTTTTAGAAGGATTGGGAGATGCATTAGCTCAACAGAATAAAGATAAAGAGGCAAAGAAGTATTATGAAAGAGCTTTAGAATTAGCTAAAAATAAATCTATAGATAATGAAACGTTAGATTTGAATACTAAATTGGCAAATATTTACGCTAAAGAAGGGAATTTAAGAGAAGCTAATACAATAACATTAAATACGCTTAGAGAAGCATCAGACCTTCCTAAAGAACCTGCGTTAAAAATACAGCAAGAAGTTGCAGATTTTTATAATGAAACTAGGCAGTATGACAATGAAATTAAGTTAAGAAAAGAATTGTTAAAAAGTGTAGATAAAGCTAATTTTAAAGGTAGAGCAGATGATTTAGGTAGTTTATCATTTTCTATACCTAAAGGAGATGAAAAAAACGAAGAGAATACAGATTCACTAACTTCTCAAAAACTGAATTATAAAATAGGTAATGCTTATGTTCAAAAAGAAAATTATACAGAAGCTATTGAATATTTAGAAAAGAGTGTTGAAGAAGCTGGTAAAAAAGAAGACCTAGAAGTTCAAAAACATGCAACTAGAAAGTTGTCAGAAGTATACGCTACAGTTGGTCAACATGTAAAAGCAATTCAAACCTATAGAAATTATGTTGATATTGTAGATTCATTATATATTAGAAAAGAGCAAGAAATTTATCAGGCAAAAAGATTAACTAAAAAAATTTCTGATTATCAAAGTAGAATAACAGTGCTAGAAAGAAATAATGAGCTTTCAGATAATAAAGTAAGTTTAGCAATAAAAGAGGAACAATTAACTAAAGCCAAAAGTAAAACACAGTTAATTGTAATTTATTCCTTAGTGGGAAGTTTAATTTTAATGACTTTATTAACTTTTTATAAGCATAGAGCAAATCAAAAACAACAGTTAGCAAATAACTTATTGGCTTTAAAATCCATGCGTTCACAAATGAATCCACATTTTATATTTAATGCATTAAATTCTGTAAATAGTTTTATAGCAGTAAATGATGAGAGAAATGCGAACAGATATTTGTCAGAATTTTCAGCTTTAATGCGTTCCGTATTAGAGAATTCAGATGAAGATTTTATCCCTTTTACAAAGGAAATAGAATTATTAGAGCTTTATGTAAAATTAGAACACAATCGATTTAGAGATAAATTCGATTATACAATAAATGTTGATAAAGCAATAAATTTAGAAGAATTTCAAATACCACCAATGTTATTACAACCTTACATAGAAAATGCAATATGGCATGGTTTACGTTATAAAAAAGAGAAAGGAAATTTAACTATAGCAATTAAAAAGAAAGATTATAATTCAGTTACTATTGTTATTGAAGATGATGGAATAGGAAGGAAAAGATCCTTAGAAATGAAGACGAAAAATCAATTAAAACAAAAATCTAAAGGAATGAGTACAATTAAAAATAGAATAGCTATTTTAAATGATATGTACCAAGATAAAGTAGATGTAATTATAACAGATCTTTTAGAAGACGGAAGTGGAACTAAAGTAGAACTAACCCTAAAAAAATAAGTTATGAAATTAAAAACTATTATTGTTGAAGATGAGCAAATCAGTAGAGAAATTCTTAAGAATTATGTAAAAAAATATTGCCCAAGTATCGAGTTAATGGGAGAGGCGAGTAATATTGAAGAAGCCTATGAATTGATTCAACAACATGAATTAGATCTTGTTTTTTTAGACGTTGAAATGCCTTTTGGTAATGGTTTTGATTTGTTAGAGAAGGTAGAAGATAAAACTTTCGAAACTATTTTTGTAACTGCTTACGACCATTATGCAATTGAAGCATTAAATAATCAAGCAACATATTATTTACTAAAACCAATTTCTATTGATGAGTTAATTAAATCTGTGAATTTAGTATTAGAAATAAAAGAAAAAGAAAATCAATTACAGAATAAAATTTTAACTCCAACTACAACAATAAAAGGAAAAATTACCATTCCACTTCAAGATGGTTTTGAAGTAATTAATGTAGAAGATATTATTTTTTGTAAAGCAGATGATAACTACACAGAAATTCATTTTTCAAACTCTAAGAAAATAGTTAGTAAAACTTTAAAACATTTCGAAGAAGTTTTAAAAGAATATCCTTTCGCTAGAATTCATAAATCTTATATGGTAAACATAAATCATATCACAAAGTATAAAAAAGGAAAAGGAGGAAGTGTAGAGTTAATTAACGGAAAGGAAGTGTTAGTTTCTGCTTCTAAGAAAGGAAATTTATTAGCGTATTTTAAATGATTAAAATAAGTACACTATTTATTTTATTAACGGTTTTTTTCTGTGAATCTCAAGAGCTAGATTCATTAAAAGTTTTAACAGGAAAAGACTGGAAAATCTCTCATTGGTTTGAAAATGATTCAATTTATTTTTTGCCTAAGGAAAAGCCGGATATTAATTACGAAGGGTTAAGTGAATCTAAAATTTTAAAAAAGAAGAAAAAGAATTTATTTGGAGAAAAAATAAGGTTTAAAAAGAATGGTATAGTTTTATATACAAATAACGTATTCTGTCCTGTTGGTGAACCTAAAAAAAGAGTTCATAGTTATAAATTAGAAAGAAATTTAATAACAATTGATTTTGAAATCACTAAATGGCCATGGAGAGAGAATAAAGTTGTCAGAGAGAAGAAAAAGTTTAAAATAGTTGAATGGAATAATAATAAGCTTAAGATTATAAAATGCCAATAATAAAATCCGTAAGAGGTAAAGAGCCTCAAATACCAAAAGATTGTTTTGTAGCAGAAAATGCAACTATTGTAGGAGAAGTAACAATGGGAGAACAATGTAGTGTTTGGTTTAATGCCGTAATTAGAGGAGATGTTCACTTTATAAAAATGGGAAATAAAGTGAATGTTCAAGACGGAGCAGTAATTCACGCAACATATGAAAAATCTCCAACAACAATTGGAAATAATGTATCTATAGGACATAATGCAATTGTACATGGTTGTACAATTCATGATAATGTTTTAGTAGGTATGGGAAGTATTATTATGGATGACTGTGTAATAGAAAGTAATACTATTATTGCAGCCGGTGCAGTAGTTACTAAAAACACCCACGTAAAAAGCGGAAGTATTTACGCTGGAGTTCCTGCGAAAAAAGTAAAAGATATTTCTCCGGAATTAACTTCGGATGAAGTAGATAGAATTGCTAACAATTATGTGAAATATGCAAGTTGGTTCAAAGAATAGAAAATAATAAATTCTGCATTGTACTTTTTCTTATCTTACAGAAAATAATCAGTAAACAATTAAATAACAGCAATGGGGATTTTTAAAAAGCTATTCGGAAAGAAAAACGAAAAAGAAAAAGTAGTTCTAGAAAGAGAAGATCAACCAGATGTTCATTACATAGCAGATGAAGATGATAGAATGAATTGGGCAATGGAAAAAGCAAGATTAACACTTCATTATTTTAAATCTTCTATAACTGAACCAAGAGAAGATCAATTATATTTTTCAGTAAAAGCTAAGATCGAAGAGAATGGTATTATCGAACATATTTGGTTAGGTGAACCTAGTTATGATGATGATGGAAATATTTACGGTGTTGTAGGAAATGAACCTGCAGATATTTCTAATGTTTCTTTAGGGCAAAAAATTGGAGTTGCTGAAAATGAAGTTTCAGATTGGATGATTATTGAGAATGCTCGTTTAATTGGAGGTTATACAATTAGAGCAATTCGTGATGGACTTTCAGAAGAGGAGCTTCCTGATTTTGATCAAAGTTTAGGAATGATTATAGATGAAGGCGAAGATCATTTTCCAGTAGATTTTAATACTCCTGAAGGGGCGATTTTATCTATTGAAGAAGCTTATAATGAAAATAATTTATCTAAAGCTTTAACTTGTAAGAACTTTAGAAAAGAAGCTGAGTTTATGTTAGGTAATATGACAAATCTTCCAATGGATGACGAAATTTTAGATAAAACAGCTGAAGTTATAGAATTGTCTTTTGTACAGCATATGCAAGAAAACGGAATGCCAGATTTTAATAATGTTAAAAGAGCATTTAGAAGAGAATTTAAATCAGACGATCACTGTTTAGTAACTGAGTATTGTACTTTCCCTGATGGTAGAAGAACCTTAGATAAAGTAAATACATATCGAGAAAATGGTGAATGGAAAGTCTTAAATGGAGAAAGTTAAAAAACAAACCCCAATTCAGTAATGAATTGGGGTTTTACTAAAAACCAATTATCAAACTACTATGCTCTTTCAGGAGCATTCATTTGCTTTTCATGCCTTTTTCTTTTTTTCATCTTCATTTTTCTCTTCATTTTATGAGCTCGTCTACCATTCATCTTTTCAAATCGCTCATATTGTTTACTGTTTAAGATTTCTTTCATTGAATTTTTAAAAGCAATTTTACTATCTAAATGAGCCATTTTTCTTTCATAACGTTCTTCTTTGCTTAGTTTTGTAGCTTCTTTTCTTCTTTTTTTATGTTGTTTTTTAAACTCCATACGTTTAGAAATCTTCTTAGCTAAAATTGGTCGGATTTTATTTTGTTGACGTTCAGATAAATCCAGTCGTAAAGTCATCTCTTTTAGGGCTAATTCTGTTTTTTGTTCAACAGAAAAATCATCACCTCTTCTTTTTTTCTTTTGAGCATAACTAGTTAATATTAAACCAAAAACTAGTGCTAGTGTTATTGCTTTCTTCATATCTTTTTAAGAAAATTATTAATACTTTTATGACTAACCTTTTTTAAAAAGGTTTAATCCTAGAGTAAAAAAACTTTATATGTATATTAGTCGTCCTTTATAAGAAACAAGATGAGTAAACCAATTTATAAAAGAGTAATTTCAGTATTAGTAAAAATATTAACGGTATTGTTAATATTATTTGTAGTTTTTTACTTCTGGGGTTCTAGTGCTTCTTTAAACAAAGAAGATTATGAGAAGCTACTGACAAATACTTATGAAACCAAATTTGAAAATGATTCAATACACAGTATAATTACATATAATATTGGTTATTTAAGTGGAATGACTAATAACAAACCAATAGCAAAAACAAAGGATTTTTTTACTCAAAATTTAAATAAAGCAGTACAAGAGTTTAAAAATTTGAATCCAGATATTATAGCTTTTCAAGAAATTGATTATAATTCAGGTCGTTCTTTTAGAGTAAATCAAGAAGAAGAGATAGCTAAATTAGGATACAAATACATTGCAAGAGCTATAAATTGGGATAAAAATTACGTTCCTTTTCCTTATGGTTTACCAAGTGTAAATTTCGGGAAAGTATTGTCTGGTCAATCAATTTTAAGTAAAAATAAATTGAAAAACTACTCAAGAATTGTTTTGGAAAGAGTACCTAATAACCCATTTTATAGAGATGCTTTTTATTTAGATAGGCTTGTACAAGTAGTAACTGCAGAAATTAAAGGAAAAGAAGTTGTCATTTTAAATGTTCATCTAGAAGCTTTTGATAAAGACACACGTGTTAATCATATGAAAAAAGTTGTAGAATTATTTAAAAAATACGCTGAGAATTATCCAACAATTTTACTTGGAGATTTCAATAGTGATCCAAGTTTTAAAGATGCAGCTATAAATGATATTTTAAATATACCTAATATAGGAAATGCAGCTTTTTCTGATGAAAATTATGAATTTACTTTTGATAGTGATAAACCAACCAAAAGATTAGATTATATTTTTTATACTTCAAAAAATATAATTCCTTTAGAAGCTAGAGTTTTAAAGGAATTCGGACAAGTTTCAGATCACCTGCCGTTGCTTATGAAATTTAAACTAAAATAGTTTTTTTGTAAAAAAGTATTAAAAAATTTGGATTTTAAGTTTTTATGATTGAATATTTGCAAACGTAAAGTTCAAACACTTATCGATAATGTTATCAAGAAAGGTGGAGGGAATAGACCCTGTGAAACCTTAGCAACCCTTTGTTCAATCAAAGAAGGTGCTAAATTCTACCCAAAAATATCGGGATAGATAACAAAAATAGAGTTTCTACTAACTTAATGAAACTTCTTATTTTTTCTTAATAACATTTTTCTATATGCGGCATCGTAAAACGATGTGGTTTGACTTTTTAGATTAATTTTTTATTAACTCAAAAAAGTAGGAAAAATGAGTACATTACAATTCGAAACAAATGCATTACATGCCGGGCATGATGTAACACAAACAGGAGGAACAAGAGCAGTTCCTATTTATCAAACCACTTCATATGTGTTTAATAATGCAGATCATGCAGCTAATTTATTTTCATTAAAAGAATTAGGGTTTATTTATACACGGTTAAATAATCCAACTAATCAAATTTTACAAGAACGTTTAGCAGCTTTAGAAGGCGGAGTAGGTGCAGTTGTTTTTGCTTCGGGGACAGCAGCAATCTCAACAGGATTATTAACGTTATTAAGAGCTGGAGATCATATTGTAGCTTCAAGTAGTTTGTATGGAGGAACCTATAATTTACTGAAAGTAACTTTACCAAGATTAGGAATTACAACCACTTTTGTAGATCCGTCAGATCCTGAAAATTTTGGAAAAGCAGTACAAGAAAATACAAGAGCATTTTTTGCTGAATCGTTAGGAAATCCGAAGTTAGATGTATTAGATCTAGAAAATATTGCT
The DNA here is from genome assembly GCF_057221555.1 of Tenacibaculum aquaeponti. Classification (NCBI taxonomy): domain Bacteria; kingdom Pseudomonadati; phylum Bacteroidota; class Flavobacteriia; order Flavobacteriales; family Flavobacteriaceae; genus Tenacibaculum; species Tenacibaculum aquaeponti. Next base: position 3,044,078 of record NZ_CM170147.1, read on the forward strand.
TCTGAAGCTAAAAAGGCAAAAGTTCCTTTTATTGTTGATAATACTGTAGCTACACCATCTTTACTGAATCCAATTGAATACGGTGCAAACATTGTTATTCATTCTTTAACAAAATACATTGGCGGACAAGGAAATTCTCTTGGTGGAGTAATTGTTGATGCAGGAAATTTTGATTGGGATAATGGTAAGTTTCCAGAATTTACAGAGCCTTCAGCAGGTTATCACGGATTAAAGTATTACGAGACTTTAGGAGCTGCATCATTTACATTCAAATTAATTTTAGAAGGATTACGTGATTTTGGAGGAGCTTTAAGTCCAACCAATGCATTTCAAATTATTCAAGGTTTAGAAACTTTACCTGTAAGAATTCAAAAGCATAGTGAAAATGCATTAGAATTAGCAAAATGGTTACAAGAACAAGATGAAGTAGCTTGGGTAAATTATCCAGGTCTAGAAGGAAATAAATACAAAGCTTTAGCTGATAAATATTTGCCAAAAGGTCAAAGTGGAATTGTAACATTCGGAGCTAAAAAAGGATACGAAGCTGCAAAGACTATAGCAGATAACACGAAGTTATTCTCATTATTAGCAAATATTGGAGATACAAAGTCTTTAATAATTCATCCAGCAAGTACAACACATCAGCAGTTGAATGATGATGAACAAGAAGCAACAGGAGTAACACAAGATTTAATTCGACTTTCAGTAGGATTAGAAAATGTAGAAGATTTAAAATCTGATTTAAAAGAAGCTTTTAAAGCTGTAAATCAGTTAGTAGTTCAAGAATAATTTGTTTCTAAGTTCATAGTACAATGCACACATTAGGCCATATTAATTTACCTAGTTATATCACAGAAAGTGGTAAGACAATACCAATTCGTTTGTCTTACCAGCTTTTTGGACAATCACTTCATGAAGCACCAGTGATTTTAGTAAATCATGCGTTAACAGGAAATAGTAATGTTGCTGGAGAAGACGGTTGGTGGAAAGACATAATTGGTGAGCATAAAATTATTGATACAAATAAGTATACCATTTTATGTTTCAATATTCCAGGTAATGGCTATGACGATTTTTTAATTGATGAGTATAAAAGTTTTATAGCAAGAGATGTCGCTCAAATCTTTATTCAAGGTTTAAAAGAGTTGAATATAGAAAAACTTTTTGCTCTAATTGGGGGGTCTTTAGGAGGTGGAATTGCTTGGGAAATGGCAGTTTTACAACCAGAAATAACAGAACATTTAATTCCTATAGCAACAGATTGGAAATCTACAGATTGGTTAATTGCCAATTGTCAAATTCAAGAATTGTTTTTAACCAATTCTAAAAACCCAGTTCACGATGCTAGAATTCATGCGATGTTATGTTATCGAACACCAGCCTCGTTTAAACAACGATTTCAAAGAAGTAAAAACGAGAGTTTACAAATTTTTAATGTAGAAAGTTGGTTGTTACATCATGGGAAAAAATTACAAGAGCGTTATCAATTGGCTTCATATAAATTAATGAATCAGTTGTTAAAAACGATTGATGTAACTCAAGGTAAAAACACAGAAGATATTTTAGAAAACATTAAAGCTAATATTCACATTATTGGAGTGGATTCTGATTTGTTTTTTACTGCGGAAGAAAATAGAGAAACGCATAAAAAGTTAGCACAAAAACATCCTAATGTAACGTACAATGAAATTAATTCAGTACACGGACACGATGCGTTTTTAATTGAATATGAACAGCTAGAAAAAATATTCGGATCAATTTTTAAAGAAAGTTCTAAAGCTAAAAAGATGAAAGTTTTAAAATTTGGAGGGAAATCATTATCAAATCAAGGAATTGATAATGTCATCAATATTATAGAAAATAAAATAAATAAAGGAGAGCATATCGCTGTTGTTGTTTCTGCTAGAGGAAATGCTACAAATGAGTTAGAATCAATTCTTGAAAGTGCCTCAAAAAGTGAAACCTATCAAGAGCAATTAGAAGCTTTTAAATACGAACAAACTAAAATTACACCATTATTAGATTTTTCTAACGAGTTTCAAAAATTAGAAAAATTGTTTGAAGGTGTAAGCTTATTAGGTGATTACAGTAACAAAACAAAAGACGAGGTTTTAGCACAAGGTGAGTTAATTTCTATAAAAACAGTAACAGAATTATTACAGCAAAGAGGAATTCCAGCTCATGCAACAGATGCTAGAATTTTACTAAAAACTGATGAAAGTTTCGGAAATGCACAACCTATAGATACACTTTCTAAAGAGAATGTTGTAAATCATTTCAAAGAACATAATGGAAGTACAGTAAATATTGTTTCTGGTTTTATCGCGTCAAACTTAAAGAATGAAACTACTACTTTAGGTAGAAATGGAAGTAATTATACAGCGTCTTTATTGGCAAATTATTTAGATGCAGAAGAGTTACAGAATTATACTCATGTTGATGGAATTTTTACGGCAAATCCAGATTTGGTTAGTGAAGCTAAAAAGATTGAAGAACTTTCATTTTCTGAAGCTAATGAGTTAGCAAATTTCGGAGCGAATATTCTGCATGCAAAAACAATTATTCCGTTAATAGAAAAGAATATAAATCTTAGAATTTTAAATACGTTTAATCCTAAGGATGATGGGACTTTAATTACTTCAAAGAGTAAGACTAAAGGAATAAAGTCAATTTCAGTATTAGAAAATGTAGCTTTAATAAATTTTGAAGGAAGAGGTTTGTTAGGTAAAATCGGAGTTGATGCACGTATTTTTAAATCTTTAGGAAATCATGGAATAAGCGTTAGTATTATTTCTCAAGGTTCTTCCGAAAGAGGAATTGGATTGGTGGTTGATAAAGAAAAATCAGAATTAGCAGTTAAAGCTTTAGAACAAGAATTTGCACAAGACTTAATTACTAAAGATGTTAATCAAATCACAATAGTGAATAATGTTGCTGTTATTTCAATTATTGGTCAAGATCTTAGTGAATTCCATTTACCATACAATGCTTTAATTCAGAATCAAATTGTTCCATTATTATTCAATAATACAATCTCTGGGAAGAATGTGAGTTTGGTAGTAAAAAAGGAAGAATTGCACAAAGCTGTTAATGTAATTCACGGTCAAGTTTTCGGAGTAGCAAAGAAAATAAATATTGCAATTTTTGGAAAAGGTTTAGTTGGTGGAACCTTAATTGAACAAATTTTAGCAAGCGCAAAAAACATCTTAGAAAGAAGAAAAGTTCAGTTAAATATTTTTGCTGTAGCCAATTCTAAAAATGTATTGTTAAGTAAAAATGGAGTAGATAAAAACTGGAAAGATAATCTGGATAATAGCGATACAAGTAACAATATAGAAGAAGTAATAAACTTTGCAAAAGCACATCATTTAGAAAACTTAATCGCTGTTGATAATACGGCCAGTAAAGATTTTGTACACAATTATATTCCTCTAGTAAAAGCAGGTTTCGATTTGGTTTCATCCAACAAAATAGCAAATACAGTTGCACATTCTTTCTATAAAGAATTACGAGATGTTTTAGAAGAAAACAAAAAAACATATCTCTACGAAACAAATGTAGGAGCAGGGTTGCCATTAATTGATACAATAAAATTATTACACGATTCAGGAGAAAATATAACGAGAATTAGAGGAGTTTTCTCAGGGTCATTAAGTTTTATTTTTAATACATTTTCTGAAGAAGAAACTACATTTTCAGAAGTATTATCCGAAGCTATTAAAAATGGATATACTGAGCCAGATCCTAGAGAAGATTTATGTGGTAATGATGTAGCCCGAAAGCTTTTAATTCTAGCTAGAGAATTAGATTTAGAAAATGAGTTTGAAGATATTCAAATTCAGAATTTAATTCCAGAAGAACTAAGATCTGGAAGTGTTGAAGATTTCTTATCAAATACTACAAAGTTAGATCCGTATTACACTGAAGAAAAGTTAGATCAAAAAGAAAATCATGTGTTAAGATACATCGGAGATTTACATGGAGACTTACAACAAAATAAAGGAAAATTAGATGTGAAATTAGTTTCTGTAGCTAAAGATACGCCACTTGGAAGCTTAAAAGGATCTGATGCTATATTTGAAATTTATACAGAATCTTATGGAGATCAACCGTTGGTTATTCAAGGAGCTGGAGCTGGAGCAGAAGTTACAGCACGTGGTGTATTCGGAGATATTTTACGATTAACAAAAAAATAAAACAAATGAACATTCAACTAAAAAATTATAACAAACACCTATTATTTGAAGCAAAAAATCAAACGGGTTATTCATTATTAGTAGGACAAACTCAAGATGAAACTTCAGTAAACGCTATTCGTCCTATGGAATTAATGTTGGTAAGTCTGGCAAGTTGCAGTAGCATAGATGTCGTAAAGATTCTAAACAAACAAAAGGTTTACGATTTCGATTATAATGTTTCAATAGATGCTACTCGTAAAGAAGATGAAATACCAGCAATTTTTCAAGATATCACAATTACATATAATTTTAACGGAACAGTGAGTAGTGCAAAAGTAAAAAAAGCAACAAGTTTGGCTGTAGAAAAATACTGTTCTGTAGCTAAAATTATAGAAAAAACAGCTAAAATAAATTATAAAATTATTTTGAATAACGAAGAGATATGAGTAAGAATTTTGAAACACAAGCAGTAAGAATTCAAACAGAACGTTCACAGTTTTCAGAACATTCTACACCATTATATTTAACATCGAGTTTTGTTTTTGATGATGCAGAAGATATGCGAGCTTCTTTTGCAGAAGAGAAGCAGCGAAATCTATACAGTAGATTTTCTAACCCGAATACTACAGAGTTTGTAGATAAAATTGTTGCAATGGAAAGAGCAGAGGCAGGTTATGCATTTGCTACAGGAATGGGAGCTGTGTTTTCAACATTCGCAGCATTATTAAATGCTGGAGATCATATTGTTTCTTCTCGTTCTGTTTTTGGTTCTACACATAGTTTATTTACGAAGTATTTACCAAAATGGAATATAGAGACTAGTTATTTTAAAGTAAATGAATTAGATAAAGTTGAAAGTTTAATTCAACCGAATACTAAAATATTATATGCAGAATCACCTACAAATCCAGCAGTAGATGTTTTGGATTTAGAGGCTTTATCTCAAATTGCTAAAAAGCATAATTTGTTATTGGTGATAGATAATTGTTTTGCAACACCATATTTACAAAACCCGATAAAATTCGGAGCAGATTTGGTAATTCATTCAGCGACAAAATTAATTGACGGACAAGGTAGAGTTTTAGGTGGAGTTACAGTAGGAAAAGCAGAACTGATTAAAGAAATTTATTTATTTGCTAGAAATACTGGTCCTGCTATGTCACCATTTAACGCTTGGGTTTTATCTAAAAGTCTAGAAACTTTAGCTGTTCGAGTAGATAAACATTGTGAAAATGCATTAAAAGTTGCTCAATTTTTAGAAGCGCATCCAGCAGTAAATTTTGTGAAATATCCTTTTTTACCATCACATCCTCAATATGAAGTAGCTAAAAAGCAGATGAGATTAGGAGGTAATATTGTAGCTTTTGAAATTAAAGGAGGAATCGAAGCTGGAAGAAAGTTTTTAAATAAAATTAAACTATGTTCTTTATCTGCAAATTTAGGAGATTCAAGAACAATTGTAACACATCCTGCTTCTACAACTCACAGTAAATTAAGCGAAAAAGATCGACTAGAAGTTGGAATTACAGATGGATTGGTACGCAGTTCTATTGGTTTAGAATTTGTAGATGATGTTATAGAAGATCTAAAACAAGCTTTAGATGGATAAAAATTTATAAAAAGTATATATTTGTAATATGCTTTCTAAGAAAACAAAATATGGGATTAAAGCTTTAACTTTTATAGCGAAGCAAGAAAAAGGAGAAAAGGTTCAGATTGCAACAATTTCTGAAAGTGAAAATATATCTCATAAATTTTTAGAAAGTATATTACTTACCTTAAGAAAAGCAGGTGTGCTTGGGGCCAAAAAAGGAAAAGGTGGAGGATATTATATGATAAAAGACCCTTCTGAAGTTAAAATGACAGAAGTAATCCGAACTCTTGAAGGTCCAATTGCAATGGTACCATGTGTAAGCTTGAATTTTTATGAAAAATGCGATGATTGTCCAGATGAAGAGGCATGCGCTGTACATAAATTAATGATTCAAGTGCGTGATAATACATTACATGTATTAAGAAACACTACACTTGCTGATTTAGTTTAGTTAAACAAATATTACTAAAGTGTTAATTTTTTGATTTTTACTTTGATATTAGTGAATCATATGTATATTTGCCTCATAAACCTACCATCCCGATAGGGTAAATGTGTTTTAAAATGATATTTGAACAAATAATAGAAGATAAATCAAATTTTAAGGAAGATAGATACTCTGAGAAACCATTAAGAAGTGTTGTTAAATCATTTAGTTGGAGGGCGGTAGGGACGATAGATACAATAGTTATTTCATGGTTAATTACAGGAGAAATAGATACAGCATTATCAATTGGAGGAATTGAATTAGTAACTAAAATGCTATTGTATTTTTTTCATGAAAGAGTTTGGAATAGTATAAAATGGGGTAGAAAATGAATATAGAAAACATAAACAAAGAATTAAAAGGGAAATCTCCTCAAGAGATTGTGAATTGGGCGTTGTCAGTAGCTAAAAGGCCAGTAGTAACAACTAATTTTAGACCATACGAAAGTGCAATTTTACATTTAGTGGTGACCGAGCAAAAAGATATTCCTGTTGTATGGTGTGATACAGGTTATAATACACCTCAAACTTATAAGCACGCAGAAGAACTTATAGAAAAGTTAAGTTTAAATGTAAAGTTATACGTGCCAAAGCAAACAGTTGCACACAGAAATATCGTCTTAGGATTACCTAGTGTAGATGATCCTAATCATGCTGTTTTTACAGAACAAGTTAAGTTAGAGCCTTTTAAGAGAGCAATGAACGAACATCAACCAGATGTATGGTTTACTAATTTAAGGAAAGGACAAACTGCTTTTAGAGATAGTATTGATACTGTTTCTGTCAGTAAAGATGGAGTACTAAAAGTAAGTCCTTTTTATAATTTTTCTGACGAAGAGTTAGATCAATATTTGGCTGAGTTCGATTTACCTAACGAGTTTAAATATTTCGATCCAACTAAAGTAGAGAGTAATAGAGAATGTGGTTTACATATTTAAAAAACATGATTATGAATACGAATGTAATTAGAGTAGGAGCATTAGAGAGCGAAGCAATTTATATCATAAGAGAAGTAGCAGCTCAGTTTGAAAAACCTGTACTATTGTTTTCTGGAGGAAAAGATAGTATTACCTTGGTAAGATTAGCTCAAAAAGCTTTTTACCCAGCAAAAATTCCATTCCCTTTAATGCATATCGATACAGGCCATAATTTTCCTGAAACTATTGAGTTTCGAGATCGATTAGTTGAAGAATTAGGAGTTGAGTTAATTGTTCGTAATGTTCAAGATAATATAGATGCTGGTAAAGTAAAAGAAGAGACTGGTAAGTATGCTAGTCGAAATATTTTACAGACAGAAACTCTATTAGATGCAATTGAAGAATTCGGATTCGATGCATGTATCGGTGGTGCAAGAAGAGATGAAGAAAAAGCAAGAGCAAAAGAAAGAATTTTCTCAGTTCGTGATGATTTCGGTCAGTGGGATGAAAAAAATCAAAGACCAGAATTATTCGATATGTTAAATGGAAGAATAGATTTAGGTCAGAATGTTCGTGTGTTTCCTATTTCAAATTGGACAGAGTTAGATGTGTGGTCATATATCCAAAAGGAAGCCATTGAAATTCCTTCTATATACTTTGCGCATCAGCGTGAAACTTTTTTAAGAGACGGACTTATTTGGTCTGCAAATGATGGAGTTGTATATCGAGATGAAGATGAAAAAGTAGAGCAAAGAATGGTTCGCTTTAGAACAGTTGGAGATATGAGTTGTACTGCCGCAGTTTTATCTGATGCTGTAGATATCGCATCTGTAGTTGCAGAGATTAGAGATTCTAAAATTTCAGAACGTGGTGCTAGAATTGATGATAAACGATCTGAAGCTGCAATGGAAAAAAGAAAACAACAAGGATATTTTTAAAAGATTACAAAATTTATGGGGTGAAAGACTGTAAGTGATTATTGTTTTGGGGATTATTTATAAAATTCTTACAGTCTAAAGCTCTCTATCAATAAAAAAAAATGAACGTACTAAAAATAGCAACAGCAGGAAGTGTAGATGACGGAAAGAGCACGTTAATAGGACGAATTTTATACGATACAAATTCATTGACTGAAGATAAACTTCAAGCAATTGAAGATAAAAGTAAACAGCGTGGATTTGATTATCTAGATTTTTCATTAGCTACTGATGGTTTAGTAGCAGAAAGAGAACAAGGAATTACAATCGATGTAGCACATATTTATTTTTCTACACCAAGAACTAGTTTTATTGTAGCCGATAGTCCTGGGCATATCGAATATACCAGAAATATGGTTACTGGAGCGTCAAATTCTCAAGCGTCTATAATTTTAGTAGATGCTAGAAATGGAGTGGTAGAGCAAACATATCGTCATTTCTTTATCAATAATCTACTCAGAGTGAAAGAAGTTGTTATCGCAGTAAATAAAATGGACTTGGTAGATTATTCTGAAGAGAAATTCAATCAGATTAAAGGTGAAATAGAATATTTGTCTCAAAAAAGTGATTATCAAGATCAAAATTTAACATTTGTGCCAATATCAGCTTTACATGGAGATAATGTAGTTTCAACTTCTAATAATATTCCTTGGTATACAGGTAAAAGTTTATTAGACCATCTAGAAGGTTTGAATGTTAAAAGTGAATTGAATGTAGAATCTAAGGTTCGTTTTCCTGTTCAAACCGTAATTCGTCCTAAAACAGATGAATATCATGATTATCGAGGTTATGCTGGTAAATTATATGGAGGAGATTTAGCAGTTGGTGATGAAGTTACAGTATTGCCTTCTGAAACAAAATCTAAAGTAAAGAGTATCCAGTTTTTCGATCAAGAATTCGAACAAGCTAAAAGTGGAAGTTCTGTAAGCATAACATTAGAAGACAATGTGAATGTAAGTAGAGGTGATATGTTAGTGAAAACTGGTCAAGAACCTAAAATTGTAAAACAATTAGAAGCTACGATTTGTTGGATGGATAGTACGCCATTACGAGCTTCAGAAAAATATTATATCAAGCACGGAGTAAATGATGCGCAAGCTAAAATTACCAGTCTAAATACAATTATTAACACTGACTTTTCGGGCGAACATGAAAACCCTTCAAAACTTTCCCTGAATGAAATAGGGAAAGTTAGCCTGAAAGTAAGTAAACCATTGTTTGTGGATAGTTATAAAAAAAATAAAGCGAATGGAGCTTTTATCTTAATTAATCCGAAAACAAATAATACTTCGGGTGTAGGTTTCATCAATTAAAAAAACAGGAAATGGCAATTATTATAACAGACGAATGTATCAATTGTGGTGCCTGTGAGCCAGAGTGCCCGAATACAGCAATTTATGAAGGAGCTGAAGATTGGAATTACGGTCAAGGAACTTCTTTAGAAGGAGATATTGAATTGTTGAATGGAATTAAGCTGAATGCTGAAGATGATCAAGAAGCAATATCTGATGAATACTATTTCATTGTACCAGATAAATGTACAGAATGTAAAGGGTTTCACGAAGAGCCACAATGTGCAGCAGTTTGTCCTGTAGATTGTTGTGTTCCTGATGAGAATCATGTAGAAACCGAAGAAGAATTATTAAACAAGCAGCAATTTTTGCATAATTAAACCCTATTACCATGCAAAGTTTTAGAAGCGAAATAGAAAATCCAGTTGTTGAAAAAGACATATTGGAATTAGAAAGAAAAATTAGACTTTTTAAAGAAGGAAAAATAGATGAAGAACGTTTTAGAAGTCTGCGTTTAGCTCGTGGTGTATATGGGCAAAGACAGCTAGGAGTTCAAATGATACGAATAAAACTTCCTTACGGAAAAGTAACAAGTGAGCAATTACATCGTATTTCTGATGTATCTGATGAATATTCTAGAGGAAGATTACATATTACAACACGACAAGATATTCAAATTCATTATGTGAGTTTAGATAGAACCCCTGAACTTTGGGCACAATTAGAAAAAGATGATATAACTTTAAGGGAAGCTTGTGGAAATGCAGTAAGAAATGTAACAGCATCAGAAACCGCAGGAATAGATCCTAAAGAACCGTTTGATGTAACACCATACGCACATGCAACATTTCAATTCTTTCTAAGAAATCCTGTTTGTCAAGAAATGGGGAGAAAATTTAAAATGTCTTTTTCTGCGACAGATGATGATACTGCATTAAGTTTTATTCACGATTTAGGTTTTATTGCTAAAACTAAAAAGATCGGAGATCAAGAAATTCATGGATTTAAAGTTGTACTTGCAGGTGGATTAGGTTCTCAACCAAGACATGCAGATGTAATGTATGATTTCTTAGCTACAGATTTATTAATTCCAACTATTGAAGGTGTTTTAAGAGTTTTCGATCGTTACGGAGAAAGAACTAAAAGAGCAAAAGCGCGTTTAAAATTCTTAGTTAAAGATTTAGGTTTAGATGGATTTTTAAATTTAGTAGATAAAGAGAAAAGAGCTTTAGCATATCAATCTTATCCTATTGATACGACTGATTTTGAGAATGAAATTGTTTTTGAAACATCAGAAGTTCCTTCAGTAACTATTGAAGATCAAGAAGCATATGATTTATGGAAATCTACAAATGTAATTCCACAAAAACAAGATGACTTATTTGCTATTGGAATAAAAGTACATTTAGGTGATTTTTATACCGATAAAGCTAGAAAGTTAGCCGATTTAATCAAGAAATACGGAGCAAACGAGTTACGATTTACATTACGTCAGAATATTTTAATTCGTCATGTAAGAGAAGCTTTTTTACCATTTTTCTATACAGAATTAAATAAACTTGGTTTTACTGAAGCAGGATATAATAGTGTATTTGATATCACAGCTTGTCCTGGAACAGATACATGTAATTTAGGTATTTCTAGTAGTACAGGTATTTCTGCTGAACTAGAGCGTGTTTTAAAAAGTGAGTATCCACAATATGTAAATAATAAAGATATTACAATCAAAATTAGTGGTTGTATGAATGCTTGTGGTCAACATAATATGGCTCATATTGGTTTCCAAGGAATGTCAATAAAAACAGGAAATTTAGTTGCACCAGCATTGCAGATTTTATTAGGAGGAGGTGTTTTAGGAGATGGAAAAGGAAGATTTGCAGATAAAGTAATTAAAATACCTAGTAAAAGAGGACCAGAATCATTACGTGTTTTATTAAATGATTTTAAAAATAATCAAACTAAAAATGAAAGTTTTTTAGATTATTACGATAAACAAGGAAAAACATATTTCTATGATTTATTAAAGCACTTATCAAGTACTGATAATTTAACAGAAGATGATTTTGTGGATTGGGGGCATGATAGAAAATATGTTAAAGCTATTGGTGTAGGAGAATGTGCAGGAGTTGTGATCGATTTAGTAGCTACATTATTATTTGAAAGCGAAGAGAAAATAGAAAATGCCGAATTATCTATTCAAGAAGAAAAGTGGGCAGATAGTATTTATCATTCTTATGCATCTATTATAAACACGGCAAAAGCATTATTAACAGTTGAAGGAGCTAAAACAAACACTCAAGCTTCTATAGTAGCAAATTTTGAAGAGGTTTTTGTAAAGACTAATCGAATAGTTTTAGAAAGTTCTTTTGCAGATTTTGTTTATGCAATAAATAAAAATGAACCATCAGAAGAATTTGCTAAAAATTATGTAAAAAAAGCAAAGAGTTTTTATCATAAAGTAGATGCATACAGAAAGTTAGAAGTTGAAGTAAAATAAAGATGATGAATGCAATTCCTAAATTAACAGTTGTAGGTGCTGGTCCTGGTGATCCAGAACTAATTACGGTAAAAGCTATTAAAGCGTTAAAAAATGCAGATGTTATTTTATACGATGCTCTGGTAAATGCTGAATTATTAGATTATGTGAATCCAAATGCTGAATTAATTTTTGTTGGAAAAAGACGAGGATGTTATCGTTATCAACAGCAACAAATTAACGAACTTATTGTATCTAGAGGATATTCTCATGGACATGTAGTGCGTTTAAAAGGAGGAGATCCTTTTATTTTCGGAAGAGGAGCTGAAGAAATGGAATATGCTGCTAAATATGGATTACAAGTAGCGATGGTACCCGGAATTTCATCATCAATAGCAGTTCCAGCATATCAAAATGTACCATTAACAAAAAGAGGTAGTGCAGAAAGTTTCTGGGTAATTACAGGAACAACAAAACAACATAAACTTTCTGAAGATGTTGCGTTAGCAGCAAAATCAAAAGCAACAGTTGTGATATTAATGGGAATGGGGAAACTTTCGCAAATAACTACATTATTTCGATTAGAAGGAAAACATGATTTACCTGTGGCAATTATTCAAGAAGGAACTACTCCAAGAGAAAAAGTTGGAATTGGTACTATTGCTTCTATTGAAAATATTGTTAAAGAACAACAATTAAGTAATCCTGCAATTATCGTAATTGGAGAAGTAGTAAAACATAGAGAAACTCTTCAAGGAATAGTTAATGAAACAAGTTTAGAAATGGTAGGTAATGAATGAAGAAAGAAATAATTTATATCCTGTTTTTCTTAAAGTGAAAAATCTACAGGTATTAATTGTCGGTGGTGGTTTTGTTGCAGAAGAAAAACTTACGTTTTTGTTGAAATCGAGTCCAGATGCAAAAGTTACTATTGTGTCACCAATGTTTAGAACAGGAACAAAAGCTTTAGCAGAAAAATACGACGTTACACTAATTAACGATGTATACAAAACTTCGTATTTAGATGGAAAACATATTGTGATTGCAACCACAGATATTCCAGAAATAAATGTTGAGGTTTACAAAGATTGTAGAGCGCAAAGTAAGTTGGTAAATGTAGCAGATAATCCACCGTATTGCGATTTCTATATGGGAGGAATTGTAACGAAAGGAAATGTGAAAATTGCAATTTCTACCAATGGAAAATCACCTACAACAGCAAAAAGATTACGACAATTTTTTGAAGAAGTAATTCCAGATAAAATAGATGACCTCGTGCAGAATTTAAACGAGTATAGAAAAACAATTAAAGGAAATTTTGAACAAAAAGTAGAAACATTAAACGAGTTTACTAAAGGTTTAGTAGAAAAGATAGAAAAATGATAGAAACAGATATATTAATAATAGGAGCAGGACCAACAGGGTTATTTACAGTTTTTGAAGCAGGATTATTAAAATTACGTTGTCATTTAATAGATGCATTAGCACAACCAGGTGGACAATGTTCAGAGATTTATCCGAAAAAACCAATTTACGATATACCAGCTTATCCTGAGATTTTAGCAGGTGATTTAACGGAGAAGTTATTAGAGCAAGGAAAGCAGTTTCAGCCAGGTTTTACTTTAGGAGAACGTGCAGAAACAATCGATAAACAAGACGATGGAACATTTATCGTTACAACAAATAAAGGAACAAAACATAAAGCACCAGTAGTGGCAATTGCTGGAGGTTTAGGAAGTTTTGAGCCAAGAAAACCTAAGATTGATAATTTAGCTAAATTCGAAGATAACGGAGTTGAATACATGATTAAAGAACCAGAATTATATCGTGATAAAGATGTGGTTATTGCAGGTGGTGGAGATTCTGCTTTAGACTGGTCAATCTTCTTAACAGATGTTGCAAAATCAGTAACATTAATTCATAGAAGAAATGAATTTAGAGGAGCTTTAGACTCAGTAGAAAAAGTTCAAGAATTAAAGAACTTAGGCAAGATTAATTTAATTACTCCTGCTGAAGTAAAAGGAATTCTTGGAGACGATAAAGTCACAGGTGTTGTTGTAGAACAAAAAGATAAAGAGCCTTTTATAATCGATACAGATCATTTCATTCCTTTATTCGGATTAGCCCCAAAACTTGGTCCGATTGGAAATTGGGGATTAGAAATTGAAAAGAATGCTATTAAAGTTGACAATTCTTTAGATTATCAAACAAATATTCCAGGAATTTATGCTATTGGAGATGTTAATACATATCCAGGTAAATTAAAATTAATTTTATGTGGTTTCCATGAAGCTACTTTAATGTGTCAGAGTGCATATAAGAGAATTTTTCCAGACAAAAAGTATGTAATGAAATATACAACTGTAGGAGGAGTAGAAGGTTTTGACGGAACTAAAAAAGAGGCACCAAAAGCAGTAGTAAAAGCTATCAATTAGCGTTAAGTATTAAGTCTGAAGGTCAAAGTACTCAGGACTTAATACTAATTTCTTAATACTGAAAGAAATGGATATTAATATAAAAATAAAAGATAGAGAAGGTGTAATTCATGATGTAGTTGCTCCGACAGATATGGCAATGAATTTAATGGAAGTTGTTCGTTCTTACGAATTAGCTCCAGAAGGAACCATAGGAATCTGTGGAGGAATGGCCATGTGTGCTTCTTGTCAATGTTATGTTACATCTAGCCACGAGCTTCCAGAAATGTCAGATGATGAAGATGCGATGTTAGCAGAAGCTTTCGATGTAGAAGATAATAGTAGATTGGGGTGTCAAATTCGAATGACTCCAGAATTAGAAGGTTTAGAAGTAGAGTTAGCTCCAGAAAGTTAATTATATTTATATAAAAAAATAAAATGCAATTCAGTAATTACAACTTATCACTAAAAGACGATGTAGAATATTTTACAAAACAACTATTTTATGCATTGTTTGAAGATGTTTGTCAGGAAAAAGCCAATCATTTAAAAAGTAAGTTTGTAAAAATCTTAAAAGGATTATCTGTAGAAAAACACGAAGAAATTTGGATGTATTATCAAACATCATTCTGCGATATCCGAAAGAAATTAGATTTAGATGCAAAAGCTTTTGAAAATAAAGATCCAGCTTGTAAAAGTTTAGGTGAGGTATATTTAGCGTATCCAGGTTTTCACGCCATTGCGATATATCGTTTAAGTCATGAATTGTATAAAATTAATGTCCCAATTTTACCGCGAATGATGAGTGAATATGCACATAGTTTAACCGGTGTAGATATTCATCCAGGAGCAACAATTGGAGAAGCTTTCTTTATCGATCATGCAACAGGTGTCGTAATAGGTGAAACTACAATTATCGAAAATAATGTTAGTATTTATCAAGGAGTAACTTTAGGTGGAATTCAAGTAAAAAAAGAATTAGCTGAAGTTAAAAGACATCCAACGATAGAAAGTAATGTAACCATTTATGCAAATGCTACAATTTTAGGAAATATTGTGGTTGGAGCAAATACAGTTATCGGAGCAAATGTTTGCATAACAAAGTCTATAGAGCCAAATTCAACTGTGATTTATAAATCACAAAATAGTATTTATAACTAGTATATGAACGCAAAAAATATTACAGATTTTGTAGGAAATACGCCTTTAGTAGAAGCTACAAATATTATAAATAAAGAAAATGTTCGTCTGTTTTTAAAGTTAGAAGGACATAATCCAGGAGGAAGTGTAAAAGATAGAGCAGCGTATTACATGATTTCTGAAGCTTTGAAAAAGAATAACATTAAAAAAGGAGATACTTTAGTAGAAGCAACAAGTGGAAATACAGGAATTGCACTTGCATTAATGGCAAAAGTTTTAGGATTAAATATGGTATTGGTAATGCCAGAACATGCCACTATAGAACGTGTAAAAACAATGCGAGCTTACGGAGCAGAAGTAATCTTAACACCTTCTGAAGTTGGTATGGAAGGAGCTATTGATCATGCTTTAGAATTAAAATACAAAAAGGGATATTTTAGATTAAATCAGTTCGATAATTTAGATAATCCAAAAGCACATTATAGTACAACCGGACCAGAAATTTGGAGAGATACTGAAGGAAAAGTAACTCATTTCGTTTCTGCTATGGGAACTACAGGAACAATTACAGGAGTTTCAGATTATTTAAAAGAGCAAAATAAAGATATTACTATTGTTGGTGTTCAGCCAAAAGAAGGAGCTCGCATTCCAGGAATTCGTAAATGGCCAGAAGAATATTTACCAGCAATTTTTAAAAGAGAAAAAATTGATAAAGTTTTAGAGGTAAATCAAGAAGAAGCAAAAGCAATGACCATTCGTTTAGCTCGTGAAGAAGGAATTTTCTCAGGAATGAGTAGTGGTGGAGCAGTAGCTTCAGCTTTAAAATTAGCGGAAACACTAGACGAAGGCATTATTGTTGCAATTATCTGTGATCGAGGAGATCGTTATTTATCTTCAGATATTTTTGTATAGAGAATTTTAGTTCGATTGTCGTCGAAAATTTATAATTAAAAAGCCTTTTCATTTTTGAAAAGGCTTTTTAATTATAAAGTGTAGCTTAATTTTTCTGTAAAAAAAGAGTTAGTTTCTGTTACATCTTTTGAAGACATATTTGAAAAACAAATTGATATCCATAGTATTTCATTTTTACTGAAAATATAATCTGTTTTATCCATTTCCATTGATAATTTAATTTCTGTTTCCCAACCTAAATCACCTCCGTATATCGTGGCAGTTTGATTTTTTTGATCACCAATGAAGATAAATTGTTCTATATAGTTATTTTCATAATAACCTAAATATTTTCCTTCCATATCAATTTTCGGAAATTTACCATTACCTTTTATGTGATTATTTTCTACTGTAAAATATTTTGAAATTCTTTATAATGATCTAAAACTAGATTAGTCAGTTGGTCTATATCTATAATGGTTAGGTTTTTATCACTGAAGTATTCTTTGATTTTATCTTGAGCATTAATAGTAATTTTATTGTTAGTTATAAACCATACATTATCTAATGAAATTCTTTTTTGTCCATTAAAAATAGTTTTAGGCATTCTAAAAGATTCATTTATTTGACGTTCAATATTTTCAATGTCTGACTGTGAATTTTTTGACTTTTGACAACTACACCTGTATATTTTTCTTTGAGCAATGTTTGATCTTCTTGTATTAAGACAAAATTAGAACCGTATTCTCTGTTTCCATGAGTGTATTCTATATGTTTAATATAAGGTAGGTGAGTAAAGAAGTTTTTTAAAAAAGGATGTAGATCTTTAACTTCATCTTTATAAGATTGAATTTTCTGTTTAACTTTTTCAATATCCATTTTGGAGGTTATAAATAATAATTCTAAATATAAAAACAATCTATTATTGTGTAATAAAAAATAAACCAATAACTTTGCAATTCAGTTCATAAACATTTTATAGTTATCAAGAAAGGTGGAGGGAATAGACCCTTTGAAACCTTAGCAACCCTTTGTGTAAACAAAGAAGGTGCTAAATTCTACTTCAATATTTTAAATATTGTGGAGAGATAACCCAAAGAATACTTCTTCTTTTCCTGATAGCATACAAAATTTAACATCAGGAATGTCACATAACATTTTTACAGAAATACAAAAAAGAATCCTTGTACTCGATGGTGCAATGGGAACTATGCTTCAAGAATTTAAATTCACTGAAGAAGATTTTTGTGGAGAAAGATTTACTTCACATCATATTCCTTTAAAAGGAAATAATGATTTATTATCAATCACACAGCCAGAAGCTGTAAAATCAGTACATAGAAAATATTTAGAGGCTGGAGCAGATATTATTGAAACCAATACTTTTTCTGGAACAACAATAGCTATGGCAGATTATGATATGGAAGATTTGGTATACGAACTAAATTTTCAGTCTGCAAAAATTGCTAAAGAAGTAGCTAACGAATTTACAGCCAAAAATCCAGATCAACCACGTTTTGTAGCTGGCTCTATTGGACCTACAAACAGAACTGCAAGTTTATCTCCAGATGTAAATAGACCGGAATATAGAGCTGTTACTTTCGATGATTTACGTGTAGCTTACAAACAGCAAGTAGAAGCTTTAATGGATGGTGGTTCAGATGTGTTGTTGGTAGAAACAATATTTGATACATTAAATGCAAAAGCGGCAATTTTCGCAATTGAGGAAGTAAAAGAAGAACGGGGAATCGATATTCCAGTAATGATTTCAGGAACGATTACAGATGCAAGTGGAAGAACATTATCAGGACAAACAGTTGAGGCTTTCTTAATTTCTATATCTCATATTCCTTTATTAAGTGTAGGGTTTAATTGTGCTCTAGGTGCAGAGCAACTAGAGCCTTATTTAAAACGATTGTCTCATAATACAGAGTTTTTTACTTCGGCACATCCCAATGCTGGATTACCCAATGCTTTTGGCGAATATGATCAAACTCCAGAAGAAATGAGAGATCTAATTGAGAACTTTTTAAAAGATGGATTAATTAATATTATTGGAGGTTGTTGTGGAACTTCTCCAGAGCACATTAAAGCAATTGCAGATGTGGCTAAAAATTATAAACCAAGAAAAGTTTTGGTAGCAGAGAATGAGTAGTAGATATTTAAAATTATCAGGATTAGAACCGTTAATTGTTACTCCAGAAAGTAACTTTATTAATGTTGGTGAACGAACAAATGTTACAGGTTCTCGACGATTTTTACGGTTAATTAAAGAAGAAAAATATCAAGAAGCACTAGCAGTTGCAAGAGATCAAGTAGAAGGTGGTGCTCAAATTCTTGATGTCAATATGGATGAAGGAATGTTAGATGGTGTACATGCCATGGTAACATTTTTAAACTTGATTGCTTCTGAACCAGATATTGCTCGAATTCCAATTATGATCGATAGTTCTAAATGGGAAATCATAGAGGCTGGATTGCAAGTAGCACAAGGGAAATGTGTAGTGAATTCTATTTCTTTAAAAGAAGGAGAAGAGAATTTTATTCGTCAAGCAAAACTGATTAAAAGATACGGAGCAGCTACAATTGTTATGGCTTTTGATGAAAAAGGTCAAGCCGATAATTACGAAAGAAGAATTGAAATTTGTGAACGTTCCTATCGAATTTTAGTTGATAAAGTAAAGTTTGCTCCAGAAGACATTATTTTCGATCCAAATATTTTTCCGGTAGCAACTGGAATGGAAGAGCATCGAAAAAATGCAGTAGATTTTTTTGAAGCTACAAAATGGATTCGAACAAACTTGCCTTATGCAAGTGTTTCTGGTGGAGTAAGTAATGTGTCTTTTTCTTTCCGCGGAAATAATACGGTTCGTGAAGCAATGCATTCAGCTTTCTTGTATCATGCGATTCAACATGGAATGAACATGGGAATTGTAAATCCTACCATGTTGGAAGTGTACGATGATATCCCTAAAGATTTGTTAGAGCATGTTGAAGATGTACTTTTAGATCGTAGAGACGATGCAACTGAACGTTTATTAGAGTTTGCAGAGACTGTAAAAGGAATTAAAAAAGAAGATCCAGCAAAACAGCAAGCTTGGCGAGAAAAAGATTTACAAGATCGAATTACACATAGTCTGGTAAAAGGAGTTGATGCTTTTATTGAAGAAGATGTAGAAGAAGCTCGTCAAAGTGTTAAGAGACCTATTGAAGTTATCGAAGGTCATTTAATGGCCGGAATGAATGTAGTTGGAGATTTATTCGGAAGTGGAAAAATGTTCTTACCCCAAGTAGTAAAATCGGCTCGTGTAATGAAAAGAGCTGTAGCATATTTACAACCTTTTATCGAAGAATCTAAAGATAGTAGCACATCTTCTGCTGGAAAAATCTTAATGGCAACTGTAAAAGGAGATGTACACGATATTGGTAAAAATATAGTGAGTGTAGTTTTAGGTTGTAATAATTATGAAATTGTTGATCTAGGCGTAATGGTTCCGCCAGAAAAAATAATTGAAGCAGCTAAAAAAGAGCAAGTAGATGTTATTGGTTTAAGCGGATTAATTACACCGTCCTTAGATGAAATGGTGTATTTGGCCAACGAAATGGAGAAAGAACAAATGAATATTCCATTATTAATCGGAGGAGCGACAACATCTAAAGCACATACAGCTGTAAAAATTGCTCCAAAATATGCAAATGCAGTTGTGCATGTTAACGATGCATCTAGAGCAGTTACCGTTGTAGGTGATTTGTTACAAGAAAACAATAAAATTTATAAAGAACAGATACGTGAAGAATACGATAAATTTCGAGATCAGTTTTTAAATAGAACAAAGCAGAAGAATTACATCTCATTAGCTGAAGCAAGAGAAAATAAATTCAAAATAGATTGGGAAAATTCAGAAATTAAAGAACCTAATTTTTTAGGAATTCAAGTTATTGAAAACCTAGATTTAAAAGTGTTGTTAGATTATATCGATTGGAGTCCGTTTTTCAGATCGTGGGATTTACATGGAAAGTTTCCAAATATTTTAACTGATGAAATTGTAGGAGAGCAAGCCACGGAATTATATAAAGATGCACAAGTTTTATTACAAAAAGTAATAGATGAACAATTACTAAAAGCGAAAGCAGTTTTTGGTCTATTCCCATCGAATACAGTAAATGAAGATGATATTGAAGTATATAATGAAAAGGGAGAAACTCAGGCTACTTTCGTAACACTTCGTCAGCAATTAAAGAAAAAATCAGGCGTGCCCAATATTGCTTTAGCAGATTTTGTGGCGCCAAAAACAACTGGAAAGAAAGATTATATAGGTTGTTTTTGTGTATCAGCAGGTTTCGGAACTCAAGAATTAGCAGCAGCATTCGAAAAAGATAACGACGATTATAATTCAATTATGATTAAAGCTATCGCAGATCGTTTGGCAGAAGCTTTTGCAGAATACTTACATAAAGAAGTACGAACGAAACATTGGGGATATGCGAATCAAGAAAACTTATCTAACGAAGAATTAATTAAAGAAAGCTATAAAGGAATTCGTCCAGCTCCAGGATATCCAGCTTGCCCAGATCATTTAGAAAAGAATATCATTTGGGATGTTTTAAAAGTTGAAGAAAAAATAGGAGTTAAACTTACCGAAAGTTTAGCAATGTGGCCAGCAGCAAGTGTGTCTGGTTATTATTTTGGAAACCCAGAATCTAAATATTTTGGTTTAGGGAAAATAAAAGAAGATCAGTTAAAAGATTATGTAAACCGAAGAGGAAATTCTTTAGAACATGCAAAAAAATGGTTGAACCCAGTACTTGCAGATTAAAAAATATTAGGAATGTATAATGATAAGTTCACATGAACCTGAACTTGTTTCAGTTTCTCATAACGAATTGTTTAATGATATAATTAGATTCAGAAATGAATTCGGAATGACGTTAGAACACAGACATTCAATTAAAATAAAATGAGTAAAAGATTTATAGAATTAAAGTTAGGAAGTCATCAAATTGTTCATGGTTTCGATGATCAAAATAAAGAAATAATTGAAGAAGTAACTGTCGATGGCTTTAATAAAAAGTTAGTCAATTTAGATAGGATAAAATCCGTTAGTGAAAAGTTTATTCTTACAGATTATGCCCATGGAAGATGGATTTATTGGGAATATGAAGGAGATATTAATGAAATTCAAGAACAGTTGCTTTAATAGATAGAAATTAAGGATGAAGGTTACAGAACATATTAAAAAGGCAAAGGGGAAAACATTATTTTCATTTGAAATTGTTCCTCCTCAAAAAGGACAAAACATACAAGAATTATATAATAATATTGATCCATTGATGGAATTTAAACCTCCATTTATAGATGTTACAACATCTAGAGAGGAATATATTTATATTGAAAAAGATAATGGGCTCTTAGAGAAGAAAATAACAAGAATGCGACCAGGAACGGTTGGTATTTGTGCTTCATTAAAATATAAATATGATGTTGATGCTATTCCACATGTATTATGCGGAGGATTCACCAAAGAAGAAACAGAGTATGTTTTAGTTGATTGTCACTATTTAGGAATAGATAATATAATGGCACTACGTGGTGATGCAAGAAAAGATCAGCAATATTTTAAAGCTTCTAATGGAGGAAATAAATACGCTTCAGATTTAGTAAAACAAATTAGTGATTTAAATAAAGGAAAGTATTTGCATGAAATCATTGAAACACCTTATAAGTCAGATTTCTGTGTAGGAGTTGCTGGTTATCCTGAAAAGCATTTAGAAGCGCCAAGTATCGAATCAGATTTAAAACGATTAAAAGAAAAGGTAGATTCGGGTGCAGATTATGTAGTTACTCAAATGTTTTTCGATAATCAGAAATATTTCAATTTCGTTAAAAAAGCTAGAGAAGCAGGAATTAATGTGCCTATTATTCCAGGAATAAAACCAATTGCAGTAAAACGACATCTGCATATTTTACCTCAAGTGTTTCGTTTAGATTTACCTCAAGACCTTGTTGAACAAATAGAAGCTTGTAAAGACAATAAACAAATACGTGAAGTTGGTATTAAATGGGCAATTCAACAAAGTAAAGAATTAATTAAAGCAGGTGTTCCTGTATTGCATTATTATTCAATGGGAAAATCAGATAATATCAAGAAAATAGCTAAAGAAGTTTTTTAAAAATAGAAACTGTTTGTAACAATTTGTGAGGTGAGTCTACTAACTACTATAAAGTCAGATTAAAAACCTAAAACAAATTCAAATGAAAAAAAACAGCCATCTATTAACACTTTTACTTTTTATAGTTAGTGTTACTGTAGGAAGTGCTCAAAAAATTACAGGTTCTTGGAAAGGAACATTAAAAGTTCAAGGTATGGAAATGCCTTTAGTTTTTAATATTTCTGAAAAGGATGGAGCATTTTCTTCAACAATGGATAGTCCATCTCAAGGAGCGACAGGAATTCCAATGGACACAACTACGTTTACAGATAATACATTAACAATTGTATTTAAAAAAGCAGGAATTAATTATTCAGCAAAATTAGAAGAAAAAGAGTTCAAAGGAACTTTTAAACAAGGAGGTATGGAAATTCCATTATCATTGAAAAAAACAGAAAAAACGGTTCCGGGAAATCCAACATTAGTTTCTTCAGAGCAAGATTTAAATAAGCTTTCAGCTTTAGAAAAAGGAACGTATAAATATTCTGTTGAAGATTATTTTGCGAATCCAAAAGGTAGTGCATTTCGTTTTTCACCTGATGGAAAATATTTATCATACAAAGAAAGTGATGCTAATGGAAAGCAACATGTATATGTGAAAAATACTCAAACAGGAAAAGCTAGAAGAGTTATTGAACAAAAAGAAGAATTAATCAGAGGATACGGATGGTTAAATTCTAATCGCCTTTTTTATACTATGGATAAAGGAGGAAATGAAAATTATCATATTTACGCTGTAAATTTAGACGGAAGCAATAATAAAGATTTAACTCCTTTCGAAGGTGTTAGAGCTAATTTCGAATCTTTATTAAGAGAAGATAAAGATCATATCATTGTTCAATTAAACAAAAACAATCCACAAATTTTTGAGCCTTATAAACTGAACGTAATAACAGGTGATATCAAGCAATTATTTGTGAATAAAGACGCTAGTAATCCAATTGCAGGATATCAGTTCGATAAAGACGGAAATTTAAGAGGTTACACTAAGTTGAAAGATGGTGTAAATATGGAGGTGTATTATGAAGACGGAAAAGGAGGATATGAATTATGGAAACAATTAAATTGGAAAGATAGTTTCGGTATTATTTCATTCAACTATGCTACAGAGTATCCACACGATGCTTATGTATTAAGTAATCTAGAAACAGATAAAGCCGAAATTTTATTATATGATTTAAAGAAGAAAAAAACAATTAAGAAAATTTTCTCAAACGAAAAGTACGATGTTAGAGGTTTAGGATTATCTAAAAAGAACAACTACGCTATCGATTATTTATCGTACGAAGGAGAAAAGAATATTTTAATTCCTGTAAGTAAAACCTACAAGAAATTAGATAAAGCCGTAAAGAAGAAGCTTCCTGGAATGCAATATTATGTTACAGGAAAAACTGATGATGAAACTAAATTTATGTTATACATCACTAGTGATAAAGTATATGGTATTTATTACATCTACGATTTAGAGAAAAATGAATTAAAAGAGATTTATAATACAATGCCTCAGTTAAATCCAGAAGACATGGCTGAGATGCGTCCAATTACATTTAAAAGTAGAGATGGTTTAACAATTCATGGATATATCACTTTACCTAAAGCAGCTTTAAATGGAGAAAAAGTTCCTGTTATTGTAAATCCACACGGAGGTCCACAAGGAATTAGAGATTCTTGGGGATTCAATCCAGAATCACAATTATTTGCAAGTAGAGGTTATGCTACGTTACAAGTTAACTTTAGAATTTCTGGTGGATATGGAAGGAAATTCTTAGAATCAGGATTTAAAGAAATTGGTAGAAAAGCAATGGATGATGTAGAAGATGGATTAAAATATGTTACCGAAAAAGGTTGGGTAGATGCAAAAAAAGCTGCAATTTATGGAGGAAGTCATGGTGGTTATGCTGTATTAAGAGGTTTAACTAAAACTCCAGATTTATATGCTTGTGGTGTAGATTATGTTGGCGTATCTAACTTATTCACATTTATGAAAACTATTCCTCCTTATTGGAAACCTTATTTAAAAATTATCAAAGAAATTTGGTACGACGAAGATGTGGCAGCTGAAAAAGCAATTATGAACGAAGTTTCACCAGTTTTCCATATTGATAAAATTAAGAAACCTTTATTTGTAGTTCAAGGAGCAAACGATCCTAGAGTAAATATAGATGAGTCAGATCAAATTGTAGAAGGACTTAGAGCTAAAGGTGTAGATGTTCCTTACATGGTAAGATATGATGAAGGACATGGTTTCGGAAAAGAAGAAAATAGAATAGCATTATATAAATCAATGATGGGATTCTATGCAAAACACCTTAAGGGAAAAGTGCAAAATCCAATTAAACATTAATTTTATTTAATTTTGAGTCGTCCTAAAATAGGTTGACAGATTTATAAAAATTTATTTAAACCTTTGAAGTTAACTTCAAAGGTTTTTTGTTGTGTATAAGATTAGGTGTTTTATAATTAAGACTCAAATGTGGTTTTTTTTATAAAATCAATTTTGAAACTCAATATAATCTAACTTTTCTCAAAAAAATTAAAAAACTATTATAGATCTAGGTTTTTTTATTATTAGATTTTTTTCTTCTAATTTTCTAAGGCTTCTAGATATTGCTTCTCTTGAAAAATTTAAATCTTCTGAAATTTCAGATAATGGAATTTTAATTTCATTATCATCATAAAAAGAAGTTTTATACTTAAGGTATTTTATCAATCGATCTTCTAAAGAAAAACTACTTATGTTCTTCATTTCATTAAGAATATTTAGAAATATATATCTAAGGCCTTCTTTAATGAGAAAATCAAATTCAGTAAATCTTATAGCCCATTCAATAATAAAGTTATGAGGAATAAAAATAACGTCACAATTTATTAAGGAAGTGATTGAAAAGTTTATATCAGTAATTTTATTTAAATCAGAACAAAATAATAATTTGGGAGACTCAGGATTAGCTTCAACACAATATAAATGGGTTTTTTTATTGTTTAAGACTGTAGCTGTTTTACAAGCTCCAGAAAGTAATATTACGGAAGTATCAATAAGACTATGACTATCTCCTAGTATTAAATCCCCTTTTTTAAAAGTTTGAATAGTAGTTTTTTTTTGAATTAAATCAATTAAATCTCTTGGAAAAGGTAAGTTTTGTAGCATGTTTTGAAAGGTTAATTTAAAAATAAACAAATACAATTCATTCAAGTTTATGAATAAACGTTACTAATTTTAGAGATAATTATAAAAGAGATTTTAGAGATTAGACAACAAGTATTTTAAATAACTTGTTGCAGTATTTTTTACCATTTACAGTTTACAATTTACAAAAAAAATAATTTACACTAATTGTATAGAGCGAGTTCTGTTAATTAGCTTTTTTCTATACTCTAGTTTTTTTAATGCTCTAGAGATAGAAGGTAATGGAACTTTTAAATCTAACGATATTTCAGTTCTTGAAATTTGAAGTTTTTTAGTACTGTAAATATGATGTTTTTCATATAAATAGTTATATAAACGATCTTCTAAAGTAAGAGTAGTACGATTACTTATTCTCGATGTAATTTTACTAATGTTATATAAAGTACTTTTTATTTTACTATTTCTTAGAAAACTATATTCCTTTTCCCATTCTTCTAGTTTGTCATTATTAATCCATAATAAAGAACAATCTTCAATAGCTGTTATTGAAATAGGAGAAATAGATGTTTGAGTTATCACCAAAGGACAAATGAATGGATTTTCGGAAGGTGAAATATAATACAGTAAAGAATTATTATCGTCTTCATCTAAATGGGCTTTTAATACTCCTTTAGTAAGAAGAGCTGTTCTATGAAATGGAGCATCTTTCAAAACAATAAGATCTCCAGTATTGTATTTTTTTTCTATTGCTTGAGAAAATATTAATTCACATATATTTTCATTTAAGGTATCTAACATCGGGGGTAAAATCATAATTGTTTAATGTCTGTTTTTTAGGTTAAAATATTTAATAAAATTCATGATTGTTAATATAAAACAGATAAAAACAAGGAAAACCTACCTTTTTTATGAAAATAATTAATTAACAGTGAAAATGTGATGTTTATGAAATTGTGATCTATGTTAAATAATGACCTATGTGAAATAGTGATTCATGCTAAAAAAAGTAAAAAAACTAACATCAAATTTGCTGCTGAATTAATTATAAAAATTAAATAAAGATCATGAAAAAAACAATTTTTTTATTAGGTGCAGTTTTAGTTAGTAGTTTTACTACAGTAAGCGCTCAGTATGTTATAGATAGTCAAAGATCTATTAATATAAGTTCAGACACAGATAGCGCAGGAGGAAATGAAGGTATAAGTTTATTGGCTAGAAATTCAACACTAGCTTGGTTTACACCTGATAACATAACCCATAGAGTACGAACTTTTTTTGAAGCTAGAAGTAATTTTCAAAGTTCTGCACATTTTAATAGTACTACACACTTTAATGGAATTCCATATTTTAACAAAGAAGCTAAATTTGGTCAATTAGTAGACTTCAGAAACGGATACAAAGTAACTTCGGGATCTGTAGATTTTAATATAGGTACTTTTTCTTCAAAAAGTTCAGCTTCATTCATTGCTCATATAGATAAAAATAGTAACGATCCAAATGTAGATACATTTAAAGTTTTATACGGGACAAATGCAACCAAAATATTAGATGTAGGTATTGGTAAAACTCAATTAGCTTCAAGGGAGTTTGAATCTACAAATGATGGAAGTTTTACTGTAAATGTTGATGTTAACAATAATTCTCAAGTAGATAAATTTAAGGTGTTATACGGTAGTGAAAAAAAGGAAGTGCTGTCTGCAGGAAAAGAAGATGTTATTATTAGTACCAAACTTGTAACAAAAAATGATATTTCAACAAAAAATATTGCTGCAGAAGATATTGTAGCTAATAAAGTTACCTTAAGAGTTGGCTCTTTTCCAGATTATGTTTTTGCAAACGACTATGAATTAATGCCTTTAAATGAAGTAGATAGTTTTATTAGAAAGTATAAGCATTTACCTAATATGAAATCGGAAAAAGAAGTAGTAAAAGAAGGGATGGAGTTGAAAGAGTTGACTTTAAAATTAGTGGAAAAAGTAGAGGAGTTAACCTTGTATACTATTCAACAACAAAAATTAATTGAAAATTTACAAGCAAAATTAACCACACTTAAAAAATAATCACCAATGAAAAAAGTAAGTATAGCCATACTGTTTTTACTACTGGGATTAGTCGTAAAAGCACAAGAAGATATAACTTTATTTAGGTTTTTAAGTAAAAAGCAAGAAAACGGGAAAATTTATGTGTTAACGCCTGAAATAAAAAATGGGCATTTATTGGCAAAAGAAATAACGAATGAAGATTTTAATTTAAAAACAGGCTACTTAGATGCATTTATAGTAATGCCGCATCCAAATTTGAAAAAAGGAGAGGTTTTAATTGTTTCAGCAAGAGATAAAAAAAGTTTTTTAAAATTAGATTATTCAGCATCAAAACTTGAGCTAGGGAATTATTTTACTGATACACATAGGGCCAAAGATTATTTCTATAGATGGCATTTAAATTATGCAGGAGGAAATAATGAAGTTTATTTTCAAGGCCCTCTAGATAATACTACAAGTGGAGCGTTAACATTTGATAATGGTGTTTTTAAATTACAAAGGATAGAAGATACAAAAGGGATAAAAACTCCAACAGATGGAAGTGGTGTGCCTAAGGGAGAAAGAATAGCGGATAAACAAGTTATCATTATTCAAAAACTAAAAAACTCAATTTAATTTATTAGAAAATGCAAATAAATACAATAAAAATAAAGTGTAAACTACTTCTTGCTTTTTCACTAGTAGTTTTATGGAGTTCATTTACTTTATTACATGCGCAAACCAATGATTTGGCTGTAATGCATATAAAAAGTAAAGGAAAATATAATAGAGTGTTTACGCCACAAACTAATTTAAAAAAACTAGTAGACAAAGGAGGTAATAATGCGGCTACAATAGAGTTTTGGGCAATGCATAATACTGAAGGTAGTTTAGCTAGTGATCCTGTACATTGGTATTTAACTAACTTTGAGAATAATACTAAGTCTTTTTCGTTAGATGTAAATACAAATAAGGTAGAGTTACAAGTAGCAAATCAAAAATTAAACGCAAATCTGTTATTAGGAGATCAATTATTTAAAGATACCTGGTATCATTTTGCTATTACAATCGATAAAAATGCTCAAGAATTACGTGTTTATATTAATGGGCAAGAAAAAATTTTTATAAATGCACCTAATTTTGATATTCAAGATTTATATCTAGTAAGTGATACTAAAACAGATTTATTTTTAGCAGAATATAGAGCGTGGTCTACTGCCAAAACTAAAGAGGAAATTGAATTTCAAAAATTTCAAAGTTTTTATAAGGAAACACAAAATAAATTAACCGAATTAAAAGGTACTGGTTTAGAGATTGTTTATACGACCAATAATATTAGTAGTTACGAGAATTTTGGAAGTAATGCATTTGTGAGTTCATCGTGGAAAAATTTGATGTATAGTTTTTTTCCTAATGATAATTTAGTAGAAAAAGCAGAGTTTGTAACTTCATATAAAAATACTGCAATAGCTAAAATAAGTACAGATATTAATCATCCTATTTTAGGTTTAGATAAAATTATAGTAAAAGCAAGCGATGGAGATGGAGTAAATCATGCATTATTATCTGGAACAAATGGAATAGTTATAAGTTGGTTACATGCAAAAGAAACCGATGAATATGAGGTGTTAAGAAGAAATATCCGTTCAGGAACTATAAGTCGAGTGATACATACAGAGCGTAATGTTGCTGATAAAAAAGTTTCAGAAGAGTTAACGTATGAAGATAGAGGGGTTTTACCAAATGAGTTATATGAGTATACGATACAAGCTAAAAAGGCTGGTGCACCAACAAAAGTAGGAAAAGATATTGGCTTTGTGTTACCTAATGGTAAAGTTAGTGGAACTATACAAACATCTTCTAGTGTACCAACTAAGAATGCTAAAGTAGAAGCTGTTGTAGGTACTAATCCAGGTGGAGCTTTACATATAGAGCAAGGAGCAAAACCTATTTTCGTGAAAAATGTTGAAGGATTTAGGAAAACAGAAGGAGGAGCATCATTAGAGTTTTGGTATAAAACTCCTGTTGTAGGTGATGGAGAGAATAAAATTCTAATAGTAGGTAATGCAGAATTAATTGTCAAAAAAAATACGATTAAAGTAACATTAGATGGAAATACTTATTTAGAAGCTACAAGAACCTCAGATACATCATGGCATCAATATGCATTTACTTTCGGTGCAAATGGCGGGCAATTATATGAAGATGGAGAGGTTATGGAAAATGGAGCTACTAAGAATTTATTTAGGGTAAATCTTTTAGGGAGTAGTTATTTTAGTATAGCTAATACAACAAGTTTATCATTTTATTTAGATGAAGTACGTTTTTGGAATGTAGAGAGAACACCTGAACAAATCAGACAATATGCAAATCATATCATTGGAGGAAAGGTAGATGATTTATTTGCGTATTATCGTTTTGATTTTAATCATTCACATAAGTTATTTAATTTTTCTTCAACAAGAAGAGGTCAGTATTTAGCTGAAAGTGAAGAAGAATTAAAACATTTACCAGCAGCAGAACAACCACAAATTACTTATGCTACATATACAGATGAAGTAGGGAATTATGAGTTTACGACATTAAATACAGGAATTCAAGGAGTAACTAATAATGACACTAAGTTAGAATTTACTATTCTACCATCGAAGCCTCGATTTGAGTTTTTACCTAAGACAAAAGTAGTTGGTGTTCCAAGAAAATTGAATGGAACAGAGGTGGTTGATGTGGATTTTACAGATGTATCAAGTTTACCAATAACAGGTGTAATTACTTATAGAGTTGGAAATGATTTATTCCCAGTACTTAAAGGAACATCTTTAAAAGTAGACGGAACTGTAATTCAAAGTGTAGAAGATGCTAAAGTTACTACAGATAATACAGGAAGTTATGCAATTAAGGCAGCTCCAGGAAAACATATTATTACACCTAATACGAGACCAAACTTAACAAACTTAGAGCGTTTAAATGAAGCGAGTTTACGTTTCGATGGGACAACAGGGTATGCGGAGTCAAATCAAGTTGTTGATAATGAAGGAGGAAGTTTTACTTGGTCAGGTTTTGTTAAGCCTTATTTAAAAAAGAAAGATACAGATGTTGTGCCAACTACCCAAACAATTTTACAATGGGGAGATATTTCGTTAAAATTAATTAATAACACAACATTTAAAGTCTTTTCAGGAACTGAAGAAAAATTGTCTGAAGCTATTTCTACAACTGAACAGAATCAATTCGTATTCTTTGGAATAAGTTATAATAAAGAGAGTGGTATTATGACCCTTTATATTAACAATAGAAAAAAGAATACAGCAGTAAGTACCTTGGCTATAAATGATAAGTTAATTGTAGGTAGTGAAAAGATAAACAATAAGTTTACTAATTACTCTAAATCACATTTAGATATATTAGAATACAGAACAACGGCTCTTGTTGAGACAGATATTACCAAATTAAGGGAAGGAAAATATATTACTCCAGAAAGATCTAAATTAGTATTGTCTTATTCGTTTGATCAAAAATATGGAACTAAAGTAATCAATTTAGCGAATTTAACTCATAATGAAAATAATTATTTAGAAATTACTGAAGGTTGTAGTTTTGATAATACGGTACGAAAACAATATTTAAGAGAAGTTGAATATTCTTACAAGGCAACTAATCCAAAATTTAATCCTAAAGGAGAAAATTATGAATTGGTAATTGAAGAGCCGCTACAGAATATAAATTTTGAGAACATAACTAGATATAGTTTTGTAGGAAATATAGCAGTTCCTTGTAATTATAATGTAGGAGCATGGACAGGTAAAATAGTGCGTACAGATATTGAACATCCTAAGTTTGAGAAAATAATTAAAGCAGAAAATTTTAATATTGATAATACTATTTTTACAGTTAACGATTTGTTACCAGGTAGGTATCGTGTAGAAATCACGAATACTAGTTCTGGTAAAACAGAAGAAACACCGATAATAGATTTACGAGCTGGTAATGTAGTGTATGATTTTGAGTACAGAAATCCTCTTAAAGCTGAAATAGTTGAGATTCGTAATTTTAATCTAGAAGGTATCGGGAATTTAAAACAGGCAAATAAATATGTAGGAGATGAGATTAACTCTTCGTGTAGTGATTTACTTGTGTTAAAAGGAGGGCAAGGAATTGTTATGTCTGTAGCTGTTTTTGAAGAATATGGAACAAACAAATGCTATATAAACAATGCAGAAGTTTCTCTTGGAGGTGATGCTATAATTGTAGCTAATGGTTTAAAAAGAAAATCAAATAATTTAGGTCGTTCAAATTTTATAACACAGGTATCAGGTCCAAATTTTGTTGGGGATTTATCAAGGAAATTTTTAATATCTGTTAATCATGAAGGAAGGGTGTTTCAGTTTGATAAAAAAGCAATAATGGAAGGAACAACTCAAAGTAATTCAGATTTTACATTATTAAATCCTCAAGTTGGTTTTGTTTTGCATGATCCTCCAGGTGATAATAGTTTTTCTACCTTAGCTAAAGGGTCTACTTTTTCTTTTAGTTCTTCTTCTGAAAATGGAACAGATATTTCAATTGCAACAAATACAGGTGCTACAGTTAGTACAGAAGTTACAAGTATTGCTTTAAATATTTCAGCACCAATGGGTGTTGGAGCTGCTGTTGGTTTTGGAACACCTGTAGCTCAAAGCACTTCTACATTAGCGGGGCAAATAGGAGGAGATTATTCTCATAGAACAATTAGTGGTTCAGGTTACTCGGTTACTTTAGAAAAAAGTATTTCAACTCCTTCAGATCCAACTTATGTAGGAGAGGATGCAGATGTTTTTGTAGGGGTTTCTAATGTGCTTTCTATTGGAACAGGTAGAGAAGTAAAAGTAACTAATTGTGTACCAGTTGTTGAGAGTAAGAATGAAACCTTGCTTTCTAAGGATCTTATTCCTTTTGCGTATACAAAACAAAGTTTAATTGATGTTGTAATTCCAAATTTAAGAAGACAAATTATAACTAAATATGATGCGAATAATAATATAGTAACACCTCCAAAAGATAGAGATCATTTAGATTTAGAAAAAACAGTGTCCGAATTATTAAAAGCTTCACCTAAAGATGCTCAAGATAAAGATATAGCAAATTATGTGCATCAAGTGTCTGTTTGGGAGGATATTATAAAAACTAATAGTGACAAACTAAAAAAAGAGAATTTTAGTAAAGGACTTGATTTTAGTAGTACAACAGAAAAACTTACTCAAGTTCAATCTGGAGATGTAGATTTAGGATCTGGTCCAGGGTTAAATCCTTCAGTTTTAGATAGGCGAATTACTTTTGATGCTTTAACGGAAATAAGTTATAGTTTATCTAGGAGTAATAATTCAGATTCAGGATCTACTAACGGAGGAGGTTTTTCTACAGGTTTTTCTAAAGATTTAAGTTTTAAGGCATTTGGTATTGGGCTTACAACCAATATAACAACTAGTATTTCAGGAGTTTTCAGTAGTACTACATCTAATACAAATGATAATAGTAGAGTAGATAGCTTTACTTTAAATGATGATGATGCGGGAGATCAGTTTGATGTTTCTATAAGGAGAGATCCTCAGTATGATACACCAATGTTTTTAACCAATGCGGGTCGAAGCTCTTGTCCTTTTGAATCAGGAACAGTGCCTAGAGAAGGAGTGGAATTAATTGTAGATAAAGTAGTAGGCTATGGAACAGGAGATGAATCGATATTGTTTAACCTTACTTTAAGAAATACTCAAATAGCGAAAGATGCAACTAGGAAAACATATATTGTAGGGATGGATGGAGCATCAAATTCTTTAGGAGCAGTTGTGAATTTAAATGAATCACCTATTTTTGAACCAACAACTTCATCTAAATTTGTTTTTGGTTTAGATCCAAGTTCTCCAACTGGGGTTCAGCAAGAAATAAAAGCACAATTGCGTATAGCTAGAGGAACCGATGCTCCTTCAGTAATTTCTTATGAAAATATTAAAATTCAAATGTATTCAGAATGTGAGCAGAGTGGAGATCGCTATCGTTCATATGGAGTTGATGAATATAATGAGGTTGGTGTTAAGCCTTTATCTGAAATTTTAGTAACAGCTCATTTTACAGGTGCATGTATTGAAGAAATTACGGCAGATGCTCCTCAAAATGATTGGATAGTTAATGGATCTGATAAGAAAAAATTAGATTTTAAGTTCAGAATTCCAGAATTAAAAGATAAGCCAGATACAGATGATTTTTCGGTTGATTTGGAATACACTATTCAAGGAAATAATACTCCTAGAATATTAAAAAAATTAGATTTAAAAACTCTAAAAGCAAATCTAGATGCTAATACAGATCAAGTAACGTATAGTGCAGATGTTTCTGGCTTAACAGATGGTGAGTATAGTTTTAGAATTGTTCCTGTTTGTGGTGATGGAGGATCCGATAATCCTAATAATAGGAAAAATCCAACAGCTTTTGTAAAAGGTAAAATAGCACGAAATGCTCCTAAATTAGTGTTAACAACACCAGACAATGGAGGAATTCATACAACAGGAACAATTTCAGCTAAATTTTCGGCGCCAATTAATCCTGCAACAGTAAACTTGAATTCATTGGCAATGCGTGGTATTTTAGGAGGAATTCCTAAGCCATTAACAGCTGTTAAATTAGATAATATTAATGATGTAATTAGTATTCCACATAATAGCAGATTTAATTTTGATCAAGAAGCAACAATTGAAATGTGGGTAAACCCTGCAAAATTCCCTGCTACTGGTAGTGTGCCTATAATACATAAAGGTAATAATTTTGGTGTTCTTCTAACTTCAAATGGAAAAATAGAAGTAGGAGACGGTGTTATGTCTTCTGTAGGATTACAACCTTTTACATGGACTCATGTAGCTGTAGTTGCAGATAAAGTAAATGGAAATGCTACTATTTATTTCAATGGAAATCCTGTAGGTTCAGGAAGAATTTCAACAGTTTTAAAAACTAATGAAAATCCAATCTTAATTGCTCCTGTAGTTAATAGTGATGCTTTTGTTGGTTCTTTAGATGAAATTCGTTTATGGAGATCACAACGAACACCAGCAGAAATTGTTAGTCATATGAAAAATCAATTGCTTGGTAATGAAGATACTTTAGAAGCATATTTTGTGTTTAATAATAATACTTTGGCTAAACAAGGTATTAATGGAGAACCAGATGAAGCAATCCAAGATTTTACAGGAAATGCTCAAGGTACTACAGCAACAGGAATTGATTTCGTTACTAATGAAGAAGCCGCTCCTTTAGATATAACAAAAACTGTAGAGGATATTCAGTTTACAACTACAATGTCTGAGAATAATACAATCATCAACTTTAATATGAAAATTGAAGATTTAGAGTTTGTTGAAGGAGCGCAATTAACAGTGTTTGTAAAAGATAAGAAGTTAGAGGATCCATTGGGTAATAAAGTTGATAAGGCATCATGGAGTTTTATAGTAGATCGAAGCAAATTGAAATGGAGTCAGAATAATATTTCTATAGCTCAAAATCAAGGAGAATCTACTACTATTGAAAATATTGATTTAATTAATCAAGATGGAGGTGTAGATGTTGATTATACTTTTGAAAACTTGCCTGTATGGTTTGAGGTTAAATCAGGCGCTAGCGCTGCAGAAGGAGCAACAAATACTATTAGAGCTAGAGAAACCAATAGTGATTTAGTGTTTGAGGTAAAAAGCTTTTTGAATCCTGGTGTACATAGTGCAAATATTTATATCAAAACAAGTAATAAAAATACAGGTGTTAAATTAGGGGTAGAAAGTTTTAGAGTTGAGGTTACTGTAACTTGTCCAGAGCCAGTAGTTTCTCAGAGTTTTAAAAATGATTACCCTTTTACTATGGATTTTAAAGGGAATTTAATAATAAATAACCAAAAATCATTAGATGTAGATGATTCTATAACTGCTTTTATTGGAGATATCCCAAGAGGTTATGCGAAAGTAACAAGTAACGGAATAGTTAATTTAACAGTATTTGGTAATATAGGAGAAACACGTGCTTTAAACTTTAAAATTTGGGACGCTTCTGAATGTACAGAGTTCGAAGGTATATTAGAAAATTATAATTTCCTTTCTACTACTTCTCAGGGAACAAACCAAATGCCAGTTACTTTCACAGTGGGGCAAAAAGTAAAAAGAAGAATTCCTGTTACTAGAGGTTTTCAAGAGTTGAGTTTTAATTTAAAAGACACTAAAACATCTAACAGTTTATCGTTATCAGCTATAAAAGGACTGCCATATAATTCTCAGATATTTGAAATAGCTAATCCAACAATAAGTGCACTTGTAGGAGTAGATGGTAATTTTACAGGGACGTTAACTGAAATTGATGTTAAAAAATCTTATCTAGTTAATGTAACAACAGATGATGTTAAGTTTATTGAGATTGTAGGATTACCCGTAGACTTAAATACCAACCTTTCTGTTTTAGGAGGTAAAGTAGTAAATGCAATTCCATTCTATCCTAATAATTTAGAGCGTACAAATTATGCATTACGATCATTTACTTCTACAAATGTTAGTGATGGTGATAGAATTGAAAGAAGAGGTTTGTTTGCAGAATACTCAGCGTCTGAAGGATGGAGAGGTAGCTTAACACATTTAACACCAGGTTTAGGTTATATATTTAAATCTACTAAATCAGGAGCTATTAACTATTCTGGTATTGTAAGTGCTACATCTAATAGATTACTTTCACGAAATTCTGATTCTAATTTCTATGATGCTAATTCTACTGAATTAGAAGAAACACCTTCTTACAAAGATCTAGACTTAACAATTAATGTTAATAAGTATATTAATTTTATGTATATAAATGGTATTGTTAATAATCAAGATCTAGAGTTTAAAGCAAATACAATCTTAGCTTTTGTGGGTGAAGAATTAAGAGGAGTTTCTAAAGTTGAATTTATTAACGGAGAATATCATTATTATATTGGTATAGGTAGTAATGAAATTGAAGAAGTTCAATTTAAACTTTATGACGGTGTTGATCTTGTAGATTTAGAAAATGTTGAAACATTTTCAGCATACAAAACAATGGGTAGTTTGAGTAATCCTTATCGTTTTACTCTAAAGAAAAACTCATTAGATTCTGGAGAGTTATTATCATTATCTCAAAATGTTCCAAACCCAATGGAGAATCATACAGAGATAAGTTTTAGTATTCCTGAAGATGCGTTAGTAGATATTAGTATATATAATACTATAGGTCAAAAAATTCATACTTTAATTCATAAAGAAGTAAAAGGAAAAACAAAACACAAAATAAGATGGAACGGTTTAGTACGTGGAAGTCAATTAGAGAAAGGTGTGTATATTTATGAATTAAGAACAAGTGGGCAAAGATTGCAACGTAAGTTAATAATGAAATAAATTAGTAATTAACTAATTTTAATTAAAGAGGCTGTCTGAAAAAGACAGTCTTTTTTTTCTCAATTTGTTTGAAAAACTAATAATTATAAAAACAAAAAACCCTGAAATATTCAGGGTTTTTTTGTGGTACCTCCAGGAATCGAACCAGGGACACAAGGATTTTCAGTCCTTTGCTCTACCAACTGAGCTAAGGTACCAGCTCATAAGCGGGTGCGAATATATAATTTAAAATTTAATATCTGTGCTAAATTTTGTAGTTTATTTTTATTTTTTGCTTAGAAAAATATTTATAATACTTAATCTTTTGATAAAGAGCTAGAAAGTTAAAATAGATTATTTGATGTTTTCTAAATTAAAAATTAAACTTAATTAAGCATGTGGTATCTTGTTTTAGTAGAGCAAGACTTTTATAAAAACAAAATAATATAGTCTTAAAAGTATAAAAATAAAAAAGCCCTGAAAAAATCAGGGCTTTGTAAGTGGTACCTCCAGGAATCGAACCAGGGACACAAGGATTTTCAGTCCTTTGCTCTACCAACTGAGCTAAGGTACCAGCTTGCTAGCGGATGCAAATATATAATAGTTTTTTTAATTGAGCCAAATAAAAATATGAAAAATCTATTATAAATTTGTTGCCACTATAAAATTAAAGCATGGATTTAATCATAGATGTTGGTAATACAAGAGCGAAAGTTGCTGTTTTTGAAAAAGATAAGTTGAAGGAGTTGTTTGTTTTTAATAAAGAAGGAATTATCACAGAAATAAAAAAAATTTCAAAAAAGTATTCAATTCAAGGAGCAATTATTTCTGCTGTATCTAAACTTACAACTCAAGAATTTGAAAAATTACACAAGTTTTTAAATCTAATAGAGCTTAATAGTGAAACAAAAGTTCCTTTTAAAAATAATTATGAAACCCCAAAAACTTTAGGAGTCGATAGAATTGCTTTAGCGGCTTATGCAGTAAGTAATTATCCAAATAAAAATGTTTTAGTTATAGATGCAGGTACATGTATAACGTTTGATTTTGTTAATGAAAATGCTGAATATTTAGGCGGAGCAATATCCCCTGGATTAAAAATGAGATATCAATCGTTAAATAATTATACATCTAAACTTCCATTGTTAAAATCAAAAGAACCAAATAATTTTATAGGAAAAAATACTCAAGAATCAATTCATTCAGGTGTAGTTAACGGAATAAGTAGAGAAATTGATGGTGTAATTACACAATATAAAAATAAATTTGAAGATTTAACAGTACTTTTAACAGGAGGAGATACAAATTTTTTGGCCAAACAATTAAAAAATTACATATTTGCCAATCCAAATTTGGTTTTGGAGGGATTATATCAAATATTGACTTATAACAGAGCGGATGATTAAGAGATTTTTTATTGTAGTATTAGTACTAATTTCAATAAAGATAACGGGGCAAAGAAATAGTTCTTCACCTTATTCTTTTTTCGGTATAGGAGAAGAAGTGAGTAGAACAACGGTAGAACAAGCCTCGATGGGGGGAATAGGTGTTGCGCTTAAAGATATTTACCATCTTAACTTTATTAACCCTGCAGCAAATGCAGATTTAAGACTTGCTACTTATGGTATTGGAGGAGAGCTTTCTCTTTTAAATGTAAGTAGTAATACTGGAAGTGAATCTAATAATACAACAAGTTTAAGATACATAGCATTAGGTTTGCCAATTGGTGAAAAGGCTGGTTTTATGGCTGGTTTGCAACCAGTTTCTAATGTGGGTTATGCTTTGTTAACAAATACTTTCGATGGAGATGATAATGTAACTGAAGCTACAAGATTCACAGGAAATGGCGGAACAAACAGATTGTTTGGTGCTTTTGGAATTAATGTTTACAAAGGACTTGCTTTAGGTATTGAAGCAGGTTTTGTTTTTGGAAATATTGATAACAATACGATTAATCAACAGGCTAACGTGGCTTTAGCGACTAAATACCAAAGAAATGCCATCGTAAGGGGAGGTCAATTTAAATTAGGTGCTCAATATAAACAGAAATACAAAGGATTAGATGTTATTGCTGGTGCTGCTTTACAATTAGAAAACGATTTTACCTTGTCAGGTAGAGAACGTATTTATTCTTTTTCTTTTGCATCCAATGGAAGAGAAATTCCTAGAGATACTTTGTATGATAGAAGAGTGTCTGGGAAATTATCAGTGCCTTTAAAAACTATTTTAGGTATTGGTGTAGGGAAAGAAAATAAGTGGTATGCTGGAGTAGATTATGAAACTCAGGCCGCTTTCGAAAATGAAGGGAACCTAATTCAAGGGTCTACATATAGATTTGATTCTTCAAATAGATTGTCTATAGGTGGTTACTATATACCAAAAATAAACTCTATTTCAAGTTACTGGGATAGAATAACATATAGAGCTGGTTTAAGGTTTGAAGATACTGGTTTATTAGTAGATGGAACAGGAACAGGAAATAATTTTACTTCAATATCCGATTTTGGCATAAATGTTGGTTTTGGTTTACCATTACCAAAGCAAGTTTCTAATCTTAATATAGGATTAGAATACGGACAGAAAGGTTCAACAGCTAATAACTTGATAAAAGAAAGTTATTTTAATGTAAGATTAAGCCTTTCACTAAATGGAAGAAATTGGTTAAAGAAGAGACAAATAGATTAATTTAACGATAATTATGAAAAAAATTACGTATTTATTCACAGTATTATTCCTATTAACAATAGGACTTAAAGCACAGGGAGGACAAGAGTGTAATATCAAATACAACTTGTTTAAAGGAAATGTTACAACTAAGAAATATGCAGAGGCAAAGCCAGATTTAAATTGGTTAATGGAAAATTGTCCTACACTTTCTGTTAATATTTATAAGTATGGAGCAAAAGTAGCAGACAAAACTAAAGATGCTGTTTTAGCAAAAAGAGTTTATGAAGGTAGGTTAGCTAATTTCCCAAATAAAAATGTAGCTAAAGCTCATAGTGATTATGCATCTTTTTTAATTAAAAATAATTTAGGTTCTGATGATGAAATCTTTGGTATTTTAGAAAAAGCATATAAGATTTCTCCTAAAGATATGGGAGTAAAAAATATTTTTAGATATTTTAAAGGTATTGTTTCTAGATTTAAAGATGTTAATCCTCAAAAAGTTTTCGATACTTATGATGATGTAATGGAGTCAGTTGAAGAAAAATTAGATGATTACAATAAAAAATTAAGTCCTTTATTAGAAAAAGATTCTTCAGGAACTTTAGATAAAAAAGAGAAAAAAAACTTGAAAATTTATTCTACAAACTCTAAAGCTTTAGGTCAAGTAGAAGGAGGGTTAGATGCTATTTTATCTCAAATAGCTACATGTGAAAGATTAATTCCAATTTATTCTAGAGATTACGAAGCTAACAAAACTAATGGAGTTTGGTTAAAAAGAGCAGTGTCTAGAATGTATAATAAAGAATGTCAAGAAGATCCATTATTTGAAAAGTTAGTAACTTCTTATGCGGAGGTAACTCAATCTGCAGATGCAATTAATTTTGCTGCTGGTGTTTTAGAGAAAAATGGAGATACAAAAGGAGCTGCTGAAATGAGAAAAAAAGCTTTCGACTTAGAAACAGATCCTTTAAAGAAAGCTAGGTTAAAATTAAGAGAAGCTCAAGGTACATCTAATAAGTCTAGAGCAAGAGCATTAGCGTATGAAGCACTAAAATACAATCCTAATATGGGGAAAGCATATTTATTTATAGCAAGTTTATATGCTAAGAGTGCAAACACTTGTGGTAGTGATGTTTTTGAAAAGAAAATGACTTATGTTGCGGCATTAAATAAGGCAATGAAAGCACAAAGAGTAGATCCAGGTTCTGGAGCTGGTAGATATATTCAGAGTTACAAAAAGAATGTGCCTTCAAAGAAAGATATATTCAATAA
Organism: Tenacibaculum aquaeponti; assembly: GCF_057221555.1. NCBI lineage: Bacteria > Pseudomonadati > Bacteroidota > Flavobacteriia > Flavobacteriales > Flavobacteriaceae > Tenacibaculum > Tenacibaculum aquaeponti. Next base: position 3,085,129 of record NZ_CM170147.1, read on the forward strand.
AGGTATAGCACCAGGAAGTTCTTTTAGAGTTAAGTGTTGGATTGGTGAATCAGTTCGTGTACCAAACTAATGAGAGCATCACAAAAAAAAATATTTCTAAACATTGCTGCCATTTTCATGGTGGCAATGTTTTTTTCATGTACAAACGATACTAAAAAAGTTAGAGATTTTTTAGCAGATAAAAACTTACCTATTGCAACCGGAAAGCATGTTTTTCATGTATATAAAGATTCAGGAAAGGTTACATCTAAACTTATTGCTCCGATTTTAAAAGATTTTACAAACAAAGGACATCCATATAACGAATTTCCAAAAGGAATTAAAATTGTCACCTACGATAATGATGGAAGAGATTCAACTACTATAACAGGTAATTATGCATTGTCTTACACATCAACTAGAGTTTCAGAAATTAAAGGAAATGTAATCGTTTTTAATCATACCAATCAGAGAAGATTAGAAACAAATCAATTATTTTGGGATCAAAGAGAAGAATATTTTTTTACAGAAGATGGTTTTAGAGTAACCAGTATAAAAGATACCATTAATGGTTTTGGTTTTGAATCTAAACAAGATTTATCAAAATGGTTATTGAAAGATATTACAGGTGAAGTTGAAGTTCAAAAAGAAGGATTATAAATGAATACAATTTGGAAGTACACACAGTACGGTTATTTAGTAGTAGGAATAATATTCTTAATAGAAGGTGTTTTAAAATGGAATTCGGATAGAGCACAAGCTTTTTTAATGTTTGGATTTGCTATATTTATCACAATTATTTTCTTTTTCAAAAGGAATTTTAGAAAGAAAGTTGAGCAGAGGAATAAGCAACAAAAATGAATTATGAAATCTTAATCATACTAGGTTCTATAGTTTTTTCAGCCTTTTTTTCAGGTATGGAGATTGCTTTTGTATCAGCAAATAAACTTCATATAGAATTAGAAAAAAAGGGAGATGGTATATTGTCAAAAATATTGTCTAAAATCACCAGTAATTCTTCTCGTTTTATTACTTCTATGCTAGTAGGAAATAACATAGCATTAGTAATTTACAGTTACTTTATGGGAGAATTATTAATGCGGTGGTTTCAAAATTTTTTACCATCAGATTTTATAATTATAAATACATTATTTAAAGAATTAGAATTATTAACACAGACAGTAATTTCTACATTAATAATTCTTGTAACTGCTGAGTTTCTTCCAAAAGCACTTTTTAGAGTATACGCAAATGAAGCATTAAAATTATTTGCTTTACCAGCGTATTTTTTTTACATACTGTTCTATTTTTTAGCTGGATTGATTTCTAGAATTTCCGATTTCTTTTTACGTGTGTTTTTCAAAGCAGAGAAAGATGAAGTTCAAACGGAGTTTAGTAAAGAAGAGCTAGGGAACTATATTTCTGAACAGTTAGAAACAAATAAAGAAAATGAAGAAGTAGATTCTGAAATTCAAATATTTCAAAATGCTCTAGAATTTCATAAAGTAAAGGCGAGAGAAATTATGGTGCCTAGAACAGAAATTATAGCTGTAGATCTTCATGAATCCGTTACGAATTTAAAAAATACATTTATTGGAACAGGATTCTCTAAAATATTAGTTTATAAGAATTCTTTAGACGACATAATAGGTTATGTGAACGCTTTTGAATTGTTTAAAAAACCTAGAACCATAAAATCGATATTATTACCAGTTGAATTTGTTCCAGAATCTATGATTATTAATGATGTTTTAAATGCGTTAATAAAAAAGAGAAAAAGTATAGCTGTTGTTGTTGATGAATATGGAGGAACATCAGGGATAATAACTGTAGAAGATGTTGTAGAAGAGTTGTTTGGAGAAATTGAAGACGAACATGATAATCAAGAATTGTTAGAAGATAAGATTAATGATAATGAATTTCATTTTTCAGCACGATTAGAAGTTGATTATTTAAATGATGAATATAATTTAGAAATTCCTAAAGAAGAGGCTTATGAAACTTTAGGAGGATTTATAATTAATCATACAGAAACGATACCAGAACAAGATCAAGAATTGTTTATAGAGAACTATAAAATTATCATTACAAAAGTGAGTTCAGCAAAGATTGATACAATTTACTTTAAACTACTAGATAAAGAAAGTCGTAGTTCTTAAAATAATTCCTTAAAATTCTATAGCTAAAAGCATTAAAAACATTGCATTATTAAATGCGAAATTGTATTTTCGCAAACTGTATATAAAATAAAATTAAAATGGCAATTTTATCGAAAATTAGAGAACGCTCATTGTTCTTGATTCTTGTAATAGGTTTAGCATTATTTGCTTTTGTATTAGATCCTTCAACATTAAAGGATTTTTTCAATTCTCAGAAGATTAATGAGGTAGGACAAGTTAATGGAGAGTCAATTTCTCGTCAAGAATTTGCACAAGCTTTAGATAACTATAGAGCTCAAACAGGAAATAGAGTTTCTGAAATGCAAGCAGCAAAGAATGTTTGGGAAAACTTAGTGCGTCAAAAAATTTACGATAGCCAATTAGCTGAAGCTGGAATTACTGTTGGAGAAGCGGATATTTTAAATGATCTTTATGAGAAAGATTTCATTAAAAACGATCCAAAATACCAAACTTCAGGAGTTTTCGATAAAGAAAAGTTTAAAGAATTTTTAGCAACTATTAGAGAAGAAAACGGAGATCAGTGGAAAGCATGGAGAGAATACATGAGTAATGTAAAAAGCGCTTTACAAAAAACTACTTATGATAATTTAGTAGCTGCTGGTTTAGGAGCTTCTTTAGAAGAAGGGAAAACTGAATACTATAACGAAAACACTAAAATTAGTGGAGAATTAGTGTATTTACCATATACTAGTGTTTCAGATTCTTTAGTTCAAATTACCAAAGGAGATGTAAAAAAGTATATCGAAAATCATGCTTCTGAATTTGAAGTAGAAGCATCAAGAGATATTAGTTATGTAAAGTTCGATATTAAAGCTAGCGCTCAAGATGAGAATGATATTAAAGCTGATGTAGCTAAATTAATTAACGATAGTGATTCTGGTGTTGGTTTAAAAAATACTACTGATTATCTAGCCTTTTTAGAAGCTACAAAATCTGATTTACCATATAATGATAACATTCAATTTAAAGTTCAAGTTCCACAAGTAATTGCTGACACTTTATTTAAAGGGAATGTTGGAGATGTTTACGGACCATATAAAGATCAAAACTATTTCAAATTATCTAAAATTACTGAAGTTTTAGAGATTCCAGATTCTGTAAAAGCAAGACACATTTTAATCCCATTTATTGGATCTAATTCTGCTACACCAGAAACTAAAGAAACAGAAGAGCAAGCAAAAGCAAAGGCAGATAGTATTGCTACTTTAGTTAAGAAAAACAGTTCTAAATTTGTTGAATTAGCTAAAGAACTTTCAGCAGATAAATCTAATGCTGATAAAGGTGGAGATTTAGATTGGTTTTCATATACAAGAATGGTTCCTGAGTTTAGAGATTATTCTTTTAATAATAAAAAAGGTGATATTGGAGTTGTAAAAACTGTTTTCGGATTCCATGTAATCGAAATACAAGATCAAAAGAACTTCCAAAAAGCATTAAAATTAGCTACTTATGCTCGTAAGATAGAAGCTTCTGAAGCTACAGAAAATGAAGTATACCAAAATGCAGAATCTTTTGCTCAAGAAATTTCTAACGGAGGAAAAATTGATGCAATAGCTAAAGATAAAAACTTAACAGTTTCACCTGCTGTAGGTTTAAAGGCCTTAGATGAAAATATTGCTGCTTTAGGAAATGAAAGACAAATTGTTTCTTGGGCTTTTGGTAAAGATTTAAAAGTGGGAGATTTTAAGCGTTTTGATATAGATGGAGGTTATGTGGTTGCTACTTTAACAGGAGTTACAGAAGAAGGCTTAATGCCTGTTGATCAGGCTATTTCTAGAGTTCGTCCAATTTTAACGAATGAAAAGAAGGCTGAAATCTTAAATGCAAAGTTGCAAGGAACTACATTAACTGATATAGCAACTTCAACTAAACAATCTGTAAGAAAATTTAGTGATATAAACTTAAAATCACCAACAATTACAGGTATTGGATATGAACCAAAAGTTGTTGGAGCTATGTTAAGTGCTAAAGAAAACGAAATAAAGAAAAATATAGTAGGTGATAGAGGAGTTTATGCTTTTGTTGTTACTGCTAGAGTTTTACCAACAGATTTACCTAATTATGATACTTATAGAAAACGTATTGCTAATCAGAGAAAAAATCAAACTTACAATATGTATCAGGCAGTTAAAAAAGCATCTGATATAGAGAATGAAGTTGGAAGTACTTACTACGGAGTTGGTAGATAAAAAATATATTAATAGAAAGCCGAGTTATTAAAAACTCGGCTTTTTTTATTTAAAATAGCTATGATTACTAAAACAAATTTTTCAGATTTTAGTTTAGGTCTTTTTGTACTTCAGTTCTTAATCCTTTTCTTAATTATCTTTTCTCTGTATTTTATGTTTCGTATAATCACTTACATTAATTTGAGAATTAAGCAGATGAAAAACAATAATTAATTACTTTTTTAAGATTTTAAAACTCTTTTTTAAATTGTTTTTCTCTACAGTAAGAATATACAAACCTTTAGCTAAGGAATTTATGTTTTTAGTTATGGTGTAATTCTCATTAGAATTAAACTTTTCTATTATTTGTAATTGACCATTTAAATCAAATATTGAAACTTTAATATTTTGATTATCTTTTTTTGTAGAGATAATTTCAACGTAATCAACAATTATATTTGATTTTAAACTAATGTTAAAACTTTTGTTTTTATCAACGATATCTTCTTGAATATTTTCTGAAGAAAGCCTACCTTTTACAAAACCTGAAGCAATTGAACGTATGAAATCAGAGTGTTTACCAGTAATATGAATACTGTAAACTCCATCTTCAAAACCTGAAGTGTCTAAGTTGAATTCATTACCATTTAAAGAAAAAGAATAAACATAAGAATCTCCATGTATCGTTTTTCCATATAAATCACTTGTTTTTGTAATAACAGCATCAACTTTTATGCTTTCTAATGGAACTGAAACATTATTAAATTGAATAGAAATACGATTATCATTTTTTTGTTCATTTATATACCTCATTTTTGGCCCTTCTGGAAAATGAACAAATGCAGCGAATTTAGAATTCGCAGTTAATTGTTCTGAAGATTTAATCTTATATGAACTATTGTAACTGTTGATGCTTTTACGATTTTGATTTGTAATGACAGGAGACAATTGTTTAGAATTTCCGTATAATTTAAAATCTTCAATTGGTTTTTCGTGAAAGATGTCAACGTTTACAGTTGATGAATTACTCGGAGAAATAATTTTATCATAGTAGTTTTCTGAGTTAATAATCTGATAATCGCTTACAATATCATTATAATTAAATTCAGTTGATTCAAAAGTTTTTTTGTTACTAAAATTATCGTTTAAATATGGTTTTATTGTATTCCATACATATTGACCTAAAGCTACATCTACATGATCTAATTTAGCTTCTCCTTTGTCGAAAACATAGGTTCCTCCTGGACGCAAAGAACTACTATATGGAGTTACACCATCATTTGTGCCTTGAGCTAAATATAAGATTCCACCGCTAGTAAACATTAAAGGAGCTAAAAGTGTATGCCCGTTTTTAAAACCCGAAGCTCCAAGTATAATAAATTTTTCAGGTTGATTATTAGTAGCATTATCAAAAAGTGGCCTAACTACATTTCTACAATAATAAGTAGTTGATGTAGCTGCACCTTCGTTTAAACCAGTATTTTTCCAAATCCAGTTAAACCACCATTGTTGAGAAATATCAGCTAAATAAGTTCCCCAATACGGAGTTCCTAAAGCGATTACTCTTTTTACTTTGTCTCTTTTATTGTATGAAAACATAGCGGCTTCTGCGGCTTTTCCACCATTACTATGAGCTATTATAATAAGATCATTCACTTGATATTTATTAGTTATAATATCTATTGACTCAGCAAGTAATTTTCCGTTTTCCCAAAGGCCTTTACCTCTAGTTGTAGCAACAAAAACTACTTGATAACCTTCGTTATAAGCATTTTGATAAAAAGTATTATTAGTAAAAAATAATTGATTTAAATCTATATAACCATGATTGAATAATAAAACTTTACCATTGTAATTTGCTGGCCGTTCTCCGTAATGAATTGTAGATTTTATTAATGGACCAATAAAAAATGAACTTAGTTTACTCGGAGAGGGGAGTTGTTTTTCGATAAAATTTTGAGAAAATAAAAAAAACGGGAGGAGTAGCGCTAAGAATAGCACTTTAATTTTAGATTTCATAAATAAGGGTTTATTTGTTAACGTTTTTAAATATAGTTAAAAAATTAACATAAAAACTGAATTAACCTTATTTTTGAGTTGTTGTGTGTTTGAAATGATAAATAAAAAAGCAACCTAAATGATTAGATTGCTTTTAAATATTTTTTTAAATGTTGTATTAAGCATTCAAAGGTTTTCCATCCCAAGCAGCTTTAGCAGCTTCTTTAACGGCTTCAGAGTATGTTGGATGTCCGTGGCAAATACGAGCAATATCTTCTGCAGATGCTCTAAACTCCATTGCTACAGCCATTTCCATGATTAAATCAGCAACACGAGCACCAACCATATGAACTCCTAAAATTTCATCAGTGTTTTTGTCAGCTAATACTTTTACAAAGCCATCGATGTCTCCACTAGCACGAGATCTTCCTAGTGCACGCATAGAGAATTTACCAGACTTGTAATCTACATTTGAATCCTTTAATTCTTGTTCAGTTTTACCTACAGCAGCAACTTCTGGCCAAGTATAAATAATTCCAGGAATTAAATTATAATCAATATGTGGTTTTTCACCAGCTAAATATTCAGCAACTACAACACCTTCTTCTTCAGCTTTATGAGCTAACATTGCACCACGAACTACATCTCCAATAGCATAAATATTAGAAACATTTGTTTGCAAATGATCGTTTACATCTATTTGTCCTCTTTCAGTAACTTTAACACCAGCATTTTCTAAACCTAAACCATCAGTATAAGGTCTACGTCCAACCGCAACTAAACAGTAATCACCAGTAAAAGTTACTTCTTCTCCTTTTTTATTTGTAGCAGTTACAACAACTTCATCACCTTTTCTTTCAACAGCGGTAACACCATGACTAACGTTAAACTTAACTCCTTGTTTCTTTAATACTTTAGTAAGTTCTTTAGAAACATCTTTATCCATTGTTGGCGTAATTGTTGGCGCATATTCAACTACAGAAACATCTGCTCCTAAACGTTTGTAAACAGAGCCTAATTCTAATCCGATAACACCTCCACCAATTACAATTAAGTGTTTAGGTACTTCTTTAAGCTTCAAAGCTTCAGTAGAAGTTATAATACGTTCTTTATCAATAGAAATGAAAGGTAAAGTAGATGGTTTAGATCCTGTAGCTATAATAATGTTAGTTCCTTCAATAACTTCAGAACTTCCATCGTTTTTGGTAATTTTAACGTGAGTTGCATTTTCAAAAGATCCTAAACCTTCATAAACATCAATATTATTTTTATCCATTAAAAACTTAATACCTCCCGTAGTCTGCTCTACAACTTTAGCTTTACGATCAATCATTTTTGAAAAATCAAACTTTGGATTTTCAACAGAAATTCCGTGCTCCTCAAAATGATGAACAGCATCGTAATAATGATGAGAAGAATCTAATAAAGCTTTTGAAGGAATACATCCAACATTCAAACATGTACCACCAAGGGTAGAATATTTTTCAATAATGGCTACTTTTTTTCCTAATTGAGAAGCTCTAACCGCAGCAATATATCCACCAGGTCCAGAACCTATAACGATGATATCGTATTTCATGAGTTGTTTTATTTTAATACAAAATTACAATTATTTGCGAATTAAAAGAGAGTATTAGTTATTATTACTATTTTTAAAACAGATAAGAAGTATTTGTATGAAAATATTAAAAAAAATAGGTTGGATTGCGCTTGTAGTTTTACTAGTAATTCAATTTATCCCCACAAAAAAAAATAATGGAGAGTTTTCATCTCTAGATGTTTTTTTAAACGAAACAAATCCCTCAGTTAAAGTACAAACAATTTTAAAAAATGCTTGCTTCGATTGTCATAGTAATGTAACTGAATATCCTTGGTATCATGCAATAGCACCAGTTAATTTCTGGATAAACCATCATGTAGAAGAAGGTAAAGAACATTTAAATTTTTCAAAATGGGCAACTTATTCTTCAAGAAAAAAAGAACATAAAATGGAAGAGCTTTGGGAAGAAGTAGAGGAAAAACACATGCCTTTAGATTCTTATACATGGACTCATAGTGATGCTCGATTAAGTGAGGATGATATCAATTTAGTTGTGACATGGGCAAAAGAGATAGAGAAGGAGTATAAATACCAACAACAACGATAATTGAATACTACTGTTTTATTTATAGGTTATGTTTGGGTTGAACCAAATTCTTCTGCTGCTGGAAGTAGAATGATGCAATTAATAGAATTGTTTTTAAGCGAAAATTATAATGTAACTTTTGCTAGTCCGGCACAAAAAGGAGAAAATGCAGTACAACTAATTGAATATGGAGTTGAAGAAATTGTAATTGAGTTAAATTCATCTTCGTTCGATTCCTTTATTAAAGACTTAAATCCTCAAATTGTTGTTTTCGATCGATTTATGATGGAAGAACAGTTCGGTTGGAGAGTAGCTAAATGTTGTCCTAATGCAGTTCGTATTTTAGATACAGAAGATTTACATTTTTTAAGAAAAGTAAGATATGAGCAATTAAAAAAAGGAGAAGAATTTTCAAATCAAGCGTTATTACAATCAGATGAAACAAAAAGAGAAATAGCCTCTATTTTGAGATGTGATTTAAGTCTGATTATTTCTTCTTATGAAATGAAATTATTAAAAGAAGTATTTAAAATAGACGATAGTATTTTATTATATCTACCTTTTCTTTTAGATACAATTGAAGAAACAGATCAAGAGAACTGGTTACCTTTCGAAGAAAGAGAAGATTTTGTATTTGTTGGTAATTTTTTTCACAAACCAAATGTAGATGCTGTTTTAGAACTAAAAAGAATGTGGAGAAGTATTCGAGACCAATTACCCAAAGTAAATATTCATATTTATGGAGCTTATGTTAGTCAGCAAATTCAGCAATTACACAAACCAGATCAAGGATTTTTATTACATGGTTATACTCCCGATGCTATTGAAAAAGTAAGTAAAGCCAGAATAGTTTTGGCTCCTTTAAGATTCGGAGCAGGAATTAAAGGGAAGTTAACAGAAGCTATGGTGTGTGGAACACCAAGTGTAACAACTTCAATAGGAGCAGAAGGAATGCGTGATGAGTTTCCCTGGAATGGTTTTGTTGAAGACGATTTAAACGTGTTTTCCGATTTAGCTGTTAAACTTTACTCAGAAAAAAAAATTTGGCTTCAAGCTCAAAATAATGGGATAAAAATTATTAATTCCATTTATGATAAAAATGTTTTGAGTCGTGTTTTTTTACAGAAAATATCTCAACTTGTAGAGGATTTAAATTCTCATCGAACATCAAATTTCCTTGGAAGTTTACTACAACACCAAACTTTACAAGCAACAAAATATATGAGTAAATGGATAGAAGAGAAGAACAAAAAATAATTGAAAATTAATCAATAAAATTTCTTAGTTTTAATAGCCAAACGATATAAAATGCTAAGAAAAATTATTATCCTCCTTTTTTGTTACTGTAATTTTTATGCTCAACAAAATACTGTAGTAGATGAAGTTGTAGATTCATATGTGAATCATTTTAAATATTCAAAAGAAAATTTTTATTTCCATTTTAATAAATCTACATATTTTCCTGGCGAAGAAATTTGGTTTAAAGTTTTTGTGGTAGATAATAAAAATCTAAAGTTATTTCATCAAACGAAAACAGCTAAATTGTACTTTAATGATAATAAAGGAAATTTTCTAGGTAAACTTACACTTAAATTTAATGAAGGTTCTGCCAGCGGAGTTTTTAAAATACCTTCAGATTTTAATGACTGTATTATTCATTATAGAATTATAACAAATTGGTCTAAAAATTTTAAAGAAGAAGTGAAAAAAAAGAATTTTATTAAAATAAAAGGATGCGAAGTAAAAAGATTTACTAAGGACGTACAAAAGGTAAAATTCTATAACAATACAAAAAGTTTACTTTCAAATGTTGTAAATGCTGTAGAAGTAAAGCTACCTAAAAAAGATATAGGTATAAAAGAGGCAATATTAAAAGATGATTTAGGGGATGATATTTTTTTTGTGAAATTTAATGATCGTGGATTAGGGAAGTTTTATTTAAAACCTGAACATGATAGAAGATATTATTTAGAATATATAAATTCAGAAGGAAAAAAAGTAGAAGAATTACCAAATCATACCAAGGAAGGAATTACATTAAACTTAGTAGATAAAGGGGAGGAAATTTACTTAAGTTCAAGTATAAGTAAAAACTACTTAAATGAAAAAGATGTTGTTTTTTATTTAATTCATCGTAATGGGAAAATTGCTGAAGGAGCACGTTTAAATTATAAAAACAATAAGAGTTATAGATATATAGATAAATCTACTTTACTGAATGGAATTAATACTATTTCTCTATTTAAAAATAAAGAACTCATTGCAGAGCAAACTTTTTTTAATGCACACAAATTACATGATTTAGAAAAAGAAATTACACAAACAGTAAGAAGAATTAATAAAGATTCCGTAGAGTTTTCTATCTATAAACATACTAAAGATTCTGTAATTGATATGTCTATATCTATTTTGCCAAAAGAGAATGAAGATATATCCCAATTAGATTTATTTCAAAAATTTTATAACGTTACTTTTTTAGATAATGAGCAATTAGATTCTAAGAAATTTCTAAACCGTTTTCAAAAAGCTAAAGATTTATTTCCTATTAAAACAAGTAAAATCTATAACTGGGATTCTATTTTAAAACAAAAGAAAAAAGAGGTAAGTCATTTTTTTGAATCAGGAATAACAGTAAAAGGAAAACTTAGTGGAGAAAAATCTGCTCATTTAAAAGTAAATTATATTACAAAGAAAGAAATTGGTTATGTAGAAACAAATGCTAAAGGTTTTTTTGAAATTAAAAATTTAGAGGTTCATAAAGATGAGATTATAAAAATTCAGCCAGTATTACCATCAAAGAAAGATGTTGTGTTTTGTGATCATATAATAATTGATAAAGATGAGTTTTATTATCCGAATGTAAATTCAAAGAACAGTTCTGCTGTTGTAGAAAGTATTGTGAATCCTTTTTTTAATGATGATAGCAATCTTTTAGATGAAATTGAAATAAAAGGGAAAATTAAAAAAGAAAAAAAAGAGAAATTTATTAACCCTATTGATAATTCAACTTTTGTGAAAACTTTTGCTGTTTCTGGAGAAAATGTAAATCGATATAGAACTGTTTTAGAATATTTAATAGCGCAATCTGGTTTAATAATAGATAACAAAAATGGATATGTACAAATAAAGTCAGAACGAACAGCCAGACAAACAATAATTTCTGGGACTATAAACGGAGGTAATATAAGTACGAGTATGAATGTTTATGTAAATACTCAAAAGTTGAGAGAACAAGATTTTGAAATGCTCAAGGAAATTACCATGGAACAAGTAAAAAGTATTCGTGTAAATAAATCAGGGATTAATTCTGGAGGAACAGATCCTTTTGGATATGTAAGAATCTATTTAAATAAAAAAGCGGTTTATAAAAAGCAAAAATCAAGTGATAAGAAAAGAAATAAAAACTTATTTGAATTTAAGATTTCTTATGGATATGAACCTCAAAAGAAGTTTAAAAAACCAGAATATATTTATCAAGAAGGCGATAGTGAATATTTAAAATATGCGATACTACATTGGGAACCTCATGTAAAACTTTCTACGACTAAAAGTTGGACTAATTTTAAAGCTGCTATTCCCGAAGGAGTTACCGATTTAATTTTATCGATAAAAGGAATTACAAGTTCTGGAAATTTAATAGACATAAAAAGAGAGTTAATTTTAAAAAACTAACTCTCGTATAAATATTATTCTGTTGGTGGTTTATAATCTAAAGGAAGTGCGTTAGCAAACAATTCGTAAGACCAATAGCCTTCAACTAAACGATTGTTTTGATCTGCAATTTGCCCGATTGGTAATATTTCTTCATTGTTTTTAAATAATAAGAAATGAGATACTTGTACTCCAAGTCTTTTTTTAACATCTTTCTTGTAGTTGAATTCTTCTTTTTCATTCTGATAAGTTACTTTTAAAAATCCATCGAATTTTAAAAAAACTTTTCCTTCTACTCTATAGCTTACATCATTATATGTAACATTTCGTTTATGAGGAACATCTATAATTTTAGGGTATTTTAATTCTTTTTGATGAATAACAATTGCGCTATCTAATTTCGATTGTGGTTTTAGAATAATTTTATTAAAGTTAATCGCAATACCTTTTTGATCTTGAATATTAAAAATTCGTCTAGAAAAATTTAATTCATTATCCGTTGGGTGTAATTCGTTTCTTTTACGATTCATAATATCAATTTTAAAACCTTCTTCTTTTGTACTTGCCGTAATAAAGGTTTTTAAGAAATGACGTAAAGAACCATTGTAAGCTTTAAGTCTGTTTTTTTTCCACTTCTTTTGCTTTCGATTATTCCCTTCTAATTCTTCATATTTAGAGTATCCGAAGTAACTAATAATTCGATCTTTAATTTGAAATTTTTCTAGATTATAAGAAATTTTATAACCTAAGTCTCTATTGAGAATAATAATAGGTTCTTTAGCCTCTACACTAAAAGTATTTGTAGCTTCATCAAAGTAATATTTTAAGGCTTTTTTATTATCTATTTTACATTTTTCAGCAAAGTCTGTACGTCCTAAAAAAGCTTCACGAAACACTAAAAAATCTTCATATTTAGGTTTCTTAGACTTTATCTTTTTTTTTCCTCCAATAACAACTTCATTTAAAACATTGTCAGCTTCTTCTAGCGTAAAATTTAAATCATCTAAAGGTGTGTTTTTATCAATTTCTACTTCACGTTCTACAGTTTTATACCCTAAATAGGAAGCAACAAGTTTATATTTTCCTTCAGGAACACTTAATTTATATTCTCCATTAGCATCTGTAATGGTAGCAATAGTTGTACTGTTAAAAAACACTGCAGCACCTTCTAAAGGTTGATTGGATTTTGAGGTAACTTTTCCTTTTACATAAATCTGACCAAAAGCAATGGATAGAAAAAAGGACAAAGCAATTGTTAGTTTTAGTTTCATTTTTTAGTTTGGATATGTGATTTAATTAATTTGAAGCTATTTTGGGTTCTTCAGGAGGTTGATAGTTTAAAGGAAGTGCTACTGCAAATTTTTCATAAGACCAATAACCTTCAACAAGGTGATTTGTTGGATCGGCTAATTGTCCGATAGGTAATATTTCTTGCGGAGTATTAAGTAAAATAAATTTAGAAACTTGTTTTCCCGACCAAGTTTTATAATCGTTTTTATATTCAAATTCTTCTTTTTCGTTATTGTAAGTCACTTTTAAAAGACCATTAAACGCCATAAAAGCTTTACCACTTAATCGATAAGTAACATCACTGTATCTAATATCTTTTCGAATAATAGTATCTCTAATTTTTTTATACTTTAATTCTCTTCTATGGATTAAAATAGCACTATCTATTCTAGTTTCAGGAACGACTATCGTTTTTGCGTAATCCACAGGAATATCATATCGATTTAAATCTCTAAATAATTTTTTAGAGAATCGTAATTCTTTTTCAGTAGGATAGTTGATGTTAGGAATTCTAATCATTAAATCCATGTCAAATCCTTCTTCTTTTGTGTTTACACGAATTAACGATCTTAGAAAATGCATTATTGAGCCTTTGTAAGCTATTAATCGATTTCTCTTCCATCGTTTTTGTTTTCTTTTACTTCCTTCTAATTCTTCATATCTAGAATAACCAACATAACCAATAACAAGAGCTTTTTGTTCGTATTTAATAAGGTCGTAATGTACTTTATAACCTAAATCTTTATTAATAACAACAATTGGTTCTTTAGCAGTAACAATAAAATGATCTGTTTGAGGAACGTAATAATAACTTAAAGTTTCTCTGTTTACAATTTTGCATCTATTGGCAAAAGTAGATCGTCCTAAAAAACCTTCTCGGAATTTTTGAAAATCAGAATATCTCGATCTTGTAGATTCTATAAGTTTTAATTTGTTTTCTCCATCTGTTGAATTGATGACTACTTCATTTAAAGTATTGTCTTGTTCTTCTAAATGGAACTCTAAAGTTTGTTCAATGTTTTTATTTTCAATTACTATTTCTTTTCGAATTGTTTTGTGTCCCAAATAAGAAACAATTAGTGTATGTTTTCCTTCTTCAATATAAAGTTTAAATTTTCCTTTCCAATCGGTGAAAGTAGCAATAGTAGTATTGTTTAGATATACGGCAGCACCTTCTAAAGGAGTATTGTTTTTAGATAATACAGTTCCTCTGATATTTACCTGACCATATGAAATAAGCGTAACTAGAAATAATAAGAAGATTAATTTCGTTTTCATAATTCATTTTTCACCAAATAAATATAATAAAAAATGATGAAAATAGAGAACTATGTTTTTGTTAAATAGCCTATTAAAACTATTTTTTTGAAGGTTGATAATTTAAAGGAAGCATATTAGCAAAAGATTCAAAACTCCAATAACCTTCATTAAAAACAGCGTTAGGATTAATCATAATTCCTATTTTATCAATCTCCGATTTTCCTTGTAGTAAAACTAAATGAGAAGTTTGAACATCGCTTTGTTTTCTTTTCTTACCAAATATTCCTTGAACATAATTTTCTTCTTCAGGTTCTTTGGTGTAAATGATCATTAAATAATCAGTAAAATCTAAAAAAGGAGTAGTTTTTTGAAAAGAAATCATTTCGTTTACAGGAACATCTCTCTTGTATAAATAATCACGGTATTTTGGTAACCGAGCTTTGTTGGCTATTACAATAGCGCTATCTAAAGTAGTTTTTGGTTCTTCTATTTTTCTAGAATAATTAATACGATTACCATGCAGTTTTAAATATTTTCTAGCAAATCGAATTTTTTCTTCGGAAGGTCTTTCTTTGTTGGCAACTCTTCTGAACTTATTAATAACAAAACCATCTTCTTTTAATTCTTTATTTAATAAACTTCTTAGAAAATGCATTCGAGAACCATTATAAGCTATATTTCTGTTTTTCTTCCATTTTTTTCGGATAGATTTTCTTAGGTTTTTATATTGAGCATAACCACTAAAGAATAACGTTTTGCTTCCAAGTTCAAAATTAATTAAATCATATTCAATCAAATAACCTAGTCCGTTGTGTTTTATTTTTAAGGGCTTTCTAGCAGTTGCAGATAAAGTATTTGTTTTATAATTAAAATCGAAGAATAGATCTTTTTCATTTAAAATTTTACAGGTTGAAGCCAGTTTAGTTTTCCCAAGAAAAGCTTGTTTAAACCGAGCTAAATTATATTTCCATTCATCATCGTATACTATTTTTTTGATTTCAACTTCATCTAAAAACTCATTATCCTCTTCTAAAGAAATAGTAATTTCAATCTTCTTTTGATTTATGGTATTTATTGATTTTTGATAAGTTTTATAACCTAAAAAAGAAACGACAAGCGTATAATTTCCTTCTTTAAAATTTAATTCAAAGGCTCCTTTTTCGTCAGTAATAGTTCCAATAGTAGTATTGTTTAAATAAACAGAAGCACCTTCTAAAGGAATATTTTTAGATGTAATAATACCATTGATATTAGTCTGAGAAAAACTATACAAAACAATAAAGAAGGAGAAAAAAGTAAATTTCAGATTCATTTAGAACAATTTATAAGATTTATAAAAATAAAAAAATCCCTTTCTTAGAAAGAGATTTTTAGATATGATTAACATTTTAAACTTAAAAGCAATAATTTTTTAAAGAAGAAATTATCGATTAACTAAAAGTAATGATTTCTCCATCTTTAGGAATGAAAGTTTTTTGTAAAAGCCCTTTTTGAGTTAAAATCGATTTAAGTTTAACTCTTGTTGTAGGACAATGATTAACAGCTTCCATATGATTTGCTATGACTTTATGAGGAGCATTTTTAATAAATTTTACAATATCATCTATAGTCATCAGTAAAGGTTTAAAAATATCAAATTGAGCAGAACCAGCGGCTACAATACTAATTTCCGGATTGTATTTTTTTAGTACAGTATCAACATCATCAGTGTAAATCGTATCTGAACTAATGTAAATACTAGGCTTTTTAGGTAGTTTAATAAAAAAACCCATCACATTACCAGCAGGTTTGGCTACAAAACCATAACCATGTTTCGCAGGAATTCCTTCAATAGTTCCTCCTAAAAAAGGTGATTTCTTCCAATAATTAATTGTTTGAATTACATTCAAGCCTTTTTTACGAAACGTTTTTTCATCTAACACACTACAAATTACAGGTATGTTTCTTTCAGTAAGAAACTTTTCAGCTGCGCTATCAATATGATCGGGGTGATTGTGAGTGATCAAACAATGAGTAACTTTTTTAAGTGTTGATTTACAGTTTTCAGGTAAAGGAACAGTTGGGTTTTTCTTCATTTTAAATCTAAAGAAAGAAAAAGGAGGTAGTGTTCCTACTTTACCAAGCATTGGATCTACTAAAATTACTTTATCGTCAGCTTCAATAATTAAAGATGCATTTCTTAAATGTTGAATTTTCATTGATATTACTTTTTTAGACAAAGGAATAACCAATGGAACTGAATTGCATTGATTCAAATCAAGAAATACGTTTTCGTATTCTGCTTAGTGTTTCTGGTGTAATATTTAAATAGGAAGCAATATGATATTGAGGAATTTTTTCTAACCAATTAGGTTTGTAAATAAACAACTCTTGGTACAACTCTTCTGGGGTTTTAGTAATTCTATTGAATTCTAATAGTTCTTTTTGTTTTAAAAGTTTTTGAAATGAAAGTTCAATAAATGATTTACCACATTCATATCTTTGTAAAAGTTCTCGAAATTGTTGTTTTTCAATAGATAATATCTCAAGATCAGAAATTGCTTCTTGATTTTTATTTGTTTTTAAATCTTTGCTGAAAGAGAATAAATCAGAAATGAACTGAGGTTTGGTATAAAAGTTAATGTTAGTTTCTTTATCTGCTGTTGCGTAAAGTTCACGAACAGTTCCACAATTTAAGAAACGTAACTCTCTTTCTAAATGATTTGCTTTTAAAATAGCTGTTCCCTTTTTTATAGTTTTCAATTGGAATAATGATAAAAGTTCATCAATTCCATGTTGATTTAAAGGATATTCTGTTTCAAAAAAAGTAACTATTTTTTCGTGCATTTTTTAACAAATAAAAGAACTACGAAAAATCGTAGTTCTTAGTATTATTTTTTAGTTTAAAAGTCCAGCTCTTTTTAATAAAGCTTCAGGTTTTGGTTCTTGACCTCTAAAACGTTTGTATAGTTCCATTGGTTTTTCTGTTCCTCCTTTGGAAAGAACATGATCTTTGAATTTAGTAGCGATTTCTTTATTAAAAATACCTTCTTCTTTAAAGTATTCAAAAGCATCTGCATCTAAAACTTCAGCCCATTTGTACGAATAATATCCAGCAGAATATCCTCCTTGAAAAATATGAGAAAAAGCCGTGCTCATACAATTTTCATTAACATCAGGGTATAGTTTGGTGTTTTCAAAAGCTTTTAATTCAAAATCTTTTACGGAAGAAATGTTTTCGGTATTTCCAGAATGCCAGCTCATGTCTAATAATCCAAAACTTAATTGACGTAAAGTTTGCATTCCTTCATGAAAAGCAGCAGATTCTTTAATTTTCAGAACAAATTCCATAGGAATTGTTTCTCCAGTTTCGTAATGTTTTGCAAATAACTCTAAAGCTTCTTTTTCGTAACACCAGTTTTCTAAAACTTGACTTGGTAATTCTACAAAATCCCAAGAAACAGAAGTTCCTGATAAGCTTTTATATGTAGTATTCGCTAACATTCCATGTAAAGCATGACCAAATTCATGAAATAAAGTTGTAACCTCGTTAAAAGTTAATAAAGAAGGTTTGGTTTCAGTAGGTTTTGTGAAATTACAAACAATAGAAACTTGAGGTCTATCATTTAAATCATTTTTAATTTGCTGTGATTTGTAAGATGTCATCCAAGCTCCATTTCTTTTTCCAGGTCTCGGATGGAAATCTGCATAAAAATGAGAAATAAAATCACCTTTCGAATTGGTAACTTTATAGGTTTTTACATCTTCGTGATATTTATCGATAGTATTAATTTCTTCAAAATTTAAATCAAATAATCGATTAGAAATTTCAAAAACACCGTTAATTACATTTTCTAATTTAAAATAAGGTTTTAAAGCTTCTTGATCTAAATCGAAAAGTTCTTTCTTTAATTTTTCTGAATAATAAGAACCATCCCATTTTTCTAAACGATCAATGTTATCTAATTTCTTAGCATAATTCTCTAAGTTTTTAAATTCACGTTCAGCAGCAGGTTTCGCTTTTTCTAGTAAGTCATTTAAAAAAGACAATACTTTTTCAGGAGATTCAGCCATACGTTCTTCTAAAACAAAATGTGCATGAGAATCATAACCTAATAAATGTGCTCTTTTATGGCGAAGTTCAACAATTTCTAAAACAATTTTTTCATTATTGTTTTTATTGTCTTGAAATCCTTTTTTACCCATAGCAATAGAAAGTTTTTTTCTAAGTTCTCTATTGTCTGCATATGTCATAAAAGGAATATAACTAGGATAATCTAATGTAAATAGCCATCCTTCTTTCTCTTTTTGTTGTGCCATTAATTTAGCAGCTTCTTTGGCTCCATCAGGAAGGCCTGCTAAATCTTTTTCGTCTGTAATTAGCATTTCGAAAGCATTCGTGTCTGCTAGTACATTTTCTCCAAATTGTAGCGAAAGTTTAGATAATTCAGTATCTAGTTTTCGTAAGTCATTTTTCTGCTCATCATTTAAATTAGCTCCATTTCTAGAAAAACCTTTGTATTGTTTTTCTAATAACATACTTTGTTCTGGACTAAGTGTTAATGTGTCTTTTTGATCGTAAACAGTTTTTACTCTTTTGAATAAATCGGCGTTTAAAATCATGTCATTTTTAAATTCACTTAACCAAGGAGAAATTTCTTTTGCAATTTGTTGAATTTCCTCATTAGTTTCAGCAGAGTTTAAATTGAAAAATATAGAAGTGATACGATCTAATTTTTCTCCTGTATTATCTAAAGCAACAATAGTATTCTCAAAAGTTGGGGTATAAGTTGCATTGGCAATTGCATTAATTTCTTCTTTGGCAATCTCTATAGCTTCTTTTAAAGCTAATTTATAGTGTTCCTCTTTTATCGATTGAAAAGGAGGAGTATCAAATTCTTGTAATAATGGATTTTTAGTCATTTCAATTTAGTTTTTAAAACTTAAAAACCTCACAAATAAACAATCTGTGAGGTTTTATGTTTTCATAGTACTAAGATACTTATTTTTTTACTCGTTCAGAAGCCTTTTCAACTTTTAGTTTTAAGCCTTCTTTGTAAGCGATTATTTTATCTAAAACACATTTATCTGATGCTCCTATAATTTGTGCAGCTAAAATTCCTGCATTTTTTGCTCCATCTAAAGCAACTGTTGCAACAGGAACACCTCCAGGCATTTGTAAAATTGACAAAACAGAATCCCATCCATCAATTGAGTTTCTACTTTTTACAGGAACTCCAATAACAGGTAATGGACTCATACTTGCTACCATTCCAGGTAAGTGAGCTGCTCCACCAGCACCAGCAATAATTACTTGTACTCCTCTTTTGTGAGCATTTGTAGCGTAATCGAATAGTTTTTCTGGAGTTCTGTGAGCTGAAACAATATCCACCTCTATTTGAATATCCATACTTTCTAATACATCAATTGCATCTTGCATGATTGGAAGATCCGAATCACTTCCCATTATAATTCCTACCATAATTTTATGTTGTTGTTCAAGTTCTTTTAGAACTTTTAAAGTTTTGTTTACTAATTTTTATTTTGAAATAACTCGTACAGTTTCTTTTACTTTTTGAGCTACTTCTCTAGCTTTATTTACATCTTGATTTACAATAGTAACATGGCCCATTTTACGGAAAGGTTTTGTCGTTTTTTTACCGTATATATGAGGGGTTACTCCATCAATATTCATTATTTCTTGAATATTTTCATAAATAACTTCACCAGTATGACCTTCAGCTCCAACTAAGTTTACCATAATTCCAGCTAATTTACTATCGGTATTTCCTAGAGGGAAATCTAGAATACTACGCAAATGTTGTTCAAATTGATTGGTATAACTTGCTTCAATACTATAATGACCAGAATTATGAGTTCTTGGAGCAACTTCATTTACTAAAATTTCATCATCTTGTGTTTGAAACATTTCAACAGCTAACAAACCAACAAAATCAAAAGCATCAGCTACTTTTAAAGCTACTTCTCTAGCTTTTTTAGCAACAGTTTCATCAATTCTTGCTGGGCAGATCACATATTCTACTTGGTTTGCTTCTGGGTGAAATTCCATTTCAACTACAGGATAGGTTACCAAATCACCTTTCGGGTTTCTGGCAACTATAACCGCTAATTCATTTTTAAAAGGAATCATTTGTTCAGCGATACATTCACCTTCAGGTAGTGTTTCTAAATCACTATAGTTTTTAACTACTTTTACTCCATTTCCATCATAACCAAATCGGGCAGATTTCCAAACAAAAGGAAATTTCACCAATCCATTTTCATAAGAATGTTTTAACTCGTCAACAAAAGCATAATGATTAAAATCAGCAGTAGGAATTTGATTTTCCTTATAAAACTTTTTTTGCTGCGCTTTGTTTTGAATAATTCTTAAGTTACTTGGTTTAGGATATATAGGTAATCCTTCACTCTCTAATTTATCTAAGGCATCGATATTTACATTTTCAATTTCTATAGTAAGTAAGTCTACTTTTTTACCGAAATTATAAACAGTATCAAAATCTAGTAAATCACCTTGATGAAATTCGTTACATATTTGTGCGCAAGGAGCATCTGCAGATTTATCTAAGATAACAGTATGAATATCTAATTTTTGAGTTTCAGATAATAACATTCTACCTAACTGTCCGCCTCCTAATACACCTAATTTAAAGTGAGAAGAAAAATAGTTTTGCACGATTATTTTTTTGTGTTGTTGCCACAAAAATACTAATCTTAAATTGGGTGATAAAATTATTTTTATCTGCTTATTTGCAGTGCAGTATTACTTACTTGAATTACATTATACTCTAAAGCAAAACAACCTTCACCGTCTATAGGAGAACCATTTAAAGAATTATATTCTTTACCACTACATGGACAGATTAATTTTAAACCGTCAAAAGTCATTGGAGAAGTGCAATCTCTTTCAGGGCATTGTAAATCGAAAACTTTAAAACTGCTGGTATTATTTCTAATAATAATTAAGTTTCGTCCACCAATATTAGCAATTGTGTGGCCACCCGGAACTTGAATGTTTATGAATTGAGGATTCGATAAATTTATCGTTTCGTTTAAAACTACACCAAGAAAGCAATTGTTATTATCATCAGTATCAGTACAGTTGTACAAAAGAACAGCGAATAGGATAATAATAATTTTCTTCATAAGAATATCTTTGTTTATAAGCTAACGTGGCTAATTTACAAATATTTTGTACATTTGTTAGACGATCTCATTCCTAACGGACTGGGATTTTTTAAATTTTAGAGTTATGAGTGAAGTTTCATATTATAGTCCTGAAGGCTTAAAAAAGCTAAAGGATGAATTAGCGCATTTAGAGCAAGTTGAGCGACCAAGAGTTTCTCAAGAAATTGCTGATGCACGTGATAAAGGTGATTTAAGTGAGAATGCAGAATATCATGCAGCTAAAGAAGAACAATCGCTACTAGAAACTAAAATAGCTAAATTAAAGAATGTAGTTGCTAATGCAAGGATTTTAGATGAAAGTCAATTAGATACATCTAAAGTTCTAATCCATTCTATAGTAAAGTTAAAAAATATTACTAACGGAATGGAGTTTACATATACTTTAGTAGCAGATAGTGAAAGTGATGTTCGTAATGGTAAATTATCTGTTAATTCGCCAATTGGTAAAGGATTATTAGGTAATAAAGTTGGAGATATAGCTGAAATTCAGGTTCCAAACGGATTAATGAAGTTTGAAATATTAGATATTTCTCGATAACCACTTTTAACTACAAAAAATATTTATCGGGTTTAGATATGGTCTAAATCCGATTTTTTTATTTTTACCAAACAGATCAATTTAAAATTAAAATGGCTTCAATATTTACAAAAATAGTTCAAGGAGAAATTCCTTCATATAAAATAGCAGAAGATGAAAAGCATTTTGCTTTTTTAGATATAAATCCCAATGCTAAAGGACACACATTAGTAATTCCTAAGAAAGAGGAGAATAAAATCTTTGATTTATCTCCAGAAGAATATAAAGACTTAATGAACTTTAGTTATAGAGTTGCTAAGGCTTTAGAAAAAACAATATCATGTGAGCGAATTGGGATGAGTGTAATTGGTTTAGAAGTACCACATGTACATGTACATTTAGTGCCTTTACAAGCAATGGAAGATATCCAATTTATAAAGAAAGAAAAGTTATCTCAAGAAGAGTTTATTTCACTAGCAGAAAATATTGCTAATAATTTTGAATAAAAATTAAAATCTAATTTAGGAATTGGTTGCTACTTTGTTGAGTTGAATTTCAAAAGTTGTGCCTTTTCCTAATTCAGATTTTTGAACAAAAATTTTCCCTTTGTGGTAATCTTCAATAATACGTTTCGAGAGAGAAAGTCCTAATCCCCAACCTCTTTTCTTAGAGGTGAAACCAGGTTTAAATACTACATGAAATTTCGATTTAGGAATTCCTTTTCCAGTATCTGAAATTAATATTTTAATATGATCTTCAGTGTTTTTAATCGTTAGATCTATACTTCCTTTTCCTTCCATTGCATCAATAGCATTTTTAATTAAATTCTCTATAACCCAACCATACAATTCATTATTCAAATTTGTTTGAATATTTTCATCAGTAGTATTAAAAGTAAAAGAAGTTTGTTTCGGACTTCTTGATTCTAAATAATCGAAAGTTTTTTTAGTTATACTAACTATATTTTCAGTTTCAAGTTTAGGAAGAGATCCAATTTTAGAAAAACGATTGGCTATGGTGCTTAATCTTTGAACATCATTTTCAATTTCATCAACATAATCTTGGTCAATATTTTCTTCTCTAAGAATAGTCACCCAACCTAAAAGAGAAGACAAAGGTGTTCCTATTTGATGGGCAGTTTCTTTAGCCATTCCTGTCCATAATTTATTCTGTTCAGCAATTTTACTAGAGTTAAAAAACAAATAAATTACAGCTAAAAAAAGGCCTAAAATTAAAATTAGAGTAATAGGGTAATAGGTAAGTTTAGTAAGTAAATCAGAGTTTCTGTAATAAATGTACTCTCTTCTTCCAAGGTAATTAATTTCTATAGGTTTATTCTGATTTTTCATAGTTCTTAACTGATCTGTTAGATATAGAATATCAGAAGATCTTTTAGGATCTAAATTATGATGCTCTCTAATTGTACCATTAGAGCTTGTTAAAATACATGGAATATTCATGTTGTCAGAAGCTTTAAGTTCTAAACTCATGTCAGCATCTAAATCAGCAGTGTTTCCAAATCTTTCAATAGACATGGCGAACAATTCCATTTTTACTCTTTCATCTGTTTTAAACTTTTTAAAGAAAGAATATGTGTTCCATAAAATCAAAGAAACAATAGCAAAACAAATGAATATTATAAATCGTTTTATCCAGAAGATATTTTTAAGAAAACCCATTAGTCAAATATAAACTATTCTAAGAGTATAACTTTATAACTTAATCCGTAGTATATTTACAGGACAGTATTCAAAATAAAAATTCATGTTAACGATAAATCCTAAAGAAGTATCTACAGGAAAATTACATCAATATTTATTAGGTGCAGTAGCGCCTAGACCCATAGCTTTTGCTAGTACTATCGACGAAGAAGGAAATCCAAATCTTTCTCCATTTAGTTTTTTTAATGTTTTTGGAGCTAATCCTCCAATTATGATTTTTTCTCCAGCAAGAAGTGTTAGAAATAATACGACTAAGCATACGTTAGACAATGTAGAGAAAATAAAAGAAGTAGTAATCAATATTGTTAATTACGATATTGTTCAGCAAATGTCGTTAAGTAGTACAATGTATCCTAAAGGAGTAAACGAATTTGTAAAAGCAGGATTAACGATGTTGCCTTCAGAAGAAGTAAAACCGTTTAGAGTTGCAGAGTCTCCTGTTCAATTTGAATGTAAAGTAAACGATATTATTTATACAGGAAATGAAGGTGGCGCTGGAAACTTAATCGTTTGTGAAGTAGTTAAAGTTCATATTAAAGAAGAGGTTTTAAATGAAGAAGGTTTAATAGATCAGTATAAAATAGATCTAGTATCTAGAGCAGGAGGAAGCTTTTATTCTAGAGCAAGAGATGGTTTCTTTGAAATACCTAAACCGTTATCTACTTTAGGGGTTGGTGTAGATCAAATTCCTGATCCAATTCGAAATAGTACTGTTTTAACAGGGAATAATTTAGGTGTTTTAGCTAATGTAGAAGCTTTGCCAAATGCTGAGGTTGTTGATAACTTTGCTCAAGAACATCCTGAATATTTGGGGTTGTCAGAAGAAAAAAAGCATACATTTGCACAACAATATTTAGACAAAAATGATGTAGAAAGTGCTTGGAAGGTACTTTTGATAAATAGGTAAGATTATGGAAGTTATAGGTAAAATTAAAATTATTAACGAGACTCAAACTTTTGGAAGTAATGGATTCAGAAAGAGAGAACTTGTTGTAACTACAGACGAGCAGTATCCGCAAATGATACTTATTGAATTTATCCAAGATAAATGTGATTTATTAAACTCTTTTCAAGTTGGACAGGATGTAAAAGTTTCAATTAACTTAAGAGGTAGAGAATGGATTAATCCAGAAGGTGTAGCTAAGTATTTTAATTCAATCCAAGGATGGAGAATTGAAAGTTTACAACAAGCTGCTGCAGGACAAAATGTACCGCCAGTAGATCAGTTTCAACCAGCTCCAGACTTAACAGATAATGAGCCAGACGATTTACCTTTTTAATCTTTTAAAAAGTAATATGGTATATATAAAAAAGAGAACTAAATATTATTTAGTTCTCTTTTTTATTTGGTTTTCGGAGGCATTGGACCTCTTAAATGTATAATCAATCCATTTAAAAAATTCCTAAGAATTTGATCTCCGCATTCCATATATTTTGGATGGTCTTCTTTTCTGAAAAACGCTCCTAATTCTCCTTTTGAGACTTTGAAATCCACTAAGGCACATATTTCAATAATGTCGGTATCTCGTAGTTTGTGTGCTACTCTCAATTTTTTAAAAATATCATTATTTGTTAATGCCATTTAGTAAAGGGTTAAGTTATATAATATTGTAATGTATGTTTTTAAATTCTTAAAACTGAAATTTTATAATGAAAGTTGAATTAATTTACTACTGAAAAAATAGCCCAGCCATAAATTGCAAATCGTAAAAAACGGAATAAACCAAATATAATTACATTTTTTATAGGGTATTTAATCATACCAGCAGTCAAACAACTTATTGCAAATGGTAATGGTAATAATGCTCCTACTAGAATTAAAAAACCTCCCCATTTTTTTGTGTTTTTTAAATGCTTAGCCATTTTTACTTCTAAGTATTCTTTTACTGCATTTATTTTTAAAGAAGCTTTACCTAAATAGTAAGCAACAATTCCTCCAGCATATGAAAGGGTTGCTAGTAAAGCTAAATTAACTACAGGTGTTGGAGTTTTTTTACACCAAGCGATAAAGATTTCTGGTGGAATTAAACCTAAAATAGTTTCAGAAACAAAAAAAGTAACTAATAAGCTTGTTCTAGAAAATGTTTCTGTCATGGATTGTAAACCTTCATTGATATTATATACATATTTGTTAAAAACAAATAAACCTATAACAACAAGAACAATTGGAATAAAAGCTTTTTTTAAACTTTCCCAAATAAACATATAAAAACCTGTACGCTGATAATAATTGTGTAAGCGTTTTACATGAGCATCTTTATTCTTTTTACCGACTTTTTTTTTCATTTGCGTCTCCATCAAACATTTAAGAGCGCAAAAATAGTGAGCTTTTTCAGACTAGAAAAGTTAAATCTTCCTATTTTTAACTTCCAATTTAAACTATTATGAAGATTACTAAAATTATTGAAAATATTTTCAAAAAGTATATTCCTTCTCCTTTTACTATTGCTGTATTACTCACCTTTTTAACTTTAATATTAGCATTGTTGTTTACTAAACCAGAAACTACAAATACAGTTGCTTATTTTTTTGATGTTTTAAGTTTTTGGGAAAAAGGATTATGGAGTAATAATCTTTTGGTATTTGCTTACCAAATGATGTTGATTTTAGTACTTGGGCATGTATTGGTTTTGAGTAAACCTATGAGTAATTTAATAGCTAAACTAACACAATATTGTACAAATACAGCTAATAGTGCTTTTATAGTAAGTACTGCAACAATGTTAGTTTCTTTTTTTAATTGGGGATTAGGATTAATATTTGGTGCTTTATTAGCAAGAAGAGTTGCGGAAGATGCTCAACAAAAAGGTTTGGATTTAAATTACCCTTTAATAGGAGCGGCTGGTTATGTAGGGTTAATGGTTTGGCACGGAGGAATTTCTGGTTCAGCACCAATAAAAATCAATGAAGAAGGACATTTAAGAAGTATGGTAAGTCCAGAAAATCTACACTTAACTAAAATTCCAGAAGTAATTAGTTATAATCAAACTGTGTTTAGCTGGTGGAATTTATTGTTGTTTTTTGTGGTCATGTTAAGTGTGGCTTCAGTTTTTTATTTTATTGGGAAAAAGGTTAAACCAACGACTTTTAATTTAGAAATTTATCAATTAGAAACGGAAGACGAAGTGAATACAAAAGCAGAAAAGTTAGATAATTCAAAGCTTTTAGGTATTGTATTTGGAGTAATAATTCTAATAGCTTTCGGATTTAGATATTTTTCTGATATTAAGAGTTTAAAAATAACGCCCAATCTTATTAATCTTTTTATGTTAGGTTTGGCTATTATTCTACATGGTAATTTTAAACAATTTATAAAAGCTATTGGTGTTGCTATTTCAGATGTATCTGGAATTTTAATTCAGTTTCCTTTGTATTTTGGAATTATGGGAATTATGAATAGTACAGGGATGGTTACTTTAGTTTCAGATTTTTTTGTTTCTATATCTACAGAAACAACCCTTCCAATATTTACTTTTTTTAGCGCAGGATTAGTAAATATCTTTGTCCCAAGTGGAGGTGGACAATGGATTGTACAAGGGCCAATAGTTTTACAAAGTGCTTTAGAATTAGGTGTGCCTTTGCCCAAAGCGATTATGGCATTGGCTTATGGTGATCAAATTACCAATATGTTACAGCCATTTTGGGCTTTACCTTTATTAGGAATAACAAAACTAAAAGCAAAAGAGATTTTACCATATACGTTAATAGCCATGTTGGTTGGATCTGTTATTTATATTTTAGGCTTAATTATATTATAATGTATTATTGGATTGGAGAAGAGTTAGAATTTCCTGCACATGAATTTGCTTCAGAAGAAGGGGTTTTGGCTTTAGGAGGAGATTTATCTGTAGAGCGTTTAATTTTCGCATATAGTAATGGAATTTTTCCTTGGTTTAATGAAGGTGAACCTATAGTTTGGTATTCACCTTTAGAAAGAATGGTGTTGTTTCCTAATGAGTTGAAAGTGTCTAAATCGATGCGACAAGTATTAAGAAAAGAGGACTTTAAAATTACTACAAATACTAATTTTGAAGCTGTTATTTCTAATTGTAAAAATATTTCGAGAAAAGATCAAGATGGAACTTGGATTACAAATGATATGAAAAGAGCTTATTTGAATCTTTTTCAAGCTGGTTTTGCAAAATCTATTGAGGTATGGAAAGACGAAATATTAGTTGGTGGTTTGTATGGAATAGATTTAGGAAATGGAATTTTCTGTGGAGAAAGTATGTTTAGTAAAGCAAGTAATATGAGTAAGGTTGCTTTTATTTATTTGGTTAAAGAATGTGGCTATAAACTTATAGATTGTCAGGTGCATAACAGTCATTTAGAAAGTTTGGGGGCTAGAGAAATACCTCGAAATATTTTTCTAAAATATTTAAAAGGGGCATAAAGCCCCTTTGTTTAGTAGTAGTAATTAAATTACTATGATGTTGAAAAGACTTAATTACTAATGAATTTCAAATATACATTTTTGTTCCATTACCTGAAATTATTAGTAATTACTCCTTCTTATTTTTTACATGATTCAATGTAAATGAAATTTATGCTAATTAGAAGCGACAAAGAAAGGGGCTAAATTTACTTTTGCATTTCCTCTTGCACCATAATAGTCTGTGTAACTTTTGTTTTTTTCTATAGTATAAAATGAATCTACATAATCGTCATTATTTGTATACCATTGATCAGGCATCGCCTGAATAATTGCACCAGCTACCTGACCAAGAGCATTAACCCACGGTTGTGTAGAGATTGTTCCAATGATTTGAAATACTCCGTTGACAATTGTAGACGTTAACTCTTTATAATTTATATTATCATCTTTTTCAAATAACTGAATATTTGCAGCTTGATATTTGTAATCGTCCCAGAATAATAAAATTTGATTAGGGTAGTAATTGGTGTCATCATGATCTAGATAATACATAGGTATTACTTTTATCTCTGGAGAATTATCACTATCCTTTATACCAGAAGTAATTGCGTAAATTTCAGCAGCCCCGCTAATCCATGGTTCTTCGTCATCGTTTAAGCGGATTTTATTCAGCTTGGTAGTTTCCAATCCTTGATTTCTACTCATTTTAGCCAATGAGTTAAAGTTATTTCCAATTTTATCAAATCTAGAATTTTGAACACCTTCTAACCTTAATTGTTTGTTCATTAATTCAACTTCTTTTTTTAAAGTTTCGAAACCATTAGTTTCAATAACTATTACTGGTTGGTTAGGAGGGGTTTTAGCATCTAAATGAACTATTTTTTTATCTATAGTATATGCTTCAATTACAGACCAATCTTTTTCTTCACCATCCGGAGCAAATGAAAATAAAACATTTGAAAAGTCAGAGGTTTCATTAGAATTATGCATCCAAACTTCTAAAACTTCAATTTTTTCAGGCATTTCGTTTTCTGAAAAAGTTTCCGATTTGGTGGCTTCTGAAACTAAATTACTGTAAGTTTTTTTTTGACTAACAAATTCGGAATTTTCGTTTAAAATTTTTGACAGCAGAACACTTGGTTCTTGATTTTTTAATAAGCTAATTGTTTTGTTTTTAAAGTTTTGATTTTGCATCAAGTCAATAAACTCTAGAGTTATTTCTCTTTTTTTTGTTAAAGAGGAAGATTCAAAACCTAAAGTGTCTGGTTCGGGGTTTAAATCATTAGAGTTGTTGCAATTAGTTAATAGAGCAGAGGCAATAACAGCCTTAATTAAAATTCGGGGGAATTTCATGTTTTTTTAATTTTGAGGTTAATAATAATTTCCTCAAATATATAAAATGACTATTAAAATTAGTTCTTTTTGTTAAAAAAATAAATAAAATTCATTGTTTTATGATTTTTTAACAGAAATATGATTGTTTGTGTGAGTTTAAATTAAAAGTCTAATAGATAATTATTTTCTGAATACACATTTCTAGTATCTTAGTTTATTGTAATTCATAAGGTACTTATCTGGTCTATAATTAAAGATAATATCGAAAAAAAACAAAGATTGTTGTTTGGGAATAACAGATTATTTGTTATTCAATGCTCTGCTGGATATTTTTCATTGAAAAACAAGATGTAGCTTTAAAGAAAATAGAGGGATTTAAATAATTGAAAAAAATATTTTTAGTTTAAATAGAGACGATATAAAGCAAGATAGATGTTTTAATTGGTGGTTAAGTTGAAAAAAAAACTCAGGTTTAGTTTTAAGCTATTTTTTAGCCGATTTAAGAGGTTTTGTCTTTTTTTTATATTGTTGATAAGTTAGTGATAAAAATGCTTTAAAAATTGATTTTGAGTTTTAAAAAATGTAAATTTGTAGGCTATCGTTTGAAATTAGTACGATGGTGTAGGGGAACTTTTCTAATCAATAAAAATTAATAATTAATTGAATTTTAGCAGTTAATTAAGTTTTTAATGTTCCTAAATGTAAAATTAAGAAATATAATAAACTCAAAATATGAGCGAAGAAAAAAAGCACAATTATTCTGCCGATAGTATCCAGGCTCTAGAAGGAATGGAGCATGTTCGTATGCGTCCTTCTATGTATATCGGAGATGTAGGTGTTCGTGGTTTACATCACTTAGTATATGAAGTAGTAGATAACTCTATTGATGAGGCTTTGGCTGGGCATTGTGATGTGATTTCTGTTGACATAAATGAAGATAATTCTATTACTGTTAGAGATAATGGTAGAGGTATTCCTGTAGGTTTACATAAGAAAGAAGGTGTTTCTGCTTTAGAAGTAGTAATGACTAAAATTGGAGCAGGAGGAAAGTTTGATAAAGATTCTTATAAAGTTTCTGGAGGTTTACATGGGGTTGGTGTATCTTGTGTGAATGCACTTTCTGATCATTTAAAAGCTACAGTTCATAGGGAAGGTAAGATTTGGCAACAAGAATATGAACGAGGAAAAACATTATATCCTGTTAAAACAGTTGGAGAAACTGATATAACTGGTACAGAAGTAACCTTTTCACCAGATAAAAGTATTTTTCAGCAGACTACAGAATATAACTACGATACTCTAGCAACACGTATGCGTGAGTTAGCGTATTTAAATAAAGGAATTACAATTACCTTAACAGATAAGCGTAATAAAGATGATGAAGGAAATGATATTGTTGAAACTTTTCATAGTAATGAAGGTTTATCTGAGTTTGTAAAGTATTTAGATAGTACACGTACACCTGTTATTCAGCATGTAATTTCAATGGAAGGAGAAAAGAATGGAATTCCTGTTGAAGTAGCAATGATTTATAACGATTCATATGCAGAAAATCTACATTCCTATGTAAATAATATTAATACACATGAAGGAGGAACGCATTTATCTGGATTTAGAAGAGGTTTAACAGGAACCTTAAAAAAATATGCAGATACTTCTGGATTGTTGAAGAATGTTAAGTTTGAAATTTCAGGAGATGATTTCCGTGAGGGTTTAACAGCAATTGTATCTGTAAAAGTAGCAGAACCTCAATTCGAAGGGCAAACTAAAACAAAGTTAGGAAATAGAGAGGTTACTTCAGCAGTATCTCAGGCAGTTTCAGAAATGTTAACTGATTATTTAGAAGAAAATCCTAACGATGCTAAAACGATTGTACAAAAAGTAATCCTTGCAGCTCAAGCTCGCCATGCGGCTCGTAAAGCAAGAGAAATGGTACAGCGTAAAACAGTTATGAGTATTGGAGGTTTACCTGGTAAATTATCTGATTGTTCTGAAACTGACCCAGCAGTTTGTGAGATATTCTTAGTAGAGGGAGATTCGGCAGGTGGAACAGCAAAACAAGGTCGTGACCGTAATTTCCAAGCAATTTTACCATTACGTGGTAAGATTCTTAATGTAGAAAAAGCAATGCAACATAAAGTTTTTGAGAATGAAGAGATCAAAAACATGTTTACAGCTTTAGGAATTACAATTGGAACTGAAGAAGATCCAAGAGCATTAAACTTATCAAAATTAAGATATCATAAAGTAGTAATTATGTGTGATGCCGATGTAGATGGTTCGCATATTGCTACATTAATTTTAACATTCTTCTTCCGCTACATGAGAGAAATGGTTGAGCAAGGATATATTTATATTGCTACACCACCTTTATATTTAGTGAAAAAAGGACAGAAGAGAGAGTATGCTTGGGATGATAATCAACGAGATTTAATTAACCAAAAGATGGGAGGAGGAGCTTCTATTCAACGTTATAAAGGTCTTGGAGAGATGAATGCTGAACAATTATGGGATACAACAATGAATCCTGAGTTCAGAACATTACGTCAAGTTACAATTGAAAATATGGCAGAAGCTGATAGAATTTTCTCTATGTTAATGGGAGATGAAGTTCCTCCACGTAGAGATTTTATAGAAAGAAATGCGAAATATGCTAATATAGATGCATAGTCAATTATTTAATACTAAGTTCAAAAAAAACCTCAAGATTTATCTTGAGGTTTTTTATTTGTAATAATTTTATTTTAAAATCCAGTTCCTGGATCTTCAGGAGAAGCAGCTTGTGCTTTTTTTGGATTTAAAATTAAATAAGTTCCTAATGCTGTTAAAGCAGTGTACTTACCATAATTTCCTATTTTTTTAAGAGCCTCTTTTCGAGTGATCTCTTGCTTATTTTCTTTGTTGTTAGTCATGATTACTTCGTTTAGAGGATTAAATTATTCTAATATTATTTTCTTAGTTAGTTTACCTAAATCAGAAGAAAGTCTAACTATATAAACTCCTGAAGATAACTTTGGTAAGTTAATTTTACTTTTTCCATTAGAATTAATAATAGTATTGTTAATTTCTTTCCCTAAGATAGAAAATACTTTAACCGAAGCTTTACCTTGTAATCCTGTTACAGTAAGTTCTTGCGAAGCAGATTTATAAATACTAACATTATTGAAATTATTTGTAATTTCTTCATTACTTAACCTAGAAGAAGTAGCATGAATATAATATTGTCCTGTACCGTTAGACGCTTCTTTTAAAGTTACTTTGTGGTTATTTTCTGAAAGATTTACAAAAGTATTATTTACTCTATCTTCTAAATAAATATTTATACCAGAAAGTAAATTGTTTTCTTTGATTGAGAATATAATTTCTTCTCCAGCTTCAGCAGTTAAACCAACAGGAATAATCATTGTTTCATGATTGTTGTTTGGTAAAGTTTGAATAGCAAGCTTTCTTCCATCATTATTATTTAGTAATTCTGTAAATACTGCAAATTTTTGATTTACACCTTCGAATATTCTAGAGTCATAACCGTTATCAAAACCTTTGGTTTTTC
The DNA here is from genome assembly GCF_057221555.1 of Tenacibaculum aquaeponti. Lineage (NCBI taxonomy): Bacteria > Pseudomonadati > Bacteroidota > Flavobacteriia > Flavobacteriales > Flavobacteriaceae > Tenacibaculum > Tenacibaculum aquaeponti. The sequence continues at coordinate 3,118,467 of NZ_CM170147.1, forward strand.
CATCTATGTAAAATACTTTAGTTGAACCTTCAGTTTCACCATTATTCACAAATAACTCAAAAGAAGATTTTGGAGTTTGACGTAAAAAAGTATCAGTTGAGTTATGAGAAAGCATAGCTGGATTTAAAGCTACATTAGTGTTAATAGCTGCTCTAATAAAAAAAGCTTGAGTTGGAGCAATTTTTATAGACTCTGCCAAGTTTTTTGTTACATATTGTGTTCCATCCCATAACCAAATAGTTTGCTCTGCAAGTGCAGGTGTGTTGGTTATGTTGGTTAAAAAAGCATTAGAATCTAAATAGGCAGTGTATCTATTTCCAATTAAATTAAAATCAGTTCTGCTACCAGTAGTAATTGGAATTAAATCAGAGCCTGTATACATATTTCCTTTGAAAACCATTGGAGAGGTGTTTAACTTTACAGAAATTCCTGTACCGCTAGTTAATGCCCCTGTAGAGGAATTATTTTGATATTGCCATGGTGTGGTTGCGTTATTATTATCATATAAACCTATACCAATATTGGTGCTAGTACCTGTTGAAAAATCGTTATTACTAATTAAGTTATTAATAGTTTCATTATCAATAGGTGAAGCAACTAAGTGCCAGTTAGAAGTTACATTTCTGTTGTAAGTTATTTGTCCATTTACAAAAGAATTGAATAATAAAGATGTTCCAGATTCGAATGTAATACTGTTTACAAAAATAAAACTAGATGCAGTCGGATAATTAGTTAACCCAGCAGGTATAATAACATCAGAGCTACCAGAAGGAACAACTCCTCCTAACCAATTCGTAGCGGTATTCCAGTCATTGTTTGTAACTCCTGTCCACTTAATAGAAGAAGAAAAAGGTGTGTTATCTGTATTGTCTCTACCTGGAGAAAATAATACAGGGTTGCTAACAATATTTGAGTGTTGAATGAATGTTCCTACAAGGTCATCATTTCTGGCAATTGATTGATTATTTCCACCTTCACTGCCATAAGATTCGGAAATTATTGTGATTCCAGTATCATTTTTAATTATTATTGAATCTCCTCCGTTGTTTAACCCTAGTGTGCTACTGCTTGAAGTTTGAACTAAACCTGGTACTGTTACTGGTGTTCCTCCTCCAAATACAACAATAGATTCATTAGCCGGTATTATAGTATTAGATGGGAAAGTATGTCTGTCATTAACTGCGTCTGCGACAACCCACCCAGAAATATCTAAGTCACTACCGGAAATATTATAAATTTCAATAAACTCATCTTGAGAAGTATTTACAGTTCCATCACCATTTGCATCACCATTTGTAGCATCAGGATCTGCGTGTATTTCGTTTATCACTAAAGGTATGTCATCATCATTTATAGTTACAGTATGTTGAGATGTTATGATGTCTGCAGAACCACTACTAACAGTTAAGTTTAATATTACTGTTTCGTTGATAAAATCTGCATCATTATTTATGTCTAAGGAAATATTTTGAGTTCCGTTTCCAGTAAATGATAAAGAATTTGTGTTAAGTGTATAATCACCAGCTTGAGCACTACTAGAAGGGTCAACCGTAATTCCAACAGTAACGTCAGAAGAGTAGTTGTTAAACGTAACTGGGATTAACGTGTTTACAGTGCTGTTAGTTTCGTTAATATTACTAGTACTGTTATCGAAAGAGACTGAAGGATTAGTTGAGGCTTCAGTGATTCTAAAATTATCTACTCCTGCATAATCAGTTCCTCCATTTTGACTAGCAATAATTGTTACTCTAACATTATTAACAGTATCAGGTACAGAGGCTGTAAACTCAGTCCAAGTGTCAGTATTTTTATTTAAATCTGTTACTCCTTGAGAAACATCATCATGGAAAATTTCAACACTAATATTATCTGTTGAATCAAAGCCGTCTGTAATGTAATAAAAAGAGATGTTAACTCCAGTAGAAGATGATATGTCTACATTATCAAATGCTATGGTGTGATTAAAACTACCTCCACCATTAGTATTATCTAAATCTCTCATTCCCCAAAATATGCTGCCATCTTGTGGTCCGTTTACTGATCCTCCTAAAGAAGATACTAAAGCCCATACATCACCGGAAATATTGTAAGTAGCAGGGGTTATTGTGTAGTTCCAGTCATCAGATCCACTTTCGAAACTTTGGAACTTTACCGTAGTCTGACTATTAGATATCAGTGGTGTAATAAAAAGTATTAGATAAATAAAAAAGTAATTTTTTCTCATTTTTATAATTTTTAGGGCGTGCAAATTACTAAAAATCAGAACTTGAAGCTATTTGAATTGTTTTTTTTATTAAAAAATAACAATTTAGTAACGAGAAGAATGAAAAAACCTCAAGGTTGCCTTGAGGTTTTTAGGTGTTTTTTTATTCTTTAAAATCCACTTCCTGGTGGTTCAGGAGAAGCTGCTTGTGCTTTTTTAGGGTTTAAAATTAAATAAGTTCCTAGTGCAGTTAAAGCAGTATATTTTCCATAATGACCTATTTTCTTAAGAGCCTCTTTTCGAGTGATCTCTTTCTTATTATCTTTATTAATCATGATTACTTCGTTTAGAGGATTAAACTATTCTAAAATTATTTTTTTTGTAAGTTTACCTAAATCAGATGTTAGTTTAACTATATACACACCTGATGGTAATTCTGGTAAATTAATTTTGCTATTTCCGTTAGAATTAATAACAGTTTTATTCACTTCTTTACCTAGGATAGAGAATACTTTAATAGAAGCTTTACCTTGTAAACCGTTTATTGTAAGTTCTTGTGAAGCAGATTTATATATGTTAATGTTACTAAAGTTGTTTAAGATTTCTTCATTGCTTAATCTTTTAGCTGTCGTGTGAATGTAAAATCTACCAGTACTATTAGAAGAAGATTTTAAAGTTAAAGTATGATCTCCTTCAGTTAGGTTTACAATACTGTTATTTAGTTTGTCTTCTAAATAAATTTCGATTCCTGTTGGTAAGTTTTTACCATTAACAGAGAATGTGATTTGTTCATTAGCATTTGCAATAACACCAACAGGTACAATCATGGTGTCATAATTAGAGTTTGGTAATGTTTGAATAGCTAATTTTTTTCCTTGGTTGTTTTCTAATAATTCAGTAAATACACCAAAGTTTACGTTTACACCGCTAAACATTTTAGAGTCGTAACCATTGTCAAATCCTTTAGTTTTGTTGTCAACATAAAATACTTTAGTTGATTTTTTATCTGTAGCATTTTCTACAAATAATTCAAAAGAAGGATGAGAAATTTGTCTCATAAAAGTGTCTGAAGTTTGATGACTTTGATTTGTTGTTGAAAATGTTATATTTCCAGAGCCATTAGCTTCTACGAAGAAAGCTTGAGATGGAGCAAGTTCAATAGGACTTATAACATTATAAGTTACATATTGAGACCCATCCCATAACCAAACTGTTTCTTCACTTAATAATCCAGTGTTATCGGCTGTGAAATTACTAGAGTTAACAAAAGCAGTAAAAGGATTACCAATTAAATTAAAATTATTTCTGGTTCCTGTAGCAATAGGGAAACTAACATTTGAAGAGTTAATAGTACCTGTAATAGATACATTACCAGCTGTAGCTAATTTCATTGAAACCCCAGCTCCAGAAACTAATGGGCCAGTAGTTGATGTTGTTGCATAAGTCCATGGTGCTGCACCATTATTCGTATAAGCTCCAATACCAATATTACTTCCAGATCCGGAAGCAAATGTATGATTTGCTATAACATCTTGTTGTGTTTCACCTGAAACAGGTGAAGAAACTAAATACCAATTTGTTGTTGGTAAGTTTCTTGTGTATGTAGTGCTACCGGTTACTGAAGCATTTGCAATTAATGATGCTCCGGAAGCAATATTAATAGAGTTTACAGTTACTGCTGATGTTATAGTTGGGTAATTTGTTAAGCTATTAGGTATAGTTACTTCAGAGCTAGTTACTGGGATACTATTAGTATTCCAATTGGAAGCAGTGTTCCAGTCGTTATTTGTAGCTCCTGTCCAAGTAATTGAAGCAGTAGTGATGTCAGCAGATAAAGTAGGTTGAGTTAACGAATAATTTCCACTGTCTGTTCCCGAAATAGAATATCCAGATGTGTTAATTGTTATTCCAGTTCCTACATTTGAACTTGCAAAAGTGAATACAGGACTACCTCCTAAAGTAACGTCGTCACCAGTTTCAACACCTACTAAGGTTGCTGTTCCGGTAGCTGAAGCAATGGTAGTTCCATCAAAAACTTTATTATCACCAGTAAGTCCAGTTATAGTTAATTCCTTGGTAGTAATGTCAGCAGACAAGGTTGGTTGTGTTAATGTATAATTTCCACTATCAGTTCCAGAAATATTATATCCAGTAGTGTTGATTGTAATTCCTGTTCCTACATTTGAACTTGCAAAAGTGAATACAGGACTACCTCCAATATTTACAACATCAGGTCCTAAAATCCCCGCTAGTACTGCAGTTCCAGATGCGCTTGCAGCAGTAGAGTTGTCATATACTTTATTGTCACCAGTAAGTCCTACTACAGTTAGTTCTGCTTGATTAATATTTCCAGATAATGTTGGTTGTGTTAACGTATAATTTCCACTATCAGTTCCAGAAATAGTGTATCCAGTAGTGTTAATAGTGATAGCTGCTCCCGCATTTGCAGATGCAAAAGTAAATGTTGGACTACCACCTAAAGATACATCGTCACCAATTTCTACACCAACTAAAGTAGCAGTTCCAGATGCGCTTGCAGCAGTAGAGTCATCATATGTTTTATTGCCTCCTGTAAGTCCGGTAATAGTTAATTCTTTAGTTGTTATGTTTCCAGATAAAGTAGGTTGTGTTAAGGTATATTTACCACTATCAGTCCCAGAAATAGTATATCCGGTAGTATTAATTGTAATACCAGTTCCCACATTTACAGAAGCAAAAGTAAACGTTGGACTACCACCTAAAGACACATCATCACCAATTTCTACACCGACCAAAGTAGCAGTTCCAGATGCACTAGCAGCAGTAGAGTTATCATATTCTTTATTACCTCCTGTAAGACCTGTTATGGTTAATTGAATAGGAGCATTTACCAATATACTTGTAGTATTGCCGATACTGTTTAATGTTAAGTTAGCGTTTGTGCCAATTCCATTTTGTAAAGTACCTCCATTGGCTGATAAACTTCCAACTGTAATACCATCAGAATCAACATCACCAGATTGAACTGTATATCTGAATGCTAAATTTGAAGAACCAGATCCTCCAACATAATTAGCTTGACGAAGAGTAGAGCCAATTGTTAATGCTAATTGTGGAGTACCTCCTGTTGTGTTTACTATTATATTTTCATCAAAATTTATTGTAAAATCTAAGTTTTGACTTGCAATATATGTTCCGTTAAAAGGAACGTTTACACTTGTAGTGTTAGGAACTGTGCTAACACTAACTGTTCTTGTGTCATTAGCTGTACCAGCATTAGTGTCGTTAGCTGTAATAGTTATTGTTCTATTAGATGTTCCAGGGCTAGTTGAAGTCGTTCTGTATCGTAAAGATTGTAATACTTCTTGAACGTTAGTATTGGTAGCATCACTGTCGAAAGTAATAGTAAGAATAGTCCCGTTTGTTACTATTCCTCCACTAGTGCTTAAATCACCAATATCTGTTCCGTTGGCTAAGATATTTGTACCGCTAACTGTAATAGCAGTTCCGTCGCCATCAGTATCAGAAATACTAATTTCATCTGTAGCTTCAGCATTAGCTGTTATTTGAGCTGTTAAGGTACCACCATTCCAGTCTGCATCACCATCAGCATCATTAATTGTACCTAAAGCGTCTATTTGTGTAGCTGTATTTCCTTCTATGTAGCTCAAAATTGAGTTATCAATAGAAATTGTAGGATCTGTATTAGAAACAGCAGCAACAATTACCATTTCATCAACTGAAAAACCACCAACAATTGGTGATGCAGGTAAAATTACAATCTCATCTATATCAGCAAAAGAACCAGTAGTAGGATTGGTAAAATCAATATTGATTTCTGTATTATGTGCAGGAGAAGATAGAAGAATTGTACCAACAATACTATTATCTTTTTTTCCTTGAATAGTAAAATCTAATAAAGAAGGAGTAGATGAAAATTCATAAGCAAATTCCATTGCTGTAATACCAAATTCAGATCCGTCATTAGAACTCATTGTCCCAGATGTGAACGTCCCTAAAGAATCACCAGTCCAAACTAAAACGTGATCTCCAGCATCTCCAATGGCACTGGTACCACCTCCATTTCCAGTATTAGCGAAAGCGATGAAACGAGAGTTACTAGATACACCTGAAACATCAAAGTTATTTAATAAAGGATCGAAAGAAGAATCTACTGATGGATTTGTAGAATTAGATAAAACAGTTAAAGTCCCTCCAAATTCCATTGTACCTGGTGAGGGAGCTTGCGAAAATAAATTTTGAAAACCCAGTAATAGTGTAAAACAGAACAAAATTTGCATTGGCTGTTTTAGGTAGTTTTTTTTCATTTTTTAAGTTTTAGTTAGTGATCTAAATATAAGGAAAATGTTTGCTGATTACAAGAGGTTTATATTCGTGAAAAAAAACTCTAATATTTTAATACTAGAGTTTTTTTGTAAAAAATGTTGTTAGCTTCTTGAAGGATAAACACCTTGTAAGCATATAATATAACGTACAATTGTGTATGGTTGTCTATTTTCGTAAGGTTGAGAAGCTCCTGTGAAGCCTATTGTTACATTACCACCAGAAACTGTTTGTCCGTTTACAGTATTTGTAGGTGGTCCATAAGCTTTTACTTGAGTTGCACTTAATCCACTTCCGAATTGAGCTGAAGCAGGAACATCTCCAGCTTGAGGAGTACTTCTTTGAGCAGAATCTGTACTTAATAATATATTTCCACCGCCACCGCTTACACTTGCTGTGTGATTATGTTGAGGCATTTGTAATGTTGATAATGTAGGAGATTCAATACCTCCTCTTTGTCCTACTCTGTAGTTATAAGAAGACCCAGGGTGTAATCCAGCACTCATAGGTACCCTTCCTCGTAAATCAGGTAAAGCGAAAGTTGTTCTACCATCACCACCATACATAGTTCCCAATAATGAAAATAAAGCATTATTTGAAGAAATAGCTAATAGCTGACCGTCACAAAAAGCCCAGCCTCTAGGAGCGAAGTTTCCTGCGAACATTCTAATTTCTCCTAAATAAGCTTCTTGAGCTTCTGCTTTAATTGATCCAGAAAGAGAAAATACTATAAATAGTAACCCGATAATTTTTTTCGTTGAATTCATAATAGTTTTAGTTTTAGTTAGTAAAAATTTATATATGTTCTTATTTTAATCCAAAACAAATGTACCATCAAACGATGCTTAGAATTCTCTAAAAAGTATTGAGCGTGTAGTTTTTAGTAATAAGTGTAATTAAAATAGATATATATGTTTCCCATTGTAAATATATGTTTTTTTTAACACTAATTAATGTTAAAGGGTTTTTAATGAGGTTTTTGAAAAAAGAAAGGTGAAGTTATTTTCTAATTCTTTTTCCAGAAAAAAGGTGTGAATAAAATTAATACAGTGAAAAGCTCTAAGCGACCTATTAACATTAGAAAGGAGCAAAATAACTTTGCGCTAACCGATAGGTGTGAAAAATTATCTACTGGACTAACACTACCAATTGCTGGGCCAATATTACCTAAGGATGAAGCACAAGCACCAAGAGCAGATTTAATGTCTAATCCCATTAAAGCTAAAACAACAGCACCAACGATAAAAATTAGCATGTATAAAATGAAGAATGAAAGAATATTAAATACAATAGTTTGTTTTACAGCTTTTCCGTCATAACGAACAGGAATAATAGCGTTAGGATGTAGAGATTTTTTAAATTCTAAAAAGCTATTTTTAAGCATGATAATGTGACGTACAATTTTAACTCCGCCAGAAGTAGATCCAGCAGATCCCCCCACGAAAAATAAAGCAAAGAAAATACCAGTTACAAAGTGACTCCACATAGTAAAATCGGCAGATACAAAACCTGTAGTAGTAACTACAGAAATCACAGAAAATAAGGAATGACGAAAAGAACTTTCAACTTTGCCTAAAACCATAGGGTGTTCTATAGTAGTTTTTAAAGAATCATCTTGGAAGAAAACAATAGAGAGTGTAACTAAAATAGTTACTAAGAAAATTCCTAATCCATAATATTTAAACTCTTCACTTTGTATTACTTTTCTTAGTTTACCTTTTAAAGCAAAATAAGTTAATACAAAATTTGTTCCAGCAACAAACATGAAAAAAATAATAATATATTGTATTAAAGGCATACCGTTCCAATGCGCTACGCTGGCATTTTTAGTAGAGAATCCTCCAGTACTAACAGTGGCCATAGCATGATTTATTGCGTCATACCAAGTCATTCCTGCAACTTTTAATAAAAGAAACTCAACAATAGTTAACCCTACATAAATTAACCAAAGCCGTTTAGCAGTGTCAGTAATTCTAGGATGTAATTTATCAGCAGAAGGTCCTGGAGCTTCTGCTAAAAATAACTGCATTCCTCCAATTCCTAATAATGGTAAAATAGCAATTGTAAGTACAATTATTCCCATTCCGCCAATCCAATGTGTGGCACTTCGCCAAAAAAGTATTCCTTTAGGCATACTTTCAATATCTGTTAAAATAGAAGAACCAGTAGTGGAATATCCTGAAATAGTTTCAAAAAGTGCATTTGGAATAGAAGGTATACTTCCAGTTAATAAATAGGGTAACATTCCTGTTAATGTTAAAATTACCCACCCTAAAGTAACTATAAGATATCCTTCTTTTTTTAAGAGGTTTTTATTTGTTGGTTTGTTAAAAAAAAATAAAAGCAGTCCTATAGAGATAGTAATTATACCAGAGTTTAAAATTCCTAAGAGAACATCAGTTTCTTTATAATACAAACTAAAAGGGATAGCAAGCCACATAAAAAAACCATTAAGAATTGCAGTAATTCCTAAAAAACGAAAGATTAATTTAAGATTTAAATTTTCCATTAGTTGAATAAATCTTCTACTGTTGAAATAGCTTCAGGAAGACAGAATACGATTACATAATCTCCTGCAAGAATTTGCATATCACCAAATGACATTAATGCTTTTCCGTTTCTAATAATTCCTCCAAATACAGCTTCTCTAGGAAAACGAAGCTCTCTAATAGGTTTTTCAGTTACTTTAGCACCATGCTGTACTTCAAATTCAAAAACTTCAGCATCAATATTGTGTAAGTTTGCAAGTGCTAAAATTTCACCTTTGCGAATATGCCTAAAAATATTACTTGCAGCAATAAGTTTTTTGTTAATAAGTGTGTCGATACCGATAGTTTGAGAAATATTGATATAATCCATATTCTCTACTAAAGCTACTGTTTTTTTTACGCCTTTAGATTTAGCTACTAAACAAGACATGATGTTCGTTTCAGAATCACCAGTTACAGCGATAAAAGCGTCCATGTCTCTAATGTTTTCTTCTTCAAGCAGTTCTAATTCTCTACCATCTCCATTAATAACTAAAGTAGTTCTTAAATCTTCAGCAAGAGTTAATGCTTTATCTCTATTTTTTTCAATAAGTTTTACTTTGAAATTATCTTTACAAAGATTTCTGGCAGTTTTTTTACCGATACTACTTCCACCAAGTATCATTACATTTTTTATATCTAAATGTTCTTTTCCGATAATTGGATATAATTTTTCAATACTATAATTTGGAACAGAGAAATAAACTTGATCGTTCATTTTATACTCAGTATCTCCTCTAGGGATAATTGTTTGAGCAATTCCTTCTCTTTTTATAGCGATGGTAATAAAATCTACCATGTTAAATTTGTCCTTAGCTTCTTTAACAGAAAGATTTACAATAGGTGATTTATAACCTAAAGTAGTTCCCATTACGTTAAATAAACCATTTTCAAAGGCTACAGTATCATTAAAAGAAGATTGATGTAATAATAATTTGATCTCTTCAGCAGCTAATTCTTCAGGAGAAATCATAAAATCAACACCAAAATCTTTAAAGTCTATTGCTTCACTACTTAAAAATTCAGGGTTTTTTATTCTAGCAATTGTTTTGTTCACTCCTAAAGCCTTTCCAATTACAGCAATCGTAAAATTTGTATTTTGATTTTCTGTAACAGCTAAAAGTAAATCGGCATTTCCAATTCCTATTTCTTTTAAAAGTTTTATTGAAGTAGCATCTCCTTTTTTAGTAATAACGTCCAAGTGATTATTAATATAATTCAGCTTATCGCCATCTAAATCGACAATATAAGTGTCTTGAGATTCGTATGATAGGAGTTTAGCCAGATGAAATCCAACATCACCAGCTCCGGCTATTATAATTTTCATATTAAAAATTAACGAATAGGGTACAAAGATACATTTTTGAAATGAAAAGATTTAGCAAAAAATGAGATTAAATTTAGCTACACTATGTTTTAATTATATTTGTGAAAAAGAAAAGAAATGAAAAAGTTAAGTATAAAATCTTGGGCTATAGATGATAGGCCAAGAGAAAAATTGTTGAATCATGGAAAAACTATTGTAACTAATGCCGAGTTAATTGCGATTCTCATAGGTTCGGGAAATCGTACAGAAAGTGCTGTAGAATTATCGAAACGAATTTTATCTTCTGTAAATAATAATCTAAATGATTTAGCGAAACTCTCAATTCAAGAGTTGATGAGGTTTAAAGGAATTGGAGAAGCAAAAGCTATAAGTATTATTACAGCCTTAGAATTAGGTAAACGACGTCATTTTGAAGAAGGTAAAGATGTGTTTAAAATAAAATCCTCTAATAATGTTTTTAATTTAATGCAATCTATTGTAGGTGATTTACCACATGAAGAATTTTGGGTTGTGTATTTAAATAACTCGAATACAGTGTTAGATAAATATCAAATTAGTAAAGGAGGATTGGTAAGTGCTTTAGTAGATATTCGATTAATTTATAAAAAAGCGTTAGAACTAGCAGCTGTAGGAATTATTTTAATTCATAATCATCCATCTGGAAAATTATCTCCGAGTACCTCAGATATCCAACTTACAGAGAAAATAAAAAAAGCTGGAGTTGCATTAGATATAAAAGTTCTCGATCATTTAATTATAACTGAAAAAGATTACTTTAGCTTTGCAGATGAAGGAATGCTGTAATCAGTAAATTATTATTAACTTATTAAGGAGTAAAGTTTACTGATTATCGATAATTGAACATAGAAACTTGATACTAGTTTATACACATAAAGTTACTCCACGAGTACGCTATATATTTAAACATATTTTTACGCGTATTTTGCAGATAGATATCGATTTTACTTCTAAAGTAGAAGATTTCGTGGCTTTTGCTGGACCAAAAATTTCATACACGAAAGTACCTTTAGGGAATGAGTTTTTTATAAAAAGTACCAGTCTTTTATTTGAACAAGGTGTTAGTGATGTTGAAATTGATGTGTCTAAATGGGAAGATGTGCCATGTTTCTTTTTTCAGGGTCAGAAATCAACAATACCATTCGATATTTTTTCGGCAAGTTTTTTTCTCATTACAAGATATGAAGAGTATTTGCCGCATATTAAAGATAAATATGATCGATTTCCTGCAAATCAAAGTTTAGCTTTTCAGAATGGTTTTTTAGAAAAACCGGTTATCGATATTTGGGCTTATAAACTTTTAACCAAGTTAAAAGAACGATTTCCAGATTACGAATATAAAGAAAGAGAGTATCAATTCATTTCTACTATCGATGTTGATCATGCCTATGCTTACAAATACAAAAGTTCAATTCGTGCCATAGGAGGTTTTATAAAAGATGTTTATAAACTGAATTTTTTACACGCTATCGATCGCATTGCTGTTAGGTTCAATTTAAGAAAAGATCCATATAATACTTTCGAGCAAATTATTTCACTAAAGAAAAAATACAATGTTAGAACAATTTTCTTTTTTCTAATAGGAGATTATTCTACATACGATACTAATATTTCTGCATCAAAAAATAAATTTCGTCTATTAATTAAAGACATGGTAGATTATGCTAGGGTTGGATTGCATCCTTCTTTTTATACCATGAACAATTTTGAAAAGTTAAAAACTGAAAAAGAGCGTTTAGAAGGAATTACTAATATGCCAATTTTTAGGTCGAGACAACATTATTTACGATTTGCTTTACCAGATACATTTCAAAAATTAATCGATTTAGAAATTCATGAAGATTATTCTATGGGATATGCAAGTCATGTCGGATTTCGTGCAAGTACATGTACTCCTTTTTATTTTTATGATTTAGATTTTGAAATCCAAACACCATTACGAGTATTTCCTTTTGCATTAATGGATACAACCTTAAATGATTATATGAAGCTTACACCTAAGCAATCTCTGGGGAAAATAAATGATTTAAATAAGCAAGTTAAAAAAGTAAATGGAACTTTTATTACATTATTTCATAATGAAAGTTTAAGTGGTTATATGCGTTGGAAAGGCTGGGGAAGAGTTTATGAATCGATGTTAAAAATTATCGCGAATTCATGATCAAATTGATATCTAGAAAAAATCTAGAAGTAGATAAGTATAATGATTGTATTGAAAACTCTATACAGTCAAATGTTTTTGGTTTTTCATGGTATTTAGATAAGGTTGCTGAAAAATGGAGTGTTTTAGTATTAAATGACTATGAAGCTGTAATGCCAATTCCTTGGCGAAGAAAATTATTTATTAAATATGTTTATCAACCTTTTTGGACTATTCAATTAGGAATTTTTTCTAAAGAGATTGAAGATGAAAATGAATTTTTAATTGAGTTATTTTCTGAGTTTAAATATGTGAGTATTCGTATGAATATGCAAAACTCGTTAAATATGTTTCAAGATTATGGACTTCAAAAAGAATTGCAAGTAATTCCTTTTACAAAAGAGTATTCTAAAATTTTTAAGGACTATAATAGAAATAGGAAAAGAGAATTAAAGAAAGCTAAGCAAGCAGATTTAATTGAAAAATGGGATGATTCACCAAAAGTATTAATAGAGCTTTTCCAGTCGAATGTAGGAAAGAGAGTTCAGAAAATTAAAGATCAAGATTATTTGAAACTTTATAAGTTGATGAATGTTTGTATTCAAAATAAAGTAGGAGAATTACTAACAATTTACGATAAAAACAATCAATTAATTTCAGGTGCTTTTTTCTTAAAACATAAAGGAAGAGTAACAGAATTGGTTTGCTCTTCAGATTTTAAAAATAGAAATAATGGCGCTAATACTTTTATGAATGATAGAGCAATATTTAAATATGAACGTAATTTTGATTTGTTCGATTTTGGTGGTTCATCAATGAAAAATATCGCAAAATATTATCATAGTTTTGGCGCAAAAGATGAACATTACTACCAATTACATTACAATAAATTGCCTTTTTTATTACGCTTATTTAAGAAATAGAATTCTTTTTTCTGTAGTATAATAAGAAGAAGATTAAAGAAACAATTCCTGTAAACCATTGCAAACTAGCTGAAGTTATTGCAGCGCCTTTAATTCCGTATTCGGGAATTAGTTTTTGGTTACTTACATAGTTAATAATTAAAGCTGTTAAAGTAATGTAGAAATTAATGTGTACTAGTCCTAAAGAAGAAAGTAGATTACCAAAAAGACCTCTTAAGATTAAGATTCCACATATTCCTAAATTTAGGATGAAAAAACTTTCTTTATAATCAACGAAAGATGCATCTAATATGTTTAAGAAAAAATCATCAAAAGCATAAAAAAAAGAAACGTAAATTATACTAATAACTAAGAATAATTTACAGTAATTTATACAATAGTTTTTTATAAAATTAATATCGTTAATTTTTTCTGTAAGCGTTACAAAGTCAGTTGTAATAAATACTCTTGGTAAGAATAAAATACTAAATGGTAATAATGAGATATATCTGTATACTGTAACTTTTTCAGGTTCTTGCAAAATGTTTCCTATTAAAAGAATATCGATAGCAAAGAGTAATATAGTGGCTACATTTGAAAGTCCGCCAAATACACCATATTTCCAAAAATTGATATCAATAATATTTAATTTAGGACGTGTTAATAATTGTAAAACTCCTTTAAATTCCTTGAAATAAAACGCAACACAAATCGTGGGAGATAATAATAATGCTATTATGTAACCAATTTCTTGAAATGTAAAACTTAAAATAGTAACAAGAGTTACCATGATAAGAGAATAAGAAATATCTATAAAAGCGTGTTTTTTGTTCTTGTGGAATAATCGAGTTTTTATTTTTAAGATTTCAAACAAGAAAAAAGGAACAAATATTAATGAGAAAATAGCTAAATATCTTCCTGAGTTATCTATTGAAAAATGAAAGCTAAATCCAAAAAGAGCAACAAAAAAACTCATGATTAGTGATATAAAAACACCTCTTTTTAAAACATAAAATAGCAATTGCTCTTTATCTTTTTTCGATTTTAATAAAGCTCCGTATCGAATGTAACTTTGGTGCAAACCCAGCCCAACTAACGGAAGTATAAATGTTATAATATTCCAAGCGTAAAGAACTTCTCCTAAAGTTTTTTTAGAAATTAATTGTAAAGCGATCCAAGAGGTAACAAAAGATAATCCTCTAGCTATTATTGTTGCGCTTAAAACAAAACCTCCAGACCGGTTAAAAAAATCTTTTATGTAATTTATAAATTTATTCAAGATATACAGGTTTTGTAAAGTTCAGAAAAGCGTTTGCCAATCGTTTCGTAGCTAAAGTTTTGTTTCGTATAGTTGTGTAAAACAGTACTGTTAATTTTTTCTTTGTTATGATAAATGTCAACTAATGCTTTAACAAGTTGATCTTCATTTTTCGAATCAATTAAAATTCCATAATCTTTCGGGAAAAATTCAGAAATACCTCCAACATTAGTGCTAATTACAGGTGTTCCACAAGCAAAACTTTCTAAGATAACACAAGGTTGATTTTCATAATTGCTAAAAAGCACAAAAACATCAGCCTGTTGCATTTGTCTTTTAACTTCTTTATGTGATATATGATCTATGAATTTAATTTGATTGGTAATTTTTAATTTATCTGAAATGAATTGATATTTTTTAGAGTTTTCTCCAACCAAAATAAGTTCAAATGGAATGTTTTGTTGTTCAAAATTTTTAATAGCTCGAATAATTCCTGAAACATTTTTATGAGAATCTACCATATTAGAAATATGGAGTATGGTGAATTTTTTGTTAGATTTTACATTAGGTTGAAAAATATTGGTGTTTACTACATTTGGAATGATAGTATAATTCCCTTTCAATCCTAATTCTTCCATAGATAATTGAAGATCTTTGGAAACCGGACAAATATATTGAGCTTGTTTAGCAATTAATTTAGAAAGTTTTAATGCCGTATGAGAAATTTTTTCAGATAAAGGTTTATGATAACCTGTCCAATGTTCAGAAATGATAAAATTCTTCTTTTTAAACCATTTCAAATACAGAGCTAATATTCCAAAGGGAAATAATTCATTTAAATGCACACTATCAAAATGATCAATCTTTTGTAGCAATAATTTAAAGGCTCGATAAAAATGAAATGCCTTTAAAACTTTATTTTTTGAAGGCTTTATATATGCTATATGAACATTTTCATTACTAACAATTTCTATACTCTTTTTACAGTTTGAATCTGTTATAATATGAATTACAGAAACGTTGTGATATAATTGAACAGCTTCTGCATGTCTCTCAATAAAATCACCATTATTGGGTAATACCCGAGACGGATACCAACCACAAAGAAAAAGAATATGTTGTTTTTTAGAGTCCAAAATATGGGCTCTAAAATACTAATAAAGGCGTTGTTTACACAACGCCTTTAAAAGAGTTTTTCAATTTGCAATTTTCCCGCTATTTAATTTTCATTACTTCTTCTAAAAAAGAAGGTAAGCCACTGGATCCAGTAGGATCACTCTCCCAATGACTAAGTACACAACTCATATAATTATCTCTTACTTTACAGGCAACATAGTATACAATTAATTTTTTTCCACCAGATAAACCTAAAAAAAGAGAAGTGCCTCCAGTAAACTCATATGTCATTTTTGTTGCTTTTGTAGAAGTTCCTTCAAATTCAATCGCAATTTCTTCTTCAGAAATGACTTTCATTTTTTTAGATTTTGTAATTGTTAATTGAAAATCAATGGCTTTTTTAGCACTTTCTATTTCTTTATGAATAGACCAATTCATTTGTCCTCTACCAGGACATTGAATACTGTTAATATCTCTCCAATCACATTTTTTCCCAAGTTTTATCTGTCTGCCTCCAAAATCAACAATTCTTAATTCAGGTCTAGCAAATCTGTCTTGCGGAATTTTATTTTCCAAAGCTAGAGGTATGAATTCTTGTTCTAGTTTAGTGTCTCTTAAATGAGCGCTAAAAAATATGACCGAAATTTGCTTCTTTTTATTTTCTACAAAATAGATTGAGTTTTTCTGAGTCAGTTTTTCATTAATTTTTTGTTCAGAAGTAATTAAAAAATGATTGTATTTAATAATAGCATCTGTTTTTCTAATTTCCTTTTTTCTAATTCGGTATTTTCTGTACACTTTTTTTAAGCCTTTTTGATTAAAGGAATACGGAAAATCTTGTCGAGTAATTCTAATACCATCAATATTGTAAAAAACAAGGCCTCCATTTTCAATAGCTTGAAGTCTGTCAAAAGATATTTTATTTTGGCTATTTATTCCATATAAAATGAAATAGATAATAAAGTATAATTTTAATTTCATTTTTTAGATGTTGAATTGAACGAAGACTCCCATTTTTCTAATAATTTCAATATTATTAATGTTAAAGCCTAATTGAATACCTAAAGAAAATAAAGGTCCGGTTTGAAGACGTAATTTCCCATGAAAAGGAAATCCTATACCGCTACCATAAAGAGATTCAGAATATTTTATGTCATAATAATTTCCTTGAACATGTCCTAATCCAGCAAAAACATCTAAAAATACTATCTCTGTTATTTCAAATTCTCTACCATATAAAACATTAAATTCAGTAAATGATTTCTTCCGATGAGAAGAATCAAACAAGATGTCTAAAAAATCAACTTCCCATATACGGGTTAATTCTAGTTTTATTGCATTTTTATCAAGGTTGAAACTAATATCAGCTCCAAATGCGAGTCCGCTAAACTTTTCTGAAGTATTTACAGAAGTAATAATAGAAACACTCCCTGTTTTTTCTGTAAGTTGAGGTATTTCATTTTCTATTTTTTTTTGATCTAGTTTATTATTGATATTTTGACTATTCACATTAATTGTTATCAATGTAAAAAGTAAGAAGGTTATAATATTTTTCATTTTTAAAATTTTAAAAGTTCCAATTAATTAAAGCTGAGTTTCTTTTTTGATTTTTATTCCATAATCCGATTTGTAAGCCTTTTAAATCACTACATTCATTAACTATTCCTATTTGAATTCCTCTACATTTAGAGCTTTTGTTTCTCAAAACTCCGATTCCAAGACCGTTTATTTTATAATGATTATTAACTAATCCAATAGATAATCCGTTAGAAAAGGAACCGAAATTACCCGAAAGATTTACCTCTAGTCCATTAACTTTTGTTCTTTCAGAATTAAACAAACTCAAGTCAATTCCGTTAACAATATTGAATTGAGTAATATCATTTGGTATGCTATCATAATCTTCATCACTTATTTCATAAGCGTGTATAGCCATTAGAAAAGGCATAAAAATTGTAAATGGATCTACTCCTAATCGAATCCCATTTACATCGCAATCTGTATCAGCAGAATCAAACATCGTTTCAGAATATTTAATACCTATTCCGTTTATTAAATAAATATCCGAAGGAATAAAACCTATGTTAGCAGAATCATTTTTTAAAGAAAATAAGTTGATGTTTTGTGCATAAACATGTGCTTTAAAAAATGAAATGAAAAAAATGGTAAAACATAAATTTTTCAGAACTGAAAATTTTGAAGAATTCTTCATAATAAAAAGATTTAAAAAGTTTCTTCAAAAGTATTTTTAGCTCGTGTTTTCTTAGTCCAACATTAAGGTTTATGCTAGAAATAGGACAAGTTTGATGATTTTTGGATACTCAGTTTTAGGAGTTTTGATCTCTAAAACTTGAAGGAGTAATACCAGTATGCTTTTTAAAAGCATTGTAAAAAGTAGACTTAGAATTAAAGCCAGATTCTAAAGCTATAGAAGTAATTGTGTAATTATTATATTCTGGATCGATTAATAATTTTTTAGAAAAATCTACTCTGTAGGTGTTAATTAAATAGTTGAAATTTTGAGAAGTTTCTTCATTAATAACTTTCGATAATTGACTACTACTTATTTGTAATTCGTTAGCCAAAGTTTCTAAACTAAGAAGATTGTCTAAAAAGCGTCTATTATCTTTTATATAAGTAGTAATTTTTATAAATTTCTTAGATAAGTTTTCTTTTTCTTCTTTAGGCTTCGCAACAATTTTTTCCCGTATAGATTTTCTTTCGTTTACTTGTTTTAATACGAAAACCAATTCATATCCTAACCAGTAAATAAGAACAGTGGTCATTATTCTTAAAGGGTAATAGAAAACAATAAAATTATCAAAGTTTAAATAAAATTTTATACTTAAGGCTGTAATCCATAAAATGTAAGTTATACCAGCTAAATAAATAAAAGTATTCAGCCATTTTAAATTATCAAAACTTAATATCTCCTTAAATAAGTGAGACTTATTTTTTAAAATATTATAACAATAAAAAAATAAAGTAAGAGAAATTAATAAGCTTATTGCCTCTTCTACAGCAGTGTATTTTTCATAGAATAATAGATAATTGCCATCATTACTAATATCATTTACAAAAGATAAATTCACTACTTGTAAAATAATGCTGATAAAGAAAATAGGAATTACAATCTTTAAAACATTAAAAAAGTTTTCCTTAATATGTAAGTAATGAATTAAAAATGTGTAAAAAAGTGGAGCAACTAAAAAATGCCAAGGAATTTGAATATATTTTAAAACAAAGAAGTCTTTAATTAAGAACCACGATTGTAAATTATTTAAAGCAATAACTAAAATCATCAAGTTTATAAATAATATTCCTTTATTTTTAATATTCTTCTTGATTAAGAAAAAATTGAAAGCAAAACCGTGAATAGCGCTAATAATTAAAAATAAATTAAAAAATTCTGATAATTGCAATTGTACTTTTTTTAGGAGTACCAAGATATATTTTTTTAACAATTAAATTAAATCTTAGCTGAATTATATCCTTACTTTTGGTTTATGACAGAGATTGAACATATTTTTTTTGATTTAGATCACACTTTATGGGATTTTGAAAAGAATTCGGCATTAACATTTCAACAAATTTTTAAAGAACAAGAGATAACACTTGATTTTGATAAGTTTTTAGAAGTTTATATTCCGTTAAATCTTAAATATTGGAGATTATTTAGAGAAGATAAAATTTCTAAAGAAGAACTTCGATATCGAAGATTACACGATGTTTTTGAAAAACTAAATTATTCAGTAACAGATGAATTAATTCATAAAATATCAGAAGATTATATTAAGTATCTTTCTGATTATAATTTCTTAATCGAAGGAGCATTAGAAATATTAGAATATTTAAAGCTAAAATATCAACTTCATATTATTACAAATGGTTTTAAAGAAGTTCAACATAAAAAAATAATTAAATCAGGAATTAGGGATTTTTTCAACTTAGTAGTAACATCTGAAAGTGTAGGATTAAAGAAACCAAATCCGAAAATATTTGATTTTGCGTTACAAGAGGTTAACGCAGAGCCAGAAAAATGTGTAATGATAGGTGATAGTTTAGAAGCTGATGTAAAAGGAGCTATAGATATGAAAATGCAAGCTATTTTTTACAATCCTAACAAGGAAATAGGAATTCCTAATGTTCAAAGTATTTCTTCTTTGTTAGAAATTAAACAATTTCTCTAGAGATTTTACGTTCAGAATTAAAAATAAATAGAATGAAGTTATTTTTTAAAATTATCTTATGCAGTATTTTGTTGATGATGAATTCTTGTGTTGAAGATATTAATTTTAACCAAGCAGAAGATTTAGAAATTACCCCAGCAGTTTTAGCATCTTTGGTAAATGCTACAATTACTCAAAATGATTTAGTTGTTGGTGGTTTAGAAGTAAGTGCTCCGATTGAACAAACTTCTCTTTTCACTATTTTTAATAATCAACAGTCAAATGATAATTTAGAACGTGTTGTTTTGCAATTTGCAATAAATAATCAATTTAATAGAGGTTTTAGAATAGACTTCTTTTTTTTAGATAATGCAGATAATTCAACATACGACCCAATAACTTTAAATATAGCTCCAAATCAATCAGATTTTACACAAGAAGAAGAAATTCTTTTAACTAACGAACCAACTTTTACTAATACGAGAAAAGTTAGAGTAAGAGTAGAATTATTACCAAGTACCGATGGTTCAATAATTGATGCTAATGTACCAGCTTCATTAAATTTTAGGTCAGCAGGAACCTTATATTTTAGAGTAAATTAAATTTATGAATAAAATCTTTTTATTTTTCTTCTTTGTATATACAAGCTTAAGTTTTAGTCAAAATAAACAAGTTTTATATGGTTTTGATAAAATTCCGCAAGGATTATTATTAAACCCTGGGGCAGAAACAGATTATAAATATCATGTAGGAGTTCCTGTATTATCAGGAATTTCAATGAGTGTAAATACATCAGGCTTTACCGTTGCTGATTTATTTAGAGATGATAATATCGATTTTACCACCAAATTCAATAATGTAGTTAATAATTTAGGTAGTAACGACTATGCTTACATTAATTCTCAGATAGAAGTAATTAATGCAGGGTATCAATTAAATAAAAAAGATTATATAAGTGTAGGTTATTATACAGAAGTAGATGCTTTTTTAAAAATACCTAAAGAGTTTTTAGAGTTAATAAAAGATGGAAATGCCCCTTTTATAAATAGAAGTTTTTTGTTCTCTGATTTAGCTACAAAAGCAGATGTATTAGGAGTTATTCATGCAGGGATTACTAGAAAACTTAATGATAAGTTCATAGCAGGTGCCAGATTAAAGATTTATTCAGGAGCTATAAATATTACATCTACAGGTAATAGAGGGAGTTTTACTACTCGTTTAGGAACTTCTAGTTTGTATGAACATGCATTAAATAATGTAAATATTAATGGTTATAGCTCTGGGTTATATAATGAAAATGATGAATTTGATCTTCAAGCTGAAGATATTACAGGAAATATTTTTTTAGGAAGTAACTTAGGTTTAGGATTCGATTTAGGTTTCACTTATGTGGTAGATGATCAAACCGAACTATCGGCAAGTTTATTAGATATTGGTTTTATAAGTTATTCGAATAAAGTTAGAAATGGAAATGTTACAGGAGATTATATATTTAGTGGAATTGATTTTAGGTTTGATAATACAAATCCAGATTATTGGCAAGATTTAAATGATCAAATAAATGATAGAATTCCAAGAAGTGAAAATGCAGAATCCTATTCTGTAATGAGACCTTTAAAATTAAATTTAGCCGGTAAATATAGTTTTGGTAAATCAAGACGAGAAGAAAGTTGTTCCGATATGTCATTTAACGATTACTATAATAATACAGTTGGAGGACAAATCTTTTCTGTTCTGACACCAATAGGACCAAAATTTGCTTTAACTGGTTTTTTTGAAAGAAAAATATCTAATAGATTTAATACTAAAATTACATATACAGTTGATGATTTTTCAAACTCAAATATTGGTTTAGGAATATCAGCGAATGTATGGAAACTTAATATTTATACAGCAGTAGATAATGTATTTCAACTTTCAGATGTAGCAGCAGCGAATAGTGCATCTTTCCAGTTTGGAATTAATTTTGTTTCTAGATAAACAATATTGTAATAGCTTTAAAAGCTTTTTTACTATCTTGTCGTTTTTGATATAAATTTATTAATGATGAAAAAAGTACTTATTCTTCTATTCTTAACCACAACAGCTGTTTTTGCTCAGAAAGATGTAAATAATTATAAATATATTTTAGTACCTAAACAATTTGATGGTTTTAAAAAAGCAGATCAATACCAAACTAGTTCATTAATTAAGTTTTTATTAGAAAAAAGTAATTTTACTGTTTTTTTAGAGGATGAATCTTTACCTACAGATTTAGCAACTGATAGATGTAAGGCATTAACAGCAAATTTACTCAATGATTCAGGAATTTTTAGCACCAAAGTTCAAATTGAATTTAAAGATTGTTTTAATAAAACAATATACACCTCCGTATTAGGAAAAAATAAATTAAAAGATTATAAGAGAGCTTATCATAAGGCAATAAGAGATGCTTTTAAGTCAATTCAACAACTAAATTATAAATATATTCCTGAAGCAAATGAAAAACCTATTGCTGTTAATAATAGTGTTTCTTCTACAAAGGTAGCTGTAAATAAGGTAGAGAATACAGTTAAACAGGCTGATGTTAATGTTGAAGAGAAAGTCAATGAAGCAGTCTCAGGAATTCTTTATGCACAGCCTAAAGATTACGGATTTCAATTAATTAATGATATTCCAGAAGTTGTTTTTAAACTTTTAAAAACTAAAAATCCGAATACATTTATTATAAAAGATAAAAATGGAACATTTACAAAGAAACAAGGTAATATTTGGTCTGCCGAATTTTATGAAAATGATAAACTAGTTACTAAACTTTATAGTGTAAAGTTTTAGTAATTGTATTTCTCTTTCCAGCGTTTTCTTAATGTTTCTCGGAAACTGTTTTCTCTAGCATTGTTTCCAGGTTCATAAAGTTTTGTATTAGAAATTTCTTCGGGAAGGTATTCTTGATTTACAAAGTTGTTTTCATAATTATGAGAGTACAAATAATCTTTTCCGTAATCTAAATCTTTCATCAATTTAGTTGGAGCATTTCTTAAATGTAAAGGAATAGATAAATCGCCAGTTTTTCTAACTAAATCTTGAGCTTTACCTATGGCCATATAAGAAGCATTACTTTTTGGGGAGTTAGCCAAATAAACAGCACATTGACTTAATATTATTCTAGATTCTGGATATCCAATTACAGATACAGCCTGAAAAGTATTATTAGCTAAAATTAAAGCAGTAGGATTAGCATTACCAATATCTTCTGAAGCAGAAATTAATAATCTTCTAGCAATAAATTTTACATCCTCACCGCCTTCAATCATTCTAGCTAACCAATACACAGCTCCATTAGGATCACTTCCTCTAATTGATTTAATAAAGGCAGAAATAATATCGTAATGTTGCTCACCTGTCTTATCATATCTAACAGTGTTTTTCTGTACTTTTTCTAAAACAAGTTTATTGGTAACTTCTATTTCATTTTCAGAAGCTACTATTAGTTCAAATACATTTAAAAGTTTTCTAGCATCACCTCCAGAAATTTGTAACAAAGCATCTGTTTCTTTTAATGTTATTTTTTTAGAAGATAAAATCTCATCCTTTTTAATCGCTCTATTTAAAAGTGCAATTAAATCATCTTTATCAAAAGAATTTAAAATGTATACTTGACAACGAGACAAAAGTGCTGGAATAACTTCAAAACTTGGATTTTCAGTAGTTGCACCAACTAATGTTACCCATCCTTTTTCTACAGCACCAAGTAAAGAGTCTTGTTGTGATTTGCTAAATCGGTGAATTTCATCAATAAATAAGATTGGATTTTTTTGAGTGAATAATCCTCCACTTTTTTTGGCTTTCTCAATTACTTCTCTAACATCTTTTACGCCAGAACTTATTGCACTTAGTGTGTAAAATGGTCTATCGGACTCTTTGGCAATAATATTAGCTAAGGTTGTTTTTCCTATTCCAGGAGGTCCCCAAAAAATTAATGAAGGAATAATTCCATGTTTAATATGATTGGTTAAAATACCATTTTTACCAACTAAGTGTTGTTGACTAATATAATCGTCTAAAGATTTGGGTCTAATTCTTTCTGCCAAAGGTGCACTCATAAAGTAAAAATAGGAAACATTTATGACAGATTAACAAGAAATATAAAATGGTTTTCTTTTTGATAACTATATAAAATATGGAACAAGAGGAACAATTTCAGTTTAAGAATAATATAATAGTGATTCCTTTATTATTTGTTTTCGCTATATGGTTCGTTTATTGGGTAGAAATTAAATTTGGTTTTAATTTTAACAAACTTGGCGTATTACCAAGAACATTAAAAGGTTTTAAAGGTGTTTTTTTGTCTCATTTCATACATATCGACACAAAACATTTGTTTAATAATTCAGTTCCTCTGACAGTGCTTTTAATGGCTTTATTTTATTTTTATAAAGAGGTAGGAGGGAAGTTGCTAATTATTGGTGGTCTACTAACAGGTTTTCTTACCTGGATTATAGGTAGAGAAGCTTATCATTTTGGAGCAAGTGGTGTTGTTTATTTATTATTCAGTTTTATTTTTTTTAGTGGAATTATTAGAAAACATTTTCGTTTGGTTGCTATGTCTTTAATTGTAATTTTTCTTTATGGAAGTATGATTTGGTATTTATTTCCTATAGAAAAAGGAATTTCTTGGGAAGGGCATTTGTCAGGTTTTTTAATTGGGTTAATTTTTGCTATTTACTATAGAAAAGTGGGTATAGTTAAAGAGAAATTTGTGTTTTCTAAAACGGAGTTTGATGAAATGTTTGATGAAGAAGGGAATTATGTACCTCCTGTTTTAGAAGAAGAACAAAACTTTGAAGAAATTAATTACAGATATATTTATATACCTAATGTTAAAGAGGAGGAAGAATAAAAAAAAGGAGCTTTAAAGCTCCTTTTTTTTATGATTTTATTCTTTGTCTTATGGTTTCATATAAAAAAGCACCACAAGCTACAGATACATTTAATGATTCTATTTCTCCTAATAAAGGTAATTTTGCTTTGTAATCAGCCATTTTCAAAACTGAATTACTAACTCCTTTATGTTCAGATCCCATTATGATTGCCGTAGGTTGATTTAAGTCTACATCATAAATTGAATCTTCTGTTTTTTCAGTAGCAGCTACTAATTTAATATCTGCTGCTTGAAATTGAAATATAGCGTCTTTTATATGATCTACTTTACAGATAGGAACTTTAAACGCAGCACCGGCAGAGGTTTTTATAGTTTCTGCATTTACTGGAGCACTACCACTTTTCTGAATAATTATCCCATCTACACCTGTACATTCAGCAGTCCTTATAATTGCACCAAAATTCCTAACATCAGATAGTTGATCTAAAATAATAAATAGAGGTGTTTTATCGGAATTTAAAGTTTTCTCCATTAATATATCTAATTCATAAAAAGTAATGGGAGATATTTTAGCAACAGCTCCTTGGTGATTATTATGTTTAGATAGCCTGTTTAATTTTTCTACAGGAACAACACTTGTAGATATTTTATTTTTTTTAATAAGTTTTTCTAATTCAAAGTAAAGTTCTCCTCTTAAACCTTTTTGAAGATATACTTTGTCTATTGTCGAATTACTTTCAATAGCTTCTATAATAGCTCTAATACCAAAAATTGTTGTAGTCTGTTCCATGTTGCAAAGGTATAATAAGTATAATAAAAAAACCATCTCTTTAAGAGATGGTTTTTAAATACTATGAAATAAAGTTTATTGCTTCGTTAATTTAAACTCATAAGCTCCAAAGTTACCTAAAGAACCATTTGTAGAAATTGAGAAACCACCTTCGTTGTAAGCTGTTTCACTAATTGTTAGGTTAGCAAAAGCAGCAATGTTTAAAGGATCATTGCTATAAGAAACTTTAGCATTACATGTATCAAAAGTAATTACTGTTCCGTTTGGTAAATAAGTATTGAAACCAGCAGAATTTGTAACTACTAACTTAATACCATCAGTATCAGTAGGATCTAAAGCTAACTCAATTTGATAAGATTCACCAAAAGCACCTGCTAAAGTTAAACCAGCATTAGTACCACCAGCACTAAATACCTCAGCAACAGTATATGTTCCTACCCAATCATTGATTGAAATAGGACAATCATCATCAATTAAAGTTAAATTTTGAGTTACGTTATTAACGCCTCCTACTAAACCTACAGGAGCAGAACTATCTGATGTTAATGTTACAGCTATCTTTAAATCTCCGTCAGTAGCAGCGTTGTTTACTGGTGCTATAACAATTTTACCAGAAAACTCACCAGCAGGAATCTCTAAAGTTCCTCCAGTTACATCTACATATCTAGAAGGATCTTCAGAAGTAACTGTATATTTAACAGTAACACCGTTTTGATTTGATTTTGCACCATATAAAACGTCTATTTCAACATTTGTAGCACCTTCAGATACAGTTCCTGTTTCAGAAGCTAGCTGAATAAAACCAGCTTCAGGAATATCAGTGATAATATTCTCAGTTGGATCACATCCTGCTAAAACCAATACAGCAAGAATGAATATATATGAACTTATTTTTTTAATCATAATTATTAAATTTTAATTACTAATTAGTAACCAGGGTTTTGTACTAAATTAGGATTAGCGTTTATTTCAGATGCAGGAATAGGTAAAGTAAATCTTTGATCTGCAGGAGTTAATGTGCAAGCATTATCTAATGATGCACAATCTTCAGAAGCTCTGTTAAGTCCTTTACCTAATCTACCTAAATCAAACCATCTATGGCCTTCATAAGCTAATTCAATTCTTCTTTCATTAAAGATAAAATCTAAAGCATCATTTAAGTTAACATAAGTTGGTTGAGTAGTATTAGAACCAAAACGAGCATCTCTTAATCCTTTTATTGTCATCTGTGATGCAGCGTAGTTTCCAGCTCTAGCTTCAGCTTCAGCCTTAATTAAATGCATTTCAGAAACTCTAAATACTTTAACATCAGCTAAAAATTCTAAAGCAGTACCTGGGTATTTGTTGATTAAGTGTGAGTTAGCTCCAGGGTCACTATCAGCAACATTTAAATTAGTAGAATATCTAATATCTGCTGGATCTAATTGATTAAAGAATGAATTAGACATTTCAATAAATGGTCCACCTCCTGAAAAGTGCCAAATAAATCCTGGTCTAGCATCTCCTTGTATTCTTGCAGCTTTAAAAATAACCTCTGTATTATCTTGATCTAAGAACATTGCTCTATATTGAGCTTGATCAGCTAAAGGGTATTTTGCGATTAATTGGTTCGCTAAACTTAAAGCAGTAGTATATTCACCAGTAAATAATGCAATTCTAGCTCTTAAAGCAGTGATAAAATCTGCAGTAACAAAACGATTATCAGTTTGTGTAGCATCTAATAAACCACTTGCAGCAGTAAGATCAGCTTGAATAGCTTGAAGTACTTCTGAAACAGTATTTCTTGTCAAATTTTCTGTTGTAACAACAAAATCTACAGCAGGAACACTTAGTCCATTAGGATCTAAATAATCTGGAGTAAAGTATTGAAATAACTCGAAATGAGCAAAAGCACGTAAAGCACGAGCTTGACCTAATATGTGATTTGCAGCAGTTTCTTGTCCTGCTTTATCTACTGTAGGGAATGCTTGAATAACTCTCGAAGCATAGTTAATCATTCTATATCTAGTAATCCAAATAGTTTGAGCGATACCAGTGTTTGGATTCATAACTAAACCGTGTAAGTTTAATTGCTGACCACCATTATCAACACCAACTTTTGTGTTATCTGTAAAAATAGAATTTAAAGTAATAGAACTATTATCATACTGACTATAAGCAGCATTAAGTCCATTTTGTAAATCTGTTACATTCTGAAAAGCTGTTTCAGGAAGTAAAGAGTCGTTAGGTAAAATGTCTAACTGCTCATCACACGAAATAAATAATGTTGATGAAGCTAGAGCTAATCCTAAAAATATTTTTTTAATTGCTTTCATTTTTTTTAAAGTTTTAAATCAACACCTAATGTTATAATACGTGAGTTCGGGAATGAGAAGAAATCATTAGAAGCAAAAGGATCAAATTCTGGATCGAATCCTCTCCATGCAGACCAAGTTAATAAGTTCTCTCCTTGTAAATACACTTTCATTGAACTAAAAGGACTTTTCTTAACTAAAGAGTTTGTTAATTCATATCCAATAGCGATGTTTTTTAATCTTAAATAAGAAGCATCTTCTAAGTATCTGTCAGAAAGTAAGTTTCTAGTTGAACCAGAGTTTAAAGATGGGATACCAGTGATATCACCTGGTTGTTGCCAAGCATCTAATAAGTTAGTAGTAGCATTAATTATACCAATTAAACCTGGATCTTCAGCTACACCTAATGTACCATTGTATCTGTAAACGTCTGCAGCAAATGTAAATTGAGCATCTAAAGAGAATCCTTTGTGGTAGAAAGAAGTACTAAATCCTCCTTGGTAAGTTGGTATAGTAGACTTTCCAGTAAATACTCTGTTTGCTGGGTCATATTGTTCAGTAATGTTTCCATCTCTATCTAAATAAAGAGGTCTACCATTTGCAGGGTTTACACCAGCCCATCTAACTGCGTAATATTCATTAAATTTATGTCCTACAGCTTCAGGAGCTCTTTGACCTGGATTTAATATAATATCTCCATTAGCATCAGCTTCAACACCTTCTAATCTTGTAATTTCGTTTTTGTTTAAAGATCCATTAACATTAACAGTCCATGAAGTATTTTCGTTTGAAATTAATTTATAATTTAAAACTGCTTCTAAACCTCTGTTTTCCATGTCTCCAATATTACCTGGAACTTGAGTAAATCCAGTTAAGTTACTTACTAAGTTAGTACCAAATAAATCTGTAGTTTTATTAATATATGCATCGAAAGATCCAGTAAGTTTGTTGTTTAATAATCTAAAATCAACTCCTACGTTTGCTTTTGCAGTTTCTTCCCATTTAATATTAGGGTTACCTAATTGACTAGGGAATAAACCAACACTACCATTATAACCACCTCCAGTATTAAACTGATCAAAAGGCACGTCTAAACCGCCATAGTAACCACCTAATAATCTATCGTTACCAGTGATACCATAACTACCTCTTAACTTGATGTCGTTTACGATATCTGAAGGTTCAAATAAAGATTTTGTTAAGTTGGCAAAACCTCCAACAGCCCAGAATAAACCAAATCTATTGTCTCCAACAAAACGAGAAGAACCATCACGACGTAAAGTAACATCAAATCCAGCAATCTTATCATAGTCGTAAGTAGCTTTTCCAACTAAAGAGAACTGAGATACTTTATTTTTAAAAGAACCTACTCCAGGTATATAGAAATAATCATCTACACCATCATTGTTAGGGTCTTCAGTAGTAGTACCAGCTACGAAACCAGCTCCAACTCCTTCTAAACCTGGTATTAAACCAGTTTGCGCATAGCTGAATCCGTTAATTTGTGAATATAAAAATTCCGTAATACCTATAACAGAGTAATTATGTTTCTCGTTAATAGTGTCATCGTAACTTAATCTGAAATCAGAAATAGTTCTTGTGTCTCTGTTGTAGTTTTGACTTTGAGATCCTTGGAATTGTGCATTAGGGTCATTTGCATTTCTACCTCTAATACTATGTGTTGGTTGTAATTGGAAGTTTTCACTTTCAATCATATCCACACCAAATCCAATATGTCCTCTTAATTTATCTGTAAAGTTATAATCAGCAGTTAAAGATCCAGTAATTCTTAATTCTGTAGTTCTGTTTGTATCAAATCTAGCAACATTTTGAGCGATATATGGAGTGTTTAAGAATCCATCATCGTCATCAGGGTCAGTGTTACCTTCTACATTTAAAGTTCCATCAGCATTATAAGCTGGTAAATATGGTTTAGCAACAAAAGGAACGATAAAAGGGTTACTTAAAGATCCACTTCCAGTTCCTGTTCCAACACCACCTGCAAAATCAGATCTACTAAATCCAATACCAATAGTTGAGTTGAATGTAAATTTGTTAGCTTTATAAGTAGTGTTATTTCTAACAGTCATTCTCTGTAATCCAGAACGTAAAGTAATACCTTCTTGATCAAAATATCCTAAAGAAGTATATGAATTAATGTTTTCTGAACCAGAAGAAAAAGAAAGATCATGAGAAGTAAAATTACCTACTCTTAATAAAATATCTTGCCAGCTTGTGTTAGTTTGAGAAGCTGTAGCAATTTGTGCATCAGTTAAAGGAATTGGTGCAGCTCCAGCAGCTCTTACAGGTAATCCTGTAACTGAAGCAATGTAGTCATCATAAGCACCACTACCAACACCAACACCAGCTTGTCTTTCAATTTCTAAAATTTGTCTAGAGTTTGCTAATGTGAAGTTAGGGTTTTGTTTGAATGTAAATCCACTTCTTCCTGAATAACGAATTTGTAATTTTTGACCTGATTTACCTTTTTTAGTTGTAACTAAAATAACACCACCAGTTGCTCTGTTACCATAAATAGCTGTTGCAGATGCATCTTTTAATACTGTTACCGAAGCAATATCATTTTGGTTGATAGATCTAAAGTTATCTTCATCTACAGGAACTCCATCAATAACAAATAATGGCTCAGAGTTACCAGATAAAGAGTTAATACCTCTTAATAAAATAACACTGTTTCCACCTGGTTGACCGTTACCTGTAGCAATATTTAAACCTGGTGATTGAGATTGTAAAGCTTGTACTAAAGATGCAGTAGGTCTTCCTTCTACGTCCTCTGCACTTAATACAGTTACAGAAGAAGAAACCGTTTCTCTACTTTCTGTACCATAACCAGTAACTACAACTTCTTCTAAAACATTATCTCCTTCCATAGTGAAACTGATATTGTTTGAAGCACCAACTACTTTTTCTACAGTTTTCATACCAACAAAACTAAAAACTAAAACATCTCCAGTTTTTGCTTTAATTGAATACTTTCCGTCAAAGTCAGTTTCAGTACCAGAAGTGGTAC
This sequence comes from Tenacibaculum aquaeponti, assembly GCF_057221555.1. Taxonomy (NCBI): domain Bacteria; kingdom Pseudomonadati; phylum Bacteroidota; class Flavobacteriia; order Flavobacteriales; family Flavobacteriaceae; genus Tenacibaculum; species Tenacibaculum aquaeponti. The sequence goes on from NZ_CM170147.1 coordinate 3,149,427, forward strand.
CTTTTTTTAATACACTAACTCCAGGTAAAGGCCCGGTTTCATCCGAAACAGTTCCTGAAATTGTTCTGTCTTGCGCAAATGATATTTGCACAACCAACGCCAAAAGGAGCGTTAAAATCCCATTAAACTTTGTTTTCATTGTATAATTGTTTGAATTAATCAATCGCTAAAATCTTAATTTTATCTTAAATAAACAATTTTTTAACAAAAAAAAGAAAAAGCTAACCTGTAAAGGTTAGCTTCTCTATATTTATGATAAATCTTTAAAAAATTTATATCTATAAATTTATTGGTGTTGCATCAAATAAACCAGGTAATGGGTTTGGTGTATTTGGATTGTTGTCAACTTCTACTTGTGGATATAAGAATCTTTGAGGGATTTGACTTCCTGTTTTTGCAGGAATACCTAATATGTTGTTTGTTCTTCTGATATCATGGAAAGGTTGTAATTGACCAATTAAAGTGATATACTTCTCTTCTATAATTTCTCTTAATAAAGCATCTCCAGAAGAAGTAGAGTGAGGGAAACTGGAACTAAAACTTATTGTGCCAGTTTGACAAGAAATAGGTGAAGCTTTTAAGTCGCATATTTCGTATGTTAAATTATCTACTCCTGAAAATTGAATATCTTGTTCGTTTATGATAACTTCTACATAATCATCAATTAAGTTATCACTAGTTCCATTATTATTTACGCTAGCTATACCATTTATTGGTTGGTTATTTATAGAGATCCTTACACTATCTGAAAATGTGGTAGGATAGTTTACTTCAAATTTTCTTGTTTTGTAATCTAAAGCAAGCTTGTCTCTAACAGCATTAAAAGCTGTAATATCTCCAGCATCTCCTGTTCTATTAGCAGCTTCAGCTTCAATTAATTTTACTTCTTCATATGAAATTAAAGGGAAAGATTGAGTCTGTCCAAATACACCAGTAGCAGTTGTGTTTGGATCTGTTCCAGTAAAGTAATATGCATGTCTTTGTGCTTCACCAGGAGTATTGATTAATCTGTTTACAGAAGTGTTTCCTAAATCAATTAGTTGTTCTAAATAAGAACCAGTAGCTCCTAAGTATCCTTCTCTTTCATCAACCATGAATTGATAATATAGGTTTCTATTTTCTGGAGAAGTGCCGTGTAAAGATACTAAACTTCCAGCAGGAGAATCTATTCCTAATCTAGCACTAGTTAAAGCATTAGCATAATCTTTAGCCAATAAATAATATCTAGCTTTTAAAGAGTGAGCGATTTGCGCCCAAGTAGCTGAACTAGACATTCTATTTCCAGCGTATAATGATGCAGGAGCTGAACCTATATTTGTAATTGCTTGATCTAAAAGATTCTGTACTCCTGCTAAAACAGAAGCTTGAGAATCGTATTCTGGAGCAAAGTTGTTGTCTGCGTCACTTGCTTGATTAAATGGTATGTCTCCAAAAAGAGCTGCTAATTCTCCAAAAAGAACAGCTTCTGTAATTTGAGCAACCCCTGCAAGTTGTGTGTTCCCGTCTTCTAAAGCTAATTTTTTAGTTAATTTAGCTTGAGTAATACCTTCCACATAGGCATCATCCCATAGATCATCAAATTCACCAGCTGTTATAGAGTAAGCTTCTACAGTTAAATATTGACGATCTTCTCCAGAAAATTGATTCATAAAGATACCAGCATATCTAGCACCATTACTTTCTGCTAATTGCATCCAACTTAGTTGAGCTTGTCCTATAATAAGTTCAGGAGCAGCAGAACTAAAGTTATTTGGGTCAGTATTTAAGCCTTCAGTAAAATCTTTACATGAAGCTAAAATAACTAAGGATAATATAAAATATTTTATGTTCTTCATTTTTTAAGTTTTTAGAATGATAATCTTAGAGTTGTGATAAAAGATCTAGTTCCTGGGTTGCTAAAGTATTCTAAACCACGACCTTTAGAAGCACCAGTTAAATTGTTGTCTGGATCGAATCCTTCGATATCAGTCCATATAAATAAGTTTCTTCCAGTTACACCGATTTGTAGACTTTCAATACCAAGTTTATCAGTAACATTTTTATCGAAATCGTAGAATAAAGAAACTTCTCTTAATCTTGTCCAAGATGCATCTTCAATAAATGGCTCAGAAACATCTCCAAATCCTCCTCCATTTGTTGTCCACCATGCATAGTCAACAGCAACAGGACCTCCACCAAAATCTACTTCATATCCTCTGAAAGCAGTTCCAGCAGCAATAAGATCACCGTCTGCGTTTAATAAATCCTGAGAAGCAATAGTTTCGTTAGCTGTGTCTGGGTGTATACCGAAGAAGTTTAGTACTCCTCTTGTACCATTCCATACATCATTTCCTTGAGAAGTTTCAACTTGAGCAGATAAAGTAATACCTTTATAAGAAACAGTTGTACCTAAACCACCTCTCCAATCAGGGTTTGGGTCACCAATAAATTCGTTAGTAGCAGCCGCTGTAGGGAATCCATTTGCGTTTAATACAAGGTCGCCATTAGCATCTCTGTCATAAACTCCACCTCTAAGTACTGCGAAAGGTTGATTTTCAGCAACACCAGAAGAAGTTGAAGTAAATCCATTTAAAGTGAAGTAACCTGCTCCTGCCATGTTTTCAACTAAACTTCTGTTTTGAGTGAAGTTAATATTAGCATTCCAAGTAAAGTTTTCGTTTTGAATAATCTTACCAGATAAATCAATTTCAATACCTTTATTTGAGATTGTAGCAGCATTTCTAAGCTCTTGAGAGAAACCGTTAGAAGGAGGTGTTGGTAAAGAAAGTAAAACATCCTCCGAAGTTCTGTTATAGTAAGTAGCAGATAAGCTTAATCTGTTATTGAAGAATCTTGTATCGAAACCAACTTCAAATTCTTTAATACGCTCTTCTTTTAAGTCTGGGTTACCACGTGTAGCTGATTGAGTTAATGGGTTTCCATATAAAGATCCATCAAAACCGTCTCCCCAAGAAGAAGTGATTCCTCCTGTTGTAATTACTGTTCTTGTTGAATAAGGTACTGGCTCAATACCAACTTCACCATAAGAAGCTCTAATTTTACCAAAAGAAACAAAAGAGTCTTTTACATAATCAGAGAAGTTCCATCCTAAAGATGCACTTGGGTAAAAGATAAAATCGCCAGGAATAGTTGATACATATTCACCTCTACCTGTTAATTCAACTAATAATTGATCCCATAGATCAAAGTTTAATACTGCAAAACCACCTGATTTTCTTGTGTTTTGGATAAAGTCAGAAGGATTAGAGTTTTCAGAAGTAGCATTACCTAAATTTAAAAATACTTCATCAGGGTTTGTAAAGTTAGTTTCAGTACCGCTTAATCTTTTGAATTTGTTTTCAAACATTTGGATACCAGTAGTGAAGTTGAACTTTACATCATTAGTTAAGTTATAGTTACCAGAAAGGAAGAAGTTGTAGTTTTGGTTACTTTCAGTAATTCTATCTTCGCTAAATAAACCTTGACTACCGTCTCCAGCAGATCCAGCAGGCCAAAAGTTAATTCTGTTGTCTTGATAGTAATCTAAACTATATCTACCTGTAAAAGCTAAATTGTCATTTATCTTATAAGTGAATTCTGGTGCTATAATAAAACGATCAACTTCGTTTAAGTTTTTTTGCTCGTTTAAAGTCCAAAGTGGATTGTTATATGTTGGAGCAGAATATTGGAAAGTACCAGTTTCAGCATCAAATGTTCTAGTTGAACCTAAATATCTTCTATATCCTCTATGAGAGTTAGGAGTAGGGATTCCTGAAGCTGAAAAATTTGTTCCTTTATAATCTCTAATGTCAAAATCAGCTGGAGTTCTTAAATAACCTAAGTAAAGACCATTTAAGTTAGATCCAGTTTGGATTCTGTTAGAGCTAATGTCAACATAAGTAGTAGATAATTTTACAGTAAAATTGTCTGAAATATCTGTATCGTTATTTAATTTAATTGAAGTTCTTTTGTAGTCAGAAGCTCCTCTATAGATACCTTCTTGATCCCAGTTAGATAAACTTACAAAAGTTCTTGAATTATCTCCAGCATAACTAAAACTTACATTGTTGTCAAAAACAATACCGTTTGTAAAAACAGCATCTCTGTTTTCTTGATTAAATGTTTGTCTTGAATTTTTTTGTGTAATTGGATAGTAAATTGTACCATCGTCAGCTACGAAGTATTGACCAGTAGTGTCTACTGAATCAGCACCACCTGCTCTGGTCGAAATTTTAGCACCATAAGAAGTAGATGCAGTAGGTAAATCAACTCCTGTAAATCCAGGTTGACCTAACCAAGCATTAGGGAAACCTTGACCATATTGATCTTGTTTAGCCCATTCTCTGTTTACTTCATCAATAGAAAGAGCAGACTTTACATTTACTTGCCATCTTTTTCCTCCTTTAGATCCTCTTTTGGTTTTAATTACGATTACACCATTTGCAGCACCTGTACCGTAAATAGCAGCAGCAGATGCTCCTTTTAATACAGAGATAGATTCGATGTCTTCTGGGTTAATGTCGTTAAGACGAGACTGTTGTACTACACCAGCAGTACCACCACCAACTGCGCTATTAGAAATAATTGCACCATCTAATACAATTAAAGGACTACTATCTCCTAAAATTGTGTTTTGACCCCTAATCTGAATGTAAGCTCCAGCTCCAGGATCTCCAGAGTTTCTTGTTATGTTAACTCCGGAAGTTTTACCAGATAAACCTTGTAATACCCCTGCTTCTCCAGACTTTTGTAATTGGTCTACTTTTACAATACTAGTAGAACTTAAATCATTGTCTTTTTTCTTCTCTGTACCAAGAGCAGTAAGTACAATTTCTTCAAGAAGGTTATCTGTAGCTAGGGTAACATCCATTTTGTTTGAATTACCAACAGTTTTTTCAACTGTTTTCATACCAACAAAACTAAAAATAAGAACATCTCCTGTTTTTGCTTTGATCGTGTATTTACCATCAAAGTTAGTTTCTGTTCCTGTTGTCGTTCCCTTTTTTAATACACTAACTCCAGGTAATGGATCAAATCCATCTGTAACAATACCGGAAATAGTTCTGTCTTGTGCAAAGGAAACATGCACAAGCAACGCCAAAATAAACGTCAAAATTCCATTAAATTTTGTTTTCATTATGTAATTATTTGAATTAATGTGTGCTAAAATCTTAAATAAAACTTAAAAAAACAACAAAAAGAGTTAATAAAATGTAAATATCTAATTATGGGTGTTAAAAAAGGTTGGTTTTTGTTTTTAAAGGTAGTTTTTAAATATGATTGATAAATTATATGGGGTGTTGTTGCGAATCTTTGAAATTCCACTAGATATAGATAGATTAATTGAGGAATTTTTTCTTTTAAATGCATACCCGATTCCATAACCCAAGATGTGAAAATTGTTTTTATTGATATCTTGGAATACTCCTGGGTCAATAAAACTATAAATGTAATTTTTTTTTGATGTAGAATATCTGTAGTCTAAATTTATGTAGGAGAAATTCTGAGTAAAAATACTTTGAGGTTCGAAACCTCTTATGGATTTAATTCCTCCAATTCTGTATAGTTCGTTTAGGTAATAATTAGGAGAAAAAAGTAGACCTGTTTTGTTTTTTATATGTACTGAATTTTTTTGATTAATGTCAATCGTTAACGAAACTTCTATTTCTGTTTTTATTTGTTTTGAAGAGTTGTTGTTTGTTTTTCTTTTTCCAATAAGAGGAGTGAAGTTGAAAGTGAATTTGGGTGAAAGATTTTTGTCTAAGTTCAAACTTTGGTAATAGAAATTTAAACCAAAGAAATATGATGAAAAATTAGGAGTATTAAAGTTGTTTGTTGAAGTTTCGTTGGATTCTTGATTTTCAAATTGAATTCCTGTTTTTATTTTGCTGTTAATGTCATATAAGAAGGATGTTTTGAAGTTCGAATTTAAAAAAGTGCTGTCTTGGCGATATATTTCAAAAGAGCTTTGGTTAGATATTGGGGAGTTGAAAAGATATGGTGTAAAGATTTTCAAAATTAAATTTTGTCTATCATTACCGTTGGCATTCCAGTTAAGATGTAGTTTTTCTCCTGTGTTTAAAAGGTTGTTTAGCTCTAGATTTATATTTCCATTAATTTCTAGTCTTTCGGTATTTTCAGAATTGAAATTTATAAGGCCGTCAAAATTGCTGTTTTTTGCTTTTTCTACATATATATATATAATAGTAGAGTCTTTGCTGAATAAGAGTTCTGGTTCTTTTTTTTGTTTTATAAAAGGAATAGCATTAATTCGATTAGATACTTGTTTTATTAAGTTTTTGTTGATGGTTGATTTCGGTTTTATTTTTACGAAATGCTTTAGATAAGATTTAGGAAATTTATCATACCCTTTAATTAAGATTTTATCTAGAGTTCTTTTTCTTGATTCTTTAATATTTAAGGTAGCGTAAATTTTATTATCTATTAATTTGATTTCTTCTAAATGAGATTTAGAGAAAGGTTTGCCTTGAGATTCAAGCTTTGAATTAATTTCTTTCAAGGTTTCAAGTAGTTCTTCAGTACGGATTTCTTTTTTGATTCTTGAAGAGGCGATTTTGGTGTCGGGTGTAGTTAAGATTATGGAGTCAATTTTTTTTCCAAAATGGAGGTAAACAAGTTTTTGGTTTTTATTGTCTACTGTAGAGTCAATTCTGTTGTAGAAATATCCTTTTAATTTTAACACATAAGAAATTGAGTCTAAAGTTTTTTTGAATGACTTATTTGGTTTTATTTGATTGAGTTTGTTAAGTTGTATGTTTTTTTCTTCAGAAGCATTTCTAAAAATAAATTTCAATTTTCTTTCCTGAGAAAAAAGTAAAGAATTGATTAAAAGTAGTATGTATGCTAGTAAAAATAGTGTTTGCTTCACAATTTGAAATTAAATGCTAAAGTATATTAAAATCAGTAGATTCCCCTTCTTTTGTTGTGTTGATGTAAAAATAACTTACTGATATTTGAATAATTAGAAATTAATCGTACATTTGCACACTCTTAAAAATAGAGATTAATATTAATAAGTACAAACGAAAACAAGTAATTAATTAGTATGCCAACTATTCAACAATTAGTTCGTAAAGGAAGAACCAAAATAACTAAGAAGAGTAAATCGGCTGCATTGACGGCATGTCCTCAAAGACGTGGAGTTTGTACGCGTGTATACACTACAACACCAAAGAAACCTAACTCAGCTATGCGTAAAGTAGCTCGTGTTAGATTAACAAATGGTAATGAAATTAACGCGTATATCCCAGGAGAAGGGCACAACTTACAAGAGCACTCGATAGTATTAGTTAGAGGTGGAAGGGTAAAAGATTTACCAGGGGTTAAATATCACATCGTACGTGGTGCATTAGATACTGCAGGTGTTGAAGGGAGAACTCAACGTAGGTCTAAATATGGAGCAAAACGCCCTAAAGACAAAAAGTAATTATTCAGTAACTTTTTTAATGTAAAGACATGAGAAAAAGAAGAGCGAAAAAAAGGATTTTATTACCAGATCCAAGATTTAATGATCAATTAGTAACACGTTTTGTAAATAACTTAATGTGGGATGGTAAGAAGTCTGTAGCGTTCAAAGTGTTTTACGATGCAATTGATATCGTAGACCAAAAGAAAACTGACGAAGAGAAGTCAGCTTTAGAAGTATGGAAAGATGGTTTGTCAAATGTAATGCCTCACGTAGAAGTTCGTTCACGTCGTGTGGGAGGTGCTACATTCCAAATACCAATGCAAATCCGACCAGATCGTAAAGTGTCAATGGCGATCAAGTGGATGATAAGTTATGCACGTAAGCGTAATGAAAAAACTATGGCACAACGTTTAGCAGCTGAGATTTTAGCAGCAGCTAAAGAAGAAGGAGCTGCAGTTAAAAAGAGAGTTGATACTCACAAGATGGCTGAAGCTAACAAGGCATTCTCACACTTTAGATTTTAATAAAAATGGCTAGAGATTTAAAATTTACGCGAAACATTGGTATTGCTGCTCATATTGATGCAGGTAAAACTACAACAACAGAACGTATCCTCTATTATACAGGGGTTTCTCACAAAATTGGAGAAGTACATGATGGTGCTGCTACAATGGACTGGATGGAGCAAGAGCAAGAAAGAGGTATTACAATTACTTCGGCTGCTACTACTTGTACATGGAACTTCCCAACTGAAAACGGAAAGGCAGTTTCAGATACAAAAGGTTACCACTTCAATATTATTGATACTCCGGGTCACGTTGACTTTACAGTAGAGGTAAACCGTTCTTTACGTGTGTTAGATGGTTTAGTTTTCTTATTCTCTGCAGTTGACGGTGTTGAGCCTCAGTCAGAAACTAACTGGCGTTTAGCTGATAACTATAAAGTGCCTCGTATCGGTTTTGTTAACAAAATGGATCGTCAAGGTTCTAACTTTATGGCGGTATGTCAGCAAGTTAAAGATATGTTAGGGTCTAATGCAGTGCCAATTGTAATGAATATTGGTGATGAAGCTGATTTTAAAGGTATTGTAGATTTAGTAAAAAACCGTGCTATTGTATGGCATGATGAAACTCAAGGGTCTACTTTTGATGTTATCGATATTCCAGAAGATTTAAAAGAAGAAGCAGCAGAATTAAGAGGTAAACTTATTGAGGAAGTTGCAGCTTACGATGAAAATCTTTTAGAGAAATTCATGGAGGACGAAAATTCTATTACTGAAGAAGAAGTGCATGCTGCTCTTCGTGCTGCTGTAATGGACATGTCTATCATTCCTATGATTTGTGGATCGGCGTTTAAAAACAAAGGAGTTCAGTTTTTATTAGATGCAGTATGTCGTTATTTACCTTCACCAGTGGATAAAGATGCTATTGTAGGAACTGATCCAAACACTGGTGATGAGATTACTCGTAAGCCAGATGCAAAAGAGCCTTTTTCAGCATTAGCATTTAAAATTGCTACAGATCCTTTCGTAGGTCGTTTAGCTTTCTTCCGTGCTTATTCTGGTCGTTTAGATGCAGGTTCTTATGTTTTAAATAACCGTTCAGGTAAAAAAGAACGTATTTCACGTATCTATCAAATGCATTCTAATAAGCAAAATGCAATTGAGTATATTGAAGCTGGAGATATTGGAGCTGCTGTAGGATTTAAATCTATCAAAACTGGTGATACCTTATCTGATGAGAAGAATCCAATCGTTCTAGAATCAATGGACTTCCCTGATCCAGTAATTGGTATCGCAGTAGAACCTAAGACTAAGGCAGATGTTGATAAATTAGGAATAGCTTTAGGGAAATTAGCTGAAGAAGATCCAACTTTTACAGTAAGAACAGATGAAGCTTCAGGTCAAACAATTATATCTGGAATGGGTGAGTTACACTTAGATATTATTGTAGATCGTTTAAAGCGTGAGTTTAAAGTAGAAGTTAATGAGGGACAACCTCAAGTAGAATATAAAGAAGCGATTACAGCTACTGCTGAACACAGAGAAGTTTATAAAAAACAATCTGGTGGACGTGGTAAGTTTGCTGATATCGTATTTACTATGGAACCAGCTGAAGAGGGAACTCAAGGTTTAGTTTTCGAATCTGTTATTAAAGGTGGAAACGTACCGAAAGAATTTGTTCCTTCAGTAGAGAAAGGTTTCAAAGAAGCAATGAAGAATGGTCCTTTAGCAGGATACGAGATGGATTCGATGAAGGTAACTTTAACGGATGGATCTTTCCACCCTGTAGATTCTGATCAATTATCATTCGAACTAGCTGCTAAAATGGGTTACAAAGCTGCTGCAAAAGCTGCAAAAGCTAAGATTATGGAGCCTATAATGAAGTTAGAAGTGTTAACTCCTGAAGAAAACATGGGAGATATCGTAGGAGATTTAAATAGAAGACGTGGACAAGTATCAGATATGTCTGATAGAGCAGGTTCAAAAGTTGTAAAAGCTACTGTGCCATTATCTGAAATGTTCGGTTATGTAACAGCTTTAAGAACTATGTCTTCAGGTAGAGCTACTTCTACAATGGAATTTTCACACTATGCTGAGACTCCTTCTAATATTTCAGAAGAAGTTATCGCTAATGCAAAAGGTTAATTAAGATGAGTCAAAAAATTAGAATAAAATTAAAATCTTACGATTATAATTTAGTTGATAAATCAGCTGAGAAAATCGTTAAGACAGTAAAAAGTACAGGTGCGGTAGTAAACGGACCAATCCCTTTACCTACTCATAAAAAGATTTTTACAGTATTACGTTCACCACACGTAAACAAAAAATCGAGAGAGCAATTTCAATTATCTGCTTACAAGCGTTTATTAGACATTTATAGTTCTTCTTCTAAGACTATTGATGCTTTAATGAAACTTGAATTACCTAGCGGAGTTGAGGTAGAGATCAAAGTATAAGTACATTTAGTATTTAACGAAAGAATGGCTTTTGCAATTATGTAAAAGCCTTTTTTGCTGTTTAAGGTTTTTGACTATAGAGATTAAATTTGATGATTTTGAAATTTGTTTTACTGCATAAATTGATTTACTGATTAAGTGATAAAAGAAAAGGTAACTTAACTATCATGAAATCATTTAAATAATTGAAATTATTTTGGTTATGTGTTTGTTTTTTTATACTTTCGCAGTCCGAAATTGAGTGTTAATCAGTTTTTTACACACAATTTCAACAACATGTCCGGAGGGTTTCGCAAAGGAAAAATGGTAAAACACAGTAAGTTAAGAGCTAAAAACGTGTTTTACGCTCTTTTTTTTTGAGTGAAATTTTAAAGACGTAGAAACTTTTGTTTCAAATAAATATTTATGAATAGACGCGCTGGATAAATTAAAAATCTAATCGTCTTAAAATTAACAGATATGTCTGGGTTAATAGGAAAAAAAATCGGAATGACCAGCTTATTCGACGAGAATGGGAAGAATATCCCATGTACTGTGATCGAAGCAGGTCCTTGCGTAGTTACCCAAGTCAGAGCCGAAGAGGTTGATGGCTACAATGCTTTACAACTTGGTTTCGATGACAAAAAGGCAAAAAGCTCTAATAAAGCTTTAGACGGTCACTTTCAAAAAGCAGGTACCGTAGCTAAGAAAAAAGTCGTTGAGTTCCAAGGTTTCGAAGGAGAGTTTAAATTGGGTGACTCAATTACAGTTGAGCACTTTGCTGAAGGAGAGTTCGTGGATGTTTCAGGAACTTCTAAAGGTAAAGGTTTTCAAGGGGTTGTTAAGCGTCACGGATTTGGTGGTGTTGGACAAGCAACTCACGGTCAACATAACCGTTTAAGAGCACCAGGTTCTATTGGTGCAGCTTCTTATCCTGCAAGAGTATTCAAAGGAATGCGTATGGCAGGACGTATGGGAGGCGATAAAGTTAAAGTTCAAAATTTAAGAGTATTAAAAGTAGTTCCAGAAAAGAATCTTTTAGTAATAAAAGGTGCTATTCCAGGTCACAAAAACTCTTATGTAATTATTGAGAAGTAATGAAGGTAGCAGTATTAGATATTACAGGAAAAGATACTGGTAGAAAAGTTGAACTTTCTAACGAAGTATTCGGAATAGAGCCAAATGATCATGCAATCTACTTAGATGTAAAGCAATATTTGGCTAATCAAAGACAAGGTACTCACAAATCTAAAGAGAGAGGTGAGATTGCTGGAAGTACAAGAAAGATTAAAAAACAAAAAGGAACAGGTACAGCTCGTGCTGGTAGTATCAAGTCTCCTGTGTTTAGAGGGGGAGGACGTATCTTCGGGCCAAGACCAAGAAATTATTCTTTCAAATTAAACAAAAACTTAAAGCGTTTAGCTCGTAAATCAGCTTTAAGTATTCAAGCAAAAGATAGCAATTTAGTAGTGGTTGAAGATTTCAATTTTGAAACTCCAAAGACTAAAGAATTTGTTAATGTATTAAAAGCTTTAGAATTAGATACAAAAAAATCTTTATTCGTGTTAGGAGCCGAAAGTAAAAATGTTTACTTATCATCTCGTAACTTAAAGAATTCTAAAGTAGTAAGTGCTACAGGAATAAATACTTACAACGTGTTAAACGCGGGTAAAGTAGTTATCGCTGAAAGTACTTTAGAAGGAATTGAATCTAACTTAAGTAAATAGGATTTTCAGATATGAGTATTTTAATAAAACCTATTATTACGGAAAAAGCAACAAATGATAGCGAAAGATTCAATCGTTACACTTTTGTTGTAAACAAGAAAGCTAACAAAATTCAAATTAAAGATGCTGTTGAAGCTGCTTACGGAGTAACAGTTGAAAAGGTGAGAACTTTAAATCACCCAGCATTAAGAAAAACTAAGTATACTAAAAAAGGCTTAGTTTCTGGTTTAACAAGCGGTTATAAAAAAGCGGTTGTTCAGTTAGCAGAAGGCGAAATTGATTTTTATAACAATCTATAAGAATAAGCAAGACAAATGTCAGTTAGAAAATTAAAACCAATAACACCAGGTCAGCGTTTTAGAGTTGTGAATGGGTTCGACACCATCACTACTGATAAGCCGGAAAAGTCATTATTGGCACCGAGAAAAAGAACTGGAGGTCGAAACAATCAGGGTCGTATGACTACTCCTAACAGAGGTGGAGGTCATAAGAGAAGATATCGTATTATCGATTTCAAAAGAAATAGATATAACGATCCTGCAACAGTATTAACTATCGAGTACGATCCAAACCGTACAGCGTTTATCGCGTTAGTTCAATATGCTGATGGAGAAAAGCGTTATGTGATTGCACAAAACGGATTAAAAGTAGGACAAACTATCGTTTCAGGAAAAGAAGCTACACCAGATGTTGGTAATGCTATGTTCTTAAGTGATATTCCTTTAGGAACAACTATTTCTTGTATCGAATTACGTCCAGGTCAAGGAGCTGTTATGGCTCGTTCTGCTGGATCTTTTGCTCAGTTAATGGCAAGAGATGGAAAATATGCTACAGTTAAGTTACCTTCTGGAGAAACAAGATTAATCTTACAAACTTGTTTAGCTACTATTGGAGTTGTATCTAATTCAGATCATCAGTTAATCGTTTCTGGTAAAGCTGGTAGATCTAGATGGTTAGGTAGAAGACCAAGAACTAATGCAGTTAGAAAGAACCCAGTTGATCACCCAATGGGAGGTGGTGAAGGACGTTCTTCTGGAGGACATCCAAGATCTAAGAATGGTATCCCAGCTAAAGGATATAAGACTAGATCTAAGACTAAGGCTAGTAATAAGTATATTATCGAACGTAGAAAGAAATAATAAATCATGGCAAGATCATTAAAAAAAGGACCTTACGTTCACTATAAATTAGAAAGAAAAGTGTTAGCTAACGTTGAATCAGGTAAGAAATCTGTAATCAAAACTTGGTCTAGAGCTAGTATGATTACTCCTGATTTTGTTGGACAAACGATTGCTGTTCATAACGGACGTCAGTTTGTACCTGTTTACGTTACTGAAAACATGGTAGGTCATAAGTTAGGCGAATTTTCACCAACACGTTCATTCCGTGGACACGCTGGTGCTAAAAATAAAGGAAAAAAATAGTAGGATATTATGGGAAGTCGTAAAAAAAACATGGCAACACAGTTAAAAGAAGCTAAAAAGCAAAAAGCTTTTGCTAAGCTTACTAACTGTCCTACGTCACCAAGAAAAATGCGCTTAGTAGCGGATCAAGTTAGAGGAGTAGAAGTTGAAAAAGCTTTACAAATCTTAAAATTCAGTCCAAAAGAAGCATCTCGTAACTTAGAAAAGTTATTATTATCTGCAATTGCTAACTGGCAAGCAAAGAATGAAGATGCTAGTATCGAAGACGCTGGATTATTCGTGAAATCTATTTATGTAGATAGCGCTGGAATGTTAAAGAGATTAAGACCAGCTCCACAAGGACGTGCTCACAGAATTCGTAAGCGTTCTAACCACGTAACTTTAGAGTTAGGAACTAAAAATAACAGTAATTAATCATTAGTAGAAATGGGACAAAAGACAAATCCAATAGGAAATCGTTTAGGAATCATCAGAGGATGGGAATCTAACTGGTATGGTGGAAATGACTACGGTGATAAAATTGCTGAAGATGATAAGATAAGAAGGTATTTAAAAGCCAGATTATCTAAAGCAAGTGTTTCTCGTATCATCATCGAGCGTACTTTAAAGCTTGTAACCGTTACTATCACAACTGCACGTCCTGGTATTATTATCGGTAAAGGAGGTCAAGAGGTAGACAAGTTAAAAGAAGAGCTTAAGAAGATTACAGGAAAAGAAGTTCAAATTAACATTTTCGAAATTAAGCGTCCAGAATTAGATGCAAACTTAGTTGCAGCTAGTATTGCTCGTCAAATCGAAAATAGAATTTCATACAAGCGTGCTACTAAAATGGCTATCGCGGCTGCAATGCGTATGAACGCAGAAGGTATTAAAGTACAACTTTCTGGTCGTTTAAACGGAGCTGAAATGGCGCGTTCTGAACACTATAAAGAAGGAAGAATTCCTTTATCTACTTTTAGAGCAGATATCGATTATTCACTTGTTGAAGCGCATACTACATACGGAAGAATCGGTGTGAAAGTATGGATCATGAAAGGTGAGGTTTATGGAAAACGTGAATTATCTCCGTTAGTTGGATTATCTAAGCAAAAAGGTAATTCAAATAACAAAGGTGGAGGTGGTAGACGTCAACCTCGCAGAAGAAAATAATTTTTAAAAGAAATTTGAGATGTTACAGCCAAAAAGAGTAAAATTTCGTAGAGTTCAGAAGGGTAAAGGTAATATGAGTGGAAACTCTGGAAGAGGAACTCAATTATCAAACGGAATGTTTGGTATCAAATCCTTAGACCAGAACTTACTTACTTCTCGTCAAATAGAAGCTGCTCGTATCGCGGCAACTCGTTACATGAAAAGAGAGGGACAACTTTGGATTAAAATTTTCCCAGACAAGCCAATAACAAAGAAACCGTTAGAGGTACGTATGGGTAAAGGTAAAGGTGCACCTGATCATTTTGTTGCTGTTGTTAAGCCAGGAAGAATATTATTTGAAGTTGGTGGAGTGCCAATGGAAGTAGCTAAAGAAGCATTACGTTTAGCTGCACAAAAACTTCCAGTGAAAACAAAGTTTATTATTGCAAGAGATTTTGATTATAACGCTTAATTCTAATATATCATGAAACAATCAGAAGTAAAAGAATTATCAACAGCTGACTTACAAGGTAAGCTTGGAGCGTTGAAGAAAAACTATACTGATCTTAAGATGGCTCACGCTATAACTCCATTGGAAAATCCTTTGCAGTTAAAAACCTTAAGAAGAACTGTAGCAAGAATTGCTACAGAGTTAACTAAAAGAGAATTACAATAAATTCTAGTCAGTTTTAAAGATGGAAAAAAGAAATCTTAGAAAAGAGAGAATAGGTGTAGTATCTAGCAACAAGATGGAGAAGTCTATCGTAGTTAGCGAGGT
The DNA here is from genome assembly GCF_057221555.1 of Tenacibaculum aquaeponti. Taxonomy (NCBI): domain Bacteria; kingdom Pseudomonadati; phylum Bacteroidota; class Flavobacteriia; order Flavobacteriales; family Flavobacteriaceae; genus Tenacibaculum; species Tenacibaculum aquaeponti. The sequence continues at coordinate 3,164,829 of NZ_CM170147.1, forward strand.
AAAAAGAGTAAAGCACCCAATGTACGGAAAGTTCGTATTAAAGACTAAGAAGTACGTTGCACATGACGAGAATAACGATTGCAACATTGGAGATACAGTTAAAATAATGGAAACTCGTCCATTAAGTAAATCTAAGCGTTGGAGATTAGTAGAAATCCTAGAAAGAGCTAAATAATATGTTACAAACAGAATCAAGATTAAAAGTAGCAGACAACACTGGAGCTAAAGAGGTTTTAGTGATTAGAGTTTTAGGAGGAACAAAAAAGCGTTACGCTAGCGTTGGAGATAAAATAGTTGTTACTGTTAAGTCTGCAACTCCAAACGGAACTGTAAAGAAAGGACAAGTTTCTCGTGCAGTTGTTGTTCGTACTAAGAAAGAAGTTAGACGTAAAGACGGATCATATATCAGATTTGATGACAATGCTTGTGTACTTTTAAATCCTTCTGAGGAAATGAGAGGAACACGTGTATTCGGTCCTGTGGCTCGTGAATTACGTGAGAAACAATTTATGAAAATAGTATCATTAGCACCTGAGGTGTTATAAAATCAGATTTTAAGATGAAGAAATTTAAAATTAAATCAGGAGATACTGTTAAAGTTATCGCAGGAGATCACAAAGGATCTGAAGGAAAAGTTTTACGTATCTTAAAAGATAAGGATAGAGTAGTAGTAGAAGGTGTAAATATGGTTTCTAAGCATACCAAACCAAATGCTGCTAATCCTCAAGGAGGTATCGTAAAACAAGAAGCTCCATTACACATTTCAAACGTTGCTTTAGTAGAGAACGGAGAAGCTGTAAGAGTAGGTTATAAAGTTGAAGGAGATGCTAAAACTAGAATCTCTAAAAAAACTAAAAAAGCAATATAATCATGAGTTACGTACCAAGATTAAAAGAGGAATACAAAGCTAGGGTGATAAAAGCTCTAACTGATGAGTTCGGATATAAAAACGTAATGCAAGTACCTAAGTTACAAAAGATAGTTGTAAGTAAAGGTGTAGGTGCTGCTATTGCTGATAAGAAATTAATTGATTATGCAATTGAAGAATTAACTTCAATCACAGGTCAAAAAGCAGTTCCAACAATATCTAAGAAAGATGTTGCAAACTTCAAATTGCGTAAAGGAATGCCAATCGGAGCAAAAGTTACGTTAAGAGGAGATATAATGTACGAGTTTTTAGATCGCTTAGTTACTGCATCTTTACCTCGTGTAAGAGATTTTAATGGAATAAAAGCAAATGGTTTTGATGGTAGAGGTAATTACAATTTAGGTATTACTGAGCAAATCATCTACCCAGAGATTAATATTGATCAAGTGAAGAAAATTAGTGGTATGGATATTACTTTTGTAACATCTGCACAAACTGATAAAGAAGCTAAATCATTATTAGGAGAATTAGGTTTACCATTTAAAAAGAATTAAAAGATGGCTAAAGAATCAATGAAAGCGCGTGAGCGTAAAAGAGCTAAAACTGTAGCTAAGTATGCTGAAAAAAGAAAGGCTTTAAAAGAAGCTGGAGATTACGAGGCATTACAAAAGTTACCTAAAAACGCTTCACCAGTTAGAAAACACAATCGTTGTAAATTAACTGGACGTCCAAAAGGTTATATGCGTCAGTTTGGTATTTCACGTGTTACTTTCCGTGAAATGGCTAACCAAGGTTTAATTCCTGGAGTTAAAAAAGCAAGCTGGTAGAATTATCAGTTTATTAAATAATAAAAAGGTACACAACTTATTTAAGTTTGTGTGCCTTTTTTTATTTTGCATAAAAAATATATTGAGAAAATATTTCAACCTTTCTTACCCATTCTATTATGATATAAAAACTTCTATCATAATATCAATACTAGTTTTTATTCTGTCTACTTTATTTTCAATTTTATTTGAACCTTTTGAAGTAAATTATAAAGAATTAAAGTTTAGTTTTTTATTTATATCAATTATTCACTCAGTAGTATCATTCATTGTTTTTATGTTCTCGGTTTTTGTGTTAAATGTTTTTAGAGATAATAAGAATGAATGGAAACTCAAAAATGAATTCTCTTTTCTCTTTTTAGTTTTATTAATTATTGGTGTTTCTCAGTTTTTAATCAGAGATTTTATTTACTTAAAAGATGATAATTGGTCATTTAAATATTTAGTTGAAGAAATTAGGAATACTATTTTAGTAGGCGGACTCTTAATTTTTGTTATAACTTCAATAAATATTGAAAGACTAAAAAATATCTATATAAAAAAAGGCAAAGATTTAGATTCAACTTTAAATGCAACTCTAAATAAAGTTGAGAAACATATTGAAATAAAAACTCAGGTCATATCAGATGATTTTTCTCTTAATCTGAATAATTTTCTTTATGCAAAATCAGATAAAAATTATCTAGAAATCTATCTAGAAGATAATCTAGTGTTATTAAAAAGGATCACAATTAAAAGTTTTGAAGAGCAATTGTCTGATTGTGCTAATATTTGTCGTGTTCACAGATCATATATCATTAACTTAAAAGTTATAAAAAAAGTGATAGGTAATTCTCAAGGGTTACAGCTTTGGATTAATGATAAAGATTATATACCAGTGTCAAGAAAATTAATACCCGAATTCGAATACAAGTTTAAAAACCAAAATCTATAAGTTATTGATAACATTTACTATGTTACTCGTCCCAAACTCCTAATAATTAATCAATAATTGTTTTCTTGAAATTAGTTTCGTGAAAAATTAAACGACTAATAATGACAAAACAAAGACGATACGATTTAGATTGGTTACGAGTTATTTCTGTTTTTGCAGTTTTTCTTCATCACGTTCTAATGCCTTTCAATGGAGATAATTTCCATATTATGAATAATACTCATAGTAAATTGTTAGATGATATTATGGTGTATTTTGAACAATTCAGATTACCTCTTTTATTTTTTATCTCAGGAGTAGGAACCGTATTTGCTTTTTCAAAGAGAAATTGGATTTCTTTTATCAAAGAAAGAATGCTTAGGCTTTTAATTCCTTTAGTCTTTGGAGTTTTATTTTTAATACCGCCTCAAACGTTTTTTGAAAACACTTCAAGATATAAAAGTTATTTTTCTTCTTACCCTGTTTTGGTATCAAAACTAAAAGTTAATCATTTATGGTTTATAGAAAATCTTTTATTGATGTCGATTTTTTTTATTCCTTTCGTGATTTTTATAAAATCTAGTAAGAGTAAAAACTTTAAAAAATGGATAAGAATTAAAACCGATAAGTATGGTATGATGTTTTGGGGGATATTTTTAATTGCTATTAGAATAATAACAAAAGAGTTTTTCCCAAGTGATTCTAAAAGTTTTTTTAACTTATCTACTACATTTTACTTTGGTTTCTTTTTTTTCAGTGGCATTCTAATTTCTAATGTAGATCAATTATGGAGTTTATTATTAAACAAAAGAAAATTAAACTTCAAACTCACTATAATTTTCTCATTATTATTTTACGCATATTACTTTTTACCTAGTGAACTTATAAAGCCTTATATTACTTTATCTAACAGATGGAGACTGTGGTATCTGGTTTGTGCTTTGTTATCTTGGTCTATGATTACAACTATATTAGGATATAGTCAAGTATTACTTAGTAAAAAAAGTAACTTACTAGTGAAACTTAATGAAGGAATTTATCCATTTTATATGCTTCATCAAACTATCATTGTTGTTTTAGCTTACTATATTGTAAAAATAAATCTGTCTATTGCAACTAAAATAGTTCTATTATTAATAAGTTCTTTTCTTTTAATACTGTTTTGTTATGTGTTTTTAATACGTCCTTTTAAGTTTGTCCGTATTTTATTCGGAATGAAAAGTAAGAATATTTAATTTCAATAAATTTTTATTTTGAATACAAAGTGTTGACTATTTGATAGTTGTTTTTTTATTGTGATTTTTTTTATTTTTTTTTGTTGTAAAAGTTTGTGTAGATTAAAAAGAGTGTGTAGTTTTGCACCCGCAAACGGAGAAACGCAGTTTAGAAGTTTGCAGAAGTTCATAAACAGAGTGTAGATAGTTGGTAAAATTAAGGTTAAAAAATAATTAAAATTTTACTTGCGGAATTAGAATTAAAGTTTCTATATTTGCAGTCCGTTTTTGAGGCGTGAGTTCATTGATTTTTTGGTGCAAGATTAGGTTTAAAATTAATCGAAAAAAATTTCAAAAAAAGTTTTGTCAGATTAAAAAAAGGTTATAGTTTTGCATCCGCTTTCGGAAATGAAAGCAACGATCACAGAGATTTTGGAATAACAAATAATAGTGTTAATCAGTTCGATTCTGGTGTCTTTACAAAGATTAGATTAGTTGAAGTTTCGGTTGAAACAGATTGAGTGCTGAGATTAATTAAGTTCATTGATAATATTGAAATTGACAGCGTAAATATAGAGAGTAAAGTAACATAGCTTTAACAAAGTTAAATTCTTTTGAAACTTATTCATAAATAATATTAAAGATTATACAATGAAGAGTTTGATCCTGGCTCAGGATGAACGCTAGCGGCAGGCTTAACACATGCAAGTCGAGGGGCAGCATCAATTGCTTGCAATTGGATGGCGACCGGCGCACGGGTGCGTAACGCGTATAGAATCTGCCTTGTACAGGAGGATAGCCTTTAGAAATGAAGATTAATACTCCATAATACTGGTGAGTGGCATCGCTTATTAGTTAAAGATTTATCGGTACAAGATGACTATGCGTCCTATTAGCTAGATGGTAAGGTAACGGCTTACCATGGCTACGATAGGTAGGGGGTCTGAGAGGATTATCCCCCACACTGGTACTGAGACACGGACCAGACTCCTACGGGAGGCAGCAGTGAGGAATATTGGTCAATGGGCGCAAGCCTGAACCAGCCATGCCGCGTGTAGGAAGACTGCCCTATGGGTTGTAAACTACTTTTATATGGGAAGAAACCCCTCTACGTGTAGAGGCTTGACGGTACCATAAGAATAAGCACCGGCTAACTCCGTGCCAGCAGCCGCGGTAATACGGAGGGTGCAAGCGTTATCCGGAATCATTGGGTTTAAAGGGTCCGCAGGCGGTTAATTAAGTCAGAGGTGAAATCCTACAGCTTAACTGTAGAACTGCCTTTGATACTGGTTGACTTGAGTTATACGGAAGTAGGTAGAATAAGTAGTGTAGCGGTGAAATGCATAGATATTACTTAGAATACCGATTGCGAAGGCAGCCTACTACGTGTATACTGACGCTCATGGACGAAAGCGTGGGGAGCGAACAGGATTAGATACCCTGGTAGTCCACGCCGTAAACGATGGACACTAGTTGTTGGATTATTTCAGTGACTAAGCGAAAGTAATAAGTGTCCCACCTGGGGAGTACGATCGCAAGATTGAAACTCAAAGGAATTGACGGGGGCCCGCACAAGCGGTGGAGCATGTGGTTTAATTCGATGATACGCGAGGAACCTTACCAGGGCTTAAATGTAGAGTGACAGGTCTAGAGATAGATTTTTCTTCGGACACTTTACAAGGTGCTGCATGGTTGTCGTCAGCTCGTGCCGTGAGGTGTCAGGTTAAGTCCTATAACGAGCGCAACCCCTATCGTTAGTTGCTAGCAGGTAATGCTGAGGACTCTAGCGAGACTGCCGGTGCAAACCGTGAGGAAGGTGGGGATGACGTCAAATCATCACGGCCCTTACGTCCTGGGCTACACACGTGCTACAATGGTATGGACAATGAGCAGCCACTATGCGAATAGGAGCGAATCTATAAACCATATCACAGTTCGGATCGGAGTCTGCAACTCGACTCCGTGAAGCTGGAATCGCTAGTAATCGGATATCAGCCATGATCCGGTGAATACGTTCCCGGGCCTTGTACACACCGCCCGTCAAGCCATGGAAGCTGGGGGTGCCTGAAGTCGGTGACCGCAAGGAGCTGCCTAGGGTAAAACTGGTAACTAGGGCTAAGTCGTAACAAGGTAGCCGTACCGGAAGGTGCGGCTGGAACACCTCCTTTCTAGAGAAAGATGGTGAGTTACAAGAGTAATTGTGTGTTATTTTACTACTCTGCTGTTAATTTTATACTAAAGACTAAGATCTTAAAATAGTCTCGTAGCTCAGCTGGTTAGAGCGCTACACTGATAATGTAGAGGTCGGCAGTTCGAGTCTGCCCGAGACTACTATTTAAAGATTAGGAAATTCTAGAAGTTGAGGATGTAGTTGTTAGAAACTACTAACTGCTATGTACTAACTACTAGTATATGGGGGATTAGCTCAGCTGGCTAGAGCGCTTGCCTTGCACGCAAGAGGTCACCGGTTCGACTCCGGTATTCTCCACAAAGAGTTATATAGGTTTAGTTTCCTGTGATGACTCATAACAAGTTCATTGACATATTGGTAAAATGATATCGTAAAGAATCAAGATAGAGAGTTAGAGGTTATACTCTAACAAAAATATTTTTATAAAGAATTATAAAGAGCTCGTTTTGACGTAAGTCAAAGCAAAAAGTACAATAAGCTAAATAAGGGCGTATGGCGGATGCCTAGGCTTTCAGAGGCGATGAAGGACGTGATAAGCTGCGATAAGCTACGGGGAGGGGCACATACCTTATAATCCGTAGATTTCCGAATGGGGCAACCCACTATACTGAAGGTATAGTACCGAAAGGGGCAAACCCGGTGAACTGAAACATCTAAGTAACCGGAGGAAGAGAAAACAATAGTGATTCCGTTAGTAGTGGCGAGCGAACGCGGATTAGCCCAAACCAATGTTGTTACGGCAATATTGGGGTTGTAGGGCTGCGACATTAGAATCTTAGTGAACTAGAATCGTTTGGAAAGACGAACCATAGAGAGTGATAGTCTCGTATAGGTAAGCGAAGATGATATAGCAGTACCCTGAGTAGTGCGGGACACGTGTAATCCTGTATGAATCTACCGGGACCATCCGGTAAGGCTAAATACTCCTGAAAGACCGATAGTGAACTAGTACCGTGAGGGAAAGGTGAAAAGAACCCTAAGTAAGGGAGTGAAATAGAACCTGAAACCGTACGCCTACAAGCGGTCGGAGCCCATTAACTGGGTGACGGCGTGCCTTTTGCATAATGAGCCTACGAGTTACTGTTGCTAGCAAGGTTAAGGATTTAAGGTCCGGAGCCGAAGCGAAAGCGAGTCTGAATAGGGCGTATAGTTAGTAGTAGTAGACGCGAAACCGAGTGATCTATCCATGGGCAGGTTGAAGCTGTGGTAACACATAGTGGAGGACCGAACCAGTTGACGTTGAAAAGTCTTTGGATGACCTGTGGATAGGGGTGAAAGGCCAATCAAACTCGGAAATAGCTCGTACTCCCCGAAATGCATTTAGGTGCAGCGTTGAGTAAAAGTTTTATAGAGGTAGAGCTACTGATTGGATGCGGGGGCTTCACCGCCTACCAATTCCTGACAAACTCCGAATGCTATAAAATGTTTCTCAGCAGTGAGGGCATGGGTGCTAAGGTCCATGTCCGAGAGGGAAAGAACCCAGACCATCAGCTAAGGTCCCCAAATGTATACTAAGTTGAATAAACGAGGTGAAACTGCTTAGACAGCTAGGATGTTGGCTTGGAAGCAGCCATTCATTTAAAGAGTGCGTAACAGCTCACTAGTCGAGCGGTTTTGCATGGATAATAATCGGGCATAAGTATACTACCGAAGCTATGGACGAGAGTGGTAGGGGAGCATTCTATATGTGTTGAAGGTGTGCTGTGAGGCATGCTGGAACGTATAGAAAAGAAAATGTAGGCATAAGTAACGATAAAGGGGGCGAGAAACCCCCTCACCGAAAGACTAAGGTTTCCTCAGCGATGCTAATCAGCTGAGGGTTAGTCGGGACCTAAGGCGAACCCGAAAGGGGTAGTCGATGGACAACAGGTTAATATTCCTGTACCTGCTCACATTAAAAGTGACGGATCTCCCAGGTGCTTACGGGGTGACGGAAGTCCCCGTTGAGCCTAGGCTTCGGCCAAAGCGAAAGCAAGTAAGAGGTTCCAAGAAAAGCGAGTGAAGCAGCCCGTACCGTAAACCGACACAGGTAGTTGGGATGAGAATTCTAAGGTGCTCGAGAGATTCATGGCTAAGGAACTAGGCAAAATCGACCTGTAACTTCGGGAGAAAGGTCGCCTACTTCGGTAGGCCGCAGTGAAAAGATCCAGGCGACTGTTTATCAAAAACACAGGGCTTTGCTAAATTGAAAGATGATGTATAAGGCCTGACACCTGCCCGGTGCTGGAAGGTTAAGTGGAGGGTTTAGCTTCGGCGAAGATCTAAAATGAAGCCCCAGTAAACGGCGGCCGTAACTATAACGGTCCTAAGGTAGCGAAATTCCTTGTCGGGTAAGTTCCGACCTGCACGAATGGTGCAACGATCTGGATACTGTCTCAGCCATGAGCTCGGTGAAATTGTAGTATCGGTGAAGATGCCGATTACCCGCAGCGGGACGAAAAGACCCCGTGAACCTTTACTATAGCTTCGTATTGACTTTGGATAAGTAATGTGTAGGATAGGTCGGAGACTTTGAAGCAGTGTCGCTAGGCGCTGTGGAGTCAACCTTGAAATACGACCCTTTGCTTATCTAGAGCCTAACTCAGCGATGAGAACAGTGCGTGGTGGGTAGTTTGACTGGGGTGGTCGCCTCCAAAAGAGTAACGGAGGCTTCTAAAGGTTCCCTCAGCACGCTTGGTAACCGTGCGTAGAGTGCAATGGCATAAGGGAGCTTGACTGAGAGACATACAGGTCGATCAGGTACGAAAGTAGAGCATAGTGATCCGGTGGTTCCGCATGGAAGGGCCATCGCTCAAAGGATAAAAGGTACTCCGGGGATAACAGGCTGATCTCCCCCAAGAGCTCACATCGACGGGGGGGTTTGGCACCTCGATGTCGGCTCGTCACATCCTGGGGCTGGAGAAGGTCCCAAGGGTTGGGCTGTTCGCCCATTAAAGTGGCACGCGAGCTGGGTTCAGAACGTCGTGAGACAGTTCGGTCTCTATCTGCTGTGGGCGTTAGAAATTTGAGTGGATCTGACTTTAGTACGAGAGGACCGAGTTGGACGAACCTCTAGTGTATCTGTTGTCTCGCCAGGGGCACTGCAGAGTAGCTACGTTCGGAAGGGATAAGCGCTGAAAGCATATAAGCGCGAAACCCACCACAAGATGAGATTTCTTTAAAGGGTCGTTGAAGATGACAACGTTGATAGGCTATAAGTGTAAGTGCAGTAATGTATGTAGCTGAGTAGTACTAATAACCCATAGGCTTATGTACGTACTTCCCCTCTTAATGAGGGGAAGACAACTCTTTTGATTATTTAAAATACCATTTTACTAATATGTTAACTTATACAGTTGAAATATACTGAAACAACTTAAGGTGATTATAGCAATGGGGCTCACCTCTTACCATTCCGAACAGAGAAGTTAAGCCCATTAGCGCCGATGGTACTGCCACTGGTGGGAGAGTAGGTCGTCGCCTTTCTTTTAAACAAAAATCCGATTAGTTTTTTACTAATCGGATTTTTTGTTTTTTAATATTTATTATAAATATTAAAATAGATATTATTAAATTTTTCCTAGTTTATAAATATGGTATTAAGCTTATTTATCTGATCTTTTAAGAAAATATAATAAAGAATCTATAAAATATGATTAAGCTGAGTGTAACAGTTTTTGAAAGCTATTGTAGATATATAACTTGTGATTGATATTATTAATGGCTAATCTAGGATAATTATTTAGTTTTCTTGATAAAACCTTTGGTTGTTTGTAATTGCTTGTTATTTAGCTGCTTGTATAGTGTCTTATTAAATTGTTGTTTAATCTATAAAACCATTTTTAATAAGCTTTATAAGTAGCAATAAATTAATAGTCAAACTGATAATTAAAAATTCTCTTTTTTTTAGAAAACTTTATGTATAATTCTTTTCTACAAAAGCAAAAGTTAAAAGAAATTAGTAAAGGCAAAATAGAGCTTAACGATAAAAGTTATAAGATACCAAAGTTTAGTTATAAGAAAATAGCTTTTGAGTTGTATGTTATTCAAATTGATAACCTGTTAGATACTGAAGCTGTTTATGGTTATAAAGATGAAACTAAAAGATATATTGGGTTTCATTAAGAAAATGTGTAGGTTTTAAAAGAAGTGATAGTTTTAGATGACATCCACATGTTTA
>NZ_CM170147.1:3180000-3961830 GCF_057221555.1 Tenacibaculum aquaeponti
AATTCCTTGTCGGGTAAGTTCCGACCTGCACGAATGGTGCAACGATCTGGATACTGTCTCAGCCATGAGCTCGGTGAAATTGTAGTATCGGTGAAGATGCCGATTACCCGCAGCGGGACGAAAAGACCCCGTGAACCTTTACTATAGCTTCGTATTGACTTTGGATAAGTAATGTGTAGGATAGGTCGGAGACTTTGAAGCAGTGTCGCTAGGCGCTGTGGAGTCAACCTTGAAATACGACCCTTTGCTTATCTAGAGCCTAACTCAGCGATGAGAACAGTGCGTGGTGGGTAGTTTGACTGGGGTGGTCGCCTCCAAAAGAGTAACGGAGGCTTCTAAAGGTTCCCTCAGCACGCTTGGTAACCGTGCGTAGAGTGCAATGGCATAAGGGAGCTTGACTGAGAGACATACAGGTCGATCAGGTACGAAAGTAGAGCATAGTGATCCGGTGGTTCCGCATGGAAGGGCCATCGCTCAAAGGATAAAAGGTACTCCGGGGATAACAGGCTGATCTCCCCCAAGAGCTCACATCGACGGGGGGGTTTGGCACCTCGATGTCGGCTCGTCACATCCTGGGGCTGGAGAAGGTCCCAAGGGTTGGGCTGTTCGCCCATTAAAGTGGCACGCGAGCTGGGTTCAGAACGTCGTGAGACAGTTCGGTCTCTATCTGCTGTGGGCGTTAGAAATTTGAGTGGATCTGACTTTAGTACGAGAGGACCGAGTTGGACGAACCTCTAGTGTATCTGTTGTCTCGCCAGGGGCACTGCAGAGTAGCTACGTTCGGAAGGGATAAGCGCTGAAAGCATATAAGCGCGAAACCCACCACAAGATGAGATTTCTTTAAAGGGTCGTTGAAGATGACAACGTTGATAGGCTATAAGTGTAAGTGCAGTAATGTATGTAGCTGAGTAGTACTAATAACCCATAGGCTTATGTACGTACTTCCCCTCTTAATGAGGGGAAGACAACTCTTTTGATTATTTAAAATACCATTTTACTAATATGTTAACTTATACAGTTGAAATATACTGAAACAACTTAAGGTGATTATAGCAATGGGGCTCACCTCTTACCATTCCGAACAGAGAAGTTAAGCCCATTAGCGCCGATGGTACTGCCACTGGTGGGAGAGTAGGTCGTCGCCTTTCTTTTAAACAAAAATCCGATTAGTTTTTTACTAATCGGATTTTTTGTTTTTTAATATTTATTATAAATATTAAAATAGATATTATTAAATTTTTCCTAGTTTATAAATATGGTATTAAGCTTATTTATCTGATCTTTTAAGAAAATATAATAAAGAATCTATAAAATATGATTAAGCTGAGTGTAACAGTTTTTGAAAGCTATTGTAGATATATAACTCGTAATTGATATTATTAATGGCTAATCTAGGATAATTATTTAGTTTTCTTGATAAAACCTTTGGTTGTTTGTAATTGCTTGTTATTTAGCTGCTTGTCTAGTGTCTTATTAAATTGTTGTTTAATCTATAAAACCATTTTTAATAAGCTTTATAAGTAGCAATAAATTAATAGTCAAACTGATAATTAAAAATTCTCTTTTTTTTTAGAAAACTTTATGTATATTTGCACACTGTTTTTACAGGGTAAATTATGTCTTGTAATAACGTAATTAAATAATTTTTAACTGGTTTCAGGTTTAATAGCTACGTTTTCGTAGGGACAATAGAAGTTATTAAATACCAAAACCACAAATCAAATCAATATGTATACAGATCCAATCGCGGATTTTCTTACTCGAGTGAGAAATGCTATTTCAGCTGGTCACAGAGTTGTAGAAGTTCCTGCTTCAAAATTGAAGAAGGAAATGACCAAGATTTTGTTCGATCAAGGTTACATTTTAAGTTATCAATTTAATGATGATTCTGTTCAAGGTTCTATCAAGATAGCTTTAAAGTACGATCGTTTAACAAAAGAGCCGGTTATTAGAAAAATTCAGAGAGTATCTACACCAGGTTTACGTAAGTATGTTGGTGCTAAAGAGATGCCGAGAGTTTTAAACGGTCTAGGAATTGCAATTGTTTCAACTTCTAAAGGTGTGATGACAAACAAGAAAGCACGACAAGAGAATGTTGGAGGAGAGGTACTTTGTTACGTTTACTAATTTAAACATTTTGTAAAATGAGTAGAATAGGTAAAAGCCCAATCACATTACCACAAGGTGTTGAAGTAAAAGTAAACGATAACGTGGTTACAGTAAAAGGTAAGTTAGGAGAGTTAAGTCAAAAGTTAACTTCTGATGTTACTTTAAAGATTGAAGATGGAACTTTAACATTAGAAAGACCATCAGATAGTAAAGAACATAAAGCTGCACATGGTTTATACCGAGCTTTAATCAGTAACATGGTTGAAGGTGTAAGTAAAGGTTATACTAAGGAGTTAGAGTTAGTAGGAGTAGGTTATAGAGCATCTAATCAAGGACAAAAATTAGATTTAGCTTTAGGATTTTCTCATAACATTGTTTTAGAGTTAGCACCAGAAGTAAAGGTTGAGACAGTATCTGAAAAAGGTAAAAATCCAATCGTAAAATTAACTTCTCATGATAAACAGTTAGTTGGTCAGGTAGCGGCAAAGATACGTTCTTTCCGTAAGCCAGAACCATATAAAGGTAAGGGAGTTAAGTTTGTTGGTGAAGTAATTAGAAGAAAAGCAGGTAAATCTGCATAATATTAGTGTTATGGCATTATCAAAACTTGAAAGAAGACAACGTATAAAGTATAGAATTAGAAAAGATATTACAGGAACAGCTGTTAAACCAAGGTTATCAGTTTTCAGGAGTAATAAAGAAATCTATGCTCAAATAATTAATGATGTAGACGGTGTTACATTAGCATCTGCTTCATCTAGAGATAAAGAAATTGCATCTGGTTCTAAAGCAGAATCTGCTGCTGCAGTTGGAAAAGCAATTGCTGAAAAAGCTGTAAAAGCAGGGATTGAATCTATTGCTTTCGATAGAAATGGTTACTTATATCATGGGCGTGTGAAAGTATTAGCTGACGCTGCAAGAGAAGCTGGTTTAAAATTTTAAGAAATTATATTATGTTAGGATATAAAAACGCAGAAAGAGTAAAACCAAGCGGATTAGAGCTTGTTGATAGATTAGTAGGGGTACAACGTGTTACTAAGGTTACTAAAGGAGGTAGAGCATTTGGTTTCTCTGCTATAGTAGTAGTAGGTGATGGTAAAGGTGTTGTAGGACATGGATTAGGTAAGTCTAAAGATGTTTCTTCTGCAATAGCTAAAGCTGTAGAAGATGCAAAGAAAAATTTAGTTCGTATTCCGCTTTTAAATGGAACTTTACCTCACGAACAAAAAGGTAAATTCGGTGGAGCTAAGGTTTTTATTAAACCAGCTTCAAATGGTACCGGAGTTATTGCAGGTGGTGCTGTGCGTGCAGTATTAGAATCAGTAGGAGTACATGATGTATTATCTAAGTCTCAAGGATCATCAAATCCTCATAACGTAGTAAAAGCAACTTTTGATGCTTTATTACAATTGCGTAGTGCAGAGACTGTAGCTAGACAAAGAGGTATTTCTTTAGATAAAGTTTTTAACGGTTAAAAATTAAGACGATGAGTAAGATTAGAGTTACACAAGTAAAAAGTCAAATAGGTCGCCTTAAGAATCAAAAGAGAACGTTAGAGGCGTTAGGGTTAAAAAGAATTAATCATACTGTTGAGCACGACGCGTCTGCTACAATTTTAGGAATGGTTAATAAAGTTCAACACTTAGTTTCTGTAGAAGAAATTAAATAAGAAGATAATTAAAATGGGTTTACATAACTTAAAACCAGCAGCTGGATCAACTAAGAGCGGAAAGAGAATCGCTCGTGGAGAAGGATCTGGACATGGTGGTACCTCTACAAGAGGACATAAAGGAGCTAAATCTCGTTCTGGATACTCTCGTAAAATCGGATTTGAAGGAGGGCAAATGCCACTTCAAAGACGTGTGCCTAAGTTTGGATTTACTAACATCAACCGTAAGGAATATGTTGGAGTTAACTTAGATAGATTACAAGAGTTAGTAGATAACGGTAGAATTACTGATACAGTAAATATGGAAGTTTTAGTTCAAAATAGATTAGCACGTAAAAATGATCTTGTGAAGATTTTAGGACGTGGTGAATTAAAAGCTAAATTAAATATTACTGTACACAAATTTACTGCAACAGCAAAAGCGGCTATCGAAGCAGCTGGAGGTGAAGCAGTAACTTTATAATCCCTGTTAAAAGATGAAGTTTATAAACACTTTAAGAGACATTTTTAAGATTGAAGAGTTAAAAGATAAGTTACTTTTAACTATAGGTTTAATCGCTGTATATCGATTTATGGCTGCAGTTCCTTTACCAGGAATTGATCCAACTCAGTTAGCAGCTTTAAAAGATCAAGCAGGAGGTGGACTCTTAGGTTTATTAAATGCATTTACAGGAGGGGCATTTGCTAGAGCATCTGTAATGGCGCTTGGTATTATGCCTTACATTTCTGCATCGATTGTAGTTCAGTTAATGGGAATAGCTGTTCCGTATTTACAAAAACTACAAAAAGATGGAGAGAGTGGACGTAAGAAAATTACACAAATTACTCGTTGGTTAACAATACTAATTACTTTAGTACAAGGACCAACATATATTACGGCAATTAAAACTCAATTTGGGTTACCAGAATCTGCTTTCTTAGTTGGTGGTGCTACTTTTTGGGTTTCATCAATGATTTTACTAACTGCAGGTACAATTTTCGCCATGTGGTTAGGTGAAAGAATTACAGATAAAGGAGTTGGTAATGGTATCTCTCTTTTGATTACTGTAGGTATCATCGCAAATTTCCCAGCCGCTTTTATGCAAGAGTTTATTGCTAAAACTACTAATGCTGGAGGTGGTGGTATAATGATGATTTTAATTGAAGTATTAGTGTGGTTTGTTGTAATATTATTAACTGTACTACTTGTTACAGCGGTTCGTAAGATTGCTGTTCAATATGCTAGAAGAACAGCTATAGCAGACATTAAAGACGTAGAGGGAGCTAGACAATATATTCCTTTAAAGTTAAATGCTGCAGGTGTAATGCCAATCATCTTCGCACAAGCAATTATGTTTTTACCAATGACTTTAGGTCAGAAATATCCAACTTTAGCTAGTTTAGCTGATATTAATGGGTTATGGTATAATGTAATCTTTGCATTATTAATTATAATATTTAGTTATTTCTACACAGCGATAACTATACCAACAAATAAAATGGCAGAAGATTTAAAGAGAAGTAATGGTTTTGTACCAGGCTATAAGCCAGGTGAAGAAACAGCAAATCATTTAGATTCTGTTTTATCAAAAATTACTTTTCCTGGATCTTTATTTTTAGCAGGTTTATCAATTTTACCAGCTATAGCAGCTAAGTTTGGAATTACTCAAAACTGGGCGTTATTTTATGGAGGTACTTCATTAATAATTATGGTAGGTGTTGCAATAGATACTATTCAGCAAATTAATTCATATTTATTAAACAGTCGTTACGACGGTTTAATGAAAACAGGTAATACTAATAGAAAATCATTAAAGTAATTATGGCTAAGCAACCAGCAATTCAACAAGACGGAACCATTACGGAGGCATTATCCAATGCAATGTTCCGTGTAGAATTAGAGAATGGACATATTGTTACAGCACACATTTCTGGGAAAATGCGTATGCATTATATTAAACTTTTACCTGGAGATAAGGTGAAGTTAGAAATGAGTCCTTATGATTTAACTAAGGCAAGAATTACTTACAGATATTAAAAAAACACACTGATGAAAGTAAGAGCATCATTAAAGAAAAGAAGTGCCGACTGTAAAATTGTACGCAGAAAAGGCAGACTATATGTAATTAACAAAAAGAATCCTAGATTTAAACAAAGACAAGGTTAGTTATGGCAAGAATCGCAGGTATTGATATTCCAAAGAATAAGAGAGGTGTAATCGCTTTAACATACATCTTTGGTATAGGAAGAAGCAGAGCTAAAGAAGTTTTAGCTGAAGCAAAAATAGACGAAAGTATTAAAGTTCAAGATTGGAACGATGATCAAATTGCAGCTATTCGTGAGCAAGTAGGAAAGTACACTATTGAGGGTGAATTACGTTCTGAGGTTCAATTAAACATTAAACGTTTAATGGATATAGGTTGTCAAAGAGGAATCCGTCACAGATTAGGGTTACCTTTAAGAGGACAAAGAACTAAGAACAACTCTCGTACTAGAAAAGGTAAGAGAAAAACTGTAGCAAACAAGAAAAAATAATCATTAGATTATTTTTACTAAACTAGTAAAGAATCATGGCAAAATCTAAAGTAACTAAGAAACGTAAAGTAGTAATTGAGTCTACAGGTGAGGCTCACATCACTGCATCGTTCAATAACATTATCATCTCTTTAACTAACAAAAAGGGAGATGTAATTTCATGGTCTTCTGCAGGTAAGATGGGATTTAGAGGGTCTAAGAAAAATACACCTTATGCAGCTCAGTTAGCTGCTGAGAACTGTGCTGAAGTTGCTAAAGAAGCAGGTTTACGCAAAGTAAAAGTGTATGTTAAAGGACCAGGTAATGGTAGAGAATCAGCTATCAGATCTATCCATAATTCAGGTATTGAGGTTACAGAAATTATTGATGTAACTCCAATTCCACACAATGGATGTCGTCCACCTAAAAGAAGAAGAGTATAATTATATTTTAACAAAGCAGGAAATTTGATTGTCGAAGGAGTAAGCCTTAATTCACAATCCCTGTTTAAATTTTAAGAAATGGCAAGATATACAGGACCAAAAACTAAAATCGCTCGTAAATTTGGTGAAGCGATCTTCGGAGATGATAAAAACTTCGAAAAAAGAAACTATCCTCCAGGGCAACACGGTAATGGTAAACGTAGAGGAAAAAAATCAGAATATGCTGTACAGTTAATGGAAAAGCAAAAAGCTAAGTATACTTACGGTATCTTAGAACGTCAATTCCGTAACTTATTCAAAAAAGCTCAAGCTTCTGGTGGTATTACTGGTGAGGTTTTATTACAATTATGTGAATCTCGTTTAGATAATACTGTTTTCCGTCTAGGAATAGCTACTTCTCGTAGTGCTGCTCGTCAGTTAGTTTCTCACCGCCACATTACAGTTAACGGAGATATTGTTAATATTCCTTCATACAGATTAAAAGCTGGAGATGTTATTGCTGTAAGAGAAAAGTCTAAATCTTTAGACGTTATCGAAAATGCATTAGCTTCAAATAGCGCTGTATACGAGTGGTTAACTTGGAATGCAGAACAAAAATCTGGAACTTTTGTAAAGGCTCCAGAAAGATTACAGATTCCTGAAAACATTAAGGAGCAGTTAATCGTAGAATTATATTCTAAATAATAAATTAATTATAACCATATTGGTATCCAGCCAAAGGGTCCGTTTGTTCTTCTTCAAACTTACGGACCGCGCAACTGGGTAACAATTAAAAAGAAGAAAAATAAATGGCGATTTTAAATTTTCAAAAGCCCGATAAAGTAATCATGATCGAATCTACTGATTTTAAGGGTAGATTTGAATTCAGACCGCTAGAACCAGGTTTTGGTCTAACTGTTGGTAATGCTTTAAGAAGAGTATTATTATCATCTTTAGAAGGATTTGCAATTACATCTTTAAGAGTAGATGGAGTAGATCACGAGTTTTCTACTATAACTGGTGTTGTAGAAGATGTAACTGAAATGATTTTAAATTTAAAACAAGTACGTTTTAAGAAGCAAATCGAAGAATCAGATAGAGAAACAGTTACTATTGCAATCTCAGGTCAAGAGCAGTTAACTGCTGGAGATTTACAGAAATTTATTTCTGGTTTTCAAGTGTTAAATCCAGATTTAGTGATCTGTAATATGGATAAATCTGTAAAGATTAATGCAGAGATTACAATTGAAAAAGGTAGAGGATTTGTACCAGCAGAAGAAAACAAGAAATCAGGAGCTCCATTAGGAACAATTTTTACTGATTCAATCTTTACACCAATTAAAAATGTAAAGTATGCAGTTGAAAATTTCCGTGTTGAGCAAAAAACTGATTACGAAAAATTAGTTTTCGATATTGATACAGATGGATCTATCAATCCAAAAGATGCTTTAACAGAGGCAGCTAAGATTTTAATTCACCACTTCATGTTATTCTCTGATGAAAGAATAACTTTAGAGGCTGATGAAATCGCACAAACTGAATCTTACGATGAAGAATCGCTTCACATGCGTCAGTTATTAAAGACGAAATTAGTAGATATGGATTTATCTGTTCGTGCTTTAAACTGTCTAAAAGCTGCAGAAGTAGATACATTAGGAGATTTAGTATCATTCAATAAGAGTGATTTAATGAAGTTCAGAAACTTTGGTAAAAAATCATTAACAGAATTAGAAGAGTTAGTGAACAATAAAGGCTTAAGCTTCGGAATGGATTTATCAAAATATAAATTAGATAGAGATTAAATTAATCAAGGTTAGCATATTTTGCTCCTCTAAAATGAGTTGAGCAAGATGTTAATCTAAAACTAAACGTCATGAGACACGGAAAAAAAGTTAACCATTTAGGTAGAAAAACTGCGCATAGAAAAGCTATGTTAGCTAATATGGCATGTTCTTTAATCGAGCATAAGCGTATTAACACTACTGAAGCAAAGGCAAAAGCATTACGTAAGTTTGTTGAGCCTTTAATAACTAAAGCTAAAGCTGAGAATAACGGTACAGAAGAAAAAAATATGCACAATCGTCGTGTAGTATTTAGTTACTTAAGAAATAAGTATGCTGTTACTGAGTTATTTAAAGAAGTAGCCGTTAAAGTAGCAGATAGACCTGGTGGTTACGTTAGAATTATCAAATTAGGAAATCGTCAAGGAGATAATGCCCCTATGGCTATGGTAGAATTAGTTGATTACAACGAATTATACAACCCTAACGGTAAGAAAGCTAAGAAGACAACTCGTCGTAGTCGTCGTGGTGGTGCTAAAAAAGTAGAATCAACACCAGTAGCAGATGTTGAAGCTTCACAAGAAGAAGAATAAGATGTCTGGTGATTTGAAATAATATAAAAGGATAAACTATTAAGTTTATCCTTTTTTTTATATATTATTGAAAATTAAAAAATTAACCTTATGAAAAGACTAATCTTCATTTTATCAATCTTTGTTTCTAAGTGTGTCTATTCTCAAAATTTACCATCTTTAGAAATTTTATCTCCAAGCAATCAGCTTACCAATCAGGTAAGCAATAAAGGAAGGGACAATGGAAATCTTATTAAAGGAAGTGTTTATTTAAAAGAGAATTGGGCAAATAAACTAACAGTAAAAAGTAAAACTGGTAAAATTTATGAATTCGACAATACAAATTTTAATGTAAAAGAAAATTTATTTGTCGTAAATAAAGGTTTTCAATCTTATTTCAAAGTTGACGATTCTAAGGCCAAAGAGATTTACTTAAATGGAATTCAATTTGTAAAAGTAAATGGAACTTATTATGAAGTTATTACTGTAGTAAACAATTCAATGATTGTTAAGTTTCATAAATTAACTGTTTTGAAAGGACAAGTAAATCCTTTTTCAAAAGAAAAAGTAGGGAATGATAAATATAAAATTAATAGTACTTATCATATTGTCGAAAATAATATAGTTAATAAATTTAAATTGAAATCCAAAAAGGTTTTAAATTTAATGGATGGAGATAAAGCAAAGAAAGTAAAAAAATACGCTAAGGATAATTCTTTATCATTTAAAAAAGAAAATGAATTAAAAAAGATTATTAAGTTCTATGCTTCAATATAATAATTGATCAATACTTTTGGATACCAAATAAATATTTGAATTTGATTTTAGAGTTAACATATAATTATCAACAACAAAATAATCTTAAAGAAAGCAATAAACAGTTATTACCTTTTTTAAAAAAGAAAGGTGTTTTAATTAATTTATTAATAAAATATTGTAAAATTTAAATTTTTATAAAAAGGATTAACAATTGTGTTTGTCCTTTTTTTTTAAACTATTTTTGACAAACTTTTTTAACATGAAATACACAACTAGAAAGAAAGCTCTTGTTTTATTAGCAGATGGAACAATTTTTTACGGTAAATCTATTGGTATAGAAGGAACAGTTACTGGAGAAATTTGTTTTAACACAGGAATGACAGGTTATCAAGAGATTTTTACTGATCCTTCTTATTACGGTCAATTAATGGTAGCAACGAATGCTCACATAGGTAACTATGGGGTTAATGACGAGGAAGTTGAGTCTGAAGGAATCAAAATTTCTGGATTAATTTGTAGAAACTTCAGTTTTGAACATTCTAGAGTAGATTCTGATGGAAACTTAAAAGATTGGTTTGAAAAGCATAATTTAGTTGCAATTTCTGATGTAGACACAAGAGCATTAGTGTCTTATATTAGAGAGAACGGAGCTATGAATGCTATCATCTCAACAGATGTAGATAACATCGACAAACTTAAAGAAGAATTAGCTAGTGTTCCTAACATGGAAGGGCTTGAGTTAGCTTCTAAAGTTTCAACAAAAGAGCCATATTTTGTTGGAGATGAAAATGCTTCAATTAAAATCGCAGCTTTAGATATTGGAATTAAAAAGAATATTTTAAGAAATTTAGCTAAGAGAGATGCTTATATTAAAGTGTTTCCTTACAATGCTAAGTTTTCAGAATTACAAGATTGGAATCCAGATGGATATTTTATCTCAAACGGTCCTGGAGATCCAGAACCTTTAATTGATGCACAAAACGTAGCAAAAGAGATAATAGAAAAAAATCTACCTTTATTTGGTATTTGTTTAGGACATCAGGTAATTGCTTTAGCTAACGGTATTTCAACATATAAAATGCATAACGGGCATAGAGGTATTAACCACCCAGTAAAAAATTTAATTACAAGTAAAGGAGAAATAACTTCTCAGAATCATGGTTTTGCTATTAATAGAGAAGAAACTGAAGCGCATGAAGATGTTGAAATTACACATGTTCATTTAAATGATAATACTGTAGCAGGTATTAGAATGAAGAATAAGAATGTGTTTTCTGTTCAATATCACCCAGAAGCAAGCCCTGGACCACATGATTCAGAATACTTATTTGATCAATTCATTGAAAATATTAAAAAAGTTAAGTAATTGATTTTATGAAAAGGTATGTAGTAGTAATACAAGAGTCAGTAAGAGATTTTTTTATGTACTATCAAAGTAAATGTAAAAGAAAAATTGTAAGTCTGAGTCTTTTAAAATTCAAAGATGTTGCTAATGCTACCAATTTAGAAATAATAAAATCATTTAAAAATATTTCAGTTAAGAAACGTATGAGTTGTGTATAACTCATACGTTTCATATTATACAGAAATATAAAAGTTAAGTTCTGTTTAAGATGAATAGTAGTAGATTTGTTTTTGAGCTAACTAAAAAAGAAGATTATGTATTTTTAGTAGAAAATGAATCAGTTAAACTTTTATGGAATTTACTAAAAATAAATACTGTTTAAAATCAGAATGACATCGTAAAACTACCTTATTAGATTCAAGGTAGCTAGCTGTTTCAGGATAAAACGATTTCGTAGAAAATAATTAAAAATCAACCTAAAATACTGTAGCATTTGTAAATTAGCTACAGCCAAAAAATAAATAAAAATATAAAAGATGAGTATTATTATCAATATCCACGCACGTCAAATTTTTGATTCTAGAGGAAATCCTACAGTAGAAGTAGATGTAACTACTGAAAACGGAGTGTTAGGTAGAGCAGCTGTGCCTTCAGGGGCTTCAACAGGAGAACATGAAGCAGTTGAGTTGCGTGATGGAGGAGATGATTATATGGGAAAAGGGGTTACCAAAGCTGTTGAAAATGTAAATACTATCATAGCTCAAGAATTATTAGGAGTTTCTGTTTTCGAACAAAACTTAATCGATAAAATGATGATTGATTTAGATGGCACACCAAATAAATCAAAATTAGGAGCTAATGCAATTCTTGGAGTTTCTTTAGCTGTAGCTAAAGCAGCAGCAAACGAATTAGGAATGCCTTTATATAGATATATTGGAGGAGTAAGCGCAAATACTTTACCAGTTCCTATGATGAATATCATCAATGGAGGATCACATTCAGATGCTCCTATTGCTTTTCAAGAATTTATGGTAATGCCGGTAAAAGCAGCAAACTTTACCGATGCAATGAAAATGGGATCTGAAATTTTTCATAACTTAAAGAAAGTATTACATAATAGAAATTTATCCACAGCAGTTGGAGATGAAGGCGGTTTTGCACCAACATTAGAAGGTACAGAAGATGCTTTAGATACGATTGCTTTAGCTGTTAAAAATGCTGGATATAAATTAGGTGACGAGATAATGATAGCCTTAGATTGTGCTTCTGCTGAGTTCTATGTAGATGGGAAATATGATTACACAAAATTTGAAGGCGATAAAGGAAAAGTTAGAACAAGTAAAGAACAAGCAGATTATTTAGCTGAGTTAACAGAAAAGTATCCTATTATTTCTATAGAAGATGGAATGGATGAGAATGATTGGGATGGATGGAAGTATTTAACTGAAAAAGTTGGAGATAAAGTTCAATTAGTTGGAGATGATTTATTTGTAACTAATGTAGAACGTTTATCTAGAGGAATTGAAAATGGTATAGCGAATTCAATTTTAATTAAAGTAAATCAAATAGGTACTTTAACTGAAACAATCGCAGCTGTTAATATGGCACATAATGCAGGATACACATCTGTTATGAGTCACCGTTCTGGAGAAACTGAAGATAATACTATTGCAGATTTAGCTGTAGCTTTAAATACAGGCCAAATAAAAACAGGTTCAGCCTCAAGATCAGATCGTATGGCTAAATATAATCAGTTATTAAGAATTGAGGAGCAATTAGATGATGTAGCTTATTATCCGCAGAAAAAAGCATTTAAGATTTAAAAATATTAGATCGTATTTAATTTAAAGCCTCGTTTTTCGAGGCTTTTTTCATGAAATAATAATAAGTTAAAGTAACTTAAAAATTATCATTTTTTTACTATAATTTTAATGTAATGTTTATTTAGTTTTTTAGACTAAAAAACAATCACGAACCATTTTTTTTAAAAAAAAGAAATAAAAAAAACTTATTGTTTGAACATATAAAATCTATAGATGAAGATTTTTTAAATACTTTAAAAAATGGTATCTTCGTGCATCATTTCAATTATTAATAAATTAAAATAGAAAATGGCAGAAATAGCGAAATTACAAATTGGCGAAAACACCTATGAATTTCCGTTAATAAAAGGGACGGAAGATGAAGTTGCAATAGATATTAAAACATTAAGAGGAGCTACAGGAGGAGTCATTACTATAGATCCAGGTTTTAAAAATACGGGGTCTTGTCAAAGTGCTATTACATTTTTAAACGGAGAAGAAGGAGTATTAAGATATAGAGGTTATTCAATTGAAGAGCTAGCAGAAAAAGCTGATTTTTTAGAAGTAGCTTATTTATTAATTTTTGGAGAATTACCAACCCAAGAACAATTAGATAAATTCTATAATGATATTTTAGATAATGCAATCGTAGATGATGATGTTAAAAAGATTATAGATGCATTTCCTAAGAATGCACATCCAATGGGGTTGTTATCTTCTTTAACTTCTGCTTTAACTGCATTTAACCCTTCTTCAGTAAACGTAGATTCAGAAGAAGAAATGTATAATGCAATAGTTAAGATAATGGGGAAATTCCCAGTGTTAGTATCTTGGTCTATGCGTAAAATAAATGGACTTCCATTAAACTATGGGTCACGTAAGTTAGGTTATGTTGAAAACATTATGAAAATGATGTTTGAAAAACCAAATGAAGATTATGAAATCAATCCAATAGTAAAAGATGCTTTAGATAAATTATTAATCTTACATGCAGATCACGAACAAAATTGTTCTACTTCTACAGTAAGAGTGGTAGGTTCTTCTCATGCTGGATTATTCGCTTCTATATCTGCTGGGATTTCTGCACTATGGGGACCATTACATGGAGGAGCAAATCAGGCAGTTTTAGAAATGTTAGAAGCTATTAAAGCTGATGGAGGAGATACTAAAAAATACATGGCTAAGGCTAAAGACAAAGAAGATCCTTTCCGTTTAATGGGATTCGGACATAGAGTATATAAAAACTTTGATCCAAGAGCAAAGATTATTAAGGTTGCTGCTGATGAGGTATTAGATGATTTAGGAGTTGAAGACCCAGTATTAGATATAGCTAAAGGATTAGAGCAAGAAGCATTAAGCGATGATTATTTCGTAAAAAGAAAGTTGTATCCAAATGTAGATTTTTATTCTGGAATTATTTATAGAGCAATGGGAATACCTGTAGAAATGTTTACTGTAATGTTTGCTTTAGGTCGTTTGCCAGGTTGGATAGCTCAATGGAGAGAAATGCGTTTGCGTAAAGAGCCAATCGGTCGCCCTCGTCAAGTTTATACAGGTGAGAATTACCGTCCTTTCGTAAAAATCAATAAAAGATAACGAGAATTAAAATGATATAATGTCATTCTGAAGTTTAACTCAGAATGACATTTTTTTTGAATTAATATTATATTTTTAAATACTGATTAAATTCAGAAAATATGAAAGACATAAAATTAATTAAGAATAGGTCAGATATAGGTGCAGGAACACGTGGTTCAGATATGGGAATAGACGCAATTGAAATTGCAGCTATTAATAAAGAGAATGATTACTTTAATAGATACGAATTTGAAGATGTAAAAACAGAAAATGAATCCATCTATAATAAAGTTAACAATTCATTTGGTAAGCAAATAGAAAGTGTTTTTAATCAATGTAAGAGATTAAGTAATCATGTGAAAGTTAATTTACAAGAAGGAAGATTTCCTATCGTTTTATCAGGAGATCATTCCTCAGCGTTAGGAACGATAAGTGGTGTTAAAGCTGCATATCCAACCAAAAGAGTTGGAGTAGTTTGGATTGATGCTCATGGTGATTTACATACTCCATATACTTCTCCTTCAGGGAATACTCATGGAATGCCTTTAGGAGCTGCTATAAATGATGATAATTTAGATTGTCAGGTTAATGAAATTGACCGTGAAACTGCTGAGTACTGGGATCGTATGAAAAACATTGCGATCGTTGGGCAAAAAGTTATACCAGAAGATATAGTTTTTTTTGGAGTTCGTGATACAGAAGAACCAGAAGATAAACAAATTGAAAAGTATGGTATTAAGAATTATAAAGTTGCTGAAGTACGTTATAGAGGTTTAAGCGTATGTGTAGAGGAAGCACTTCAAAAACTCGATAATTGCGACGTTATTTATGTGTCGTTTGATGTTGATGCAATGGATTGTGATATGATTTCTTATGGGACTGGTACACCAGTTTCAAAAGGATTTGATGATAAAGAAATTATAAAAATTATTAATGGACTTTTAGATAGTGAAAAGGTAGTTTGCGTAGAGTTTGTTGAGGTAAATCCTTTGTTAGATTTTAAAGGGAACAAAATGGCAGAAACTGCATTTGATATTTTAAATGAAGTTACTAAAAAAATAGAGAGTTTATAAAATTAAAACTTTTACATTTTTTAATTAGGCTATCCGTATTTTCAGATAGCCTAATTTACTTTTATACATGAATCCAGTGGTTTCCATTCCAAACAAACTCTTTCCCGTTTGCAGGTTTAGGTTGATGTGATCTAAAAACACCTGGATTAATGTTTTGACATCCCTCATTTTTAAGGTAATTAGTAACATCAATTGTAAATTGATTTGCCTGATGATGATTGTGATCATCCTGTCTGCCAAAACATAAACTATCGCCAGGGCCATTGTAAGTGAAATTTTGTACGTTATAATTTGCCATAATATTGAATTTTAAATACCTACTCATAAGGCTTTTCGGTTTGTCGCCTTCTATATTTTTTATAGAAAATTCTAAATGATTTATTTTTTATAATTATGATTTTTAAAGAGATATAGATTCGTCAAATTGAAGGATAAATCCTAACTCTTCTCGAGTCCTATATTGTTCGCCATATCGAAATTGAACACGTAGATAAATACCTGTAGTCATCCTGCATAGTTGTAATTTTCCTAAATCACCATTTAAATATATCCCCTCTATAGTAAACTTTGTATTTAGTTGAGGAGGTTCAATAGTTTCATCTATAGGAATAGGAATATCGTACCAAATATTAGTTTTATTGAGCTGTACAGTGTTAGAAATTCCATTAGGATCTTTTGTGTAGTCTGTTAAAATAGCAGTAACTGTATCTAGTTTATTAGAATCATTATAGCTTGCAGTAGCTTCTATTTTAATACCGTTGTAAGGAATTTGATCATTATTTCTTTGTTTCCAATCACCAGAGTACCATGTTTTTTTTGTTATAGTATCCATTATTAATTTTTTATGTTTTATGCGAATAAGAAAATTCAGTATTACTGATTAATATTTTCTAAATGAAAATTAAAGGGTGTAGCATTATTATCAGGTCCTGCTCCTGTCATTACAATATTTGCACTTGTAATTCCAAATAAATTAATTGAAGTAGTAATTTGAGAAATCATTTCAGAATTCATTATTTCTCCTTCTTCAACTTGCGAAACAACTCCAATGTAAATGATAGGACGAAATTCAAAGACAGCTTTTTGCCCAGGAGCTACTCCAGTTTTTTTAGCTAGTAATTTTCCATCTTTATAACAATTAACGTCAATAGAGCCATTGGCTAAATTATTTAAAATTTCTACTTCATTTGTGTTTACTACAGGAGTTGAAGATAATCGTAAAATATCACCAGAAGTATCTTTTATCATCTCAAAAGCTTGTCCATTAAAAGCTTGTAATTTTGGAGTGTAATTTCCATAAGAATCGCTTACAGAGATGTTAAATTTTAAAGGAAAAATAAAAGGATGATTATTCAATCTGTCACAGTTTTTAATAACTTTCCAAGCAATAGCAATTTCATCAAAATTTTGAGCGATGTTATTTTGAAAAATAACCACTTGACTATTATTAGTATTGTTAGATTTATTAATAAAATTTAGAGAAATATTATCCGTCATTTTTTTGATATTAAGATTATTGGTACTTATAAAGTTATTTTATTAATGAATGGATAATTAAAAGAGTGTAATGAGAGAGTTAAAAAAAAGTACGAGTGTAAAGATTTAAACCAAGAAAGTTAGTTAATGATGTTTTGAGAAAAAATAAACCATTATATTTGTTCATATTAAACTTTAGGAGTAGCTAGGTTACTAGTTTGAGAAATATCCTTAGAACCTGATTTGGTTAACACCAACGTAGGGAAAAGTTATCTTAACTTTAGTGTACATATATCTATTATTTATGTGTACAACTTCTATTTCTAGAGTTTACTTTAATTAGTTTTATATGATAACTGTAAAAGTAAACGACACAAGCAAAACATTTTCAAAAGAAACCACTATAGATAGAATGATTGAAACGTTACAAATTCAATCTAACGGAATTGCTATAGCTATAAACAACTCTATTATAAAAAAGTCTGATTGGGAAAAACATACATTGTCCGAAAATGACAATGTATTAATTATAAGATCTACCCAAGGTGGATAAACTAACAATAAAACAAACATCTCTCATAATGAAGAAAAAAGATACGGCTCCAAAGCAAGATGGAATTACAAGGAAACCTTTTCCAAATTCTACAAAGATTTATGTAAAAGGTAAATTACATCCTCAAATTAACGTTGCAATGCGTGAAATTTCATTGAATGATACTGTAGATTCAATGACTAAAACTCGTACTCCAAATGAACCAGTAACTGTTTATGATACTTCAGGACCATATACCGATCCAGAAAAAGAAATCAATATTCATAATGGTTTAGAGCGTATTCGTGAGCAATGGATTTTAGATAGAAGAAATGTAGAGCAGTTAGATAAATTCAGTTCAGAATACTGTAACGAACGTTTAAATGATAAAAGCCTAGATCATTTAAGATTTAATCATTTAAATAAGCCGTATAGAGCTAAGGAAGGAAAAAATGTAACACAGTTACATTATGCAAAACAAGGAATGATTACTCCAGAAATGGAATATGTTGCAATTCGTGAAAATCAGCGTATAGACGAAATGACACGTTTAGCGAAACAACATCCAGGTCAAGATTTCGGTGCTAGTATTCCAGAAAAAATTACTCCAGAATTTGTAAGAGAAGAAATCGCTAGAGGTAGAGCGGTAATTCCTTCTAACATAAATCACCCAGAAGCAGAACCTATGATTTTAGGTCGTAACTTCTTAGTGAAAATCAATGCAAATATTGGTAATTCGGCAACAACATCTTCAATCGAAGAAGAAGTAGAAAAAGCTGTTTGGGCTTGTCGTTGGGGAGCAGATAATATTATGGATTTATCTACAGGGAAAAATATTCACGAAACACGTGAGTGGATTATCCGTAATTCACCAGTGCCAATTGGAACTGTGCCAATTTACCAAGCATTAGAAAAAGTAAATGGTGTTGCCGAAGATTTAACATGGGAAATTTTTAGAGATACATTAATTGAACAAGCAGAACAAGGTGTAGATTATTTTACAATTCACGCTGGAGTTCGTTTAGCTTATGTTCCAATGACTGCAAAACGTATTACAGGAATTGTTTCTCGTGGAGGCTCAATTATGGCAAAATGGTGTTTAGCACATCATAAAGAAAGTTTCTTATACACACATTTCGAAGAGATTTGTGAAATCATGAAAGCTTATGATGTGGCATTCTCTTTAGGAGATGGTTTACGTCCAGGTTGTATTGCAGACGCAAATGATGAAGCGCAGTTTGCAGAATTAGAAACTTTAGGTGAGTTAACTAAAATCGCTTGGAAACACGAAGTACAGTGTTTCATTGAAGGTCCAGGTCACGTGCCAATGCATATGATTAAAGCCAATATGGATAAGCAATTAGAAGCTTGTGGTGAAGCTCCTTTTTATACATTAGGACCATTAACTACCGATATTGCTCCAGGTTACGATCATATTACATCAGGAATTGGAGCAGCAATGATTGGTTGGTATGGTACTGCAATGTTATGTTATGTAACACCAAAAGAGCATTTAGGTTTACCAAATAAAGATGATGTAAGAACTGGCGTAGTAACGTATAAATTGGCAGCGCATGCTGCTGACTTAGCGAAAGGACATCCTGGAGCACAACATAGAGATGATGCGTTAAGTAAAGCTCGTTTTGAATTCCGTTGGGAAGATCAGTTTAACTTAAGTTTAGATCCAGAATTAGCTAGAGAATATCACGACGAAACGTTACCAGCTGAAGGTGCTAAAATTGCACATTTCTGTTCTATGTGTGGACCGAAATTTTGTTCAATGAAGATTTCTCAAGAAGTTAGAGATTATGCTGCTCAAAAAGATTTAGAAGCTGAAAATGCAATTGCAGAAGGAATGAAAGAAAAATCTGAAGAATTCAAGCAAAAAGGTTCAGAAGTATACTTATAAGAATTACGAATTTTTGATTGTCATTACTAGGAGGGAACGACGATGTAATCTGTTTTTTGAATAAAAGATTGTTTTATTCCATTCGTAATGCATATTTTAAATTTGATATTGTAATAATGTTTGTCAGTTCGAGTGGTTTTTCGAAGAGAAAAGAAGAAAAAATGTATCGAGAACAAACGAATATTTCTCGATATAAATTTCACTCATTTTCAATCGTGAAATTCACTCGAAATGACAGCTGTTAATGACATATTATGTTAATTGTTCTAACATCCGAAAAGGAGATACAAAATGAAGCGACACTTTTAAATCAATTGTTTGAAAATGGTTTAGAAGTATTGCATTTAAGAAAGCCTTCTTTTGATATTGAAGGATATCGAAGTTTATTAAAAGAAATCAATCCAGAGCATTATCAAAAAATTATGATACATCAGTTTCATGATTTATGTGCAGAGTTCGTATTGAAAGGAATTCATATTCAAGAACAACCTAGATTAGATTTAGGAGAAAAACTAGAAGGTTATGTTTCATTATACATGTCTGAAGGTTTTAAAGTAAGTAGTTCTTTTCATGAACCAGAGGCTTTAGATGCTTGCGAAATCAATTTTGATTATCATTTATTGAGTCCAGTTTTTTCTTCAATATCTAAACAAGGATACCAAGGAAGAGGTTTTGATGTAAACAGTATTGATAAAACGATTATAGGAATGGGTGGAGTAAATGCAAATACAATTTCTAAAGTATTAGAACTAGGTTATAAAGGTATTGGCGTGCTTGGTGGCGTTTGGAATACAGAAGATCCTGTAAAAAGTTTTGAAGAAATAAAAGATCAATATAAAAGAAATTAAATAATGTCATTACGAGTGAAACGAAGTAATCTTTTCATTGAACAACAGATTACTTCTCTCATACTTCGATCATAATGACTGAAATAATAAATGAAACAACGACCATACATATTAACAATTGCAGGTTTAGATCCATCAAACGGAGCAGGTTTAACAGCAGATGTAAAAACATTTGAGCAATTAAAATGTTACGGATTATCAGTTTGTACTGCTAATACAATTCAAAATGATAAAGAATTTCTGAAATGTGATTGGATTGCTTTGGATACTATTATAGAGCAAATTCAAGTTTTGTTTGATCGTTTTTCGATTGCCACTGTTAAAATCGGGATTGTTGAAGATTGGCAAAAATTATCTAAAATTATTGATACGGTTTTACAATTAAATCCAGACGCTAAAATTGTTTTAGATCCAGTTTTAAAATCATCCACAGGTTTTGTGTTTCAAAACGATTTCAGTGAAAGTGATTTCGATAAAATTTTAGAGAAGATCTATCTAATTACTCCGAATTATCTAGAGATCCAGAATTTATATCAAGAAAAAACGATTGAAGAAACAATACATCATATTCAGTTGAAAACTCACTTATTTTTAAAAGGAGGACATCATCCTGAAAAAAAAGGAATAGATTATTTATATACAAAAGAAGGAAAAATACATCCTTTCAATCCTAAAGAAGGAATTAAAATATTTGGAAAGCATGGAAGTGGTTGTGTGTTATCATCAGCAATTGCAAGTTACATCGCTTTAAAATACCCGTTAGTAAAATCATGTTTTAAAGGAAAACGTTACATCGAGAAAGTATTGAGTTCTAACAAAACATTATTAGGATATCACAACTAAAACAAATGATAAGTAAATTACAATATATATCACAAGGAAAAACTCCTGAAGCACATTTGCAAAATATTCAAAAAGCTTGTACAGCTGGAGCAGAATGGGTACAACTTCGTTTGAAAAATGAAACAGAAGCGGTTATTTTAGAAATTGCTAAAAAAGCAAGAGAGATTACGAGTCATTTTCAAACAAGATTAATCATAAACGATCATTATAAAGTTGCACAGGAAGTAAAAGCAGATGGAGTTCATTTAGGTAAAACAGATGCTTGTCCGGCTGAAGTGAGAAAATACTTAGGAGACTTGTTTATCATAGGAGGTACAGCAAATACTTTAGAGGATTGTAAAGTATTACTTAAAAAGGAAGTAGATTATATAGGTTTAGGACCTTTTAGATATACGACTACAAAGAAAAATTTAAGTCCGACTTTAGGTCTTGCAGGTTATCAAGTATTATTAGATGAATTGAATACAGAAACTCCAATAATAGCTATAGGAGGAATTGTTTTAGAAGATGTAGCATCGTTATTAGAAACAAATATTCATGGTATAGCAGTATCAGGAGAAATAACTAAAGATTTTAATTCCATTTCAAAATTTTATCAAATTTTAAAAGCAGGAAGTTCACAAGAGCAAGTTTTTAAATTAGATACAAACAACTAACTAATTATTATGAGTTCATTACAAATAGCAGATAAAACATTTACATCACGTTTGTTTACAGGAACAGGAAAATTTAGTTCTTCAGAATTAATGCGTGATGCTTTATTAGAAAGTGAAAGTGAATTAGTAACAGTAGCGCTTAAAAGAGTTGATGTACAAAATGAAGAAGATGATATTTTAACACATTTAAATCATCAACGAATCAATTTATTGCCAAATACTTCAGGAGTAAGAAATGCTAAAGAAGCAGTTTTTGCAGCTGAATTATCTAGAGAAGCTTTAGAAACAAACTGGGTGAAATTAGAAATACATCCAGATCCAAAATACTTATTACCAGATCCTATAGAAACATTAAAAGCAGCTGAAGAGTTAGTGAAAAATGGATTTATTGTAATGCCTTACATTCATGCTGATCCTGTTTTATGTAAGCGATTAGAAGAAGTAGGAACACAATGTGTAATGCCATTAGGAGCACCAATTGGAAGTAACAAAGGATTAAAAACATTAGAGTTTTTAGAGATTATTGTAGAACAATCTAATGTTCCTGTAGTTGTAGATGCAGGAATCGGTTCACCTTCACATGCGGCTCACGCGATGGAAGTTGGAGCAGATGCAGTTTTAGTAAATACAGCAATAGCAGTTTCTCAAAATCCAGTTGAAATGGCAAAAGCTTTTAAAATGGCGGTTAAAGCTGGAAGAATAGCTTATGAAGCAAAATTAGCCCCAGTAAAAAAACATGCAGAAGCAAGTAGCCCATTAACTTCGTTTTTGAGCTAATACGACTAGATTTTTTTGTTTCTTTTTTCATCAATAGAAAAAGAAAATGTAAAGATTAAAGAATTCATTAAGAATAAAATAATGAACACCTTCGAAAATATATTTGATAATTACGACTGGGATTCAGTAATGAAAGAGATTCTTTCTAAATCATCTCTTGATGTAGAAAGAGCTTTGGCTTCAGATAAAAGAGATTTAGAAGATTTTAAAGCCTTAATTTCACCTGCTGCAAAACCCTATATTGAGCAAATGGCTCAGTTGAGTAATCAGTTAACCAAAAAGCGTTTCGGAAATACAATTCAAATGTATGCTCCGATGTATCTAAGTAACGAATGTCAAAATATTTGTACATATTGCGGATTCAGTCTAACAAATAAAATTCCAAGGCGAACATTAACAGATGCCGAAATTTTAAAAGAAGTAGAGTTCTTAAAAAATAAAGGTTACGATCATATTTTATTAGTTACAGGAGAAGCGAACCGTACGGTTGGTGTAGATTATATTAATAATGCAATTCAATTAATAAAACCACATTTTTCAAATATCACTATTGAAGTTCAACCATTAGATCAAGATGAATATGAGTTATTGATTGCAAATGGATTGTATGCCGTTTTAGTGTATCAAGAAACTTATCATAGAGAAGAATATAAAAAGCATCATCCAAAAGGGAAAAAATCTAATTTCTCTTATCGATTAGATACACCTGATCGTTTAGGTAAAGCAGGAATTCATAAAATCGGATTAGGAGCTTTATTCGGATTAGAAGATTGGAGAGCGGATAGTTTTTTTACCGCATTACATTTGAAATATTTACAAAAAACATACTGGAAAACAAAGTATTCCATTTCTTTTCCAAGATTACGACCGCATTCTGGAGGTTTAGAACCTAAAGTAGAAATGACAGATGCTGATTTAGTACAATTAATTTGTGCGTATCGTTTATTTGATGAAGATGTAGAATTGTCTATTTCTACTCGAGAAAGCGAAATTTTCAGAAATCATATTGTACATTTAGGTATTACTTCGATTAGTGCAGAATCGAAAACGAACCCTGGAGGTTATGCTGTAGAACCTCAATCTTTAGAACAATTTGAGATTTCGGATGAACGTAGCACAGAAGAAATCACAGTTATGTTGAAAGATAAAGGGTTAGAAGTAGTTTGGAAAGATTGGGAATATTTTAATTAAAGTTAAATGTTAAGAAAATTTACTTTTTTTATTTTGAAAATGATGGGAATAAAAAAGATATTCTCGAAAAAACCTGTTGATTATAAAAAATTAAGAAAGTCAGATAGAAAATTACCACCTAAACATTTTTTAAAAAAGTTTTCAGTAGAAAGTTTAGATTTAGATGATACTAAAATTTATAAAATTAAAAAGCCGAATACAACTAGTAAGGATTTAATAATTTTTATACATGGAGGTGCTTTTATTTCTGGCCCGGCTGAACATCATTGGAATACTATAGAAAAAATAGTAAAGCATACAGGCAAAGAATTGTGGTTAATAGATTATCCTAAAGCCCCAGAATATAACATTCATCAAATTTGTCAAAACATAGATTGGGTTTACGAGTTTGTAACTCAAACTTTTGTTTTATCTGAAAATATTACTTTGATAGGAGATTCTGTTGGAGGGAATTTAATTATGACTTTAACCCAAAGACTCCTTGAAAAGAAAAAAGAAATTCCTAAACAGTTAATTTTAATTACTCCGGTTTTTGATGCGAGTATGTCTAATCCTGAAATAGAAATTATAGCTGAAAAAGATCCAATGTTAAATGTGTTGGGTATACTTTCTGCAAAAGAAATGTGTGCAAATGGTTTAGATTTAAAAGATAAAATCATTTCTCCTTTATATGGAACGTTTAAAGGATTTCCTAAAACAGAGATTTATATTGGAGCGTATGATATTATGTATCCAGATGCTAAAATTGGAGTTAAGAAAATGCAGGAAGAAGGAGTAGATGTAAAACTTATAAACGGAGCTAAAATGCCTCATATTTATCCGTTGCTACCAGTTTTACCACAAGCAAAAAAAGCTCTACAACAAATTATTGAAAGTATAAAAGAGTAATGCTAACCATAGAAGAAAAAAAACAATATAACCGTCATCTTATTTTAGAAGAAATAGGAGAGAAGGGACAAATAAAATTAAAGGAGGCTAAAGTTTTAGTCATTGGTGCAGGAGGTTTAGGTTGTCCTGTTTTACAATATTTAACAGCTGCAGGAATAGGTACAATTGGTGTTATCGATGATGATATTGTAGATCAAACCAATTTACAGCGTCAGATTTTGTATACTATTGAAGACGTTGGAAAATCTAAAGCTGAAACTGCTGCAAATCGATTATCAAAATTAAATCCTTTTATCAATTTTCAGATATATAAAGAGCAGTTAACTAAACATAATGCAATTGAGTTATTTAAACAATATGATATTGTTGTAGATGGAAGCGATAATTTTCAAACTCGATATTTATCCAATGATGCTGCTGTAATTACCAATAAACCTTTAGTTTATGGATCTATCTTTAAATTTGAAGGTCAAGTAAGTGTTTTTAATTATAAAGGAAGTGCAACATATAGGTGTTTGTATCCGACACCACCAAATCCGAAAGATGTTCCTAATTGTTCTGAGATTGGAGTTTTAGGAGTTTTACCAGGAGTTATTGGAAGTTTACAAGCGAATGAAGTACTTAAAATGATTGTTGGTTTAGGAGATGTACTTGCAAATAAATTATTAGTGTTAGACGTTTTGTCGATGCGTCAATTAGTGTTAAATTACAGTAAAACTGAGAGATCTGAAGTAACTACTTTAGATGAAAATTATGAAGCATTTTGTGGAGTTACGATTATTGAAGATGAAATAACTCTTGAAGATTTGAATCAGAATATAACAAAATACAATTTGTTAGATGTACGTGAAAATTGGGAACGTGAACAGTATCATATTGGCGGGCAACATATTCCATTAGGAGAATTACCTAACCGTTTTTCTGAAATCGATACATCCAAACCAGTAGTTGTGTATTGTAAATCAGGAATTCGTAGTGCCAGAGCTATCGATTTTTTACAAGAGCAAGAATTACAAGGAAACTTTATTAATTTGAAAAATGGACTTTAAAAAAATGAATTAATTTCTATTCCAGAAAAGTCTTTATCATACAAATGGATTTTATATATTTAAACTCCAAAAAATGTAAGACTTGAAATTAATTAAACAAAAAACGCTATACTTCTCAGAAGGAAAGTCAGATAAAGTTTATGAGGTAGATTTATGTGAAAGCCAAGAATTGTTCGTGGTTAATTTCAGATATGGAAGAAGAGGTGCAAATCTAAGAGAAGGTACAAAAACTGTTTTTCCTGTATCTCTAGAAGAAGCAGAAAGTGTTTTTTCTAAATTAGTTGAGAGTAAAGAAAAAAAAGGATATTCAGAAGATTTAGGAGCTATTAAAGAAGTTCATAAAGAAGAGAATACAATACAAAAGGATACGATTCTTAAGTATCTTAAACAAGCCTTGTCAGGAACTTATACTCGAAGTTGGAAAGTTTCAAAAATAATTTCTCGAACTACAGTACTTCAAATTAAAGAAGCAGTTCCTTTAGTAAGTCAATTTATCACATCAAAAGATGAATTTGAACAGCATAATGCAATAGCGGCTTTAAGTCATTTCGAGGTTTCCGAATACACATCAACGATTTTAAAAGTATTAAAAGAAAATAAATTTCAAACAATAACAGGAAGAATAGCTTGTGCATATATTCTGAAATTTGGAACCATTTCTGAAAAAGAAGAACTTCATGAACTAGTTAAAGAGTACATCACTTCAGAGCAAATTCAAAATTTACCTATACAACTTTTAGGTGAAAAGCCTAAGAATCCAATGTTATTGTATTATGCCTATTTATTTTCTTACAAAGAAACTGCTTACCGAGAACAATTATATTCAATTATAGAACAGTTACCATTAAAGGTAAATACATTTAAGTCTATTAGATATATGTACAGAACTTCAGTAATTACTGAAGACGCGATGTTCTTTGGATTATTATCGAAACGAATGGCAGTAAGCAACTCGGGTTATACATCAGATTATTTTTATGTAGGAAATCAATGGGTTTCTGCTCAAGAAGAAAAGCAAAAGAAAAATCCTGGAATTGCTTTTTCAGGAAAAACGAAGCAATATTTTATTAAGAATAGTTACAAGAAAATATATAATTTAAGTATTGCAAAAAAAGAAAGTTATGTGAAATTCGCGACAGGAATGCTATGTGCTTTAAATGATGATAATGATCGTGTTAGTGAAAGAGTAGATTATAACTATAATTACAATTCAGAAACTAGACGTTACGAAACAGTGAAGAGTTTTTATCCAGCATATTCTAACTACTTAGGCTTAATGTATGTGTTGTATGGAAATTCAAATAGATTTAGTGATCAACATCAAATTTATTTTTCAGAAGAAGAAAAAAACACTGCTTCTAGAGAAGAAATTTTTCCTGAATTATGGAATGATAAACCAGAAGAGGTTTTATATATTTTAGCGAATGCTAAAAGTACTATTGCTATTAACTTTGCATTACGTGTAATTAATGATAATCCAAGTTTCTTAAATTCAATTTCCAATGAAAATTTATTAAAACTGTTGCAACATTCTCAAGAGGAAGTATTAAATCTAATAACTTCTTTTTTAGAAGAAAAATATAAAGAAGATAAGCCTGAAAACGTAATATTAATTAATTTATTAAAGTCTAAAAATAATAAAGCAATAACACTAGCTTTAGGCTGGTTACAGAAATTTGAAATTACATATTTATCCGATGTTACTTTTATAGTAGAGTTATTACATACAGATGAGGTAAGAGTAATTAATTATTTATCTGAATTATTTATTGAAAAAGTGAAGTATGAAAATAAGATTGCATTAGCTTCATTAAGTGCTTTATTTGCAATACCATCAAATTTCTCAAATTTATTTTTAAATCAGGTAAATGAATTAATAGGAAATACTAAATTCGGAACATTAATTGAAAATATAACTAAAGAGAAAATTATAGAATTAGCTAGCTCTAGTTCAATTTCTAATAAACTCTTTGCTATAAATTTAGCTAAACACGCAAATGTTTCTGTTTATGAATTGTTTAAAGATACTTATAGTGAGTATATTATATCAGATGATTCAGCTTTAAGAAAAGCGGGAGTAGAAATTCTAGCACACTTTCCGGATGTCTTTTTATTAGAAAATAAACAGCATATAGTATTGTATTGTTTTTCTGAATATGAAGAAATAAGAAAAGCTATTCAACCAAGTATTCATAAGCTTGTAAAATTAGATGATGTATTCAAAAAAAGTTTATTAAATCAGTTGCTTTTACAGATCTCAGAAGCAGAAGTGTATGAAGGAATTCATCAAAATAGTTATGAGTTATTAATTGATATTTATGGCGAAGATTTAAAAGAACTTTCAAAGGAGCACTTAATAGAGCTCGTTTTATCTAAATATGAATTTGCTCAAAAACTAGGAACTCCTTTGTTTCAAAAACGAGTGTCGTTAAGTACTTTAGAAATGAGTGACGTAATCCGCCTTTCAGATAGCGATGTAATTGCTATTAGAGAGTTGATGTATGAATATTTCGAAAAAAATATTCCAAGAATTAATTATGAGTTAGAAATTTCTTTAAAAATATTTAATTCTGATTGGGAAGATGTTGTAGTATGGGCATGTGATTATTTCGATAAACATATAGATACTAAAAATTGGACAGTAGATATGTTGGTTTATGTATGCGATCATGTTAAAGAACGTGTGCAATCTTTTGGAAGAAGTTTAATAACTAAACATTTTTCAGAAGAAAAAGGATTGCCTCTATTATTAAAACTACAAGAGCATCCAACTAAAGAAATGCAATTCTTTGTAACGAACTATTTAAAAGAATACGCAACAGATAATGTTCCAGTAATTTTGAAGTTAGAGAGTTATTTTAAGACAACATTATTTTATATCAATACTAACAGGTCTACCAAAACAAGAGTTTATTCTTTTTTAGAACAGGAATCTAAAAAATATAAAGAAGTTGCTTTAATGTCGGTTCGTATTTTGACCTCTGTTTTAGGGTCCAAAACAATTACAGATAGAGATTATGTTTTAGATATTTTGTTAATGATAACGGAGACTTATAACGACATAGAAGTTCCGTTAACAATAAAAGAAATTTAGAAAAAGAATGAAGTTTAATTTTAAATATAGCGGTAATAGTTCTGTTCAGAATAATGCTTCGTCAACAGGAGTAAGTTTTGCTCCAGATGTATTAAGAGATCCAACTTATTTTGTAGGGACTTTAGATAAGAAAATTCCTTTTAGAGAAGCTATTTCAGCTTTACATCACGTCGTTACAGCAGATTTTAATTTTCAGCCTAAAGATAATACCGAATATTTGGCATGGTTGAAAAGTCAAGAGGATATATGGGTAGCAGAAGCTTCTGAAAATTTGGTTTCTGTAAAGGAAGAAATAAAGAATTTACAAGAGCAACTAAAAGAACTACGTTCTAAACGAGATGTAATTACTAAACCGTATTACGAAGCACAACGAAAATATTTTAAATATTTATTTGTAAGAGATTATGCAGCTTGGTTTGTGTTAGATCCTGTGATCACTGTTCATCCAGATCAGATTTTCTTTGAGTGTTTTAGTAAAGATGAATCGGTTTATGGAAAGTTATCTTGTGGCTATGATGTATTTAATTCGATAAGTGATTTTAAATGCGGAACAACAAACATTGACTATTCTAAGAAATTATATAATGAATTTCAAAAAATAAGAACATATAAAGAAACGAACTTTAAAGTAGATCCTGGAGGATTTGATGTGCAAACAACGGGTGAAACTGCTTACAGAGAAGTGAAGATAGATTTGCCAGATAGCTGGGTAAGAGGGTTTTTACAGGTGAGTACTGCAATGACGAATGATAAAGTAACTTTTGATTTGCACCCTATAGATATAACTAATTTTATATTAGTTTTAAAAAGGCATAAAGAGAAAACAGGACCAAGAGCTATAAAATATGTTTTAGAGCCAGATAAACCAATTGTGGCAGTTTTTGAACCGTGGAATATTGAGATTGTATGCTCTCAGTCTATATATAAAGGTAATGAGAAACATGAAATAAGAGTTTGGGGAAGAAGAAGAATAACATTACTTGAGCGTTTATTACCAATTACAAACAAGTTTACTGTTCACTTGTTAGGAACAGGTATGCCTTCTTTTTACATAGCGCATTTAACTAATGAAATGTATTTTACATTAGGATTATCAGGTTGGACGGCTAACGATTGGACAAAATCTACAAGTCTAGATTTACTTTCACCTAGGCAGAAAGTACCAACGACTACAATGCAAAGTATTTATTTAGCTTTGCGTAAGGACTGGTTCAATACATCTCAGAAATTAACTGAAAATCTTGGGATAGATGAATTTTCAGTTCAACAGGCGTTACAAACTTTTACGCAAGCTGGAAAAATCGTTTATGATTTAAAAAATCAGGTTTACCGAATTAGAGAACTTAAAAAAGACGGAATAAATATTGAAGAACTTCGTTTTTCAAGTGAAATTGATAAAGAGGCATACCGATTAATG
Source organism: Tenacibaculum aquaeponti (assembly GCF_057221555.1). Lineage (NCBI taxonomy): Bacteria > Pseudomonadati > Bacteroidota > Flavobacteriia > Flavobacteriales > Flavobacteriaceae > Tenacibaculum > Tenacibaculum aquaeponti. The sequence goes on from NZ_CM170147.1 coordinate 3,210,284, forward strand.
GAATCAGGAGCTGTTAAAAATTTAAAAGTAGAAGAAAATAGAAAAATTAAAATAACAGCTATTGTGGATGATCGCTACGATACTAAAGTTGTTATTAATAATGATTTACAAATAGAGGAAGCTTCATGCACATGTAGTTTTTACTATAAAAATAAGATGACAAAAGGACCTTGTGAGCATATTTTAGCTACAAGAATAACATTTGATAAAGATTAATTAATATATTTAAACCTTGGTAGTAATAAGATAAAAACCTTGCAACCCGATTGGTGTATCGCCAATCTTGCACACAGATACCGAACGCGTCACTGACTCGAACTTAACTTGTGAAATAGGTACTATAGTACCATTTCCGGTTATACTTCTGCGAAGTGAAATAGTACTATAGTACCTATTTCACTGGAGTTGTTCAATTCAGTCTTTAGAATCGTACGAAGGGAAACTAAAAAATACATCTTATTGCTACCTTTTTGTTTATGAATAATTCAGCTACGAGAAAACAAGAGATTTACGATAAAATCAAAGAATCATCGAAAGATGAATATATACTTTCTGAAATGAAACGTTTAGGTTTCTGGAAAGAAGGAAGTGTAGATTTTGAAAAAGTAAATGCGTTTTTAAAAGAAGAAAGAGAGCTTTCTAATAAACTTCATAAGTTAACTAGAGAACAAAAAAATCTTACAGATACTGAGGCTTTTATTGCTAGAAAGCATTCAGAACGAAAGAAACTGTCTAAAGAAAGACAAAAGGAAACCAAGTTAAGAAGAGAAGAGTTAAAGAAAGCAAAAGCTGAAAAGTGGAAACAAACCAAAGAAGAGGATATTATTTATTTGGGAAAAGGTTTTTCTCATCAATTAAATCATACTGATTCAAATGTTGGTAGGCTTAATAAGAATGGATTACCAATATACAATTCGGTTAAAGATTTAGCCAAGGCTATGGGGATTTCTGTTAATGAACTTAGGTTTTTAGCTTTTTCAAGAAAGAATTCAAAAATTTCACATTATAAGAGATTTAAAGTAGCTAAAAAAACAGGAGGCTTCAGGTTAATTTCTGCTCCAATGCCTCGTTTAAAAAAGGCGCAACACTTTATTTTAGAAAATATTTTAAATAAAGTAACGGTACATGAAAAAGCTCACGGATGTGTTCAAAAAAAATCAATAGTTAGTAATGCTGCTTTACATGTGAATAAAGCAGTAGTTATAAATCAAGATCTTCAAAACTTTTTTCCATCAGTAACATACAATAGAATTAAGGGAGTATATAAATCGCTAGGGTATTCAGAACAATTATCTGTTATTTTTGCATTATTATGTTCAGAACCAAAAATATTAGATATTAGTTTACTTGGGGAAAATTATTATACGCAACGAGGCGATCGTTCCCTTCCTCAAGGTTCTCCATGTAGTCCAGCTATAACTAATATTTTATGTAAAAAATTAGATTTTAGATTAGACGGACTAGCTAAAAAATATGGTTTCACTTTTTCTCGTTATGTAGATGATATTACGTTTTCAGGTGATGTTGAACAATTTCCAAATATCACAGCAATTTTAAAATATTCTAAAAAAATAATTAGAGAAGAGAATTTTAAATTACATCCCGACAAACTTAGAGTGATGAAACAAAATCAGAGACAAGAAGTAACTGGTATTGTTGTAAATGAAAAAATAAATATTAATAAAAAATCTCTAAAAAGATTTAGAGCTTTATTATTTCAAATCGAAAATGAAGGTTTAGAGGGAAAAACTTGGAATGGTGGAGCAAATGTTCTTGCAGAAATAGATGGTTTCGCGAATTATATTTATCAGGTGGACAAGTTGAAAGGAGAAGTTTATAAAGAAAGAGTCAAAAATATTTTAAATAAATATGAATATAAAGAACAACATAAAGCCAAGTTTTTAAAAGAGAAAAAAGATTCTAAATCTAAAATTGGAGGTATTTTTAAGAAGATAAGTTCTTTTTTTAGAAGGTAATCGATTAAGTTAGTCCAAACGAATAGTATCTTTTATTCTAAAACAACGTTCAGAACCTAAAAAATTAGGATCTCCAAATTCTTCTGACCAAAATCCATCTAGTATATCTTTCGTTAAGCATCGATATACTACTACACCTTTATAAATAGAAGAGTCATTCCCTTCGTATTCAAAATTTATAACTAAGATATTGTCTTTAAAAAATCCGATTCCTCTTTGTTTTTGATCGTTGTTGATTGTCCAATCTGCTAAAACCTGTTGATAATCATTTAATTTTAAAGTTAAAATACCTTTATAATTTGAATCGCTATCGTTTTGATTTGATCCTATTACAGAAAAATTACCTTCAAGATCTTTTAAATTCATAAATACCGTTGTAAAAAATAAAGGGCAAAGATATAATCTAAATTTAAACCTGTTTAAAGAGTGTTTATCCCCTTTTATAGTAAGAAATTTGTAATTGATCTTTATTATATATTAATTCGTATAGTAAAGAATTAAATTGTGAAGAGATAAATCTAAAAAACTGATGTTATGACTCAAAAAATCTATTTTTCATTGGTGTTTGTAGTTTTTGGCTTATCAACTTTATTAGGTCAGAAAGAGAATAAAGAAAAAGTTATAAACAGAAATAATATTACAGATTCGATAAGGCCTGAATACATTCTTAAAATAAAGCTAAAAAAGAAACCTAAAAGTAATAAGGTTGTTATAACCTCTATAAAGTACGAAAAAAGAGATTCTCAAATTTTTAAATTATTATTAGCTCAAAAAGAGAGGATCAAACAATTAGAGAAAAAAATAAAGTATACTAGTAATAATAATTTACAACTAGATTAATATTCAGTTTTTTCTAAAAGTTATTGTTTAGATTGAATCATTTCAGTCGAAAAAGTAATTCGTATTATAATTACTTTTGATGTATTCCTCATATACTTCCACCTTTTTTCTATAAAATTGTATTAAATGCAAACTATATAAAAACAATTTAAATTGAATTTCTTATTTTTTTGATAAAGGAGTAATATTTATAAAACAAGGCCTAATAAATTTATACTTTTGTTTTAATGAAACAAACTACCAATACGATTCTAATGATTCGTCCTATTGGTTTTAGGATGAATGAACAAACAGCAGTAAATAACTATTACCAAAAGGTATTAAATAATGTTTTACCGTCAACAGTAAATGCTAAAGCACAAGAAGAATTTGATAATTATGTAAAAAAATTAAGAAGTTACGGAGTAAATGTAATTGTAATACCAGATACTACAGATTTTGATACACCAGATTCTATATTTCCTAACAATTGGATTTCATTACATCAGAATGGAACTGTTGCTATATATCCAATGTTTGCAGAAAACAGAAGGTTAGAAAGAAGAGAAGATGTATTAGAAACTCTTGAAGATAATGGTTTTGTTATTGAAAATGTTGTTGATTATACTTCTGCTGAAGAAGAAAATATTTTTCTAGAAGGTACAGGAAGTATATTGTTGGATAGAGTTAATGAAAAAGCTTATTGCGCATTGTCACCAAGAGCAGATGAAGAATTATTTATTGAATTCTGTGAAGATTTTGAATATACACCTGTAGTTTTTACAGCTAATCAAACAGTAAACAATCAAAGGAAACCTATATATCATACTAATGTTATGATGTGTATAGCAGAAACTTTTGCAGTTATTTGTTTGGAATCTATAGATGATAAAAAAGAAAGAAAAAATGTTGTGAAACATTTAAAAGATGATGGAAAAGAGATAATAGATATTACAGAAAATCAGGTAAATAGTTTTGCAGGAAATATGCTTCAAGTTAGAGGTAAAGATGATGAAAGATTTTTAGTAATGAGCAAAGCAGCTTATGAATCTTTGACAAAAGATCAAATTAAAAAGATAGAAAAACATTGTAAAATAATCTTTAGTTCTCTAGATATTATTGAAGGTTGTGGAGGAGGAAGTGCTAGATGTATGATGGCTGAAGTTTTCTTGTCTAAACTATAAATTGAGGTAATTATATTATAGCTTAAATTCATGTGACTTTTTTAAAAAAATAGTGTCATAATAGTGTAATTAAAATTTATAAACTATGACTTTAAAAATAAAATTTATATCAGTTATAATATTTTCAATCTTTTTAGGAATTGAAACTTTAGCTGCACAAAAAGTTGTAGTTAAAAATGGAGTAGAATATTTAGAAGAAGAAAATCTTTCAGAAGATTTAAGTTCAATAGAAGCTCCAAGCCAAACCCTCATTGTTAAGGTAAAGAAAAAAAATGAAAAGAAGAGTGTTAATTCTGTTACTATTAAAACTCTAAAAAAAATAACTCAAAGGAGAAAATCTTCGTTAAGGTTTAGAAAGAAAAGAGTTACAAAACCGAATAAATGTTATAAAGAAAATAATTCTCCATGTAAAATAGAGGTGAAGAAAAAATAGAATAATGGAAAAGAGTTAGTTAAGAGATCTTTTTTGTTGTTTACCATTCATCGATACAATATTGTATTTTATCGATAAAGGCTTTTTAAAAACATATTTTTTTTGTATTTTAGTTCTATCCCCAAATTAATGAATTATGCATTTTAAAAATCCCCTGTTATTAGTAATTTCAATTTTACTATTTACATATTCTCAAGAAACTTTTTCTCAAAAAAAAGTAGTTGTTAAACATGGTGTTGAATATCTTGAAGAGGCTGAAGAAGATGGAGGATTAAATTCTATAACCGCTCCTTCTAATACCGTTACAATAAACGCAAAAACCAAGAAAGGTAAAAAACTAAGTAAAGAAGCTATAGCTATACAGAAGCTGAGTAAAATTACACAAAAAAGAAAAACATTAAGATTTAGAAATAAAAGGAAAAAAGATTCAAAGAAGTGTGTTAAAGATGTAAAAAAAGAACAATGTGAATCTAAACCAAAAAAGAAATAAATAAAGTTGTCTGTAAAGGCAATTTTTTTATTTGCTTAAACAACGGGGGAAGATGATTGAGAAAGAGAATTAATTAATCTATATAGATAAAGTATTAAGAAGAATATATAATAAGAAATCGTTTTATAAACGGTTTCTTGTTGTTTTAGATCTATTGTGTTTAGATTTAGGATAAGAAAAATTTATGTTTTTTTGTAAAGTTATTGGTTCTTGTGAGACTACTATTATAAGCATGCTGAATTGAATAATTAAAATTAAAACCAAGATTAAAAATTAATTATTATGACCTCAAAAATTAAAAACATACTTTTTCCTATATCAGTGCTGTTGATTTTAAGTATTCAGCAAATAAAAGCTCAAAAAATAACTAAAAGTAAAGAAATAGAGTATATAGAAGAAAATTCTATTAATGATCTAAGTACTATTAAAATTCCAGAAAAACAACATAAAAGACAAAAAACTAAAACTATTAAAACAGAAATTGAATTAAAAAGAATAGTGAAAAGAACAAAACGCTTGCGATATAGAAATAAAAGGAGAAAACCAAAAAAATGTTACATTCATACAGACGAAACATGTAAAACAAATAAATAAAAAAGAGCACCATTAGGTACTCTTTTTTTATTTTAATGCCTTGTGTATTATTTTTCCAGTTGATCCATTTGGGGATTCTATTTTTAATAGATTAGAAATTGTTGGCGCTATATCTATAATCTCATGATATTCTTTTGATTTACCTTTTAAAATTCCATTTCCGTAAAATATTATTGGAACATGAGTGTCATAAGAATAACCTGATCCATGAGTAGAACCTTTCTTAGAATATATAATTGTAGAAGGATTAGGAATTAATAATACATCACCAGAATATTTTTGATTATATCCGTTTTGTAAACTTCTTAAAATACCATTGTTAAATTGTGTGTTCTGTAAAGTTGTTGCAGTTATAGATTTATATATTCCATTGTAATTAATTACATTTTCACTAATTACTTCTGCTACTTTTTTTACAGTTAGGTTTTTCTTTTCAATATTTTCTTTATTAAGAAATATTTGAAAGTTTGATATGTTTTCAACAAAATCTTCAGCTTTAAAATATTTTTTAGTGATTTCATTCACATATTTTAAAAATTTAACACTGCTTAAATAATTAGCAGGGATTTTTACAGATTTTAAATAACTTGGAACTTGAACTGCGGCATGATCTGCGGTTAAAAAAATACTATAATTATTCTTTCCTATTTTTTCATCTAAAAAAATCAATAAACTTTCAAGTTCTTTATCTAGTCTTAAGTATGTGTCTTCTATTTCTTTAGAATCTACACCGAACTGATGTCCTACATAATCTGTAGAAGAATAACTAACAGTTAAAAAATCAGTATATTCATTTTGTCCTAAATTTTCTCCAATTATAGCGGCCTTAGCAAAATCTGTAGTTAAAGAGTTTCCTGCTGGAATTGCTTTAATGATACTGTAGTTATTGTTTTTGCTTCTTAAGTTAGGTATATCGTGAGGAAAAACAGGTCTGTCTTCACCTTTAAAAGTATTTTCAAATTCATTGTCATCAGCTATACTTTCAGTGTAAGTGTTAATATCGTATAAAGTTTTCCATGGTTCATTTAAATATGCATCTACTTTACCAGAAGAGTTAAAATCTAAAACCCATTTTGGTAATTTGTCCATGTAAAAACTAGAGCTTATCCATTCTCCTTTGCTACCACCATCAAACCAATAAGCAGCATTAGCTGTATGGCCAGCAGGTAAAATAGCAGAACGATCTTTAATTCCAATTCCAATGGTTTTACCTTTCATATTTTGAGCTAATCGTAATTGATCAGTAACAGTCGTAGTTAACATTCTATATGGAGATTTTTTTCCTCCATCCCCTTCATTACCTACAGTTTTATAATTGTTATCATCAACGCAATAAATTGATTTTTTTTCAAATTTATCATACCAATTATTTCCTATTATTCCATGATTATTTGGAGTTGTTCCTGTGTAAACAGAAGTATGACCAACTGCTGTATATGTTGGAATATAATTAAAATGAGCATTTTCTAAAGAAAATCCATTATTTATAAGTCGTTTAAAACCTCCATTTCCATATTTAGTATCAAATCTTGTTAAATAGTCGTATCGCATTTGATCAACAACAATACCAACAATTAACTTGTTTTTTTGAGTTATATTATCTTTTGATTTTTCTTTAGAAGTACAACTAAAAAGCACAATAGATAATGAAACAATAATAAGTTTTATGTAATATTTCATTGCTTTAATTTTGAATTTCAAAATTAAATAATTAGAAACTAAAAAAGTGTTTTTTATACAGTGATGTTAATGATTTTTTAATCTTATTCAAGAATTTATCCAAATGAATATTCTTTAGTACATTAGCAAAATAAATTGTAGTAGATGAATTATATCGAGCATGTGGGTAAGTATTTTATGATGCTGAGTCAAGTTTTTAGAGCACCACAAAAGTTTCGAGTTTTTTGGGAGTCTTTATTTCGAGAAATAGAGGAATTAGGTTTAAAATCTATAGGGATAATTGCATTTATATCTTTTTTTATTGGTGGAGTTATAGCTTTACAAACTGCTTTAAATATTAGTGATCCTTTAATTCCAAAAATGCTTATTGGTTTCGCAACTAAAAGATCTGTAATATTAGAATTTGCTCCAACATTTTGTTCTATCATTTTGGCGGGGAAAGTTGGGTCTTATATTACTTCAAGTATAGGAACTATGAGAGTTACTGAGCAAATTGATGCGCTGGAAATTATGGGAGTTAATTCTTTAAATTATTTAGTGTTACCAAAATTAATAGCTACGATCTTTTTTTACCCTTTTTTAGTTGTATTGGGTATGTTTTTAGCCATATTTGGAGGTTGGGTAGCTGGTAAGGCTACTAATATGTTTTTTGTAGAAGATTATATTGTTGGGATACAATTCGATTTTGATCCTTATTTGATTGTATATGCATTAATAAAAACAATAGTTTTTGCTTTTATTATCGCTACAGTTCCATCCTATCATGGATATTATGTTAAAGGAGGTTCTTTAGAGGTAGGAAAAGCAAGTACTCAATCTGTAGTTTGGACCATTGTTGTTATAGTGGTTTGTAATTATTTCTTAACTCAAATGTTGCTTACTTAATATGATTAAGGTTAATGATATACATAAAAGTTTTGGTGAAGCTGAGGTTTTAAAAGGAATTTCAACTTCTTTTGAACCTGGCATGACTAATTTAATAATAGGTCAGAGTGGAGCTGGAAAAACAGTTTTTCTAAAAAGTTTATTAGGACTTCATGTGCCTGAGAAAGGCACTATAGTATACAATGGTCAAGTTAATACAGAAATGACTATTGATGATAAGAGAGAGTTTAGGAAAGAGTTAGGAATGGTTTTTCAAGGAAGTGCTTTGTTTGACTCTTTAAATGTAGAGGAAAATGTGATGTTTCCATTAAAAATGTTTACTAAGCAATCTTTAAATGAAATGTTAGAGCGAGTAAATTTTGTGCTTAAGAGAGTTGATCTTGAAAATTCAAATATGAAATTTCCTGCTGAACTTTCTGGAGGAATGCAAAAGAGAGTTGCTATCGCAAGAGCAATAGTAATGAATCCAAAATATTTATTCTGTGATGAACCTAATTCAGGATTAGACCCAAGCACTTCTATACTTATTGATAACTTAATTAAAGAGATTACAGAAGAGTATCAGATAACAACGGTAATAAATACTCATGATATGAATTCTGTTATGGAAATTGGAGATAAGATTGTCTTTTTGAAAAACGGCTTGAAAGCATGGGAAGGAAGCAGTAAGGAGATTTTTAAAACAGATAATAAAGCTGTAGTGGATTTTGTTTATTCTTCTAATTTATTTAAGAAAGTTAGAGAAGCATATTTAAATAATGGGTAAATTACTGATAGATAGTGAGGTGGTGTTTTTATTGAAAAAAACATTTATTTTTTCTGAAAATATGTTTGGTAGAATTAAAAAAGCTTTATATATTTGCAACCGCTAAGAAAAAATGACCGGGTAGCTCAGTTGGTAGAGCATCTCCCTTTTAAGGAGAGGGTCCTGGGTTCGAGCCCCAGCCCGGTCACAATAAAGCTTCCTTGAGGGGGCTTTTTCTTTGAAAATTTTGGGGAGATTCCAGAGCGGCCAAATGGGACGGACTGTAACTCCGTTGTCTTTCGACTTCGCAGGTTCGAATCCTGCTCTCCCCACTACATTTATACTTTAATTAGGGGATTTTTATTAAGGGCGTTTAACTTGAGGGAGTTGGGCGTTTTTTTTGATTATAAAGCTCTTTTATTAGTGGGGTAATGAAAATTAAATTAAATGTAAGAATTATCATTTTGGTAATGAAACTATAAAAGTAGCCCCTTTTCCGTATTCAGATTCAACCCAAATTTTACCTTTATATAAAGCAATAATTTTTGTAACTATGGCTAAACCAATACCTGTTGAGTTGTGGTGGTCGTCTAGGGTTTGGAAAATATCAAAAATCTTTTTGTGATATTTTTCCTTTATTCCTTTACCGTTGTCTTGAATTCTAAATTCCCAATTTTCACTTTTGTCTTCGTAGCTTATAGTAACTAATCCGTTTTCTTTGTTGGCATATTTAACAGCATTACTAATTAAATTTTGAAAAAGTTGATGTATTCTAAATTTATCACCTCGAATAGTTGGAAGTTTCTTCGGAATATTAATTTTGACATGATCTGGGATGTGAATTGTATAAATAATATCACTTAAAACAAGATCTAAATCTACTTGTCTTTCAGATCTTTCAATTTTATCAACACCAGCATATTTCAGAATACCATTAATTAAATGGTCCATTTTATCAATTTTCTTAATTAATAATTTGAAGTTTTTTTCTATGTCTTCATTATTAATTAAATGACTTAGATCTTCATGAAGCCAAGTAACTAAAGCATTCATACTCCTTAACGGAGCTTTTAAATCATGAGAAACAACATGTGCAAAATCGTTAAGTTCTTTGTTGCTTATGGTTAAATGATTTAAAAGTTCTTCCCTTTCTTTTTGAACAATTAGGTCTTCTGTTATATCTCTAACAATTCCGTGTGCAAAAATAGGTTCATTTTTATCGTTATAAACTAAACTAGAATTTATTTCTATCCATCTTACTTCTTTGTTTTTATTATACACTCTTACCCTAAAGTTTCTAAAAGTGCCTTTTTCTAATAAAATGGCATAAGACTCCATGGCATACTCCATATCTTCTTTATATAGAGTATGAACAACATTAAAAGTGTCTGTATAACCGAAGAATTCTTGAGAAGCATTGTTCATTTTTAAAACATTACCATATAAATCCATTAATATATATGGATCTACGATCGTTTTAAAAAGACTTTCGAGATGAATTTCTTTTTCAGAAATGACGTTTCTTAAATTTTGATTAGTTTGATAAAGTTCTAAAGATTTGTCTTCAAGTATTTTTTCAGCAGCTTTTCTAGCTAGTTTTTCTCTATGAAGAGCTTTTTCTAAAAGTACTATTTTAGTGTCACTCATTTTTTTAAGATTTCAAAGCGTACTTCTGTACCATCTTCTTTAAGTAACTCATATTTAATATCGCAATCTAAACCATAATGTTTGAAGCTTTTTTCCATTAATCCATGAGCAAAAGTGTATAGAGATCTTGAAGAACGATAAATTAAGATTAATTTTTCGTCAGTTTGCTCTATAGTTTCGAATTCTGGTAATTCAGCATCAGGATATAATTTTCGTACCTGTACATGAATATGTTCTTCAATCGATGATAGTAATTTAATAGGGCATTTATAAGATTTTAAAATAACTCCGTAATTGTTTGCTAGTGCATCAAAAAAATGTAAACCATAAACTTTTAAAAGATCGTTTTTGGAGATTTTTGTAAGGTTACTTAAATTAGTAAGTAACGATACCATTTCGGTAAATTTATATGTGCCAACAGCTGTATAAATACCTTTGGATTCTAGTTCAGATTCATCAATAATTTGTTGAACTGTTTCGAGTCCAAATTTAGATTCTACTAAATCTAAGAATTCTGTAAAAACGATTCCTTTCATAATTTAACTGACTAATTCACTACTAGTCCAATAATCGAGCATAGTAGTAACGTTTTTGCTATAATCTTCGTAACGAATTGGTTTTAATATATAACCTGCTATACCAAGTTCATAACATCTTTTAAGATCCTGCATATTGTCAGAGCTGGAAAGAATAATAATTGGAATATATTTTAATCTTTCGTCAGATTTTAATATTTCCAAAAATTCAATTCCATTCATTTTTGGCATATTCAAATCTAAAAAAATGAGTTGAGATAATGAAGAACTTTTTAATTTCTCTAATGCATCTTCTCCATTTGTAGCTTCTATAACTTCAGTAATATGATTACTTTGCCTGCAAACACGGGAAAACTTCATTCTTTCTACTTCGTCATCATCAATAAATAATATGTTTAATTTTTTCATTATCATCAAGTAGTCTTAATTAATGCAGTCAAAATAGAAAAATGTATAAAAAATAGTTTTAGAATTTATTTAAGAAGGATTTAAGTTTAGATTATTGGTTAATTACTGTAGATGAATGTTTTTTTAAATTCATATAATCTCATAGGGTTAACTGTTGGATGTTTAGAAAAATAATTCATCTTTTTGTATCTTTCCACCAAAAAATAGAATGTAAGTATGGATGAAAATAAGCAAGAAGAAAATATAGATAAATCAAAGGAAGCTGTAAAAAAAGATGCAAAAGGTCTTTGGTCTAGTTTTAAAACGTTTCTGCATGAACTTTTAGATTTTAAACATGATACAGATCAGGAGGCTACAATTGAAGCGATCAAAGGAGATATTCCTTTTAAGGGAGCTACTGCTTGGATTTTAATTTGTTCAATTTTTGTAGCATCAATTGGTTTAAATGCAAACTCAACTGCAGTAGTAATCGGAGCCATGTTAATATCTCCGTTAATGGGGCCAATTTTAGGTGTAGGAATGTCGTTAGCTATAAATGACATTGATACACTAAAAAAATCGTTAATTAACTTAGCTACAATGATCGTGTTAAGTTTAATAACTGCTTTCTTTTTCTTTTTTATTTTTCCATTAAAAGAAGATACATCTGAATTAATGGGGCGTGTAAAGCCAGATATTCGTGATGTATTAATTGCGTTCTTTGGAGGATTAGCTTTAATTATTGCACGAACTAAAAAAGGAACGATCGCCTCGGTAATCTTTGGTGTGGCAATTGCTACAGCATTAATGCCTCCATTATGTACAGCAGGTTATGGTTTAGCTATTGGTAATATCGATTATTTCTTAGGAGCCATGTATTTATTTACGATTAATGCTATTTTTATTGCTTTAGCGACTTTTATTGTGTTAAAGTTGTTAGGGTTTACTATGATTCGTTATGTGAATTCTAAAAAGAGAAAACGTGTTGCTCAAATTGCTTCTTTAATAGCATTATTAGTAATGGTACCTGCTGTTATGACATTCTTAAAAGTGTATAAGGAAACTGTTTTAGATGCTAGTTTTAATAAATACATAAAGAAAGAAGTTACAGATAATGATAATTTATGGTTAAATGGAGAACCTAAAAAGGATGATGATTTAAAGGAAATTAGACTTAGATTTAATGGAGAAATAGCTCCTGCTGTAGAAACAAACTTAAAGCTGAAAGTTAAAGATTACGATAAAATTTCTGATTATGAAGTTTTTGTTATTGGAAATAAATCGAGAAGTATAGATGATATTTCTAAATCTTTAGAAAGAGCATATAATAACTTAGATCAGAAAGATTATGTTATTAATGGGTTGCAGGATAAGATAAAGGAATTGGAAAATGAAATTTCAGGATTAACGTCTACAATAGAAAAAGCAGATAAAAGTAGTATTCCTTTTAGTAAGATTGCTGGTGGAGCAAAGCTTAGATTTAATGATATTCAAGAAATTCGTTTTTCTAAAGTATTATCAACAAAAGATTTTATTAAAATCGATACACTTCCAGAAGCTACTGTGATTTGGAGTAGTAAATTGAAGAAAGACTATGTAGCTAAGAAGGAAATCGAATTAAAGAAATGGTTACAGAAAGAAATGAAATTAGATACTTTAATTCTTAAGAAATAAAAAAAAATAATATGTAATTAAAAAAGAGCATTCGTTAGAATGCTCTTTTTGGTTTTTATTTATCTTGATTACAATTTTTTAAAATTTCTTCGGCTCTTTCTTTTCCATATTTGGGATAGTATTTAGGTAGTTCTTCTTTTTCAAATAAGGCTAAGGCTTTTTCAACATCTTTACAATATGGATCTATAGGTTGACCGAAAAATTTTGCACTTCCCATGTCCCATTCAGCCTTTCCTAAAATAACTCTAGGATTTTTTGGAGCTAATTTTAGAGCTTCGTTATATAAAACTGCATTTTTACCAGATAAAGTCATTCCATATTTTTGTCCATCAAAAGCAATATAAGCTGTATTTAATAAAGCTTGATTAATCATGATTTCAGGATTTTTAGGAGAAATGCTTTTGGCGATATCTAAAAATTCTTGTGCTCTTTTTAATTTAGAGTTTAGTTTAGCTTCATCTTTTAAACCAAAACTTCCTAGTATTTCAATGGTTGCCACGTAGTAAGATGGTAACCATTCATTTTGTTCAGCTTTAGCGATTCTCTCAAATAATTGAGATGCTTGATCATTTTTATTCGCTCCCCAAAGTTCGAAAGCTTTTCGCATTCCTGTATCGTATTTCGATTGACTAAAAATTGAAACTGATACAGTTAATAAGAATAAAGTGATTATTTTTTTCATGATAAGCGTTTTTATTTTATCGTAATGGCTAAAGAAATATTTTTATCGACAGTGAATTGTGCATCTTTATATTTTGGAGGTCCAAAAAATCCTTTGGCATCATTAGAAATTCCTATAGGTTCTTTTGGAATACCAAATATTTTAGTGTCCATTTTTTTATTATCATTTTCATCATGAAAAGCAGAAATTGCATAATTTCCTGCTTTAATGTTTTTAAAAACAGCTGTAGCTTTCTTGTCACTTACTTTTACGATTTCACCTTTCATTGGAGTTTTTAAGAAAGTATCTTCAGAGTTATATAAAGCGATATATAAATCACCTTTGTCTGATTTCATTCCAGAAAAATCAATAGTAATAGAATATGTTTCTTGTGCTAAAATGCTTGAAAAAGTGCTTAACACGAATACGAAAAGGAGTAAAATAAGTCTTTGCATAGTTTTAAGATTTAAATTCATTTCAAATATCTTTCGATTTATTTTTATTTAATCAAAATTCTTACCGAGTTGTTATTTTTGGTTACCGAATTGTGATTTGATTATTGTTATTTATAGTTTGCTGATAATCATATTAAAGATTATCTAGTTGATTACTTTTATTATCATCACTAATAGACCAGAAAAATCCGATAAAAAAGAATTGATCTGCTGTAGGTCTTAATGCTTGTCTTTCAAAAGTTCCGTTTATGTTCGGTTGGTTACTGTAATTGTAGCCAAAAACGTTTTCTGTTCCTAAAACATTGTTCACAGAGAAGTATAATATCTTTTGTTGGCTAATTAAGTAAGCAGCGTTTAAACTTACGGAATTATAATTTTTAGTTTTTTCATTTAAAAAACCGGTTTTATTAGGGTTTGTATATGTTCTACCAGTTGCAAATCTATAAGAAATACCAAGTTGAGTTTTCCAAGAATCAACCCAATACTTACCAACTACAGAAGCATTGTGTGATGATGCAAAATTTGGAATTGCTTTAGTAGGAAAATTTCTATGATCTCTTTCCGTGTCTAAATAAGAGTACGATACCCAGTAATCTAAGTTTTTAATATTTTTATTATCTCTCCAAAAAACATCTATACCTTTTGCAAAACCATCTCCATTATTATCAAAATTAGAAGAAGGAGAAGCAAACTGATCGTCGACTTTAACTAAGTCATCATATTGTTTGTAGTAAGCTTCAATTCTAAATTGTTGCTTGTCTTTCATAAATTGATAGTTAGCAATGTAATGTGTCGCATTTTCAGGATTTAAATCGGTAGAAAATTTTAAATATTCACTTCTTGGATTCTGGTAAAACTTACCATAAGCAAAAGAGAATTGAGATTTAGCTCCTGATTTATAGGCTAATGAAGCTCTTGGAGAAAACGTCATTTGATCAGAAAACTCATTGTTTTCGGCTCTAAGTCCAACTTTAGCTGCTAGTTTTTTAGAAAAGAAAATATCTGTTTCCGCAAATGTTCCAAAAATATTATTATTGAATCCGTAGTTAAAAGAGTTGGTGTTATTTAATGTAAATTTTTCTTTAAAGTTTGTGATAAAATATTCTGAACCAAAGTTTACTTTTATTCGACTAGAAAAACGCTTAGAAACTTTTATTTTAAAGTGAGCAGAATTTTCCTGATCATCTATCAGATTATCTTGCAAAGTAAAATCAGTATTTTCATTAGTATAACTCATTCCTCCAGAAATAGACCATCTGCTTCCTAAACGTTGTTTGTATGAACCATTAAAGTAAAGGTTGGTGTTTTGTAAAGCAAAATTGAAACCGTTAGCGAAGTTAATATCCTCCTGAATCACATCTAAATTAGAGTAGTTAAAAGCACTATAAAGTTTTAATAATCCATCTTCATTTGGTTGATAACGATATACCATTTCACCACTTGCACCTTCAAAAGGTTTATTCCATTCTTCTCTTCCTGGAAATGCAATTTGATAAGGAGCTAAGTTGATATAAGAAGTGTTTATACTGAAAGAGTTTTTACCCCAAATTTGAGTGTTTCCAATTCCAGCACCAACTGTCATTAATTGGATTTCAGTTTTTTCTTGATCTGGTTGATCAATAGTGTTTAAAGTAAGTACGCTCGATAGCGCTTGTCCGTATTCGGCAGAATAACCACCAGTAGAAAAAGTCATTCCTTTAAAAAGAAAAGGAGAAAAACGTCCTCTGGTTGGAACATTACTAGATGTTGGGACAAAAGGGTTAAAAACTCGAATTCCATCAATAAACATTTGAGTTTCATTTGCGTCACCACCTCGAACAAATAATCGACCATCTTCGTCATTGGCTGAGGTTCCAGGTAATGTTTGAAAAGCTCCAACTACATCACCTAAAGCACTTGCTGTGGTAACAATATCCAAAGGTTTTAAAGCTACAGCTCTTGCTTTTTCTCCAGCATCAAAACTTCCTGCATTAATTACAACTGCATCTAAAGTGTTAACATCTTCTCTAAGTTTTATTACTAAATTATTTAGTTTACTTAACAAGGCTGTTTTATAAAAAGTTTCAAAAGAGATAAATGAAACTATTATGGTTTGTGTTCCTTCTTCAGAAGTTGTAAAGCTATATTTTCCATTTTCATCTGTAGAAGCTCCGTCGTAAGTTCCCTCTAAATATACATTTGCTCCAGGAATTGGATTTCCTTTAGTGTCTATAACTTTACCAGAAATTTCTACTTGAGCAAAAGTTACAAAGCTCATTAAAAGAGAAAAAATAAATAGTTTGGTTTTCATGTCGTTTTTTTATTTGATGACACAAAGGTGTGTTTGTCTTCTTTTTTTTCATAAAAAGAAATACTGAATTGTGAAAAAAATAAGCTGAACTGTTTTTTTAAAGTACAGGAATATAAATAGTGGTATTACATTTTTTTTGAGGATGCGTATTAAAGTCGTTATGATAAATGTCAAAAGGATTTAATTCACTGTTAATTTTATATCCTTTATTAAAAATCCAAACGAAAATACCTTCCCACATGTTAGGAAGTTCATCTATTCCTAATTCAAAATTAGCTTTAATATATTTTCCTGAAGGAATAGTACGAGTGTTTATATCAGTTGTATCAATATTAATTCCATTTAGACTAATACATGCACTAACTTTTAGCTTATCAGGTTCAGTGATTTTTGGGCTATCATGGTAAATTGACATAATTTGATGTTCTCCATTCATTAAGTTTCTAGGGTAAGCCCATTGAAGTAGTTTTTGAAATGCAATACCTAAATTTTCAAAAGGTCCTATGTGTGGAATATAAGCTACATCAATGTCGTTAATGAAAACAGTATCTATTTTTTTTGCGTTACTATCAATAAATTGTAAATGTTCATTCATGTTACAAATGTATTGTTCCAGTTGAGTTTCTATTTTACCATTCTTGCTTTCTGTTTTGCAAATCTTGCTAAATCTACTCGAACTACTTTCTTGAAATTGTTTAGGACTCATCCCATAAAACTTTTTGAAAGTTCTAGAGAATGAAGATATTGTGCTAAAACCTGAAGAAAAAGCAATTTCAGAAATACTTTTGTCCGGTTTGTGAAGCAAATAATCGGTAGATTTTTCAATACGCTTTCTAACAATAAAATTATTAAAAGTCTCGCCTGTTATAGCTTTAAAAATACGATGAAAATGAAAAGGAGAAAAATGAGCTTTAGTGGCGACATCTTCTAACAAAAGTTTAGCGTTACTATTTTCTTCTATGTATTGAATAGCTTTATAAATTCTAACCGCAATATTGTTATTCATACCTTTTATTTTCAGATGAACAAATGTATACTATTTATAAAGAACTCGCATTTATATTGTATTTTTACAAAGCTAAAAAAATACAAATGTCACAAGATTTAAGCGATTACAGAAAGTCGTATGAGAGATCAGAATTGTTAGAATCTAATTGTCCAGAAAATCCTATAGAACTGTTTAGAGATTGGTTTTTAGTAGCAAATGATTCTGAATTAGTAGATGAAGCTAATGCAATGAGTATTGCGTCAATCGGTTTAGATGGTTTTCCAAAAACTAGAGTTGTTCTATTAAAAAAATATACATATGAAGGTTTTATTTTTTATACCAATTATAATTCTGAAAAAGGAAAGGCAATAGCAGAAAATGGAAATGTTTGTTTATCGTTTTTTTGGGCAGGATTAGAACGACAGATTATTATAAAAGGTACTGCAGAAAAAGTCGCAGAGAATTTGTCTGATGGATATTTTGAGTCAAGACCAGATGGAAGTAAATTAGGAGCTTGGGCATCTAATCAGAGTGAAGTGGTTGCTGACAGAAAAGTGTTGTCAGATAGCCTTGCTGAATTTGAAGAGAAGTTTAAAAACAAAGAAATACCAAGGCCAGAGCATTGGGGAGGTTTTATAGTGAAGCCAGTTTCAATAGAGTTTTGGCAAGGACGTCCTAACAGACTTCACGATAGAATTCGTTACGAATTACAAAAAGATTTTAACTGGAAGCTTGAACGTTTAGCTCCGTAATACTATATTTGAACATTCTTTTTTAGTTGAATGAAAACAATTTACATAGTTCGTCATGCTAAATCATCGTGGAAATATACAAGTGTAAAAGACCACGATAGACCGCTAAAAGAAAGAGGAATTAATGATGCTCATTTAGTTTCTAAATATTTAGCGAAAAATATTCAAAGGCCAGATGTGTTTATTTCTAGTAGTGCAAATAGAGCATTACAAACAGGAATAATTTTTTGTGAAAACTTTGGTTATCCCATGGCTAATTTAAAAATTAGTAAGCAATTGTATAGTTTTAGTGATGGTTATCTTGTGAAAACAGTAAAAGCATTAGATGATAGTTTTGATAGTGCAATTATCTTTAGTCACGATCATGGTATAAATACTTTTGTGAATAAGTTTGGAAGTAAGCCTATAGCTCATGTAACTACTTGTGGGGTAGTTGGTATTCAGTTTAAAGAAAAACATTGGAAAAATATTAAAAAAGGAACCACAGTTCTTGTTGAGTTTCCTAAATATCATAAATAAAACGAATCACTTTTGAAGATAAGGAAATACGCCGCCATAGATATAGGTTCGAATGCAGTAAGGTTGCTGGTAGCGAATGTAATAGAAGATAAAAAGAAAGAACCTAAATTTAAAAAATCATCTTTAGTAAGAGTTCCTATTCGTTTAGGAGCGGATGCTTTTGTTGATGGAAGTATCTCTGATAATAACATCGATCGAATGATAGACGCCATGAAAGCTTTTAAATTATTAATGAAGGTTCATGGTGTTGAAAAGTATAAAGCGTGTGCAACTTCAGCAATGCGAGAAGCTTCTAATAGTGAAGAAATAGTTGAAAAGATTTTTAGAAAAACAGGTGTTGAAATAGATGTAATTAATGGTGCTAAAGAAGCTGCAATTATCTCTTCAACAGATTTAAAACATCTAATAAATTCTGATGAAACTTATTTGTATGTAGATGTTGGTGGAGGTAGTACAGAGCTTACTATTTTCTCTGAAGGCAAAATTATTAATTCTAAATCATTTAAAATTGGTACTGTTCGTTTAATAAACAATTCAAAAGAAAAAAATAAAAAAATATTTGGCAAAGTAGAAGAATGGATTACTAAAAACACAGCAGAATATAAAAGGATTTCTTTAATTGGTTCCGGTGGAAACATCAATAAGATTTTTAAAATGTCTGGATTAGATGCTGGTAGACCAATATCATATATTTATTTAAATGCGCAATTTGAATACTTAAAAAAAATGTCCTATGAGGATAGAATTTCTGAATTAAGTTTAAATCCCGATCGCGCAGATGTAATTGTACCGGCCACAAAAATTTATCTTTCTGCAATGAAATGGAGTGGTGCGAGAAGAATTTTTGTTCCTAAAATAGGGTTGTCTGATGGTATTGTTAAGAGTTTGTATTTTAATAAATTATAAAACATTTTAACATCTCTTTAACACTGATAAAATTTGTTTATATTTGTTAGGCATGTGACCTTTCCCCCGAAAAAGTGTCACAAAAAAGCTAAGTAATCAAAAAACAAATTTTATCCATTATGAAAAGACTTATGTTATCTGGTGCTTTAATAGCAATCGGATTTACGGTATCTGCTCAGGATCTACCAACGAATGCAGAACCAGGAAAGTGTTACGTTCGATGTAAAACTCCTGAAGTTTGGAAAAACGAAGATGTAACAATTGAAGTAGCGCCAGCTTATAAAAGAATTGTTACCTATCCTGCAAAGTATAAAACTATAACAGAAAGGGTGTTAGTAGATGAAGGAGGAGAAAAACTAGTTGTAGTACCTGCGAAATATGAAACACAAAATTTTACAGTAGTAACTAAAGAAGCTTCTAAACGTTTAGAAAAAACTTTAGGAAGGCCATCAGTAGAGAATGTTTCTGTTGTAACAAAAGAAGCGTCTAAGCGATTAGAAGTAGTTCCAGCAAAATATGAAATGCGTGATGTGGTTGTTACTGTTAAAGAAGGGTACAAAAGATTAATCAATGTACCAGCTAAGTTTGAAGTTCGCGATGAGGTGATAACAGTAAAAGAAGCTAGTCAGCGTTTGGAGGTAACACCTGCTAAGATGAAAACAATTACAGAAGAAGTTGTTGTAAAAGAGGCTAGCCAACGTTTAGTAACTATTCCGGCAAAATATGAAATGCGTGATGTTACTGTAGTTGTAAAAGAGGCTTCTCAAAGAGTAGAGATTATTCCAGCAAAATACGAAATGCGTGATGTTACAGTTGTTGTAAAAGAAGCTAGCCAACGTTTAGAGGTTGTACCAGCTACTTTTGGTACTGAAACAGTTTCTTATAAGAAAAGAGAATATGGAAATAAATTAAGAGTTGTACCTGCTTCTTTTTCAAGAGATAGTGAAGTAATTGAAGTTAGAGCTAAGTCGGCTAAATGGCAAATGAGTGAAAGAGCTCCTGATTGTACTTCTTCAGACCCTAATGATTGTCGTTATTGGTGTTACAAGGAAGTACCTGCTCAATTTACAACAGTAGATAAAACCATTTTATCTGCAGATGCTTCTGTAATTACAACGCCTGAATGTGATGAAAGTACTACTCCAGGTGGATGTGGAAATGCAACTTATGTGAAACGAGTAATGAAAACTCCACCAAGTACTAGAACAATAGATATTCCAGAAGTAACTAAAGTTGTAAAGAAAAGAGTAATGGTTACTCCACCAACTACTAGAACAATAGATATTCCAGAAGTAACAGAAATAGTAAAGAAGAGAGTGATGGTAACGCCTCCAGCCACTAGAGTTGTTGAAATTCCTGAGGTAAAAGAAACTATTAAAAGAACGGTTGTAGATGTTCCTGCTTCTACAAGGTTAGTTGATATTCCAGCGGTTACAAAAGTAGTTAAAAAAACAGTAATGGTTACTCCGCCAACTACAAGAGAGGTAGAAGTACCTGCAATTACTAAAGTGGTTAAGAAGAGGGTAATGGTAACACCACCAAGTACTAGATCTATTGAAATTCCTGAAGTTACAACTACGGTTAAAAAAACAATTCCTGCAGTTCAAGGAACTAGAGAGATTGAAATTCCTGAAGTTACAACTACATTAAAGAAAACGGTTATGGCAACTCCTCCTACAACGAGAACTGTTAAAATCGACCCTAAATATGCTTCTATAAAGAAAACTTTATTGGAGAGAGATGCTTATTCTGAAGAAAAGCCTGTTGAAGCTAAATATAAGACAGTAACTAAAGAAGTGTTGGTTTCTAAAGGAGGTTTAACCACTTGGAAAGAAGTAGAATGTAAATTAGTAAATAATACACCATTACCTATTAATTGGAATTTAGGAAGTGCTATATTAACCTCTGGGGCAAAAAGAATTATTGATGCTCGTTTATTACCAATCTTAAAAGACGGAGTAGCTGTAGCAATAGAATCTCATACAGATGCTAGAGGATCAAAAACAAGTAACCAATCTTTATCAGAAAGAAGAGCGCAAGCAGTAGTTAATTATTTAGTTTCTAAAGGGATTAACCCAAGTAAGTTAACTGCTAATGGTTACGGAGAAGCTAGATTAACAAACAGATGTAAAGACGGAGTTTCTTGTACAGAACGTGAGCATGCAGCAAACAGAAGAACTACATTTAGAGTTATTGATCAAAAATAATCAATAGATCTAACATAAATATCTAACAAAAATCAAGGAAGCCCGAGCGAAAGCTTGGGCTTTTTATTTTAATTTAAAGAGTTAAATAAATGTTGAAATATTTAACAGTTATGTTTAAGTGATTTTTTATTGTTAAATTAACATCATGACACATGAATTTGTAGATATAGTAAAACAAGCCGTACTTCATCAAGAAAAAGGATTGAAAAATGTATTAGCAACTGTAGTTCATTTAGAAGGTTCCTCTTACAGAAAACCTGGTGTTCGAATGCTGATTTGTGAAGATGGAAAAATGGTTGGAGCAGTTAGTGGAGGTTGTGTAGAAAAGGAAGTAAAGCTAAGAGCGCAGTCTGTTTTTAAAGATGGAATTGCTAAAGTTATTACCTACGATGGACGATATCGTTTGGGGTGTGAAGGTATCTTGTATATTTTAATTGAGCCTTTTTATGTTTCAAATGATTTTATCAATGATTTTGAAAAAAGCTTATCGGATAGAGAAGAGTTTACCATTCATTCTTCTTTTGTAGCTGAAGATGATGTTAAAGGAGATTACGGAAGTAATATTGCTTTTCAAAATGATAAACAATATACGTTTAATGAAAAACTGGAGTTCTCAAATGATTTACAAAAGTTTTCTCAGAAACTAAAACCACTAACAAAATTATTAATTATTGGAGGAGAACACGATGCTGTAAAATTAACATCAGTATCTAGTTTATTAGGTTGGGAAGTTGATGTGATTACTTCAATTAAAGATCCAAAATCAAAAACTGATTTTCCTGAAGCAAATAAAGTAACCGCAAGCACTCCAGAAATCGTTGATTTAAATATAGATTCCGATACTGTTGTAGTGCTAATGACTCACAATTACGTTCAAGATTTAAAATATTTATTGAAGATTATAAATTTCAATCCGATGTATATTGGGATTTTAGGTTCTACAAAAAGAAGAGATCAGTTAGAAAATGATTTGTTTCATTACAAAGAAGATGTGTCGGAAGAATTATTAGATAAAATTTATAGCCCAGCAGGATTGCATATTGGAGCAATAACACCAGAAGAAATTGCAGTTTCAATTGTTGCTGAGATTTTATCAGTAATTCGAAAAAAAGAACCGTATTCTTTACGAAAAATAAAAGGGAAAATCCATCTTCAGAAGTAAGATATGAAAATAGCAATGCTAATTTTAGCAGCAGGAAAAGCTTCTCGCATGGGAAGTATAAAACAATTACTTCCGTATAAAAATAGCTCAATACTAGGAGCAGTTTTAGAAAGCGGTATAAAGGTTTTTAATTCAAAAGATATTTATGTTGTTTTAGGAGCAAATGCTCGAAAAATAAAAGAAAACTTACCAAAATACACAGTAAACTTTATAATTAACGATGAGTTTACTTCAGGATTAAGTTCTAGTATTTATTCAGGAGTAAAAGAACTTTCAAATTACGATGCTATTTTAATCGCTTTAGGAGATCAACCTAAAATTGATGTTACCTACATCAAGGAAATGGTAACTTTGTATCAGCAAAATAAAGAATTTATTGTTGCTTCTAGATATGATGGCTTCAATGGTGTGCCAGCAATTTTTTCTAAAAGATTCTATCCTAAACTCTTAAATTTAACTGGTGATAAAGGCGCAAAACAATTGTTAAATTCTGAGTTAAATTTTATAAAAACTGTAGCTTCTTCAGGAAAATTACTCGATATTGATACACCTGAAGATTACCAAAAATTAATCAATCCATGATTTCAGTTTCTGAAGCAATTCAACATATAGAAAATTACTGTCAGCCCAATAAAATTATAGAGAAACCAATACAAGAAGTGTTAGGTTTAGTTTTAGCAGAATCTATAGTTTCTCCAATTAATATGCCGCCATTCAAGCAGTCTTCTATGGATGGATATGCATTTATTCACAATGAAATATCAAGTTTTACTGTAGTTGGCGAAGTTCAGGCGGGCGATTCAAAAAATGTAGTGCTACAAGAAGGTGAAGCTGTACGAATTTTTACAGGAGCTAGAGTTCCTGATCAAGCCGATACTGTTGTAATGCAAGAGCATACAAGTGTTGAAGGTGATCAACTAACAATTAATAAATTACCTGTAAAATTTTCTAACGTAAGACCTTTGGGAGAACAAATTAAAACAGGAGCAATAGCTTTAGAAAAAGGAACAGTTTTAAACGAAGCGGCAATTGGATTCATCGCTGGTTTAGGGTTAAGTACAGTAAAAGTTTATCAGAAACCTAAAATTAGTATTTTAATAACAGGAAACGAGTTAAAAGCTGTTGGAGGAGTCTTAGAAGAAGGCCAAGTGTATGATAGTAATTCGATTACTTTAAAATTAGCTTTACATAGATTAGGGATTGATGAAGTTGAAGTTGTAAAGGTTGAAGATACATTCGAAGCAACAAAAATAGCAATTAAAAATCAGTTAGATTTTGCTGATATTATTTTAGTTTCAGGCGGAATTTCTGTTGGAGATTATGATTTTGTAAAACGTGGTTTGGAAGAGAATAATGTGTCGGAAGTTTTTTATAAGGTAAATCAAAAACCAGGTAAACCTTTGTGGTTCGGTCAAAAAGATGAGAAATTAATTTTTGCTTTGCCAGGAAATCCTGCTTCTAGTTTAAGCTGTTTTTATTCTTATGTGCTTCCGGTAATAAAAGCACAATTAGGGTATAAAAATTATCATTTACCAAGAAGTATAGCTAAAGCAACAAGTGATATTAAAAACGCTTTTGGTAAAACTTTATTCTTAAAAGGAATAATAGAAAACGAACAGGCAACGCAATTAACAGGTCAAGCATCTTCAATGTTAAAATCTTTTGCTGTCGCAAATGGTTTATTAATCGTTCCAGAAGATGTACAAGAAATAAAAAAAGGAGAAGAAATTACATACATAAAACTTAGTTAATCGATGGAGGTATTACAGCTAGAAGTATTAGTTCCATTTTTATTAATTCTCGTTGTAGTTGCTTTTTTATATGCAAGTGTCGGGCATGGAGGAGCAAGTGGGTATTTAGCATTAATGGCTTTATTTACTTTTCCGGTTTTATTTATGAAACCGATAGCTTTAGTGCTCAATATTTTTGTTTCTGGAGTATCGTTTTGGTTTTTCAGGAAGCATCAACATTTTAAGTGGAAGTTGTTTTATCCGTTTGCGATTAGTTCAATTCCAGCAGCTTTTATTGGTGGTTATATTTCTGTGAATGCTGGTTTTTATAAAAAAATACTAGGTTTTTTTCTGGTTTTCGCAATTCTTAAGATGTTGAATGTATTTGGAGGTGAAAAGGAAGAACTAAAAGAGAATAATTTAGTAATTTCACTATTAATAGGAGCTTGTATCGGACTTTTTTCAGGAATGATTGGTATTGGAGGAGGTATAATTTTAAGTCCGGTTATTGTGCTTTTGGCTTGGGGAAATATGAAACAAGCAGCTGCAGTTTCAGCTTTATTTATTTTTGTGAATTCAATTTCAGGATTAATAGGTTTTACCATAAATGAAGGAATAGTTCCGTTAGAGGTTTTATACTTTATTCCGGTGGCATTAATTGGTGGAAGTTTAGGTGCTATTTATGGAAGTAAAAAGTATTCTATGAATACGTTAAAGTATGTATTAGCAGGGGTGTTAACAATAGCAGCTGTAAAATTATTTTTAGTGTAAGAAAATGAATGTTATTTATTTTGGAAAAATAGCTGATGTGTCAAATAAATCGTCAGAAAATATTAGTTTGAAGGAGAATTCAATAGCTAGTTTAATTGATTTTTTACAAGAAAAATATCAGTTAGAATTAGATGATATGCAAATTGCTGTTAATCATAATTTAGTTTCAAAATCTGATGAATTGATGTTGAAAGAAACAGATGAGGTAGCAATTTTATCAGCTTTTGCAGGAGGTTAAAATATTGTCAAGATGAGGAGTATAGTAATAGTTTTTGTGTTTTTAATTTACGCTTGTGTAGGTAAGCAATTGAAAAAAGAACTTGTTTCTGAAGATGAAACGATAAAAGACACTATTGTTATTAAAGATACAATCTCACAAGTCGAAACTGTTGAAAAAGAACAAAAAGAGGTAGCGACAAATAAATTAATAGTAATAGATTCAAAATCAATTTATATTAGTCTGCTTACAAAAATACCTGAAGGAAAAGATTATTATTTACCAGTGAGCTTTAAACCTTTGGTTTCAGATATAAAACAAGAAGATTTTTATAATAATTATGCTGATTTCACAAGTGATTTAATCCTGAAAAATATAGAGTATACTAGATATAAAATTGAAGATTCTGTCGCGAATAAATATTTTGAAATTAGTAATCTGAATTCAATTTTAGTTTTTGATGAAAATCAAAATATATTGGATACACTACAATTAAAAAACTACGAATACTTTTCAGACCAAATAGAAAGTCAGGTCATTGCAACGTACAAAGCCACAGAGAAAGTAAAAGAAGATAAAGAATATGTTTGTATGACTGTAAATGACTTTGTGAAAAAGAATAATTATCGGTTTATAAAAGATAGTATTTATTTAAAAGCGACTTTAAAGGAAAACAGATTTAAACCGACAGATGTATATGCACATTATAAAATGATAAAGGCTAAGGATACTATTTCCTTTTTGTCTTTTGGTCAGTATAAAGAAGAAACTGCAAAACATGCATTTTATCTATTTAGAAATAAAAAACCTTTAGATTCTATAATTAATAAAAACCTGATTTCTAAAATAATTTCTGTGCCAACAACGCTTAATGAAGAAAATATATTTGTAACGCATCAATTTATTCCAGATACAGATGCATTTTGGATATCGGTAATTGGAATTGATATTGTAGCAAATACATTAACACAGTACGAAAGAAACAGAGTGTTTTTAAGATAAGTGAAGAATAATAAGAAAATGAAGAAAAAAACAATTTTCATAGAAGGACAAATTACTTCAGAATTTATCGCTAATGCGATAGCTAAACATCAAGTAAAAACTCAAATAGGCGCACATAATATCTTTTTAGGTCAAATAAGAAAAGATGTTGTGAAGGATAAAACTGTCAGTGCAATAGAGTTCACTTGTTATCAAGAAATGGCAGAACAAAAACTACATGAAATCAGAGAAGAGGCCTTTGAAAAGTTTGATTTAACGTGTATGCATACATATCACAGTTTAGGTAAAGTAAAAGTAGGAGAAGTGTGTTTCTTTGTTTTTGTTTCGGCACCCCATAGACCACATGTTTATGAAGCAACAGAGTATATTGTAAATAGAATAAAATCTGAAGTTCCAATATTTGGAAAAGAGCTTTTCGAAGACGAATCGTATCAATGGAAAACAAATGTTTAATCTTAATTAAAGCTTAATTTATGTCAGTTCGAGCGGAGTCGATAAGCATTAAATATTAACAATGGTAGATATTACACATAAATCAAATACATTAAGAATAGCAACAGCACAAGCAATTGTAAAAGTGAGTTCACAAGCTACAATAGAAGCTATTCAAAATGACACTGTACCTAAAGGAAATGTTTTTGCAATGAGCAAAGCAGCAGGTTTACTTGGGGTGAAAAAAACACCTGAATTATTACCAGATTGCCATCCAATGCCAATTGAGTTTACTGGTATTACTTATGAAATAGAAGGGTTAAATGTTGTTGTAAAAGTTACAGTAAAAACGATTTATAAAACAGGAGTAGAAGTTGAAGCAATGCACGGAGCGAGTGTGGTTGCTTTAAATATGTATGATATGTTAAAGCCTATTGATAAAGGAGTTGAAATACATGAAATAAAATTACTTCAGAAAAAAGGAGGAAAAACATCTTACCCAGTAAGGGATGTTTCAGAGATAAAAGCAGCAGTTATAGTATGCTCTGATACAATTTCACAAGGGAAAGGTGAAGATAAATCAGGAAAGTTAATCAAAGAGAAATTGGAAGCTTATCAAGTAGCTGCAAAAGAAGTAGAAGTTATTCCTGATGATTTTGATACAATTCAACAAAGGGTTTTAGCTTTAAAGGAAGGTTATAACTTAATTGTATTAACAGGAGGAACAGGTTTATCAGCTAGAGATACAACACCTGAAGCAATTTTACCTTTATTAGATAAAAGAATCATAGGGGCAGAGGAAACTATTCGAAGATACGGACAAGAACGTATGCCTTATGCAATGTTATCTAGAAGTGTTGTGGGAACAATTGATAATAGTTGTTTAGTGTTAGCACTTCCAGGATCAAGCAAAGGAGTTGTAGAAAGTTTAGATGCAGTTTTTCCACATTTATTTCATAGTTATAAAGTGTTAACAGGAGAACGTCATTAATGAATCAGAGACAAAACATACTAACTGATACTTTCGGAAGGCATCATAATTATTTACGAATTTCACTTACTGAAAAGTGTAATTTGCGATGTACTTACTGTATGCCCGAAAGTGGAGTAGTGTTGTCTCCTAGAAATCAAATTATGACAGCTGCTGAAGTTATCGATATTGCAACATTGTTTGTGCAACATGGAGTAACTAAAATTAGATTGACAGGTGGTGAACCTTTATTGAGAAAAGATTTCGAAGAAATTATTTCTGGACTTTCTAAGTTGCCAGTAGAACTTTCAATGACTACAAATGCAATTCTAGTTGATAGAAATATTGAAGTGTTAAAAAAGTCATCGTTACAAACAATCAATGTAAGTTTAGATACTTTGCACCCTGAAAAATTCAATACAATAACAAAGCGAGATCAATTTAAAAAAGCTTTTGAAAACACTCAGTTATTATTAGATGAAGGTTTTAATGTAAAACTGAATGTTGTGTTGTTAAAAGGTTTTAATGATAATGAAATTATCGATTTCGTAGAGTTTACGAAAGATAGAGCAATTTCAGTCCGTTTTATAGAGTTTATGCCTTTCGACGGAAATAGATGGGATAAATCTAAATTAGTAAGTTATAATGAGCTTTTAAATCAGGTAGAATCTAAGTTCTCGAAAAATGCTATTATTACTTTACCTCATGAAGATAATTTTACAGCTAGAAATTTTAAAATAGAGTCTTACCAAGGTAGTTTCGGAATCATTTCTTCAGTAACTAATCCGTTTTGTGATGTTTGTAATCGTATCCGATTAACGGCAAATGGAAAATTAAAGAATTGTCTGTTTTCTACTTCAGAAATGGATTTATTAAGTACATACAGAGCGGGAATTTCTATTGAATCAATAATTCAAAGTGCAATTCTTAAAAAGAAAGCAGTTCGTTCTGGAATGACAGATAGCAAAGATTTTGAAAACTTAACCAACCATAATAACCGAAGTATGATTACCATAGGTGGTTAAGCATACTTTTTTAATTTATCGAAACTGTAGCGCGTCTATTTTTCTGTCTTCCTGCTTCAGTTTTGTTACTTGCTATAGGTGAACTTTCGCCTTTAGAAGTAGTTTTTACCTTGTTTTCAGATATTCCACTTCTAATAATATAATCCTTTAAGAAATTAGCTCTTTTCAAACCTAAGGTTAAATTACTTTCTGTAGATCCAGTATTGTCTGTGTGTCCAGTAATTAAACAATTGGAATTGTCAACTTTATCCAAATATGTAGAAATATTCACAATTTTTATTCTTTGTTCAGATGTGAATTCAGAATGTAATTTTCCAGAATCGAATTCTAAGACTAAAGGATTTTCTTCGATTTCTTTCATTATTTTTTGTATAAGTTTACTGTAATCTTTAGATTTTCCAACGCTAAACTTAATAGGTTTTTTCATAACGTTATTATTATCAACTTCAAGGTCATCATTCACTTCAGAATAAATATCAATTAGTTTTGTAGGTATTCCACGAGAAAACATGTAGTTTTTGATTTTTACAGCACGTGCCAATCCAATATTCGGAAAAATAGAATTATTCGTTTCGTCACTCATATAATATCCTATAATCGATAAAGCTTTTTCGTTTTTAGGTTGTATAACGAAATCTTTTAATTCATTAAGTTCAGTGTCTAATCCAGTCATAAATGAAGGAGAAAAATCCATACTAGATTTTTTGAATTTAATATTATCAAAAGAAAAATTAATATTGCCTTTCTCATCAATATTCCCAAAAGATAATTTTGGAGTTTCTTCCTTTATAGGTTCAGGCTTTGGTATAGGTTGAGCTATTGTTTCTTGTAAATCATCTGTGTTTGTGGTACAACAATATTTCCAACTTAAAAATGTGCCTAGAATAATCGTTATTAAAATACCTAATAGATAAATTGTTTTTTTTGACATTTTGTTTCTTGATTTATAAAGTTCGTAATAGGGGAGTTACAGTTCTTTAGAAACAAAAAAAGAAGAAAGTCACATTAGGAGAAGTGCATAAAAACAAAAAAGCTTCAAGTTTCCTTGAAGCTTTTTGCGGTGAAAGAGGGATTCGAACCCCCGGACCTGTTACAGTCAATGGTTTTCAAGACCACCGCATTCGACCACTCTGCCATTTCACCAGGCCGAAAACGTTTAACCGTTTTGCGGGTGCAAATATAAGAACCTTTTTTAATTAGAGAAAATAAAATCTAACTTTTTTGAAAAGTATTTTTAAATAAAATTATAAATAATTTACTATCAGTTTTTTAATTGTTGATTTTTTTTGACCTTTAATGCTAATAAAATGTATTAATTGAATAAGACTTAGAAATTAATTAAAAATGCGAGTCAAAATTATATAGTCAATAATAATTCTCATTTTTCTTAGTGCTTCTTCTTCTCGATTTAAGTGAAATAGTTACCTTCGTTTCAAAATTAGAAAGTATGTTTAATTCCTTTGGAAATATATTACGAGTATCTACTTTCGGAGAATCACATGGAGTAGCAATTGGAGGAGTTATAGATGGTTTTCCTGCTGGGATAACAATTGATTTTGATGCTGTTCAGAAAGAATTAGATCGTCGTAAACCGGGTCAGTCAAAAATCGTAACACAACGTAAAGAACCAGATACTGTAGAGTTTTTATCTGGAATTTTTGATGGTAAAAGTACAGGTATGCCTATTGGTTTTGTAATTAAAAACACAAACCAAAAAAGTAAAGACTATAATCATAATACAAATGTATACAGACCTTCACATGCCGATTATACATACGATAAAAAATACGGAATAAGAGATTATAGAGGTGGAGGTAGAACTTCTGCTAGAGAAACTGCAAACTGGGTAGTTGCTGGAGCTTTAGCAAAACAATTACTTGCTCATATTTCTATTAACGCATTTACATCTTCAGTAGGAGATATATTTATAGATAAACCTTATCAGGATTTAGATTTTTCTAAAACTGAATCTAATATTGTTCGTTGTCCAGATGAAAAATCTGCTGAACAAATGATAGAGAAGATTAAAGAAATTAGAAAGGCAGGTGATACAATCGGAGGAACAATTACTTGTGTTGCTCAAAATGTACCAGTTGGTTTAGGAGAGCCAATTTTTCATAAACTTCATGCAGAGTTAGGAAAAGCAATGTTGTCTATCAATGCAGTTAAAGGAATTGAATTTGGTAGTGGTTTCTGCGGGGCAAAAATGCAAGGTTCAGAACATAATGATATCTTTAATCCAGATGGAACTACACAGTCAAATTTATCTGGAGGGATTCAAGGAGGAATTTCTAATGGAATGGATATCTATTTTAGAGTAGCATTTAAGCCAGTGGCTACAATAATGCAAAATCAGCAAACAATTAACTCTGAAGGTGAAGCAACAGAAATACAAGGAAAAGGAAGACATGATCCTTGTGTTGTACCAAGAGCAGTACCAGTTGTTGAAGCTTTAACGGCTTTGGTTTTAGCAGATTTTTACCTAATGGATAAAACTAGAAGGATGTAATTTACTTTGAAAATTTAAATAGGTTTATTAAGTTTAGTATAAAATCCTAAATTCAATAAACCTATTTAGTTTGGGGTATTTCAATAAATAAGAGAAGATCTATTTAAGGTCTAAAAATATTCCTCCTGAAAAAGAAGGGCTTGCGGCAATTATTTTTCCGTCGAAAGCAGAGTCAAAACCTAAAGAAATTCCTAGTTTTTTAGTGATATAATACGCAGCTTCAAAGCCGAAACTACTGAATTCGATATTATTTGCGAAAATGCTACCATTACTATTTACAGCACTTAATGTTCCGTTGTTAAATGATTTTACAACATTTAATCGAGTAATTACCCATAATTTAGAGTCAAGAAAGTTAATTCCAGCTTCTAGTCCTGTTCTAAATTCATCAGAAAAACCTTCAGTTCTATTATTAAACCCTAAATAAGATTTTGCATAAAAAGGTAAATCTCCTAATGTAGAACTGTATCCTAAATGTGTAGATAAGTATTGGTTGAATTCGCCATCTCCATTTTGGTAACTTCCGTCACTTCCTCCAGCATCTTCACCAGTAGGTAAACCAAGAATTAATTTTACAGAAGCTGCCCACTTTCCTTTTTTATAAAATCCGTAGTTAATACCTAGATCTACATCTCCAAAAGAAGTTACAGATTCCCCCGATTGTATAACTCCTCCATTAGTTCCAGAGATTTGATTGTTCTGAGAAGAAACAGCAACAAAAGGAACATAAACTAGAATATCTATTTTATCAGTAATACCATACTCTGCATAAATGTTTGTATTAAATTGGGTTCTTGTCGCGTTAGGATCAATTGCTCCAGTGTCTGTATAATGTTGATCGTACTGTAAATACCAAGCAGATAATTTATAATAACCATTTCCTTTTCCTTTACTCCATTGAGCGTAAACAGAATTTCCTAAAGAAAAAGTAATAACGAATAGTAAAATATATTTTTTCATTGTTTTTGTTTCTTGTTAAATGATTATTGAATTTTAGCTTCTCCTACTTTTACACTAAAAGGTTTACACCAATATAGAATATGAGAAAAATCGTTTATACCAGTATTTTCTATAATGTAAGTATGTGCACCATTGAATACTCTAACTGCATGAATTTCTTTTGCGTTATTTACAGTGTTCGGATTATTTGTTAGGTAAATATATAATCCTGGTAAGCTAGATGAAGCTCTATAATTATCATTTATAACAAGTTCTAAATTATTTGTATCAGGTATTTCATGTAGTGTAAAAGTTCCTTCTAATACATAACTACTAGTAGTTCTTATAGTTCCTGTTTTTTCTTGATTAGTATTATTGTCCACTTGATCCATAGTTACAGTAACTACTATTTCATCGGTAATTGTTTCACCTTCTTCAGAAACAATAGAGGCCATAATAGTTGCTTGTCCTTGAGCTACAGCTGTAACTAATCCGGAGTTAGAAACTGTTGCGATCATTTCATTTGAGCTTGACCAAGTAATGTTTGTTGTGACAGTTTTACCAACATTATCTGTATATTTTGTTGTTAATTGAAAAGTATCGTTTAGCGTAATTTCAGTAATTGGATTTGTAATGCTAAAAGATGCATCAACTCGATCGTTAATAATATCGTCTTGTACGCAGCTTTGTAATAAGAAGATAGATAGGAGTAAAATGGACAATTGTTTCATTATTTCATATTTTATATTGAACTATTTGTCGATTGAATTATAATTCGTTTACAAAAACTATAAAAAAATAAAGCCTTTATAGTAAATAGAAATAATTAGAATCATTTTTTATTTTAGTCAAAAATTTTGTTTAAAGATTATGTTTAATAACCCAATACTGTTTTTTATTTGTGGCTTAGGAGTATTTAATGGTTTTCTTGTGGCTTTTTACTTTCTTTTTTTTAATAAAGAAAAAAGAACACAGAATTTGTTATTTGGGTTGTTAGTACTGTTTCTTAGTATTAGAATTGGTAAATCGTTATATGTGATTTTCACACCAAAGGAAGAACGAAATATTACCTTATTACAGATAGGGTTATCTGCATGTTTTTTAATAGGAGTTAGCCTTTTTTACTATACAAAATCATCGTTGGAAAATAGAAAAGAGTTTCCCTTAAAGTGGAAATTAAACTTCGTTTTTTTAACTTCAGTAATTATTATTTTAGGCTTCAATTATCCTTACGAAAACGCTCAGAAACTATGGAGTATGTATATTGTATATTTCATTTATGCTGTCTGGGGGATTTATGTGTTAGCTACAGGTTTTATTCTAAAAGATACATTTAAAAAGCTATTTAAAAAATCTGAAGATTGTACCACTTCCGAACTTTGGTTAATCTGGGTTTATGTAGCTAATTTGTTGATTTTTGTAGCTTACTTAATAGGTATGTTTTATCTGTATTTAATTGGTACAATTACATTTTCGATTGTTTTTTATGTATTGCTGATTTTCTTTTTATCAAAGAAAAATAGAGAAGAAATTTTTAAAAATATTCCAGAGAAATATGCGTCAAAGAAAATTATAGAGACAGAAGCTAAAGGTTTGTTAGAAGAGTTAAATGAGTTAATTATTACTCAAGCTTTGTATAAAGATACTAATGTGAAAATCTCAGATGTAGCAAAAGGAATCAATATTACACCGCATAAACTATCGCAATTATTAAATGATAACTTAGGGAAAAGTTTTGCGGCTTATATGAATGAGTATAGAATTGAAGAAGCTAAAAAGTTACTGCAAGAACGAACAGAATTGACACTTGAGGCGATAGGGTTTGAAGCCGGATTTTCTTCTAAATCAAATTTTTACGCAACCTTTAAAAAAGTAGTTGGACTAACACCATTGCAATTTCAAAAACAGTTTTTATAGTCTAATTTTATAATTCTGGACACCTGAATTATAAAAAATCATTTTATTAAAAAAGTCTTTCAAGAGTTTTGAATCAAATTTAAATTCAAAATTATGAAACGAACTTTATTAGTATGTGCATTTATTTTATCACAAGTTTTATCAGGTCAATCAGAGTTTGGTAATCTAGAAAAAACACTTCAAAATTATATCAAAGGAAGCTCGTATAACGAATTAGATATTTTAAAAAGTGCTTTTGCTGAAAATGCAACATTATACTTAACAACAAGAGACGGATTCAAAAGATTTACTCCTGAAGAATATGCTGGTTTTTTCAAGAATCGTAAGAAAGGAGAATTTAACGGTCGTGTAGGGAAAGTATTATCAATTGATATTATAAAAGATATTGCTATTGCAAAGGTTGAAATTGCTGGCCCAGATAGGAAGTGGGTTTACATAGATTTATTCTTGTTGAAAAAAGTTAACGAGAACTGGCAAATTATTAGTAAAACGGCTACAAAAGTAAACGACAGTAAGTAGCATGAAAATAATTAAAGTTGCTGTTCTTTTTCTTGTCTGTCTAGTTGGTTATGCTCAAAATTCGTCAATCCCATTTAAAGCTGTTGCTATTGAGATAGATGGAAAGTTGAATGAAGAGGTTTGGAAAACTATTCCAACGCATACAAATTTTCATAACCTTTTACCGACTGATGAAGGTTTAGCTAAAAATCAAACAGAAGTTAAAATATATCATGATGGCGAATTTCTATATATAGGAGCTGTATATCACGATACCACTTCTAAACAACAAGTAAGTTCTTTAAAAAGAGATGTTTCTATAGGTATAAGTGATGCTTTTGTAATGGTTTTAGATACACAACATCAACAACAAAACGGAAATTTATTTGCTGTTAATACTTATGGAACCCAAGTCGATGCTTTGGTTGAGAGAAATGAAACTGGTTATGGTTTAAATTTTAGTTGGAATGCAGTTTGGAGAACTAAAACATCGGTTATTGGAAATGATAAAGTTTATGAAATTGCTATTCCTTTCAAAGCTCTAAATTTTGATAAAGAGAATACAACATTTGGAGTGCAATTTTATGTAAGAGATATAAAAAACAATTCATGGACGATACTTACTGATTTAAGTAGAAATTATCCAACATTTGATTTACGTTTTACGAGAGCATTTACTTTGGAAAAAGTACCCGAAACGATTCGTTCTCGATTTGCAGTTTCTCCTTCTATAACTTTGAATTATCAGAATGTTGATAGTGATGAAGAAACTATGTTTAGGCCGAGTTTAGATGTACAATATAATCTGTCTTCTTCCTTAAAGTTAGACGCTACAATCAATCCAGATTTTTCTCAGATAGATGTAGATCAACAAGTGACTAATCTATCTCGTTTTTCAGTTTTTTTTCCAGAACGAAGAAACTTCTTTTTAGAGAACGCAGATTTATTTTCAAATCTAGGAACTTCAGATGTGAATCCGTTTTATTCTAGAAAAATAGGAGCTGAGAATGAAATTCAATTCGGATTAAAATTATCTGGAAACATAGCTCAAAAAACTAGAGTAGGAGTAATGAATGTTCAAACAGATAAGAATGAGAATATTAATGCTCAAAATTATACAGTATTGGTTGGAGAGCAACAAGTATTAAAACAATTATCTGCGACAGCTTTTTTAATAAATAGGCAAGAGACAGATGCGTTTAATTTTGTTGATGATTACAATCGCGTAACAGGAGTTAATTTAAATTTTAAATCTGATAATAAAAAATGGATTGGATTAGCGAATATGGCGATGAGTTTTAATAATGATATTTCAGGAGAAAATAAATTTTTTAATCTTGGTATAGATTATAACGACAGAGGATTACAAGGTGGTTTTTCTATAAAAAATGTTCAAGATAATTATCTAACTGATGTAGGTTTTACACCAAGATTGTTTACTTACGATGCGATAAATGATTTGCTAGTTAGAGAAGGTTATTATCAAGCTTCAAGTAGTTTGCAATACACTAAGTTTTATGATAAATCTAAAAATTTAAATTCTATTCGATATGTAAATTATGTCAACGATACTTATTTTGATATAGATGGAAGTTTAAATCAAATGAGTCATTTTTTGAATTCAGCTGTATTTTTTAAAGATTTTTCAGCAGTATATTATGTGTTGAATTATGATGATATTGATTTGAAATATGGTTTTGATATTCTTGGAAATGGTAATGCAATCTCACCTGATAATTATCAAAACTGGAATGTGAAAGTTGGATACAACTCAGCAAATAATCAACAATTTCGTTATCGAGTAAATATTCAAAAAGGAAAATTTTATGGAGGAGATAAAATTTCAGGAGGAGTATATCTAAATTATCAATTGCTTCCTTTTGCTAATTTAGAATTATCACATGATGTGAATTCTATTGATTTACATGACTTAGGAAAAGAAGTATTTCATTTAAATCGATTCACTGGTCAGATTTTTTTCAATAATCGTTTGAATTGGACGACTTATGTTCAGTATAATAATCAACGAAATAACTTTAATGTGAATAGTAGATTACAATGGGAATACAAACCATTAAGTTATGTTTATTTGGTTGTTACCGATAACTTTGATGATAATTTTAATCGAACGAATTGGGGAGTTGCATTCAAAATGAATTATCGATTTGATTTTTAATTAATATTAGAAACAAAAAAACTCGAAGAATTTTCTTCGAGTTTTTTTATTTATGTTTAAAAACAAGTTACACTAACATGGTAACAGGGTTTTCAATAAACGTTTTTAATGTCTGTAAGAATTGAGCTCCAACAGCACCATCAACAGTTCTGTGATCACAAGCTAAAGTTAACATCATTGTGTTACCCACAACAATTTGTCCGTCTTTAACTACTGGTTTTTGAACAATAGCTCCAACAGATAAAATCGCTGAGTTTGGTTGATTAATGATTGAAGTAAAGCTCTCAATTCCGAACATACCTAAGTTAGATACTGTAAACGTACTACCTTGCATTTCGTTTGGCTTAATTTTTTTACTTCTAGCCTTTCCTGCTAAATCTTTAACGCTTGCTCCAATTTGAGTTAATGTTAAAGCATCTGTGTGTTTCACTACAGGTACAACTAAACCTTCATCTACAGCAACTGCAACACCAACATGAATATGACTATGGTATTTCGTTACATTTTCTTCCCAAGAAGTATTTACTTGAGGGTGTTTTCTTAATGCCATTGCACATGCTTTAACTACCATATCATTGAATGATACTTTTACATCTGGAATAGCATTTATAGTTTTACGAGAAGCGATTGCGTTATCCATATCTACTTCAATATTTAAGTAGAAGTGAGGAGCAGAGAATTTAGAATTACCTAAACTTCTAGCAATAGCTTTACGCATTTGAGAGTTCTTAACATCTTCTGTCTTTTCTTCACCAGCGATAGCAAAACTCGTGACTTGAGGCGCTGCTGATGGAGTAGAACTAGTAACGACTGGTTGAGGTGCTGCAGAAGGAGTGTAGTTTTCTACATCTTTCTTTACAATTCTACCATTTTCACCAGAACCTTTTACATCTGCTAAATTGATGCCTTTATCCTTAGCTATTTTTTTCGCTAAAGGAGAAGCAAAAATTCTACCTCCAGTACTCGTGTTTGTATTTTCTACAGCTTTTGGAGCATTTGAAGTAGTTTCTGAAACAGGCTTACTTTCCTCTTTTTTGTCTTCTGTACTGGGAGTAGTTGTAACAACTCCTCCATTTTTATGAGCTTCAATGACAGTAGATACATCAGTACCTTCATTTCCGATAATAGCTAAAAGACTATCTACAGGAGCACTGTTGCCTTCTTCTATACCAATATATAATAAAGTACCTTCATAGAAAGACTCAAATTCCATTGTAGCTTTATCAGTCTCGATTTCAGCTAAAATATCACCTTCTTCAACTTTATCACCTACACTTTTTAACCAAGATGCTACAGTACCTTCTACCATAGTATCACTTAATCGAGGCATAGTAACAACCTGAACTCCTTCAGGAATTGCAGTTGAATTATTGTTGGTACTAGCAGTTTCTTCTTTTTTGGGAGCTTCTTTAGCTTCCTCAACTTTAGGAGTTGAGTTTCCGTTTAATAAAGTAGAAATGTCTTCACCTTCTTCTCCGATAATTGCTAATAAAGTGTCTACAGGAGCGCTGTCTCCTTCTTGAACTCCAATATGTAATAAAGTTCCTTCATGGAAAGACTCAAATTCCATTGTAGCTTTATCAGTTTCAATTTCAGCAAGAATATCTCCTTCTTCGATTTTATCACCAACTTTTTTTAACCAAGAAGCTACTACTCCTTCTTCCATTGTGTCGCTTAAGCGAGGCATATTTACGATTGTTGCCATTTGTACTTAGTTTTGTTGGTTATTATTATTTAATGAAAGGGTAGTCTTCTTGTTCGTAAACTACATCGTGTAAAATATTAAGTTCTGGGAATGGAGATTCTTCAGCGAATTTTTCACATTCTTTCACCATTTCTTTTACTTCTTTATTTATAGCATCGATTTCTTCATCGGTAGCATACTTCTTTTCTTTAATGATGTCTAATACTTGTGTAATAGGATCAATTTTGCGATACTCTTCAACTTCTTCTTTTGTACGATAGTGTTGAGCATCTGACATAGAGTGACCTCTATATCTATATGTTTTCATTTCTAAGAAAGTAGGACCTTCGCCTTTTCTTGCTCTTTGGATAGCTTCATCAACTGCCTCAGCAACTTTAACAGGATTCATTCCATCAACTGGTCCACAAGGCATTTCGTAACCTAAACCTAATTTCCAAATATCTTCATGATTTGCTGTTCTTTCAACAGAAGTTCCCATTGCATAACCGTTATTTTCACAAATAAAGATTACTGGCAATTTCCAGTTCATTGCCATATTGAAAGTCTCGTGTAACGAACCTTGACGAGCAGCTCCATCACCAAAATAACATAAAGTAACCGCGTCACTATTGTGGTATTTATCTCCAAATGCAATTCCAGCACCTAAAGGAATTTGTCCACCTACAATTCCATGACCTCCGTAAAACCTAAATTCTTTAGAAAAAATATGCATAGAACCACCTAAACCTTGAGATGTTCCTGTAGCTTTTCCATATAACTCAGCCATTACTCTTTTTGGATCTACACCCATTCCAATAGGTTGAACATGATTACGATAAGCGGTAATCATTTTGTCTTTAGTTAAATCCATCGCATGTAAAGCTCCAGCTAAAACTGCTTCTTGCCCATTGTATAAGTGTAAAAAACCTCTTACTTTTTGTTGGATGTATACAGCTGCTAATTTATCTTCAAATTTTCTCCAAAATAGCATGTCTTTATACCAATCAAGATAGGTTTCTTTAGTTATTTTTTTCATTCTGAATGTTGTTTGTTTCTAGTTGCTTAATATAAATGCAAGAACAAAAATAACTGTTTTTTGTAGAATAAAAAACGCAATAAGTAGGATTTATCTCAAACGTTATCGAAGAATTATTTACTTTTAGCTACAACAAGGGTGCCTTTTGCACCTGTTGCTAGATTCCATTCATTAGAAGAAAGTACCATTCCTGCATCATTTAAAACTTTAAAAGCAGCTGTGTTTGGTCCAGAAGACCCTTGATTAAGAGCTACTATTTTAATTTTATTAACGCCTTCTTCTAAAGGAATTTTGAAAGATTGAAAGCTTTGTTTTAAAGTTAAATTTGTTATAACTGGAATATCGTTAATATAAATACTAACTCTGTCTCCATCAGGGTATTGATGGTCTCTACAGATAATATTAATTGTTTTTGAATTGGTAGTAATACTTCCTAAATCTTGATCGATTACAGGATAACTAAATTGACCATTTATTCTTTGGAAGTTTTTTAAATATCTTTCTTCAGCTATTTTAGCTTTGGTTAAAATCCCTTTGTTTTTTAGATCTTCTTCAGCTTTTTCTCTTTTTTTCTTTTTTTGTAATTCGTCATTAGCTTTTTTAAATCCATCATTATTACCGAAACCTAAAGATTTTGGTTTGGTTATTTTTTTTGCAGGAGCTGCAACAATTCCAATAGATGTGCCTTTTTTTGTACCGCTAGTACTTCCGTCAACTTGAGCTAAAGCATGAAATGAATTAGTCAATAAAGAAAAAATAAAAATGTTTAATAGTAATCGCATAATAAACAAGTTATTGCAAAGATAGTGCCGATTTGCTGAATATAGTCGATAAGAAATGTTAATTCTTACTTAATAGGGAAGTCAAAATAAGTTTTAGGGAAAGGTTCATTACGCAAAGTAAAATGCCACCATTCATATGAGTAAGGTTTAAATCCATTAGCTAACATAATATTACGTAGTAACATCCTGTTTTCTTTCTGTTTTTTAGTAATGTTTTTATAAAAAACATGAGAAACTTTTCCGAAAAAATCATAAGGTCCGCCCATATCTAGTTCTTTATTAGTTTTTAAATTAATAATAGTTAAATCTATAGAACTTCCTCTGGAATGACCAGATCTACTTGAAATATAACCTAATTTAAAAAGATTACGTTTGTTTAATTTTGGATAGAATTGTTGTTTGGTTAATGTATCTTTTGGAATTCTTGCCCATCTGCCAAAATGATTTACTGCACGTTGTGGTCTGTAAGCATCAAAAATTTTTAAACTAAGTCCTTTTTTTATAAGTTGATCTTGGGCTTTTTTTAATGCAAGTGCGGCTTTTGTAGAGGTGATTAAAACAGGTTCTTCATATCCGTTTATTGATGTTCCTACAAAGTTATTTGTGTAACAATAGCGTAACTCTTGTTGG
Source organism: Tenacibaculum aquaeponti (assembly GCF_057221555.1). NCBI lineage: Bacteria > Pseudomonadati > Bacteroidota > Flavobacteriia > Flavobacteriales > Flavobacteriaceae > Tenacibaculum > Tenacibaculum aquaeponti. Next base: position 3,251,592 of record NZ_CM170147.1, read on the forward strand.
ATGCTAGGAGCAATATCCTTTATGTATGAAAATCCTTTAGGTAGTTTTTGAGCAAAAAGAATTAAAGTTGTCCAGTAAAAAAAGAATGTGAAAATTTTCTTCATGTAGTAAAATTAAGAAAAGAAACAAAAAAGCCAAAGCTCTAAAGAGCTTTGGCAAAGTAAACCAAGTATTAGTTTAGAAGTTAGCTAACCGATAAACTAATTTTGTACAGGAAGATGATTATAGCTTAAAACTCGTTTCAGCTTCCATATGTTGTTATTTAGAATCCATACATGTGTGAATAATGCAGATCCTGTAGGCGTGAGTTTGTTATTCTTTCTTATATGAAATGTATGTTTGCCTTTTTGAATGGCACCATATATTTTTCCATTTTTTGTTAAAGGATACACCTTTAAACTATTATCAACTAATTTTCTTATTGGCTTTTCGTTTTTGTTTGCACAAATATTTTTTTGAACAGACTTGAAAAAATCTTCTCGATTTTCAATACCACCTAAATCATGATAAAATTCAAAATCTTGGTCGATAATATCATCTAACTTTTGTAACTCACATTTGTTAAATGTACGTTCGAAAATTATACTGTCTTTACTTTTTAAAGTTTTAAATAGTTCCGAGTTCTGATCAACTTGTCCATTTACAAACAAAGCTGATAACAGAGACCAAATTAATAAAACTATTTTCCAAAATAGGTCTCCTTTAAAGAAAAAGTCGAAAAGTTCTTTCATAGTTAGTTGTTTTTTGAGTTAGCTTTTTAATTACCAGATTTTAAATGCTAAAATTCCTTCATTTTCATCATAATTTCTAAGGAAACCTTTAGGAATGTTTGATAAAGTTCCATTTGTAATTTTTAATTCACCTCTATGTCCATCGTTACAATCTATTTTTAAGGTGATTCTCTTAATTTTATCTTCTGAGTCAAATAGAGGATCGTAAATGTCTATATCAATATTCTTTTTGTCTTTAAACCAGTTGATTAAACGATTTAATTGTTTTTCCGTAGTTTGTTTACTAATGATGAACTCTGCTTTTGTATCGTTAATTGTGCTATCGAATAAAAAAGTTAATTCATCATCGTTATTGTCGTCATTATTTTCGTCGTTGTCATCTTTAAAACGAGAAGGAGCATCTTCCTGGTTTGTAGATTCACAATCTGTACACTCTAAACCATTAGTAGTCATTTTAAAATAATGATTTCCCATATCTCTATCATATATATCTTGAGTGTTTTCTATGTCGTATAAAAATTTTTTTGAAGATTTTTCAAAGAAAAGAGTAGTGCCTTCAGGAATAAAAAGCGTTAAGTATACTTCTTCTCTCTTCCAAATATTTTTATAGTCAGATAAGAAATAAGCGTCAAAAACAATTTTGTTATTCTCTAAATCAAACTTATAAATAATGTTTTCTGCATTCTTTATGGCTAATCTCTTTTTTCTTCCTTCAGATTCTTTTTTAATTTCAATGTAAGCTTCATTTGTTTCACTCTTTTCAACATCAATTTTAATGTTGTTAGAGTATTTCATTTTTTTATCATCAACATAAACTTCTTTAGAATTTCTTCTTCTTTCTAAATTATGTAAGTAGTAAATATCATTATCATTTTGAACTCCTATTTTTAAAGGAGAAGTAGCGTTATATTGAATGTTCTTTTTACTAGCTTTAATTCCTGTTCTTGCTCTTGAAGTTGCATATTCTATTCCCGAAAATCCAACAATAAGTAATGCGGCTAACCAAATACCGAATAAGCTTAATGAAGTAGTTGTGTTAATTCTTTTAATGTTAGGAGAAAGAATTCTTAACCCTAAAATTAATAGTGCGAAAAATGGAACAGCTACAACGATTAAACCGAAGACCGTTAATAACCATTTAGGAAAAACTGAATCATAAAAGAACGGAGGAGCATCTACAAAATCACCTTCAAACCCTAATATTTCCAAACTACTTACAGAAAATAGAGCAAATAATAACGAAACTAGAGTTATACTAGAAACAAATACAAGTAAAGCACCAATGAACTTTCCAAAAATTTTAAAAAGTGAGGATAGAATTTTTCCTACAGTATCTAGAAAATCCTGCAGACCAGATTTGGTGTTAGTGCGTAATTTCTCATAATCAGCACTAGAAATCTTGTCTGTGAGCTCATTGGCACCATCTTTTAGCTTCGTAGAGAGGAATTCAAACTCGTTACGAATTTTTTTTTCAATGCTATCGATATTCACAGGCTCGCCTTCCATCTGTAATTTCTCACTTGTTGTTTTAGCTTCAGGTAATAAAACCCATAATAAAATGTAAGCTAAAACTCCAACTCCAGTTGTTACTGCTGCAAGAATAAATGCTAAACGAATCCAAATGATATCAACATTTACATAATGTGCGATACCAGAGGCTACACCGCCTAAAAATTTACTATCACCGTCTCTAAATAATTTCTTATTAGTGTTTCTTTTTCTAGTGTATGTGTAGTTTTCGTTATAAGACTCTTCTGCTTCCGTGTAATCTTCAGGTTGCCCCATTATAGCGATGATTTCATCAATATCACCTTCATTAACTACTTGTCTTGCATCAGTAATTCTTTCTGATAATAATTCGCTTATTCTAGCTTCAATATCTGCTATAATTTCATTTTTTCCTTGAGGATCATCGCTTAACGATTTGGATATGGCATCCAAATAGCGTTTTAATTTTTGGTAGGCATTTTCATCTATATGGAAGAAGAATCCACCTAAGTTTATATTGATAGTCTTATTCATCTGATGTTGATTTTGTACTTGTTACTTGATTTACTGCATTTACTAAATTATTCCACGTTTTATCGAGTTCCTTTAAGAACATATTACCATTTTCGGTTAATACATAATATTTTCTTGGAGGTCCAGATGTAGATTCTTCCCATCTGTACGATAAAAGTCCAGCGTTCTTAAGCCTTGTTAGTAGCGGATAAATTGTACCTTCTACTACTATCATTTCTGCACTTTTTAATGTTTCTAAGATTTCTGAAGTGTATGCGTCTCCTTTTTGTAAAATGGAAAGTATACAATACTCCAAAACTCCCTTTCGCATCTGTGCTTTTGTATTTTCTATCTTCATTAATAAGGGATGTTATTTTATAAATTTTATAATAAATGGATACTTGTAATGTTCTCCATTATTTGCTTTCATTGAAGCTATAATTACCAAAGCAATTTTAATAAGTGACACAATTCCTACGATAGAGAAAATTCCAAAGAAACTGAAAAAATCACCATTAAAGCTAATTTGATTACCAAAATCTATATGATCGAATCTATCTAATATTCTAAAAATGTTTCTTATGAAAAACGTGAAAAAAGAAGCACTTAGAATAAAAATATATAGACCAAAACTAATATTAAAATTTACAGCTTCTTTACCATGTTCATCTAAAAACTGACTTCTATCTTTTTGTGCTTGCCACAAAATAAGAGGAGTAATAATACTTCCTAAAGGAAATAAATATCCTGCGAAAGATGAAATGTGTATCAAAAAAGCATTAGTGTTTTCGTTCTGATTTTTCATAATAAAATGATTTATATAATACTTTACATTGCAAATATATGTCTAAAAAAAGGTATTATGCAATACATAGTACTGTAATTTAACGTATTTTAACATTTTTTAAGTGGTTTTATGATAATAATTAAGAAATAAAAAGACTTAAATTGCGATTAAATACATTTTTATGAAGTTTACACCTAGAAAAATTAATCTTTACTTATTATATAAATTACCTTCTGCTTTTATTACAGGTATACGAGTAAAAACAATATCTGATAAAAATGCAGTTATCACAGTAAAACATAAATGGATTAATCAAAACCCATTTAAATCTATGTTTTGGGCAGTACAAGGAATGGCAGCTGAATTTTCAACAGGTATTTTAATGGTAAAAAGTATTAAAGATTCTGGTGAGCGTATTTCTATGTTGGTAACTAATATGAATGCAACTTTTACTAAAAAAGCGACTGGTAGAATTATATTCGAGTGCAACCAAGGAGAATTAATTCAGAAGAAAATACAAGAAGCTATTGAAACTAAAGAAGGGCAAACTATAATTTTAACTTCAGAAGGATTTAATGAAAATGGGGTTTCTGTATCTAAATTTGATTTTGAATGGAGTATTAAAGTAAAATCGTAACAAATAGAAATATTTTTAGTCTAATCAAATAAAAATAGAATTTATGTTTTTAAAAAATGCTCACGAAATAGATTATCGCATTTTTGGTGAGGAAATGCAATTTGTAGAAATAGAACTTGATCCAGAAGAAGGAGTAGTGGCAGAAAGCGGAAGTTTTATGATGATGGATTCAGGAATTAAAATGAACACTATTTTTGGAGATGGATCAAATCAAGAAAAAGGTTTGTTGGGAAAAATTTTCTCTGCAGGTAAAAGAATATTAACAGGAGAAAGTTTGTTTATGACTGTTTTTACTAATGAAGGTCATGGAAAAAAACAAGTATCATTTGCTTCGCCTTATCCAGGAAAAATCATTCCTATTGACTTAACTCAGTTTGGAGGTAAGTTTATCTGTCAGAAAGATTCGTTTTTATGTGCAGCTAAAGGAGTTTCTATTGGTATAGAATTTTCGAAAAAATTAGGAAGAGGTCTGTTTGGTGGAGAAGGTTTTATTATGCAAAAGATGGAAGGTGATGGTTTAGGTTTTATACATGCAGGTGGGACTATGGCAAAAAAAGAATTGCAACCTGGGGAAGTTTTAAAAGTAGATACAGGTTGTATTGTTGGTTTTACACAGAATGTAGATTATGATATAGAATTTGTAGGTGGAATTAAAAACACAATTTTTGGAGGAGAAGGTTTGTTCTTTGCAACATTAAGAGGTCCGGGTACAGTTTATATTCAATCTTTACCTTTTAGTAGATTAGCAGGAAGGGTTCTTTCTTCTATTCCTGGTGGAGGAAAGAGTAAGGGAGAAGGAAGTATTTTAGGAGGAATTGGAGATTTATTAGATGGAGATAATTATTAGAAGTAAAAAGAAATAAATTAAAAAAGGTATAAACTTAGTTTATACCTTTTTTAATTTATTATTTAACGCTTAACTTATTGAGTAAGTCTTCTAATTTATTCCCTTCACTTGGTCTAGGAGCGTTAGCTGTTACTATTTTTCCATCTGGATCAATTAAGATAAATCGAGGTAATCCTTTAATCAAATAATCACTTGTAAACTTAAAGTCTTCTTTAGTTTCACCAGCAAATAGTTGCATTCCTCCAAGTTCTCTATCTTTTATAATAGATTCCCATTTCTTTTTGTCTTCTTTTTTGTCAACACTAATACTGATAAATTCAATGTTTTTACCATGGTATTTTTGCTCTAATCTTTTTAAAAGTGGAATTTCTCTTTTACAGATACCACACCAAGTGGCCCAAATATCAATGTATTTATATTTTCCGTTACCAATTAAATCATCCAGAGAAGTTGTTCCTCCGTTATAGTTAACTAAATTTTCAAACTTAGGTGAAATCTCTCCTTTAGCAGTAAGTTTTAGCTTGTTGTATATTTTGGTAATTTCCTTTTTGTTTTCTTCGTTAGTAGAGTAAAGCATATACTTTTTATAATACTCATTTAAATTATCAACTCTATAGATAATTTCTTTTGCAGCATTATGTAGCAAGTCATTTTTTACTAAAGTATCAAAAACTTCAACATGTATAGTTTCTAGGAAAGCTAAATTGAAATCTCTTTTTTTAGATTTTCTCTCATTTGCTTTTTTTTCTAAAAGTTCTTTTACAAGTAAACGATATGATAAAGAATTTATATAATCCTCATTTTTATTGATGTCTATTTCTTCTACCAATTCAGAAGGAAAATATTCTGAAACAACAAATTTGTTATTACCATAAAGCATTCTATGATAAGGTTGGTAATTTTTAATGTTGCGAACAAATTCGTAGTGAATATTTCTTTTTTCTTTAATGAAATATTCTTTAGGTAATTTAGAGCTTAAGGCTAAATCATCCAAAGCAGATTTATATTTATCCATCTTACTTAGAAATTCATTCTCATCTAAAGAGAATAATTTTTCTGCACTCCCAAGAATAAAGCTGTGCTTTTTTATTTTCTTAGTTAAGTAGTTGTTTATGCTTTCATTTTTGCCATTAAATATAGGGTCTTTTAATCGCATTTTAGCGTCTATAACCAAGTCTAGATCATCAAAACTAGATAGATACATATTGACGATTCTCTGATTTATTTGAAGTTTGTAATGACCAGGTTTTATATTTCTCAAGGTGTCAGAGAAACTATTGGATTTTTTGTGAAAACGAATGCTTTTATTATAGTTATAACCAGAAAGTTTGATTTTTCTTTTTTTGAAGTTTTCTACTTTACCAGATAATATTAAATAATCTTTTGTTTTCTGTTCTTTACAGCTTATAAATGTGATAACTATACCTAATAGGTAATGTTTGATTTTCATGCTATTTTGATTTTAATAAGTTGGTTTGGAGGTGAGACAAAAAAAAGAGTTATGATGAACATAACTCTTTTTTTTAGTTTTAAATATGTTTTAGATACCTAAACTTTCAAATAATTCATTAAGTTCTTCACTTCGACTTGGTCTTGGTGCGTTAGCGGTTACAATTTTACCATCAGGGTCAATTAAAATAAATCTTGGTAGCCCTTTAATTAAGTAATCTTTAGTGAATTGTAATTCTTCTTGTGTTTTACCAGCAAAAAGCTGAACTCCACTCATTTCTCTATCCTTAATAGTTTGTTTCCATTTTTCTTTGTTAGCTGGTCTGTCGACACTTAAGCTAACAAATTCAATGTTTTTGCCGTGAAATTGCTGTTCAAATCTTTTAAGTAATGGAATTTCTTTTTTACAGAAACCACACCAAGTAGCCCATACATCAATATATACATATTTGCCTTTACCTATTAAATCATCTAAAGATGTAGTGCCTCCATTATAGTTTTCTAATTTATTAAACTTAGGAGAAGGTTGACCTTTTGCAGTTAATTTTAACTTGTTGTAAAGTTCTCCTATTTCGGCCTTATTTTTTTGATTAGTAGAATAACTATTATATTTTCTATAGTATTCTTGTAAGTTTATAGTTGTGGTGATTTGCTTTTCTGCGGCTTTATGTAATAAATCATTTTTTATTAATGTATCGTTGATTTCTGTATGAACAGATTCTAAATACGATAAGTCGAAATCACCATCGGTTCTATTTTTCTTATTTGTAACATCATCTAATCTAGCTTTGATTAAATCTCTATAAGGTTTAGAGTTAACATAATCTTCACTGTTGTTTAAATCAATATCTCTTGGAATATCAATTGGAAACTGACTAGATACTTTGAATTCTTCATCTCCATATAAAATCCTATGGAAACCCTGGTAGTTCTTAATTGCTAGAGCGAATTCATAGTTAATATTTCTCATTTCCTTTTCTAAATAATCAGCTGGAAGTTGAGAACTATTTGCTAAATCTTCTAAAGTAGATTTGTATTCATCCATTTTACTTAAAAACTCTTCTTCATTCATAGAGAAAAGTTTGTTAGCGTTACCAAGTACTACACCAAGTTTTTTAGCTTTTTCAGTAATGTAATTGTTGATGTTTGCAGTAGGTCCTTGAAAAACAGGATCTTTTGTTCTCTTTTTTGCGTCAACAATTAACTTTAAATCATCAATAGAACTTAAATATACTTGAACTGGTCTTTTACCAATTTTTAAAATATAGTGTCCAGGAGTAATATTTGTTAAAGTGTCAAGAAATGTTTTCGTTTTTCTATCAAAACGAATTTTCTTTTCAAAATTATGACCGGTAAGTTCAATTGTACGTTTTCTAAAATTATCAACTTCGCCAGAAAGCACTAAGAAATCTTTAGGCTTTTCTTTTTTCTCACAAGAAATTACAAGTGAGATTGCGAATAGTATAAGCAACAATTTTTTCATAATTATAAAATTTACTTTATAGGGAATAATTAAATTACGTGTTTCAACACCGAAAGTACCTAATTTTTAAAAGACCTCAAAATCTTTACAGGAAAAATTTGGAAAAAATACAATGATTGCGGACTTTTGATCAGTAAAATCAATCAAAAATACTTTTTCTTCTGAAAAAGAGTTAAATATTTGTAAATAAGAATGTTTTGTTTTTTTAGAGGAATGTTAGTTTTAAAACATTCAATTTCCGAATATGAAAAAAGTGGTTTTTATCACAGGGGCGTCTTCAGGCATAGGAAGAGCTATTGGAGAATATCTTAATGAAAAAGGATGCATAGTTTATGGGACTTCCAGAAACCCAGATCGTATTAAAGATTCAAAATTTCCTTTGGTAGCATTAGATGTCTTAAAATCTGAAACTGTTTTTTCAGCTGTGCAAGAGGTTGTAGATAAAGAAGGGCGAGTAGATGTTTTAATTAATAATGCAGGAAAAGGTATTATGGGAGCTATGGAAGATATTTCTATAGAAGAAGTTGAAAACGGTTTTGATACAAATTTTTTAGGTCCTATTCGTGTTATGAAAGCAGTTTTGCCTCATATGAGAAAGCAAAATAAAGGTTTGATTATAAATATTACTTCTATAGCTGGATATTCAGGTTTGCCTTTTAGAAGTGTCTATTCATCAAGTAAAGGAGCGTTAGAATTATTAACTGAATCTGTAAGTATGGAGGTGAAAAAATTTGGAATAAATATTGTTAGTGTTGCTCCAGGGAGTTTTGCAACAAATATAGCCTCTGGAAGATACTATACACCTGTTTTAGAAAATTCACCGTATAAAGAAATTTATCAGGAAAACTTAAAAGTAACTGATGAATATGTAGATAAAGGTTTAAATCCTTTAGTTATGGCTAAAGCAATACATAAAATTATATTGACTAATAAACCAAAACTTCATTATAAAGTAGGCGCTTTTATGGAACGCTTTTCTGTTTTTTTAAAAAGAGTTTTACCTGATAGGGTTTACGAAAAACTAATTATGAATCATTATAAATTGTAAACTTACTTTTCTTTAGAATAGAGTAGTTTTCTTAAAATAGATTCTACACCAAAATTATCATTACTTTTTGTAGAAAAATTAGCTGTTTTTTTTACTTGAGGATGCGCATTTTCCATGGCATAACTAAAATGAGCTCTTTTCAACATTTCAAGGTCGTTGTTGTAATCACCGAAAACTAAAGTTTCTTCGTAGGAAATATTATATTCTTTTTGAATTAATGCTACAGCATGACCTTTGTTTGCTTTCATTTCAGAAATATCAACCCAATGATTTGCAGATACTTTAACCTTGAGGTTTCCTTCTAAATGTTTCAGATGTGGATACAAAAACTGTTCGCTGCTAACTTCGTGGTAAATAGCTACTTTATAAACAGGTTCGTTTATATCGTTAACAGAATTAATTGCATCGTAATTTTTGTAAAATTCAGCAAGAAGTTTTAATAATTCAGGATTGCTACTAGTGGTGAATGCTTGGTCTTTAGTGCAAAAAACAGGATGTGCTTCAGGTAGTGTTTTTAATAATTTATCAATCATGAATAAATTAGAAGTTTCCATAGCAGTGGATAACAAAGTTTTGTCTTTCTTTACAGCTAAACCTCCGTTTTCAGCCACTATAATAATGTCGTTTTCAATTTTAGCTAACTTATCTTTCATACTATATAAAGGCCTTCCACTCGCAGCAGTAAATAAGATATTATGTTTTTTAATTTTATTAAATAACTCAAAAAATAAATCACTTACTTCATGATTAGAGTTTAAAAGTGTTCCGTCTAAATCTGTAACAATTAGTTTAACATTTGATAAGTCCATAAAAAAGAATTAAGCGATAAAAATAAATATTGATAAATGTAAAGAACTAGTTTGTGTGATTAACTAATCAATAACTTGTAATTTTGATAGTAGTTCTGTTGTTTTTAATAAGAAGAAATCAAATGAAGTTTATTTTGAAAATATTGATGATCTAAGGTTTAAGTATGTTGATTGAAAGTTTTTTGTTATACTATGTTTAGAAAAGTAAAGCTAAATCGTTTTTGTAATGTTTATTTTACATAATTCATTGGTAAATGAAATAGTTTTGCAATGTAAATAATTTGAATTAGTAAATCCTCCTTTACTACAAACAGACAGCTTCTTAATAAGAGCTGTTTGTTTTGTTTTAAAAGATTGGGTTATTAAGTTGTTGTTTTTTAATAAAAATAATTTAGGAACTTTATTTTAAAATGGTATAAAATTGTAGTTTTGCGCGAAACACAACAATAAAACAAAAAAATCAATGAAATTTTTTATAGATACAGCAAATTTAGATCAAATTCGTGAAGCTCAGGCTCTAGGTATTTTAGATGGAGTTACAACAAATCCTTCGTTAATGGCGAAAGAAGGAATTACAGGTGAAGAGAATATAAAAAACCATTACAAAGCAATTTGCGAAATCGTTGATGGTGATGTATCTGCTGAAGTGATTGCTACAGATTTTGAAGGAATGGTTAAAGAAGGTGAAGCTTTAGCTGCTTTACATCCTCAAATTGTTGTTAAATTACCAATGATTGCTGATGGAGTAAAAGCGTGTAAGTATTTTTCTGATAAAGGAATTAAAACAAATGTTACGTTAGTGTTTTCAGCTGGTCAAGCTTTATTGGCAGCTAAAGCTGGGGCAACATATGTTTCTCCTTTTATAGGACGTTTAGATGATGTTTCTACAGATGGGTTAAATTTAATTGCTGAAATTCGTCAAATTTATGATAACTACATGTTTGAGACTGAAATCTTAGCTGCTTCTGTACGTCACACAATGCATGTGATCGATTGTGCTAAAATTGGAGCAGATGTAATGACAGGGCCTTTAAAAGCTATTGAAGGATTATTAAATCATCCTTTAACAACTATCGGTTTAGAAAAGTTTTTAGCAGACTACAAAAAAGGTAACTAAATAATATTTAGTATAAATAATTAAGAAGTCCACACATATAGTGTGGATTTTCTTTTTTAGTAATATTTTTGCAGACTAATGTATCCAGAAAAACAACTTGCACAGTTAGTAATAAGAGCTTGTCAATATTATGATATTGATAAGGTTGTGATTTCTCCAGGTTCGAGAAATGCACCATTAACAATTGGGTTTTCAAATGTTGATGAGATTGAAACGTTTAGTGTAGTAGATGAGCGTTGTGCAGCTTTTTTTGCTTTAGGAATGGCACAGCAAACTCGAAAGCCTGTGGCCATTGTTTGTACATCTGGTTCTGCCTTGTTGAATTATTATCCAGCAATTACTGAAGCTTTTTACAGTAGAATTCCTTTGTTGGTAATTTCTGCAGATAGACCTAAACATCTTGTTGATATTGGAGACGGACAAACAATTCGTCAAGAAAACGTGTTTAAGAATCATATTTTATATTCTGCAAATCTTATTGAAGGTGAAAGTAACGTAGAGTATAATAAAGAAAAAGTAGAAAAAGCTATTTTTACTTGTATTTCAGAAAGTGGACCAATACATATTAATGTGCCATTTAATGAACCAATTTATAGAACTGTCAATGAATTAGAAGATTTTGAGTTCAAGTCAAAAAGTAATAATATAAAAGAAAAATATGACTTGGATACTGAACTTATTGATATTTGGAACACTTCAGAAAAGAAGTTGATTTTAGTTGGTGTTAATTATCCAAATGAAAGTCTTCAAGAATTATTAAAGTATTTTGTAGAAGATACTTCTGTTTTGGTTTTTACAGAAACTACTTCAAATGTAAGTCATCCCAAATTTATCAACTCAATAGATCAATTAATAACTAAACTTGAAGAAAAAGAGTTTAAAGATTTACAGCCCGATTTGTTAATTTCTTTAGGAGGAATGGTTATTTCTAAAAGAATAAAGCAGTTTTTAAGAAAATACCAACCTAAACATCACTGGCATGTAGATAAACTGGTGGAAATGGATACATATTTCTGCTTGTCAAAGTATATAAAAGAAGATTCAGTTGATTTTTTTAAAACTTTAAAGACGAAAGTTCGAATTAAAGAATATAGTGGTTATCAAAAAAAATGGGTGCAAGAAAAAACTCAAAGACAAATTGCGCATCAAAATTTTATTGAAAAAGCTGAATATTCAGATTTTAGGGTTTTTAAAAATATTTTAGACACTTTGCCAGATTCGTCTCAAGTACAGGTCAGTAATAGTGCGGTTATTCGTTACATGCAATTGTATGATGTAAATACTAGCTTAAGAGTGTTTTGTAATAGAGGCACAAGCGGTATAGATGGGAGTACGTCAACAGCAATTGGAGCTGCAGTGGTAGACGGTAAAAATACAGTTTTAATTACTGGAGATTTAAGTTTTTTCTATGATAGTAATGCATTATGGAATAATTATATCCCATCAAACTTTAGGATCATTCTAATTAATAATTCAGGAGGAGGGATTTTTAAAATTATACCAGGTCCTAAATCTACGAATGCATTACGTTATTTTGAAACACCACACAATTTAACAGCAGAACATTTGGCTAAAATGTATAACTTAGAGTACTCTAGCGCTTCGTCATTAAATGGTGTAGAGAGTGAGTTAAATAGTTTTTATGAGAAAAGTGAAAAACCTAAGATTTTAGAAATTTTCACACCATCTAATAAAAACGATACAATATTAAAATCATATTTTAAAAATTTATAATGGAATTACAGGAAGGAGATAAAGTAGATTTAATTATCGGAGTTCAAACAGATCTTGGGTATACAGTTTTAATTAACGAAACCTATGAAGGTTTATTATACAATAATGAAGTTTTTTCTGATGTAGAAGAAGGAATGAAAACATTTGGTTACATAAAAAAGATTAGAGAGGATGAGAAAATCGATGTCTCTCTTAGACCTCAGGGGTTTAAAAATGTAATCGATGAAGATGTAGAAAAGGTATTAAGAAAATTAGAGGAGAAAGGAGAGTTAATGTTAACTGATAAAAGTTCACCTGAATCTATAAAATTTCATTTACAAATGAGTAAAAAGGCTTTTAAAAAAGCTATAGGAAGTTTGTATAAACAAAGAAGAATTCAGTTTTTAGAAGATAGAGTTAAGTTAATAAAAAAGAAATAAATTTTAGTGTTATGAAAAATGTTGTTTTCACAATTGTAATGATATTTACATTGTCAATTTCTTATGCGCAATTTCAAGAAAATATTGATTCAGGAAGACCAGGCAACGCAATTAGTGTTTTTACAGTCGGTAAAAATGTTGGGCAAGTAGAATTGGGTTTAGATTATTCGGATAATTTAGAGGTGTTTTCATCTAATCCTTTTTTAAGATATGGAATTACTGAGAAGATAGAGATTAATGGAGGGGTAAGTTATGATTTCTCAAACTCGGATTTAGTATCTTATAATCTAGGGGCTAAATTCAATATTTTTGAAGGAGATACGATGATGCCTTCTTCTGCTTTTTTTGTAAATTTTAATTTTTCTAATAATTCTTTAATTAAACCTTCTTCTACAGCGTTATTTATTTTTAACCATCAATTTTATGGAGGTTTAAATATTACAGCAAACCTTGGGGTTAATGTGGATTTAGAACCTTCAACAAGAATAGGTGTAGACGGAGAAGGAAATCCAAAAACAAGTGAAGTTGTACAGTTTCAAGGGGTGTACACATTGAATTTTTCTTATGGTTTAGATGATCAATGGACTATTTTTGTTGAGCCTTTTGGGGGTTATGATAAGTTTAGTGATACTAATTTTAATTTAAGTGTAAATGGAGGAACCTCTTATTTGTTAAATAAAAATCTTTTAATCGATTTTCTTGTTGGGCATGGAATAAGTGCAAATAAATTTTTAACCGTAAGTACAGGAGTTTCTTGGAGGATACCAATGAAGTAATTGATTATATTATATGACTAGTCCTAAATAACCGTTACAGTTATTTATTGATTAAATATATTAAACATCATCTAAAGCTATAGCTTTAGATGATGTTTTTTTTCGATATGATTTTATCTTCATTTTATTTTGTTGATGTGCCTGGTTAGGAGTTTTAAAATGACATGACCAATGCGGTCTTTTAGAGTTATAAATAGTTATTGATTGCTTTACTATTTTCTTCATTATCTTAATATCTAGATTTGTGGTAGCAATAAAGAACTCTTGTTTTAAGATTCCATTAACCCGTTCAGCTATCGCATTTTGATATGGATCGTATGATTCTGTCATACTACATTTAATATTATGTTTTGATAAAATATTTTGATAGATGTTACTACAGTACTGCAATCCTCTATCTGAATGATGGATAAGTTCCTTCTCTGGATATACTCTATTTTTCATAGCTATCTCCAAGGCTTTTACCGTTGAGCTTACTTCTAAAGTTTTATCCAAATGATATCCTATGATTTTCTTAGAATATGCATCTGTAATTAATGATAAATACATAGGGTTCTTACGATTGCCTAAATATGTAATATCTGCTACCCATACTTGTTCTGGTCTATTTATTTCCAGATTTTCAATAAGATTAGTATGTTTTCTAAAACGATGATGAGAGTTGGTTGTAATGTGATAACTCTTTTGTCGTTTTATCAATAGTTTATTAGCTCGTAAAATATCAAATAATCGATCTCTTCCAACAGCTAAACTGCTTAATTCCTCCGAAAGAAGATAATACAGTTTTCTTGTCCCAATACTTGGTTGTTCCATTCTTACACGCTTAACCAATTCAACAACCTTATTGGCTATTGATTGAGATTTCTTAACTCTATAGTTAGCTCGATAATAGACCTGTCTGCTAAACCCAAGTAATTTACAGGTAGAAGAAATACTTTCTTTCTTTTGTAAAACAAACATATCAATTACTCGGTTTTGGAGTTTTTTCTAATAGGAATATTATACTCTTTCTCAGCTAAATCAATCATCATATCAAACAGTATCGCTTTCTTCTCTGATGCTGCTGCTTGAGCTTTTAAACGATTGTTTTGCTTTTCTAATTGACGTAATTTTTGCTCTAACTCTAATAATTTTTGTTCTGGTGATTTTGGCATATTAGATGGTGTTTGATCAGTCCAATCAAAGTTACCATATTTTCTCAACCATACTAAAACAGTACTTCTTCCTTGAATCCCATATTTAAGTTGAGCTTGTTTGTAGGTTAATTCGCCTTTTTCTACTTCCGATACAACCGAAAGTTTAAAACTCATCGTATAATCTTTCTGAGTACGTTTGCGGTAAATGTTGTCGTTCATAAGGTTACAAATTTGTGTAACGCTATTTCAGGACGAGACAATATGTAAAAATAAAAAGGAGAGTATAGAGTACTCTCCTTTTTATTTTTTTAAAAAAGTAATGGGCTTATTTATTATCTTCTTCGTTGTCTTCTTCTTCTTCTTCTTCTTTAGGATCATCCTCTAAAGGAGAATTATTTTCTTTAGGAGCATTTTTCATGGCGTTTTCAATACGAATTATATTTTCATAGAACGCTTCAGCATTTCGGTCAGAAAGTTCCATCTTTCCATATGCTTCTTTGTAATAGAAAAGAGCCTGTTCGTAATTTTTGCCAGTTTCATGAAATTTTCCAACATAGTATTCTCCTAAATGAGATTCAGGATGTTTAATCATTACAAAATCTCCAAGAACCCTCAAGTAATCACCATCTAATTTATCTATTACAATACCTTCGATAGCGTAAATATCCTCAAAGCGAACATTTAAATTGGTTCCATATAAGTATTCAATATCTAAATATTTTTTTTCTAAATATTTAATGGCATCTAAAGGTTCTAAATCTTTAATTTTCTCTTCGTATTCTTGTTTTGAAATTCTAGGATATAACCCGAAAATATTACTAAAAGCATCAGGTAAAGCTTTTACTAATGCTGTTGGTTTATTGGCTTCATCTTTAAAATCATTAAAAGCAATATGAAGTTTTTCTGTTTTTAAAGTTTCTAAACCTGTTTTTAATTGTTCGTGTAAATTTTTACGTTCTTTTTTCTCGTATGGATTCGAACTTACATACAAATAAAATTGATTATCAATTTCATCTAAACGTTTCAAATCAAAAGTACTCATCAAGCGAAGTGTTTGATCAGTCAGTCGAGGAGAAATAGAAACGTAAGCATTAAAAATTGGATTTTTCTCTTTCAAATAATGAAGTAAAAAGTTACCAGCATCCTGATCTCCAACAATCGTTAAATAAGGAGAAGTCCTATAATTTGCTTCTAGATAAGGAATCAGTTCTTTTTTGATGTAGTTGTAAAACTTTTTCGCATTAGAGGTTAAGTTTCCACTCTTAGTAACTACAGAAACATCTTGGTTTTTTCTTGAGTCTACATCTAAACCAACAACAATTTGTTTCGGTGTTAAATCTGCATTAGCATATATTTTAGAGTTACCAACATAAATATCAAAAAGGTAATCGTCATCTAAAACAATTGCAATAGGATATTTTCTAATCGTATCACGATCATGTTCTTCAGGAACATATAATTTAATATTACGATCTCTATTAAACTCAACAGAATTTACTTTTTTATTTGTAATTCCTTGTGAGAAAATAGTGAGATTTATAAATAAGATAGTTAATACAAGTAAATTTTTAATCGACATATTTTGTGTTTCTTGTTTAGTACTGAACTACTAAACTATAATTATAGTATTTTTGCTTTCCTAAATAACGAATTTTTTTTCAAATTATGATGCACATCGACTGGAAAACTGCAAAAGAATATACAGATATCACGTATAAGAAACATAACGGTGTGGCAAGAATTGCTTTTAACAGACCAAATGTTAGAAATGCTTTCAGGCCACATACTACAGCTGAATTATTAGACGCTTTTAGAGATGCTCACGAAGATACCTCAATTGGTGTTGTTTTATTATCTGCTGAAGGTCCGTCTACTAAAGATGGAATTTGGAGCTTTTGTTCAGGAGGAGATCAAAAGGCAAGAGGTCATCAAGGTTATGTTGGACAAGATGGTTATCATCGTTTAAATATTCTTGAAGTTCAAAGATTAATTCGTTTTATGCCAAAAGCGGTAATTGCTGTTGTTCCTGGTTGGGCAGTTGGAGGAGGACATAGTCTTCATGTAACTTGTGATTTAACTTTAGCAAGTAAAGAGCATGCTATTTTTAAACAAACAGATGCTGATGTAACATCTTTTGACGGAGGTTACGGATCTGCTTATTTAGCAAAAATGGTAGGGCAGAAAAAAGCAAGAGAAATTTTCTTTTTAGGAAGAAATTATTCTGCTCAAGAAGCTTATGAAATGGGAATGGTAAATGCAGTGATTCCTCACGATGAATTAGAGTCAACGGCTTACGAATGGGCTCAAGAAATTTTAGCAAAATCACCAACATCAATCAAGATGTTAAAGTTTGCTATGAATTTAACAGATGATGGAATGGTTGGGCAACAAGTTTTTGCTGGAGAAGCAACTCGTTTAGCTTACATGACAGATGAAGCTAAGGAAGGAAGAGATGCATTCTTAGAAAAAAGAAAGCCAAGTTTTGAGAAAAAATGGATTCCATAGTAGATAGAATTTTAGGAGAATAACAAATCATCCTATATTTTAATCAATTCGGTAATAAAAAAATCTTAATTGTTTTTCCTTCAGTTAAGTTTGGTGAAAATTAATCAAACAATAATGGAAGTAACAGTTAAGATTTTTATTTATATACACGCTTTTTTTGGTGGTTTGGGTTTAATATCTGGCTTAGGTAGTATTCTTGTAAAAAAAGGAAATACCAATCATAAGAAATTAGGAAAACTTTTTTCAATTAGTATGATTACAAGTTGTTTAATTTCTTTAGTGATTGCATGCCTTCCTAATCACGAAAATCCTTTTCTCTTTTTAATTGGTTTGTTTACTGTGTATTTGGTAATTTCTGGTAAACTAATGTTGTCTTTCAAATCAAAAACTAAAGAAAAAGCAAACACTTTAGATAAAACGGTATCCGCTTTTATGTTAATTATTTCTGCTGGTATGATTTTATTTGGAGCTTATGGATTATTAACTGTTGGAAACGGCTTTCTATTATTTGTGTTTTTTGGAGGTTTTGGAGTGTCGTTATCTATCGGAGATTTTTTATTCTTCAGGAAGTTTGAAAAGATTAGAAATAACGGTTGGTTGTCTAATCACGTAAGCAAAATGGTTGGAGCATTTATTGCTTCTGTAACTGCTTTTATTGTCGCAGGAATTGGATTAGGAAGTTTCGTTTTTTGGATTGTTCCAACAATAATCGGATCATTTTATATTGCATATTGGAAAAGGAAATTAAAAATAGTAGAGAAAAGAAAATAGAAATTAATAATTTTGAGGAATAATTATTTTTGATGAAATCGCAAATAGTAACATTTCTAATTAAATGTCCTGATCAAAAAGGGCTTGTCGCAAAGTTTACTTCATTTTTCTATGAAGAAGGTTTTAATATATTAAGTTGTCAGCAGTATGTAAATGGAATTGCAGATCGTTATTATATGCGTATTCGTTTAGATGCTGAAGATGCTGGGATTTCTAAAAAAGATCTAGAAGATAAATTCTCCAAGCTAGCGAAAGTTTTAGATTGTACATGGTCGGTTCATTACGATAGTGAAAAACAGAATGTAGCAATACTAGTTTCTCATACAAGTCATTGTTTATACGATTTGTTAGAAAGACAAAGAGAAGGAACAATCGATTGTAATATCAGTTTAATTATTAGTAATCATAATAAGTTAAAACCGATAGCCGATATGTTCGGTGTGCCTTATTATCATTTGCCAATTACAAAAGAAACAAAGGCTGAGCAAGAAGCGCAAGTAATTCAATTATTATCTGAACATAATGTAGATTTAATTGTTATGGCGCGTTACATGCAAATTCTTTCAGAAGATTTTATTAATCAATATCCACAGCGAATTATCAATATTCATCATTCTTTTTTACCAGCTTTTCAAGGAGCAAACCCATACCAAAGAGCATATGAAAGAGGTGTGAAGTTAATTGGTGCAACTGCGCATTATGCAACGGTTGATTTAGATGAAGGGCCAATTATAGAGCAAGATGTAGAAAGAATTACTCATGAAAGTACTCCGAAAACACTAAAGCAAATTGGAGCAGATGTTGAGCGATTAGTTTTGGCAAAAGCTGTAAAGTGTCATTTACAACATCAAATCATTGTTTCAGATAACAGAGCTATTGTTTTTCCAGAATCTGGAGAATAGTATTTATATAAATTAAGTAGAGAAACCACATGAAAATAATTTGTATTGGTAGAAATTATGCAAAGCATATAGAAGAATTAGCGAATGAAAAACCAGAAAGTCCAGTAATTTTTTTAAAGCCAGATTCTGCAATACTTCCTAAAAACATACCCTTTTTTATACCTCCATTTTCTAATGAGATTCATTACGAAGTAGAGGTTTTAGTAAAAATTAATAAAGTAGGAAAACATATTTCACCAAAATTTGCTCATAAATATTATGATACTGTTGGTTTAGGGATAGATTTTACAGCCAGAGATGTTCAGGCTGTATGTAAAGAAAAAGGATTGCCATGGGAAAAAGCAAAAGCATTTGACGGAAGTGCAATTGTAGGGCAGTTTTTTCCAAAAGAAGATTTCGATTTAGAAAATTTATCATTTCAATTACAAAAGAATGAAGAGGTTGTTCAAGACGGAAACACATCTTCAATGTTATGGAAGATCGATGAATTAATTGCATATGTTTCTCAATATTTCACATTGAAAAAAGGAGATCTTATTTTTACAGGAACTCCGGCAGGAGTTGGTAAAGTTGAAGAAAATGATATTTTAACTGGTACTATAGATGGAAAACAATCATTTCAAATTAAAGTAAAATGAGTTTAATAACCATTTTATTAATCATAATTCTAATAACTATAGGTTGGGCTTTTTATAGGCTTGCCAAGAAATATGAAAAAAATAAATGGGTTTATACTTTAGTTGGTATTATAGCTTTTGTAGGAGTAGTTCTTGTTAACGCTGTTTTATATGCCTTTTTTAGTGAGATTTCAAATAATATAGATATTGAAACACATAGGCTTATTGCGTTTTTAGTAGGGGTTTTAACTTCAATTTTATTACATTTTATTTTGGAGAAAAACTGGTTAAAAGGGAAAAATATTGAAGCTGAAGAAGCTATAAATGAGATAGGTGAAGGTTAATCCAATTTAAACCATTTAATAGCTTCTAAAATTCCGTTTTCAATAGGGTTTTGTTCAAGTTTTAATTCCTCTTTAGCCTTTTGATTCGAATAATAATTATTCACGCAAAGTGTTTGAACGTTAGTTAAGGAAATATCTGTTTTAACTTTAAAGAAGCGCAATAAATTTCCGAAGTAACCAATACCATATAACAAGAACTTAGGAATTTTTACATAAGATGATTTTTGTTCGAGTTGGAGTGTAACCTTTTTATAAAACTCTTTATAACTTAAATTTTCTCCACATAAAATATAACTCTCACAATGCTTACCTAAATCTATAGCGTTAACAACGGCATTAGCGGCGTCGGTTACATTAATAAAACTTTTTCCTCCAGGAGGGTAAAAAATAATTTTTTTATTGTGTGCACTTAAAACTAATCTTCCAGAACTAGGTTTTGTGTCATAAGATCCAATCATAAAAGTTGGATTTAACGTTACAAGTTTTGTTTCAGAATTACCTTTTGCAAGTTGAAGAATCCTTTCTTGTCCTTCTAATTTACTTTTTGCATATAATGATTTAGAAAAAGGAAAGCGAATTGGTTTCTTTTCATTTCCCAAATCATTTAAACTTCCAAAACCAAAACAATTGGCTGTACTTATATATATAAAGGTTTTAATATTATGCTGTAACGCTTTTTTATATAATGTCTCTGTAGCTGTCGCATTTACGTTTTTGTATACATTATAATCTATAATGTCTTGTCCGGTAAGAGCAGCTGCATGAATAATACAATCAACTCCTGGTAAAACAGATTCAAAAGATTCGTTTTTGGTAATATCACCAACATGAAGTTTTAAATTTTCATGAGCAGGTAAAGCAAAACTGTTCTCATTTCGTAATAAACCAATAACACGATACTTTTTTTCAAGTAAAACTGCGATAATATTTGTAGCTAATAAACCATTAGCACCAGTAACTAAAACTTTCATTAGGCTTGAATTTCTTTTCTCATGGCGTTACTTAACATCTTTATTTTAGTGTTAGACGGTAAAACGCTTAAAATAAATTTACTAACTCTGTTTAATCGGCCAGGAACAACACGTCTTTTCCCTTTAAACATTCTAGAAATACTCATTCTTGCAATTTCATCAAGTTCAACTACACCAAGATTTACAAATTTGCTTTGACTCTCAATTCGTGAAGTAACTTCATCATTTGTTTTCATTGGTCCAGGATACACAACAGTAACCGAAACATTTTTGTCTTTTAATTCTTCTCTTAGTCCCATTGAAAAATGATCGATAAATTTTTTAGATGCAGGGTAAACGGTTTTATATCCCATCGGACTAAAAGCTGCCATGCTAGAAATATTCATAATATATCCTTCTTTACTTTCGATTAAATTAGGAAGTAAAAGTTTTGTTAGCATTGAAGTTGATGTTACATTCAATTGAATAATCTTCTCAATATATTCTAAGGAAACTTCAGTAATACGTTTCGAACCACCACTTCCGGCGTTATTAATAAGAATAGATACATTATAATTATTAGCCCATTCACCAAGCGCTATAACATTGCTTTTTTCTGTCATGTCTGCTTCAAAATAATCAACAGTAACATTAAAATCGTTAGCTATTCTTTTAGAAGTGTCACTTAAATTTTCATTAGGAAGCGCAGCTAAAAGTAGATTGAATTTTTGTTTAGCTAGTTCTTTAGCTAAGGCCAAACCTAGTCCCTGACTAGCTCCCGTAATTAAAGCAAAGTTGTTTTTCATTATTGGTTTTTCAGAAAAGACTATTTACATCACATTCAGTTACATTACTACTTATGATTTTTAATCATTTTTTACAAAACGTTTAGAAAATATGTGAGTATTTTTGTCTTTGGTTGATTGCAAATGTATTCTTGAAATGTTTTCGAAACAAGAAAACAACTAAGTTTAATAAATAATTAGGATACAATTTGCTGAAAATCAAAAATAGAATAAAAACATATGAAAGCAGAAATCATCACAATTGGAGATGAAATCTTAATAGGGCAAATAGTAGATACAAACTCACAGTGGATAGGGAAGGAGTTAAATAAGATTGGAGTATCAGTATATCAAATTTCATCAATCCAAGATGAAAAACAGCATATTTTAAACGCTTTAGAAGAAGCTCAAGATAGAGTAGATATTGTCATTATAACAGGAGGATTAGGTCCAACGAAGGATGATATAACTAAAAAAACAATAGCTGAATACTTTAATGATAATGAAATTGTTGAATATCCTGAAGTTATAGAGAATATTAAGAGATTGTTTAAAAAGGTGAATCATCCTTTTAATGAAGTACAAAAATACCAAGCACATTTACCATCAAAAGCAACGTTGCTTCCTAATAGATATGGAACAGCTCCAGGAATGTGGTTTTATGAAAACGAGACTGTATTTATTTCGTTACCAGGAGTGCCTTATGAAATGAAAGGATTAATGACTCATGAAGTTTTACCTCGAATTCAAGAAAAGTTTGAGTTACCATATATATTACATAAGACAATTCAAACCTATGGGCAAGGAGAAAGTGTAATTGCAGAAAAAATCGAAGATTTCGAGAATAATTTACCAAATCATATTAAGTTAGCGTATTTACCATCTTTTGGAAGAGTAAGATTACGACTAAGTGCTAAAGGAGATAATATAGACTTTGTAACTAAAACTTTGGATAAAGAAGTAAAAAAGTTGTCAGTTTTAATTTCAGATATTATTGTTGGATTAGATGAAGGATTAACAATTGAAAAATTAGTAGGGAATTCTTTAAAAGAAAAAAACAAGACAATTGGAACAGCAGAAAGTATGACAGGAGGCAAAATAGCATCATCTTTAATTTCAGTTCCTGGTTCATCAGCATATTTCAAAGGTAGTTTTGTAGTATATACTTCTGAGTTAAAACAAAAACTATTAGATGTACCAAAGTCTATAATTGATAATTTTTCTGTAGTTAGTAAAGAAGTGGCAGAAGTAATGGCGAAATCAGCTTTAGAAAAATTAAATACAGATTACGCAATTTCAATTACAGGTAATGCTGGACCAACAACAGATCATAATGATAAAGATGTTGGTGTTGTATATATAGGTATAGCTTCAAAACAACAAGTTGAAGTTCATGAATTTAATTTTGGGCAACCAAGAGAAAAAGTAATAAATAAAACCGTAAATAAGGCTCTAGAGCTCTTGTTGAAAAAGAATATGTAAAATTAATGTTATATAGTTTGTTTTATTGAGTTTAAAATATGTATATTTGCACCTCGTTTAGAAATAACAACAAAAACTGTCAAGAAGATGTCTAGAGTTTGTGAATTAACAGGAAAAAAAGCGATGGTAGGTAACAATGTATCTCACGCTTTAAACAGAACAAAGAGAAAATTCAACGCTAATTTAATGACTAAGCGTTTCTATATTCCAGAAGAGGATAAATGGGTAACATTAAAAGTATCTGCTTCTGCATTAAAAAACATTAACAAAAAAGGAATTACAGCTGTAATTAAGGAAGCTAGAGAAAAAGGTTTCTTAACTAAGTAATTACTTCTAGATAAAGTATTAGAGAGATGGCAAAAAAAGGAAACAGAGTTCAAGTTATATTAGAATGTACTGAGCATAAAGCTTCTGGTCAACCAGGAACTTCTCGTTACATCACAACTAAGAATAAAAAGAATACTCCTGATAGAATGGAATTAAAGAAATTTAATCCAATCTTAAAGAAGATGACAGTTCACAAAGAAATAAAATAAGTAGGTCATGGCAAAGAAATCAGTAGCAACGTTACAAACAGGTTCTAAGAGATTAACTAAGGCTATCAAAATGGTAAAATCGCCAAAGTCTGGTGCTTATACTTTTGTTGAGTCTATTATGGATCCTACACAAGTTAACGACTTTTTAGCAAAAAAGTAATTCTTGTATACAGTTTACGAAAAAGCTGCTTTCATTACGAAAGTAGCTTTTTTTGTATATGCTAAAAAGATGTATTTTTGAAGAAAATGTATTGGTATAAAGCAAAATAAAATGACATTTTGGCTGTATTTTAATACTGGTACGATTTTTTACACCAAACTATTACGATTATAACTGTTAACTATGAGTTTTTTTAAAAAAATATTCTCGAAGGAGAAAAAAGAAACTTTAGACAAAGGATTAGAAAAATCTAAAGAAAGTTTTTTCTCTAAATTGTCTAAAGCGGTTGCCGGAAAATCTAAGGTAGACGATGATGTGTTGGATAATCTTGAGGAGATTTTAGTATCTTCTGACGTAGGAGTTAACACTACTTTAAAGATTATTGAAAGAATTGAGGAACGTGTAGCTAAAGATAAATATCTAGGAACCGAAGAATTAAATAAAATATTACGTGAAGAAATAGCAGGCTTACTTTCTGAAACGAATATTGGAGATGAAACTGATTTTACAATTCCAGAGAATAAAAAACCATATGTTTTAATGGTTGTTGGAGTAAATGGAGTGGGCAAAACTACAACTATTGGTAAGTTAGCATCTCAGTTTAAAAAGAAAGGCTTAAAAGTTGTTTTAGGTGCGGCAGATACGTTTAGAGCAGCTGCAATAGATCAACTACAGGTTTGGGCAGACAGAGTTGATGTTCCTATTATTCGTCAAGAAATGGGATCAGATCCTGCTTCTGTAGCTTTTGATACTTTACAGTCAGGAGTGAACCAAGGGGCAGATGTTGTTATTATTGATACGGCCGGACGTTTACATAATAAAGTAAACTTAATGAATGAGCTGACGAAGATTAAACGTGTAATGCAAAAAGTTGTAGGAGACGCTCCACACGATGTGTTATTAGTTTTAGATGGCTCAACAGGTCAGAATGCATTTGAACAAGCAAAACAATTTACAAAAGCAACAGAAGTAACTTCTTTGGCAGTTACTAAATTAGATGGAACAGCAAAAGGTGGAGTTGTAATTGGAATTTCAGATCAATTTCAAATTCCAGTAAAATATATTGGAGTAGGAGAAGGAATAGACGATTTACAAGTCTTTAATAAATACGAATTTGTAGATAGTTTCTTCAAATAATGGATGTATACAAAAAATAAGAAAGCTACTTTTTAAAAAGTAGCTTTCTTATTTTGAAGCTATTTTTTTAACTGTTTACAAGCTTTATTAAAGTATATTAAAAAGAAAGTAAGAACTAAGAAAAGAATGCTCAAAATCAAACTATATCCAGTTGATGGATCAAATTGTAAAGCTGTTTTCAATGAAACTCCATTTAATTTTGGAAAAATAATAAGAATTGATACACTTAAAGTAATACCTAATAATAAAAATAAATTAGTGATTATTTTAAAAGAAACTCGTCTAGGAAATTTTAATTTTTTCCACTTCCAAAATTGGAACAAAAAGACAAGAGCCAAAACAAAAACAATAAGAGGTAAATTTCTATAATATTGGAAAGATGATTTGTTATTAAATTTTTGGTTTAATAGAATGCTTGCAATACCATCAATAATTTCCGCATCAGGAGCTTGGTTAGAATTAATTAATACGACAATAGCCTTATTGATAGAAGGTAGTATATACATGCTAGATTCAAAGCTTTTATTTGTCCCGTAATGGTAAAATATATCATTAACAATTCGCCATCCAAATCCATAATTAGATTTTTCATTTGCAGTAAACAATAGTCTGACAGTATTAAAATCTAAAATAGTATTAGAGTCGTTATTGTAGCTATTCATAATGTTTCGGAGATAAATAGACATATCATTAGCTGAACTGGAAATTAAACCAGAAGGAACTTCTTTAGAATGTAAATCTTTATTGAATTTTAGAATAGGATATTTAAGAAAATATTGATAACTATCGATAAGGTTAGTGTTTGTTTTACCTGAGGTGTTATTTAATTTCATCGGGCTAGAAATCATTTCACTTAAACATTCATCATAAGTTTTACCTGTAATATTTTCAATAATTAAACCTAATAATCTGTAGTTAACATTAGAGTAAATAAAAGGTATTTTAGAATTGTTTTTCAACTCTATTTTTTTGAGTTTTTTGATGTAGAAATCTACATAGTTAAAATTAGTATTTGTTTTAAATGTTCTTCCCAACTCAGTCGAAATACCAGAAGTGTGTCGAAGTAAATTCTCGATGGTAATTTTGTCTGATCTCGTTTTATCCTTATACTGAAACCATTTTAAGTATTTAGAAACAGGATCTTTCAAATTAAGTTTCCCTTGTTTTTGAAGTTTAAGAATTAGTAATGCTGTAAAAGATTTAGACATAGATCCAATTAAATATCGATCTCCTTTCTTTCCATTTCCAAAGTGTTTTAGATATATTGTATTATTTTCATCCGTAATGGCTACAGCAATATTCGGAGAATTATAAAATTGCTTTTTACTTTCAATAAAATGTGTAATATCATTTTCCATATCCTTTGAAAATTCAGAAGAGACTTGAGAAAATATTGAAGTAAAAATAAAAAGTGCTTTAAGCACAAAAAGTGTTCTCATAGTATGTAAATATTTTGCAATAAAAATATTTGGTTGTACACTACGAAAGTCTACAAGAACAGCTGATAGTTGCGAAAGGTTTGTTTTTAGGTGCGAAAATCAGATTGACCTAAGATTGTTTTTAAAACTTTTAGATACAGGAAT
This sequence comes from Tenacibaculum aquaeponti, assembly GCF_057221555.1. Classification (NCBI taxonomy): domain Bacteria; kingdom Pseudomonadati; phylum Bacteroidota; class Flavobacteriia; order Flavobacteriales; family Flavobacteriaceae; genus Tenacibaculum; species Tenacibaculum aquaeponti. Next base: position 3,278,338 of record NZ_CM170147.1, read on the forward strand.
TTCAATTTGTGTAAGTAAAATAGTATTTGAGTTTTTCCAAGATTTAAAATGAGAAGGGTTTATCAAATGAGATCGATGTACTTGAGTAAGAAAATTGAAATCGGAATGAATTTTTTTTAAGGATGATCTAATTAATTTAGAATTGATATTGTTCTGATCTAAAAAAAAGACTTCAACATAGTTTTGAGATTTAGAAATACAGATTAAATCTTCCTTTTTAATCTTTAAAATATCTAATTTATATTCACCTTTTATAGTGATTTTTTTCTCTTCTTTATTTATAGATTTAGGTTGTTCTATTATTGTTTCTTTAATCTGTTTTGGTAGTTGTTTAAGAGTTAGGTTTCTTGCAAATATTATAATTGGGATAAAAATTAGAGCTGATTTTAAATTGCCATGAAAGAACTGATTAAATGACCAAATTCCATTTAAAAAAGGACTTTTATAATACAAGAAAGTAAGAATTAAATTCAGAAAAAGAAAACATAAAATAGATAGAATTTCTAGTACAATGTTCCATTTTTCAAATCTTTGATAAATAGAATCTTGTAATATCGAAATGATAAAGTAGCTTAAAAAAGTAATAAAGCTAAATCCAATACTTAAAAACTCCCACCAAAGATAATTTCCAAAATTCCCACTATCGAAAGGTCTTATATAGTATGTGAAAATAAAAATCCAAAGACTTAAAAAAGTGTCTACATAAGTATGAAGTTTTATGGAAGGATTTAATTTATTCATTTAAGATTTTTTCAGTAAATCCATTAAAAACATAACCTATTGTCCAGTTATTATTAGTGTAGTTTTCTACTCTAACCCAGTTTCCTTTGATAATTTTTCCTTCATCGTAAAGTTCTAGCTTTTGATCTGTTACTTCTTGTACAATAATTTGAGTTCTAAAAGGGAATTTGCCTATTTTATTTCCTTTAAGACTAGGTTTGTCACGAACAACAAGTCCTTTTTTGGCTGTAGTAATTAATAAATCTTGCGATAAATCATGTTTTTGTTTAATATCCAATCCACCCCAAGTAAGTTTTTCTTGTCTTAAAATAAGATCAACTTTTGGTTTACCATCTAAATATTTATAAGTTTTTAATGTATTATATATGGTGTTTTTTTTACCAAAAGTATAGTAAGATTCTGGTTCTCCGAATTCTTCAATATCGAAAGTTACATCAGGTAGTTTTATATATTTGCGATCAAGAGTTTCTAAAATATAAACTTTAGTTATAGTACAAGCACAAGGGCATTCATCTATATCAAAAGTGATAACTCTATTTACATTATCTAGATTATGATGCCTAATTTCAAAAACTTTAGCATCGTTTTCATAAAATTCAGCATCAATCTCTAAAGCAGAAATTACTTTTCCAGTTTTATCATATAAGTTAAGGGTTCTTTGACTGTCAGAAATGTCAACATTACTTTTTTCAATTTTTGAAATACGAAAATCTTTAGATTCAACGATTGTATCCTTCAAAGTAGTGCCATTTTCAATAGGTTTTACAGTTTCTTTAGCTTCCACAGTCTTTTCAGAAGTAGAACTCGTTAAAGTTGATGTTTTTTTATCTCCTTCATTTTTACATGAAAAAAATAAAAAGTAGATCATTAATATTAAGAAAACTTTCTTTATCATAACATAGTATTTCCAAACTCAAATATAAGATATTCACAATAACCTGATTTGACGTAGTTTTTAGCGACTTAAAATATTCATATCTTTATAAAGTCAATCAATTTAAAAACCACTTCGTGAAAAATATAATAACACTACTCGCTATATTAGTTTTAATAGGATGTAAAAAGGAAGAAGAGAAGGAGATTCAATACTTTACAAATTATGATGAAACTGCTGAATTAAAAGCACAGCAAGAACATGAGAACCCAAGAATGAAGTTTAAACTGCTACGATCTAAATTTTTGGATATGAATGAAGTTTTTAAACCTTTTCAAAAAGATTTAAAGCAATTTTCAGAAGAAAATTATAAAAGTTTAAAGCCATTAATTATCGAACAATCTATTCCTTCAATTCAGCAATCAATAAAAGATGGGAAGTTAACATATGAAAATCTTACACTATTTTATTTGTATAGAATTAGAAAGTTTGAAAGTGATTCCACAAAATACTTAAATGCAATTATTAGTTTAAATCCTAAAGTAATTGAGGAAGCGAAACAAAAAGATAAAGAATTAAAAGATCAAAATATTTCTAATGAATCGGTATTCGGAATGCCTATTCTATTAAAAGACAATATTAACACAGAAAATTTACCTACAACAGCAGGAGCTTTAGCTTTAAAGGATAATAAAACAAGTGATGCTTTTATTACAAAACAATTAAAAGCAAATGGAGCTTTAATTTTAGGAAAAGTAAATCTAAGCGAATGGGCATACTATTTTTGTACTGGTTGTCCGTTAGGATATAGTGCGATTGGAGGCCAGACTTTAAATCCTTATGGAAGAAAAATATTTGAAACAGGAGGTTCAAGTTCTGGAAGTGGTGTCGCAACTGCTGTAAATTATGCCGTAGCTACTATAGGAACAGAAACAGCAGGATCAATAACTTCACCTTCAAGTCAGAATTCAGTTGTAGGACTAAAACCAACAATCGGTTTGCTAAGTCGTTCAGGAATAATTCCAATTTCTAGTACACTAGATACACCTGGTCCAATGACAAAAAATGTAATAGATAATTATATTCTTTTGAAAGCTTTATTAGGGAAAGATACATCAGACGAAAAATCGTTTGAATTAACTGAAAACGAGAAGCAGTTTAAAAAGCAAAGTTTAGAAGGGAAAAAGTTAGGAGTTTTCAAAGCATTATTAAATGATTCTATTTACAAGAAAACAATAGATAAGGTAAAATCAGCAGGAGCTACAATTGTTGAAATATCACCAGAACAAAGAAGTTTGCAAGGTTTCCTAACCTTATTAAATATTGATATGAAACATGATTTATCTAAGTATTTAGGTGATAAGAAAGTTTCAGAAAAAACAGTAAAAGATCTTGTCATATTTAATGAGCAAGATTCAATTTTGAGAGCGCCTTACGGTCAGCAATTGTTTGAAGGAATAGTAAACGATTCAACAACTACTCAAGAATTTGAGAAAGTAAAATTAAATTTGAAAGAGGCAGGAGTTTCTTTTTATCAAGTGTTCGAAGAAGAAAAATTAGATGCAATCCTTTCTATTAATAATTTTCATTCAGCATATTCAGCTGTAGCCGAATATCCTAATTTAACAATCCCGATGGGATATAAAGAAACAGGTGAGCCTATTAATTTAACTTTCATTGGGTTACCAAAAACAGAATTTAAATTGTTATCATTAGGAATGGCTTTTGAAAAATTATCGAAAGCTAGAAAATTACCTAAAGACTATGAGTGATTTATGACGAATAAATCATAATTTTGCACACCTTAAATTTTTAGATAGATGCGTACTAAATCTACAAAACAAAATAAGATCAATGTGGTAACCTTAGGTTGTTCTAAAAACGTTTACGATAGTGAAGTGTTAATGGGGCAGTTAAAAGCTAATGGTAAAAATGTTGTACATGAAGATCCAGAAGATGATGGAAATATTGTAGTTATTAATACTTGTGGTTTTATCGGTAAAGCCAAAGAAGAGAGTGTAGATACAATTTTACATTATGCGCAAAAAAAAGAAAGAGGTGAAGTAGATAAAGTTTTTGTTTCTGGTTGTTTAAGTGAACGTTATAAACCAGATTTAGAAAAAGAGATCACTAATGTAGATCAGTATTTTGGTACACACGATTTGCCAAATCTTTTAAAAGTATTAGAAGCAGATTACAAACACGAGTTAATTGGTGAGCGTTTAACAACAACACCAAAGCATTATGCATATTTAAAAATCGCAGAAGGTTGTGATCGTCCATGTTCATTTTGTGCAATTCCATTAATGCGAGGAAAACATAAATCTACACCAATTGAAGATCTAGTGATTGAAGCTACAAAGTTAGCTGCAAATGGAATTAAGGAAATTATGTTAATTGCTCAAGATTTAACCTATTATGGTTTAGATATCTATAAGAAAAGAGCTTTAGCAGATTTATTAAGAGAGCTAGTAAAAGTTGATGGAATTGAATGGATTCGTTTGCATTATGCATTCCCAACAGGGTTTCCAATGGACGTATTAGAAGTAATGAAAACAGAGCCTAAAGTTTGTAATTACTTAGATATTCCATTACAACATATTAATACAGAGATTTTAAAATCGATGAAACGTGGAACAACTCACGAAAAAACAACAAGCTTAATTCATAAGTTTAGAGAGTTTGTTCCAGATATGGCAATTCGTACGACATTAATTGTTGGATATCCTGGAGAAACAGAAGAGCAATTCCAAGAGTTAAAAGATTGGGTTGAAGAAATGCGTTTCGAGCGTTTAGGTGCTTTTGAATATTCTCACGAAGAAAATACTGGAGCTTATGTTTTAGAAGACGATGTTCCTGCAGATGTAAAATTCCGTAGAGTAAATGAAATCATGGAAGTTCAAAGTCAGATTTCTTGGGAGTTGAATCAAGAGAAAATAGGAAAGACTTTCCGTTGTTTATTCGATAGAAAAGATGGAGAGTATTATTACGGAAGAACAGAGTTTGATTCGCCAGATGTTGATAATGATGTTATTGTTGATGCAACAGAACATTATATTAAATTAGGAGAGTTTATTGATGTTGAAATTTATGATGCTGGAGATTTTGATTTATATGGAAAACCAACAGTAAAACAAGAACGTCCTGTTCCTTTAAATCAAAAAAGAAATAAGTAGTTAAATCTCATTCATATTGTAACAGTTTGATTTATAGTTCGTCTTCTGATTAATTAATCAAATGAACAAACTATGAAATCTAATCAAAAAACTGCAAGAATTGTAGGTGTTTTATTCCTTTTTATTTTTTTTGCAGGAGTAACTGTTTATCAAGTTTTGCAAGCACCATTATTATCTGATGATATTTTAAAAGAAACTGCTACTCATCAAAATCAACTAATAAGTTCTACTTTGTTAAATATGCTAAGTGGAATTTTATCTATTAGTATTGCAGTATTATTATTTCCAGTTTTTAAAACATATAGCACCAATTTAGCTAGACTTTATTTTGCATTTACTTTGTTAAACTTTATAGCAATTGTTATTGATAATGGAAGTGTGTTTTCATTATTAGAACTTAGTAAAGTTTCTAGTGATATTAAGAATATTGATACCTTAAATGCTCTTCAAAAAGTATTCTCTGAGAAACACTGGTGGACACATTATTTTTCATTATTAACTTCTTGTTTTCCAGTTTTTGTATTATACTATACCTTATTTATTGCTAAATTAGTACCAAAATTGATTTCATTAGTCGGAATAATAGCATCAATACTGATGTTTATTGAAATGTTGTCTTCTATTTTCGGTCACGGTATAAGTATGAGTCTAATGTTACCAATGGCGTTTATTCAATTATTATTACCAATTTGGTTACTTATCAAAGGATTTAAAGAAAATATTATCATTAACAATCATTAAATTTTATTTGGAATATGTTGTTCAATAATAACTTGAAGGAATTATATTTTAATTAAAAAAGAAACACTACAGGAAAAAATTATATAAAAGGATCACACTTGTTGTGTTCTTTTTATTTTTACATCATGAAAAAAGCATTTTTTAATTGGAGCTCAGGTAAAGATTCTGCATTCGCATTGTATAAAGTATTACAAGATAAAGAATACGATATTAAGAAATTATTGACAAATGTTAATGAAGAGTATCGTAGAATCTCTATGCATGGATTAAGAGAAGAATTACTTGATGAGCAAGTTAAAGCTATCGGCTTTCCTTCAGAGAAATTATATTTTCCTGCTCAAGTAACTATGGAAATGTATAATCAAAAGATGAAAGAAACTTTAACTTCTTTTAAAGATGAACATTTAGATTATGCGATTTTTGGTGATATTTTTTTAGAGGATTTAAAAAAATATAGAGATCAAAAGTTAGCAGAAGTTGGTTTAAAAGGAGTGTATCCATTATGGAAAAGAGATACTAAAGAATTGCTTAAAGAATTTTTACAATTAGGATTTAAAACTATTACAGTTTGTGTAAATGCCAAGTTGTTAGGAAAAGAGTTTGTTGGACGTATTATAGATGAAGATTTTATTAATGAATTGCCTGACAATATAGATCCATGTGGTGAAAATGGTGAATTTCATACTTTTTGTTTTGATGGTCCTATTTTTAAAAATCCTGTAAGATTTGAAATAGGAGAGAAAGTACTAAAATCATATACACTTAATGAAGATGATGATCAAAGTTGTCACACAGATACTTCAGAAGATATAAAAGAATATGATACAAGTTTTTGGTATTGTGATTTAACCCCAGTTTAATACTCTATTATAATATAAAAATCTCCTTTTTTTTAAAGTGTAAATCCGTTGTTTTTTTGAGGTAAAAAACTGATAAATAGTAGTTTTTATCATTGAGTTGGCTTCTTTGCTGTGTTTTAGATTGCAGAGGTAAATTATAAACCTTTTGAAATCATGTCAACCAAAGAAAAAAACACTACGATTCATTTTAAGTCAAGTGAAAAAACGAAATCACTTGAATTAATTGCTTATTTATTTGATAGAAATAAGAAGTTAGTTGAAAAAGTAATCATAAAAGATGATAAGGCTAAGTTTAAAACTAAATTTGATAGAAGGGATAATTCATCAATTTTAGTATTACCAAATGATGAAGCAATTTCAAACGAGACTGATTTTGCTGTGTTAGCGAGTAAACACAAAGCTTATCGACCAAAAGTTAGAATAAATAGAAACAATGAGTTAGAAGCACTAGCCATTCCTGATAAATTAACTGCATTTTGGTTTAGAAAAAAATGTAGAGTTCTTGGAAATGTATCTAAAGTTTTTAATATCAATAATTTTAAAGATAGAAAAGGCTTATGTAATGTTAGAGTTCATATTTGCGAAGTAGATAGGATAGAATGGTTACTACCAAAAGTACCAGATGATATCATTATTAAAATTCCAGATTTAATATTGTATCCTGAAATACCAATGCCTATTCCAACTATAAAAGAAATTCCTGAAATACCAAGGCCATTTCCATTACCAAATTTAAACTTCGATTTTAACTTTTTTGAGGGTACTAAAAGACCTGAGTTAAATTTAAAGTTCCCAAAAGAAAATAAATTAATTTTATCCAAGGCTACTCAACCAATTATTGAAAATGAAAAAGTTTTAAACTTACTACAAAGTAAAAATCCAAAATTAATAAGAGAGGCAATTTTAAATAACTTCTCTTTATTTCATCCTGTGATTTGTTTAGTTCCTTGGTTGTGGCATTATTTTTATAAGTGTGATCACTTAACTACTGTATATACTGATAATAATGGAGATTTTGATACTGAAATTTCTTATGCAATATTTGGAGATCATCCCGATTTATATTTCTGGGTAGAAGCATTTATAGATGATCAGTGGGTAACAGTATATAAGCCATGGTTATCATGTAATACATATTGGAATTATAAATGTGGTACAGAGGTAAATATAAATGTAACAGATGAAAGAGTTCGTTGGGAGTGTTCTAACGATTTAGATGGTGAATTAATTTGGATTAAAACAATTAATTGGGGAACTAGTGTTACTCACATAGAACAAAGAGATGTGGATGGAGTTCCAATTCAAGGTAAAATTTTAAAAAGACAAGGATTAACAGATAAGCATGAAACAAAAGGGAATTTTAGAAGGCCTTTTGGAAAGAATTTATCTTTTATAGTACAATTTAGTAAAGACTTACCTAGTAATAAATACATCTATTACAGATGGTCGTTTAAGAAAGTTAAAAATGCTGATTTATCCGACGTTGTAAGTACATATAAAAGCTTAGATAATTTAGTTAGAAAATCATATTCATATACTTTTAGAGATAGCAACGGACATTTACATTTTAATTACAATAGTGTTAAGCTAGGTCCTTTTGATGTTGCTTCAGAAAGAAATTTATATTTAATTCCAACGAGTTCACCGCAAGATGCACCATTTAACGCTTCAGAACAAGACGCAGATTGGGATAGAAATACAAGAACTATAGCTTTTGATTCTTCTTTAGAAGGAGATGGTTTATATGAGTTTATATTAGAACTTTTTGATAAAAACGGTAACAAAGTAACTAATATACCGAATCAATTATTTCAAGTTCCAGATTTTGATACGTTTACACCTTCAATAAATGCGCCAGCAATAAATCTAGTTAATAATATAGGAACGAATACTTGTAGTGCATTTAAAATGGTCATGAGAATTGATAATAGTTCTACTCAAGCAGATATTTATAAAATAAAAGTTGATGGAGTAGAGGTAAATCCTACTTGTTGTGGTTTTGTACCTTATGAAAATGTAAACTCTAACATTGAAATTAAATTTAGAGCATATCATCCTCACAATTTTGCTGATTTAAGTTTTGTGGTTCAAAAAGGAACATGTAGTGATTCTGTTCAAACAAGAAAAACGAATGCAAGAGGAATGGTTATTGGAAATGCAATAACAACAACTAGTCCAAATTATATTAGAAATGAATTTAGTGAATACACAAAAACATTTAAACCTGCAGATTTATTGGGTATTTGTGCTAGTGAAGAGAAAGCAGCTTTTGCACAACGATTATATGTTAATGCTTTGGCAACTAACGGAGATCATGAAATAGATGCTTATGATTCTTCTAAATTAGTAGCTTTTGCATTAGATAAAAAAAAGAGTTAGAGTTAATAAGATTATATTGTTTGTATTAATAACAACCTTGAGAATTAAAAATATTCTTGAGGTTGTTTTTTTAGTGAGGATATTATTAGTTAGTTTTACTAAAGTCAAATTTGTTATGATTAGAAAAATATTATTAGTATCGCTATCATTTATTAGCTTTCAAAAAGAAATAATTTAAAATGAAGAAGTTTTTTATCTTAAGTACTTTAGTTTGTTGTTTTTCAAATTGTTCTTTTTTTGAACATAAAAAAATTATAATTACAAAAGAATATATTATAAATGAAAATTGGATAAACGATCACAATGGTATTTTTATTGAGAGAATGAAAGTGAAACAGGACAGTATAATTAATATTTTAGATGTAAATTTTGATGGAGCAGATATTAATAGTATGAATATAGTAAACAAATTGGAAAAAGATAGTTTGTTTTTCTATAGTTATAACGTAGGCAAAACATATGATTCTTTAATGTCTTTATCCAAATTGTCTGAAAAGAAAATTTATTTCCATAAGCCTAACGAAGGTTTATGGGTTAAAGGTCGTTTTTCTGGAGACACTGTTAAAGTTCTTGGTAGTTTAGGTAATAATAAATGGTACAAGTTTTCTAATTTAAAACCAAGAACTAAGTTTTTTGTATTTATTTATGTAGATACTACAGGTCAAGTTCATCGATTTGATCAAGACTTATCAAATTATTAAAATATATTTTGGTATATCTAAAAATTCTTTTATAGAATTTCAAGGTTTTTTTATGTATTGTGATAACTTAAAAACTAAGCTATTTGCTTTTCTAAAGCTAAAAAATGAGTTACTTCATTTTTGTCTTTTAATGGGAAAATATGAAGCTCACATTTATATTCTGTTTTATCTTTTTTATGATTTATGATAACTTCTTTAAAAGGATTACCTAATTGAAGTTTTTGTCTAATCCTTTCTCTAACTTCAGCGGATGTTGATCGTCCTTGTAAAAAACTAGGAGTTTTTCTAACTGCATAATTTTTTGGATAGCCAGTCATTTTAGAGAAACCATCGTTAACCCAAAGAATATTTCTATCGATATCCGTTAAGATTAAAGCTTCAAAAGAGTTTTTAGTTAAAATACTTTCTATGTTACTTTCCCAAGAAAAACTACTAGCTATATTTTTTAAAGAAAAAATATCTTTTTGAAGAGAAGAACTTTTAAGTAAAGAATGATAGTTTTGTATATGTAAGTCGAAACTAAGCATATTTATTCTAGCTTTATTTTTATCAACTAAAAGAGGTTTAATTTCTTCGTACTTACTTTTAGATAATGAATTTAAATAAATATCTAAACTCTTCATTTTTGTTATACCATTTCTCATTTTTCTAGTTTGAAAGTTAAAAATAACTAAAACTTTTTTGTTTTTAATTTAATTAACCATAAATATGGCATTAGCAAAGAAAAGTTTTCCATTATCCCAAAAACCTCTAAATAAAGGATTATCAGCTAAATATATTATATTACCTTTTCCAATAGATTCATTTCCGAAGATCAACGAATTCTTTTGCTTCTTTAATGTTTCAGAACCAGCAAACCCAGAAATAACATTATTATTATCAAGTGTAACAACATTAGTTCCTTTTTTTAATAGATCATATGCGTTACTACCTAATTTTAAAGTGAAATATTTTTCATCATACCCGAAGGCTAAAGGATGTGAATTATCTACTTTTGTTTTAAAAATAGCACCTGTTATTAATTTTTTAATTTGCTCTCTTTCTTGATCTTTAAATAAAATTGATTTAACAATTGGTTTTTCTTCATTTTTTTTCTTTTTCTTTTTAAGTTGTTTAGGAGTTAAATTAAAGATTTTACTCTCACTAAAAACTTGGTTAGCACCTCCAATAGCAATTACTTTACCTCCTTGATTTATCCAAGATTTAAGAGCTTTTAACTTAGTCTCATTTAATATACTATTATAATACCCATTAGGTAAGATTAAAGTATTGAATTTCGCTAAAGTTTTAACAGATAAACTACTTGTAGAAATTGAACTGTAATTATAGTTTAAATCTTGCTCTAAAAAATAACGAACTTCTCCATAACTTAATGTAGAAATTCCTCTACCACCTAAAACAGCAATTTTATTATTCTTTATTTCTTTAACACTTGGAGATCCCATATCCACACCATTTTCAGATAGCCCTGTAGAGATATAATTATTCACTTTATTGTGTTTTAAACTAATTTTTAAAATTAGTTGGTCAAAGTTAGGAATATGTTTGTTATCTCTTTTAGTAATAAATAAAGAACCAGGAAGTAGTTCTTTATTGCTGTTTTTCATCACTTTTTCATTAGTTCTTACTCTAATTTTATGTTGTAATAAATCTGATAACAATGTTGCGTCTGAAACATGATTCCAATCAAAAACATACGCATAAACATTATTTTTTAAAGTAGCTTTTTTATTTTCAGAATTGTTAGCAGATGTATTCACTTGTTTTTTACTTGCTATAGCATTTAAACCATAAGCATAAGGTAAAGACCAAGCTGTAATATCGTAAGTTAGTGTATCTTTAATTTTAGTTTTAGGTTCAAATAAAACTTCAATTAATTTTCCTTTAGGTTGATTTGTGTTTACAACCATATGATTTTTGTTAATTTTAGATTGACTATTCTTACCAGTATTATAATCTAAACCAGAAACAGAGTTTTCTGTAGTTTTTCCATAAGAAATTTCATGACGATCTAAAAGTATTTTTAATTGGCTTAATTTATCGGAATTACCTTGTAAAACATATGATTTATATTTGTATGAGTTTGTATTGTAGTAGTTTTTAAATTCAGAATTTAATTTTTTAACATTGTTGTAGGCAACTTCAACAGTTGATAGTCCAGTAGTTGTATGATGTGTAAGTCTATCTTTTAAGGTTAAAATATCTCCTTCAGCAGTTTTTATTCCTAAACCAGCCATTCCATGTCCCGCTTGTTCGTATGTCATACCAATTGCTCCGTTAAAAGTAGGGTAAGTATCACCATAACTTGGGTATAATAAATCAAAACGTTCTTTAGTGAAATACAACCATCCATTTTTATCAAAATGTTTAGCATGATTTTTCCCTAATTCTCCTTGGAAATCACGTTGAAACTTTGTGATAATTTCATGAAAAGGTTCAGCGGCAGGAGCAAAATAATAAGGATTATTAATGTATTGCTCGTGAAAATCAACATGAACATGAGGTAACCATTTATTGTAAACATTTAAACGTTGTTGAGATTCCGTTTGGGTTGCCCAAGCCCAATCTCTATTTAAATCGAATAAATAATGATTTGGCCTACCTTGAATCCAAGGTTCATTATGTTCTATAGCAGAAGGATTAGGGTTTACATTTCTGTTGGATACTTGATTAAACCAATTTACATAACGATCTCTTCCATCTGGATTTAAACAAGGATCTATAATCACAATAGTTTTGTCGAGCCAAGCTTTTTTTTCGGTAAGTAATTTGTAGGCAGTTAACATTGAGGCTTCACTAGATGAAGCTTCATTTCCGTGAACATTGTAACTTAACCAAACTATTGCTTTGTCTTCTAAGGAAGAAGTTTTTTCAATATTAGCATTTGTTAGATGCTGTTTTCTAATACTTTCAATGTTTGTAAGATTATTTTTACTTGATAAGTAGGCAACCTGCAAAATTCTTCTTTCATACGTTTTTCCGTACTTTTCCAAACTTAAATTATTAGAATTTTCTGCTAAATAGTTAAAATAATCTACAACTTGATGATGTCTTGTGAATTGAGACCCTAAAGGATAACCAAGAAATTCTGAAGGAGACTGTATTTTTTGAGAAAATAGCTGTAACGTAGTTATGAATAATATAACTAAAGAAGTTTTTAAACGCATTGAACCTAATATTTGATTGATAGTCAAATGTAAGGAAATAATCTCATCTAAAACTTTTCAAAAACACCCAAACCGAATAAAGCAAAGTCATATTTAACAGGGTCATTAGCGTCAAATTCCCTTAACATTAGGTCTAATTCTTTAATTGCTTTCCAATCATTTTGTTTACGATTTAAAACACCTAGTTTTCTTGCGATATTACCAGTATGAACATCTAAAGGACAATGTAAGTTACTTGCTTTGTGGTTTTTCCAAATACCAAAATCAACCCCTTTTTTATTGTCTCTAACCATCCAACGTAAAAACATGTTAATACGTTTTGCTGCTGAACCTTTTACAGGGTCGGAAATGTGTTTTTGAGTTCTTGGTAAATGAGGGATTTCAAAAAATATTTTTTTAAAGTTATGAATAGCAAATTGATAATTATCTGCTTCTTTTGAAGGGAGTAAAACAGATGCTAGTCCATTATGATTTTCATAAATGTTTTTTAATGAACGAATAAAAAATTTAAAATCTTCAGCATTAAAAGTTCGATGTACAAATCCATCAAAATTATCAAGTTGATCTTCAGAATGATGTAAAACAAAATCATAAGGAGAATTCCCCATTAAATCCATCATACGTTTTGAATTTTTTATAATCATCGTTCTATTTCCCCAAGCAATTATAGAAGAGAGAAAACCCGCAATTTCAATATCTTCTTTTAAAGAAAATGAATGAGGAATTTGAATAGGGTCGCTATCAATAAATTGATTATTCTCGTATAAATCAGCTTTTTCGTCTAAAAATTCTTTAAGCTCCTTTGTAGTCATGTTTTATTTTATGTTGGAAGACCTGCAAAGCTAAGGCAAATAAAGAAACCATTATATGTAGCGTGTAATAAAATACTCCAACCTAAACCAAAGCGTACTCTAAGAAAACCTAAATATCCACCTAAAACTAATTGAGGTGCTACTAAAATAGGAGCAAGAATTAAAACATTGTTAGTAATTGTATAATTTGATAAATGTACTAGTGCAAAAAGAATGGCAAAGCAATAAAAAGCAATTCTAAATAATGCTTTTCCTTTAAATAAGGTTAAAGGAGCTCTAAAAACAACTTCTTCAATTAATGGAGCTAAAATAGCAGCATAAAAAAATACAGCAATTTTGGAATATTGATTAATCATTTCAGCAACTGCATGATTTTCCATGTCTACCAAACCAGAAGCTTCAACTAAACCTAATAAAGGAGTTAATAAACCAATAGAAATAATACTGATCACTAAAGTGTGAAAAAATTTTTTCAATCTATATTTAGGATCAGTATTAGGATCTTGTTCTAAAACTGGATTTCTTAAATAAGAAATTAATTCATTAAAGGTTTCTCGCATAATTTGGTATTTATGAATAAGTAGCCAGAAACCTGAAAAAGTTACAGTTTAATTAATATTTAGCGGCTCCTGTATTTTTAGAACTTTTCAAAATAAAAGCTCTCAAATCATCATTGGCTTTTTCTAAATCTTCTTTTCTTAAATACATCATATGACCACTTCTGTATCCTTTAAAGAACATTCTGTTTTTTAACTTTCCACTAGGGTCTATTTTTCCCATAGTGTATTTAGCTGCACTATATGTAGTTGCACCATCATAATAACCCGATTGCACTAACAATTGTAAGTAAGGGTTTTCTGCCATAGCTTTTCGTAAATTTTCTCTAGCATTATTATTAGAAAAATCCCAAGGATGAACAGAACCAAACATATTGTATTTTACATCTGTTTTAAAATTCAAAACATTTTGTGTGTAATAATTTATAGCAGGAGTAAAGGAGTGTAACCAAGAAACTAATTCAGGACTATAATCTGGTCGTGTTCCGGTTTCAGTTCTGTCTAAACCTAAATACCTACTGTCTAATCTTCCTATAGTTTTTCCAGAAGAATTTCGTAATAATTCTTTCCAGAAGTAAGAAGTAGGAATTTCTAAATTTTGTTGAAGAATTACTCTTTTATCTATTCCAGAATAATAAGCCATTTGTTCTGCAATAGCATTTTTTTCTGTTTCACCAATATAACCGCCTTTCGCTAAAGCAGGAAGAAGTTTATTAATTGCAAAGTTTTCAGATTCTGGAAGAATTTCTAGTAAATCTTTTTGTTGCAGTGCAGGAGGTAATTGTTTATGATACCATGCTGCAGCAGTAAAATACGGGAAGTTTACTGCTAAATTCTCTGAACTTTCAGTACGGATGATTTTATAATCTGCAGGAGAAACCATAATAACTCCGTTCAAGTACATCCATTGTCTGCTTTGTAGTTCATAAGCTAACTGCATTACTCTTGTACCTCCATAGCTTTCACCAATAATATATTTTGGAGCTTTCCATTTATTATTTCTTGTAACAAAAGTATTTAACCAATCCGCTAAATATTTTGCATCAGCGTTTACTCCAAAAAAGTATTTTTTATCAACTTTTTCTCCTTTTTTTACTACTGGTCTAGAATATCCGGTGTTTACTGGGTTTACAAAAACAATATCAGCAACATCTAAAACAGAATACGGATTATCTTTTATTCCATAAGGTTGAATAGGATTACCTTCATCATCTATTTTTAAAACTTTAGGTCCAGTGTAAGCAATATGCATCCAAACAGAAGCCGAACCAGGTCCACCGTTAAAAGACATAATTAAAGGACGTTCCGATTGATTAGACACATCAGTTCGATGATAGTAAGTATAAAATAAAGTAGCTTTTATATTTCCGTTTGCATCAAAAACAGGTTGCGTACCTGTTTGAGCTTTATAGCTAACTTTTTTCCCTTTTATTGTAACAGTATTACTAGTTATTACAGTAGTATCTACAGGAACTCTCATGTCCTGAGCATTTACAAATAGAAATGAGAAAAAGAATAATAATAGAGTGAGTTTTTTCATTTGATATATAGATTTTTAAATAAGGTTGATTAATCCTAATATGACGATTATTGCAAATAAAGTTATGATAAAAAATAATACTGAAGCAAAGGCGGTTATAAATGATCCTATTTTATCATTTTTTTGATGAAATACTCTATAGATGTACCACGTTAAAGCAATAAAAATAAAAGGATTTAAAATTAATGGTATTCTAAAGATTAGAAAACTAATGCTACCAACAATTAAAGTTAAGTGACCTAGTATAAATGAGTTTATAGTAATATGCTCAGCAAAATTGTATCGTCTGAAAAATAGTTTTGTAATTAACGAGAGAGGAATTACGGTAAATACCCAAAAGAATTTAAAATAATTATAAATAAAAGCAGCACCTGTAGAACCTATTTTATAAGGTAAAGTTCCTTTCACAGTATTTGCTTGTTTTTCAGAGACTATTGATGCTGTACTAAAGAAAGATTCTAGAACTAAATAAGCAGTAATAGCAATAATTAAAAAGGAAATAGGGTTAAAAATGTGTTTTCTTTTCCCTTTTAAATATTCTTCAATAGTATGTTTAGGGTTTAAAGTCAGGTTTTTTAAGTTGTATAAAAAACCTTTATCCATGTTAGTAACAGTAGCAACAGTACTTGTAATAGTAGAAACAAAAGTTATTTTAGGAATGTCTCTTTTCTCACCACAATTTGGGCAAAATTTTTCATCATGTTCATAACTACAAGAAATACAAATCATAGAATTTAATATTTCTGATAAAATTACTTAAAAAAAGAACTATGTAATTATAATTCTTTTTAAGTTAAAAAATTAATTTTTGTTATATATGAATTTCCAAATAGACATTGCTGAAACAGCACCTAATATTGGAGCTGATATATAAATCCAAAGCGTTGAAATTTCACCTGAGATTACAGCAGGAGCTAAGCTTCTTGCAGGATTAAATGAGCCACCAGATATAGGACCAGAAAACAAAATAAAACTAATTACTGAACTTCCTATAATAATCCCAGCTATTTTCGAAGATTCTTTTGTTGAAGTGCTCTTTAAAATAGTTAACATTAAAAAGAAAGTTAAAATAAATTCTATAATTATTGATGATAAAGCACCGTTTTGAGGTGTTGTTTGTCCTAATGTTTTAGTTTCAGGGAAAATCAATAGCAATAAAAAACTCGCAGCAAATGCCCCTAATACTTGTGCAGTAATATAACCTAAAATACTGTTTTTTGGAATTTTGTTTCCGATTACTAAAGCTATAGTTACAGCTGGATTTATGTGTGCTCCAGAAATACTTCCAAAGCAATAAATTATTGTTGTTATAACGATACCAAATGTTACTGAAATACCAAGTAACCCTAAACTCTGATTAGTTAAAGAATTAACAATTACTGCTCCTGTTCCACAAAAAACTAAAGCAAAAGTTCCTATAAATTCAGCTAAATAATTTTTCATATTATTAATAATAAAGAGCAACTTAATGTTACTCTTTATTGTTTTTTGTTTTAAATAGCCTCCCTACCAGCTTCAGCTACAGCATGATCATTTTCAACAGTACTACCACTAACTCCAATAGCTCCAATAACATTTCCGTTAGCATCTTTTACAGGAACTCCACCTGGGAAAGTAATTAGTCCTCCATTAGAATGTTCAATATTGTAAAGTGAACCACCAGGTTGAGATAATTCGCCAATTACTCCTGTATTCATATCAAAGAAACGAGCTGTTTTTGCTTTTTTAATTGAAATATCTAAAGAACCTAACCAAGCTCCGTCCATACGAGCAAAAGCAATTAAATTAGCTCCAGAATCTACAACGGCAATGTTCATTTTAGTATTTAATTCAACTGATTTAGTTTTAGCAGCAGCAATTATTTTTTCTGCTTGTTCTAAAGTAATATTCATGTGTTCTATTTTTTAGTTTTAAAATTTCTGAGGCAAAAATAGAATCAGACTGAAGAAACGAGTTAACGATTAAAGTCCATATTGTTATGAAAAAAGGTCAATTTTAAATTGAAGATGGAGAAATGCCAAATCTTGATTTAAAGGCACTACTAAAATTTTGTAAATTACTGTAACCTAATTCTAAATAAATATCAGAAGCTTTAAGTTTTCCTTCTTCTAAAATAGTTTTGGCTTTCAGTAAACGTTTTTCACGGAACCATTTTCCTGGAGATAAATTATATTCCTTTATAAAATGACGTTTAAAAGTAGATAAACTCATATTGCATAGAAAAGCAATCTCTTCTAATGATAAAGAAGAATAAATATTTTGTTCGATGTTATATTTAAAAGAAGTCTTTTCCTTATGAACAAGAGAAAGTAAGTAGTTGTTAAAATCATTTTTGTATTTACTCTGTAGGTATAACAACAATTCTTCAAATTTAACTGTAAGTAAGTTCTCTGTAAATTCCATACTAGAATTACTTATAGATGTTAATGAGTTTAGGTAAGCTGTAATATATGTATCATTTTCAATAACAAAATAAGAAGGAATTTTTTTTGAAGAATTTTCTTTGGTAACATGTTTGTTCAAAAAATCGATTAATTGTTGTTCAGAAAAGAAAAGTAACTTACAATAGTATGTGTTTTCTTTATCAAGTAACTCGCTCCATAAACAATTTCCTTTAGGAATAAGTATCGATTGTTTATTGTCTACAATAACAGAAGTGTCAAGAAAATGAACCTGTTTTTTTCCTACTTGTAAAAAACTAAACATATGCATGTTTAAATTTACCTTAGTTTTAATAGCAGTTTCGGTCATTTTTAAGTCATAAATAAATAAGTTTTTATTTAGGTTGCCGTTTGCTATGTAACTTTCAGGTATATTTTCTATGCGCATTAATGCAAATGATTTACAATTTTAAAGTAACTGTTATTCAACAATAACACCGTCTTTCATTTCTAAAGTGCGATCGGCCATGTTTGCCAATTCTTTATTGTGAGTTACTAATACAAACGTTTGTCCGAATTTATCACGAAGTTCAAAAAATAATTCATGTAAGTTTTTGGCAGAGCTTGAATCTAAATTACCAGAAGGTTCATCTGCAAAAATTACAGAAGGACTATTAATTAAAGCTCTAGCTACAGCAACACGTTGTTGTTCACCACCAGAAAGTTCACTAGGTTTATGATTTTCTCTATGAGAAAGTCCAAGGAATTCAAGTAATTCTTTTGCTCTTTTTTCTGTTTCTTTTTTTCCTTTTTTAGCAATAAAAGCAGGAATACAAACATTTTCTAGAGCAGTAAATTCAGGAAGTAATTGGTGAAATTGAAAAATAAAACCGATGTGTTCATTTCTAAAAGCTGCGAGTTCATTTCCAGAAAGCTCTTTTATAGAAATATCGTTAATGAAAAGTTGATAGTTTTGCTCTTGATTAGCTTTATCTAATGTTCCTAAGATTTGTAATAAAGTGGTTTTACCTGCACCAGAAGGTCCAACAATAGCAACAATTTCTCCTTTTTCAATTTTGACGTTTACACCTTTTAAGATTTCAACATCACCATAACTTTTATGTATATTTTTTCCTGTAATCATGTTACGAATTCGATACAACGAATGTAAAAAAAAGAAATCAGACTAAAAGATATAATCTGATTTCTTACAAAAACAAACTAACGCATGGTTAGAAAAGATTTTTAATATTATTATAGTCGATAAAATATACTAATCGTAAAGAGAATGTGTGTCTCATATTTTCATCAAAAAGACGATTAATATTATCTGAAAAGCCAATATCGGCAGGAGCAAAGTCTGAATTCGGATTAATTGAATTTCTGTAAAAAGCAATTAATTGACTTCCAGGTGCAAATTGCCACACATAATTTAAATCTAAATTCCAGCTGTTAAAGTTCCTGTCGTAATTTCCTGTGTGTGAACTAGAAATTAACTGCCCATTAGATCTGTCTAATTTTAATAATTCGTCTTTGTATGGAACTTTACTCCAGTTATGCCTAAAACTTAAGGATAAAGATGAGTTTGTATTAAAACTATATTTACCAGATAATGTGTTTTCGTAATTAGTTCTATCTCTTTGTCCGAAAATAATTGAATTATCTTCTAATTGATCTATATAGCCTAAATCATTATTTGTTTTATTAAACCTGAAGAAATAATTTAAAGAAAATTTATTATTAAAACGATAACGAGGTCCTATACCAAATCCATAAGCTTCTTTTTCAATATCTTTAAAAAAAGTATAAAACCAATGATAATCTAGAGCTAATTTTTTTCTGTAATCTGTTGATGCCCAGTGATGAATGTTTATTCTTGTTGGTCTTTCAAAGAAAACTCCAGAAGTACTTCCTTGCCTTGGTTCAAAAAAATCTTTTGTTGTTGTTCTAACATTAATATTTCCTCCAAAATTAAATCGATTTCGGGTTTCAGACCAAAATGAAATTCCAGTAGTTGTTCCTGTATAAATTCCAGATTTATGTTGAAAATTTACATTATACCACCAATTTATTCCGAAATTATTAAAAATTCCAACAGGTTTTAATTGACGATAACCTGTAAAACCATAAATAGTTTGTTCATTATTGCTGAATAGAATTCCTAAATCGTTTGGATTGAAGTCTTTGTTCTCAAAATTATATCCAATTTCCCAGCGCCAAGCTCCTGATTGTTTACCAATACTGGTATCGAAAGAATAACCAGTTGTTGCATTGGCAGGATCGTCACTAATATCTGTCATTCTAAAATTACCATCAATATTATATGTACTAGATTTATCTTCAACATGCCATAATAATCCGGTAGCGTTTGCATCTCTAAATCTTCCATCTCTAGTAACATTTGTGTTAATTAAAGTAATAGAAGAATTTTGATTGAATTGTTTGTCTAATACCATAATATTGTAATTGGTAAAAGGCTCAGTGACAGCTTTACGTTGACTTTTAGTCGTGATAACTTCGGTACCAATTTGAGTTTGTTCTGTTCTTTCGATAGTAGCTTCTGTTTTTTCAGTAATAGCGTTAAAAAAACCAATACCTAATCCATCTTTTGTTCTTCCTGAAATTTTTATAGCGTTCAACATTTGAACTTTATTTGGATTATCAACTATTTCCTCATTTATTTTTTTTCCAGCAATAAAATCATCATCATTTTGTAAGTTTCCTTTTATATTAAACTGATCAGTGGGAGAACCACCAATTCTTCTTGAATAAAACAAACGACCTTTAGAAAACAATTCTGTTCCTTCAGTAAAAAACTGGCGTTGCTCTGTAAATTGTTGTTCAAACGGGCCTAAATTTAATTGTACATTATCAAAACCCACTTGACTAAAATCAGGAATTAATGTAGCGTCTAATGTGAAGTTTTCTGTTAAACCATATTTAATATCCATACCAACACTCCAATCGGTATCTGTATTTCCATTTTCAGTAATTATTGTTCCAGATGCGTATGGATATAAGTTTAATCTTGTAGGGGGAGAAATATTTTTAAAATTTTCAATCAATCCATCGTATTGTGTCCATCTTCCTATACTATTATCTATGTGATTCCAAGTGTACTGTGAATTTAAATTTTGAATTCTTCTATGGTAGTTTATTCCCCAAGACTGTATTTCACGATTAGCAAAACGTAAAGCTCTGTAGGGGATTTTCATTTCAACAACCCATCCATTTTCTGTAACTTTAGTATTACTATCCCAAACAGCACTCCAATTAAAATCTTCATTACCATTAGAAATTTTAGCATCTGCTTGAACTCCTGAACTTGTGACTATAAATTCAAAAGGATTTTGTCCATCATCATTAGGGTTTATCGTAATTAGAAAAAAATCGGTGTTACCAATATTATCTCTATTAGTGAATTCTGAAGGGATTTTATCTGGATTAGGGTCAAACATTTTTGCAGCAATATAAATAGCATTATCATCGTAAATAAGTTTCACTTCTGTTTTATAATCAGATAGTTCACTCTTACCATTGTCTGGTCTAAATTCAACAAAATCTTTAGCAATAGGAACATTTTGCCAAACAGTGTCATCTAAATTACCATCAATTTTAGGAGATGAGCTTATTCTTGTAGCTGAAAGCTTTTTTCTTTTGATGTTTACTTGGGCATTTGTATGTATTATATTTAATGCACAAATGATTAGTAATATAGTTAGTTTTTTCATTTTTAATATAGCACTTGATAATAGTTAAATAGTGTAATAGATTTATAGTGTGTTTGTTTTTCTAGAAAAAATTGATCGATTACAGTAAAGACCAGTGAAAAAATAGACCGTTACAGATTTAATTTTTTTTAACAATTTTTTAGGAGAGTTAGAGTTCAGAGAAAAATCATTTAAAAGAAAAGTGAAATGATAATTTTTTAATGTGTCAAAGCTATTTTAGTTTGAATTGAATTTGTATTTTTGTTCGACTTTTAAAATTCATAACGAATGAACTTACACGAATATCAAGGTAAAGAAATATTAAGTAGTTTCGGCGTTCGTACACAACGCGGTATCGTTGCTAGTACTCCTGAAGAAGCTGTAGAGGCAGCAAAAAAATTAACTGAAGAAACAGGAACTGGTTGGCATGTAATTAAAGCTCAGATTCACGCAGGTGGACGTGGAAAAGGTGGTGGAGTAAAATTAGCTAAGAATTTAGACGAGGTAAAGAGCATTTCTGACGATATCTTAGGAATGATGTTGATTACACCTCAAACTTCTGCTGAAGGTAAGTTAGTAAATCAAGTTTTAATTGCTGAAGATGTTTACTACCCAGGTGATAGCGAGCCAAATGAATTTTATATGTCAGTTTTATTAAACCGTGCTACAGGAAGAAACATGATTATGTATTCTACTGAAGGTGGTATGGATATTGAAGCTGTTGCTGAAGAAACTCCACATTTAATTTTTACTGAAGAGATTAACCCTGGAACAGGATTGTTACCATTCCAAGCTCGTAAAATTGCTTTCAACTTAGGTTTAAGCGGTGGAGCTTTAAAAGAAATGGTAAAATTTGTTACTGCTTTATATACAGCTTATGTTAAGTCTGACTCAGCTTTATTTGAAATCAATCCAGTATTAAAAACTTCTGATGATAAAATTTTAGCTGTAGATGCTAAAGTAACTTTAGATGAGAACGCTTTATTCCGTCACAAAGACTATGCTGCTTTAAGAGACGAACGTGAAGAGAATCCTATCGAAGTTGAAGCTAAAGCTGCAGGATTAAATTATGTAGATTTAGATGGAAATGTTGGATGTATGGTAAACGGAGCTGGTTTAGCAATGGGAACTATGGACTTAATTAAGCAAGCAGGTGGTGATCCAGCTAACTTCTTAGATGTTGGAGGTACAGCTGATGCTAAACGTGTAGAAACTGCTTTTGAAATCATTTTAAAAGATCCAAATGTAAAAGCAATTTTAGTAAATATTTTTGGAGGTATTGTACGTTGTGATCGTGTAGCGCAAGGTGTTGTAGATGCTTACAAAAACATGGGAGATAAAATTAATGTGCCTATCATTTGTCGTTTACAAGGAACAAATGCTAAAGAAGCTAAGGAATTAATTGATAATAGCGGAATGGAGATCATTTCTGCTACAGAATTCCAAGAAGCTGCTGATAAAGTAGGTGAAGTGTTAAAAGCATAAAGATATTAGTGTGTAAACTAATTCTTAATTAAATATATTTTTAAAAGGGCTGTCTTTCTTAAGACAGCCCTTTTTTATTCTGTATTAGAGTATTACTTTACTTTAATAAACTTACCAAAATACTTTGTTTTATTGTTTGTTAGAGTATAAAAATATAAACCACTTTCTAATAAGCTTAAATTAAAATTATTTTTTCCTTTTTCTGAGATTACTTTAGATTTAAAAACTATAGCTCCTTTACTATCATAAATTAATAACTCATTATTATTATCATTATTTGAATTTAAAAACTCAAGGGTCATGAAATTATTAACAGGATTAGGATAAATTTTAAATGAATCATTTTTAGTGTCAGTAGAAATTAAGTTACTTCTGTTTAGTGTGCTTAACCCATCTAAATATGCTCTATGACTTGAAGAAAATGTTGAGTTTCCAAATAAATCCCAATTAATAGACCATGTCATTAATCCTCTAAAGTCTGGATAAATACCATTTGTAGTATAAGTTCTTCCTGGGTAAGTAGTTCCTTTAATTAAATAATCTAATGCCTGTTGTACCATAGTTTCAGAAGTATAACCACTTCCAGCAGCTTGTGTTGTTGCAGGTAAACCAATAGCAACTTGATCGGGTCTTAAGCCGGGGAAAGTTAATCCAGTTTGGGCTACTTTAAATCCAGTAATTAACATTTCTGCCATAGCGACATGAAAATCAATAGTAGCAGGTTGATAAATTTTTCCATCCCTACCAAACATTGATCCTGTATTATAATGTTGAACATGAATATAATTCATTTCATTGCGTAGTGCGTGAACAACAGGAAGGTATGCTCCAAAAATACCAGAATAATTACCGTAAGCTCCTTGCACGTAAGCTGTTTCTGGAGCCATACTTAAAATAAAGTTATTTTCACCAATGTTATTTCTTATTGTTTTGGTAGCATCGATTAAGTTAATAATTTTAGGCGTAGTTGGATTTCTAAAATCTGTGTCCCCACTATTTAATGAAAGAGAACTACCTTCTAAGTCAATATCTAATCCATTAAAACCATAAGTGTTTATTATGTTTGTCATTGAACTTATAAATTCATTTTTTTCACTTTCATTATTCAACTCAATTTTTGCATTAGCGCCTCCAATTGAGATTAAAACTTTTTGACCTCTAGCTTTTACTGTAGCTATATCGTTTATGAGCGCTTGTGTATTTCCTTGGTAAATCTCATATGGCGTAAATTGCATATCTGCTGTACTTCCTGTTTTAGGCTCTGCAAAGGCAACACAAATTACATCCCAATCTGTAGATACTTCACTTAATCGTGGAGTAGTTGATCCATTATTAAAGTTATGCCAATAGCCAACTAAAATTTTTTCAGGAATACTATTATTACCACCACCAGAATTTTTTCTAATTAGAACTACACTTGAAGTAGTTTGATTATTATCATTATCAGTAGCAACGACTGTTAGTGAGTAACTCGAATCTTGTGCGTTAGTAATAGTAAAGGAGTATGGGGAAGTTAAATCCTCGCCTAGTTTAATGCTCCCATTAAAAAATTCTACTTTAGAAATGGTTCCATCATCACTAGCGTCAGCATTAATAACAATATTATTGTTTGAATTATAGGTGCTACCATTTAATGGAGATGTAATATTTACTTGAGGAGAAGTATTATTTCCTCCATTGCAGCTACCTGTTTTAGACCATGCATCTTGCCAATGAGCTCCTGTACCTGGAGCATATGCCCAAGCTGAAGAAGAAGAACACCATCCTGGGATTTTGCATTTGAATTTTTCACCTTCATTTTGAACTTCCTGATCTTGTCCATATGAATTACCGGCTACATATTGAGGAAGCCCATTGCAATTACCACCTCCAGTAGTTGATGTAACAGATATGTTTATAGTTGAAGATGTTGTTGTTAATCCTTTATTATCAGTAGCTACAGTCGTTAAATAATAATTTCCTTCAGTGAAATTATTTATAGTAAAAGTATAAGGAGCGGTTGTATCTTCACCTAGTTTAGTGTTTTCATTAAAAAATTCTACTTTAGCAATAGTTCCATCGCTGTCCGTAGCAGTAGCGGTAATAGTTATCGTTTCGCCTTCGTTAAATGAAGTATTATTATTAGGGCTAATAATACTAATTGATGGAGGGGTGTTTTCTCCAGTATCGCCACAATTTTTAATTTTTCTCCAAGGTTGTCCATCACCTGTATGAGTATCTGGAGTTTGATTTAACGACCACCATTTCGCTTGATAGTTTACATTTTTATATACAATATTTTCTCCTCCTTTGTATGTAGTTGTAGAAGACCAATCAGGAATTCCATTACAAGTGTCTGAAGTATCTCCATTTTTAACCGTAATTGAAACTGCTGTAGAAGTGGTAGAAGTATTATTATTGTCAGTAGCTATGGCTGTTAAAGAATAATTCCCAGAAGAAACATTTTGCCAGATATATTCGTATGGAATAGTAGTATCTTCTCCTAGTTTAGTATTTCCATTAAAAAACTCTACTTTGGTTACCGTTCCATCGTTATCTGAAGCTGTAGCTAAAATAGTTATATTATCACCTGTGTTGAAAGAGTCATTATTGGTAGGAGAAGATATGTTTACCGTTGGTGATTCATTAGAGTTGTCACTATTTACTATTATAGTAATAGCAGAAGAAGTCGTAGAAGCATTGTTATTATCAATAGCTTTAGTGGTTAAAGAATAATTTCCAGGAGAAACATTTTGCCAGGTATATTCGTATGGAATAGTAGTATCTTCTCCTAACTTAATATTGCCATTATAAAATTCTACTTTAATTACCGTTCCGTCATTGTCAGAAGCTATTGCGGATATATTAATAGTATCACCTTGATTGAAATTTGTATTGTCGTTTGGTGACGTTATACTTACTGATGGTGGAGTATTTCCGTCAGTTGTACCGCTAGCAAAAACTTCATTTATTTTATTTACTAAAGGAGATTTTACGTTAGACCATCTTTTTAATTTTGTTCCAAACGAAGTGACAGAACCACTTAATTCTAAATCACCATATACAGTCCAAACTATTGTTCCACCTAATTGATTATCATTAATAAATTGTGCTTTTATACCTATAGATTCTTCATCATCGTAACTTAAAAAATATTTACCATTCACTAAATAAGGCACTTTAGCTTCATTATCCCATTTTCTTGTCCAGCCACTATTAGCAGATAGTGCTTTTTGTTTGATATAATAGTAATTAGGAGTTCCGTCATAAACATCTCTAGGCCAGTTTGTAAAGTCAGATGCTGTTTGTATTGGACCATCAGGCTGAACGTTTTCTGATCTTTTAACGGTAGAAGCGTTAAGATCTGCATTACCAGCAGTTATAACTCCTCTTCCATAAAATGGAGCTCCAAAACAAATCTTATTTTTAGGAACATTTAATTCATTTAGTTTATCTAAAGTTGATTTCCAACTAAAAAAAGATACCTCAGCATTTGTATACGGATAAACGGGAGCATTATGTCCAGCTTTGTTAGACCAACCTCCATTATAGTCATATGTCATCATGTTAAAGTAATCCATAGAGTTAGCTAATCTACTCCAGTTAAAACCTTCAAGCTTTCTTGGATCAGCAGCCATTGCAGCTGTTATTAATTTGTCTGATCCTATAGCTGCTCTAATCTCTTCCACTAATTTTTCGAAATTTTCAAAATCTGCTTGAGTACCTGTAAAATTCATTCCAGAATAAGGACCAGGATATTCCCAATCCAAATCAATACCATCAAATCCAGTTGCGATTAACTTTTTACAATCGTTAATAAATCGTGCTCTTTTAACAGGATCTGCCGCCATTTCTGGAAAATGTTTACACATACTCCAGCCACCAATAGATGCCATAACTTTAACTCCTTTTTGGTGAGCTAAATTGATTAAACCAGGGGCACCATTTTCTTTATGTAATGGGAGTGGAAGAGTTCCACTTAATCCCCATGTAGGGTGAGTCCATGTATTTCCATTAACTTCAACTTGAAAACCTTGAGCTTCTGCTCTTTGTTTAGCATTTTCATTGATGAATTGAAGAGGTTCTATTTCACCGAATAAAATATGCATATCCCAACTACTATAAATATCTGTAAAAAAGATGTCTTTAGGTTCTTGACTTACTCCGTTTTTATAAATTTGCTTATTTCTATGATCTCCACTATGTAACGATCCATCATTAGCTACTCCAAAAAAGGAATAGTTTAAAATAGTATACTTTGAATAATCAATATTCAAATGTGTTAAAGCTCCTTGAGCAGGAAGTCCTGCATTGGTCGCTTTCCAAGCATCCCAGTTAGTAATGTAACCAATAACTTGTTTTTGATGATTAGATGTAGTGGCAGTTCCACCTGTGTTAACTTGTGATAAAAGAATTGTGGTAGTGAAAAAGAATACAATTAGTAGTCTTTTTCTAATAAAAGAATAGGGTTTCATATGTAATAGGTTGTTAATTAGGGTTTTAATTTATTTTTTTTGTGTTTTTTAAAAAAATAAAATCGACAAACGACATAAAAAATACAATTGGAGACATATAAAAATAGATAATGAACATTAGAAATAATGTTAATCTGGCTGATAAATTGTTTAATAAACCTATTAATTTTTAGCTAAAATTTTAATATTCACTTTTTATTTTTATATGTGTTAAATTGTTGTTTTTTAGAGTTTTAATTTTGGGTTAATCTTTGTTGATATTGTTAACATTAAAATTAGTTTTTGATAACTAATTACTTTCATTTTCTTGAGTTTTAGGTAACTTTTTGTTTAGTAGTGTGTTATATTTTTGATGAAGTTAATTACTAACATTAGAACCCCCGATTAACAAAAGTTAAAAGAGTAAAAGAAGATCAATTTTAATTAAAACAAAAAACAAAAAATCTACCATTATGAAATCAATCAAAGCCTTATTAATTATTGTAACATTATCATTTAGTTCAATTATTTATGCCAATAATACAAGTTCTACAGACAAAAAAGTATTTACAGAAGTAAGAGAGGAAATTCAAAATTTACTAAAGAATCCAGGTTTTTTAGTAGAAGAAGATATGAAGATCACTGTACGTTTAACAGTAAATAAAAGAAATGAAATTGTTGTTTTATCTGTAAATTCAAGAACAAGCAATTATCAAGTTGAAGCATTTATTAAAAACAGATTGAATTATAAGAAATTATCCGAAAAAATAGAAGCAAAAGTATATACATTACCAGTGATAATGGTGTCTAAAAAATAAGTTTTCATTAAAAAAATAAAGCTTCATAGTATATATTATGAAGCTTTTTTGAATTTACTTTAAGTTCTTAATTTTTTTATCCCATTCAATTTTATTTTCTATAAAATAACTTTTATTATTTTTTAATTTCTTTTGATTTCTCCAATAGGTCCCTGTGTATTTAATAAGGTAATATCCATCAGGAAAAATTATAATACTGGAAGGATTTTTAAATGCGCTCTTGAAAGTTTTTTTAATAATTTTATTAGGATCGTTAAAGTAATTTCGACTTTCTAAATCTTGATAAGGAAATCCTTTATTGATATCGTATACACTAAAAAAAACTACTTTCTTATTTTTCTTAGACCTTTTTCGGTCACCTCCAATTTCTTCTAAATAGTTTTTATATCCTATTACTCTCTTAACTTTGAAAGCTTTTCTCTCGAATTTTTTTAGTTTTTTCTTTTTTGAATTATAAGGTAAATAGCCTATTTTGTTATTTAAAGAATCGAGATAAATATATGCCGATTGTTCTGACATATCATTTTTATTAGGAATTGTATCCTTGTAATTGATAGACCAAGTTTTAGTACTGTCGATTCTATTTCTAAGTGCAAATAATTTCTTTATTTGTTGGTGTTTTTTCTTGTCGAGTTTGCCAAATATTTCATTAAGAAAAAGTTTTTTTAAAATGATTGTATCGTTTTCTAGTTTAACATAACTAAAAAGATCACTATTAATTCTATTCGTAAATTTTTCTTCAGATATTTCATTAAGCTCATGATCTAATAAATACACTTTTTTATCAGTAGAATATGTTTGGCCTTTTGATGCAATACTTACAAAAAGAAAGAAAATGATTGTTATTTTATATGTTATTATTGTAATTGTTTTACTTTTCGTTTCCATTGTTTTCTTTTTCTATTGAAAAAACTTTTCTTCAATAATTTTTTAGTGATATTTTTTCTTCCGCTAAAAGATATATAATTTCTATTTCCAAAGAAAGAAAGGTAAAATTGTCCATCAGGATGAATAACTATAACTTCATAATTTCTTACAGCTTCTCTAAAAGATTTTTTTAAAATTAAATTATCATCTTTAAAATAACTAAGATTATATAGCACATTTTTAGGAAAACCATGATTCTTATTGTAAAAGTGAATTAATTCTGATGTTTTTTCTTTTCCAAAAGAACTGATCTCTTTTTCTATGTGGTGAACATAATCGTTATAACTGCTCAAATGAGCATGATAAGCAGCATTACTGTAATCTTTTTTAGGAGTTTTAGAGTCAGAACCATAAGGAACAAAGCCAATGACTTCTTTTTGTTTGTTATAGTAAGCTATACCCGATTGAGCCGGCATTTTTTCTTTATTAGGAATTGAATCGACATAATGAATAAACCAAGCTTTAGTAGTGTCTATTTTATAGCGTAAACTATATAATTTTTTAAGCTGATGATGTCTTCTTTTATCTAATTTACCAAAAACTTCCTTATACATTAATTTTCGTATAAATGAAGAATCGTTTTCGTAATTTACAGTTTTAAACAATTCTGAGTCTTCGTTTTGTTTGAAGTTTAAAAATGATATTTCTTTAAAGTCAGCATTATAATAGCGATATTTTTTTTGGTGAGTTGTTCTTTGTGCATTTATAGAAATAAATGCAAATAAAGAAACAATAATAATTTGTTTCATTTTGATTTTATCAGTTTAAATTTTGTTAAGAGTTACT
This sequence comes from Tenacibaculum aquaeponti, assembly GCF_057221555.1. Taxonomy (NCBI): domain Bacteria; kingdom Pseudomonadati; phylum Bacteroidota; class Flavobacteriia; order Flavobacteriales; family Flavobacteriaceae; genus Tenacibaculum; species Tenacibaculum aquaeponti. Next base: position 3,308,426 of record NZ_CM170147.1, read on the forward strand.
TTAATTGGAAAATGTTACCCAATTGATTGTTCAAACAATTTTAGAAATATGAAATACGAAAATAGTTAAGTTAAATGTTCTTTTAAAACTTTTATTTCATCACGTAATTTTGCAGCTTCTATAAAGTCAAGTGCTTTTGCAGCAGTTTCCATTTGTTTACGTTTTTCTCTAATTCTTTTTTCTAGTTCTGGTTTAGGTAAGTATTCTAAATCTTGTTCAGCAGCTTTTTGCGTAGCCGATTCATATTGATAAGAAGTGGTTGTATTCTTTGACAAAGTATTGTCTATCTTTTTATTAATTTGTTTGGGAGTAATACCAAATTTAGTATTGTAGTTTACCTGTTTTTCTCTTCTCCTGTTAGTTTCATCAATAGTTTGTTGCATGCTATTAGTAATTTTATCAGCATACATAATCGCTTTACCATTTACATTACGTGCAGCTCTACCAACAGTTTGTGTTAAAGATCTGTGCGAGCGTAAAAAGCCTTCTTTATCAGCATCTAAAATGGCAACTAAAGAAACTTCAGGTAAATCTAAACCTTCTCGTAATAAATTTACTCCAATAAGTACATCAAATAAACCTTTTCGTAAATCTTGCATAATTTCAACACGTTCAAGTGTGTCTACATCGGAATGAATATAACGACATCGTATTTGAATTCTTGTTAAATATTTAGCCAGTTCTTCAGCCATTCTTTTTGTAAGAGTAGTTACTAAAGTTCGTTCATCTTTTTCAACACGAATTTGAATTTCTTCAATTAAATCATCAATTTGATTTAAACTCGGACGAACTTCAATTTCTGGGTCTAATAAACCAGTTGGACGAATAACTTGTTCTACAAATAAACCTTCTGTTTTCTGTAGCTCATAATCTGCAGGAGTAGCAGAAACGTAAATGACTTGATTTTGTAACGTTTCAAACTCTTCAAATTTTAGAGGGCGGTTATCCATTGCTGCAGGAAGTCTAAACCCGTATTCTACCAAGTTTTCTTTTCGACTTCTATCTCCACCATACATAGCATGAACTTGCGGAACTGTTACATGACTTTCGTCAATAACCATTATATAATCATCTGGAAAATAATCTAGTAAACAGAACGGACGTGTTCCAGCTTCTCTACCGTCTAAATATCTTGAGTAGTTCTCTATTCCAGAGCAATAACCAAGTTCACGAATCATTTCTAAATCGAATTCTGTTCGTTCTTTTAAACGTTTAGATTCTAAATGCTTTCCTATTTCAGAGAAGTAATCGCATTGTTTTACTAAATCATCTTGAATCTGATGAATAGCATTTTGTAAAATATCTGGAGATGTTACAAATAAGTTTGCCGGATATATATTTAGATGTTCAAATTCTTCTACAATTTGATTGTTTTCAATATCAAAAGCTTCTATTTCTTCAATTTCATCACCAAAGAAATGAACACGATATCCGTTGTCTCCGTAAGAAGGATAAATTGTAACTACATCTCCCTTTACTTTAAATGTCCCGCTTTTAATTTCTACTTCAGAACGCGCATATAAACTAGTAACTAATTGATGTAAGAATTTTGTTCTTGAAATTTGTTGTCCGACTTCAATCTCAATCACATTCTTTTTAAATTCAATTGGATTTCCAATACCATACAAACAAGAAACTGAGGCGATTACAATGACATCTCTTCTGCCAGATAAAAGAGAAGAGGAAGTACTAATTCTTAAACGTTCAATTTCGTCGTTTATGGAAAGATCTTTTTCTATATAAGTTCCAGTAACAGGAATATACGCTTCTGGTTGATAATAATCATAATACGATACAAAATATTCAACAGCATTATTCGGAAAGAATTGTTTAAACTCTGAATATAATTGTGCTGCTAAAGTTTTATTATGAGCTAAAACTAAGGTCGGACGATTTACTGTTGCAATAACATTAGCAACACTAAATGTTTTTCCTGATCCTGTTACTCCTAATAAAGTTTGATATTTTTCATCTGCGTTAATTCCATCAGCTAATTGTTTTATAGCTTGTGGTTGATCTCCAGTTGGTTGAAATTCTGAAACTAGTTTGAAATCCATATAACAAAAATAAGCATAGTTTGGGTGAAAATCTATGCTTATTCATGTTGATTGTATTATTTTCTTAGTAACGAAAAATGTCCTCTTCTTGTAAATGTTTTTCCGTTTCTATCAGTAAGTTCTATATTGAACCAATAATCGTTAGAAGGTAAGTTTCTTCCATTGTATAAACCGTTCCAACCTTCTCCGTCGATTTGTAGAGAGGTAATTAATTTTCCGAATCGATCAAATATATTAATACTACTTTTAGGATAGAAGAATGAGTTTGTTCCTTTAACATTCCATAGGTCGTTAACCCCGTCGTTATTTGGGGTGAAAAAATCTGGGAATTCTAAAACAGAAACGTCTAATTGAGCTATTCCACAATCGTTTTTATCTCTAATAAGAATAGTATAAATACCACCTTTTAAGTTTTCAAATTTTGGAGAATCTTGAAAGTCAACAACGATTTGATTGTTTTCATTTTGTAGCGCAAACTCATAATCACCAATGCCTAAATTTGTTCCAGAGTTGTTAATAGATATTGAGTTGTTTTCAGAATCATCTACAATGGTAACATCATTTTGATTTACAGATGCAATGATTGATTCATTAACAATAATAGTTTTAGATCTTCTACATAAAGTAGTTGTATTAATTGCAGTCACTTTATATGTTCCTCCCTGTGTTAAATCAAGTGTTTGATTATTACCTATTATGGTTGGATCACCACTTCTAGTCCATTCATAACTATAATTTCCATCAGGATTTTCAGCTTCAATACTCGAAAGGTTATTCAAACATAAAATTTGAGGAGAAGTAATGTCAAAATTAGGAAGCGGTAGCGTTCTAATAAAGAGTTTACTTAATCCTGTACAATTGTTATTAATTTTATTAACAATTTTAATGAAAATGGTTTGCTGTGTGTTTGCAGGAATATTAGTATTTCTATAATTGCTAATATTAGTGATTTGATTGGTTACTGCATCTCTATCAGTTTCATTTTCAAAAAATAAGATGTTTAAATCGTTTCTAATAGCAGGAGCAAAAAGATTTTTAACTTCAGTTTCAGCATCAGAAATATCAAAAGTAGTAATACCGTCAGTATCGTCGTTATTTAGGGTATTATTTCCATCAGCATCTAAGAAATCATCACAGGCAGTAAATTCTTTATCATAAAGAATATCAGCGGCAAAATTAATTGAGATATTAAGTTGCGAAATTCGATAACAATTTTTATCAGAAATAGTTCTTACCCAAATGGTATCACCATTATTAGCATCATAATTAATGGGGTCAGAGATTTCGGCAGAATCAGCAATAGCATCAGCTTGAGAAGGATAATATTTAAAAGTTTCGTTAGTGTGATTATTGGAAATATTTATTTGAGCTTGAGTTAAGTTAATAGTTGCTGCAAGATCTCCATCATTTTCACACTGTTCAATTAGAACATTAGGATTTGCTAATACAGGCAATGAATTAACGACAAGTTTGAAAGGAAGAAAACTGGTTCCAGCTTCAGAAGCAGTAAAACAATTTGTATTAGTTCTATTTTCTACTCTAACATAAATTGTTTGCTCATTAATAGAAGTATTTCTATAAGCAGAGTTTTTATCTATACTATCAGTTGAATTATCGGTTTTTGCTCCTGTAAGTGTAGTGTGATAACTAACATTATATTGTGTTGAAGAAAGACTTCCTAGAATTTCACTGTCTTTAGAAGAAAGTATAAAGTTATTAAAAAAACCGTCAGTATCACCACCATTAGCTGTATCATCACAAACTTCGTAATCTATAGGTTGAGTTGGAGTAGGCAAGGAGGTAACATTCAATTGGAAAGAAGTTGTATCAAAACAAACATCAGGATTTCCGTTATTGTGAATTCTAGCATAAATTGTTTGGCTACTATTAGGAGAAGGGTTGGTATAAGGGTTAGGTAATGCGTTAGCAGTATTATTAGCATCGGCATCAGCTTGGCTTAAATAGTAATTAACTTCAAACTGACTAGGTGTTTGAGTACCTAAAACTTGAGGAGTCACATCATTTTGTAAATCGAAACTATTTAGGCCATCACTATCTGTGTCACAAAAATTAATGTTGGTTACTGTATTAGCAATAGGAACAGGTAAATACGTGATTTCAACTTCATCTTCAGCAGTTCCCCCTACATCATCTGTAATAATTACTTTATAAATTCCAGATCTATTATCGTTAATTGTTAAAGTTGCGTTAGTTTCTCCTGGAATTGTAGTAAATCCTGAACCAGTATTAATTAGCCATTCAAAAGCTGTTGCAACACCTCTAGTAGGGGTTCCGTCCAGAGTAATAGGAGTTCCATTACAAGCTGTTTGATCAATTCCTAATTCTCCTGTTACAATAGAACAATCAGTTGCACCAGCTGAAGATGCACCAAAGTTGGTTTGTTCTAATTTAATTTTTCCTGGAAGGCCTTCATAATTTGTGATAAGTAATACATAAAATTGACCAGCTTGTGCATTATTAATGGAGAAGTTTTCTATTGGAGAAGGGTCAAAACTACAGTCGACAATATTGGTGTTGTCTAAATTATTAGTGTAAAAATTAGGCGATCCTGTGTTACTAGGACAGCTTACGGGTGAGCCAGATGCATCTGTACATGTTTGAGCTAAACTAGTACAATTACTGTCTGGAGTAGCAAAAGGTCCCCAGGCTATAAAATCTACATCTATCCTTACACCAACAGGATTTCCTGTAGCGTCAAAATCTGCAGCTTGAATAATTTGGAAATTTAAATCCCCTGTTTGCTCTACTCGAATAAAAAACCAAGCAGGGTTTGGAGTTTCACCTAAACACCCAACCGAACCACTATTAGGAACTCCTGTAACATTGGAGAAAATTTTAACACCACTACTATCTGAACACATAGGTTCAGCTGCATTACAAGTAGAAGCTCCGTCTTGGGCGTACGTCCAAAATAAAGTAGAAAATAAAAAAGAGATATAAAGTAATTTTCTTACCATAATTTCTTGAAAGTGGGATTATTCGATTAAAAGTTAGTAAATAACTCTTGCAATATAACAGTTAAAGTTAGTGAATTCCTACCTTTTAAATACTAATTTTATTTTCTTAGTAACGAAAAATGTCCTCTTCTTGTAAATGTTTTTCCGTTTCTATCAGTAAGTTCTATATTGAACCAATAATCGTTAGAAGGTAAGTTTCTTCCATTGTATAAACCGTTCCAACCTTCTCCGTCGATTTGTAGAGAGGTAATTAATTTTCCGAATCGATCAAATATATTAATACTGCTTTTAGGATAGAAGAATGAGTTTGTTCCTTTAACATTCCATAGATCGTTAACCCCGTCGTTATTTGGGGTGAAAAAATCTGGGAATTCTAAAACAGAAACGTCTAATTGAGCTATTCCACAATCGTTTTTATCTCTAATAAGAATAGTATAAATACCACCTTTTAAGTTTTCAAATTTTGGAGAATCTTGAAAGTCAACAACGATTTGATTGTTTTCATTTTGTAGCGCAAACTCATAATCACCAATACCTAAGTTTGTTCCAGAGTTGTTAATAGATATTGAGTTGTTTTCAGAATCATCTACAATGGTAACATCATTTTGATTTACAGATGCAATGATTGATTCATTAACAATAATAGTTTTAGATCTTCTACATAAAGTAGTTGTATTAATTGCAGTCACTTTATATGTTCCTCCCTGTGTTAAATCAAGTGTTTGATTATTACCTATTATGGTTGGATCACCACTTCTAGTCCATTCATAACTATAATTTCCATCAGGATTTTCAGCTTCAATACTCGAAAGGTTATTCAAACATAAAATTTGAGGAGAAGTAATGTCAAAATTAGGAAGCGGTAGCGTTCTAATAAAGAGTTTACTTAATCCTGTACAATTGTTATTAATTTTATTAACAATTTTAATGAAAATGGTTTGCTGTGTGTTTGCAGGAATATTAGTATTTCTATAATTGCTAATATTAGTGATTTGATTGGTTACTGCATCTCTATCAGTTTCATTTTCAAAAAATAAGATGTTTAAATCGTTTCTAATTGCAGGAGCAAAAAGATTTTTAACTTCAGTTTCAGCATCAGAAATATCAAAAGTAGTAATACCGTCAGTATCGTCGTTATTTAGGGTATTATTTCCATCAGCATCTAAAAAATCATCACAGGCAGTAAATTCTTTATCATAAAGAATATCAGCGGCAAAATTAATTGAGATATTAAGTTGCGAAATTCGATAACAATTTTTATCAGAAATAGTTCTTACCCAAATGGTATCACCATTATTAGCATCATAATTAATGGGGTCAGAGATTTCGGCAGAATCAGCAATAGCATCAGCTTGAGAAGGATAATATTTAAAAGTTTCGTTAGTGTGATTATTGGAAATATTTATTTGAGCTTGAGTTAAGTTAATAGTTGCTGCAAGATCTCCATCATTTTCACACTGTTCAATTAGAACATTAGGATTTGCTAATACAGGCAATGAATTAACGACAAGTTTGAAAGGAAGAAAACTGGTTCCAGCTTCAGAAGCAGTAAAACAATTTGTATTAGTTCTATTTTCTACTCTAACATAAATTGTTTGCTCATTAATAGAAGTATTTCTATAAGCAGAGTTTTTATCTATACTATCAGTTGAATTATCGGTTTTTGCTCCTGTAAGTGTAGTGTGATAACTAACATTATATTGTGTTGAAGAAAGACTTCCTAGAATTTCACTGTCTTTAGAAGAAAGTATAAAGTTATTAAAAAAACCGTCAGTATCACCACCATTAGCTGTATCATCACAAACTTCGTAATCTATAGGTTGAGTTGGAGTAGGCAAGGAGGTAACATTCAATTGGAAAGAAGTTGTATCAAAACAAACATCAGGATTTCCGTTATTGTGAATTCTAGCATAAATTGTTTGGCTACTATTAGGAGAAGGGTTGGTATAAGGGTTAGGTAATGCGTTAGCAGTATTATTAGCATCGGCATCAGCTTGGCTTAAATAGTAATTAACTTCAAACTGACTAGGTGTTTGAGTACCTAAAACTTGAGGAGTCACATCATTTTGTAAATCGAAACTATTTAGGCCATCTCTATCTGTGTCACAAAAATTAATTTCGTTAACAGGATTAGCTACAGCAGGAGTAAAAACACCAATAGAAAAGCTACCTTCAAGTTTTATAACTTCACTACAATCATTTGTGAGATTAACAGTTAGTTTATATTTACCACTATTATTTGTGTTAAGGTTATTTAGAGATAGTTTTGATTGATTAGAAATTATAGTTGAAGTTGTTCCGTTATCAAATGTCCATTCATAAGTTATTCCTGTACCAGTAACACTTCCAGAATCTATTTCAATGGAATCTCCAATACAATATTTTCTATCTTGATTATTTATGATATCTCCTGAGGATAGATCTATAATTTCAATAGGTAATAAAAGAGAGGATATAAAAGGGGGTAATCCTTGAGTAGATAATTTACCTCTAAGGTCTATAGCATTTTCTGTAAAAATAATGTCTCTAGCATTAGCTGTTGGATTTTCAATTACATCTAAACTTGTAGCATCACCTCTAGTATCATCAAAAGCTAATGGAATGGTAACATAAATACGACTATCAGGGCCTAATTGTAATCCTCCTCTAAAACCAATTTCTTGATGAATTATGTTTTTTGAACCAGGGATGTTAGCATCATTCAAATCGAATTGAAGTAATCTATATGTAGTTTGAGGATCATTCAAATCTAATCTAAAACCAGAAACAGTAGATATATACAACTTCTTTGAGTCTACAGAGAATTCAACACCATATGGTTGTCCGTCTGCAATTCTCGTTAAGATAATTTCTGAACTAGGGTCAACAGTTCCATTAGTAGCGTTAAAATTATATAAATTAGCAGAAGACAATTGGTTTGCAACTGCTAATTTAGTTCCATCAGGTGATAGTTTTAAATAACCTCTTCTGGTTGTATTACTAGGTACGGAAGAAATTACAGGAGTTGTATTAACACCAGTATCATCTACCTTAAATGCATAGAACGTATTATTAACAGCAGAAACTACCCAAAATGTATTACATTCTGTTCCTCTAACTGCTGCAACTTTTTCTGTCCAAATATCTTCTAAACTACCAGATAAAGGAGTAGGTCCATCTATAATTTCCCCTAATCCACTATTTTTAGAAATATCAATAGTATATAAATTTAATCCTTTTCCTGAAGCTCCACCCCCACTTGGTCCGTCATCAACAGTAAATAAATAATATATAGATGTTGATTTAGGTTTTGGTATAATCATACCTGACTGACTACTTGAAGGATTTCCGAGTAAATCAACAGCTAACCTACCATCAGAATATTTCATGATATCATGATTTTTATTCCAAACTGTAATTCCATCAGAATAAAAAAGTAAGTTTCCATTAGTGTCAGAAAAAGTAGAACACCCCTCAAGAGTATTAACTTGCCCATCTGTTATAGCAGTAGGAGGAGAGGTGTTAAAATCGATACCAGCATTTCTTCCAAAGTACCAAATGTTAGCTTCTTTTTGAGCAAATAGCTGAATACTTGAGAGAATAGTGATTAATAGTAAAGCTTTTTTCATTTTTGAACGTCCCGATTTAAGAAGATCAAAAATAAGGAAAACAGCCTATAAATCACGTTTTTTTAACAAGGCATAAGAAAGGTATACAAACACAGCTGTCCACAATAAAACAATTATAATATCTGTGTAGCGAACAGAATGATTTACTACTATATCTTCTCCTATTTGACGAGCAACAGATTTTACAGCGCTTAATCTAGTAACAGGTTCTCGTATTAAATTAGACATTGCTTCAAGAGGGAAAAACTGCATGATTTCATTGGCCTGTGCAAAAGATTGTTGTTTTAGATGTCTGAAATTCCATAATAAATATCCTTTAAACAAGCTCTCTATAACTAACCATACAATCATTCCTGCTACTGCAAAAGCTGATCTTTTAATTAAAATACCTAAGAATAATCCGAAAGAAAAGAATCCAACTAACTTTATGAAAAAAGCTAATAAATATTCTAAATCTGAAAGAATAATACTTAGTTCATTAAAATCAGAATAAATTAATCCCAAAATTAAAGAAACAATAAAAACAAATACAGTAGAAATTAAGGCAAATGCAATTACAGTATAGAATTTAGATAGTATAAATTCTTTTTTACTTAATCCATCAATCAGATTTTGTTTTAATGTTTTATAACTATATTCATTAGCCATCATTGATACAATAACTAATAATAGGAAAAATTTTAAAATAGCAGCGACATAAGTGTTAAAGTGCCATATATAAGGAAAGTTAAAAATCCCTTGATCTGCTAGATGAAATTTTACTGGTCCAATATTAAACTTTATAACTGCTATTAATGCTATGGAAGTTAATAATCCAAAATATATTAGAGACAATACTTTGCTAGCACGATTGTGCATCAATTTATGAAATTCTATTTGTAAAAGACGTAGCATAGTTATTTTTTTAGTGGTTTGTAAGATTAAGGAATTGTTCTTCTAAACTAGGTTTGCGCTTCACTAAATGAGAAACAATTATTCCTTTCTCAAACAAGTATTTATTAATGTCGGTAGCAGAAGCTTCGTTTTCTAATCGAGCGATAATTAAGTTATCTTCAATGTTAACTGTAGCGATATCATAATAATTTTTAAGAGCGTTAACTAAGGCTTCTTGATCACCATCAGTTTTAACTTCAATAATTCCATTAGAGGCAACCATGTTTTCTACACGTCCACTATATAACTTTTCTCCTTTTCTAATTACAACCACATGAGAACAAACCTTTTCTACTTCGTCTAATAAGTGCGAAGCTAATAAGATAGTTGTTCCGTTTTTAGCAATTTTTTTAATGATTTGTCTGATTTCGTGAATTCCTTGAGGATCTAATCCATTTGTAGGTTCGTCTAAAATTAAAATTTCAGGATCATTTAATAATGCAGAGGCAATAGCAAGTCTTTGTTTCATTCCTAAAGAATAAGTTTTAAACTTGCTGTGTCTACGTTCAAAAAGATTGACTGTCTTTAGTTTATCGTTGATGCTTTCTTTAGAAACTCCTTTGATTTTACAAATAAGTTCTAAATTTTGAACAGCTGTCATGTAAGGATAAAAGTTTGGTCGCTCAATAATAGCACCTACTTTTTTTAGAGCTTCATGAGTAGACATAGTTCCGTTAAACCATGTAAATTCCCCAGAAGTTTTATTGACAACGTTTAGTATGATACCTAAGGTGGTAGATTTACCACTACCATTTGGTCCTAATATTCCGTATACGTTTCCTTTTTCAATTTCAAAAGAAAGATTTTTAACTGCATGAACTCGTCCAAATTTCTTGTCGAGATTCTTAATAGATAAAATAGTATCCAATCGCAAAAAAGTTTAGTTAATTTCTTATTTGACGAACAAGATACCAAAATGTTACTGTTAATAAGGTTAGCTTAATAAAAAAATAAAATTACGAATATTAGTAATGTTTTGAGGTTTAGAAATCTATTTTCTAATATTTATCAAAATCAATATCATCAATATTGTCAAAATCATTAAAAGAATCGTTAAATTCTGAATCAAAATCGTCAACGATTTTGTCAGATTCAAAAACTTTATTTGGAGCTTCTTTAGGAACATCTCCAATGCTTAAAATAATTTTAGTTTCAGAAATTTTTTCTTCTGATTGTTCAATTACTTCAACATAAAATGTCCACATTTCTAAAAAATCGTAGACGTAAATTAATTTATCGTTTTGATGTGGTAAAATTTCATTTAAAATACAAGTAGTCATTGATAAGCCTACACCGGTTTCTGACATGTTGAACAAAGGTATTTCTTCTCCTTGATTCCAACCATTATCACTAGTATAAAAAGAAGCCATTTCATTTCCATCAAATCCAAAAGCATTTGCTATTTGTATATGTAGCTTTTCTAATGTTTGATGTTCATCTACAACTAATGTTCTAATCACATCTTCTTCTACGTCTAATATTACCCGAACTTTGTACATTATTCAATTTTTAATCACTACAAAAATACGTATTTTTATCCTCCATAATTTTATATTGATATTTTTATCAAAAATGAATTTAGAAGAAACGTTACAAAGACTTAATTCTTACAATAAAAATACGCTAATGGAAACTCTAAGTATAGAGTTTGTAGCTGTTGGAGAAAAATCAATTACTGCAAAAATGCCTGTTAATTCAACTGTTCATCAGCCTTTTGGTATTTTACATGGAGGTGCTTCTGCGGCTTTGGCGGAAACAGTAGGAAGTGTTGCTTCTTTGTTTTTTTTAAAAGAAAAAAATAAAGTTGTAAAAGGTATTGAATTGACTATAAATCACCTTAAAAGTAAAAAAGAAGGTGTAGTTTATGCAACAGCTTCACCTATTCATAAAGGGAAAACAACGCATTTGTGGGAGGTTAAAATTTTAGATGAAGAAGATAATCTCATTTCTATATGTAAACTCACAAATATTATTTTAGATAAAAAGTAATAAAATAATGCTGAAGAAAGTGCTTAAAATTATCGGTGTAATTATTCTTTTAATTTTTATAGGATTGTATTTTGCTTTTAGAATTTTTACAGCTCCTAAATCCGATGTTAAAATTCTTGAAGCTTATCAAAATAGTCGTTTAAAGCCTGTTTTAACAAATGAAACATATAATGATTTTAATTACCGAAAGCTTTCTTTAGTGGTTAATGACTCTTTACCAACTATGGTTTTTGTTCATGGTACGATTGGGTCAATTAATGATTTTTCAAAATATATATCAGATAATGATTTACAAACCAAATGTAATATCATAGCTTATGATAGAATAGGCTATAATTACAACGATAAAAATCACGTACAAGAAAGCATTAGTTTTGAAAGAAATATGCTAAAAGATGTAATCAAAGATTTATCTCCTAACAAAACTATTTTGGTAGGGTATTCATATGGTGGTCCAATAGTATTATCGGTAAAGAAAAAAGTTAAAGAAATTGTTTTGTTAGCTCCTGCAGTTTTTAGTAGTGTAGAACCTATGCCTTGGATGGTTAATTTTTATAAATGGAAATTAACACGTTGGTTGGTGCCAAGAATTTGGAAAGAAGCATCTAAAGAGAAACTTTCTCATAAGAAAGATTTAAAGCTTTTTGAAAGTGATTGGGAAAATACACCTAATAAAATAATTAGTATTCACGGTTCAGGGGATTGGATTGTGCCTTATGAAAATTCAAAGTTATTGGAAGATCAATTTCCAGAAGACCAATTTAAACTAATAACTATAGATAAAGCTAATCATGGATTAGTTTGGTCTAATTTTGATGCGGTTAAAAGTCAATTTTTAAAGATTTTAGATTGAAAATATTTAAAGAAATAGAATCGTCTTTGAAAGATGATTTACCTTTTGTGGCTTATAGAAAGCCAAACTCTAAAGAAGTAAAAAGTTTTTTTCAAAACAACGCTGCTTTATATTTGTCAAATGATTTTATTGAAGAGGGGTTTGTTTTTGCTCCTTTTGATAATTCTAAGCAATCTATTTTAATTCCTTCAAAGCAATCTAGAATTTTCAAAGAGAGTGTAGATGTTTCAGAAGGTGATAAAACAAAGGTTTTAGATAATTATGATTCTCTTAATAGTAATGAAAAGAATCATATTGAACTAGTGAAAAAGGGTGTTGATGCAATCCTGAAAAACTATTTTAAAAAAGTAGTTTTATCTAGAAAGGAGTTGGTTGAATTAAATGGTTTTGATGTTGTAACTATATATCAAAGATTATTGGCTAATTATCCAGCAGCATTTTGTTATGTCTGGTTTCATCCAAAGGTTGGATTATGGATGGGGGCAACACCAGAAACTTTGTTAGAGATAAATAAAAATGAGTTTTCTACAATGTCTCTAGCTGGTACGCAAGTTTATAATGCAGAGAAAGAAATTTCTTGGGGAGAGAAAGAATTAGATGAGCAACAATTAGTAACAGATTATATAACTGACAGGCTTCAGGAGGTAAGTGTTGACTTAAAGGTTAAGCAATTAGAAACTTTTAAAATTGGAAATCTACTTCATTTAAGAACTAAAATTTCTGGTAAAGCTAAAAGTAATATAGCTAGTGTAATTAGAGTTTTGCATCCTACTCCAGCGGTTTGTGGTTTCCCAATGCAAGAATCAAAGACATTCATATTGGAGAACGAAAATTATAATCGAAGTTTTTATACAGGTTTTCTTGGGGAATTAAATATTTCTAAGGAGAATGATGAAATATCTTCAAGTTTATATGTGAATTTAAGATGTATGCAAATTAAAGAGAGTAAAGCAATTCTCTATGTTGGAGGTGGAATAACAAAAGATAGTAACCCTGAAAAAGAGTGGGAAGAAACCAAAGTAAAATCTTTAGCGATGAAGCAAGTATTACAATAAAATAAAAAACCACCAATGTAACTTAAAAGTTAATTAGTGGTTTTACATTGTGTAAATTGAATTTGAACTAAATCGTTTATATATCGTCAAATGAAACGTCTGTAAAACTTTCAGCAGTCTGTTCTACAAAATTTTCAGTGCTTTTTTTAAAGTCTTTTTGATGTCTCTCGCTAATTACTTCGCTACCTTTTTGAGTAACAATATAATCAGTTGCTTTGTTTAACATCTCTTTAAAATCGTTAAAATCTTCTTTGTAAAGATAAATTTTATGTTTTTGATAATGGAAAGATCCATCATCGTGAGTGAATTTTTTACTTTCTGTTACGGTTAAATAATAATCGTCAGCTTTAGTGGCTCTTACGTCAAAAAAATACGTTCTTCTTCCTGCTCTTAATACCTGTGAAAAGATCTCTTCTTGTTCAACTCTCTCGCTCATAATTCAAATCTTAAAATACTAGTTAATTGTTTTTTTCACTAACAAATCTAACAAAATATTTTACTTGTGCACACAAAACGCTAAATTTCTTTTTCTAAAAGTTGTTGTTCATAAAGTGAATTGTATACCCCTTTTAGGTTTATTAATTGATTATGAGTTCCTTGTTCTATTATTTTGCCTTCGTCTAAAATGATGATTTTGTCAGCGTTTTTAGCAGATGAAACTCTATGGCTAATAATAAAAGTGGTTTTGTTTTTAGAGATTCTTTGTAAGTTGCTAAGAATTTTTTCCTCAGTTTCAGTGTCTACAGCTGATAAACAATCGTCGAAAATTAAAATTTTAGGATCTTTAATGATGGCTCTAGCAATAGACGTACGTTGCTTTTGTCCTCCTGAAAGTGTTACGCCTCTTTCTCCTAAAATAGTTTGGTATCCATTTGTGAAACCAGAAATGTTATCATGAATCACAGCATTTTTAGCTGCTTCTATAATTTCATCCTGAGTTGCATCATTTTTACCAAACTTGATGTTATTCTCTATAGTGTCAGAAAATAGGAAAGGGTCTTGTGGAACAAAACCTATTTGATCTCTAATCTCGTTTAAGTTTAGGTCTTTTATAGGTTGATTATCTATAAATATTGTTCCTTCAGTAGAATCATACATCCTAGAAACCAAATTAGCTATAGAAGATTTTCCGCTTCCTGTTTTACCCATAATAGCTATAGTTTCTCCTTGATTAACATCAAAATTAATTTTATTTAAAGCTGTAATATTTGTGTCATCATAGGTTAATGAAACATCTTTAAACTGTATTTTTCCTAAAATATTTGTTTTTGAGTTGTTAAAGTTTCTGATTTCAGGGACTTGTTGTAAAAACTCATTAATTCTTTGTTGTGAAGCTTCAGCTTGCTGAACAATTGAAGTAACCCAGCCTACAACTGCAACCGGCCATGTTAAAATATTAACATATAAAATAAACTCGGCAATAACTCCAATCTGTATTTCTCCAGCTATGTACTGTTTTCCTCCAATATATAGTACTAAAATATTACTAATTCCTATTAGTAAAATCATTAAAGGGAAAAATAAGGCTTGTATTTTAGATAGTTCAATATTCTTTTCTTTGGCTTTATCTGCTAGTTCATTAAAATTGCTTAAAACAGATTTTTCAATAACATAAGACTTAACAACATTAATTCCTGAGAAAAACTCTTGATTGAAAGTGGTTAATTTTGAAAGATATTCTTGAACAATAGTAGTCTTTTTATTAATCTGTTTGCTTAATATGAAAATTGAAACAGATAAAACAGGAAAAGGAATTAGTGTGTATAATGTAAGTTCAACATCTGTTTTTAACATTTTAGAAAAACCAATAGTAAATAACACAATCATATTCAGAGAATACATAATTGCTGGTCCGAAATACATTCTAACCTTAGAAACATCCTCAGAAATACGATTCATTAAATCTCCAGTTCTGTTCTTCTTGTAAAAATTAACAGAAAGCTTTTGGTATTGTTCGTAAATCTCATTCTTTAGATCAAATTCTATTAAACGAGACATCACGATTAGGGTTTGTCGCATTAAAAATGTGAAAAAACCAGCGAGTAAAGTAATTCCAATTATTATTAAAATATTAATTAAAAGTTGTTGTTTTACATTACTCAGATCTGTGGTTTTTCCATTCAAATAATCTTCAACAATATTTAGTGAGTTTTTAATTATTTCAGGAATTTTTAGAGCTAACAGCTTCGATAATACTGTAATAAGAATCCCAATTAATAATCTCCACTTATATTTTATAAAATATTTATTTAAGTATTGTAAAGCTTTCAATTTTAAAAATGAATTTTTTTATTTGTTTTTTTATGATTTTACTAGCAGAAAACGTTTTCTTGTTAATAAATTCTCAAATTACAAGTCTTTTTTTGGTTTGTAATTACGGAATCTGTATTTTAGCAGTCCTAATATTAAGGAATAGTTAAATTCTTTTTAAGTAAAACGTAATATACTATGATGTCTGAAATTATTGATACTAAAGACCTTAAAAATGATCCTGTTTTCGGACAGTTATCTTTTGATGGTCACGAACAGGTTGTTTTTTGCAACGACGAAGATACAGGTTTAAAAGCAATTATTGGTATACACAATACAACTTTAGGTCCGGCACTTGGAGGTACAAGAATGTGGCAATATAAAACAGAATGGGAAGCTTTAAACGATGTGTTACGTTTATCAAGAGGTATGACTTACAAGTCTGCTATCACTGGTTTAAATTTAGGTGGTGGTAAGGCTGTAATTATCGGAGATGCTAAAACTCAAAAGAACGATGCATTGATGCGTAAATTCGGTGAGTTTGTTAACTCTTTAAGCGGAAGATATATTACTGCTGAAGATGTAGGTATGGAAACAAGAGATATGGATGTTATTCGTGAGGTAACTCCACATGTAACAGGTGTTTCTGAAGCTATTGGAGGGTCAGGAAATCCTTCTCCTGTAACAGCTTATGGTGTTTACATGGGGATGAAAGCTGCTGCTAAATATAAATTTGGAACAGATAATTTAGAAGGAAAGAAAGTTTTAGTTCAAGGAGTTGGCCATGTAGGTGAAACTTTGGTTAAACATATTACTGATGAGGGAGCTCAGGTAATTTTAAATGATATTAACGAAGCTAGATTAGAAGAGTTAAGTAAAAAATATAACGCAAATGTTGTTTTAGGTAACGATATTTATGGTTTAGATTTAGATATTTATGCACCTTGTGCTTTAGGAGCAACTGTAAATGATAATAGTATTGCTCAATTAAATGCTAAGGTTATTGCTGGAGCAGCAAACAATCAGTTGGCAAATGAATTAAAACATGGTAAATTGTTAAAAGAAAAAGGGATCGCATATGCCCCTGATTTTTTAATTAATGCTGGAGGAATTATTAATGTTTATGCTGAAGTAGCTGGATACGGTAAAGAAGAAAGTTTAAAAAGAACAGAAAACATATATAATACAACATTAGAAATCTTTGATTTAGCAGATAAAGAGAATATTACAACTCACCAAGCAGCTTTTAATATTGCACAAGGAAGAATTGATGCACGTAAAAAAGAACAAAATAGCTAAGGTAAGTCGATAAAAGTTTTATTTTTGCAAGGCGATAGAAAAAATTCTATCGCCTTTTTTAAAGTCCTCAATTTAATGATAAACAGAAGACATATTCGTTTAAAGGTGATGCAATCAGTATATGCAATGCAGCAATCACATAATACCGATCTTGTTAAAGAAGAGAAGTTCTTAAAATTTAGTGTTCAAAAGATGTTT
The DNA here is from genome assembly GCF_057221555.1 of Tenacibaculum aquaeponti. Lineage (NCBI taxonomy): Bacteria > Pseudomonadati > Bacteroidota > Flavobacteriia > Flavobacteriales > Flavobacteriaceae > Tenacibaculum > Tenacibaculum aquaeponti. The sequence continues at coordinate 3,325,646 of NZ_CM170147.1, forward strand.
GATCTATATGTTTTGAATTTCCAATTACTTCTTGAAGTACAAAAATTGGCTCATAAAAAAATTGAGCTTTCAAAAAAGAAAATCTTAGCCACAAAAGAAGATTTAAATCCTAATACAAGATTTATTGATAATATACTCTTAAATCAAATAAGAGAAAGTGTAAGTCTAGAAGGTTATGTAGAGTTAAATAAACTTGATAATTGGGATTTAGATGACGAATATGTGAAAATTATCTGGGAAGAGTTAAATAAGAGTGATTTTTATAAGGAGTATATGGCTTCAGATGATAACTCTTACAATGCTGGAAAGAATTTTGTTATTACTTTCTTTAAAGAGATTATCGCACCTAATGAAAAATTAGCAGATTATTTTGAAGATAAAATGATTTCATGGGTAGATGATATTCCTTTTGTGAATACTTGGGTTGTCAAAACACTTAATAAACAAAAATCATCTTCTCCTTTTGTTTTAGGAAATTTATATAAAGATGAAGAGGATAAGAGGTTTACTTCAGAGTTATTTAAAAAAGTAATGCTTAATCAACATAAGTACGACGAAGATATAAAAGAGAAAACTCCTAATTGGGAAACAGATAGAATTGCTGATATTGATATGATTTTAATCAAAATGGCAATTACAGAGTTTTTACATTTCTCTTCTATACCAAGTAGAGTAACAATTAATGAATATATAGAATTAGCTAAAGATTATTCTACCAATAAAAGTGGATATTTTATTAACGGAGTTTTAGATAAACTATCCAAAGATTACCAAGAAAGTAATAAAATGGTAAAAATCGGTAGAGGTTTGTTATAGCTATTTCAATTAGTTATTTTTAACCAATAAATTTATACAAAATGAAAAAAGCAATTATAACATTAACAACTGTGCTTTTATCAGTTGTGTTAGTATCTTGTAAAGAAGGTAATGCTGCATCTAAGGTGAAAATAGGAAACGTAGAGGAGGCTCAAAAGAGAGATAAAGCAATCAATGTAGGAGCTCCAGAAATAGTTTTCGATAGAGAATTACACGATTTTGGAATTGTAGATGAAGGGTTTGTAGTAGAAACTTCATTTAAAGTTACAAACACAGGTAAGTCTGATTTAGTAATCACAGATGCAAAAGCTTCATGTGGGTGTACAGTACCAACTTGGCCAAGAACACCTATTAAACCAGGAGAAACAGAAGAAGTTAAAGTAAAGTTTAATACTTCAGGTAAACCCAATAAACAAAGTAAAACAGTTACTTTATACACAAATACTGTTAAAGGAAGAGAAGAGGTGAAAATCTCAGGTATGGTAACTCCAAAAAAGAAAGCATAACATGTTAAATATGATTTTTTTACAAGCGTCAGAACCAGGGATGATGAACATGCTGATGTTAGTTGCTTTTATAGCTGTTTTTTATTTCTTTATGATTCGTCCACAAATGGCTAAACAAAAGAAGGAAAAACAGTTTAGATCTGAAATTAAAAAAGGAACTAAAGTTGTTACTACAAGCGGTATTCATGGACGAATTGTAGAAATTAATGATACAAACAATACTGTAGTTATAGAAACTGGTGCAGGTAAGATTAAGTTTGAGAGGGCAGCTATTTCTATGGAGTTAACAAATAAATACATAGAAAACAAGTAAGTCGAATCATTTTCAGAATAAAATTAAGGTGAGCTTTTTTGCTCACCTTTTTCTTTTTAATTAGATTGCAATAAAAGATAATTGGCTAAAGCATTACACATACCTAAAATATTTTTTAGTTTTTTAATAGCGTCATTTTTAATGTGGATGTTAATAAATTTATCAAAAAAATATACCTCTAAAATTGTGTATATTATAGAGTATAAAGATTTACCTCAGAATAAAATACTACAAGAAGAGCCTTTAAAGAAAATATCTGTAACAGTTAAAGGAAGTGGTTTTAATTTATTAGCAGCAAGTTTTTCTACTAAGAAAGTGTTTTTTTCTTTAGAAAAATTGATTAAGAAAAGTAATAGAGAGTTTGTTTTATTAACAAAATCCCAAGAGGAAGAAATTCAAAAAAAATTAAAATCAGGTTTGGAATTAGTTAAAGTTAGTAAAGACTCAATTTATTTTAAGTTAGGTACTTTAGCTTCAAAAAAAGTGCCTATTCAAATAGATCTCAATCTAGATTATAAATTAGGTTATGGGATGGAGAATATTGCTTTAGAACGGGATAGTGTGATACTTTCAGGTCCAGAGTTACAATTGAATAAAATAGAGTTTATAAAAACAAAGCAATTAACACTTCAAGAGGTTAGTGAAGATGTTAGTGTTGATTTGGATTTTGAGCTACCAAAAGATGTTGTTGGAATAAAACTCAATTTAGAAAAAGTAAAAGTTAGAGTTCTGGTAGATAAGTTTACAGAAGGTAGTTTCGAAATTCCTATAAAAATTATTGGAATTCCAAAAGGAATGAAGTTGAATACTTTTCCAAAAAAAGTAAAGGTGTTTTTTAAAGTTGGATTAAAGAATTATCAAAAAATTACAGAGGACTTATTTGAAATTGTTTGTGATTATAAAAAAACAAAAAAAGATAATTTACAATATTTAGTGCCCGAAATTAAAAATAAACCAGAATTGATTTCAACAATAAGGATTACACCACAACGTGTAGATTTTTTAATTCATAAATAAAAAATGTTAGTAGGTATTACAGGAGGAATAGGTAGTGGAAAAACTACTGTATCAAAAATGTTTTCAGAATTTGAAAATGTTCAAATTTATCATGCAGATGAAGAAGCAAAAAGACTTATGAATACTTCTGAAATAATTAAAAGAAAAATTATCAAAGAATTTTCTCAAGAAGCCTATAGTGAAGAAGGGTTGAATAGATCTTTTTTAGCAAAAATTGTTTTTGAAAGTAAAGAAAGATTAAAAGTATTGAATTCAATTGTGCATCCTGAAGTGCACAAACATCTACAAGGTTTTATAGCAAAACATAACAAAAAAGATTATATTCTGTATGAAAATGCCATTCTTTTTGAAAATGGAAGTCATAAATTATGCGATAAGATTATAACAGTGTCTGTTCCGCAGGATATTAGGATTAAACGAGTAATGAAAAGAGATGGAGTTGATAAAGAAACTGTTTTAAATAGGGTGAAAAATCAATGGTCAGACACAAAAAAAACAATTCAATCTCATTATCTGATTATTAACTTAGATTTAACTAATGTCTGGTTTGATGTGAAGAGAATTCATAATAAATTAACATATTAATTTTAATTAATTGTCGATATCTTAAGGTATTTCTTAATTTTTTCTTAAAAACATATTATCTTTGTTAATCTAAGTTAAAAGCGATTAGGCTTTAGCATATTAGTTTATTTTTGATCGATGGGAAAAAGAATTTTTGTTCTAATTGTTCTGCTTATGAGTATTTCTTTAACAGGAATAATTGCAGTTCAATTATATTGGGTGAAAAATGCAGTAAAAAGTAAACGTTCTGAGTTTGAGGATAATGTGAAGATTGCATTGGCTAAAACATCAGAAAGAATTAAAGAAAGAGAGTATAACGAATTTGTTGATAAACATAAAAAGGTCTTTGAAAATAGTGAATCTATAAGCACAGCTGAGCTTAAAAATTACCTATTCCAACAAATAGATACAGTTGCAAAAAAGAAATTTACTTTTGGAGCAACTATTCTAGAAGAAAACTTTAAAATCCCCGTTGATTTTGTTAATAGCGATACAATAATCATTAAAAGGTTTTCTGGGAAAGAGGATTTTTCACAAACCATTACTTATAGTTCTGATAATGGAGATTTTAAAAGTTACACAGATGAGAATAAATATTCGAGACTTTTAAAATATCCTAGTTGGCAAAAGAAACAAGTAGAATATTTATTTAGCCAAAATCAGAAACATATGCCTATTCATAAAAGAATAAGCAAAAGAGAGTTAAATAGTACTCTTAAAGATGAATTAGGTAAAAGAAATATAGATCAAGAATTTAAATTTGGTGTATATGAAGGAGGTTTGGCTACGAAAATTAAATCTGGTTATTTTAAAATAGATGAAAAAAATAGTTATTTCTATCCGTTGTTAGAAGATGATAGTGGAAATAGTAATTACAAGTTATATGTTACTTTTCCAAACGAAAAAAAGAGCCTTCTTTCTAGTATGATGTATGCGCTATTATTATCATTATTTTTTATAGGTATTGTAATAGCTGCTTTTTCTACTTCTTTATATCAATTAGTAAGACAAAAGAAAATATCAGAAATAAAAACAGATTTCATTAATAATATGACACATGAGTTTAAAACACCTATAGCTACTATAAATTTAGCTCTAGATGCGATTAAAAACCCTAAGATTATTAATGATGAAGAAAAAGTAAAACGCTATGTTAAAATGATTCGTGACGAAAATAAACGTATGCATGGTCAGGTAGAAAATGTATTAAGAATATCTAAGCTAGAGAAAAATCAAATAGAAATAACAAAAGAAGCAGTTGAAGCTACAGATATAATTGAAGAAGCAATAGATCATGTTAGTTTATTAGTGTCAGACAAACAAGGAACAATAAATACACATTTTAAGGCGATTTCTTCTGAGGTTTTAGGGAACCAGTTCCATTTAACTAATGTAGTTGTAAATATATTAGAAAATGCAATAAAATATTCAGAGGAAGCACCCAAAATAGATGTATATACAGAAAACACGAACAAGTATTTTATATTTAAAATAAAAGACGAAGGAATAGGTATGAGTAAAAATGCCCAAAAATATATTTTCGATAAATTTTATCGAGAGCATAAAGGTAACATTCACAATGTGAAAGGGCATGGTTTAGGATTAGCCTATGTAAAAGAGATTATCGATAACCACCATGGCACGGTTCATGTGGCAAGTGAGAAAGGTAAAGGAAGTACATTTACAGTTAAACTACCATTAATATAAATTGAAGGGTAACAATGGGAACTAGAAAAATTCTATTAGTAGAAGACGATCCAAATTTTGGAACAGTATTAAAAGATTACTTAGCATTAAATGATTACAATGTAACTCATGCTAAAGATGGAATCGAAGGTTTAATTATGTTTAAAAATTCTGAATATGATTTATGTATTTTAGACGTAATGATGCCAAGGAAAGATGGTTTTTCATTAGCGCAAGATATTAGAGCGACTAATAAAGAAGTGCCAATTATTTTCTTAACTGCTAAAACAATGAAAGAAGATGTTTTAAAAGGATATCAAGTTGGAGCAGATGATTATTTGAATAAACCTTTTGATTCTGAGGTTTTATTACACAAAATAAAAGCTATTTTACAAAGGAAAGAAACAGAGAAATCTAAAGACGATGATCAGTTTGAGTTTACTATCGGTAAATTTGCTTTTAATTCTAAATTAAGGCATTTGTCATTTAATGGAGATGATCCTTTAAAATTATCTCCTAAAGAAAGTAAGCTATTACGAATGTTAGCTGTACATAAGAACGATTTAATGCCGAGAGAGTTAGCACTAACTAAAATTTGGAGAGATGATAACTATTTTACATCTAGAAGTATGGATGTATATATAGCAAAACTTCGTAAGTATTTAAAATTAGACGATAGTGTAGAAATTTTGAATATACATGGAGAAGGTTTTAGACTAATAGACAACGAAGCTTAACTACTAAAAAATATTTAAAAAACTTCCAATATGATTTTATATTGGAAGTTTTTCTTTTTAGATTTATATTAAAGATTAATTGATAATGGCTCAATTTTTAAAAATTTATAACGACAATCCTAATTCTAAAGAAATAGAAAAAGTAGTAAAAGTATTACAATCGGGAGGCGTAATTATTTATCCAACTGATACAGTTTACGGGTTAGGTTGTGATATTACTAATATGAAAGCGATGGAAAAAGTTGCACGTATTAAAGGAGTGAAATTAGAAAAATCTAATTTCTCTTTTGTATGTAATGATTTAAGTCATTTGTCAGATTATGTTAAACAAATAAGTACTCCTGTTTATAAAATTTTGAAAAGAGCATTACCAGGTCCATATACTTTTATATTACCAGGAAGTACAACTTTGCCAAAAGCTTTTAAAAAAAGAAAAACTGTAGGTATACGTGTGCCAGATAATAATATAGCAAGAGCTATTGTAAAACAACTAGGGAATCCTATTGTTTCAACGTCAATTCATGATGAAGATGAAGTGATTGAATATACAACAGATCCAGAACTTATTTTCGAAAAATGGCAGCAAATCGTTGATTTAGTTATAGATGGAGGCTATGGAGATAATTATGCATCTACAGTAATTGATTTAACTCAAGATGAGCCAGAAGTAATTAGAGAAGGTAAAGGTAGCTTAGATGTAATTTAGAATTAAAACTTTTAATGATATTAAGAAGTGTTTTTGAATCTTATAAAATAAAAGGAAGGAAAAGATTACCCTATGAGTAACAAACCTCGAATTTCTCGTTTAACAGCTATTATTACACAGCTTCAATCTAAAAAGTTAGTGACAGCTACTTATCTTGCTGAAAAATTTGGAGTTAGTGTTAGAACAATATACAGAGATATTAGAACAATTGAAGATTCTGGTGTGCCAGTATATACAGAAGAAGGAAAAGGATATTCATTGTTAGAAGGTTATTATTTACCTCCAGTAATGTTTACAGAAGAAGAAGCCAATGCCTTAATTACTGCAGCTTATTTAATTGGAAAAAATAAGGATCAATCTTTAGTTGAGAATTATGAAAATGCTATTACTAAGATTAAGTCAGTTTTTAGGAAACGACAACAAGAAAAATCAGAACTATTAGCCCAACGAATAGAGTTTCGTTATAATCCAGAAAAAGCAATTACAAGTAAAAATTTAATTACACTTCAAACTGCAATAACAGGTTTTAATTTGTTAGAGATAGAGTATAATTCTCTAGAAAATAATTTTACCAAAAGAATAGTAGAACCATTTGCATTATATAGTACAAATGAGAATTGGTTGTTAATAGCATACTGCAGACTCAGAAATGACTTTAGAGTTTTTAGAATTGATTTAATTCATCGAATTATTAATCTAACTGAAAATTTCACTCCCCATAAAATGACACTAAAAGAATATTTTGAAATTTGTAAAGCAAAATTTTATAAAACCCCTGACATACCTTTGACATAAACCTCTTTTAGATTTGTGATAAATAATTTTGAAACTAAAAAAAATGAACAAAACACAAATTGACTCGTTTAACATTATTGGAATTAAAACAAGAACTACAAATGCAGATATGCAAGCTGCTAAAGATATTCCTGCTTTATGGCAAAAGTTTATGGATGACAATATTGCTAATAAAGTAGAAAATAAACTCAATAATAAGGTGTATGCGGTTTACACGAATTATGAATCTGATTACACAGGAGCTTACGATATTATTATTGGTTGTGAGGTTGATGTTTTAGGTGAAATACCAGAAAATATGATTGGTATTCAAATTCCTAATTGTAATTATGAAGCCTTTTCAGTAAAAGGAAAATTGAAAGATAATATTGTTTATAATAAATGGATTGAGATTTGGAATTCAACTATTGATAGAAAGTATAAAGCTGATTTCGAAATTTATCCAGAGCATACAAATGAAACAGATGATACAGAAGTGAAAATTTATATTTCTATTAATTAGAGGAATAAGTAAGCTCAATTAAGTTTGAGCTTATTTTAATGAATTAAATTTCTTTTTCTGTAAAACAAAATGTTGCCAGACTACAGAAGTATGAATACTGTAATTTGATTTACGTTGAATTTGTTTACGTTTTTTAAAGAATTTATATAAATTTTTATAAAAACTTAAATGTGCTTTAAGTACAGACCATGTGTGAATTGGTCTTAATTCTAAAGCGAATTTTAAACCAGCAATTCCATCTAAAATTAAGCGAGTAAAAATAACTAAGAATAAGTTTTTACTTGGAACGTTTTTTAAGATAGTTAGTAAACTATTTCTAAAATTCAAGTAAGTTTTTCTTGGATTAGATTCTTGTAATGTTGCCCCACCAACATGGTATACAGCAGAGTTTCCAACATATTTAACTGAAAAACCTTCATTTTGTGCTCTCCAGCATAAATCTATTTCTTCTTGATGTGCAAAATAATCTTCATCAAAACCTCCTAATTGATGAAAAACAGTGCTGCGAATAAAAAAACAAGCACCTGAAGCCCAAAAAATATCAGAAGTTAAATCATATTGTCCTTTATCGGATTCTAAATTGTTAAAAACTCTTCCTCTACAGTATGGATATCCAAAAAAATCAATGAAACCACCAGCAGCTCCGGCATATTCAAATTTATTTTTTTCTTTAAAATCTAAAATTTTAGGTTGAATAATAGCTGTGTTTTCTTCTTGTTCAAAAATATTCAATATTGGAGGTAGCCAATTTTTAGTTACTTCAATATCAGAATTAATTAAACAATAAATATCAGCAGTTATATGTTGTAAAGCATCATTATATCCTTTGGCATATCCGCCATTTTCTTTGTTCAGAACAATTTTAATAGTAGGGAAATTATCTTTTACAAACTGAATAGAGTTGTCTGTAGAAGCGTTATCGGCAACATAAATTGCAATATCTTCAGAACTATATTTTACAATTGAAGGTAAAAATTGTTCTAGCAATTTTTGACCATTCCAATTTAATATGATTACAGCAGTTTTCAAGTCCGCAAACATACATCAATAATATTATTTTAAAATATAAAGAACTATTAATTTTTTTAATATTTAAAAAAAACATGAAGATGTAGGTAGGAGTTTTTAAGTTTCAATTGTCTTATATATGTACATGAAATTCTCTGTTAGGGAGGAGAGGAGAATAAGGTAACACAAAATTGAAAATATAATTCAAATTAAGCTTTTGTAAGATTATTCAAAAATGTACGACTAGAAAATTAGGGGGTAAAAAAAATATTTTTAATGAGGTCGATAAAAATTTTATTGATAGATGCAGATGTAGACTTTGGAATGGTCTTAAAGAATTATCTGCTTTTAAACGGGTATAATGTTACATTTACAAGTACTCTAAGCGATGTTTCTTTATTGGTAAATAGTTCTAAATTCGATTTATCTATTATAGATTCTAAGTTAATTACAACAACTAGAGCTGAATTTGTGAATTCGGTAAGAAAACATAGTAAAGATTTTCCAGTAATTTTCCTTTCAGAAGAAATTTTATTAGAGGATGTATTTGAAATTAATAAAATACCATTGGTAGATTATTGTTTTAAAAAACCTTTTTCTACAGAAGTCTTAATTGAAAAGATTAAATCTATTTTAAAAACTAAAGAAAAAGAACATAATAAAATGTTTAGTGCAGTGGAATATACTATAGGTGATTTTACATTTAATTATAGAACCCGTCAGCTTTCTTTTAAAGGTGAAGAACAAAGAAGATTAACACCTAAAGAAAGTAAGTTGTTAAAGTATTTATCTGAATACAAAAATGCAATAATGCCAAAAGCAATTGCATTAACTAAGATTTGGAGAGATGATAATTATTTTACATCTAGAAGTATGGATGTTTACATCACCAAACTTAGAAAGTATTTAATGTACGATGAAAACATTGCTATTGTTAATGTTAGAGGTGAAGGATACAAGTTATTAGATAATACAGCACAAAGCGCTTAACGTTTGTAAGTAGGAATATCTCTTAAAAAAATATAATTCTCGTCCTCAGAATTCATCATACAGTAATAGTGTTCTAAACCATTAGTCACTATTAAATACTTAGCGTTTAGTTTTAAATTATATCGCGCAATTTGATCAAAAGTATCCTGTGTTATTTTAACAGAAGGAGCTTTACATTCTACAATAATATCAGGAGTGCCATCTGAACTAAAAATCAAGATGTCGCTCCTTTTCTTTAAATTATTTATTGTTAATTGTTTTTCAATAGCAATTAAAGAAGTTGGGTAATTTTTTTCTTGAATTAAAAACTGTACAAAATGCTGCCTAACCCATTCTTCTGGAGTTAAAACAATATATTTTTTTCTGATTTCATCAAAAATCAGATAGTGTTTTTCATTACTTTTGATATTGAAAGTATATGAAGGTAAATTCAATTTTTGCATCAATCAAAAGTACTAAAAGTTTGATTTAAATTTTGTTGAAAATTAATGAATGAAGTAAAACAAATTGTTGACGATATAAAAGCAGGAAATCTTAAACCGATTTATTTTTTAATGGGTGAAGAGCCATATTACATTGATAAAATTTCGAGTTATATAGAAAATAATGTATTAGATGAATCTGAGAAAGGATTTAATCAAATGGTTATGTATGGTAGAGATGTAACAGTAGATGAAATTGTTTCTTCAGCAAAAAGATTTCCAATGATGGCAGAGCATCAGGTTATTATTGTGAAAGAAGCTCAAGATTTAAGTAGGTCTATTGAAAAACTAGATAGTTATGCTGATAATCCGCAAAAATCTACAATTTTAGTCTTCAATTATAAATACAAGAAGTTAGATAAAAGAAAGAAAGTATATAAAGCAATTGCTAAAAATGGATTGATTTTCGAAAGTAAGAAGTTATATGAAAATCAGGTTGGTGATTGGATTGCTAGAGTTTTAAAAAGTAAGAAATTTACGATTGAGCCAAAAGCAGCTCAAATGTTAGTTGAGTTTTTAGGAACAGATTTAAGTAAAATAAGTAATGAATTAGATAAACTTACTTCTGTTTTAGATGCAGGAACAATAATCAATCCAAGCCATGTAGAAGAGAATATTGGAATCTCTAAAGATTTTAATAATTTTGAGTTACGCAAAGCTGTCGGAAATAAGGATGTTGTTAAGGCAAATAGAATTATTAATTATTTCAGTAAGAATCCAAAAAATAACCCTTTAGTAATGACAATTTCATTATTAAACAGTTTTTTCACACAACTTTTATCGTATCATGGATTAAAAGATAAATCTAAAGCTTCAGTTGCACGAACGTTAGGAGTAAATCCTTATTTTGTAGATGATTATGCAAACGCAGCAAGAAATTATCCGATGCGTAAAGTATCTCAAGTTATAGGATTGTTAAGAGAAGCAGATGTGAAAAGTAAAGGAGTAGGAGCAAATCAATCCCATGGAGATATTTTAAAAGAATTAATTTTTAAAGTATTACACTAAATAAAGCTCTTATTATGAAAAATATCTTTAGTAAAGAAATTACAGAAGAAGTGATTTCTAGAATCAATACATTAACTCCACAAACTCAACCTAAATGGGGAAAAATGAATGTGGCGCAAATGATGGCACATTGTTCAGTTTCCTATGAGGGAATTTATACAGATAAGCATCCAAAACCAAATGCTTTTATGAGGTTTGTTTTGAAGTTATTAGTAAAAAATCAAGTTGTTTCAGAAAAACCTTATCCGAAAAACGGTAGAACAGCACCTCAGTTTTTAATTACTGAAGAGAAAAACTTTGAAAAAGAAAAGCAAATCTTAATTGATTATTTATATAAAACCCAAGAATTAGGTGAAAATCATTTCGATGGAAAAGAATCAACTTCATTTGGTAAATTAACCAAACAGGAATGGAATAATTTATTTTATAAACATTTAGATCATCATTTAACACAGTTTGGAGTATAGCTAGAAAATCCCTATGAAGTATAGGTAAATTAAAGAAGTTACTATAATTATAGAAATTACAGAATACTTAATAATAGATTCTTTTTTTTGAGTTTTCTTAGCTTCTTCACCATATTTTTTAATGACACTTTTAGAAGCCTTAGGAAAGTTAAATCTAGTTTTCGAATAAACACTAGAACTTAGTTTTTTATCTCTAACGTCTTTTAGTTTTTTCTTTCTCTGTTGATTACCTTGTTGTCTATTCATCAACATTTTTAGTGAGCCCCATCCGTCCATAATAAACAATTTTTAAAGTTGAATTTTCAATTAGCAATACCTTAATATAAGAAAAATAAAGCTTTTTTCTAAATTTATAGAAAACTAAAACTTTATTCAATTAGTTTTTTAGTTAACAACACTATATAAAAAGTTATTTCATGCAAAAAATTCCAGAAGCTATTTTAAATAGAAAGGGAGCTAGAAGTGCTAAAGATTTGAATCCAGAAGCAATAGAATATTTAAATAGAGGATTAATAGAGACTAAAAATTTAATGGAATGGTTAGCTGTTGATCAATTAACTTTATTACAACTAGTTTTAAAATTTTTAGGAAAGGAAACATGGTTTTCTGATTTTGAACAAGCGGTTAATAATCAAAAGAAACCTACTGCAAATAGTAATACAAAAGTTATTGGGCAGACTTTTGGGGTGTTAACTAAAGATAAAAATGTTTACGATTTTTTAAAAAATCATACTTCTGATGTGGTGAGATGTTGGGCTTGTTGGGCTGAAAGTTTACATTTTGATGAAATAGAAAAACTACTGAATGCAATGCAAGTTTATGCTGCAGATACTCATTTTGGAGTACGAGAAGTAGTGATTTTCGCAACTAAAGAAAGAATGATTGAAGATTTAGATAAATCTATAATTATTTTGTCTTCATGGGCTACTCATACTGACGAAAATGTAAGGCGTTATGCTGTAGAGTCGTTAAGACCAGTTGGAGTATGGACTAAAAAAATAGCAGCTTTTCAAGAGAATCCTGAAAAAGGAATTTCTTTATTAACGCCATTAAAATCAGATTCGTCAAAGTATGTTCGAGACGCAGTAGCAAATTGGTTAAATGATACGAGTAAATCTAAGCCAGAGTGGGTTTTAAACATCTGTAAACAATGGGAGAAGGAATCTTCTTCTAAAGAAACAGCTTACATTATAAAAAGAGCATTACGAACAATAAATAAGAAATAACTTATTTTAATAATATCATAACAAGAGTGATAATAGCAGGCAACCCTTGAACATAAAAGATTTTTTTACTTGTAGAGATAGCTCCATAAATACCCGCGACAGCAACGCAACTTAAAAAGAAAATAGAAACATTAATTTTCCATTCTGTATTCTCAATAAAGAAAGTCCAGATTAATCCTGCTGCTAAAAAACCATTATATAATCCTTGGTTCGCTGCAAGAGTTTTGGTTTTAGGGAATAATTCTTTAGGGTAGTGTTTAAAAATTTTTGGTCCTCTTGTTTCCCAAGCAAACATTTCAAACCATAAAATATAAAGGTGAAAAAAAGCTATAAATCCAATTAATGCATTGATTAAAATATTCATATGAAAAGTTTTCTCTAAAATATAAAAATAAAAAAACTCGCCAAACGACGAGTCTCTTTTTTATTGAGCTTTATCGACTACAATTCGATTTTTTCTGTTTGCTACTTCCCATGCAGTATAAAATACTAAACGAGTTCTATTCTCTAGTAGTTCATAATTAATTCTATCAGGAGTATCTGTTGGTTGATGATAATCTGCATGAGTTCCATTAAAATAAAAAATAATTGGAATGTTGTGCTTAGCAAAGTTATAATGATCGGAACGATAGTAAAAACGATTAGGATCGTTTTCATCATTATACTTATAATCTAAATTAATATTCATGTATTTTTTATTAGCTTCTTCAGAAATATTATGTAACTCTGTGCTTAATTTATCTGAACCAATAAGATATACATAATTAGGATTTCCTTTATGGCGAGCGTCAATTCTACCAATCATGTCGATATTTAAATCTGTAACTGTATTTTTTAAAGGGAAAATAGGATTTTCAGTATAATATCTAGAGCCAATTAATCCTTTTTCTTCTGCAGTAACGTGTAAAAATAAAATAGATCGTTTAGGTCCTTTTCCTTCATTAGCTGCTTTTTTAAATGCTTGAGCAATTTCTAAAATTGCAACTGTTCCTGAGCCGTCATCATCAGCACCATTGTATATTTTTCCATTTTTTACACCTTCATGGTCTAAATGAGCAGAGATTACAATAATTTCATCAGGTTTTTCTGTACCTTTAATAAAAGCAACAACATTTTCGGAATCATTTAGCTTTTTTCCTCTACGATTATTGCTTAGATAAGCAGAAGGAACTTTTTGAAAATAATTATTTCCTCCTAAAGGAGAAGCTATACCTTCATTGATATAAAAATCTTTTAAATAATTCACGGCTTTCTTTTGTCCTGGCTCTCCAGTGTTTCTTCCTTCAAATTCATCGGAAGCATAAATAAAGAGGTGTTTTCCTAAATCTTTAGCGGTTATTGTTTCTGCGTATATAGTAACATCGTCCTTTTTAGATTTGTTTTTTTGCTGTGCAGAACTGTTATATGTTATCATAGCAAGTGAGCATGCAGCGAAAATAAAATTCTTCATTATAAATAAATTTGTTTTATAAAATATGCGGGAATCAAATGTAGGTTAAAACCTACAGAGCTTCAAATTTAATTTTTGTTAATTACGAATTGTTGTAATTTCTTGTTAAACTTAATGTTATCTTTAGGAAATAATAAAGAAAAAGCATCAGAATCTATTAAAGTAGATAAATCTCCACTAAAGAGTTGTTTTTGAGTTAATAAAATGAATTCATTTGCAAGTTGCATTGCGAGATTAACTTCATGAGTAGAGATGATAATCGTTTTATTCGTGTTTTTTACAAGGTTTTCTAATAAAGAAAAAACTTTATAAGTATGATGAATGTCTAAATGAGCAGTTGGTTCATCTAAAATTATAACTTCAGTATCTTGAGCTAAAGCTCTTGCAATAAGTACTCTTTGAAGTTGACCGTCACTTAATTGATAAAAAGGTTTGCTTTTTAAATGAGTGATATCGGTTAAATCCAATGCTGTTTGAATTTTTTTCATATCATTAATTGACAAACGATCTAACCAGTTAGTGTAAGGTTGTCTTCCTAGGGCTACAATTTCAAAGACAGAAAGTTGACTTTCAGGTAAACGTTCAGTTAGTACAACGCTTAAAATTTTAGCTAACTCTGCATGAGTATAGTTTTCTAAAGGAGAGTTTTGAATTAAAATTTCTCCAGATATAGGTTTTTGAACTTTACTTAATGTTCTTAGAAGTGTAGATTTTCCTGCACCATTTTTTCCTAACAAAGCGACTAATTTACCTTTAGAAATAGATAAATTGATGTCTGAAACTATAGTGTTAGTTTGTTTTTTTGACTGATAACCAACAGATAAGTTTTTAGTTTTTAGAATTATATTTTCTTTATCGATGTTCAAATTACACGTAAATTTTTTTCTTTCTTACTAAAAGCCAAATTACAACAGGGGCTCCAAATAATGAGGTAATTGCATTTATAGGTAAAGTAAATTGGTGTTTGGGAAACTGAGCAATTGTATCACAAATTAATAAAATAATTGCTCCTGTAATAGTTACAGCTGGGATCAATATTTTATGATTTGAAGTTTTAAAAGCTAACTTGGTTATGTGTGGTGTTGCTAAACCTATAAAAGCAATTGGTCCACAAAATGCAGTTATAATTCCGGTTAAAACACTAGTAATAATTAATATTATATTTCTGCTTCTTTTGGTATTAATTCCTAGGCTTTTGGCATAATTTTCACCAAGTAAAAAGCTGTTTAAAGATTTAATTGAAGCAAAAATTCCTGATGCGCATATAAAATATATTCCAGAGAAAATTAAAATTTCATTCCAAGTTAAATTTCCAAGACTACCAAATCCCCAAAAAACAAATTGTTTAACTTGTTCAGCTTCACTAAAATATGAAAGAACGTTTATTATAGCGGAAGTAAGAGCACCAAACATTAATCCTATAATTAATATAGACATAGTGTTTCTTACTTTGTTAGCTGCTAAAATAACTGCAATTAAAACTAAAAAAGCACCTAAACTAGCTGCTAAAGGCAAACCTAAAGTATGTATATCAAAACCTAAAAAACCTCCTATAAACCCAGAGCCTAAAACAAATAAAGCAACTCCTAAACTTGCTCCAGAAGAGATGCCTAATACAAAAGGCCCAGCTAACGGGTTTCTGAATAATGTTTGCATTAATAAGCCGCTAACAGATAACCCCGAGCCAACTAAAATAGCAGTGATTGTTTTTGGTAATCTATAATTAATAATAATAGTTTCCCAGCTAGTTTTAGATGGGGTTTTTCCTAGTAAAGTATTAATAATTTCTTTGAAAGGAATAGCTACCGAACCTAAACTAATATCTACTAAACTAAAAAATAATAGCGCAAAACAAAGAATTGTAAAATGGGAATAATATGTTTTTTTTAAGTTAGTCAATTAATGAAGTTTTTAGAAACTCAACAAGTTTTTGAATAGCTAAACCTCTATGACTAATTTTATTTTTTGCTTCTGAACTCATCTCAGCAAAAGACTGTTGGTATCCTTTGGGCTGAAAAATTGGATCATAACCAAAGCCTTTCTCTCCTTTTTTATCAAGTAAAATATTTCCTTCACAAATACCATTAAAAAGGAATTGCTCCCCATTTAAATTTAAACAAATTGATGTTCTAAATTGAGCTTTTCTGTTTGTGTTTTGATTGAGGTTTTTTAGAAGTTTAGTCATATTATTTTCTGCGTTAGCAGGTTCACCTGCATATCTGGCTGAATATACACCAGGTTCGCCTTGTAAAGCTTCCACTTCTAATCCTGTATCATCAGCAAAACAGTTATAGTTATAATGATTAGTGATATGATTGGCTTTAATTTTAGCATTACCTTCTAAGGTAGTTGCAGTCTCTTCTATATCTTCAAAACAATTAATGTCTTTTAATGATAAAAGTTCAATAGAATCAGGTAACATTTCTTGAACTTCTTTTAGTTTATTTAAATTATTGGTTGCAAAAACTAATTTCATATCTAAAAATTACTTAAACAAAAGTAGGATTTTTTATCATCTCTAAGGTGGTTTGTTGCATAAATAAATTGTGTGAATAATGCCTGAATTAACTTCTAAAAAGATACTTGTAATATCTTGTAAAAGTTTGAATTTTAAATGCTTTTATTTATTCATGATGATATGGCTCGTTTTTTAAAATGGTATAACCACGATAAATTTGTTCAATAATAAATAAACGAATCATTTGATGAGAAAAAGTCATTTTCGATAAAGATAATTTTCCGTTAGCCTTTTTATATACAACGTCAGAAAAACCATATGGGCCTCCAATAACTAAAACTAATTGTTTAATACCTGAATTCATTTTTTTTTGGAGAAAATTAGAAAACTCAATAGATGTGTAGTGTTTTCCTTTATCATCTAAAAGAATAAGTTGATCTGTATTTTGAAGTTTTGAAAGAATAAGTTCACCTTCTTTTTCTTTTTGTTGTGCTTCTGATAAATTCTTAACATTCTTTATATCTGGAATAATTTCAACTTCAAATTTCACGTAATGTTTTAATCTTTTTTGATAGATGTTAATTAACTGAATTAAATTTTTGTCATCAGTTTTACCTACAGCAAGTAATTTAATTTTCATGATCTGGTGATTTAAAACAAAACTAGATTAAAAATCAGTTAATTCCCTCTTTTATTTAAAAAAATAATAAACTAAATTTAAGGTGTAAATTATTGAATATTATATTATTATGAGAAGTCCCCTAAAAAAGATCATAATAGTTTTTCTGTGTAGTGTTTGTTTTAGCTGCTCGAAAGATTATTTAGAAGAACAAACTCCAGTTGAATTTGTTCAAGAGAAAATCAAAGAAGAAAAGTTTTATAAAAAGTGGAACTTTAATGAAGAAGAATATGATATTAAAAATGTAATAAAAGAAGAAGAAAGTAAAAGTATTTCGAATACTACTAACGAATTACTTTACAGGAGAGGAGGAGCAGTTACTGGGAAAAAAATTTATGTTCACTACATGCCTTGGTTTCAAACTAAATCAATAGATGGTTTTTGGGGGCAACATTGGACTATGATGAATCAAGATCCAGACCAGACTGATGAAAACGGAAAAAGGCAAATTGCATCACATTATTATCCTTTAATAGGTCCTTATTCAACAAATGATGAAGATTTACAAGAGTATCATCTTTTATTAATGAAATTTAGTGGTATTGACGGTGTAATTTTTGATTGGTATGGAATTAGAGATGTTTGGGATTTTGATTTGATTAAAAGAGGAACAGATAATTTTATTTCTCAATTAGAAACTTCAAGAATGAAATTTGCTATAATGTATGAAGATAGAGTAGTAAATGAACAAGCAAGAGGGTTAACAGATTTGCAATTAAATCAGGCTATTGCGGATATAGATCATATTAATAAAAAATATTTTAGGAATAGAAACTATATAAAAGTTAATGGTAGGAATTTACTAATGATTTTCGGTCCAAATTATATAGATGATTCATCAGATTGGGAGAAAATTTTAGCATCTGTACAGAATCAAAGTGAGGTATTAACTTTATGGAATAGTAGAGAGATTTTAGGAACTGATATTTGTTCTGGAGAATATGCATGGATTGATAAAAAACATTTACAAACACTTAAAGGTTATTATAATTATGAAGCTAATTTTAATGATGAAATTATTGGAGGAGTAGCTTATCCTAGATTTAATGATTTTTATAAAGAAGGTGGTTGGAGAGATGTAAATGAAGGTGAATGGGAATTAGAGGGTAATGGAACAAATACTTTTGAAGAGTCTTTTGTAGAATCAGAAAATAGAAATACAAACTTTATTCAAATAGCTACATGGAATGATTTTGGAGAAGGTACAATTATTGAGCCTACTAAAGAGTTTGGTTTTCAGCATTTAGAAAAATTACAAAGCTTTACAGGAGTTAATTACAGAAAAGAAGATTTAAGAATACCATTTTATATCTATAAGTTAAAGAAACAATTTCCAGATGATTATGCTGTTCAGTTTTTAACTAAAAGAGCTTGGTATTATGCAATGGAAGGACAGTTAAAAAGATCTAAGTTTTTATTAAGCTTGTTGTTTTTTTATTACGGAGATGAGTTTATTTCATAGTTTTTATAATTAATAGTTCGAGTTGAATTTTATTTATAGAGGTAAAACATTATTTTTACCTCTATAATAAAATTTACATGATATCTCAAGAACAATTTAATAAAGAACTAGAGTTAATTATAGCAAATGCAATTCGTGAAGATATAGGAGAAGGAGATCATACTTCATTATCTTGTATTCCAGCAGACGCTACAGGTAAAGCAAAATTATTAGTAAAAGACGAAGGAGTAATCGCAGGTGTAGAATTTGCTAAGCAAGTTTTCGCTTATGTAGATAAAGATTTAAAAGTAGAAACTTTAATAAATGATGGAGAAAAAGTAAAATATGGAGACATTGTTTTTTATGTTTCCGGGAAATCTCAATCTATACTACAAGCAGAACGTTTAGTTTTAAATGCAATGCAACGTATGAGTGCTATTGCAACTAAAACAGGATACTTTATGGGATTGTTAGAGGGAACAAAAACAAAAGTATTAGATACGCGTAAAACAACTCCAGGAATTAGAGCATTAGAAAAATGGGCTGTAAAAATTGGTGGAGGAGAAAATCATCGTTTTGCTTTATATGATATGGTTATGATTAAAGATAATCATATCGACTTCGCTGGCGGAATAACCCAAGCCATTACAAAAACAAAAGCTTATTTAGCAGAGAAAAATTTAGATATTAAAATTATAGTAGAAGCTAGAAATTTAGATGAAATTAAAGAAATTTTATCTAATGAAGGAGTGTATAGAATCTTAATAGACAATTTTAATTACGAAGATACAAGAAAAGCTGTAGAGCTTATTGGTGATCAATGTTTAACTGAAAGTTCTGGAGGGATTAATGAAAAAACAATTCGTAAATATGCTGAGTGTGGTGTTGATTTTATCTCTTCTGGAGCATTAACTCATTCTGTTTATAATTTAGATTTAAGTTTAAAAGCAGTAGATTAATTCATGATCGGACCTGATAAGAATAGTAAGTTTCCTTTGCCTAATTACGATAAATTATGTTTTCTGAAAAATGTAATTAAAAATCCAAATATTATTGTTGGAGATTATACCTATTATGATGATTTTGAAAATGTAGAAAATTTCGAAAAAAATGTAAAGTATCATTTTGATTTTACAGGAGACAAGCTAATCATTGGTAAATTTTGTATGGTTGCTTCTGGAGTCAGTTTTATTATGAATGGAGCAAATCATTTAACAGATGCAATTTCTACTTATCCTTTTGCCATTTTTGGAAATGGTTGGGAGAAATCAATGGAAGGAAAATCTTATCCAAATAAAGGAGATGTAGTTATTGGTAACGATGTTTGGATTGGTCATAATGCAACAATAATGGCCGGAGTTACTATCGGTGATGGAGCTATAATTGCTACAAATTCAACAGTAATTAAAGATGTTCCTCCCTACACAATTGTAGGAGGGAATCCAGCAAAAGAAATAAAAAAACGTTTTAATCAAGAAACTATAGATGAGTTATTAATGTTAAAATGGTGGGATTGGCCAATTGAAAAAATCACGGAAAATCTTCAAAATTTAACTGGTAATTCAATAGATAAACTTAAATAACAATCCAAAATGAAAAAACATATACTAATGGTTACAGTTTTAGCTCTAGCATTTAGCTGTAATACAAAAGAACCAAAAAAAGAAAATACCGAAGATATGAGTACTTCTGAAAATCCTTTATTAGTAAAAAGTAGTTTAGATTACGGAGCTCCAGATTTTACCAAAATAAAGAATGAGCATTTTATGCCTGCTATTTTAAAAGGAATGGAAGTTCAAAATTCTGAAATAGCAAAAATAGTAGCGAATACAGAAGCACCAACTTTCGAAAACACAATTTTAGCTTTAGAAGAAAGTAGTAAAACGTTAGATAATGTAAATGCTATTTTTTCTGCATTAACTAGTGCACATACAAACGACGTTATTCGTGAAAATCAAAAAGAACTAGCGCCTAAATTTTCTAAACACGGAGATAATATTTTATTAAACACAAAATTGTTTGAAAGAATTAAAACAGTTTATAATAGTTTAGAAAGTTTAAATTTAGATCCAGAGTCTAAACATTTAGTAAGTGAATACTACAAGAATTTTGTAAAAGCAGGAGCAAATTTATCAGAAGATAAAAAAGAGGAATTAAAAGCAATTAATGCTCAATTAGCTAGTTTATCTAACGATTTTGGGAAAAAAGGAGTAGACGCTATGAAAAAAGGAGGCGTTTTAGTTACTGATAAAAGTGAGTTGAAAGGTTTTTCTGAAGAAAAGATTAAATCTATCGAGAAAGATGGGAAGTATGAAATTCAATTAATTAATACAACACAACAACCATCTTTACAAACATTAGAGAATAGAGAACTTCGTGAAAAGTTATTCAAAAAATCTTTTTGTAGAACTGAAGGAGGAGCTTATGATACTTCAGATTTAGTAAAACAAATGGTAGAATTAAGAGCTAAAAAAGCTGAAATTTTAGGTTTTGATAATTATGCAAGTTGGAGTTTGCAAGGAACTATGGCAAGCACACCAGATAAAGTTTTTGAAATGTTTAAAAACTTAATTCCAGGTTCATTAGAAAAAGCAGCTTCAGAAATAAAAGAAATTCAAACAGAAATCAATAAAGAAGGTGGAGATTTTGAATTAACGCCATACGATTGGAACCATTATGCAGAGAAAGTTCGTAAATCCAAATACAATTTAGATGAAGAAGAAGTAAAACAGTATTTCGAAATTAATAATGTTTTAGAAAAAGGAGTCTTTTTTGCGGCGAATAAATTATATGGAATTACGTTTAAAAAGCGCGAAGATATTCCAGTATATCATCCAGATGTTGTAGTTTATGAATTGTTCGAAGAAGATGGAAGTAAACTAGGTTTATTTTATGGTGATTTCTTTGCTAGAGATAGCAAAAGAGGAGGAGCTTGGATGAGTGCTTTTGTGAAACAATCAAAATTGCGTAATCAAAAACCTGTAATTTACAATGTTTGTAATTCTCCAAAACCAGCAGAAGGAGAGCCTGCTTTAATTAGTTTTGATGAAGTAGAAACAATGTTTCATGAGTTCGGTCATGCGTTACATGGTTTATTTGGAGATCAAATATATGCTTCAATTTCAGGAACAAGTACAGCGAGAGATTTTGTTGAGTTTCCATCACAATTTAATGAAAATTGGGCAACACATCCAGAGGTGTTAAATAATTATGCTTTACATTATAAGACAGGAGAAGTAATTCCTGATACTTTATTAAAAAAAATAAAAGCTGCAGGAACATTTAATCAAGGGTATTCAATTATAGAAAATCTATGTTCATCAAATTTAGATATGCAATGGCATACTATCGGTAAAGATGTAAAAATCGAAGATGTTGCAAAGTTTGAAAAAGAAGCCTTAGAAAAAATGAATTTAAATATAGATCAAATTCCTCCAAGATACAGATCTACTTATTTTGCTCATATATTTAGCGGAGGTTATGCTTCTGGTTATTATTCGTATTTATGGACAGAAATGTTAAGTCACGATGCTTATGATTGGTTTAAAAATAACGGACTATTAACTCGTGAAAATGGAGATAAATTCCGTAAAGAAGTATTGTCTAGAGGGAGTACTATGGATTATGCTGAAATGTATAAAACATTTGCAGGAAGAGATCCTCAAGCAGAACCAATGTTAAAAGCTAGAGGACTAAAATAGATTAAACGATAACGGTTATAAATTAAAAACGATCAGAAGAATATTCTTTTGATCGTTTTTTGTTAATATATAATATCTTTATTAAAAAATAAATAATGAGATTAGGTGTACTTTTTATATTGTTCACTTCTGTTATTCAAGCACAAAACTTTAATGTAATTGGAAAACAATTTATAGCCCGTGTAAACTCGGTTTGTGAAGAAACTCCAGATGATAATCCTTGTGCTGGAGAAGAAATTTATGTGGTTGTTAAATTTTTAAAAGATAAGGTTGAACTTGCAGAAAAAGGAGTTTCGTCTTGTGATAAAGAAACATACATACGAAAGTTTAAGTATAACTATGAAATAAAAGAAAATGATATCCTAATAGCTTTAAAACCAGAAGATGTTGAGTACACTCATCTTAAAGAAATAAAGTTTGCTATTGAAAACAAAAAATTATTTGGCTCTATAACTTATCCGAATGGAAAAATTATAGTTTATGAATTTAAAGAAGAATAATACAATGAATGATTATTATGATAATGAAACATTTAAAAAAGTAGCTTTTACAAATGATCAAATAAGTAGATCAGATTTTGATTCTTGTACATTTGAGAATTGCGATTTTTCGAATATGCACGTTGTAAATTCAGAATTTTTAGAATGTGAATTTATCGATTGTAATCTGAGTAATACAAGATTGAAAGAAAGTAGTTTTAAAGATGTACATTTTTGTAGTTCAAAATTATTAGGAATTAAGTTCTATGAAATAGATCCTTTTTTATTGAAGATAAATTTTACCGATTGTCAAGTTGATTACTCTTCTTTTTATCAGTTAAAAATGCAAAACTTTCAATTTGTAAATTGTAGTATAAAAGAGGTAGATTTTACCGAAGCAAATCTTCAATTTAGTTATTTTGATGATTGTGATTTACTTGGGTCAATTTTCGAAGCTTCAGATTTAAGAAATGTAAATTTTAAAACAGCACGTAACTTTTCTATCGATTTAGAGTCTAATAGAGTAGAAAAAGCAATTTTTTCAAAAGATAATGTTGCTAATTTGCTAGAAAAGTATAAAATCAAAATTGTTTCGTAAATTGGATATAAACTCCATCATTTCAACTTTCTTTATTTCTATTATGATCTTGTTTTTCATAACAGGTGTAATGTATACAATGAATCAAAAAAAGAAAACAATGCGTTTATTTTCTGATGAACCATTAATAAATTCATTTGCTAATGTTGAAATAAAAAATATAGAATCCATAAAGAGAAGCTTTTGGATTGGTAATGTGAAATTATTTAAAAACTATATTCTAATAAAGAGTAAATATAATTACGATGTAATCCAGTTAAACACGAATTTAGAAAATGATTTAAAGTTTAAAATTCTGTATCAATCTTCATCAATAGAAAACAAAACAATCAAAATTATTGGAACCAAAAACAGACTATTTGAAAAGAATTCTATTCAATTAAAAATTAAATTTAATAGTGAATCAGATTCAAAAATGGTCTATTCATTTTTAAATCAAGGATAAAAATCAGATTTTTGCATTAATGTCAAAAAGAATAGAAGAAAATTTAGAGAAAATTCCAGTAGTAAATTGGTTAGTTAAATTTGGAAAAGAAATTAAAATTCCTGGTTTAGAAGGCTTATCCTTATACGATGTTATAGAAATGTATATCATTGGAATTGTTAAAGGAGCATTAACGACTAGAGCAGGAGGAATTGCTTTTAGTTTCTTTATGGCAATTTTCCCATTTTTATTATTCATTTTAACCTTAATTCCATACATACCTGTTGATGGTTTTCAAGAAGGTTTATTCGATTTAATTAGAGAAGGTTTACCACCAAAAACTTTTGATGCAGTTGATGGAGTAATAAAAGATATTTTAAATAATCAATATGGAGGTTTACTTTCTTTTGGTTTTTTAACTTCAATTTTTTTAATGACAAATGGTGTAAATGCCATTTTTGGAGGTTTTGAGTATTCGTATCATGTTCAAGAATTTAGAAATGTATTTAAAACATATTTAGTTTCTTTAGGAGTATCGCTTTTAATGTCTTTCTTTTTAATTATAGTAGTATGTTTGGTGGTATTGTATCAAATAGCTTTATCAAAAATTGATGAGATAGGTTGGTTTGATACTAGTGAATTAAATCTATTTTATTTAGGAAGAGGATTCTTGTTTTTAGTTATGATTTATACCATTGTTTATTTGTTGTTTAGATACGGAACAAAACAAGGAAATACTACAAAATTCTTTTCAGCAGGAGCCTTTTTAACGACAGTTGTATCGTTGTTTACCTTTTATCTTTTTGGAATTTATGTTTTAGAATTTGCGAAATACAATCAATTATATGGTTCTATAGGTACACTTTTAATTTTAATGTTATTTGTTTGGTTAAATGCAATAGTGTTATTATTAGGCTTTGAACTAAATGCTTCAATCTATCAATTAAAACGTCGAAATAAAACTTCATAATCCGCTAATAAATTCAGATATTTGCAGGCTCAAAACGATGTAGTTAAAAGAATTAAATAGATTATTCTATATGAAACCAGGAATTCCAAAAGGAACTAGAGATTTTTCGTCAACACAAGTAGCAAGAAGAAACTTTATTTTTAACACGATAAAGCAGGCTTTTGAAGTGTATGGTTTTCAGCCTATTGAAACACCAAGTTTTGAGAATTCTTCGACCTTAATGGGGAAGTATGGAGAAGAAGGTGATCGTTTAATTTTTAAGATTTTAAATTCTGGTGATTATTTAAATAAAGTAAATGAAAATTTACTTTCAGCTAAAGACAGTAATAAAGTAACAACTCAAATCTCAGAGAAAGCTTTACGTTACGATTTAACTGTACCGTTTGCGCGTTATGTTGTGCAACACCAAAACGAAATTACATTTCCATTTAAGCGTTACCAAATTCAACCTGTTTGGAGAGCAGATCGTCCTCAAAAAGGACGTTTTAGAGAGTTTTATCAGTGCGATGCAGATGTAGTTGGTAGCGATTCTTTATGGCAAGAAGTAGAGTTTGTTCAATTATACGATTCAGTTTTTAGTAAGTTGAATGTAAAAGGAACGACTATCAAAATCAATAATCGAAAAATACTTTCAGGTATTGCAGAAGTTATTGGAGCAAAAGATAAATTAATTGATTTTACAGTTGCTTTAGATAAACTTGATAAAATTGGTAAAGATGGAGTTGTGAAAGAAATGCTTTCGAAAGATATTTCTGAAGAAGCTATCGAAAAAGTACAACCGTTATTTGATTTTACAGGAAGTAATGCAGACAAATTGGCATCGTTAAAATCAATGTTATCAGATTCTGAAGAAGGATTAAAAGGAGTTGAAGAATTAACTTTTGTAATAAATAGTATTGCTGAGTTAGGTTTACAAACAGCAACTTTAGAGTTAGATGTTACTTTAGCTAGAGGTTTAAATTATTACACCGGAGCAATTTTCGAAGTTGCAGCTCCTGAAGAAGTAAAGATAGGTTCTATCGGAGGAGGAGGTAGATATGATGATTTAACAGGAATATTTGGATTAAAAGATGTAAGTGGAGTAGGAATATCTTTTGGGTTAGACCGTATCTATTTAGTTATGGAAGAATTAGGTCTTTTTGAAGAAGTAGAACTACCTAAACCTAAAATTTTGTTTTTAAATTTTGATGAAAAAGAAAGTTTAACAAAAATGAAGGCTATAACGGAGTTAAGAGCAAATGGAATTAAAACTGAATTATATCCAGATCTTGCTGTTAGTAATAATCAGCAAAAGAAGCAGTGGAAATATGTTGATAAAAGAGGCATAGAGTTTGTAATAACTTCAGTAGAGGAAGATAAATTTAAGTTTAAGAACACAGAAACTAGAGATGAAAAATTCCTTACAATCAAGGAAATAATTAAATTAATACAATAAAGACAACTTTTTGTTTTATCTTTACGGAAAAACATTAAACAAATAAGTATGTTCGAGATCCACAATAATATGAGAGACGAAAGAATTGAAGAATTAGGAGAGGACCACATTGGAACTTCAGCTAAAACGCCATTGCGTGCAGACGCTTTTGATATTTCGGACGAAGAGAAAATAGCAAAAATACAAGAAAGTGTTAAGGTGATATTAGAAACCTTAGGTATGGATTTAGAAGATGATAGTTTACAGGGCACACCTAAGCGTGTTGCTAAAGCTTTTGTCAATGAGATTTTTATGGGGTTAAACCCTAAACATAAGCCTAAGGCATCTACTTTTGATAATAACTATAAGTATGGTGAAATGTTGGTGGAAAAAAACATTGTTGTATATTCTACTTGTGAACATCACTTGTTACCTATTGTTGGTCGTGCTCATGTAGCATACATTTCTAATGGAAAAGTCATTGGTTTATCTAAAATGAACCGTATTGTAGAATATTTTGCTAAAAGACCACAAGTACAGGAGCGTTTAACAATGCAAGTTGTACAAGCTATGCAAGAGGCTTTAGGTACAGAAGATGTAGCTTGTGTTATAGATGCAAAACATTTATGTGTAAATTCTAGAGGAATTAAAGATATAGAGAGTTCTACTGTTACTGCTGAATTTGGAGGTAAATTTAAGGACAGAGATACAAAAAGAGAATTTTTAGATTATATTAAAATGGATACACCTTTCGATTAATAAACCAATCGAAATTTACTATAAATATGAAAGTGCGGTTTTTAAAACCGCACTTTTTATTTGTATTGAAAATAAGTTGTTTGAAAACAACAACCCACAGATTGTTTAATTAACAATTTACAGTACAAACATTGTTAATTACAGTTCCGTAACATCTTCCTCCAGGAAAAGAAGTTGAAGAAGTAGGGAAAGAACAAGCTCTTCCAACAGTTCCTCCACATGAGTTATTACCAGGTTCAAGTGTGTATCTAGAGCTAGGAGCACAAGGTTGTCTTAATCCAAAACCTCCATTGATATTTTGTTGTTCTTTTTTGTTTAATGATTTACCTAAGTTTAAGATTGATTTTTTCATAATATTTGAATTTTTAAAATTTATTTTCCTTGAGCATTTATAGACATTCAAGGTTTATGTCTGTTATCGCGAAAATTTCTTTAATGATCTTAAATTGGTTATGAGATAATAGCAGTTTAATAATGTAATTTCAAAAAGAAATAAATTATTTTAATTTAAAACTATTTTTCTCTTATCAAATTTATGAAGCGTTCGTTGGAAAAAATAAGGATTAGCTTGTTTGACAAATTATATATGTGTACTTTTTATAAAAAGTCGGATTGTTTTTGTACTGTTTTTTTATTAAACAGCTTCTTTTTCTTTTTGGTTTAAAGTAATGAATTTACTGTTCTTACTAGTTTTATTTAAGAAAAAAATAAACAGGAAAGTAAAAAACACATACCTTTTAAAAGCTGAATTAAATCTAAGCTCTTATTGCATGTGTTTTTTTATAAAATGTAGTGTTATAATGTAGAGGATTTGTAAAATCCGAAAGATTATTTTTGAGAAAATCTAATGAATTGGAATTTTTATCGTGTATTCCTTTTTGCTGTTGTTGTTTAATTTGGTTTCTCTTAACCAAGGATTTACTAATTTTAACTCTTTATAAGTAATATTATATTGTTTTGCGAAATCAGCTAAATCAGGAATAGGATAATCCACTAAAATTTCTTTTACTTTAGGGAAAGTGTATAAATCTTCTTGATCAAACACAAAGCCATATTTTTTTGGATTCGACATGATTTCTTTTAAAGCAAGAATTCTAAAAACATATCTTCCGGTTTCAGGATTTAATAAAAGGTCATAATAATTAGTTACTTTTTGTTCTTTTAAACGTTTAGAAATTCTACCGCCTCCAGCGTTATAAGCAGCAGCAGCTAAAGTCCAACTTCCAAATTTATTTTTAGCTTTCTTTAAATATTCAGCAGCAACTTTTGTAGATAGTTCTAGGTTATAACGCTCGTCTACATTACTATTTACTTCAAGACCATATTCTTTTCCTGTTCTAGGCATAAAGTGCCAATAACCAGCAGCTCCTTTATACGAAGGAACTTGAATTAAAGCACTTTCAGCAACACATAAATATTTAAAATCGTCAGGTAAACCATGTTTTTTTAGTAATGGTTCAAGCAGCGGGAAAAATTTGTTAGCTCTTTTCATTAGTAAAAGACCATTAGATTGCCAATATGTATTTACTAATAATTCACGATCTAAACGTTCTTGTACATCAAGTTGATTTAAAGGAACAGATTCACCTGCAAACTCCATTTGTTGAGGTAATTTTACAGCCTTTACTTCGTATAGATGACTAACATTTTTTTCTGTTTTAATAATGGCTGTGTCTTTTAAAGATGTAATTTGTTTGTTATTATTTGTTTTTACATTGTTTAAATTCAATAATAAAAAAACAATACTTAAAAAAGAAAGGACGTAAAAGATGCGTAATAATTTTACCTGCATAAATATGTTTGTATTTTTATTAGAAAGGGATTTAACACTTGCATTTTTCAGCTAAAATTTTTGAAATAGTTTTAGCTTTATTTAAAATCATAATGTGAGTGCCATTATCCACTTCTATAGCGTTTTTAATATGTTTGATAGGAAATACTTCATCTTTATTTCCGTGTATATGAATTATATTGTCTAATTCATAATCCTGTTTCCAATTCAAGACATTATGTATTGCCCATTGCAAATAATCAGCATTACGGATTGATAAATACATTTTATATAATTCAGCTCTTTTCTTTAAATAATCTCCAAAGAAAAGGTGTTCATATTCTTCTATGTTTTCAACTATTTTAGTTGGAAACAATTTGTAAGCCTTAGTTTTTTGAGCAAGCTTTAATCTATTTGGAAGTTCTTTATTACTCTTCATACTAGAGATAATAACTACCTTTTTACAGTTTATTTGTTTGCTCATTTCTTGTACCATAACTCCACCAAAAGAAACACCAACTAAAATAGGATTGTCATGCTGAATTGATTCGCACATTCGTTTGGCATAACTTTCTATAGTTTCTTCAACTGATAAGGGCAAAATCCATTCCAAAAAATGGGTTTCAAAATTTTCTTTTGGTAAATCTAAGTACTCAAATATTTTCGTGTTTGCTGCTAAACCTGGTACGAAATACAAATGAGTTTTTTCCATATAATTTTTTATTCAAAGAATTTCTTTTCAAGTAAAATTCCTTCAATATATTCATGTAAATCCATTAATTCTTCAGGAACGTCATCATTCCATAATCGAATTTTTACTTGTTTACCCTGATGTACTATGTAAGTAGAAGGTAAATCCATTATTTTAGGATTGTCATAAACAGCATTAAAGGATGAAAATTTCTTTTTGTTTAATTTATTATTTATTGTTTCTAATTCTTTGTCTGAAAGTTTAAATTCCTTTTCACCTTCTTGTAAAACATATTGTTTTCCGTTATATAAAACAACACCTTGTTTGTTTATTATAATATCGTAACTCGGGCAATCTCCAAAACAACCAGTTTTACGCATGCTTAATAAAGTGTTTTCTTCTTTCTTTATAAGGTCTTCAACAACATTTTTAGCATTTACTTTTACAGACCTAAATTCACTTGAAGACCCCAGCGCTTTAAGCCAAAAATCATATTTATCATTTGGAATTTCTACAACTGCAATTTTAGAAGCTCCATTATCGAAAACCATTTTTTTCCATTGTACTCCACTATTCTTTAAGAACTCTTTAGTTTTATCTTCACGAGTAGGATCATTTAAAACTAAAACTAATTGTCTTTTATAAAGATCAATATTAGTTGTTTCTTCAGTATTTGTAGGTGTTTCTTTTTCTGAGTTTGCCTCTGTTTTATTAGAATCTCCTTTGGGAGCACCACAGCTTAAAGCAAGTAAAAAAATAGATAGGAAAAAAATTTTCATAATGTTATCGAGGTGTTTTTTTGATTTTATGAGCAAACAATTTAATGAATAACTTTCGTATCAACAAAATCGAAACGTACTAATCCGTCTTCATCAATTTTAATTAATTTTACATTGTGAATAGTATTTACTAATTCAGGATTCCAAGGAGTTTTTACTTTTACATAATTTTCTGTGAAACCATGAATATACCCTTCTTTATTTTCACCTTCGAACAAAACAGATAAGGTATTTCCTATTTGACTTTCGTAAAAAGCTCTACGTTTTTTAACTGAAAGTCCACGTAACATTTTACTACGCTTTGCTCTAACGTTTTTAGGGACAATACCATCCATTTCTGCAGCTTCTGTATTTGCTCTTTCAGAATAAGTGAAAACATGCAAATAAGAAATATCTAACTCAGATAAATAATTATATGTCTCTAAGAAAAGCTCATCAGTTTCTCCAGGAAAACCAACAATAACATCAACACCTACACATGCATGTGGCATTACTTCACGTATTTTAGTAACACGATTAGTGTATACTTTGCGTAAGTAACGACGTTTCATTTTCTTAAGTAATTCGTCACTACCAGATTGTAATGGAATATGAAAGTGAGGAACAAAAGTATCTGATTTAGAAACAAATTCTATTGTTTCATCTTTCAGTAGGTTAGGTTCAATAGATGAAATGCGTAATCTATGAATTCCTTCAACTTTATCTAATGCCTGAACCAATTCTAAAAATGTATGTTCGTGTTTTTTATTTCCGAATTCTCCTTTACCGTAGTCACCAATATTAACTCCTGTAAGTACAATTTCTTTAATACCTCTTTCAGAAATTTCTTTAGCATTTTTTAAAACGTTTTCTAAGGTATCACTTCTAGAAATTCCTCTAGCCAATGGAATTGTACAATATGTACATTTATAATCACATCCATCTTGTACTTTTAAGAAAGCACGAGTTCTATCTCCAATCGAATAAGATCCAACATAAAAATCAGCGTCTTCTATTTCACACGAATGAACTTCGCCGACATCATTTTTTGTTAAATCATTAATGTAACTAGTTACATTAAATTTTTCGGTTGCACCCAAAACTAAGTCAACACCATCTACTGCTGCTAATTCTTCTGGTTTTAACTGGGCATAACAACCTACAGCAATTAAAAAAGCTTCGTCATTTTGTTTAAGTGCAGACTTAACAATTGTTTTAAAACGCTTGTCAGCATTATCTGTTACAGAGCAAGTGTTAATTACGTATATATCAGCTTTTTCTTCAAATTCAACACGTTCAAAACCTTCATTAACAAAGTTTCTAGCGATAGTAGAAGTTTCAGAGAAATTTAGTTTACATCCTAATGTGTAAAAAGCTACTTTTTTTTCCGCATTCATTCTTGTACATTTAACCGACTGCAAAAGTACAATATTGAAAATGATTTTTGAAACTGAAAGACTAGAAGTTAGATATCTAAAATTAGAAGATATAGAAGGATATTATAAATTACAAAGTGATCCTTTAGTTTTAAAATACGCTACAGGAGAAGTTGATACTTATGAAGGTGTTCAGCAGAATTTAAAAGAAGTAATAGCTAAATATACATTGCCGAATAATGATTTCTGGATTTATGCAATTGAAGATAAAAAAAAAAGAATTTTTTAGGAACACTAGCGCTAGTAAAAGATGAACAAAATGAAGATGAAATAGGATATCGATTTATTAGAGAGTATTGGGGGAATGGATATGGATATGAAATTTGTGAAGGATTAATAGCGTATGCTAAGCAAATAAAAATGACAAAGCTGATTGGTAATGTTATAAATGAAAACATAGCCTCAGCAAAAAATTTAGAAAAATTAAATTTTAAACCAGTGCATCAGTTTGTAAGCAAAGACATTGGCTTACCTGAAACTAAATACGAATTAAAATTATGATAGCGAAAATTTTTACAGCACCATATTACGCAGTAATATTTACAACAATATTAACAGATGATATAGAAGGATATCATGAAATGGCAGAAAAGATGGATGATTTAGCTAAAGAACAAGAAGGATATTTAGGAATAGAATCTGCCCGAAGTGAAATTGGTATTACAGTATCATATTGGAAAAGTTTAGAAGCGATATCTAAATGGAAAAATAATGTAGAACATACATATGCAAGGGAAAAGGGACGACAAAAATGGTATCAACAATACCAATTACGAATATGTAAAGTAGAAAGAGAATATGGTTTTGAGAAATAGTTTTATACTATTATTATGTGTGCTTTTAGGATCTTGTAAGAAAGAATCATCTAAATTTAAAGATGATCAAGTATTTCGTTATAACGAACATTCTAATATTTCTTCTTTAGATCCAGCTTTTGCTAAAGATCAACCCAATATATGGGGGGTTCATCAGTTATTTAATGGTTTAGTTCAATTAAATGATGGTTTAAAGGTGAAACCAGATATAGCTAAGAGTTGGACTATAACTGAAGATGGATTAACATATACTTTTGTATTACGAGACGATGTTTTTTTTCATGAAAATGAACTTTTCGGTGAGTTTAAAACAAGAAAAGTAGTAGCAAATGATTTCGAATATTCATTTCGTAGATTATTAGATGAAAAAGTAGCTTCACCAGGTAGATGGGTTTTACAACATGTAAATCATTTCAAAGCAATAAATGATTCTATATTTAAAATAGAATTAAAACAACCTTTTCCACCTTTTTTAGGTTTACTAAGTATGAAGTATTGCTCGGTAATTCCTAAAGAAGCTATAGATTTTTATAAAAATGATTTTCGATCTAATCCAGTAGGAACAGGGCCTTTTCAATTTAAATTATGGGTAGAAAATACCAAGCTAGTTTTAAGAAAAAACAAAAAATATTTTGAAAAAGATAAAGAAGGAAACTCTTTGCCGTATTTGGAAGCTGTAGCTGTTACTTTTTTGCCTGATAAACAAAGTGAGTTTTTACAGTTTATTCAAGGAAATATTGACTTTATGAAAAGTTTAGACGCTTCTTATAAAGATGAGATTTTAGCTACTGATGGAACTTTAAAAGAAAAATATAAGTCTAAAGTAAATATGCAAAAAGGAGCATATTTAAATACAGAGTACTTAGGAGTTTATATGGATGTAGCTGATGAGTATCCCACAAAATCAAGGCTAATTAGAAAAGCTATTAATTACGGTTTTGATAGAGAAAAAATGATGAAATTCTTGCGAAATAATATAGGGGAACCTGCAATACATGGTTTTATTCCTAAGGGATTACCGTCGTTTTCAGAAATGAAAGGTTATACATATCAACCAGAAAAAGCTATAGAACTTATAAATGAGTTTAAAAAATCAACAAGACAAAAAGAAATTGTTATAACAATTACAACAAACAGCAATTATTTAGATTTATGTGAATTCATTCAAAGAGAATTACAAAATATAGGTTTAGATGTTAAAGTAGAAGTAATTTTACCGTCTACTTTACGACAAGGAAAAGCCAATGGTAAACTTCCTATATTCAGAGCAAGTTGGATAGCAGATTATCCTGATGCAGAAAATTATTTGTCTTTATTTTACAGTAAGAATTTCACTCCTAACGGGCCAAATTATACACATTTTAAAAATAAAACTTTTGATTTTTTATATCGATTAGCAATAAAAGAAACCAATAACAGTAAACGTTATAATCTATATAAACAAATGGATAGTATAATTATTAATGAGGCTCCAGTTGTACCATTATATTACGATGAAGTAATTCGTTTTTCTCAGAAAAATGTAAGAGGCTTAGGTATCAATCCTATAGATTTGTTGACTTTAAAAAAGGTTAAAAAAAACAGTTTAATTAAATAAAATATTGTTTTTTAACTTAAGTAGTGTTTTGTTTTTAATAAATTATGTTAAAATAAAACAATTTTTGCCTTTTTGTTGATTTTAAAAATAAATTATTTACAAAGAATTGATTTTGATAACTTTAGAACAGTTAACCTTTCAAAATCAAAACAAAATGAAAAAAATCTACATTGTTGTAGTGCTATTTCTAGCACTACAGGTTAGTTATTCACAAAACTCAACCAAAGATTTAAATGTTATAGACAAACATTTTAAATTACTTCAAAAAAAGAGTGAAGATACTCCAGCAGATTTTAAGGAGTGGAAAGTAACAAGTACTGCATCATCACTTAAAAAAGGACTTGTACATTACTATGTTACTCAGTATTATAAAGGGATTCCAATAGTAAATGCAACATCTAACTTATCTGTATTTAATAATAAGATTAATTTTGAGAAAAATCAGTTCATTACTAATTTAGAAGCTAAAATTCCACAACAAAGAGGAGGGGTAATTACTGAAGAAGCTGCAATAAATACAGTAATTCGTTCTCATAACTTAAAACCAGCATTGCGTTTAGTAAAAGCGTTAAAGCGTTCTTCTGAGGGTGATAATTTTAGTGTATATTCTAATACAGGTAATACTCAAGATAATGAACCTATAACAGTAAAGAAGGTGTATATTTCTCATGAAGGGAAATTATATTTATGTTGGAATGTAACTCTGTATGAAGAAGGAGGGCAAAACTGGTGGAATAGTTTTGTAGATGTTTCCTCAAATACTATAGTGACAGAAGATAACTGGGTGATTTCCTGTGATTTTGGAGATGCAGATCATACACATGTTTTAAAACGTAAAGAACATAAAAATGAAGAAAATCATGTAATGACTCCTTATGCTAATACTTCTATGATGTTTGCTCCAGATTCTTATAATGTGTACGCAATGCCTTTAATGAACCCAGATGATGGAGGTAGGAGTATTGTCACAAATCCAGCAAATTCAACAGCTTCTCCTTATGGATGGCATGACACTAATGGATTAAATGGAGCAGAGTATACAATTACAAGAGGAAATAATGTATGGGCTCAAGAAGATGCTAATGGAAATAATGGCACAGGAGCTTCTCCAAGTGGAGGATCAACTTTAGATTTTGATTTTCCAGTAAACTTAAATCAAGCACCAAGTACTTATAGAGATGCTTCTACAACAAATTTATTTTATTGGAATAACATTATGCATGATGTATGGTATCAGTATGGTTTTGATGAAGCTAGTGGAAATTTTCAAGAAAATAATTATGGAAAAGGAGGTGCAGGAAGTGATTCGGTAAACGCAGATTCTCAAGATGGAAGTGGTACAAATAATGCCAATTTTGGAACTCCACCAGATGGAAGTAATCCAAGAATGCAAATGTTTCTATGGAATAGAACTACACCAGGTAGAGATGGATCTTTTGATAATTTAATTATCGCGCACGAATACGGACACGGGATTTCTACAAGATTAGTTGGAGGAAGAAACTCTAACGTTCTTGGTGGTTCAGAGCAAATGGGTGAAGGTTGGTCTGATTGGTTTGGGTTAATGTTAACAATGAAAGCAGGCGATAAAGGAACAGATAAAAGAGGTGTTGGAACTTATGTATTGGGTCAGGATTTAGATGGAGTAGGAATTAGGCCTACAGTATATTCTACAGATAGATCGTTAAATGATACTGACTACGCTGATATTGGAGGATTGGCAAGACCACATGGAGTAGGCTATGCCTTTGCAACTATTTTATGGGATATGACATGGTTATTAATAGATCAAGAAGGTTTTGATCCTGATTTTTACAATGGTACAGGAGGTAATAATATTGCTATGGCTTTAGTAATTGAAGGATTAAAAAATACAGCTGCAAATCCTGGTTTTGTTTCTGGACGTGATGGAATTTTACAGGCTGATCAAGATTTATATGGAGGCCAGTATAAGTGTTTAATTTGGAAAGCTTTTGCAGAAAGAGGTGTAGGAGAAGGAGCTGACGAAAATAATAATGGAGGATCTAATGGTCAAACAGATCAGACAGTTTCGTTTACAAATCCTTGTGATGGTGGTGGGCCAGACCCAACACCAACAGATTGTACTTCAACAGTAAACACTTTTCCTTATAGCGAAAGTTTTGAAGCAAATGATGGTTGGACCCAAATTACTAATGATGATGGGAATTGGGTAAGAGATGCGTCTGGAACTCCATCTTCTGGAACAGGACCAAGTTCTGGAGCTGACGGCAATTTTTATATGTTTTTAGAAGCTTCAACTAATGGAAGTACAGGACAAATTGGGAATAATGCTACAGCAATATTATTGAGCCCGTGTTATGATTTATCTGCACTTAGCAATGCTACCTTCTCATTTAGTAATCATATGTATGGTACAAGTGTTGGTTCTTTAAAATTAGAAGCTTCAACTGACGGAGCAACATGGACGAGTATTTGGAATCAATCTGGAAACCAAGGAAATCAATGGAATGCAGTTAATGTTGATTTAGCAGCTTATTTAGGGGAAACGGCAGTGCGATTACGTTTTGTAGGAACAACAGGTTCAAGTTGGTCTAGTGATATTGCAATTGATGCAATTTCGTTATCAACTGGAGGAACAGATCCTGATCCAGATCCAGGATGTGCTACGTTGAATTTTAATGATTTTACTATAACTCCTTTCTCAAATCAAGATGCGTCAGGTAATTTCTCTATCGGATCTAGTGGTGCATCGTTAACATTAACAAATAATACATGGAAATATATTCCATTAAATTATACTGTAACTCCAAATACAGTTATAGAATTCGAATTTAGTAGTACATCTCAAGGGGAAATTCATGGAGTTGGTTTTGAGGATGATAACACGTTAACTTCCTCACGTTACTTTAAGGTACATGGAACTCAAAATTATGGAATCACTAATTTTGATAATTACACTAGTGGAACAACTACTTATGTGATTCCTGTTGGAGATTCTTACACAGGAACAATGGATCGTTTAGTATTTATTAATGATAATGATGGTGGTTCAGGAAATAATTCAACATTTACTAATGTTAGGATTTACGAAGGAACTTGTAGTAGTTCATCTGCTGTTGTGATAAACGATTTTGGAACTAGAGTAGATGTTTTAGGTGATGAAGATGAAGGAGGGTTAACTTCGTTAACAATTGCTCCTAATCCGGTTCAAAAAGGATATTTATTAAATTTAATAGGTGGATCAGATAAAGAACTGTCGGACACAATATATACTATTATAAATATGTTAGGACAAGTAATTGAAAAGGCTCCTTTAGGTAAGAGAAGAACAATTAATATCGATCGATTTGAATCAGGAGTGTATATATTAAAGTTAGAAAATGAATATATGAAAGAAACTAAACGATTTATAATCAGGTAATTTTAAGAAAATCTATTTTTTAAAACCTCTTGAGAAATCAAGAGGTTTTTTTATGTGCTTCAGTTAAGAATAAAAATCAAACGGTAAAGTTTAAATAATCTGCTTTTAAGGTATTTGTTTGTTTTTGAGTTGGTTATGTGTGTAAGTTAGAAGTGACTAATCAATGTACAGCGGCCACTGTTTTAAGAAAAGTGATGGCGTCACCTGAAAAGCCAATCAGTAAATAGAGTAGGGAATCAAAAAAAACAAAATTATGGGATTTTACGGTAAAGAACCAGTTACTCCAAGTGAGTGCAAAGTAGTGTATGTATGGACTGGGTTAAGAACTCCAGGTTTTTTCAGTGTTTATGTTCAAGGAGAAGCACAAAATTATTCATATGGATTTGATTTAGTTAGGGATCCGCATTTCGTTGGAGGTTTAAAAATTGATGCAATGGGTTGGACAGGTCCTTTAGGAGAAGGAACTACTCCGTACAAAGTTCATGGAACTTTTCAAGGTGCTTTTCAAGAAGAAATTATTATTTCAGGATCTAATGGGGATTTCCCTGTGAAGGTAGAAGAAGTTCCTCATGATCAAGTTGAAGATTATATAAAATCTAAAGCTTTAGAAGCAGCAAACTACTAAAATATTTGAGTTTTAATAATTTGCTGTTAATAGATTATTACTGTTCTTAGAAAAAAACCACTTGGTTTAAACCAAGTGGTAATGTTTTTTAAAAAACAAGTTCTTTTACTTTTTTAGTAATTGCTTGTTTAATATCGGTCGGATAAGAACGATCGCCATGAAAAATATCAGCCATAGCATCACTAAATCTTTGTCCGTATTTTTTCAATAACACGTTACGAATAGTTTTTTGCTCATAAAACCATTTTGCTAACCATAATCCTGTTTGAATTTCAGGTATCAATCTTTCGTTTAATTTTTCAAGATATAATTCACTAGCTTTTTCAACATTCGAATTACTTTCACTAATAGCATTAGCAACTAAAACTCCACTGTAAATTGCATTAGAAATTCCTTCTGCAGTAATTGGATCGGCAAAACCAGCTGCATCACCAATTAAAAATACACTGTTTTTTACAAAGCCATCTGTTCTCGGAGCAATAGGAATTTGAAAACCATGCTGAGATTCACTCAGTATATTTGTAATTCCCAACGTTTCTAAATATTCTTGATAATATTTTTTTAGGTTGATTCTAGCCTTTTTAGTAGAAGCTACACCAATTGATAAGTGATTTTTCTTAGGAAAGCTCCAAGCATAACCGTAAGGAATAGCGTCAATATCAAAACGTACACTATCTTTTAATCGGTTAAAATCTTCTTCAGAAACTTCTACTTCATATTCTAAGGCAGGAATTAATTTACGAGTTTCTTCATTCCACCCAGCCATTTTTGCTGTCGGACTTAAAGCTCCATCTGCAGCAATAATAAATTGAGCAGAAATTTGTTGCTTATCAGTGGTAACTATTGTTTTTTCTTCTTGAAAATCTAATCCAATTAGTTTGTTGTCTTCAAGTAAAGTAACTCCTAATTTTTTAGCTTCTTCAACAATTAAATTGTCGAAAGAATCACGCATTATCATAGTGATCGTAGGATCTTTACGTACAGTTTGAAAATGAAGTTTTTTACCTAATAAAATATCCACTGTATTAAATTCTCTTTCAACTACGCTAGAAATATCAAAAGGTAAATCCTTTCTACCTCTATACACAAAACCACCGCCACAAGTTTTATAACGCGGTAATTTTTCCTTTTCTATAATTACTGTTGAAATTCCTTTTTTAGCTAAATGAAAAGCAGTTGAAGCTCCCGAAGGACCACTTCCTATTACTGCAACTTCAAAATGTTTCATAAAGAGTAAATAGTTTAGTAGACTGCTAATATAAACTATTCAAAATTTATTCGAGACATGATTGGGAAATGATCTGAATATTTTGGTGTGTAAGTTTTAAAATTATTGATGTTTGTAGATTCATCAGTTAAAATGAAATCAATACGCATAGGAAAAAAATAATTAAACGATTTTCCAAAACCATTTCCAGCTATTTCAAAAGCATCTTTTTTTCCTTTACATAATTGTCTGTAAACCCAAGAAAATGCAGTGTTGTTAAAATCACCACAGATTACCTTTTTACGATTCCATTGTTTTTCGTGAGCAAGAAAAACTTCAACTTGTGAAGCTTGTTTTATGAAACCATTTTTTAAACGTCCAATCAGTTTTTCAGAGCTAGACTCACCAAAATTTTCTTTTTTAGGGTTTAAACGTAAAGATTGTAGATGCAAGTTATAAACTCTAATAGTGTCTTTGTTTTTTAAAATATCAATGTAAATCGCATTATTAG
The DNA here is from genome assembly GCF_057221555.1 of Tenacibaculum aquaeponti. Lineage (NCBI taxonomy): Bacteria > Pseudomonadati > Bacteroidota > Flavobacteriia > Flavobacteriales > Flavobacteriaceae > Tenacibaculum > Tenacibaculum aquaeponti. Next base: position 3,365,656 of record NZ_CM170147.1, read on the forward strand.
CACTATTTTTAAAATCTAGAGAGCCTTTATTAACAATTTTATATTTGGAGAAAATAGCTAGTCCAAAATTGTTTTTTTTCGACTTTGGAACGTAATATGAATATGGAAATTTTAAATTTCTTTTTTTAGAATGATGATATTCTTGAATGGCTAAAATATCTGGATCTTTTTCTTTAATGAACTCAGTGATTTTTTCGCTGATTCCTTCTTCTTTTATCCAGTTATAAAGATTAAACATTCTCACATTGTAACTCATCACTTTAACATCTGTATTTCTTGCTGTATTTTTTGAAGAAAATTTAATGAAAGGAGGAAGGAATAACCATCCAAGTAATAATATTAATCCAGATAAAATAAAATGTTTCCTTAATTTAAAAATCCAATACATGCAAAATATAGCATTAGCTATAATTAAAAAAGGAACAGCTAAACTTGCCACAGAAAAAACAGGAACTGTTTTAGGTGACACGAAGGCTAAAAAGTAAGATAAAAGTAATGCTGTAGCAACGATAGAATTTATGAAGTACAGTAATTTATCTAAAAACGAATATTTCTTTTTCTTTGGCAACGTATTTTATTTTTTTCCTTGTTCAAATAAAAAATCTTTTTCTTCTTGAGTTAGGGAATCATAGCCAGAGTCTCCAATTTTTTCCAAGATAGTATCGATTTTCTTCTGATTGTTAGATTTTGTTCGATATGGACCTCTAGGATTTAAATTATCTGATTTATGTACTGTTTTAAGCTTGGTTTTTTTCTTTTTAGAAGTTCGCTTAAATGAAGTAAAAATATCGAGTTCTTTATTGCCTGCGTATTTCACATAAAGAAAACCAAATAAAGCACCACCTAAATGAGAAAAGTGACCGCCACCATTTCCACCAGATAAACTAATTAAATCCATAAGAATGAAAAATAATGCCAAATGCCAAACTTTTACATAGACATTAATCAAAGGAATTCGTAATTCGTAATTAGGTATATGAGTTGCTGTACCAATAATAATTGCTGAAACCCCAGCTGAAGCACCAACTATTATATGTTTTGTATTTTGAAAAATAGGAAAAGAGTTCATGGCAAAAATAAATAGCATTCCGCCAAAAACAGTTCCTAATAGATAAAAGCTTAATATTTGCTTTTCACTAAAATATTCTAAAAATAATCTTCCAAAAATATATAACCAGATACAATTAAATAATATGTGTAAAAAACCACCATGTAAAAAACCATAAGTGACTAACGACCAAGGTTTGGTTATGAATTTATCGAGGTCCGAAGGTAAGGCAAACCAATCGCTTAAAAAGTTAATTCTATGTCCGTATAATCCTGAAAAGGAAATTGATAATAACCCTAAGATAAAAACAGCAATGTTTATATAGATTAGCTTCTCTAACATTCCGGCATTAAGGAATCGCTGTTTTAAATTGTTAATAGTTTCCATTAGTAATGTCTAAATTGATTTTTTTTCCAATACCAAGCAATAATAAATCCAATAATAGCACCACCAACATGAGCAAAGTGAGCAACATTTCCAATTGAGTATTTAGTTAGTCCAAAAAATAAATCACTAATTATTATTAAAGGCACAAAATACTTTGCAGCTACAGGCACAGGGAAAAATATCATAGCAAGTTTTGCATTAGGAAAAGCCAAAGCAAATGCTACTAACACTCCATAAACAGCTCCAGAAGCACCAACAGCAGGTGTATGATAAAGTGAATAAAATTCAGACATTTGTTTGCTGCCTAATGTGATAATCTCATTGTTATATCTACCAGATGTTAATATTTCTTGGATGTCGTTACTGGATAATCCTAAGTTTAAAAGCTGTTGAAAAATACCATTAAATTGGTAGTAATTCACTAAAGTATAAATTAAACCAGCACCTATACCAGCTGAAAAATAAAAGAACAGGAACTTGTTTTTTCCCCACATTTGTTCTAAAGGAGTTCCAAAAGCCCACAAACCATACATGTTAAATAAAATATGAGCTACACTTCCATGCATGAACATGTGTGTTGCATATTGCCAAAAACCAAAATGATCATTTTGAGGAAAATGTAAGGCAAGAATATTTGTTAAATCTAAATTCAGCAGTTGAGGTGCAAAAAATAGAATAGCATTTATTATAATTAGGTGTTTAATAGCAGGTGTTAATTGTTGCATAACTAATTACTAAAAATATTATCAATTTCTTGTAAAGTTAAGGTTTTAAATGTTGGTTTCCCAAGGGGAGAAACACTAGGTTCTTTACAAGAAAATAAATTATTTACTAAAGTTTCTTGTTCTTTTACAGATAAAATAGTTCCCGTTTTTATAGCTAAAGATTTAGCAAATGATTTAGCCATAACATCATAATGGCTAAAGCTAGCATCTGGAACTTCTAATTTTAAATCATCTAAAAGTTGCTCTAAAATTAAACTAATTTGACTTTCAGATATAGATGTTGGAATTCCACCAATAACCACACTTTCTTTTGTGAATTCATTAAACACAAATCCAGCACTTTCTAAATCAGATTTTATGCTAAAAATCATTTCAATGTCTGACGAAGAAAATGAAATGTTTATTGGAAATAATAGTTGTTGACTATTAGCATCTTTAATGGTAATATTCGTTAAAAACTCTTCATATAAAACGCGTTGATGAGCTAAGGATTGGTGAATTAAAACAACTCCAGATTTAATAGTGCTTAAAATATATTTCTTTTGAATTTGAAATGTTTTACCTGTTTCTGTTTCTTTTTCACTTTCAAAAAGTTTCTCTTGTTGAGTACTTTCATATGTGTTTACATATAAAGATTCCCAACTTCCTGCGTCTTTTTTGTAGTCAGTTTTAAAAGATGGTGTTTTTTGAACAGGAGACGATGATGGTATCGATTCTCTTTTTTGAGTTACTGGTGAAGGAGAACTAATTTGTTCGTTTTTAAAAGGGTTAAAATCAGGATCAACAATTATTTTAGGTGTTGAAACAGCTGGTTTGTCTTTAAACGTATACGGCGTGTCTAAAGTTGCATCTCTATTAAAGTCTAAAACAGGAGCAACGCTGTATTGTCCTAAACTATGTTTAACTGTTGCTCTTAAAATGGCATACAAAGCTTTTTCATTGTCAAATTTCACCTCAGTTTTAGTTGGGTGAATGTTAATATCTATAGTGTTAGGTGGAACATCAAAATATATGAAATAAGTTGGATGATAGCCATTTTCCAATAAACCGTCAAAAGCGCTATTTACAGCATGGTTTAAATACGAACTTTTTATAAAACGATCGTTAACAAAAAAGAATTGTTCACCTCTTTTTTTCTTTGCGTATGAAGGTTTTGCAACAAAACCTCTTATTTTCATAATGTCTGTTTGTTCATCTAAAGGAACTAATTTTTCATTCATTTTGTTACCAAAAATAGCAACAATACGTTTTCTTAGATTACTTTCTTTAAGATGGTAAACTTCATTTCCATTATGGTGTAATTGGAAAGCAATGTCAGGATGCGCCATTGCAACACGTTGAAATTCATCAATAATATGTCGAGTTTCAACGGTGTCTGATTTTAAAAAGTTTCTTCGTGCAGGAATATTATAAAACAAGTTTTTAACGGCTAAACTTGTTCCTTTGGCTGTAGAAACTACGTCTTGAGATATTACAGAGCTTCCTTCAATTTTAATGGCAGTTCCAACTTCTTCGTTATGTTGTCTTGTTTTTAATTCAACATGAGCAATCGCTGCTATAGAAGCTAAAGCCTCTCCTCTAAAACCTTTGGTGTTTAGATTAAATAAATCTTTTGCATCTTTAATTTTAGAAGTAGCATGTCTCTCAAAACATAAACGAGCATCTGTGGTGCTCATTCCTTTTCCGTTATCGATTACTTGAACTAAAGTTTTACCAGCATCTTTTAAAAGTAAGGTGATGCTAGTTGCACCAGCATCAATTGCATTTTCTAGTAATTCTTTTACAACTGAGGCTGGACGCTGAACAACTTCACCAGCTGCAATCTGATTAGCAACATGATCGGGAAGTAACTGAATAATATCTGACATTAATTATTTGCTAAAAAATATAGATAGATCAAAATCTATCACGTATAAAAATATAAAAGTTAAGATAGAGGCAATAATAATGATAGTTTTGTTTATTCCTCCGTTTTCTGAAGTTTTAAATTCGTTAATAGCTGCCGTAAATTTCTCTTTTAAGTTTTTCTTTTTTCCAACAGTGGTTCTGTATTCATCAAACTTGTGTTTGAATTCATAAGGATTTCCATCTCCCTTATAATAACGAGGTTTGTACTCAAAAACATTATGAGTCTTTCCTTTAAATTTACTCCATCCTAACATAATAATTGATTTTAAAATTTAAGGTATCAATTCAAAAACCACACCAAAAAACATATCAATTCAAAATTACGAATAAAAGATAAGCTATCAAATCGTATACTTATGAAATTAAAATAGCCAAGTGTGTAACTTGGCTATTTTAACATATTTTTTTAAAAGTTTCTTTTAAAAACCGACAGTCTTCTTTTTTATACCGATGTTCTTTAATGCAGCCATTTTTACTGCAGCTACAGCACATTCAATACCTTTGTTTCCTAGTTTTCCACCAGAACGATCAATAGATTGTTGTCTCGTGTTGTCTGTTAATACACAAAATATTACAGGTACGTCATAAGCTGTGTTAAGATCAACAATACCTTGAGTAACACCTTCGCAAACAAAGTCGAAATGTTTGGTTTCTCCCTGAATCACATTTCCAATAGCAATAATGGCGTCAAGTTTTTCAGTTTCGATCATCTTCTTACAGCCATAAACTAGCTCAAAACTACCAGGGACATCCCAAGAAACAATATTTTTTTCTTCTGCTCCACAATCGATTAAAGTATCGATAGCTCCTTTATGTAAATTCTTTGTAATTTCAGGATTCCATTCTGAAACAACAATCCCAAATCGAAAATCTTTCGCATTTGGGATTGTATTTTTATCGTAATATGATAAGTTTGTTGTTGCCATTTATGTTATTTAGCGTATTTGGCACTGTTTAAGTACTTATCAATATCTCTACCTATTTGAGTAGTAGCGTATTTTTCTTTGATTGTAGTAAAATACCCTAAAGCTTGCTCGTGCTTTCCTAATTTCATGGCAGTTTGCCCTGCTTTAAATAAGAACATAGGAGTAGTAAATTCGTTACTTTTCTTATTTGCAGCTTTTTCATAATATTCTAAAGCTTCATCAGCCTGATCAATGTCAGCAAAAGCATCGCCAATAGCACCTAAAGCAGTTGGTCCTAATAATTCATCATCTGAATTAAATTCACTTAAGTAAGATATTGCATTTTTATAATCTTTTTGCCTTAAGTATGTAATTCCTGCATAATAATTCGCTAAGTTTCCAGCTTTAGTTCCACCAAAAGATTTAGCAATATCAATGAATCCGTATTTTCCATCAGCACCTCCTTTTAAACCTAAGTTATATAAACTATCAGCTTTTGCTCCAGCAGCTTTTTCTGCTTGGTCAAAGAAAGATCTTGGGTAAGCTAATTCATTAGATGCATTTACTTCGTTTGGTTCAGAAATAAATTTATTGAAAGCTAAATACACTAAGATTAATGCAGCAATACCTACTAAACCAATAAATAATGGCTTGCTGTTTTTTTCAATCCATTGTTCAGATTTATTGGCAACTTCATCAAGTCCTTCAAAGGTTTTTGCTACATCACTTTGTGATTCATCAAATGTGTCTTCAATAACTTCTTCTACAACCTTTTCTTTCTTAGGTTTATATCCTCGCTTTTTATATGTTGCCATAACTTTTATAAAATTAGTGGCGCAAAAATAGTTTTTTTAATTGAATTTTAAAAGACGATTTTTCGTTATTTTGCATTTCCTGTCTGAAAACGAATAGTGTAGTGTATTTACAGAAATTATCTTTAGTGAATTTTAAAAATATTGAAGCCCAAACATTTAATTTCGAAAAGAAGATTAATTGTTTTGTGGGGAACAATGGTGTGGGAAAGACTAATGTTCTCGATGCAATCTATTATTTATCTTTTGCTAAAAGCTATTTTAATCCAGTTGCTGGTCAGAATATTCGACATAATGAAGATTTTTTTATGGTTGAAGGCGATTATTTGGTGAAAGAACGTTCTGAAAAAATTATTTGTTCTTTAAAAAGAGGTCAGAAAAAAGTATTGAAGCGAAATGGTAAAGTTTATGATCGCTTCTCAGATCATATAGGTCAATTTCCTTTAGTTATTATTTCACCTGCTGATAGAGATTTAATTATAGAGGGAAGTGAAACTCGTCGAAAATTTATTGATGGTGTTATTTCTCAACAAGATAAAAAGTATTTGTCTTCATTAATAGCATACAATAAAGTATTAAATCAAAGAAATGCATTGTTAAAATTCTTTGCAGCTAATCGAACTTTTGATGCATTGAATTTAAAAGTGTATAATGAACAATTAATTCAATATGGAGAAGAAATTCATAAGAAAAGAAAAGAGTTTTTAGAGAAATTTACTCCAATTTTTAACGAGAAATATCAAGTGATATCTAACGATAATGAACAGGTGAATTTATCTTACAAGAGTCAGTTGAATACAATATCTTTTAACGATTTATTGGATTTACAATTAGAGAAAGATAAAATTTTGCAGTATACTTCTGCAGGGGTTCATAAAGATGATTTAACTTTTGAAATCGGTTCGTATCCGATCAAGAAGTTTGGTTCTCAAGGCCAACAAAAATCATATTTAATCGCTTTAAAATTAGCTCAGTTTGAGTTTATTAAAAAGCAATCTGAATTAATACCAATATTGTTATTAGATGATATTTTTGATAAACTTGATGAAAATAGAGTTGCACAAATAGTTAATTTAGTAAATAATGATGAATTCGGTCAAATTTTTATAACAGACACGCATTTTGAAAGAACTGAAAATGTAATCAAACAAAGTAATAAACCGTATCAGATTTTTAATCTTTAGTTATGGCAAAAAGACAAAATAATAGTATTTCGATAAAAGATTTAATGGGAGCCTTTATTAAAGAGAATAAGTTAGAAAAAGGTTTTCAAAAAATAAAAATAGAAGAAGCTTGGGAAAAGCTAATGGGCCCAGGTGTACAATCTTATACTAGTGAAGTTAAACTTCAAAATGGCATTTTAATCGTCAGATTAAATTCTTCTGTGTTACGAGAAGAATTGAGTTACGGTAAAGAGAAAATTATCAATATGCTTAACCATGAAATGGGTGAGGATGTAATTAGAAAATTAATGTTAGTTTAAAAGATTAACTAAAAGTATAAAAAAACTCGCTATGAAAAATAGCGAGTTTTTTGTTTAATATTTTTATGTTCTTAGAACATCTCTCTACCAGCAAAGTGGAAATTGCTTTCGATTTCAGCATTCTCATCAGAATCAGAACCGTGAACAGCGTTTTCTCCAATAGAGGTAGCATAAAGTTTTCTGATTGTTCCTTCAGCAGCTTCAGCAGGGTTAGTAGCACCAATTAAAGTTCTAAAATCCTCAACTGCATTATCTTTTTCTAAAACAGCAGCAATGATAGGACCACGAGTCATAAATTCAACTAATTCTCCGAAAAAAGGACGCTCATTGTGTACTGCATAAAAAGTTTCAGCATCACGCTTAGTCATTTGCGTTTTCTTTAAAGCTACAATTCTAAATCCAGCAGCATTAATTTTTTCTAATATAGCTCCAGTATGTCCGTTTTCAACAGCATCTGGTTTAATCATTGTAAAAGTTCTATTTGTTGCCATTTTATTTTTTTGTCTATTTTAATTTCGCGCAAAAATACGCTTTTTAATGTTACTAGCAAGTTAAGGATAAATTTGTGAGAATTCTTGTAAAATGGCATTTCCATCGCTACGCATTTGAAAACTCACTTTTTTCTTTTTGAAATCAAATTTTAAAACCCCAAAACTTTCTCTAAAGATTACGTTTCCAATACGATTGCTATTTAATTCATTTTTAAATCCTTTATAAGCATGAGTTAATCCGCTGGAAGTAAATTCGATTAAAGGATAAGGTAAGTTTTTAATACTAATTTTAGAGAATTCAGAAATGTGTCTGTCTCCAGATAATAATATTGTGTTTTTAGCTTTTGAAGTTTTAATTAATTCAAATAAGCGTTTTCTTTCATGAGGAAAATTTTCCCATTTTTCAAATCGATGTTCACTAGAAATTACTTGAATACTACTCATGATAATATTGAAATCAGCTTTTGAATTATTTAATTCATTAGTTAACCAATTCCATTGTTTTTTACCAAGAATAGTTCCTTCATTGAATTTACTAGAAATATATTTTTTTTGACTGCTATTCTTATCTTTTGTTAAAGAACTTCTGTGATAACGTGTATCTAAAATGATAATTTTTACAGATCCTTTTTTAGTTTTAAATATTTCAGAATGATAAACACCTTCACGTTTTCTTCTCGAGTCTAATTTACTCACTTGTAAAAAATCTAAAAACAATTGTTGGCTTTCTTTTTTCATTTCATATTCAGTTCCAGCATCATTTTTTCCGTAGTCATGATCGTCCCAAGTACCTAAAATCTTAACTTTTTCTGTTAATTCTTTGTATCCTTTTTGATTCCATTGTGCTTTATAAAAAGCTTTCATTTCTTGGATGTTATCTGTATCCGCATAAATGTTATCTCCTCCCCATATCCAAACATTTGGGTTTAGAGATACTATATCGTCCCAAAATAAGTTCTCTATTGAAGGTTTGTTGCAAGAGCCGAAAGCAATGGTGAAATCATTTTGACTATAAATGGATGAATTAAAACAAATGCTAAGAAGTAGTAGAAATATTTTTTTCATGATTATTTTTAAATGATGAACAAATAAACAAATAAGATTTTATTAAATTTTTAAAAGAATATTAAATTGTATATTCGCTGTCTATGATTCTAAAGAATTTTAAAGAGCTTTCTAAGTACCTTGAAACGTCTAGACGTATTGTAATAATAGGACATAAAAATCCTGATGGAGATGCTGTTGGATCTACCTTAGGACTAAAGCATTATTTTGATAAAAAAGGACATAAAACACAGGTTTTAATGCCGAATGAATTCCCTGATTTTCTGCATTGGATACCAGGAGTTGAAACTATATATCGTTTTGATCGTCAAAACAATCAAAGTGTAAAAGCATTGGCTAAATCGGATATTATTTTTCTTTTAGATTTTAATGCTTTACATAGAGTAGGTGATGATATGAAAAATACGTTAGAGAAATATGAAAATGATTTTGCTTTAATAGATCATCATCAGCAACCAGACAATTTTGAATATATGTATTCAGATACAGCAATGTCTTCTACTTGTCAAATGGTTTATAATTTTATTGAAATGTTCAATGATTTAGATCTTATAGATGAGAGTATAGCTACTGCATTGTATACAGGAATAATGACAGATACAGGATCTTTTCGTTTTCGCTCTACAACTAGTACAACACATAAAATTATAGCTGACTTAATAGATAAAGGGGCTAAAAACGATAGAATTCATAATAATGTTTATGATGCCAATTCTCATAGTAGATTAATGTTGTTAGGAAGAGCATTAAGTAACTTGAAAGTAATTTCAGAGTATAAAACAGCTTACATTACTTTAACTCAAAAAGACAAAGATGAGTTTAATTACGAAAAAGGAGATACAGAAGGTGTAGTGAATTATGCCTTATCTCTTAAAGGAATTGTATTTGCTGTTATTTTTATCGAAGACGTAGAGCAAAGAATTGTAAAAATATCTTTTAGATCAAAAGGTAGTTTTTCTGTAAATAAATTTGCGAGAAATCATTTTAATGGAGGCGGACATGATAATGCGGCAGGAGGTAGATCAGATGTAAATATTGAGGAAACTATTGAGAAATTTACATCATTATTACCAGAATATAAAAATGACTTATCTAATTCTTATGGGTAGTAAGTGGATTATTATACTAATTGTATGTGTTTTTTTAGGAGCTTGTAATACACCAGAAGCTAGGAGACCTAAAAAACATACTACTTCTAATTTTTATAAAGAAGTAATAGAAGAAAACATAAAACTGAATCAATTAGAGAAGAAACAAATAGAAAATAGTTTAGCTAAAGATACTTTAAACAACTATTTAAATTCTCCAAATGGTTTTTGGTATATGTACAATAAAAAGGACACGTTAAACTCTACTACACCTAAAAAAGGAGATGTAGTAACTATTCGATATACTATTACAGATTTTTATAATACTCCATTATACGATGAACAAACAATAGAGTATAAGGTGGATAAAGAAGATTTTATACCAGCATTACAAGATGGAATAAAGTTGATGAAAAAGGGAGAAACTATTACATTTGTCATTCCTTCTTACAGAGCTTATGGAGTTACAGGTGATGGAGGTAAGATAAGAATGAATCAAACGTTAAAAAGCAAACTAACATTAATCGACATTAAAAAAGTAAATAATGAAATTAACTAAAGTTTTGGCTGTTGCAGCCATGGGGATGACTATTGTTTCATGTAACAATAATCAAGTAAAAACAAAAGCTAGTCTAGATACATATATAGACACTGTGAGTTATGCTATTGGATTAAACACAGCAATGAGAATGAGTGTAGATGCAGCTGCAAAAGAATTAAATCCAGACTTATATATTCAGGGGTATTCTGAAGGAAGAGATTCTTCAAACGCTACTTTAATTGATAGAAAAGATGCTGAGAAAATAATTAGTAGCTATTTTCAAAAGTTAAGAATGGATCAAATGAAGAAAAGAGAAGAAGAAATGAAGAAAAAAGCAGAGGCAGATTTCAAAGATTATAAGGAAGAAAATGAAAAGTTTTTAACAGAAAATAAAACTAAGGAAGGAGTTAAAACTACTGCTAGTGGATTGCAATATCAAGTAATTAAAGAAGGTAGTGGAGATGCTCCAAAAGTTTCAGACAAAGTAAAAGTTCACTATCACGGAGCTTTAATCGATGGAACTGTTTTTGATAGTACAATGGAACCTAAAAAAGACCCAGCTGAATTTGGAGTTACACAAGTAATTAAAGGTTGGACTGAAGGTTTACAGTTAATGAAGCCAGGAGCTAAATATAAGTTCTTTATTCCTCAGGAGTTAGCTTACGGATATCAACAAAGAGGACCAGTTTTAAAGCCTTTTTCAACATTAGTTTTTGATGTAGAATTATTAGAAGTTGTTCCTCCAGCACCATTAGGAGACGGACACACTAAAGGAGACGGACACGGTCACTAATAAAAATATTAAAAAGACATTGGTTATTTTTATCAATGTCTTTTCTTTTTTTAATTTTAAAATATGAAATCAATAAAGTTTTTAATAATATCATTAGTAGTAATTATATTTTCATCTTGTAAAACTGTTAAGTATCCAGAGTTGAAAGATGGGTTATATGCAGATATTCAAACCAATAAAGGAGATATTTTAATTAAGTTACATTCGGAAATTGTTCCAATGACTGTAGCTAACTTTGTTTCTTTAGCAGAAGGAAATAACCCTAAAGTAACAGACTCTTTAAAAGGGAAGCCTTTTTATGATGGAATTAAATTTCACAGAGTTATTAAAAATTTTATGATTCAAGGAGGAGATCCTACAGGAACTGGAAGAGGTAGTGGAGGATATCGTTTTGATGATGAATTTCCTTTAAACGAAAAAGGAGAGTTAATTTTTAAGCACGATAGTGCAGGAGTTTTATCAATGGCAAATTCTGGTCCAGCTACAAATTCAGCTCAATTTTTTATTACCCATAAAGAAACTCCTTGGTTAGATGGTAAACATTCTGTTTTTGGAAAAGTAACTTATGGCCAAAATATTGTAGATACCATCGTACAAAATGATTTCATTAACAAAGTAGAAATTATTAGAGTAGGAAAAAAAGCTAAAGACTTTAATGCTCCAGAAGTGTTTTTAACAGAGTTGTCAAATTCAGAAGAGCGTAAGAAAGAAAGAGAGAGAAAGATTAAAATAGCAAAAGAGAATCTTAAAAAAGAGTTAGATTATTATAGTGCTATTACTACTAAATCTGGGCTTAAAATATTGAAAATTAAAGAGACTTCAGGTAATAAGGTAAATCCAGATTTACCAACTACAGTTCACTACATGTTACAAGATGACTTAGGAAATAAAATAGCATCAAGTAGAGACCAGAATCAACCTTTTACTTTTACTATTAATGATCCTAATTATCCATTAATAGCTGGTTGGAAAGAAGGTGCTAAGTTACTTAAAGAAGGAGAGAAAGCCCGTCTTTTCATTCCGAGTTATTTAGGATATGGTGAAGTTGGTCGTTTACCGGTAATTAAACCGAATACAGATCTTATTTTTGAAATAGAAGTTCTTAAAGTTGGAAAATAGTTTGCTCGATGCGCTTATAGAAAAAGACAAAGCGCTTTTAATTTATCTGAATAACCTAGGAAACGAACAATGGGATAATTTATGGTTGTGGATTACACATCAATTTAATTGGATACCGTTATTTGTTGTAATACTTGGTTTATTGATATGGAAATTTGGTGTTAAAAAAACATTATTTACTTTAGTGTTTATAGCAATTTTTGTGGCTTTTTCTGATCAATTTACAAACTTGATTAAGAATTTAACAGGAAGAACAAGACCATGTAATGCTATTGAAATGCAAGAGTATTTAAGGCAGTTTTCATACAAACCTAGAGGGAAAAGTTTTTGGTCTGGTCATGCTTCTTTATCAACAACGTTTACAACTTTTATTATTTTACTCTTGCGTAAGAGAATAAAGTATATCTATTTGTTAATTTTATTTCCTTTAGTATTTGGATATAGTAGATTATACTTAGGAGTTCACTATCCTATAGATGTTTCTACAGGATATGTTTCTGGTATTATTCTAGGGACATTATTCTACAAGTTATACAAGATGTTATTTCAAAAGGTATTTAAAGAAACTTTATAAGTATAAGTTTCTTTAAATATTATTTATTTTTTGTACGAACATTCAACCATATGGCTAAATCTCAAAGGAGGAACTTTAGGGTTTGTTGTTCCTACTATTTGAATGTGTGAAGGAGACCAATTTAATTTTGGTGTTGTAAATACAATTGTATTGTCAATTAATTTTGCTTGAGTAATATTTCTAGATCTCTCGTACTTAAATACTATATATAGTTGTAGGTTTTTAAGTTCAGAAATTAGTTCTGTATTATAAGAAACATTAATAATACTCTTATTTTCTTTGTTAACTACAGGATTGTTCAATTCAAATGTAGCATTTCCCCTTTTTACATATTCAATAATATTATGTTCAATAAATAGTAAACTTTTATTTTTCTTAATAATTGAATCTGTTGCGTTACCAGTTCTGTTAAATGTGATAAGAGAAAATTTTTCTAGGTTAAAATTTTTATTGTAATCATATAAATCATATTGGTTTTTTCTACTGTTCCAAGAATTAATTTGAAGAGGTTTTTTACCAGAGTAAAACCAGTAAATAGACGTGTTTTGATAAGAATTAAGAAATAAAGGAGTATTACCTTTTAATGTATTGTCTAATTTTTGTACCCATTTTTTATTTCCATGCATTTCAAATTGTTTAGGTACTAGTCCGTCATTGGCAATAATAATTCGTAAAGCTATAGTTACAACTATTGTTATAAAAGCTAGAATTTTAAAAGCTTTTATTTTCTTAGGGTTATCAATTAAATAATAAAAAGGGATAATTATCAAGGGGATAGATATAGGAACAACCCATTGTGCTTGTACTCTACTTTTAAAAGAAGATATAAAGAAGAATATGGCAAATCCTAAAACTAAAAAACGTAAAGCTTTTTCAAATTGATCCTTTATTTTTAACCTCTTAAAGAAAGCTAAATAAACAATAGGAAAGGTAAGTCCTATAATTGCTATAAGATTTAAAATATGATTTGTTGTATAATCAATTCTGTAACTTTTAGTATTTCTTTCAAATAAATGATATTTAATTGAAGCAAAATCATTAACATATTGCCAATACAAATGAGGAGAAAATAAGATGATTGTAGCTAAAGTTGTTAACCAGATTTTCCAGTCTTTTAAAACTTTTAGGTTAGAAAGCAGTACAAAGAATATAATTAATACAGCATGATATTTACTGTAAAGCATACCGGCCATTGCTATTGCTAAAATTGCATAACTACTAAAATTCTTTTGAAGAATGTATTTTTGATAGCCAATTAAGAATAGAGAAAAAAAGAAAACCAAAGGAGTATCTGGGACAGTTATAAAGCCATAAACATTAAATAAAGAAGTTGTAATTAATAATAATAAAAACAACCAAGTATATTCTCTTTTTAAAGGATGTTTAATAAGTAGCCAAACAAAGTAAAAAGAAAAAGTTAATGATATCGATGAGAAAAAACGAACGCTTAATTCTCCAGAGCTAAAAAATAGTTTAGAAATAGTTATCCATAAAGCAATCATTGGAGGGTGATCAAAATATCCCCAATCTAAATTTTTACTATATGCCCAATAATATGCCTCATCTGCTAATAATTCAGTAGAATAGCCTTGAAGTATATTAACTAACATAAGTAATATTAAAAAAACAGGAACTGTATATTTAGATTGTAAAATAGTTTTCATCAAAGCAAAGCTAAAAAAAATAAGAATCCTTTTAGGAGAATCACTTATAGTTTTTTAGGTTAAATACCTAAAAGTTGGTAGTAATTTTGAAGATAGTTTTTATATTTTTACAAAAACTAACTAATACCATATACAATGAAAAAGGTTTTACTATCACTTTTTATGTGTTCTGCAATTAGCAGTTTTTCTCAAGAAATCGAAAATTTAGTTAAAGCAGCTGGAGACGCTAATAAAATAGCAAATGCTTATTCAGCGCCAGCTTTAGAAGGTCTAATTTATAGCATGAATAATGGCTGGTTTCATACAGCCAAAGTACACAAGAAATTTGGTTTTGATATTACTATTGGAGCAAGTGGATCATTTGTGCCTTCTGAAAGAGAAACATATCAAATTTCTGCGTTAGGGCTTACTTCAACAATAATAAGTTCTCCGGAAACAGCTCCAACAATTTTTGGAGAAGGAGATGGTGGAACACTAACACTACAAACTACAGTTTCTGGTATAGATGTAGGTAATGGTACTACAGTAGATAATGTAACTGTAGATGTCCCATTAGAATTACCAGAAGGGTTTAAAGAAGATTTACCTGGAAGTTTAGTTCCTGCGCCTGCGGTTCAAGTAACTGTAGGTTTGCCATGGAAATTAGAGACTTCTGTACGTTTTGTTCCCAAAGTAGGTTCTGATGATGTGAAAGGATCGCTTTTTGGAATAGGGTTAAAGAAAGAAATTACAGATATTTTAGGACCCCTAGATAAATTACCATTACATTTGGCTGTAATGGGGACTTATACAAATATGAATGTTGATGGACAAATTGAAGATTCTACTGAAGCTAATTTTATTGTAAGAAATGCTGAAACTCAGTTCAGGTTAAACTCCTACACAATTCAATTGTTAGCATCTTTAAATTTTCCAATAATTAATTTTTATGGAGCAGTAGGATACGGTGGAGGTAATGCTACTGTTGATGTTTTAGGAGATTATAGTGTTATTTATGATGTATCAGGTTCTACTCAAAGGGTAAGAGCTGATTTTAAAGATCCAATTAAACAAGAATTTTCAGCTGGTAGTATGAGAGCAACAATCGGAACACGTTTAAGTTTAGGTTTCTTTAAAATATTTGCAGATTACACGTTACAAGAGTACAATACAGTTAGTGCAGGTATAGCTTTTAGTTTTAGATAATATTAAAGCGATAAATTTTAAATGAAAAGTCTAGGGGATTTCCTAGACTTTTTGTTTTTCAAATATTTAACTAATTTAGCAAGCTTAACGTTAAAATACATTATGAAGACTAAATTTTTATTAATCACATTATCATTAATTACTTTCTTAGGTTATAGCCAAGAAGAGAAAAAAGAAAAAAAAGAAGGTAACGGAAAAGACCTATTTGATAAAGTTTACAATCGCTATTCAGGGAAGAAGAAATCGATAGTTGTTCTGAAAGACGGAACTAGAATAGAAGGGTTTAAGAAAGATGTTGATAGAAAGAAAGGTCAGATTTATTATATAAAATTAAAAGAAGCAAAATCAGGAAAAAAAATAAAATTAGAATCTGATGAGATAAAAGAGATGTATTTATACCCAAGTGGATTTGAAAAATTCACAAAATCATGGAGACATGTGTATGATGTTCGTCAATGGGAAAGATCTGATATGGATAATGATGTAATTAATCAAGGATATATTTATTTCAAAAATCAAAAAGTATCATTAAAAAACAAAAAGAAAGAGAAAGAGTATATGATGCAACTAATAAACCCAACTTTTAGTAAGTATATAGAGGTTTTTGGTGACCCAAATGCAAAAGAAACTACAAAATTAGGAGCTTTCGGATTCAATGTAGCAGGAGGTTTGGCAAAATCATATTATGTAAAAAAAGATGGTAAAATATTTTGGTTGCGTAAGAAAGATTTAGATGATAAATATGAAGAGTTATTCGGAGATTGTAAGGAGTTCATGGAGAAAAATCCTATTAAGAAAATAAAGTGGCGATATTTTAGTCAATATGTATTAGATTATACAAAAATGAAGGCTAAAGAATAATAGTCTAAAATAAAATATAAAAAACAAAAACTCATGGTCATTTCCATGAGTTTTTGTTTTTATATCATTAGTTAAATAGCTATTTTTGCTCATCTTAGATTATTAATTTTCAATAAAAATATATAAAATGAAAGTAACAGTTGTTGGAGCAGGTGCCGTAGGTGCAAGTTGTGCTGAGTACATTGCAATAAAAAATTTCGCTTCAGAAGTTGTGTTAGTAGATATTAAAGAAGGTTTTGCTGAAGGAAAAGCAATGGACTTAATGCAAACTGCTTCTTTAAACGGATTCGATACTAAAATCGTAGGAACTACAGGAGATTACAGCAAAACTGCAGGTTCAGACATCTGTGTTATTACTTCTGGTATCGCTCGTAAGCCAGGAATGTCTCGTGATGAATTATTAGGAATTAACGCTGGTATTGTAAAATCAGTTTCTTCTAGTTTAATAGAGCATTCTCCAAATACAATTATCATCGTAGTATCTAATCCAATGGATACAATGACATATTTAGTTCATAAAACTACTGGATTACCAAAGAATAGAATTATCGGTATGGGAGGAGCTTTAGATTCTGCTCGTTTCAAGTACAGATTAGCTGAAGCTTTAGAAGCGCCAATTTCTGACGTAGACGGAATGGTAATTGGAGGTCACTCTGATAAAGGTATGGTTCCATTAACTCGTTTAGCTACTCGTAACTCTGTTCCAGTTTCTGAATTCTTATCAGAAGAAAGATTAGAGCAAGTAAAGCAAGATACTAAAGTTGGTGGTGCTACATTAACAGGATTATTAGGTACTTCTGCTTGGTATGCTCCAGGAGCAGCTGTATCAGGTTTAGTTCAAGCAATTGCTTGTGATCAAAAGAAGATTTACCCATGTTCTGCTTTATTAGATGGAGAGTACGGTTTATCTGATTTATGTATCGGAGTTCCTGTAGTGTTAGGAAGAAATGGTATCGAAAGTATAGTAGAAATTAACTTAAGTGATGCTGAAAAAGAACACTTAGCTGCTTCTGCTGATGCTGTAAAAACAAATAATGCAAACTTAGAATTATAATAAATTTTAAGTGACAATATTAAAAAGCAATCTCATTTGAGATTGCTTTTTTGTTTTATCTTAGTAATAAAATTTTCGAAAGTGAGTGTAATTTATAGAAAAGTAAAGTCAGAAGATAATCCATTTTTAGCAAAGGTAATTAGGAATACAATTGAAGAGTTCGATGCGCCTAGAACAGGAACAGTATATTCAGATGAATCGACAGATCATTTATTTGAATTATTCAATATCCCAAAAGCAATTTTATGGGTTGCAGAACTAGATGGAAAAGCTGTAGGTTGTTGTGGTATTTATCCTACAGATGGTTTAGAAGAAGGAGTTTGTGAATTGGTAAAGTTTTATATTTCTAATTTAATTAGAGGAAAAGGTATAGGGAAAGAATTAATGCTAAAGAGTATTAATTCTGCTAAAGAATTAGGATACACAAATATATATTTAGAAAGTTTACCACATTTTTCTAAAGCAATAGCTATGTACGAAGAATCTGGATTTAAAATTTTAGATACACAATTAGGGAATTCGGGACATTCAAGTTGTAATGTTTGGATGTTAAAAGAACTGAAGTAAGTAACTATAAATGTGAAAGAAATGTTAAAGTCAAAAAGGTTTTGTAAGAAGGTAGATAAAGCTCCGTCTACATTGCCAGAGACGTATTTAAAGTTTCTTTTTCATAGTTTTTCATAGCAATTTCCCGCTTCTACTTTGAAGCGGGTTTTTTATTTAATGTTCTAAACAGATATTTAGATATTCCTAAAATCCAGAAAAAAATAGTAAATAAAGTATTTGAGTTTTTAATTTTTAAACGAATATCTTCTCTGTATAAATTCCAATCATAGTTTTTTGAAATTCCTTCAGCGCCACATATAGCTATAGTTTCATTGATTTTTATGTGATTAATCTTTTTATTGTACAGATACAAGTTGAAATGATAATCTGATAAAACCTTAAACGAAGTGTCGTATTTTCGTGTTTTAAATAATGTCTTTTTATAGAATACAGATTGATGGTGTAATGTGTTTTTGATCCATAATTTACTAGAAAAACTAGAGTTAAAATTTTGATTTCCATCATAGGTAACATTACCAATAATTAATTTCGTATCATCAAAATTTTTTGAAGAAAATATTGAAAATAATGTAAGATTAGAGAACAGTTTATCATCAGCTCCCATAAAATATAACCATTCTCCATGCGCTAAATCAATTCCTTTATTCATGGCATCATAAATACCATTATCTTTTTCTGATATAAATTTAAACTTTGAAGGTAATGTCTTTAAAAAATCTATTGTCCCATCTGTGGAAGCTCCATCAATTATCCAAACTTCAAATTCTGTATAGCTTTGAATTTGTAGGCTAAATATACATTGCTTTAACTTTTCTAAGTTATTGAATGTAGGAATGATTATGGAAACTTTAGTTTTTATAATGTAACTAATTAAAGTATGAATCTAATTTCAATTGTTCTTTTTCCCAACATAATTCTTCTTTTGCTATTTTTTGATTTTGCTTTATTTCATTAATTAATGTTTCGTTATTAAGAATAGAAGAAACAGCTTTAGCTATAGCTTCAGGTTGATAGGAATCTACAGCAATACCAACATTGTATGTGTTAACAATGTTGATAATTTCAGGTAGATTACCAGAAATTAATGGCAATTCAGCATGAATATAATCAAATAATTTGTTAGGTAAAGAAAATTCGAAGCTCTTGCCAAGAGGTTCTTCTAATACCATACCAAGATCTGCTAGTTTTGTATAGTTTGGTAGTTTTTCGTGAGCAACTCTACCTAAAAAATGAACTCTTGATTCTAGATTTTCTAATTGAACAAAATCTTTTAATTCTTGTTCTACTTTCCCATAGCCAATAATAACTAAATCAATACCAGAAAGTAAATGTAGAGCCTTAATCATGGGTTTAATTCCTCTCCCCGGATTTAATACACCTTGATATAAAATCACTTTATTTTTTGTAGGAAAGCTTACTTTTTCTTCAATAATTTCTCTGTGAAGTTGAGGTAAGTTTCGAATTAGTCCCATATGATTGTTATGTCGATCATTGTAAAACTTAACAATAGATTGACTAACAGTGTAAGATTTTCTAATTCTTGGTAAGAAAAAGTATTCTAATTTCCGCCAAAACCCTTGTACAAATTTACGTCCTTGTAATTCAGGACCTTCAGAAAATAATTCATGACTATCATATACTAATTGTGTATTTCGCTTTAAAGAGCTTGCAAAAAAGCAAGCAGGTAATGTATCTAAATCATTAGATAAGATGTAAGTGTATCTATGAAAAAGTAAATAGAAAAATAATCGAACATTATATTCAGCGTAAAAAAGAAAATTATTGTTAAACCAGTGTTTTTTTCGAACTATTTTATAAGGTCGATCAATTTCAATAGTATAGGGTAAAACTCTACCATATACCAAAACGTCAAAGTTGTTTTTTAAAAGATAAGTACAAACTTTATGAACTCTTTGATCTGTAGAAATATCATTAGTAACAGCAACAAAAATCTTTTTCTTCAATAACTAAGTGTTTTCGTTTTCTTTTTTATTCTGGTTTTTTGGAGGCGGAGTCTGTTGAACAACTTCAAATAGTTTTCCACCTTCACATTTTACCGTTTTTTGCTTAAATTTTACAATTAACTGATAATCATGAGTGGCCATAAAAATAGTTTTTCCACTTTTATGAATCTCATTTAAAAGTTCCATTACTTCTAAAGAAGTTCTAGGGTCTAAATTACCAGTAGGCTCATCTGCTAAAATTAATTCAGGATCATTAAGTAAGGCTCTAGCTATAGCTACACGTTGCTGTTCACCACCAGAAAGTTCGAAAGTTTTTTTATAGTATTTTTCTTTCATACCTACTTTGTCTAGAACTTCGTAAATTTTCTCTTTACGCTCATTTTTATCTTTCCAGCCTGTAGCTTTTAAAACAAATTCAAGATTATCAAAAACATTACGGTCATTTAATAACTTAAAATCTTGAAAAACAATTCCTAGTTTTCTTCTTAAGAAAGGAATGTCTTTTTCTTTCATTTTCTTTAAATCAAAACCAACAATACTACCTAAACCACGTTGTAGTCTAAGATCTCCGTATAATGTTTTTAATAAACTACTTTTTCCACTACCAGTTTTACCAATCAAATAGTAAAAATCACCTTTATTTAAGGTGAAGTTAATTTTCGATAAAACCAGAATGTCTCTTTGGTAGATATCTGCATTTTCTAAATGCAGTATTGGCTCTTGCATAAAAAGAAAGTTTTTACAAATCTATTATTTATTATCAATTTAAACCACTTTTTTTATTTTTGGCGATTATTGATCAAACAAAACAAAAAAAATAGCGTTATCTTACAGGGAACGATACAAAGATAAATTCTAAAATGAAATATAAATATTTATTTATAACACTTTGTTACTTTTTAAGTTTTTTAAATGTTGAAGGGCAAAACACTGAAGTCCAAACTAATATTGATGCAAGGTTTCACAGAGCGATAACTTTGTATAATAATAAAGCGTATTCAGGGGCACAAAGAGTATTCAAAGAAGTATCAGAAAATACGGCGAAACACAATTTACAAACCGATGCAGATTTTTATGATGCCATGTGCGCAATTAAGCTTAATCAGACAGATGCAGATAAAAAAGTGCTCGATTTTGTTAAAAAACATCCTTACAGTAGTAAAAAGGAAAAAGCTTTTTTAAATGTTGGAAATTATTATTTCGCAAATAGAAAAGCTTCACATTCTTTAAAATGGTATTCTAAAGTAAATCCTGCTTTATTAAATGTTGAAGAGAATAAAGAACTGAATTATAAAATGGGTTATGCGCTTTTAGTTTCTAACTATTTTGAAGATGCTAAAAAGAAGTTTGCAAAGTTATTGGGAGATCCTAGATATGGAAATGATTCAAGATATTTCTACGGATATATAGCGTATAGACAAGAAAACTACGGAGAGGCTGAAGATAATTTACAACAATTATCAGATAATGAAACTTATAAGTCTGAAGCGAACTACTATCTGTTAGATATGGCTTTTAAAAGCGGAAAGTTTGATAAAGCAGCTCAAATTGGAGAAAAGATTTTTCCGAAAGCTAAGGAAAAACAAAAATCAGATATCAGTAAAATTATTGGAGAAAGTTATTTCAACTTAGAAAAATATGATAAAGCTGTTCCTTATTTGAATCAATATGAAGGGAAAAAAGGAAAATGGACAAATACTGATTATTATTATTTAGGATATTCTTACTATAAATTAGAAGATTACGAAAGCGCAATCGGGCAGTTTAATAAAATTATAAACGGTCAAAATAGTGTTGCTCAGAGTGCTTATTATCATTTAGGAGAATGTTATTTAAAAGCAGGTAAGAAGAATGAAGCTTTAAATGCATTTAAAAATGCAAGTGAAATGAATTTCAATCCTGTAATTACTGCAGATGCTGATTTTAATTATGCGAAATTAAGTTACGAAGAAGGTAACCCGTACAAAAGTGTTCCAGATGTCTTAAAAGCACATTTAGCAAAATATCCACAATCACAAAATTCAAAAGAAATTTCTGGATTATTAATTACTTCTTATTTAAATCAACAAGATTATCAAGGTGCTATAGACTATTTAAGAGCAAATCAAAATCCAGAAAATGATGCTTTAGCAAACGAAGTTTCATTATACAGAGGAATCCAATTATTTAACGAACAAAAACTAAAAAAATCATTACCACATTTTTTAATTGCTACCGATGCGGTAAATGATACAATTAAAAATAAAGGTCATTATTGGCTAGGTGAAACTAATTATTTGTTAGGAAACTATGAAAATGCTGTTGCATCTTTCTCTAAAATAGAAAATTCAAATTTTGAGGAAGCTAAATACTTAAACTATAATATAGCCTACGCTTTTTTTAAGCAAAAGGACTATGATAATGCTACAACATACTTTGAAGAATTTTTGAAAGAAAATATTGATGAAAACGATTTAAATGATGATGCATCAAATCGTTTGGGAGATTCTTATTATGCTACGAAACGTTACGGAAAAGCAATGCAAGCGTATGATAAGGTAATCCAAGAAGGAGGTGCAGGGTCAGATTATGCTCAATATCAAAAAGCAATGAGTGATGGTTTAATTGGTGATAGTAGCGAGAAAATAAATGATTTAAAAAAGTTGATTAAAGATTATCCAGCTTCAAATTTAAAAGATGATGCACTGTATCAATTAGGAATTACATATACTTCTAAAGGAAACGCAAATCAAGCTAAAAAGGCATATAATCAATTGTTAGAGGAGCATAGCCAAAGTGGTTATGTGCCAACAGTGTTATTACGCCAAGGATTATTAGAGTATAATAATGGAAATAATAGAGATGCACTTATAAAGTTTAAAGAAGTAGTTGCAAAATTCCCAAATTCTAATGAAGCTAAACAAGCAGTTGCTAGTGCAAGAAATGTTTATGTAGATACTGGAAAAGTAAATGAATATGCGGCTTGGGTAAAAACTATCGATTTTGTAAATGTATCTAATAGTGATATAGACAACACAACTTATGAAGCTGCGGAAAATAAATTTTTAGAAAATGATAAAGTAAGAGCAATTAGCGGATTTAAAACATATTTACGAGATTTTCCTAACGGAATTCATGCTTTAAAAGCAAATTTCTATCTAGGTCAATTATACTTTAACGGAACAAAAAAACAAAATGCTGTTCCACATTATGCTTATGTGATTAAAGCAGGAGTTAATGAGTTTTCAGAAGAAGCTTTAGCTAAACTAAGTCAATTATATTTAGAGAAGGAGAATTGGAAAAAAGCAATTCCTTTGTTAGAGCGCTTAGAACAAGAAGGTAATATTGATCAGAATTTAATTTTCGCTCAAAGTAATTTAATGAAAGGATATTATGATAGAAAAGATTATGAAAAGGCAGTAACTTATGCAGAGAAAGTATTAACTAATGGTAAAATAGATCAGGTTGTTGGTGAAGATGCTCAAATTATTTTAGCACGTTCTGCTATTGAAACAAATGATTTTACAACAGCTCAAGATTATTACAGTGCTTTAGATAATACAGCTACAGGAGAACTTAAAGCCGAAACATTATATTACAAAGCATTCTTTTTACATGAAGAAGAAGCTTATGAAAGTTCAAATGAAGAAATTCAGAATTTAATAGCAAATTACTCTAAATATCAATATTGGGGAGTAAAGAGTTACAT
This sequence comes from Tenacibaculum aquaeponti, assembly GCF_057221555.1. Taxonomy (NCBI): domain Bacteria; kingdom Pseudomonadati; phylum Bacteroidota; class Flavobacteriia; order Flavobacteriales; family Flavobacteriaceae; genus Tenacibaculum; species Tenacibaculum aquaeponti. The sequence goes on from NZ_CM170147.1 coordinate 3,389,578, forward strand.
TATAATGGCAAAGAACTATTATAAACTAAAAGATGCTTACCAAGCTACATATATCTTAGATAATATCGTGAAAAATTTTACTCAGTTTAAAGATCTTAATGAAGAAGCTAAAAACGAACTTAATAAAATTAAGAGTAAAGAAGCGAAAACAAATGAATCAATTAACTCTAAACAATAAAAGTTAAAAGAGAATGAAAAGAGGAATAGTAGTCACTATAGCAATGTTTGTAGTAAGCTTTAGTATAGCTCAAAATAAACCAAAGACAGAGAAATCTAAAGATTCAATTATAAAAACAGAAGTAGTAGAGGTAGTAACTTCTTACGCACCAAAAGTTACAGATGCTTTTAAAATTAAAAAGAAACCTGTAATTAAATTATCAGATAAAGCTAAACGTAAATCTTTAGAATATAAGATTCAACCAGTTTCAGTCGCGTCTAAATTTAAACCTAAGAGTGGTGTTTTAAAAGGAATTGATGTTGGTGAACGTGAGCGTTTATTTGATAATTATTTTTCTTTAGGTTTCGGAAATAATTTAACTCCTTTTGTAGAAGCTTATTTTCAAAATACAAGTGCTTTTGAATATGAATATGGAGGTAAAATAAATTTTATATCATCTAAAGATCCTGTTCAAAATACAATATTAAACAGCAGTTATTATAATGCAAGTGTTGATTTATTTTTAAAACAAGAAATGCGAAATTTCGACTGGAAAGTTGGTTTAAACGCTTATAGAAATAAATATAATTGGTATGGTTTACCTTCAGATATAGTCTTTTTAGATCCAACTATTAGTACTATAGAAGAAGAACAATTATATAAATATTATAATTTAAAAGGATCTATTTATTTTCCATACAGTGCAATAGAAGAAGTAAATACATCGATTGGGTATTTTTCAGACGACCAAGATTCTGATGAGATTCATGCTGATGTAGATGCAAAGTTTGCTATTCCTTTAGGAAGATTCGGATTGAATTATGAGGATTTAGACCTAAGAACGTCTATAAACTTTATCATGGGAGGTTTTGATAGAGCATATTCAGATCCTCTTCAAAAAATAAACTATAGTTTCGCAACGGCTGGAATTCATCCTACTTATGCTTTTTCATTTAAAGATTTTGATATCAAATTAGGAGGAAAAGCATATTATTCTTTCGATTTGGAAAATACAGAAGGAAAGTTTTTTGCATATCCAGATGTAGAAGTAAATTATCCGATTATTCCTAGGTATGCTAATATTTACGCTGGAGCTAAAGGAGATTTAACTGTAAATTCTTATGAGAGTTTTTCTAGAGAAAATCCATATGTTTCTCCAACATTAAACATTCAGCAATCTAGTGAGGCTTTTGATGCTTTTGGTGGATTTCGAGGAATTTTAAGTGGAAACTTAAATTACAATGTTAGAGCTAGTTTTAAGAAAGAAGAAAACAGAGCATTTTTTGTGTTAAATGAATCTGCTTCAAACGGAATTACAATAGGTTTTCCAAGTGGGATTTTATTCAGAGGATATAATTTTGGAAATTCATTCGACGTAATTTATGACGATATTACTACAGTTGGTTTCTTCGGAGAAGTAACTTATGATTTTTCTAGAAAATTAAACTTAGGTTTAAATGCAGAGTTCAATTCTTATAGTACAACAAATCAAGAAGAAGCTTGGAATTTACCACAAATTAAAGCTGATGTCTTTGCAAACTATAAAGTGAAGAAATGGTATGCAGGTGCAAATTTATATTTTGTAGGGAGTAGAAAAGGAGCTCAACGAAATGGCGCAGCATTTACAGCAATAGATTTAAATGCTTATATCGATTTAAATCTTAATGGAGGTTATCATTTTAATGATTTATTTTCAGTTTTCTTACAAGCAAATAACATAACCAATAGTAATTATCAAAGATTTACCAATTTCGATGCCCAAGGATTCCAAATTATTGGAGGATTCATTTGGAAGTTTGATGCACTATTTTAATGAATGATAAACAATTTTAAATGCAAAAACACAACTATAAAACAATAGTTGTGTTTTTGTTTTGATAAAAAAACGTACCTTGAAAATATGTTAATTCATGTTTCAAATTATATTACTGCAATTGTATGTTTAATTACTTTTTTTGTGATTCATCGTGTTTATCGCAAAGAAAAATCTAAAAGTCAAACTTCTACTTCGGTAGACGGTATTAAGTGGTTTGCTTTAGCAATATTTTCTTGGGGAATTGGAGCTTTTTTGAATATTATATTGAATGAAGTCTTTCAATTAGAGCAGTCAAATAGTATCATAATTAGTATTGGAGTTTTCTTCTCACTGCTAAACTCATTATTTATATTATTATCAATTCCTTCAATTCAACATAATGAAAAAAGAAACATTGTAATTCGAATTATAGAACGTTTTACAAATAAAGAAGTATTTGTAATCTTCGGAGGTGTTTTGGTTATGAACGCTTTCGTTTTTCTGATTTCATTTTTTACAAATACACCATCAAAATCAAGTAATAATGTCATTTGGTTAATCGATATTCCAATATCTATCGTGGTCGCATTTGCACTTTTACAAGAGTTAAATAAAGCATTTAAAAATAGAGGAATGCGTTTTATGTTTCTACCAACTCTAGCTTTATTCTTATTGATTATTGTTGCAGTTACACATCGAATTTTTCCTGAAGAAAGCCTGTCAAATTGGATTAATACTACTACTTGGGGGATTTTAGGTGTGGTATCTAGTATATCATTTAAGTTTTTATTCATACTCTTATTTACGATCTTACTATATAGTTGGAAATTACTAGCTGAGAAAGAAGAAAAACAAACAGAATTACAAGAAACAAAACTTTTACAAGAGCAATTAATTATAGAAAATGAAAAGCTACAAATTGCGAATGAAAGTCATTTAAGCACAATAAAAAGTTTGAAATCAGAAATTTTAGCTGAGAAAAAGAAATTTAAAGAACTGCAATTAGCGTCTAAAGTAGAGTTGTCTGATCGTCAAAAAGAAGTATTAGGAAATTTAGGCATTTGTGGAGAAGAAAAATCATATACTGAAATTGCTGAAGCAATGAATATAAGTGTCGATGGATTTCAAACTCATATTTATCAAATCAAAAAAGTACTTAATATTTCTGGAACAGGTGGGAAAGAACAGTTAATTGCTTACGCTAAAGATCACGAATTGCTTGATTTTGCTACGATTCAGCATGATTAACCATATGCTTAATCATTGCTGCTTTTAAAAAGAGCATTGTGTAACCTTTACATGTTTTGTCTTTACAAACATTTTTGTGTGAAACATTTTAATCACACAAAATATGGCATTTCTCATTCAAGAAACACAAAGTTTAGATCAACAAATTAATCAATCTTTTCATGAAGCAACGAGTTGGTTTACCGATGCAATTTTATATCAAATTCCGATAACAAATACCATTTCTATTCCTTGGGTGTTAATCATTCTTGTATTTGGTGCATTGTATTTTTCAATCTATTTCAAAGGAATAAATATCCGTAGCTTTTTAACTTCAGTAAATATCATTAGAGGAAAATATGATCATATTGATATTCCAAATCAAGAAGATGTTAAAGAAACAATACGAGTTGAAGGTCATGGAGAAGTTTCACATTTTCAAGCATTAACAGCCGCACTTTCAGCAACAGTAGGTTTAGGTAATATTGCTGGAGTTGCCATTGCTTTATCCATTGGTGGAGCTGGAGCTACATTTTGGATGATTGTTATTGGATTGTTAGGAATGGCGTCAAAATTTGTCGAATGTACTTTAGGTGTAAAATATAGAGAAATAGCAAAAGACGGAACTGTTTTTGGCGGACCGATGTATTATCTTAAAAAAGGTTTTTCACAATTAGGTTTTTCTAAAGTAGGAAAATTGTTGTCGATTTTATTTGCAGTAATGTGTGTTGGAGGTTCTTTTGGAGGAGGAAATATGTTTCAAGTAAATCAAGCATTTAAATTATTTGAGTATGTTACTGGAGCAGAAGAAAGTTTTATTTATGGAAAAGGTTGGATTTTCGGATGTATCATGGCCATTTTTTCGGGAATAGTAATTATTGGTGGAATCAAAAAAATAGCTAAAGTAACAGACAAAGTTGTACCTGTTATGGTGGTCGTATATGTGTTCGCTGTTATTGTAGTTTTATTAACTAATTTTTCTGAAATTCCAAATGCGATATCACAAATTATCAATGGAGCGTTTGATCCTGAAGGAATCGCAGGTGGTTTTATTGGTGTAATGATTCAAGGTTTTCGTCGTGGTGCATTTTCAAATGAAGCTGGAATCGGATCTTCTTCGATAGCACATGCAGCAGTAAAAACAAATTATGCAGCTAGTGAAGGTTTAGTAGCTTTATTGGAGCCTTTTATCGATACTGTAATTGTTTGTACCATGACAGCCCTAGCATTAATTATAACAGGACAAATAACTGCTGGAAATGAAGTGTCTTTTGAACAAGGAGCAATTTTAACTTCTAAAGCATTGGAAAGTAGTATTTCTTGGTTTCCGTATGTATTAACTATAGCTGTGATTTTGTTTGCATTTTCTTCTATGATTTCTTGGTCGTATTATGGTTATCAAGCCTGGACTTTTCTCTTCGGAAGAAATAAAACTATCGGAAATATTTACAAAGTCATCTTTTGCATATTTACAGTTGTTGGAGCGGCAGCTACTTTAAATGCAGTAACCGATTTTTCTGATGCTATGGTTTTTTCTATGATGGTTCCTAACATGATAGGTTTAGTAGTTTTAGCTCCACAAGTATTAAAAGAATTAAAAAAATATAAGTTGAAGATTAAGGAAAATAAACATTAATCAAAAATGTGTTTATAAGAACGTGAAACTTACAATGAAAAAAAAATAAAACCGTAATTTTAAACTCCATTAATTAAACCAAAACATGAAAAAAACTCTCATTTTTTTATTGGCAGCAACTGTAATTGGTAGCTGTAATACAGATAAAAAAGAAAAAGCTGATGAAACGAAAGCTGTTGCTATTGTAAATAAAGCAGAGCAAAAGAAAGACAGTGCTAATATTAAACATTTTTTTAATGCAGCATTAACTGAAGGAAAGTCATATGAATGGCTACGTGATTTAACTCAAAATATTGGAGGTCGTTTATCGGGTTCTCCTCAAGCTGCTAAAGCTGTTGTTTGGGGTGAACAACTAATGAAAGACGTAGGTTTAGATTCTGTGTGGTTGCAACCTGTTATGGTGCCACATTGGGTTCGAGGAGAAAAAGAAGAAGCGTATTATACTATAAACGGAAAGAAAAAAGATGTTCCTGTTTGTGCTTTAGGTTTCTCAATTGCTACTCCTGCATCTGGAATTAAAGCTGAAGTTATTGAGGTAAAAAGTTTAAAAGAAGCAGAAGAACTAGGCGACAAACTAAAAGGAAAGATAGTATTCTTTAACGGAGCTTTCGATGAAACTTTAATCAATACTTTTCAAGCTTACGGAGGTTGTGTTGGGCAACGTTTTTCTGGAGCTAGAATTTGTGGACAGTTTGGTGCTAAAGGAGTAATTGTTCGTTCAATGACTAATGGAATCAACGATTATCCTCATACCGGAACAATGAGTTACGGAGAAATGCCAAAAGAACAATATATTCCTGCAGCAGCAATTAGTTCTAGAGCAGCAGAAAATTTAAGTGCAGATTTAAAAAAGAATCCAAGTTTACAGTTTTACTTCAAGCAAAGTTGCGAAACATTACCAGATGCGCCATCTCATAACGTTGTTGGTGAAATAAAAGGAAGTGAAAATCCAGAGAAAATTATTGTTGTAGGAGGACATTTAGATTCTTGGGATTTAGGTGAAGGTGCTCACGATGATGGAACAGGAGTTGTACAATCTTTAGAAGTTGCATATTTATTAAAGAAGAATAATATAAAACCTAAAAATACAATTCGAATTGTATTTTTTATGAATGAAGAAAACGGAACTCGTGGAGCTAAAGAATACGCTAGATTAGCAAAATTGAATAAAGAAATTCATGTTGCTGGTTTAGAAAGTGATGCGGGCGGACACACTCCTAGAGGTTTTTCTATTGATGCAAATGCTGAAAATACAGCTTTGGTTCAAAGTTGGAAAATGTTATTGGCTCCTTACGGTTTGCACGATTTAATTAAAGGAGGAAGTGGAGCAGATATTTCTCCGTTAAAAGACGATCATGTTACTTTAGCTGGATATAGACCAGACAGTCAGCGTTATTTTGATTATCACCATACGTCTACAGATACTTTCGATAAAGTAAATAAAAGAGAATTAGAGTTGGGTAGTGCATCTATGACAAGTTTAGTGTACTTAATGGATAAATATTTATATACAGACGAAAAAGTAAAACCATAATATGGAGCAAATGTTTTTGTATTCAAGGTTTCTTATGGCAGTAATGTTAATAGCTATCGGGTTTCATCATTTTTATAAACCTAAATTTTATTATCCAATCATACCAGCTTTTTTTCCAAAGCTTTTTGTTACATATGCTTCAGGTATGGTAGAATTAGTAATAGGAATAGGTTTGTGTATTCCAAATTATCAGAAATATGCAGCTTTAGGAATGGCTTTGCTTATGATTACGTTTTTACCATTACATATTTGGGATATCACAAGAGAAAAACCAGCAATGAAAACAAAAAAAGGAGCTTACATTAGGCTTGTTATTCAATTTGTTTTGATAGCGTGGGCATGGTTCTTATTCAAAAAACTAAACTAACTTAAATGAAAAAAATAATTCTATTATCGGCATTAGGATTCTTAGCATATTCTTGTCAACAAAAACAAAAAGTTGATGTTATTGTTAAAAATGCGAATGCCTATACCGTAAATAAAAATTTCGAAACTGTTGAAAGTTTTGCCATTCAAGATGGAAAATTTGTAGCGGTTGGATCAACATCAGAAATTGAAAATAAATACGAAGCAACTTCAGTTATTGATGCTGAAGGAAAAGCAGTATATCCAGGTTTTATAGATGGACATTGTCATTTCTTTAGATACGGATTGCAATTACAAAAAGTAGATGTTACTGGAACTGAAAGTTATGATGCTGTTTTAGAAAAATTAGTCGTTTTTCAGAAAGAAAAAAACCTTCCTTTTATCACAGGTAGAGGTTGGGATCAAAATGATTGGGAAGTAAAAAAGTTTCCTACTAAGGAGAAACTAGATCAACTTTTCCCAGATACTCCTGTAGCAATCACAAGAGTTGACGGACATGCAATGTTGGTGAATCAAAAAGCTTTAGATGTTTCTGGAATTACAAACGATTCTAAAGTAGAAGGAGGAGAGTTTATCAAAGAAGATGGAAAACTAACAGGAGTCTTAATCGACAATGCAATGGATTTTGTAAAAGTTCCTGTGGCTTCTAAAGCAGAACAAATTCAAGCCTTAAAAGATGCTGAGAAAATTAATTTTTCTTACGGATTAACAACTGTTGTTGATGCAGGTTTAGATCAAGAAACAATCGAACTAATCGATAGTTTACAGCAAGCTGATGATTTAAAAATTAGAATATATGCAATGGTTTCTGCAACACAAAAGAATTTGGATTACTACATTAAAAAAGGAATTATTAAAACAGATCGTTTAAATGTTCGTTCTTTTAAAGTATACGGAGACGGAGCTTTAGGTTCTCGTGGAGCTGCACTTAAAAAACCATATAGCGATCGTCATAATCATTTCGGAGCATTAATTTTCTCACCTGAGCGTTACAAGGAAATTGCCAAACAAATTGCAGATTCAGAATATCAAATGAATACACATGCAATTGGAGATTCAGCAAATTATTTAATGTTGAAAACGTATCAAGAAGTTTTAAAAGGTCAAACTGATAGGCGTTGGAGAATCGAGCATGCACAAATTGTAGATCAACAAGATTTCGATTTGTTTAAAAATGTAATTCCATCTATTCAGCCGACACACGCAACTTCAGATATGTACTGGGCAGCAGATCGAGTAGGAGAAGAAAGAATAAAAGGAGGCTATGCATTTAAACAGCTTTTAAATGTATATGGAAAAGTAGCTTTAGGTACCGATTATCCTGTAGAAAAAGTAAATCCGTTTTTAACTTTTTACGCAGCTGTTGCTAGAAAAGATTTAAATAATTATCCTGAAAACGGATATCAAATGGAAAATGCTTTAACAAGAGAAGAAACTTTAAAGGGAATGACAATTTGGAATGCCTATGCTAATTTCGAAGAAAATGAAAAAGGAAGTATCGAAGTAGGTAAAATGGCAGATTTCATCATCTTAGATCAAGATATTATGACTGTTGAAATTAATAAAGTTCCAAAGACAAAAGTTCTTGAAACTTACTTAGCTGGACAAAAAGTAAAGTAATTTTACAAGTCAATAAAATAAAAGGATACTATTAGCGTTAGCAATTTGGCTGAAAACTATTTAAAAGGTAAAACTTAAATTCTTTTGTCAGAAATAAAAAGAGTTAACAGCTTAGTAGTAATTAAAATAGTTATAAAGGGTTATTTTTATATTCTGTAAGGAATTAAAAAATAACCCGTTTTTTATATTATGAAATCAATAAAACTAATAATTGTATTCTTTTGTGTCATATTTGTAGTAAATGCTCAAGAATCAGAAAAACAAGCATTGCAAAAACTTTCATTTTTAATAGGTGATTGGCAAGGAACTTCAATTTCTTACGGTAAAGATGGAGTTAAAAAAGTATCCGTAACAGAAAATGTTAGTTATTTAATGGATGGTAATTTAATTCAACTTAACGTAAAATCTCCATGGATTGCTTTACATACTATTGTGAGTTATAATCTTAAGGACAAAAATTATTACTATTATCCATTTACAAAAAACGGAAATAAACAAGGTTATAAAGGTGAAGTAGTAGATGGAAATTTTATGGTATATTTTAATGAAAGCAGACGTTTAATATTTACAAAAACAGAAAAAGGAGAATTTCATGAGTTTGGAGAACGTTTAGTAAATGGTGTTTGGGAAAAATACTTCGAAGATATTTTGCAGCTTCAAGAAAAATAATTTTACAAGTTTGCATCTTTTTCACAAGAATAATGTCTATTGTATGAAGTTTAAAAATAGATATTATGATATACAAAGGAGAATGCACATGTAATTGTGATGGATGCAAAACAGGGAATTGTTCTAATTGTACATGTGATAACTGTACTTGTTCTAACTGTAATTGTTAATTAAAATAGTTTAAAACAGGGTTTCAATAATTATATATTGAAACTCTGTTTTTAGTAAATTATCTTTGTATATATGAATACTAATGAGGTTTGGACGAATTACAGTGAAGATTTAAAGCGTTTTATTCTTAGTAAAGTAAAAGAAGAAGCAACATCGGAAGATATTTTGCAAGATGCTTTTATTAGAATTCATAGTAAATTATCTACATTAAAAGAACCGTCAAAATTAAAGTCCTGGGTTTTTACAATTGTTAGAAATACAATGTACGATTACTTTAAATCTAATGGTAAAACAATAACATTCGATAACATAGATATAGAGTTTGAAGAAGAAAGTAATGAGCATACGGAAAGAGATTGCTTGCCAGGAATAATTAAAAATTTACCTAAGAAATATAGAACTCCACTTTTCTTGTATGATATCAAAGGAGTAAAACAGCAAGAGATAGCAAAACAATTGAATTTACCTTTGCCTACAGTTAAATCTCAAATTCAAAGAGGAAGAAAATTAATAGCAAAAGGTTTTATGGATTGTTGTGGTTATACGATAAATGAAAATGGTAAATTAGTGGGCGAAATACAGGACAAAAAAGACTGTAAAGTGTGTAAATAATGTTATCGGAAATCATTGTAAATACTATTTTTAAAACTCTTGATTTAAAACAAACAGAAAAAGATAATATACTTTCTAAGTTGGTGTATATTCAGGTGAAAAAAGGAGAGCTGTTGTTAACGCAAAATCATGATGTTAAAGATCAGTTTTTTGTGTTGAATGGTTGTTTAAGAACTTATCATCTTGATGATTCTGGAAAGGAGCATACATTACAGTTTGCTATTAAAGATTGGTGGATAAGTGATTATATTGCCTTATGGGCAAATAGAAAATCTGTTTTAAATGTTGCTTGTATTCAAGATGCAGAATTAGTAAAAATAAGCCAACAAGATTTAGATCAACTTTTTTCTGAAGTCCCTAAATTAAATGCTTTTTTTCGATTAAAATTACAGAACGCTTTTGTTCGTCAAGAAAAAAGAATTTTAGCAAATCTTACAAAAACGGCAAAAGAAAGATATTTAGACTTTTTAAAAGTATATCCAGATTTCGAAAAACATATAAAAAACTTCCATATCGCATCTTACTTAGGAATTACTACTGAAAGTTTAAGTAGAATACGAAAAGAAATTTCATTAAAAGCATAAATTACCATACATCAATTTTTATCTCTGAGTTAGATTTTAAATTTGTAATATAATTTATATCACTTAACTCATGAAAAAAGTATTATTTGTTTTAACTAGCCACGATAAGCTAGGAAATACAGAAGAAAAAACAGGTTTTTGGGTAGAAGAATTTGCAAACCCTTATTACTATTTAGCGGATAAAGAAGTTGAAATAACATTAGCTTCACCAAAAGGAGGTCAACCTCCAATTGACCCAAAAAGTGAATTGGCAGATTTTCAAACACCATCAACAGAACGTTTTAATAAAGATGAACAACTTCAAAATAAATTAGCTAATACAAAAGTATTGAGCGAAGTAAAATCAGAAGATTTTGATGCTGTTTTTTATCCAGGAGGTCATGGACCACTTTGGGATTTAGCAGAAGATAAAGATTCAGTTCGTTTAATTGAAGATTTCTATAATAGCAATAAGCCTGTAGGAGCAGTTTGTCACGCACCAGCTGTTTTAAAAAACACAACAGCTAATGGAGAATCTTTAGTTAAAGGAAAGAAAGTCACAGGTTTTAGTAATACAGAAGAAGAAGCTGTACAGTTGACAGAAGTAGTTCCTTTTTTAGTAGAAAATATGTTACAAGAAAATGGAGGTGAATATTCTAAAGCAGAAGATTGGCATCCGTATGCAGTAGAAGACGGACATTTAATTACCGGACAAAACCCTGCATCTTCAGAATTAGTTGCAGAATTATTATTGAAGCAATTATAATAAGAGCTAAATAAAAAACCACTCAAGCAATTGAGTGGTTTTTTTCTCCATGAAAAAGAAAAACTACTATTAAAAACTACGAAACAACATATAATATTTTATAGTTTGTTTTAAACAGTGTTTAATAAAAGTCTTATTACTGTTTTTTAATGTCGTAAAGCATAACCTGCTGCTTTACCTAATTGCTTTAAATTCATTAAAATTATATTTATTAAATCTCTCATAATCATTTATAATTAATTGGTTAATCATTCCTTTCATTACAAAAGTACATTCAAGACCTAACTCGTTTTTGCTCAAAAGATTTAGATATTAACTCATTTACAATTTTGAGTTAAAACTGGAATTACTTCACTATAAATGTTACATTTGAGAATAAGTAAAGTTTTTTTAAAAACTATAAACTCTAGTATTTATAAAATAAGATTTGGAACACACATTAAGCCTTATACGTTATATTAATAAAATAGTTGAGTTAAATTCAAATGAAGAACAAATTATAATTGATGCTTTAATACATAGAAAATACTTAAAAGATCAATATATAGTTCAGCAGGGAGACGTTTGTAAATGCATCAATTTTATATTGAAAGGATGTACTAAAACATCTTACCTAGATTCTAATGGTCATGAGCATATTGTAATGTTTTCTATAGAAGATTGGTGGACTTCAGATATGGGAAGTTTTATAACTCAAGCACCAGCAGATTATAATATTCAATGTATTGAAAATACAGAGTTGCTACAGTTAAACTATACTACGGTAGAAGAATTATTTAAAAAAGTTCCAAAGCTAGAACGTTGTTTTAGAAAAATAACAGAACGAGCTTTAGTAGCTTCTCAAAAGAGAATTATCACCAACTTTAGCGAAACTGCTAAAGAACGATATTTAATTTTTAAAGAGAATTATCCGGAAATAGAAAAGAGAGTTCCGCAATACTTACTAGCATCTTATTTAGGAATTACAAAAGAGTTTTTGAGTAGGATAAAAAGTCAACTAGTAAGAGAAACAAAAAGTTAAACTAGTTTAACATGATTTCATAAAATAGATCATTTTTACCTTCGTCTTTCTTGCAGAAATTTGTCGTATAATTTTTATTAAAAACAAATACGATGAAGAATTTATTCAAAAAAGGATTAGGAATTGCTTTAATCGCTCTTTTTACAGTTTCTTTCACAACGATTAAAAAAGAAAGAAAACAAATTAATATCAGTGAAAGTAATGTTGAGTGGAAAGCTTATAAAGTAACAGGTTCTCACAAAGGAATAGTGAATATTAAATCAGGATATTTAAGTTTTGATGATGGGAAATTGTCTGGAGGATCAATAACGATTGACATGACAACTATTAATACTACAGATTTAACAGGAGATTATAAAAACAAGTTAGATGGTCATTTAAAGTCAGGAGATTTCTTTAATGTAGAAAAATACAATATTTCAACTTTAGATTTTACTAAAGTGAAAGCTAAAGGAAAGAATGCATATGAAGTAACAGGGAAATTAACTATTAAGGGAATTACTAAATCGGTAAAGTTTTTAATTTCTATTTATGGAAACAAAGCAACAGCTTCATTAAAAGTAGATAGAACGAAATTTGATATTAAATATGGTTCTTCTAGTTTCTTCGATAACTTAAAAGATAAAGCAATTTATGACGAATTCGATTTAGTTGCTGATTTACAGTTGAAATAAAGAGATATAGTTTTACTTTATATTTTTCAAACACCATTTAAAATATAAATTTTGAATGGTGTTTTTTTATACATTAGATCTGTAGATAATTGTAAAGTTGATATGAAATCTTTAGAAGAGTTTTATTACAATCAAGAAGATGAAGTAAAAGAGTGTTTACTGGCGTTAAAAAGTATTATATTAAAGTACAATGCAGAATTTACGCACAAATGGTATTATCGATTGCCTTGCTTTATGTATAAGAATCAAATATTTTGTTATTTGTGGATTGATAAAAAAAGTCAAACGCCATATATCGCTATTGGAAAAGGAATTCATATCAATCATCCAGATTTGATCAAAGAAAAACGAACCTTTACATCAAAATTAATGGTTGAAATACACCAAGATATTCCAACCACTAAAATTTATGCTATTTTCGATGAAGTAATGAAGTTGTATTAAATTATCTTCTTCTCTTCTTTTTAAATCCTTTGTTCTTTCTTCTCGATTCTTTTACACTTGTTACTGTGTCGTTAAACGTATTTTTTGTTTTTCCGGGCTTATTTTTACGCCAAGAATTATCTTCAGGTAATAATTTTTTTACTAAATCTGTTTTTCCAACTTTAGTTAACGTGTCTTTAATCCACTTTCTATTTTCCTTTTTATACCAAAAGAAAAACTTATGTTGATCTAATTTTTCCTGACGCGTTTTCGCAGTTTTAACTGGTTTTAAAGTATACGGGTGATAACCACTATAGTAAATTACTGTAGCTACAGTCATAGGAGTAGGAGTAAATCCTTGAACTTGTTCCAATTGGAACCCCATATCTTTAGTTTCTGCGGCTAAATTTGCCATATCTTCTGGTTCACAAGCTGGGTGACTAGAAATAAAATATGGAATTAACTGAAGTTTCAGTTTGTTCTTTTTATTCAAACGGTCAAAACGATCTTTAAACTTATGGAAATATGTAAAAGAAGGTTTACGCATTAATTTTAAAACAGGATCTGAAGTGTGTTCTGGAGCAACTTTTAATCGTCCAGAAACATGATTTTTCATTACTTCTTCAGTATAATCATCTAATTCTTGAGGATCAGCATTTTTATTGAATTCAGGAACCAACATATCATGGCGAATTCCACTTCCAATAAATGATTTTTTTACTTTCGGATGCGCATCAACAGCTTTATACAATTCTGTTAATGGTTTATGCGAAGTATCTAAATTACTACAGATAACAGGTGAAATACAAGATGGAGCAACACATTTGTCACAAATCGATTGTATTTTTCCCTTCATTTTATACATGTTAGCAGAAGGTCCACCGATATCAGATAAATATCCTTTAAAGTCGTCCATTTGAGCAACTTTATCAACTTCTTTTAAAACAGATTCCTGACTTCTACTAGCAATAAACTTTCCTTGATGTGCAGAAATTGTACAGAAACTACAACCACCAAAACATCCTCTATGAATATTTATAGAGAATTTAATCATTTCAAAAGCAGGAATTGGTCCACGCTTATTGTATTTTGGATGCGGTAATCTTGTATAAGGTAAATCAAAAGAAGCATCAATTTCGTTTTCCGTCATTGTTGGAAAAGGAGGATTGATGACTAATTTTTTATCTCCAATTTGTTGAAAAATACGTCGAGCAATTAACTTGTTAGATTCTTGCTCAATGATTTTAAAATTAGATGCAAATATTTTTTTATCCTTTAAACAAGCTTGATGAGAAGCAATTTCTACATCTTCCCAGTTTTTGTTTTTAGGAGTTTTCTCATCAGGGTTTACTAAAAAAGCAGTTTGTTTAATCGTTCGTAAACTAGAGAAAGGAACACCTTTTTGTAATAATTCTACAATTTCACGTAAAGGTTGTTCTCCCATTCCATACACTAACATATCTGCTTTAGAAGTTTCTAAAATAGAAGGAAGTAACTTGTCCGACCAATAATCGTAATGCGTTACTCTTCTTAAAGAAGCTTCAATTCCACCAATAAGTACAGGAACATCCGGAAATTTTTCCTTTAATATTTTAGAATATACAGAAGTTGCATAATCTGGTCTAAAACCAATGTCACCATTTGGGGTATACGCATCTTTATCTCTTTTCTTTTTGTTAGCTGTGTAATTACTAACCATAGGGTCCATACATCCACCAGTAATAGCAAAGAAAAGTCTTGGAGTTCCTAATTTTGAGAAATCCTGTAAGTTATCGTTCACATTAGGTTGCGGAACAATAGCTACTCGTAAACCATAGCTTTCTAATATACGTCCAATTACTGCAGGGCCAAATGATGGATGATCTACATACGCATCTCCACTAAACAAAATTACATCTAATTCATCCCAACCTCGAAGTTTTACTTCTTTGTTAGTTGTTGGTAACCAGTCAGAAAGTCTTCTTATCCTCATATTTTGCAAAAATACGGTAATATTGGTTAATTCTTATATATTTGAGCAGGATAAACTCAAGTAATTGTAAAGATGAAGTGTAAAAATTGTAATGGAACAATAGAAAATAGTGCCTTATTTTGTGATCATTGTGGAGCTAAAGTTTTAAAAGATCGTATTACATTTCGTTTTTTACTAAAAGAACTCTTTGCAAGTTTTGGTTGGGATAGTTATTTTATTGTAACGATAAAAAAAATGTTTACAGAGCCTCATGTCGTTTTAAGAGAATACATTAGTGGTATTAGAAAAAGATACTTAAATCCTTTTACTTATTTGGCTATTAGTGCTGCATTATCATTAATTGTTTTTAATCTTTTTGCTCAAGATTTTATCGAAATTCAAAACTCTATTAATTCAGTAGAAATAGAAACTTTAAAAAAGATAGCTAATCAAGATTTATCTGAGTTTAAAGATGTGTCTGCCGAACAACTAAAAAAACTGAAAGTTGAAAAAATGACAGCTAATATGAGGTTAAAAGTACAAGATAAAATAATGACATTGTTTTTAAAGTTTTTTAATCTAGTTACTTTTCTATTAATTCCAATCTATGCATTAGTAAGTAGTTTTACATACAGAAAGCCTTATAATTTTGGAGAACATATTGTAATAAATAGTTATTTAGTTGGTACTTCAATGTATGTTTCTATAGTAATGTTTTTTCTTGCCTTATTAGTACATCCTGGTTTTTATTTTTCGAATATTGTTGTATTTACAATATACTACTTGTACGTGTTAAATAAATTACATGGGCTTAATTTTAAGCAAGGAATAATTCGCTTTTTTAGATTTTTACTAGTGCTAACAATTTTTGCTATAATTTTCTTTTTTATTGTTGTGGTTTTAACTCTAATTATAGGTGTTATTATAGGGTTTAAAAATCCAGATATATTTAAAATGTAATGTTATTCTACAACTAAATGCGGAACTTTAGTAATATCCCAATCAATTACTAATCCGCGAGAAATAGATTTAGCAATGTCTTTTCCGTATAAAAGTTCACATAAATATAAAGCCGCTTCGAAAGATTTTGCACCACCTGCTGAAGTGATATATTTATCATCATGAACAAAAAGTACTTCTTTTCTGATATCTAAATCAGGAAACATTTCACGCATCTTATCAATATCTGAAGGAAATGTAGTAGAAACTTTTTTGTCAAGTAAACCAGCTTTAGCTAAAACAAAAGCACCATCACAATGTGAAGTAACAAATTTAGCATCTTTAGCTACTTCTTGAACGAAGGCTATCATTTCCTTGTTTTCTAGATCAGTATCTAAATGATGTTCAGCACTTGGTACAACAAGGATATCAATCTTAGGTAACTTATCTTTTAGATAATTAAAATCAGGAATAATACGCATTCCTTCAAAAGTGGTAACAGGTTCATCTTTATCTGCTACAGTAAAAACATTCATAGGTTTTATTCCTTCTCTAAAAATGGTATGTTGAAAAATATCGTATGGAGCAGTAAGTTCAGTATTATAAGTTCCATCCATAATAAGAAATGCAACATTGTATCTATTAGGCTTTAACTCTGGGGAAGTTTTTGTGGTTTTTTCTGATTTTTTGGTTTGTTGACAAGCAGTTAAAGTGATAATGAATACAAAAAGTAGAATTTTTCTCATTTCTTTAATATTATGATAAATTTTAATGTTTAAAAATAAGTATTTTATATAAGTTCTGTTTTTATTAAGAATAATTAAAGTTCTTTAACATATTATTAAGAACTTATGGGATGGTCATTTGTTAATTTCGATAAATTTTTTTCAACTAATTTATATGAATATAAGATTAATAACAAGAGCACTTGCTATTCTTATTACTTTGGGTGTTACAGTAAATGTAGATGCGCAAAGGAAAAAAAGAAAAAATAAGAACAAGACGCATCATAGTAAAAAAAATGACAAGGATGCTACAAAGCCTCCGATGAAGAAACCTAAAAAAGGAGGAATACAACCTTACGGAAAAGTAGTTACAAAAAAGCACAAAACAGACGAAGGTTTATTTAAAGTACATTCTAAAGATCAAAGTTATCTTTTCGAAATTCCAGATTCTTTATTAGGTAAAGAAATGTTAATGGTAACTAGAATAGCTAAAACTGCAAGCGGAATTGGCTTTGGTGGAGGTAAACAAAACACTCAAGTTTTAAGATGGGAAAAGAAACAAAAAAATGTTTTATTACGAGTAGTTTCCCATTCTGTCGTAGCAGATAGTATTTTACCTGTTCATGAAGCTGTTGTAAATTCTAATTTCGAACCTATTTTATTTTCATTTCCAATTAAAGCGTTTAGTAAAGATTCTACAGCGACTGTAATCGATGCTACTCCTTTATTTTCAACAGATGTAAAAGCATTAGGTTTTCCACAATCTAGAAGAAGACAATTCAAAATCACTAGGATGGATAAAACAAGATCTTTTATAGACCGTATGAGTAGTTATCCTAAAAATATTGAAGTACGTCATGTAAAAACTTATTTTTCTAGTGAACCACCATCAAATGGAAGTGTAGGTTCAATTTCTTTAGAAATGAGTAATTCTATGATTTTACTTCCAGAAAAACCAATGAAACGTCGTTACTTTGATCAAAGAGTAGGTTGGTTTGCTAGGTCTCAAACAGATTATGGTTTAGATGTACAAAAAAGTAAATCTGTTCGTTACTTAGATCGTTGGAGATTAGAAGTAAAGGATGAAGATATAGAGAAATTCAAAAGAGGTGAGTTAGTAGAGCCAAAGAAGCCAATTGTTTACTATATAGATAGAGCTACACCAGAAAAGTGGAGAAAATATATTAAGCAAGGTATTGAAGATTGGCAAGTTGCTTTTGAAGCAGCAGGATTTAAAAACGCTATTATAGCTAAAGATCCTCCTAGTAAAGAGGAAGACCCAGATTGGAGTCCAGAAGATGTACGTTATTCTGTTGTACGATATTTAGCTTCTCCTATTCCAAACGCAAACGGACCTCACGTAAGTGATCCTAGATCTGGTGAAATTTTAGAATCAGATATCAATTGGTATCACAATGTAATGACTTTATTACATAATTGGTACTTTATTCAAACTGCAGCAATTAATCCAGAAGCAAGATCAAATCAGTTTAAAGATGAAATTATGGGACGTTTAATTCGTTTCGTTTCAGCTCACGAAGTTGGTCATACGATTGGTTTACCTCATAATATGGGGAGTTCTGTTGCTTATCCAGTAGATTCTTTACGCTCTGCTTCATTCACAAAGAAATATGGTACAGCTCCATCTATTATGGATTATGCTCGTTTTAATTACGTTGCTCAGCCAGAAGATAAAGGAGTAGCGTTAATGCCAAATATTGGTATTTATGATAAGTATTCTATTAAGTGGGGATATCGTCCTATTTTAGATAAAACAGCTGAAGGTGAAAAACCAGTTTTAGATCAGTGGATTTTAGAACATGCGGGAGATCCTATGTATCGTTTCGGGAGACAACAGTTTGGAGTTATAGATCCAAGTTCACAAACTGAAGATTTGGGAGATGATGCTGTAAAAGCAAGTAAGTATGGTATAGCTAACTTAAAACGAATTTTACCTAATTTAATTAAATGGACGGCTGAAGATGGTCAGAATTATAGTGAATTAGGAACAATGTATGGTCAGTTATTAGGACAGTATAACAGATATATGGGACATGTTTCTTCTAATATTGGAGGTGTATATGAATATTATAAAACATATGACCAAGAAGGAGCAGTATATACTCATGTAAGTAAAGCACATCAGAAAAAAGCAATGAAATTTTTACAAGATGAATTGTTTAAAACTCCAACTTGGTTAATTGATGAAAATATTTTCAACAAGATTGAAAATTCTGGTAGTGTAGAACGTTTAAGAAGTGCTCAGGTAAGAACTTTAAATAATGTTTTAGACTTTGGTAGATTAGCAAGAATGATTGAAAATGAAACATTAAACAATACGCAAGCTTATAGTGTTATAGACATGTTAGGTGAATTACGAAGAGGTTTATGGAGTGAACTAAATAGTGGAAGAAAAATAGACACTTACAGAAGAAACTTACAAAGAGCACATATTGAGCGTTTACAATTCCTAATGGAAAAAGAACAACGACCAGTACCAGCTAGATTTAGAGCTTTTTTCGGAGGAACAAGAGTGGATGTAAGTCAGTCTGATATTAGAGCTATTGTAAGAGCGGACTTAAAAATTTTAAGAAGAAATGTTAAAGCTGCTATCGGAAGAACATCAGATCGTTTAAGTAGATATCACTTACAAGATGCTGTAGAACGAATCAATAATATTTTAGATCCTAAATAATTAGGAACTCCAAAAAGAGGTCTTTTTTAGACCTCTTTTTTATTTAAATTTATTTCAAAATCAATCAAAACTAAACATGAAAAAAGTATTAAAACTTTTCGTAATCGCTAGTTTTATTCTGAGTTGTACTACAGCTAAAAAGAATGAGGAAGAAAACAAAGCAGTTAAGAAACAAGACACCTTTGTGAAAGACAATTACACAAAGAAAGAAGTTAAGATTGCCATGAGAGATGGTGTTAAACTCCATGCTACCATTTATTCACCAAAAGATACTACTAAAACATATCCTATTTTATTACAAAGAACTCCATATAGCTGTGCACCTTATGGAGAAGATAAGTTTAGAAGAAGAATAGGGCCGAATCCGAATTTAATGAAAGAAGGAAATATTATTGTATATGAAGATGTTCGTGGTCGTTGGATGAGCGAAGGTGTATATGATAATATGCGTGCTTATATACCGAATAAGAAAGAAAAAGAATCTGATGAAACTACAGATACTTACGACACTATCGATTGGTTAGTGAAAAATGTGAAAAATAATAATGGAAAAGTTGGAACTTGGGGAATTTCTTATCCAGGTCATTATGCTACAGTATCTACAATTGATGCGCATCCAGCTTTAAAAGCAGCTTCGCCTCAAGCTTGTATTGGAGATTTCTTTTTTGATGATTTTCACCATAATGGAGCTTTCTTATTGAGTTACTTCAGAGCAATTTCTTTGTTCGGAACATATAAAGATCAACCAACAGATTCTGCTTGGTACTCATTTCCAAAGATGAATACACAAGATCAATATCAGTTTTTCTTAGATAAAGGTCCATTGAAAAACCTGAACGAATATTTTCAGTACGATAAATTAGATACAAAAGTTGCTACTAATGATAAAAATAGAATTGATGATTTCTTTTGGAAAGAAATTGTAGAACATCCAAATTATGATTCTGTTTGGCAAAGCAAAGGTATTATTCAACATTTAAATAAAGTACCATCAACTGTTGCAACAATGATTGTAGGTGGATGGTTTGATGCGGAAGATTTATACGGACCCTTAGAAACATACAAAGGGATAGAAAAGAATCAGCCAAATAATTATAATACGATGGTTTTTGGTCCTTGGGATCATGGAGGTTGGTCGAGAAGTAGAGTGAAAAATAAAGTAGGAAATTATTATTTTGGAGATTCTATTTCTTTAAACTTTCAAAAAGATATTGAAACAAAGTTTTTCAATCATTTCTTAAAAGGAGATGGGTCTAAGAATTCAGGATTGCCAGAAGCTTACGTTTTTGATACTGGAAAAAAAGAATGGAAATCTTACGAAGCTTGGCCTCCTAAGAACATTCAAAAAGAATCTTTTTACTTAGGAGAAAATCAAGAGTTAAAATCGGTAAAAGCAGGAAGTACAAAAATTCAGTTTATCAGTGATGTAAAACGTCCTGTTCCGTATTCAGAAGATATTAAAACAGTATTTACGCCAAGAAAATATATGACAGACGATCAGCGTTTTGCTGCTCGTAGACCAGATGTATTAGTTTTTGAAACAGATGTGTTAACTGAAGATTTAACATTAGCTGGAGATATTTTAGCAAAATTGAAAGTAGCTACAACTGGTACAGCAGCAGATTGGATTGTAAAAGTTGTAGACGTACATCCTTCAGATTTAAAAAATGATAATGAAGACATGCAAACGCATTTAAAACTAAGTAATTATCACATGATGGTGCGTAGTGAAGTAATGCGTGGTAGATTTAGAAATAGTTTTTCAAAGCCAGAACCATTTTCTCCAAACAAAAAAACAGATGTAAATATTACATTACAAGACGTTTTTCATACGTTTAAGAAAGGTCATAAATTACAGATTCAAGTGCAAAGTACTTGGTTTCCTTTGATAGATTTAAATCCGCAAACTTATGTGGATAATATTTATAAAGCTGAAGCAAAAGATTTTAAAACGCAAACACATACTGTATTTACAGATTCAAGTATTGAATTTTCTGTTTTAAAATAAAATTCAGGAGGATATATTAAAAAAAGAAAATCCCGAGCAAAAGGACAAAAACTTAGCTCGGGATTTATCAATCACTAAAATATAAAAATAAAAATTGTATTAATAAGCATCTTCATGAACCATCTTAATTGCTCTACCACTAGGTTCATTTTGGTTTCTAAAACTTTCATCCCAAGCTAAAGCAGTTGGTGTACTACATGCAATAGACGGTACAGAAGGCACTGTTAAAGCGGCTGTTTCACTAGGGAAATGTTCTTCGAAAATAGAACGATAATAATATTCTTCTTTAGCTCTTGGTGTTTGTACTGGGAATCTATGATGAGCACTCTTCATCATTTCATCTGTTACTTCTTGTTCAACCAATTCTTTTAAAGTGTCAATCCAGTTGTATCCAACACCATCAGAAAATTGTTCTTTTTGTCTCCAAGCTACACTTTCTGGTAAATAACTTTCAAAAGCTTTACGCAATACCCATTTCTCCATACGTTCTCCGTTGATCATTTTATCTTCAGGGTTAATTCGCATAGCAATATCCATAAATTCTTTATCTAAGAAAGGAACACGACCTTCAATTCCCCAAGCCATTAAACTTTTGTTAGCTCTTAAGCAATCGTACTGATATAATTTGTCTAGTTTACGAACTGTTTCTTTGTGGAATTCTTCTGAATCTGGGGCTTTATGGAAATATAAATATCCTCCAAAAATTTCATCAGCACCTTCTCCAGATAGTACCATTTTTATTCCCATAGATTTAATAACACGAGCCATTAAATACATTGGTGTAGAGGCTCTAATAGTAGTAATATCGTAGGTTTCTAAGTTGTAAATTACATCACGAATAGCATCTAATCCTTCTTGAATAGTAAATGTAATTTCATGATGAATTGTTCCAATATGATCAGATACTTTTTTAGCAGCAGCTAAGTCTGGGGAACCTTCTAAACCAATAGAGAATGAGTGTAATTGTGGGTACCAAGCTTCTTCCTTATCACCACTTTCTACACGTTTAGAGGCATATTTTTTTGCAATGGCAGATGTAATTGAAGAATCTAACCCTCCAGATAATAACACTCCGTAAGGAACATCACTCATTAATTGACGATGAACAGCAGCTTCTAAAGCATCTCTTAACTCATCTATACTAGTTTGGTTTTCTCGAACTGCTTCATATTCCATCCAATCTCTAGAGTACCAACGTTGTAATCCGTCTTCACGAGTATAATAATGCCCCGGAGGAAAAACTTCTACTTTATTACAAAAACCCTCTAAAGCTTTTAATTCTGAAGCTACATAAAAAGTTCCTTTTTTATCCCAACCAATATATAAAGGAATAATCCCCATATGATCTCTAGCTACTAAATATTCATCAGTTTTAGCATCATAAATAGCAAAACCAAAAATTCCGTTTAAATCATCTAAAAATTCAACTCCTTTTTCTTTGTATAAAGCAAGAATTACTTCACAGTCAGATTTTGTTTGAAAATCGTATTTATCTTCGAATTGTTTTCTTAACTCTTGGTGATTGTATATTTCTCCATTTGCAGCTAAAACAAATCTTCTATCGCTACTAAAAAGAGGTTGTTGCCCAGATGTTGGATCTACAATGGCAAGTCTTTCATGAGACATAATAACTTTGTCATCACTATAAATTCCACTCCAGTCTGGCCCTCTATGACGAATCTTTTTCGACATTTCTAAAATCTGAGGTCTTAATAGATCAGATTTCTCTTTTAAATCAAACGCACATACAATTCCACACATAATCTTTTATTTTTTTTATTTAGATGTTTTACTTTTAATTATGGAGCAAATTAATTTAATATACTTATTATTAAAAACAAAAAAATAAATATTGATTTTAATTTTTAATTATTTTGATATTTTTTGATTTTAAATGTAACTTTTTTAAGTAAAATGTTTAATTTGAATTAAAGTTTGCTATTTTTCAATTGTCTTTTTATGTTAACTTGTAATATTATTCAACTATATTAAGATAAAAGTGAAACAATGATGAAGGTGCTCCTTAAAATGCTATTACTTGTTGTTACGATAAAATTAGCTTCTCAAACTTCAGAAGAAAATCAACTTGAAATAAGAGTGAATCAAGTAGGTTATACTATTGGTAGAACAAAATTAATTGCTGTAAATGCGAATTCAAAAGTTAAAACTGTATATCAAATAAAAGATAAATCAAACAATGTGATTCAATCAGGGAAATTGAAAGTAGATAATTTTTGGAAAGATGCGAATGAATATGTAGGAATTATAGATTTCACATCTATAAACAAAGAAGGCAAATATACTGTGTCTGTTTCAGGAGTACAATCAAGCATTAAAATTCTTAAAAATCCATACAAGAAACTAGCTGATGATGTTTTTAAGTATTATTACTTTAATAGAGCTTCAACAGAATTAACAGAAGAATATGCAGGAGTATGGAAAAGACCAAGCGGTTTAAAAGATAACAAAGTGATTATACATAAATCTGCGGCAAGTAAAGAAAGACCTGAAGGAACAGTTATTTCTGCTACAAAAGGTTGGTTTGATGCTGGAGATTACAATATGTATGTTACTAATAGTGGAATAAGTACGTATACTTTATTAAGTGCATTTGAAAATTTTCAAGAATATTATAATAGGAAAAGTTATCAGATTCCAGAAAACACAAATGATATTCCAGACATTCTTGATGAAGTAATTTGGAATTTAGATTGGATGTTAGCTATGCAAGATCCTAATGATGGAGGAGTGTATCATAAGCTTTCAGGATTAAAATTTTCTGGAGTAATTATGCCTCATGAATACAATTTAGATAGATATGTAGTTAAAAAGAGTACTTCAGCTGCTCTTAATTTTGCGGCAGTTTGTGCGATTGCTTCTAGAACTTTTTCAAATGTAAAAGGAAAAGAAACCTATAGTAGTAAATTATTGACAGCAGCTTTAAATGCATATAAATGGGCGAAAAAGCATCCTAAAGATTATTTTACAAATCCAAAAGGTGTGCGCACGGGGCAATATGAAGATTTTGATTTAAAAGGTGAGTTTCAATGGGCCGCCACTGAATTGTTTGTGGTTACTGGAGGAGAAGAGTTTGCAAAAGATATTTCAGTTGAAACTATTTCCAATGAAGTTCCTTGGTGGAAAAATGCAAGTGCTTTAACATTATTCACTCTTGTAAAATATGGTGAGAATTTTAAGGATAGAATTCCATTTAAAAAAGCAAAAAGTAAGTTTTTAAGCAAAGCAGACGAATTAAAAGAAAGAGTTAGGAATTCTCCAATGCGAATAGCAATGAACGGAAAAGATTATGTTTGGGGAAGTAATGGAGTAGCAGGAAATCAGTTAATGTATGTTTTAAAAGCTTACGAGCAATCGTATTTAGAAGCCGTTTTTATTGGTTTAGATTATTTACTAGGAAGAAATGGAACAGGAATTTCTTATATCACAGGAGCAGGAACTAATCCTCCAAAATATCCTCACCACAGAACTTCTGAAGCAGATAAGGTAAATTTACCTGTGCCAGGTATGGTAGTTGGTGGTCCTCAATCAGGGCAGCAAGATAAATGCAAATACATGAGTAAAATGCCTGCAAAATCGTATTCAGATAGTTGGTGTTCTTATGCATCTAATGAAGTAACAATCAATTGGAATGCTCCTATGGTTTATGTTATAAATGCACTTCAATATTATCAAACAAAAAAATAAATAAATACTTGTTTAGGTAAAAAAGACTTTATAAATTTGTCGTAAATGAAAACGATACAATTAAATAACTGGTGGTGGAAAACTCATAACTTGCGTTAGTGAGACCATCTTGTTATATATAAATATTAACTAAAAAAGGCTTATCTCATGGATAAGCCTTTTTTTATTGACTAAATACAATGAAACCTATAAAATTTAAAACACTTTTTGAACAAAAAATCTCAGATACGGTTACACCTGTTGGTTTGTATTTACGTTTGAGAGATAAATATTCAAATACTTTATTATTAGAGAGTTCAGATTATCATAGTAAAGAAGAAAGTTACTCGTTTATCTGTATAGAACCAATGGTTTCTTTTAAAGCAGATAAAGATGAATTTTCAGTTTTTCACAAGAATAAAGAAGTGAAAAAAGATAAAATCGATAGAAACTTCAATGAATTATTTAATGACTTTACACAGTTAATAGAATTAGACTGTGAGCCAGAATTAAAAGCATTCAATGGTTTATATGGTTACACAACTTACGATAGTGTTCAGTATTTTGAGACTATCAAATTAAATAATCCAGATGCACCTTCTGCAATTCCTATGATGCAGTATAGTTTTTATCGTTTTGTGATTGCGATTAATCACTTCAATGATGAAATGAAATTAATTGAGAATTTAGAAGAAGGAGAAACTTCTCGATTAAGTGAAATAGAAACAATTATTGAAGCTCAAACATTCAATACACAGAAGTTCGAAATAGTTGGAGATGAAACTTCGAATTTAACAGGAGAAGAGTTTATTGAAAATGTAAAAAGAGCAAAATCACATTGTAAAAGAGGAGATGTATTTCAGTTAGTATTATCTCGTCAATTTCAACAACAATACAAAGGAGATGAGTTCAATGTGTATAGAGCTTTACGATCTATAAATCCATCACCGTATTTGTTCTATTTCGATTATGGAAGTTTTAAGTTAATGGGATCTTCACCTGAAGCTCAGATTAAAATTAATGAAGGAAAAGCTATTATTAACCCGATTGCTGGAACATTCAGAAGAACGGGTAATATGGCAGAAGATATTAAGCTGGGGAAAAAACTTTCAGAAGATAAAAAAGAAACTGCCGAGCATGTAATGTTAGTTGATTTAGCTCGTAACGACCTAAGTAAACACGCTGCTGATGTAACAGTAGAAGTATTTAAAGAAGTGCAATATTTTAGTCACGTAATTCATTTAGTTTCTACAGTACAAGGAGATTTAAATGGAGATCCAATAAAGGTTGTCGGAGATACTTTTCCTGCAGGAACATTAAGCGGAGCGCCAAAATATAAAGCAATGCAATTGATTGATAAATA
Organism: Tenacibaculum aquaeponti; assembly: GCF_057221555.1. Lineage (NCBI taxonomy): Bacteria > Pseudomonadati > Bacteroidota > Flavobacteriia > Flavobacteriales > Flavobacteriaceae > Tenacibaculum > Tenacibaculum aquaeponti. The sequence continues at coordinate 3,416,177 of NZ_CM170147.1, forward strand.
TGAAAATCAGTCACGTGGTTTTTATGGTGGAGCAGTAGGAATTTTAGGCTTAGATGGAGATGTAAACTTAGCCATTGGTATTCGTTCATTTGTAAGTAAAAACAATGTGTTGTATTATCAAGCAGGAGCAGGAATTGTAATTCATTCAGATGAAGAAAAAGAGTTGCAAGAAGTAAATAACAAATTAGCAGCATTAAAGAAAGCATTAACCTTAGCAGAAAAAATATAAACTAGCATCAAGTAATAGGTGAAAGGTTTGAAGATAATCAAGAATTTTTTACTGAAAACTTAGCTCAAATACTGAAAAAAATGAAAATATTAATCTTAGATAATTACGATTCGTTTACATACAACTTGGTGCATATGGTTGAAAAAATTACCGATAAATATCCAGATGTTTACAGAAATGACGAAATTTCAATAGAAGATGTTGGAGAATACGATTTAATCATGTTGTCACCTGGTCCTGGAATTCCAGATGAAGCAGGAATTTTAAAAGAAGTAATTAAAACTTACGCAGGCAAAAAGCCAATTTTTGGCGTGTGTTTAGGTTTACAAGCAATTACTGAAGTTTTTGGAGGAAAAATTATCAACATGAATGAAGTATTTCATGGTGTTGCAACAGATATGAAAGTTACAAAGCCAGAAGCTGTAATCTTTAATGGAGTTCCAGAGATTTTTCCAGCTGCACGTTATCATTCTTGGATTGCTTCAAACGAAGATTTACCAGCAGAACTTGAAGTTACTGCAATAGATGAAGAAGGTGGAATTATGGCTATTCGTCATAAAGAACATCAAATTAGTGCTGTACAATTTCATCCAGAAAGCATTCTAACAGAAGTAGGAGAACAGTTGGTGCGTAATTTTATTAATTCAGTTTCTAAAAATTAATTCAAATGAAATCGATTCTAAACGATTTATATCAGCATAAAAGATTATCGAAATCAGAAGCAAAAGAGATTTTAATCAATATTGCTAAATCAGCATATAACGATGCACATTTAGCTTCCTTTTTGACGGTTTTCATGATGCGTCCAATTACAGTAGAAGAACTTGCAGGTTTTAGAGAAGCATTATTGGAGTTAGCTGTAAAAGTTGATTTATCTGAATTTAATACTATTGATATTGTAGGTACAGGTGGAGATGGAAAAGATACATTTAACATTTCCACATTAACTTCTTTTATTGTTGCAGGAACTGGACAAAAAGTTGCGAAGCACGGAAATTATTCAGTGTCTTCTAAATCTGGATCTTCAGATATGTTAGAAAGCTTCGGGTATAAGTTTACCAACGACGAATCAGTTTTAAAATCGCAATTAGAAAAGGCAAATATTTGTTTTTTACATGCACCTAAGTTTCATCCGGCAATGAAAGCTGTAGGACCAATAAGAAAAGCTTTAAAATTAAAGACATTCTTTAACATGTTAGGTCCTTTAGTAAATCCTAGTTTTGCCCAAAATCAATTATTAGGAACATACAATTTAGAAGTGGCAAGATTGTATAACTATATCTTACAAGAAGAAGATACTAACTACGGTATTGTTCATGCGTTAGATGGTTATGATGAAATTTCTTTAACTGGAGGATTCAAATTATTTACCAAAGCGGGAGAACAATTAATTACTCCTGAAGATTTTGGAATTAATAGAGTTCAACAATCTGATATTTACGGAGGAGATTCTGTAGAAGCTGCAGCGAAAATATTTAAATCGATTTTAAACGGTGAAGGAACAGAAGCACAAAATAATGTGGTTTTAACCAATGCTTCTTTTGCCTTAACTATTGTAAATCCAGAAAAAGAATTTTCAGTAGCTTTTGAAGAGGCTAAAGATTCGTTATTTGGAGGAAAAGCAAAAGCGTGTTTAGAAAAATTAGTGAATTAAATAAAATGTCAGTTCGAGTATTTTTACGGATGATTGAGTAAAATCGAAATCAGAAGAAAAAATGTATTGAGAACAGTTTGTTAACTTCTCGATACAAAATTATTTTTCATTTCATTACAAATAATTTCACTCGAAGTGACAGAAAAAATAGAATAATGACAATTTTAGAGAAAATAGTAAACTTTAAAAAACAGGAAATAGCAAAAATAAAGGCAGAAGTTCCTGTTAAAAAACTAGTTGAAAGTCCGAGTTTTAAAAGAACTCCAATTTCATTAAAAGCATCTTTAACAGCACAAAATTCTACTGGAATCATAGCAGAATTTAAGCGTCAATCTCCTTCAAAAGGAATTATTAATGATAAAGTTACCGTTGCTGAAGTTACTAACGGATATTTAGATGCAAACGTAGCGGCGCAATCTGTACTTACCGATACTTCTTTTTTCGGTGGAACAATGGCCGATTTAATGGAAGCTAGAAATGTAAATTCGATTAAACCGATTTTGCGTAAAGATTTTGTTGTAGACGGATTTCAAATTGTAGAAGCTAAAGCAATTGGAGCAGATGTTATTCTATTAATTGCAGCTTGTTTAACTGCTGAAGAAATTAAGAATTACGGTCAGTTAGCCAACGATTTAGGATTAGAAGTTTTATATGAAGTACATAATCAGCAAGATTTAGACAAGATTTCAGATTTAGATCATAAGATTATAGGAATCAATAACCGTGATTTAAAAACATTTAAAGTAGATCTTGAGCATTCTATCAATCTAGCGAACCAAATCCCAAGTTCAGCAGTAAAAGTTTCTGAAAGTGGAATTAGTAACCCTAGAATTGTAACTGGATTAAAAGAATACGGATTCCAAGGTTTCTTAATTGGTGAGAACTTTATGAAAGAAGAAAATCCAGGAGAAGCTTGTTTAGATTTCATCAATCAAATTAGATAAAATGAAATTAAAAATCTGCGGAATGAAATATGTAGATAATATTCGGCAAGTTGCTGAATTAAAGCCTGATTATTTAGGTTTTATTTTCTACGAAAAATCAAAACGAAATTTTGAAGGTATCATTCCTGAAATTCCTAAAGGAATAAAAAAAACAGGCGTATTTGTAAATGAGTATTTAGAGATTTTAGTTTCTCTTGCTGAAGAATATAAATTGGAAGCTTTACAATTACATGGTGATGAATCTGTCGAATATATAAAAGAATTGAAAGGTCACCTCGAGAGCAGTCGAGAAGAAAAACGATTACCAAAAGTAGAGATCATCAAGGTTTTTGGAATTAAAGATGAGTTCGACTTTTCTGTTTTAGAACCTTATGAAGCTGTAGTCGATTATTTCTTGTTCGATACCAAAGGAAAGGAATGCGGAGGAAACGGAGTTACGTTCGATTGGAAAGTTTTAGAAGATTATAATTCTAAGAAACCATTCTTTTTAAGTGGCGGAATTGGATTACATGAAGTAACAAAGGTGGAAGAAATTATAAAAACAGATTTACCAGTTTATGCTTTGGATGTTAACAGTAAGTTCGAAAAAAAACCTGGTTTAAAGTCGGTAAAAGATTTGAAGAAGTTTATTAATCAAGTTTTATAATGAGAAAGTTAGGTCAATTTTTTATACTGTTTACTACAGTTCTAATTTCTTGTAAAAGTCAAGAAAAAGAAAAAGTAGAAAAGATAGTTGAAGAAAAAAATCAACCTAAAATTCATCAAATTAAAAATCTTCAAGAATTTGTTTTAACTGAAGATAAGACAAGAACATATCAGCAAATAAGAAATACAGTTCTTGAACAAAAAAGAAATTTGTTAGCGCGTAAGCAATTCGATTCTTTAAGTCAGTTTTTTGAAACAGCATTATTGCATAGAATTATTCCTCAATGGGAAGGAACAGTTTGGTCTTTTGAGGGGCATACATCAATGCCTAAAAAAGGAGAAATTGCATGTGGATATTTTATTTCAACAACATTAAAACATATTGGATTCAATATAAATAGATATCAATTAGCACAGCAAAGTCCCATTAACGAAGCTAAAACACTAGTTTTAGACAATAAAGTAATTGAGGTTTTTGATCATGAGACAGACAAAATCATTCAGAAAATAAAAGAAGTATTATCCGAAGGGATTCATTTTATTGGTTTTGATGAAAGTCATGTAGGATATATTCTTAAGAAAAAAGGAGAATTATATCTCATTCATTCCAATTATTTAGATGGAAAAGTAGGTATAGAAACCATACAGAAATCAACAGTTTTTGCTTCATTTTTTAAGTTTTATTTAGTTGAATTAAGTACGAATAAACAATTACTTGAAAAGTGGATTAAAAACGAAGAAATAATAGTTAAGAAATAACAAACACAACACACAAAATAAAAGTATCATGAAATATAATCCAGATGAAAATGGGTACTACGGACAATTTGGAGGCGCATTTATTCCAGAATTGTTACACCCAAATGTAAAAGAGATTGAAGATAATTATATTCAAATTATAGAATCAGAAGAATTTCAAGAGGAATATAAAGCATTGTTAAAAGATTACGTGGGTAGACCTAGTCCGTTATACTTAGCAAAGCGTTTATCTGAAAAATATGGAGCAACTATTTATTTAAAGCGTGAAGATTTAAATCATACTGGAGCTCATAAAGTAAACAATACGATTGGTCAGATTTTAATCGCAAAAAAATTAGGTAAAACTAATATTATCGCCGAAACAGGAGCTGGTCAACATGGTGTAGCAACCGCAACAGTTTGTGCTTTAATGGGATTAGAGTGTACCGTATTTATGGGTGAAATTGATATTGAACGTCAAGCACCAAATGTTGCTCGTATGAAAATGTTAGGAGCAAAAATTATTCCTGCAACTAGTGGAAGTAAAACTTTAAAAGATGCAACTAACGAAGCCATTCGTTATTGGATTCAAAACCCAGAAACGTTTTATTTAATCGGTTCAGTTGTTGGTCCGCATCCACATCCAGACATGGTAGCGCGTTTACAAGCTATTATTTCAGAAGAAATGAAATGGCAGTTGAAAGAAAAAACAGGTAAAGAAAATCCAGATACTATTATTGCTTGTGTTGGTGGTGGAAGTAATGCAGCGGGAGCTTTTTATCATTATTTAGAAGATGAAGAAGTAGAATTAATTGCTGTTGAAGCTGCTGGTTTAGGAGTGAATTCTGGTGAAAGTGCAGCAACTTCTCAATTAGGTGAAGTAGGTGTGATTCACGGAAGTAAAACAATTTTAATGCAAGATGAATACGGACAAATTGTAGAGCCTTATTCTATTTCTGCAGGATTAGATTATCCAGGAGTTGGGCCATTACATGCTTTTTTACATGATACAAAGAGAGCTAAGTTTATGAATGCAACAGACGATGAAGCATTACAAGCGGCGTATGAGTTAACCCGAATTGAAGGAATTATTCCAGCGTTAGAAACTGCTCACGCTTTAGCTGTTTTGCCAAAAATGGATTTAAAGCCAGATCAAACGGTAGTAATTAACCTATCAGGAAGAGGAGATAAAGATTTAGAAACTTATATCAAGCATTTGAAATAATAAAAAAATAGTGTTGTCACCTTGAGCGGAGTCGAAAGGTTTGACAATTAAATTAGTTCTCGACTCCGCTCGAACTGACATTATATATCATGAACTCAATTCAACAAATATTTCAAAAACAAGAACATAATTTATTATCTATATTTTTCACTGCAGGATTTCCAGAATTAAATCAAACTGCTGAAATTATAGATAAATTAGGAAGTAACGGTGTAGATTTTATCGAAGTTGGTTTACCTTTTTCTGATCCGTTAGCAGACGGACCAACAATTCAGCATAGTAGTACTGTTGCTTTAAAAAATGGAATGAACCTAGATGTTGTTTTTGAACAATTAATAGCGATAAAAGATACGAATACAACTCCATTAGTATTAATGGGATATGTAAATCAAATCATAAAATACGGAGAAGAAGCTTTCTGCCAGAAAGTAGTAGATTGTGGTATTGATACGTTAATTCTTCCTGATTTACCAATGGTTGAATACGAATCACATTATAGAGCATTATTTAAAAAATACGGATTAACAAATGTGTTTTTAATCACGCCACAAACTTCTGAAGAAAGAATTCGTAAAATAGACGATTTAACTGAATCTTTTATTTATATGGTAGCATCTTCAGCAATTACAGGAGCAAAAGGAGAAATTTCTCAACAACAAATTGATTATTTTGAGCGAATTAAAGCAATGAATTTAAAAAGTAAATTGATTATTGGTTTTGGAATTTCAGATAACAAAACATTTTCAAAAGCTTGTGAATATGGTAATGGAGCCATAATCGGTTCAGCATTTATTAAAAGCTTAGATAAAAATGGAGTTGATGGAATTGCAGATTTCGTAAAAGGAATTAAAGGATAAAACTATACCTTAATTTATAATTTTTAAAAACTGAAATATTTAAACTGAATTAGTTTGAATATTTCAGTTTTTTTATGAATAATTACTTGTTAAATTAATGTTACTTCATATTTATTAATGGTTGAGATAAAATTTTTGTGTATTTGTCGTAGATTGGAAGTTTTAAAAATAAATATGAAAAATTATATTACTAAAATTAGCTTATCAATATTGATTTGTTTCATGTTTTCTTGTAGTAATAAAAGAGATAAAATTATAAAGGATAACGATACTTTAGAATTTAGAAAAGATTTTACTATGACAGATTTTCATAGAAAACTTATTTTAATAGAACCAAATTCTTTAGAATTTTTAGCAATACAGAAATTAATAAATAATTTAACAGAACTAGAAGAAGTAGATGAACTAAAAGAAGCCACTTATTACAGAATTATAGGTAAAAATGTTAGAATCTTAATTAATAGGGATACGATTTATATCGTACATAAAAATCCTGAAGGTAGTATTAGAAAATTTCAAATAGGAATTGCTGATGATGAATATGATGTGTTAACAGATATTGATAGGTTTGATTGGATCTATGATTTTGGTAATATCTATGGACAAGGAAAGTTTGAACAAGCAAGTTTTACTTTTTGCGGTGTTGTACCAACGAATTATAATTATGAATATAAAGTTGGGAAGTGGAAGTTTTGGAATCTTAATCGTGAATTTTTAGGAGAAGGGACTTTTAAAGTAAATAAAGTAGCTATCACGGAAAATGGAGGATGTGATTATGAAGTTTACAAATCAAAAATGAATCATGACTGGCACTTTCTTAATGATAAAAATAAAGATAATTTGGATTTAATTTACAATATAGAAAATGCTAAAAAACTAAATTTTTATGATTTTCAAAATTGATCTGTGGTGTATAATTTTGGTAAAGTTTCTATTACACATTTTGGTTTAAACGCAAAGAAAAATTTAAGATGATTATTGTTTGATGATAAAAGTAAGAACGATAAGAAATTCAAAAAAGAAGTTAAAGAATAATTAAAAACCTCACTAACATAAAGCTAGTGAGGTTTTCGACCAAACATATAATTAATATCAACCTTAAATTGCTGAAGGTTGTGTAGTTAATTCTCTTAAAATATTTTTAAATACTCCAATAGGTTGTGCTCCAGTTACCGCTTCTTTTCTATTAAAAACAATAGTCGGTACAGAACGCACACCTAAGTTTTGCCAATTTTGTTTGTTACTTTGAACTTCAAAACGAGCGTTATCGTCATTTAATTTAGCTAAAGCTTCTTCTGCATTAAGTCCAACATCTAATAAAGCTTGTTTTAAAACTTCTTGTTTAGAAACATCTTTACGCTCACTAAAATAGGCTGTAGTTAAGCGCATTTTTAATTCTGTTTGTTTTCCAAATTGCTTAGCATATTCTAATAAAACATGTGCATCAAAAGTATTTACGATTTTCATGTTTTCATAAAAATCAAATTTAAAATCAACATTAGCTCCTGCTTCTACTAACCTGTTTCTAGATGCTTCATGTTGTTCTTTTGTTGAACCATATTTTTGAGTGATATGCTCTGTTAAATCTTGTCCTTCCTCAGGCATATGTGGATTTAACTCAAAAGGTTGCCATTCAATTTCTATTTGATCTGCAATACCTAATTCATCAATTGCCTTTTTTAAGTGTTTGTATCCAACTGTACACCAAGGACAAACAACATCAGAAACTATATCTATTTTTAATGTATTTTTCATAAGTTTATTTTGATCTTTTTTTATGATCTAAAAAATGATACTATTTTTTCTATTTGTAGGAAAAGATAGTTGAAACTTACACTATTTTTTAATGCTTATAATTATTACATAATGCAACTAGATAATCTATCTTTTGAATATTGGAACGAATTAGCAAGACAATTTATTCTTATATGTACTTTTTTAGGAGGTTTTTCCTTAACAACCGTTGTAACCTTATTAATTGGAAAACTTGATACAAAGCTAAAGCGTATAATTTTTAAAACTTCTGTAATTTCTTCATTAGCATTTTTAATAGCAATTTTTGGAATGACGAAAATCCTATTGATGACTACTAAAGGTTATCCTTTAGAAGCAAGTCATGAAAAAATTATGTTTCCTAGAATAATATCTTTTATCGCATTTATGATTGGTATTGCTTCTCAAATAACTGTTGTAAGTTTATCTGGTTGGACACAATCTAAATCTTTGGGTTGGTTTACAAGTATTTTTGGTTTTATAGCCGCTTTATTAATTTTTGTTTTTTTGAGTTAGATCTAATTTTAATACGAGTTTAAAAAAAACTTAAGTAAAATTTATATTTTTAGGATTTCCTAATGTATAAGACAGAATACATATTACCAAACGATATACTTCCTTATGTGAATTGTATTATGATTGGAAGTAATACAAATGAAAATTCTCATACGAACATTCCTTTGTATGCAGATGGTTACCCTGGCATTATGTATCAATCTTCTGATGAAGGTTTTTATTTATTTCCAAAAGAGAAAAAACTCTCAGAGTTGTTTTTATACGGACAAACATTACAGCCTATTTCTTTGGGTGTAAAAGGTGTTCACGAATATATTGTAGTTCAACTATATCCATTTGCTTCAAAATATCTCTTAGGAATTGCTCCAAAAGTTCTTAATGATGACTGTTACGATTTATTACAATTAGATCATGTAAATACGAACTTTTATCGAGACGAATTAGTAAAAACTTCTGAAATAAATCAGCAGATTTCAATTTTATTTAACTTAATAAGAAGTTTAATTAAGGCGAATACAGTTTCAGAAAATGCTATGATAGAACGAGTAATTCGAATTATTATAGAGAAAAAAGGCCAAATAAAAGTAAAAGAAATTCTAGAGATAGTTCCTATAACAGAACGAACCTTAGAAAGAAATTTCATCAATTATGTAGGTTTAACACCAAAACAGTTTGCCAGAATTATTCAGTTTCAAAGTTCTATTCATTTATTAAGTCAATCTAAATTCGATACTTTGTTAGATGTTGGTTTAGATAGCGGATTTTCAGATCAATCTCATTTTATAAGAACCTTTAAAAGTTACACAGGTCAAACACCAAAATTTTATTTAAATCAAATTGCTTAAATCTTCACTTTGTCGGTTTTGTTCAATTTTAAGATAGACATTACAAATAATTTTGTGGTGTAATTTTAAAATAAATACATATGAAACTTATAATATTTGGAGCAACAGGAACAGTAGGTAAGCATGTTGTAAATCAGGCGTTAGAACAAGGTTACGATGTAACAGCATTTTGTAGAGATAAACGTAAACTATCAGAAGTGAGTAATAAAAAACTACAATATTTCGAAGGAGATGTTTTTAATAAAAAAGATGTAAGTGAAGCCATTAAAGGAAAGGAAGCTGTAATTATTGTTTTGGGTTCTGGTAAGAGTAGAAAAAGTTCAGTTAGATCTTTCGGAACAAAAAATATTATAGAAGCCATGGAAAAAAATAATGTTAAAAGATTAATTTGTCAGAGTACTTTAGGTACAGGAGAAAGCAATAATAATTTAAATTTCTTTTGGAAGTATATTATGTTCGGATGGTTTTTAAAGCAAGTTTTTCTAGATCACGAATTACAAGAAAAATATGTAAGAGCAAGTAATTTAGACTGGACGATTGTAAAACCAAGTGCTTTTACTGACGGAGAAAAAACAGAACAATATTTACACGGATTTCCATCTAGTTTACAATCTTTAAAGTTAAAAATATCAAGAGCAGATGTAGCAGATTTTATTTTAAAACAGCTGAGAACCAATATGTACTTGTTAAAGTCGCCAGGAGTTTCTCATTAAGTTTAACTAAAGTTTTAGATTACTACATGTTAGTTTTTTTTAAATTGATAGACCAAGGGAAAAAAAGTATGAGTACTTTTGCTCGTACTTTTTCTTAATTTAAACAGATTTGAAGAAATACTTTACATTATCTAACGTCCTTTTTATAGGTTTGTTATTTTTAATTTTATATAAACCAAGTCGAGTTTGGTTCATAAGACAAATATCTTTTTCACCTACAGTAGAAAAGGTAGAAGGAAGTGCAAGAATATTTAATTATAACTGGAAGCTAACAGGTTTAAATACTTATGACGCCAATTTTTCTGAATTTAAAGGAAAAGTTGTTTTTTTAAATTTTTGGGCAACTTGGTGTCCTCCTTGTATAGCAGAATTACCTTACATTCAAGAATTTTATAATGATTACAAAGAAAAAGTAGAATTTGTATTTATAACTAACGATAGTGCTAAAGAACTAAACGACTTCTTTAAAAAACATGGATATGAGTTTCCTGTTTATCAATCCAATCAGGATTTTCCAAAAGAACTACCACCTGTAACTTCTATCCCAAGAACTTTTGTAATAGATACGCAAGGAAATATTAGGGTAGATAAATCAGGGTCTGCAAATTGGAATAGTAAAGGTTTTAGAGAAAGTATCGATAAATTGATAGAAGCAAATTAACTTTTTTTACCTTTAATTTCAATAAATATAACTAAAAATAAACGCCTCTTTATACCTATTTTTGCCGAATGGAATACCAAGAAGTAGAATTGTTAGAGAAGTTAAAAACTAACTTTGGTTATGATAGTTTTCGATTAGATCAACAAAAAATAATTACAAATGTGTTAAATAGAAAAGATACACTTGTAATTATGCCAACTGGAGGAGGTAAATCAATTTGTTACCAATTACCAGCTTTATTTTTTGAAGGAGTTACTTTAGTTATTTCACCATTAATTGCTTTAATGAAAGATCAAGTTGATAGTTTAAGAGCAAATGGTATTCCGGCGATGTTTTATAATAGTAGTCAATCTAAAGAAGATCAAGACGCTGTTTTTAGTGCTGTTGCAGAACGAAAAATTAAATTGTTATATGTAGCTCCAGAAAGTTTACCATTACTTCAAAATGTTTTAAATCAGACTTATATAAGTTGTATCGCTATAGATGAAGCACACTGTATTTCGTCTTGGGGACACGATTTCAGACCATCATATAAGCAACTTGCTTTTCTAAAAAAATCGTTACCAGAAGTTCCAATAGTTGCATTAACAGCAACAGCAGATAAGGCAACACAAGAAGATATTGTAGAACAATTGGTAATTACTCACGCTACACGTTTTATCAGTTCATTCAATAGAGCTAACATTAGTTTAGAAGTTCGTCCAGGAAATGAAAGAATTAAGCAGATTGTAAATTTTATAAAAAGAACTCCAGATGAAGCTGGAATTATTTATTGTTTAAGTAGAAAAGCAACGGAGCAATTAGCTAAAAAATTACAAGAACAAAATATAGATGCAAGAGCATATCATGCTGGATTATCTTTTGAAGAACGAGCAAAAACTCAAGAAGCTTTTGTAAAAGATGATGTTCAAATTATTTGTGCAACTATTGCTTTCGGAATGGGAATCGATAAATCGAATGTACGTTGGGTAATTCATTATAATATGCCTAAAAATATTGAAGGGTATTACCAGGAAATTGGACGTTCAGGAAGAGATGGTTTACCGGCTAAGGCTTTATTATTTCATAGTTATGCAGATGTAATACAATTGCGTCAATTCATAGAAAATACGACGAATAAAGAAGTTCAAGAAGCAAAACTAGATCGAATGAAACAGTTTGCAGAAGCTACAGTTTGTAGAAGAAAGATTTTATTGAGTTATTTTGGAGAGCTAATTGAAGAAAACTGTGGGAATTGTGACGTATGTAAAAATCCGCCTCAATTTTTTGATGGAACTGTAATTGCTCAAAAAGCCTTATCAGCGATTTTCAGGTTGAAAGGAAAAGAAGCGATGGGAACAGTAATTGATGTTCTTAGAGGAGCACAAAATGCTACAGTTTTAGATAAAAATTACAACACACTAAAAACCTACGGAGTAGGAAAGGATATTTCTTGGAGAGATTGGCAGCATTATTTAGTGCAATTGGTCAATCAAGGTTATTGTCAAATTGCATTTCATTTAAATAATGCTTTACAGTTAACAGATTTTTCTAAAAAGGTATTGTTCGATGGAGAAAAAATTCAATTAACATCACCTTTAGAAATCAAAAAAGAAGAAAAAAGAACAGTAGCTAAAACAACTAAGACTGTTAAAAAAGACAGTTTATTTGAGCGTTTAAGAGCATTACGTTATAAAATAGCAACGGAAGAAAATATTGCAGCTTATTTAGTTTTTAATGACGCCACATTACGTGAAATAGAAAAAGAACGTCCGTTAACAGATAATGAGTTTTTATCTATTAGTGGAGTAGGGCAGCGTAAACTTGAAGTATATGGAGGTGAGTTTATGGAAGAGATTAAAAACTTCCTTCAAGAAAAGAAAAGAGGTAAAAAAAACACAGCTTTAGAAACCTATAAATTATACAGTCAAGGTTTAACTATTGAAGAAATCGCAGAAGCTAGAGCTTTAAAAACGCCAACAATATTTTCGCATTTATCTAAATTATATCTAGAAGGAAAAGATATTAATTTAGACCAGTTTACTTCACCAGAAACAATAAAAGAAGTTGCAAATGCGAAAAAAGTATTGAAAAATGAAACTGCATTAAAGCCGTATTTTGAATTTCTTGGTGAGAAAGTTCCGTATGAACAAATTCGAGTAGCTTTAACTATTTTACAGAAGAAATCAATTTGATACTAAATAAAAATCGTCATCTTCATAAACTGAGATGACGATTATAGTTTATTAACTTTTTAATCCTTCGATTTCGTTAATTAGATCATCTAATTTAGAGAATAAAGTACCATATAATAACTTAGTTGAAAGTTTAAATGCCAGCATAGCAATTATTGAAAAAATAAGAGCTATCGATCCGCCAATTCCTATAATTTCTAAAAATGTAGTTCCTTCCTTAATAAATCGAGACAAGAAACTTTTTTCTTTTACAAAGAACGCTAAAATGAAAATTGATAAAACAACAAACGGAATTACAAAAATGAACATTCGTTTTGTTGCTAAAGAAACTGATTTTACTACTCTTCTGTAGTTTTTTAAATACGTTAAATTATCTGATTTTACATCTAAGTTAGAGAATCTACTTAGTAGTTTTGTATTATAATAATACAAGCATAGAATCAAAATAGTTCCATACAAACCAATAATGGTTTCCGATAATAATATTCCTCCAATTGCTACAATTCCAGCGATTGGTAATAAACCTCTATTATCAAATTCATAGGTTCTTTTAATTTTATTCACTATAGATTTTGATTTCTGATTGTATAAATTATTAATCCTCGGAGCAATTAAAGATTGTTCATCAATAAAAGCTTCATTCCATATCTTTTCAATTGATTTTTCCATCAAGTAATATTTTTAATTGTTTTTTAATTCTGTTAATTCGAACAGCAATATTGTTAGCGCTAGTTCCAATAATTGCAGCAATTTCTTTGTAAGGATTTTCTTCAAGATGTAATAAAATAATAGCTCTATCTACTTCAGAAAGCCTTTTAATAGCATCGTATAATAAATTCAAATGTTCATTCTCAAAAGCTTTATTTCCTTCAGATGGTTCTAAAAAATGATCACTATTTAAATGTTTTTTCTTATTTTTTTTTGTTAAGGTTAAACAAACATTTAAAGTAATTCTGTATACCCAAGTAGACCATTTCGATTTCTCTTGAAATGCATTTCTACTTTTCCAAATTTGTAAACAAGCCTCTTGATAGAAATCTTCAAAATCTTCTTCAGAATCTGTGTAGGCTCTACAGATTTTAATTATAATTCCTGAATGAGGTAATATTGATGTAATATAAAAATCGTTACTCAAAAATATATTCTTTACCTGATTAGTAATTTCAGGTTTAAAAATATTACATAGAAAGTAAAAAAATAATAAAATTAATTTGGACTTCTATAGAAAGTAGTAGTGTAGTACCTGGTTTCCCTATAATCGTGTCTTATTTCAGTTTCTATTACCATAATTTCATCAGTAAGTTCAATAACTCTTTCTTGTGAGTAATTTATATCAGTTACGGTTGTTGCGGTATTGTCGTTAGATCCTTCAATTATAACTTCACCTATAGTTAAAAAATCATAGTTTATTTCATTTCTTATTACTGTATAATTAGCAGTGCTTTCAAAAGTATTACTTTCGTTTGTAGCACATGTTTCATTAAAAGAATATCGATTTGAGTAAATTCCATTTTCAGAAAAAATCATGAAGTTTTGATCTTCACACCCTTTTCTAGTATACCATTTGCCATAAAATTTTTCCATTTCTATTGTAGGAAGGTTATTATCTTCATTCGAACAAGAAATAATGAACAAAATGAGTAAAATGTAGATGTATTTAGACATAGTTTTTTTTTCAAATTTACAATTTTAGAGATATTAAAAATATATTTTAATATTTTTAATTTTCAATATTTTTTGAAAGTTTAGAAAAAACATATATATTTGTCCCATGAAGTTAGAAGACGCAAAAATAAAGTACATACAAACTTGGGGTAGTTTAGCAACAAGTTGGGGCATAAATAAAACGATGGCTCAAGTACATGCGTTATTATTAGCGACTAATAAAGCTTTATCTGCAGATGAAATTATGGAAGCTTTAAAAATTTCTCGAGGAAATGTAAATATGAATGTTCGTGCATTAATCGATTGGGGAATTGTAAGAAAAGAGTTTGTAGCAGGAGAGCGTAAAGAGTTTTTTGTAGCTGATAAAGATATTTGGGAGCTGTTTAAACAAGTAACCAAAGAACGTAAGAAAAGAGAAATAGAACCTGTACTTAAAGTATTAGAAGAGTTGCAAAACGATGTAAGTGAAGATTCTGAAGATGCTGAGGTTTTTCGTAAACTAATGAAAGATATTTTATCAGTAACAGGTATGTTTAATGGATTATTGGAGAAAGCAATTAAAGCAGACGAGCACTGGTTATTATCTAATTTTACCAAATTAATAAAAAAGTAAAAAAATTTAAAAACAAACTTTCAATAATTTCTGAAACTATGAAATATATAAATAGAATACTAATGTTAATTTTTACGATTTTATTACTCTCAGGTATTTTTGATAGTAACAATTTAGGCTTTGCTGCTCTATTCGCTATTCCTTTGGGTTTTTTACAATTGTTATATGCTATTTCCTTGGGATTAAGATGGGAAACATTAAATATAAAAGGTAAATATTTTATAGGAAGTTATTTACTAATTGTTTTAGTTTATTTCATTTTTTTGATAAAAAATCCAAATTTCAATGGTCTTCTTTTATCAATATTTTTTATTAGGCTGCCTTTAATTCTAGCTTATAGTTTAACTGCTTTTATAGAGTTAAAAAAATTTGACTGTTAACTTTCAATAATTTTTGAAAATATGAAAACTTTAAATCAACATACATTATTATACGATACCGATTGTCCGTTATGTAACTTTTATACTAGCGTTTTTGTTAAAGCTAAAATGTTAGATACAGAGGGAAGAAAGTCTTTCGGTAAAATAACAGCAAAAGAGAGAAAGTTTATAGATGTAAAAAGAGCTGTAAATGAAATAGCTTTAGTCGATAGAGAAAATAAACAAGTTACTTATGGTATCGATAGTTTATTAAAAGTAATAGGAAATTCATTTCCAATTGTAGAAAAAATAGGAAACTTCAAACCTATTAAATATGGATTATCAAAGTTATATTCTTTGATTTCTTATAATAGAAAAGTAATTATTCCTTCAGAAAAGAAAGCATTTGAAGAATTAGAATGCACTCCAGATTTTAATGTGAAATACAGATTGTTATTTATTGTTTTAGGAACTTTAATAACTGCAATAACCTTATTTCAATTTTCGCATATGATTCAGGCTTTACCAAAAGCGAGTTTTACAAGAGAAATTTGGCTAGCATTAGGTTTAATAGTTACTCAAACTGTATTTATTATCAATAAAGATTTTAAAAGCATTTTGAATTATACCGGAAACCTCATTACTGTTTCATTAATCGGTTGTATTGGTTTGTTTCAATTAATCGTATTAAATAGTATAGTTAGTTTTCCACAATGGTTGATTTTATTTGCTTTTTCTGGAGTTGTTGGTTTCATGTTTTTTGAACATAAAAGAAGAATCAAATTATTAGAGTTACCAAATTATTTAAGTTGGACTTGGATTGGATATAGAGCGATCATTTTATTTTTCATCTTAAACGGATAATACTATGGATATTGTAACCTACATAGTTTACATTCTCATCTCTGGAATTACCATAGTTTATGTTGGAAATGAATGTTATCAAAACGGAAAAACATACATCACTAATTTTTTTCCAAACGATCTAAATTTCGCAAACGGAATCAATAAAGTTTTACGAACAGCCTATTATCTATTGAATTTAGGAATTGTTGTTTTCACGCTAAATAGTTTAAATAACATCGTAAATATTCAAGAATTGATAGAAGAAATTTCTGGAAGATTGAGTCTTATTTTATTACTCATTGCCTTTCTACACGGAATAAATCTAATCACAATATATATATCACACAAACATTTTAAAAACAAGTAATTATGAACACAACATTAGTATTAATAGCTTATGCCATTTATTTACCAATAAGTACTGGATTAACCACTTTTGTATCGCAACATTTATTTAAGAATAGTAAAATATTTATGCTAGATATTTTCAATCAGCAACAAGAAATTGCTATGGCTACAAATAAACTATTTAAGATTGGTTTTTACTTAGTAAACATTGGCTTTGCTTTAAAAATTATAAAAATTTATTCCTTAACAGATTACAAAGATTTAGTAGAAACACTTAGTGCAAAAATTGGAGGTTTTTCAGTCTATTTAGGTGTAGTAATGATTGTATTTATCATGTTTTTTTTAAAAGGAAGAAAAGCAAGTAAAAGAGAAAATTTAAGAACACAAAATTAGGGTTAGTTATGAAAATCGTTATCGCTGGAGGAGCTGGATATTTGGGGAAGTTGCTTACCGAATACTATAGAAAAAAGAAAGAAAATCAGATTTACATTTTAACTAGAACACAACAGTTAAATGTTGAAAATGTAAATTACTTACAATGGGATGGAAAAACAAAAGGTTATTGGACTAACTTTTTAGAAAACACAGATCTATTAATCAACTTAACCGGCAAATCGGTGAATTGTAGATATACAGCTAAAAATAAAGCTGAAATTTATTCAAGTAGATTACAAAGTACAAGCGTATTATGTGAAGTTATCCAAGAGTTAAAGTTTCCTCCTAAAGTTTTTATTCAGTCTTCTTCAGCAACGATTTACAGGCATTCAAAAGATAAATTAATGACTGAAGATGACGGAGAAATAGGAATAGATTTTTCTATGGATGTATGCAAGAAATGGGAACAAGTTTTTAATGCTTTTGAATTACTAAAAACTAAAAAAATAATTACAAGAACATCTATTGTTATTGGAAATAAAGGTGGAGCATTTCCAATAATGAAAAGAATGACAAAACTAGGGTTAGGAGGGAAGCAAGGTGATGGAGAACAATATATCAGTTGGATTTCAGAGCAAGATTATATAAACGCCATAGATTTTTTAATTACTCAAAAATCCGGAGTTTACAATTTGTGTGTTCCTAATCCTATTGAGAATAGAGCATTTCAAAAAGAATTGAGACAAAAATTAAAAGTTCCATTGGGTTTACCATCACCAAAATGGATGTTAAAACTAGGAGTACAATTTATTGGAACAGAAACGGAATTGTTATTAAAAAGTAGAAATGTGTATCCGAAAAAATTATTGGATTTAGGGTTTCAATTTCAAACGGATAATTTTTATGAATTTAAAATATGATGAAATAAGAAAAGTAGTAAATAGAAGTTGAACAATTAAAAATAAAATTATGCCAACAATCATGTTATTCACTAAAATAAAAGCTCCGAAACAATTAGTTTTCGATTTATCAAGAAGTATTGAGTTGCATAAAATTTCAACTCATGAAACAAATGAAAAAGTAGTAGCTGGAAGAAAATCAGGATTAATAGAATTAGGAGAAACTGTTACTTGGCGCGCAAAACATTTAGGAGTTTATCAGAATTTTACATCTAAAATTACAGGTTGTGTTCCGTCGAGCTATTTTGCAGATAAAATGGTGAAAGGAGCGTTTAAGAAATTTAGACATGAACATTTCTTTTCGTATCAAAATAATACCACATTATTGGTAGATGTTATGGAATATATTTCACCTTTTGGATTACTTGGTAAATTTGTAGATTATCTTTTCTTAGAAAAGTACATGATTCGCTTTTTAGTAGAAAGAAATAATACGATAAAGTCTTATGCTGAATCGGGTAAATGGAAAGAGATTATGTAATCTTAACGCGGCATTAAAATTCAGTTTAAAAAGTTGAGGTAATATTATTTAATACATTTGAAATATGAGTTTTTTAAAAGCAGAATGGCGAAAGTTAGTGATGATTAATTATTCAGTTAATCCAGAAATATTACAATCTTATGTACCAAAAGGAACATCGCTAGATTTCTTTGATGGAAAATGTTATGTGAGTGTGGTTGGTTTTATGTTTTTGAACACAAAATTATTAGGTATAAAAGTCCCTTTTCATGTCAATTTTGAAGAAGTCAACCTAAGGTTTTATGTAAAAAGAGAACACGAAGGAGAAACAAAAAGAGGAGTTGTTTTTATTAAAGAAATTGTACCCAAATCTGCAATTACTTTCGTAGCAAATACAATTTATAACGAACATTATGAGACGTTGCCAATGCAACATCATTGGAATATTACTAAGGAAAAGATAAATGTTGAATATAAATGGAAGAAGCAAAAAAAATGGAATCGTATTGCTGTAGAAGCTTCAACCAAACAACAAGAAATATTACCAGGTTCAGAAATTGAATTCATAGCTGAACATTATTGGGGATATTCAGAAAAGAATGTAAGAGAAACTACAGAATATGAAGTAAAACACCCATCGTGGCAGTTTTATCCAGTACATAAAACAGAAGTAGAATTAGATTTCAAAACAAATTATGGAGATGATTTTGAGTTTCTAAAAGATAAAAAACCAACATCAGTATTTTTATTAGAAGGTTCAGAAGTTTCTGTAGAAGGAAAAAAATCGCTGTAATTTTTTTAAGTTTACATTTTAAAACTATGAATAACTATGAAAAAGATATTTGCTTTATTTTTTATAATTACACTTAAAATTTTTGCCAATGGCGGACCAATAGATGGTTCAACGTTTCACAAAACTGGCGATATTATTTTAATGGAACATGCCAGTGTTAAATTAATCAATGAGGATTTAAAAATTAAGTTAGAAGGTGATTATAGCTATGTAATGGTAAATTATGTTCTAAAAAATATAGGTTACTCTAAAGAAGATATTACATATGGTTTTCCTGTAGAATTTATTACTGATTCAGATTGGGGGTTTGATGAAGATTTGTTATCGAATTTTAATTTTTCAATCAATGCTAAACAGTTACCATTTAAAAGTCAAATTGATCTTTCTGTTTTCGAATCTGAGACTAGAAATTTTGATAATGAAAAAGTTTCAGTAAAAAGAAAATGGCATGTGATGAATTTTTCAATAGAAAAAGATGAAATAATTACAGTTAAAGTAAGCTATAAGGTTAAAAACAGTTTTACAGATTGGTCTACAAGTAAAAGCTTTTTTGAAAATTATGATGATAGAAAATTTATTTATGACTTCAGTCCTGCTCATAAATGGGGAAATGGAACAGTTCAAACAATGAATATACAAGTAGATGCTACAGAAGTTATAAATAAAGGAGGAAAGTTAGAGTTTAAAGGAATTGAACTTCAAGAAAACGAAGGCGTTTACTCGCTTAGTAAAAGTAATTTTGATTTAAAGAAAGAATTACCACTATTTGTTTCTTATAGAAACGAATCCGAGAAGTATTCTAAGTTTTTGTTGAAGAATCGAATAGATAAAAAGTATCTTAAAAAGATAAAAGTTTCTTCTCAATTAAAAGGTAATTATAAAAAATCACACTTATTTGATGGTAATTTTAAAACTGTTTGGGTTGAAGGAAAAAAAGGAGCTGGAATAGGTGAAAAAATAGAAGTTGAGTTAGATAATTACAATTTAGCTGCGATTTGTTTAGTCAACGGCTATACTAAAAATGCAAGTACATATTTAGAGAATAATCGTTTAAAAAAGATAAAAGTTGAAATGGAGTTTGTTGATTATAATGATCCTAAAAAGACACAAACCTCAAGTTTCGAAAAAACTTTTGAAGACAAAAAATACTCGAGTATCAATACCAATAATTTTTATGATTTAGTAACCAAGGTTGGAGATTTTGGTGAAGGATATCTGAAAATAAAAAAAGTAACGATTACTATTTTAGAAGTGTATAAAGGAACTAAGTATAATGATACTTGTATTACAGAACTTTTTCTTTTAGGGTATAGATGAAAATAATAAGTTGTTATATATTTCTACTATTCATAGGAAAAAATTCATTTAACTCTAAAATACGAGTATCTATAAATCATAATCTTCCTGTTTATGAATCAACAATTCGAATAATTCAAGGAGATCATATAAAACTAGAAACAGATGCTCATGGAAAGTGGTATAATATCAAGCCAGTTCTAAAAGAATACGATAATTTATCAAGTAAGAAACAAAATATACTAAAGATAGATTATGAGGTTTCTGAAGTACAAAATAAGTCAGAAAATAAAATACTTGATTTATCAAACCTATCATCTGGAACTTATTATTACGGGAGGTTTAAGAATCCTAAAAGTTTAATAAAATCGAATAAACCAATTCATTTTGAGTCTGAATCGATTATTCAAATCATAGTTAGAAGAGATAATTCTTACACTGGTATTTTAACAGAGCTATTAAACTTACCATTTATTATTCCGCCGAAAACTATTCCAGATTATGGACACCAAACTGACTTAGCCATTGGTAGTGATTGCGCTGAATTAGCAATTTATGGTATGAGACAACTAGGACATAAAATTCCTTATTGCGGACCAAGAAATCTCTATAAATATGTAGAAGAAACAGATAATATTAAACCCGGTACAATTCTTCATTTTGGTTTTCAAGTATCGGTTTTATATGAAGACAAAGGTGTGATAGGAAAAATAGACGAAAAAGATCTTTTAATACACGCTTTTGAGAACAAAGTTGAAATTACACCTTTTGGTAAAACCAGTTTAATAAAGTCTCCTTTCAAACTTTATAATTGGAAACTATAATACTTGAATTTATTATTTAGCTTGGGATACGAAGTTGTCTAAATTTTCTTCCCAAGAATAAGGTTTGAATTTTATAAGATGACTTTAAATATTTTTATCTAATTGTGTTTTTCTAAACTAAAAAGATATTAAAAAAGGAATACCAGTTTTTTATTAGAAGTTTCTTAAGTTTCTGTGGAAGCTAAGGAATACTTTAGTAGGTGATATTTAATATATTTGTTTGTACCTATTTTAAAACATGAAAAAAATTCATATTACTGCAACAACAACAGAAGATACTGTTAAACAAATTCAAGAAATTATTGGAGGAAAAATCACTGAAAGATGGGGAGAATATATCTTGAATGTAAATAACGAAAATGCTTTTGGGAAAATTACTTTTATAACTTTTGAATGGGGAGGAAGTCTTTTAGAATATGATATTACTTTTTTTCATGATATTCATTTGATTATGGATACTACAATGTATAATCCTATTCATTTCGTTTACACTTTAGAAGGATATTCTCTACATCGCTTTGAATTAGAAGATAAAAAAAGAAAATTAGATCAGTTTCAACCAGTAATAATTACAAGTAAAAAAGGTGGATATAATTTTGGTTATTTTGAAAAAGATGTGAAAAATCACATTAACCTTATACAAGTAAGTAGAAAAGAGTTTATTAATAAGCGGTTAAATGATGCTTCAATTCTTAATCAAAAACTATATGAAGTATTTCATGATAAACAACATGAAAATACTTTTGCTTACTTTGGAACTTACAATTTAAAACTTTCTAATCTTGTAAAACAATTAAATAAGATAAAACAGAAAGGAATGATTCGCATTCTAATGAAAGAAGGAATCATTTACCAGATCCTATCTGAACATATGTTACAACACAATAAAGATGTTGAAAAACAAAAAGAGTTTGTAACAGATTTAACAAAAAAAGAGATTAAATTAATTCGAAAGCTAGCTGCCAAAGTCACAAAAAATGTTTCTGAAGATTATACAGTAGAACACATGGCAAATGAAATTGGGCTTACTCAAGTAAAATTACAAGAAGGTTTCAAATTATTATTTTCTAGAACTGTAATTGAATATTTAAGACATGTTCGTTTAGAAAAAGCAAGAGATTTACTTAATAATACAGACTATAACATATCTCAAGTAGTATATACCATAGGTTTTAGTAGTAGAAGTTATTTTTCAAAAATCTTTAAGCGTAAATATGGTTTAACTCCCAGTCAGTTTTTAAAAAACAAAAAAGAATCTAAAATTAAGATCGCTTAAAATTTAAAATTATAGCAAGGATTATAAAACCGATTAAAGCAATAACACCTAAAATAACTACAATATTATTGGCTTTATAATATTTTTGATCTATTGGTTTAGAACGTTTTCGTCTAATTTTTAAATATTTATTTATTTTTTTCATATTTCAATATTTACCTATTAAATATAAGTTTTAAATGAGAAAAAGTGATAATTTATATTGATTCATTTATTATAAATTTTTAAATAAATAAAGCTTTTTATTAAATGAGTTAAGAATGAAATTAAATGAGCTAAAGAAGAAGATAAAGCCTGCTTAATTTTGTAATGTATTTGTTTAAAAGCATAAATGCAAGATGTCAAATAGTAAGCATCTAAAAAGCAATTTACTACTCACTTTAAAAACAATATACATTATGAAAAAAGTATTTTTAACAGCTATGATTTTTAGTTTTGGAATGTTATTCTCTCAACAAGATATAGTTAAAACAGATTTTATTAAAATTGTTGAAGAAGGAAAAATAAAAGTTTTAGAAAACGATAAATGAACTTACAGAAATGTAAAAGTAATTACGTTAAAAGAAGCGCCTGTTAGGTTCGATAAAAAAGATCGCTACAAATTAAATCAAGATCGAATAGATACTCCAATAGAAGTAACTAAAATAATTATGACAGATTTTGATAAAGATGAGTATTTCGACCATGCTTATATGGTAAATTATGAATTAGATAAGGAAACTTCATTACTCGCAAAGAAAAAGGCAAATCCAGATATGATATTAATGGATACGACTACGCTAAATAATTTAGATAATTTAACTGGAGAAGTAAGGTTAAATGAAAATCGAGATTTTAAAATTACAGCAATAGACGATAATAACGAGGAGTTTGAGTTTATACTTACAACAACAGATTAAAATATTCAATTACTTTAATACCTAGAGCGTTCTAACTCTTTTGTAATAAACTCGATATAAAGCATAGAGTTTTTATTAAAAATAAAAGTAAAAATAATTTTTACTAAGGATAAAGAAGAGGGATTCAAATTCAATTTATTTACCAATAAAGATTTTCAATAGATTTTGGTTTCCCCAATAATCAGAGTAATACCATTACTCTACTACAAGCTCTGTACATAACAGTGCAGGGCTTTTTTAAAAAACTACGAATAGCAATCCATATAGTGATTGCGCAAAAAACATTAAGATAATGAATTATTTAACAAGAAATAAAGAAGAAAATTTATTAGTAGCTAAACAGTTAAACCAGTTATTAGCAGACTATCATATATACTACCAAAAATTAAGAAATTTTCACTGGAATATTGTAGGAGAAAACTTTTTTAAGTTGCATGAAAAATTTGAGGAAATGTATATCGACGCAAGAGGAAAAATAGATGAAATAGCCGAACGGATTTTAACTCTGCAATTTCATCCAGTCAGCAGATACAGTAGATATTTAAAAATATCATCAATTTCAGAAAATTCGCCATTTCAAACAGATAGAGATATGGTAATGATTTTACTAGAAGATCATAAGAAGTTATTATATCAAATGAATATAGTAATTAAGAAAGCTGAAAAAGTACACGATGAAGGAACAATAGATTTAATCGGAGGATACGTTAAAGATTTAGAGAAAACAAGCTGGATGTTAAATGCTTGGACTAAAAGTAAAGTATCTCAATTAAAGGCCGATATTGTATTAGCCTAAAATTTATAATCAACATAATAACATAAAATATATACATGAAATTATTTCACATTAAAAGAAAAACAAAATTAGAAAACAGATTTTCTCCTAAAATGGGAAGATTAATGACGAAAGTAACATACATCAAAAAATATTTTTTATTTCTACCAATAGCTACGTTACACAAATACAGAGAAACGTATTATGGAGAGGTTAAAATGTGCGATGACTGTCATTTATATATTTAAAAAGAAGAACCTTATGTTTAGAGCATAAGGTTTTTTTTTATTGTGTGAAATTATTCAGGTTCTCTTCCCAAGAATAGGGTTTAAATTTTATTGAATAATCAGAAATATCTTTATTCAACTGTGTTTTATAAATCTTTTTAATTCCCTTAAAATTTCCAAAATCTTTTAAAAACCATTTGAAAAGCATTGTTGTATGAACTTCTTTTTTAGCATGAATATATTCTGTTTCATACTCTAAAAAAGATTGTGTAGCCAAATCGAGTTGGTTATTTATATTTTCAGTATTATAAAAAGCGATAGGAGGACAACTTTTTGCTCCGCAATTTAAAGCAAAATGAATACGATAATCTATTGAATTTACAGCAAGTTGTTTAATTAATTTTGGAGCAAATAAATTAGCTATAAAACCCAATGAATATTTGTAACGATACTTTCTTAAAATCCCGTGTTCTATATCATCTAAACTGAAATAATGTTCAGCTATTTTAATTATTTTTTCAGTATATATTTTAGGTTTAGATATATTAAACTCTTTCCTTAAAATTAAAAAGTAGGCGTTATAAATATTAATCCAAAACGCTTTTTTTTCCTCATCATTTTTTAAGCTATTTATTAATTCATTGAAAGGAGTGAATGAAAGTTCTAACTTTAGCTTCGTCGTATCTTTGTTTTGTTTAACAGTTAGTAAAAGTTGCTCAGAAATATGGTTTAAAGAATAATACTCCATTAGTCTAATTCATAATTAATTATAATATTAGACTGATTCTTCCTAAATGCTTACAAAGTCATTTCAATTATTCACCTATGTTACCAAGTTCAACACCTTCAGAATAAGCAACCTGAATTTTATTATCACTAAAAGCTTTTTTCACGGCCTCATGAGTGTCGAAAGTCACTTGCCAAAAATCTTCAGGATGAACATACGGACGAATCGTTAATTCTATACTGTGAGAATCAAAAGTTTCGATTCCAATTTCAGTTTCTGGTTCCGTTAATATATTATTTACATTAACTAAAGTCGATTTTATAATCTCTTTTACTCTTGGAAAACTTTCAGCATAAGGCATAGTTACGTTAATTTCTAAACGAACCATTCCTTTTTTAGAGTAGTTAGTTACAACTCCATCAGTAATTTTAGCATTAGGAATTATTAATGTTTTATGACCTGGAGAAACTATAGTAGTACTAAAAATCCCAATCTCTTCAACTTTTCCAAACTTTTCTTCAACTTGAATCCAGTCTCCAGACTTATAAGGTTTTAATGTTAAAATTAATATACCAGAAGCAAAATTCCCTAAACTTCCTTGCAAAGCCATACCAATAGCGAAACCAATAGCAGCAAGTAAAGCAACTAAGCTAGATAGGTTTACACCTAAAATAGAAGCAACAATAAGCAATAAAGCTCCTTTCAAAATAAAACTAAGCATAGAAACAAGAAATGGACGAATGGTATCATCGAAACCTGCCTTTTCTAATACTTTAGTTAAGAAATTTACCAATCGGTTTGCTAGTTTCATTCCAATCCATAAAATAAGTCCACCTAAAAGTAATTTAGGGAAATATAGTATGGCTTTTTCTTGAATAAGTTTTAAAACCTCATTGAAATCAATAGTTTCCATATATTGATTTTATTTAAAAGTTAAAGAAATATTTATACAACAGTTAAATTTAATTAATTGAAATGAGATGTCAAGAAAATGATAAGGCTATAAAATATAATTGAACGAAATAGCAGCAAAAAACTCTTTGCCATAATCGCCAAT
Source organism: Tenacibaculum aquaeponti (assembly GCF_057221555.1). Taxonomy (NCBI): domain Bacteria; kingdom Pseudomonadati; phylum Bacteroidota; class Flavobacteriia; order Flavobacteriales; family Flavobacteriaceae; genus Tenacibaculum; species Tenacibaculum aquaeponti. The sequence continues at coordinate 3,442,650 of NZ_CM170147.1, forward strand.
AGTATACATTTTATCAGTTCCGTTAACAATTCTTCTTGCGTTATACCAATCAGATTTATTTTCGTTGAAATAATCTTTTAAAGATTTTCCTGTAAAAACCCCATTAATCATTCCATGGAATAGAATTTTTGTAGCAATTTCTTGATCTAAAGCTAAATCTGGATTGTTAACTAAATCAATTTCTAGGATATCTGAATATTTCTGATAATTTTTTCTCCAAGTTAATTGTACATAACCTCTACCATAATATGTTTGTCCATTTTCTGAATCTGGAATCCCATATTTTCTACCTCTACCTTTTCCATACTCTCGCAAAGGTTTTATCGTTTTATCAGTTTCATGATACGTGGTAGCAAGAACATAAGCGAGCCACCTTACATCTTTTAAATTTTCGTCTTCCCAATAATCTAAAATCTGATTGTAACCATTTACCTGACTTTGTTTTAATCGACCAAAATGTAGTCTTTGTTTTACATAATCAAAGAAGAATTTTCTATTTATCATAACATTATTGTTTAGTTAGCAATTAATAAACCTAAAAGAAGTCCCATTCCAATACCGCCACCAATTAATCCGAAGTTTTTCCAAAATTGTCTGCGTTGAGCGCTTTCTATTTGTTTCATGCTTAACTCCAAAGAAGTATTGGCATTATCTAAGGATTTTTGAGTTAAACTTAAGGTACGATCTGTTTCATCTAATGAAAGTTTTAATTCATTTATTGTTTTTTGAAACAAATCAGATTGCGTTTTAGATTTTAGTTCTAATTGATTGAATAAGTTATTATTTTCTTCTACAATACGTTCATATTTTAAAACAATATTTTCAATGTCTTTACCGAAATCATTTTTAAATAATTCTTTTCGCAATTCTTCATAATAATGAAATCGAATTTGATTTACTAAATGAAGTGAATCGATCTGGTTTATAATAACGGTTCCTTTATTAACAGTGATTGGAAGTTTACGAGAACGAGCATATTCTTTACCAATAGTAATGGTGTCTTTTACTTTATTTTGAGCATAAACACTACTAAAAGTTGATAGTATTAGGGAAATGATGAAGGTTAATTTGATGATTTTTTTCATTATTCAAATTCATTATTTTTTTGACGTAAGTATTCTAATCGGGCAGTAATTTCTTTTTGTTTCTTCTTTATACTTTGGCGATCTGCCCAATCTTTAGGAGCTTTGGCTCTTTTAGTTAAAACAATAGAATCAATTTCTAATTGTAAGGCTTCATTTTTGAATTCATATTTTTTTATAGCAGTTTTTAAACCTTGTATTTCTTTTTGTGCTTTATTATTTAGTTGTTGGGCATTTTCTACTTCACCTTGAGCCTTTTGTAAAGATTCTTTAGCACTTTTTAAATGGCTATCTAAAGTAAAAACTTTTATCAGGTTAAAAACCCCAATAATACAAAGTACTATGAGTAAGACAATGTTTGTTTTTTTCATGTAAAATAGGAGCTTTGGTCGTTTAAATTTAGGGTTAAATTACTCAAAAATCTTGAGGATTTAAGTAATAATATTAAATATTTAAGTATGTTTTTTACGATATAGTAGTAAGCTTAAAATGATAAGAAATGGAATGAAAACACAAATAACTACAGAAGCTTGAGTATAATTTAAACCTATAATTTCGAACCAGTTTAAAAAGTTTACAGATTGTTTAAAGAGATTATCAGAAAATAATTTAAAATCTTTTATAAAAAATAATGTGACGATAACAAAAGCAATAAAGCCTAGAACTACAGTGTAATTTTTTATTATTCTACTAAGTAAATAAAGAAACAAAGAAGGAATAATAATGTAGTACACAATAATGTTGATTTCATTGTAACTGAAGCCCGTAACTTTAGCCATCCATTTTAAGAGTTCGTATACCCATTGAAAGATTTCATTCATTGTTAGTTTTTAATAATTGATTTGTTCTGAAGTTAAATATATCAATAAATTGTCCTATAACTTTGTTATATTGATCTGAGCAAGTATGACAGAACTTAATGATCATTACTTCTTTATTTTGAAAAGTTTTTTTAGCTATAGGAGATTCATTGCAACCAGAATATCCGCCATAATATTCAATTAGAATGGGGTTGTTTTCTAAATAAAAAGAGAGTGAAAGTTGATCGATTCTTTCTTCTAATTCATGTATTTGGTTTACAGTTAATTTTAATTTTTTTTGAAATTGATAAATTCGACTTAATAATGCTATAGAACTCAATTTCCCTTCATATTCACTTGGAAAATATTTAAAATTCGTAATAGTTTTAAATTCTTTAGGTGTATAGTTAATTATTTTATTGAATAACTCATATTCTGATTTAAAATTTTGAGAATATAAATATGAAAAGCTAAGTATAAATTTAAAAAAGGGAAGGAGAAAAAACTTCATAGTTTTACATAATAACAATAGGAACAAAAAATATAAAATAAATTCAAAACTTATAAATAACAGCTTGTTTTTGAGAATTATTTAACTAAAAAAATCCTGAGTAATGTTTACTCAGGATTAAATTTTATAAGTTTCTAAAGGTTAGTTGTGTTGTGGTATTATAATGTATTTTGAATTTTATAATTTTCAACATAAGCTTTTAGAGAATAACCCACTCCAAAACCTAATAATAAACCTGTTATACTACCAAGTAAAATACCTACTGAAAGATTTCCAGTTAAAGTTCCGAAATTAACTCCTAAAGAAGTTCCTAAGCCTGTTGCGAAGATTAAACTAAAAATAAAATACGTCTTACTCATTTATTGTTTTTATAATTTTGATTACACATATAAGAAGAATAATAAGTCTTTTTGTTACAGTGTTTTACGAAATATTTTGTTTTTAGTTATTCTCTAGATTTAAATTTTATCAGATTTTATAAGGCTTACAAATCTATTTTTAGAGATGTAATTTTTAGGGATAATTTTTTCAAATTTTCAGTTTTTGTATCAGAAATATTCAATAGTTTTTATTTGTCGTCAATTACAGCAGGAAGTATATATTCTTGTATTATTTTATCTGCATTAGAATGTGCATTAGGAATATCATATGCAGAAGATGTAATAACTATTACAAAAGGAATATCTTTAAAAATGAAAATTTTATTCCCACCTCTACCACTACAATATGAAACTTCATAACTTTTTTTGTTTATAGTGTATGTTTTATTCCAAAAAAGAAAACCATAATATTCGTGTTCTAATCCAATATTAGTGAGAGAAACTTTTTTTGATAAGGTTTTCTCTATCCATTTTTCATTAAGAATTTGTTTACCTTTCCAAACTCCTTTGTTCTTATATAATTGTCCGTATTTAGCAAAGTCGATAGCTCTTAATTGAATTCCACCAGCTGTGTTTCCCACTTTTTGAGGTGTATATTGCCATTTGTAATTAGTAATTCCAAGAGGTTTAAATAATTTTTTGTGAGTATAAGAAATTAAACCTTCAGGAACTGATTTATGAATTATATCACCCAAAACAACTACTCCAGCAGTAAAGTAAGTGAAATCAACACCTAATTTTTTATCTTTTTCCATGGGTAAGTTCAATGTGAAATTAACCCAGTTTTTAGTTGGATACATTTTTTCTTCATTTCCTGGGCTATTATAATTTGTGTCGTCGCCAAGAAAACCTGAACTCATAGTTAACAAGGATTCTAAAGTGACACTGTCTTTCTTCTGAGTATAGTTTTTAAATGATTTTAAATCGTAAAAATCTTTTAAAAGGGCTTTTTCATTATTAATATAATTTTCTTGAATTGCTATTCCTAATAGTGTAGAAGCAAAAGATTTTCCTACAGATCTAGCATCGTGTAAACTGTTTCTATTTGCACCATTAAAATATTCTTCAATTAAAAGTTCATTGTTTTTTATGACAACAATTCCATTAATTTGATTAAATCTTTTCTCAGCAATTTTTCTATTTAAAGCTTCAATCTTACCCTTATTATAGTTGGCTTTTGAAATTTTCCAATCATTAATTGTTTTTATTTTTTGAACAGGGACTAAATTTTCGTCAATTTTAATTCTAGCGACTTCAATTTTAATAGTTCCTTTAGATAAAACAGGTCCTGTTTTTAATTTTTGATCCTTCAAATAAGGTCTTACTTCTACAGTCAGCGAATGTTTCCCTTCTGTTAAAATATCTTCACCACCACTTAATTTCATAAACTTTAACCACATAAACCAACTCCAAAAATCAATTTGCTCAGGGTAAATTAATGGGAGTATATAGGTAAGTTGATTGGTTTTAGTATCTAAAGTACCGGAACCTTTATTTAAGTTTTCGACATGTACTTTTTTATCATTTACTAAAAAAGTAAATTGAAAATTTCCATTGTCTAATAATTGTTCATCAGTTAAATGAGGAGCTAATTTTTGAAGACTTTTTATAAGTGGTTCTTTTAACGTAAAGTGAATATTTAAAAATTGATCTTTATGTAATGTGAAATCATCTGTATAATTATCTGACGTGATTTTATTAGTTTTGAAATCAGCCTTAGAAAAAAACAAGGTGTTTTCAGGTGTTTCTAATTGATTTTTTTTCTGAGAAGAACTTATAGTATTGCAAGCAATAAAGAGATAAACAATACACAGTAAGTTAAAATTTAATTTCATGTTTATTAGTGTTTTATTGCTAACAAACATAGGTTTAACAAAAAAGTCAAACGCTCCAATTTATAAAATGGGACTCATTTAATACTATTTAGAGTTGTTTTCTATGGACTTTTTATATTGCAAAGGAGTAATCCCTTTTATATTTTTAAATACTCTATTAAAAGTCGTTTTTGAATTAAAACCACATTCAAAAGACAATCCCAATAAAGTAATATGATCATAATTACCACTCTCTAATTTTTTTATAATTGCATTAACACGATATTCATTAATAAAGTCTGAAAAATTTTTATCTAATCCGTCATTAATTACTTTTGATAACATGTTAGGATGCATATTAAGATTATCTGCAAGAGATTTTAAGGTTAATTCAGAATTTAAGTAAAAACGATTCTTTTTCATTTCCTCTTTTAACCAAGATGCTTTTTCAAGAATTTCTTCAGTCGGATCTTCTTTTTTGTGGAGAACCTCTTTTCTGTTTGCTTCTAGGAAAACAATTTCAGATCTTAAAAAAGCTTCAGTGCTAATCCAAATTGTAATTATAGAAAGGGCTATATAAATAGGATAATAATCACTAATACCTAACTGAAAATTAAACACTAAATAATCTATAAAAGTATATGGAAACCATAATATCCAAATTATAGCGAATATGACGATTAATCGATATAACCATTTTAAATTATATGCATCGTTGTCACTATAATTCTCGTTAAGCCAGTTGTGATAAATTCTGATTTCTTTTAAAGCAAAAATACTGTACGAAACAACGGAAATAATAGCAAGAAATTGAATAATTGGAATTATTTGATGAAAAATAGCTGTCTCAATACTCGTTTTTTGATCTGTAAAAGCCTCTATACTAATTAGAAAATGGACACTAAGTTCTATAACTACTGGTAAAAAATGAAGGAGTTCTTTTTTAGAGAAATGAAAACTAAAATTAGTGATTCTTTTTACATAGAAATATACTAATGGACCAAGAGCTAAAGAGTAGTGTAGCGGAATTAAATAAAAATAAGTGAAATAACGAGTGAACTGAAAATCTAAACTTATAACCCAAATATTCCACAAAACGATAATAAAAACAATTAAGCCAAGAAGTAAGTTAGCTTTTTTATTGATACGTTTCGTAAAAATTAGTAAAGTTCCAAATGTCGTACCTATAAAAATCGACGCTACTATAAGAAGATTAAAAATGTTTAAATTTAGTTCACACATTAATTTTAGGTTTGGAATGTATTTTAGTTCAACAATATAATTTCTTTACAGAAAAAGAGCAGTAAAAACTTAACATTTCTACTGCTCTTAATTTTATATATAAATATCTGGTTTTGCGTCATTCTGAATTTATTTCAGAATCTCATAAAGCTATTTAAGAAATAGTTTATAAATGAAAACCTGAAACAAGTTCAGGTTGACGTATATATTATTACATATTTCTTCTGTATTGTCCACCAACTTCAAATAATGCTGATGTAATCTGACCTAATGAACAAACTTTAGCAGCTTCCATTAAACATTCAAAAATGTTTTCGTTTTGAATGGCAGCTTGTTGTACAATTTTTAATTGATCTTGTACCTTTTGCTTATTTGCTTTATTTAAGTTTTCTTTAGTGTTGATTTGGAATAATTTTTCCTCTTCTGTTGCACGAATAACTTCTTGTGGAGTAACCGTTGGAGATCCTTTAGAACTCAAGAACGTATTTACACCAATAATCGGGAATTCTCCTGTGTGTTTTAAAGTTTCGTAATACAAGCTTTCCTCTTGAATTTTAGAGCGTTGATACATTGTTTCCATTGCTCCTAAAACTCCACCACGTTCTGTAATTCTATCAAATTCAGTTAATACCGCTTCCTCAACTAAATCAGTTAATTCTTCAATAATAAATGAACCTTGAATTGGATTCTCGTTTTTAGCTAATCCTAATTCTTTATTAATAATCAACTGAATTGCCATTGCTCTACGAACACTTTCTTCTGTTGGTGTTGTAATAGCTTCATCATAAGCATTTGTATGTAGCGAATTACAGTTGTCGTAAATTGCATATAATGCTTGTAACGTAGTTCTAATATCATTAAAATCAATTTCCTGTGCATGTAAAGAACGTCCAGAAGTTTGAATGTGATATTTCAACATTTGTGCACGTGCATTTGCTCCGTACTTATATTTTAAAGCTTTTGCCCAAATCTTACGAGCTACACGTCCTATTACAGCATATTCTGGATCGATACCATTTGAGAAGAAGAACGATAAGTTTGGACCAAACTTATTAATATCCATTCCTCTAGATAAATAATACTCTACATAGGTAAATCCATTAGCTAAAGTTAAAGCTAATTGAGTAATTGGATTTGCACCAGCTTCAGCAATATGATATCCAGAAATAGAAACAGAGTAGAAGTTGCGTACATTTTTCTCAATAAAGTATTCTTGAACATCTCCCATTAAACGTAAAGCAAATTCTGTAGAGAAAATACACGTATTTTGTGCTTGATCTTCTTTTAAAATATCTGCTTGAACTGTACCTCTAACCTGAGATAATGTATTGGCTTTAATTTCTGCATATACGTCTGCGGGTAAAACCTGATCTCCAGTAACACCTAAAAGTAATAAACCTAAACCATTATTTCCTTCTGGTAAATCACCGTTATATTTTGGTCTAGCAATACCTTTATCGTCGTATAACTCTTTTAATTTTGCTTCTACTTTCGATTCTAAACCGTGTTCCTTAATGTATTTCTCACAGTTTTGATCAATTGCAGCATTCATAAAGAACCCTAATAACATTGGAGCCGGACCATTAATAGTCATTGATACAGAAGTCATAGCATGACTTAAGTCGAATCCAGAGTATAATTTCTTAGCGTCATCTAAACAACAAATAGATACTCCAGCATTTCCAATTTTACCATAAATATCAGGTCTATGTCCAGGATCATTTCCATATAAAGTAACTGAGTCAAAAGCAGTAGATAAACGCTTTGCTGGCATTCCCAAACTAACGTAATGGAATCGTCTGTTCGTACGTTCTGGTCCACCTTCTCCAGCAAACATTCTGGTTGGATCTTCTCCAGTTCTCTTGAAAGGATATAATCCTGATGTATATGGGAATTCTCCAGGAACATTTTCTTGTAAATTCCAGCGTAATAAATCTCCCCAAGCTTGATATTTAGGTAAAGCTACCTTTGGAATTTGACTGTGTGACAGCGATTCGCTGTGTGTTTCAATTTTAATTTCCTTATCACGTACTTTAAACGTATAAATAGGATCTTTATATTTTTTAACCTTAGTTGCCCAGTTTAAAATGACTTCCCAGTTATATGGGTCTAAATTCATTTTTACGCGATCAAATTCAGCGATTAATAATTTTAGAAAATCACTGTTTTCGTCTGTTTTTTGAATTGAAGTTTCATCAATTCCTGATTTATCTAAAGCGACAGTTCCTTCAGAAACACTTTCAATGGTTTTGAAGATTCCATATAACTTTTGAGCAACCTTTTCTTGGTCATCTACTTTTTTATCGTAAGCTCTGTTATTTTCTGCAATTTCAGACAAGTAACGTGTTCTGGCTGGTGGAATTACAAATATCTTTTCAGACATTTCTTTAGTAATTTCAAAAGTAGATTTTAAATCAGCTCCTGTTTTTTCAACAACTTTATCCATAATCGCTTTGTATAGCGAGTTCATTCCTGGATCGTTGAATTGAGAAGCAATAGTTCCATACACAGGCATATCATCCATGTGTACATCCCAAAGATTATTATTACGCATGTATTGTTTTTTAACATCGCGTAATGCATCTAATGCACCTCTTTTATCAAATTTGTTAATAGCAACTAAATCAGCAAAATCAAGCATGTCAATTTTTTCTAACTGAGTTGCAGCTCCAAATTCAGGAGTCATAACATATAAAGAAGCATCAGAATGTTCTATAATTTCAGTATCAGATTGTCCGATACCAGAAGTTTCTAAAATAATTAAATCAAACTCAGCAGCTTTTAAAACTTCAACGGCTTCATTTACATATTTAGATAAAGCTAAATTAGATTGACGTGTTGCTAAAGAACGCATATATACACGTTCATTATTAATAGCATTCATACGAATTCTATCTCCTAATAAAGCTCCACCTGTTTTTCTTTTAGACGGATCAACAGAAATTAAACCGATAGTTTTTTCTGGGAAATCAATTAAAAAACGACGAACTAATTCATCTACTAAACTCGATTTACCAGCACCACCAGTTCCTGTGATACCTAATACTGGAGTTTTAGAAGTCTCATTTTTCTTATGAATAATATCCATAGTTTCTTTTGAAACTTCAGGGAAGTTTTCTGCAGAGGAAATTACACGAGCTATACTTCCGATTTCCTTTTCAGCTAAATGATTAACTTCTCCGTTTAATTTATCACCAATGGCAAAATCAGATTGTTGTACAAGATCATTAATCATACCTTGTAATCCCATTTCACGACCATCGTCAGGAGAATAAATACGAGTAATTCCGTAATCCATTAATTCCTTAATTTCTTCAGGAAGGATTACTCCACCACCACCACCAAAAATTTTGATATGACTTGCTCCTTTTTCTTTAAGCAAGTCGTACATGTATTTGAAATATTCGTTATGACCACCTTGATAAGAAGTCATAGCAATTGCATTAGCATCTTCTTGAATAGCACAGTTTACTACCTCTTCAACACTTCTATCATGACCTAAATGAATTACCTCTACACCAGTAGACTGGATAATTCTACGCATTATGTTTATTGCAGCATCATGACCATCAAATAATGAAGCAGCAGTTACAATTCTTACTTTATGCTTGGGTTTATAAGGAGCTATTTGTTCCATTCGTAAATTTAGTTGTTATTTTGAGTTGCAATTTACGAAAATCTCAAAAAAATTAAGCAATGTTTAAGAAAAGCTTAGGGCTTATAAGTCAATATTTTTGGGTTTATTCCATTTACATAATTGGTAATCATGTGAATGTCTTTTGCAAACTGTGAACCTTGAAATCCTGTAATGTCTTGATGTGTAATGTTTTGGTTGTAAAATTCTAAGTAAATTGATGATAATGGAGCATAAGACCAGTGCCATTTTTCTTCGTTATATCCAGTTCTTCCGTTATCTTTTGATGTATAAACTAAATAGAAACCAAAACTGTTTGCGTGTTTCATTAACCATTCGTATTCTTTTTTACCTTTTCCTTGTAAAAAATATTCATCTTCTAAATCATTAATATCAACATCAGTTCCCCAGTGATGTCTTGAAGTTCCTGGCATAGAACTGTATTCTAAAATTTTTAAAGCGCGTTTGTCTTCTGGGTATTTTTTGTATTTGTCTGTCCATTTATAATCCCAAATTCTTTTTTGGTGTGGAAAATTTCGAGTTGCTGAAACTGCTTTTAATTTAATACCTTCTTTTTTTGCGGCATTTACCATATTAAGAAATTGTTCTAACACTTCTTTTCTTAAATACATTTCGCTAGAAGACAAATTCTTCGGTATTTTACCAAAGTCAGGGTGCGTTTTATAATCAAATTTACCTAATACATATTCTTTTGTTAAATACTTTGGGTATTTTGGAGTAGTGTCTTTTTTAACGATAGCTGCTTTAGCTATTTCGATAACTTCTTCTTTTTTAATTTTCTTTTCAGTTTTACAGTTAAAGAAAATGCTTAAAAATAGTATTGATGAAAATTTTATAGATGTTTTATAAATGCCCAAAATTTCCTGTTTTTTAAATAATTGATGTCTGTTTCAAATGAGTAAGCTTCTCGCTCAAAGCTTAAATTTCGATAAGCAAGATAACTATTTTTATATTTTAAAAATTTAAAAAACCATTCAATTCCATAGAAAATATAAAAAGGAATAATAAGCATTTCTATTTGTTGTCGCAGATGAATTTTCTCATGATTAATCGTGATTTTATCATTTTTAATTGAAGAGTTTTTAAGAAAAATAAACGGATATAAAGTAATACCAGTAAAACCTTTAGGAACGATATATTTAGAGATTATAATCAAAGTAATTTATCATTATTTACAACTGGCTTACATTTTTTATGTAAAGAAATTATCATTGAAATGTTAGTTGTTAGGTTATTAAAAATATAAAAATGTTAACAGAATTATCATTGAGTTAATTATTATGCATGCATAGCAAGTTAGCGCTTTAAAAATTAGTTTCGCAACAGATTAACAAATTAACCCCGAAAAATGAAACAAATTAATTTTTTTGTGCTTGTTGCACTATTTATTACGACTCCTTTTTTTACACTTTTAGCTCAAAACTCAGCAATAGTAACTAAAATTGATCGTTTTAGTTCAGATAATATTGAGAGTTTTTTCAATGCGAGTTTAGTTCCTTTTTATCATGGAGTAGCATCAGGAGACCCGTTAAAGGACGCTGTCATTATCTGGACTAGAGTTACGACAAATCAACCTGATGTTAACGTTACATGGAAAGTTGCTACTAATCCAACAATGTCTGATGTAATTCAACAAGGAGAAGTTACTACAGATGAACGAAAAGATTATACGGTAAAAGTTGATGTCACAAATTTAAATCCAAATACAACTTACTATTTTCAATTCGAAGCTTTAAATAAAAAATCAGAAATAGGAAAAACTAGAACTTCACCAACAGGAAATGTAGACAATGTTAGGTTTGGAGTAGTGTCATGTTCAAATTATCAGAATGGATATTTTAATACTTACGAAGAATTAGCAGAGAGAACAGATATTGATGCTGTTATTCACTTAGGAGATTATATTTATGAATATGAAACTGGAGGATATGGATATAGTGATGAAGTTGGAAGAGGACATTTACCCAAAAATGAAATTGTTTCTTTGAGTGATTATCGTGTCCGTTACTCGTATTACAGATTAGATCCGATGTTACGCAGGATACATCAGCAACATCCTTTTATTTTAATTTGGGATGATCACGAGTTTTCCAATGATGCAAATAAGTTTGGAGCAGAAAATCATGATCCTTCTACAGAAGGAAGTTGGGAAGTAAGAAAAAACAACGCTTATAAGGCTTATTTTGAATGGATGCCTGTAAGAGCAAATTCGATTCAAGAATACAGGTTGTATAGAGATTTTTCTTACGGAAATTTAGCTGATTTATTAATGTTAGACACTAGAATTGAAGGAAGAGGAGAAACAGTTACTTCACAACGTATTACGTTAAAATCTAAAAAAGAATTAAAATATAAAGTAAAACAAATTATAGCAGAAGATCCTTTAAATTCAGTAAATGATTTTAAAAAAGCTATTCATAAAATTGCTCCATATTTTATTCAAGAAGAGAAATTAACGAAGGAAGAATTAGATTTTGTGATTGAAAAGTTTGCAACTATTGCTTATAACTACAAGAATTATGGAAATAGAAATTTAGCTTCAAGAAAAAATCAAGAAAAATTAGAAAGTCTTTTAATTAAAGCAACATCAATTATTTCTCAAGAGAAACTAGCACAAAGAGCAACATATGTATCGATTTTAGGAGCAACGCAATTTAGTTGGTTATTAAGTAAATTATCTGCTTCCTCAGCGACTTGGAAAATTATAGGTAATCAAGTAATGATGATGAGTTACAACGGAGTTCCAACAAATGATGCTTGGGATGGTTTTAAGAAAGATAGAGAACGTTTATACAAGCATATTAATGATAATAATATAAAAAATGTAGTTGTGTTAACAGGAGATATTCATAGTACTTTTGCGGGTAATTTAAGATATAACAGAGAGTGTATAGGTTCTGAATTTGTAGTACCAAGTGTAACTTCTCAAAATTTAGATGCCTATGGAGGAATTGCAACTGGTTTAGCTGAATTTTATACAAAATTACTTAACAGACATATTAAAGAAGTTGATTTAGATGCACATGGATATTTTATTTTAGATGTAAAAGAAAATAAAGTACAAGCAGATTGGTTTTATATTAATGATATAACTCGTCCAAATTCAGGAGAGTTTTTTCATAAAGGATATTACGTGAATAAAAACGATTGTGGAATTCAGTCGACCAATACTCCTGCGAAAAGTAGTTCTAGGGTTGTTTACGGAGTAAAACCTATTGAAATAGGGACAAATGTATCTAATGAAGAAAACGAAAATTTAGTAATTTTAGGAGTTTATCCAAATCCTATGAGTCAATCTGGTAATATTCATTATTTACTTCAAAATAAAACTCAAGTTTCAATTTCTGTGTATAATACAAATGGACAAAAAGTAAAGAGTTTATTAAAAACAAAACGTCAAGGAAAAGGAATTTATAATATCAATTTTGATGTAAATTCTTTGTCTAGTGGAAACTACTTTTTAAAAATAGATACTCAAAAACAGCAGATTATAAAACAGATAATTATTCGTTAAATAAAGAAGGAATTATATAAAAAGAAGCGTGTTTAAATTCATTTTAAACATGCTTTTGTATTTCTTGTAGTAAGGATTGAAGTATCGGATTTCTATTTTTTTTATTCCAAACAATAGATAAGGTTGTACGTTGTGATATTTCTGTTAATTCAATAAATTTTACATTAGAATCATAACCTTGTTGCAATGATTTTGGAACTATAGATAATCCAAATCCATTTTCAACTAACTTATAAATGGAAGCTGCATGAATTGTATTGTGTGATACGATAGGAGCAAAACCACTTTCATCAAATATTTGTAAAACTTTTTCATAATAAGATGGACTGTAAGATGGATCAAACAGAATGAAAGATTCATCTTTTAGCTGTGATAAATTTTTATAGTTCAAATTATTTATAATATGTTCTTTTGGTAATACAAGACAAAAAGGTTCTTTTAAAATAGGTTTAATAGCAATATCTCTAGGCACACGATCTAAGCGCACAAATCCAATGTCAATTTCTTGAGAAAGTAGGTGTTCAATTTGCTTTTGGTTATCCATTTCTTTAAAACCAAATTTAACATCTAAAAGAACTTCTTTAAATTGAATTAAAATATCTGGAATAATTCGTTGCATAGCAGAACCTACATAACCAAATTTTAATTCACCTAATTTACCATCTTGCAACAGTTTTGCATATTTTATGCTATTACTAATACTTGTTAAATGTTGAGTGAATTCTCTTTTTAAATAGTTTCCAGCAGAAGTTAAAATAACTTTTCTGTTATTTCTAATAAATAATTGAATTCCTAAATCATCCTCCATTTGTTTGATTTGTCTGCTTAAACCAGGTTGAGAAATAAATAGTCGTTCAGCAGCTTTTCTAAAGTGCAGATCTTCAGCAACAGCTAAAAAATATTTAATATGTCGAATTTCTATTTGATAACTCATAGTTATTAATTGTTGATTTAAATGATGTTGTTTGTTATCAAAAGTAAAAATAACTTTGTAAATAGAAAATGATTATAATGTTTAAATACGGTATAGATAATTTAACAGTAGATGCAGTTATTTCAATTGCCAAGGGTGAATTGAAAGCAGAGATTAATAATGAGGCCAAGGCTAAAGTGCAATCATGTAGAACTAAGGTAGAAAAAATGGCAAATTCAGATGTTGCTGTTTATGGAATTAACACAGGTTTTGGACCTCTATGCGATGTGCAAATCACACCCGAAGAAACAAGTAAGTTACAAGAAAATTTACTAATTACTCATGCTGTTGGAGTGGGAGAACCAATAGAAAGTTTTTTGTCTAAAATCATGATGATTTGTAAAGTTCATGCTTTATGTCAAGGGTTTTCTGGTGTACGATTAGAATTGATTGAAAGAATTATTTACTTTATTGAAAATGATTTACTACCTGTTGTGCCAAAGCAAGGCTCTGTTGGTGCTTCAGGAGATTTAGCGCCGCTTTCTCATTTGTTTTTACCTTTATTAGGAGAAGGAGAGTTCTGGATTAATAATGAGATTAAATCGTCAAAAGAAGTTTTAAAAGCTCATAATTTAACTCCATTACAATTACAAGCCAAAGAAGGTTTAGGACTAATAAATGGAACCCAATTTATTTTAGCACACGCTATTTTAGGTTTAAAGAAAATGGAATATGTGTTAGATTTGGCAGATTTAGCAGGAGCAATGAGTTTAGAAGGTTTTCAGGGAAGTGCTTCACCTTTTAAAGAAGCGTTGCATAGTATTCGACCTTTTAAAGGGAATTTAAAAGTAGCAAATCGAATGCGAATGTTTTTAAAAAATTCACAAAATGTAGAAAATCATTTAGAATGTGATAGAGTTCAAGACCCATATTCTATACGTTGTATCCCTCAAGTACACGGAGCTTCTAGAAATGCATATCAGCACTTAAAAGAATTAGCAGAGATAGAAATGAATTCAGTAACTGATAATCCAATTGTTTTAAGTGAAACAGAAGCTATTTCTGGAGGAAACTTCCACGGACAACCATTAGCTATGGCCTTAGATTATGCATCAATTGCAGCTTCTGAATTAGGAAATATTTCTGACCGTCGTAGTTATTTATTATTGGAAGGAAAATATGGATTACCAAGATTATTAACAGAAGCGGGAGGTTTAAATTCTGGATTTATGATTCCGCAATATACAACAGCTGCTTTAGTCACCGAAAATAAGTCATTGTGTTTTCCTCCGTCGGCAGATAGTGTTCCAACTTCTTTAGGTCAAGAAGACCATGTGTCTATGGGCAGTATTTCAGGAAGAAAATTCAACCAGATTTTAGGAAACATAGATAAAATTTTAGCTATTGAATTAATGTATGCCGCACAAGCTATGGAGTTTAGAAGGCCGAATACATTTTCGGAAATAGTTGAAGAAAACTTTAAGTTAATTAGAGAGAAAGTAGCCAAATTAGAAGAAGATCGTGTATTGAAAGATGATATTAATGCATTGGTATATATGGTTAAAACGCAACAATTTATAGTGAATTAAAAAAATAGGAAGATGACATTTAAAGAGCAAATAAAACAAGGTATTCCTTCAGTTTTACCTTCAAAAAAAGAATACGATTTAACTATAAATCACGCACCAAAACGTAAAGAAATTTTATCTGAAGAAGAGCAAAAATTAGCTTTACAAAATGCGTTACGTTATTTTAAAAAAGAACATCATACAGAGTTACTTCCTGAATTTAAGGAAGAATTAGAAAAGTATGGTCGAATATACATGTATCGTTTTCGTCCTGATTATAAAATGTATGCTCGTCCTATCGAGGAATATCCAGGAAAATCTACTCAAGCGAAATCTATTATGCTGATGATTCAGAATAATTTGGATTATGCTGTCGCACAACATCCTCACGAATTAATTACTTACGGTGGAAACGGTGGCGTTTTTCAAAACTGGGCCCAGTATTTGTTAACGATGCAGTATTTATCTGAAATGAATGATGAGCAAACATTAGTAATGTACTCTGGTCATCCAATGGGATTATTTCCATCGAATAAAAATGCACCAAGAGTTGTGGTTACTAATGGAATGATGATACCGAATTATTCAAAACCAGATGATTGGGAGAAGTTTAATGCTTTAGGAGTTACTCAATACGGACAAATGACTGCTGGAAGTTACATGTATATTGGTCCACAAGGTATTGTACATGGAACAACAATTACAGTACTTAATGGATTTAGAAAATTAGGAAAGACACCTAAAGGAAATTTATTTGTAACTGCAGGTTTAGGGGGAATGAGTGGTGCACAGCCTAAAGCAGGTAACATTGCAGGTTGTATCACGGTTTGCGCAGAAGTAAACGAAAAAGCTGTACATACTCGTCACTCTCAAGGTTGGGTAGATGAAGTAATTTCAGATTTAGATGAGCTTGTTGTGAGGATTCAAAGAGCGAAAGAAAATGAAGAAGTGGTTTCTGTTGCTTACTTAGGAAATGTTGTTGAGGTTTGGGAAAAGTTTGATGAAGCTAATATTCATATAGATTTAGGTTCAGATCAAACATCATTGCATAATCCTTGGGCTGGAGGATATTATCCAGCTGGATTATCTTTCGAAGAAGCAAACCAAATGATGGCAAATCAGCCTGAAGAATTCAAAGAGAAAGTACAAGAATCTTTAAGAAGACATGCAGCAGCTGTAAATAAACATACAGCCAAAGGAACGTATTTCTTTGATTATGGAAATGCATTTTTATTAGAATCGAGTAGAGCGGGAGCAGATGTAATGAATCCTAATCCAACAATTGGAAGAGAGTTTAAATACCCGAGTTATGTACAAGATATTATGGGACCGATGTGTTTTGATTATGGTTTTGGACCTTTCCGTTGGGTTTGTACTTCAGGAAAACCGGAAGATTTAAAGAAAACAGATGAAATCGCTTGTAAAGTGTTACAAGAAATTATGGAAGATTCTCCTGTAGAAATTCAACAACAAATGGCGGATAATATTCAGTGGATTAAAGGAGCACAAGAAAATAAATTAGTAGTAGGTTCTCAAGCAAGAATTCTATACGCAGATGCTGAAGGAAGAATTAAAATAGCTAAAGCTTTTAATAAGGCAATTAAGAAAGGGAAAATAGGACCAGTTGTTTTAGGAAGAGATCATCATGATGTATCCGGAACAGATTCTCCATATCGAGAAACTTCTAATATATATGATGGATCAAGGTTTACGGCAGATATGGCAATTCATAATGTAATTGGAGATAGTTTTAGAGGAGCAACTTGGGTTTCAATTCACAATGGTGGAGGAGTCGGCTGGGGAGAAGTTATTAATGGTGGATTTGGCATGCTTCTTGATGGAAGTAAAGGAGCATCAAAACGTTTGAAGTCAATGCTTTTTTGGGATGTAAATAACGGAATAGCTAGACGTAGTTGGGCAAGAAATAAAGAAGCTATCTTTGCAATTGAACGCGCTATGAAAGTAGAAGAAAATTTAAAAGTAACATTGCCTAATATTGTTGATGATGCATTATTTGATAATATTTAAACGTTTACTATTATGAAGTTAACTAAACTCTTTTTACCGCTACTTTTTTTAATTTTTACTTCATGCAATTCTATACGAGTTGTTTCAGATTATGATACAAAAGCAAATTTCGATGATAAGAAAACTTTTGCTTTTTACAAACCAGGTATAGATAAAGCTGAGGTTTCAGATCTTGATAAGAAAAGAATAATGCGAGCTATAGAAGCAGAGCTATTAGCTAAAGGAATGCAAAAGTCATCTAACCCAGATGTTTTGATAAGTTTATTTACGAAATCTCGTGAACGAGTTAATATTAATGATAATTTTAATTATGGATTTGGTTATGGTTGGGGTTGGAACCCATGGATGTGGGGAGGAGCTGGTCGATTAAATGTAAACCAATATACTGAAGGAACTTTATTTATTGATGTTATAGATGCTAAGGAGAAAGAGTTAATTTGGCAAGGAATAGGTTCTGGAGCATTAGCACTAAGAAATGCAGAAAAGAGAGAAGAACGAATTAAAAAATTTGTAAAAGATATTCTTGCTAAGTATCCTCCAGGAAGTAAAAAAAATAATTGATAAAATAATACAGAAGGGTTAAGCGTCAAATTAAGAATTTTCTTAATTTGACGTTTTTTTTGTAACAAAACTTCTTTTTAATCTACTTATTATAAAATTTATCACAATGAAACTAACCATAAAAAATTTAACTAAAACTTACAAAAACGGTGTAAAAGCTATTGATAACCTAAATTTAGAAATAGGAAAAGGAATGTTTGGATTATTAGGGCCAAACGGAGCAGGAAAATCTTCTTTAATGAGAACTATTGCCACATTACAAAGTCCAGATAGCGGTTCAATTACTTTTGATGGAGTTAATATTTTAGAAGATAAAATTTCACTTCGAAAAGTATTAGGATATTTACCGCAATCATTTGGTGTTTACCCAAAAATGTCTGCAGAAGAACTGTTAGATTATTTTGCTAGTTTGAAGGGGATTGCATCGAAATCGGATCGCGAAAAGTTAGTAAGAGAAGTTTTAGAGATTACAAATTTATATGAGGTTAGAAAAAAATATGTAGCAGGATATTCAGGAGGAATGAAACAACGGTTTGGTATTGCTCAATTATTATTAAATAACCCTAAATTAATTATTGTTGATGAACCAACTGCAGGTTTAGATCCAGCAGAAAGACGTCGTTTTTTAAATGTGTTAAGAGAAGTAGGAACAAATAGTACTGTAATTTTTTCTACACATATTGTTGAGGATGTTAAAGAGTTGTGTAATGATATGGCCATCTTAAATGGTGGAAAAATTTTAAAACATTTAACTCCAGAAAAAGCTACTAGTGAGATTGAAGGTTTTATTTGGACCAAAAAAATAGATCGTGATGATTTAGAACAGAGTGAAAAAGAGTTTAATGTATTGTCATCTACTTTTAATCAAGATAATACTTTAAATATTCGTGTTTATGCAGAAGAAAAACCTTCAAACGATTTTGAAGCTGTAGCGGCTCAATTAGATGATGTGTATTTTATCGCATTAAAGGCAGATGAACCTCAAGTTACTTTAGCTTAACTAATACTATTAAATTATGTTTTCTACAATATTTAAACACGAAGTAAGGTATTGGTTTAAGAAACCTGCCTTTTATATATATTTAGCAATACTTTTTTTAATATCTATATTTTTTTCAGCAGCTAGTGCTGGAATTTTCGATAGTATAACAGTAAGTACAGGAAGTCATAAAATAGTAAATTCACCTAAAGGAGTTAATGATTTGTTTAATGGAATGAGTCAGTTAATCTTCTTTTTATTGCCTTCTATAATTGGTGTTACTATTTTTAGAGATTATAAGAGTGAGATGCACTCTATTTTATATTCCTATCCTTTTACTAAAACTAATTATCTATTTGCAAAGTTTTTAAGTGGTTTAACCATTGTAACCCTGGTTGTTTTTGCTATTGGTTTTGGATTAATTATTGGATTTCGATTGCCTGGAACAAATCCTGAAATAGTTGGCAGTTTTAGTTTTATAGCTTATTTACATTCCTATTTTGTTTATGTTATTCCTAATTTAATATTATTCGGAGCTATTGTTTTTGCAATAGTAACTTTTAGTAGAAATATTGCTGCTGGTTTTATTAGTGTGTTAGCAGTAATGCTTATTCAAGGATTAATGGTATCTATGGTTTCAGAACAGGATAATAGATTATTAACTGGTTTGATAGATCCTTATGGGTTTGGCGCATTAGATTATTACACACGTTATTGGACTATCGCAGAACAGAATGAGGCTCAATTACCAATTGGAAGTGTAATTATTTATAATAGACTTATCTGGTTAGGTGTTTCAGCTTTAATTTTCGGATTTGTATTTAAAAAGTTTTCTTTTAGTCAAAGTCCGGTTACATTTAATTGGTTTAAAAAGGAAAAAGAGATACGTGCAATTAAAAAGAATTTTGGAGGAATTACGAGAATAAATTTACCAAAAGTTACTCACGATTTTTCTTTCAAGCATAGTTTAAAAAATGTTTGGAAACTTTCTACGATAGATTTTAAATATGTAGTGAAATCATTGCCTTTTATTGCAATAGCTTTAGTTGGTGTTATTATAGCTATTTTAGGTTTATCACAAACAGGATTGGTGTTTGGAACTAAAACTTTACCTGTAACATGGAAAATGTTACGAGTTAGTATGAATGGTTTTAATCTTTCTATGATTATAATTACTTTCTTATATGCAGGTTTACTTGTACATAGAGGAAGAATGGTTAATGCAAACCATTTGGTAGATGTTACACCAACTCCAAACTGGGTTTTATGGTTATCTAAATTAACTGCTTTATTAAAAGTTCAATTAGTAATTTTAACATTAGTAATGTTATCTGGTGTAATATATCAAACTTATAAAGGATATTATAATTATGAGTTTGGGCACTATTTTTATGAACTATATGTTTTGAAATTTTGGCATTTCGCAATTTGGGCAGTTTTAGCATTGTTTGTGCAAACAATGTTAAGAAATCCATATGTTGGATTGGTAGTTTTATTAGTTTTAAGTATTGGTATACCTCTTTTAGGAAGTATAGGTGTAGAGCAATCGATATTTAAATTCAATCAAGGAGCTGGATTTAATTATTCAGATATGAATGGTTACGGATCTTCATTGGGAGGATATTTTACTTACAAAATTTATTGGAGTTTATTTTGTTTAGTTTTATTGATATTAACTAGTTTGTTTTGGGTACGTGGAATTCCACATTCTATAAAAGAACGTCTGTCTATTTTTATGCAACGTTTTAATTTCAAGAAAGGATTAATATTAACAGTTGCTTTGATTGCTTTTGCAAGTTTAGGGGGAAGAATTTATTATGAAAATAATATAAAAAACAAACGATTTTCTAGTAAAGAAAATGAAGAACTTCGAGTAAAATGGGAAAAAAATTATAAGAAGTATCAAGGTAAAGCACAGCCAAGAATTGTAGCAGTTAATGTAAATATGGATTTATATCCAAGTACTTACGATTTTAATTCTTCTGGTACTTATAAAATGATAAATAAAACGGAGGAAGTAATTGATAGTCTCTTTTTAAATCATAATAATTATCCAAGTACTTTTAAATTTAATAAAGAAGCAGATTTAATATTAGAGGACACTATTCAGAACTTTGATATTTATAAGCTAAAGAGTCCTTTGCAACCTGGAGATAGTTTAGAATTAAATTTCACTGTAAAAAATAAACCAAACACATTTTGGAGAAAAAACTCTCCTGTACGAGAAAACGGAACTTTTATGAATAGTGGTATTTTTCCTTCATTTGGTTATTCTGACGGAAGTGAATTGAAAGATGATCAGGTTAGGAAAAAGTATGGTTTGCCTAAAAATGATTTGAAACCTCATCCTTCTGATAGTACAGCCTTAGGAGATACTTATATTTCAAAAGATAGTGATTGGATAGATTTTGAAGCTACTGTATCTACAAGTGAAGATCAAATAGCAATAGCTCCAGGATATTTACAGAAAGAATGGAAGAAAGATGGTCGAAGGTATTTTAATTACAAAATGGATAGTAAAATTTTAAATTTCTATGCATTTAACTCAGCACGATACGAAGTTAAAAAAGATAAATGGAAGGATGTAAACCTTGAAATTTATTATCATAAAGGACATGAGTTTAATTTAGATCGAATGATGGAAGGTATTAAGGCTTCTTTAGATTATAATTCAAAAAACTTTAGTCCGTATCAACACAAACAAGTTCGAATTATAGAATTTCCTAAAACAGCAGGAAGTTTTGCACAATCATTTCCAAATACAATCCCTTATTCAGAATCTATTGGATTTATTGCAGCTGTAGACAAAGAAGATCAAGGAGTAGATTATCCTTTTGCTGTTACAGTTCATGAATTAGCACATCAATGGTGGGCACATCAAGTAATTGGAGCAGATGTTTTAGGAGCTACAATGCTTTCAGAAAGTTTATCAGAGTATGTGTCATTAAAAGTATTAGAGCATAAAGCAGGTAAAACAGAAATGCGTAAATTTTTAAAGAAAGCTTTAGATGGTTATTTAACGCAAAGAACCTTCGAACGAAAAAGGGAAAAACCTTTAATGTATAATGACGGACAAGGTTATATTCGTTACCAAAAGGGATCTTTAGTCTTTTATGCATTAAGTGACTATATTGGAGAAGAGAATTTAAATAAAGCTTTAAAATCTTATGTGGAAAAGGTGAAGTTTCAAGAAGCTCCATATACAACCTCAATAGAAATGGTTGATTATATAAGAGAGAAAACACCAGATAGCTTAAAATATGTAATTAAAGACATGTTTGAAACAATTACATTATATAGAAATAAAATAGTGAAAGCTTCTTCAAAAGAACTAGAAAATGGGAAATATCAAGTAGATATTACATTTAATGTGAGTAAGTATAGAAATGATGATTTAGGTAAACGTTATTATGGAGAAAAAATAGGTGATACTATTTCTTACAAATCCGAAAAAATGAAAAAACCAGTACTTTCTGTTCCTTTAGCAGATTATATTGATGTAGGTGTTTTCACAGAGGAAGAAGTTGACGGAAAAAAGAAAAAAGTTGAATTGTACTTAAAGAAACATAAGATTACTCAAATAAACAATACGGTTTCTATTATTGTAGATAAAAAACCGATTGAAGTTGGAGTAGATCCATACAATAAGTTAATAGATACTCAATCTGGTGATAATAGAAGAAAATTATAAATTTAAAACCTCCTTTAAAAAGGAGGTTTTTTTTAGTTTTATTACGGATGTAATCTTGCTCTTGAATCTACATAAAATGTTATAGTTTTGCTTATAGTAGTGTTATTACAGTCGTTAGCTACCATTTGTAAAGTGTATTCATTTCTTATGTATTGAGGAGATAAATTTGTTCCTATATACATATTAAAACGACTTTTTAAATCTACGGCAAAGTCAAAACCACTCAAATTTAAACCTGTTAAAGTTTCTGTTATTCCTGTAGAAACTTCAGTAAGTGTTAAACTATATGAAGAAATTCCTTTAGATAGCCAAGGGTTTAGAGTAATAGGTTCATTGTTGCCATGAAAAACTCTAGTTACAAGATGAGTATTGTTATTCAACGAGTGCAAATATTGTTGATGTCTGTAAACACTATAATCTAAATTTTCTTTGGTTTCATAATGCATAAAAAGTTCTAAATGAGGGGTGTTGGTTGTAGAGATACTAAAGTAATTGGTTCCTCCTATAATATTATTGTAATTTATAACAAGAATATATCTATCTGTAGTGTTTATAGGGTTGTTGTCTGTGTAAGTAAAAAATCTATTTGAAGAATCTAAAGTTAAATTTCCAGTTCCTCCTGCGTTATATGTAGCTTTTACAACTCCACTTAAGGTTTGCAACTGAGCAGAACTAATATTAGTTCTGTAATAATAATTATTCAATACATTTTCTCCATCTTTAATAAGAGTTAAACGTACACTATTAGGATTAGTACTGCTACCATTACAAATTGGTGTACTATGAATACTAACATTGGTTAAAGGAAAATTCATATTACTGTTGTAGCTACTTAAATAAGATTTATTAGCGCTAAAAAACAAATTAGGATATTTTTCCATTACATAATTAAATTCAATGGTTTGATCCTCGTATAAAAATTTAGAAGTTTCATTAAAAAGTTCTTCAAAAGTTATTGAACGCTCTCCTTCAATTCTAATTCGATCATTTACTGTCTTTATGTTCATCATAATATGATTTTCAATTATATCATTGTTGGAAAGCATAATAATATTATCTTCAAAAACCCAATTAGAATGTATAATGAAATTATTATTTAAAACATCTTCATTTGGTTCTTCTTGGTGAGTTTTTTTAAATTGGCTGTTATACAGTAACATAACATGGTCTTCAGTGACAAAATCCGAATATAAAAGAGAATGATTTTTAAAAGTTGATCCTTTTAAAGTAGCACCATTATATGTAGGGATTTTTTCTTGGGTTAAAGAAAATAAAGCTTTTTTAACACTAGGGTCCAAAAGCATTTTGTCGAAAATAGTACCTATTTTTTGAGTAATAGAAAGTTGTTCATTCGATGTCTTTTGTGAAATTTTAGTTGAAAATTGTGAGTCATTTAGTAGTTCTGTGTTGTTGTCTGAATTACAACTGTTGCATAATAAGCTGAGGCATGTCATAGCCAAAATAAATCTTTTTTTCATTGGTTTGAAATTTTAATAATGAGTGTTAATTTTTGGCTAAGTTGGTGATAATCATTATAAAGTATAAGGCTAACTTTATGAAAGATGTTAAAAAGTTTCTTAATTGTTTAAAAATCTTTCTAAGTGTTATTTTTGCATTTATGAGAAATAAAATTTTAAAAGCTAACCCAGACGAATATTATATAAACGAACAAGGATATAGAGTTTTTAAAGAAGAGTATCATTTAAGAAGAGGATATTGTTGTAAAAACGGATGTAAACATTGTCCATATGGTTATGATAAAAAAACAGATAGTTTTAAAAAAGAGTGACCTTATATAAAATGATGTATCTTAATTAGGAAGTAAATAAATTTTTAAAATATGATAAAAAGACTTTTAATAATATGTATAGCGTTACAATTTGTAGGGTGTGATGAATTACAGAAAATAGCAAGTCAACTACCTCAAACAGGAGGTTTAACACAGGCTCAAATAGGAGAAGGACTAAGACAGGCTTTAGATAATGGTATTCAACATCAAGTAACAAAACTTACAGCTAAAGATGGTTTTTATAGAAATGAATTAGTTAAAATTATTTTACCAAAAGAATTAAAAGCAGTAGATGATGGTTTAAGAAAGATTGGTTTAGGTAAGTTAGCGGATGAAGGAATAAAAGCTTTAAATAGAGCAGCAGAAGATGCGGTAAAAACAGCTACACCAATTTTTGTTACTGCGGTTAAAGATATTACGTTTAATGACGCTAAAAACATATTATTAGGAAATGATAGAGCTGCAACAAGTTATTTAGAAGGAAGAACCCAAACAGCATTATATTCTAAATTTAATCCTGTTATTAAAAAGTCTTTTGGAAGAGTTGGAGCAGATAAAATTTGGGCAAATTTAATATCTAAATACAATGCTATTCCTTTTGTAAAAAGGGTAAATCCAGATTTAACAGACTATGTTACTACAGAAGCATTAGATGGAGTGTATACTATGATTGCAGTAGAAGAGAAAGGAATTAGAAATAAAATAGGTTTGCGTAACACAGATTTATTAAGGAAAGTGTTTGCTTTACAAGATAATAAATAAGTTTAAATGTTTGTTTTTCAGTAATTTATTCTTATATTTAAAAGTAAATATGAAAAGCCATGTCGCGTTTAATTCAATTATCACAATATAAAAAACATTTAGAAGAGCGCTATCTTAAACTGATAGAGCAATCTAATGATTATAAATATGTGGATGAAGTTAAAAGTGACATGGCTTTTTATAAAGCTATGAAAGTTTTAGAAAAAATTAATAGAGTAAAATACTTAGACAATTCTCTGGTGTAATTTTTTGAAATATTCAAAAGATTTTAAAAGCCTACTTCCATACCAAGAAAATAATTCACCATCCACAAAAACAGTTTTTGCATGATGTGTAAATCGTCCAATTTCAAATGCATGTTCTTCTTTAAAAGGATAAGGCTCAGAAGATAAGAAAACAAGGTCAGGATCTCCTTCTAATCTTATTTTTTTTAATTCTACTTCAGGATATCTTTCTTTATTTTTATAAATATTTTCGAACTTATTAAGTTCAAGAATATGATTTATAAAAGTGTTATTTCCTGCTGCCATCCATGGATTTCGCCATATAAAATATGCTGTTTTTTTGTGTTCAACATCTTTCATAAATTCTTTAAAATCAGAAATTTTAAATTCTAACTTTTGAATGATTTTTTGGGAGTCTGTTCTACATGCTAATAATTCACCATATTGTCTAATTAATTCAATGGCGTCGTTAAGTGTAAAAATATCAGAAACATGAACAGGAGCAATTTCTTCGCAAATTTCAACAATTTCTTTAGTGTTTTCTTCTTTATTACATAAAATAATATCAGGCTTTAATTGCTTTATCTTATCAACTTTTATATTTTTTGTTCCACCAACTATAGTTTTTGTTTGTTTCAAATGATACGGATGTACACAAAATTTAGTTAAGCCAACAATATTATGTTCTAAACCCATATCGTAAAGAAGTTCAGTCTGACTTGGAACTAAAGAAATAATTCTTTGAGGAACTTTTTTTAGTGTAACTAATCTATTAAGTTGGTCTGTAATTTCAATATTCATTTAATCGAAAATAATAAATAATTTAGATTATTTTATTCCCATTAACTCTTGAAATTCTTTTTTATATCCTTTACTAACTCTAAAGGTTGTCTTTACACCTGTTATTTTTACATCTGTTTCTCCATAATTTGAAACTATTATTTCATCTATAAAATTAGAATTAATAATAGTAGATCTATGAATACGCATAAATTTAGGGGAATTTAATCTACTAATTAAACTAGATAAAGATTCTCTTAATAAATGCATTTTGTTGTCTGTAGTAAAAATTTCTACATAATAACCTGAAGCAGAAATATGTTTAATAGTGTCTGTTTCTACAAATAAAATCTTATTACCAGATTTAATACTAATCTTTTTATTTTCTGGAGATTCTTTTTGTTGAATTATAGATAGTATATCTTTAATACTAGATTGTATATTTAATAATTCATCCTTTTTTTTGTGATTAACTATGTTGTTTATCGATTGATAAATTCTATTATCACTAAAAGGTTTAACAATATAATCAAAAGCTAAAAAATCAAAAGCTTTGTGCGCAAATTCACCATGTTCTGTAACAAATACAAATAAAGGCTTTGTGTCACTTGTAGTGTGTTCTATGATATCGAAACCAGATACATCACCTATCTGAATATCCAGAAAAACAACATCGGGTTTCAGATAATTAATATGATCTATAGCGTCAGTACCATCAGAAAAGCTACCTATTAATTCAAAAGAGGGATAATTATTTAGCAATTTTTCTATTCTAGTTCTGGCAACTTTTTGATTATCAACTATAATGTACTTTATGTTCATGTTAACTTCATTATTATTGAGTTGATCGGCTAGCGAAATTATAAAAAGTAAATGAGGTTTGAGCTAAATTATTGTATTCTTTAACACTCATATAACTAGATTTTAACATTTGTAAATTTTATCCGTTAAAAACGATTACTTACATCAAAAAAAAGGTGTTTTACTTCAAAAGAATCTTAACAAAGAAGGATACGGGATAAATTTAACCCCCTAATCAATTAAATTAAATAATTTTATGAAATTTCGTTTTAAAAATGCAATGTACTTGCTATTGTTTTTGAGCGTTATACTTAAAGTAAATGCACAAGAGAAAACAGTAAGTGGAGTTGTATCAGATGATGTTGGTCCATTACCAGGGGTTAACATAATTATTAAGAATACTTCTAAAGGAACTGAGTCAGATGCAGAAGGTAAGTATTCTATCAAAGCTAAAACTGGAGATGTTTTAGTGTTTAGTTTTGTAGGAATGAAAACTGTTGAAAGACAAGTAGGAGTTTCTAACAAGATTGATGTTACTTTAGAAAATGATAATTTCCTTGAAGAAATTGTTGTAGTAGCTTATGGAGCTCAATCTGAGAAAAAAGTTATTACGAGTGTTTCTAAGGTAAATCAAGAAGCTATTAAAGATTTAGTTACTGATTCTCCACAAAATATCTTACAAGGTCAGGCTTCAGGTGTGCAAGTTGTATCTTCTTCTGGTGTTCTTGGTGCTGCTCCTGAGTTAAGAATTCGTGGAACAAATTCTATTGGTACTAATGTTAGACCTTTGTTTGTTGTTGATGGAGTAATTTTAGGTGATAGTTTCTTAACTGGTGCTCAAGGTGGTGGGCAAGGATTAAACCCATTATCTAGTATTAATCCTAATGATATCGAGAATATTTCTGTATTAAAGTCTGCTGCTGCAACAGCTTTATATGGTTCACGTGGAGCAAATGGTGTTGTAATTATTACAACTAAAACAGGTTCTAAAGATGGTAGTGTTAAAGTAAATTTAGATTTTTCAACATCTATCTCTAGTGTAACTGATACTCCAGAGTTATTAAATGCTCAACAGTTTAGAGAATTTAGTGCTATAACAGCTCCTACAAGAACTATTTTTGATGGTAATTTTGATTTTATTGATGCCGTTTTTAGAAATGCAGTTTCTCAAAGCTACAATCTAGGAGTAAACGGAGGAAATGAAAAATCTAGTTTTTATATAGGTGTTACAAGAGAAGATCAAGAAGGTATCTTAGTAGGAAATGAATTAGAAAGAACTAGTTTTAGAGGGAATATTAAAACTAAAGCTAACGACTGGTTGACTTTAGGTTTAAACACAAGTATTTCTGTTAATAAATTTGACAGAACACCTCAAGAGAATGCTTTTGCTGCACCTTACACAATTGCAAACTTACAAAGACAAGATGTTAATCCTATCGATGAAAATGGGAACTTTACTACTGCTGGAAACGTTGGTGGAGGTAATGTAATTGCTCAAGAATTATTAAACTTAAATTTAGCAACTGAAACTAGAATTACTGGTAATGCTTTTGCTGATATTGATTTTTCTACTCTTTTAAACGGATTGTCATTTAAAACAGATTTTGGAGTTGATAGAAGATTTGTTGAAGCTCAAACTCGTGAAGTTGATTTGTTAACTCCAGGTGGAGAGGCTTTTAACGGAATTTCTCAACAGAATAGATTTACAATTACTCCAACTTTCTTATATAATAATAAGTTAGGAGAAAAGCATAATTTAAGCTTATTAGCAGGTTATTCTTACGATCAAAATGATATTAGAAATATTGATGTAGCTGGTACAGGTTTCTTAGATGACTCATTTATCAATGTTACTTCAGCATCTACTTTCACAACAACAAGTTCAGATGGTACTACTTCAAGATTAGTTTCATATTTTGGTAGAGCATCTTATGATTATGACAATGGGAAGTATGTTTTAGAAGCTTCTTTAAGAAGAGATGGTTCTTCAAGATTTGGATTTAATAATCAATTTGGTACATTCTGGTCTGCAGCTTTCGGATGGAATATTTCTGATGAAAACTTTATGGCTGATGTAAACTGGATTAGAGACTTAAAATTAAATGTTAGTGCAGGTACAGCAGGTAACGATAGAATTGGAAACTTTGCTAGCTTAGGTACTTTCTTTAACTCTCCTTATAATAATAATCCAGGTTTAAGACCTAATAGTTTAGCTAACCCTGATTTACGTTGGGAAACTACAACAGGATTTGATGCTGGTATTTCTGCATCTTTCTTAAATAGAAGATTAACTGTAGGAGTTGAATTCTATAAGAAAATCACTGATGATTTAATCTTAAATGTGCCTGTTGATCCAACATTCAATTTAGGTTTAAATGCTGTAGCTACAAATATTGGAGAAATTCAAAATACTGGGGTTGATGTAGATATTACTTCTGTTAACTTTGATACTGAGAGTGGTTTCAAATGGACAACTAATTTAAATGTTGGATATAACAAAAATGAGGTAACTAAATTACCAGATGATAATATTGATGAAAGAGGAAACAGATTTGTTGCTCAAGGAGGTAGTTTCTCTGGTCAGAGAGCAATAGAAGGAGAATCTGCTAACTCATTCTATTTAATTAGATATGTCGGAGTTAATCCTCAAACTGGTGATGCTGAGTGGTTAGATGCTAATGGTAACATTACGAATAATCCAACTCAAGCAGATAGAGTTGTTGCTGGTAAAGCAAACCCAGATTTTGTTGGTGGTTTAACAAACACTTTCAAATATAAAAACTGGAGCTTGAGTACTTTATTTAACTTCTCTGTTGGAAATGATATTTTCTTAGCTTCAAGAAGTTTTTCAGAAAATCCAAGATCTGGATTTAATAAAACAACAAGAGTTTTAAATATTTGGCAAAATCCTGGAGATAATGCATTTATCCCTTCTACAAGTAGTAGTACTTATGGGGTTTTTGAACAGGATTCTACTTTACAATTAGAAGATGGATCTTTTGCAAGACTTAAAAATGTAACTTTAGCTTATAGTTTACCTCATAGCTTATTAGATAACATTTTCTTAAGTAACGTAAGATTCTATGCAACAGCTACAAACTTACTTACAATTAAAAGTGATGGTTTAGATGGATATGATCCTGAAACTTCAAGAAACGCTGATGGAGCTGGAGCAATTGGAGAGGAATTCTTTAATATTCCTCAAGCAAGAACTTATACTTTAGGTGTAAATATCACTTTTTAATTTTAACTAACGTAAATCATGAAAAATAATATAAACATAATACTAAAAAGAGCAGGGATTTTAAGTCTTGCAGTATCGTCATTGATTTTTACGTCTTGTGAAGATGAATTAAATGTATTACCTGAAGATTCTCCCGTAACTGAGCTTGTTTTCTCTAATGGAACATTAGCTTTAGGAGCTTTAGAAGGAATGTATAGTGCTGCTCAGCAAGATGATGTATTAAATGGTACATTACAATTAAGTGGAGAATGGCAATCTGATAATGTTGATTTTGAAGGAACATTTCCTACATTTAATGAAATAAGACAGTATACTACATTATCTACTAATACCTCAATTAATGGTATGTGGGATGATAATTACGAAACTATTGCATCAGCAAATTTGGTAATTGATAATGTTCCTTTAGTAGAGGATGAAACTTTTACTCAAGCACAAAGAACTCAAGCTATAGCAGAGGCTAGATTTATGAGAGCTTTAGTATATTTAAATATCTCATCATTCTTTGGTCAGCCTTTACAAGTAGCTGAAGGAAGAAATAATTTAAGTGTACCGTTAGTAATTAGTTCTGAGATTGGTTTAGAGGTTAATAGAGCTACTTTAGGTGAAGTACACGATTTTATTGAATCTGAATTATTAGCTATTATTCCTAGTTTAGGAGCACCTACAACAAGAATTAAAGCAACTTCTGGTGCAGCCAAAGCTTTACTTGCTAGGTTGTATTTATATCAAGAGAGATTTGCTGAAGCTGCTCAAATGGCAAATGAAGTAATTAATGATGGTTTTTATGCTTTAGCTACAGATTATACTTTTTATAATCAAAGAGGTTCTATGGAACATATCTTTACGTTAGCAAATAATGCAGACGATGCTCAAGATAGTGGTGAAGGTTTTTCTGGATTAACTAATCCAAATCCATTAGGTAGAGGAGATGCTCCTTTCTCTGATGATTTATTAGCAGCTTATGCTGCAGAACCAGGAGATTTAAGATTTACTACTTTAAATCAAACAGGTAATGACGCACAAGGAAATGTGAGAACGTTTACTAGTAAATTCCCTGATGGTAATAATAATGCAGATGACGCTCCTGTAATTAGAATTACAGAAATGTATTTAACTAGAGCAGAAGGTAACTTTAGAGCTGGTTCTACTGTTGGAGCTACTCCTTTAGCAGATATCAATACATTAAGAACTAGAGCTGGTTTACCTAATTTAACTACTGTTGATTTAGATATCATCTTAAATGAAAGAAGAAAAGAATTAGCTTTCGAAGGACAAAGAAGAATGGATTTAATGAGAAATAGAATGGATTTAAGAAGACCAGGGCAGCCAGATGCAAATTTATCTGCTCCAGGTATGGATCGCACAATTTTCCCAATCCCTCAAGCGGTTAGAGATTTATCTCCTTTCTTAGCTCAAAATCCAGGATACTAATTTAAAGTATAAATTTGTTTTATAAATTTTAGTATTAATTAGTAATTAATTGAAGCTGTCTTTTTAGACAGCTTCAGTTTTTTTATAGAATGATTTGAAATCAATTTTCGATCATTTAGTTCAAAATTTAAGCAACTTACATCAAAACTAATTTAAGGCACATTTTTAGTGTTTATCTTTGAATTAACAACTGTTTTTATGTATAGTTGTTTGAATTAATCAACCAATAAGTCAAGGAAGTTTGTTAACCTTGACTTTTTTATTTTTTATAAGATAGCATTCATTTGCAATTGTAATTCTTTAGCCTTTTTTGAAGCTGCTTCTGCGAAGTTTTCGTCGTTTCCGGCATAAATAATTCCTCTAGAAGAATTGATTAATAAACCAACAGAAGAATTCATGCCATATTTACAAACCTCTTGTAAATTTCCACCCTGAGCACCAACTCCAGGAACTAATAAGAAACTGTCTGGTATAATTTCACGAATATCTTTTAAATACTCAGCTTTTGTAGCTCCAACTACATACATTAAGTTATGAGCATTTCTCCATTTTCTAGATGTGTTTAAAACATGTTTGTAAACTTCTTTCCCTTCTACTTTTTGAGTTTGAAAATCAAAAGCCCCAGCATTAGAAGTTAAAGCTAATAAAATGGTATGTTTGTCTTCAAAAGCTAAAAAAGGTTCAACAGAATCTTTCCCCATGTAAGGAGCAACTGTAACTGAATCAAAAGATAAATCTTCAAAAAAAGCTTTAGCATACATTGTTGAAGTATTTCCAATATCTCCTCTCTTAGCATCAGCAATCGTAAAAATATTAGGATGATTTTCGTTTATGTATTGTATTGTTTTTTCTAAAGATTTCCATCCTTTAATACCATAAGCTTCATAAAAAGCAGTATTCGGTTTATAGGCGACACAAAGATGGTGAGTAGCATCTATAATTGCTTTGTTAAATTCAAAAATAGGATCTTCTAACGCTAATAAATGTTTGGGTATTTTATTTAAATCTACATCTAACCCAATACACAAAAACGATTTTTTTTGTCGTATTTCAGCTACTAATTGTTCAGTTGTCATTGTTTGTTGTTAAAAAGTTAGGCAAAAGTAACTATTTTAAAGTTTCTGTTATCTTTGTTTTCAAATGTTTCAGTATATAACAACTAAGATTTTTTATGGTTTTCTAACACTTTTAGGAGTAGTAACCGTTGTTTTCTTTCTTTTTAATATTTTACCTGGTGATCCAGCTCGAATGTTAATGGGACAAAGAGAAGATAGTGAACAGCTAGAGATTATTAGAAAAAAGCATGGTTTCGATCAATCAGTTGGAACTCAATATTTATATTATTTGAATGATTTGTCACCTTTGTCTTTTCATAGCAAAAATGAAAATCATTATACTTCTTTAGCTTCAGAAAAATATACATTTAAAAATATTTTTTCCATTGGTGATTTAAGTATAGTTGTAAAATATCCTTATTTAAGGGAATCTTTTCAAAAAAATGGAAAATCTGTAACTTCAGTAATTAAAGAAACATTACCTAATACTATAGTTCTTGCAAGTTTTGCTATCATAATGGCTATTGTTTTAGGAATTTTATTAGGAGTGTTTTCTGCAGTTTATAAAAATTCTACTTTAGATAAATTAATAGCTGTTTTAAGTACATTAGGAATGAGTTTACCTTCCTTTTTCTCGGCAATTTTATTCGCTTGGTTTTTCGGATTTGTACTTCATGAATTTACAGGACTTGAAATGACAGGAAGTTTATTTGTCGTAGATGATTTTGGTGAAGGAACACATATACAGTGGAAAAATTTAATATTACCATCAATTGTTTTAGGAATACGACCACTAGCTGTTGTAAGCCAATTAATGAGAAATTCCTTGTTAGAAACTTTAAATCAGGATTATATAAGAACAGCTCGGGCAAAAGGATTATCTAATTTTAAAGTGATTAAAAATCATGCTTTAAAGAATTCGTTAAACCCTGTTGTTACTGCAATTTCAGGTTGGTTTGCTTCAATGTTAGCAGGAGCAGTTTTTATTGAATATATTTTTAACTGGAATGGTTTAGGAAAAGAGATCGTTAATGCTTTAGATACTTTAGATTTACCAGTTATTATGGGAAGTGTATTAGTGATTTCAAGTATATTTATAATAATCAATATTTTGGTAGATATCATTTATGTTTGGTTAGACCCAAGAGTAAAATTGAATTAAATGAAATATTTTTATTTGGTAATTATAGTTTTCTTCGCAAGTTGTACTTCACCGAAAGTGTTTTCAGAATCTGCATTAAATGAGAAAATTCAAACTTTAAATAGAGAAACAATAACCTTTAAAGAAGTTTTAGAACGTAATAAAGGGAAAAAGATTTTTGCTCAAATATTCGCTAGTTATTGTCCTGTGAGTCAGGATAGTTTTGATGATGTTTTAAAATTTCAAAAAGAAAATCCTGAATTCAGTTTTGTTTTTTTATCGGTAGATCATTCATATTACGATTGGAAGCGAGGTTTAGCGTATGTAAAACCTAAAGGACAATTTTATTACATCCCTGAAAAAGGAGAAGGAAGTTTAGGGAAATTTCTAAAATTAAAAAGTATTCCTAGATTTCTAAAAATAGATGAGCAAGGAAATATAGAAGTTTTTAAAACATCCAAAGTATCAGATAAATTAAAATAAATGAAGTTACTTTCTTTATTATTTATTTTGATGGTGTTTTTAAGCTGTAAGCCAAGAATAGAATCTTCGTTTTCTGAAAAGGCTTTGCAAGATCAATTGGTAACATTATCAAATGATTCAATTACTTTCAAGAATGTTTTAAATCAATATAAAGGAAAAAAGATTTTAATTGATGTTTGGGCTTCTTGGTGTTCAGATTGTATTAAATCTATGCCTAAAGTTTCACAACTTCAAAAAGATAATCCAGATATAGTTTTTTTATTTTTATCTATAGATGATTCATTAACTGATTTACAGAATGGAATAAGTAAATATGGAATTAATGGAGAACATTATTTGTTACCTTCAAGTTGGGATGGAGATTTAGGTGAATTTTTAGATTTATCATGGATTCCAAGATATTTAATTATAAATGAAGTAGGAGGTATTGAAGTCTTTAATGCGATTAGAGTTAATGACTCTAGGGTTTTAAATGCCCTCAAATAATTATTACGTTTTCGTAAAAAAACTAAAGCTTAATCTTTAAACTTCGTTATTAAAAAAGTAGTTTTGTGTGATTGCACTACAAAGTTTTTTTAAAATAAATGTGCTAATAAACTAATAATAATCAACCTTCAATAACAGAAGTATTTATAACAAAACCAATGAGACAAAAAATTGTAGCAGGTAACTGGAAAATGAACAACACTTTAAATGAAACTAAAGAGTTGCTTAAAGGGTTAAAAAAAGAATTAAAAGGAGTAAAGTTAGATAATACCCGTGTAATTATTGCTCCAACATTCGTGAATCTACAACATGCTGTAAAGAAAACAGCGAAGAGTGTTTTAGAAGTTTCTGCTCAAAATTTACACCAAGCTAAAAATGGAGCTTTTACAGGAGAGATTTCTGCTGATATGTTGTTAGATATTGGAGTAAATGTTGTTATTTTGGGGCATTCGGAAAGAAGAGCTTATTTTAACGAAACAGATGAGGCTTTAGCTCAAAAAGTAAATACAGCAGTAGCAAAAGGTTTAGATGTTATTTTTTGTTTTGGAGAACAATTAGAAGACAGACAAAATGAAAATCATTTCTCAGTTGTAGAAAGCCAATTAAAAAAAGCGCTTTTCGGGTTACAGGCAGAAGTATTTAAAAATATCATTTTAGCTTATGAGCCTGTATGGGCAATAGGAACAGGACAAACAGCGACAGCAGATCAAGCTCAAGAAATGCATGAGTTTATTAGAGGTTTATTGGCTAAAGCTTATGATGCTAAATTGGCTGATAGTGTTTCTATTCTTTATGGAGGTAGTGTAAAACCAAATAATGCAGAAGAAATTTTTTCTAAACCAGATGTTGATGGAGGTTTAATTGGAGGAGCTTCATTAAAAGAAAAAGATTTTTCTGCTATTGTAAAATCAATTTAATTGGATAATATATATATAGAGTATTCTTTTGTAGTAGAACCGAAACAGCCAGCAATTGAAATTTTAATAGCTGAATTAGGTGAGAAAAATTTTGAAAGTTTTGTTGAAAATGAAACGGGTTTGTTAGCTTATATTCAAAAGAAAGATTGGAAAGAAGATGTTTTAGAGGAAATCTTTATACTTGAATCAACGGAATTTGAAATAACTTACGAATTCAAAGAAGTTGAACAAACTAATTGGAATGAAGAATGGGAAAAACATTTTAACCCAATTCAAGTAGAAGATAAGGTGAGTATTAGAGCTCCTTTTCATGAAAATCCAAATTTAGAATACGATATTGTTATTGAACCTAAGATGAGTTTTGGAACAGGTCATCATGAAACAACATACATGATGATACAACATCTTATAGGTTTAAATTTACAAGATAAAAAAGTATTAGACATGGGATGTGGTACCGGAGTTTTAGCAATTTTTGCTGAAATGAAAGGTGCTAACCCTATAGATGCTATAGATATTGATAATTGGTGTTATGTAAATTCTTTAGAGAATGTAGAGCGAAATTCTTGTAAAAACATTACTGTTTTAGAAGGAGATGCAGAGTTACTAGTTAATAGAAAATATGACGTCATTATCGCAAATATTAATAGAAATATTCTTTTAAAAGATATGAATGCTTATATGAGTTGTATAAGTGAGAAAGGAATATTACTTTTAAGTGGATTTTATAAGGAAGATATTCCAATTATAGATAAAGAAGTATCTAAATACGGAATGACCTTAGATGTAGTTATTAAAAGAAATAACTGGGTGTCGTTAAAGTATATTAAGTAAAATTGAAGATGAGTACGATAGAAAAAATACAAGAAGAATTAGATGTGCTAGTACAAGAAACTAGTCAGCATGAAATTATTTTGTATAATGATGATGTAAATACATTTGACTTTGTAATAGATAGTTTAATTGATGTTTGTGATCATACTTTAGAACAAGCAGAACAATGTACAATACTTGTGCATTATAAAGGTAAGTGTGCTGTTAAAACAGGAGAATATAAAGATTTAGAACCAAGATGTTCTAAATTGTTAGAATTAGGTTTATCTGCTGAAATAGTATAACATGGAGAATGTACTTAAGTACTACGATTTTTCAGAATTTTCTGAAGATCAATCAAACACTTTTTCTGGAAACGAAATAGCTTTTACAGAATTGAATAGCGAACATTTTTTAATTTTTGAAAAAAAAATAGATGGCTATAATTTATATGTTTCCAAATTCTTGTCTAAGAAAGAAGTAGGGGTGAAGCCCCCAGAAATACTAGAGTTGTTGGTAGAAAACTACGATAAATCTATACCCGAACATAGAATAATTTTAAGAAAATATCTTCACTAAAAACTCAATTAAATTGAGTTTTTTCTTTTTATAGTGACCAATCAAAAAAAGATGTGTCTTATTTAATGTAACAGTATAATAACTGTTTTAAAATTAGATAAGTTCATTGAAAATATATAGTAATTCCCAAATTACAATTTTATAATCCCTAGTTATAGAAATATAACGGCACTTAAAGTATAGTAGTTAGTAGTAGTTAAAAATAGTAGTAGTTAGTTTTTATACTAAGTTTGGTTAGACAAGGAGATTTAAAATATTTTATTTCGAATCTCCTTTTTTTGTGACCAATTAAAAAAAAGTGTGTCAAATAAATGTAACAGTATAATAACTGTTTTAAAATTAGATAAGTTCATTAACAATATATAGTAATTCCCAAATTACAATTTTATAATCCCTAGTTATAGTAATATAACAACACATAAAGTATAATAGTTAGTAGTAGTTAAAAATAGTAGTAGTTAGTTTTTATACTAAGTTTGGTTAGACAAGGAGATTTAAAATATTTTATTTCGAATCTCCTTTTTTTGTGACCAATTAAAAAAAAGTGTGTCAAATAAATGTAACAGTATAATAACTGTTTTAAAATTAGATAAGTTCATTAACAATATATAGTAATTCCCAAATTACAATTTTATAATCCCTAAGTTATAAAGATGTAAAAAACACAAAAAAGTGTTTAAATAGTTAATAGTAGTTAAAAATAGTAGTAGTTAGTTTTTATACTAAGTTTGGTTAGACAAAGGGGCTTTGACTTTTAAAGTCCCTTTTTTAATAACTATAATAAAAGAATAATGATTTTTAAATTTTCAAGAATATAAAATAAAAATAGTAGTAGTTAGTTTTTATACTAAGTTTGGTTAGACAAGGAGGCTTCAATTAATTTTGAAGTCTTCTTTTTTTGTTTAGTAGTGACTTTTTATGTTTAAATGTGTCATAACTATATAAAAATATAATTAAAATAAAACTAGGTAATCCCCAATACCTTAATATAATCCCCAAAACCAAGAGCTTCTTCCCCCAGAGAATTTCTCTTCTAAAGAAGAAGCTCATATTGTAATAACAAGAGTAATAGAAAAAAGTATAAATAATTTAAGTTTGGTTAATTGTTAAAAGATCTCATTTTGAGATTTTTTTTTGCTTTTTATGAATTTTAAAGTAGAGTTTTTTATTTATTTCCTATTTTTTTGATAGGTTTTATAGGATTTGTTTTAGTGATGCTTTTTAATGTTTGTATCGTTAACTAAATGTTAATTTTAAATATTAGTGTTAATTTAAGTTGCAAAATGAAATTGAAAATGAATAAGTTAGTTGTCAAATTATATACTATTGTAGGATAATTGATTACTGTTTTTTTTAGATAAAAATGTTAAATTTTTATCTATCTTGTTGTTTTATTAACATTTAAGTAAATCTTGTGAAATAATATATAGATGTTAAAATGGTAAAAAAAAAGTTATAATTTCGTTAAAAATTTAATTATTAACCATTAAAAAACAATTTAAAGATGAAAAAAATGAAATTCTCCCGAGTTGCATTATTATTAATTGGTGCGAGTTTTTTCGCATGTCAGTCAGAAGACAATAATCAGCCAGAAGCTGTAGCTGATAATGGTATTTCTTCTACTCTTGTATCAAGGTTAGCAAATTTTGATATGAATACAAATAACGTAAAGAAAGTTGATTTTGTGTTGCCTTCTGGTGAAACTACTCCTATGTACCAGGTTGAAGGTGATATTCATATGACTGAAGAAAAAATCAACAGTCTTCCTAATTTACAAGATCTTTCAGGAAGAAATTATTACACTAACAATTTAGTGGCTCAAAATACTGTTATTGATATCATCGGGTACACTGGTGGTGGAGGTTTTGGTTTGTCTAGTAAGGCAAGAACAGCTTTACAATGGGCTGTGAACAATTATAACAGATTAAATTTAAGTATTAGATTTAACTTAACTTTTGGAACTAATTATCAACCACAAGACATGGTAGTTTACAATAATCCTAACGAAAATGGTTCAGGAGGTTCTGCTGGTTTTCCTTCTGGAGGAAACCCATTTAAGTTTGTTCAAATTTTCGGCTTAGATGGTTTTACAACTAATGTAAATGAGCATGTAATTACTCATGAAATAGGTCACTCTGTAGGTTTCCGTCATACAGATTATCAAACAAGACAAAGTTGTGGGCAAAATGTAAATGAAGGTAGTGCTGGTGTTGGAGCTAATCCAGTACCTGGAACTCCTGCTGGATATGATCCTACTTCAGTTATGATTGCTTGTTTTAATTCAAGTGATGATGGTGAGTTTGGTCCAAACGATATTATTGCATTACAGTATTTATACTAAGTAGTAATTTATATTATTTATAAAAAAAATCCTGAGAATTATTTCTCAGGATTTTTATTTTTAATAAAATACTTTTTGTGAATAATCTACTATTCTCAGTAGTTTATCTAATAATTTAATGTTTATTTGAGGGTACTTAATGTCGTTATATTCATTTTTAATAGATAAGTTTATGTCCTCAGGTACGACTTCTTTTTCTGTATTATTAAATTTTAAATAGTATTTTCCTTCTCTTAATGCTAATTCAGCTGTTTCTACGACTAACTCATTCTTATTTTCATCAACAAGTTCTATCTTAATAAATTCAACCTTTTCCACTTCATAAATGTCTACGTTAATTTTATATTCAGAGTCTGTTTTTTCAACAAAAGAATAAAATATAGATCCTTCTCTGTTTTGACTAAAAAGTCCAATAGAAATGAAAAGGAAATAAATGATAAAAGTAATTTTCTTCATTTTGATTTAATTTATTTATGATGCAAATTTATAAAAGTTATTTATACATCTGTTTTTAGATATATAAAACTATAAGCTAACTTCATGCCAAAGTAAAATTGATTTTTCTGTTTGTTGTAATTTAATAGAAAAAAGTCTTGCTTTATATAAAGCAAGACTTTTAAGATAATTATTAATAAAGAAAGTATAAAATTTGTTTTTATTGTACAGCTTTTAATGCGTTGATATTTCCATAACCAAAACTAGAGTTTCTGTTAGGATAAAATTCTCCAGCTCGTTTCATTTTATCTAATACTTGTGCTCTAGTCCATGTAGGATTTTTAGACCATACTAAAGCCGCAATACCAGCAGTTGTAGCCGTTGCTACAGAAGAACCTCCTACATAATTTGCAGCATTATCGTAAGAACTTAATACAGGAACAAAATTTCCTGAATTTCTTTCCATTTCAATTGTGAAATCTATTTTAGAACCAGAATGACAGTTCCCACATCTTTCATATCTTCCTTCTTTTAAACCAGTAACAGCAACTGTTTCATCCATACTAGCAGGAAAAATTACTCCGTACCAAGTTGTTAAAGAAGTAGAAGTACCACCAGCAGCTATAATCATTTTTCCTCTATTATAGGCATATCTAACTGCATCTTTTACTCTTGAAATACTAAAAGGAGAACCTATTGACATTGAAATTATTTTCACATCACTTCTATTACCTAAAGCAGTTAATGCTTCAGCAACACCTCTTTTTTCATGATAATCATCTATCAATACATTTTGTACAGCTCTATAACTAACTAAGTTCGCGTTATATGCAACTCCAACAGGTAAATTATTACCATTTCTAGGAGCTGTAGCCACAGATGCCATACTAGTACCATGTCCGCATTTATCGTTAACACCATCATAATTATTCGACCAAGGCCAAATTGAATCTACAAAAGTTCCATATTTTTGTACTGTTCTACCAGAAGATTGTCCTGTGTTGAAGTTTTGATTCATAAATCTTTGTCCAGAAGATAAGCCAGAATCTATAACGGCAACTGTTATTCCTCTACCAGTGCTATAATTCCAAGCAGAAGGAATATTGTGAATGTCAAAATTCCAAGGTACTCTAGCAGCAGGAGATACGGTTCTATAATCAGCAGAAGCAATACTTTGTGATCTGAAACCACACCCAAATCCTTCACCAGATCTTGCGCTTAATCCGTTATCTTCTTCAAGTTTATAAGAAGCAGGTTCCAAATAGCGAACAGTTTGGTCAGCTAATAAAGCTTCTATAGTTGCAATATTTTCAACCTTAATATCTATTACATTAATATTATCATCAATATATAAATCGTCTGTAGCTCTAGAAGCAGTAGAGTTATCTTTGCTTTCAATAGATCTTACTAGATTGATAAGTTTATCTTTAATATTTGTAGAAGCAGTGCTTCTCTGAAATTGTCCAGGATCACTACCATATCCAATGGTTAATAAGTTATTACCATGCTTAACAGCACTCCAGATAGTTTGTGCATTAGTGTCCATCCAGTCGAAATCACCTTTAGTTTCCAATGATTCTTGAATGATTGTGTTGATTTTACTTTTAGAAAGTAATTCTGTTTGTTGTTCAGGAATTGGTTGATCTATAGTTTCGTCATTTTTAGAGCACGAAACTATAACCCCAGCTACCGCTAGGGTAAATAATAGTTTTTTCATTCTTTGAAGGGTTTTTTAATTTGTTGACACGAATATATTAAAAAAATCATAAAAAAATTATCAAATATTTATTTTGAGTATGTTTTTTTGTGTTTTTTGATAAAAAACTTTGTTAAGTGAATGCTTTTAGCTATTGTGTTTATTGATCTAGATGTGTTTTTGTGTTAAAAAAGAATATTTAATAAAAAAAGCATATCTACATTGTTAGATATGCTTTTTTTATGAGTTGTAATTAGTAATATGGTATTTTATTTTTCAAGTTTTACTCTGGTTGGTGTGTCTTTTCCATTTATAATAGATGCAGTTCCTACAAAAACAGCTTTAATAGTTTCAGTTAAAATAGATACGTCTAAAGTTTCGGCTTCATCTGTTACTTTATGATAATCAGGATCAATATCAATTGGTGTTGTAGAGAAAGTATGAGAAGGAACTCCTAATCGAGCTAAAGATGCATTATCAGATCTAAAAAAAAGATTGAAACTTTTATAAGGATCTGGAAATAATTTATAACCAGTACCTTTTAAATTTTTCTGAATAATTTCCCCAAAATTAGATCGTTCAAAACCAGTTAGCCATGCTGTTTTTGGTCCAGTTTTAGGTTCTTTAGCTATTAATTCTAGGTTTATACCAGCTACAAATTTTTTAGGATCAATTTGCTTTCCAAAATATTTTGAACCTATTAACCCCATTTCTTCTGCTGTAAAACATACAAACAATATACTTCTTTCATTATTGTTTTGTTCAGCAAAGTATTTAGCTAAAGTCAAAACTCCAACAACTCCAGAGGCATCGTCATTTGCACCATTATAAATACGATCTCCATCTCCACTTTTTTTAACACCTAAGTGGTCGTAATGTGCAGATACAATAACAATTTCGTCTTTTTTACTTTTTCCTTCTAAAAGACCAATTACATTAAACATTTTTATGCCTTTTTGCTCAAAATTTTGACGGTATGTTTTAAGGTTTTGAAATGTTTTGAGACCAATTTTTTTGTATTCATTTTCTATATACTGGGCAGCTTTTTCAATTCCAGGAGTTCCTGTAGCTCTTCCTTCCATTTCATCAGAAGCTAAAGTATATAAATGATTTCTTACTAATGTAGTATCAATATTTGGTGTTTTTGTTTTTTGTGTGTTTTGTTCTGGAGATTTAGAAAGATTAATTAAAGCTTGATCTTGACCGTTTTCTCCGTTTCCTCCGTTTTTTCCAATTTTTCCATTAGTAGCATTTTCTCCTTTAGTTCCATCTGCGCCATTAGCACTTTTCAAATTAATGGCGCAACTAACCAAAATAGATAAAGAAAATATGAGAGGTAATTTTAAAAGAATAGATTTCATAAGTAAATAAATTAAAAGCTAAAGATAGCTAATATTATTCCTTAAATTTGCCAAAATTTTGATCATGGATTTAAATCTTATACCTAAAATAAAGCATACCCATTCTAATAATTTCTTTTTACTGGCAGGTCCTTGTGCAATAGAAGGAGAGGAAATGGCTTTAAGAATAGCAGAGAAGATTGTTGCTATTACAGATCGATTAGAAATTCCTTACGTTTTTAAAGGGAGTTTTAAAAAAGCGAATAGAAGTAGAATTGATAGTTTTACTGGTATAGGTGATGATAAAGCTTTAAAGATTTTAAGAAAAGTTTCTGAAACTTTTGATGTACCAACAGTTACAGATATTCATGAAATTTTAGATGCTGATAAAGCAGCAGAATATGTAGATGTATTACAAATTCCTGCATTTTTAGTTCGTCAAACAGATTTAGTAGTCGCTGCAGCAAAAACTGGTAAAGTAGTAAACTTAAAGAAAGGACAATTTATGAGTCCAGAAGCTATGGAGCACGCTGTTAAAAAAGTAAAAGATTCTGGAAGTGAAAAAGCTTGGATTACAGAGAGAGGAACAATGTTTGGATATCAAGATTTATTAGTAGACTTTAGAGGAATTCCTACGATGAAAAAATTTGCTCCAACGGTATTAGATGTAACTCACTCATTACAACAGCCAAATCAAAGTTCTGGAGTTACAGGAGGTAGACCAGATATGATTGAAACTATTGCTAGAGCAGGAGTTGTAAATAATGTTGATGGTTTATTTATTGAAACACATTTTGATCCTGCTAATGCTAAATCTGATGGGGCTAATATGTTACATTTAGATTATTTAGAACAATTACTTTCTAATTTAGTAGCAATTAAAAAGCTTGTAAATACTTTTTAATTTTATTTAAATCGAACAAAAACTGGTTTTTCAAAATAATAACTTGGAGTATAAACTGGTGCGTTTGAAGAAAAATTATACCAAGGAGAGATATCTGTATCTTCAAAGTTTTTAAGTAAACAAACACTCTGTGCAGGTGTGTTTCCTTGGGCTAATAAAAAAAGTTTTTCGCCTTTTTCATTACTTACTTCATCTACAATAATTTCGATATGTCCTGGAAATCCAGGTTTTA
The DNA here is from genome assembly GCF_057221555.1 of Tenacibaculum aquaeponti. Lineage (NCBI taxonomy): Bacteria > Pseudomonadati > Bacteroidota > Flavobacteriia > Flavobacteriales > Flavobacteriaceae > Tenacibaculum > Tenacibaculum aquaeponti. The sequence continues at coordinate 3,486,844 of NZ_CM170147.1, forward strand.
CCAACATATCACCAATTTTAATGTCTTTAATTTTTACTTTTTCAAGTTCATTATGCAAAGAAGCAGTTCCTGAATAGGTATAAATTAAGTTTAAATATTTGTAAAAGTTGGTTTTAGAATAATCAGGTTTCGCTGTTTTATGAAAATTTACCTTGTTACCTTTGATTTTTGGTCTATAACCAGCAGCGTATTGTTTCCAAGAACAATAATGACCAGAAGTAAATTTAAAACCTATTTCATCTTTCCTGTTTTGATTCCATAAATACTCAGACCTAATTCTCATTAAAGCATCTGCACATTGTTGCAAACCATTTTTAGGAACTGGAACCTCTAAAATAGCATCGTGCCAATCTTGAGCAAAATATTTAGAACCATCGTAATTAATGATTTCAGAACCGTGTTTCTTTAATTTATAGTTTCTTAAGTAGTATTGAAAAGAGTTGTTTTTTATAGTATTTCGCTCATAACCTTTAGGTGGTTTTATACGAGATTTAATTGTTTTTCCATCTTTATTAATTAAATTTTCTTTAGGTAATGAAATAAAGGCTTCAATTTGATTAGTGTATTGTTTTCCCTTCGGATTCATTCGCATTAAAATAAATAGTATTAGTACTGATGCGACAATTAAAAGAAGATTTTTTTTCATAGCTTATTAAGATTCATTTTTGCTTTCTAAATTAAAGAATATTTTTGCATCCATAATTTAAAACAGAATGAAAATAAAAAATATTGTAATATTCATCGTTGTAAATTTCCTTTTCCTTAGTGTTTATGCTCAAAAAGAAAACGCTGAAATTATGCGTTATCCGAGTGTATGGAAGTTTGAAAGAATTTAAAAGAGAATTTGAAATAGTAAATAGTCGATAGATAAACAATCACCTGTAATTGCAATTACAGGTGATTGTTTATCTATAAAATTATATAGCATTTATTCGGATCGTAATGATTTTACAGGATTAGAACTTGCGGCTTGAATAGTTTTTATGCTAATTACTATTAGAGCAAATACAATCATGGTAAAACCACTCACAAGAAAAGTTACAAATCCAATGTCTGTTCTGTAAGAAAAATCTTGAAGCCATTTATGAATCCCGTACCAAGCTACAGGAGAGGCCAATACAAAGGCTATACTAACTAGTATTAAAAATTCTTTACACAAAAGCGTGTTGATTTGTAGTATAGATGCTCCTAAAACTTTTCGCATTCCAATTTCTTTAACACGTCTATTGGTAGTATAAATTACAAGTCCCCATAAACCTAAGCAGCTTATTAAAATAGAAAGTCCAGTAGCCCAGCTTAATAGTTTAGAAATCTTATTTTCTTTGTTGTAAAACTTTGCAATTGTTTCGTCCATAAATTCAATTCGATAATCTTCAACTTCTGTGTATACCTCGCTATAAATTGCTTTAACTTTAGTTAAGGTGGTTTTTAAATCTTCAGCAGATAAATTATGAAATGCTACATGAACAGCCATAAACCTACTATATCTGGATCTATACCAATCTCCTGTAAGAGCTAAAGGAGTAATATTTGATCGAAGCGATTGCTGATTGAAATCAGACATAACACCAACGATAGGAGTTTTTGACCCTCCAAAATCTAAGGATTTTCCAATAGCATCTTCTGGTGTTTTAAATCCGAATGTTTTTCTAGCTGTTTCATTAATAACTAATTCTCTTACAGTGTCATTTCTAAACATTTTACCTGCTAGTAATTTCAGTTCAAATAATTCACCATAATTTGTGTCTCCAAAAATAAATTGAATGTCAGACTGTATTTTTTCATTTCCCTCAGTATACGTTGCAGTAGAAGTGTTATAACTATTAGATGCTGGGGGTACACCACCAATACTTAATTTATTAATCTGCGGAATAGCTTTTAGTTTTTGTAAGTACAGTTCTTTTTTTGCTAATTCTTGTTCTCCTCTTGGATTATAAATAGAAGCAACAGCTTCAGTTTTAAACCCTACATCTTTACTCAATAAGAAATTGATTTGTTTTCCAACCAATAAAGTAGCTATAATAAAAATTTGAGCAATTGTAAATTGAAATATCGTTAAGAATTTTCTTAATAAAGCCTTTTTTTCTCCCGATCCTAAGTTGTTTTTCAATACAGCAATTACATTGAATTTAGATATCACCAAAGCAGGATAAAATCCAGATAAAAAAGTAACAATTAGTAATAGTATAATAATTGCTATTATAATTATAGGGGTTGCAAATAAAGAGAAAGTTAATCCATCTTGAACAAAGTCTGAAAATACTTGAATTAACCATTTAGATAATAATAGTGAAAGCATACCTGACAAAAAAACCAGTAAGAATGTTTCCCCCATGAATTGTATAATTAACTGTTTTCTTGAACTTCCTAAAGCTTTTCGAATACCAATTTCCTTTGAACGTTGTGTAGCTTGAGCAGTGTTGAGGTTAATAAAATTAATACAACCTAACAATAACAAGAAAATAGCAACTAATCCTAGGTTTCTTAATAAAGGTTTACTTGGTTGACTTCTTTCCCAATCATAAATTCCATAACTATTATTAAAGTGAATATCGTTTAAAGGTTGTAATACAAACTCTTTAGATTGATTGTATTTACGAGAAAATTCATCTAAATGTTTTTCTGCTAAATCGTTTAATTCTTTTCGTATCTGTTCTAGGTTTGTACCAGAATATACTTTTAAATATAATTGAGAACTTGAGTTTGTTGCATTCCAGTTTTTGTTTATAAAATCATCTCTTAAACGAGTATTTAAAACTGTTGGTCTTGATATAAATTCTTGGAAAATAAAGTCGGTTCTACCTTTTAAGTTTTCTACAATTCCACTAACTTTTATTTGTAAAGAATCATTATAAACTAAAGTTTTTCCAATTATTTGAGATGGATTTAGCTTTGGAAAATATTCTTTGGCTCTTGTATCTGTTAAAATTACCTGATTAGGATTAACCAAAGCTTCATTTTTATTTCCCGCTAGAAAATTATAGTCAAAAATATCGAAGTATTCAGGTGTGGTGAAAATGACATGATTTGGCCATTTTTTAATAATATTTTCTTCTTTGTTTTCTACAATAGAAGGACGTTCAATTGTAAAACCATTAATAACTTCAAAGTTAGAATTTTCTTTAATAGCATCTTCTAAAGCTAGAGTAACTCCAGAATTAAAAAACTTTCCGTTTGGACCGCTAAAGTTAGAAACGACTCTATAAATTCGATCACTGTCTTTATGAAAATTGTCAAAAGTAAAATCATAATAAATCATTAAGCCTATAATAAAAGAGGCGCTTAAACCTATGGTAAGTCCAATAACATTTATAAATGAAAACACTTTGTTTTTCATAATATTTCTCCATGCTATTTTAAAATAATTTTTAAGCATAACGTAAGGCTTTGTTTTTAAAGGTTAATAATTAAGCTAAAATGTTTTCAGTTATTTTTTGTCCGTCTAACATTCGAATAATTCGATGACTATATTTAGCATCATGTTCGCTATGTGTTACCATAACTACTGTAGTTCCAGACTCATTTAAATCAATAAGTAAATCCATAACTTCATTACCATTACTACTATCTAAGTTACCAGTAGGTTCATCTGCTAGAATTAATTTCGGATTATTTACAACGGCTCTAGCTACTGCAACACGCTGTTGTTGTCCACCAGATAATTGCTGAGGAAGATGATTTCTACGATGCATGATTTGCATTTTTTCTAAAACTTCTTCAACTCTTTTTTTACGCTCCTTAGCTTTTACTCCGGTGTAGATTAAAGGCAATTCTACATTTTCAAAAACAGTAAGTTCATCAATTAAGTTAAAACTCTGAAAAACAAAACCAATATTATGTTTTCTTAAGTTTGCACGTTTACGTTCGTTGTAGTCAGAAACTTCTATTCCATTAAACTTAAAGCTTCCACCATCTGAATCATCTAATAAACCAAGAATGTTAAGTAAAGTAGATTTCCCACATCCTGAAGGTCCCATTATAGCTACAAATTCACCTTCTTTAACTTCAAAAGATAATTTGTTTAAAGCAATAGTTTGTACTTCTTCGGTTTTGTAAAATTTTTGTAAGTCAGTAATCTGTATCATAATACTTTCTATTTAATATTTTTTTATTGTAAAATCAATTCTTCTACGTCTTTATAAGCTTCATAACTAGAGGTAATTACTTTATCACCTGGAGTTAAACCGTTTAAGATTTCGTAAAATCTGGTGTTTTGACTACCTAATTGTGTGGCTATTTTGTAAGCTCTTTTTCCGTCTTCACTAACTTTAAAAATCCAATTTCCATTAGTTTGCTGATAAAAACTTCCTTTAGGAACAAGTAAAGCTTGTTTTTCTGCACTTAAAGCTACTTTTATTTGTAGGTTTTGTCCTCTTCGAATCCCTTTAGGAACTTCCTTTTCAAATTTCATATCTACTTGAAATTTTCCATTATTAACTTGAGTAAAAACTTTTTTAATGACTAAGGTATATGTTTTATTATGAAGGATAACACTTCCTTTTTGCCCAGGATATATTCTAGAAATATAATGCTCATCCATAGCAATTCTAACTTTATAATCAGAAGTAACATCAACTTGGCCTAAACGAGTTCCTTTATTAATTGATTGTCCGATTTCTGTATCAAAAGAAGTAAGTTGTCCATCAATAGGAGCACGAACAATTAAATCACCTACTTTTTTACGCATCAGTTCTAAAGCATTTTGAGTTCTTCTGTAGGAACTTTTGGCTTTGTTGATTTCTAAACTTGAAGCAATAGAATCCTCAGATAAAACTTGTTTTGCTAATTTTAATCGTTCTTTTTGATAGTTGTAATTATTTTCAGAAGATTCAAAATCTTGACGAGAAATTACTCCTTTTTCATATAGTTTCTTGTTCAATTTGTATTCTCGAGTAGCTTCAATATGACTACTTTCTACATCAGTATATCTATTTTTTCTATTGATGGTGTTTTGACGAGCAGCATTTTGAGAAATTTGCATTTGCGTTAATAAATTGTATACAGAAGTTTCTTGGTTAATCAGGTTTAATTCTAAATCTGTATTAGAAAGTTTCAAAATAGGCTGTCCTTTTTTTAGTTTAGCTCCGTCTTCAACAAATTTTTCAACAACATTACCACCTTCTAAAGCATCTAAATAAATAGTTGTGATAGGTAATACAATTCCGTTAACAGGAATATTTTCTTGGAAAACATCATTAATTACAGTACTCACAGCTATACGTTCCTTTTTTACATTTAATTTAGTAGTTCCAGATGACTGCTTAAAAATGTATAATAGTAATGCAAGAAACATAATCACACTAGCTACAATAGCGATATGTTGATTTGAGAATTTTTTCTTTTGAAGTTGAATGTCCATTGTAATAACTTTTTCGTTATTCGTTTCATAGTCAATATGATGCCAAAAACAAAATTACCTGTATATCAGTGGTTTAAGTTTTTTTATTTTCTTTTAAGTGTTCGTTTTTGATACACTAAATGTTCAAAAGTGTACACTTTTATAAATCAAGTTTTTTTGTTTTTCTAATTTTTAAAACCTTAGTATAAAATTGTAATATTGTGGTAATGGTATTAAAAAAAGCTACAGTTTTAGTTATAGATGATGATGCAGATGTACTTACTGCAATACGTTTGCTACTTAAACCTTTGGTGAAAACAATAGTCACTGAAAAAAATCCGAGTAATATAATTTCACAAATAGAAAAAGCTAGTTATGACATTGTAATTCTTGATATGAATTTTAATGGTTTAGTAAATACTGGAAATGAAGGGATTTTTTGGTTACGAAAAATAAAAGAATATCAACCAGAAACAGCAGTTATTTTAATGACAGCTTATGCTGATATTGATTTAGCTATACGAGGTTTAAAAGAAGGAGCATCTGATTTTTTAATGAAACCTTGGAAGAATGAAAAATTACTTGATGCAATTGCTACAATTGTAGATAAGAAAAAGGTGAAAAAAGTTCTTCCTTTACAAACAAATACTACTGCTATTATTGGTGAAAGCGAAGTCATGCAAGATGTTTTTACTAAATTAAAAAAAGTAGCACCGACAGATGCAAATGTTTTAATTCTTGGAGAGAATGGAACAGGAAAGGATTTAATTGCAAGAGCACTTCATGATAATTCTAATAGAAAAGATAAGCCATTTGTGAAAGTTGATGTTGGAGCATTAACTACAACGCTTTTTGAAAGTGAATTATTCGGATATAAAAAAGGAGCCTTTACAGGAGCAAATGAAGATAGAATTGGACGGTTCGAAGCAGCAAATGGAGGAACCTTATTTTTAGATGAAATTGGAAATATTTCTTTAGGTCAACAAGTACGATTATTAACTGTTTTACAAAATAGGTGTATCACTCCTTTAGGGGCTAATAAGGAAATTCCAATAGATATTCGATTGATTTGTGCAACCAATGTAACTCCTGCTGAGTTAGCAGATGAAAGCAAGTTTAGAAAAGATTTAATTTATAGAATTAATACAGTTGATATTATAGTTCCTCCATTAAGAAGAAGAGGTACAGATATAACAATGTTATCTAGGCATTTTGTTGCACATTATTCAGAAAAGTATAACAAAAGTACTTTTACTTTCGATCCAGCTTTTATTAGCAAGCTTAAGAGCCACGATTTCCCTGGTAATGTAAGAGAATTACAGTATGTTTTAGAACGTGCAGTAATTATGACAGATGGATCTGTTTTAAAACCTGAAGATTTGGTATTTTCTTCTATAGAGCGATCTGTAACCCAAAAAACTAGTGAAAATGAAAGCTTGAATTTAGAAGAAGTAGAAAAGAAAGCAATTCTTACAGTTTTAGAAAAACACCAAGGTAATATTTCAAAATCAGCAAAAGAATTAGGAATTACTAGAGCAGCTTTGTACAGACGATTGGCTAAATATGAATTATAAAAGTTTCATTATAAAAATATTCATTAGAGTTATACTTATGGTAAGTTTAATTCTAACGCTAGTATATTTCTCATATAGAAATGAGTTTACTTACGCGATTGTCTTAGGTATAGGATTATTCGTGATTATATATAACACATATACTTTTATAAAACGTCGTTTTTTAGTTATTGAAGACTTTTTTAATGCGGTTAAATATCGTGATTTTTCTAGAGGTTTTTCTGAAGATGTAGCCGCTAAAGATATTCGTTTTTTGTATAAAGGTTTTAATCAAGTTCATCAAACGATCAAGGAAATTAATGCGCAAAACCATGCACAATATGTATATCTTCAAAAGATATTAGAAATGGTAGATATTGGTATTATTGCTTATGATTTAGAAACCGGTAATGTATTGTGGAGTAACGATTCTTTTCTTAAGATTTTAGATGTTCCTTCATTTAAAAATATCAGTTTTATAGAACGAAGAAAACCAGAGTTATTCACTACAATTTTTGAGACTTTTCACAGAGAAGGAGATTCAGTAATTATAACTTCTGAAAATGAAAAAATAAAGACATTAGTTTCTGATACAATTTTTGAAGTTGAAGAAGACACATTTAAACTTTTGGTAATTCAAAATATAGATGATACACTAAATAAAAATGAGTCGGAATCATGGAAAAAATTACTGAGTGTAATGACACATGAAATCATGAATTCTATTACACCGATTGCATCTTTGGCAAATACTTTGGAGAGAAATCTTGAAGATTTAATTCTGAAAGAAAAAGATGAAGCTACAGAATTGATAGATTTAAACGCTGGAATTAAAACCATAAAAAATAGGAGTGAAGGTTTATTAAAATTCGCAAAAACTTATCGTAGTCTTAATAAAGTAACCAATCTAAATAAGCAAAAAATAAGAGTTACAGAGTTGTTTACAAATATCGAATTATTAATGCAACCTTCTATCGAAGCTAAAGGAATACAGATTGATTTTATCAATACAAATGAACGTTTATCATTACAAATCGATGTTCATTTAATAGAACAAGTATTAATCAATTTATTATTGAATGCTGTCGATGCTTGTAAAGAAAAAAAAGGTGCACATATTCGAGTAGAAGCTATTGAAAATGTAAATAGAAGTATAATTATTAAAGTTTACGACAACGGAATTGGAATTTCTGAAGATATACAAGAAAACATCTTTGTACCATTTTTTACTAGTAAGGAAACAGGTAGTGGAATAGGATTAAGTTTATGTAAACAAATTATGTTATTACATAAAGGACGAATACAAGTGAAAAGTAATTTAGGAGAAGGAACTGTTTTTTCTTTGTACTTTTAATGAAGTTTTCTTTTTAAAGGTATAGTTATTGATAAGTGAAGTTTATGATGAGATTATTTACAATTCTTTTTTTTTCAATTTTAGTTGCTAAAGCCCAAGATTTTTCTGAAATAAAAAAAATAACCGATACATATTCGGGTTTAATGACAGCTGAAAAATTAGCAAAAAATATAAATAGAGATTTTAATACAGATGAATATAAAACTAAAGCTTTATATGCTTGGTTAACAAAAAATATTTGTTATGATTTAAAAGAGTTTTACAACCCGAACAGACAAACTAGAACTTCATTTAGATATCGAACAGAAGAAGAAAAACAGCAGAAAATTAAAGCTATTAACGAAAGAATAGTGAAAAAAACATTGACTTCTCGTAAAGCTGTTTGTGAAGGTTTTGCTAGAACATTTGCTCAAGTTTGTACACTTTTGAATATTGAAAATGAAGTTGTACCAGGGTATGTGAGAAATTCATTTCATGACATAGGAAAGCCTCAAAGAAGTGCAAACCATGCTTGGAATGCAGTTAAAATTAATAAGAATTGGGTTTATATAGATGCAACTTGGGGAGCAGGAGCAGAGTTTAATGGAAGATGGATTAGAAAATTCAATCCGTATTATTACAATATTCCTAAAGAAAAGTATTTCAAAACACATTTACCAGAAGAAAGTATTTGGAGATTGCGAGTAGGAAGAATTACAAAAGAGGATTTTTATAATCAACCTATTTTGAGTAATAAGTTTTTAAATTCAGGAATGGATTTAGTAGAACCTGAAGGTATTTTAAAAAGAGATGAAAAAGGAAGAGTGCAAATTAAATTGAATACGATTAATCAACGTTATTTTTTATGGATGGGAGAAGGTTCTCCTTTTATTCCTACACCAATAAAAAAGGAAGGATATTATATTTTAAGAACTAAACCTTCTGTGAATGCAGATAAAATATTTTTCTTACTCGGAAAAGATGTTGCAGCAGAATTTTTAATACAATAAAAAAATCCCCTTGACGAAATCAAGGGGATTTTTATTATTATTTCTTTGCAATAAAATCTTCTTTACTAAGTAGTTTAATTTGCTTTTTATCAGTTTTCAGTTTACGCTTTTCGAATTTTGAAACCTCTTTATTTTTGATTTTTTCGAAATCCTTTTTAGCTTTTTGTAATCGAGTTTCTAGTACTTCTTTATTCTCAAGTTGAGATAAAGAAGGTTTTTCACTTCAATAGTATTTACATACTCTTTTCTTCCTTTTTTAAGTACAACTTTATACCTTCCTTCCTGCAGGTACACCAGGTGCTGTAAAACCACCAAAAGTAAAGTTTTTACCAGCAGCAACTTTTGGGTTTTTCTGTCTGAATCCCCAGTTTACAACATTGATACCTTTTGATTTACCAGGCACAAGAGTAATTAACTCTTTATCATTTTGATCTTTGATAGTTAACGTCATTTTTCCGAGTGTATGACGTTTTTTCAAGTAGTAAATGATTTTAGCAGTAGTACTCGGATTATTACCAACAAATTGCAATTCTGTACTTCCACCGCCAAAACCAACTTGTTCTTTAATAACTGCAGGTTTCATAAATTAAAAGAAACTTTTTTTTGTGTAAGTGTTTTTTTTATTTTTACTTTGTGTTTCAAAGTACTTTAATATGAGTTCAGAAGAATATTTAAAAGACATAACAGAAATCAAGAAATTGATGAATAAATCTTCACGATTTATTTCGTTAAGTGGTTTATCTGGAATTTTAGCGGGAACTTATGCACTAATTGGTGCAGCTTATGCTTATTGGTTAGTTGCAAATAGTGATAGGGGATATTTAATTTTAGACGGTAAAGTTTTTAAGTTAGTCTTATTAGATATGTTTTTAGTGTTGTTTTTTAGTATTGCAACGGCTATTTATTTAACTACACTAAAAGCTAAAAAGAATGGAGAACGTATATGGGATGCAACAACAAAGAGACTACTGTTAAGTTTTCTTATTCCTTTAGTTGCAGGAGGCATTTATACACTCACAATTTTAAATCAACAACGTTATGGACAAACTGGTGCTTTAATGTTGTTATTTTATGGTTTGGCATTAACTAATGCTTCGAAATATACTTTAGGCTATGTTAAATATTTAGGTTATACCGAAATAATTTTAGGATTACTGTGTGCTATTTACCCAGGATACGGTTTTTGGTTTTGGGTTTTAGGTTTCGGAGTAATGCATATTGTATATGGCATTTTAATGTATTTTAAATACGAAAGAAAACAAGAATAGTAAAACTGCATCTTTGAAGAATTTATTAAATAATATAAATAAAGCTTTCGATCATCGAATACGACTAGGAATTATGTCGGTTTTGGTGGTAAATGAGTATGCAGATTTTAAAACACTTAAAGAACTTTTAGGTGCTACGGATGGAAATTTAGCAAGCCATTCTAAAGCATTGGAAAAAGTAGGATTTATAAGAGTTGAAAAACAATTTATAGGTAGAAAACCTAATACAAAATATTACGCAACCAAATTAGGAAAGGAAGAATTTAAGAAGCATGTAGAAGCTTTAGAAAGATTACTCAAAGGAGAGTAAATTTTTTTTGAATTTAAACTTTGAATTTCAAAGTACTTTAAATAAATCGCCAACGGGGAAATTGCTAATAAACTACCCAACTATAAAAAATAGAAGGGTAGTTTTTAAAAAAAGAAAACACATTATTAAAATAAAATAGAAATAAAATGGAAAAAGTAGAAAATCAAGCAAGTCGAGTAGGAAAGTGGGTAAAAGAATCAATTTCAGCAAGAATGTTAATGATTGGAGTATTAATATTGGTTCTTTTAATCCCATTATCATACGTGAAAGATTTAATTAGGGAACGTAAGTACAGGCAGAAAGAAGTTATAGCGGAGATCAATCAAAAGTGGGGTGGAGAAGTGTTGTTATACGGACCAATGTTAAAAATTCCATATAAAACATATAGTGTAAAGAAGATTTATAATCCAGATACCAAATCACATCAAGAGGAAACAATTACGCATATCAACTACGGATACTTTTTTCCTAAAAAATTAGATATTCAAACTACAGTAAATCCTCAGCAAAAGAAGAGAGGAATTTATGAAACTGCTGTTTATGAAAGTGAAATCAATTTAAATGGAAGTTTTACAAAACCTGATTTTAGCGAAGTTGATATTAAAGAAGAGGATATTTTATGGGAAAAATCTCGTTTAATCATAGAAACATCAAATTTTAAAGGAGTAAGTAGTTTAGTAGAAATTATGTTTCATAAAAATACCTATGCTTTCGAATCTAAATATGATGGTAAAAGAAATGTATCTAGAGGAAAAGTTTATGAACATTCAGCAAACGATTATAGTTATGTTGGTTTACATAAGTTAGAAAGTAAATCTATCAAAAAAGCAGATTTACCTGTGAGTTCAGATGTGAGTTTTAGTTTAAAAATGAATGTAAACGGAAGCAAACAAATTCGTTTTATTCCTATAGGAAAAGAAACTAGTGTAAATATCAAGTCGAATTGGAAAACAGCCAATTTTCTTGGAGAGTATTTACCTTATAATCCTGATAAAATTAAAGATGATGGTTTTGATGCTAAATGGAAAGTGTTAGATATTAATAGACCATTTCCTCAACAATCATTTAGTGGAATTTTAAATTTAAAAGAGTATGCTTTTGGCGTAAATTTTATGATTCCTGTAGATCAATATCAGAAAAGTGAACGCACAACTAAATATGGATTTTTAGTAATCGGACTTACTTTCTTAGTGTTCTTTTTAATACAAACAATGAGTAAAATTTTAATTCATCCGTTTCAATATTTAATGATTGGTATTGCCTTAGTTATGTTTTATACTTTGCTAATTTCAATATCAGAACACAGTAATTTTTTAAATGCATATTTAATAGCATCTACAGCAGTAGTTTTATTAATTTCTTTATACTCTAAATCAATTTTAAAAGTGCTAAAATTTCCTCTTTTTATAGGAACTTCGTTAACGATACTTTACACTTTTATCTTTGTAATTATTCAGTTAGAAAACTATGCTTTATTAGTAGGTAGTGTAGGGTTATTTGTAATTTTAGCATCAGTAATGTACACTTCAAGAAAAATAGATTGGCAAAATGGATAAGAATAAATTTCGTTTCGATGGTAAAAGTTTTATAATCTGTATAATTCTCTTTTTAGTAGAATTAGCGATAGCAAAAACATCAGGATTTATAAGACACACGTTTGGAGATTTCCTAGTCGTGATTTTACTCTACTATTTTGTAAAATCATTCATAAATGTTGAACCTAAAAAAATAGCTATTGGAGTTTTATGTTTTTCATTCTTAGTTGAAATATTACAGTATTTCAAAATAGTTGAAATTTTAGGTGTACAGGATAACAAACTAATGCGAATAGTAATAGGAAGTACTTTTTCTTTTGGAGATTTAATAGCGTATACATTAGGAATAATCACAGTCTATTTTATTGAAGTGAAAAGAGAAAAATATTTTAAGGAAAATAAATAATATGATTACAAAATATTTAACAAGACAGCAAAATGGCGTTTTAATGCTAGTGATAATGTGTACTTTTTTAGTTTTATTAAGAGTGCAAATCACACAAAGTTTGCTTTTTACATTTATGCTCTGGAATATCTTTTTGGCATTAATTCCGTTTTTTATCACAGAATATGCGGTTAAAAGGGATATTGAAAATAAATCAAAAGCGAAACAATTAGTACTGTTTGTAATTTGGTTATTTTTCTTACCCAATGCACCATATATTATCACTGATTTTATTCATTTAAACACAAGTAGAAAAAATCCACTAGGATGGTTTGATTTGTTGTTTCTGTTTTGTTCGGCAATAACAGGTCTTATGATAACTATGCTAACATTAAAAGATGTATATCAAATTATTGTGAAAAAATGGAGCTTGAAAATAGCAGATGTTTTTATACCAATTGTTTGTTTTCTTTCTGGTTTCGGAATTTATTTAGGACGTTTTCTACGTTTTAATTCTTGGGATATAGTTACAGCACCAATTTCTTTAGTAGAAAAAACAATGTACAGCTTTAAATTACCTAAAGCTTGGTACGTTACTATAGGTTTTGGTATGTTTTTATGGATCTTTTTTTATGCTTTTTTAAGTTTTTTTAAAACTAAAAGAGAAAGTTAAATTATTGTATGTTAGAGTTTACTAAGAGAATAATGATTTACTCAACGTTTTAAGAATGAGAAATAGATGTTAAAAAAGAGATTTAATTGTAATGCTATGTTTTTTTATCGACCAAAGACCGATATTAAAAAACTCAAATAATGACAAAAAACCTTCGATTAGCACTATCAGTTTTAGGGATGGTAGGCTTATCAACAATGGCCAATGCACAAGGAATGTTAGATGGTTTCACACCAAAAAAAAGATCACTTTCTGTTACAGCTTCTTACTCTAGAAGTCAGTTTGATGAATTCTATTTAGGAAAAGAAAAAGTCGATGCAGTTCCAGTACATGAAAAAATTAACCAAAACATTTTCTCTTTGTATGCAAAATATGGAATCACAGATCGTTTATCTGTAGCGGTTAACTTACCTTTTATTTCTGCAGATAATACAAGTGGTTTGGGAGATCCTATAAATGGAGAAAACTCTATTTCAGGTTTACAGGATATTTCTATTGCTTTAAAGTTAAATGCACACAAGTTTAATTTTAATAAAGCAGATTTAAATATTATTACAGGTGTTACAGCTGTAATTCCAACAGGTTATGAGCCTAACGGAATTTTAAGTCTTGGTAGTGGAGCATTTGGAATTGATGTTACAGCTGGTTTACATTTAAACACAGATGTAGGTTTTTTCTCTACTATTTTAGCTGGATATAATTTCAGAGGAGATGCAGATAATGATTTAACTCCAGGAGGAGAATTTGGTGTTCCAAATGCATTTGTAACTACAGGTAAAATCGGATATTCTAGTAGTTTTATTTATGTTGAAGCTTGGGCAGATTATTTAAATTCTGAAGAAGGAGTAGATATTGCTTCTCCAGCATTTAGAGGAAATTTCCCAGAAACTAATGTAGATTATAGTAGAGTAGGAATTACTGTTTATAAAAATATTATTCCTTCTTTAGGTGTAAGTGTTGGTTATGGTAGAGTAATTGATGGAAGAAACTTAGGTGATTCTCAAATTTATACTGCTGGATTAACATATAATTTATCGATTTAAATTATTACCATAAAATAAAAAAAGGCGTTTTAAAACGCCTTTTTTTATTTTCTTATTTTTCTTAAAATATCTTCTAATCCGTTTAGTTTTAATTCATAAACAAGTCCCATCATTTGTCCGAGTTTTCCTTTAGGAAAGCCTTTGTTTTTATACCAAACCATGTAATATTCAGGAATGTCAATTAAATATGTTCCTTTATATTTTCCAAAAGGCATTCGCATATTGGCTGTGTCAACCAAAAACTGTTTATCGGTTTCCATTATTTTTTATACTTGTTTAGTAATCCAAAATCAAATAAAGTCCAGTATGAAGCTTTCATTCCACTACTTTTAAAACCATCATTTACCCAAGTATTACAAGTCTTTAAAGGAGAATAAGAACCTTTAGCTTTATACAGTTTAGAATTTGGATACATTGTTTGTGTAAGTATGATTTTTTCTTCTTTTTGATTTACTTGAAAAGTTTCAGAAATGAATATATTGAGTTTAAAAAGTTGGGTTTCATTCACAGGAACTTTAACCCATTTTTTTTGTTGAAATCGATGAGAAGAAACTTCTATTAACGTTGGATTATCTAAAAATAAAGCTCCAAAAGCATATTTAAATTTAAAGTCTGCCCAAGTAGGCGTATTCATATAAAAATTTTCATCACCCCAACCAAAACGAACAAAATTATCAGTTGAATTTAGCTGTAATTCATTATTTAAATCAAGAGAAAGATTTTGCTTAGGAATAATAATACTCAAATGGATTCCATTAGAACTTAAATACACAAACTTTGTTTGATTTACCAAAGGTTCATCATTTACTGTAATGAAACTAATAAGAATAGAAACACCGATATATAAAAGAATACCCAATAATGAGTATGCAGTATATTTCAGTATTTTCTTAACATATTTCATCTATTCTTTACCATCAACGTAATCTTGTAAATAACTATAACGTTCAGTTAATTCACCTGAATTTGTTGTCATTTTTGCACGAGCCAAAATTCCGTTTTCATCATTGTTATAAAATGCAGGAATCACATGATTTAAGAACATTTCCCCGAAACCTTCACTAGCATCTTTTGGAAGTTCACATGGTAAATTATCTACAGCCATTACAGTGATAGCATTTTTATTTTTATAATCGATTTCTGTTTCTGAAGCAGCATCGTAACCGTAAATAGGATCAGCAATTGTAGATGCTCTTAATGTGGTTGCAACTGGGCCATCTACATCACAAGAAATATCTGCCACGTATTTAATATTAAAATCTTTAGATTTCACATCTTCTCTTGTGTATAAATACGGAGCACCGTCACCATAAAAATGACCAGCAATAAAGAAATCTGTTTCTTTTGCATACGGCATGAAATTACTTTCGTATCCGGTAGGGTCTTTATAGAATTCAAATTTGTTACCTACTTTCCCATCAGATCTTTTTGCATATTCCATAACATCTACCATACAATATACAGGTTCTGTGAATTTTGAAGTTAAATATAAAGCATCACTTACTTCTTTAATTTTTAAATGATCTAAAATCTCTTTGGCTCCATAAGCCACTTTTCCTGTCCCAGAAAGTAAAATTTTAATATTAGGAAGTGTAATTTTATTCAATTCTGCTTTTACAGCATCTAAATCTTCTAAAGATTCTACTTTTGGTAATTCAAAAGTGTTTTCCTTTAGTCCGATAGCTCTAAAACCATTATAAGCACCAACTAATCCAGCATATCTACCAAAACCAATTAAACGAGCTCCATTTTCTTTAATAATAGTTTCATGATCGAACATTTCAATGTTCTTTTCAAGCATTGCTTTTAATAGTTTTCTATTATAAGGTTGCTTTTTTATTGTATGACTAAAGAAAAAGTATTTTTTATTTGGAATTAAGTTTTCAACTGGTACTTCTTTAACGCCTAACAAAATATCACAGTCAGAAAGATCAGTAACAATTTCAAAACCAACATCTTTATATTCTTGATCGGAAAAAACTCTAATATCAGAACTCTCTACAACGATTTCAGCTTGAGGAAATTGTTGTTTAAATTCTTTTAATTTACTTGGAGAAAATACAACTCTTTTATCTGGAGGGTTTTTACGTTCTTTTATTATTCCAAATTTCATGGGTGATTATTTAAAATTTAAACAATTTAAGTGTTAATTGTTGTAAATTACAACAAAGCAATGCAAAAATAACGATTTTAATCAGCCATACAAGTAGTATTTAACAGTAAACCAAATAAAGATTTTTTTTAATAAATAATAAAAAAACTCCTATTATATAATAGGAGTTTATGTCCGAAAAAAAGAAAGTAATTAGTTTCTTGGAGTAGTGTTAATAGCTTCGCAATGACAACCAACTAATGGATGGCAAGAAAGTTGTTGTCCATCTGGGCAATCTGGAATTTTTTTATTTCCTCCATTAATTTTTAATTGATCTACTTTATTTAAAATAGTACCTATTTGAGTGATTGATTTTAACATGATTATTCAATTTTAATAGTTGATTATAAATCGTAAGCAATATCCTTACATACACAATATCCTAAGTTATAGTCGTAAACAGCTTCTTGATTTTGATGACAAGCATAATGTTTATTTTTAGGCCCCCAGTTATCTCTATTTTTACACCAGTTAGGGTCGCCAGGACCTCCACCTTTAATAGATTGTTGTGCTTTTTTTGTTAAAAGAGTTCCAATTTTTGAAATTGATTTAATCATAATCTAAAGTTTTATAGTTTCCCTTACTCTATTTTAATGCTTTTCAGGTTTCGCATTTTTAAGTTAACTCAATCCAAAGTTGGCTTGTTTTTAGAAGAAAAAGAAATGTGAATAGATGTTATTTATAAAAAATGGAGGTGTAATTTTTAAATTGTACCCATGTTTTATTTGTTTAAGTTGTTGTTTATTAGTGTTTTGTTTGTTTTGTGGTAGACGATGGATAAAAAGTAAGAAAAGGAAAGATAAATAGTTTAATTTTAGAATATCAAAACAATAGTCATATGAAATCATTATCAATTGAAGACCTAAAAAAGTATAAACTAAGTAAAAAAGCCTTAATTAGTATTATGGCAAAAGAAGGTAAGTTGGATACCTCTGGAGACGAAGATTGTTATCCTACAGCAGATAGGCCTAAGAAAAAAAGTAACGAAGATTGTTTGTAGTAAATTAATTGACTAAGGTTAAACTTCCGTATTAATTTTTTCTATAAATTGATACGGGGTAATACCTGTGTGTTTTTTGAAAATTCTTGTAAAAGATTTTGCATTTTTATAACCTCCAATTTCACCAATAGCTTGTGTAGTATAAGCTCTTACCTTTTTGTCTGTACTTAATATTTTTACGATGTGATTTATTCTAAGATGATTGGTATATTCACTAAAACTCATTTTCTTATATACTTTAATTACTTTAGATAAATATGTAGTATTAGTACCAATTTTTTTAGCAGCATTGTACAAATTAAATTCCTCTTTCAAGAAATATAAATTATTTTCAATTTTTTTAAGCCCTTTAATAATCTCTTGATGTTGTTTATCATTTATAGTAATATTTGAATTACTTTCTTTTTCGATATTTTTATTTGTAACACTTAGAAGTAATTCTTCTAATCTCAGTCTTGTCTTTTTCTTTTCTTTATTATTTTTAGCTATTAAAAAAATACTTAAAATAAGTAGAGCTATTAAAAAAGATATGGCAATACTGTAATTTTGATTTTCGTTTGAAAGCTTTTTAATTCTTTTTTCTAAATCATTAAATTGAATTAAATTTTTAGTTGTCTTTTTTTGAAGTTGTTCATTTTCTGAAACTATAGTGAATATTTTTTTGTATTTTTTAAAATAATATCGAGCAGAATCTATATTACCTTCTTCTAAATAAATTTGAGAAATGTAATTATGAGCATTAACTAAGTTAGTATCTAAATCATCGTTTTTTTTAACTTTAAAAAGTTCTAAGAGGTTTTGTTTAGCTTTATTTAAATTACCTGAATTAAAGTAGTTAACTCCTAAGTTGTAATGTGTTTTATAAAGGTCTGATTGAGATTTTTTATTTTTAAAATATGATAATGCTTTTTCAAAAAAATCAGTTGCTTGAACATATTCTTTTCGCAAACTATAGGTTGTACCTAAGCATAAATCTATTTTAGCAGTTTTGTCAGCAGTAAGTTTAAAGTTTTTATCGTTAAGAATATTACGAAAACAATTTAATGAAGAGTCTAAATATACGTTATTAGTATTTTTTTCTTGATAAATAGTATTGTATACGTTTCCAAGATTAGATAAAGTCTTAAAACGTCTTTGATAATATTTTTCGCCTAAACTTTTCTTATGATCATCTAAAAAATTAAGAGCCTTTTTTAATTGAAGAACAGATTTGTTTAAAGAACCTATATCTTGATAAATTAAACCAATATTTGATTGAATTTTAACCATTCTTTCAATGTCTTCTGCTTTATTAGCAAAAGTTTCAGCTGTTAAATAATATCTTAGTGCTTGTTCTAGCTTTTTTCTTCTTTTATTGGTGTTACCTAAAAGAATATAAATATCAAAAAGTATAGAATAGTTCTCTGGTGAAATTGCAATTCGGGGTAAATATTTGTAAATACTATCTTTAAAAAATTGTTGATTTAGTTTCCTTTTTTCTTTTGTTTTTAAATATTCTGTTGCAGCATAACCATAAGTTTTATATGTAATACTTTTAGAATTTATAAGTTCATTCATGTAAAAAAGTACACTATCTATGCCTATATTCTTTCTTAAATTGAATTTTTGTTTTTTAGCTTCTAGAGGATTTTTGAGAGTTTTTGCATTTTGAGAAAAAATGTAAAAACATGAGAATATTATAGATATTGTTAGGTAATATTTTCGCATAGTATTTTACTATAAATATTTACAGAAGATGATCAAATGTATAAAAAAGTGTTTAATAAAAAAGAATGCATTAATTTTATGTATTAATAAATTTGATTTACTAGTTTTCTAAAAGTTTGTTTTTTTATCTTTGCCACCTGCATTTTTTGAGAAGAATAAAAATTTGAAGAAATATGTATTAAATGTCAAAAAGTCTGTACTTAACTACTGGTACATTTTTTGTTGGTATTAAATTAATTCTTTGACATATTGGGGACGACTGGTTTTGACAGCAAGATTAGTGAAATTGTAAGCATACCGAGGACTGAAATGATGCTCGTTAAACTTATTTCAACAATTTAAATGGCGAAAATAATTACGCTTTAGCTGCTTAATAATCTGAATTATAGTAAGATTCAAGCCTCGGTACACAAGGTGTACAAGCTAAATGTCCACGGAAAGCCTTGGTTTACGGCGTTTCATTTCTGGGCATCATAAAAGTAAACATAGAAAACTTAGTACTTCGATAAGTTTTCGAAACTTAAGAAGATAAGCTAAAAGTGGATTGTTTTTAGTCAGCTTTTAGACGAAAATTAAATAAAAACTAAGTATGTAGAAAGCTCTTGAGCTACTTGTTTGGACCCGAGTTCGATTCTCGGCGTCTCCACAAATAAACCCTGTAAGCATTATGTTTACAGGGTTTGTTGTTTACGGGTGTCAATTTAGGTGACAGTTAAAATCACTATTAAACCTTTCTATTACCTCAATTTTCACTACTCAAAAACGCATAAAACATCGGATAAAATTTTATGTTCTTTATAGAATATAACATATTATTTTAATGAAGTTTCAAAACAACATTCATTTGGGAGTTATCGTCTTTCTTAATAATAGATACTTTTGTTCAAAATCCCATTGAAATATAAGTAGTTTTTGTATTATTTTTCAATTCATAAGTGGTTTTTACTAACCTATTAATTATTTCTGCTTCACAAATACAAGTTTATGAATCATCTAGTAAAATACCTGTTTGGTTTGTGCTTTAGTCATTTTCTTTAACTAATCGTTTAACATACCTAATTCTTCTAAAATATCACGCTTCATCCTACTTAAAGGTCTTTTTTGAAAGTCTTTTTCATCTAATGAAGTACCAAATGCTAATCTATATATTTCCTCGTTTGAAATTTTTTGATCCACTTTAGACAATAGCCCCCTTAATTTTACGAGATAATCCACCGAATAGAGCTTTCTTAAATTAACTAAATCATGAATCTCATCTTTATGTGTCTCATAAATTTCTTCCAATTTAAAAGCCTTAATTGTGTTATCCTCTTTTGAATTAGGTATTCTTTTTATTTGAAACTTATACTGGTTTAAACCTTTTATCCAATAACTAAATTTTAAATTGGTATCTTCTTTTATATAAGGATGTAAAAAATCAGTAGTATTCATTTCAATTGACCCCTTAACACTACTGTTACAAATATGACAACTTGGTATTAAGTTATAAAAAGACAAAGCCAATAATGGATATGTTTCTTTTGGATACCAATGGTCAAATTCTGGTCTTGTAATTTTATTAGGGTTTATAACCGTTTTTGTATAAATTCTATTACAATAAACACAAGTTTGAATATTTAAAGAGTTTGCTAAATCATAAGTAGAATATTCAGTTTCTTTTTTACCAAAACTACCTTTATATTTAAAAATAGAATTAATATTAAATATTAATTCTTTATACCTATCAAAAACATGATTTTCGGCAGTATTTCTATTTTTAGCCCTTTTTTTCTTTATCCTCAAATAATCTTTCCATTCTGTAGTATTTACACCTGTTATTGCATACAATAACGAATAATGATGATAACTCAAATCTTTTGGTAAATCCGTTAATATTCTTTTAATTCGTGCTTCATTAAGGAACGTTTTCAACTCACCTGTTGGTAAATCATTAACTCTTTTTTTTACTATTGGAAAAAGTTTTTCTAAATGCTGTTCTTTAGCAGTTAATATATGTGGTGCGTATGGATCTAAAAAAATCATTCGTTTCTATTTAAAATGTCTCGTAGATATTTTGTCTGTTTATGAATCATATCATTAATAAAGTTTTCATCAACTTCAATCTCACTAAGCATTTCAGTTAGCTTGTTCCTTAAAACAGGTTCTTCTATAAGCTTAATTATTTTTTTTACTCTAACAATTCCTTCTCTATCATAACCTTTGCCTTCTTTGTGATTTTTGTCATTCTCATTAATCCAATCAATGACTTCTTCAATTTTTTTCTTAGCAAATACCCCCATAGAGCCATCTGCTAAAAAAAAATTACTAGCCAATAAGTCATGAATATTTGCTGCAAATGTTTCACCCATTGTATTATTTATATTTCCATCTTCTAATTTTAAAATATTTGTAACAGGTATATCAGAAAGAATAAATGGCGAATGTGTAACAAAAATGCAATTGATACTTTCAATATCATTAAGATTACATCTTTTAATAGCTTCTAGCAAATCATTAATAAAACTACGTTGTAATTCTGGGTGATAATACAATTCTATTTCGTCGAAGATTAGATTTATGTATTGGTATTTGTAACGAACCTTGTCTCCGTCAACTGAATTTAAGTATCTTAGATGATACATTATAGAACTAATAGAATATATATATTGTTTTTCACCTGAACTTAATCTTTTTAAAGAATTGTTCTCATCATTATTATCAAAATAAATTTCTGTTTTAAAAATTGGAGGAGGAATACAGTGTATTAACCATTCTCCGTCACTATTTTCTTTGATAAACTTTGACAAACTAATTACATTATTATATCCTTCGTTTTTGTCATTGTAAATAACTAAATCTTTAGCATAATTATATTTTAGAAAATTTACAGCTTGAAAAAATTTATATGTAATATGGGAACAATCAATATTTAAGGCATCTAAATACCCCTCTATATTTAAAAATTCATCACCCTTACAAAATTCACCATATTGAGAATACTTGTCAGACATACTTATTAACTTATCAATAATGTATTGTCTTGCATATTTATCATAAATGGTTTTAGTTCTTATCGAACTCTCCAATGAAAAAGTATCTTTTATAAATGCCCATTCTTTTTGGTGTGTTGTATTTTCTAATACTTCTTCTTTCCCAAAATCATTTTCAAACTTTTTAGTATTAAGTTCTAACTTCAACCTAGTTGCTAGATGACCACTAGCTAACTGCCTCATACTATTTTCTGGAGATTCCCCATTTAAAGGTTCCAAAATATTAGCTAGTAAACGCTGACGCGCTAAATTGTTTTCAGTATTGATATCATAATTTCCTCCTGTTCGCATTGGATTGATAACGATTGGTGTTTGATACGCATCATTTTTATGAAATAGTTCTTGAATCCAAACACCAGTTTCTTCTGAGTTTAATGCATATTGTGAATAATTCAACACTAATGAATAAAAGAAATAATCTATAAAATTTTCTTTAATACTATTTTTACCAGATTTATTTACAGGTTTAAATTGGCTATTTCCATTTCCATCAAAACTGAATTGTATAATATCGCCATCTATTTGATAATATATTTCTACCTTAAGTTCTTTTTTTATTTGAAGAATCTCTTTTTCTAAATCGGTTAGATACCTTAAGTGGTTTTCGTTCCAATTAAGCTGAGAAATCTTCTTTTTAAGTTTTGAGAGCGTTTCTACCGTTTCTGTAGTTTCTAAAACTTCTTCGCGTAATTTTGAAATCAATATCTTAGTGTTCGATTGCGCTTCGTATATTCCTTTTTTTCTATCTTTTACATTTTTTGAAATTTCATCTTCATGAATACGGTGTTTTAAAATCTCTTTATCCAACGCTAATAAATACGCAGCTACAAACAACAATTCTATCAACGTACTTTTTCCACTTCCATTTTTACCAACAATAGCTGAAATATTAATTTTTAAATCTGAATTAATTGGAGAATATAAATCAAATTCATCTTCAGGTATTTCAATTTCAGCTACATTACTGTTTTTGTTTTTAGAGTTAAATTGAATTTTATCACCAGTTTCATCCAAAAACTGATATTCTTGGTAAAACTTGTAAATTTCTCCTTTATTTAGATTTTTACTAAACCTTGTGTCACACCCTTCCAAAGGGCGTATTGCTAATAACTTAAATCCCTTCATATCATCTAAATTTTATCTATAATAAATTCAAACATGGGTTTAAATACTTCAAAATGAATATCATCTATTGTTGGCACAACCTCTTGTGCAAAAACCATTTTTTGAGAGTCACTTATTTCTAAAACTTGACCACCACCAACTTTGTTTTTAGTGGTAAATTTATCACTTGTTTGATCGCAATAAAAAAGATGTTCCATTTCTACTTTTGATTGATATCCGTAGGTTTCATTAGTTCTTTCATTAGCTATAACTTGTTTTTTTATTTCAGATATATTGGGAACTGGAATTAAAAAAGCATAGCTATTTTTAGTTTCAACTTTTTTACAAATACCCTTGTAAGGATCTGCTTCCAATAAAGCTCCATCGCTTTTAAGAGAATTCCAATGATTATAAGCTTCATCAAAGTCAAACAAACCAAAAATAGGTTTACCATTCATTTCTGTTTGAAATTTATCACTACTTAATATCTTTCGAAGATATTCGCACCCAAATCCAAAACATATATCAAATGGAGGTTCATAATCATATAAACGATTCCAAGCTTCATATAGCACAATAGGATCTGAAAAACCTTCTGTAAACAGAATTGGTTTATTTTGACTATGCGTATGCATAATACTTAGTAACTGTTTATCGTAATTCACTTTAAAGAGTTCACTTGATAACTGGCTTACTGCAAAGTTCTTTCCTACTTTATGACATTTCAAATCATTTTCTTGAAATCTGAATAAGTTTACTTTTTTTTCTAAATCACCAACCAATGTTACTGCGCTATGACTGCTCATTAAAACGTGATTAGTTTTAGCAGAAGCCTCACTAATTTCATTTACTTGACTTAAAAATTTATGTTGCCATTCTGGATGTAAAAAAGAATCTGGTTCGTCTAATAAAGTGATACAGTTTTTATCTTTAAACAGCTCAGTTAATGCATAGATATAAATGGATTGAAATTGACCATCACTAAATTGGTCAATTTGTATCGTTTTACCTGAGTTTAAAGTAATATCAATTTTAATATCTTTTAAGTATCCAATAGTTTTTAAATTATCAAAAGCAATAAATAAATCTAGAGGACTATAGTGATTGAATGATTCCTGGAATTTGCTAAAAGATTTATATAATATATATTCATCTTCATTTATATTTCCTTCGTTTCTAGCTCGTCCTTGATAATCAAATTTAGTAACACTCCAAATTTTATTTAATAGAGCTTTAAAGTAACCTTCTGGAGACCAAAACCTTTTAGTCTCATCAAACTCATCAAATTGAAATTTATCCTTACTATTGGCATAATTAGGTCTTTTGAAGTCTATCCTTATTTCATTTCCAATAGTTTCAATGCCCAATTTTTCTTTTATAAATATTTTGGCTTTATTGGTGTCTTCTTGTAATAATAACACACTCAACAATAAAGATTTGTATTGATTATCAATACCAGTAAAACGTCTAGTTACCTCGCTTAATAAGTTTTCATTTTTTCTTTTAGTATCTAAAAGCTTTTTATGATTTTCATTGGATGTTTTTAAAAGACTGCTTATAGTTTTATTATGACCAGAATAGTAAACTAGAATGTTTTCAGGCAGTTTTAATTTATCTGGTGTCGTATCTTGTTGTTCTTCATTTATCCATTTAACATCTTTCCATTCTAAATAAATGGTTTCTCCTTCTATTTCATAGATTATTGAATAATTGAAAGTCATCGGATAATCCTCTTCTGATAAATGCTTAAATATTTCTAAAATGGCTTCGAAGAAATTAGATTTACCTGTTCCATTTTTACCAACAAATACTTCTAAAAAATTATCGCCTTCAAACCTAACTTTAAAATCCTGTAAATTTTTATAGGTTCCTTTTATGTGAACTTCTTTTAACCTCATAGTTAATTTATATTATTAGGTTAAAAAACCTCCCTCAAAACACTCTGCATTAACATCTCACTATGTTCTTGGCTTTGTTGTACTTCTTCCTCTAAAGCATCACATAAACCCATTAAAGCATTTACTTTTTCTACAATGGCTTTTTGTTCTTCTAGTGGTGGAAGTGGAAGAATTGTATTTTTAATTTTACTAACGTTTAAATTGGGTTGTGCTCCACCTTCTGCTAAAAGTCTAATTTCATCATAAATTTTTCTAAAGAAGTATTTAATATATTCTTTAGAGTCTTTCGAAGTTTTGTAGAAAACCATTGCTGCAACAGCTTGATTAGTTGCTCCAGGAATAACTAATTCACTTATTTGTCCACGTGTTTTTCCTTGACCATACATAGCTATAATTAAAGTCCCTTTTGGGAAAACTTTACAATTCGTTTCCTGTAATGCTTTTTCTGTAATTAACTTTTCTGATTCTTTTGCATATAAATCATTTGTAGCAGAGCTTGTATACCAAGGTATTGTACCATCATAATAAGAAGAGTTTGATTTTGCTGGTGTTGAACCAGTTCCAACATTTACTAAATCCTGTAACCTACACCAAACCCAACCATTAGGTAATTCATAAGGAATTTTATCTTCGGTAATAGGAGCTAAGATTTTTTTCCTTTTAATTTTTTTGTCTTTTATGAGTTGTGCTTTCTCTTCTTGTATACGTTTTAATAAAATAGAAGCATCTTCTACTTTGGCTCCGCTCAATGATTGTTGTTGACGCCAATCTGCTGTGAGTTTACCTTGTACTGCTAATTGTAAAATCGTTTCTCGTAGCTTTTTAATGTTGGTGGTTTCATTAAAGAAACTTTTAAAATGGTCTTGTAAAAAAGCCCATACTTGTTTTGCGTTATTGGTAGTAAGTTGGTGTAATGCAGACGTCACAAAATCTTCTTTTAAACCAATACGTTGTACCGTTAATTGCTCTAATTGTTCTACTTCCTTAAAAAGGGTTTCTACTACTTTTACGATTTCTTTTTGTTCTTCTAGTGGTGGAAGTGGGATTGGTAACGCTTCCCATTTTCCTTTATTAATTATTGGCGTTGCGGAACCTGATGCTTTTCCTAAAACATTTTTTTGAAAAAATGGTGACTGGCAAACAGCTTTAATATAAACAGAAGGAATAAATATTGGTGTAACGGTATTTATTTGCTGATTACAACTAACATCAATTTGATTAATGTTACATTTTCCAATACTTCCCCCAATGCAAACCATCATTAACGAGTTTTTTGGAATTAATCTCCCAATCGAAATTCCTAATTTGGATAATCCTGCAACTGGATATTTCATTAATTGATTTGAAATATCAGCAGGTCCAATAAAAGGAATGAAATTTCCATAATTCTCAGGGTTCTTTTTAGGAGGTGTACTTCCAGTTTGTGTAAATCCTGTTTCTCTAACTCTACACCAAACCCAGCTTTTAGGCACTTCGTAAGGGATTTCTTCTTCAGTTAATTTAGGTAGTACTTTTTCTTTTTTTATCTTTTTTTTCTTAACAAGTTCCGTCTTTTCTTTTTGAATTCTTATTAATAATTCTGAAGCAGGTTCAATAGCAGGATTTTTTTCTCTCCAATTCGCAGTCAACTTACCCTGAATTGCCAATTGTAAAACCAACCCTTTTAATTCTTCAGTATTTTTAGGATGAATGGTTAGTTCTTTAAAGTGTTGTAGTAGTTGCATATTACTTTAAAGCTTCGGTTAATACATTAATAATTTTGTCTTGTATGCTACCTATTTTTTTTTCCGTAGTCCTAAATTTTTCTAAAATAAGTTCTGGGCTTTCTAAAGTGTCAACTTCTTGGTAGGGGTTTTTAATATCTAGGTTGTAATTACGTTTTTTAATCTCTTCAATAGAAACTTTCCAAGCATATTTGTTTTCCTCACGTTTGTTCCACCACGCTTTTTCTACATCAAATTCTTTAATGTTAATCGGTTTACTTTTATTGTAGCTTTTAGCACCTTTAGGGTATTGATGTTCGTAATACCAAATTTCTTTAGTAGGTGTTCCTTTTTCAAAAAACAACAAATTGGTTTTAATACTGGTGTAAGGGTTAAATACACCATTAGGTAAACGTATAATAGTATGTAGGTTACATTTGGTCAACAGTTCTTCTTTTAGACGTGTTTTCATTCCTTCGCCAAACAAAGTACCATCGGGTAATACAATAGCGCAACGTCCGTTATTTTTTAGAAGCTTTATGATTAAGGCTAAAAATAAATCGGCAGTTTCTTTGGTTCTAAATTTTTTAGGAAAGTTGGTTTCGGTACCATCTTCTTCAACACCTCCAAAAGGCGGATTAGAGAGTATAATATCTAGCTTGTCTTTTGCTCCCCAATCGGCATAAGGCTTACTTAGTAAATTATCTCTACGCACTGCTGGTAAGTCAAAACCGTGTAACATTAAATTGGTAGTACACAATAAGTGTGGTAAAGGTTTTTTCTCAACACCTCGTATAGATTTTTGTAAAACGTCTCTTTCTTTAGAATCGTTTACTTGTTTTCTTACATAGTCAATTGTACAAGTTAAAAAACCACCAGTACCACAGGCTGGGTCTAATACGCTTTCTCCCAATAAAGGGTTAATCATATCTACCATAAACTGGGTTACTGCTCTTGGTGTGTAATACTCACCTGATGAACCTGCAGACTGTAGTTCTTTTAATATGCCTTCATAAATATCATTAAAAAGATGGCTCTCTTTAGAGTCATTAAAATCTATTCCATTAATAACATTTATTACTTGACGGAAGAGTGTCCCGTTTTTCATATAATTATAAGTGTCGTCAAAAACAGAGCGTATAATTTTAGCTTGCGGACTTATGGAGATATCTAAATCTTTTAAGGTAGGAAATAAATCTGTTTCTATAAATTCCATTAAAGCATCCCCTGTTAAGCCTTCATCATCTGCCGCCCAGTTTTGCCATTTTAAGTTTTCAGGAATTGGAGATTCGTAATTGTCAATGGTAATTTCCCATTCTTCTTCTTTATCGGCAAATATTTTCATAAAAAGCATCCACACCATTTGAGAGATACGTTGTGCATCTCCATCTACTCCTGTGTCTTTGCGCATTATATCGCGAATGCTCTTTATGTTTGTTGTAATGTTACTCATTAAGCTATGTTGTATATTTCGTTTTCTAATTCTTTAATGGCTTGGTAAAAATCTTTCTTTTTACCAAAAGCGCGTACCAATTCTACAGCTGAACCCATTTGACTTAAAGGTTGCACATTTAGTATGGATCCTTGTTCTATAGACACAATACCTTCTTGTTCATATTTATCAAGTAATGATAATAATACTCTTTGAGCCGTATCTCCATATTTTGTGAAATAATTGCGCTTACGAACATTATTAGCACGCTCTTTTCTGGTTAAGGCGGGTTTATCATATGCTACGTGGCAAATTAAATCAAAAGCATCCATATCTTTTCCTATTTCTTCTTTAAGTGCCTCTATAAGAATTCCCTGTTCAGCGAGTTCAGTAATTAGTTCTTCTTTGCGTTCAGTAGTTTGCCATTTTTGTATAAAGTCATCAATAGAACTAAACTCTTTTTTAATATTAGTTTTGGTATAATCTTTTAATGATTCAGTAATTAACTTTCCGTTTTTACCATAATACTGTACACGTTCATTAGCTACCGATACAGGTATTTTATTAACATAGAATTTTCTTATTTTTTCCTCATCGTCATTTATGTCGATGTTAGGAATAGGAGATGAAAACTCGGTATTTTCTTCAATTAAATTTTCAATAATTTCTGATGACTCTTCATTTTCTGGTGGCAAAACTGTTTCACTTTCTAAAGGTTCGTAAATTTGTACTGGATCGCCATCAAAATCAGGGTCTGCAAACAAGTTGGTTGCTTTTCTAAAATCCATTAATGTAAAAAATACTTTTCCTTCAGCTTCTCTAATTCTTGTTCCACGTCCAACAATTTGTTTAAACTCAGTCATTGAAGCTATATTTGATTCTAGCACAATAAATTTTACCATTTTGGTGTCAATACCCGTGGTTAACATTTTAGAAGTGGTAGCAATTACAGGGAAACGTTCTTCAACATCTGTAAAATTATCTAATTCTTGCTTACCTACTTCATCATCACCTGTAATCTTAACACAGTAGTTCCAATGCTTTGCAACTAAATCAGCATTTTCATTAATTAATGCTTGTCGCATTCGATTAGCGTGGTCTATATCTGTACAAAACACTATAGTTTTAGCAAAGCGATCAGTAGCTTTTAAATATTCTGTTATTTTTTTAGCAACTACTTGTGTACGTTCATCAATAACAAGTGTTTTATCATAATCTTTAAGATTATAAATTCGGTCTTCTATTTCGTTACCATATTTATCCAGTAAACCAGCAGTTGGTCTCCAGCCTTCGTCTACATTCATTGCAATTCTAACTACTTTATATGGAGCTAAAAAACCATCATCAATACCTTGCTTCAAAGAATAGGTATACACAGGTTCGCCAAAATATTCCATATTTGAAACATCCTTGGTTTCTTTTGGTGTAGCAGTTAAACCAATATGTGTAGCAGAATCAAAGTAAGTTAATACATCTCTCCAGGCAGAAGCTTCTGATGCACTTCCTCTATGACACTCATCAATGACTATTAAATCAAAGAAATCTTTACTAAATTCTTTGTATGCATTTTTAGTTTCATCATTGCTAGTTAAACCTTGGTATAATGCAAAGTATATTTGATACGATTTATCAATCTTTCTATTTTTAATAATGTGCATAACATCATTACCAAAAGGTGAAAAATCTCCATTTTTAGTTTGCGTTAACAATGCGTTTCTATCTGCTAGAAACAAGATGCGTTTTTTTATTCCGTTTTTCCAAAGTCGCCATATAATATTAAACGCAGTATAGGTTTTTCCTGTACCAGTAGCCATTACTAATATAATTCGGCTTTGTCCTTTTGCTATGGCTTCAACTGTTCTGTTTACAGCATTTTGTTGATAGTATCTTGGTGTCATACCACTATCATCAGTATAGTAGTCTTGAGTTACTACATGTTGTACTTCTGGTGTATCTAATCCTTTAAACTTTGAATACTTTAACCATAGTTCTTCAGGAGAAGGAAATTGATGAAGTCCAATTTCTTGTTCTACCTGTGCAGATAACCCTGTTTTGTCATGAAAGACAAAACCATCACCATTAGATGTAAATATAAATGGTATTTGTAGTATTTCTGAATACTCCAAAGCTTGTTGCATACCATCACCAATTTTATGCTTATTGTCTTTAGCCTCAATAATTGCAATAGGAATATTTGGTTTGTAGTATAAAATGTAGTCAGCTCTTTTTTGTTTTCCACGAGCATATAGTTTTCCTTGAACAATAATTCGCCCATCTGTAAATGAGACTTCCTCTCGTATTTGTGTGCGCATATTCCAGCCTGCTTGTACAATTGCAGGATTAATAAACTTTGAGCAAATGTCTCTTTCTGATAAGCTTTTTTTATTCATAGGTTTTAAAAATAATAAAAGCAATTGATTTAAGCCATATTGAGCTTAAATAAAATTCTCCTATAAATCTCTATAAAACTGATTAGAAACATATAAAAACACAAACAATAATTAGCTTTTTTTATTCTATTTACGTTTTTACGTTACTCAAAAAAAGCTATACTATTCTATTTAATATAACGTAATGTAAAAAACAATTACTACAATTATGGATTTACCTCGTTTTTTTTTAAAAAAAAAGAAATTTTATTACATAAAAAATGCCTTAAATGGTAGGCGAAAAGCTCCTATTGCTTCCTCTCCAAATAAAGCATATTACAAACATATAGTTTTATTATTAAATATAATTAAGTCAAACTGGTATATTAAAGCATTTCTTACTAATTGCGCTTTCTACGCAAAAGCGCAATTAAAAGAAAAAAAAAACAGTAGAACAAAAATCTCTTACAAATAAGCTATCTAGTACACATTTATTCTTTATTACTAATTACACTTAAAATAACGCAAAAAGCGCAACGTATAAACGCAAAATTGTAATATTGATAAAAACTAAAAAATACTAGTTTCTGTCACTCTGTTGAACTATTACTTTAAAAGCAAGTAAAACAAACGGATAAAGAATCAACAAAAAATCAACAGTTAGTCAACATACGCATTTTGTGTTTTGTGTTGACTAACTGTTGAACTCTTGTCACCCACTGAGCATTGCTTTTTCACTCATAAATGGGATGTTTTATCAACAGTCAACGAATTTTCTAAAAAATCACTTTTTTTAAACTCATAGTATCTCCCTTTTTTGGTTTCAAAATCAACAATTGTTTTTTGTGAAGTGTTTAGCGTAAAAAAATATTTCTTATAACTACCATTATATGGTTCTAGTTTATAATCATCTTTTAAACATTTAGAAATTCTTGAACGATTAGTTCTTACTCCTTTATTTAGTTTTTCAAACAAATCTGTTGCGGTATAACGCAAAACATCAGCTTCAAACGCAACAAAATCGTCAATTATAATTTCTTTAATTTCTTGACTTAAATAGGTCTTGTTTCCTTTTACAACTTTGTCTAAAGCAGGCGTATAAATTTGTTGTTTCGTAAACCACATTCTAGTTTTTCTTTCCGATACTATTTTTCGATTATTTAAATAATGTAAAAAATGAGGAATTTCTTTGGTTAACTTTTCTAGCATATCAACATCTTCAATTTGAAAAGAATTCACTTTAATTACCCAGTAGCGAATTTCGTTTTCGTCGATTTGAATGAAATTTTCTTCATTATTAGAACATAAAATAAACTTTCCGAAAAAATTAGTTTCAACTTTGTCCTTTCCTTTAGATTCCAGTTTATAAGTTCCTGCTGTAGATAAGTTCTTAATTCGCTCGCTATCTTCTCGTTTATCTAAAAGAACTTCATCAACAGAAATAATAAGTTTAGATGCCCAATCGCTATTAAATCTACTTCTAAAATCTTCATTTTTATTTATAGTCATATTACCTTGAAATATCAATTTTAACCATTTTAAAAATGAAGTTTTACCTGTGTTTCTAGAATTACTCACTAGGCATAAAATAGGTAATATCTGAGTTGGTAATTGCCATAAAATAGTAAGGTAATCTATGCCTAATTCATATTGATCTTGAAAAATATGTTTCAAAAACCCTTCGGTTATTTGAAATGAACCTTTTGAGAGTTTATGTTCGATTTTTTCATATTGATTATAGAAAGAACTGATTTCTTGTTGATAATTTTGATGATCTGGAATTGTGATAAAACCATCATACTTTTTTATAGTATTTAAATAATCTTTTCCTTTATCTGTAATAAGTTCTCCTTTTGTCCACTTGATTAATGTTTTATTTGTATCACCGCTAAATAATGGTACGTTACAAATCTTAAAATAATCTGTTCCTATTCTAACATACTCCATAAATCTTATAATTTTAACTTAATTAAAGGTCTGTTAGGAATAGATGTTTCTTTCCAATCAAAAACAATATTTATACCGGTAACTGAATTATCCGATTTGAAACAAGAATCTATTTCTTGTTCAATAAGTTGCCATTTAAAACGCGGGTTATATACAGCTAAATCTTTGATTTTATCTATTTCTTGTATATAGAAATCCAAATGCTTGTTTAGTAAAGAATCCGCAAATCTGTTAATCTTTAATTTGTAAATTTCTGATTGTATATTATCAGCAATGAGAATTAAATTATTAGTAAAACTCTGATTTTGTAAGTTTAAATCCTCCATACTAACGTCTATATTTTAAAGATTTAACTTCCTCCAATGTATTATCCAAACTTTCTAGATTGATGACAATTCTTCTACCAATTTTAGAAGCTTCAATAGTACCTCTTTTAATATAGTTTCGAATTGTTAACTCTGAAACATTAAGTCTTTCAGCAGCTTCTTTTACAGTTACATTTTCTTTTTCAGGATTTAATTTTTTGTTAATTAAATTTTCAAGAGAACTCATTCTAGTTGAAACAGCTGTATCAATTATTTTTGTAAGCTCTTCCTGTGTTGTTACGATTATACTTTTCATAATATATTTTTTTAATAAATTAAAAACACATCATATTCAGTAATTAGTAATATCCATGGATTGAATATTTATGTTTTGATATCACAAAGATTATGTGTTTAATGATAAAATAAAAGGTATAATCGATGGTTTAATGGTAGTCTAATACCATTAAACATATATTTAATTCGTTTATTTTTAAGTAATTAAAAATCATCTTGCGCTCAATACCACCTATACTTTGCTGGTAATTATTTTGAGTTTTTATATCGAACTAAAGCTCTTTTAAACTTTTCAATATTCTTAACTGTTTCTATCTTCTTTAAAATTTCATCTATCATGATACTTTTTTCAAAAGAAGGTTTATCGGAAGCATTAACTCCCTTATAGAAGTAATTATATTTAGTATGGTTTGTGTTGGCTTTTTGAACATCTTGTTCCGTCAAACATTCTGAAGTTAAAGATAAAACTCTGAAATACTCAGTACTTAAACTATGTAACCCTGAATCTTTAAATTCATGTAAAAGAACATGAAGTAAAATCATTTTTTCATTTTGTGTTAAATGATAAACAGATACTTTTTTCTTCTGTATGACTTTATTTTTGGGATCTATTTTTTGAGAATCTTTTTTTTGAGGCTCTTTTTTTAAATCATTAAGTTTATACAACTCATTGTTAGCTTTAACCACATTAAAGAAATTACCTATTTTTTGATTATCAAATATTTTTGTCAACTCTTCTTTATTTTTTTCTAAAAAAGAAAAGTAATCATATATGGCTTTCCTGTTTGCGAATACATATATGAATTCCTCGTAATTCACCTTTTCTTTACTCTTTGAAGTAAACTGATCAAATATCTCATATATTTCATCATTAATTAAAGATAAAGTAACCTCTGAAGTATAATGATTTCTACTTCCTCTAATTATTCTATCACAAGTTTCATATATTTCTCTTTCTAAATTATTTGACTTTAATAATTTATCAATCTCTTCTACTAATTGTTTTATAAGAACTTTTTCTACCTTAACAAAAGAGTAATTGGTATTATAGTAACTCTCAAATTGCGTTTTTGCGTTTAAACAAATAGACGCAAATTTTTTATTATATATCTCAACAAATTGTTCTCCGTAATTCATAGCTGTTTTTATATCTCTATATTAAATGTATCATGTACTGCATCTTTAACATCTTCATTTGAAATTTGATAATACTGATTAAGTGTTTTCATATCATTATGACCAGATATTTCGGCGATAAGTTTATCACTTTTTCCGTTTCTTTTCATCATTGTAATGAATGTTCTTCTAGCTGTATGGGAGCTTATTCTTTTATAAAAAGGCATTTCTTCTCGAAGTATTTCTTTGCCTCTTGTAGATGTTTTTACAACATTATGTGTATATCCAGCTTTTTCAAAAACTTCTTTTACATAGTCATTAAATTTTTGATTACCTATTAGAGGTAAGGTATAATTATACTTGTTTAAAATATGTAAAGCGATATTGCTAAGTGGTATCTCTCTGCTTTTTTTACCAGAACCTTTTTCTTCTTTAAGTAATAGTACTTTACCGCTAATGGTATTTTTTGAAACAAACTTTAACTCACCAAAACGCATTCCTGTTACACATGAAAAAATGAATATGTCTTTAACTCGTTCTAATTTTTTAGATGGCATTTCAACTTTTAATAAAAGTTCTAAATCTTCTTTTCTTAGTGCAATTTGATTGGTTATTACTTTTGGTTTCTTTTTAAATTTTATAAAATCAGATTTATAGGTATGACCATTTTTTAAAGCCCAGTAAAGAAATGTTTTAACTAATCCAACATTTCTAGTAAAAGTATTATTGATATGCCCTCTATGAACCATACAAAAATCTGTAAACTCAGTATAAAATTTTTGATTTATGGTATTAAAAGTGATTTTATAGTTTTTTGTTTTTTCAAAATCTTCAAGCAATGACTTAATATTATAATATCTCTTAATAGTAGCCTTAGACCATTCTTGATTTTTTTGCTTGAATAACATAAACTCATCATAAGCTTCATAAAACTTATTTTTTCCTTTAGCTACTCTTTTGAATTCCTTGTCAAATTCTTTTCTTACTTTTTCAACAGTTAATTCTTGATTGGTGTTTTTGAAAGTTTCTGTTACTTGTATAAAAAAGTTAGAATATCGATCAAGTTGTCTTTTTATTGTTCGATGAGAATCGGCTTTTGAAGTTCTTCCTGTAAGGTTATTTGGTTGTCTGTTTTTTATATCCCATTCTTTTGGATGGATAAATTCTCCTGTTGAGTATACAAATCTTTTACCCTCGTTTTTAAAATAGGCTTTCAAATAGATTAGTGTTAATCCATCTTTACTTTTTTCTTTTAGATTGAATGTGTATGTCATAGCTTACAGGTGTCAATTTAGGTGTCAATAAAGGTAGTGTTTAACATCTATTTCAGCATAAAAAGAATTATAAAAATTTTACAGAATCAGTATTTATAGTAGTTGTAGCGCGGATTAAGGTATAGTAAAGCAAAAGAAGGTCTATTCTCGGCGTCTCCACTAATTAAAACCTCAATTAGTTTAAAAATAATTGAGGTTTTTTTATCCATATAGAATAACAGAATAATGTAATTTCGCTGAAATTATTGATGATATTATGGATGTTTTAAATAAAATACAGACTGTAGTTTTTATCTTAGGACTTATTCAAGGACTTATTTTTAGTTTACTTTTAATTTTTTTAGATAAAAAGAAAAATAATCCAACTTTACTTTTAAGCTTGTTTATTTTTTTGTATTCAATAAATTACCTTAAACCAATAACTAATCTTTTAAGTTTAGATGAAAATTTTACCTTTCTAAATAATTTGCCTTTGAGTTTTGATTGGCTACTTTTTGCTTTGTTTTATTTATATATAAGAAACCTCTCATTACTTCCTAAATCAAACAGAATCTATATTTATTTAATTCCCGGAATTTTAATGTTTGTAATAGACTTACTGATATATTTTAATGTATCCGAAGAATTAGAAAAGTTTAGGTTTTCTGAAAGTTTTGGTTTTATTCATCATATTGGAGGGCACATATATACTGTGTTTATTTACTTTTTAACACATGTTTTTTTAAAAAAGCATACAATTGAAATTAATAATCAATATACATCTACAATAGGAAAAGAACTTTATTGGGCAAAATCGTTTATGTTAGTAGGAGTGTTCTTTACACTTATAATTCATTTTACTTCAAAATTTAACAACTATTATTTAGATCTTACTGAAGCAATTATTAATGTTGGATTGCTGTATTGGATATGTATTCATGGAATTAGACAACAAACCGTTAAAAACTTAGTTCAAGAAAGTGATTTTATTACAGAAAAAAGAAGTAAATCTAAAAATGAAGTTGAAATTAATGAAACTGATAAAGTTCTTTTTAATCATATTGAACAAATGATTATTTCAAAAAATATATATAAAAACCCTGATTTAACTATTATAGATATAGCTAATCTTACTAATAAACATCCTAAAAAAATATCTACAGTTATTAATGAAGTTTCTAATAAAAATTTTAAAACTTTCATCAATGGTTTTAGAATTAATGAAGCTAAAGACATTTTGAAAAATGTTAATTCCAATGATTATAGTATTGAAGGAATTAGTTTAGAGGTAGGCTTTAAAAGTAAAAGTGCTTTTTATGATGCTTTTAGAAAAGAAACAGGTACGACCCCTACAAAATTTAAAAATCAACAATAACAAGCCTTACGATTTATACTTAAAAAGAAATAATGAGTTCTGAAATCTGATTTCAGAACTCATTATTTCTTTTTAATACTATTACATTCATCACTATTACAGATTTTTGCAAAAAATTTTAAAACTCAAAATATATTATTTATGAAAGTAAAAGATGTAATTAAGTCAATCGTTTTAGTATTTGTTTCTTTAATTTTTTTTAATTGCTCTTCAGATAGAAATGAACCTGAAATAGTAGATAAAAGAAGTTTTATAACAAACACGACTAACGACTTTTTTATTAATAAAGATGGAAGTGTAAATGTAAATTTAATTGCAACTTATGTTGAGGATACTTCTTTTGGAAATGTTATTGAAAAGGGGTTTGTTTTTGGTAGAACTTCTAATCCAACTGTATCAACTTCAAACACATCAAATGTACATGATGCAAGTGCTAATGCAACAGGGTATATTGAAAATTTAATTAAAGACGAAACATATTTTATTAGAGGTTATTTTAAATATGAAAATGGTACTTTCTTTTATGGTAATGAAGTTCAGGTAAGTACGAATGTTGATGTTAGTAGTACAAGAACCATTACATTAGAAATAGAAGATACACCATTCTTTAGATCTCAAACTGAAATTACCCCAATACTAAACTTATCAAATCTAACTAAAGAGATGCCTAAGGAAATAGGGTATGAGTATAGTATAAACCAAGATTTTTCTAATAGTACTTTTAAAGCAGATTCTGATTATGATGGAATTCATAATAAAGGAATTGTTTTAATTACTGAATTTACAGAAGTTATTTCTGGTTTAACCGCTGGTACTACTTATTATTTTAGGCCTTACGCTAAATATAATGATAATACTGTTACTAATGGAGGTGCAAATACAGTTACTCTAACAACAAGTAATTAAACTTAATAAAAAGTATTGTTCACTGTTTATAAATCTTTTATAAACTAGAGAAGATAAGACTTCCTATAAATAAACCCCGTAAGCATTATGTTTACAGGGTTTGTTGTTTTCTGTTAAAATAGATAGTAAATGATTTTAATGATTAGAATTTTCATCCGCTTTCACATCGCTTTTTAAACTCATTTCCATTTCATGATCATATTTACAACAAGCAGGTAAATTTTCATAAGCAGATTCGCTCCCCATAATTTTATCCGTATCATATCCAGAAGCAGCAATAGCGTTATGAATTGCATCTAAATTAGTTTTGGCTTTATCAAAAGAAACATTTACTTGTTTTCTTAATTTATCCCATTCTACAGATTTTACCCCGTTTATTTTATTAACTGCCTTTTCAATGGTATTTTTACACATACCACAGTTACCACGTACACCAAATGTTGAGTTTGTAGAAGCTAATTCATTACTAGTTGTTTTTTCTGTTTTAGTAGATTCCTTTTTTACTTCGTTTTTGCAACTAACTAAACCAACAGTTGCAATAATTACAATACTTAAAATTACTTTTTTCATCTTTTGAAAAATTATTTATTATTTATTATTTATTATTTGTTTTACTTCTCCACATTTCAACATCATATCACCGAAATATGGATTTAATATTTGTTTTTCTTTACTTAACCAAAATGCGCCTTTATCATTATCTGCCATCGGACAATATTGTTTATAACTAATCTCGTTTATACCAAAAGATTGAACAGTTGAAATAAAATGTTCAGATAATTCTTTAAAATGCTTACGTTGTTCTTTTATGTTTTTAGAGTTTAAGATAGCATTACTACTTAATTTTAGAGTGTTAAAGAACATTATCCATTGTTTATGGGCGTTATTGTTTACTAATAGTTTTGCGTCAATTTCTTTTAATGCTTTTTGAAAGTTTAATGCACTTTTCTTAGATAAGTTAAAATCTGTTTTTACTAAATTATCCTTTAGGTTAATGTATGTGTTGTAAACTTTTTGTAATTGTGAAGTGAATTTTTCATTAACATCAAATTGCTCACTAATCATCTTTTGATGGTTCATCATAGATTTTTTACCTTGTAATTGGGCTGATGCGTCAATAGTAAATACACCGTTTGTTACTATTTCATCTCCTAATTGTAAACCGGTTTTTACTTCGTAATTCTCACCTAATTTTTCACCTAGTACTATTTCTTTCATTTCAAATACAGGATTATTTGTGTCAGATTTTATGTATACGATTGAGCGTTTACCAGTCCATAAAATTGCCGAAGCGGGTATGATTATCTTTTTTTTAAGGTTTTTTAGTTCTTTGTCTATTTTTCCTAATACAAACATTTCAGGTTTAAATAGCTTTTTTTTATTGGTTAAAATAGCTCTAATTGTTACTGTTCTTGTTTGTGGATTTAAAACAGGATCGATAAAAGATATTTTTGAAGTAAAAACTTCGTTAGGATACGAGTTCGTTGTAATAGTTATAGGTTGTCCTACTTTAAAATTACTGATTTGATTTTCATAAACATCAAAGTTTGCCCAAACTGTTTTAAGATTGATTAATTTTAGTAAAGGTTGACCTTGTTTTACATAATCGCCTTGTTCTACTAGCTTTTTTGAAACTGTTCCTGATGTGTTTGCATATATAGGAAAGTTTTCTCTTATTTTTTTAGTTTTTAAAATTTGATTTATTTGATTTTCTGATAACTTCCATAATTTTAGTTTATTACGGACTGCTTTGTGTAATTCAGGTTGTGTTTCTTTTAATGCAAATGTGGTAAGTAATTCTTGTTGAGCTTTAACTAATTCTGGCGAATAAATGGTAGCTAATAACTGTCCTTTTTTAATGTTTTCACCTGTGAAATTAACATGTAATCGTTCTATTCTTCCTGAAAAATAACTTACTAATACAGCATTGACTTCTTCATTTTCAGTAATTTTTCCCGATAATTGTATTGTGTTATCTGAATTTTGTGAGGTATTACCAATAATAGTGGTTTGCACATTTGCTATAGCCATAGCGTTTTTGGTAAGTTTAAATTGATTAGTTGATAAACCATCTGCTCCAGCTTCAGCAGGAATTAAATCCATTCCACATATTGGGCAATCTCCTGCTTCAGGTTGCATAATTTGAGGATGCATTGAACAGGTCCATTTTTGCGATATACTTACTTCGTTATTATGCTTGTGATTAGTTTCAGCTGAGTAACCAAATAATACTTTCCCCAAAATTAATCCAATCATTAAAATTATGATGTAAATGATATATTTTTTCATCTTTATTTATTATTTCTTCTTACTAACTTTCTAATTGTAGTTGAAGATATATACCACAATAAAAAGCCGCTTAAAACTGTAATTAATCCTAAAAGAGAAAATATTCTTAATATCATAGTATTAAAATTATCTCTACTTTCATAATCCATTGTATGGGTCATCCATAAAAAATCAAACCAACGCCAATTACGAT
This sequence comes from Tenacibaculum aquaeponti, assembly GCF_057221555.1. Lineage (NCBI taxonomy): Bacteria > Pseudomonadati > Bacteroidota > Flavobacteriia > Flavobacteriales > Flavobacteriaceae > Tenacibaculum > Tenacibaculum aquaeponti. The sequence goes on from NZ_CM170147.1 coordinate 3,527,367, forward strand.
GTCTTAGTGTTTGAAATTTTCCATCTATAATAGAAACATAAGCTTTTAATGAGTCGTCTGTTTTGTAAGATAATACATAGGCTGGTAATAATTTTTCCCTGTATTCGTGGTGCTTATCAACTTTATCGATCTCTTCAATAGAGATAATTTCTAAGTCCGATTTTAAATGGTTTTTTGCTATATATAACGCTTCATTTTTTGATATTCGATTTTTTTTAATACCATTAATCGCATTATATAGTTGTTTTTTATTAACCCAATAATATGGAGTATTATTTATATCTCTTAGTTCTATAGTTTTAATTCCTTCAGAAATTGTTAGTTGAGATGGACTTATTAAGTTAGTGAAAGCTTTTGGTTGATAATTTAAGTTTTTAAAATGATCACCATGAATTGCATCTATGTCTGTCCAACTAAAGTATAATCCACTGAGCGTCCATAATAAAAACTGAATTCCTAAAAATAAACCTAAATAACGATGAGCTTTCCTTATTTTTAAAGCTATGTGTCTTTTTATCATTTTACATTAAAATTAAATTTGACAGTTATTTTTTCCCAAGACAATTTAATTTCACCAGACTCATCATTTGTTTTGTTTATTTCATATTTTAAATGTTCTACATTTTCCTCTAAAAATGTTGGCTTTACTTTAAGCCTAATAATATCATCTTTCTCATCGTACTCGTCTTTACCATGTTGGTTCCAATTTGAGTTAAAGATCAAAGTCCATTTATTTTTAGAAGGAATAGTAAAGAAACCATATTTACCTGCTGGTAAGATAGTTTTGTTAATTTCTAAATCTTTATTAGTTTCAAGCCATGTAGCGTTATGTGCTCCAGCTTGCCAAACTTGGTCGTAAGCTAATAATCCTCCAAAGATTATTCTATCTCGTACTCCTGGTGAAGAATAATCTATATGAATATGAGCATTTCCTATTATTTCCATTACTGAAGTATGAGGACTTAAAACTTTTTTCTTTGAAGATACTGATGTTGTTTGTTCTTGGTTATGTTTTTTATGTTCTGTTTTACAACTAAAAGAAAACATAATAATTATTATAAAGAATACTATTTGTTTCATGATTTTTCTGATTTAAAGATGGGTTAAAAGAGCATTATTATTGCCATAATTATCATTATAGCATTTTCTATAAAAGTAGCTTCTGTCATAGGGAGTTTTAAAGCAGTACCTAAACAAGCGCAACGAATCGATTTCTTATCTAGTAAAGTTTTTGTTACTCCAATAGTTGTAATTCCTAAAATTAATAAAGTTAGTATTAAGGCTACTTTTATTTCAAAACGAAGTAGAAACATTAAGCCTAAAAAAGTTTCAATAAAAGGATACAATTTAGCATATATAGGAACTCGCTTTGCTAATGGATCATACATTCTAAAACTATCTGGGAAACCTTTTAAATCTAACATTTTAAAAAAACTAAATACGATATAAAATAGTCCCATAAAATCGAACATAAAACCACTCCAACTCCAGTTTTTATAATGAATTAATATACTAGAAACAGAAATGTATAATAAAATTAAAAAAAGAGGCTTTAATTGTTCGATTTTACTTTTACCCAGATCTATTTCATCATCTACAAAGGTATTTGTAGGTTTATTTTTAACAGATTTTTTTTCTGAAATAGTGTATTTTTCAGGTAAAGCATTTTGTAATTCTAATATATTAACATGCTTACTCATTGTTATTTCAACTTCCTTGTTTTTTAAATTCACATTTACATTGGTAATGTTTTCTATATCAATTAAGCTATTTTCTACGTTAGCTTTACAGCTTCCGCAAGACATACCATCTATGTTATATATATGTTTCATTTATTCTGAATTAAATAATTAATAATAGTACTTTGTATATAGTAATCGTGTACTGCTTTGATTTGATTAAGTTGAAGTTTTAACTGTAATTCTTGAATATCGAGAACATCGTTAAAGTCAATAGTACCAGTTTGATAACTTTTAACAAGTATGGTTTCTGCACTTTTGGCTTGTTTTAAGTTTTTGGTTTGTGTTTTGTAACTTATTTTTGCAGATAAACGGAGATTTAGAGCTTTGTTAAGTAAAGTTTCTAATTTATTAAGACGTTCTTGTTTCTGTACATTTAATTCTTCTTGTTGAATTTGATTTTGTTTAGTTTTAGAAGTATATTTTTTATTGAAAATAGGAATTGAAAGGGTTACCATTGGCATAACAATATCTTTTCCATTATCGTTAAAATTCATATTAGGTCTTTGGATAACATTAATATAATTTAATCCAAAGCCAATCATAGGACTACTTTCTTTTTGGTTTAAGAGTTCAGACTTTTCAATTGATTGGTATAGTTTATCATATTTTATTAATTCAGGATGAAATTGTAAACTGTCAATATTTATTATTTGGTCTTTTAATGGAATTTTTAACTCAGAATCTATATTTATAAAAATACTTTTATCTCTGTTTAATAATTTGTTAAGTGAAGTTTGTTCTGTTGAAAAATATTGTTCTAAAATTTCTTTTGATTGATTTAAATCATTTTTTCGAATTTGTAAACGTAAAACATCTACAGTTGATGCCGTTCCTACTTCTATTGATTTTAAAGCCATAGTTTCGTAGGTGTTTAATAAGTTTATGTTTTCGATTAAAACTTTTTGCTTAGCTTTAATTGTATGTAGATTGTAATAAGCGGTAGATATTGAAGCTATTAATTTTCGTTTAGCAATTGTAATGTCTTCAAACTTACTGTCTGCTAACGAACTTACATAATTTTCTCGTGAACTTATTGTACCAAACCAAGGTAACATTTGATTAATAGAAACTTTAAAGCGTTGTGCACCTGTTCGTGTTTCTGGTTCACTAACAAAATATCCTAAACCTATATTGGTGTTGGGTAAAGAGTTAACTTCATTTACTTTTTCTGAAATTCGTTTGTATTGTAATTCAAACTGTTTAATTTTAGGATTGTTTTCTAAGCCTTCTTTAATAAAAAATTGTAATTCTTGTGCTTTAGAAAAACAATTAAAAACTAAAATAAATACAAGTGCTAATATGTTTTTAGTTTTCATTATTTCTTTTCTTTTTTAATAAAAATTCTTCTCGTAAACAATATAAAACAGGTAATAAAAAATACGAGGTAATATCTATAATCATACCACCAAATGCAGGAATAGCCATTGGTATCATAATATCACTTCCTCTTCCTGTAGATGTTAATACAGGTAGTAATGCTAAAACTGTTGTTGCTGTTGTCATTAAACAAGGTCTAATACGTTTTTCTCCAGCTTCTATTACTGATTTTCGTATGTCAAATTCTGTTGCAGGTTTATTCTTATTAAAAGTTTGCTTTAAATAAGTTGCCATTACAACTCCATCATCAGTAGCAATACCGAATAAGGCAATAAAGCCTACCCAAACTGCTACACTTAAGTTAATTGGTTGCATTTGAAATAAATCTCTAATATTCTGCCCTAAAAAACTGAAATTTAAAAACCAAGATTGACCGTAAAGCCACATCATTATAAATCCGCCTGCAAATGCTACAACGATAGCTGTGAAAACCATTAAAGACGTTGTGGTTGAACGGAATTGAAAATATAAAATGATAAAGATGATGAGTAATGCCAACGGAACAACTATTGTTAAAGTTTTTTCAGCTCTTATCTGGTTTTCATAAGTTCCAGTAAATTGAAAGTTGATACCTTTTGGCACAATTAATTCACCACTTTTTATTTTTTGTTGTATAGTTTTTTGTGCATTTTCAATAACAGTAACCTCTGCAAAATTGTTTAGTTTATCGAATAACACGTAACCAATTAAAAAGGTATCTTCACTTTTAATAACTTGTGCGCCTTGTTCGTATTTAATACTTGTTAATTCGCTTAGAGGTACTGGATTTCCATTTTTAACAGGTACATAAATTTGCTCTAAATCATTTGGAGTGTTACGAAGTTCTCTCGGATATCGTACACGTACTGTATAACGTTCTCTACCTTCAATAGTTTGTGTTAAAGGTATACCCCCAACAGCAACTTTTAATACATTTTGTACTTCTTGTATAGAAATTCCATAACGTGCAATTTTTTCTCTATTAATATCAATTAATAAATAGGGTTTACCAACTATTCTATCAGCAAATACAGCTTCTTTTTTAACTCCTACAACAGATTTTAAAATTGTTTCTAGTTGTACTCCAAAAGTTTCAATTTCTTTTAAATTTTGCCCTTTTACTTTTATTCCCATTGGTGCTCGCATACCTGTTTGTAGCATTACTAATCGTGTTTCAATAGGTTGTAATTTTGGCGCTGAGGTAACACCAGGTAATTTTGTCACTTTAACAATTTCATTCCAAATGTCATCAGTAGATTTTATATGTGGTCTCCAATTACGATAAAATTCACCATTTCTATCTTCAATTAACTCATTAGTAGAAACATTAGAATAAAATATTTCTGAAGTAAGATTTGTTAAATTTGGATTAGCGACAGTTTTACCATTTTTTAGCACAAACAATCCATTGTTATTTACTTGATAGCGTTGACGTTTTCCTTTAGAATTAACTTTGTATTCTGGTTTGTAGATAATTACATTTTCGTACATTGAAAGTGGTGCAGGATCTAAAGCAGATTCTGTTCGTCCGGCTTTACCAACTACTGTTTTAATTTCAGGAATATTAGCAACACTCATATCTAATTGTTGTAATACACGTTTGTTTTCTTCAACTCCTGAATGTGGCATAGATGTAGGCATGAGTAAAAAAGAGCCTTCATTTAAAGAAGGCATGAATTCTTTGCCTGTATTTTTAAAGATTAAAAAACCAAGAATAGTAATTGTTGTAGGAATAGTTAAAAAAAGTATTTTATTAGCTAATGCCCATTGTAAAATCAAACTATAATACTTCCGTAGTAAAGAAAAAACACCTAATAACCCAAAACAGATAATTGCTACAAATAATACGTTAAAAAGTAAGCTTTTTTCTAAGCCAAAAGGTCTCCAGTATTCTGCTAATAATAAGATAATTAATATAGTTACAATAATAATATTTATGAGGTTGGTTTGTTTATCTGAAATTTTACCTAATAACTTTGAGATACTAGTAATTCCAAAAGCAATTAAAAATATACCTAACCACTGCTCAAGGATGATAGAAAATACTCCTAAAGTTGTTAATATGATATTAATCAAAAAAGAAAGGTTTTTAGAACTACTTCTTCTTTTAAAAATAATTGCAGCAAAAGGAGGAATTAAGAATAAAGCGACCAACAAGGCCATAATTAGCGCGAAGGTTTTGGTGAAGGCTAATGGACTAAACAATTTACCCTCGGCACCAATCATTGTAAAAACAGGTAAAAAACTAATAATGGTTGTCATTACAGCCGTAACTATAGCACCAGATACTTCAATTGTAGCATTATATACTACAGTATTAATAGGGAGATTATTTTTTTCTAAATGATTTAAAATGTTTTCAGATAAAATTACACCAACATCAACCATTGTTCCTATAGCAATAGCAATTCCAGATAGGGCTACAATATTAGCATCAATGCCAAAAGCTTTCATCGCAATAAAAACCATTAAAACAGCAACTGGTAATAAACTTGAAATTAATAAAGATGCTTTTAAGTTATATACCATTATAATAATTACTAAAATCGTAATTAGTATCTCTAGTGTTAATGCTTCATTGAGAGTGTTTAATGTTTCTTGAATTAATTCAGAACGATCATAAAAGGGAACAATGGTTAGTTGTGAAGTTGTTCCATCTGCTAATACTTTTGATGGTAATCCAGAACTTAATTCTTTTATTTTTTCTTTAGTATTATTAATTACTTCTAAAGGATTTGCACCATATCGAGCTACAACAACTCCACCTACGACTTCTGCACCTTCTTTATCTAAAATTCCTCTACGTGCTTTTGCGCCGATTGAAACTTTAGCAATATCTTTAATTTTTATAGGTGTAAAATTGGTAGAGGAAACCACTGCATTTTCTATATCTTTTATAGATGTTATATAACCTAAGCCTCGAACTAGATATTCTACTTGGTTAATCTCTATAGTTTGTGCTCCAATATCTTGATTACTTTGTTTAACAGCTTTTACAACTTGTTGTAAATCTATATTGTACTGACGCATTAATTCAGGATTAACGTCAATATGATATTCTTGAATATATCCACCAATAGATGATACTTCAGATACACCACTAGCAGATGACAAAGCGTATTTTACATAGTAGTCTTGTATGCTTCTTAGTTCATGTAAGTCCCAACCCCCTGTTACGTTTCCGTTTTTGTCTCTACCTTCTAGTGTATACCAGTAAACTTGCCCTAAACCTGTTGCATCTGGTCCTAAAGTAGGATTTACACCGTTAGGTAATAGGTTGTTTGGTAGTGAGTTGAGTTTTTCGAGAATACGAGAGCGACTCCAATAAAATTCAATATTTTCCTCAAAAATTACATAAATACTTGAAAAACCAAACATAGAAGAACTTCGAATAGTTTTTACTCCTGGTATTCCTAATAAGGATGTGGTTAAGGGATAAGTGATTTGATCTTCTATATTTTGAGGAGAACGTCCTTCCCATTTTGTAAATATAATTTGTTGGTTTTCTCCAATATCAGGAATAGCATCTACTGCGACAGGAGCATTAGGTAGAAATCCTGTATTCCAATTAAAGGGTGCGGTTATAATTCCCCATCCAATAAATATGATGAAAATTAAAACTGAAAAGAGTTTATTTTCTATTAAGAATTTGATGCTTTTGTTGAGCATAAAAATGATTTTAAACAATTAGATATAGGTATGTTAAATACCTTGTATAAGAAAAACTCCATTGAGTTTTCAAAGGATAGGTTGTCTAAATGTTTGTAATCAAATTAAATATACTTCGTCAAGAACCTGAATGTCTTTAATAACGAGTGGAGGTGAGTAATCTTTAAAAGGAATTACTTTGTTGTGTAATCCTACAAATAAATTAATATATGAATAATAAAAAGATAGAACGAAAAGTTGTTTATTGAAAGATACTTTGTCAAGTGAAGTTTTCTTTAGGTTATTTTGACCTTCTACTAGCTGTGTGATATCTTTACAACAGTTTTTCTTGGTAATAGAACATCTTTCATTATCTATTTCTTGCGTTATTTCCATTCCGCAAGTTTTTGCTTTATTAAAATAGCTTGTATTTACCAATGTATCACCACAAAAATGACTATTGATAGTAAACGACATTGTAGAAAATACTACTACTAATGCCATTAAAATAGATACTATTTTATTTATAAGTATGTTCATTTGTTACGAAACAAAATTACAAATATTATATAACTAATGGAAAAAGAATTATTTAATTCGCTAATTATTATGCTAATTTTAACTATAATGCAATTAATAGATTACAGATAAATTAATTGTTAAAAACAATTTAATGTTTTTAGTTTTTATATCTAGAGGTAATTGAAAAAATAGGATTTTAAACTTTATTATATAATAAAAAACTCTTCAGAATATGAAGAGTTTTTATAAATTATTTTAATATACCTAAATGAATAATTCTACTACCAGTTTGTCCAATAGGATTGGTGCTTTTACCAATAACAATACCGTCTTCTGGTGCAAAATATTCTTTTAAAATTGTACCGAAAACATCTCTTACTGTTGCTATTAGATCTCCTTTTTTTAAAAGTTGAGTTAATTCACAATGAACTTGAATTATACCACCAACTTGACTGTAAATCCAATATGATTTTTTACAAATTAGTGCTTTTTGCTCTGCTTTGTCTATAGGGTCATCATACATACTTAAAAAAGAAAGAGTATTATAAACACCAGTTAAGCTTGATCGAATCATACCTTTTTGAAATTTATCAGGATCTCCAACTTCAACAGTGATGGCATCAATACCTAAGTCAGCAGCAGCACCTCTAAGAGTTCCGTCTTTTGGAGGAGCGTTAAGTATTATTTGGGGGTTTTGAATTAAAGCTAGTTGTTTTGCTATTTTAGAAGATAAATCTGCTCTAATGTAATAAGAATTTACCCTACCAAAACTAGCAGTATGTAGGTCTAGTAAGTAATCGAAGTTTTTAATAATTCTATTTATAATTCTATTAGCATAAACTTTACTTCTATTGCCATCTTTATCACCAGGCATAATTCTATTTAAGTCAACACCATCAACAAATCTTCTCTCATTAACTAAAATTGAGGGAACATTAACAACAGGAATACCGATTATTGTTCCAGAAAGTTTTTCTAAGTTAATAGAATTAAATAATCGTTGTATTACAGACATACCGTTTAGCTCATTACCATGAACTACTGCTGTTATTCCTAGTACAGGGCCATCTTTTATTCCTTTGCCTATAATTACAGGAACGTAAATTGGTTGAGCAATTCCGTTAGAAACTAAATGTATCCAACGATGCGATAAAGAATTATTATCATATTCATTTAGTTTAATTTTTTTGATGATTGGAATTTTTTCGAATTTAGCCATTATATTATTTCTTTAATTAAAGAATCATCATCGTTTAAAGACTTAAATAATTTGTGTTTAAACCCCCCTTTTTTATTCAGTAATTGAATAGCCATTTTATCTATGGCAATAGAAGTTAAAACAGTTTGAATATAAGCTTCGATTAAATCGTCTAACCCTATACCTAAATTATTAAATTCTTTTCTTTCCATTAATAAGAGTCTATTTGTATCTGAACCCCAATCACCATTTTCTTTTTTATAAGATAAATTTGTTCCTAAAATATCCCATGAAGCTTTACCGTCTTGTAATGTGTCTTTTAAAGGAGCTTTAGCTCTTCTTGAATAAATAGAAATAGGTTTGTATCCTTCTTTGGTAGCATGAATCATCATTCTAAAATCTAGAACAAATGACTGTCCTTTTTGGTTAGGAACTGTCCCTACATGATAATACTTTCCTTCCGACGTAGTGGAGCTCCAATTATAGTTTCCTACTAAACTTTGAACAATGAATTTATTATAATCAAAATCCATTTTCATAAAATTATCTAATTCTTCTTGGTTAACTATAGTAAAAACTCCTTGTCCTGCATTACTATAGGGAATTTTTACAACAGCTTTACCACCTAGATTATCAACCCACAAAGGGACTTCATTTTTGTTAACATCCCAAATTGTATGAGGAGTTATAATTTTTAAATTTTTTTGTTGTAATTCAGAATTATAAAAAGAATATGCTTTTGAAGCAATTAATTTATTTCTTCCTCCTGCTAAACAAACAATAGTTGGATTAATGATTTTAGTTTTTGAAGATATAGGTAGACGATTCCATGGTTTTTGAGTTAAATATCTAAAAACTAAATCTAATTGTATCCATTCTCCGTTAATGTTTAAACGAATAAAATCTCCAGAAATATCTATATGATTTTTATCTAAGTCATTATAGTAAGGAACAAGGTAAACCTTTTTATTTAGCATATCTGACATGGCATGAGCATAACCAGAAGCTTCCATATAATTTTTGTCGTAAATAACAGCTACAGCATTATTTATTTTCTTTTTAAGTAAAGGTTTAATAGTGTGTTCCATAAACTTTCTATATCCACCTTGTTCTTTAAATTCATTTAAAAGAGGCATAGATTTTTGTCCGGAAGGACAAGAATTATTTTCTATAATTACCATTTGTCTTTTACCTTTTTCGGTAGTAACATGTAGTAAATCAGCTCCTGATAGATGATAATATTTTGGGTTATAACTCAAAATCTCTTTTAAATCGTTTGAGTTTACCTTAGGGTTTAAATGGCAGTAACGTTTTACTATTCTATCATTAGTTAAGTTTAAAAAATAACTAACCATTGGATGTATAGTTGCATTTAAAGATTTTTCATACCAGTGATTTTCAGATTCAAAGGTATTTGGTTCTATAATTTCAGTGTACTTAATCACGAATTAAAATATGTATTACTTTTTACAATTAAATTTTTTATAATAGAAAAAATTAAAATCAATTCAGTTAGAATCGTGTAAGAATTGATTTTAATTTTTAAATGAAGTTTACTAGCTGTTACATGAAAATCTCATTAGATTTTTTAAAAGTTTTGAACTCAATGTAATAGCCATTAGGATCTTGAACAATGAAGGTGTTTTGTTCACCGTTTTTATCTTCAAAGAAGGTCTTTTTTATAATCGTGTCAAAAGACCATTGTCTATTTAAAATTTCATAAATATTTTCCCAAGCATCATGATCTAAAACAACACCAAAATGAAAAGAAGGTAACTTCTCATTATCTAAAGAATAGAAAGGGAATTGAAAATCGAATTTTTCTGATAAAACAAATGTTACTTGATGACCAAATAAATTGATATCAACCCAGTTATTGGTTTTTCTCCCAATTTTTAAATCTAATTGATCGCGATAGTAGTTTATTGTTTCTTCAATGTTTTTACATGGAAGGGAAATGTGAAAAGAAGCACTCATATTATTTAATCAACTTAATCTCTTGTAATTTAAATACAACAAAATCTTCATCATCTAAATCATCGATGATTTCTTTATAAATAATTTCAAACTTTTTGCCTTTAAATTCATTTGATTTTAAATCGAATTGAACTAATATCATTTTATTAATCTCATCAAAATCAATAATATCATTATTTTCTAAAACAAAAGTATAATACCCATCTTTGTAACCTGCATATACACCGAAAGCAGACATGCTTTGTTCTGTACTGTAATAATTCATGTTTAAGTTTTTAAATTAAAAATCGTTATCAGTAAAATCATCAAGATTATTTTCATCAAAAGAATTTTCATCTTCCATATAATCATCCATAGTTTTTTCAAGTTTTCTGCTGATTTTCACTAAATAAATAGTGTCATCAGTTCTTACTTCTACAGCACTAATGGTTTCTCCTTTCGAATTTTGAAAAGAAATAATGTCATCGTAGTCATATCCATCTGGATACTTTTCTATCAGCAAGTCTAATATATTTGCTGTTAATTTTTCATAATCAACAATTATTCGTTTCATAAGAGTTACATTTTTAATATATAAGCAAATATTAATGGGGCTACAATAGTAGCATCACTTTCTATAATAAATTTAGGAGTATCTATATCTAGTTTTCCCCAGGTAATTTTTTCATTTGGAACGGCTCCAGAATATGAACCATAACTTGTTGTAGAGTCCGAAATTTGACAGAAATAACTCCAAAAAGGTGTGTCTTCTCTCTCTAAATCTTGATATAGCATTGGTACTACACATATTGGAAAATCACCTGCGATACCTCCACCTATTTGGAAAAATCCTATACCATTTTTAGAATTTTTTGTGTACCAATCGGCTAAGAAAGTCATATATTCAATCCCCGATTTCATGGTAGACGCTTTAAGTTCTCCTTTTACCACATATGAAGCAAAAATGTTACCCATTGTAGAATCTTCCCAACCTGGTACAACCATTGGTAAATTTTTTTCGGCTGCGGCATACATCCAAGAATCTTTAATATCTATTTCATAATATTCCTCTAAAACTCCAGAAAGCAAAAGTTTATACATGAATTCATGAGGAAAATAACGTTCACCATCTTCTTCCGCATCTTTCCAAATTTTGAAAATATGTTTCTGTAATCGTCTGAAAGCTTCTTCTTCTGGAATACAGGTGTCTGTTACACGATTTAAACCTTTTAGTAATAAATCCCATTCATCTTGGGGTGTTAAATCGCGATAATTTGGTACACGTTTGTAATGCGAATGTGCAACCAAATTCATAATATCTTCTTCAAGATTGGCTCCTGTACAAGAAATAATTTGAACTTTATCTTGTCTAATGATTTCTGCAAAGATTTTACCTAACTCAGCTGTACTCATAGCCCCAGCTAATGATACTAGCATTTTCGAACCATCTTCTAATTGTTTTTCGTAAGCTTTAGCAGCATCAACTAAAGCTGCTGCATTGAAGTGAAGAAAGTATTTTTCTATGAATTCAGATACTGGATGTGTATTAGTATTCATCATTGTCTTTGAATTTTGTTAGTTTATTAAAAGGTGAATCGTTAGTGTCCTCTTCTTCATAATTATCATCTCCATCATTAGAGTTAAATTTATAACTCAACATTTTATAATATAATTTAGCAGCTAAAAAATCTGAAGATTTATCCTGCTCGTTAGGACATAATTCAACAATATCAAATCCTACAACATTTTTTTCTTCAAATACTTTTCGAAGAAATTCTAAGGTTTCATACCAAAATAATCCTCCAGGTTCTGGAGTTCCAGTACTAGGCATTATAGAAGGATCAATAGCATCTAAATCAAAAGTGATAAAAACATTTTTACCAAGTTGTTCAATAACATCATCCATCCAATATTCATTAGTCGCCATTTCATGAGCAAAGAAGATTTTATCTCTGTTCATAATACGGGTTTCCGATATATCCATACTTCTAATACCCACTTGAACTAGATTTGTATTTTGATTTGCCTCGTAAACTGCGCAAGCATGATTACAAGAGCTTCCTTCATATTCTTTGCGTAAATCTGCGTGAGCATCAATGTGTAAAACAGTTAAGTTATTAAAACATTCATTAAAAGCTCTAATGGAACCAATCGATATAGAGTGTTCTCCGCCAAAAAGAGTTACAAATTTATTCTTGTTGATATATCTTTTAGTGACTTGATGTACTTCTTCAACCATAGCTTCAGGAGAAGAATCTTCGGTTATCGGATTAGCTAAATATATTCCTTCTTTGTACACTTCACTATTGGTTTCTATATCGTATAGTTCCATGTTTTCAGATGCTTGCAAAAAAGCTTCTGGTCCTTTATCGGATCCTTTTTGCCATGTGCTAGTTCCATCATAAGGAACAGGTATTAAAACTATTTTAGCGGTTTCTAATTTCCCATATTTTTCAGGAATATCTGCATAAGTTCTATTCGTTTTCATATCCTAAAATTGAAAGTAATTCTTCACTTTTTTGTTGTTCTTTAAATAATTGAGTTGTAATATCTCCGTTTTGGTTTTTTGTTATCAGAATGTGTTTTGGGTGTGGAATTAAACAGTGTTGTAATCCTCCAAATCCCCCGATAGATTCTTGATAAGCACCAGTGTTAAAAAAACCAATGTATAATGGTTTTTCTTTCTCGTATACTGGTAAATAAATAGCATTAACATGTTGTTCTGAATTGTAATAGTCATCACTATCACAAGTTAAACCTCCTAATAATACACGTTCATATTTATGTTCCCATTTATTTACAGGGAGCATGATAAAACGTTTGTTAATTGCCCAGCTATCTGGTAAAGTAGTAATGAATGATGAGTTTATCATGTTCCATTTTTCTCGATCATTTTGCTTTTTTTGATACAAAACTTCGTATAAAGCACCTCCGCTTTCACCTACGGTAAAACTTCCAAATTCTGTAAAAATGTTAGGAGTTTGAACATTTTCTTCATCACAAGCAGTTTTAATTTGATTGATAATTTCTTCAATCATATATTGATAATCGTATTCAAAAGCTAATGAGTTTTTAATAGGAAAACCTCCACCAATATTTAAACTATTTAAAGTAGGGCATACTTTTTTTAATTGAGTGTATACTTTTAAACATTTTAATAATTCATTCCAATAATAAGCGTTGTCTCTTATTCCTGTATTGATAAAAAAATGTAACATTTTTAATTCTACTTGAGGATTGTTTGCTATTTCTTTTTCATAAAAAGAAACTATATTTTTGTAGCCAATTCCTAAGCGACTTGTATAAAATTCGAATTTAGGTTCTTCTTCAGAAGCAATTCTAATTCCAATATTAAGTTTACTTTTTGTTTCTTCTAAAAGTAAATTTAGTTCTTCATAGTTGTCGATTATAGGAATACAATTTTTATGTCCTCCTTCAATTAAGCTGACAATGTTAGCTATATATTGATCTCTTTTAAAACCATTGCATAAAACAAAGGCATCTTCTTTTAATCTTCCTTGTTTTTTTAATGATTTAACAATATCAATATCAAAAGCAGATGAAGTTTCTATATGGATGTTGTTTTGTAATGCTTCATCTAAAACGTACTTAAAGTGTGAGCTTTTTGTACAATAAGAATAGTTGTATGTACCTTTATAGTCATATTTTTCCATAGCATTTTTAAACCACTTCTGTGCTTTTGTAATGTTTTCGGAAATTTTAGGTAAATACGTGAATTTTAATGGAGTTCCATATTGTTTAATTAACTCCATTAAATTGATACCATGAAAAAACAAATCTTCATGTTTTGTTTGAAATTCCTCTTGTGGAAAATCAAAAGTTTGTTCGATTAAATCTTTATATTTAGTATTCATTTAATTTCAATTAAAATTATAGATAACAAACCCTTTAGCTATCTAATTGCTTGATTTGATATAACCAAAATTGAAATTGAGGTACTAAACTCTAAGTTCTAAATACACACCTCGTAAACGAAGATTTTGAAGTGTGTTTAAAGTAAGATCGGAAGAAACCTTAATTTTTTCGTTGTGTTTCTCAAACACAAAACAATTTTTTATCTTCCTTAAAAAATTGTTTACGAAATAAGTAAAACTTAACATTTTATTTTACCATAGGTAAATCAAATGTAAACTTTTTTTAAATACAAAATAATAATTATTGCTTTTTTGCATTATAATATTTTGATATAAAAAACCGCTAATCCATTTTTCAGAATTAGCGGAATAAAGATCAAAAAAAATTCTCCCGGTTTTTTTTGATTAATTATCTATTTCTTAATAAGTTTTTTCTTCATTATAATTTCATCACCTTCTTTAATATGTATGAAATATATTCCTGAAGCTTCTGATTTTGGTGTTATTATTTTACTACCATTAATATCTTTCATGCTTTTTTCTTGGAATACAATTCTCCCATTTACATCATATATGATGATTTCTATCGGCGCGCGAATATACATTTTTTTCATAGAAATAGTAATGTAGTTTGTAAATGGATTTGGTTTTATTTCAAAATCATTAACAGATAGTGTAGGAGGGTAGTTAAGATTATTTTTAGAATAAGATCGATTAGTTATAGTTTCACAGGTATTCAAAAATTTCCATTCGCTAGATGTTTTCTCAAATAAATTACCTTGGTAAACCACTTTTGTACCTATTGAATATCTCACACCACTTTTCCATTCAGGAATACTCGAGCAAACGTTTGGATTAGTAGGGTTTTCATTTGTTGTATAGGAAACAATTAATCGAGCTGCTTTTCCAGATCCGCCTTCGTAAGAATCTGCGACACGTTTAGCAGAAGTGTTTGTTAAACTTATTCCTTTACCTTTAATAATGAAACTAAGATTGTTTCCAGAAGCCCATTCACTTTTATTTACTAAACTTTGAACCATCGCTTTTAAGTTTGGGGAGCGTTGTGCGCTTCCATTTTGACCACTAGACCAAGAACTAGGACTCCAAACTATTTTTGAATTAAAAGTGGTTCTTGAAGAAACATTATTAGAATTAGAGAAACTAGGAGAGTTACTGTTATCGTGTAAACTTATTTCAAGTTCGGCATTAGTACTATTGCTCTCATCTGCATTAAACTGTATATAAGCATTAGAAATAGTTGCATTTTTGGGAAGGTTTACATTCGTAAAACGTAAGCCAATTTTTTGATATCCATTATTATTATAGCTATCATAAACAAGCTCTAAGTCACTACTATTAGTGTAAATTGAACCGTTTTCACTTTCTTCAACATCATCATTCCCAGAAGCAATGGCAACTTCAATAGTTTTAAGATCGTTATCAGAATCTCCGTCTCCAGAAGTATTCCTGTTTATGGTAACAACACTACCGTTTGAGGGATTCCAAATATCTAAATTAGAAGGAATTTGAAAAGGATTACTATTAGAAACAGAACCGACATCTGCAGCATTGTCTACACGAATAGTTCTGATTTCAATTTTTTTTTCATCAACAAATATCCATTTAAATTGATTAAATCTCCCTGAATTACGAGTCCAATCTTTATTATCATCATTAGAACGTAATGGAGCTCCCCAACAACCTTCACCAGCATATACTGTTCCGTTAGTGTTGTCTCTTACAAAACCTTCATCATTTCCAGAACTAGTAGAAGGTCTAACTGGCCAAGTAGTTTTTACTGTATGTGCATCGCACTCTACAACTAATTGTACTTTATTGTCATAAAAAGTACGTGCCCAATTACTGTATTGACTATTTCCTTCTGATTTAAAACGAACGTGCGGACGCATAGGTTTGTGGTATTGAGCAATTTTCCATTTTGTACTTGAGTTATTTGCTAAGTCACTACGCAACCAACTTGTTTGATTTCCTGAAATAGAAATTTCTGTATTTAAAGTATAAGTTCTTACTAAATTATTCCCAAAAGTAATAGCATAGTATATATTTGAAGAGGGTGTGTCAAAAAGGTTATAAATACTATTATTACTATCTTCATGATTACCTCTTGCAGTAATAATAGGAAACATTCTTCCGTCTGAGGCAATAGTTAATTGCCAGTCATTAAACCAAGTTTGCCATTGACTATTAGTGTCGTCATCTGTCATATCTCCACCAAATAAAACTGCATTTGGTTTTAATTTAGAAACTAATAAGTTAGCATTTCTTCTTGGAGTTCTGTTGTTTCTAGAATCTCCACCAGCAATAAAAGAAAGTTTACTGTTATCTGAAGTAGCAGTCTTAAACCATAACCTTTTGCTTACTCCTTCACTATCTCTAATTACAAAATAGTAAGCAGTATTAGGGTTTAACCCTGTTAAACGGACAAAATGGTTATTCATTCCTTTATAAAAAGAAGTTCTACTAGGTGAAGCAGAATAAGGATAATTACTATAATTTGTTCCATAATCTGTAGTTCCAAAATATACTTGTGGGTTACTACCTGAAATTTGATTCCATCCAATAACGATAGAAGTAGCTGGATTTCCTCTTAATGTTAAACGATATTTATCGTTGCTAGCATTAAGATTGAATCCTACTAATAAAAGAATTACTAATGATAAAATTTTTTTCATTTTGAAGTAGGGGTTAATTGGTTAAGTTGCAACGAATGTATAAAACTTATAAAATGATTTATGTTGATTTTCAATTGTTAATTAAAAATTAAATCACTTAACTATTACTTCAAGTAAATTTAACATCTCCGTTTTTATCAGTTAACATTGTTTACACTTAATTTGGGGTATGAATAAAATTAATCTCCTTAAACTATCTGTTTTTTTTATTTTTATTGGTAGAGCTTGGCAACATCTTTTTTGGGATGCTCCTTATCGAACTTTTTTCTGGGATGAATCTCTTTTAAAGCCTATAATTGAAAATTGGTTTGGTGTTTCTTGGAGAATTTATGCTACAAGTAGTACTACTGATTTTTTAGTACAATCATTAATTATAGGAAAAGGGTTTTTATATGTGATGGCTGCAATTTCAAGTTTGTTAATTACAAAGTCTAATAAAAAAATATTAAAGATTCCAATATTTATAGGAGGAGTAAGTTTGGTTATTTTAACTATTCTTTTAACCAAAGAAAAATTTTATCATTTTGCTCAATTTTTCGAACATAGTATTCAATTTGGTTTGCCGTTTGTTCTATTGTATTCTTTAAAAGAAGGTTATAATAAACAAAAACTAATTGTCATTTTAAAAATATTAATTGTAGTAACATTTTTCTCTCATGGTTTGTATGCTTTTGGAGTGTATCCTGTACCGGGGAAATTTGTAGATATGGTAATAAATATCTTTGGATGCTCTGAATCTTTTGCGCTTTCATTTTTATATATAGCAGGAATTTTAGACTTTGTTATAGCGGTCTTGATTTTTATTCCGAAGTTAAGTAAGTATGTATTGATTTATGCAGTAGTTTGGGGCTTGTTGACTGCTTTGGCTAGAGTAGCCGCTAATTTTTATTGGGATTTTCCTATACAATCTCTTCATCAAAATTTGTATCAGGTAATATATAGGTTACCTCACGGTATTACTCCATTGATAGTGTTAACTGGTATTGTAGTTTATTTAAAACAGAAAAAAACTTTAAAAATTAAAGAAATTACCGGTTGAAATTTCAAATTTATATCACTTTAATCATTGTAACTATTGGTGTTATCTTTATATTAAGTTCATTCGTCTATAAAACCCTGTTTTTTATTAAAGTAATTTATAATTTTAAATTGTTTAAATAACAATCCCCAAAATTATAAGTTATGATCACCAATACAATGCTATTAAAAAAGTTGTGTTTTAAGAACGCAGATAGAAAAATGATATTAGAATTAATTAAATCTGAAGACTTTTTCAAAAAAGAAAGTATACTAAATAATAAGGAATTTGAATATTTACTGAGGTTGCAGATTAGTAATTAATTTAATAGTTGTGTTCTTATACACAGACATTAATCTTCTTAAGTTTTTTGAAGAGTACAAATTTTATTTTTTTTCTGAAATTTAAAATAGTTACTATTTCTACGACCCTTAGCTTTATGCTAAATATCACTCGTATAGTTTTGATCTAAAAAGTAAAGCAACTTTTCCTCTACATAATATTAATTCTACATATCCATCTGTTAATTAATGAAGGAGATTTATATCAAACTCTCCTTGATTTTTATTCTAAGCATTCGTATTAATTAGTGAAAACACAAAACTTTTATTGTCGATCATTTTTTTAAATAAATATATGACTAAGAAAACCTCAATCTAAATCAAGTATTGAGGTCTTCTTAGTGTCACTTGGCTATATGTTATAAAGATTAATTATATATTTTTATTTATAATATTAAGTTTCTGTATAGGAAGAAGTTTATTTTACAGAAACACGAGTTCCTATAGAATGACTTGTAAATTCTGGTGCATACATGCTTTGTATGGTAGTTATACCATTACTAAAGTTACCTTTACTATTTACACGAACATCATATTCAAAAACATAAACTCCTTTAGGCAAACGATCAAAGAAAAAGTGAGTTGCTGCATCTTTAGTGCTTTCATAATAACCTAAACCATCTTGCCATTTGTATTTTGATAATACATTAACAGGTTCAAAAGCTGAAGCTCTCATGTCTTTCATGTGAATGAACTCCATATTTCTATCAACTTTTAATTCAATTCTTACAGTAATCAAATCACCAATTTCCAAATCAGTTTCCGATAGTTTTCTTAATTCTTTACCAGAATCTGAATTTACCTTTTTAAATAATTTTTTAGTGATTTGTAAAGGCGTTTTAGCGTGTGTAATTTTATCTAAATCTTCAAAATATTGCCAGTATAATCCACCCCAAGCAATACCTTTGTTGTTTTTAGTTAAGGTAACTTTTGCTTTATCTGGAGTAACTTCTTTTCCGTTCCAAGAAGTTTTAAAATAACCTGTTCCAGCTTCAATTTTAGTGTTTTCAAGTTGAGTTGGATCGATGATTTTATTTCCAACAGTAACAGTTACTAACTCGTCAGAAGCTAGCCAATTTGTGCCTTGTAAAAGTAACGCATAAATTGCTTCAGAGGTAGATTTTGTGGTTTTCCAACGATTTACTTGTTTGTTTTTAAGTAACCAAACTTTTAAGTTGTCAATAATTTTAGTGTCATTTTTAATTTCAGCAAAAACTTCAATTAATAAAGCTTGAGTTTCTACAGGCGCTTGATGCCAATACCAACCTGCTTTATTTTCTTTCCAATACATTCCTAATTCTTCTGAAGTAATACTGTTTTCTTCTAAAGATTTTAAAATTAAATTGGCAGATTTTTTATTGCCATTT
The DNA here is from genome assembly GCF_057221555.1 of Tenacibaculum aquaeponti. Lineage (NCBI taxonomy): Bacteria > Pseudomonadati > Bacteroidota > Flavobacteriia > Flavobacteriales > Flavobacteriaceae > Tenacibaculum > Tenacibaculum aquaeponti. Next base: position 3,547,083 of record NZ_CM170147.1, read on the forward strand.
CTAAATTGAATTAAAGCATTTAAACCTTTTCCATATAAATTAAAACTATTCCAATATTTTGCAGCTTGTTTAGTGTAATAATCAATAGCTTTTTTAGTTTTCTTTGAAGTTTTATAATCTTTAAAGAAACTTTTCATGTATAAATACTGAAGTTCGAAATAACCGATATGTTGTTGAGCTAAAAATTCATCATATGCTTTTTTATTTTTAGAAACTTTTACACGTTTAGCACTATCTAAAAGTAAATTATATTGATATTCAATATGTTCATCTAAAAATTGAATAGCTCTTATAATCATGTCTTCTGAAACAGTACCTTCATTTGTCACACCAAGTTTTTGTAAATGACCGAATCCTGTTACGATGTGATTTGTAATGTTCGGACTAGCATAGTTTGATCCTTTAAACCATGGAAAACCGCCATTTTCCATTTGCATGAGTTGTAATTTGTTAATTGTGTTACTTTGCTCATTTTGCATTTTGTTTAAATCGAAAAGTAAGGCAATACGTTTCTTTTGTTCATTTTCTGATTGTGCGTCCCGTAACCATGGTGTTTCTTGAATGATTAGTGATTTTAATTCTTGATTTTTTTCTAGATTACTGATTAAAGTCTCACTATTTTTCCATTGATTAAATACATTCTGAATCTTGGGATTATTGTTTGCAATAAAACTAGCTAATGTATTAGCGTAATAACGAGAAAAAGTTTGTTCTGCACATTCATGTGGATATTCCATTAAATATGGAAGTGCCTGAACAGCTTCCCAAGCAGGATTAGAAGTAACCTCTAAACTTAGTTGGTGATGTTTTAATGTTGTAGAACTATTGTTTTTTAATTTGTTTAAAGTGAATGTTTTAGTCTGGTTTCCTCTTACCCACATTGGTAGAGTTTCTGTAACCAACATTCGATTAGAAAGTACAGGAAGTACATTTTGTTCTCCGTCACTAAATTGATCTGCTTGTGCTACAATTTTATATTCAACAGCTTGAATTGTTTCTGGAATAACTAGGTTCCAAGATACATTTGTGTTTCCGTTAGCATCTACAGAAAAACTTTTTTGTACTTGTTTGTTTTGTAAATCAGTATCAATAGCTTTTCCTGTGATAGCATCAGTTAAAATTAATTGACTTACACCTTGAAGTGTTTTATCGGTTAGATTACTAATTTTAGCACTAATTGTAATTTGATCTTTTTCACGTAAAAAACGAGGTGCATTTGGTACAATCATTAATTCTTTTTGAGTTACTGTTTCTAAAACTTCAGTAGAAGAATGTAATGCTTTAGTGTGCGCTAATAATTGTAGTTTCCACTTTGTTAAGGCTTCTGGCATTGTAAATGTAAAAGAAACATCTCCGTTTTTATCAGTTAACAATTTAGGATAGAAAAAAGCTGTTTCTTGTAAGTTTTTACGTGCTTTTATATTCGATAATGTTTTTTCATTTTTTGTGCTATACTTTTCTTGAGAGTCTTTAGGAGTCCATCCTCTAGAATCAATAGAATCATAGTTTTTATTAGAAGCTTCTATACCTGAAGCTCTACCTCTTATTTTAGTTGCAGAAGAAGCAACAGCTACTTTTTCTCTTGTTTCACCATATCCTACAACAACAACTTCTTCTAGTACGCTATCACTTTCCATGTAAATATCTAGTTTAGAAAAGCTTTTTACTGGAACTTCTACAGTTTTCATTCCAACAAAACTGAATATTAGAACATCACCATTGTTAACTTTAATCGAAAATTCACCATCAATATTACTTTCATCTCCATTAGTTGTTCCTTTAACTAAGATAGAAACACCCGGTAGAGGTCCGCTTTCATCACGAATTATACCCGAAACTGCACCAGTAAAACTTCCTGATTTCTTAACTTGTGTTGGGCGGCCTAATCGACTCAAATATTGTTTGTTAACCCAATTGCTATTATTAAAGCTAAAACCAAACCAATTAAAACTATCGTATTTTAAAGAAGGATAATTTGTGTAATTGTTATGATTTAAGTTTTGAAAAGCAAAACGTGTAGTTCCAAAACCTCTTGAACTACTTAGGCTAGAACTATAATATTTAGGTTTGTCAATAGGGTAAAAATCCCACTCGTGATTTTTAAATTGATCTAAAGAAGCATCATACATTCCAGCTAATAATTCGGCTGATACTTTTTCTTTTTTAGCTCCTTTTATTGTAAAAGACCAAGTTTCTTTTTGTCCAGGTTGTAATTTATCTCTAAAGGTTTTAGTTATAATTTCTAAATCTGTATTTGGATAAGGAACATCAATAATTTGTCTTCCTTGTTTAAAATCATTGTAATTTACTAGATGGTAATGAACGCCAAAACCTCCTAAGTCTTCTTTTGTAACAGGTATTTCAATGGTTTTACTGTTTTTGTTTAAATGTATATAGTGAGAAGAAATTACTTCATGTTTTTTTTCTACAAACAACATTACAGTAAGATCATTAGAGTTTGTACTTACAGTTATTTTAGCAGTTTCTCCAATTTTGTATGATTTTTTATCGGTTCTAAAAGTAAATAGTTGATTATCTACAGGAACTTTATCTCGATCTGAAAATACAGTGAAATAACTTTTATCACTCACAGCTTGTCCGAATTTATCTTTTGAAGATAACTCTATAACATAACTTCCCGAAATCCAGTTTTTAATTTTTTTAAGTGAAATTTCTTTAGCTTTTTCAGTATTAAACTTTTCATTAAAAACTAAATCTCCTTTTTCCCAATGTCTGCGATTATTTTCATTTTTATACGGATCGTGAGGAAACTTTTCTTCAAATTCTTGTTGAGAAATGGTTTGGTAATCAGGACTCATCCAAGGTCTTTGTCTTAAAGGATGTTTAGGTGCTTTTAATTTATAGATTTTTATTTCACCAACAGCAGGAACAAATTCACCATTTAAATTTTTACTATCAATTTCAAAAGAATGTTTTTTATCATTCTTATTTAGTTTATCATCAATATTAATAGTAGCAACTAAACTATGATAACCTACTTTAACTATCGTAGTTTTGCTTCTTGTTTCTCCGTTAAGATCGGTAACATCTGCTGTGATTTCATAGTTGAAAATAGGTAATTGATCTTTAGCTACGCTTTCATCTGGTAAGGCTTTAAAAACAATTTCAAACTCTCCTTTATCGTTAGTAGTCACTTCACCATTTCTTATTTCTTGCGATTCAGAATGGTTAAAAGAAGGACGATACCAGTAATACCAACGAGGAAATTGCACTTTTCTATGAACACGGTAAGTGACTTTTGCATCAGTAATATTAGTTCCTGCATAAGATTTTGCAAAACCAACAACTTTAATACTATCATACATTTTGAAAGAAGTAGTAATTGGCTTAAAGTCAGTTTCGAATTTAGGTCGTTTGTATTCTTCAACCGAAATGTATTCATAACTTCTTCTTCCGTTTATGGTAGTAACAATTTGAAAACTTCCTGTTAAACCGGAGTTTGGAAGTATAAACTCTCCTGATGCAGAACCAAATTCATTCGTTTTTAATCTTAATGTATGCAACGTAACATTGTTAACATCTTTAATTGCTATTTCAATATTCTGATTTGCAATTACTGTTGATTTATTTTTTAACTTTTCTAAAGAAATACTTTTAAAAAATACAGTTTGTCCAGGTCTATAAATACTTCTATCTGTAAATAAAAAAGTTTCGGTTTGTCTTGTAGATTCATGAAAATCGTTATACAATCTTCTTAAGTATAGGTTATCTATTAATACGACATCATTCTTGTATGTGATTTTAGCAGTAACATTTCCATAATAATCTTTTGGATTATATTTTATTTCTCCATTTGCATCGGTGAAATATGAAACATTAATACTTTTTCCATGTCTTCTTTTTTTATTGCTGAAGTTTACTAGAGCTTTTTCAATAGGTTTACCAGTATTTCTATCAACAACTTGATAAACCGTTGTTCCAGTTTGAGTTCTTGTTACTAAAGTTAAATCTGAAACTTGAAAAGAAGCAAAACCATAAATATTTTTATGATTTAATTCTTCGCTAATTGAGGCAACAAGTATATATGTACCTTTTTCTTGTTTAGGAATAATGACTTCATTGGTATGACTTTGATAATCGAATTCGTTAGGAAGTTTTTGAGACCAAGTATTTATTTTTTTTAGTTTGTTAATACGACTAATCTGTATTTTATTAGGAAATGATTTCTTGATTTCTTCTAATTCTTTTTGGTTGACATTATATATAGAAAAATGAAGTTGATCGATATTTTTATAGTTTACTAAAACTCTAGAAAATGTTTGAGAAGGAATATATTCTTCTGCAGTAATTGAAATGTTTTTCTTCTTTATTTTTAATTTTAATAACTCACTTTTATCCGCGGCAAAGCTTTTTGGGAACTTTTGAATAATAGCATTACAAAGCTTTAAAGCTTCTTGGTTTTTAAAACGTAAAGATTTGTTTTTGTTTTTTGAACTACTATATTTATTAGCATCATTATGGTACTTGTTCGCAATTTCAAAAGTATATAAACCAGAGGCTTCATGCGAATTAAATTTCTTTTCAGAGTCTAATAAAGTTTTTAAGTATAATTCATTTTTTTCTGAAAAAGTAGCTTTAGATTTTACAAAGTTTAAACGTTTTAAATCGACATCTACTAAAGCATTGATATTTTGTTTTAGTAAATGGAAAGCAATTAAATCTTGATAAATTTTTAAGGCATTAAATTGTAAAGACAATTTATCTTTACTTTCTAAATTTAATGAAGCATATTGTTCGGCTTCAGAAATTAGTTTTTCTTCTGTTACTTTAAATTGATAGGTAGGCTTGGTAATTCTTGTTTCATCAGTTTCATAAAAACTTAAAGCATTATGTGCTAAAAAATCATATAATGTTGGACGATATTTTTCTGAATTCTTTTCTTTAACAAGTAAAGAATGAAAAGTTTTAATATCAATATTCTGAAGTTCGTTTTTCTGTGCTAATGAATTTTGAAATTCTAAATGAATTTCTGCAAAAAGTGTTTCTAAATCCCAAGTTCTAAAATCAGACTCATCAACTTTAGAAGCTGTTTTTGTTCTTTGATAAAATTTCCATCTATTACTTTGAAAATATTGCCAATACATATTGGCAAGAATATTTTGTAATACGTTTTTTGTTGGAGTGTTACTTTGGTTTATATGTTCTTTAAACTGAGAAATAATTTTTAATTGTGCATCCTCATTTAAAGTCAACGAAAACTTGCTTTTATATAAAAGTGTTTTTACAATTTGTGGAGCATTATTTTTCTTTTTTGCTTGCTTGTAAATTTTTTCAACAACTTTTAATGCAGATTTAGGCTGATTAAATAATTCAAAATGATGCACTTCTTTCCATAACTTTTCATAGTTATTTTGTGCAGATAATACGGTAGAGAAAAACGTAAGCATTAGTATTGCAATCGATTTATTTTTCATGGTATGATTTTTAATACTTTTTTACAAAGTACTCAGATAGGTTCAATATACTAAAGTTTAAATAAGTAAACTAGTTAGATCTTGAAGTTAAACTATCTTTTTATTTAGTGTATGAATTAAATCAATTGCTATACCAATTTTTGATAAGACAAGAAGAATTATAGAATTTTCTTTATAATAAATTCACATCTTCTATTTATTTCATGTTGTTCTTCTGTACAAGATTCTTCTGTCTTACATTTTACAAGAGGTTGTGTTTCACCATAACCAATAGCAGAAATTCTATCAGGTTCAATACCTTTTTCCATGAAATACATACGAACTGCTGTTGCTCTTTTTTGAGATAATTCTAAGTTATAACGATTATTACCTCTTATATCTGAATGTGTTCCTACCTCAACAATCATATCAGGGTATTTTTTCATTAAATTAATAACTCGATCAATAGCTTTTTTACTATCTCGTCTTAAATACCATAAATTATAATCGAAACTGATTTCGTCTGTCTTAATAACTATTCTGTCTTTTTGCTTTTCTATATCTTTTTCTTTCTCAACGATTTCTTTACGTTTTTTATCCTTTGCAAATTTTAGCTTCTCAGCATTTTTTAGTTTTAATTCTTGTTCTTTTTTTAATTTTAAAGAAAGCGCTTCTCTTTTTTCTTTTTCTATAATTGCTAAAGATTTTAAAGTCATTGAAGCATCGTTGTCTTTATTTCTAACTTTCCTTAGAATTATTGTTTTTTGATTGGTTTTGTATCCAACTTTAGAAGCTTTAACTGTATAAGTAGTTTGACAATTAACCTTGAACTTGAATTTTTCACTGTTAGAAGTGTTTATCTTCGTGATTTCTTTTTGATTTTCATCTACTAAAATCAATTGTACATCATTAAGAATTACACCCGAATCTTTATCAGTAATTAATCCAGAGATGAATTGAGAACAAGGTTCAATTTTTAATGGCTTTTGTTCTACTATTTTATAAATGTCATCGCTTCCTTTTCCGCCTTTTCTATTAGAAGCAAAGAAACCTTCTTTAGTTTTAGAGTTAATATTAAATGAAAAATCATCATAACCAGAATTTACAGGAAATCCGATGTTATCAGGTTTCGATATTTTTCCATCTGAAATTGAGCAAACAAATACATCTAAAGATCCAAAACCAGGGTGACCGTTAGAAGAAAAATAGAGTTTATTGTCTTCGCTTATGTAAGGAAATTGCTCTTTATTTGGAGTGTTTATTTTTTCTCCTAAGTTCTTTGGTTTTCCAAAACTTCCGTCATAATCAATCGTTACAGCGTATAAATCAAATCCGCCAAATCCACCAGGCATGTCAGAAGCAAAATATAAAGTTTTTTCATCTGGGCTTAAAGCAGGATGTTCGGTAGAGTAAGTGTTAGAGTTAAAAGATAGTGAGGTGATGTTTTTCCATTCATTATCAATAAATTCTGCTTTGTATAGTTGAACGTGAGTAACTTTTTTATCGTCTGTATTTCTTTTTCCTTTTACTAAATTATTTCTAGTGAAGTAAGCTGTTTTTCCGTCTTTGGTAAAGATGATATTAGACTCATGTAGTTTAGAGTTAATTTTCTCTGAAAAAGGTTGTGCTATACTGTCTCCTAAATAAATTTGATTAGCATTAACCTGATAAATATCTAAATAATGTTGTCCATTCCAACCAAAACGTTTTCCGTAAATTTCTTTTCTTGGAGCAGCAAATATGATTGAATTACCTGTTTGAATTGCACCAAATTCAGAATCAGGAGTATTAATACCTAAATTTTTTATAGAAAAGCGATTCCCTAAAGCTTCAATATTCTCTAAATACTCAATTTCTTTTTGAAGTTGAGTGTATTTAATTTCATCTTTAGTTTTATAGTAGTTCAGTAAAACATTATTTGCTTTCTTGTATTCACCTAATGCTTTTAATGAATTTGAAAATCTATGATAATAAATTTCAGAAACAACTTTATGGTAATTTTTAAGTAAGTAACGATAATTTACAGTTGCTTTTTCCATATTATATGTATAGTAGTAAGCATCTGCTAGATTTTTTATTGCTTCAAAACTTTCTCTTTCTTTTAAAGCTTTTTCATACAGAGGAATAGCTTCGGTATAAAATGTTCTTTCAAAATATTTATGCGCTCTTTTAAGAGATTGACTTTGAGAAAAGCAAATAAAAACAGAACTGAATAGTAGTAAAAAACTTATTTTCTTCATAGTAATCTTTTTAAAAGAATCTTGGTGATTTGTCGTATCCTTTTTTTAATCCCAATGTGTCAAAATCAAACAATAGCATGAATTCGTGAGTTCCAGAGTTAAAACTTCCTAAATTGTTTGTGGTGTAATCAAAGGCATATCCCATTCTCAAAGAATCAAAAAGGCGGAAGTTAAACATTAGACTTACAGCGTCATTAACTCTATAAGCTAAGCCTGCTTCAAATTTGTGGTTATACAGAACATTTACAGCTGTATCTAATACAATTGGAGATCCTTTTACAGCTTTGGCCATAAATGATGGCTTTAATTTAAAAAGATCAGAAACTTGAAAAACATAACCACCATTTACAAACAAATGAATTTCTTCGCCACCAATACTGTTTAATCCATTATTTTCTTCAAAATGTTCTCCTTTTACTAAGTTTGGAATAGCAGCTCCGATATAATATGTATCAGTAAAGTAAAATAAACCTGCTCCAAAGTTTACAAAAGTTTTATTTTGATTTTCAAAAGCTAAATCAGTAGGGATGAAACCAGAACTTATATTTTCATCAGGAAACCTGAAATTATTGAAGTTGGTGTTGAAACTAGTAAAACCGGCTTTTAAACCAAATGATAATTTATGTCCTTCAGCAATATTTATCATATAAGCAAAATCTGCATAAAAATTATTTTCTTTTAAAACTCCATCACCAATGTCGTCTGTAACTACAGATACACCAGCTTCTATATTATTACTTAAAGGTGCATGTGCAAAAAAATTATAGGTTTTAGGTGTTCCAACTGCAGAAGTCCATTGTCTTCTATGCATTACACCAAAATTTATAACTCCTAAATTGTTTGTAACGTAGGCAGGATTTACAATGTTTTGGTTATACATGTATTGTGTGTATTGAGGATCTTGTTGAGAAAAGAGCTCAAAAAAGGAACAAATACAAATAAGATATATTAATTTTTTCATTAGCTATTTTTATTTACTTAAGTAAATTCTTCCTTGTTTAGGTTTTAAGTTGTCTTTATTGTAGTTAAGTATATAAAAGTAAACACCACTAGTAACTTCCGATCCAGAAGCGTTTTGTCCATTCCATTTTGGATTATCAATGTTTCCTTTAAATAAAGATTGACCGTATCTATTAAAAATTTCTAATTCGTAATTCGGATAGAAAAATTCAATAAAAGGAATATAAAAATCATCGTTAGTTCCGTCGTTATTTGGAGAAAAACCATCAGGAATGAAGAAGTCATAGTCTTCAGGGTTACAATCTGATAAATCGATATTTATTGCAGCTCTTTCTCCTTCACAACCAGTTGTCGGATCAACATAAACAGCAAAGTAAGTAGTATCTTGCTCAATAGGATCGTTTTCACTTAATTCATTCCCGCCTTCATTGGCATCATACCATAATAAATCATACCCACTAACAATTGTGATTTCTGAAGCAATATCAGCTAAAGTAGGGTTACTTAATCCACAACGTTGTGTATCACCAGTAAATTCGGGAGTAGGAGGAGTAATAACAGATGCAATAAATTCTAACCGTTCATGATGTTCACAGTCATCTATTTTTGACACAGCAAAATAGCTTTTATTATTCTCTATAATTGTTGAAGAATCTAATATAGATCCTCCAGTATTAGCATCATACCAAATAACAGTACCAGTAGAAACTGATGCATTAAAGTCAGCTAGAGTAGGGTTATCTAAACCACAAAAAGTAGGATTAGTATCAGTAGAACTAACCATTTCCGTTGTTATAATTTTGATGTTTACTACAGAACGATCTGAACTTTCACAACTATTGTTAAGGTCACTAGCTGTTACAAAATATGTTTTTCCGTCCTCTAAAGCTGTATTTATATCTAAAGGAGTTGTAGTGCTGGAATTTTCATACCAAGTTAGATTTTCTCCTTCATCTACAGTAATATTATTTAGAGTTGGTTGATTAGGAAAAAAATCAGATAAACATAAAGTTTGGTTCTCTTCTAAAACGGGAGCATCAGGAATACCATTTATAGAGAAGGATTCTGTGAGTTCGAATTCAAATTGTGTTCTACAAGGATCAGTGTCATTTTGTACACTTTTTAATAATACATTGTAATTTCCTTGAGCTAATCCGGAAATATCTACATTGAAATTTGCATTTCCTCCTGAGAAAACAATTGTATTTTCTATAAGTTTAGTAGAGCTATTTAATTCTGTAACCTCATAAGTGATAGTATATTCACCGCTACTTAAATTAGGAGCATCAATTAAGATTTTCATGTCTGTAGCATTACAAGCGTTATCTACTTGTAGATCGAGAGTAATGTCTTCAGGAACTCTTTTGATGGTAAAAGTTTCTTCAACACAGTTTAAACCAATAGCTGTTGGAGAAGTTATATCGATTGTATATTCTGCTATTTGTGGTGGGAAAGATGAAAAATCTAAAGGTAAAGTAGCTTTTCCATCAGTAAATAAAACATTTAAATCGTTGACTACAATTAAATCAGAATTAACATTATTAGAAACTACATAGCTAAGTGTGTGTTCACTGTTGGTAATTGTTCCGTCATTGTTGGTTAATTCAGAAATATCGATATCTATTATATCAGTATCGAAACAAATATCCTCTACATTAACTTTTGCGTTATAAATTGTAAAGTCAAACTCTTCAACAGTATATGTATCGCAAATAATATTTCTGAGATCTTTTATAGCTACGGTTCTTATGGTGTAACTTCCAGGAGATAAAATAGATGAGCTAAGCTCAAATTCGTATTCAAATAAGGTTCTTGTACCTAAATCATCATCAAAAATAGAAAAGGGAACGTCATTTTGTGTATCTGAATATACTACTAATCCGGTGTTTTTATCTATTATTTCATAGTCTATATTATAAACCATTTGAGCTTCTTCAGAGCCTTCATGTATAATTTTAATAGTTGTGTTTTCTATATCACATAACTTTTCAACGGAGAATTTTCCAGAGATTTCAGGAATAAAAATATTTACAGTACTTGAAGTTTTAGAACAAACTCCATGGATTGGAAAAACAGTATAAGTAAAAGAATAAAATCCAGGTCCAAAATCGTTGTAAATTTGCTCAACATTGATGATATGATCAGTTAGAGAAGTAATTTGTCCAGTGGTGTCATTATCTGACCAAATACCATCACTATCATTACCCGCTAAATAATCAAATAAATCTAAATTGCTATAGATGCTTAAATTGTCTGTGTCACAAATATTAAGCTCAGAAGCAATTCCTGAATCTGAAGCTCTGTGAACTTCTAATATGATTGTTGCTGTTCTAGAGGGGCACGAATCTATTGTGTCAACAGTATAAATTAATGTATGAGTTCCACGACCAGCAACTGTTGCATTGAAGAAGCTGCCATTTAAAGCAATAGGCGGTGTTCCAGTACCAACACTCCAAGTTCCATTAATATCTGAACTTAAACTAATTAAATCATTATCTAAAAAAGAGAATAAATCTACAGCAGTGTCGTCTTCACAAGCATTTGCTCCTCCATCTATGTTGTCTTCACCAGGATATCCTCCTAAAAAAACTGTTACAGTAGCACTTTCACCACAATCATCATTCGTGTAAATGAATTTATGCTCACCAAAACGATTGATACTCCAAAGGTTTAATATTCCAGTACTAGAATTTAAAGCAAATCTATTTATAGGGTTTTCGCTAGTCCATGTTCCCCCAGTAGTAGGTGAACCGTTTAATTGATTGAAAAGGTTAAATTGTTGATAATTAGTGTCTAATTCTTTGTTGCAAATAGTTGCAGAAGCATCATTTCCTGCGCATTGTGAGTAAGAAAAAAATAAATTAAAAAAAATCACAATAAGTGAAAGAGTTATAGTATTTGGTCTAGTTTTCATTTTACAAAAGCAATAGCTGAAAAGCAAAGCTACTATAAAATTTATAGACTGCAATTATTTAATATTTACGATTTAGTTTGATTATTTTAGCCAATCATTATAAGAGATCTGATGAGAGTACATTTTATAGCAATAGGTGGTAGTGCAATGCATAATTTAGCTATCGCATTACATCAAAAAGGATATCAAATAACAGGAAGTGACGATACAATTCACGATCCTTCTAAATCTAGATTAGAAGCTAAAGGTTTATTACCTGAAAGTTTTGGTTGGTTTCCTGATAAGATTAATAAAGATCTTGATGCTATAATTTTGGGAATGCATGCTAAAATTGATAATCCAGAATTAATAAAAGCTCAAGAATTAGGTTTGAAAATTTATTCTTATCCAGAGTTTTTATATGAACAATCGAAGCATAAAACTCGTGTAGTTATTGGAGGTTCTCATGGAAAAACTACAATTACTTCAATGATTTTACATGTTTTAAACTACCATGATAAAGAAGTAGATTACATGGTTGGCGCGCAGTTAGATGGGTTTGAAACAATGGTACACTTAACAGAGGAAAATGATTTTATTGTTTTAGAAGGAGATGAATATTTAAGTTCACCAATAGATCGAAGACCAAAGTTTCATTTGTACAAGCCAAATATTGCATTGTTAAGTGGAATTGCTTGGGATCATATTAATGTATTTCCAACTTTTGAAAATTATATAGAGCAGTTTCAGATTTTTACAGACTCATTAGTAAATGGAGGTATTATGGTTTATAGTGAAGAAGATGAAAATGTAAAAAAAGTAGTTGAAAACTCGACAAATTCTATAAAAAGGTATCCGTATAGTTTACCTGAACATTTTATAGAAAATGGGATTACCTATTTAAATACAGTAGAAGGAGATTTACCTTTAGATGTGTTTGGAGATCATAATCTACAAAATATAGCTGGAGCTAAATGGATTTGTCAGCATATGGGAGTAGATGAAGAAGATTTTTATGAAGCTATTATGTCTTTTAAAGGAGCGAGTAAAAGATTAGAAAAAATAGCTGAGAATGATTCTACTATTATTTTTAAAGATTTTGCTCATTCGCCTTCTAAAGTAAAAGCTACTACTACGGCTGTAAAAGATCAATATAGAAATAAGAAACTTATTGCTTGTTTAGAATTACACACCTATAGTAGCTTGAATGCTGATTTTTTATCAGAATACAAAAACACTCTAAACAAAGCAGATGAAGCTATTGTGTTTTATTCTCCTCACGCAGTTAAGATTAAAGAATTAGATGAAGTAACAGAGAAACAAATAGCAGATTCTTTTCAAAGAGAAGATTTAGTGATTTTTATCAATCCAATTCAGTTTAAAGAATATTTGTTTAAAAAGAATTTAAAAGATTCTGTTTTATTGTTAATGAGTTCGGGTAATTATGGTGGTTTAGATTTTGAAGAAGTTAAAAAAATGGTGGATTCTTGATTTTAAATATATTCTATATTCCTTTTTGTAGGTTGATTTAAAAATTGTTTTAAAGGCTTTAGTATTAAATATTCGCCATGAAACAAGCTTTTTTTTAAGCTTTGACATTGGGTGTTCTAAAAGTTTTATTTGATTAGAAAAGAAAGTTTGGGCAAGTAGGGTATTTTCATAACTAATGGAGTTAGGTTCATTAAAAATTTTAAAACTACTATATAGAAAATTGTTTAGATGTTTATGGTTTTTGAGTTTTTTTACAGATGTAATAGGTGAACATTTTTTTGATAGAAGAAAGATATCGTAAGAACTTCTTAAATTGAAATTCTTAAAAATTTTACCATTGTCATTAAATTGTTTATTACAGGTCGTTAAAATAATATTATCGCTGTAAGACAATGTGGATATGTTTTTTTTCTTGATGTTTGGAAAAATAAAATCATAATTGAATTCCGAAATTTTAGAAGAACTTACCATCTTATAATGAATTTCAGTAGATGCAATTTTATTTTTCTTTATCATTTTTGGATAGTGCCTATTTGTTATTGTGGTGTCAAATTTATCCTTATGAAATTTGTAGTATCCATCGTTTTTTAATACCCTAATAGATTCAGTAAAGCTGTTGTTGTTAACTAAAAAATCAATATCCCCAACCATTCTCTCAGCAATATCGTCATACAGACCTTCAAGTAAATTACCTGTTCCTTTTAAAAAAATAGGAGTAATATTATGAGAAAGTAACAATTCATTAATCTCTTTGGCTTGCTGAATTATTTGTGTATTACGTTCTCGATTTAAATCAGCAATATGTTTCATATACCCGACCAAATCTTCGGGTAAATATTTTAAAAAATCAGCTTTTCTTAAATTACAATATAGAGCAGGAAAAACATAATGTTCTGTACTAAGCTTAACAATATTGTCCCAATCAACAGTATTATTTTTTAAATGTTCTTCTACAATACGTTTATTGTGAGCTTCATGGTTTATAGTTAAACATTTTCCAATAAAAAATAATGTTTCTTTATATGTCATCGTTAAGTAAATTTTTAATGGTTTTTACCATTTTTTCATTGTCAGAATAAGTTAAACGATAACATTTGGTATTCGAGAACCATTTTAAAAATACTTTTACATTTTCAGGTTTACTTGAAATCCAAGAATCAGGAATTAACTGTTGGAAAGCTTCTAATTTAGAAATAGAATTAAAGTTTAAATCACTATTTTTTTCATATTTAATAAAAACAAGATCGTTACAAGGTAAGTTGTAATCAGAGGTATTTGTTTTTGGAGGTAGAAATCGAACAATTTTATTTAATCTTTTGAAATGAAACTCAGCAGAAGTTTCTAATTCAGGATACATAGGTAGTAGGGTTTCCAAACTGTTTTTCTTTATAGAAATCGCAGAAGGAAATGTATAAATATTTTGTTTGTTAATATCTATAGGAACAAAGTCGTCGGCTAAACAAGTTAATCCGTTGGCTTGTAAGATTGCTAGAGATGTACTTTTTCCGTTACCAGAATCTCCTAATAAAAGTAAAGATTTATTTTTATTTCCTAATCCTGAAGCATGAAAAATTCCCATCCATTCATCTTCTGGTTTGTTGTGTATATATTGAACAATATACATTGAGAACTTTCCTTGAAAATAATGAATATCTTTTCTATGCCATGAACCAATGTGATTGTTATCTATCAATAGATGAGTGATGTTTTTTTCCGTAAAAACTTGAAAATGGTAATCACTGTCTGTTTGGTATTCAATTTCTAAATGAGAGAATTTAGGGTGGACTAAATATTCTTCAAATTCAGAAAGAAAATCTACTTTAAAAACTAAGTTATTTATTTTGTAGAATTTCGAAATTTGAAAAGTTGGAATTTCATGCTTTCTTTCTGTTTCATTTAAATTTTCATTTTTCTTAATGTTAGATAAATAAACATTTGAATAGATCTTTTCAGTAAAATCTAAAGCGTCATCAAAAGAAACTTCAAGTTCTTGTTCAAGTCCCTTACTAATTTCTTCAATCGAGATTCCTTCATTTAGATTAAAAATTATTTCTGCTACTTTATTTTCTAATACGATGTATTGATTAGTTTCAGAAAACCAAACAACTGATTTGTCTTCAATATGTTCTCTAAGTAATGTAGTTTTTATTCCCATTGGGGTAAAAATAACTAAAAACCTCAAGAATACTCTTGAGGTTTTTTTATTTGTTTAGCTATTTCAAATTTAATTTATTTCTCCAGATAGAATCTTTATTTTGATTTTTATTCCAATAGTCAACTTTAATAGTATTCATTAATGAAGCTTCTGTAGTCAATATTTTTTTGTTTTTTCCATAACCACTATTGTGTGATTCTTTCCAGTTCAATATTTTATGAGGAAAAGAAGATTCAAAACTGATTTGTAAAGTTCGGTTGAGTTTTGAGTATGAAATTTTATAAGTTGATATATCTTCTGATTTATTTAATTCAATATTTGCGATATAGCTTTTAAATTCTTTATGTTTTGAATTTAAAAAAAAGAAAGAAGGTATGATTTCTATATCTCCAGTAGGAAGTAATTCAGGGTTTAGTCTGATTAAAGACCATAAATCATCTTCTAAAAGTACTTTTTTGATTTTTTTATTTAGAAAAGAAGCTCCTTCAAAATAAGAATTAAAGTTTAAAAGAAGGTGGTCTTTATTGTTTTTCATTTCAACATAAGTCATACCACACCATTCTTGCATTGATGAAGCTATTTTTAATGAATAATTATCTTTTTCAAAAGGGAAAAATGTACTATTCATCATTGAATAAGGATAAATTCCAGTATTAAACTTCTTATTCATATTTAATTTTAGAACAGGAATATTATTGGGGTTAGGGTAATCTGCTTTAGTGTTTGAGGTTTGTGAAAATGGTTCGGTGACAAAAATCAAAGTAGCAGTTCCTTCGTGAATTTCTCCATATCTTGCTTGTGAAAGCTTATAGCTTGAGATTTCAGCATTACCATCATACCAATATTTTTTTGTTTCAGGAGATACAGTTCTTGTTTTTTCTACAATTATTGCTGAATGTTTAATTTCACTTGCGTTTGAATTTATACATGAATATATTGTTAAAGTTATAAGTGTCGAAGTTATAATAGTTGCTAATCTTTTCATTTTTAAAATGTATAAATAAAAAACCCAAGTTGATTAACTTGGGCTTTAGTTTTTTTTATTCTTCGTCTATTTCAGTTCGGGTTTCTTTAGGTTTTTCACCTTTTTCAATTTTTATAGTTAAGCGTTTAGTTTCTTCGCTTAGATCCATAAAAATAGAATCACCTTCATCTAATTTAGAGTTTACAATTTCTTCAGCTAGAGCATCTTCAATATATTTTTGAATTGCTCTTTTTAGAGGTCTTGCTCCATATTGCTTATCAAATCCTTTATTAGCAATGTAATCTTTAGCTTTTTCAGAAAGATTTAAATGATAACCTAATTCAGAAATACGAGATAAAAGTTTCTTTAATTCGATATCGATAATTTTGTGAATATCTTCACGCTCTAGAGAGTTAAAGATAATTACATCATCAATACGATTTAAGAATTCAGGAGCGAATGATTTTTTAAGTGCTCCTTCAATTATACTCTTAGCATGCTCGTCTTCCTGATCTTTCTTAGATTTAGTTCCGAAACCAACTCCACCGCCAAAATCTTTTAATTTTCTAACTCCAATGTTAGAAGTCATTATAATAATTGTGTTTCTGAAGTCGATTTTTCTTCCTAAACTATCAGTGATATGTCCATCATCTAAGATTTGTAAAAGCATATTAAATACATCAGGATGTGCTTTTTCAATCTCATCTAAAAGAACAACAGAGTAAGGTTTACGACGAACTTTTTCAGTTAACTGTCCACCTTCTTCGTATCCAACATAACCTGGAGGTGCTCCAATTAATCTTGAAATGGCAAATTTCTCCATGTATTCACTCATGTCAATTCTGATTAAAGATTCATCAGAATCGAAAAGTTCTTTAGCTAAAACTTTTGCTAATTGAGTTTTACCAACGCCTGTAGAGCCTAAAAATATAAAAGAACCAATAGGTTTATTAGGGTCTTTTAAACCAACTCTGTTACGTTGAATTGCTTTAACTACTTTTGTAACGGCTTCGTCTTGACCAATTACTTTTCCTTGAATTAAAGAAGGTAATTCAGCTAAACGATTACTTTCTGCTTCTGCAACTCTATTTACAGGTATTCCTGTCATCATAGAAACAACCTCAGCAACATTATCTTCGGTAACAGTCTCTCTGTGTAATTTAGAATCTTCTTCCCATTGTTGTTGAGCAGAATCTAATGCTGCTTCAATGTTTTTTTCGTCATCTCTTAGTTTTGCAGCTTCCTCGTATTTTTGTCCACTAACAGCTTTAGTTTTACGTTGTCTTATTTCCTCAAGCTTAGCTTCTAATTCTAAGATTTGTTGAGGAACAACAATATTTGTAATGTGAATACGAGATCCAGCTTCATCTAAAGCGTCAATAGCTTTGTCTGGTAAGAAGCGATCTGTCATATATCTATTCGTTAATTTTACACAAGCTTCAATAGCTTCATCTGTAAATTCAACATTATGATGTACTTCGTATTTTCCTTTAATATTATGAAGAATTTGAATTGTTTCTTCTACAGTTGTAGGGTCAACCATTACTTTTTGAAAACGACGTTCTAATGCACCGTCTTTTTCAATATTAGTTCTGTATTCATCAAGAGTGGTTGCACCAATACACTGAATTTCTCCACGCGCTAAAGCTGGTTTTAACATGTTTGATGCGTCTAATGATCCAGTTGCTCCACCAGCGCCAACAATAGTGTGAATTTCATCAATAAAAAGAATAATATCATCATTCTTTTCAAGTTCGTTCATTAAAGCTTTCATTCGCTCTTCAAATTGCCCTCTATATTTTGTGCCGGCTACAAGACTTGCTAAGTCAAGAGAAACAATTCTTTTGTCAAATAAAATTCGAGACACTTTTCGGTTAACAATTCGTAAAGCTAACCCTTCAGCAATTGCAGATTTACCAACTCCTGGCTCTCCAATTAACATAGGGTTGTTTTTCTTACGCCTACTTAGTATTTGAGAAACACGTTCTATTTCTTTTAATCTACCAACAACAGGGTCTAATTTCCCGTTTTCAGCCAAAGCTGTAAGGTCTCTTCCAAAATTATCTAAAACTGGAGTTTTTGATTTTTTATTAGTTTTACTCCTAGGATTTTGTTGTTGCCCGTATGGTTCAGATTTATCGTCAGCAAAATCATCACCTGGAGTTTCAGCAATTGGATTAATTGGTAAATCTCCATCCTCAATATTTAATTCTTTGTAAAGAGCTTTTGCTTGATCATAGTCAACATCATATTTTTGAAGTAACTTAGTTGTCGGGTCATTTTCATTACGCAAAATACATAATAATAAATGAGCAGTGTCTATAGCATTGCTTTGATATAACTTAGCTTCTAAAAAAGTAGTTTTTATAGCTTTTTCAGCTTGCCTAGTTAGATGTAAGTTGTTTTTTTGATTAAGTTCATTAGCAGAAACAGGATTTAATCTTTCCAATTTGTTGCGAACTAAATCTAAATCAATATCAAAAGTTGATAATATATCTATAGCTTTTCCATCTCCTTTTCTAATAAGTCCAAGTAAAAGATGTTCAGTGCCTATGAAATCATGGCCTAATCGTAAAGCTTCTTCTTTACTAAAAGTGATAACATCTCTAACTCCTGGTGAAAAATTTTCGTCCATAAATTAATTTCTTTTGTTGTAAAGTTAGTAAGAATTTTGTAGAAAAATTACAAAAACAATGCCAGTGAAAAAAAAAGACAAAAAGGCAGGTTTGAGTAAAAGAAATTATCTCATAAAAATTCTTTTCAATTGTTAATAAATATAATGAAAATAAAATAAGAAAACTTGGCAAGTTTTAGTTAAAATAATATCTTGCGTTGCTTATCGGAGGTGATTAAGTTATAACGAAAAGTGAATTTTATAAAAGTAAAATTCACTTTTTTATAAAACAAATACTAATTTTTTAAAAAAAGATTAATATGGCAGATGGTGAAAAGTTGATTCCAATCAATATTGAAGAGCAAATGAAGTCAGCCTACATTGATTACTCAATGTCGGTTATTGTTTCTAGGGCTCTTCCAGATGTAAGAGATGGTTTAAAACCTGTACATAGGAGAGTTTTGTTTGGAATGCATGAATTGGGAATTAGATCTACAGGTGCATATAAAAAGTCCGCAAGAGTAGTAGGGGAAGTGCTAGGAAAGTATCACCCACACGGAGATACTTCAGTATATGATTCAATGGTGCGTATGGCTCAAAATTGGAGTATGCGTTACATGATGGTTGACGGACAAGGGAATTTTGGATCTGTTGATGGGGATAGTCCAGCAGCTATGCGTTATACAGAGGTTAGAATGCAGAAGATTTCTGAAGAAATGCTTTCAGATATTGAAAAAGAGACTGTAGATTTAAAACTTAATTTTGATGATACTTTACATGAACCAACTGTATTACCAACTAGAATTCCTAACCTTCTAGTAAATGGAGCTTCAGGTATTGCTGTAGGTATGGCAACTAACATGGCTCCTCATAACCTTACTGAAGTAATTAACGGAACTGTTGCTTATATAGATAATAGAGAGATAGAAATAGATGAGTTAATGCAACACATTAAAGCACCTGATTTCCCTACTGGAGGTATTATTTATGGTTATGACGGGGTAAGAGATGCTTTTCATACAGGAAGAGGGCGTATTGTTATGCGTGCTAAAGCTACTATTGAAGAAGTAAAAGGAAGGGAGTGTATTATCGTTACTGAAATTCCATATCAAGTCAACAAGGCAGAAATGATTAAAAAAACTGCTGATTTGGTAAATGATAAAAAACTTGAAGGAATTGCAAGTATTCGTGATGAATCGGATCGTAAAGGAATGAGGATTGTTTATGTTCTAAAACGTGATGCAATTCCTAATATCGTTCTTAATAAGTTATTTAAGTATACGCAGTTACAAACTTCTTTTAGTGTAAATAATATTGCACTTGTAAAAGGAAGACCTGAGCAATTAAATTTAAAGCAGTTAATTCATTATTTCGTTGAACATAGACATGAAGTAATTGTTCGTAGAACACAATACGAATTAAAGAAAGCAGAGGCGAGAGCTCATATTTTAGAAGGTTTAATAATAGCTTCTGATAATATAGATGAAGTAATTGCCATTATAAGAGGTTCTGCAAATGCTGATGAAGCAAGAGAAAGCTTAATTGAACGTTTTGAGTTAACTGAAATTCAAGCAAAAGCTATCGTTGAAATGCGATTACGTCAGTTAACAGGACTAGAACAAGATAAGTTAAGAGCAGAATACGATGAAATTGTTAAAACTATAGCAGATTTAAAAGATATTCTTGCAAATGAACCAAGAAGATATCAGATTATTAAAGATGAGTTAATCTTAATAAGAGATAAATACGGTGATGAAAGAAAGTCTACTATAGAATATGCTGGAGGAGATATGAGAATAGAGGATATGATTCCTAATTCTAAAGTGGTAGTAACCATTTCTCATGCAGGATATGTAAAAAGAACGAATTTAGATGAATATAAAGTTCAAAACAGAGGTGGAAGAGGTCAAAAAGGAGTTACAACCAGAAATGAAGACTTTTTAGAGCACCTTTTTGTAGGTACAAACCATCAACATATGCTTTTCTTTACTCAGAAAGGTAAAGTATTCTGGATGCGTGTTTATGAAATTCCTGAAGGAGGTAAAAATACCAAAGGTAGAGCTATTCAAAATCTTATTAATATTGAACAAGACGATAAGGTAAAAGCATTTTTGGTTACAGATGATTTAAAAGATGAAGATTATATCAATAATCATTATGTAATTATGGCTACTAAAAAAGGGAAGGTTAAAAAAACTCCTCTAGAACAATATTCAAGACCAAGAGCAAATGGTATTAATGCTATTACTATTAAAGAAGGAGATGAGTTGTTAGAAGCTAAATTAACTACTGGAGATAGTCAAGTAATGTTGGCGTTACGTTCTGGAAAAACGATTCGTTTTGAGGAAGAAAAAACTAGACCAATGGGAAGAACTGCATCTGGAGTTAGAGGTATTACTTTACAAAGTGAAGAAGATGAGGTTATTGGTATGGTTTCTGTAAATGATATGGAAAGCAATATTCTAGTAGTGTCTGAAAAAGGATATGGAAAGCGTTCTAAGTTAGAAGATTATAGAATAACTAATAGAGGAGGAAAAGGTGTGAAAACATTGAATATTTCCGAAAAAACAGGTAATTTGGTCGCTATAAAAAATGTAGATGATTCTAATGATTTAATGATAATCAATAAATCAGGAATTACTATTCGAATGGCTGTTGAAGATTTAAGAGTTATGGGTAGAGCTACGCAAGGAGTGAAACTAATAAATATTAAGAATAATGATAGTATTGCAGCAGTAGCTAAAGTTATGCATGAAGATGAAGAGGATGAAAATGGCACGGAAATTGAAAACCAAATTAATGAGAATTAAAGAACTGTATAACAATAACTAAAACAACAAAAATGAAAAAACAAGTTTTAGCACTTTCTTTAGGTTTAATTACAATAGCCTCTTTCGGACAGAAAAAAGAGCTAAAATCTATGGAAAAAGCCATAAATAAAAATGATTTTAATGGGGCGCTTACCATAGGTAATTCTCTAACGAGTACCATAGAGAGTGCTGACGATAAGTATAAAACTAAATATTACTTTTTAACAGGTCAAGCATTATTAGGGATTAAAAAATATGAAGAAGCATCTAATTCTTTTAATCAATTATTTGATTATGAGAAAAAAATAGGAAAAGAACGTTACTCATCTGAAGCAAGACCAATGTTAAATAAGATTATACAATCGGTTTCAGATAAAGCTGTAGGTTTTTATAATAATGATAAAAATTACGTTGAAGCAGCAAAGTTCTTTTATTTAACATATAAATTAAGTCCTAGAGATACTTCTTTTGCTTATAACGCTGCAGTAAGTGCTACTCAAGCAAAAGATTATGATGCTGCTTTAAAATATTATAGAGAGTTAGAAAAAGTTGGATACACGGGTAAAGAAGTGATGTATTTAGCTACAGATAAATCAACAGGAGAAGAAAAAAACCTGGGAACTAAAGATAATAGAGATCTTATGGTTAAAACAGGTAGTTTTATTAAGCCTGTAGATAAAACTTCTGAAGGGAAATTCGCAATTATAAAAAAGAATATAGCTTTAATATTAAAAGAGCAAGGTAAAACAGATGAGGCTTTAGCAGCTATGTCTGCTGCTAGAAAAGCTTTACCAGGTGATTTGAGCTTGCTTTTAAATGAAGCTCAATTATACATTGATTTAAACCAAATGGATAAATTTGGGGAGTTAATGAATGAAGCTATTAGTTTAGATCCTAAAAACCCTACATTGTATTACAATTTAGGAGTGGTAAATACGAATCAAGGTAGAAGAGAAGATGCTGTTAAATATTATAAGAAAGCTATTGAATTAAAGCCAGATTATGCTGATGCTTATATGAATTTATCTGCTGTAATTTTAGAGGAAGAGAAAACTATAGTAGAAGAAATGAATAAAAACTTATCAAACTTTAAAAAGTATGACGAGTTAGCATTAAGACAGAAAGAGGTTTATAAGGAAGCTTTACCATATTTAGAAAAGGCTGATAGTTTAAACCGTAGTGTAGATACTGTTAAGTCTTTAATGAGTATTTATGAAGTTTTAGAAATGGGAGCGAAAGCGAAAGAATTTAGAACTATATACAAATCAATGAAATAATAATTGTTTGATTGACTAGTCCTAAATAACCGTTACAGTTATTTATTGATTAAATATATTAAACATCATCTAAATCTATAGCTTTAGATGATGTTTTTTTTCGATATGATTTTATCTTCATTTTATTTTGTTGATGTGCCTGGTTAGGAGTTTTAAAATGACATGACCAATGCGGTCTTTTAGAGTTATAAATAGTTATTGATTGCTTTACTATTTTCTTCATTATCTTAATATCTAGATTTGTGGTAGCAATAAAGAACTCTTGTTTTAAGATTCCATTAACCCGTTCAGCTATCGCATTTTGATATGGATCGTATGATTCTGTCATACTACATTTAATATTATGTTTTGATAAAATATTTTGATAGATGTTACTACAGTACTGCAATCCTCTATCTGAATGATGGATAAGTTCCTTCTCTGGATATACTCTATTTTTCATAGCTATCTCCAAGGCTTTTACCGTTGAGCTTACTTCTAAAGTTTTATCCAAATGATATCCTATGATTTTCTTAGAATATGCATCTGTAATTAATGATAAATACATAGGGTTCTTACGATTGCCTAAATATGTAATATCTGCTACCCATACTTGTTCTGGTCTATTTATTTCCAGATTTTCAATAAGATTAGTATGTTTTCTAAAACGATGATGAGAGTTGGTTGTAATGTGATAACTCTTTTGTCGTTTTATCAATAGTTTATTAGCTCGTAAAATATCAAATAATCGATCTCTTCCAACAGCTAAACTGCTTAATTCCTCCGAAAGAAGATAATACAGTTTTCTTGTCCCAATACTTGGTTGTTCCATTCTTACACGCTTAACCAATTCAACAACCTTATTGGCTATTGATTGAGATTTCTTAACTCTATAGTTAGCTCGATAATAGACCTGTCTGCTAAACCCAAGTAATTTACAGGTAGAAGAAATACTTTCTTTCTTTTGTAAAACAAACATATCAATTACTCGGTTTTGGAGTTTTTTCTAATAGGAATATTATACTCTTTCTCAGCTAAATCAATCATCATATCAAACAGTATCGCTTTCTTCTCTGATGCTGCTGCTTGAGCTTTTAAACGATTGTTTTGCTTTTCTAATTGACGTAATTTTTGCTCTAACTCTAATAATTTTTGTTCTGGTGATTTTGGCATATTAGATGGTGTTTGATCAGTCCAATCAAAGTTACCATATTTTCTCAACCATACTAAAACAGTACTTCTTCCTTGAATCCCATATTTAAGTTGAGCTTGTTTGTAGGTTAATTCGCCTTTTTCTACTTCCGATACAACCGAAAGTTTAAAACTCATCGTATAATCTTTCTGAGTACGTTTGCGGTAAATGTTGTCGTTCATAAGGTTACAAATTTGTGTAACGCTATTTCAGGACGAGACAGATATAAAATAAAAAAAGGATAGTTGAAAAACTATCCTTTTTTTTATTTTATACTATTTTCTTTATAACTCGTAATTTATGAGTGTGTTGTTGTGTGTCAGTATTATAAATCCCACTATGATCTAGTTTGTCAATCCTTACTTTACCATGTGCGTGAATAATGTTGTAATCATTCATTACAATACCTACGTGAGTAATAGTTCCTTCATCATTATCGAAAAATGCTAAGTCACCAGGTTCACTTTCTTCAATAAAGCTTAAAACATCTCCTTGAGTAGCTTGTTCACTCGCGTCTCTTAAAAGTTTAAAACCACATAATTTATATACGGTTTGAGTAAAACCAGAGCAATCGATACCAAAAGGAGTTTTTCCACCCCATAAATATGGAACATTTAAAAAGTGATAAGCAGTTTCAATGATAGAATTTTTATTTAATACACCATGGTTAACTTTTCCTTCATAAGAAAATTTCTTATCGTTTAATGAAAAACTTTTATCCTTATAAAATGGAAGTCTAGCACCCAAAGGAACGGTTGTTAAATTATTGTCTTTATCAAAGATAAAATCAATTAATTCTCCTGAATAATATTGTTCTTGATTATCTAATTGATGGTACAATTCTTCGGAGATATTTTCATACTGTTTATTATCAATATATCCTTCATAGCCATCGTAAGAAAGCTTTATTTTGCTCCATTTTTTAAATTTCTCAAGAACAGTAAAATGCTCACCGAAAACCAATTGATTTACCATTTCAGATACATCAGTTGGCTCCAGTCGAAGCGGTACAATACTTAAATTACAAATTCCGTACAAATAGAAAATCTTTATATTTTAGATTCTTTCAATAACCATTGCGCTAGCACCACCACCACCGTTACAAATACCAGCAGCACCAATTTTAGCGTCGTTTTGTTTTAATATAGATGTTAAAGCAATAACAATTCTAGCTCCAGAAACACCTAATGGATGTCCTAAAGAAACTGCTCCACCATTTACATTTACTTTATCTGTAGATAAACCTAAAATTTTGGTGTTAGCTAAACCAACAACAGAAAAAGCTTCATTTAATTCAAAATAATCTACATCTTCAATTGCAACACCAGCTTTTGCTAAAGCTTTTGGTAATGCTTTTGCTGGTGCAGTAGTAAACCATTTTGGTTCATGAGCGGCATCAGCATATCCTTTAATTTTAGCTAAAGGAGTAATGCCTAATTCTTGAGCTTTTTCAGCAGACATTAATACTAACGCTGCACCACCATCATTAATTGTAGAAGCATTAGCGGCAGTAACAGTTCCTTCTTTAGTGAAAGCAGGACGCAAAGCAGGAATTTTCTCCATTTTTACATTCTTATATTCTTCGTCTTCACTAAAAATAACAGGTTCACCTCTTCTTTGAGGGATTTCTACAGGAACAACCTCGTCAGCAAATTTTCCTTCGCTCCATGCTTTAGCAGATCTGTTATAAGACTCGATAGCAAAGTTATCTTGATCTTCTCTCGAGAAATCATATTCTACAGCACATTCATCAGCACAAACTCCCATTGCAACTTGTTCGTAAGCATCTACTAACCCATCTTTTTGCATTCCATCCTCCATTTTTACTGGACCAAACTTAGTCGCAGATCTTGCATGTTGATAATGAGGAATCATACTCATGTTTTCCATACCACCAGCAACAACGATATCAGCATCACCTAAGGCGATTGCTTGGGCTCCTAGCATGATTGATTTCATTCCAGAAGAACAAACTTTATTTACTGTAGTACAAGGAACTGTATCTGGAATTCCTGCTAAAATAGCAGCCTGACGAGCAGGAGCTTGTCCTAAACCAGCAGAAACAACATTCCCCATAAATACCTCATCAACCAATTCAGGTTTTAAATTAATTTTATCTAAAGCGCCTTTAATCGCTACCGAACCTAATTTTGGAGCAGGAGTTGTTGATAAAGTTCCTAAGAAACTTCCAATTGGAGTTCTGGCAACAGAGGCTATAACTACTTCTTTCATGTTAAATTTGTTTGCTTTTTGTTATGCGAAAATAACTATTTTATGATAAGTTCTCAAATAATATCAAAAGGTTATATTTACATAATTAATTAAGGGTAATGAATAAAATAATTAACAGTCTATACAAAAACAATTCAGCGATTTACAGAGTTTTTCTTTTTGTTATAACCGCTTTTTTTATTGTGTATTTATTACCTAAAGGAGGAAAGTTTCGTTATGATTATTCCCCCGGTAAACCTTGGTCTTATAACAATTTATATGCTCCGTTTGATTTTGCTACACAAAAAACTAAAGATGAGATTTCTGAAGAAATAAATCAAATCAAATCATCTGTTCAACAGTATTTTTCTTTTGATACAGAAGTTTCTGAGTATACTAAGAATGAATTTATTTCTGCCATAAATGCACTTCAGGTTTCAGATAGTTTGTCTGAACATGATGTTAATAGGTTGAAAAAAAAGGGGGTATCGGTAATTAATAAAATTTATGAATTTGGCTTTGTAGATGAGGTTTCTAAAGGAAAAGTAAATAGTAGTCCTACAATTGTTTTAAGGAAATCTAATGAAATATCTAATATCCCTTTTTCTAAACTAATTCAATCGAAAGATATACTTTCTATCATTGTAAATGAATTATCTGTTTTAAAAGAAGATTATGGAAGAGATTTTGTAATTAAGAAACTTTCAGAAATTTTAGAGCCTAATGTTACTTTCGATGAAGAGTTTTCTCAGAAAGAATTAGATCTAGCTTTAAAAGAGATCTCCTATACAAAAGGGAAGATTAATAAAGACGAATTAATTATTCAAAAGGGAGACATAGTTGAAGGAGAGAATTTAAATAAGTTAAATTCTTTAAAGGAAGCGTCTAAGTCTCAAATTTGGACAAAATCTAACTATAACTGGTTGGTTTTTGGATATACAATTTTGGTGTCTTTAGCTTTGTTAATGCTTCTTTTGTTCTTGCATCGTTACCGAAAAGAAATTTTTGATAATAATAGCAAAATCACGTTTATATTTTCGAATATTTTACTGATGATTTTTGTTCAAACTTTGTTGGTTAAATACAATTCAGATTACTTATATGTAATTCCATTAACAATTTTACCGATAGTTTTAAAAGCTTTTTTCGATGCTCGTTTAGGATTATTTACACACATTTTAACTGTATTGTTATTAGGTTTTATTGTGCCGAATAGTTTTGAATTTATTTACTTGCATATTATTGCTGGAATTGTAGCTGTACTTTCAACTTCAGAGTTATATAAAAGAGCTAGTTTATTTATTTCTGTAGCTCAAATTACATTGATTTATATGCTAACCTACTTTGCGTTTTCAATTATAAAAGAAGGAAATGTAAGTAGTATTAAAGGGATTTATTTTGGATTATTTGCTATGAATGGTTTATTATCATTTTTAGCAGTTTTTTTTATTTATTTCTATGAAAAAGTATTCGGGTTGGTTTCAGATGTAACATTATTAGAACTATCCAATACAAATTCACCATTATTGAGAGAATTGAATGAAAAAGCACCAGGAACTTTTCAACATTCAATACAAGTCGCTAATTTAGCTGAAGCAGCAGCAAATGAGATAGGAGCAAATTCAATGTTAGTAAGAACAGGAGCCTTGTATCATGATATTGGTAAGATGGTAAACCCGAAATATTTTACAGAGAATCAGATTACAGGTGTAAACCCCCATAATGATTTATCACCTAAAGATAGTGCTCAAATTATCTTAAATCACGTTATAAAAGGGATTGAAATAGCTAAA
Organism: Tenacibaculum aquaeponti; assembly: GCF_057221555.1. Lineage (NCBI taxonomy): Bacteria > Pseudomonadati > Bacteroidota > Flavobacteriia > Flavobacteriales > Flavobacteriaceae > Tenacibaculum > Tenacibaculum aquaeponti. The sequence continues at coordinate 3,575,076 of NZ_CM170147.1, forward strand.
AAGAACAACTTACCAGATAGGATTATAGATTTTATTAGAACACATCATGGAACAAGCCTAGTATATTATTTTTATAAGAAAGAACAAGAAAATAATCCTGATATGGAAGTTGATGAAAAGAAGTTTAGATATCAAGGACCCATACCATTTTCTAAAGAAACAGCAATTTTAATGATTTGTGATGCTGCAGAGGCAGCTTCTAAGAGTTTGAAAAAACCATCAGCACAATCGATAGATGAACTTATAGATAGAGTAGTGGAAGGCCAAAAAAACATGAATCAGTTCATAAATTCAGATATTACGTTTAGAGAAATAGAAAAAATAAAAAAAATTATTAAGAGTAAGTTGATGAATATCTATCACTTACGAGTTGAGTATCCAGAATAATATTTTTTTTTCTAAAAAAAACTTGTGAGATTCTTTTTCTAATCTTAAATTTGCACTCGCAATTTTTAAGTTTTCAAAACTTAAAGGAGAGGTGGCAGAGTGGTAATGCAGCAGCCTGCTAAGCTGTCATCCTTCGGGATGCCCGGGTTCGAATCCCGGTCTCTCCGCAAAAGATTGTAAAAACACCTCGGGGTGTAGCGTAGCCCGGTCATCGCGCCTGCTTTGGGAGCAGGAGGTCGCAGGTTCGAATCCTGCCACCCCGACAAAAAGACTTATTGGTCGCGTAGCTCAGCTGGATAGAGCATCTGCCTTCTAAGCAGACGGTCACAGGTTCGAATCCTGTCGCGATCACAAGAAAACAAAGACTTTCAGGAAACTGGAAGTCTTTCTTGTTTTAAAATTGCTTGTTTTTTGATCCAAAAAAACTATTATTAATTTGTTACTATTATATTCAAATTAAAATTATGTAGTTATTAATTGATAAGGTAATTTAATCGTTAGATTTCATAATAAGGTATCATTAGGAAAATTTAAAGGACACTGTTTGTAGTTTTTTAATTACCAGGAAACTCATGTATCCTAGTAAAGATTTTTACAACTAAGCTGTCAGAATTTAAAAGTCTTAGGGATATTTGTTTATCATTATATTCAACTTTCCAAAAACTTCTTTTAATTTTATCGTTATAAGGAATAAATTGAATTTCAGGTTTATGTCCATGAACATTATATATTCCACGTATTCTTCCATTAGAAGAATTGATTAAAAATCTTTTGTCCCAACGTAAAAATAAATATTCATTATTTTGAACTGATTCGTCAAAGAAAATTCCATTACCATTCGATTTTTCTAATTTCCATAGACCTAATAATTTATCTCCATAAGTTTTTGGGAGCTGATTTGTTTTTTCTAAAGTTACTTTTACATTTTGCCCTTCTTCAATTCGTTTCCAAATCATTTTATTAGTGTCAAAAGAAACCTTAAAAGGTTCATTTTGATCTGTTAAACCATTAGTGTTTTTAATTGATAGTTCTTGTGAATTTTGATTAAAATTCCAAGTTCCAATAGAATGTTGAAACCAGCCGTTTCCTGATTGTTGGGTAAAATCAGAATTAAACTTCATCCATCTCGAATTTGGAGTCATTATTTCATCTCCAACCATAACTGATTTAACAATCCAAAATCCTTTTACTGTCTTATCTTTTTTACAATTTGAGAAAGATAGAGTTATAGTGAGAAGTATTATAATTTTTGTTTTCATGCTTATTATCATTAAATTAATATGTTTACAATTTTCTGTGCGAGTTGCATCTCGTTAGTTCTGTCTCCTATTATTACTAAAAACAAAGCAGCTATCATAGATTTGTTCACCGAAGCTGCGTCTAACTTTACATCTTTGTCAAATGGAAGATTCCAAGTTCTATCAGCCAACCTTAAGTAGTTTTCGTAGATAGTTTATTACTACACCACCGTGAAATAGGTTTTGCTCATTAAGGGTTTGAAAAAGTGAGTCAACTTTCTTTGTATAAATGGATTTTTCTCCTAAGATCGATTGTTATTCTTGTAAATGGCATCCGAATATCATTAATATTCCGAATATTTCAATCCGTAATTTTAACCGGTATACTAGATTTCTCATTTGTACAAGTATGATTTTTTAAATAACAAATGCTTATTGAGGGGGAATTTTGTCAAGCAATTCTTCCAAAATTTCATCCTTTTCATCTAAAAGATGATCTTTAATAATGATATCAGGAATAACTCCTTTCTTATTATCGATTCCACTTACTCGATTAATTTTTCCTTTAGAAACTTCTACAACAATCCCTGTTTTTGGTAATTGATAATTATAAATTGAAGCGTATAAGTTTGGATATTCACCTGTTTCTTCACCTACTATAGTTCCAAAATTATAATCTTGTATTTGTGCAGCAGTTACTGTTGATTGTGAATAAGATTGTCTATTAACTAGCACGTAAACTTTTCCTTGAAAACGTTTATTTAATGGTTGCGGTTTATAAAAGCCAAAGTCATAATCATAGATATCTCCATCTTTATGTTTTAAGATAGATTTCCAATATCTTTGAGTTGTATCTTTATATTTTCTTGTGTGTTCTTTTAAATGTTTGCTAGTTTTTAATTGAAACTTAGATGACCATTTAAAAGGTTTGTCAGCAATATAGGATACCAAAAAATCACCAAAAGCATCATCTCCACCAGAATGATTGCGTAAGTCAATAATTAAATTTTCAGGTTTCTTATTTTTTATTTCTACAAACGAAGAATCTATAAACTGTTTGTATTTATCTATATCACCACCAAAATCTCCAGGTCTTATATATACTATTTCTTTTGACAATAATTTAAATAGCATATTGTGTTTAAGAATATCATCACGCTTCATTTCATATTCTTCTATAGCTTTTATTGATTGCAAATTATAAGAGGTTTTAATATCATCTCGAATAATATCAACTTCAAAAGTTTGTAGCTCACCAAAAGTCAACCAATAAAATCTAGGGAGAGTTAAGTTTTCTAATTGAGCGTTCTTAAAGTATAATCGTTCAGCTGAGATTTGTGGATAAATCTTCTGGAGTACTTTGTCAATAGGTGTATTATTAATACTTATAAGTTCATCTCCAACTTTAATACTTGCGTTTTTTGACCAGTTTTTTCTAACATAAACATTACCATTTTCAACAGCTACTTCTAGAGGGAAAATAGTTCCTCCAGATTGAGCATATGTAACATATGATTGAACAGGAAAAGGAATTCTAGTATGTCCATTATTAACTTTAGAAACTATTTTTTGAAATGTTTTTGTAGTTTCTAGGACACTAAAACTATCTTTTTTAATTTCTTGTTTAATATTACTGTAATTTTTTTCAAATTCAGTTTTGCTGGTATATGCATATAAATTTATATGGGTGTCTTCTAGAGAAGTTTTTAAATACTTTAAATCTGATAATATATCAGCTTTTGAAAACTTATTTTGACTATAAACTATGTTTAAACTAATGATTGAAAAAATAAATATGAATTTGATTTTCATTAAAACTGTTTTTTTATTATTGATTATTCATTTTTTTTAAGGCTTCCTTTTGTTCTTTAAGAGTTTTTACACCATATTTTTTACGTTCTTGATCATCTACTTTAAGAGAATCATAATTTTCTTGTATCCAAGGTTTACCTTCTTCTTTAAAGAATTGGGTTCCATAAATTTGAGGTTTGCCAATACTTAAAAGATAACGATCTATAGCTGCAGCATATAGTGATTTATTTATCGTAGAATCAATAGCTATTGCTTTTTTTATAAGTTCAACTGTTTTGGCATAACTTACAGAATCATCTCGGGCATGTTGAAAAATCATGGCTGCTCTTGCGTAATCTTTACCAGTTTTGATTTTTCCTGAATCTAATAATTGTTGTACCCTTATTCTACGAATACTGTCATTTCTATGAAGATTATGCCAATCTATAGTATCAATTTTTCGTTCATTTTGATCATCGTTATAGATATTGATTAACTCTAAGTTATCCTTAGTTGTTATTTTTTTATTTGAGTTAACTTCTTTACAACTGCATATTTTTAAAAAAATGACTAAAATTAACAATTTCCTCATATTTCTAGTTTTTATACTATTTAACATGAATAGATTTTTTATAGGTGGTTTTACCTTTTTCATTTGTGATAACAAGAATAAACTTGCCTTTTGGTAAATAAAAATTTAGAGAAGGTCTTTTTTTATTTAAATAAATTCGATCTATAGGAACTCCGTTTTTTTCATCTGAAACAAAAACCTCTGCTATCCCTTTTTTTACCATTTTAGGGGAAGTAATGGTGATATGCTTACGTTTTCCATTAAGAGACTTCCACAGAGGTCTTTGATTTTTATAATTTGTCCTAGGATGAATTAACTGAATGTCTACTTTTCCTTTTTTGTCTTCTGTCACCCAATACTCTTTGCTTTTGTTTTTTAAAACTAAATATTCTTCTGGATTTATTTTATTAATTATATGTTGGTAATTTGGATCAGAAAATTTAAAGTTTCCTTTCTCCATCAATCCAACTTGGTCAATTGTTAGTGGGTCTATACCTGTCAATTCTTTAAAACACTTTGCCATCATATCTAATCCAAAGTGTTCTTTTTCCATAATATGGTCATACCCCGCATGTACTAATACTTTTGCTTTTGGATCAATATCAAAAATCCTTTCTTTTAAATTTTGTGCTTGAGCTGTTTCTCTTTCAATAATACTTTGCCTCTGGGCTTTTTGACTATCAGATAAGGTTACCATTTTTGGATTCTCTTGCTCATAAGGAATAATTTTATATCCTATCGTAATAGCAGTTCTTATTAAATCAGCATATTCTGGTTCATTAATATAAGAAAGCATACGTTCTTTTTGTTGAATGATTCCAGTATCCTTTGGCATTAAAGTTTCAGCTGCAAAATAGCGGAAACCTTTATTGTATAATTTTTGTAATAGTTGATGAGTAAACGCACGATGCTGAGGTACATGATGAGCTTCATTTATAAAAATAGCTTGATGTTGGTCTCCTAAAGTTGTAATCTCATTAATAGCTTTGTATGGTTTAAACTGATCTAGATTTACAGTTTTTTTTGATGAACGAGTATAATTACTTGCTAAGTCTCTAGCTTCTAAAGCTTTTTTATATCTTCCAGCTATGGCTAAATTTGTTGAATATAGATCGTAATAAAAGTTCTTAAGTAATCTATCTTCTTTGTACATTGCTTCTAAAGTACTCATGCTTTCCGTAGCAGCGAAATAACTTTTAGTTTTATTAAATACCTCTTGAGGAATTTTATCAGGACTTGGTAATATTGCCTTCTTCTTTATTTTGGATGTTTTTTTGGTTTTATCAGAAGATACCTCAAAAAAACTCTTTTCTAATTTAGGGTTTAGCTCAATACTTTCAGTTGTAATACGTTGTTGGTATTCTATAATTTCACGTTCAAAAGGAAACAAAATACCATTTACTTTTTTATAATTTGAAAAGACAGAAGTTATAGTAACTAAACCTAATTCTTCATGATATAAGTTCGTTTCTGATTTTGCAAGTGTGTAATCATGATTCTTAATCCAATAAATATTACCATCGGACCTCTTAATTACGAAGCAGTCTACTCCATTGTATTTGTCTTTTTTAAGAAGTGTAAAACTCCCTTTTAATAAAGGACTAGGGAAATCAGAAACTATATTAGCTAAATATTTTGCTCTTTTGCGGCTAGTTTTTGAAACTTTTCCTTTTTCTATTTTATAAGCATCTTTTAGGTTGAAAACTTCTGTACTCTCTCCAGAAACAGAAGAAGCTTTAAGTTCAGTTTTTACTCCTTTTTTTTTATCAATAGCCACAATACTTTCAATAGAAACTCCTGCTTGTTCGAGATGAATATTTCTTTTTTCAATAGTTCCAGTTAGTTTTAGTAATCTATTTTTTCCTCCTAATCTTTCTAAATGTTTTCCTATTATCTTTTCTATAGATTGACCAAAAGAGAAACTGGTTATACCTATAAAAAATATAATTAGTATTTTCTTCATAATGTATTCCTTTTTAAAAGCAGCAAATCTATCTGTAAGAAGAGATTGAATCGTCCGAATGCTTCTATTCGGACGTATATAAGTGTTAATGTTTGTTAAAAAACAACTAATGTTATTAATAATTGTTTTAAGAATCAGCTTTTATTAAAGTAAAACAACCGTTGTGAGTATAATGGAGAAGTAAGGATTACCTTTAAGAGTAATTTTTTAGAGTTTTAATATATTGAGTAGGCGTAAGTTTTGTTTGTTTTTTAAACACACTATTGAAGGTGGATTTTGAATTGAAGCCGCAATCGTAAGCAAGACCTAATAAGGAAAGTTTTTGATTATTATTAGATTTTACTCGCTCCTGAAACTCTTTAACTCGGTAAGAGTTCACAAAGTCATAGAAATTTTTAGAGAAGTTTTGATTTATTTTTAATGATACTTGTTTGGGTTTCATTTCTAGCAATTCTGACAACATGGAAAGATTGAGTTCTTGATTTAAGTAGGGTTTTTGAGTATCCATTAAAGTGTTTATTTTGGATAAAAAAATAGTATCTTTTTCAATAGTATCTTTTTCATAGGATTGCTCTTTGATTTTTAGAGGTAACGATTTTAGGTTTACAAGGTCACGTTCTTTTTGAATATACCCTTTAAAACCGATCCAACAATTAATGACTGCAAGTATCACAAAATTGGGTAAAAAATAATATTCTCGATAATAACTATCAAAAACAAATCGATCTGTATCCGAAATAATTCTCCATAAAATTTGGTAACTCACATAAATAATAATAGGGGTTTGAAGCCATTTTAAGGAGATGTTTTCAATTTTAGAATAATATTCTTTTAGCTGTTTTTGATGTTTTATAAGAATGCGTAATGAAATAAAACTGTACACAAAAATAGAAAACACTCCAAGCCACTGTTGAGTTAGATATACATATGAGTAAGTAGGTAATTCATTTAAATACAATCCATCAGAGCCAATTCTATAGAAAGAAGTTCTATAAAAAATAAATTCTAAAACAAGTGGTAAAAAGTGTAAGAAATTAGATCTTTTAAATTTGAATTTATGGTCACTAATGCACTTTGTATAAAAATAAAGAGCTGGACCACTTCCGAAAAGCATCTCCATTTGAATATAGCGAAATACATATAATAAACCTTGATCTTTTAACACATTTACCAAAACGATATTTACAACAATGAGTGCATAAAAAAACACAAGTGAAGCAAGAAAGATATTTGCTAATCTTCGAGGATGTTTAAAAGCAATTAAACCACTTAAAATCATTGCTTGTAAACCACATACACACATAATAGTAAATAAAATGGGATTGGATGTAATCATTTAAATTAGTTTAATTGTTGTCAATTTGCAATAAACGCACTAATGTAAATATTTATTATAAAAATTAAATAGGTGTAAACCTATTTTAGGACGACTCACTAGAGTTTATACTGTGTAAAGCGGTAGCGTGTTTGTTTAAATAAAATGATTTTATTTTGATGTGTTGATTTTTGTCGAATATTTAATGAGTTAGAGCGCATATTAATGGAAATACTTCAAAAAGATAATTGCTATTTTTCATAATCCTTACAAATGCTATTTTTATTTTTTAGAGCCCATTATACATGGTACATTACTTTTAAGATATATAAGCTTAATAATATTATTGTTAAACTTAAAGCTTTTAAATTGAAAGAATCGATCTTCTTTGTAATTAAGAATTTTCTTTTTCTTTTCAAAAAAAGTTTTAATAATAAAGTAATGATTAAGTGTGAAAATAATAATAAATAACAATGATTGAATCTATAATCTATTATATAACAAAGAGATAATCTGATGAAAGCATTGCTCATAGAAGATAAAGAATATATAAGGAAAGGACTACGAAACTTATTACAATTAGTAGATGCCAAAGTAAAAGTAATTGGAGAATGTGAATCTGTAAAAGATGCAGTTGTTGTAGCAAACGCTTGTAAACCAGAATTGGTTTTTTTAGATATTAATCTTATTGATGGTAGTGGATTTGATTTTTTGGAACAAACAGAAAATTTAAATTTTAAAACCATTTTTATAACTGCATACGAAGAGCATGCATTAAAAGCTTTAAAAAAAGGAGCTGTAGATTATATTTTGAAACCTGTAGATATTGATGAACTTAAAGAAGCATTAAACAAAGTTGAGCAATTGTCTTTTTCAGAACAAAGAAAACAGTTAAAAACAGCAAAACAAGTTTGGAAAAATGAAAATTCTAAACTGATTTTATCACTTCAAGATAGTTTTCAAGTTATAAATTTAAATGAATTAATGTTTTGTGAATCAGATAAAGGATACACTACTTTTTATTGTAATAGTAATAAAAAATATGTGGTTTCTAAAACTTTAAAAGAATTTGAGGAGCGATTAGGAAAAGTTAGTTTTACACGTCCACATCAATCTTATATAGTTAATCTAGATTTTATTGATAAATATGACAAATCTGGAGCCATTTACTTAAAAAATGGCAAAAAGATACCTGTGTCTTCTAGAAAAAGAGAACAGTTTTTGAATGAATTTTTAAAGTGGAATAGTAATTAAAGGTAATAACATGTATAAAGATTTGTAAAGAGAATGAAGATAATTATAATATTTATTCTTATCCTTTTTAGTCTTAAAAACTATGGGCAACAATACAGAATAGGGGAAATTGCTAATTTTAGTTCAAAAACTTACCTAATCCCTTTTGAAAATAGAAAAGAATCTGCTTTAGATTGTAAAGCACTTTTAAATTATGATGGTCCAATTACAATTTTTTTCTGGCTTTCTACTTGTAGTATATGTATTAAAGAACTGAATAATTTTAAAAAAATGAACGATTTTAAGTTAATAGAAAATCGTTCAAAAATTATAGTAGTATCTGAAGATAGTCCAAAAAAATATGGTGTTGCTAAAATGATTTCAAAAAAAAATCAATGGGAATTTAATATGTTTTTTGATAAAAATTATCGCCTTAGAAATAGTTTATTAAATAGATGGTATGGAGTTCCACAGGTAATGATAATTGATAAAAACAAGAAAATAATACTACATAAAATAGGATATAAAAAAGGAGATGAGAAGATAATATTCGAAAGAATTAAAAGAGAATTGAAAATGTAAGCTATTAAAAAATGAAAAATCAAATTCAATTTGCCCATTCGAATGGATTTCCAGCACAATGTTTTAATTCGCTTTTTAACATGATAGAAAATGCAGAAATAAATTACATAGAACGAATGGGGCATAATAAGTTTCTTTTGAATAGTAACCTAGAGAATTTAGCCCATGAACTTATAACTTCTATTGAACAACGATTTAATAAACCTATTACAGGTATTGGACATTCTACAGGAGGTGTTTTAATGCTAATAGCAGCTTCAAAAAAACCTCAACTTTTCAAAAATATCATTGTTATAGAACCTATTTTATATCATCCAAGGAAAAGAAAAATAATTGAAATAATGAAAAGAGTAGGGCTTTCTGGTTATATCGGGCCAGCTAAAAGTACTTTAAAAAGAAAATCTTTTTTTAAATCAAGAGAAGAAGCTAAAGCATATTTTAAATCTAAAACTCTGTTTAAAACATTTCATGAAAATTGCTTAATAGATTACATTAAATATGGTTTAAAAAAAACAGAAAAAGGTTTTGAACTTTCTTTTTCTAAAGAAATAGAATCTGAAATATACCGTAGTACATATACAAAAGTTCCTTTGGGAATAGAAAAATTAAAAGGTACTCTTATTTATGGGAAAAAAAGTAATATGTTTAGTAAAACTGATGTTAGATGGTGGAAAAAAAGTTTTCCCAATTTTGATGTAATTACACTAGATACTGGACATTTATTTCCTTTAGAAAACCCTTCTCTAGCTGCAAAAATTATAAATAAGATACTAAAAAAAGTAGTGTAAGAATAATTAAAATAAAAAAATATTTTTTGGAAACTAAAGTAAATCAACTTAAAGAACAAATTCTTTTAGTAAATAAGAAAACAAATGAATTAATAGAAAATATTTCAAAAGATAGATGGAATATTACTCCAGATATAATAAATACGAATCTTAATTGGCAATTGGGACATATTATTTTGGCAAATTATTTACATGGGGTTGCATCAATAATTGGAGCAAATGATGAATTTAAAGAAAAAGTAAGTCTTCCTAATTATATAAAGTTTTATGGTCCAGGATCTAAACCAAGTAATTATGATAGTGATAAACCTACTGTAGAAGAATTAATCCAGGTTTATAAATTTACTATGGATATTATTATAGAAATTATAGAAAATATTACCATTGAAGATTTGGATAGTGAAACTGCTGTGCCTAACCCTTCGGTAAATATGAAATATGAGGCGCTTATGTGGCTTCCTCAACATCAAAGTTGGCATAATGGACAGATTGCGATTTTAAAAAGAGTTTTAAATCTATAAAAAATATGTTTTTAAATAAAATATAGTTGAATCTGATTAAGAATTTTATTAAAAAACAATAGCTTAGCACAAACTATTACATTTCATGTAAACTAACAAACAATACATGGTTAAAAGTATTAAACAGACTTGCTTATTTATTGTTTTTTTATCCCTTACAGTAACAACAAGTGCTAAGTTAAAGATAACTCCTCTGAAGATTAAATTGAAAGAGAATAAGAAAAGTTATCGTAACTATAAATTCAATTTATCTGATTCAAACAATTATAATTATATAAACTTTAATTTAAAAAATGGTTTAGCGAGTAATGAAATTTATGATTCATATCAAGACTCTAATGGTTATTTGTGGTTTTCAACTGATAGAGGATTAACAAGATATAATGGTTATGAATTTCAAAATTTTGGAAAAGAACATGGAATACCAGGAAACGTAATTCTTGATTTTTTTCCGCAAGAAAATGGACAAATTTGGTGTTGGACTAGAAATACTAATGAACTATTTTATTTTAATCAAGGAAAAACAGATTTCACATCTTATAAATATAATAACCAGTTAAAAAAACTAATTAATAACCCTCATCAAATTATTGAAAGTTTATACCTTGATGATAAAGGAAATTTACACCTAGCAGGACGTTATATAATTGGTGAAATTATTATAAACAGTTTAGGTGAAATAACTAAAAAAAACAAAAAAATATCCAGTGAAGTTAAAGAGTTATGTTTTGTAATAAAAAACGATAAAAACTTTTATTTTTTCGATGATAAAAAAAAAGATTGTAAACTTAAATATCTCTTAAATGATAATTTTTTTGACGGGTTACGTTTCAACGATAGTACCTTTATTTTGTCAAACAATCAAAAAGTAAAAGTTGTTAAAGATAATCGAAAAGAATTAATTATTTCTAATTTAAGAAGATCACCTCTTAGTTTGGGAACTGTTAGTGAAAATGAATTTATTGTTACATTTATTAATGGAGGAGCTACTGTATATGATATAGAAGGGAATAGGAAAAAACATTTTTTAAACAATACAACTGTTACAAGTTTTTTAAAAGATAACGAAGGAGGATATTGGTTTACTACGCTTGAATCTGGCGTTTATTATATAAAAAGACCAGAAATAGAATTTGTGAATACTGAAAGTTATGGTATTAAAACACTTACTAAAAACAATAAGGAAGAATTAATAATTGGAACTTCTGATGGAAGAGTAATTAAAAGAACTATTAGCGGTAGTCTAAGAAATTTATATGAGTTTAAGCATAGAAAGACTTCAGTTATGGTTGAATTTGATAATATAACCAATGAACTGTATTATATTTCTTCTTCTTTTATGAAACGAAGTTTAAATCATAAAATTAATTTAGAAACTAATTTAGGGTATACCTTAAATTTATCGTTACCTGAAAATAGAACACTATTAACTTCACACATTGGTAAAATAACTAAGATTAAAGATAGAGAGTTAAAGCAAATTAGTTTATCTGAGAGATGTATAGATGTTTCTCTTTTTAATAATCACGCATACATAGCAACTCCAAACGGTCTTTTTAAAGAAGTAGATACTACCATAGAAAAAGTAGCGCATAAACATCTTAACTTTAGAATACAGGACATAGAGAAAAAGTATAATAAAAATAAAATGTTTTTAGCTACTCTTGGTAATGGTATCGTAACATATACAAAAGATACTATTAAAACGATAAGAGAAAAAGATGGTTTATTTAGTAACAATATTGAAAAGCTATACTTAGAAGATAAAAATAATTTATGGGCAATTACAGATAGAGGTATTAATAAAATTAAATTTACTAAAACAGGATATTTAATAGAAGGTATTTCTCTGAAGAACATAAATCATGATAGTAAAATAAATGATCTTGAAATTATTGGGGATACTTTATGGTTAGCCACTAACAGTGGACTTTTTAAAAGTCCTAAAAATGTATTAGATAAACAATATGTTAAAACTCCTAATTTAAAAATTAACCAAATAATTGTTAATGATTCTATTATCGTTAATAAACCTAACATAGAATTATCTCATAATGAAAACAGAATAACATTTAATATTGAAGGATTATCTTTTAAAGAAAAACTGATTTATACATACCGGTTAACAGGATTAAATGATACTTGGTATTCAACTAAAAACAGAAAAATTACATTTGCATCTTTGCCTCCAGGGCAATACACTTTTAATGCTTCTTATTTAAATCATAATCAAAAAGAGTTACAAGAAGTTTTATCATATTCGTTTTTTATTAAAAAACCATATTGGAAAAAATGGTGGTTCTATCTTTTGATAAGCACAGGGATATTATTGATTATAATTTATTTTTTCTGGTTAAAACTGAAGAATGAAAAATCTAAAATAAAAAGTGCAATTATAGAGCAAAAATTATTGCGTTCTCAAATGACTCCTCATTTTATATTTAACTCGTTATCAATACTTCAGGGGATGATTCTGAACAAAGAAGACAAAAAATCAATTTCTTATTTATCTAAATTCTCAAAACTACTTCGTGTAATTTTAGAAAATTCTAGAGATAAAACAGTCTTATTATCAAAAGAATTAGATGCTTTAAAGAATTATATTTCACTTCAAAATTTAGAAAATGAAAACTATGAGTTTACAATTACAGTAGATAGTTCTTTAAAAGAAATGGCAATTAAAATTCCTCCAATGCTTATTCAGCCATTTGTAGAAAATGCTATTGAACATGCCTTTACTAATTTACAAGAAAATAGGCAGATAAATATTAAATTAATATATAAAGAGAGAAAATTAATTTGTACTATTATAGATAATGGTATTGGTATTGATTCTTTCCAAAAAAAGAATTTTCATGATAAAAAATCATTATCAACATTAATAACTTCAGAACGTATAAAAATGTTGTCAAAAGATTTTAATATGAAAAGTTCAATAACCATTGAAGATAGAAGAAAATACAATGAGCAAGGAACTATTGTTACAATATATATTCCTTATAAACTTTGTTAAGCTAAAAACTAATTTAATTATTTAATTCTTTCCAAGTAGCCGTGTAAGGATCGTAATTACATGCCGTTTTATGAAACCATTCATGTTTGTTTTTTTGATATGGAATTCTATCATCTACACACATATATCTAAATTCACAATCTTTACAAATAGCACATATATCTTTTTTAACCTTCCAATATTTTTTGAAATTAGGATTAAAAATAGCTTTCTTAATTACTTTGGTAATATGATATGAATAAATATTTCCAAAAGAAATATCAGAATTTGGAGAGTTTTTAATATTTCCATTTTCATCAATAAATATCTTTTTATTAAAGTAATTATGAGAAAATTGCGACTCTAAAAATAAAGAAGAATTTAATTCCATTGAATCTATGTGTACAAAAGGTTTTGTGTCTTTTTTTATATACAATATTCGGAATTTATTTTCTTGAGCATAAATTTTTACGTTATCAGAAACAATAGACACAGATTCTGGATAAGAATTATTGATTAAAAAACTATTTACTTTTTTAGTTAAATCATTATTTGTTACAATTACTAAATGTGGTATTTTAAAGAAAGAACAAATTTTTAAAGCTTTCTGTACAGTTAAATCATCTTTATGTTCAAGAACTAAATATTCAATAAGGTGTTTTGAGTTGTATTCTATTTTTTTAGGAGGAAATTGTTGAGTGATTTTAGAGTTAATTTTATAAATCATTCTATACTCCTTTAAAAATGAAATTAAATCCGAAGATATTTCTTCTTCTTTAAAAAAACGTTGTTTAATAAGTTTTATTAATTCTCCAGCTTCTGAATTATTTATATGAAATATATCAAGATTTTTAAAGTTTATTAAAAAACTTTTTCTGTATCCTTTTACAAAGGAAACACTACTAGAAATGCCATACATAGAATTAATACGTTTTTTTGTTAGGAATAAAATAATAACTCCAAAAAGCTCGGTTAATTGAAGAATAAAATTGTTTTTTTTCGGTAGGAATTAAATCTTTTATCGGATAAGCCTTAACGTTAAGTACATCTATAGGAAAAGCAATTTCCTTCATTTTTTCTTTGTAATCGTTGCTGTTTTTCATAGTTTAATTATTTCTTCTGCAATAACTTTATCTAAATCAATTCCACAAACATTACCTAAATAGCCAAATTGACCAATAGGATTAACTTCTAAAAAATAATATTCTCCTGTTTTAGTATATATAAAATCAAAAGAACCAGTATTTAATTTTAGTCGCTCCATTAAATCAAAGATTTTAATTTTTAATTCATTAGGAATAATAAAAGGCTCGTCTAAATAAGGAGTTTCTTGATTGTATACTCGATAATCAACAACAGACTCTTCATTCATTTGAGAAAAGATAGCCATTGCGTACATCTTTTTTAAAAAAACAAAGACTCTAATTTCGAATAGTTTTTTAATCTCCGTTTGAATTAATGATGTCATAAAACTCTTTCTATTATTAGAAAAATCTACCTTACCAGTATAGGTCATAAATCTTTTAGAGTCTGACTCTATGACTAGTGGTAAAGCTATAGTTTTAGAGATGTAAGATTGTTGTGAAGAAAGTGTATCTAAATTTGTTTTTAAATAAGTTTTAGGAATGTTTAACCCAACTTTAACGGCTTCTTCTAATACAATAAGTTTATTAATATAAGCATTGCTCCATAAACCAACTACATTAAAATTTTGTGAAAAATAATATTCTAAAAAACTATCTAATGTTTTATCATAAAAAAAAATATAATCGCTTATCCCTTTTTTAAATCTTAACGATTCTGAAATACTGTTTATCTTAAATTTTAAACTACCATTTCTAATAAATATAGTTTTGATGAATTCAAATGAAATTTTACAACTTTCAAAGTCGTTAGTAACTTTTAAAATCATGTTTTTAGATTGCATGTTGTAATCAAATATGCTTATAACATCTCTATCTATATTAATACAAAAATAATTAGCATCATAAAAGCTAAGCCATTCAGTAATTGGTTTAAAATTTAAATCTTTCTCAGAAGATATAATAAGAATTTCAGGTTTTTTCATGATTTTTTAATGGAACAGAATGTCTTTAAAATTTCTCATAAACCTTAATGGTTCATGAGAAATTAATTTTAACGAGCAATTAAGCAGTAATTAGACGATTTTTCACCGTCTCCAGGATCAGTAATTTTCTCACCGTCGCCATCCAAGTCAGGATCGGTAATATCACCTAAAATACCACCGTTAATAGTTAACAATTCTTCTTTTGTAAGAGGTTTAAAATAGGTTGCTTTCATATTTTTTTAGTTTTTTTAAGTTTAAGAACCTATTAACTGCTCTATCAGTTAATAGGTTGTAAATAAAAGTTAACGAGCAATTAAGCAGTAATTAGGTGATTTTTCACCGTCGCCAGGGTCAGTAATTTTACTACCATCTTCATCTAAGTCAGGATCGGTAATATCACCTAAAACACCACCGTTAATAGTTAACAATTCTTCTTTTGTAAGAGGTTTAAAATCTATTAATTTCATGATTTGTAAAATTTAAATAATTATTTATTGTATTAGTGTTTATTTATCATCATGTACCATATCTTTTGTATACGTTTCATATCTAGGATCATATGTGCGTTGATTATAATAAGGATCACGAGAGTTTCCACCAGTAATATTCTTTAATACAGATTTTTCTAGTTTTTCGTTTGTAAATTTTTTAAATAATTTCATTTTTAAAATGTTTAATACCTACTCTTATATTAATTTGTTGTATCACATTTTACCTACTAAATTTTCGGCTACCTAAAGTTTGTAAAATGGCATTGTATGTAGAAAAAAGCATATTTATTTCTTCATTTAAATTCAATATGTAATTACCATAAACTCCCTAGTAAAATTTGAAATTTAGAATTTAAAATATTGTTATAAATAACTATCCTTCTTGTCATACAATTAGCTATAGCATGGTATAAAACTAGTATATGATTTAGGAAAATGATATAGCGTTTTTTTTTTTGAAAGCTTTAATTTAAGAGATGAGTACTTTCAATTAATATTCGTAAAAGTTAATTTAAAAAGAAGGTGTTTTTATAGAAGTTAAACTTACTTTGTTAAATTTTAAAGTATTTTATTTATGTATTACAGAGTAATGTTGTGTTTGAGGTTTATTCTATAGGTAATAGTAAAAATGTATAAAAACTTAAATATTAATTTCTATCAATCGAAAATTTATTTAGAGTTCACGGATGTTTAATTCTATTAGTGTACCCATTTAAACTCCTTTAGCTTCGCGCAAGATTTTAAACAAAAAAACATGATTAGAAAATTATTTTTTTTAATAACCATGAGTTTTTTAACTATTGGTTATGCGCAAACATTTACAGAAAACTATATTACTTATGAAGTTATCTCAAATAGTAATAATGTGAAAACTACTGATTACAATGTTGCTGGAGGTACTGTTGTAAATATTCCAGATACAGTAGTAAATAATGGTGTAACGTATACAGTTACAGAAATTGGAGCAATGTCTTTTGTAAATAAAGGGTTAACAAGTGTTGATGTTTCTGATAATGTAACTACTATAGGTATACAAGCTTTTGAAAACAACCAGTTAACAACTGTATCACTTGGAACAGGAATTATAGAAATAAAAGAAAAAGCTTTTCATAAAAATAAACTGGTGAATTTAATTATTCCTAATAATATTACCTCTGTTGATAGGTATGCTTTTTTTGATAATTTATTAGAAAACGTTACAATTTCCAATAATATAACTCAAATCGGGTTTGCAGTGTTTGGTAAGAATAAATTAGCTAATATTAGTATTCCAAGCAATGTTACTATAATTGACGATTATGCATTTTATGATAATCTACTTACTAGTGTTATAATACCTAATACTGTTACATTAATTGGAAGCAAATCTTTTATGACAAATAAACTAACAAGTATAGAAATACCTAATAGTGTTACTGAAATTGGAATTGAAGCCTTTCGTAATAATTTATTATCTAATGTTTTAATTGGGAGTGGATTATCAGAAATAAAATCAGGAGTATTTCGTACTAATAAATTGACAAATGTTGTAATACCAAATAATATAACCTCAATTGGGAATATGGCATTTCGAACGAACGAATTAGTTAGTGTTAGTCTATCAAATAACTTAGAGGTTATTAGTGGTTACGCTTTTGAGGTTAATCAATTAAATAATGTTACTATACCTAATAATGTAATAAGTATAGGGGCTGGAGCTTTTTTAACAAATAATTTAAATAATGTTATTTCAGAAAGTAGCACTCCACCTACAGTACAGGTAAATACTTTCGGAGATCGCAGCGGAATAAGTTTAACGATACCATCGGGTACTATGGGAGCTTATGTTACAGATGCAGGAGCATTATGGACAGGGTTTAGTAGTGTTACAGAGCAAGTACAAACATTTACAGAAAATTATATTACTTATGAGGTACTTCCTACAGCTAATAATACAGTAAAAACTATCGGTTACGATGTTGCTGGAGGTACTGTAGTAAATATTCCAGATACAGTAGTTAATAATGGTGTAACGTATACAGTTACAGAAATTGGTTATATAAGCTTTAAAGATAAACAACTTACGAGTATTTCTTTACCTAGTAATCTTTTAGTTATTGGAGCAGCTTCTTTAATGAATAATCAATTAACTAGTATTTCTATACCTAATGGAGTTACAACCATTTGGGATTCTGCTTTTCGAGATAATCAATTAACTAACATTACATTTCCAAATAGTGTTACAAGTATTGGTAATTTTGCTTTTGTTCTAAATCAATTAACCAATGTCACCTTGCCAAATAATATTAGCACTCTAGAGGAAGGTGTTTTTGGTAATAATCAATTAACAAATATAAATATACCCAATAGTGTTACGACGATAGAACTTTTTGCGTTTTCACAAAATCAATTAACAAGTGTAACTATTCCTAATAGTGTTACCAGTATGGAGATGGGAGTTTTTTATAACAACCCTTTGGTTAGTGTTATTTCTGAAAGTATAATCCCACCTGCTATAGCAACTCATGCTTCATCACCATCAGAAGATACTTTCGGTAATCGTAGTGGTGTAAATTTAACGATACCATCGGGTACTATGGGAGCTTATGTTACAGATGCAGGAGCATTATGGACAGGGTTTAATTCTGTGGTTGATACTGCTATTACATGGACAGGGGCAACTAATAATGATTGGAATACAGCTTCAAATTGGAATATTAATTCTATTCCAGTTGCTAGTTCTATGGTAACCATACCTGACAACTTAACAAATTACCCAACTATTTCTTCAGCAGTTACAGTAAGCTCTATTAACATTGCTTCTGGAGCTAGTTTAATTGCTAATGCTTCAATTACAGGAAATGTTACTTACACAAGAAATTTACCGACAACGAATTGGTATTTAATTTCATCGCCTGTAAATGGAGAGACTTATGATAATTTTATTATTAATAATTCATTTGCAACAGGAAATGGAAATAATATAGGAATTGGTTTTTTTTCTAATCTAATAGGTTCGGCATGGAATTATGCTACAGCTTCTTCTACAGGCACTCTTCCTAATCATGGATATTCAGTAAAATTGGCAACAGCAGGAAATTTATCATTTACAGGATCAATTAATTCTGTTAATATAAATAATAGTATTTCTACAGGAACAAGAAATAATTTTAATTTAATAGGTAACCCTTTTACATCTTATGTGAATTCTACCGCTTTTACAGTTGCTAATACAGGTTTGTTAAGTGAGGAAACAATATGGTTATGGGATGGTAACCAATATGTAACATATAATGCTTCTACACCTATTGAAATAGCACCTACTCAAGGATTCTTTGTCGAAGCTAATGGAAATGGGAGTGTTACTTTTGCTGCTTCTAACCAAAGTCATCAAAGTACAGATACATTCATGAGGCAAACACCTAACCCTTCATTTGAATTGTTTATAGAAAGCGGAGAGGATAAAAAAGGAACTAAAGTGTTTTATATCGAAGGAAAAACTAAAGGTTTTGATAATGGTTATGATTCAAAGATATTTGGTGGTGTAGATTATGACTTTGCTCTTTTTACTCAATTGTTAAATGATAACGATGGCAGAAATTTAGCTATTCAAACATTACCGAATTCAAATATAGAAACTATGGTAATTCCAATTGGTTTAATAGCTAGTGCTAATAAAGAAATTACATTTTCTGTAACAACAACAAATTTACCATCTGGAGTTGAAATATATTTAGAAGATAGAACGAATAATACTTTTTTTAATCTTTCAGAAGAAAATCATACGATTACAACTCAATCTAATATTAACGGAGCAGGTCAATATTTTATTCATACAACATCGCAAAGATTAAGTAATGAAGATGTTATTCAAAATGTAGCTAATATTAAAATATATAAATCAGCAAAACAAGAAATAACAATTACAGGTTTGCAAGTTGAAACTAATGTGAAAATATTTTCTCTTACAGGTAAAGAGTTAGTTAATAATGATATTAACACAAAAGGTTCTACTAAGATTACATTAGATAATTTATCTACAGGTATTTATTTAGTTAAATTAAACTCTGCTTTAGGTAAAGTCTCTAAAAAAATTATCATAGAATAAACAATTTTCTTAATTATTATGAAAAAAACAAGTCAACATAAAGAAGACATTACAAGAAAAGAAGCATTGAAAAAGATCGGTAAATATGGTAAGTATACAGCGTTAACAGCGTTAGGAACTTACTTGATTTTAAATCCTAAAAAAGCTCAAGCAGCTTCTCCAGAACCTCCTGGAGATGGTTTTTAAAGCAATTAAGTAAATAGTTTTAAAATAGATTGATATTTATATGTTATAAACCTTTTGAGTAATCTCAAAAGGTTTTTTTATGAGTAATTTTTAATAATGTTTTAATTTTTTTGTTTTTGAATTGTTTATGTGTTTGTGCGTATTTGTTTGGGTAGATAGCGAAATATTTATTTTGATAACATTTAAGTAATTTTGAAGAAAATTCAGATTTAAAATTAGTTGATGAAGATAAAGAGTTATATCCCAGAAGAACCTTATAAGTGTATTTATAAAGAATTTTACGATATAATAATAGAGGAGAATAAAGAAAGAGAATATATTCCCTTAATTGATGATTGCTGTTATGATATGGTATTTTTTAAAGAACAAAAAGGGCAATTTATTTACGGAAAAGATCAAAAAAGAATTCCTTTAGAAGCTAAGGTGTTTACTATTCATAATTTAAATATACCACCTTATAAATTACAGATAAATAAAAAACTTTCTTTTGTTACAATTAAGTTTCAACCTTGGGTGAATTCTTATTTTTTTTCTGATTTAAACACAAATGGTATAGTAAGTTTATCAGAAGATAATAGAGAATTAGAATTATTTCATCAAACAATTTTTGAAGAGAAAAACATAAAGGAAAGATTAAATCTTATATATAATTATATTGATAAGAAAGAAGTAATGTTTACTGAAAAAATGAAATTTGTTAAAAGTATTTGTGAGCATATTTATAAAAGAAATGGTAAAGTTTCAGTAAACGATTTATGTTCACATTATAATAAAACACGTCAATATTTGAATAGAATCTTTAAAAGTGAAGTTCTTTACACGTTAAAAAGTTTTATCATTACTGTTAGAATTTTAGATTTAGTAAAATTTAAACTTAAAAATAGTGAAATCACACTTACACAATTGAGTTATGAATATGGGTATTTTGATCAATCTCATTTTATAAGAGATTTTAAGAAAGTTTGTGGTGTAACTCCAAGAAAATTTTTCGAAAATCCTTCAGAATTTATGTTAAGGCACAAGTAGTTTGTTTCCCTTTTTACAATTAAAGCATTAAAAAGAGTAGTTTTTTTGTAAAAAAAAAGCAAAGAATGAATAACAAACAAATAGTCAATAATAATTTCATATTCATATTAATTAGTATTTATCTACTTATAGGATGTAATTCTAAAAATAAAAAAAATGAAATAGAAGAACAACTGATTACTAACGTTTCTATTAAGTTAGATGAGTATTTTCAAAAACTAAAAACTTTAAAAAAATTTAATGGAGTAGTATTAATCAAACAAGAAGGGAAATGCTTACTTTTTGAAACATATAATATGTCTGAAAGTACTACAAGTAGCCTTAATGTAAAAAAAGAATCACAATTTGATATTCATTCTATATCAAAACTAATGGCGAAAGCTGCAATAATAGATTTAGAACAAGAAAATCGTATTTCATTAACTGATAAAATATCTCATTTTATCCCTGATTTTCCTAATGGAAATAAAATAACAATTCAACATTTAGTAGAAAATCAATCGGGTCTCCCAAGAGAATTATCGATTAAAGTAGATAATTTAATAGAAATGAAATCAGAAGAAATAATTGCTTTAATAAAAAAGGAAAAACTATTGTTTGAACCAGGGTCAGATACTGTTTATTCAAATTTAGGATACCAGTTACTTTACTATATAATTGCTAAACTCACAGAAAAACCTTTTGTTCAGTATCTAGATGAAAAATATTTTCAACCATTAGAAATGAAAAGTACAGGAGCTCATTTTAATTTATTGAAAAACAATCTCAATAATTTAGTTAAAAATCATGAAAAAAATGATAATGAAATAGTTGTAGTTCCTAATATTGAAAAAGATGGTAAAAATCAGGCTAAAATTTATTCAACAGTAGAAGATTTAATGTTATTCATAAATCACATTAAAAAAATATCTTATCGAGAAAAAATTAAAAACCATTCAAATAAAATAAGCTGGTCTGGTGGTGGAAATGGAATTTTATCTCATGCAGAATATGACATTTCTAAAAAATTTGAATTCGTTTTTTTTTCTAATTATGATGAAATACCATTTGGTGATATTTTAAAAACCGTGGATAAAATAATGAAAAATGAACCTTACGAATTACCTAAAAAAATTAATAGAAAAGAAATAGAAATTTCAGAGAATGTTCTTAAAGAGTATGAAGGAAAATATAGAGTTAAAGAGTTTAATAATCACATTTTTGAATTTAAAATTGAAAATAGGAAACTAGTCATGTATCAGAATGGTAAAAAAAATGGAGTATTAAAAGCAGAAACTGAAAAGACTTTTTTTGGAGAGCCAAGTGATGAAGATTATTTTGAGTTTAGAAAAGAAGAAGGTAAGTATAAATTGATTTTTCATTATAAAAAAATTGAGATAGAAGGGATAAAAGAAATTAGAAAATGAATTTAAATAAATAGTAAATTTATTTTTTAATAAATAAATGTGAAGATCTTTTAAAAAAAACTAATTATTTTTGTTTTGTGTTTAAGAAAATGAGTTCTTCAATGTTGAATTTCAAATGTTTAAAAACAAACGATTTTATTTATTTTGTTTAATTATACTTTTTAATACAAAAGTGTTTTTTGAAATCTGTAAGTGCTTGTTTTTTAGTTGTTTATTTTTTGTTTTTTACTGCTTGATTGATTGTCTTCATACGTTAGCCTGATTAAATTTTGTACTGTAGTTTTTGTTGTTATATTCGTGAATATTATAAAATAAACTAATGTTAATTTGATACCTAAAATAAGATTTTATTAAAAGATCTTGTATTATTTATTCATATAAGTTATTTGAAAAAATGAAAAAACTATCCGTACTTCTCCTGAGTTTAATGGTATTAAACTCTTGCCAAAAAAAAGATGAAATAATCAGTAATTCTAAAAAGTCAAAAACAGATTACACTAAATTTGTTAATCCTTTTATTGGAACTAGTAAAATGGGACATGTTTTCCCTGGTGCTACAGCTCCATTTGGAATGGTACAATTAAGTCCACAAACAAATTTTGAAGTAATGTTTAGTGAAGATGGTAGATATAATGCTGAAACTTACGAATATTGTGCAGGTTATCAACATAAAGACTCAACTATCATTGGTTTTGCACATACTAACTTTAGTGGAACAGGACATTCTGATTTGGGAGATTTTCTTGTTATGCCTACTACTGGAAAGTTAATTTTAGATCCAATACAAACACAGGAAGGAGATAAAGGATTTTACTCTACATTTTCACATAACAAAGAAGAAGCCTCTCCAGGTTATTATAAAGTAGATTTAGATACATATAAAATTAAAGCAGAATTAACTGCCAGTGAGAGAGTTGGTTTTCATCAATATACATTTCCTAAGTCGGAAAATGCACATATTATTTTAGATATGGTTTACAATGTTTACCATCATGATAATAAAAATGTTTGGACTTTTCTTCGTGTAGAAAATGATTCTACAATTACAGGTTACAGGCAAACTAAAGGTTGGGCACGAGATAAGAAAGTATTTTTTGCCGCTAAATTTTCAAAACCTTTTAAAAGTTATGGACATAAAAAATATGAAAAAGTAAAATACGATGGTTTTTACAGGCGTTTTAAACAAGATGAAAACTTTCCTGAAATGGCGGGAAAAGATTTGCGCGCATATTTTAACTTCGATACTGAAGAGAATGAAAAAATTCAAATCAAATTTGCTCTTTCTAATGTAAGTTCTGCTGGAGCAATGAAGAATTTAGAAGTTGAAATCCCTCATTGGAATTTTGATAAAACACATAAAGAAACAAATGAAAAATGGAATGAAGAGCTTTCTAAAATCGAAGTAGAAATGTTAACTAAAGAGCAAAAGGAAACTTTCTATACGGCAATGTATCATACTAATTTATCTCCAATAGTTTATGAAGATGTTGATGGGAAATACAGAGGTTTAGATCAAAATATACATACTTCTGAAGGTTTTACAAATTACACAATTTTTTCACTTTGGGATACATATAGAGCTTTACATCCATTATTCAACATAACTCAGCCTAATAGGAATAACGATATGATTAAATCTATGTTAGCGCATCACGATCAAAGTGTTCATAATATGTTGCCTATATGGTCACATTATGCTAATGAAAATTGGTGTATGATTGGTTATCATGCAACTTCAGTTATAGCCGATGCTATGGCTAAAAATATCGGAGATTTTAAT
This sequence comes from Tenacibaculum aquaeponti, assembly GCF_057221555.1. Taxonomy (NCBI): domain Bacteria; kingdom Pseudomonadati; phylum Bacteroidota; class Flavobacteriia; order Flavobacteriales; family Flavobacteriaceae; genus Tenacibaculum; species Tenacibaculum aquaeponti. The sequence goes on from NZ_CM170147.1 coordinate 3,599,501, forward strand.
CATGAAAGAGCTCTTAAAGCTTCGGTTAATACAGCATCGGTCAGATATTTTGATGGGTTAGGGGATTATATAGATAAAGGTTATGTTCCTGATGATAAAAGTCATTCTTCTGTATCTAAAACTTTAGAATATGCTTATAATGATTGGTGTATAGCTCAAATGGCAGCACAAGTAGGTGAAGTTTCAGTAGAGGAAAATTTCTCAAAGCGTTCAGAATATTACAATAATGTTTATGATTCGTCAATAGGTTTTATGAGGCCAAAACTTTCTGATGGAAATTTTAGAGAAAAATTTGATCCAATGGATACACATGGTCAGGGATTTATTGAAGGAAATGCTTGGAATTATGGATTATATGTACCGCAGAATATAGAAAAAATGATAATGATGATGGGTGGGAAAGAGAAATTTTCACAGCAATTAGATTCATTATTTACTATGGAAATTGAAGATAAATATATTGCAAATCATGAAGATATTACACGTGATGGAATTATTGGGAATTATGTTCATGGAAATGAACCTGGGCATCATATTCCATATTTATATAATTGGACAGGTTATCCAGAAAAAACACAATCTCGAGTTCGCATGATTATGGATACTATGTATGCTTCTAACGTTGAAGGTTTATGTGGAAATGATGATGCAGGTCAAATGAGTGCTTGGTATATATTTAGTAGTTTAGGTTTTTATCCAGTTACTCCTGGTTCTCCAAATTATGCTTTAGGTAGTCCTTTAGTTAAAGAAGCAACGATACATTTAGAAAATGGAAAAACACTTTCTATTAAAGCAAAAAATCAAAGTAAGGATAATATTTTTGTAAAAAGAGTTATAATAAATGGGAAAGAATTAAATGGAACTCTTTTACATCATAATAATATTATAAATGGAGGTGAAATTGTTTTTGAAATGAGCAACGAACACAAAAAATAAATTATAAAGAGAAAAACTAACAGTATATTTATTATTAAGTACTTAATTTTCTTTTGTAAAAAACCTTTGAAAATCTTTTCAAAGGTTTTTTATTTTTTAAATTGAATTATAAACACATTATAAGCTTTTCAATGGTTACTTGAAATAAAGCAAGCATTGATAATAAATTTTAACTTCATTAAATCTGATGTTATTTTTGTTGAAATGAATTTGCTTTTTTAATTCATATGAATTGAAAATCAACAAAGTAAAATTTGTGAAACAAACTGAACTACAATAAACACTTCATATACAAAAAACAAAAAAGTCTCTCAAATTTTGCGAGAGACTTCCTGATCTTTTTACAAAGATCCGGGGGAAAGAAAGTTATTCAAATATAAATTTTATTAAAATAACTAATACAAGGTAAAACACCGTTTTTAAAATTAAATTAGTTTTAAACGAAAGGATATAGTAATAAATCACAAAAAAATGATAAGATGAAAGAAGATGTAATAGAACAACCTTTATTCTCTAAGAAATGTGGTCATGCATGTTTGAGTATGGTAACAGGAGATGATATTTTTCATATAGCAAAAACATTACAAAATTTTAATGAATTAAGTTTAGAGAAAGAGATAATGTGGTATTTAAATCATAAAGGATATAAAGTTCAAATGATAAGAAAGTTTGAAATTAATTCTGAAGAAATACCTAATAACTCAATTGTACGGATTGAAGATGAAAATGAAAGTGGTCATTTTGTATTAAAGCAAAATAACCTATTTAAAGATCCCAATGTTGGAATTGTTAAGAGCTACATTAAAAGAAAAAGAATAACGCACTATCTTATTATAGAAAGTTAATATAAATAATAAAATTAACATTATTAATTATAAAACCATCTACGACTAAGTAGATGGTTTTTTGCATTATTATGAAATAAATTCTTGTAAGAATTATCTTACAGCAATAGGATAATTTTCTCCTCTATTACTTACAGTTCCTGATGTTCTTGGAGCACCACCTCTAGCGTGCATAATTCCAGCAACATGAGGAGCAGCCATAGATGTACCGCTTAAGGTTGCATAACCACCATTTAAATAAGTACTTCTTACACTAGAACCAGTAGCTATTACATCAATAGGGTTCATGTTATAGTTTGAGAAAGAAGAAAAACCACGGTTACAAGTCATTGAAGCTACAGTAAAAATATTTGTCCCATTTATACAAGCAGGATCATACTTAGCTGCGTTATCTGAATCATTTCCAGCAGCAATAGAAACAAAAGTACCTGCATTTCCTAATGCACGAATAGCACTAATGTATGAAGAAGAACTACCACAACCAGAACCAAAGTATCCACCTAAACTTAAATTAGCAACATCACCTGGAATATCATACCTACCAACATGATTAATTCCTGCTAAAATAGTAGAAGTAGCACTACCACCACTACAGCCAAACACTCTCACAGGTACTACTGTAGCACCAGCAGATACACCTACAACACCAATATTATTGTTAATTGCTGCAGCTGTTCCAGCAACATGAGTACCATGTCCATTACAATCGTTTGCAGAACCACCAACAAATGATCTAGCATAAGTAGAATTTGTTACTACGTTTAAATCTGGATGATCTAAATCTATACCGCTATCTATAATCCAAATCCATTCATCTTTAGAGGCACCATTAGTAAAACCTCCAGCTCTTGAAATACCACAAGGAGTTTGTTGAGCCATTCTTTGTGATACACCTTTAGATTGTACATCTTCTACTTGGAAATCTGGTAACTCTACGATTCTGTCGTGCTCAATTGCAGCTACATTTGGATCTTGCGATAATTTTTTAAATTCTTCATCTGTTAATTTTACAGCTAAACCTGAAATTTTTGTAGTGTAGTAATTTGAAACATTATTCTGATCTAATCCATTTTCAGATAAAATAGTTTTCATCTTTAAAATTGATTTTTCGGAAATATTATCTGCTGCTTTAGCTTTTAAATTTCTATTTGTAAATCTTGTTTTAGACAAAAGTTTAGAAGATGGAGTTACAGAAGATTCTTTAAAAACAACTATGTACTGGCCTGGAATAATGTTACCATCCTTAGCGTTTGCTTCAATGTTGGTGTTTAAATCATTGTCTGATGTGTTTTCATTTTGACAAGATGTGATTAGTAATGCTGAAACTACTAATGCACTTAAAGAAATTTTGATAAAATTTTTCATGATTATAAGGGTTAATTAAATTTTTAAATTGGTCAAATTTAGAAATTAACCGATAAAAAAAAAGACAGACTTGTAGAGTCAACTACTTGTTTTTTAGTTTTTTATTTGTGTGTGAGGTGGAAATTAAATAATTTAAAGCAACAGTGTTGCTTTAGTAAAAATCATGCTTTAAGTTAAATTAGAGGTTAAAAAAACAATCATTTTTAAAAAATTATAAGGTCTTTTTTATTTTGTTAAATTATGTTAAAAAATATTAAATTTTAACTTTTTTTTAACTAAATAAAATTATGAAAAACATGTTTTTCATAATTTTATGAATCTAATAAATAGATGAGCTATTTTCCATTTAGATTTAACTTTTGGATACAAAGTTATTCAATACTTAACATAATATCGTGTACACTTTTTTTGTCAACTGTAACTATATATAAATTTCCATATATAGATTCATTAATATCTTTGTATTTTTCCTGACCTATAAATTTATTCACAAGAGAAGGAATGGTATTACTATGCCCAACAATAACAATATTTTTACCTTGATATTTAGATAAGATCTTTTCAATATTAAATTTGAATGGGTGATAAATTTGAGTTTGTAATTTATACTTTTTAGCTATGGGTAATGCCGTTTGTATTGTTCTTTTAAAGTTAGTAGAAAATACTTCATCAATTTTATAGTGATGTAATATTTTAACCCAGTTTAAAGCTCTTTGCTCTCCTTTTTTAGTTAAATCAGGATTTTTAACATTTAACTCTTTTTCAGCATGACGAATAAAAAAATAAGTTGATTTTTCATTTTTTTCTTGAGCAGAACTTAAAAGACTAACTATGGTAAATATTAAGAGTAGTATTGTTTTTTTCATAAAATGAAAATACAAGTTTTTTATTAGTTTAAGGTTTTATTTTTTTAAATATAATAGAAAAAGCCTCCATAGAAGAGGCTTTTAAATGCGTTTAGATTTCTTGAAGGGAACGCGGGGGAATAATGAGAGTACAAGTTAAGTAATTTTAAAGTGTTTAGTTATAGGAAAAACACTGTAATACATTTTAAATGAGATTATTTTTTAAAACCGCCCGAAGGCGGTTTAAGGAGATTATTAAAATTAATCTAAGAAACTGGGTTTATCCCAACATATTTAATTAAAGCAATAACTTTATATTTAGGTCGGTTATCAAAAGCTTGGTTACCTCCTTTCAATTGAGTTGTAAATGAGTGATTATGGTTTCCGGTAGCATTAGTATTTATACTATGGGTATGATTTCCTGCAGTATTAGTAGTAATACTATGTGTATGCGTACCAGCATAATTAGAGGTAAAGCTATGGCTGTGGTTTCCAGCACTATTAGTTTGAATATATTGGTCAATACCATAGTTATGTCCTCCCCATTCACCAACACTTGTGTCTACACTTCTTGGGGTTCTATTATAATCATTCTTAATACCATGAGTATGACTTCCATTATAAGAAGTGTTACCAGTATGTCTGTGATTACCAGCAGAAGAGGTGTTTCCAGAGTGATTGTGATTTCCAGCGGCAGAGGTGCTACCAGTATGAGAGTGATGACCGTTTGTAGAAGTCGTACCAGTGTGATTATGTGCAGGCATTTGTGCTTGTGTTAAAACTCTGCTATTTGCCCCACCAGTTTTACCAATTAAGTTATAATCTGGATTTGTAGGATCATAAATTACAGGGAAATGTCCTGATAAGATTTCACATAATTCCCAACCAACAGGAATATCCTCAATAGCACCGACATAAGGTAATCTTACATCTTTAAAGAATGTGGTAAACATTTGATTTGCTACACCTTGAATAAATGGTTTTAATTCAGAAAAGCTAAATGTTTGAACTCCACCTGTACCAAATTCAGCCCTTCTTCTTACATATGCTGATTTTTCATCACCTAATCCGTCTCCGTCTTGATCTGTTTGATATGTTACCTCTTCCTTAACTTCAATTATGGTTACATTTGATTGAATCGGCCCACCTGTAAAAGGTAAAATTTCTCCTTTATAAACAATCATACCATCAGTAACGTTACTCCCTTGAGTAATTACTCCTGATAAAATGTAAGTATCGCTTCCTCCTAGTGCCGTTAAAGTTGAAGCCATATGACTCTGACCTTGTAAGAAATCTAAAGTTTCTGTAGCTAACGGAAAACCTCCGTCAAAAAGTTCTAATCTATTCATCTTGTGTAGTTATTTTATAAGTTTTACTAGCTAATTTGTAATAATTAATTAACGATCTCATTCGGATGTCTTCCTCATCTGATACCGAAATATCAGATGGAAGTACAACAACAAAATCAACATCTTTAAATTCTAATTCAGTTTGATTAAAAATGTATTGTGTATTTAGGTAAATATCTTTTTGATCTTCATGAGGATATACATAAGTAGGGTTGTTAAATAATCCGTCTGATATGTAAATTCTTCTTTGTGTTTTATCAAATCTGTCATTTAAAACTTTTTGTAAATACACTACCTGACCATTATGATTAATTTTATAAAGAGTATCTTTTCTAAATCTTTTAAAAATTTGAAAAAGCTCAGTTAGTGGTTTTATGAGAGATTTTAAAAAGTTTATAATTTTAGTTTTTCTCTTGAAAGTAGGAAGTAATAAACTTACTAGTTTATTAAAATCCATATCATATATTTTATAGCGTGACATCTCTAGGTATCCAATTAATAGTTAAGTTATCTTCGTTAATCTTCATGTGTCCAGCATCTGATTGATAAGTCTCGTTAATTGGAGTCCAATCTTGTTGGTTTCCAAACTTATAATATGCTTCTTTTATAACTGGCATTTCTATACCTTGTACTTGTTGTAACTGATCTGTTAATTTTGTTAAAACAAGTTCCCCATTAAATTCAAATTCTTTTAAATACTGTTTTAATTTGTTCTGTAAAGGTTCATTGTCAGATCCGTCTAAACGAGCTCCATTAGCATCAATCTCTAATGGGTTATAATATGCATCGATTTCTAATTTCAATAAATCTGCATCTCTGTTAATTAGAACTACTTTTACTCCAGCATCTCTAATTAATTTTATATACTGAATTAAAGCAGCTTCTTGAGGATCTGAAAGTTTTGCTCTTACGGTATTGTTTTCTCCGGCAACTTTTACATATAAAATAGAGTTAATTTCTACTACAGCTGCATACTTTACAACTTTAGCATCTTCTATTTGTTTTTGAGTAAGTCCGTCATTATTATAAATATCTTTTTCATTTAATTCGTGACCAAATTGAAAGTCTAATACTTTTTTTCTGTACCAACTTGGTTTATGTGGTTTTAATAGATATAATAATTCTTCAATTTCTTGTTTTAAAGTGTCAAATAGTTTTTCTATTGTCCAAAAACTTACAGATATAATAAATACAAATAATCTCCAGATAGATACCTTTGAAGTACTTGTTAAATTATCTTTTTCATTATTGGTTAATACTTCTAAAGCATTTAATTCTGTGTCAGAATTAATGCTTTCAAGAATACTTTCTTGTATTTCATTAATGCTTCTTGCCATGATACTTGTTATTTAATAAATGTTATTTTGTTGTTTAATTCGTGTCCAAGGCGACAATCACAATTGTGACTGTCGTTTTCCCAGGACATCAAGCTCATTTAAGAGCTTTTTTTCTGCGTATCTCATTCAAGAGTTACGATTTTAGGAGTATCTCATCAAAGAGTTACCATTTTTTTATATATGATTTTTTAGTTTTTTGAATTCGTGTCCAAGGCGACAATCACAATTGTGACTGTCGTTTTCCCAGGACATCAAGCTCATTTAAGAGCTTTTTTTCTGCGTATCTCATTCAAGAGTTACGATTTTAGGAGTATCTCATCAAAGAGTTACCATTTTTTTATATATGATTTTTTAGTTTTTTGAATTCGTGTCCAAGGCGACAATCACAATTGTGACTGTCGTTTTCCCAGGACATCAAGCTCATTCAAGAGCTTTTTTTCTGCGTATCTCATTCAAGAGTTACGATTTTAGGAGTATCTCATCGAAGAGTTACCATTTTTTTATATATGATTTTTTAGTTTTTTGAATTCGTGTCCAAGGCGACAATCACAATTGTGACTGTCGTTTTCCCAGGACATCAAGCTCATTTAAGAGCTTTTTTTCTGCGTATCTCGTTAAAGAGTTACGATTTTAGGAGTATCTCATCGAAGAGTTACCTATTTAATCAGATATTTTAAACTCTTTCGAAACTTATTTTATGTTTTTCATGTTTGTCAATAAAAACTCTTAAAGTTTCAGAAAAAGGAGATAACATAGTTTTTCCTTTGTAGGTTAATTGTAACCTTAGTTTTATGTAAAAATGAGCTTGAGAACGACTCTTTTTCCTATACAATGTATTTTGATTACTATTTTTCATTCCCATGGCTAAAAGTCTACTAGATGTAGAAGAAATTTCATCTTTAAAGAAGTGTTCTAATCCGAAATCTAAAGTTGAACTTCTGTTAGTAATAGGAATAATTGTTTTTCTTTTACCAAAATCTTGATAATGATAAAATTTAGCCTTTTTAGTAAACAAGAAAGGTTGATTAGTTGTTTTATCGTAATAAGTAACTTTCTTTTTAGATTTATATCTGTATAATAATATTTTAGGTTCGTAATTTAAAAAGTTATTAGAGCCATTTGTTAATTCACAATCTAATAAATTTACATTTCCTGAATACGTTTTAGTTGAATCATTAGTGTAACTTTTTGTGTAATTTCTTGATACATTTCCCCATGAGAAATTAAACTCTGGAAAAATATTTTGATGATCTGATTGATCAATTTCTATAGAATTGTTTGTTGAATCTATAGTAACTCCTTTAAAAGTAACTTCATCATTTTCTTTAGATGCAGAAATTGTATTAACACCGTCTGTAATAGAACTAAAACTATTTAAATTAATTTTAGCTAATTTGTTTTTTTCTTCATCTGTGAAATCATTTGTAGATAGTTGTTTTCCAGTGATTTTGTCTACTTTGCTTTCGTCAGTTTTTCCTTGAATTAAATTATTACTAAGAGTTTTGGTGATTGTTCCAAACGTATCAGTTTGTTCTATTGTAAATTCATTTTGTATTCTTTTAAGTAAAATGTCATCTAAACCACCATTGTATCTACCAGTAATTTTAGTAATTGCAACATTAGCGAATCTAAAATCAGTATCTAGTTCTCCAATATATATTGCTGCATTTTCTCCTCTTTCAAAACGGACATTATAGTCATGTTTTTTATCCGAAGCAATTGTTCTAACAGATTCTGTATGGAAATTCGTTCCAGTTTCAGGGTTTTGATAAATAAAAGCATTGATAATCATACTTGTAGATACTTTATCAGGACCTTGATAACCTGTGCTTATATCTAAAAATAAAGTAAAAGAATTAAGCTGAATGTCTTTAGGTACGTTAATTTTAATAGCACCAACTTTAATTACGGGATACCCTATTTGAGATGGAATAACTTGAAAAGTATTATTGTTTTTTAAAGGAGCTCCTGCTACTGCTAAATTTAAATCGTTATTTAATTCAGAAAGATTTTCAACCTGATTTATAACTATTTTATTTTGCTCAGTATCTATAGTAACTCCATCGAAAACTAATTCGTCTGCTTGTCCGTTGGCAATAATTTTATTTTCTCCATCAGATATAGTAGAGAAGGTACTTATATTAAAATTAGCAAGCTTCTCTTTTTCTTCCGTAGAAAAGTTTTCATCAGAAAGTTGTTTGCCTTCAATGATTTCTACTTTGTTTTCTAAATCTTGATTTATTTTTGTTAAAGACTCTTCTAGTTCTTCTATATAACTAATTGGTCTAGATTCTGGAGCGATATAGTTTTTTAAATTAGCAAGTTTTTCTTTTTCTTCCGCAGAAAAATTTTCATCAGAAAGTTGTTTACCATCAATAAGATCAACCTTACTTTCTATAGCTTCTTGTAAACCTTTCACATCTGTAATTTCATGAAATTCAGGATGGATATAGTTTTGTAAACCTTCTAATTTTTGTTTTAATTCTAATGAGAAATTTTCATCAGAAAGTTGCTTACCAGTTTCTTTGTTTACTTTAGAGTTTAAAGTTTCAATTAAACCATCAATAAAGTTTTGAGGCATTGTGTTAGGTAAAACAAACTTTTCAATTAGTGTATTGGTGCCATCTGAAAAGGTGAATGAAACATCTCCGTTAGATAGAACTTCATAGTTTGTAATAATATTTCCATCATCTTTATGATGAAAACTATCAATAAGGTTTTCAAATTGATTTTCTGTAGGAGTGTCTCCAGTTTGAAACCAACTTTTTAATATGTCTAAACTTGTCTTCATTTTCTTTTTATCGGATCTTAAAATCTAGAATGTTGCCTGAGGAACAGTCTCTGAGATAATTGGTTCTTCTTTTTTAATATCTATAGTGAAATATTCGATTCTTATAGTTATAGTTCCTTTTAAAGTATCGATAATCTTATTAGGTTCACCAATTAGTCTTATTTCTTGTTGAAATTCAGTTGAATAATCTTTAAGGTTACTATATCGAATTGTTAAAGGTGTGTATACAATTGATGGAGCTTCTGCTGAAAAATTACTTAAAGTTGTTAATGGGAATATGTGAAATGTATTCTCGTATGGCTTTTCTTTAGTTAAATCGGCAAAACCTAATGATAATGCATAACCATATTCTGTAAAAGGTTCTGCATAACCCGTAATAGTTACATTTTTAGGAACAAATACACTATTAGTTTTAGGATTTTTTAAAAGAGATAATATTTTTATTTCTTTGTCATCTATGGTATTAAAGTAGTCGAGATTAATTTCTTTTTCTATGACGAAACTGTTAGTTCCAATAAGAACAATATTATTCTCTGTGTCTATTTTCGCTCCTTTTAAAACTAATTCATCTGCCTGACCATTAGCAATAATTCTATTTTCTCCATCTGAAATACTTGAAAAAGTACTAATGTTAAAATTAGCAAGTTTTTCTTTTTCTTCAGTAGAAAAGTTTTCATCAGAAAGTTGTTTTCCTTCTATTAAATCAACTTTGTTTTCTAAGTCTTGGTTGATTTTTGTTATGGTTTCTTCAAGTTCTTCGATATAACTAATCGGTTTCGAATCTGGAGCAACATAATTTTCTAAACCAGCAAGCTTTTCTTTTTCTTCCGTAGAAAAATTTTCATCAGATAATTGTTTTCCAGGAACAATATCAACTTTACTTTCTATTGCTTCTTGTAAACCTTCTATATCTGTAATTTGATGGAACTCTGGATGAATATAATTTTGTAAACCTTCTAGTTTTTGTTTTAATTCTAACGAGAAATTTTCATCAGATAACTGTTTTCCAGTTTGTTTATTTACTTTAGAATTTAAAGTTTCAACTAAGCCATCAATAAAGTTTTGAGGCATAGTATTAGGTAAAACAAACTTTTCTATTGATGCTGTATTACCATCTGAAAAAGTAAAGGAAACATTCCCGTTATCTTGTATTTGATATTGTGTAATGATATTTCCATCATCTTTATGATGAAAACTATCAATAAGATTTTCAAATTGATTTTCAGTAGGCTTATCGCCAGTTTGAAACCAGGTTTTTAATATGTCGATACTTGTTTTCATTAGTTTATAATTAAGTAAAAAAAGAGTATTATAATTTTATCTAACTTGAGACGAAACGTAATGGGTATAAACGTTGGTAGTGTAAGTTCCAGATACATTTATCACACCATTTTTAAAACTCAAACCAAACCAAGTATTAGTATTAGAAGTTTCTCCAGTTCCTTTGTTAAACATTATTTTATCATCACCGAAGTTTGTTCCTACAAGTGAAGTAAAAGGAATATTACCTCCAGATGTAGTTACTTGATAATTAAATGTATTAGGTTGTTTATTAGGGCCTTGTGGAAAAGGAAGTTTTTCTATAAATAAAGTACCATTAGGAGGTGTTTCTATATCATTAATATTATTTAAAATTATTTGAAAACTAACTAAGTTTCCTATTCTTGTATAACTTGCTATTTGTATATTAAAACTATATGACTCTGAAGATGCGCTTGTTAATATGGGTTTAAAAGAACCGATTTCATAAAAATCAGATTTCATTAATCCTGCATTGGTTGCATTTGCAGAAGGTATAGTAGTTTCATTTCCTGTGCTTGAGTAAATAATTCCATTTACAGGGCTTGGTTTATAACTTAAATCTGTGGCACCAGAACTAGAGGAATAATTAGCGTCTGCATATTCTTTTGTAATTAAAGATTTAGGCTCGTTTATTTCAGCGATTTTGTAGCTCGGAGCAATTATTTTTCCGTTCTTAAAAACAGTTAAAGCATCAGCTCTATTGGTGTTGCTGTTACCAATTCCGATATTAAATATTCTGTCTGTTAAAACTATTGAAGTAGGATTACCATCAGAAGCTTTTGTTCCATACATTCCAATTGAAGTTTCAGAAAAAGAATTAGCTTCATTTTCTATTCCTCCTGAATGTGAATTATTACCAGAAGCTGAGTTAGCTGTGCCTTCAGCATGCGAAGCTTTACCAGAAGCCAATGTTTTGTAACCTGACGCATCTGAGTAATGACCAGTAGCAGATGTGATATGACCAGAAGATCTTGATCCACTTCCAGAAGCACTTGTTCTGTCACCTGTTGCATGAGAAGAAGAACCGGTAGCTCTAGATTGATTTCCACTTGCAAAAGACCAATTTGAACCAGCATAAGTACTTTCTCCTAGTGCATTTGAACCTTGACCCTTTGCTATTGATAATAGATTAACATAATAGGTATATTCACCAGAAGGGAAATTCCAAGTTGTTGTCCAAGTGTCTGTAGCATATTCATAAACATCAGATAAAGTCATCGATGTATCACTTGTTATTTCACTAAGAATTATTCCTATAGCTCCATTTTCAGGGGTAATAATTGTTAATTGGTACCAAAAGCTAACATCACCATTTCCATCTTTTAGAAATTCAGTACCTTCAATGCCAGATATGTTATTTGAACCATTGGTCATTACTAAACGACCTTTACCTTTATAATTCTGATTTATTGAGACACCATGTAAAAAATCATGGTTTTTTGTCCCCAATGTATGAGTTAAATTATCAATTTTGATTGTTCCGTCTTCAGAGTCAATTGTTATGCCATCAAAAATCAACTCATCTGCCTGACCATTAGCAATAATTCTATTTTCTCCATCTGAAATACTTGAAAAAGTACTAATGTTAAAATTAGCAAGTTTTTCTTTTTCTTCAGTAGAAAAGTTTTCATCAGAAAGTTGTTTTCCTTCTATTAAATCAACTTTGTTTTCTAAGTCTTGGTTGATTTTTGTTATGGTTTCTTCAAGTTCTTCGATATAACTAATCGGTTTCGAATCTGGAGCAACATAATTTTCTAAACCAGCAAGCTTTTCTTTTTCTTCCGTAGAAAAATTTTCATCAGATAATTGTTTTCCAGGAACAATATCAACTTTACTTTCTATTGCTTCTTGTAAACCTTCTATATCTGTAATTTGATGGAATTCTGGATGAATATAATTTTGTAAACCTTCTAGTTTTTGTTTTAATTCTAACGAGAAATTTTCATCAGATAACTGTTTTCCAGTTTGTTTATTTACTTTAGAATTTAAAGTTTCAACTAAGCCATCAATAAAGTTTTGAGGCATAGTATTAGGTAAAACAAACTTTTCTATTGATGCTGTATTACCATCTGAAAAAGTAAAAGAAACATTTCCGTTATCTTGTATTTGATATTGTGTAATGATATTTCCATCATCTTTGTGATGAAAACTATCAATAAGGTTTTCAAATTGATTTTCAGTAGGCTTATCGCCAGTTTGAAACCAGGTTTTTAATATGTCGATACTTGTTTTCATTTTTTTAATTTGAAAAAATTAATAAACCATCACCACTGATGCTTGTGTCCATATTCTAAATGGAGAGTTAGTAAAGTTTAATAACAATTTGTTGTTATCTGTTTTATTAGGAGTTTCTGATAACGGATAATCAAAATATGTTCTCGGGTATGTTTCTGTTTTTGAGTATGCTGTTTGCAATGGTTTAGCACAATCGATTTCAATATTTTGTGTTATAAATCGAACCCCATTAGCATTATGGGTTACTATGTCGGTTATTAAAACAATATCATTTAAGTAAACTAATTTTGAGGGCTCAAAATTTATAACAGTTATATTGAAAAGAGTATAAGCAGAATTTAAATTTCTAATTAAACCAAGTTCAACTGAAAAATTGAAATTCTTTTGAGTTATTTCAACATTATCTGGAATGTAGCACCTTAGAGTAGAGTTTAATTTGATGGTATTGAATTCCCTAAGTAATTCATATGCGATAAATGATTGATCTAATAGATTAATTTTACCAGCTTGAAGTTCTTCTGGATCATAGAAAACAGATTTTGAATCTTTATATATTTTAAGACTTTGATTTCCTAATCCAGCAAGTTTCTGTTTTTCTGCGGTTGTGAAATCATTTGTAGAAAGCTGCTTTCCTGGTACTTTATCTACTTTGTTGTTTAACTCAGATTTAATTTCTACCAATTTATCATCAACTTGATTTTCATTTAACTTGTTGTCTATTTCAAGTTTTATTTGATCTAATTCATCATGAAATTCAATTCCGGTTACTCTTTCATTAATTTGGTTTTCTAGATTTTTAACAATAGGATCTAAGCTAACTTTGTCTACTTTGTTATTTAATTCATTTTCTAAATTTTGAATACTACTGATAGGGAATGAAGTAGGAATTTCAGGTTGATCTATAACGATTATATTTTTATCAACGTCAATAGTTGCACCATCAAAAACCAACTCATCTGCCTGACCATTAGCAATAATTTTATTTTCACCATCAGACACACTAGAGAAGGTGCTAATATTAAAATTAGCAAGCTTTTCTTTTTCTTCAGTAGAAAAATTTTCATCAGAAAGTTGTTTGCCTTCAATGATTTCTACTTTGTTTTCTAGGTCTTGATTGATTTTACTTAAAGACTCTTCTAGTTCTTCTATATAACTTATAGGTTTAGATTCTGGAGCTATATAATTTTTTAAATTGGCTAATTTTTCTTTTTCTTCCGTAGAAAAATTTTCATCAGATAATTGTTTTCCAGGTACAATATTAACTTTACTTTCTATTGCTTCTTGTAAACCTTCTATATCTGTAATTTGATGGAATTCTGGATGAATATAGTTTTGTAAGCCTTCTAATTTTTGTTTTAATTCTAATGAGAAATTTTCATCAGATAATTGTCTTCCAGTTTCTTTATTTACTTTAGAGTTTAAGGTTTCAACTAAACCGTCAATAAAGTTTTGAGGCATAGTATTAGGTAAAACAAATTTTTCGATAGATACAATATTACCATCTGAAAAAGTAAAAGAGATATTTCCGTTATCTTGTATTTGATATTGTGTAATGATATTTCCATCATCTTTATGATGAAAACTATCAATAAGGTTTTCAAATTGGTTTTCAGTTGGTTTGTCACCAGTTTGAAACCAGGTTTTTAATATGTCTATACTAGTTTTCATTTGTTTTTTTCTTGTTTGATAGCCTTTTAAGATTTTTCAAATAATGGGTATCCATCATTAATCACAACATCTATATCTTCTTTATTTATATCGTTGCTTTCTACTTTAAAATTAGATCCAATAATCCAGTATCCAATTCCTTGAAGACCTTGAGTAATTCCTTCATCACTTTTGGTTAAACCTGATGCAGGAGATAAATTTTGTTGATTGTAATAATTTTTTATAGTTGTATCTTCTATAATATTATTTGGAATAGTTAAAACACTTCCTACAGTTAGGTTATTAGTAATAGATAACCCATTTTCTTGTGCAATAATTAAAGCGTTAGCAGCTATACCTGTAGTTTGAATAGCGATATCAAATAAAGATTGGTTGTTACTAACTGTTACTGTATTTATCATAATTCTATAGTGTTAGATAAAATAGTTACTCAAGCTAAATAATTTTAGCTCGTAATATTTTTTATTATAATTTGTTTGACTAGACGTAGTTTTAAAAGAAAAGTAGATGAGGTTAAACTAATCCTTTCTTAATATAGTATCGAATAGAAAAGTGTTTTAAAAATTGATATTTGACAAAGTTTATAAATCTATTACTAGGGTTGCTAGCATTATTCCATTTAAGAAATTCTTTGTTTGAAAACTGTAAAGCTTCGTAAATGTTACCAAAATATTCTATTTCACTAATTTGCTCAGTCCATAATCTATCGTAAATTAATGTGGCAATCGAAACTTTTTGAGTAGAGAAAGAAAGCTTTTTAATCCATTTTGGTATGTTGGTAGATTGTATAATATATCCTTCTGGTATTGAAAGCTTTCTTCCGTCTGAGAGTGTTATTTCTATAGTTTTTGTAATTATAAAACCGTTTTTAATAGCATTTAATTTTGATACAGGGATGAACGATGGGAGTTCTAGGTAATTTAATTTCATTGTTAATTTTTTTTTGTTTGATTCTCAATACAGCTTTGAAAAATAATTTTAGAATTTTAATTAATCGCTAATACTGTGCTTTTTAACTATAGATTACCTTAAACTTTTGTTAATTCTGTAAATATTATGCTATTTTATGATCGTTTTTATAAACTTCAAATTCATCTTTTAAACCTCTGTATTTACTTTTCCATAAGTCTAAATTGGTTCTTAATTGTTTTATTTCTATTTCTAATTCGTTGAATTTTTCGTCATATCTCTTTTTTAAGTCATCTAATGCTTCTTGATATAAATCCACTACTTGTTGTTGGTTTTGGGTTTCTTCTTTAATGAGCTCTTGTCTTCTTTTTTTTCTTTCTGTCCAGGCTGTTAATAATCCGCCAGCTCCGAATAGATAACCAATTATGATATCTATATGATTTACGATAAACTCTTTCATATTATGTAATAGTTAAGCTTAATGGAGCTCCTTGATTTCCAACTCCAATTATGGTCATTGTTTTTACATAAGTATCTATAGCGCTTGCTAAGTCTGCAGCTACTTGCTCATAGTTGTTTTCGGTATTGTTAGAAGGAGCTAAAATACTTTTGATTTGAGCTTCTAAAGCAATTTTATTTAAAGGCATAATTAAGGTTTTAGTATTTTATCTAATTTCGTGTTTAAAGTACTAGTAACAGCAGTTTTAATTTGTGTTATTGCAGCAACATTCGGAGTAACCCCAACAGAAACAACAATTTTGTTTACTTCATCACAAAGACTTCCTATTTGATTTTGAATTTCATTGATAATGTCTTTTAATCTGACATTACCTTTTTTAATAAGATAACCGTCGTCTGTGATATTGAAATGAACGTTATCTTCTCCTTTTTCAATTATATAACCATCTTTGTTAATTAAAAAGTGAGTATCTTCTATAGTTCCTTCAATACTCTCTACTTCACTTATAGCACTTACAAAAAGAGTATTATCGTCGTTTCCAATTCTGCTAACTAAAACAGTAGTTTCTTCTTTTGGATATTGCACTACTTTATTTGTATCGTCTATTACACTAGTTAATCGCACATCATCAAAATCAAAACCATCAGTATCAATAACTTCAATAGTTTTTGTTTCTTTGTCAACTTTTGTCACTGTAGCAATGAATGTTTCGGGTTCTTTAGCAACTAATTGTCTGAATGCATCTTGTAAATCTTTATCTCTTCCCATATTATCCGATTTTGTCTTTTGGTTCAATAATAGCTCCTAATTCAACTTTTCTTCTTGCTCCGTTTTGTCCGAATGTTGTAGTTACTTTCGGAACAAAATATTGTACAGAGGAATTGTTAGATTGAGTCGAACCTGAATCTGTGTTCTTTTGTTGCCCATTTCTGTATGGGTATCTGTTATCTGTAATGGTAACACCCATACCTCTAGTAGCATAAGGGATTAGAAAACTAGTTAAATCGCCTCTATATCCTGTGTATTTAAGTTTGTCTAATTCAGCTTCGCCTCTTTCTTTTAATTCTTTTTCAGTACCTAAATTGTAAAAATGCAAGGTGCGTTGCTCACCAGTTTGTTCTCCAACTATGGTTTCTATTTTAGTATTATCCTTTTGAACACCTATTACTTTTACATACAGCTCTACATCTTCTTTTTTAATGTATTTTAAATCATGACTTACCACATTTTTTTGAACATGGTAATTAGCAGATTTCCCAATATTTATATCCATTCTTAAACCAGCATGAAGTTTCCCATCATCGTCTAAGAATATCGAAAGTCCATATTCGTCTTTTATTTTCTTAAGAGCTTGAGCTCCGTTTTTGCTTTTTATAGCAAATTTTTCAAAATTTACATCAGGAATATTTCCACCTAATTCGATGTTTACATCGTTTTGAGTTTTATTAGTTTCATCTAGAATATGACCAAGAACTTCTTTTAATGTTGTTTTTTTAAAGTTTTTATTAATTCTTGTCTTTCTAATATGATAAACTGCATCTTCACATTCTATATTTACGATGTGATTTTTAGGACTTACGTGTTTTACAAAACCTTTAAACTCTTCACGCTCCACATCTACACCTTTGTAAGATAAATTTATACTTACTGGCATTCCTGTTTTTATTTCACTTTCCAGTTGTTTTCGTTCTTTTGTGTTGTTTTTTGAATCAAAGAACGCACTGGCAGGCATTTTAATCACAGCTGTATCAGATAATAGGTCTACTGATTTTACTATCTGTACATCGTGTACACGTTTAAATGTGTATTCGCCTATTTTAATGTTACAGTCTAAAACAAACATGTTCTTTTTATTTTGAAAGTAATTTATCTCTGTTATTTAATTCAGCAAAGAAATCATCATCACTGATTGCATCTATGGTGTATCTTTGAGAGTAGGGTTGACCTTGCATTTTGTCAATGCTATATCCTGTTATTACAATTTTTTCTATCCCAAATAGTTGAGCTAAATCATTTTTTAATTCTAAAGCTTCTTGTTGTTGACAAAGCTTTATGATTTTATTAACCTGATCTGTAGGATATTCACGTTTGCCAGGTTCTATACAAACACCTTCAATTTTAATTTTATAATCATTAGCACTTATTAATTCTTTAACTGTACCACGGTTTTGACTACCAACAACTACAGTTTGAATTATTCTTTTTTGAGTGCTAAATGTTAGTAGAGGTTCATTTGGTAATCGAGTTCCTCCAATTTCAACATCCATAAAAAATGGAGTTCCTAAATGTGTTCTACCTATTCTAGCAGTTCCAATAGAGTTTTTGTTTTTTAAACTTTGCTTTAATAAAGATTTATCAAACTCTTTTCCTGATTTATTATGAGCTTTTTGTGTAAAGTCTCTAATGTTAAAAATATTGATCATTACGAATTATTTGTTTGCATGTGATTTACAGAATTTAAAACACGTAATAGTGATTTAATTAACATGTCTTCCATATCGTTAGTTCCTTCTTTTAAGTTTTCAGATTGAATAACCATATTTTCAACTAATCGATCAAAATGAACATTAATATGGGTTTGTTTTTTGCCGCCATCAGTAATGTTACTTATGCCTTGAGTTGTTGTATTATTAGTTGTAGAACTTGTAGGAGCTTTATCTGGAAACTTAAAACCTTTCTGCATTTTCTTTAGGTCGGCTTTAAATCCTTTTGAGTCAAAAGAAAGGCTTCCCATTTTTCTTACTCCGTTAAGAGCTTGTAATGCATTAGATGCTGTTTTTTGTTTAAAATCGTTTACTCTTTGCTTTCTTTCTTCTTCAATTTTTTTGAGTTTGATTTCAGCTTCAGTTGTGATTTTTTCGTTCAATTTATCACGTGCTCCAGAAAAATCTCCATTCCAAGCAAGTTTAATAGCAGCCCCAACATTTTTTACATATTGAATTGCTCTTTGTCCAAAGTCAACAACGTTATACCAAGCTTTTTGAAAACCGTAAACGATAGAATCTATGAAAAAACTAAAGTTTTCTTTTAGTTGACTCCAAACTGCACTTAATATGTCTTTGAAACCTTGCCATGCTGTAGCCCAACCTTTAGTGTATTTTATAACAATGGCTATTACGGAAATTAAAGCAACAATACCAAGAACGATCCATGTAATTGGGCTAAGTCCCATGATAATATTCCAAACTAACCAAGCTCCAGCTACGGCTCCAATTATTGGAGCAGCGGGTTTTAGCACTTCAAATAGAGTATTTAGTCCTAATGCTATGTATGAGATTGGAGTTACTAAAAAATCTAAAACTTTTTTAAAAATACTTATTGCACCAGCTGCTGCAGAAGTTCCTTCTTTTAATCCGAACATAGCTCTTAAAAATCCGCCTACTGTACCTGCAAGATTAACAATCATACTAATTATTGGTTCAGCTGCTTTAGATATAGTTTTAAAGCCTTTAACGAATTCCGTAGCAAAATCAATTAGTTTGTTAGCGACTGGTTTAAAAACACTTGTAATTCTACTTAGCTCTTTTTTATAAAGTTTGTTAAGGTTAGCTAGTTTTTTTTTGTCGCCAAATTTTTTAACGAACTTGCTAATTTTATCATATGTTGACTTTAGCTTTGTTTTTATTCCTTTAAAATTTAGAGAAGGAACAGCGTACTTTTTTTGAAAAGCTTCATATTTAGCTTTAAATTTACCATATTTTTCAACAGTAGCTTTTATCAGTTTAAAAGGTGCAGAGATAATTTTTGAAACTACATTTGCTCCTTTTTTTGCTGCTCCTAATGCAGTATTAGCTAATGAAGCTAATCCTTTGCCTACTAATCCAAGTGAAGCACCACCAATTTTTGCAATTCCATTAGCAAATATTTTTACAATATTTGATACTACACTTTTTCCAGGTAAAGAGTTAATTAAGCTATTGAAAAATTTTGAAGTTTTTTCTGCTAGAGGTTGTATTTTATTTGATAAAGCAGTTGTTAAATTATTAACACCTTCAGAAATATAGCTAGCTACACCACTTGAGAAATTTTTAATTTGTGTTGATACATTATAAATTGTTTTTCCAAAATTTATAAGATGAGTAACAAATTGGCTATCTATTATACCTTCTGTTCCTAATGTAAAAAGAGCAGCAAAGCTTAATGCTTTAAATTGTTTTTTAGAGTTTTCAATAAAAGACTCTACTCCTAAAGAAGCTTTATTGAATCCTTTATTGATAAGATCGGCAGCTCTTTTTGAATTCGAATCTACAAAGTTTGTAATTTCTTTAAATTTTTTGTTTACAGACCCTGCAATATTATTGTATACTTCGTTTATAGATTCTGCAGTTTTATTAATTCCTTTTCTTACAGGATCAAAAGTTTTGCTTATAATTCCAGTAAAGTTTTTAAAACTTTCCTGGGTTTTTGAAGCGGCTTTTTGAATATCACTAAAGCCGCTTTTTAAATTATCTAAATGTTCTTGATAAGAGATTGTGTTTTTAGAAGCTTCTTTAACATTTTCGTCTAACTTCTCTATTTTATCAATGGTTTCAGAAATAGGTTGTACTATTTTGTCGAAGGTTGTATTTAGTTCTTTTAGTACTTTAAGTAATTCTTCCATGATTATAATATGATTTTAACTTGCGGCTTTAGCTTCTTTTTGTCTAATATCTTCTAATTGTTTAAACTTCTCTGCCCATTGTTTATCGGTTAGGACAGAGGGTTCAATATTTAAATGATACTGCATAAGTGTATCTACATAAGTAATCCAGTTATGTTTCGGGTCCCCTTGGGCACCCTCTAGCACTTTTTTAGCTCAGCCTCTTTTATTTCAATTAATTTGTCAATTTGTCCGGCAGCAGCGAAGAATAAACTATCATTAGTTTTAATATCATCGTCTCCGCCTAACCAACAGTTTTCTAATACTACTTCAGCAAAACCTAAAGGATTCGTTTGTGCATTTGTCATAGCATATGAAAGGGTTTTACGATCTGGTTTTTTTAAATATCCTTTTTTACCATCTACGGCTACTTCGAATACTTCTCCGTGTTGTTGCTTCCAGCTGTTGATTTGTTCTTTATTAATTTTCATAATATTAAATGTTTATAGTTTTAAAGTATTTGTGTTTTTGAATCTTGTTTTGGTAAAAGTGTTTGTTGAAGAAAGGAGCAAGGCTTTCTAATAAAGGACATATTATTAGCCCTGCTCCTGAAGAATGAAACAAATACACTAGCTAAAAAACTAATCTTTTGTTCACAAACACTAATTACCGAGTGTTGGTGTTTATGCAGCTAATCTGCGTAAATACATGATTGGTAAAGTGATTTCCATGAATTTATCACCTTGTTTTAATTCTCTGTTATCTTCAGTGAATTCTACTCCTTTTAACATATATGTTGCAATTTTATCTGGAGCAGAGTTTCTTACGAAAGAAACAGTGATGTCGAATGGAGGTAAATCTGTTAAATCTTCCTCTGGAGCTAATAATAATTGTAAAGCTTCCACTTCGCTTTGTAATAATGTTAATTCTCCTTCTGGAGTTTTGTTACCATATTGTATAGCGTGAGGATCTTCTCCTCTTGCCATTAAATATTCTTTTTCTCTTTTTACAGAAAATTTTACTCCACGGACACGAGTAAGAACTCTTCCTAACATTACAATTTGTACATCTGCCCAACGATATTCAGGGCTTTTACTATCAAAAGTCATTTTTTAAATTTTATTAATAAGTTAAACGTTAGTTTTAAGGGGGTTACGATAAGCTAGTAGTAAAGCCTAGTTCAACAGTGATATATTTTGCATATCCTACGGGTAAAATATCTAATGATACTCTTACTTCATTAGTTGCTAATACATCTTGAGCAGGGTCGATAAAAGTTCTAACAGCAGAAATTTCACCATTTTGAGTCATAGTTAAATTAATTGCATTGTCTACTAAACCTTCCCAACTCTTAATTAAAGCTGGAGCAATTTTACCGTTCGCTTCTAATGGAATTTCATCTAAGATTTCGTTAACAAATACTCCATAAGCAACACGTCTTGCTTTGTAAATTGTACGAACTCTTGTGATGTTGTTTAAATCATCGCTAGCAACAGTACAAGTAGGAGCATCATTAAAGAAATATCCAGAACGACCTACGAAAGATCTTAAAAAGATGTATCCTTTATTGTGGATATTATCCCATGCGTTTTCTAATTCTTCAATAGCTTGTTCGTTAGTAAAGAAACCTTCAATTGCAGGTAATGATCCAGATTTTACACGACCTGGGTTTCTCATTACAGGATCTTTAGCTAATCTACCTAATAATAAACCTACAGCAGCGTTTTTACTTCCGTCTGTGTTTGATAAAAGGATAGAAACGAATTCTTGATCTGAAGTAGAATAATCTTTTAAGTCAGCAACCGTTCCATTGAAGTCTTTTCCGTCAATAATAACAGAAGCTTCTTTGTATTTGTCAGCATAACTTTCAATTAAAGCTTGAGCTTTTACTACAGCATTATCAACGTCAGCATCTACACCATTTGCAATAGTTGCAGAACCATCAGATTTTCTAGAAACTGCAATTAAGCGAACAGCTCCTTTAGCATCATCTAATAATTTTTTAGCGTAGTTTTCGTCTGAAGAAACCATATCTTCCATAGAAACAGCATCAGCAACTAACATTAACCAAAGCTCAGCTCCATTGCCAGCTTCTTGATAGAATTGTTGTACGTGTTTGTAAGCATAAGGGTTGGCAGTTGATGTGATACCAGCTGCTTCAGCTTCGTCTAAGCTAAATACTTGAAATGATTCTCCAACTTGAGCGCCTCCAGAAACAGAAGTTCCTGTTAAAATCATAGCAGATACGCCATCTTCGGTTTGAGCTACTTGCCCTAAACCATCATTGTTTACATTAATTTTTACTTTAGGTAATCCATTCATTTTTTTATAGGATTTTTGGTTTAACAAATTTCACAATCGTTCCTCCTAGGAAAAGGATTAGTACAATTCCACCAATCCAAATCAGGGGTTTCAACAGTTCAGGTATATATTTTTGTGGAATCACAATAGTTTCCTGTTTTTGTTGATTAATTTCTTTATAGTGTTTTATAATTTCTTTCTGTAATTCTAAAAGTTCTTTTAGTTCATCAGCAATACATTCAGCTTCAATAGTGTTTCCCACTCTTTTAATGCTCAGCTTGGTGTAGTTTGAGCGTTTTACAATAGCTTCTTCAGTAAGTTTATTGATAGTCTCTCTAAGTTTTACAGTGTCAGCTTTCCTGGCAATCACAATGGTGTCTATTGTATGAGATTCTTTATATATTGAATCTTTAATTTTAATAGTGTTTTGTGTTGCTGGTAGCTTTTTAAAACTTCGACAAGAGTTGATTAAAAGAGAGAGAAGTATTAAACAGCTTAAGAGTTTAATTTTTCTCTTCATTTTTATTTTTTAAAGGTTACAGTATTCTTTTCTAGCATCGAAACATGGACAAGCTTTTATGAATTCAAAAGGCTCTATAATACCATTCTTATTTATGTCTGTAGAAAAATCTCTGTGTCCTAAAATTCTTGCTTGAGGATATTTTTCTCTTAATATTGATAGTAATTCTCTTAAGGCTCTTTTTTGTTTTCTTGTTCTTGTGTCTTTTGGAGAAAGCCTTTTATTTAAACCTCCGACATATACAATTCCGATTGAGTTTCTATTATGTCCTTTAACATGAGCGCCGATTTTATATTCTGGTCTTCCTTCTTCTATAGTTCCGTCTAATCCTATTACATAATGATATCCTATTCCTTTCCAGCCTCTTTCTTTATGCCATAAGTCAATATCTTTAGCTGTAAACTTTTTTCCTGCAACAGTAGCGGTACAATGAATAACAATGTGTTTAATTTCTCTCATTCTTTTTTCTTTTTTAATTCCCCCGAAGGGTTTGCAGTTCCCTCATTCATAAGAAGAGGTGAACTGCCTTTTGGTGACTCTATAATAGTATAGTTTTTATACTTCGTTCGAGTTGTTTGACGATGCAAAGATGGGACGGAATTAGAGTTCTGACAACTTGATTATCAGTGTTTGCAGGTAGATTTACAATGATTGTATTTCGATTCGCAATGGTTGATTTTGGGTTTTAAAAATCCATGTAGTTAAAGCAACTTTGTATCAGAATTTAAACTAAAAAAAATATGAATGATTTTAAATTAGACGAAACAGGTGATTTACTAATTGTAAACGGAGATTTTGTAGTTACAGATGCTACATTACAACATCAAGAGCATATTATTTTGGCTCAAAAAGGAGAATATAAAGAATATCCAGAAATAGGAGTTGGAATTTCAAATATGTTAAATGATGAAAATCCAAGAGATGTTATTACTCAAATCAGAAGAAATTTTCAATATGATGGTATGGAAGTAAAGCAATTGGATTTTAATCAAGCAGGAGATATTATTGTAGATGCTCCTTATAAAGAAGTATAATTAAAAAATAAAAGTAATTATGAGTGTAAGAGTAGAAATATTTAATGAGCTATCATCTAGGTTGGAAAACATGAATTTCTTTCAAATTATTGATATTTATAAAGGACAGTTTTCTGATGAAGAGGCAAATGGGATAACTAATTTTCCAGCTGTTTACATTTCTATAAGTAAGATTGATTATGAAGAAATGACGGTTGATTTTATTGAGGGTAGAGCAGTAGTGGATGTTTATGTGTTTTTTAAACAGTTTAATAACACAGATATCTTAGATAAAAATAAACCTAGTTCTTTGGAGATTTTAACTATAATGGATGAAACTGTAGATAAGTTGCATGGAGCTACTGGAAGCTTCTTCTCAGAGTTATCACAAACAGGTGAAGAAGATTTGAGCTTTATATATGAAAAACCCGCTTTCAAAATTTCATTTTCAACTGAAATTAGAAAGCGAGTTGAGCTTGGTAACTATATTTTAAACTAGTTTAAAAAGGCGCTTTTATAAGCGCCTTCATTATTTAATATTGCAGAGATAGTTCGTTTACTTATAAAAAACTCTAAAGATAAAGTTTCTAATACTGCGTCGTATTTCCATTTAGGATATTTATTTGAAATTTGACTAAAACGTTGTTTTACTTTTTGATTTCTCAGTACAATTAAATTGTTATTTCTTGCCATAGATATTTCGTTTATAAATGGAGGTTTGTAGTAAAGTTTTAAAAGACTGTGAAAGTTTTATTTACACAGTCTTTCGAGTTGGTTTTTAATCTTTTAAAATAATTGTTTTATTATTCAATCTTTTGTATTTAGCGCCTTGACTAAGTTTGTCTTTTTCTATTTCCTTAGCAAGTTTTAACGCTTTCTTTCCTTTCTTTTTTAAATAATTTTGAGATTCCATAGATTTTATTGAGAGTTATTTTTACTGTTTTTTTCTTCTAAAAGAAAATGAATTACTATTGCGCAAATCATAATCATAGCTGTATTAGCTTGAATTTTTAGAAGCATACTCACGTCAATCGAGGTTAGTTGTATCAAAACAACTGTAATCAGTAATGTAATACAAGAAATACCAATTACAATAAGCCTGAAATTTTCCATAAGGTTTACAAACTAGAGAATTGAATGTTAATGTCTTTCCACTTATTGTTTTCATCTCTAGTCTTTACGCGACAGTATTTAGAAGACCCGGAAACACGTTGGCAATCACTTAATTTTTCAAATTCTTCAATTAGTTTTTCGTCTCCCATATCTTTAACTTGTTTACGAGCTTTTGCTAATAACTTTGGATCATATTCACCTTTGTTTCCTTTAATTAACAAGCCATCTAAAATGTTGTATAAACCTTTGTTTCGGTTTGCAAACTTATTTTTAAAGATTTCTTTAATAGCATTAATATGAACATTAGCTTCTTCTGTAAACTCTATACGTTCTTGATAATCTACAGTAACCATTATATTGCCTTCTTTGTTTTTTCTAGAGAATGATTTTACTTCTTTTGGTTGTCTTCCGTTTAAATTATACATTTCTTTATACAATCTATTTGCTTCTCTAATGGTTTCGTCTTTAAGTTGTTTTAATTGATTAGAAAGAATCGCAAATTTTTCAGCTGTTTTACTACAAAAGTTTTCATTTTCTTTTTCTAATTGAGCTCTTTTGTTTTGATAAATTAACTTTCTTTCTTGTTGTTTTTTTGCTAAAGCAGCTACTAATTGATGTTCAGTTAATGTGTCGAGGTTAATCGCGGCATTCATAAGCTTTTTTTTCTTTTTTAAATTATTTCAGGTTTAATCCAGTTTTCTTCTATAATGCAATCATTAATATCTAATACCTTATCGTTTACAATTTCGCTAACAGTATATTTGGGTTGAGAGCTTTGCCCGTCCATTACCCTAAACCATGAAGCTATTTCGAGATTACAGCAAATTCCCTCTCCAATAGTCATAATTTTTTGTTCGTTTCTACTATAAGCAATAGCGTTTCTTAATTCTTTAATTCTATTTTCTATTTCTCTTAATCTCATTTTTTTGGTTTTTTTTAAGTTCTAATTCAATTTCATTTTTATCCTTTAATAATGCTGCATAAATTTCATCATCAAAGTTCTGAGCTAGCATGAGTTCGTATTCCTCTATGCGTTTTTGGAGTTTTTTTTGTGTTTTCATACATTTTGTTTTTAGTATAACTGTTTTTTAAAAGGAAGTTTTTCATAGAATATTTTTTAAGTGATAATTTTCTTCTTTTTTCATTTGTGTTTTGTTTTTGTTTAATTTGAATCTCTTTTACTTTTTATAATTTTTTATTATAATAATAATTCAACCTGTTTTCTTAGTATTCTTGGAAGAATTGATTAAAATGATAATTTTCAATTATTTTTACTTTAAAATCTTGTTTTAGTGATTTTTATTTCTTTATATTTGTTTAGTTGATTATTTCATGACAAATATAGTTGATAATTTTCAATAAAAAAACTTTAGGAAGAAAATTATTTCTTTTTTTTATATTAAATTTTATTTTTTTTGATACTTCCCCCGAGAATTCCTGAATAAATTAGAGT
This sequence comes from Tenacibaculum aquaeponti, assembly GCF_057221555.1. Lineage (NCBI taxonomy): Bacteria > Pseudomonadati > Bacteroidota > Flavobacteriia > Flavobacteriales > Flavobacteriaceae > Tenacibaculum > Tenacibaculum aquaeponti. The sequence goes on from NZ_CM170147.1 coordinate 3,626,522, forward strand.
AAAGTTTTTAAGTGTAATTTTAAATAGCGCTATATTGGCTTATGGATAAGTAGGGTTATGTTTGTTCTTAAAAGTTGAATATGAATAAAAGTAAATTATTATGGGTACTATAGATAGAATAAAGGTTTTGGCTGATCATGAGAATATTAAAATTACAGCTCTTGAAAAGCAAATAGGAGCAAGTAAAGGTGTTCTAAGTAGAGCTTTTAATAATAAGACAGATATACAAAGTAAATGGTTGACTAAGATAATTGAAAATTATCCCCATTTTGATTCTTTGTGGTTGTTAACAGGAAAAGGTGAGATGTTGGTTAAGTCTGATTTGGTTGTAGATAGTGAGGTTGTAGCAAACAATGTGTTTAAATTAAAGACAGATCATGCTATTGGTAAGCAATCAGTGCCGTTATATAATGTAGAAGCGGCTGCGGGTTTAGTGGAGTTGTTTCAATCTCATGGCGATACTCAGCCTGTTGGGACTTTAAATATTCCTAATTTGCCTAAATGTGATGGGGCGGTTTTTGTGACTGGAGATAGTATGTATCCGTTGTTAAAAAGTGGTGATATTGTGGCGTATAAGCAAATTTATGATTTTCAATCAGAGATTTTTTGGGGTGAAATGTATTTAATATCGGTAGAGGTTGCTGGTGAAGAATTTATAAGTGTGAAATATATCCAAAAATCAGAAAAAGGTGAAGATTATATTAAGTTAGTGTCTCAAAACAAGCATCATCAACCTAAAGATATTAACATGTCTAAAATTAGGGCTATGGCTTTGGTTAAGGCTTCTGTTAGAATGAATTCTATGGCTTAGTTCTGGTGATATAAAAACCCACTCATTAAAAAATGAGTGGGAAAATTGCTATGAAAAAGAAAAGTACAGAACGTCTTCCGTACTGTACTTTAATGTAAGCATAAATTATGCCAAAAACAAATTAATTTAAATTTTCTTATTCAGTGAGTTCAAATCCTTTTTCAAGAGTTGTGGTTGAGCTCCCTCCAATGAAAACTAGAAATTTTCCAGCTTCTATTACGTGTTCTCCTTCATTGTTAAAAAAACCAAGTTCTTTTTTTGACAAGTTAAACTCAATAGTTTTGCTTTCTCCTTTTTTTAAGTTAACTAATTCAAAACCTTTTAATTCTCTTACTGGTCTTGTTATACTTCCTACCAGATCTCTTATGTATAATTGAACGACTTCTTTTCCGTCAAACTTACCTGTGTTTTTTAAATCTACAGTTACTTTTACGGTGTCTTTAATGTTGAATATTTCTCCGTGAACTTTTAAGTTGCTGTATTTAAATGTAGTGTAGCTTAAACCATGTCCAAATGGGTATAGAGGAGTGTTTTTAGAGTCGATATAATGAGACCAAAAAACATTAGGTTCTTCTTTAGGTCTTCCTGTGTTTTTGTAGTTGTAGTATATGGGGATTTGTCCAACATTTCTTGGAAAAGTCATTGGAAGTTTTCCGCTAGGATTGTAGTCTCCATAAAGAACGCTAGCAATTGCATTTCCTGACTGAGTTCCTAGTTGCCATGTTTCTACAATTGTAGGGATATTTTCATCAGCCCATTCTATAGTTAATGGTCTACCGTTGGTTAATACTAAAATAATATTTTTGTTTGCTTTATAAACTTCTTCAAGTAATTCTTGTTGTAGTCCAGGTAGGTTTAATTCAGTTCTGCTTCTTCCTTCGCCACTTTGGAATCCGTGTTCTCCAAGAACTAGAACAACTACATCTGCATTTTTAGCGGTGATAGCAGCTTGTTTAATTTCTGAACGATCTGTTGTGTTTATTTTTACTTGCTGGGTAAAAGAAGTTTTTTCTTCTGTTAAGTTTAGGCCTTTTTCAAATAAAAGTGTATTTCCTTTATATTTTTGCATTCCTTCAAGAACAGAAACGGCAGTATTGTCATCGGAGCCTAATCTCCAACTTCCTAAGGGGCTGTTTTTTTCGTCTGCTAATGGTCCGATTAAGGCTATCTTTTGTCCTTGTTTCTTAAGAGGAAGTAGGTTGTTTTCGTTTTTTAATAAAACAATTGATTTTTTTGCAACGTCTAAAACAGCATCATGATGTTCTTTGTTTCCAATGTTATTTTTTTCGTTTTCTGGATCACAATATTTGTAAGGATCATCAAATAGGCCTAATTCAAATTTAACAGTTAAAATTCTTCTAGTGGCATCGTTTATTAATTCTTCTTTAACGATGCCATCTTGAACTAATTTAGTAAGTTCTCTAATATAAACGTAACCTTCCATGTCCATGTCAGATCCTGCGATTGATGCTAGTTTTGCTGCTTGTCTTTTGTTTTCCGCGTGTCCCCAGATAATGATTTCATTTATCGAGGCCCAATCGGATACTACAAAGCCATTAAATCCCCATTTATCTTTTAAAATATCTCTTTGCAAGAATTTACTGGCTGTTACAGGAACTCCATTAAGTTCGTTGAAGGAGTTCATTAGTGTTTTTACTCCACTGTCAACGGCAGCTTTAAAAGGAGGTAGTACTGAATTGTAAAGGGTAGAAGTTCCAATGTCTACGGTGTTGTAGTCTCTTCCAGCTTCCGAAAATCCGTATGCAGCAAAGTGTTTTGCACATGCTGCTATTGTGTTATTTTTAGATAAATCGTCTCCTTGGAAACCTTTTACTCTAGCTTTCGCAATTTTTGATCCTAAATAAGGGTCTTCTCCAGCGCCTTCCATAACTCTTCCCCATCTAGCATCTCTAGAGATGTCGACCATAGGGGCAAAAGTCCAGTTGATTCCAGAAGCAGAAGCTTCTATTGCTGCTATTCTCGCTGATTTTTCAATGGCTTCTAAATCCCAGCTTGCTGCTTCGGCAAGAGGTATTGGAGCTAGTGTTTTGTATCCGTGAATTACATCGAATCCTATAATTAAAGGTATTCCTAATCTTGTTTCCTCCACAGCTATTCTTTGTACTTCTCTTACGTTTTCGGTGCCTCTTACATTTAGCATAGATCCTACCCATCCTTTTTTAAGGTGTTCAAACTTAAGTTTAGCTGTTCCAGCTTCGGGTACTGGACCTGTAACATCCCAAAAACCATTGTATTGATTCATTTGACCAACTTTTTCTTCAAGGGTCATTTTAGAAAGTAAAGAATCTACTCTTTCTTTTATAGTTTCGTTTTTAGTATCAATCATTGAGTTATTGTTTTTTTTGTAAGAACATCCAAAAAGAAATATAGAAGACATATAATATATTGTAGTTTTTCTCAGGTGATGTTTCATTGTGATCTGTATTTTTAGAAAAGTGGTGTAAAATTAAGCTACAAATCCATTAATTAATTTACTCAAATGATCAAAATTTGATATTTTTTTTAATTATTTAATATTTTTTTGTTATTTAAATGATGAAAAAGTATTACAAAACTTTTTGTATTCCGTTAAATTCTGATCTAAATTCACTTGGGGTGTTGTTTTTTATTTTTTTAAACATTCTGTTGAAGTTAGCTAGGTTGTTAAATCCACATTTATATGCGATTTCACCAACGCTTAAATCTGTTTCAAGTAAAAGTCTGCTTGCGTAGCTAACTCTTGTGTTATTTATATATGATACAAAGGTTTTTCCTGTTCTTTTTTTAATGAATCTATTGAAGGAGACTGGAGTCATGTTAACTAGTTCAGAGATTTCGTCTAAAGAAATTTTTCTACTGAAATTGTTTTGAACATACTCGTATACTTTTTTGATTTTTTCACTATTTTCAAAATCGTTGTAGTTTGAAAAAGATGTGGATAGAAGTTTTTGATTTCTAGAAATTGATAAATCATGAAGTATAGAAATGAATTCTAGAAAGTAGTCTATTCCAGATGTTTTAGGTAGTTCAAGTAGTCTAGGCATGATTTCTTTAATTGTTTTTTCGGAAAATGAAATGCCGTGAATAGATCTGTTGAGCATATCTCTTACTGATTTGAAAACTCTTCTAGATAGTAGTTTTTCGTCAAGTAGATCATTGTGTATGTGTATTGTTATTTCGTGTATTTCCTTTTCTTTACAGTTGTGTAGTTCCCAGCAATGCGGTAGATTAGGGCCTACAAGAACAAGTTCATAGTCGCTTATTTCTCCTATGTGATCACCTATGACTCTTCTTACTCCAGAGCCTTTGTGTATGAAGTTTAATTCGTATTCGGGATGAAAATGAATCGGAAAGTCAAAATCATCTTTAATTCTATAGTAAACTAAAAAGCTATCTGAGGGAGATAGTTGTGTGATTTCTCTGTGGATGTTTTTATTCATTTTGTAAAATTTTACGCTTGTTTTTGTATTGTTTGTAATTTTTATGGTTCAATAATATTAAAAAATTATTAATGAATGACAAAATTATATTAACGATTAGTTAATATTGGATATACTTTTGTGTTAAACAATAATTTTTGTAGCTAAAAGTGTATCAAAACATTTTGATATTATGTTAATTAATATGTTTTGAAATTGCTTTTTGATCAAAAAATGACCAAATTACTTATTAATATGAAAAAAAATATCTTTTCGTTTTTCTTGCTAACATTTATACTGATATCTACTTTCGGTCTAAATGCACAAAATGTAAATGGAGTTGTATCCGACAAATCCGGACCGCTTCCTGGGGTTAATATAATTGTCAAGGGAACCACTCGTGGAACTGAGACAGATTTTGATGGTAAATATTCGTTGAAAGATGTAAAACCTAATGATGTTTTAGTTTTCAGTTATTTAGGATACAAAACAATTGAAATTGCTGTAGATGGAAGAACTAATGTTAATGTGATTCTTGAAGAAGATACAAGTACATTAGAAGAAGTAGTTGTAGTAGGTTATGGAACTAAAAAGAAAAGTTTGGTAACTGGTGCTATTTCTAGTATAGATAGTAAAGAAATACAAAGTGTTTCTAATCAACGCGTAGATCAAGTTTTACAGGGGCGTGCATCAGGTGTAACGGTGTCTTCGTCTTCTGGTTCTCCAGGTTCACAGACTAAGATTCGTATTAGAGGTACAGGATCAAGTGGAAGTTCAAATCCATTATTTATTGTAGATGGAATGAAAGTGACTACAATTGACAATATTGCGCCATCTGATATTGCTAATATAGAGGTTTTAAAAGATGCGGCTTCTGCAGCTATTTATGGTACTGAAGGAGCTAATGGAGTAGTAATTGTAACTACCAAAAAGGGACGTGTTGGAGGTCCTCAGTTTTCTTTTAGTTCTCAGTTAGGTATGCAATACTTAAACACTAACATGGAATTAATGAACGCTGAGCAGTTCGTAACTTACATGAATGAAGGAGGAATAACAGCTGTAGTTGATAATGGTGTAGATACAGATTGGATTGATGAAACTTTTGATTCTGCATTTATGCAACGTTATGATTTTAGTATGTCAGGAGCGACAAAAAGTACTTCTTATTATTTTTCTGTTGGTCATACAGATCAAGATGGAATTGTAGGGGGAGATAACTCCAATTTTCAAAGAAATTCAATGCGTTTGAACATTAAAACAGATATAACAAATTGGTTAGAGTTTGGTGGAAATGCTAATGCTGCATTTATAAAGAGAAGAGGTATTTCTGAAAATAGTGATACTAGAGGTGTGATTCAAAATTTATTAATTATAGATCCTTTAACGCCTGTTACTTATGAGGTAGGAAGTGTTCCAGCAAGTGTAATACAAAGATCAAGAGATAATGGAGTACCAGTTTTAAGAGATAGTAACGGAAATGTCTATGGTTATCCAACTTATTCAACAGGAGAAGTTATTAATCCTGTAGCTTTTGCTAACTCAATTCAACAAAATTTAAGTAGTACAAGTCAATTTTTATCAACACTATATTTAAAGGCTAAAATAATTGAAGGGTTAAATTTTACAACAAGATATGGTGTTGAACAAAATTTATTTTTAAATAGTACCAATACAAATGCTTACTATGTAGCTTCTGAAGCGTCTAATACTCAGTATAATATTAGAGATTCTAAAGTTCGTTTTAGCAGATGGTTATGGGAGAATTTTGCATCTTATGAAAAATCATTTGATCAACATAATTTTAAAATTTTAGCAGGTTTTTCAGCAGAACAAAGTAGAAGGCCTACATTTACAACAAGATCATTATCTGCTCCAGTAAATTTATTTAGAGGTTTTAATCCTAATTCATCAGCATTTACATTTGATCCTAACTCACCTATTACTAGAACTTTTAGGGATAATTTAGTTTCAATGTATGGTCGCTTATCATATGATTTTAATGAGAAGTACTTATTTGAAGCTACAGTAAGAAGAGATAAGTCAGATAAATTTCCTTCAGCAAATAGAGCTGCGATATTTCCATCATTTTCTGCTGGATGGGTAATATCAAAAGAAGATTTTTGGTCTGATGATTTTAAGGTGAATTATTTTAAAGCCAGAGCTAGTTGGGGACAAAACGGAAACAAAGGTAATTTAGCAGGAAATTCAGATGTGATTGCAGTAACTAATGAAGATAATGGAGCTACATTAAGTTATTTAGGAAATGTAGGAGCTCAAATTACTGGTTTTGCAAATCCGAATTTAGTTTGGGAAACTTCAGAACAATTAGGTTTTGGTATTGATATAAGAGCTTTTGAAAGTAGATTAAATTTTTCTGCAGATTATTACCAGAAAACAACAAGAGATTTAATAGTGCTAGATGGTAGTTTGATCACTCCAGGTTCTGCTGGTTTTAATTCAAATTCATTTAATGCAGGTACAATAGTAAATAAAGGTTTTGAGTTCGAAATTGGGTATTCTGATACGACTTCAGGTGATTTTAGTTATCAAATTAATGCAAATATTTCAACTTTAGATAATGAAGTGACAGAAATTAAATTTTTACCAGACGGTACTTCTTTAGTTGGAGCAGGAGCACCACAAAATGATGATGGTGTTACAAGGTTTTCTGAAGGATTTCCAGCTTGGTATTTTTATGGATTCGAAACTAATGGTATAGATGCTACAACTGGAGAAGTTAATAAAGTAGATACTAATGGTGATGGGATTATTAATAATGCTGATAAAACTTTTATTGGCTCTCCGCATCCAGATATGTTATTCGGAGGTAATATAAGATTAGGTTATAAAGCATTCGATTTTAATTTACAGTTTCAAGGAACTATAGGGAATGATATTTTCGCAACATATCATCAACCTTCAAGACCAATAACAAATAAACCAGTTCAGTTTTTTGAGGGAAGATGGACTGGTCCTGGAGATACAAATGCTACTTTCCCTTCTGCAGCAAATGTTACATCTGCATATGACACAGATTTGGTTGTAGAAGATGGTTCTTTTATGAGAATTAAACAAATTCAATTAGGTTACACATTACCGGAAACTTTTGCAAATAAGTTGCATATGAATAGAGTAAGATTGTATGTGTCTTTGGATGATTTTTTCACTTTTACTGGGTATAATGGTTTAGATCCAGAAGTAGGTAACTTCAGTTTTAATGATACGGGGGTAGATAGAGGTTTTTATCCAACAGCGGCAAGAGCACTTTTTGGATTTTCAGTTAACTTTTAATCATTTTTAACAAAATAAAAATTAATTAAATGAAAAAAATAATTTTTGTATTAGCGTTTATTTGCTTAGGAATTATTGCATGTAGTGAGGATTTTACAAACAATCCTCCAGAGAATGTTCAAGATCTTGATACTTTCTTTTTAGAAGAAAGTAATGTTGAGCAAGCTGTTATTGGAATTTATGATCTAATGCAGTTTAATTATGCTAGAGATTGGCATAGTGCATTTTTAGTGAAATTATTACCAGGAGATGATGCAAATGCAGCCGGAGGAAATTCAGGTGATCAGCAACGATTACAAGATATTGATGATTATACAAATGTATCTACATCAAATTCTTCAATACAAAGTATTTGGGATTTGTATTATAGAACTATTGCATTATCTAACTTAGTTATTCAAAATTTAGATGGTAGTAGTTTAAGTAATAAAGATAGAGCAGCTGCTGAGGCTAAGTTTTTTAGAGCTTGGTGTTATTTTGAGCTAACCACAATGTTTGGTGATGTGCCATTACGTTTACAATTACCACAAGGTGCTGAAGATTTTGGTTTAGGTAAATCACCACGTTCTGAAATTTATGCGCAAATTAAAGCAGATTTAACAGATGCTATTCAGTTTTTACCATCAAAATCAGCAGTGTCAGATGTGTTTAGAGTTTCTAAAGGAGCGGCTGAAGCTTTAATGGGGAAAGTTTTAGTTTTTGAAGGAAATTATAATCAAGCTATTCCATTTTTTGAATCAGTAATAAACGATCCCTCTCATGATTTAGAAGCAACTCCAGCAGATGTTTGGTCTGTAGATAATGAATTCGGTCAAGAATCATTATTAGAATTAGGATATATTTCTACTACAGGAAGAGATTGGGGAAATATTGCTTGGGGAGGTAGAAACGAAAGTAATTTACATATCCAATTAATGGGGCCAAGAGGAGATGGGATTTTTGATGTGAATTCTATTGGTTTATTAAATGGTTGGGGATTCAATTTACCAACGAATAAATTAGCAATGGCATTTGATACTAGTGGTGATGTAGTGAGAAAAAGAGCAACTTTAATGACAGAAGCTGAGTTAATTGCAGCAGGTGGAGCAGTAGATGCTGGTTCAGCTACAGGAGGTGTAATTTGGGATTATGAAGGTGCTATACGTTTAAAGTACGCTACAAAATCTGAAGATACTAGTTCAGGAGGAGTTCGTGAATTAAATTATACTACAAATTTCCGTTTATTCCGTTACGCAGAGGTATTGTTATTAGCTGCTGAAGCATACAATCAAGCAGGAAATGACCCAGCTGCTAGAACTGAGTTAAATAAAATTAGACAAAGAGCTGGTTTAGCTGATATTGATCCTGCTACTTCTGGGAGTAGTTTATTTGATGCTATTGTGAATGAAAAATTCTTAGAATTAGCTCACGAAGGTCAACGTTTCTGGGATTTAGTAAGATGGGGAAGAGCAGCTACAGAATTAGCTGGTACTGGTTATACATCTAAAAACGATTTATTCCCAATTCCTCAAACTGAAATTGATAAGAATACTGGACTTACTGATGCAGATCAAAATCCAGGATACTAATTTTAATAAAATATCATAGCTGTAGATTGTATTTGAATTAATAATCTAAACTTAGTAAAGCAGTATGATTTTTCATGCTGCTTTATTAATTATTTATCTGTTATTTATGAGAAGTTTTCAGAGTTTTTTTCTTATTGCCCTTTTATTGGGATGCAAACCTCAAACTGAAAAAAAAATAAATTTTAAAATGTTTTCTAAGGTAGATTCTAAGGAGACAAATGTCAATTTTAGTAATGATTTAAAGGAAACAGAAAAATTTAATTACTTCACTTATACTTCTATTTATATGGGAGGGGGAATTTCTATTGGAGATATTAATAATGACGGATTATTAGATGTTTTCTTTACTGGAAATCAGGTTTCTAATAAGTTATATTTAAATAAAGGTGATTTAAAATTTGAAGATATTACTGATATTTCAGGGATTTCTGGAGATAATAGATGGTATACAGGAACTACAATGGTCGATATCAATAACGATGGTTATATGGATATTTATTGTTCTGTTTCAGGTATCGATGGTGATAAAAAAAATCAATTATTTGTCAATAATAAAGACAGTACATTCACTGAAAAAGCTGAAGAATATGGTTTAGCTGATACAGGAAATTCTGTGCAAGCTACTTTTTTCGATTATGATAATGATGGAGATTTAGATGCGTACATAGCTAATTATCCACGAGCACATCCTTCAACTTCAAATATGGTATACAAGCATCGTATGGAAAATATTAAACCTGAAGAATCAGATAGGTTGTATAGAAATGATGATGGAAAATTCACTGATATTTCTAAAGAAAGCGGAGTTCAAAACTATAGTTTTTCATTAGGAATTACAGCTTCAGATATTAATAATGATGGATGGACAGATTTATATGTTTCTAATGATTATAGTGTGCCAGATTTCTTGTACATCAACAATCAAGATGGAACTTTTAAAGAAGTAATTAAAGAAGCTACTTCACAAACAGCTTTTTATGGTATGGGAATCGATATTGCAGATATCAATAACGATGGTTTTATGGATGTTTTTCAAGCAGATATGGATTCTGATGACAATCGTCGTCAAAAAGCCAACATGTCTAGTATGAATCCAAGGTTGTTTTATGAAACAGTTTTATATGGTTTTCATTATCAGTATATGCACAATTGCTTACAGTTAAATTCTGGATATATTGAAAATGGAATTCCAAGATTTTCTAATGTTTCACGTTTAACCGGAACTTCTTCTACAGACTGGAGTTGGGCTCCATTATTTGCCGATTTTAATAACGATGGTTATAAAGATTTATATATCACAAATGGAACAAGAAGAGAAGTAAATAATAAAGATTTCTTTAATAGTATTGGTGATGAAAAATACGATAATCTTACCTTATTAGATAAAACAAAAAAAATACCAAGTGAGAAGATTGATAATTTTATGTTTCAAAATCATAACGGATTAGAATTTTCAAAAGTCAATCAAGAATGGGGAATTGAACATAAAGGTTTTTCAAATGGTGTAGCTTATGGAGATTTAGATAATGATGGAGATTTAGATTTAGTTGTGAATAATATTGATGAGGTTGCCACGATTTTTAAGAATAATGCTTCGGAAAAGAATAACTTCTTAAAAGTGAAACTTAAAGGAGATTATCAAAATTCTTTCGGAATAAACGCGAGAGTTCTCGTTTTTACTAAAAATCAAAAACAAGTTCAAGAGTTAACATTAACTAGAGGTTTTCAATCTTCAGTTGCTCCAGAATTATTATTCGGATTAGGAAATATTTCAAAAATAGATAGTGTAAAAGTTATTTGGGACACAAAAAATATTGAGGTTGTAAAAAATATAAAACCCAACCAAACATTATTTTTTAGTAAAGAAAAAGCTATAGCAAAAGTTAGTATAAATAAGGAAAGTGCAAACTTATTATTTACCACCAATCAAAAATTATCTGAAGAAATCAAACATTTTGAAAACGAACACGACGATTTTCAAACGCAAGTTTTGTTACCGCATAAAATGTCAACTTTAGGACCAGCTGTTGGAGTTGCAGATGTGAATAACGATGGTTTAGAAGATATTTATATTGGAGGTTCTTATGGAAAATCAGCAAAATTATTTATTCAAAACAAAGATGGTTTTCAAGAAGATAAAACCACAATTTTCAAAAAAGATGAATTATCAGAAGACACAGGAACTTTATTCTTTGATCCTGATAATGATGGGGATCAAGATTTATATGTAGTTAGCGGAGGTTACGAATTTTCTTCAGATTCTAAGAGATTTATAGATAGGTTATATATAAATGATGGAAATGGAAAATTCTTGAAATCGAAATCAATTCCAGAATTAAAAATTAGTGGATCTAAAGCGTATAAAATTGATTTTAATAAAGATGGAAAACAAGATGTTTTAGTTTTAGGAAGACAATTAGCAGGGAAATATCCAATGCCAACATCTTCTTTTATTCTCGAGAATACATCTACAAATACTTCAGTTCAATTTAATAATGTTACAGAAAACATCGCGCCTAGTTTTCAAGATTTAGGAATGGCAACTAGTGCTTTAGTTGTTGATTTTGATAATGATAGTTGGGACGATATTATCATTGTTGGCGAATGGATGCCAATAAAAGTATTTAAAAATAATAAAGGAAAGTTTGCGGATGTTTCCGAAAAATTAGGTTTATCAAAAGATACTACAGGTTGGTGGTGGAGTATCGCAAGTGGAGATTTTGATAACGACGGAGATTTAGATTTTGTATTAGGAAACAACGGATTAAACTATAAATATAAAGCTACTGAAGATGAAACTTTCGATATCTACATGAAAGATTTTGATAAAAATAGAAAGTCAGATATCGTATTAAGTTACTACAATAAAGGAAAGCAATACCCTGTAAGAGGAAGGCAATGTTCTTCTGAACAAGTTCCTGGGATTAAAAAGAAATTTAAAAATTATGATGAGTTTTCTAGAGCAACTTTAATTGATGTTTATGGGAAAAAGAATTTAGAAAACTCGTTGCATTACCAAGTAAAATCATTTGCCAGTATTTATCTAGAAAATAAGAATGGAAAATTCGAAATTAAAAAGCTTCCTGTAGAAGCACAGTTGTCGAGCATTAATCAAATTCTTGTAGATGATTATAATGGTGATGGTAATAAAGACATTTTAATCGCAGGAAATTTACACAATTCAGAAGTAGAAACACCTCGAAACGATGCAGGTTATGGATTGCTATTACATGGTGATGGAAACGGTAATTTAAATCCTGTTCCGGTTACAGAAAGCGGTTTCTTTACAAATGGGGATGTGAAAGATTTACAGCGAATACATATAGCAGGAGAAGAACACATAATTTCTATCAAAAACAACGATTACATTCAGTTTATAAAAGTTGAAAAATAAGATGAAGAAAATAATAGTCCTTTTGGTAATTTTAAACGCGATAGCGTGCAAAGAGAATGTAAAACAAGTTAAAGAACAAGCAGAATTAGAGTTTAAAATTGATGCAAAATTAGGAGAAGGAGCAATATGGAATCATATTTCTAAAGAATTGTATTGGATCGATATAGAAGGAAAGAAATTACATATTTATAATCCAAGTTCAAAGCAGAATTCTTCAATAGAAATGCCTTGTAGAATTGGTACTGTTGTCCCAAGTGAAGACAAAAATAAAGCTATTGTAGCTTTAGAAGACGGAATTTATGTTGTAAATACAAGAACTAAAGAATTATCGTTGTTGTCAGATGTTGAGTCAGATATTACGGAAAATCGTTTTAACGATGGAAAGTGTGATCCGAATGGAAATCTTTGGGTAGGTTCAATGCATTTAGCACAAAATAAACCAAATGCGAACCTGTATAAAATTAATGAAAAAGGAGAGAGTGATAAAATGCTAGATGGAATTACAATTTCTAATGGAATTGTTTGGTCAAAAGATAAATCTACTATGTATTATATCGACACACCTAAAGGAACAATTCGTGCCTTCGATTATGATAAAAAAACAAGTGAAATTTCTAATGAAAGAGTAGTGGTAACTGTCGATCCAAAAGATGGTTTTCCTGATGGAATGGCAATAGATGATCAAGACATGTTATGGGTTGGTATGTGGAATGGAAATGCTGTGGCAAAGTACAATCCAAAAACAGGAACCTTAGAGAAGAAAATTAAAGTACCAGCACACAACGTAACTTCATGTGCTTTTGGTGGCGATAATTTTGATGAATTATACATAACTACAGCTTCTGTAGATATGACTGATGATGAGAAAAAACAATTTCCTTTAGCAGGTTCGGTGTTCAAAATTAAACTAAAAGAAAAAGGAGTTAAAAGCAACTTTTTTAAGAAACCAAGTATTCAAATTGCTGAATTAAAATAAACAACTATTTAAATGAAAATAACCAAATTAATCATATATACACTTGCATTAGTGTTGGTTTCATGTAAAAATGAAGAAACAAAAAATACAAGTAATAACCCTGTTGAAGAGAAAGTTCAAGTTTTATTGGCTAAAATGACCATTGAAGAAAAAATCGGACAATTAAATTTAAGAGGAACATCGAGTAGAGTAAAAGGTTCGTTACCAGAAGAATTAAAACAAGCGGTGAGAGATGGTAAAGTAGGAGCTTTTTTAAATGTAATGAATACGGATTATGTAGATGAATTACAAAAAATTGCAACAGAGGAAAGTCCGAATCAAATTCCATTAATTTTTGCTAGAGATGTCATCCATGGTTTTAAAACAATTTTCCCAATTCCTTTAGGATTGGCAGCATCTTGGAATCCAGAAACTGTAGAGGCTTCTTCAAGAGTAGCTGCAGTAGAAGCTTCATCTTCAGGTATTCGATGGACATTCGCTCCAATGTTAGATATTGCTAGAGATAGTCGTTGGGGAAGAATCGCAGAATCTCCTGGTGAAGATCCGTATTTAGCATCAAAATTATCAACAGCATATATAAAAGGTTTTCAAGGAGAAGATTTAACAAGTTCTACAAGTATGATTGCTTGTGCAAAACATTTTATTGGTTACGGAGCAGCTATTGGTGGTCGAGATTACAACACAGCAATCCTTAATAAGGAGTTAATGCAAAATGTGTATTTGCCTCCTTTTAAAGCGGCTTTTGAAGCAGGAAGTCAAACGGTAATGACTTCGTTTAATGAAACTAACGGAATTCCAGCTTCTGGTGATAAAAAGTTATTGCAAGATATCTTAAGGGAACAATTGAAGTTTGATGGTTTTGTAGTTAGTGATTGGAATTCCGTAACTGAAATGATTCCTCATGGATTTGCTAAAGATGAAAAACATGCTGCTGAAATTGGAATTACAGCTGGTTTAAATATGGAAATGACTAGTAATTCCTATGAAAATCATATAAAAGATTTACTAAAAGAAGGAAAATTAAACGAAACTCAAATCAACAGTTTAGTAGCTGAGATTTTACGAGTAAAATTTAGAATGGGATTATTTGACAATCCGAATAGAGATAAAAATCATACTGGAAATTTATATGCTGAATCACATTTAGAATTGGCAAAAAAATCTGTAATTGAAAGTTCTGTTTTATTAAAAAATGAAGGAAATATTTTGCCTTTCAGAAAAGAAACTAAAATTGCCGTAATCGGACCATTAGCTGATAAACCACGAGAACAATTAGGAACTTGGACTTTCGATGGAGATAAAACCCATACAATAACTCCAATAGCAAGTTTTAAAAAAACAAATGTGAATTACAACTTCGTAGAAGGATTATCGTACAGTAGAGATTTGTCTGAAAAAGATTTTCAAAAAGCAATCGCCGCAGGAAAAAAATCAGATGTTATTGTTTTTATTGGTGGAGAAGAAGCAATTCTTTCTGGTGAAGCGCATAGTAGAGCGAATATAGATTTACCAGGAGCGCAAGAAAAATTAATTAAAGAATTGGCAAAAACAGGAAAACCAATTGTGTTGGTTATCATGGCAGGTAGACCAATTACATTAACAAATATTATTAACGATGTCGATGCTGTTTTAATGGCTTGGCATCCAGGAACTATGGGAGGACCTGCTATTCACGACATGCTGTTTGGTGTAAAAGAGCCTCAAGGGCGTTTACCAGTTACATGGCCGAAAGTAGCAGGTCAATTGCCATTGTATTATAATCATAAAAATACAGGAAGACCAGCAATTCCAAAAGAGTTTGTGCAAATGAACAATATTCCTGTAGGAGCTTGGCAAAGTTCTTTAGGTAATACTTCTCATTATTTAGATGCGGGTTACACGCCTCATTTTCCTTTTGGTTATGGTTTAAGTTACACTTCTTTTGAGTACAGTAATTTAAAATTATCAACGAATAAATTAACTGATACAAATGAAATAACTGTTGAGGTTACTGTAAAGAATACTGGTGAAAGAGACGGTGAAGAATTAGTACAGTTTTATGTGCAAGATGTTGTTGGAAGCATAACAAGACCTGTAAAAGAATTAAAAGGATTTAAAAGAGTAAGTTTAAAGCAAGGAGAAGAACAGAAAGTAAGTTTTTCTATTGGAGTGAAAGATTTAAAATATTACAACAGCGAACTTATTTACGGAGTAGAAAAAGGAGATTTTAATGTTTGGATCGGAAAAAACTCTGCAGAAGGATTAAAAGGTAGTTTCGTTTATGAGTAGTAAAATTATCATCTTAATGGGAGTAAGTGATAATGGAAAATCTACTTTAGTAATTGCTGTATTTTCTGGTGTATCAATAATGTCTCATGTTAACGATAGTGGATTTTGGCTCGTTGGAAAATATTTAGGATTAACAGAAAAACAAACGTTTAAAAGTTGGACGGTAATGACAACTATATTAGCTTTAACAAGTTTTACTATAATAACCATTTTATCATTACTCGTTTAAGCCATGATTACACTAAAAGATTTAGCCAAAGAATTAAATGTATCGATATCTACTGTTTCTAAAGCATTAAACAATAGTTACGAAATAAGTGAAGATACCATTGCTAAAGTTAAAGAATTAGCAAAAAAATATAATTACAAACCAAACAAAGCTGCGCTAAGTCTAAAGAAAAGTAAAACAAGAACCATTGGTGTTGTTTTACCAAATATTTTGAATCCATTTTTTGCAAGATCACTTCATAGTATAGAGCAAGAAGCTTCTAAACGCGATTACAGTGTTATTACCTGTATTTCAAATGAATCTATCGATAAAGAGAAAAAGAGTATCGAGCTTTTAACTGATGGAAGTGTAGATGGATTTTTAATTTCTGTAGCAGAAGAAACGCAAACTTCAGGTGAAGTAGAACATTTAGAAGAATTAATGTTATACAATCGATTACCTGTGGTAATGTTCGATCGTTTTATAAAATCTATCGATTGTGATAAAGTGATTATCGATGATTTAAAAGCTGTTTACGAAGCAACGAATTATTTAATTTCTGAAGGAAGAAAAAAGATTATACTCTTAGATTCTTTAACAGGATTAAATGTTGGAAAGTTAAGAGTAGATGGTTATAAAAAAGCAATTGAAGAATCTAATTCATATAAAAACTCACCAATAATTCTTGAAGTTACTAACGACGCTAATGTCGATGATAGTATTGAAAAAATCATGGCAGCAAATAAAGATATTGATGCAATAATTGCAATTGATAATGTGTTAGGTGTAGTTGCATTAAATATTGCTAGGAAATTCAACATTTCAATGCCTTCAGAACTTTCTATCATAGGTTTTTCAGGAAAGAATGTAGTGGTTTTTACCAATCCAAAATTAACAACGATAAGCCAACATACCGAAGAAATCGGAAAAAGAGCTTTACAGTTATTAATAGACAGAATAGAGAAAAAAGACGTGTCAGAAAACAAAACTTTAGTTATCGATACCAGTTTAATACATAGAGAAACAACCAAATACAAATAAAGTATATGTCAGAATTAAGTAAACTATCATTAAAAGAAAAAATAGGCTATGCCTTAGGAGATACAGCAGCTAATATTGCATGGAGGACAATGGGACCTTTCTTACCAATTTTTTATACCGATGTTTTCGGATTAGGAACGGCAGCTGTAGCAACATTGTTATTGGTAGTTCGCTTAGGAGACGGAGCAACAGATTTAATCATGGGAAATATTGCTGATAGAACCCGAACAAAATGGGGGAAATTCAGGCCATGGTTACTTTGGACAGCTTTGCCGTTAGGTGTAGCTTTAGTATTACGATTTACAACTCCCGATTTAAGTTTAGGAGGAAAAATTTTCTGGGCATATGCAACGTCTATATTTTATATTCTCGCGTATACGGCGAATAATGTTCCATATTCTGCTTTGATGGGAGTAATGACGACGAGTCAGAAAGAAAGAACAGTGTTATCTTCTTTTCGCTTTTTTGGAGCCTATTTAGGAGGTATAATTGCTACTATTGGTGTAATTACTTTAGTTGACTTTTTAGGAAATGGAGATAAAAATTCAGGCTATCAATACACTATGTATGTGTTGGCATTTGTTTTAGTGTGTTTTTCTTTGATCACTTTTTATACTACAAGAGAGCGTGTGAAATCTGTTGAAACAGGCGATTTATCAAAAGATTATAAAGATTTAGCAAATAATAAACCGTGGTTAATTTTATTATTTATTGGTTTTGTATTTGTTACATACAACATTATTAAGCAAAGTTCAATAATGTTCTATTTTACACATTATGTGAATGATGAAAATAATTTCTTCGGAAGTTTAACGAGTTGGGGTGGTAAAAACGGATTAGCAGGTTTGTATTTATTATCACTGTTAGTTATTTCTATGATTTCTACATTTTTTGCTCCAACTTTAACTAAGTTTTTTGGGAAAGTAAAATTATTCATTTTTAGTATTTTATTTTCTGCAGCTTCTGTTGCTGCAATGTATTGGTTAGAAGCAAATCAAATAGGTTCCATTTTTACTTTAGGAATTATCTCAGAATTCGGAGCAGGTTTAATGCCCATTTTATTCTTTGCAATGTTAGGTGACGCTGCTGATTATTCAGAGTTGAAAAACGGAAGAAGAGCTACAGGGTTAATTTTTTCTGCAGGAACTTTTGCTATGAAATTCGGTGGAGGTGTAGCAGGAGCTATCACTTTAGCAGTTCTGAATTTATATAACTACGACGGACAAGCAGCTGTCAAAACAGCAGAAATGTTACAAGGAATTAAACTAAATATGAGTATTGTTCCAGCGGTATTTGTGTTGTTAGGTGTTGTGGCATTATTAGCTTATCCATTAACTCAAAAAAGAATGAAAGAGATCGAAGAAGAGTTAAAAATCCAAAGAACAGCAGAAAGTAATTAACCAGTTTTTAAATGTATTCTTTAAAAGAAGAAATGATTGCTGTACTTTCAGAAGTCATGAGTTTTTGGTCTGCAAAAACTCATGATTTTAATCATGGAGGTTTTTATGGTAAACTTGATTTTTATGGTAATCCTATAGCAAATAGTGATAAAGGAATTATTTTAAATGCTCGATTGTTATGGTCTTTTGCAAAAGTGGCAAATCATTTAAAAACTGAACAGTTTTCTATATGTATAGAGAGAAGTTATTTATACATACAAAATCATTTTTTAGATATAATTCATCAGGGATATTTTTGGAATGTTGATTATAAGGGGAGGTCTATAAAGAGAAATAAAAAAGCGATAGCTCAGGCTTATACTTTATTGGCATTTACAGAGTATTATTTGTATTCTGAAAATGAGTTTGTAAAGAATGAATGTGTTGAATTATTTATGTTTATTGAAGATAATTTTTATGAAGAAAAATGTAATTTTTATTTAAGCGAAATAACATGTGATTTAAAAATAAATAGAGAGATAATAAATTTAGGAACTCATTTGCATCTTTTGGAAGCATATACTAATCTTTATAGATTTTATAAAACAGATCAACTTAAAGATCGAATTCAGAATTTATTTGAAATTTTAATGAATAAATTTCTACATCAAAATGAGTTTTGTGAGCTAGATTTTGATAAGAACTGGAAATCAAAAACTGAAAATATTTCAATTGGACATAAC
Organism: Tenacibaculum aquaeponti; assembly: GCF_057221555.1. Lineage (NCBI taxonomy): Bacteria > Pseudomonadati > Bacteroidota > Flavobacteriia > Flavobacteriales > Flavobacteriaceae > Tenacibaculum > Tenacibaculum aquaeponti. The sequence goes on from NZ_CM170147.1 coordinate 3,645,620, forward strand.
GCTGAAGTTCCTTCTATGTTGTTAGATTTTTCAAAGTTGGTTGATGAACATAAACTTCAAGAAAAGTTAGTTACTAAACTTGAAAATTATTGTCAACTTTCAATGGAGTTAATTGACGAAGTAGGAGGTATATATATGTTTCAAAATGTAAAAAATAAAAATTTCATTAAAGAGTTTCAATGGTGGATGCAAATTGAAACTATTATTGCTTTTCAAAAGCTTTATGAGTTTACGAAAAATGAAAAATATCTAACATATCTAAATAAGTTATTTAATTTTACCAAGAAATATTTTATTGATAACGAAAATGGTGAGTGGCATGAAAAGTTATCTGTAGATAGAAAACCAATAATTGTACCTAAAGTTACCATGTGGAAATCACCATATCATATCGTTAGAATGTGTACTTCATTTATTTAAAATTATGAAAAACCTTAGTGTGATTTTAGTTCTATTGTCTTTGGTTTCTTGTAAAAAATTTAGAAATCAAATTATTATAGAAGACGATTTTGAAACTTATGCAGTTGGTCAAACTATTTTTTTTCCTTGGGAAACATCAGGAAATGGTACAATAGAAATAGATTCTTTAAAACATGTTTCAGGAAATAAATCTTTAAAGTTTGTTTCTGGAGAAGGATATGATAATCGTGCATTTTTATCTTTTTCAAGTGAAAAATTAATAAAGCAATATGAGTATTATGGAAGTTTAAAAATGTTTGTTGAAGAAGCTTCGCCAGATGGAATTCATTGGACAATGATTCAAACGAGTGGTAAAACAGCTCAAGGTTTTTATGCTGAGGTTCGTTACGGTGGACAACATCACAAATGTTTAATGGCAAATTACGATACAAACCCAATAAAGTCAGATTGTTGGGATCATACTAAAGTGAAAATTCCAGAAAATGAATGGTTTGTTGTAAACTGGTATGTAAATAGAAAAACTAACAATATGCGATTGTGGATTAATGAAGAATTAGTTCACGATTTAAAAGAGCATCAATCTTTTGATAAAGGTTGTTTAGAAAATGGAAATAATGGAGAATGGAGTTTTCCTGTCTTTGAAAAAGTTACGTTAGGCTGGGTAGATTATCAAAAAGGAGGAGGTAATCGAAAAGTTTGGATAGATGATGTAATTTTGTCGAAAGAAAAATTATGAGAGTAGCTTTAATCTTAGTAGCTTGTATCTTATTTTCTTGTGGTGAAAAGAAACAAGAAGATAAAATGATTGAAAAAGTTATTACAACTAAAGAAGAGGTAAATCAACCTAAAGAAAAACTTCTTGAGAAAGAACAGCGTTTAGAAAAAGAACGAAAAGAACTTCGTCAAAAGTTGTTAGCTTCTAAACCAGACGAAAATCTTAAAAATAGTCTGTTGGCTGAATTGTATTTAAGAAATTTAATTCATAGAAATGAAGAATCTTTAGAGTTCAATTTAGTGTTCGATTTGCACGGTTTTGACTGTGGAGCTCCAGATTGTTATAGAACAACAATAAAGTTTAATATTCCTTATGTAAACCCTATTTCATTTCCGAAAACAATACTTTTTAGTTTTACAGAAGAAGGTTGTGGAATAGATAAAGAAATTTTAAGAACAGGAACCTTCCAACTTCAAGAGGAATCGGAAATAGGAGTGAATTATTATTCAAAATCTGAGCAAAGTAATCTTGTTATTCAGAAAGAAGGTACCCAAACAAATCTGTATTATTTCCCAAATACCACAGAAGGAAAAGTTCAATTAAAAAGTTTAAATCAATTTATTGAAAGTATAGATGAAACAAATAAAGAAAATAATGCACCATACACTTCAGGTATTATGAATATTCACGATTACTCAGTATTTCTCCAAAACAATTAATTAGTTCTTTTGTAATAAAGACACTGCTTTATTAATATTTTCCGTAGGTAATTTGCAAGTCTTGTTTTCACAAACATAAATCAAAGTCTTTTCATTATTATATTTCCCTTTTAATAGTGGTAAGTCACTATTTTCCATACTTCCAATTATTAAATGATTTGGAATGTAATTTAGATGTAGTTCTTTTAATGTATTCAAAGCATTTTTACCCGAAATGGCTGTTTCATAAAAAGGATAACTTAAGTTCAAATAAGAATCTAACCAGTTAGAATAAATATGCGGATACTTTTCTATTTTAGGTAACATTTTTTGTAGCATTTTTTCGCTTAATTTTAAATATTCATTATTCCCAAAATAATGCCCAAGCTTGAAAAGATTTTTACAAGCTACAGAATTTGAAGAAGGAATTACAATATCTTCAATCTCAAAGTTATTAGAAATTAATTGATCACTATTTTTAGCAGTGTAGTTAAAGAAATCATTTTCTGTATTAAAGAAATTTGTAAAAGTAGTCTCAGTAATTTTTTTTGCTTCCTGAAGCCATTTTTCATCTAAAGAAATTTCATAAAGAGAAATAAAACTCTGGGTCAATAAAACATAATCTTCTAAATATCCTTTAATATTTTTATCGGTAGTTGTAACGCTTCTTGTAATTTCTCCGGTATTAGAGATTGCTTTCTTTTTAATGGTTTCTGAACATTCTATCGCTTTCTTTTTAAATTTATGATCACCAAAAACTTTATATGCATCTACAAATGATTGTAACAATAAAGCATTCCAAGACGTTAAAATCTTTTGATCTGTAGTTGGTTTAATTCTTTTATTTCTAGCGTTTAATAAGGTAGAGGTCCATGAGTTGATTTTTAGTTGTAAATCCTCTACAGATAATTGATGTTTTTTACTGAAAGCGTCATCATTATATACTTTTATTAACGTATGTTTTCCTTCAACAGTTTCAACGCTATCAATTCCAAAATAAGATTCGAAAAGATTAAAATCAGTGGTGATTAATTGCTGTAAATCTTCTTTTTTCCAGGTATAATAAGCACCTTCTTCTAACTCACCATTTTCATTCTGGCTATCTGCATTTAAAGACGAAAAATATAATCCGTCGTTATAAAGTTCTTGATCTATAAAATCTAAGGTTTTATAAACAACTGCTTTATATTTCGGGTTTCTAGTGAGTTGATAAGCATAAGAAAAAAGAGAAATTAATTGTGCATTATCATAAAGCATTTTCTCAAAATGAGGAATATGCCATTTATTATCTACAGTGTATCTTGCAAAGCCTCCAGCTAAATGATCATTTAATCCACCATTAGCCATTTTGTTCAAAGTTTTGTAAATAAATTTTTCTAGTTTTTTATCTTCTTTTTGATAGGCATACCTTAATAAGAATTGATAATTATTAGCTCTCGGAAATTGGTTTTTTCCAATTAAACCCCCATTAATAGAATCTATTTTTTTTTTCCAATTAGATATAAAATTATCAAGTTTATCTCTAGAGAACTCCTGATTTAAATTTGTGTTATTAAATTCTTGTAGTGATTTTAAATCGTCTGTTAATTGATTAGCAAAACCTTTTGCTCGTCCAGGATTTTCTTCATAAAGTCGTTGTATCTCTTTTAAAGAAGTTAGCCAGTTTTCTTTGTTAAAGTATGTTCCTCCCCAAATTGGTTTTCCATCAGGTAAAATAACACAGTTTAAAGGCCAACCACCATTTCCTGTCATTATTTGAACAGCTGTTAAATAAGTTTTGTCAACATTAGGATGTTCTTCTCTATCGATCTTAATATTAATGAAATTTTTATTCATAAAATCTGCAACTTCTTTGTCTTGAAAAGTTTCTTTTTCCATAACGTGACACCAATGACAAGAAGAATAACCAATAGACAATAGCACTAATTTGTTTTGTTTTTTTGCTAAGTTCAAATACTTTTTATCCCAAGGAAACCAATTTACAGGATTATGCGCATGTTGTAATAAATAGGGACTAGATTCGTTAATTAAAGAGTTAGTGTATTGGTGTATATCTGATTTTTCTTTTTGTTTACAATTATTTGTGAAAAAAAGGAAGAGAATTAAAAAGAAAATATAAGTAGTAATTGTTGTTGTTTTGTTCATGTTTTATGTTGTAAACATATGTTAATGCAGAAAACTACTCGTCTATACTTTTCTACATTTTATCGTTTAAAATAAAAGATTAAACTAAAGAAATGATATTACGAATAGTATTATATTAAATTGCAGTTTAAGCTACCTAAAAATATAAAAAAAATGCAAAGAAAATTAACAATATTGTTAATTGAGGATGACCAAATAGAAGTAATGAAATTCAATCGGATTTTATCTAAAATAGAATCAAAGCATCGTGTTATAGAAGCAAATAATGGAGAAGAAGCTTTGAAAAAATTAGAAGATAAAGACAATTTACCAAATATTATACTTCTTGATTTAAATATGCCTAAAATAAATGGTATAGAATTTTTAAAGATTCTTAAAAACGATGACATTTTAAAATATATACCTACTATCATATTAACAACATCAACAAATCAAAAAGATATGTTAGAATGTTATAAAATAGGTATTGCAGGCTACATGGTTAAACCACTTAAATATGAAGATTATCAAAATAAACTAATAAAAGTATTATCTTACTGGAGTGCTAATGAGTTAATTTCAGTATAAATATTTAATAGTCTTTTTTGTTAGCATATCTTTATCAAACTTATCCTGTGAAAAATTACGGGATGTGTTATTTTTAAACTATATCCAAAAAATAATATGGGTGATATCGTTATCAATGACTTAAGAAAGGCTTTAGAGAATGAGAGAAAAGCAAGGTTAGAAGCTGAAAAGAAATTAGAGGCTTATATTAGTCAATCAGAACAAAAAATTAAGGCTTTAAAGGAAAAGACTCATTCATTTCAAGAAGAACTTTTACAAAAGGATTCTGAACTCAAAGGAATTTTTGAAAATATAAATGATGCATTTGTTTTAATTGATTTAAAAGGAAATGTAATTAAAATGAATGATATAGCTATAGCTATGTTTGGCTATAATTATGACGCAAGTAAACCGTTAAACTTAATGAAAATAGTTCACCCTGAGGACTATGAATATACGTTAAAAGCTTTTCAAAATTTAGTCAAACAAGGTTTTTATTCAAAATATAGATCAAGAATTATTACTAAAGATAAAACAATTAAAACTTTAGAAGTTAACTGTAGTTTGGTTTATAATAGAAAAGGTGAGGTTACTGGTGCGCAAGGTATTGCTAGAGATATTACTGAGGAAATAAAAATTCGAGAATTATTAGAAGAACAAAAACATCAATTAGATATAATTTTTAATAATTCACCAATCGGAATTGTTTTGTCTGAAGAACATGATGACGATTTTGTGTTTGCAAACAATACAATAACTAAGATGCTAGGTTATACTTTAGAGGAAATGAGAGCTTTAACTGTAAATGAGTTTACTCATCCAGATGATAGAGAAGTATCAAGAATTTTAAGGGGGAAAATATCTTCTGGAGAAATTAACAATTTTACTCAAGAGAAGAGGTACATTAAAAAAGATGGTGATATTTTATGGGCAAAAACTATCGTGAATTCTGTAAAAAGCCCAGAAAGTAATTTAAAATTTCAAGTAGCTACTGTTGAGGATATAACAGAAAATAAATTAGCAAAGCAGAAGTTAATTGAGTCGGAAAATAGATTAACATCTTTAATTTCGAATTTAGATAGTGCCGTTTTATTAGAAAATGAAAAAAGAGAAATTGTAATTTCTAATAAAAAGATGTGTGAAATTTTTTCAATTCCAATGGAACCTATGGAATTAATAGGGTTGAATTGTTTGAAAATGTTGGATGATACAAAGCATCTTTTTGAAAGACCAGATTATTTCGCTGCTAGAATTAATAAACTTATCAAAGATAAGAAAGTAGTTTTAGGTGATGAGTTGAGATTAATAGATGGTAGGATTTTAGAGAGAGATTATATTCCGATATCTAAAGATGATGAATATAAAGGACATCTATGGACATACAGAGATGTTACATTATCTAGAAATTACAGAAAAAGTTTAGAAACTCACAAAAAAAGATATAGCAATATAATTGCTAATCTTAAGCTAGGATTAGTTGAACTAGATCGAAGAAATAAAATTTTATCAGCGAATAATAATTTTATGAAAATGACTGGTTTTGAAGAAGAAAAAATTGTTAATAAAGATATTAGAGATTTATTCAAAAAAGAAAAAATTATAGAATTTATTCAGCAAAGAAATAAAGATAAAAAAGGAAAAAAATCTGGTTCTTATGAGTTTAAATTTATTAACAACTTAAATCAGGAAAAAGTATTATTAGTAAGTGCTGCACCAAATTTTGATATTCAGGGAGAAATTACTGGTTCTATAGGTATTGTTTTAGATATTACTCATATAAAAAAGTTAGAATCTCAAAAAGAAGAATTATTAAAAAAGTTAGAACAAAGAAATATCGAATTAGAAGAGTATGCTCATATTGTTTCGCATGATTTAAAATCACCTTTGCGTAGTATTTCTGCTTTAACTAGTTGGTTGAAAGAAGACTACGGTGTAGAGTTAGGGGAGGAAGGAACTCAGAATATAGACATGATTCAAGAGGTGGTTGAAAAAATGGAACGTTTAATTAATGATATTCTTAATTACTCTAGTATCAACAATGATGGCGCTCCTTCTGAAGAAATTGATACTTATAAAATAATATATGACATAAGTAAGCTAATTTATGTGCCTAAGCATATTAAAATACAAATTGATAAAAACTTGCCTAAAATTAAAGCAGATAAGGTAAGAATACAACAGCTTTTTCAAAATTTAATGAGCAATGCTGTTAACTATATTGATAAAAAAGAAGGATTAATTTCTGTTCATGTCAAAGAAAAAAAGAAAAGCTATGTCTTTAGTGTTAAAGATAATGGTGTCGGAATAAAGAAAGAATATCATAATAAAATATTTGAAGTTTTTCAATCTTTAGGAAATCATAAAGATTCTACTGGAATTGGACTTTCCATTGTTAAAAAAATTGTTGATGTTTACAATGGAAAAATATGGTTGGAAAGTGAAGAGGGGGTAGGAACAACATTTTATATAGAATTTAACAAATAAAATAATGAATTCGGAGAAACCAAATCTTAACTACATCAAAGAATTATCTGGAGGAGATCAGGAGTTTGAAGAGAAAATGCTTTCGATTTTAAAAAATGAACTACCAGTAGAGATAAAAACATATGAGAATCATGTTGAAAATCAAGATTTTAAACAAATAGCAGAGATAGTTCATAAAATTAAACATAAAATTAGTATTTTAGGCTTAGAGAAATCATATGAATCAGCTGTAACATATGAAAAAGAACTCTTAAATGGAGTTATAAAAGGGCATGCTGATTTCTTAGAAATATTAACTAAAATGTCTAGTTTTTTAGACAATGCGTAAAAATTATTTAAATACATGAATTGTTTAATTATTGATGATGAATCTACTGCAAGAACAATAGTAAACCAACTTTGTAAAAGTGAAGGGTCTTTAAATGTGTTAGAAGAGTTTTCTAACGCTTTACAAGCAATTAAGTATTTAAATCAGAATGAAGTTGATCTAATATTTTTAGATATTCACATGCCAGATTTTACTGGGTTCGATTTAATTCAAACGTTAAAAAATCCTCCAAGAATAATTTTAACAACTTCTGATCAAAAGTTTGCTATTGATGCTTTTGAATATGAATGTATTGTAGATTATTTGGTTAAACCAATAACTTTACCGCGTTTTATTAAAGCAGTAGAGAAAGCCAAAAAGTTTACGTTTAGTACTCAAAATAATTCAATTAATACCGCTAAAGATGAATCTAAAGAAAAAGAAGAAGATCAACAGTTGTATATTAATATTGATAGAAGATTAATTAAAATTGAAATACCAAGTATAAATATTGTTGAGGCAAAAGGAGACTATATTTTAATTAAAACTAAAGATAAAAATTATACAGTACATTCAACACTTAAGAAGATAGAAGAAAAACTACCAAACGACTTATTTTTAAAAGTACACAGATCATATATTATTAATCTTAAAAAAATAGTTGATATAGAAGATAATAGTGTTCTTATTGAAAAAGACGTTATTCCTGTAAGTAGATCTAATCGTTCTGAATTAATGAAAAGATTAAATTTGTTATAGACTTTTTTTATTAATATTATTTCAAACTCTATAATTTAGAGCCCAAATCCACGTACACTATTCAAAACATTTTAAGTTTGTGTTTTTAGTTTAAATACAAGTGTATATCGTATTTAATAACTTTATACTCAAGTATTATGTCTAATAAAACTTTCCTTTTATTAATTGGAATCCTATATTTTAATATAAGTTGATTTTTTAAATTCAAAGGTTAAAAAATATTTATAAAAAGTTTATGCATTTTTATGAAGTAATGAAGTATGAAAAATCAGTTTAACGAGTATACTAAACCGTTTATCTAAGGTTAAATGTACAATAGCTAAAAAATATTTTTTAGAGTGTAACTGTCTGTATATTTGAAGTGTAAATAAGAAATAGTTAAAGTATAATATATACATAAAAGTTTTGTTTTTTTCATTATTTGAAAATATCCTTCTTTAAATTGAAGGTTTTTAGATTTATTTGGTTGATTAAAAAAAGCCTTTTGCAGACCCCAATTGCAAAAGGCTTTTTATTTGATTTAAAAGCTATCATTTTTTGAGTGATAGTTTAAATTTTCTATTTATCGAATATTTTATACCGTTTGTCTAAACTAAAACGTATAGTGACTAATTAAATAGATTTACAGATGTAGGTAGTTGTATATTTACATTGTAGATTAAAAATTAAAAGTATAATATATACATAAAAGTTTTGTTTTTTTCATTATTTGAAAATATCCTTCTTAGAAATTGAAGGTTTTTTAGATTTATTTGGTTGATTAATAAAGCCTTTTGCAATCCCCAATTGCAAAAGGTTTTTTTTATGTTACAAATTTTGAAATGACATGTTATTGTTCGTGTAAAAGAGAATGGTTAATTTTTTCATAGTTTAAATCCAAAAAAACTTTGTTCTTAAAAAATTTAGTTTTTTATGTTTTTACAGTTTAGCGATATTGATTGTGTTTTTAACTTTGGAACTTATATTATGTGTCGAAATTTGCTATATCATAATATATATCAGTGCTATCTTTGAAGTGTAAGTTAGAAAGTATATTAATCCCTATATATTAAAAGTTTTTGTTTTTTTCATTATTTGAAAATATCCTTCTTAGAAATTGAAGGTTTTTTAGATTTATTTGGTTGATTAATGGAGCCTTTTGCAATTCTCAATTGCAAAAGGTTTTATTATTTAGGTAAAGTAGTTAAATAATTGATGCTCTTGTAATAAAGATGCTTTTATAATTCTTATTTTAATTTTAGATAGGTTTATTTTTTATGTATTTCAATTCAACGATACTGATTGTAGTTTTAGCTTAGTTAGTTGTATTATGTGTCGAAATTTGCTATATCATAATATATATCAGTGCTATCTTTGAAGTGTAAGTTAGAAAGTATATTAATCCCTATATATTAAAAGTTTTTGTTTTTTTCATTATTTGAAAATATCCTTCTTAGAAATTGAAGGTTTTTTAGATTTATTTGGTTGATTAATGGAGCCTTTTGCAATCCCCAATTGCAAAAGGTTTTATTATTTAGGTAAAGTAGTTAAATAATTGATGCTCTTGTAATAAAGATGCTTTTATAATTCTTATTTTAATTTTAGATAGGTTTATTTTTTATGCATTTCAATTTAACGAAACTGATTGTAGTTTTAGCTTAGGTAGTCGTATTATGTATCGAAATTTGCTGTGTCATAATAGGTTTCAATACTATCTTTGAAGTATAAGTTAGAAAGTATATTAATCCCTATATATTAAAAGTTTTTGTTTTTTTCATTATTTGAAAATATCCTTCTTAGAGTTGAAGGTTTTTTAGATTTATTTGGTTGATTAATGGAACCTTTTGCAATCCCCAATTGCAAAAGGTTTTATTATTTAGATAAAGTAGTTAAATAGTTGGTATTCTAGTAATAAAGATGCTTTTATAATTCTTATTTTAATTTTAGATAGTTTTATTTTTTCATGTATTTCAATTCAACGACACTGATTGTAGTTTTAGCTTAGTTAGTTGTATTATGTGTCGAAATTTGCTGTATCAGAATAGATATCAGTACTATCTTTGAAGTATAAGATAGAAAGTATATTATTCCCTATATATATAAAAGTTTAGTTTTTTTCATTATTTGAATTTTTTTAGATAAAAAAAGGTTTAGATTTATTTGGTTAATTAATAAGAGCCTTTTGCAATCCCCAATTGCAAAAGGCTTTTTTAATTTAAACATTTAGAGTCATTTTTTTGTGAAAACAGTTCGTCGAATATTTATGCTATTTTACCTATAGTTATATAGTAGACATCGATTTTAATAAATAAAGATGCTTAATGCTTTTTATTTTTAAATTATTAATAAGTTTTTTAGAATAGTTTATAGTAGATAGAAGTACCCCAAATCTTAAAAATTTTATTTTTCATTATTTGAAAAACCCGCTTCATATAGAAGCATTTAGATTTATTTGGTTGATAAACCCTTTTACAGCTTTGTAAAAGGGTTTTTTATTTTAATGCGCTTTTACCAAAATACCATTTCAAAGAAATACCAAGATTTGTAAAAGTAAAACCTCCAACTGTTGCTGACGCAATATTTGTGTGTTGACCAAAAACATGAGCAAAAAATCGATCTGAAAATTTATATCCTAATCTTGTTTGAATTCTATAAGTTAATTGCTTAGAATTATCTTCTATAAATTGAAAACCAGTAGCTCCGCTAATCCAATAATACCAGTTTTCAGGAAGAATATTATTGGCATCTTTCAATAATTCTAAGAAGATTTCTACATTGTTAAACTTTTCAGGACTAAAATATATTGAAGGAACCTGTTGATTAAAAGTAATAAATTGATAATTCAATCCACCTTTTAAAACTGGATCAGCCATAAAATTATAGTATAATGAAGTAAAGAATAAGTTTCTTTGATTACCATCGCTTAATTGAGTTAAAAAGTACTGATTAAACCAACCAAAATTGAAGTTTGTATTAATATTATAGTTTGCATAGTAATTATCGTTTACAATTCTTCTATTTAATAAATCAGCATTAAAACTTTCTAATTGTTTACTGTAACCAATTTCAAGATTTTGCAGATTAAATGGCTTAATGTGAAAAGCTAAATTGGCAGAGAATTGATTATAACTAATATTTTCAGAATCTACTTTATTTATTCCTATGCTAGAAACTAATTTCAATCTAGGTAAAAGAACATAGTTTAAACCTCCATTAAAATTAATAGCACTTGTGGAAACTCCAGTGTTTTTATTTTCTGTATCTCTAAAATCTAAACTAGAAGTTAGTGTAAAACGTGTATTTAAAGGATATTCAATAGAGGTGTTTGAAGCATACGAAACATTATCTCCACTGTCATAACTATAATTAAAACGTTGCTTTATATGAGGTGTAAATTGTAATAAGAGTTTTTTCTCTAAAGATATGGCATCTTTTTGGTTAGGGAATATTTCTAGAGTTTTTTTAACCGCAGCATATGTTTTTTTAAGTTGAGTGTTTGCAAAAAAAGCATTAGCAATTCCTAAATTACCATCAAAAGATTTTGTGTCATTATCTAAAATTTTCTGGTAATAGTTTATGCTTTCTGAAGCATTACCACGATATATTTGCAAAGTAGCGTTTAATGCATGAACCCAGTTTCGTTCACCATAATCATTATATAGTTTTTGTATTTCTGTTTTAGCTAAACCGTTTTTCTTATTCCAAACTAAAGCTTGTACATAACGTTCTTTTGTTCTTTCTATATATGGAGCTTCTTCATCAGAAGGAAGTTTTCTGATAGCTTTTTCTGATAATCTTAATGCTGTTCTGTCATTTTTTTCTAAATGAGCTATCAAAGACAATCCGTTTAAGGAAATGATAGAATCTTTTTTAGTGCTTAAATTTTTAGAATAATTAATTTTTGCTTTTTCATAGTCTTTTTGAGATAAGTAAATATTTGTTTGTAATTGAAGTGATTGCTTATCATCTTTAAAGTCTTTAAAGTTGTCTTCTAAAATAGATAAAGCTTTATTGTGTTCTTCTTGTTTAAACAATTGATCTGCTAAACCTAATCGAATAAATTTTCTAGATACCATTGCATTTGGATTGTTTGGCGAAACTTCCAAGGCTTTATTTACATATTCTAAAGCCGGTACATAATCTTTTAAATTAGACAATGTATTTGCATATCCTAATAATGCATTAAAACTATTAGGTTGCTCTTTTAAAAGGGTAGTGTAATAGGCTTTAGCTTTTGGGTATTCTTTTCCCCAAAGTAAAGATTCTGCATAATTTAATTTAATTTCAAAATCATTTGGATACTTTTCTAAAAGTTTAGAAAATAAAGAAGTTGCTTCTTGTGTACTTCCAGTTAAACCTAAGGCTCTTCCGTAACAAAGTTTAGCTGTTTTGTTATTAGGAGTTTCTTTTAATACTGTTTCGAAGAATAATTTGGCATTTTTAAAATCACCAGTTTCAAGCATTTTAAAACCTTTATCCATATTCACTTGTGAGAATAAAGAAGAAATGTTTAAACAAATGATAAGAATTATGAGGGACAGTTTTTCTTTCATTTACAAAATTTTAATATAATAAATAAAGTGATCTTAAATATACTTCTTTCTTTTTTAAAAAAAATATATGTTAATAGGTTAAAAATATGTAAATTAGAAGAGATATAACTTATGAGATCGAAATTATTATCCCCGAAATCAATTCGACCAGAACAAGTATTCATGATTAGTGCATTGTTTGTAAATGCAGGTAATTATTTATACAATTTAATTGTAGGAAGAATTTTAGGACCTACTGCTTTTGCAGATGCAGCAATACTAATTACTTTTTTGTTGGTTTTGTCTTTTATTGCAATGACTTTTCAATTGGTTACCGCTAAATATACTGTGATTTTCGATGGTGAAGTAGAAGATAGCTTTATAAAATATATTACCAAAAGGACTTTAATAGTAGGGATTATTCTAGGAATAGTAATAGTGGCTTTTTCAAAAAATCTTCAAGAAATATTCAATACAAGTACGTCATTAATGTTTACTATTTTCGGAATAGGTGTTCCTATTTATTTCGTAATGAGTGTAAATAGAGGTTTTTTTCAAGGGAATAAAAAATTTGTTGAATTATCGATAACCTACCAAGGAGAAATGTTAAGCAGGTTAATAATAACAATTTTATTATTGTACTTGTTATCTAATATGCAGTCATCAATAGTAATTTCTATAGGAATTCTTATTTCACTTTTCTTTAGTTTGTTCCCTTATGCTTTAAAAAAAGCTTTTAAACCAGTTTTAACATTAAATGAATCTCAAAAAAAGTTAGTGATAAAATTTTTCATTCTAACAGCTTTTTATGAGTGTACTCAAATAATCATTAACAATAGCGATATATTATTAGTTAAATATTATTTCGATAATTATAATGCAGGTTTATATGCTTCACTCGCTTTAATAGGAAGAGTAGTGTATTTTGTAGCTTGGATGTTTGTAATGTTATTACTTCCTGCTGTTGTAAATAAAGAGAAAGAAGGATTACCACATGGTGCGATACTTTTAAAATACGTTGGCTACATTAGTATTCTTTCTTTTACAATTGTTTTAGGAAGTTATTTATTCCCAGAACTTGTAGTGAATGTTTTATTTGGAGAAGCATATATTGCAATTGCTCCTCTATTATGGAAATATGCATTAGCAACTTCTATTTTTGCAATCTCTAATGTTTTTGCATATTATTTTTTATCAATAGATCAATATATACCAGTAATTATTACTGGAATTTTAGGTATAACTCAGGTACTTTTAATTATTTACTTTCATAGTAGTTTAGAGGAAGTTGTAATTGTACAAATAATTGCAATGTCTGTATTGCTAGTTGTACAACTTTTCTTTTTCTTTTTAAAAACTTTCAAAAAACAAAAGACTGAACTACAATAAAATGTATTTCATCTAAAGTTTAATGTTTATAAACGAAATCGGTTGTTTTTTAGTGGGTTAAGGTAGATATTTAGTAGTGCTCTAAAAAAAACTCAAGCATATGAAATTAGCTATAGTTACCGCATTTCCTCCAAGTAAAGTAACATTAAATGAGTACGGATATCATTTAGTGAAACAGTTCAGACTAAATCATAGAGTAGAAGAGTTAATTTTATTAACCGATGAAACTGTAAAAGAAGAGCACTTATTTTTTGAAGAAGAAGGTTGTAAAGTAAGTATTAAAAATTGTTGGAAATTTAATAGTTATAAAAACTTAATTAGAGTTAATAAAGCATTAAATGAAACCAAGCCAGATGCTGTTTTGTATAACCTTCAATTTTTAAAGTTTGGAGATAAAAAAATACCTGCAGCTTTAGGTTTAATGATGCCTTATTTAAGTAAACTTAAGAAAATTCCAACAATAGTTTTATTACATAATATTTTAGAACAAGTAGATCTAAACAGTGCAGGAATTACTAAAAATAAGTTGTTGCAAAAAACTTATGGGTTAATAGGAACTATTTTGACGCGATTTTTATTAAAAGCAGATTATGTAGCACTAACAATTCAAAAATTCGTAGATACATTAAAAGATAAATATAAGACAGATAAGGCAATATTAATTCCTCACGGAACTTTTGAAATGCCGCCAGAACCAGATTATGCTTTGCCTGAAGGACCAAAAAAAGTAATGGCTTTCGGAAAATTTGGAACTTATAAGAGAGTAGAGGTGATGATTGAAGCTGTTGAAAGAGTTAGAGAGTTAACTAATGAGAGTTTAGAAATTGTAGTGGCAGGAACAGATAGCCCAAATACACCAGGTTATATAGAAGAGATGAAGCAAAAATATGCTCACGTTCCAGGTTTACATTTTACAGGATATGTAGCAGAAGAAGATGTTCCTATTATTTTTGGAGAAAGCACAGTAGTAGTTTTTCCATATACATCAACTACTGGAAGTTCTGGAGTTTTGCATCAAGCAGGTAGTTATGGTAAAGCTGTAATTATGCCTAATTTAGGAGACTTAACAGATTTAATTCAAGATGAAGGTTATAGAGGTGAATTCTTTGAGCCAGATAATGTTGAGTCATTAGCAACAGCTATAAAAAATGTAGTAACAAATGATGTGTATCGTTTAGAATTAGCTCAGGCTAATTATAAAGCAGCAGCGTCTTTACCTATGTCTGAAGTAGCAGAGATGTACTTAAATTATTTCGATAAAATTTTAAATAAAAATGATGTAGTTAAAACTCCAGAATTTATTTCGGAGTAATAAATTCAAACGAAGGTTTTTTGTTTCCATTTTTATCGATAAAGCCAAAATGCTTTTGTTTGTTTCTTTTCCATGGCATTTTTCCTGCTACAGAAGATGGTATTTTTGTAAAATCATAAAGCGTCCACGACATGTGTGATACATTGTACTTAGTAAAGTAACCTTGCATTTTTTCATGGTATTTTGCTTGAGATTTTTTAGAATCACCCATAAATAAATTCCAAATACTTTTATAGGAAGGAACACCAAACTCTTCGACCAGTATTGGTTTTTTAGTAGTTTCTTTTAAAGATGAAAAATCATTTTCAAAATTATCGTTAAAATGGTGAAATGAGACTAAGTCAACAGTGTTTGTTAAGTTTTTAGCTGCTTTAAAATTCGACCAACCAATCGTTATTAAATGATTTGAGTCGTGTTTTTTTATCTCTTTAGTCATATACTCTAACCATTTTAAAACATTCAGTTCTCCTCTGTTTTTAAAATCTAAATCGGGTTCATTTTTTATATCCCAAGCAATTATAGTTGTATTATCTTTAAAATAAGTAACAATACTTTCTGCATGTCTATGAGTTAAAGTCCAATCTTGCACAGTATAATCACCATAAAAATCGAATAAAGTAACAATAACTTTTAAGTTATGTTTTTTAGCAAGATTTATAGTTTCTTCAAGTTTTTTTAATTTTTCAGGTTTAACATTCGCTTTTCCAAAATCTTCATACTGAACAAAAATTCTTATAGTATTTAATTTTAAATCACTAATAAATTTAAAATCTTTATCTATAATTTCTGTATTGAATTTTTTACCAAACATATCCCAAGGAGTTTCTTGCGGATAGTAATTTATTCCTTGTATTTTAAATGGAATGTTATTTAAGAAAATAGAGTCATTTTTTGTCGTAGCAAATTGACTTCCTTTTATTTCTTGTAGTTTCTTTTCGTTTTCGTCTTTAACCAAATGACGAATTCTCCAGAATCCATCTTCTAAAAGCATCATAACATGATATGTAGAAGATAATTCTGTGTCAAAAACAAATTTCCCATCTTTAAAAACACGTTGATATTCAACAACATTTTCATCAGTAAAAGTTACTAATTGTCCGTCTGCACTGTAGAAGTTTATTTTAGGTTGATGTTGTAAAGTGGTAGTTTCTACATTTAATTTTTGACTATTATTATATTTTATGGTGTTTATTAAGTTCTTTTGAACACTATCTGTATAATAATCTTTTAGTCCATAAGGATTATTTTCACGATAGGCTATATTTTTTATATGCCAAGCGTTAAGGTAATCTTTTTGAATTTCTTTTAATGTTTGTTTTTCCATAGGTCTACCAGGATTTTCTATAGAACTCCATTTTATTTTGGGTAGATAAACTTGAACACTTTCAATCGGGAGGTGTAGTATAGATGCACGATCTGCTCCTGTATTTAAAAAACTAAAAACGACACTAATTCCATAAATACAAATAGAACATAGAAAAACAAATAGAAAAACAAGTAAAGCTTTATGTCTTTTTTTAGTAGTCATATTATTTTTTTAATTCTTTAATAAAACTTTTAGTAATTCCTCCAGTTTTTACATCTAATCTATAAAATCCATTAACATAAAAATCTGGGTGTAAATGGAATTTTGCATATCCCTTACGTGTAGGGATTTCTTTAATCTCTATTAAAGAATCATTTTTTATAATTTTTAATTGAGTTAAAAAACCATCTGGGATTAATTGATTCATAAAACTTTTAATAGGTCCTATTTTAATTTCTCTGTTAGTTTTAGAAAAATTAATATTAAAATCGTTAAAAAGTTTTTTGAATTTAATGTTTAAAGTATCACTTTCTGCAATTCCGTCAATATAAGCATGTGTTTTCCATGATTCTTGATGATTTGGATGTAACATTTTAGCAGTTGCTATTCCAGAAATTGTATTTCCATATGATGTAAGTATATCACCTTCAGAGTTTCTGGTTATGAATGTTACATGGGTGCCATCGCTAACAATATTATCATATTCATCTTTAATGATGGAAGTTTTAAAACTTGTAATTTGATTTCCATCTGCAAAATCATGAAACCTAGATGAAGAAATAGTAAAATTTACAGCATTGTTAGGGTATACTTCTACAGTAATTTCTTTAGAAGGAACTTTGTTGCATTCTGAATTAACTAAAAAACGTCCAGACTTTTTATAAGAAAATACTCTTTTCCAAGCAACGAGTCTTTTTATTTTTTCAGTAGAAGAAATAATTCGAGATTCGAATTGATGATTAATAATAACATCTGTGTCATCAAGTAAAGGATTATCGAATTCATCAGTTGGAGAAACAGTTAACATAAAATAATCAACACCGCCAGCAACTATACTTGGAGGTCCGGCATAAGATTCCATTATAGTTTTTTTATTAGATGGAGTAACATTAATACTTCCAGATAAAATAGTTTTGTTTTTATTAAAAACTTTCCATTGAATAATTCCTCTTTTATTTGAAATATGCTCTGGTATTTTAAAATGAAGTTCATTTTCTTCTATTATTGGATTTAACACAACTGTTGAATAGGAATTAGTACAAAATAATTTAAAGCTTTTAGAAGATGAAGAAAAAATTAAATTGATAGGGTATCCAGCTCTAGTTTCATTGATTAGAGTTTTTATATTTATTTTATTATTTTCTTCATTTTTAATTGTTTTAAAAGAAGAAAAGAAAAAAACTAACACAATTTTAATTATAATATGTAGTTTCTTAAATATCATTAATTAGGGTTTCCAATATAGTTGTCAGTTTCTATTTTAATAAAATTAAAACCATTTCCTTTAACTTTAATTAAATTATTTTTTAAATGATTTGTTAAACGTTTCGGAACCATTTTTTCAGATATATCTTCATTAGGTAAACCATTAACAAAACAAAAATCTAACTTGTCATAAATTACTTTAATACTATCTAAACTAGGAGGATGAAAACTGAAATTTTGTTTTCTTTGTTGGCGAACACTTTCTTTTAGAAAATTATGATCAACCCATAATAATTCCTTTTTTTCATTATAGTATGAAAGTAGTAATTGTGTTATGGTAGCTTCTTCTGTTCCTGTATTAAAAAGATTTCCTTTAATCTCTGTTTTATTTACTTTTATACCATTTAAACTTATTTTCTTATAAAGATCTGTTTTAGCTACATTTCCTTCACAATGTAAGTTAAATAATATCGGTTGTTCTTCAAATTCTGTTGGTGTAAATTCATCTGGATTAAAGATTTTTGGAATAGAGTCTTTAGTTTTAGACCAAGCAATACCTTCAAAGTCAATTCTGAAATTAGAAGTTTCCTTAGGCATTAATTTATGTTTTATATGATGTTTTGCATTAAACTGAGCTAATAATTTATCGTTATTATTGTAAAGAGTAGCTTTTATTATTACATCGGCAGGAACATTATCTACATTCTGAATTGTTCCTATAACTGCATAACTTTTATCTTTTTTTACAAGTTTTGCTTGAAGTACTTCTAAAACAGGTTGTTTTAAAACATCTTCATGTAAAGTTTGTTGTGTTGTAATTCTTCTTCTACCGTGATTAAAGTATGTAGTTTTATTAATAATCATTAACTGATCAGGAGGAAGATCTGTGTTAGGTTTAGGAATTTTTATAAACCATTTTCCTTTACGTTTAATAACTTCAAAATTATGTTGTTTATTAATTTTTTCTAAAGGAGTAACCCATTTTGTTTTAACATGAGCTTTAGCCAAATTTTTTGTTTCATTTTTTATAATGATGTCAATAGAGTTTAATTTCGCATAAGAGCTAAGTAATCCATCATTAACAGCTATTTCTAACATATATTGATCTAGTCCAATATTGATTTCAGGATCTACAAAAGAATGAGCTTGTTCAAATCGTTTAAAATCTAAAGCATCAAAGTAAGCTTTAACAACACTTTTAGGAGATATTTGAGTTTTATTTTCAATATAAAAATAATACATTCCATAACTAATACAAATTAAAATTAAGGCTCCCCACAGAATAGAAAATTTTAAAAGCCTCTTAGAAAAATGATTATAATTAAAGTTAAAATTTAAATAATCTGGTTTTTCATGTTTTCTGATTTTTAAAACACGAATTGCTATAGATTGAATATTAATAAGTAATAAAGTTAAAATAACTGTAGAGAATGGTATAATTCCCCACATTATTTTTTGAAATTTAGGTACTTCCTCTTTGGGTAAAATTGTAGATAAAGGTGGAACACCTAAACGTTCCCATACCATAATTCCATTTTCTAATTGTCTAAGTCTTTGCCATCCACAGAAATAAAGGATGGGATCATAAAATTTGTCATTTGAAAAAATATATTTTAAGTTGTATTTCTCAGGAACTGTTAAAAATTGTTGTAATGAACCTAAGCCTTCTATTCCTCTAAATTTTGAATTTTCTAATCGTTCAACAGCTCTTGTTGTAAGTTCAGGAAGTCTTCTTGCCGAGTGATAATTACCATCTACACTCATAGCTTTTGTTTGTGCTCCTAACCAGGCTATTTGATCACCAAAACCTAAAGTTAAATACCTCCAGTGATCGTGTTGATCTTGATTTAAAAAATTAACAATAGGAAGCATTTTTATTTTTTGGGGTTGTAAAGGTCTAAAATAACCTAAACTAATAGTGAAAATAGACATGAATAAAAGTCCAGAAGCCAGTAATCCACCAATTATTCTATGGTTAACAGCACCAAATGTTTTTTGATACAATTCTTTTAAATCTGTTTCTATAAACCGGTAAGCAAATTCACCAAAAATAGGGATTGACATAATTGAAGCCCATAAAGTAAATCTATCTAAAGTAAGAATATTAAACGCATTATTTCCCAAAAGCATTTTAGGAATAGGTGTTGTACCACCAGTCCCTAAAATAGTAAACATAGTGATTGACAAACCAAAAAAGATATAACGTTTGTGATAATACCTGAAAAAGATATACGGAAATAAGAAGAGTAATATTCCCCAAGGAATTATGAAAAATACTAATCCAGAAGAAGTTACTTCTAAGAAATTATCTCGTGATCCATGAGGAATTGGAACTTGTGTTATAGGGTTTTTCTTTGTGTTTATCCAATATGGTAAAATACAAACTATAATCAAAAGTAAAGAAGTGAGACCAAAAAGTAACATTCTTTTGAATAGTTTTAAAAAAACTCGTATAAATAACTTTACATCTACATTTTTTAAACTTCCAGATTCTTCGGCGGCATAATCCATTATCACAGTTCCAATAAGAGGAAAAATAAAAAATACCATTCCAAAAATTGGAGTGACATGATGTGAGGTAACAGTAACTGATATTAAAGCTATAGATTTAAAAAAATATTTATACTCCCCTTTTTTAAGCCATAAATATATTTCTGGTAGAGAGTGCATTAAAACAGAAATGCCTATAATACTAGGTAATTGACCAAAAACATGTAGTGTTTCAGCAAATGCAGAAGAAAAAACAGCCAAAAGTGCGGCGTAACCAGCAACTTTTTTATTTCCAGTAATAAGTAAAGAAAATCGATAAGATCCTGTTATGAATAATATTACTGCTATTATAGCTACAGTAAATAACCCAAATTTTAATCCACCTAACATAGAAAAAAGACCAATAGCTTGATGAACCAGAGGAGGATACCCCATTACTGTAAAACCAGTATACCAACTATAATTCCATGGTTCAAACCAACTATTAGCATAATGGTTAGCAAAAAATAAATGAATTAAAGCATCATAAGTATATTCCAAAGTAAAGAAAATACAAGTAGTATGATAAACAATTCCTATTAGTAAGGCGGAGATTAAATATTTATTGGTTTTTTTACTCAATAATAGTTTTTCTTTAAATATACAATAAAGGAATATAGTTTGAAATAACATTCGTCGATTTAAATAAGTAATTGGTCTAAAAAGGGGTTTACACTCAGGTATTTAAATCTATAATTGTTATATTGTATTTACTATCCCAATAGTAAATGTTAATCATAAAAAAACAAGTAAGCGAATGAAAATTGTAGCCATTGATGACCAAAAACTAGTTCTACTTTCTATAGAAAAAAAACTTTCTGATTTGGGTTATGAGGTTTATACAGCTAAAACTGGCCAAGGTGGTGTTGAGTTGATAGATAAAATAAATCCATGTTTAGTAATTGTAGATATAAATCTTAGACATATGTCTGGTTTAGAAATAACAAAATATGTTAAAGAATCGCCTAATTTAAAAGCAAAAGTTATAATTTTATCAGGAGAAACACAAGAAGAAACAATCATAAAAGGTTATAATTTAGGAGCAGATGACTTTATGAAAAAACCCGTCTCTTTAAACGAAATTGTTGTAAGAGTTAAACGATTAATTGGAGCTCCGAATAAGAAGAAAAAAAATAATTTAGAAACCTATAGTTCAAATGGATTAATAAGAGAGAAGTGTATTGGTGTAGTTATTCCGTGTTATAATGAGGAAGATCGATTGTTAAGCGATGAATTTACAGAGTTTGTATATGCAAACTTAGGTTACCACTTGTGTTTTGTAAATGATGGTAGTACTGATAATACTCTTAATGTCTTAAATAAATTAAGTAAAGGAAGAGAAGATTATATTAGTGTATATGATTGTGAGAAAAATGGCGGAAAAGCAGAAGCAGTACGTTTAGGAATGTTACACTTAGCTAAAAATGTCGAACTGGATTATATTGGTTTTTTAGATGCTGATTTATCTACAGATTTTAAAGATTTTGATGATTTGGTAAAAACCATTGAAACAACAAATTATAAAATAGTTAGTGGTTCAAGAATTAGTAGGATGGGAGCTAATATTAATAAACAATCAGCTCGTCAGATTATTAGTTTAACAATTAACTATATTATTCAGAAAATTTTAGGGATGAAATTTCAAGACACTCAATGTGGAGCTAAAATTTTAGATAAAGATATTATTCCTCTTTTGTTTGAAAAAAAATTTGTTACAAGGTGGCTTTTTGATGTTGAAATGTTTCTAAGGTTAAAAAAGAAATATGGAGAAGAAACTAAAAAATTAATATGTGAACAACCTTTAAAAAGATGGGAACATGTAGATGGATCCAAATTATCAATGAAAGATTCGTTAAAGATTGCTTTTCAGTTAACTAAGATTGCTACACATTACAGATAAACCTATTTTTTATTTTAAAATATGAATTTTAAATTGTATATTTAAAACGGAAAGAATTTATATAAATATCGGGGATAGAGAGTGATTATTTACTAACCACAATACTATCGCGTATGAAAATAGTTGCTTTCGATCATAATAAATTGATCTTATTATCTCTTAAAAAAAAGTTATCTGAAATAGGATATAGTACCAAAATAGCTAGAACTAGTAAACAAGCTATACAATTAATTGAAGAAACTCAGCCAGACCTTGTCACTTTAGATATCAGCGATTCAGATTTTTCTGGAATCGATGTTTTAAAATATTTAAAAGAATCTTCATTAAAAACGAAAATTGTAATTATTTCTGAAGACACTGAAGATACAGACATTATTGATTTATTTGACTATGGTATCGATGATTTTATTAAAAAACCAGCTACACTAAGTGAAATTGTAGTTAGAATTAATAAAATAATAGGTTTATGTCCTATTCCCCAAGAATTACTTTTAAAAGGAGAGTCTCTTCTAATAAGGGAAAAGTGTATTGGAGTTGTTATTCCATGTTACAATGAAGAGAGTAGGCTTTCTGAAGTAGAATTCAAACGATTTGTTAGTACTAATATTGGTTATCATTTATGTTTTGTAAATGATGGAAGTTCAGATGGAACGTTGGAAGAATTAAAAGCTTTAAGGAAAGGAAGAGAAGATTATATTAGTGTTTTAAATTGTGAAAAGAATGGGGGTAAAGCAGAGGCTGTTCGTTTAGGTATGCTCCATTTAGCTAAAAATACTGATTTAAAATTTGATTATATTGGTTTTTTAGATGCTGATTTATCCACAGACTTGCATGATTTTGATGATTTATTTAGAACAATTACTACTTCTAATTATAAAGTTGTTAGCGGTTCTAGAATCGAAAGAATGGGAGCAAATATTACAAAACAATCGGCAAGGAAAGTTATTAGTTTAACAATCAATTTTATTATTCAAAAAATTCTAGGCATGAATTTTAAGGATACACAATGTGGAGCTAAAATTATGGAAAAAGATTTGATTCCATTATTATTCGGAAAGAAGTTTATTACAAGATGGCTTTTTGATGTTGAAATGTTTTTAAGACTCAAAAAGAAATACGGAGAAGAAACAAAACATTTAATATGTGAACAACCTTTAAAAAGATGGGTTCATATGGATGGGTCAAAGCTTTCAATGAAAGATTCTTTAAAGATAGCTTTCCAATTAACAAAAATAGCAACGCACTACAGATCATAAAAAAAGCTCCAAATTTGGAGCTTTTTTATTCTCTACAGGGTAAATAACCCGAGACTTGCCTCGTTTGTAAATGATTAAAGTTTAAAAACGTATTTCTTTAAAATGCTCCGATGGCTTGCCTCGGAGAAATTTACTTCAAAAATTGATTTATTTTTTTCTAAACCAATACGCTGTTCTACCTAGTAAAGAAAAACCTATATAACCTCTAATTTTAAGTTTATCTACTTCCTCTAATTTGATAAAACATTTATATTTTTTTCCATTTTTTGGATCTAAGATTTTCCCACCAGACCATTCATCACCGTCTTTTTCTAATCCAGTTAAGATATTCATTCCTAAAATTGGTTGATTCTTATTTTTACCACTACATTTATCGCAAACAGCAGTTTGTCTTTCAGAATCAGTGATTTCAATAATTTTAGCAAAAGCTTTACCATCTTTTTCGTATACTTCAATAACACTATCAACTTTACCAGTTTCTTCATCTCTATTCTCCCATTTACCAAAAATGCTTTGAGCATTAATAGAAGTTGAAATTGCAACTAATAAAAATGTAAATATTACTTTTCTCATATGTAATCTGTATTTAATTTGTTCTAAAGCAAAAATTATGATTTTACATCATGTTTAAAATAACAAATGTTATTTAATCGTATTTAGCATCGAAATTATCGTGCCATTTTTCTTGTAGGCGCATTATTTGTTCTATAACATCTCTAACGCAACCTTCACCACCTTTTTTATCAGAAATATAAACAGATATTGCCTGTAATTCCCTAACAGCATCACTAGGACAACAAGGAATTCCAACTTTTTCCATTACGGGTAAGTCTGGTATGTCATCTCCCATGTATAAAACATTCTCTGATTGTAAATTATATTTTTCAACCAATTCATTATACTGATCAATTTTCTTGTGAGCACCTAAATAAATATCAGTAATTCCTAAACCTTCTAAACGAGTACGAACTCCCTCATTCTTTCCACCAGAAATAATACAAACTCTATATCCCGCTTTAACAGCAGCTTTTAGAGCATAACCGTCTTTAATATTCATTTGACGAACTAATTCTCCGTTCGGAAAAACAGTAACTATACCGTTAGTTAGTACACCATCAACATCAAAAATAAAGGTGTTTACATCGTTAAAAAGTTCTTTATAGCTTTTATCCATTTTGGATTGATTTTGTTATTAATTGATAAATTTCTTTCTGATTAGAATCCAATAATTCTAAATGTCGTTCTATAGTTTTTTTATCTTTCCTTTTTGCAGGTCCGGTTTGTGCTAAATCTGGTTTAACTTCTTCTATTTTTAAAGCTGTTTCTTTAATTAAAGGTAACAATACTTCAAAAGGAACATTGTATGACTTACAAATATCATTCCCAATTTTATACATGTGATTGGTAAAATTATTTACAAATACAGCTGCAACATGTAATTTACTTCTCTGATCAGAAGTAATAGAATATACTTTTTCAGAAATAGAAGAAGCAAGTTGCTCTAACAATTTAAAATCAGTTTCATTTTCTGCCTCTATACATAAAGGAATAGAGGAGAAGTCTACTTTTTTATTTTTTGAAAAACTTTGTAAAGGATAAAAAATTCCTTTTTTACCATTATTTGCAAGAGTGTTCATAGGAACACTACCAGAAGTGTGTGCAATTAGTTTATGATGAGGTAGTTGAGGAGAAACTTCAGCTATAGCATCGTCTGATACTGCAATAATATAAACATCTGCATCAGTTAGCAACGTGATATTATCAGTGATAGAAACTCGATCTTGAAATTCAATAATCGAATTTATATTTCTGGCGTACAATTGTTTCAATTCAACATCATTACAATTTAAAAAAGCTTGTGAAAGATGATGAGAAACGTTTCCTCCCCCTATAATAACTACAGAAATCATAGTAGCGAAGATATTGAAATTATTTGAAGCTATGGAAAGCATTTAGTAATTTAGGAGCTAAATTTTTCAACATGGATTCAAATAAAAAACTAGGGATAAATTCAATTTGTACGCACGTAGGTGAAGTTAAAGACGAACAATTCAAAGGAGCCGTTTCACCAATTTATTTATCATCGTCATATCAATTTTATGATGTAGATATAAAAAGATATCCGAGATATTTCAATACACCAAATCAAGAAGCTTTATGTAGAAAGATAGCAGCATTAGAAAAAACGGAAAATGCTTTAATATTTGGTTCTGGAATGGCTGCAATTAGTACAGCTATGTTTGCTTTTTTACACAAAGGAGATCATGTTGTTTTACAGCAGACTTTGTATGGAGGAACTTATAATTTGGTTGTTGAAGAATTTGATAAATTCGGTATAGAATATTCTTTTACAAATAGTTTAAAAATTGAAGATTTTGAGAAGGAAATTAAATCAAATACAAAAGTGATTTTTATTGAAACTCCTTCGAATCCGTTACTAAAAGTTGTAGATATAAAAGCGGTTGCTGAATTAGCAAAGAAAAATGAAATCATAACGATGATCGATAATACGTTTGCTTCTCCAATAAATCAAACTCCTGTAGATTTTGGAATTGATATTATGATTCATTCAGCAACAAAATATATGGGTGGGCATTCAGATATCTTAGCCGGAGCGATTGCAGCTTCTAATGAACATGTTGATAAAATTTGGAATATTGCTAAGAACTTTGGTGGAAGTTTAAGTGATTTCACAGTTTGGATGTTAGAAAGAAGTATGAAAACAATGAGTTTACGTGTAAATCATCAGAATACAAATGCGATGAAAATGGCAGAGTATTTAGAGCAAAATCCGAATATAGAGAAAGTATATTATCCAGGGTTAACATCTCACGAAGATCACGAATTAGCTAAAAGTCAAATGAAAGGATTTGGTGGAATGTTGTCTTTCGAGTTAAAATCGAATTTAGACGCTATGCAATTTCAACGTAATTTAGAGTTAATAAAACCATCTATGAGTTTAGCTGGAGTAGAAAGTACTTTGTTAAGTCCGACACAAACTTCACATGCATTATTAACTCCAGAAGAAAGAGCAAATCAGGGAATTAAAGATGGATTAATTCGTTTTTCTGTTGGAATAGAAGAGGTAGAAGATTTAATTGCAGATATAGAACAAGCTATAGATAAATTATAAGATGATTAATAAAGTTTTATTTTTTTTATACCTAATATTTGCTAGTTACAGAGTAGAAGCACAAAAAAGGATAAAAGAAGATAAATATTTAGATAGCTTAGCAAAGAAAATTTATTTTCAACACAAAGAATTGTATTTTAAAAGAGGCTCTTTAGAAGCGATGAAAGAAATTATTCTTTACATCAAAAACAATGATAAATATTACTTATTGGAGTGCCATACCTCCAGAGATGGTTTGAAAGAAGAAAATCAGTTGTTAAGCGAAAAAAATGCTGGTATGATTGAAAGGACTTTGATTAATTTAGGACTAGATACTTCAAGGTTTACTGTAATAGGAAAAGGAGAATTGTTCCCTTGTTGTCATGCACATACTAGGGCTGAAAGATATAAAAATAGAAGAATTCAAATTAAAGAAGTTAGTGAAGAAGAAATCAAACAATTAAAGAAAAGTAAAAAATGAAACTAGATATATTAGCTTTTGGATCGCATCCAGATGATGTAGAATTAGGTTGTTCTGCAACTATAGCAAAAGAAATTTCTTTAGGAAAAAAAGTAGGAATAGTAGATTTAACACGAGGAGAACTAGGAACAAGAGGTTCTGCTGAATTACGTGATGAAGAAGCCGCTAAAGCTGCAGAGATTTTAGGAGTTTCTGTTCGAGAAAATTTAGCGTTTGCAGATGGTTTCTTTAAAAATGATAAAGAACATCAGTTAGAAATTATCAAAATGATTCGAAAGTATCAGCCAGAAATTGTTTTATGTAATGCTATAGATGATCGTCATATTGATCATCCAAAAGGAAGTCAATTGGTTTCTGATGCGTGTTTTTTAAGTGGTTTGTTAAAAATAGAAACAACATTAGATGGAAAACAGCAAGAAAAATGGAGGCCAAAACAAGTTTATCATTATATCCAATGGAAAAATATCGAACCAGATTTTGTTGTAGATGTAACTGGATTTATGGATAAAAAAGTAGCTTCTGTATTAGCTTACAGCTCTCAATTTTTTGATCCAAATAGTAAAGAGCCTGAAACTCCGATTACTAGTAAGAACTTCACTGAGAGTGTTGAGTATCGTGCAAAAGACTTAGGAAGATTAATAGGAGTAGACTATGCAGAAGGGTTTACAGTAGAAAGATATGTTGCTGTAGAAAATTTAAGTAAATTAATTTAAAAAATATTTTGTCATACTTTAAAAAAGTTATATATTTGCACCCGCTAGTTAAATGGTGATTGTAGCTCAGTTGGTTAGAGCGCCGGATTGTGGTTCCGGAGGTCGCCGGTTCGAACCCGGTCTTTCACCCATAATTTAAGAGTTCAGTATTTACTGGACTCTTTTTTTTTGTTTCAATAAATTTTTGTGTTTTGTGTTTTTCGTGTCAGCTAATGTGTCAAGAAAATGTCATGATTACTCCTTTTTAGAGTTATAAAGTTCAAAAAAAGATAGAAGTTTAATTTGTGAGTAATAGGTCAAAAAAAATGATTTGTAATCCAGATGTTTAATACTAGTTTTAAAAAATATGAAAAAAGTGTTAAACTGCTTTCAGTTTGTAGTAGTAAAAAAAAACTTCTAAGGGTAAACCCTGAGATAAAATTCAGGGTATTTCTATTTTTTGTAAATAAATAATTGTCTTTAATATTGTACTTGTAAGTAAGTTCATTAAAAAGGAATCATTATTGTGGTTTTTATAATTGAATTTTGATTGATTATGTTTTTAAAGAACTTATCTATGTTATAGAGGTATTAGAAATGAATATGAAGTTTGTACGGATATCTTTATTTTAAAATATGTAACCTCAAGTCAAGTCCAGTGCATGAAGAATCTTGATAAAACGAGAGTGCTGGTACATATATGAAAAAAGAGACTTTAATAAGTCTCTTTTTTATTTCTCAGGTTAAGAGTGTGAATATTACTCTATTCTCTTTTGAATTTTTCAACCCACATATCGTATTTATCTTTATGTTTAAAACGTTTGTGAGTCCATAAATAATTCTCGGGTTGTTCCTTTATAGATTTTTCAGTTATTTTAAGGTATTTGTCGATAATCTGATAGTTTTCATATTTCTTAGGAGTATCGGTAATTAATTCAAAAGTGGTTTCATAATACCCTCTTTTGATTTTTTTTGTAGTGTAATTAACTACGGCCATATTGAATTTTTTAGCTAAAATTTCTGCACCTGTATGAACGGGTACTTTAACACCAAAAAACTTTTGCCAGTAATAGGTTTTCTGAAGCACAGGAGATTGATCGCTTAATAAAATGTATGCTCCTATATTACCGTTTTTGATATTTTTTACCATATTAGGTACGGTGTCTTTTGTTTTGTACGCAATTAAACCAAATTTTGTTCTAGAGCTTTTTACAAATTTTTCAAAATAAGGATTCTTGATTGTTGTATAGGCTCCATAAATTTGAACATCACTAACCAATGGCATAGATACCGACCATTCCCAATTGTTGAAGTGAGCTCCAGTTAGAATTATATTTTTTCCTTGTTTACCAACTTTATTTAAAACTTCTGGGTTAACAAATTTATATCTTTTTCGAGCTTGTTTTTCTGTTAAAGAAAAAGCTTTAATACTTTCAACTATAAAATCGCCAAAATGGCGTAAACTTTTTTTACGCAATATTTTTAATTCTTTATCTGTTTTTTCGGGGAAAGCTAATTTTAGATTGTTGTAAACAACGTCTTTTCTGTATCCTACTACATAGTAAACTAAGAAAAATAGAAAATCAGAAAGCATATATAGTAAACGCATTGGTAGTCTTGATAAGCACCAAACGATAGGGTAGATAATAAGGAATAAAATATATTTCATTCAGTAAAATTTTGTGCAAATATCGTATTTAAAATGTAAAATTAGTGAAACCAAACTTTTCATTAAGTTTGTGAATATATATCTACTTATGAATAAAGTAATTTTAGGGCTAATTTTGGTCAATGTATTGACTTCAATTAAAGGATTTGATGATCAAGCTTTCTTTAATAAATTTAAATTTCAAGTTGGTAAAATTCTCGAAGGAGAAAAAATTAGAATGCTAACTTCAGGTTTTTTACATGCAGATTGGGTGCATTTAGGGTTTAACATGTATGCTTTGTATTTGTTTGGCGGTGGAGTTGCTATACGGTTTGGAAATACAAAGTTTGTTTTAATTTATTTGGTTAGTCTTTTATTTGGGAGCTTATATACATTGTATAGAAATAAGCAGAACTATTATTATTCTGCTATTGGAGCATCTGGTGCGGTTTCAGGAATTATGTTCGCTTCAATTCTTTTGTTTCCTGGAAAGTTATATAGTTTTATATTTTTTCCGTTTTTTAGTTTTCCGGCTTATGCTTTGGGTATAGGATACCTGTTGTATTCTATATACGGAATGAAAAAACAATTGGGTAATGTTGGTCATTCAGCGCATTTAGGAGGCGCTATTGGAGGTTTTGTGATAACATTGTTACTAAAGCCTAGTGTAATTCATAATAATCCTAAGATGTTATTATTGCTAGGAGGGATTATATTGGTTTTTCTTTTGTTTGGAGGTAAAATAGATAAAAAAGTATAAAGGGAGGTGCTGAAATTAACTTAATAGAAATATAATTAGATAAAAAAAACCGAAACTAATGTTTCGGTTTTTTTTGAGCGGGAGACCGGGTTCGAACCGGCGACATTCAGCTTGGAAGGCTGACGCTCTACCAACTGAGCTACTCCCGCGTTGGTATTGCGGGTGCAAATATAGAAACCTTTTTCGTTTATGCAAACAATTATTTGTAGAATATTTGTAAAAAAAAGTGTTTTTATATATGAGGTTAGAAATGAGGGGTGTAGAAATAAAAAAAACCGAAACTAATATTTCGGTTTTTTTGAGCGGGAGACCGGGTTCGAACCGGCGACATTCAGCTTGGAAGGCTGACGCTCTACCAACTGAGCTACTCCCGCATTGGTATTGCGGGTGCAAATATAGAAGCTTTTTAGTTTCTGACAAAATTTTTAAAGAAAAAATCTAATAAAATTTTTGATCTTCCCTTAAGATTTTGGCAAAATGAAAAGCATAAATATTAAATCCTTCATTATAATAAAATTTATGAGACTTAGTATTAGTACTATAAGTATTTAATTCCATAGCTTCACATCCTTTTTGCTTGGTGTATTCATAAATCCATTCGAAAAAAAGTTTTCCTAAACCTTTACCTCTGTAAGTTTCAGAAATAATTACATGATCAGGTTCAACACTTCTACCTAAATAATGCCTAGTAGAATACCATAAACCACAAACTCCGATGAGCTCATTATCATCAAAAACAGCTACACACTCATAATTTGGACAATTTCCCATTTCTATGATTCTATTTTTTAATAAATCAGGAGGTGTTTTAGTATTAATTTTAGAAAGTAAAGGAAAAATACTTAGTATATTGTCTTTATCAATAGTATTAAAAGATATATTCATTTATTTTTCTGTTAAAAGTAATGGTTTTAGTAAAAAGAATTAAAGCGGAGGAAACTTATTTCTTAAGAAAAGAAATTTTAAGAAAAAACATAGATCTTCCTTATGAATTTGAAGGCGATTTAGATAAAACTACATTTCATTTAGGTGTTTATGAAGAGGATACATTAGTTTGTATTGGAACCTTTATGAAGAATAATTTAGAAGATTTAAAAGGAAATCATTATCAATTACGAGGCATGGCAACTTCTATAGAGGGAAGAGGGAAAGGTTTTGGAAAGTTATTGTTAGGTTTTGCG
Source organism: Tenacibaculum aquaeponti (assembly GCF_057221555.1). NCBI lineage: Bacteria > Pseudomonadati > Bacteroidota > Flavobacteriia > Flavobacteriales > Flavobacteriaceae > Tenacibaculum > Tenacibaculum aquaeponti. The sequence goes on from NZ_CM170147.1 coordinate 3,677,196, forward strand.
ACTAATGAGTTAGAAAAACAAAAAATTGATTTTCTATGGTGTAACGCTAGAGAGGTTGCTCTTAAGTTTTATGAAAAAAACAATTTTGAAATCATTGGAGAAAAGTTTATTAACAAAGCAGGACCACATTTTAAAATGTATAAATCAATAACTAAATGAAATTAATTAGACAAGTAAGTTTTTTCTTTTTATTAACGAGTGTTTTTACAAATTTCGCTCAAAAAAGAGAGGTTAAAATTGAATCAATCAAAATAACGGAAAGTATATACATGCTTAAAGGACAAGGAGGTAATATCGGTCTTTTTGTTGGTGAAGATGGAGCTTTTATGATCGATGATCAATTCGCACACTTAACGCCAAAAATTCTAAAAAAGATTAAAAAAATTACAAATAAGCCCGTTAAATATTTAATTAATACGCATTGGCATGGCGATCATACTGGTGGTAACCAAAATATGAGCAAAGAGGGAGCTGTAATTATATCTCACAAAAATGTAAGAAAAAGAATGGGGATGGAAAGTGTAGTTAGAGGTAAAACTAAACCAGCTTCACCAAAAGAAGCTTTGCCAGTTATAACATTTACCGAAGATATGATGGTTCATTTCAACGGAGAAGATGTTTTAATATCTCATGTTCATGAAGCGCATACAGATGGAGATGCACATATTTATTTCACAAAAAGTAATGTGTTGCATATGGGAGACACCTATTTTCAAGGTAAATATCCTTATATAGATTTAACTAGTGGCGGAAGTATTGAAGGTTATATAGCTTCAGCAGAAAAAGCATTATTAATGATAGATGATACAACAGTCATCATCCCTGGACATAGAGAAATATCTAATAAAAATGAATTACTAGCTTACAAGAATATGTTAGTTACGTTAAGAGATAGAGTACAGAATAAAATAAATGAAGGGAAAACAGTAGAAGAGGTTAAAAATGATATTTCAATTACCAAAGAGTATGATGACTTGAAATATGGAGATTGGTTTATAACTAGTGAAGGTATTAGAGAAACTATATATAAAAGTTTAACATCTAAATAATAATTTTTAAAAGTTCATTTATTTGGAGTGAAGTAGAGTGTTTTATACACTCTACTTTTTATTTTGTATGATTTCTGCTATTGTTTTATTTTCAATTTTACTTTCTAGCCAAGAAAGTATATCTAGATATAAGAAAGCTCTTTTCTCATACGGATGATGCTCAAAAGCTTTTAGTTTTGTGTGGATTTTTTGAAATTCTTTTTTAAATTGATGTGGATATAAATCTCCTAAAGAACGAATAGATTCAATAAAAACTTTTTGAACTTCTTGTAGATTTTCCATTTTTAATAAGAATTTGTATGTTTCTTTAAATTGTTTTTCTAAATGATAATCTAAACCGCATTCATAGTGGGCAATCAAGTTTAAAATTCGAGCAAAGCACTGTAAGTCTTCTCCAACATAAAGCTTTTTGGCTTCAATAATTTTGGTGAGATATTCAATACACATTTTATTGTTACCCATACCAAAATATAAACAGGCAATCTTATAATAAAATTGAATAATATGGTGTTTATCTAATCTCTTACTAAATTTTTTTATTTTTTCATTTATTTCATAAATTAAATATTCTCCATCTTTAAAATTTCCTTCGAAAAAATGTTTATGTAACTTATTAGCATAGAAATATTGAAAAATTAAAATTTCTGTATTACTATTTACAGGAATTTGATTGTTTTTTATCTCTATTTCAAATAAATTTAATTCTTTATTAAATTCATTTTTATGCCTTGTGAAAAAAAGAGATTCTAATAAATAATTTCTTCCTTTCAGATAAAATACAGGGTTTGTGGCAATCATTTTCGGATATTCTCTAAAAAGAGAAACCCATTTACTAGCGTACTTATATCCATTCAAAAAATCTTGAGTTAAAAAACAACGCCAAAGATGTGCTTTATAAAGCCATAAGCGTTCTCTAAAGCCAAGTGAATTATAATCGATTTTTGGCAGTCTTGCATTAAAGTAATCATTTATTTTTTGTAATTCTTCGTCATTTCTAACATAACCAGTTTTTAATAAAATTCCATACAATTGTAATGAAAGATTAGAAAGTTTACTTGTAATTACATTTTGTTGACTTAGTTCTTTTGCTTGTATAGTAAGTTCATCAGCTCTGGTACTAATACTTCGAGTTATGTATTGACTTTCAATTACTTTTTCTAATTCAACAATTTCATAGGCAACATTTTTTTCTTCATTTTCAATTGCTAGAATTTTAGCTTTATCTAAAAGCTTTAAACTTTGTTTGTATAACCCTTTTTGATATAAAACTGTAGCAAAATCAAGTTGCTCACGAATTTGAACTCGTAAGTTTTTATGAGATGGATTCATACGTAAACTCGTTAGAATTTGTTTGTATAAATGTGCTTTTAAATTAGATAGTTGTTGCTTACTAACAATACCACTATTAATAATAGCTTTTTCATCATATTTTTTCTGTTTTTCTAAAAACTTAAATAAAGAGAAAAATTTTGCATGATTATTTCCTTCTAATCTACCAATATATAAATTGAATTGCCTTTTTTCTGACTTTGTTAAAGATTGAATTAAGGCAAATAAAGCATCTAGATTTTGATTAGCTTTTGTAAAATTATTCATTTTAATGTATTGATAATGAGTGTATAGTGTTTTATTGGAGTCTCTTTTGATATCGTAAAGATATGGGTGAAATCAAAAGAGATTTTAAAGCCAATATATAAATTTGAGTTAGATAATAACAACTATTAGTTACAATGAAAGATAATAAAATCCAAATTTTTGACACCACTCTTAGAGATGGAGAACAGGTGCCAGGCTGTAAGTTAGATACTAATCAGAAACTAGTAATAGCTGAACGATTGGATAGCATGGGGGTTGATATTATAGAAGCTGGATTTCCAATTTCAAGTCCTGGTGATTTTAATTCAGTGAATGAAATCGCAAAAATAGTTAAAAATGCTACAGTTTGTGGTTTGTCAAGAGCTGTGCAAAAAGATATTGAAGTTGCAGCTGAAGCATTAAAATATGCAGTAAAACCTAGAATTCATACAGGTATAGGTACAAGTGATTCTCATATAAAACATAAGTTTAATAGTACTAGAGAGCAAGTAATTGAAAGAGCAATTGCAGCTGTTTCTCATGCCAAAAAGTATGTGAATGATGTTGAGTTTTATGCAGAAGATGCTGGTAGAACAGAAAATGAATTCTTAGCAAAAGTTTGTGAAGCTGTAATTAAAGCTGGAGCAACAGTTTTAAATATTCCTGATACCACAGGATATTGCTTGCCAGAAGAATATGGAGCGAAAATAAAATACTTAAAAGATAATGTGAAAGGAATCGATGATGTTATCATTTCTTGTCATTGTCATAATGACCTTGGTTTGGCAACTGCAAATTCAATTTCAGGAGTTGTAAACGGAGCTAGACAAATAGAGTGCACAATTAATGGAATTGGTGAACGAGCTGGAAATACAGCTTTAGAAGAGGTGGTTATGATTTTAAAACAACATCCTTATTTAAATCTTCATACAGATATCAATACAAAATTATTGTATGATACAAGTTTAATGGTGAGAGAAAAAATGGGAATGCCTGTTCAACCTAATAAAGCTATTGTTGGAGCAAATGCATTTGCACATAGTTCTGGGATCCACCAAGATGGAGTGATTAAAAATCGTGAAACTTATGAGATTATCGATCCAGAAGAAGTTGGAGTAACAGAAAGCGCAATAGTTTTAACAGCAAGAAGTGGACGAGCAGCTTTAGCATACCGAGCTAAGAAAATTGGTTATGAATTGACTAAGGTTCAGTTAGACAAAGCATATCAAACTTTCTTGCAATTTGCTGATAAACAAAAAGAAGTAATAGATGAAGACATTCATCTAATCATGAAAAAAGTTAGTAATATTTCAAAAATAGCAATCGCATAATGGGAAAAACATTATTCGACAAAGTGTGGGATAAACATGTAGTAGATACTATAGAAAATGGTCCGCAAATATTATATATCGATAAGCATTTAATTCACGAAGTTACAAGTCCTCAGGCTTTTAATGAACTTAAAGAAAGAGGGGTTTCAATAGCAAGGCCAGATAAAATCGTAGCAACTGCAGATCATAACACACCTACTGTAAATCAGCATTTACCTATTAAAGATGCTTTATCCAGAAATCAATTAGAACAATTAGAGAAAAATTGTAAAGAAAATGATATTACGTTGTATGGTTTAGGTCATAAATACAATGGAATTGTTCATGTTATGGCTCCAGAATTAGGAATTACACAACCAGGAATGACAATGGTGTGTGGTGATAGTCATACATCTACTCACGGTGCTTTTGGAACTATTGCATTTGGAATAGGTACAAGCCAAGTGGCGCAAGTTTTTGCAAGTCAATGTTTGTTGATTCAAAAACCGAAAAGTTTAAGAGTTAGCGTAAACGGAAAACTTAAAAAAGGAGTATTACCTAAAGATGTGATTTTATATATCATATCTAAGTTAGGAACAAATTCAGGAACTGGATATTTCTGTGAATATGCAGGAAATGTATTCGAAGAAATGTCTATGGAAGGTAGAATGACAGTTTGTAATATGAGTATTGAAATGGGAGCTCGTGGAGGTATGATTGCTCCTGATCAAACTACTTTCGATTATGTTGAAGGAAGAGAATTTGCTCCTAAAGGCGAAGAATTTCAATCTAAAGTAAATTATTGGAAAACATTAAAGACTGATGAAGACGCAGTTTTTGATCAAGAATATTCTTTTGATGCTGAAGATATAGAGCCCATGGTTACTTATGGAACTAATCCAGGAATGGGAATTAAAATATCAGAAAGCATACCGCAAAATAGCGATGAATCTTTCGAGAAGTCATTGTCTTATATGAATTTCAAAAAAGGAGAAAGTTTAGTAGGGAAGCCAATAAACTATGTTTTTATAGGAAGTTGTACAAATTCAAGAATTGAAGACTTTAAAGTTGCTGCTAGTTTTATTAAAGGAAAACAAAAAGCAAAAAATGTAAATGCTTGGTTAGTTCCAGGTTCACAACAGGTGGCTAAACAAATAAAGGATGAAGGTTTACAAGAAATATTTGAAGCTGCAGGTTTCGAATTACGTCAACCTGGGTGTTCTGCTTGTTTAGCAATGAATGATGATAAAATCCCAGAAGGAGAATACTGCGTGTCTACATCTAATAGAAATTTTGAAGGAAGACAAGGACAAGGTGCTAGAACAATTTTAGCAAGTCCTTTAGTTGCAGCAGCAACAGCAGTAGAAGGAAAAATAATTAATATAACGGAACATTTAAACTAATGGAAAAGTTTCAAATATTAAAAGACACAGCGGTACCGTTACCCGTAGAAAATGTTGATACAGATCAAATTATTCCTGCTCGTTTTTTAAAGGCAACAGATAAAAAAGGTTTTGGAGATAATGTATTTAGAGATTGGAGGTTCCATAAAGATGGAAGTGTAAATAAAGATTTTGTTTTAAACAATAAGAATTACAAAGGAAGTATTTTAATTGCTGGAGATAATTTTGGTTGTGGTTCTAGTAGAGAACATGCAGCTTGGGCTTTAGCAGGTTATGGTTTTAAAGTAGTTATTAGTAGTTTTTTTGCTGATATTTTTAAAGGAAATGCTTTAAATAATGGGATTTTACCAATACAAGTAACTCCTCAATTTTTAAGTGATTTATTAAAAGAAATAACTAATAATCCTAATACAGAATTAACTATAGATCTTGAAAATCAAAGTTTAAAAACTACAGTTGGAACGGTAAATTTTGATATTAATCCCTATAAAAAGTTGTGTTTATTAAATGGTTATGATGACATAGACTTTTTAATTAGTAAAAAAGAAGAAATACAAGCATACGAAACATCGTTGTAAAAAGAATACAAGTATATGAAATTTAATATAACAGTAATTCCCGGAGATGGTATTGGTCCAGAAGTAATAGATCAAGCTAAAAAAGTATTACAAGCTATTGGTGAAGTTTACGATCATACTTTTGTGTATGATGAGGTACTAATGGGAGCTTGTGCTATAGATGAAACAGGAAACCCATTACCTGAGAAAACTTTAGCTTCTTGTAAGAAAAGTGATGCAATTTTATTTGGAGCTATCGGAGATCCAAAATATGATAATGATCCTTCAGCTAAAGTAAGGCCAGAACAAGGGTTATTAAAATTAAGAAAAGAACTTGGTTTATATTGTAACATTAGACCAGTTAAAGCATATGATGCATTGATAAAAAACTCACCTTTAAAAGAGAACATTATTAAAGGAACAGATATTGAAATTTATCGAGAATTAACTGGTGGTATTTATTTTGGTATAAAAGAATTAAGTGATGATGGTAAGATAGCTTTTGACGGATGTTCTTATTCTGTAGAAGAAATTGAGAGAATGGGACATTTAGCTTTTAAATCAGCCAGAAACAGAAGAAAAAAATTAACATTAGTCGATAAAGCCAATGTGTTAGAAACTTCTCGATTATGGAGAAAAACGATTACAGCTTTAGCGAAAGAATATCCAGATGTTGAAGTAGATACAATGTTTGTAGATAATGCAGCAATGCAGTTAATCTTAAATCCAAAACAGTTTGATGTTATTCTTACAGAAAACTTATTTGGAGATATTTTATCAGATGAAGCAAGTGTAATTGGAGGTTCTATAGGTTTGTTAGCTTCAGCTTCAGTAGGAGATAAAGCAGCTTTATTTGAGCCTATACATGGTTCTTTTCCGCAAGCAAAAGGTAAAGATATAGCAAATCCACTAGCTTCTATTTTATCGGCGGCAATGCTATTAAGACATTTAGATTTAGAGACAGAGGCTACAGTGATTGAAAACGCTGTACAAAAGTCTTTAGAATTAGGAATAACAACACAGGATATTGATTCTGAGAACGATTTTACTACCTCAAAAGTTGGAGATTTTATAACCGATTATATCCATAATCAGGAGGATAGTAATATTAATTTTACAAATGTCCATATGGGACAGAGTACTATAATTTAGTTAAGTTTTGTTTTGAATTTAAGCACTCCTAAATTTGGGGTGCTTTTTTATTTGCGTTATTTTTAATTTTTATGTTAAAAAAATATTTTTTATTTATTTTAAATGAAGTTTTTGATTATTTGATTGTTGAATTTTTTTGTTTTTTAATTTTTTTTTAAAAAAAATGCATTTTTATGAGATTCGTAATTTCAATCACTTCGTTTAAGTATTTCATAATTACAATATCTTTTTAATATTTGGAATTATCGTATTGTTATTTTTAACAGTTTTTTTTTGACTATTAACTTTTTGAATACAACGTTTTCGTTTGTTTTACAGGTGGTTAGGTTTTGTTTTTTGCTTGTTGGTATTTAGTTTTGGTAGGCGATTAACTGATTCAAATTTTTAATTATGTCAAGTGTAAAAAAACTAAAACTTTTTATTTTAACGTGTTTATTACATGTAACTATTATTGCTCAAGAAAAAGAGAGTAAGAACAATTTTTCAATTACCGGAAGTGTAGATGTTTATGGAACAACAAACTTAGCCGACAATGCACGAGGCACTATTGGAGTTTTATCTTCAAATAGCGCAGGAGAAGGCGCGCATGGTTTTGGTTTAGGAATGGTAAATACTATTTTTTCTTATGACTTAGGAAAAGCAGGTGTTGTAGCTGACTTAGCTTTTGGACCAAGAGCAAATGCAGCTAATGCATATGAAGGAAATATCAATCAATTATATGTGTATTATAAAGCTTCTGATAAAATCACGATTTCTTTAGGACAATTCAATACATTTTTTGGATATGAATTGATTTCGCCAGTTGATAACTTTAATTATTCTGTTTCTTATTTATTTAATGCAGGACCATTTTCTCACACAGGTATCAAAACTGATTATCGAGTTTCAGAAGATTTGTCTTTTATGTTAGCGGTTACAAATCCTCATGCATTAACAGCAGGAACTAATATTACAAATGATTTTCAGTTTGGTTTTCAAGCAGGATATAAAGATCAATACTTAAATATAGTTTATGGAGCTGTAGATACTTCTGGAATAGATGATGTTTTCTTTATCGATTATACAGGAGGCTTTAATGCTTCAGAATCTTTTTATGTAGGAATAAATGCAGCATATTCTAATTCAAGTGAAGCAGATGCTGGATATTATGGAGCGGCATTGTATTTACAAAATTCATTTTCAGAGACTTTTGCTTTAGGTTTAAGACCAGAATATTTTACAACTACAGCAGGTAGTGTAGATTCTAGTGTTTTAGCATTAACTCTTTCTGCAAATCAATCATTAACAGATAAACTTAAGATAATAGGAGAAGTAAGATTCGATACTTCAGATGATGTTCCAGTAATTGGAACAAAAGAAAATGTTACAGGTTTAACATTAGCAGCAGTGTACAAATTTTAACTAACAAAGATTTAATTATATATTATTATGACTGACTTTTTATTAACTATCGCAGAGCCAGAAGTAGTTCAAGATGTAGCAAAGCAAGTAGAGGCTATCAAAGGAGATTTATCTATGCTATGGATACTATTGTCTGGTATACTTGTATTTTTAATGCAAGCTGGATTTACTTTAGTAGAATCTGGAATGACAAGATCTAAAAACGTGGTAAATATTGCAATGAAAAATGCTTTAGATATTGCAGTAGGATCACTTGTGTTTTGGGCTGTTGGATATTCATTAATGTACGGTAGTACAAATGGGTGGATTGGATGGAGTGGATTTGCTTTTTACAATAAGCAAGACCCTTCAGATTTATTTTTCCAAACAGTATTCTGTGCTACTGCAGCAACGATTGTTTCTGGAGCAATTGCAGGTAGAACAAAATATACTACCTATATCATTTTCTCTGTAGTTATGACAGCATTAATTTATCCAATTGCAGGAGGATGGCAATGGAATGGAGATGGTTGGTTAGCTAAGCAAGGTTTTATTGATTTTGCAGGTTCATCAATTGTACATTCAGTTGGAGGATGGGCTGCATTAATTGCTGCTATTTTAGTTGGACCTAGATTAGGAAAATATACTAAAGATGGTAAAGCTATTACTATTCAGGGGCATAATAAATTATTAGCAACTCTAGGTGTATTTATTTTATGGTTCGGATGGTTTGGTTTTAATGGAGGTTCTCAATTAGCTTGGGGAGGTGATGATTCGGTAGGAGCTGCAAAAGTAGTCTTGTTAACAAATTTAGCTGCAGCTGCAGGTACTTTAGGAGCGTTAATTATTTCTTGGATGAAATATAAAAAACCAAATTTAGATATGACATTAAATGGAGCCTTAGCTGGTTTGGTAAGTATTACTGCAGGTTGTGGAAACATGACGGAAGGCGGAGCGGTGTTAGCTGGTTTAATTGGAGGAGTTATCGTTGTATTTTCTATGGAATTTATTGAGCAAAAATTAAAAATAGATGATGCTGTTGGAGCTGTTTCTGTTCATGGTGTTGTTGGCGCTTGGGGAACTTTAGTAATTGGATTATGGGGGGTGGATGGAACTACTGGTATTGGGTTATTTAACGGTGGCGGAGCTACGCAATTTTTAACACAATTAATAGGTACGGTTGCTTATGCAGTTTGGGCTTTGGTAACATCTTTTGTGTTTTTATTTGGTCTCAAAAAAACTATTGGTTTACGAGTGACAGAAAAAGAAGAAATAGAAGGGTTAGATTTATCAGAACATGGTGCATTAGCATATCCTGGTAAGAGAAATAGAGGTAGTGAATACCTTGAAGAAAAGAAAGAAAAAGAATTAGAACTTGTATGATTTTGTTTAATAATAATTAAATGAAATCTAAAAGTGAAGTAAAAAAGATTGATGTATTAACTAATACAACACAATTAAGCTTTACTTAAATGAGAAATGTATAATTCATTTTATGCATTTCTCATATTACACATAAACAAACTAACAAATCAATTTTTTTATATGAAAGATCAAGGTTTATATTTAAGTGAATTTGAAAGAGATAATTGTGGGGCAGGATTTATATGTAACTTAAAGGGTGAAAAATCGAACCAAATTATACACGATGCTCTAGAAATTCTAATAAAATTAGAGCATAGAGGAGCTGTTAGTGCAGATGGTAGAACCGGAGATGGAGCTGGAATTTTAATAGATATTCCTCATGACTTTTTTAAAAGAGTATGTGATTTCGAATTACCAGAAATAAAAGAATATGCAGTCGGACAAGTTTTCTTACCAAGAAAATTCAATCAAAGCAGTTATTGTGAAACTGTTTTAGAAGATGAATTTAAAAAGCAAGGATTAAAAGTTTTGGGCTGGAGAGATGTTCCTGTAGATACGTCTAATTTAGGAGCAATAGCTGCAAAAACGCAACCAAAGATTAAACAGGTTTTTGTAACCAAAGGAGATAAAGATTTAACAGATTTACAATTTAATGCGAAGTTATTTGCAGCTAGAAAAATTAGCGAACATAGTATCGGTAAATCAAAAATCTCTGAATCTAATTATTTCTATTTATCAAGTTTATCAACAACTACATTAATCTACAAAGGATTATTAATGCCTGAAGATATTGGGCGTTTTTATGTCGATTTAAGACAACCTGATTTAGTTACTAGATTAGCATTAGTACATCAACGATTTTCAACAAATACTTTCCCTTCATGGGATTTAGCTCAACCGTTTAGGTTCATGTGTCATAATGGAGAGATTAATACACTAAAAGGTAATGTTAAAAGAATGTTAGCTCGTCAAGAGTTAATGGAATCAGATTTATTCGGTGATGATATGAAAAAGTTATTTCCTATTATCACGGAAGGAAAATCAGATTCTGCTTCCATGGACATGGCAGTTGAGCTGTTGTTAATGACTGGTAGATCACTTCCTGAAGTAATGATGATGTTAGTTCCAGAAGCTTGGGAAAAGGATACTACTATGAGTGCAGAAAAAAGAGCATTTTATGAGTATAATTCTTGTATTATGGAACCTTGGGATGGGCCAGCTTCTGTTCCTTTTACCGATGGAAATTATATTGGAGCTTTATTAGATAGAAACGGATTAAGACCATCAAGATATACAGTTACCAAAAGAGGTAATGTGGTTATGTCTTCTGAAATTGGAGTATTAAATATTAAACCAGATAACGTAGTTAAACATGGTAGATTAGAGCCAGGAAAAATGTTCTTGGTTGATATGAATGCAGGAAGAATCATTGAAGATGAAGAAATAAAGAACAAAATTGTTTCTAAACATCCATATAAAGAATGGTTAAAAGAGCATTCACTACCATTAGCAGATATACCTTATACAAACAATTCTATACCTAAAGAGAAAACAGATTACAAAACAAGATTACGTTTATTTGGTTATACTACAGAAGAGATAGATCATTTAATAGCACCTATGGCTATTAATGGTAAAGAAGCTATTGGTTCTATGGGAACTGATACTCCTTTGGCTGTGCTTTCAGATAAATCTCAATTACTTTATAATTATTTCAAGCAGTTATTTGCACAAGTTACAAATCCGCCTTTAGACGGAATTAGAGAAGAAATCATCACAGATATTAGTTTAGCATTAGGTTCAGATAGAAATATTTTCCATGTAATACCAGAGCAAGCTAAGAAGCTCAGAATCCAAAACCCTGTAATTTCAAATGAAGATCTAGATAAGATTAAAAATTTAGAGCATGATGATTTTAAAGCAGTAACTATTCCTATGCTTTTTCCTTTAGAAAAAGGTGTTAATGGTATAGAGAATGCATTAGAAGGAATTCTATATAAGGCAACTGTTGCTGTTGAAGATGAAGGAGTGAATATTATTATTCTTTCAGATAGAGGTGTGAATAAAGAATGGGCGCCAATTCCAGCATTATTAGCATGTTCTTATCTGCATAATTCAATGTATAGAAAAGGAACACGTTCTAAAATTGGAATTATCATAGAGAGTGCAGAGCCAAGAGAACCGCATCATTTCGCAACTTTGTTTGGTTATGGGGCAAGTGCTATTAATCCGTATATGGTTAATGAAATTATAGCGCGTCAAGTAGAGAAAGGAGAAATCTCAGATATTCAAGTAGGAAAAGCAGTTAAAAATTTCAATAAAGCAATTGGTAAAGGTTTGTTGAAAATTATGAATAAAATTGGTATTTCAACTTTACATTCATATAGAGCTTCTCAAATATTTGAAATTTTAGGATTAAAGAAAACATTTACAGATAAGTATTTTCCAGGAACACCTTCAAGAATTGGAGGGATTGGATTATATGTGCTTCAAAAAGAGATTTATAAAAGATGTACAGAGTCATTTAGAGAAAAAGATATCGATTCAGTTTTAGATTTAGAAATTGGAGGTGATTATCGTTGGAGAAGAAATGGCGAACGTCATATGTTTAATCCAACTACAGTTTCTAAATTACAGCAAGCAGTTCGTTCTAAAAGCAAGGAAAGTTATAAAGTTTATGCAGATAAAATCAATAAGCAATCTAAGGAATTAATGACGCTTAGAGGTTTGTTTGAGTTTGTAAACTTAGATCCTATTCCGATTGAAGAGGTAGAACCTTGGACCGAAATTGTTAAGCGATTTAAAACAGGAGCAATGTCTTATGGTTCTATAAGTCAAGAAGCTCATGAGAATTTAGCAATTGCAATGAATAGAATTGGAGGAAAATCTAATTCTGGTGAAGGTGGAGAAAATAAAGAGCGTTTTAAGAAATTATCTAATGGCGATTCTAAGAATAGTGCTATTAAACAAGTAGCTTCAGGTAGATTTGGAGTTACAAGTAATTATTTGACAAATGCTAAGGAAATCCAAATTAAAATGGCTCAAGGAGCTAAGCCTGGTGAAGGCGGACAATTACCAGGAAAAAAAGTACTGCCTTGGATTGCAGAGGTTAGAAATTCTACACCTTATGTAGGTTTAATTTCACCGCCACCACATCACGATATTTATTCTATCGAAGATTTAGCACAACTAATTTTCGATTTGAAAAACGCTAACAGAGAAGCAAGAATTAATGTAAAGTTGGTTTCTAAAGTTGGTGTTGGAACTATTGCTGCTGGAGTTGCAAAAGCAAAAGCAGATGTGATTTTAGTTTCTGGTTTCGATGGAGGTACAGGAGCTTCTCCTTTAACATCTTTAAAACATGCAGGTTTACCTTGGGAATTAGGAATTGCTGAAGCGCAACAAACTTTAGTGATGAACAATCTCCGTAATCGTGTAGTTTTAGAGTGTGATGGACAATTAAAAACAGGTAGAGATGTTGCTATTGCTTGTTTGTTAGGAGCGGAAGAATTTGGTTTTGCAACAGCGCCATTAGTAGCTTCTGGTTGTATTATGATGCGCCAATGTCATTTAAATACTTGTCCAGTAGGAATTGCTACGCAAGATCCAGAGCTTCGTAAAAACTTCAAAGGAACTCCAGAGCATGTAATTAACTTCATGTATTTCGTAGCAGAAGAAGTGCGACAAATTATGGCAACTTTAGGATTCAGATCTATCAAAGAAATGGTAGGACAGGTTGAAAAGTTAAATGTAAATAAAGCTGTAGATCATTATAAAGCAAAAGGAATAGATGCTTCTGCAATTCTTCACAAAGTGAATTCAAATGAGAATCCAATTTTATACAATACAGAAAAACAAGATCATGGCCTAGAGAAAGTTTTAGATCTTAAGATTGTAGATGATGCTAAAGGAGCAATAAAAAATAAAATTAAATCAGAATTTACTTATGAAATTCAAAATACAAACCGTTCAGTAGGAGCTTTAACAAGTAATGAAATTTCAAAACTTCATGGTGATGAAGGGTTGCCAGAAGACACTTTAACGTTACAATTTAAAGGTTCTGCTGGACAAAGTTTTGGTGCTTTCGCAACAAAAGGTTTAAAAATGGTTGTTAATGGTGAAACTAACGATTATTTAGGTAAAGGATTATCTGGAGCCAAAATCATTGTAAAAAAACCAGATGAGGCCGATTTTATTGCCGAAGATAATATCATTGTTGGAAATGTATGTTTCTATGGAGCTGTAAAAGGTGAAGCTTATGTAAACGGTGTCGCAGGTGAACGTTTTTGTGTAAGAAACTCTGGAATCACAGCCGTTGTAGAAGGAATTGGAGATCATGGTTGTGAGTATATGACAGGAGGTAAAGTTGTTGTACTTGGTAAAACAGGACGAAATTTTGCTGCAGGAATGAGTGGAGGAATTGCATATGTTTATGATCCATCTCATCAATTTAGAAACGAGTTGTGTAATCTAGAAATGGTAGAGTTGATTCATTTAGAAACTGAAGATCAGAAAGATTTAAAAGAATTAATACAGAAACATGTAGGGTATACAAATAGTACTTTAGGAGTTAAAATATTAGAAGAATGGGAAGTTAATAAAATGGATTTCATTAAAGTATTCCCAACAGATTATAGGTTAGCTTTAGAAAGAATAGCGCAAGAAGAAACAACTAAAATAACTGCATAGATCATGGGAGAATTAGGCGGATTTAAAAAATACAATAGAAAACAAGAGACAAATACAGCTGTTAAAGATAGAGTAAGGAATTTTAAAGAATTTACAAGTCCATTATCAATTACAGAGCAACAAAAACAAGGTTCTCGTTGTATGGATTGTGGAATTCCTTTTTGTCATAGTGGTTGTCCTCTAGGAAATTTAATTCCTGATTTTAATGATATGGTTCATAAAGGAGAATGGAAAAAAGCATTAGATATTTTACATTCTACTAATAACTTTCCAGAGTTTACTGGAAGATTATGTCCAGCTCCTTGTGAAAAAGCTTGTGTTTTAGGAATTATAGATCAACCAGTTTCTATAGAAAATACAGAAAAGTATATCGTAGAAAAAGGATTTGAAAAAGGTTGGATAAAACCAAAACTTCCAAATTACAGAACAGGAAAAAGTGTTGCTGTAGTAGGTTCTGGTCCTGCTGGTTTAGCGGCTGCTCAACAATTAAATAGAGCTGGGCATTTGGTAACTGTTTTTGAAAGAGAAGATGAAGTAGGAGGTTTGTTACGTTACGGGATTCCTAACTTTAAACTAGAGAAAGAAGTTATCGATAGAAGAGTAAAAATTCTAGAAGCAGAAGGGATTACATTTAAAACAAATGCAAATATTGGAGTAAATGTTTCTGTTGATAAACTAAAAGAGTTTGATGCTGTAGTATTATGCGGCGGAGCTACAAAAGCTAGAGCGTTAAATATTCCTGGAAGTGATGCAAAAGGTGTACACCAAGCGATGGATTTTTTAACAAAGCAAACAAAAGCGTTATTTAATTCAGATTTAGAAAGTGAAGTTATTAGTGCTAAAGGTAAAAATGTAATTGTAATTGGAGGAGGAGATACAGGTTCAGATTGTATTGGAACTTCTAATCGTCATGGAGCAAATTCGATAACTAATTTCGAAATTATGCCAAAACCTCCTAAAGCAAGAAGTGTACAAACACCTTGGCCATTTTGGCCTTTACAGTTAAAAACTAGTTCTTCTCACGAAGAAGGTTGCGATCGTAATTGGCTTATTAATACAAAAGAATTTATAAAGAATGATAAAGGTGAACTTATTGCATTAAAAACTGTAGAAGTAGAATGGAAAGTTATTCCAGGTGAGCGTCCACAGCTTATAGAGATAGAAAACACGGAAAAAACTTGGCCTTGTGATTTGGTATTTTTGGCTTTAGGATTTACTGGTCCAGAGAAAACATTACCAGAGTTATTAAATTTAGATTTAGACATTAAATCTAATATTAAAGCAAGTACAAGTAATTATCAAACGAATGTTCCAAATATATTCACTGCGGGTGATATGAGAAGAGGTCAATCACTTATTGTTTGGGCTATTTCAGAAGGAAGACAAGCAGCTCATCATGTAGATGCTTATTTAATGGGAAGCTCAAGTTTACCATTAAAAGACAGTAATGATTTGTTAAGTGCATAATGTTTTTTTAAAATTGATTAGGATAATTCAAAAAAAAATAACAATATTTGCACTATCAGATGAATACAAGAATTTTAAATATCATTTCTATCATTGTCGTTGTGATTATTATTTCACAAGGATAAGGGAAGTGATATTTAAATTTTAAGATATAATTAAAGGCTTCCTAAATTTTAGGAAGCCTTTTTTAGTTTATAAACATGAACATTATAGTAAACATTATTATTAGCGTAGTCATTATTAACTCACCACCGAGTTGATATAGTTTGCTATTGTATAAAAAGGCCTGTATCAATTACTTGATACAGGCCTTTTTTTTAACTATTGATTGTCGTGTTGTTGTTTTGTTATGTTGTTGATTATTAGGTTTTTGTGTGTTTTTTAAAAGTGTTAAAAATCATAAGGAGCAAAATTTTAAAAACTAAATAAAAAAGGGATAAAATAAATTAGAATTATAAATAGATGAATCATGTATTTCAACGAAAAAAGTATTGTTTTTTTTAATGGAGAATTTATCAAAGCAACAGATGCTAAGATGAATATGTATAGTCAAAGCTTACATTATGGAAATGGGGTTTTTGAGGGTATACGTTCCTATAAAACAGAAAATGGAACTAGAATTTTTAAGTCGTACGAACATTATAAAAGATTAAAGTATGGAGTCGATGTAATGGGGATACAATTTAAGTATTCTGAAGAAGAATTAACAGAAATTACTTACAAACTTTTAGAGTTAAATAATCTCCAAGATGCTTATATAAGACCTTTGGTTTTTACTGGAGAAAATATGGGGTTAGCAACTTCACCTGAAACTAATTTAGTCATACAATGTTGGGAGTGGGGAAAGTTAATGGGAGATAAATTATTACGAGTAAAAACTTCAAAGTTTCAAAGACCTAACCCGAACTCTTGTTTTGTTGAAGCTAAGATTACAGGTCATTATGTAAACTCAATTTTATCTACGAATGAAGTAAAAAGCCAAGGTTACGATGAGGCTTTGCTACTAGATATGAATGGAAATGTAGCAGAATGTTCAGGAGCTAATGTTTTTATGCAGAAAGATGGGAAATTATATACTCCACCTAAAGGTCATATTATGGCTGGAATTACTAGAGCTACAGTAATAGATTTATGTAAAAAAGAAGGTATTTCAATACAAGAAAAGCATTTTACTCTAGAAGAATTAAAAAAAGCAGATGCTTGTTTTTTTACAGGAACAGCTGCTGAAGTTGTTGGTTTAGAGTCTATTGATGATTATAAATTTCCAATGGATTGGAAAATATCACATGGATATAATTTAATGAAACTATATAAAGCAGAAGTACTAGAAGAAAGAGTACAAGAAAAAGCATTTTAAAAATGGAATTAAATAAATTTAGTAAACAAGTAACTCAAGATGATACACAGCCAGCTGCTCAGGCTATGTTGCATGCAATTGGTTTAACAAATGAAGATTTAAAGAAACCATTGGTAGGAATTGCAAGTACTGGATATGAAGGTAATCCTTGTAATATGCATTTAAATGATTTGGCAAAGTTGGTGAAGAAAGGAACCAAAAATGTCGATTTAGTAGGTTTAATTTTTAACACTATAGGTGTTTCTGATGGTATATCAATGGGAACACCAGGTATGCGTTACTCTTTACCATCAAGAGATGTAATTGCAGATTCTATGGAAACTGTAGTGCAAGCAATGTCATATGATGGCTTAGTTACTGTTGTGGGGTGTGATAAAAACATGCCAGGAGCTTTAATGGCGATGTTACGTTTAAACAGACCTTCAGTTCTTGTTTATGGAGGTACAATTGCTTCAGGGCACCATGGAGGGAAAAAATTAGATATTGTTTCTGCTTTTGAAGCTTGGGGAAGTAAAGTAGCGGGAACCATAACGCAACAAGAATATCAAAATGTAATAGAAAAGGCTTGCCCTGGAGCTGGAGCTTGTGGTGGTATGTATACAGCCAATACAATGGCTTCTGCAATAGAAGCTTTAGGTATGAGTTTACCATATAATTCTTCTAATCCAGCAATTAGCAATAATAAAGAAGAAGAAGCTGTTAGTGCTGGAGAGGCACTTCGAGTACTTTTAGAAAAAGATATAAAACCTTCTGATATAGTTACAAAGAAATCACTTGAGAATGCAGTTCGTTTAGTAACAGTAATGGGTGGTTCTACTAACGCAGTTTTACATTTTTTAGCTATTGCAAAAGCTGCTGATGTAAAATTTACATTAGAAGATTTTCAGCGTATTTCAGATGAAACCCCTTTTCTAGCTGATTTAAAACCAAGCGGACGATATTTAATGGAAGATGTACATAGAGTAGGAGGAACGCCAGCTGTATTAAAATATCTTTTAGAAAAAGGATTACTACATGGTGATTGTTTAACAGTTACAGGAAAAACTTTGGCTGAAAATTTAATAGAAGTTCCAAGTCTTACTAACGGACAAGAAGTGATAAAGTCTGTTGATAATCCAATTAAAGAAACTGGACATTTAAGAATGTTATACGGAAACCTTGCTAAAGACGGATCTGTAGCAAAAATTACTGGTAAGGAAGGATTGTTTTTTTCTGGAAAAGCCAAAGTTTATGAAGGTGAATTTGCAGCAAATGATGGAATAAAAAATGGAGAGGTTAAAAAAGGTGATGTAGTGGTAATTCGTTATGAAGGACCAAAAGGAGGGCCAGGAATGCCTGAAATGTTAAAACCAACAGCTGCTATTATGGGAGCTGGACTTGGTAAAGAGGTAGCTTTAATTACAGATGGTAGATTTTCTGGAGGAACACACGGATTCGTAGTGGGGCATATTACTCCTGAAGCTCAGGAGGGTGGAGTAATTGCTCTGGTAAAAGATGGAGATGAAATTTCTATTAACGCACAAACAAATACAATTAATCTTGAAGTTTCAGATGAAGAATTAGAAACAAGAAGAAAAGAATGGAAAGCTCCTCCATTAAAAGTAAAGAGGGGAGTACTTTATAAATATGCAAAAACAGTAGCATCTGCATCTAATGGATGTGTAACAGATGAATTTTAAAAAGTAACAACATGGAAACTAGAACAAAAAAAGTTAAAGAACAAAGTGTAAAAGCTAGTGTGACAATTTCTGGTGCTGAAGCAGTTATTAAGTGTTTGTTAGAAGAAGGAGTAGATCTTTTATACGGATATCCAGGTGGAGCAATCATGCCTGTTTACGATGAATTGTATAAATATCAAAAAGAATTAAATCATGTATTAACTCGGCATGAACAAGGAGCAACACATGCAGCTCAAGGTTATGCGAGAGCTACAGGAAAAGTTGGTGTTGCAATAGCAACTTCTGGACCTGGAGCAACAAATTTAATTACAGGAATCGCAGATGCTCAAATCGATTCTACACCGATGGTTTGTATTACAGGCCAAGTAGCAGAACATTTATTAGGGACTGATGCATTTCAAGAAACTGATATTGTTGGTATTTCAACACCTGTAACAAAATGGAATTATCAAATTACAAAAGCTTCAGAAATACCAGAGGTTTTCGCTAAAGCTTTCTATATCGCTCGTTCGGGTAGACCAGGGCCAGTTTTGATTGATATTACAAAAAATGCTCAGTTCGAAAAGTTTGAGTTTTCTTACGAGCCTTGTACAGCTGTTCGTAGTTATCAACCTGTGCAAAAAATAGATTTAAAAGCTGTTAAAGAAGCGGCAAATTTAATTAATGGAGCTAAAAAACCAATGGTGGTTTTTGGTCAAGGAGTAATATTAGGGGAAGCAGAAGAAGAATTTAAAGCATTCATTGAAAAAGCTGGAATTCCTTCAGCATGGACACTTTTAGGTTTATCAGCATTACCAACTTCTCATGAGCTAAATGTAGGAATGGTTGGAATGCATGGAAATTACGGACCTAACCGATTAACGAATGAATGTGATGTTTTAATTGCTGTAGGAATGCGATTTGATGATCGTGTAACAGGTGATTTAAGTCGTTATGCTAAACAAGCTAAGGTGATTCATTTTGAAATTGATCCTGCAGAAATTAATAAAAATGTAAAAACAGATGTTGCAGTTTTAGGTAATGCGAAAGAAAGTTTACAAGAAATACTTCCGTACTTAAAAGATAATGAACATAAATCTTGGTTACAAGAATTTAGAGATCACGATGCTATTGAGTTCGATAAAGTCATTAAGAAAGATTTATATCCAACAAAAGATGGTTTAACCATGGGAGAAGTAATTAAAGAAATTAATAATGCTTCTAAAGGAAATGCTATTGTAGTTACAGATGTTGGTCAGCATCAAATGATTGCTTGTCGATATGCAAATTTCAATAAGAGTAAAAGTAATATTACTTCAGGAGGTTTAGGAACCATGGGATTTGCTTTGCCAGCTGCAATTGGTGCAAAAATGGGAACTCCAGCACGAGAAGTTGTTGCGGTAATTGGAGATGGTGGCTACCAAATGACTATTCAAGAGTTAGGTACAATTTTACAAACAAAAGCAGCAGTTAAAATTGTAGTATTAAATAACGAATTCTTAGGAATGGTTCGTCAATGGCAGCAATTATTTTTTGATAAGAGGTATGCGTCAACTACAATGACAAATCCAGATTTCGTAGCCATAGCTAAGGGATATCATATCGATGCTAAGAGAGTAACACAAAGAGAGGAATTAGCTGATGCAGTTTCGGAAATGATGGCATCAGAAGAAGCTTTTTTCTTAGAAGTATGTGTAGAGAAAGAAGACAATGTATTTCCAATGATACCTACAGGATCATCAGTTTCAGATGTAAGATTAAGTTAAGAATTATGAGTGAAAAGCAAACGTATACCGTATCAATATATACCGAAAATAACATTGGAGTTCTAAATAGGATTTCAGCAATATTTCAAAGAAGACATATCAATTTAGAAAGTGTTAATGTATCAAAATCTGAGATTCGTAGTGTTTCTAGGATTACATTGTTAGTAAGAGTAGAAGAAGAACAGATTAAAAAAATCATTGGGCAATTAGAAAAACAAATTGAAGTGATAAAAGCATATTATCATGTCGATGAAGAAACTGTGTATCAAGAATCGTGTTTGTTCAAATTAAGAACAGATTTACTTACTGAAAACGATGAAATACAAAAAGTAATTAACGGAAGTAAATCAAGAGTAATTAATATTAATAAAGATTTTTTTGTTTTAGAAAAATCTGGAACAAAAGAAGAAGTAGAGGAGCTTTATCATTTACTAGATAAACATGGAATTAAGCAATTTGTACGATCAGGTCGAATTGCAATTACAAAAGAAGAAATGCCTGTATCAGAACTATTAGAATCAATAAAAAAATAAAAACTTACGAGTCATGAAAAATTATTTTAATCAATTATCATTAAGAGAGCAATTAGAGCAATTAGGAAAATGTAGATTTATGGAATCTACAGAGTTTTCTGAAGGTATTAAAGCCCTTGAAGGTAAAAAAGTAGTGATTGTAGGTTGTGGGGCACAAGGTTTAAATCAAGGCTTAAACATGCGAGATTCTGGATTAGATGTTTCGTATGCTTTACGTGAAAATTCAATTAAAGAGCAACGTCAATCGTATAAAAATGCAACGGAGAATAATTTTGTGGTTGGAACTTACAATGAGTTAATTCCGTCTGCAGATTTAGTGTGTAATTTAACGCCAGACAAACAACACAGTAATGTAGTAAAGGCTGTAATGCCTTTAATGAAAGAAGGAGCAACATTGTCGTATTCTCATGGGTTTAATATTGTTGAAGAAGGAACTCAAGTTCGTAAAGATTTAACAGTGATTATGGTAGCTCCAAAATGTCCTGGTAGTGAAGTTCGTGAAGAATATAAAAGAGGATTTGGAGTGCCAACTTTAATTGCTGTACATCCAGCAAATGATCCTCAAGGAAAAGGGTTAGCTGAAGCTAAGGCTTATGCTTATGCAACAGGTGGGCATAGAGCTGGAGTTTTAGAGTCTTCTTTTGTGGCTGAGGTAAAATCTGATTTAATGGGAGAACAAACGATTTTATGTGGAGTTTTACAAACAGCTTCAATATTATGTTTCGATAAAATAGTAGCAGATGGTGTAGAACCACATTTTGCTAGTAAATTAATTCAATATGGATGGGAAACGATTACTGAAGCCTTAAAGCATGGAGGAATTACGAATATGATGGATCGTTTATCTAATCCAGCGAAAATTAAAGCGTATCATTTATCAGAAGAATTAAAAGATATTTTAAGACCATTGTTTAATAAACACATGGATGATATTATGTCTGGTTATTTTTCATCTACAATGATGGAAGATTGGGCGAATGATGATAAAAATTTATTGGCTTGGAGAGCTGATACTGCCGAAACTGGTTTCGAAAAAACAGAAGCTACTGAAGTTGCAGTTTCTGAACAAGATTATTTTGATAAAGGAACATTGTTAGTTGCTTTTGTGAAATCAGGAGTAGAATTAGCTTTTGAAACTATGGTTGCTTCAGGAATTATTGAAGAATCTGCATATTATGAATCTTTACATGAGCTTCCTTTGATAGCGAATACTGTTGCAAGAAAGAAATTACATGAAATGAATCGAATTATTTCTGATACCGCTGAATATGGTTGTTATTTATTCGATCATGCAGCTAAGCCATTATTACAAGATTTTATGACTACAGTTACTACTGATTTAGTAGGAGAAAATTTTAGTTCATCTAATGGTGTAGACAATGCAGAATTAATTAAAGTAAATAAAGCAATTAGAAATCATCCTATTGAAGAAGTAGGTGAACGATTAAGAGCTGCGATGACAGCTATGAAAGCAATAAAAGAAGAAAAGACAGAATCAGAGTTAGTCTTGTCGTAAATTATGGAATCAATAGTAAAGAAAACATATTTTCCAGAATTGTCAGCAATTAAAGAAGCTGCTGTTACACTTAAAGGTGTAGCAGCAGTTACACCATTGCAAGAAAATTTTAATCTTTCTAATACTTTTAAGGCAAATATATTTTTAAAGAGAGAAGATCTTCAACAAGTGCGCTCGTATAAAATAAGAGGAGCATATAATAAGATAAACTCTTTAACAGCTAAGCAAGTAGAGAGAGGAATTGTTTGTGCTAGTGCAGGAAATCATGCTCAAGGTGTCGCATTAGCTTGTTATAAAAAAGAAATTCAAGGAACTATTTTTATGCCCGCGCCTACACCAAAACAAAAAGTAGAGCAAGTACGAATGTTTGGCGGTAAATATGTAACAATTGAATTAATAGGCGATACTTTTGATGATTCGTATACTAATGCAAAAAAATTTGCTGACTGTAACAAAATGACTTTTGTACATCCTTTTGACGATCCAAAAGTCATTGAAGGCCAGGGAACTGTTGGGTTAGAAATTTTAAATCAATCGAATGTTCCAATAGATTACGTTTTTGTACCAGTAGGAGGAGGAGGTTTAGCATCTGGATTATCTTCAGTGTTTAAGTATCTTTCGCCCAATACAAAAATTATAGGAGTAGAGCCTACAGGAGCACCTTCTATGAGAAATGCATTAGATAAAGGAAATCCTGTAAAATTAAATAGGATAGATAAGTTTGTGGATGGAGCTGCTGTACAACAAGTAGGGGATTTAACACATAAAATTTGTGCTGAGAATTTACATGATATGGTTACAGTTCCTGAAGGTCAAGTTTGTCAAACTATATTAGAAATGTATAATAAAGAAGCTATTGTGGTTGAACCTGCTGGTGCTTTAACAGTTAGTGTGTTACATCAATTTAAAGAAGAGTTAAAAGGAAAAAATATAGTTTGTGTAGTTAGTGGTAGTAACAACGATATTACTAGAACAGCCGAAATAAAAGAGAGGGCGCTTTTACATAATGGCTTAAAACATTATTTTATAATTCGATTTCCGCAACGAGCTGGAGCATTAAAAGAATTTGTGATGAATGTTTTAGGAGAAAACGATGATATCACTTTTTTTGAATACTCAAAAAAAACGACTAGAGAAAACGGACCAGCAGTTGTTGGGATTGAATTAGAAGAAAGTAAAGATTTGTATCCTTTAATTGAAAGAATGAAAAGATTGAATTTCTACGGAGAATATCTTAACGATAAGCCCAATCTTTTCGAATTTTTAGTTTAATCATTTTTATAGATAAAACCGAGTGTTTAACTCGGTTTTTTTATTGGTGTTTTCCTTATTAAATAATAAAGAAAATAACCTTTTTTTTACTTTTTGTGATTTTTTGTTTTTTTAATAGATTGTTAATTAGTATATTAGTAGGTGTGATTGTTTTTTTAAAACAAGAAAAATAATTAAAAAGTTCTTATATATTTTTTACAAATAATAGAGAAAATTAGTTTCATTTAAACATTAAACCCCCCGTATTATGAATATAAAACTAAGGTTTTCGACACTTCTGTTGCTATTCTGTATAGCCAATGTCAGCCCCCAGTCTTCACAGACATGTTCAAACTCTGTAGATGATCCAGTTTTAGATCTAAACAGTATTACAAAGTGCTCTATCGACAGAAAATCTGAAGATAATAAAGTACAAAAAGTTACCGTTCAAGTTACTTCGAGAAGAAGAAGAGTGGTAAGAAAAAGAGATAAAGCCACTGGCTTATCTTCAGCAGGTTATTCTCATAAACTAGCATCAATAAAAAAGAAAGTTAATATTGTTAATTCTATAGTAGATGTTAAAAAAGAAGAAATACCAGATGTTTTACCATATGATTATGTAGATCAAATTCCTCTTTTTAAAAGTTGTGAATCAGCACCTATTTATGAGCAGGATCGTTGTTTTAAAGTTAAATTACGAAATCACATTAGAAAAAATCTTAAATACCCTATAAGTGCTTATGATAGGGGTATTCAAGGAAAAGTATATGCTCATTTTTCAATAAGTAAAAATGGAGATATACAAGATTTAAAAATTGTATCACCATACAAAGGAGATTTATTAGGGAAAGAAGCAAAAAGAATTATTAAGAAGCTACCTAAATTTAAGCCAGGAGAACATAATGGAAATACTGTAGCTGTTAAATATGGCTTACCAATAACATTTAAAATTCCAGGAAAGAAACCGACAAATATTAGAAAAACTAATACAAATAAGGTAAAAGAAACAATTCATAGTTTCTCTTCATTAGATATAATTCCACAGTTTGATTCATGTAAGAAATCTAATGATGATTCTTTAACATGTTTTAATGAAAATTTAATAGAACATATTCAAAGTTATTTTGCTTATCCAGAAGAGGCAAAAATGAAAAATATTGAAGGAGAGGTAGTTGTGAATTTTGTAATTAATTCAAAAGGAAACGTGGTTGATATTACTGCAAAAGGCCCAGAAAATGCTAAAATTTTAGAAGTAGCAGCAATCAGATTTATAGAGAAGTTACCAAAGCTTAAAGCAGGAAAAATAGAAGGGGAAAATGTAAATACTTCTTATTCTTTTCCTATCAATTTTACACTGAATTAAAATTCAAAAAAGTATACACAAATGACATCTAAATTTTAAGATGTCATTTGTGTATATAAATATTTCTCCTCACCAAACAAGATCAAATTTTTAAATCAATTATACCATCTTATATGAGAAAACTATTTACACTATTTAGTCTGTTATGTCTTTCATTTATTTCGTTTGCCCAAGATATTGAAGTAAAGGGAAAAGTGTTAGATGGAGTAACAAAAGAACCAATTCCTGGAGCATTTATTTTATTAAAAGAATCTTCCATTACTTCAGAAACGGAATTTGATGGAAGTTATATAATAAAAGCTGCAATAGGTAAAGTTTTAGAAATTAGTTATCCGGGTTATAAAAAGAAAACAATTGTAGTGACTAGCTCTTTAATAGATGTTGAATTAGAGATAGATACTGAAGAAAGTTTTTTAAATGAAGTAATTATAATAGGGTATGGAGCAAAGCGAAAAGAATTAGTCTCTGGAGCTTATAGTACTGTAAAACCTGAAGAAATAGAACGAAATAATCCACAACGGATTGAACAAGCGTTGCAAGGTAGAACAGCAGGAGTTCAGGTAAGTTCTAATTCAGGTTCTCCGGGATCTTCATATAATATAAGAATTAGAGGTGTAACAACTAATGGAGATAATTCACCTTTAGTATTAGTTGATGGTGTTCAAATTGGTTCAGATTTAAGTATTATTGATCCAAATGATATAGAAAAAATAGATGTGATAAAAGATGCAAGTACTGCTATTTATGGAGTTAGAGGAGCAAATGGAGTAATTTTAATTACAACAAAATCTGGTAAAAATAGTACAGAAACAAAGTTTACTTATAGTACTTCTGTAGCATTACAAGAAACAACTAAAAAATTAAACTTACTTAAGGGAATAGAGTATGCAGCGTTAGTAAATGAAACTATAGCGGCAGATGGTGGAACTCCTCCTTTTCAATTGCAAAATATAAATACAGAGACAGATTGGCAAGACGCATTGTTTGAAACTACTCCAATGATTACGCATCATATTGGTGCAACTGGAGGAGGAGAAACCTATAATTTTAATGTTAGTGGAAGTTTGTTAGATCAAAAAGGAATTATAGCTCCAGGTAGATCTAATTATGCAAGATGGACATTAAGAAGTAATTTAGGTTTAAATTTAACTGATAAATTAAAATTAAATACTCTAGTTTTATATACAAATAATATTAGACGTACTATTCCTGAAGGAAGTAGAGGTTCTGTGTTGTATTATGCTAATAATGCTTCACCGTTAACTCCAATTTTTGATGGTACTGATGGTACAGGCCCTTCTAAAGGGTTTTCTTACATTGGAACTGAACAAGGGAATGAAATTGTAAATCCTTTTGCTGTAATAGATAATACGTTTAATGAAACTAGAGTAAATCGATTTACAGGTAAGATTGAACTGGTATATGATTTTCTGAAAAACTTTGAGTTTACTTCTCGAAATAGTTTTAATTATTCGAATGTATATGCTAGAGCATATTTTCCACTTCAATATTATGGAGAAAATAAAGTGGTGAATACAGTTCGTTTAGATCCTATTTCTGGTCAATTCAATTTAGATAGAAATGGAGATGGAGATCGTGATGTGTATAGTAGAGTAAATGAAAATGATCAAAATTTGTTCTCTTTCATTTCAGAAAACTTTGTGAATTATAATTTTACACTTGGAGAATATCATAACTTTCAAACTACTTTAGGACTTTCATTAACGACTGAACAAAGCAAAGGTATTTTTGGGTCTGGGTTTCTAACAGCAAGTGATTCGTGGAAAAATGCATTCTTATTTAATACACAATCTTTTATTATAGATGATGATGATCTTGGTACAAATGATATTAGAGAAACAATAAATTCAGATTCTTTTACAATCGAAGATCGTTATACTTCTATCTTCGGGAGGTTACAATACGATTTTAATGAAAAGTATTTATTCTCAGCAATTTTACGTCGAGATGCTTCTACAAGATTCGGACCTAATAATAGGGTTGCATATTTACCTTCTTTCTCTGCAGGATGGGTAGTTCATAACGAAGATTTTTTAAGTGATACGGGTATTTCTAATCTTAAGTTGAGAGGAAGTTGGGGGATTGTTGGAAATGACAAAATTGGAGCTTATAGGTGGTTAGGTTTTTTACAAGGTGTAAATGGAGATGCAACGTATCCTTTTGGAGATGTTTTATCATTCGGAAATGCTGTAGGAGTTTTGTCTAATCAAGATTTACAATGGGAAACGACAATTCAAACGAATATCGGATTTGATTTAGGATTTTATAATAATAACTTAAACATTACGCTCGATTATTATAAAAAACGAACGGAAGATTTACTTGTAATTCCAGAAATTTCAGCGCTTTTAGGAGTTTCTGCACCAGGTAGTGGAGCTCCAGTAGTAAATGCTGGTATTGTTGAAAATAAAGGTGTCGAGTTTGGTATAAATTATACACATTATTTTTCTGACGATGTTTCTTTAGCTTTAAACTATAATCTAACTACAATTAATAACGAGGTTATTGATGTAAACAATGCAGCAGGTTTTATTTCTGGTGGTTTATTTGGTTTGAATCAACAGCCTTCTAGAATGCAAAACGGTTTACCAATTGGTGTTTTTTATGGGTTAAAAACTGATGGTGTTTTTCAAACACAAGCTGAGATTGATGCTTTAGCAGTGGATAGAGATGGAGACGGAAGTTTAGATGAATATCAACCTGGTGCAGCTCCTGGAGATTTAAAATATGTAGATGTCGATGGAAATGGATATATAGAGTTCGGTAGCGAAAATGACTTAACTGTATTAGGTGATCCTATTCCAGATTTTACTATGGGTGGTGGGTTCAATTTTAAGCTTTATAACTTCGATTTTGGAGCTTCTTTTTATGCTTCTTTAGGAAACGAAATTGTAAGAAGTTATGAGCGATTTTTAACGTATAGTAATAAATTATCATTGTATAATGGAAGATGGACAGGCCCTGGTACTTCTAACGAAATTCCAAGAGCTTCAACAAATGCTGCTAATAATCAGTTATTTTCTTCTTTTTATGTAGAAGATGGATCATTCTTAAGAATTCAAAATGTACAATTAGGTTATACATTAAATTCAGAACAAATAAAGGGTATAGATTTTTTAAGACTTTATTTCTCTGTAAATAATCTATACACTTTTACAAAATATAGAGGTTATGATCCAGATATTTCTAATGCAAGTGCAATTGGAGCTGGAGTAGATCTAGGTCAGTATCCACAACCAAGAATGTTTATTACAGGAATTAAAGTATCATTTTAAATCAGTAGAAGATGAAAAACAATATAAAAATAATAGCGATAATAATCTTTCTTACTACTTTAAGTTGTGATGATTATTTAGAGGTTTTACCAGAAGGACAAGAAAATACAGAGAACTTTTTTAATACTGCAGAAGATTATGAAAATGCGTTAGTTGGAGTTTACGATTTATTGTCAACTACATATTTAAATCAAATTTTGGGAGAAATTGCCTCTGATAATAGTTTGTGTGGAGGTGAAAACCCTACCGATGTTTTAGATTGGCAACAGATAGATGATATGACGCATAATCCTGATAATGGAGCATTAAGAAATATTTTTCAATGGATGTATGCAGGAATTAGTAGAGCAAATTATATCATTGAGTTTAAAGATAAAACAGATTTCGATAGGAAAGATCAAGTAATAGCAGAAACTAAATTTTTAAGAGCATATTATTATTTTGAATTGGTGAAATTCTTCGGAAGTGTTCCTATGTATTTAGACAAAAGAATAAGTATTGAAGAATCTCAAAGTATAGGTAAGTCTAGTGTAACCGAGATTTATACTCAGTTAGAAAAGGACTTACAAAGTGTTGCTGTTATTTTACCATGGCAACAAACACAGCCTGGTAGAGCTACAAGAGGGGCAGCTTTGGCTCTATTAGGTAAAATATTTTTGTATCAACAAAAATATACTCAAGCAGCACAAGTTTTAGACCAAGTTGTAAGTTCTGGTCAATATAGTTTAGTGCCCAGTTTTTCGATGATTTTTTCAAATCAAAATGAAAATAATTCTGAATCTGTTTTTGAAGTACAATATTTTGGGCAAGAAGGAGCAAGTTTCGATTGTTTCCAATGTGTAGAAGGAAATATAGCAGTTGGTTTTATGGGACCTAGATTTAGAACAGGGAATTATGCTCCTTATGCAGAAGGTTTTAGTTTTAATATTCCGAGTTTAGATATAGTGAATGCTTATCAAACAGGAGATACTAGAAGAAACGCAACGTTTTTTAATATTAATGATTTTGTTGCAACAAGACCAGATGTAACATTTACTCAAGGACATGATCATAATGGATATTTTAATTTTAAATACATTCCTTTTGCTGAAGGAAATGCTTTAGATACTCGATTAACACATAGTAATAATTACAGAGCTATTCGTTATGCAGATGTATTGTTAATGGCTGCTGAGGCTCATGTTCAATCAGGAAATTCCGGAGTAGCACAAGGATACTTAGATCAAGTGAGAGATAGGGCTTTTGGAACTACAACAGATAGAATTACGGCAACTCTAGATAATATTTTATTAGAAAGACGATTAGAATTAGCTGGAGAAGGGCATCGATTTTTTGATCAAGTTCGTACTGGTCAAACTTCATCAATACCTGGATTTACAGCTGGAAAAAATGAATTGTTTCCAATTCCTAGAATTGAAATAGAATTAGCAGGAAATAATTGGTGTCAAAATAAAGGATATGCAACTTCTACATGTTCAGAACAATAAATACAAATAAGATTATGAAGAAAATATATTATATCATATTAGGATTATTAGTTTTAGTAGGTTGTATAGAAGAAGATCGTGATCTATCTTTTGTAGACAGTTTGGTTTCTCCTACTAATGTTTCGGCGACTTATTCGTTAGCGCAAGACAATACGGGTTTGGTTACAATTACGCCCACAGCAGATGGTGCAAATAGTTTTAAAGTTTATTTTGGAGATGGTAGTTCGGATTTTGCTGATGTAGCTATTGGTCAAAGTGTTTCTCATGTTTATGGAGAAGGGACTTACATGGTAAAAATAGAGGCTTTTAATATCAGTGGAAAAAAATCAGAAGTAACACAAGAATTAGTTGTTTCTTTTAAAGCTCCAGAGAATTTAATGATTACTATAGAAAATAGTGTAAGTGTTTCAAAACAAGTTGATGTTACAGCTACAGCAGATTACGCGACTATGTATGAGTTTTACTCAGGAGAATCAGGAGTAAGCCAACCAGTGGCTACAGCCAACATAGGAGAATCATTAAGTTATGTTTATCAAGCTCCAGGAGATTACGATATTCGAGTTGTAGCAAAAGGAGCAGCAATTGCGACTACAGAATATACAGCTACCTTTACGGTTACAGAAATTTTAGCACCAACTACAGCGGCCGCTACGCCAAGAAGTAGAGCTGAATCAGATGTTATTTCATTATTTAGTGATGCTTATACTGATGTTAGTGTCGATACCTGGAATACAGTTTGGAGTGCAGCAAGTTTTGAAGATGTTATGATTGCAGGTAATGCGACAAAGAAATACACTGGGTTAAATTTCAATGGAATAGAAACAGTAAGTTCACCAGTAGATGCTTCAGGAATGGAGTTTATCCACTTAGATGTTTGGACTCCAAACATCACAGCTTTCCGTTTAAAATTAGTTGATTTCAAAGGAGATGGTTTTGGAGGAGCAGGTGATACCGAAGCGGAATTGTCATTTACTCCAACTCAAGGAGAATGGGTTTCTTTAGATATTCCTTTATCAGATTTTGCAGCAGTAGGAATGGAATCATTTTCAGATATCAATCAGTATATTATCTCAAGCGATCCAAGTGGAGCAGGTATTGTATTTATTGATAATGTTTATTTCTGGAAAAATCCGAGTAATACTACAAGTCAAGTTGTAGAAGGGTTTGAAGGAGCAGCACCAGTATTTACAAGTTTCGGAGGAGCAGGAGTAGAGGTTGTATCTAATCCAGATATGAGTGGAATTAACGCTACGGCTAATGTTGCCAGATTAACTAAAGGCTCAGGGTCAGAAGTTTGGGCAGGAGGATTCTTTGAAATTTCATCACCATTAGATTTAGCTACTTTTTCAAAAATTAGCGTAAAAACGTGGTCACCTAAACAAGGAGCAGTAGTGAAGTTAAAATTAGAGAATCAAGATGCTAGTATTACACATGAAGTTGATTTAAACACTACAGTTTCTAATGCATGGGAAGAATTGATTTATGATTTCAGTGGAGCCCCAACGGCCGATTATGTTCGTATAGTTATTTTCTTTGATTTTGGAGTCAATGGAGATGGTAGTGAATATTATTACGATGATATTACCCTAGTAAACGATTCAGGAGTTTCTTCGTTAGTATTCCAAGATTTTGAAGGTACAGCACCAAGTTTTACATCATTCGGAAATATAGCTGGAGTTGAAGTCATTACCAATCCAGACATGAATGGTGTAAATACTACATCTAATGTAGCAAAGTTAACAAAGACAAGTGGTTCAGAAGTTTGGGCAGGAGCTTTTTTTGAGACAGATACAGCATTAGATTTCACTACTTATTCAAAGATTAGTGTAAAAACATGGTCACCCAAACAAGGAGCAGTAGTGAAGTTAAAATTAGAGAATCAAGATGCCAGTATTACACATGAAGTTGATTTAAACACTACAGTTTCCAATTCATGGGAAGAATTGATTTATGATTTTAGTGGTGCACCAGCAGCCGATTATGTTCGAGTAGTTATTTTCTTTGATTTCGGAGTCAATGGAGATGGCAGTGAGTATTATTATGACGAATTAACATTAACGAATTAAACCAAGGATAGCAATGAAAATACAGAAATATATACCTCAAATAGTTATCATAATTTTTACAATGCTATTATTAAATAGTTGTGAAGAGAATAACTATGATTTTGGAGATATTATTACACCGAGTAATATTACTATTGAAGCAGAAATCATTGGTCAAGATACTACAAATCCTAACGGCGATGGTAGTGGAGTTGTAAATTTTAGAGCCACAGCAGAAAATGCTTTATCGTTTAAGTTTATTTATAATGGTATTGAATCATCTAAACCAGATGGTAAAATCACATATAATTTTAGTGAATTAGGAGTAAATACATATACAGTAACAGTAGTTGCAATAGGTACAGGAGGAGTTTCATCAAGTAAAACAATACAAGTAGATGTATTAGCTTTATATGAAGCACCAGATGATTTAAAAAATAAATTATACGGATTCGATCCAGCAGATCCAAATGCTGTTTCTTCAAAGACATGGCGAATTAAAGCGGAAGTTGGAGGCCATTTTGGTTTAGGACCTGTTGGAGGTTCGATATTTGGAGAGTGGTATCAAGCATCAGCAAATGAAAAAGAAGGTGTTGGAATGTATGATGATCGTTTTGTATTCAATTCAGATGGAAGTTTTCAGCATCAAACAAACGGAACTGTTTTTGGTAGAAATGGTTTGATAGATGAATTATCTAGCTCTGGTGGTTCAGGTGGAACTATAGATAATGCAGATGTATTGAATTATACATTAGCAGATTATTCAGGAACATGGAGTTTAATAGCTCCAGGTGGAGTGGAAACAATTTCTTTATCAGGAATAGGATTTATAGGTTATTATATAGGAAATCACAATTATGAAATATTCGATCGTCAAATCCCAAATGAATTAGTTTTAAGGATTACAGATGCGAACAATGAATTTGATTGGTGGTTTTTAATTACCACACAAGATCCTCAAACAACTTCCCCATTTGTTTTTAATACATTAATTTGGGAAGACGATTTTGAAATCAATGGAGCGCCAGATCCAACAAAATGGACTTATGATATTGGTACAGGAACAAATGGTTGGGGAAACAATGAAGTACAGTATTATACAGATAGAGCAGATAATGCAGTAGTTGAGAATGGAAATCTGGTAATTACAGCAAAGCGAGAAAATTTTTCAGGAAGTGCCTTTACTTCAGCAAGATTGAAAACAGAAGGTCTATACGATTTTAAATATGGTAGAGTAGAAGTTAGAGCTAAATTACCTGAAGGCGCTGGTACTTGGCCTGCAATTTGGATGTTAGGTTCTAATTTCTCTACAGTAGGTTGGCCTTTTTCTGGCGAAATTGATATTATGGAGCAAACAGGAGCTGATAAAAATACAGTTCTAGCAACTTGTCATTGGCAAGATACAGCAAGTAATACAAAAGCAGATTTTGGTCAAACAACTTCAATTACTAATGCAACATCAGAATTTCATTTATATACTTTAGAATGGACAGAGTCTAGTATTAGCATGTATTTAGATAATGTTAAATATTATGAATTAGCCAATACTTCAGCTTTGCCATTCAATGAGAATTTCTTTTTGATCTTAAATGTAGCAATGGGAGGAACTTTAGGTGGCTCTATTGATTCAAGCTTCTCAGAAGCTACAATGGAAATAGACTACGTTAGGGTTTATCAATAAAAAATATTTGGATTAGTGTAAAAGAAGGCTGGTACGAATTTATAGTATCGGTCTTCTTTTTTTATTGACTTTATAATGTTTGAAATTATAAAATTAAAAAAGCCTCATATTTTACTATGAGGCTAAAAGTTGTGCATTTTTTTTATGTAATATAAACTATTACTAATATGGTGAAAAAATAGAGAATAAAATTTAAATAGCATAATTTAAGATTGTAATCAATTATAGAGTAACTATGTTTTATGATTTTTAAAAGTTAGTAAATACAGTAGTTTTAGCTTTTAATTGTTTTTAAATAATGTGTTTATAGATTTGTATGTGTAACGATGTTAACTTATTCTGTACTTCTTTTTTTTATTCTGTTGTGTTTTTTAATCAATAACAATTATCGATAGTATATTCAAAATAAAATAATTATATTTAACGAGGTGCTTTTTTACAAAAGCAAAAATTAACCTTTTTTAAAATTATTATAATGAAAAAAAACATTCAAAACTTAGGTAAATTTCTATCGAAAAGTCAGCAAAAAGAAATTAATGGAGGGCAACTTCCTATAATTGGAAAGGCTTGTCAAACAAATGCAGATTGTTCTGCTTTTGGAGGTACATTTGGATGGCCAGATGTTTACTGTAAGAAAAGTAGGTACAGTAGTTACGGAACTTGCCAATTAACCTATTTTTAGGATACATCTTTTCCAAATAATATAATAGAAGATTTCGCTAAAAGCGAGATCTTCTTTTTTTTTTGCCTATAACATAAAATTATTTTCTCTATTTACGACTAGTATTGAAAACAAGAAATGTTTGTGAGTGATGAAATGTAAAATATTGAAAATAAGTGATTTATTGATAAAGTGGAGTTTGGTGTTAATAAATTAAGTGTAACAATAGTTATAAATAATTATTTATTATTTAAAAGAAAAACCCACTCAAAGCTTGAGTGGGAAAATTGCTATGAAAAAGAAAAAGTGTCTAAAACGTCTTTTAGACATTTCAAATTTAATAAATGAATTTCATATTTTTTTATTAAAAGTTAAAAATATTTGAATTAGTGTAAAATAAGGCTGGTACGAATTTATAGTATCTGTCTTCTTTTTTGTATATGTCAATTTTAATTTTCTGTAAAATAAATTTTTACTAGAAGATAAAGCGATCTGAAAGATCACTTTATCTAAAATAAGATTAAAGACAAGACCAATTACCATTTTCATTTAATTGGCAATGTCCTACTTTGCAGATTATTGGCGCACCTTCAAAATTACAAACTTCGAACTTACTAGCGCCATTAATATTTTTTAATTCTTTTTTGTTTAGGATTGATCCTAGGTTTGAAATGTTTTTTAACATAATTAATAAATTTAAGTTTTACCCAATATTAGGTGAAGGTAAAAGTAAAAGTAGAAAGAGAAAAGATGAATTATTTATTGTACGCATACAGTATCCGTACATTTTTAATAGAAAAATATTTGGGAATGGTGATTAGTAAACTAAAAATTATATAATATCATAATTTAAATTTATTAATCTTTTCTTAAATGAGAAATTGAGTGGAATAATTACTGATGAGTATACAAATTAAAGTAAGAAAAAAGGGTAAACTTCTTTAGTGTAAATTTGATTAAAAAAATAGGATTCTATATAATAATATATAAATATCTGAAGTAGTAGTCGATTACAAACTAAAAACAAGCGAACTTTAGTTCGCTTGTTTTTAGTTTGTAATCGATTTAAGTATGTATAATTTTAATTAAACTAATTGATGTTTATTATAAGAATATAGTATAAGACTATATTGATTTTTTTGTTATTTATAGAAATCAATTTTATTAATTAAAAAAATAGGACTAAAATATTAAATAGGACAAAGACATACTCTTTGTGAAAAAACTTCTACACATCCTAGCTTTATTTGTTCCTTTGAGCAATATTTAGCAATTCCACCATTGATTGATTGTTGCTCTAGCTTGTTCAATTTAGAGCCTAAGTTTGAAATGTTTTTTAACATAATTAATAAATTTAAGTTTACCCAATATTAGGTGAAGGTAAAAGTAAAAGTAGAAATAGAAAAGATGAATTATTTATTGTACGCATACAGTATCCGTACATCTTTTAATAGAAAAATGAACTTAGAGCAATCATAATTAATATAATCTAGAAGTTGTTAGAGTATCCCAATTTGAAAATGACATTTTTTATTTTAAATGAAAAAGACAAACAAGGTTAAATGATTATTGTAATAGAGATTAATAGGGTTAAAACTATTAAATTGTGTCTGACATATAAATCTTCATTAAACTTATTGATAAATAAACTTCCTTTAAATTTTAATAGAACTCTTGTAATCTCTGATGGAATCTTTTCTTAGGTCTTGTTTTTTTCTCTTTGTTTAGCTTGATTTAAGAATAAATCCAGAATATCAAATAATTTATAGTATGATTTTGTATTGTTTTCATCAACAAAGGGAGTCTAACCTTTTGCAAGTTTATGGTTGGTTTTTAAACAGAGTTTTTGAGCAAATTTTCTTCTCTCTTTAATGCTTGAAATTTGTTTTTATTTGGATCAAAAAGGGATCTATAGCATAATATTCTATAATCCAATATTTATTCTCTTTTACTTGAGCTGGAATATAATCTATAAACGGAGTGAGATTTTGATGATTTTGAAGTTTTGACATTTTTTTTACGTCGATAATGCTACTTCAACTGTAAAAAAAAATGGAAAAATCAATAGCGAGTATTTGGCATGCTTTTTTTGGTTTTTTCTCTGAAGCCCTTGTGTTTAAAGGGCTTCGAGAAATCTTGTAGCGAAGGGGGGACTTGAACCCCCGACCTCAGGGTTATGAATCCTGCGCTCTAACCACCTGAGCTACCTCGCCGATTGCGGATGCAAATATAGTTCATTTTTTTTTACACACAAGAAAACAATATCATTTTTTTTAAAAAGAATATTTATATATATTGTGTGCTAAACTTAAATGTAAATGAGTAAAGTTAAATTTGAATTAGAGATACCTGTACACGCTTCACCAGCGTTGTTATATCAATATTTTGCAACTCCTTCAGGTTTAGAAGAGTGGTTTGCAGATCGAGTAAATTCTAGAGGAAAAATTATTACCTTTTTTTGGGATGATAGTGAAGAAGAAGCAACCATTATAACAAAAAAAGCGGATGAACGAATTAAATTTAAATGGACCGAGAGTGAAGATGACGAAAGTTATTTTGAATTTAGAGTTCAGGTTGACCCTTTAACAAAAGATGTTTCTCTAATTGTTACTGATTTTGCAGATGATGAAGAATCTGCTGAAGAATCTAAGATGCTTTGGGAGAATCAAATAGATGAATTAAAACATTTGATAGGAGCATAATTACTTCTGTTATTAAATAAATATGAACTCAGCTAAATGCTGAGTTTTTTTATTTATAACATTGTTTTATTTTACTAATTTCGTTCTTTAAATTTTTAAGGAATGATAAATCATAACGGAAATATAATCGACGCATCTGAATTTCAGTTAACTCTAGAAAATAGAGCATTTAAATTTGGTGATGGTATTTTTGAAACTATTAAAATTTTAAATGGAAAAGTAGTGTTTTTTGAAGATCACTATTTTAGATTAATGGCCTCTATGCGTATGTTGCGTATGAAAATTCCTATGAAGTTCACTTTAGAATTTTTAGAAGATGAAATTAAAAAAGTATCTGAAAAGTTTTCAGAGAATAGTTTAAGGGCTAGGTTAACTGTATACAGAAAAGATGGAGGTTTATATACTCCAAAAACTAATGAAATAGATTATGTTATCGATGTTAAACCTGCAAAAGTTGAAGTTAAAGATAAGTATATATTAGATTTATATAAAGACTTTTATAATTATTCAGGATTATTATCTACAGTTAAAACAACAAATAGAATGTTGAATACCATAGCTGCTGTTTTTGCAGAAGAAAATGATTTAGATAATTGTGTTTTGTTAAATGAAAGAAAAGGAGTTGCAGAAGTTACAAATGGAAACATTTTTATAATAAAAGGAAATATAATTAAAACACCTGCACTAACAGAGGGGTGTATAAAAGGCATAGTTCGAAAAAAAATTATCGAATTATTAGAGGATCATAAAGATTTTACAATTGAAGAAACATCTATTTCACCTTTTGAAATTCAGAAGGCAGATGAAGTGTTTATTACCAATGCTGTTATAGGCGTTCAACCAGTAACTAATTATAGAAAAAAAGAATTTAAAACTGAGATTTCTATGAAAATTAGAAAAAGTTTAGATCTTATGGTTTTAACTAGTTAAGATAAACGTTAACCTTAATGGTAGTATCTCATAAACTGTGTAAGTTTTAAAAATATCGGGGTTGAATTCAACCCCGATATTTTTTTTAAATAATTAATTTTAAAATTTTACGCAAAGATGAAACCAGAAGATTTATTAAACGATGACTTTTTAAAACAATTCAGTAACGGTTCAGAATTAACTAGTTTTCTAGAAGAGCTTCATAAACGTGGTATAGAAAAGATTCTAGAAGGAGAATTAGATGCTCATTTAGACTATGAAAAACATAAGAAAAGTAGCACTGGGAATGTTCGCAACGGATATTCTAAAAAGAAATTAAAAACCTCACTAGGCGAAACAGAGATACAAGTTCCTAGAGACAGAGAAGGCAGTTTTAACCCTATGCTTGTCAAGAAAAGAGAAAGTACCTCTGATGGAGTTGAGAATATCATCATATCCCTATATGCCAAGGGAATGAGTACTAGTGACATTGAAGATCAAATAAAAGAACTTTACGGTTTTAATATCTCTAGTTCTACTATATCTCGAATTACAGATAAAATCACCAATGATATAATAGCTTGGAAGAATAGACCATTAGAAGCTACTTATTTAATTGTTTGGATGGATGGTATTGTTTTTAAAGTTAGAGAAAACTCTAAGGTTATCAATAAAACCATCTATATGGCAGTAGGCTTAAGAACAGATGGTAAGAAAGAAGTGCTAGGCTTATGGTTGGGTAAAAATGAATCGTCTGCTTTTTGGATGACCGTATTAACCGACATTAAAGCTAGAGGAACTCAGGATATATTGATAACAGCTACCGATAATTTAAATGGCTTTACTGATACTATAAAAACAGTTTTCCCTAATTCTACTACTCAAATATGTGTAGTTCATCAAATTAGAAATTCTTGTAGATATGTCGTGTGGAGAGATAAAAAAGCTTTTACTCTTGACATGAAGCAAATCTACACAGCGCCCACTAAAGAAGCCGCTAAAGCAGCTTTAGAAGACTTTAAAATCAAATGGAACTCAAAGTACTCTTATGCCATAAAAAGCTGGGAAAATAACTGGGATGAACTTACGGTGTTCTTTGACTTCCCTGTTGAAATTAGAACTATAATTTATACCACAAACCTAATCGAAAATCTAAATGGGAAAATTAGAAAATACACCAAAAATAAACTCTCATACCCAACAGATGAAGCTGTAATTAAATCTGTGTTCTTGGCTTTAAGACAGAGTACAAAAAAATGGACAATGCCCGTTAGAAACTGGGGGATTATTCTTAACCAGTTTTTGGCTATATTTGAAGACAGGATTAAGATTTAAAACCTTAACCCTGATATTTTGAACTTACACACTTTTTGGGATAGTGTCACCTTAATTTTATCGACAAAGTACTCTTTATTAGAATATCTGTTTACAGTTAATGTTAAGTTTGCTATTGGCATTTCCATTTCTATTTCACTACCATTAGGAGTAATAAATTTAAGTTTTTTTACAGGATAATTCATTATTGAAAAAATTAGCTGAATGTGAAATTATTGAGAAAGTAGTTTGATTACTTTTTTTTTAGTTATATGGATGTTTTTTGTGGATGAATGGTTGTTTTTATGTGTTTTTTGGTTTGTAATCAAAATAAAGGAGTGTAATTATATATTTTAATAAGTGGTGAATTGTGGGGGAAGAAAGAAATAATTGAGTTACATGAAAATCAAAATTATATTTTAAAGAAACTATTACCTGATCTATTTTCTAAATTTAAAAAAGACAAATTGGATTATTAAAAGTAATAATTATAAGAGGGTACCATTTTTAAAACATAGAAAACAGCTATAGAACTTATCTGTTTTATTAGCTATGTTAATTAATGAATATAAATTCTTTGGGACTATTTGACATTTTTTCGTAATAATATCTACTTACAGATATAAATCGATTTACTTTTAGGAATTCAATTTCGAATTCATTTCCATGACATTTTATTAGTCTTACTATTGTAGGTTTAATTTTCATGTTTCTGTTTTTATACAGCTACAAGATATTAACGAATTGTTGATTTAATAAGCTTAAACTGCTGAAGTGTAGTTTTTTTAAGTCGATTAGAAGTAGGTGTAACTACAAAAAGAGAATTTATGCTAATAAGAATAATGGAAATAGATGAAAAAAAAATGTGTAAAAAAAAGAGATTTATAATTTATATAAATCTCTTTTTTTAGTTTACTTTAAAATAATTTCATAAGGTGTATTATTATTTAAAGAATAATTTCCTGATATTTCTTCAACTACTTTTTCTTTGTTAGTATCAAAATATGTAACTCTAAATTGTTTAATTTGATCTTCAGGATAAGAGTTAAAATTCATGTCAATTATTCCTTCTGTATTGCTAGTTTTACTTTCTCTAAACTTATATTCAGTTAATGCATCTATGGTTACCTGTATTGGTGTTCCATTAGCATTTTTAAATAATGCTTTAAATGCCTGAAGTTCTTTTTCAGGTTCATTTACATATTTTAAATGTTGTTCGTTGGTGTTCTGATGTTTGTTTCTATAAAAACCTAAGTGGACGTTATTGCTAACATCATCTAAAAAAGTATTATAGCCTTTCTTTTCAGCATCATCAAAATATTTACAAGATTCACTTGTATTAGATCTGGCGTTATTTACTTCTTTACTATATTTCTTTCTACTTCTGTAGTTTTTTATAGCTAAAACAGATCTTTTAAACAAGTAAAACACAAACAATCCTGCCAATACTTCAAGTACATAAAAAAGTACAGGTAAAACATCTTGAATTCCGAAAACTGATTCTCTAATTCCTGCTGAAATTTCTCTCGCAACACGTTCTTTAGAGAAATAATATATAGCAACACCAATGGCAGAAAATAATGTACTACCAACAAAAAATTGAATTCTAACATCTCTTACAATTCCTTTTCTAATGTCAGATTCTGGTTTTGCGGAGTTTGAAGGAACTTTTTTCTCTTCAAAAAAACGTTTATTTCTGGTGTGAGAACTTAGCATTCCAACCATTAATTCTGCAATTACGATAGAAATGAAAATTATACCAACACCAATAACCCAAGGTGCTTGAGGTAAAATATCCCTATAAATTTCTCTACTAAAATAATATTCTAAAATGCATATAACCACAAAAGCAATTGTAAATGGAACAACATATGCATTAGACATAATTTTATCCCATTGTTTAAGTTTTTCTTCATTTGGTTTTAAAATTTCAAAAGTATCTCTAGCTCTTTTAGATGCAGAATTTGCTCTTGAAGCTAGTTCATCAGAGATTTTAAAAAGATCTTCCGATTCATCAGTAGAAGGTTTGTCCCAGTTTATTATCATAACAGTTAGTTTTTATATACATTCAAAGTCTTCAATATAGCTAAAGAAACCTTCTTTGCCTTCAAATTCATTTAGTTCAATTCCTTCAAAAATAGAAGTATCTTTCCAACCAATTAAAAACAATTCAGCATTATCAGGTAAAGCTAATTTGGTTTTAATTTTTTCAATTTTTCCAGATCTTCTAGGTTCATTTACACCATCTGTAAAAAGAACTACCATAACTTTATCATAATCTTCTACGTTTGGTTCTTTTAAAAGTTTGTTAATGTGTTCAAAAGCAAGGTTTATATTAGTAATATCTTTTCCTTTGTAAGGGGTGTAGTTTAAAATTGAACTTTGAACAGTTTTAGATAAAAAGCTGTTTAATTTTGAAGCATTTTTCTTCTTAATTTTTTCATTTTTAGCTTTAATCTTATCGTTGTATTTTTTTTGCTTGGCTTGTTCAGATAATGTTGGGTGTTCTGAAGTTAAAATATTCTTGTAAGGTTTTAAAGCGCTAACTTTTAACCTGAAAATTTCTTTAGAATTAGGTGCTGGATTTCCTATAATTGTTGAAGTGAAATAACCGCTTCCGTTTTGATTAATAACATCAACAATAGCTTTGTAGTCATCTTGATTTAATTTTTGAATACTTTCAGAAGAACCACTTCTGTCATCTCCTAAAACAATCATGATTTTACATTCAGGAATTTCTTCCTCAGCAATTGCATTATGATTTGGTTTGGGTGAATCACATGAAAAAATAAAAAGTAATAGAATAATTGGTAAAAAACTTTTGCTTAACATAAATATTTATTTTTTGCTAATATATATAATGTATTAGATACTTAGATAAACAAACCTTGTTTTTGAAAAAAAAGGATTTTATTCTTTTGTTTTTTAATTGGAAGAAGTGACTTGAAAGTAAGTTTTGTAAAGTCTAAGAAGTAATATTTAAAAAGAAAAATTAATTCATAGTGATGTCTGCTGGAGCATTTGCCCAAATCTTATATTTTCCGCCTTTTTGTAGTAGTTTGTTTTTCCAGATAGCTTCTTCGTCTTCAATAAAAATATTATTAAAATCATTTTCGGAAATAAACCAAGACTCAGTATTCAATTCACTTTCTAATTGTTGAGATCCCCAGCCAGAATAACCAAGGAAAAATCTTATGTCTGAAGGTTTAATTAAATTTTCGTTTAATAGGTTTTTTAAAGAATCAAAATTACCGCCCCAATAAATACCATTAGCAACTTCTATGCTATCTTTTAATAAGTGTGGAACGCGATGTATAAAATATAAATTTTCTTGTTCAACCGGACCGCCTTGATATATGGTAAAATTACATTCTATATCTGGTATTAAATCTTCTAAAACATATTGCATAGGTCTATTTAAAATGAACCCAACAGAACTAGCTTCAGAATGATCTGTAATAAGTACTATTGTTCTTTTAAAAGAGTCATCATTAAGTATAGATGGCTCAGCTATTAATAATCTGCCTTTTTTCGGGGTTAACATTAGTGTTTTGTAAAAATTCTATAGAAAAATAATAATATTTTTTTAAACTTTTAACTTTTTTTTAATGAAAAAAATATTAATAGTGTTTGTTTTTTATATATTTTATAGCGGTTTTAAGTTCTGATTAAAATATAACTTTCTTTTTTTTAGTTGATTACGTTTTTTATTTAGTAAAAAAAGAATTTTTTCAAATCTTATCTTTTAGTCAAGTATTTTATGATTTTTTTGTTTTTTAAAGAAGTTAATCTTAAAATTTTACAGTAAAAATATCATTTATTAATATAGTTTTTCTGAAATGTATTTAGATGTGTACGATTTTTTATTTTTAACCAATTCTTCTGGAGTTCCTTCAAAAATTAATTGGCCACCTTTTTTACCACCTTCTATACCTAAATCTATTATATAATCAGCACATTTAATAAGGTCTATATTATGTTCAATAACAATAATCG
This sequence comes from Tenacibaculum aquaeponti, assembly GCF_057221555.1. NCBI lineage: Bacteria > Pseudomonadati > Bacteroidota > Flavobacteriia > Flavobacteriales > Flavobacteriaceae > Tenacibaculum > Tenacibaculum aquaeponti. Next base: position 3,720,678 of record NZ_CM170147.1, read on the forward strand.
AATGTCCTTTTTCAATTAAAGCATTAAAAGAAGCTAATAACTTTTTGATATCATGGAAGTGTAATCCAGTGGTAGGTTCATCAAAAATAAACAGCGCTTTATCTTTTGTATCTCCTTTCATTAAAAAAGAAGCTAATTTTATACGTTGTGCTTCACCTCCTGATAAAGTAGAAGAAGATTGTCCTAATTGAACATAACCCAATCCAACATCTTGAAGTGGCTTTAATTTTTTTGCTATTTTAATAGCGCCATTTTCTGTAAAAAAGTCAATAGCATCATCAATAGTTAAGTTTAAAATATCGTCAATATTTTTTTCTTCAAAGTTAACCTCTAATATTTCCTTTTTAAAGCGTTTCCCTTTACAATTGTCACATTGTAAATGTACATCGGCCATAAATTGCATTTCAATGGTAACTACACCTTCACCTTTACAAACTTCACAACGACCACCTTCTACATTAAAAGAAAAGTGTTTTGGTTGATAATTTCTAATTTTAGATAACTTCTGTGTAGATAGAAGTTTACGGATATCATCGTAAGCTTTTATATAAGTAACAGGGTTTGATCGAGATGATCTACCTATTGGATTTTGATCAATAAACTCTACATGTTTTAAGTTTTCATAACTTCCTTGTACATCTGTGTACTGACCTATTTTATCTCCGTAACCAATTAATTTCTTTTGCATAATTGGATACAGTAATTTTTTTACAAGTGTACTTTTACCACTACCAGAAACTCCAGTGATTACTGTTAAGTTATTTAGAGGGAATGTTACATCTATGTTTTTAAGATTATTCTCTCTAGCTCCTAAAATTTTAATGAAATTTTTAGTTTTTCTACGTTGATTAGGAACTTCTATTTTTAGGGTTTCAGATAAATATTCAGCAGTAAGAGTTTTCGATTTTATTAGTTCATCGTAAGTTCCTTCTGCAACAACTTTTCCTCCGTGAGTTCCTGCTTCTGGTCCAATGTCGATAATGTAATCGGCTTCTTTCATGATGTCTTCATCATGTTCAACTACTATTACCGTATTTCCAAGATCACGTAAGTTTTTAAGTACTTTAATTAATCGTTCTGTATCTTTTGGATGAAGTCCAATACTTGGCTCGTCTAAAATATACATAGAACCAACTAACGAACTTCCTAAAGAAGTAGCCAAGTTAATACGTTGACTTTCTCCTCCTGATAATGTATTAGATGTACGATTTAATGTAAGGTAACTTAATCCAACATCAGTTAAAAATTGGAGTCTATTATTAATTTCAGTTAATAATCGTTTTGCTATTTTCTCTTCATATTCATTTAAAGTAATAGATTTAAAGAATACGCTTAATTCGTCTAATGGAAGATTTACCAAATCAGAAATTGTTTTACCACTAACTTGAACATAGTTTGCTTCTTTTCTTAAGCGTTTTCCGTCGCATTCATGACATTTAGTTTTACCTCTGTAACGAGATAACATGACTCTGTTCTGAATTTTATAGCTTTTTTCTTCTAATTCGTTAAACAGATGATGAATTCCCATGAATTTATCTGTTCCTTCCCAAACTAAATTTTGTTGTTCTTCTGTAAGCTCGAACCAAGGTTTGTGAATTGGAATGTTGTAACTATCTGCATGCAGAATTAAATTTTCCTTATACCATTTATAAGCATCTGTTTTAAATGGGAAAATTGCATCTTCATAAATCGATAGTCCTGTATTAGGAATTACCAAATCTTCATCGATACCAATTACATTTCCGTATCCTTCACAAGTAGGACAAGCTCCGTAAGGATTGTTAAAACTGAAAAGGTGTGTATTTGGTTCTAAAAAAGTAATGCCATCTAGCTCAAATTTATTACTAAATTCTGTTTTAGTTTTTGTTTCTAAATTTTCAACATAACAAAATCCTTTTCCTTCAAAGAAAGCTGTTTGAATAGCATCTGCTAAGCGGTTGTAGAAATCTTCATCATGTTGAATAACAACTCTGTCTACAACTAAATCTATATTATTTCCTTTGAAATCTTCAATAGGGAATTTATCAATTCGATAAACTTTATTATTGTATTTTATTCTAGCATACCCCTGTTGTTTTAAAACTTGTAATAAAGATTCAATAGTTCTCTTTTTAGGTATAACTACTGGAGCAATTAAAAGAAGTTTTGTTTGTTCATTTAACGATTTTACATGATTTACAACATCGGTTACTGTATGTTTCTTGACTTCATTTCCAGAAATAGGAGAGAAGGTTCTACCAATTCTGGCGTATAATAATTTTATATAATCGTAGATTTCTGTAGAAGTTCCAACAGTAGATCTTGGATTGGTAGAATTTACTTTTTGTTCAATTGCAATAGCAGGAGCAATCCCTTTAATGTAATCTACTTTCGGTTTGTTTAGTTTTCCTAAGAATTGACGTGCATAAGAAGATAAACTTTCTACATATCGTCGTTGTCCTTCCGCATATAAAGTATCAAAGGCTAATGAAGATTTACCAGATCCAGAAAGTCCGGTTATAACCACAAGTTTATTTCTAGGGATAACTACATCAATATCTTTTAAATTATGTAATGATGCGCCTTTTATGATTATATTTTCTTTGGGATTTACTTTAGTAATATCTACTTTCATGAACTCGAAAAATAAACATCAAAAATAGTGATTTTACCAGTCAAGTAACAATCTATAATCAAGTAAAATGAAGATAATTATTAATGTTTTTTTTAATTTAAACAACTTAAAATTTGTTTTTTGAGATAAAAAAAATATATTTGTCCTGTACATAATTGTTTAAAAATCATACGCCTATACAAAAAAACTACTTTTAAAAATTTAATATAATTCCCAAAATGAGATAGAAATATCTCTCAAAAAGTAGTAGTTATGTATAAAAAAATAGCAGACGATAGTGTCTTAGTTAGAGAGTATATTAACGGTAAAGAAATCGCTCTAGAGTTTCTTGTTAGAAAACACCAACAACGCATTTTTAGTTTTATTTACAGCAAAGTTCAAGATAGAGATGTTGCTGAAGATATCTTTCAAGATACTTTTATTAAAGTGATCAAAACCCTTAAAAAAGGTAATTACAATGAAGAAGGGAAGTTTTTACCTTGGGTGATGCGAATTTCTCATAACTTAGTTATTGATTATTTTAGAAAGAATAATAGAATGCCGTTTTTTAATAACTCAGATGAGTTTGATATTTTTTCTATTATCAGTGACGATGCTTTAAATGCTGAAAAGCGAATCATTAAAGATCAGATTTTATTAGATGTAAAAAACCTAATTGAGGAACTTCCGGAAGAACAAAAAGAGGTTTTAAAGATGAGGATTTACATGGACATGAGTTTTAATGAAATTTCTGAAAATACAGGTGTAAGTATTAATACTGCATTAGGAAGAATGCGTTATGCTTTGATAAATATCAGAAAATTAATAGATAAGAATAAAATAATTTTAATTAACTAATAATAAATTGATATGTTGTGCGTTACTATTTATAATTAAACAATAAATTATTTATATGGCGCAAATTTACTCTGAAAAACCATCCAATTTCAGGATGAACCCTAAAAAAACAACAATACAATTTATATTAAACTTTTCCAAAAGCTTCAAAACGGTAAGAACAAATAACGATGTTCTCATTGAATTGAATTTGAATTAAGAGTGAAGAAGCTTCAGTGCGAACTGGAGCTTTTTTATTTCTTCCTCTTTTTGTAGTATTCTGTAATTACAGTTTTTCTTCCGATTGCGCTTGTAATTATATCGTTATCTAAGTTCCAACCTCTTGCAGGACAATACTCTCTACCATAAAAGATAATTTGTAAATGTAGTTTATTCCAAATTTCTTTAGGAAATAAACGTTTTGCATCCTTTTCTGTTTGTGCAATACTTTTTCCGTTAGATAAATTCCAACGATACATTAAACGATGAATATGAGTATCAACAGGAAATGCAGGAATATTAAATGCTTGAGCCATTACTACACTAGCTGTTTTATGTCCAACAGCTGGTAATGCTTCTAAAGCTTCAAAACTTTTCGGAACTTCTCCATTATGTTTTTCTATTAAAATTTTGGATAAACCATAAATTCCTTTCGATTTCATAGGTGAAAGTCCAACAGGCTTTATAATTTCTCTGATTTCATCAACAGACAATTGTACCATGTCATAAGGATTATCTGCACGCTCAAAAAGTAAAGGTGTAATTTTATTCACACGTTCATCAGTGCTCTGAGCAGACATTAAAACGGCAATTAATAATGTATAAGGATCTGTATGATCTAAAGGAATAGGAGTTTCTGGATATAATCGTTCTAAAGTGTCAATTACAAACTGAACTTTTTCTGTTTTGTTCATTTTTTCAGTATTTTTACTTAACAAAAATACCAAATTATGACAACACTTAAGATAGGAGATAACGCGCCAAGTTTTGAAGCTAAAGATCAAGACGGAAATATCATAAAATTAGAAGATTACAAAGGGAAAAAGTTAGTTGTTTTTTTCTATCCTAAAGCGAGTACTCCAGGTTGTACAGCTGAAGCTTGTAACTTAAGAGATAATTATGAAACTTTTCAAGCGCAAGGATATGAGATTTTAGGAGTAAGTGCAGATAGTGCAAAGCGTCAACAAAACTTTATCAACAAACACGAATTACCATTTCCTTTATTAGCAGATGAAGATAAATCTGTAATTAATGCATTTGGAGTTTGGGGACCAAAAAAGTTTATGGGGAAAGAGTATGATGGTATTCACCGAACTACTTTTGTAATCGATGAAAATGGTGTTTTAACTGATGTTATCGCTAAAGTGAAAACTAAAGCCCACGCAGAGCAAATTTTAGGATAATTTATCATCTAAAATTGGAATAATAAAAAACGCTACAAATATTTGTAGCGTTTTTTATTATTTATCTAACTTTAATTCTCTTTGAAGTTCTTTACTCGTTTTCGAACTTCCATCATGGCTCCAACCTGGAGGCATAAAAACATATTTTAAACGAGTTCCTAAAGGCAAATGTTTTTTGTTATGAAAAAAGTCTTTAAAGATATCTTTCCACTCGTGGAAAATGATATTTACAGGTCCTTTGTCATCTAAAGGTTTTGTTAATCCGAATTTTAATTTTTCGTATTCCATTTCCTCTTCCTCAGCCTGAAATGTACCAAACATTCTATCCCAAATAATTAAAAACATTCCCATGTTCTTGTCTAAATATTTAATGTTAGAAGCATGATGAACTCTGTGATGAGAAGGAGTAACAAATATATATTCCCAAGTTTTTAGTAAGAAACCTACGAAACCTTTTCTTTTCGTTGGTTTTATAAAGTTCGTGTGACATAAAGTTCCATAATTCTGGTTCATCGCATAAGCAAACATGATATGTAAGGGTTGAATTCCTATTAAAATTAATGGAATTAAAAACATAAAACGATAAAATGGCTGTAGAACCGGTGAACGGAATCCTGTAGAGATATTATAGTATTCTGAGTTATGATGTGTAACATGAACAGCCCAGAAAAATCTTGAATGATGATCTACATAATGATGTACATAGTACAAGAAATCTTGACCAACAAATGCTATAAACCAGTATAAAAATCCAGTACCTTCCCAATTAATGAAACGATAATCATAGAAAAAATCCATTACCACAAACGAAGTAGCGTACATCAATCCATCTAAAAATACATTAACTAACGCAAAATATACGTTTGTTGAAATATCTTTAAATTCATAATTTTTAGCTTTTCGTTTATAGCTAAAATACATCTCAACACCAATGGCTAAAGCACAAATTGGAACAAACCATATATAAGCATTTTGGTGAGTGAAAATATCCATATAAAAAAACATTTAGGTTAAAAAGATAGTAGTTATCTAAGCTTAATCTCGTGCAAAGGTAAACTATCTCTATTTAAAAGAATTTATTAAACATAGAAATTGTTTATACTAAGATTATAACCTCTTATCGATCCAATCTTTAAAACTATAAAAGTTCTGAGGAGCAACACCATGCCCAACAGGATATTCATGAAATTCGTTTTGTAAATTGAGTTTATTTAAGAAATCTGGAGTTTTTTTAGCCCAAGCAAAAGGAATTACTTGATCTACAATTCCATGAGAAATATAATAATCAGTTGTTATTGACTCTGAAATTTCTTTTGGAATTAAATCTTCAAGTAAATATCCACTTAATGCAACTACATGTTGTACTTTGTTAGGATAACGTAAACTTAATCCGTAACTTAAAATTGCACCTTGGCTAAATCCTAGTAAAAATGTTTTGTTTGTATTGTATTTTGCTTGTATTTCGTCAATAAAAACAGCAATTTTATCTACAGATTCACTAGCTTGTTTTGTGTCTGAAAATTTATCGTTGTTTGCATCAAAATTTATAGCATACCAAGCATAACCTCCATAGCCCATTTCATAAGGAGCTCTAACAGTTATTATTAATAATTCATCTGATAATTCTTCAGCAAAAGAAAATAAATCATCTTCATTACTTCCGTATCCGTGAAGTAAAATTAAAACATTCGGATTTTCAGTAGCAACTTTCGGTGCTCTTTCCTTATAAAATAAACTCATTAAATATTATAAACTTTTAAACCAATCTTGGAAGTAATCTCCTAAAATAGGAACTTTTTTTTCTTCACCGTTCAACACTCCCATAAATCCAATAAACCATAGTACGATTAGTAAACCAGAAATAATCCAAGAGACAATTCCTCCAAAAAATCGATAAACTACCCAGCTATTGATTAGTGATATTAAATTTAGTCCAACCATTTGTCTAACATGAAAACTTGTAAAAGCATTCTTCTTAGAACTGTTTAATATAAAAGCTACAATTGTACCGATTATTGTGATATAACTAATTATAGCATTGGTTTTTCCTTGTTCGATTGTTGTTAGATTTCTCATTGTAGATTAGGTGTTTAAAATTAATTGTTGGTTCGCATATATTCCATATGCTTTACCTTTAAGTTTTTCACCTATAAATATACTGTTTTTTGAAGTTGATTGGATATCATTTTCATTAAAAACAACTTCTAATTCTGTAGTAAACAAAGTAAGCTCTGCTTTAGAATCAATAGTTATAGAAGTATTATCAATTCCAAAGATAGATTTAGGATTTGTACTTAAACATTTAGTAATCGTTTCTATATCAAAAATCGAATTTAATGCTCCGAAAGCAGTTTCTAAACCTATGGTTCCATTTTTTGCAATAGAAAATTCTACTTTTTTTTCTTCAATATCAATAGGATTATGATCTGAAGTAATTATATCGATAGTTCCGTTTTTTACGCCTTCAATTAAAGCTAAACGATCCTCTTCTGTTCGCAACGGAGGATTTACTTTTACTCTAGCATCAAAACCAATCAATTTTTCATCAGTTAATAAAAGGTTGTGCACAGCAGTACTACAAGTAACATTTAACCCTTTACTTTTTGCTGCTTTAATAAGTGCTACCGATTTTTTAGTAGAGATGGTTGGAATGTGTAATTTCCCCCCAGTATATTCCAATAAAAATAAGTCTCTAGCAATTTGAATTTCTTCTGCTAAAGCAGGAATACCTTTTAAACCTAATCGTGTTGCATTAACACCTTCATGTGCGACACCTTCACCAGCGATTTTCTTGTTTTTAGGAAAACTTAAAACTAAACCATCAAAATTTTGAGCATAAAGTAATGCAATTTTCAAAAGGTTGTCGTTTTCTACTGGTTTCTTATAATCACCAAAAGCAATAGCTCCAGATTGTTGCATATCAAACAATTCTGCCATTTCAATACCTTCACATTTTTGTGTTAAAGCACCAATTGGATGGAGTGTTACTGCCTTACTAGTCGCTTTATGAATTAAATATTCTACAGCAGATTTAGAATCTGTAATTGGCTGTGTATTTGGATTAACAGCTACTCGTGTGAAACCAGATTTAGCTGCAACTGAAAGTCCGTTTTCAATAGTTTCTCTTTCTTCATAACCAGGTTCACCGAAACTAACGCTAGTATCAAACCAGCCAGTAGAAACATGTAAATTATCAAGAGTTATTGTATTGTAATTTTCTTTGGTATCAATAGTATCACTGATTTCAGTAATAACACCATTTGAAATTAAAATGTCTTTTACGCTATTGTGAAAAGGACTTGAAGGATCTATTATTTTCGCTGATTTTAAAAGCGTGATCATACTTTAAAGTATTTTAGAATCAAAATTTCTAGCAACAAAGATACAATGGCAAGAATTAAAAACCATTTCCAAAACCAATGAACTTTGTATTTATCTTCAATTTTTTTAAAATTATCTTCTAGAGAATTATTTATACTAATATTTTTCTTTTTTAAACTATTGATGTTTAGGTAGTTTAATGAACTTTCGGCAGGAGGATTGTTATAAGCAATAGTTTGAACTTTTAGATTTCCTTTTTCAATGGTGTAAAAACCTTTGCTCTCAGGTAATTCACTAGTGCTTAATTTTACTTTCGTTTGAAAAGTTTGCTGTAATGGAATAAAAGAATTGTTAGTATTCTTAATTGTTAAAATATCATCCTTTTCTAATTGAGTAGCAATTTCTATAGTATTAGGCTGGGCTAATGTGTAATATAATTTAGACAGCTTTAAACTCTGTTTTCCCATATTATAAAATACAGGTACAACCAAAGGCGAATTGGTAAAATTACTTTTCTCTTTGTTTAAAGGAGAAGAAAACCAGTATACTTTACTAGAAGAAGAAGAATTAGTTTCTTGTATAAAAGGTTCGTTATTTTCATAGTCGATAATACTACTAGATCGATTCATCTTAGTATTAAACGTAGTTGTTGTAGTTGGGTACTGAAAATTAGTCACCTTTTTATCAAAAACATTTTTAAATAAAGGATGGTTAAAATTAATTTTAGTGATTTTTAAGGAATCAATTTTCTTACTTAATAATTTTCCAACTCCTAAGCGTTCAAATAATTTGTTGTACGATTTAAATTCGGATTTTGCATTTGGAATAATTGCTAAGCTTCCACCATTTTTTGTATAATCAATTAAACTTCTTAGTAAGCTTTCAGGAAGTTTGTCAACTTCATTTAAAACAATAAGTTGTTGTTGATTTAGAGTGTTATAATTTACATTTTGTATTGTAGAACCTGTAAAGTTGAACTCTTGTTCGGTATAAATTCTTGATAAGAAATCATTATCATTTCCAATAGCTAAAACATTAATTTTTTCATTAGAATTGATAGTGAAAAAGAATTCATTATCAAACTCAAAAGTATCAGTATGATCAAGTTTAACAATTCCAGTAAAATTACTGATGTTTTCAATAGCAAAAGAAATTACCTTTTCCGCATTTTTTTGAATCGTAAAAGTTTGTTTACTTATTAATTTTTTACCATTGTATATTGCTACAGGAATATTTTCTTTTAATGTACCTTGATTTTTAATATTGATATTTATAGTGCTCTTAGCATTCGTATTAGTAGATAAATACACACTATCAATTGCTAAATTTTCTCTTTTTTCTGGTAATATTTGAGTTAGAGAAAGAGTAGAAGATACAGAATTGAAGGCTTCATCTTTGATATTTTGAAAATCTGAAACTAAAATTTTTTCTGTAGCTCCATTAATATTTGATAGTTTTAGTAAAACATCGCTGATTGATAAACTTTGAACAGAATTTTTTGTGTTTAATACGATTTTCTTCAATTCATCTCCAGAAATATTCTGATAAATATTAGAATTTGTTAAAAGTGAATAGGTATTGTTCGGAGAAATATTTTCTGCAATTTCTTGACTAGCAACTTTTAAGATGTTTCCTTTGGAACCTTTTGAATTTGTACTTAAAGAATTATCTAAATAAATTGCCACATGATTTTCTGTGTCTACATTTTCATTGCTGAAAAAAGGTTGTGCAAAAGCCAATACTAAAGCTGTTATTAATAACAAACGAGTACATAGAACTAACCATTTTTTTAGTTGAGAACTTTTCCTGTTTTTTATGACTAAATTCTCTAAAAATGCAACATTTGTAAAAGGAACTTTTTTAAATTTTCGCAGTTGAAAAAGATGTACTAAAATGGGAATTATTAAAAGAAATAAGAAATATAAAATCTCAGGATGTTTAAATTGCATTATAGATTATTTATAATGTAAAAATAGAAAATAGATTTTATAAAGTTTTGTTAAGATGAATTCAAGTTGTAAGCAAAGCGTTAAATTTGTTACTTTACTCAAAACAATTAGCTAATGTCGTTAACCGAGAGTGAGTGTAGTACTTACATACCGTTTCAAAAAACTGGTTTTTTTTCTAAAATGATGTGTGATTATTTAGAGCAATCAGAAAAATTGACTAGTTTTTATCACAATTTTCCTAATTCAGAAGGTTTTAAAAATCAAATATTAGAAAAAAAGAAAACATTTTCTAAAATTAATAGAACTGTTTTAGTTGAAGTTTTAAAGACTCAATATGTAAAGGAAAATATTTCTGAAAGTACAAGTGCTAATATTGAGTTACTCGCTAACGAAAATACATTTACAGTAACAACAGGACATCAGCTAAATCTTTTTACAGGTCCGTTATATTTTTTATACAAGATTATTTCTGCAATCAATTTAGCAGAAGAGTTGAAGGAAAAACATCCAAACGATAATTTTGTTCCAATTTATTGGATGGCTACTGAAGATCATGATTTTGAGGAGATTAATTATTTCAACTTCAAAGAAAAAAAAGTTCAATGGAATTCAAATCAAGCTGGTGGAGTAGGTCGTTTTAGTACAGAAGGATTATCTGAAGTATTTGAATCTTTTTCTAATAAACTAGGAAACTCTAGAAATGCTGAGTTTTTGAAAGAGTTGTTTTTTGAAGCTTATATAAAACATGATAATTTAGCTAATGCAACACGATTTATAGCGAATTCATTATTTGCTGAATTTGGATTAGTAATTATTGATGCAGATGACTCTAAATTAAAGTCGTTGTTTAAATCATATGTCGTTAAAGATTTATTAAATTCAGTTTCATATAAACATGTTTCAGAAACAAATACAAGTTTAGAGGAGAATTACAAGATCCAGGTAAATCCTAGAGAGATTAACTTGTTTTATCTAACGGATAATTTAAGAGAGCGAATAATTCTTGAAGATGGTGTATATAAAGTCAATAATACGGATTTAAGTTTTTCTGAAGAAGAAATTCTAAATGAGGTAGAAAATTATCCTGAACGATTTTCACCAAATGTAATTATGAGACCTTTATATCAAGAAGTTATTTTACCAAATTTATGCTATATCGGTGGAGGAGGAGAGCTAGCTTATTGGATGCAATTAAAAACGTATTTTGAAGCAGTAGAAGTTCCTTTTCCAATTCTTTTATTGCGTAATTCTGTGCAAGTAATTAGTAAAAAACAATTTGGTAAATTAGAAAGACTTTCTATTTCTGTAGAAGAATTATTTTTAAAACAGCAGGATTTATTAGCTAAAAAAGTAAATGAAAATGCTGAGGTTAGTTTTAATTTTGAACAACAAAGAAGCATATTAGAACAACAATTTTCAGACTTAAGAGTTATTGCATCACAAACTGACGCTTCTTTTACAGGAGCTGTAAATGCACAAGAGAAAAAACAATTAAAAGGTTTAGAAAACCTACAAAAACGTTTATTAAGAGCAGAAAAAAGAAAACAATCAGATTTAGTAGAAAGAATTACTTCATTGCAAAGTGCAATATTACCAAGTTTGAGTTTAGAGGAGCGAAAACGTAACTTTTCTGAATATTACTTAGAGTATGGAGATGATTTTATACAAACATTAAAACAAGAATTAAAACCATTACAGTTAGAGTTTTTTGTTTTGGTAAAATAAAAAAAGAGAACCTAAATAATTTCAGGTTCTCTTTTCTTTTTAATCTATTGAAGAAATAATTTAAAATATTATATAATTAATTTTTGTCCAATTCTTAAAGTTGTTGTTTTTCTAATCTTATTTGTTTTACAAATACGACTTATAGAAGTCCTATTTCTGTAAGCTATTCCAGATAGCGTATCACCACTCTTTACAATATATACTTTGCGTTTACGCTTTTTATAAGCTAAAGCTTTTTCATAAGAATCTAATGTTACAAGTCTGCTTTGTCTTTTAGAACTATGATAGTAAGTTTTCGCCCAATCTCTAGTTACCCATAGATTTTTAGCACGAATTTTATTACTGTTTTTTAAGTCTAATAAGTATTCCGGGTTAATAGCAATTCCTTTATATCTAGTTTCTAAATGTAAATGACTACCTCTAGATCTTCCTGAGTTTCCTCCAAAAGCTATAGCTTGCCCTTTCTTTACAATGTCGTTCTTTTTTATAATAAAGCCTGATAAATGTGCATAAACACTTTCTAAACCATTATCATGTCGTATTACAACAGTTTTACCATATCCTGAACTACGGCCTACAAAACGAACCTTACCTGGTAAAATACTAAAGACACTGTCACCAGTTACCAAATCGATATCAATTCCTCTATGTGGTCTATTTCTTCTCCAACCGTATCGAGATGTAATCACACGTTTTTTTGATATTGGTGAAGCATATGTAGAATCTGAAAATTTAATTTCAAAAGGAAATTTTACTTTCGGATTTGCATAAGCAGTAAATTGAGTAGTAACCCAATTTTCTGTGAAACACTCATCATTAAAAACTTCTTTTTTTGTGTTTTTTTCTAAAGAATCATTTTTTACGTGATTAATATAATTCTCAACAATTTTTGTGTTTTTTAGTTTTTTTTGAGCTGATATAATTAAAATATTAGAAATAGTAAATAGTAGACAAATAGTTTTTTTCATTTTCAATTAAAAGTTGAATATAGTTTTATAGTTAATTATTTTATATAGTCTAAAGGGTTAACATTTTTACTATTATGCTTTACTTCATAATGTAAATGTGGACCTTTTGATAAACCTGTATCTCCAGTAAATCCAATTACTTCCCCTTTTTTAACAGATTTTCCTTTTTTTAATTTAAAACTGTTCAAATGTGCATACCAAGTTTCATATCCATTTGTATGTGTTACAACAATTAAATTTCCCCAATTTCCTTTGTAAGACGCATAAGAAATAATACCGTCTGCAGTTGCAACTATAGGTGTTCCAATAGCAGCTCTAATATCAATACCTTGATGAATTTTAGCTTCACTTTTTTTACCAAACTTTCTTAGTTTGCCGAAATGAGATGTGATATCTGAAACTGTTTTATTTTGGATTGGAAAAATAGATGGAATTGAATTATTATCTGTAATTATTACAGGTAAATTATTGTTAAAATCATCTTGATTAAATGATAATAGGCAGATGCTAATTATTGGAATTAGTATTAAGTATTTTATTTTTTTGAAAGAATTGGTTTTATTTTTTGAAATCATTTCTAATCTTTTTTTAATAATTGGTTGTTTGAAATAACTGTATAGCTTGATATTGGTTTTACTATTGATTTCTTTTCTAAGAACTTTTAAGTAATCAGATATGTTAATTTTATTAGTTAGTAATACTTCTTTATCAACTTGAAATTCATGAACAGATTTTAATGATTTTCTGAAGTAATAAACAAAAGGGTTGAACCAGAACAGTATGATGTATAATTCAGTGATTAGGAGATCTAAAGTATGTTTAAAATCAACATGTTTTTTTTCATGTTCAATAATCAAGTTATCTATGTTTTCTCTTTTTGATTTTGGAATAAAAATCCAATTAAAACAAGAGAATACCTCAGTGATATTTGCATATATAAAAGTGTATTTTCTAGATTTTTTAAGTTGAGATTCTTTTTTTAGTTTAATAAGTTGTTGAACAGATTTTATTAAAGAAAAAAGAGAAATGATAACTCCGAAAAAATATAACAAAGTGATTATAAATGAATAATTGAATTTTTCTTTCAAAATCTGATTCTCTGAAAAATTCTCACTCATCATTTGGTCAATTTCTATAAATTTAGGAATGTTTATACTCGATATTTCTAGAGGAGAAAAAACATCAATAGAACTTAAAATAATAGAAACAGGAATAAAAAGTATTAAAATTAATCTGTTCAGTTGAAAAAATGTATGTTTCCTGAATAGTGATACATAAGCTAAGTAGAAGACAATAAAGATCAAACTACTTTTAACAAGAAATATTAAATAATTACTCATTTTGTTCTTTTAAATTTTGAATTTTTTCATCAATAAGTTGTTTTATTTCTTCTAATTCAGAAAGATTCAAATCTTCATTTCTAGTGAAATGAGAAGCAAATTTACCTGCAGAACCATTAAAAAAGCTAAAGATTACATCATTCATATATTCTTTAAAATATTTGTTTTTACTTATTAAAGGATAATATTCTCTGGTTTTTCCAAATGCTTTATAGTCTATAAACTTTTTCTTAACCAAAACACGAACTACTGTAGAAATTGTTGTGTAGGCAGGTTTAGGTTCAGGAAATTCATCTACAATATCTTTTAGGAAAGCTTTTTTTAGTTTCCACAGATAATGCATTATTTGTTCTTCAGGTTTGGTTAATTTGTTCATGTTGCGAATATATAAAAAGAATTACTATAACTATAGTTATAGTAATAAAAAATATGTTAAAGTAGTTTAAAGTGTTAGAAAAAGATTAATGAATCAGCCACAATACGCCCAATGTTAGTAAAATAGGCAGTATTAATGAAATAATAATTGCTATTGAGTTTAAAATTAAACCAATAGAGGAATTCATCTTATAAGAGTTGATTACATTTATTATAGAAGTAATAAATAGAACAATACAGATGATTAATACCAATAATCTATGTTGAAATATATAAAAATTAAAATTTTTGCTATCTAAAAAATAGAAAATTAGAATTCCTAAACCAGTTAAAAAAGACCGGATACAAGGTAAGAAAGGCTTTTTTCATCAATCCAAATAAGGTAAAGAAACAGATTTAAGTTTATTTCTTTTAATTATCGAAAAAACTAAAAACATTACCACCGTAGCGCTTTTCGTAACTATACTTAGGATGATTTGATAAATCTGTATGTTTAGAATGTTCAACTATTAGAACCCCTTCTTCATTTAGAAGTTCTTTTTCAAAGACTAAATCAACAATTTTTAAAAATTTATCTACTTCAAAATCATAAGGAGGATCAGCGAAAATTACATCAGTTTTTAAGGCTGTTTTTTCTAAAAATTTAAAAACATCACTTTTAAAAGTGGTAATATCTAATTCTAAGTCTTTAGCGATTTTATTAATGAATTTAATACATCCAAAATGTGCGTCTACAGCATAAATAGTTTCTGTTCCTCTAGAAGCAAATTCGTAACTAATATTTCCAGTACCAGCAAAAAGATCTAAAACAGAAATAGAATCGAAATAGTAAAGATTATTAAGAATATTAAATAACGATTCTTTAGCCATATCCGTTGTAGGTCGAACTGGTAAATTCTTTGGAGCAGAGATTCTTTTGCTTTTATATTTTCCTGAAATTATTCGCATTTAAGATAAAAGGGTATAGTGTGAGTGTTTAAAAAAATATTCAGACTTTTCGAAAAAGTCGTGATTTGGCTTTAAAAATTCTATGTTTTTAATGTAATCTTCAGTGATCTTATAAATTTCATAGTCGTTAATAATATTACCTGAAAAATATAAGGTTAACTCATTAGGATCTAATTCTAATTGTTCAACACAAAATAAGATATAATAAATAAAATCCTCTTTCGTATTGTAAAAAAATGAATTATATAGATTAAACTCACCGTTTTTTAAGATAACAACATCCATATTAGCATAAGAAACGTTTACAAATATAGCGTTGTCTTTAAACTGTTCTTTCTGTTTTAAAACTTCATCAACAAATAAAGTAGAGTGATGTTTAAATTCAAATTCACCAAAGTTTTGAAATAGAAAATTATTAACATTTACATAAGGAATGTAAATGTTTTTAGCGTTGATATATAGATCATCATATACTACTAAATCAGATGATAATGTTTGAATAGTATAGTTTAAATAAGATTTTAAATGATCTTCATTAAACAAATCATTAGGTACTATGGTAGAGAGTTTATTTTGATGTACAGCAGTAACTTTATCAAAACTTGTTTGTAAATCTTTATCAGATTCAAATACTTGATTGATTTTCTCTAATAATAAGTTTGGAGTATTTAACCTTTCTTTAAATACATATTCTGTCACTACTAAAGTTTCATTAGTAGGAATATCTTTAATACAAAAAGAAAATCCATCCAAACTAAATTGGATGGACAACTTTTTATGTTGAGATATGATTTCTTTATTACTCTTTTGTTTCAGCTTTTGCATCTCCTTTGTCATAATATGGAGGCCAGTTACCACCAGTAGAAACTTCATTTAAAGATCCAACAGATACAAACGCACCTTTAATTTGATCAGCTTCAATAGCTTCTAATTCTTGCTTAACAAGGTGTCTAGGTAATCCTTTTAAAACAACTTCTTTTTCTATTTTAGCTTCAAACACAGGTACAAATAAACCAGTAACTTTCTCGATAACACTTGTTTCTAATTTAAACTCTTTATCTGTATCTGGTACTTTAAACATATTGTTGTAATCTCTATCTTGAAAATAATCGATGATTTTTTCATAGTTAGAAATACGCTCTTTACGAATAGTTTTTACAGAAGTAATACCTCCACCAACATTAACAATTGTATCTTGATTGTATACTTCAATAATAGGTAAAGAATCTTTTTCAATAAAATAAATCAAAGAATCTTTGTTACTAGCGTAACTATTCTTTACGTCTTTATATTTGATTTGAGCATCTCTAATTAGTTTTAATTGATCAACTACCTTACTGTAACGTTTCTTCTTTTCAACGTCAAACTTAATTGGCTCCATTATTCCACCATAAATTAAGTACACTAAATACCCAGCGATAGCCAATAAAACTATTGAAACTACACCTCTAAGTTTTAATGGAACGAATTTTACGATGATATATGCTAATAAGAATGTACCTATTAAAGATCCTATAATTAGTAATGCTAACATTGTTTTTAGATTTTTTAAGTATGATAATCGCAAATCTACAATTTTTTTTCAATCATGAAAACAAATATTTAATAATACATTTACCTTTGTGATTTTATTTTAAATATGATTAAATCTGCTAACGATTTCCATAAAGAGATTATTCAGAAATTTTCTTACGATCCAACCCAAAAACAATTGGAGTTAATAAACCAATTAGCTGAATATATTTTCAATACTGAAACTAATAAATTGTTCTTATTGAAAGGATATGCGGGTACAGGTAAAACCACGGTAATCAGTACGGTAGTTCATAATTTGTGGAAAGCAGGAAAAAAAGCAGTTTTATTAGCTCCTACAGGAAGGGCAGCAAAAGTAATATCAGGTTATTCTAAAAGACAAGCTTTTACAATACATAAAAAAATCTATTTTCCTAAAAAACAAACTAATGGTGGAGTCAGTTTTGTAATGCAGCCGAATAAGCATACAAATACAATTTTTATTGTCGATGAAGCTTCGATGATTTCTGATCAAGTCCAAAATGCGAAGCTTTTTGAAAACGGATCTTTACTTGATGACTTAATATCATATGTATATTCAGGAAAGAATTGTAAACTCATTTTTATTGGAGATACGGCACAGTTACCACCAGTAAAATTAGATGTGAGCCCAGCTTTAGATGCAGATAAATTGTCACTTCATTTTAATAAAAATGTAAATGAAATAGAATTAGATGAAGTAGTTCGTCAGCAACAAGACTCAGGAATTTTGGCAAATGCAACAGATTTAAGGTTGTTAATTCAGAATGAAGGAATAGATTTTCAGTTCGATGTAAATTTCCCTGATATAGTTCGTTTACAAGATGGATATGAAATTCAAGATGCGATTACAGATGCTTATGATGGAGATATTGGAGTAGAAGATACAGCAATAATTGTACGTTCTAATAAAAGAGCGAATCAGTATAATTCACAAATTCGTACAAAAATACGCGGACAAGAAAATGAAATTTCTGTTGGAGATTATGTAATGGTAGTAAAAAACAATTATTTCTGGTTGAAAGATTCTTCTTCGGCAGGTTTTATTGCCAACGGAGATATTTGTGAAGTCATGCGAATTAATGATATTAAAGAATTATACGGGTTTAAGTTCGCGGAGGTTACAATTAGAATGATCGATTATCCTGATATGAAACCATTTGAAACTGTATTACTTCTTGATACTTTAACCAGTGAAAGTCCTTCATTAAGTTATGAAGAATCAAACCGTTTGTACGAAGCAGTAAAAGAAGATTTCGCTCATGAAAAATCGAAATATAAGCAATTCATGGGAGTGAAAAAGAATAAATATTTTAACGCATTGCAAGTAAAATTTTCTTACGCAATGACTTGTCATAAATCTCAAGGAGGTCAGTGGAAAACAATATTTATTGAACAGCCATATCTACCTGATGGAAGTAACGTAGAATATTTACGTTGGTTATATACAGCAGTTACAAGAGCTCAGGAAAAATTGTATTTAATTGGTTTTAAAGATGAATGGTTTGTGTAAATTCTTTGTTTGAATAGCGTTTTCATTTCATATTTAAATGAAATAAATCGTATTATGGTATTTTTACTTTATTCGTACACTTTATGAACTTACAAATGTTAGTGTTTTGTTAAACTCAACAAGTTAGAATAGTAAAAAGGTTACATTTGTTTGTCAATCTTAACTATTAAAAATGAACAAAAAGATACTAGTTAGCCTTTCATTTTTGCTGATTACTTTTTCAGTTTTAGGTCAAAAACCCCAAAAATTAAATACAAATCAGATTTATGAGAAAGTTCAAAAATTAAACTTTCTAGGTTCTGCATTATATGTGGCTGCACATCCAGATGATGAAAACACACGTTTGATTGCTTATTTAGCAAATAATGTTAAAGCAAGAACATCTTATTTATCGTTAACAAGAGGAGATGGAGGACAAAATTTAATTGGTCCAGAAATCAGAGAATTGTTAGGGGTAATTCGTACTCAAGAACTACTAGCAGCTAGAGGAGTAGATGGTGGAGAACAACGTTTTTCTAGAGCTAATGACTTTGGGTATTCTAAACATCCTGAGGAGACTTTAAATATTTGGGATAAAGATAAAGTCTTGGCAGATGTTGTTTGGGCAATTCGTACATTTAAACCAGATGTTATAATCAATAGATTTAATCATAGAACTCCAGGAACTACACATGGTCATCACACAACTTCAGCAATGTTAAGTGTAGAGGCTTTTGACTTAGCTGCTGATAAAACAAAATATCCTGAACAATTAAAATATACATCTATTTGGCAACCAAATAGCTTGTACTTTAACACATCTTGGTGGTTTTATGGAAGTAGAGAAAACTTTGAAAAGGCTGATAAAAGTAAAATGTTAAATTTCGATATTGGTGTATATTATCCTTTAAAAGGAGTTTCTAATAACGAATTAGCTTCAATAGCAAGTAGCCAACATTTATGTCAAGGATTTGGTAGATTAACTACTAGAGGAGAACAAACAGAATACGTTGAGTTCTTAAAAGGAAATTTTCCAAAAGATAAAAAAGATATATTTTCAGGAATTAATACAACTTGGAATAGAGTAGAAGGTGGAGGAGTCATTGGTGATATTTTGTATGATGTAGAAAAGAATTTCGATTTTGTAAATCCATCAAAACATTTACCAAATTTATTAAAAGCTTATCAGTTAATTGAAGGTTTAAAAGATGAACATTGGAAAGCAATTAAGTCTAAAGAAATAAAAGAGATTATTGAAGCTTGTGCAGGTTTATACTTAGAAGCTTCAGCTAAAACTTCAAGTACAACTCCAAATTCAGATGTGAAAGTAGACTTTGAAGCTCTAAATAGAAGTGGAGTTTCTATGGATTTAACATCTATTGAGTGGTTACCAAGTAAAAAAGTAGTAAAGAAAGATTTAGCTTTATCAGATAATAAAAGAAAAAATTTTACTGAAACTATCGCAGTAGGAAGCTTAGGTTATTCTACTCCATATTGGTTATCTGACGAATGGGGATTAGGAATGTACACAGTAAAGAACCAAGAATTAAGAGGGAATCCAGAAACTTCTCGTCCGATTCAAGTAAAGTTCAACTTAACGATAGAAAATACTCCAATTTCATTTACTAAAAATGTAGTAAGAAGATATTCTCAAAGAGATAAAGGAGAGATTTATGAACCTTTTGAAATTTTACCTAAAGTAACAACAAAATTAAAAGATAAAGTTTTAATTTTTTCTAATAGTGAATCAAAAGAAGTAGCTGTAGAAGTAAGATCAGGTGAAGCAAATGTTTCAGGAAAAATAGCTTTAAAAATTCCTGAAGGATGGAGAGTATTTCCAGTTGAATCTGATTTTAAAATTGATCAAAAAGGAGATAAACAAATAATAAAGTTTATGGTTTCTCCATCTAAAAAGCAATCTGAAGGTTATATAAAAGCTGTAGCTACTGTTGGTAACAAAGATTTTGATAAAGAATTAATAGAGATTAATTATAGCCATATTCCAAAACAATCTGTTTTATTACCATCTAAAGCAAAGGTTGTTCGTTTAAATATTAGAAAACAAGGTAAAGAGATTGGTTATATCCAAGGATCAGGAGATGCAGTACCAGAAAGTTTACGTCAAATAGGATATAACGTTACAGAGATTACTCCAGAAGAAATTAATGAAACTATTTTAAATAAGTTTGATGCTGTAGTTGTAGGAATTAGAGCATATAACACTAAGAAAGTTTTACAGTTTAAGCAAAAACATTTATTAGAATATGTGAAAAATGGAGGAAATGTTGTTGTACAATACAACACAAACAGAAGAGTAGATGTAAAGCCTCCTTTCGATTTACAATTGTCTAGAGATAGAGTTACAGACGAACATGCTAAAGTTGAAATTCTAGCAAAAGAGCACATGGTTTTAAACTATCCAAACAAAATTTCTGATAAAGATTTTGAAGGTTGGGTACAAGAGCGTGGTTTATATTTTCCAAATAAGTGGGCTAATGAGTTTACTCCGATTTTAGCTATGAATGATAAAGGAGAATCTACTAAAAAAGGAAGTTTATTGGTAGCAAAATACGGAAAAGGGAATTACATTTACACTGGCTTAAGTTTCTTTAGAGAATTACCAGCTGGTGTTCCAGGGGCTTATCGATTATTTGCAAATTTACTTTCAGTAAAAGAAAATTAATATCTCAATATAAATCATAAAAAAGCGAAGTTTTCACTTCGCTTTTTTATTCTCTAATATGTCTGTTTAGCAAAACACTAAAAGATTTTTTTGATGAAGAAAGCAATTTATTTAATGTTGTTGAGTGCATTATGTTTTACAATAATGAATGTATTTGTAAAGTATTTATCAGGTTACTCAACTTATCAAAAAGTATTTTTTAGAGCAGTAGGATCGTTAGTTTTTACAATGGGATATTTATTGTATCATAAAATTCCAATGGAAGGAAATCAGAAAAAGCTGTTAATATTAAGAGGTTTAGTTGGTGTAACTTCTATGGGATTATTTTTTGCATCTACAGACTATTTATCTATAGGAACAGCAGTTTCTTTACGGTATACTTCACCAATTTTTGCAGCAATTTTAGCCGTTTTCTTTTTGAAAGAAAAGATTTTTAAGTTGCAATGGTTCTATTTCATATTAGCCTTCTTAGGAGTACTTTTAATTAAGGGTTTTGATAATGAAATCAATGTTTTAGGATTGTCTTTAATTTTAGTTTCAGCTTTTTTTAGTGGCTTAGTTTATGTAGTGATTTCAAAAATAGGAGATAAAGATCATCCAGTAGTTATTGTAAATTATTTTATGTGGATTTCTACAATTTTAGGAGGTGTATTATCTATTTCAAACTGGAAAACTCCTCAAGGTAATGATTGGTTTATTCTATTAAGTCTTGGGGTTTTTGGGTATTTCGGACAATTATTTATGACGAAAGCTTATCAGTTAGGTTCTGTTAATAAAATAGTTCCTTTAAAGTATGTGGAAGTAGTTTTTACAATGGTTTTAGGAATGATTTGGTTTGGAGATCAATATCCTTTATTAAGTGTTTTAGGAGTTCTTTTAGTAGTTATAGCTTTAGTGTTAAATGTGCTGTATAAGCAGAAAGTAAAGCATTGAATAATGAAAGAATTAAGTACAATTAGATATTCAATAATTTTAGCTTTAGGAGTACTTACTGTTGATTTTTTAAAGTTTGAATATATCTGTGATTATCCAGAATTGGGACCTACATTTTATGGTTTTCCTTTTGTGTAAGAAACAAATAGCACATGGGCAAATTCTATGTCAGGTGAAATTTATGTTTTGGGTTTCCTTGGGAATTTATTGTTATGGACTCTATTTTTCAGAGTAATATTTCAATTTTTAAAAAGATTTCAAGACAAAGTTACCTTTAAGGTTATAAGATTATTATTAGTTGTTTTCTGTTTATTCAACGTTCATATGTATTTTTCAATAATAGATTGGAGATTTAGTTATTCTCACGATAATTTTAAATTGAATTATTATCAATCAGAACCAGACTGTAAAAGAATATTTAAGTTTTATAAATGGGAAACTGAGGAATAATTTTTCTACACTTCAAACTTTAAACTACCCACTTTTTAATATATTGCTATTCTAAATGATTTATATCGTATGAAGAAAGTAAGAGTAATAATTTCCATATTAGTTTTAAGTTTAATTTATACTTGCGCATCTAAAAAAACAGTTCAAGATCAAACTTCAGAAACAAAAACAACTGTTGAAGAAACAGTTAAAGAAGAAAAAGTTGTTGTTGAAGAAGTAAAAAAGGTAGAAAAAAAGAAAGAACTTCCTAAAAAAGTAAAAGTTTTAAAGAAAGATGATGAAATAAGTTTGTTGTTTATTGGTGATTTTATGGGGCATATGGATCAAATAAAAGCAGCTTATAATAAAAAGACAAAAACTTACGAATACGATTCTTGTTTTTCTAAAATAAAACCAATTTTAAGTAATGCAGATGTAACTCTAGGAAACTTAGAAGTTACTTTAGGAGTAAAGCCTTATTCTGGTTATCCTCAATTCAGTTCACCACCTTCATATGCTACAGCAATTAAAAATGCAGGAGTAGATATTTTAACAACTTCTAACAATCACTCGTGCGATAAACATAAAAAAGGAGTAGAGCGAACTATTCATATTCTAGATTCATTAAATATTGGTCATACAGGAACATTTATTAGTGCTGTAGAAAAAACAAAGAATCCTGCTTATGTGATTGATAAAAACAATTTTAAAATTGCTGTTATTAGCTATACATATGGTACAAACGGATTAAAACCTACTGCGCCAAATGTTGTAAATTATTTAAAGAAAGAAACAATTAAAAAGGATGTAGATTACATTAATTCTTCGATCAATCCAGATCAAATTATAGCTTTTGTTCACTGGGGAGATCAATATAAAGACCTGCCAAATAAATCTCAAAAAGATATGTTTGCTTACTTTAAATCTTTAGGTGTAAATATTGTTATAGGAGCACATCCTCATGTTTTACAGCCTATGGAATGGCATAAACCAACTAAAGAAAATGAACAAGAAAGCTTAGTAGTTTATTCTTTAGGGAATTTTGTGTCACATCAACGTACTTTTCCAAGGGATGGAGGAGCTGTGTTTAAATTATGGCTAAAAAAAGGAAAAGACAATAAAGTAAAAATTAAAAAAGCAGATTATTTCCTTACTTGGGTTCACGAACCTGTTGTTAACGGAAATAAAGAATATTACGTGTTACCAGCAGATGCATACAGTAGCAAACCAGAAGCTTTTTCAAAGAAAAAAGATTATGATAAAATGATGCGTTTTGTAAAACATGCAAGGAAGTTGTTAGGAGAGCACAATAAAAATATAAATGAATACAAAAAGTAAATTGTTATGATGAATTTATTTAGGAAAAAGAAAAAAATAGATATAAACTCCATTACTATTCCAACGTTTAATTGGGTATTAAGACAGAAAAATGAAGGTTTGTATCAATGGAGTAACAAAGAAGAAACTAAAGCACTTTCTGTAAACTTTTTTAATATACCACCTGATCTTCCAACGATAAATAATATCGATTTTCTAAGGAAATTTTACAGAGAAATGTTGAAAAATAGTCAAGGTGGAATAATAGAAGTTGACGTTGTCGATTTATCTGGGTTTAAAGCCGTAAAAACGATAATGAAGTTTCCTCAAAACCCTGGTATGGCTTATTTGTCTTCTTATACTATACCGTTTAAAGATTATAGTTTTGTAATCAAAATTCAAGCTCCGGAAGTAGGAGTTTCTGGTGTGCGAGATTCTGTAATTTTTAATAAACTATTAGCAAAAGGAGAAGTTAATTTTGTAGATGAAGGTATAGAAAATTGGTTTTATGATCCATATGATGCTACCATTACTGATGGAATAAGAATGAATAAATCTGAGCAAGAGATATACGATGAAGAGTTTCCAGAACATCCTTTAAGTGTATCAAGAAAATTATTCCGACAAATAGAGAAGGAAATCAAGTTTGGAAAAGAGTTGTATGATACTCCTAAATTTGAAAAATGAAAAAAGAAAATTTAGAGTCACATAAGTTTTTACCAAGTGGAGAGTGGGAAGGTTTTTATTGCTATTCACATTCACCTGCCCAACATAAAATGACAATAAACTTAACTTTTAAAAAAGGAAAAGTTTCAGGATCAGGAACTGACGATATTAATTATTTTTCATGGAAAGGAGATTATAATTTAGAAGTATTTACAGTTACTATGATAAAAACTTATCCTAGTCACAAAGTAAATTATAAAGGCGATGTTGATGAAAATGGTATTTGGGGATCTTGGAATATTGGTTCAGACTGTAGCGGAGGTTTTCATATTTGGCCTAAAAAGCAAAACTCTGAAGAAGATTTTAAAGCATTAGAAGAAAAAATTACAGAGTCAAAAAAGTTGAAAAAGTTCCTTCAAAATATATAAAAGCCTTACAATAAATAAGAGTTAATTATTCATGTTTTATTTTGTTTAAAATGAGTGTTTTAAACTGATTTTTTGTTTTGTTTAATACAGTTATTCTACAATTAAAATCTGAAAAATAATATCTACTGATTTTTGTTTTAAGAATATGATTTTCAGTTCTTTATGTTGGGTTTAGTGTTAAAAAAATAAAAAGCTTAACTATCTTTAGTTGAAATCATTACCTTTGATGCAAGTAGTTAATTATTAATATGTTTATTAATTTTTGATTACTTATTCTTCAATTTCTGTTTTTTGATTAATTCAACGTTAATTGCAAGAAATCACACTAATTTCTTGTAATGGAAACATTGTTTGATGGGCGGGGCAAAACTTATTTACATTAAATTATTTTCCTCGCTTTGTCGGGCAGTGAAAATATAAGTATTGTTTATGTACTTAAATCTGTGTCTTCCCAATTTACATCCGAAAGCATCCAAGTTAGCGAATGTCTTTTTTCATGAATTACACCACCATTTCCGATCGGATCAAAGTTTTCTGGTACGGTTTTATTTCCCAATTGAGCACTTCTTACAGCGTTATGTAAACAGTAGAATAAATCTTCTTGAAAAATGATTTCTTTTTCGCTCTTAGTTTGTTTATTACTCATCCATTCTTCAATTGAATCATCAATTTTAGCACAGAATTCAAAAAATAAACTTCTGGCAGTTTCACCATTCATCATTTCTCCTGAAGGAAGTAATTCAGAAAAACCAAAGAACCAAGCTAATGGTAAAGCATTTTCAAATTTCCAACCGATAGAATTTATAGCATTTTGATCTCCTCTTGCAGTAGACAAATATTGCATTTCATCTTCAGTGATAAAATCATTAAGATCATTATTGTCAATAAAGTTCAATATTTTCTTATCAGGTAAATCTTCAGGATTAACTAAAACCCATAAAACTAGTGCTTTTATGGCATGCAATCGTTTTGCAATTTCAAGTTTTGGGCGTAATCCAATCTCTTTAATCCATGGTAAAGATGAAGCGTATTGGAATCCATTTTCAATACAAATTTTTTGAATTTCTTTTCTTTCTTCTACTAAGTTTACTGAAGTCATAACTTTTTACTTGAATAAATTTATTGATACGGTTGCTAATACTGAATTTGGAAATTTTTTAGATGAATTTTCATAAGGTGTTAATCCAATTTCTTTTAAAGCCTTCATATATTCTTCAATTTCGATAATATATTGATCTGAATATCCATGAGTTGCATCGTAAGCAGTTGCAGCTGTTTTACCTAAGTTTTTAGCAACTAATTCAGGTTTAGAAGTATGTAATTCAATTAATAATAAACCAAATTTAGTAATATAAGGTTTCCACTTGTTAAAATGCTGTTTTAAAGATTCAACAACAAGATTATTATGTAATCGAACGCCTCTGTGAGTATAGGCTCCGGTAGCGTTAGTTTCTTTTAATTTCGGATTCGGTTTTGGAGTTTCCCAAATTCGATTATGATCTAAAAATGTGCGTACGTTTAGTAAATCGGACAAATCTATACCGTATTTCTCGTTTAAATCTTTCGACATTGCTTCAGGATTTCCGATATCACCCCAAATTACTTTTGCCCAAATATCTGCTTGAACTAAGTTTTTTCTTGTGATTTTTAAAGCAGCTTCATTATAATCTACTCCAATTAGAAATAAAGGGTGATCTTCTAAAATCTTACCACGTTCAGTTCTATTTTCAATGACATTAAATAAATGCTTTAAAAAAGCTCCATTACCACAGCCAACATCTAAAATTCCTTTTGGTTGTTCATGTATCGGTTTATTAAATAAATTGATAATGATTTCATCTAAAACTTTAAAATACGCAGCATGTGCGCTACCACTTCCCCAAACATTCATTTCTCTATCTACATGAATCTCTTCATTTCCCTTTCCTTCAGATCTAAAAATTGTCGGATCACCAAAAATGAATTTATCTAGTTTGCGCAGTGTTGGAATGTAAGAAACGGTAACTCCGTAAGCACTAGCTCTTCTAGCAAAGAACAAACCAGTGTCTGTAAATTCATAAGATTCACCAGATTTATCAAACCATTTTAAATGCGTTAGTATATCTAATAATCGGCCAAAATTTTCTGGATCTTTATGGAATTCTTCAGCTTTAAATTTAGTTTGCATAAAATATTTATGAAACATTCCCCTCATTCCTAGTAAAACTAAAGTAGGCCCAACAATAATTCCTTCTATATGAGATAAAATTTGTTCTTGAATTGCTTTAACCTTTTCATCTTTAGAAATTTCAATACCAAAATTCTGAGTAAAATTTTTAAATAGAGATTCTAATTTTAAGAAAGGTTTTACTTCAAATTTTCGTGAGCTAAATTGTTCTGAAAATTTTAATAATTCAGTTGCTTCTTTGTACATGTTAAAATGATTAAAAGCAATTTCAGAAACTTCGTTTGTACTTACTTTAACTGTATTTAAAGTATTGTCTACTTCATAAGTTAACCAACCTTGTGAAGCAAAAGTTCGAAGAGCTACATTTAAATATCCTTCGTTAGCTTTAAACGTTTTAGAAAGTTCGGTTACATCAACAGTTTTTTGCTTGAGTAAGTATTCTGTAATTCCTTTTTTATGAAGTTCAAAAGCAGCAGGACAGGTTACAATTCCATCTAAATGTCTAAATAATTTACCTCTGAGTTCCGATTTTTCTTGTTTAGATAGCATATTGAAGGTTAGTTTGTTTATCTATAAATTTAAACCTTTCATTGAAATATACTATAAATTTTTATTTTTTATTGGTCTCAAAAATAGTTTAAACTTTGCATTTTAGTGAATTTCACTTTCATTCTCTAAAAACATTTATCGAATGTTATCTGCAATTAGCTTTTAGCTGTTAGCTTTTTAAAACTTTGCTAATAGCTGACAGCTAAAGGCAAAAATGATATAAAAAATAACTTTCAGTCGTAACAAAAACTATGATACTTTTAGTCCATAGAGGTTTATCTTAAAATAACAGCACTTCTTTTAGGAATTAAAATAGTTGTATTGTTTTCTTTCATTTGAAAATCCGCAGTACTAAATACAGTAGAAAATTCAGTTGTTTTTTTCTTCGGAAGTTGTATTGATGTTGATGTATTTCCAATGTTGAAAATAACAAAAATTTCTTCATCCTTCGAATAACGTTTGTAAAGTAAAACTTCTGGATTCTCTTGTGTTATATATTCAATTTCACCATGAACTAATACAGGGTTTTCTTTTCTAACTTTTATGATTTCTTGGTAAAAATCGAAAAGTTTATGATTAAACTTTACTTTATCTACTGGTCTTTTTTGTTGAAGAGGATGTGTAGTTTCGTCTTCAAAAGTATATTCAGGCCAAATTAAAGGCTTTCTACAAGAAGGATCATCTGCGCCCCACATCCCCATTTCATCTCCTGCATAAATATGTGGAGCTCCAAAATATGTATGTTGGTGAGTAATTAAAAGTTTTAAAGTTTCTAGTGTTGCATTATCAGGTTTATGAATTTTATATTCATGATTTTCATGAACTTTACATCCGAATTTATATGGAGTGTTATTAAATAAGGAAGTAAGTAATCTTGGTGTATCAAAACCTCCAGTGTAGTTCATCATTGCATAGTTATTTGCTTTTCTAATACCATGTGCAAAAATTTGCAAACTATCTACAAATTGTTGTGAGGTGATATTTTTAGGAGTCTCACTAAAAAATTGTCTAGATGCTCTATACCACCTGTAATTCATCACTGCATCAAAAATGGTGTCTTTAACAAATGGTTCAGGATTTAAAAGCTTGTCTGGCCATTGTTCCCACCAAATTTCTCCTAATAAATATGCATCTGGATTAATATTTCGAACTTGTTTTCTAAAATCTTTCCAGAAATTTAAAGGCATTTCTCCAGCTACATCTAATCGATAACCATCTACACCATCTGAAGGATCACCATCTCCATTTGGATCTAACCATCGTTTCGTAATATTGAAAATATGATTTTTTACAGCTTCACTATATACATTTCCTTCAAAAGCATTTACCTTAACTGATAAATCTTGTTTTTGTGTTTCTTTAATTTCGGGAAGTTCGTGAACACCAGACCAACCATGATATTTAAATTCGTTTTCTGGAGTCTTAGGATTATCAAATTTATCAATCCAATACCAATCTTTATATTTTGATTTTTCTTGATTTTTTAAAACATCTTGCCACGCCCAAAATGTTTCTCCTGTATGATTCCAAGAATAATCTAAAATTACTTTAATATTTCTCTTATGAAATTCATTGATGACTTTTAAAAATAGTTTATCAGCTTCTGTGAATTGCCAAGTGGTAGGATCATCTGGAATTTCTTTTTCAATAGTTTCAATGTCTTTTTGAGGATTTGGACCAAAATTACGATCAATATGTCTCCAATTCCTTGCATCGTATTTATGAAGTGAAGGCGCATCGTTTAGTGGTCTAAAATAAATGGCAGAAACACCTAAAGAATCTAAATAATTGATTTTATCTAAAACACCTTGTAAATCGCCACCGTAGCGTCTCATTTGAACTTTATCTACAAATTTAGTTAATGTGTTTCCGTAGAAATCTTTATGGTTTTTATAGTCTTTAAAATATGGATCATCTTTATACCAATCTTGTGTCCATGGAGTAATTTTCCAACCTTTTGGAACAAAACCAGGATAAGAACCTTTAATATCTTCTGAAGTCGGATCATTAGTTGTATCTCCATTATGAAAACGTTCAACAGCGATTTCATACCAAACGACTTCCTTAGCCCATTTTGGTGGAGCATCTAAAAGAGTAGAAGCACTATGGTTTATCTGAATTTCTTTTTGAACTTCTTTTTTACAACTAATACAGCATAAAAATAATGTTACAAATACGAACAGCTTGATTAAAATCGAGTGTTGAAATCTCATAAGAAAACAGAAATTAAATTAATTGTAGTGACGAATTAGAAGAAATAGTACTCATGTCTTCTATTGATTTAAAAGTGCCTATTTTTATACCTGGGCTAGAAGTTCTGGGTTTTGTTCCGTCTCCATAATTGGTATTTCCGTACATAAAAAGGATGCCGAATTTTCCTGATTCTTTAGGAGAACGCCAATAGACAACATCACCAACTTCAAAAATTTCTTTTTGGTTTCCATCAAATTCAATATCTAAATCATATTGATAAAAGAAAACTTCTCCTCCGATATTATTCGCAACTCCTGTTAGCGAATTATGTTTTATAAGTTGATTGTACATGTAAGACGAAGTATCCCATTCTATTTCTATCTGATTATCGTGGTATTGAAGTAGTCCTTTCATTATTTAAATACATTCTTTAGAAAGGTTCAAGTTAATTATTTTGTAGAAACGATAGTATGACTTTAACTCTTATTTTAAGTATATAAAGTTTAATGTATCAATAAAAAAACACTAGTAAAAATAGAAATAAATCATATTTTACTAGTGTTTAAAGTGTAATAAAAATACTCTTATTTATGCTTCTTCTTTATTATTTTTCTGAGTCTTAATTAAAGTTATTAAGTTTTTAAGAGGCTTTTTAATGGTTGTTGATTTAGCTTTTTCTAAAACAGAAGTAGCTTTCTTTAACAATCTTTCATAGTCAGCATCTGGATATACTTGAATTAACTCTTTAAAATAGGTGTTAATACCATTAGCATAAGTTTCTTTTTCTTTTTCATAGAATGCATTTTCTTTGGTTGCTAGGTTTAGGTATTTTCCGTAGTTAATCATTAACTTTTTAATGCGAGATTTTATTTTATCATCTAACTCTTCGTCTTTTACATCTTTTGAATTTGCTAAAATTTGATCAAATTCTATGTCGAAAGCGGCCAATTGTAACCCTAATCCAAACTGCCAAATTTCAAGCATTTCTTTACCATATAAATATTTATCACTTGAATCGGTAATATTATAGATTTGATTCATGTTTTTCCATTGTGATAAGAAATCAGAAGCAATCTTATTTTTTTGATTAAAGTTTAATTTATTGTTGTCTAAAAGAACTCTGTAATTTTGTGGGTTAGTTAATTTTTCAAGTACAATTCTTTGCTCAGGATTATCGAATGTTGGCTTAGTTTCATTACCTTCATAGGCATAGCGTAAATCGAAAATAACTTTATCATAATCATTAACATCCCAGTATTCTTTGTTAACAGGAAAATTATGTTTCTCAGTAGAACAACTAATAAAATATATTGCAGCTAATAATACTATAAAAACATTAGTTCTTTTCATTAGGAGAAATTTTTAGTTTTTAAATTGTGAGGCAAATTTATAAAACTGATTATTTTGTGAATGAGCTTTTAGTGTTAAGTGTATGTATAACAACTAGAATAGAAAAAAAAGTGTTTTTTTAAGTATAAAATGCTCTTTTTTGATGACTTTTAAATAAAGTGTTTAGGTTTTTTAACAGGACTAAGTGTTAAAAATATATCTATATTAATTTAGTTCTCTTTCAATTTAGAAATAATTGCGTTAAAAACATTTTCATAATATGTGCTATATTCGGGGAGTAGTATGTTTTGATATAGAGAAGTATTATTTAAAATATCTAAGTCATATAATTTTAAACCAGCTACTTCACTTTCTTGGATCGTTAATGTTTCTACAGGTACTTTTAGTTCAGCAATAAATACATGATGAAATTCATTATCTATAATTCCATTAGGATGATTTACTTGATGTTTTCTTGTTCCTATTTTAATTAAATTTTCTGGAGAAATATGATAGCCAATTTCTTCTTGTACTTCTCTAAGTGCGGCTTCTTCAATAATTTCTCCTGCACCAATATGACCTGCTACTGAAATATCCCACAATCCAGGGAAAACTTTTTTGGTAAAAGCCCTTTGTTGAAGTAGTATTTTACGATCAGTAGTATAAATCCAAATATGAACAGTAGGATGGAAGTAACCGTATTTATGTGCTTCAGATTTTAAACAAGTTTTTCCGGTATAATTTCCTTGTTCATCAACGATGTCAATTAATTCATCCATATTAAGAGATTTCAGAAAGAATACATGTAGTTAGTTTTTCAAAATGGGCTTCAGTATTGTATAAATGACAAGAAATTCGAATATAATCACCTCTAAAAGAAACAAATATTTTCTCATGAGCTAATCTTTCTTTTAAAGCACTTTTGTTAATAGATTCAGGTAGTTTAATTCCAAATAAGTGTTTAGCTCTATAGGTATCTTCTTCAATTTCGCATCCAGCTTTTTTAAGCTGAGAAACAGAAGATGCTGTTATTTTATGGCAATATTCTTGAAGATCTGATGCTTTCCATTTTAACAATTGAGTGATCGCAGCTATTTGCATTTGGATATAAATAAAACTTCCGTGTTCACCAACAGAATAGCGATTTGCCAATGCTTTGTAGTTGGATTCATAATTGGTAAGATTGGTTAAATTTTCGCTACCTAATCGATTTGCCCAGTTTTCTTCAATTGGATTTCCGTCATCAAAATAAGATCCGAAATAGGCATAACCACAACCATAAGGTCCGAAAAGCCACTTGTAACCAGCACAAACCATAGCATCAGGTTGAATTTCTTCAACAGAAAAAGGTAAGGCTCCTACAGATTGACTTCCATCTACAATTAATAGTGCATTATGCTGTTTGGTTTTTTTACGAATAGCTTTCAAATCAAAAATAGTTCCGTTTGCCCAATGAATATTTCCTAGAGCAATTAATCCAGTATTATCATTTATAGCATTTAATATTGCTTCGTTCCATAGTTTTCCGTTAATTTCTTGTTGAACTATTTTAAGTTTAGCATTGTGTTTTTTAGCTAATTTTTCCCAAACATAATAATTACTAGGGAACTGTTCTTCAATTAATACAATTTCACTGTTTTCCTTTAAAGAAATGTTATGGGCAATAGTTGCTAATCCGTAAGAAACAGAAGGAATGTTTGCAATCCTGTTATAATCCTTTACATTAATGAGTTGAGCAAAAAGTTGCTTTAACTCGGTAACAGGATTAAAGAAATCTGAACTTGGTATTAAGTAAGGTTTGCTTTTTTCTTTTACAGCTCTAAGTCCTGCTTCTTCAATACTTTTGAAAGAAGGAGATAGGCTTGCTATATTCAGGTAAGTTACATCTTCTGGAAGATCAAATAAATGCTTTTGATTTGTTAAATTCATTTGAATTGATTTTCCATAAAAATAAAAAATGTCATTTTGAACTTTAGTTAAAATCGTTAGAGATTTTTAAACTTGTTCAAAATGACACAAAATTAATATTGCTGTTATTTTTATTTGAAATAAGAGAAATCTTCTCCGCTTTCAATTTTTAATAAAGCTTGATATATCATTTTTATCACATTCTCTACATCTTCTCTATGAACCATTTCTACAGTTGTGTGCATATATCTTAGAGGTAAAGAAATTAAAGCAGAAGCAACTCCTCCGTTACTGTAAGCAAAAGCATCAGTATCAGTTCCGGTAGCTCTAGATAA
Organism: Tenacibaculum aquaeponti; assembly: GCF_057221555.1. Lineage (NCBI taxonomy): Bacteria > Pseudomonadati > Bacteroidota > Flavobacteriia > Flavobacteriales > Flavobacteriaceae > Tenacibaculum > Tenacibaculum aquaeponti. Next base: position 3,754,117 of record NZ_CM170147.1, read on the forward strand.
AGCAGAACGTTGGAAAGGAATATTATTTTCTTCGGCTCCTTCGATAATTAAATCACGAAGTTTTTGTTGTACAGCTGGAGCATAAGCTACAACCGGACCTTTACCAATTTCTAAATGACCTTGTTTTTTTTGGTCGATCATTGGAGTAGTAGTATCATGAGTTACATCAGTCACAATGGCTACATTTGGCTTAATAGTTTGCGTAATCATTTCAGCACCACGTAAACCTATTTCCTCTTGAACTGAGTTAGTAATATATAAACCGAAAGGTAATTCTTTTTTATTCTCATGAAGTAAACGAGCAACTTCAGCAATCATAAAACCACCCATTCTATTGTCTAAAGCTCTACAAACGAATTTATCTCCGTTTAATACATGAAATTCATCTGGATATGTAATTACACAACCCACATGAACACCTAAAGCTTCAACTTCTTCTTTGTTTGCACATCCAACATCTATAAAAATGTTATCTGGTTTTGGTGGAGTTTCATTTCCTCGATCTCTAGTATGAATTGCAGGCCAACCAAACACACCTTTTACAATTCCATTTTTAGTGTGAATATTTACAACTTTACTTGGTGCAATTTGGTGGTCACTTCCACCATTTCTAATGACATAAATTAATCCGTTATCTGAAATATAATTTACATACCAAGAAATTTCATCTGCATGCCCTTCGATTACTACTTTATATTTTGCATCTGGATTAATAACTCCAACTGCACTACCGTATGTATCGGTAATAAAATCATCAACATATGGTTTTAAGTAATCCATCCATATTTTCTGACCTTCCCACTCGTATCCTGTAGGAGCAGCGTTATTTAAGTATTTTTCTAAAAAATCAAGTGATTTTTCGTTTAAAATAGATTTGTTTTCTCCCATTATAGTATATGTTAATTATTCTTCTTCCTCTTTACCAGAATCAGGTCCCCAAAAACGTCTTTTTTCTCGATATTCTTGTTCTTCTTTTATCTGTTCTGGAGTTAAAACTTTTAAGAAAGAAGGGTGTTGTTCTATAGCGTATTCGATTTTTTCTACAATACTAGCAACATCTTCGTTTTCATAATCAATTTCTAAAGGCTCTTTAATCACCATAGATTGAAGAACATTTCTTTTTTTAATCATTAATCCTTTTTTATCAAAAGAACGTCTGAATCCATCAATTACAATTGGAACAACAGTTGGTTTAAAAGTTTTAATAATGTGTGCAGTTCCTCTTCGTATTGGTTTAAAAGGGGTTGTAGTACCTTGTGGGAATGTAATTACCCAACCATCGTTTAATGCTTTTCCTATATTAGAGATATCAGACATTTTTACTTGTCTTTTAACATCTTTACCAGCATTTCTCCAAGTTCTTTCTACAGAAACAGAACCTACATAAGCAAAAACTCTAGGTAAAAAACCAGAACGCATAGTTTCTCCTGCGGCTACATAGTAAATATTTAATTTAGGTTTCCATAAGTAACCAATATTCTTAATATTATCATCTCTACCTTTTAAGGCTGCATTAAAAACATGAATCATAGCAGCTACATCAGCAAAATAAGTTTGATGATTAGATATGAATAATATGTTTTTATCTGGTAATTGTCTTAATATGTCTGAACCTTCTATTTGTAATTCATTAAAACTTCTATAACGACCATGAGAAATAATTCCTAAAATTTGAATTAATAATCTCTTTATGAATAAGATATGGCCAAAAGGATTCCTTTTAAACAGGGGCATAAAAACTTCTTTAGTTAAACAAATTTACAAAACATTTTTAATCATGATTCTTTTATTAAATCTTTTATTTCAGATAGAATCATAGCTGTAGCTCCCCAAACCACTTGTTCATTTAATAAAAAACAGGGAACTGCTATTTTTTTCATGTAAGAAGTGTCTAGTTCAACAGATGATATTTTTGAATCATCTAATAAGTCATCTAGTTGTACTTCAATTATTTCTGCAACTTCTTCGTTGGTAACGTAGTTTGGTTTATTGTTTAAGTATCCAATGAAAGGAGTTACCATAAAATTGCTTGGTGGAATATAAGTATCTGAAATTTGTCGAATAAGTTGTACACTATTTCTGTCGACTCCAACTTCTTCTTCTAATTCTCGTAAAGCGGTATCGGCAAAAGTTTTATCTTCTTCGTCTGCTTTTCCTCCTGGAAAACTAATTTGAGCAGAATGTGTACCCTTATAACTAGCTCTTTTAGTAAGTAAAAAAACAGTTTTTCCTTCAGAATCTGGATAAAAAAGACAAAGTACAGCTGCTTTTCTAGGATTACTCTTTTTAATAGTTTCCTCAGAGATTTTAATTCTTATTTCAGGAACTAATTTAAATTGAGAGGTAATTCCTCCTAAATCGTTGTTTTTTATTGCGTTTATTTGATTTTTAAAATATGTAAAATCCATTAAAGGTGTTACTTTTTCTAGTTTAATGTGTCTAATATAATGGCTTGAAGTTTGATTCAAGTTAATAAATAACTAAAATACAAATATGAATAGAGAAAATAAATACCAAAAATTATTCTTAAGTATTCTTTTTGATCTTATTGGATATGCTTCTTTTTTAATTCCAGTATTAGCTGAGTTTACAGATATTATTTGGGCACCTGCTTCAGCTTATATTATGACCAAAATGTATAAAGGAAATCAAGGAAAGATAGCCGGAGCAATTTCTTTTATTGAAGAAATTTTACCAGGATTAGATATCATACCAACTTTTACTTTAATGTGGCTATATACTTATGTGTTAAAAGGAAAAAAAGAAACTAAGAAAATAATTGATGTTTAAGTTATTTCTTGAATAAGAAACCTAAACCTAGTCGAGATAGAAATTTCTTTTCAAATTCCCAAAAGAATTTAAACTGACCGAATAACCAACCAACTATTGGTAAAGTAGTTTGATAAATAGGGAATATTAATAGTATTCTTAAAGGATAATAAATCCAAGGGTTTAAAGTTTCTGGTGATAAACCAAGAAAACTTGTAATTGGTTTAGCAACCCAAGCAGAAAATGAACCATTAATGGCAAATACTATTAAGACGGCAACTACATCCCAAGTTGTTTTAAGTCCCCAACGTTCTTTTAATTTATCCACAGAAAAAAATTAAATAAAGGGCAAATGTATACAAAAGAAAAAGGGTAAACAAGCATGTTTACCCTTTTGTTGTTATATAAACTGAATCTTATTTCTTACCAAATAAACCACCTAAAAGTCCACCAAGTAAACCTCCAGATTTTTTCTGACTACCACCTAATATCATACCAGCAACATCATCGATAACACTACCGTCACCATCTGCATCTAAAATTTTCTCTAAGAAACTTTGTTCTTGTTGATTACTATTTCCGCCTAACATTCCACCTAACAAATCACCAATTCCACCAGCATTGCTTACTCCGTTTTGTCTTGATTGCTTTCCTAAAACTCCCATTAAGATTGGAGCAGCAGTTTTTAAAATATTTCCAACAGCACCAATATCCATTCCAGTTTTCTGACCAATAACTTGTTCAACTCCTTGTTGTTTAGACCCTAAAACATGTCCTAAAATTTTACCACCATCATTAACTACATCATTGTTTACACCACCATTAAACAAATCACCAAGGTTGTCTAATATTCCACCATCGTGTTTATTTAAAGCTCCCATTAATCCTTCAGCTCCTTGAGGTGTAGCTGCATTACGTTGCATTGCTTTCATTAAAACAGGTAAAGCCATTGTTAAAACGCTTCCTGTTTTACTGCTATCTTGTCCCGTAGATCCAGCAACTCCATTAATGATAGTTTTACCCATTGGGCTATTTAGTAAGTCTAAAATTCCTTCCATTTTTTTGATTTTAATATTAATTATACAGTTATACTGACACAATATACAAAAACAAAGTCACAATTTTCTTGTAAATTATAGATATGCTAATTGTATTCAATTTTATATTTTTACAAACATTACTCAAACCAAAATAAACAAATGAAGAAATTAGCATTACACTGGAAAATTATCATAGGAATGATTCTTGGTATAATTTTCGGTTTTTTAATGAATACTATAGATGGAGGTAAAGGATTTGTCTCAAGTTGGATTGCACCTTTTGGAAAAATTTTCATTAATCTGCTTAAATTGATAGCAGTACCTTTGATCTTAGCATCACTTATAAAAGGTATTTCGGATTTGAAAGATATCTCTAAGATAAAATCAATGGGGTTAAGAACATTAGGTATATACGTTACTACTACCTTAGTTGCTATTATTATAGGTTTAGGTATTGTAAATACAGTGAAACCAGGGGTTGGAATGTCCAAAGAAACAATAGAAAAGATTAAAGAAAAATATGCAAGTGATGCTGGTGTTGCAGATAAGTTACAAAAAGCTTCAGATCAAAGAGGAGCAGGACCTTTACAAGCTTTAGTTGATATTTTTCCTAGTAATATTTTTAAGTCATTTGTAAATGCTTCAATGTTACAGGTGATCTTTTTCGCACTTTTTGTTGGAATTAGTTTACTATTAATTGCAGAAGAAAAAGCAAAACCTTTAATTAGTTTTTTCGACTCATTAAATGAAGTTGTAATGAAGATGGTAGATTTAATAATGTTATTTGCTCCTTATGCTGTTTTCGCTTTATTGGCTAATGTTATAATTGCGTTTGATGACACTGAAATATTAGTAAAATTATTATGGTATTCAATGTGTGTTGTTTTTGGTTTAGCTTTAATGGTAGGTTTTTATCTTTTATTAATTAAAGTTTATGTAAAAAAATCTCCACTATGGTTTTTACAAAAGATTAGTCCAGCACAATTATTAGCGTTTTCAACGAGTTCGAGTGCTGCAACTTTACCAGTAACTATGGAACGTGTAGAAGAACATGTAGGAGTGGATAAAGAAGTTTCTGGTTTTGTATTGCCAGTTGGAGCAACAGTAAATATGGATGGTACCAGTTTATATCAAGGGATTGCAGCTGTTTTTATAATGCAAGTAATTTGGCCTGAAGGATTAACATTTACAAACCAATTAACTATCATTTTAACTGCCTTATTAGCATCAATAGGTTCTGCAGCTGTTCCAAGTGCAGGAATGGTAATGCTAGTTATTGTTTTAGAATCTGTAGGATTTCCAAGTGAATTGTTACCTATAGGTTTAGCATTAATTTTTGCTGTTGATAGGCCATTGGATATGTGTAGAACAGTAATTAATGTTACAGGTGATGCAACTGTAGCTACAATGATAGCAAAATCAGTAGGAAAACTTGGTGAACCAAAACCAAAAAACTGGGATGATCATTACGATGAAGTAAAATAATTTTTATTTCTTTCTTGTAAATAAAAAAATAGTAATTTTATAAACACCAATACTCTATAAAGTACTTGGTGTTTTTTAATCTATAATAACCAAAAAATAAACTAACTAAATCAATAATTCTTAGATGAATATTTGTTTTTTAATGTATCCTTGGGAAGAGATTAATCCAGATAAAGATTCTTCTCTTACTCTTATTTACGAATGCGCAAAAAGAGGTCATGGTGTTGCCATTTGTACTCCTTCTAATTTAACAATACGAAATAGTGTAACAAACGCTTTTTGTACAATTATTAATAGAATGGATAAAGTACCATCTTCTATAAAATCATATTATAAAAAAGCAACAACAAGAGAAGAAATGTTGCCTTTAGCTGGGTTTGATGCTATTTTTATGAGAGCAAACCCTCCTTTAGATCCATTAATGTTAAATTTTTTAGATTCAGTTAAAGATGATGTATTTGTTATCAATTCTGTTCAAGGAATGAGAGAAGCAAATAATAAATTATATACGGCTGTTTTTGAGGATCCTAATAATGAGATAATTCCTGTTACTCACGTGTCGAAAAATAAGAATTATCTGATCAAAACTATAGAAGAGTCGAATTCAGATAAGATGATATTAAAACCTTTAAACGGGTATGGAGGTTCTGGAGTAATTCTAATTGAAAAATCCGCAATGGGCAATATTAATTCCTTGTTAGATTTCTACATTAGTAAAAGTGATGGGTCTTCTGATTATGTAATTTTACAGGAGTATATTGAAGGTGCTGAAAAAGGAGATGTTCGTATTTTAATGTTAAACGGATTGCCAATTGGAGCCATGAAACGTATTCCAGGAGAAAAAGATCATAGATCAAATATAACAGCAGGAGGTAGAGTTGAAAAGCATCGGTTAACACCAGCAGAGAAAATCTTATGTAAAAAAATTGGTCCGAAATTAGTTAAGGATGGATTGTATTTTGTTGGAATTGATGTGATTAATGGAAAGTTAGTTGAAGTGAATGTAATGAGTCCTGGTGGAATAACTTATATCAATAAAGTTTCAAAAGTAAAACTTCAAGAAAAAGTAATCGATTTTTTAGAAAGTAAAGTGTTAGAGAAGAATGCTTCTTTCAGAAGAATGACAGATTTAAAGCGTAGAGTAGAAGAAGCTTAAAATTATTAGTAATGTTACAAATAGAAAAGCCTATAGTTTCTGTACAATGGCTTCATGAAAATATAGATAATAATGATTTAATTATTTTTGATGCAACTATACCTAAGGTAACTTCTAATACTATTTCTAATACTAAAAAAGAAATTATTCCTAAAGCAATATTTTTTGATTTAAAAGGAGTGTTTTTAGATAAAGATGGTAAATTTCCTAATACTTTTCCAGAAACATCTTATTTTGAAGAAAAAGCTCAAGAAATAGGAGTGAATAAAGATAGTTGTATCGTAGTTTACGATGACTTAGGAATTTATTCTTCAGCACGGGTTTGGTTCTTATTCAAAACTTTTGGTTTTAGTAATATTGCTGTCTTAGATGGTGGTCTTCCTGAATGGAAAAATCAAAATTTACCAATTCAAGAAGAATTTACTACTAAACTAAATAGAGGAAATTTTAAAGCTGAATTTCAAAGCAAAAAAGTAACATTTACTAAAGATGTTTTATCGAACATTGAAAAGAAAAATTATTGTTTAGCAGATGCTAGATCTAAAGAGCGTTTTTATGCAGAAGTAAAGGAGCCACGAGAAGGATTACGAGGCGGTCATATTCCAGGCTCATGTAGTTTACCACATACAGAATTAAAAGAAAAAGGGAAGATGAAAACTATGAGTCAATTGAAGGATATTTTTAAAACTATAAATCCTACAAATAAATCATTTATCTTTTCTTGTGGAACAGGAATAACAGCTTGTATTCTTGCTTTAGGATTGGAGATTACAGGAGAAAATAATTATACTGTTTACGACGGTTCGTGGACAGAGTGGGGAAGTTCCCTAAACTTACCAATTGAAATATAAATATGAGTATAGATTGGACAAAAACTGAGTTTGAAGCATACGTTTTATTATATGCAGCACAATGTAATATCATAGAAACAGAAGAAGAAAGAGAATATATTCTTTCTAAAGTAGATGAGAGAACATTTAACAAAATACATACTCAAATTGTTTTTGATAAAGAAGAAGATATTATAGAAAATATTAAAGAGTATTTGGTAATTCATAAATATGCTCAAGAAGAAAAAAGAGCATTAATTAAAGATATAAAAGAAGTCTTTTTTGCAGATGGAACCGTAGATAAAGTTGAGAAGTCGATCTTTAAAACACTACAAAAGATATTGAATTAAATGGAGAGATTATCAGTTCAAGAAATTATTCGAAAAATTACTTCTGAAGAGGTTTTTGAAGCCGTTTCAAAAGATTATTCATTTACTATAAAGATTGATAGTTATGTACCATATGTTTGTGGAGCAGTACATGATGGACATCAATTTAGAAAAGAATTGTGGAGTAATTGTTTGCATACTGAATATGATCGTTGGTATGAAGAAGATCCTTGTACAAAACAAATGATAGCATTTCACCCGATTGTTATTGCTGGTTTAGATTCTCGATTTGAATACGATTTAAATAGAGCTCCAGATAATGCAATTTATGAAGATGCCTGGGGAAAACAACTTTGGAAAACTTCATTACCAGGTGAACAGAAAAGTAAAAGTTTACAAAAACATTCTGCATTTTATAAAGTTGTTCATGCTTTAATACATAAAATAGAAGATAAATTCGGCATGTGTATTGTTTATGATATGCATAGTTATAATTGGCAACGTTGGGATAGAGAAGTGCCAACTTGGAATTTAGGTACATCTAATGTTGATCAAATTCGTTTTAAACAAGAAATAGAAAGTTGGCGAGCAATTTTAGAAGAAATGCCTTTGCCTAAAGGAATAAAATCTACTTCAAAAATTAATGATACTTTTCAAGGAAATGGGTATTTCTTAAAATATATTACTCAAAACTTTAAGAACACTTTGGTTTTGGCTACTGAAATAGCTAAAGTTTATTGCGATGAACTCAATCAAATTATATATCCTGAAGTTGTACACGCTGTAAAAGTTTATTTAGATGTAATGTTAAAAGAACATGCAGAAACTTTTTATGCTAAACATAAATCTTAACTTTGCTGTATTGAGTTTTTTTAATGATAATGGATACTTCTGTAAAAGCACAAAAACTATTGGATATAGACAAGCAAATAGATACGCTTGTTAAGAAAATTGAATTATTGAGATATGTAAATCCTGTTAATATAGAAGAGGAAAAACAAAAGTTTTTTGCTTCAAAATATTTAACAGATCCAGATTTTAAATATCCAAAAAGAGATTTCGATAAATTTAAATTGCATAGTCAGTTTTTTGCTTTAGAACTAGAGGCTATACAAGACGAGAGAATTAGAAATTTATATGAAGAAATTATTTATTTCTACTCAGGATTAATTCAATGTATAGAAACAATTGGAGAAGGAAAGAAGTTTTACTACAATAGTTTGCGATCTTTTGGTTCTCCTACAGAGACCGATGTAGAAAATGCAAAATTCATTCTTCATTTTGAAGATGATACGGAAAACAATTCTATTTTTCAACCAAAATATTCACCATCAGAAGCCGAGGCAATCTTTAAAACTTATGGAGAGAAGTATGACTTTGATTTTAATATCAAACATTCTTCAACTATGAGTGCTATAGCAATGGTGTTAAATAGTACAAAGAGTTTAGTTGTTAATAGCAATCATACCTATTCTGAAAATGAAATGGCCATTTTAACCAATCATGAAATTGGAGTTCATATGGTGACTACAATGAATGGTTTAGAACATGATTTAAAAGTCTTTTCTCATGGATTTCCAAATAACGAAGAAACTCAAGAAGGTTTAGCAGTTTTTAGTGAATATATGTCTGGAAATTTAACGATAAAGCGATTAAAAGAATTAGCTTATCGAGTTTTAGCTGTGAATGGTTTAGCAAAAGGATATTCGTTTTCCAAAACATTTAGATTGCTTCATAATACTTACGATTTAGATAGAGAAGCTGCTTTTTATATAACTTTAAGAGCTTATAGAGGAGGAGGTTTTACAAAAGATTATTTATATCTAACTGGGTTAAAAAAGATTTATAATTATCATAAAGAAGGTAAAGATTTAGGAATATTATTAACAGGAAAAGTAACACTGGAATTTGCAGATGATATTAAGTATTTAATAAATCAAGGTTATGCTGTACCATCAAAATTCATTACAGATTCTTATGCAGTGAATGATAATTCAAATACAACGATAAACTTTATTTTAGATAATTTAAAGTAAAAGATTATTCAACAGAAGTTGAATCGTTGCTGATAACGGTTGAGATTTCAGATTTGTGAGTTAAAAGTAAATCTAACCATTGGTTAAAATTATCAACTCCATAATAGAGTTTCTTCTCTTTATTATTGAAATAAGCTATTGGCCATTCACCGTTTTTATTAGATTCATCTTCAGTTAACCAACACCAAATACCATCTTTAGAATCTTCTGAGGTTAAACATAAGATAGAATTAGTATTTATTTTAAATCCATCTTCATCTTCAATTTTTCGATCTGTAGTTTTTAGATATTTAGATAAAAATATTGGTTTTTCTATACTTAAAATTTTATTATTGTATACTGAACCTCCGTTGCCAAAATGTTCTAAAAAAGTAATATAAGATTTCGGAAAAATTAAATCTAATTTTAGTTCAAATTCTTTAATATCAGTGTTCTTCAGTTTTTTTCCTATTTTTTGATGCTTTTCATAATCATCGAGCAATTTAATTATTTGCTCCATAGTGTAATCTTCAGTTTTAGTATCTAAAGTAACAGAATCAATCTGATCTCTAACTTTTTTTACCATCTGAAGTTTCTCGGCTACATTTTTCTTTTCTGCATTGGATTTCGATCTTTTAGATATGTATATAGACAAACCTCCAAATGATAATATAAAAATAAGCGTAATAAAAAACGCTTTTAATGACGTTGCTTTCATTAAAATAAATCAATTAATTCTTTGTAATCAGAGATTACCATATCGGCATTTTCTAAAGTTTGGTTTGTAACTATAGGATTATCATAACCTACAACAAACACACCAGCGTCATTTGCTGCTTTAATACCGTTGTCTGAATCTTCAATTACTATACATTCCTCTTTATTATAACCTCCCAAATGTACAGCTTTTTCAAATATCTCAGGGTGTGGTTTAGAGGCCTTTAAATCTGCTCCGCTAATTTTAGCTTTAAAATATTTCTGAAGATTAAACCTGTCAAATACTCTATTTATATTAACCATAGCAGAAGAAGATGCTAAAACTAAAACATATCCTTTACTATAAAAGTATTTAATTAAATCTTCAACGCCATCTATCAATTTTAAATTTGGATCAGTTTCAAAAAAATCAACATATCGTTTTCTTTTATTTAAAACTAAATCTTCTGGTTGCTCATTTAAATTAAAATGTGCTACTAATTTTTGGAATGCATTTAAAGTTGAAGAACCTGTAAATGATGTATACAAAGTTTCGTTAACTTCAAGGTTTAAAGATTCAAAAACTTGATAATAAGCTTTTTTATGTAATTCTTCTGAATCTATTATTACACCATCCATATCAAAAATTACACATTTTAAATCTTGTACCATTTAATTTAAAAATTTAGATGTTAACTCTGGGGTTGGTATCATACACTGTTCTTTTTTACCAAACCATTTATAACGATTTTTGGCTATAAAATCGTAGGCAAGATTACGCAAAGGTTTTGGAATTAACCAAAAAAAATAAGTTAATTTCCAAATACTTCCGAAGCTATTCATAATTTTTAATGCTGCAGAAGATTTAATGTAATAAGAAGAGGACGGTTTATAAAGGATAATTGAATCTATTTCTGAAGTATTAATTTTTAAATGTTCAAGTATTGTTTTTCCAGTTTCAGATTGTAAAGATGTAAATAAAAAGTTATTCTTCTTATCGTACCTAATAACTTTAAGCACAAAATCATTACATAGATTACAAATACCATCAAAAAGTATGATTTGTTTATCCTTTGGGAAATCAATCATAAAACAATGTTTTAATCTTTTTTACAAAATTACGATAACTTCTTGTAACAAATTTTAATTGTCAGCGTCTAGTGTTTGTATGTATGCAATATTAGGTTTTTTGTGTACTTATTTTAAAGTAAAACTAACTAACCATATGATTCGAATAGAAGGACTACACAAATCTTATCCAATAGGAAAAGAATCGCTACATGTATTAAAAGGACTTGATTTACATATTAAAGAGGGTGAATTTGTATCTATTATGGGATCTTCAGGTTCTGGAAAATCAACATTATTAAATATCGTTGGTTTATTAGATAGCCATGATGAAGGGAATTATTACTTAAACGGACAACTAATTCAAAACCTAAACGAAAAAAAGGCTGCTATTTTAAGAAATAAGTTTCTTGGGTTTGTTTTTCAATCTTTTAATTTGATTTCATACAAGACAGCTGTTGAAAATGTAGCACTTCCATTGTACTATAAAGGTATGGGGAGAAAAGAACGATTAAAAATAGCTCAAGAATATTTAGAAAAGGTAGAGCTTGGACCTTGGGCTAATCACTTACCTAATGAATTATCTGGAGGACAAAAACAGAGAGTGGCAATTGCTAGAGCTCTAGTAACAAAACCTAAAGTAATCTTAGCTGATGAGCCAACTGGAGCATTAGATTCTAAAACAACAGATTCTGTTATGGATCTTTTAAAAGGAATTAATGATGAAGGGATGACAGTTTTTGTAATTACTCATGAGGAAGATGTAGCAGAACAAACCAATAGAATTGTTCGATTAAAAGATGGAGTAATTATAAGTGACGAGTATACAAAAAAACACGATTTGAAAAAAGTTTATTAGTATGTTCGATTTAGATTCTTGGCGAGAGATATTTCAAAGTATCAACAAAAATAAACTTAGAACTATACTTTCTGGGTTTACAATTTCATTTGCAATATTATTATTTACATTACTTTTTGGAATTGTAAATGGACTTCAGAATTTTTTTACTCAAGCTTTTGTTGATGACGCAAATAATTCAATGTTTGTAAGAGTTTGGAAAACTACTAAACCGTATAAAGGGTTACAATCTGGTAGACGAATAAAACTTAGAAATAAAGATTTAGATTATATCGTAGATAATTATTCTGATAAGATTCAATATATATCAGCAAGAAAATACTTAAGTGCTCAGGTTGTTTATAAAAATAATCAAGATAATTATAACATTAGAGCAGTTCATCCAGATCATAGATATTTAGAAAAAACGATCATTGATGAAGGAAGATTTATTAATCAGTTAGATTTAAATCAGAAAAATAAAGTTATAGTTATAGGTCGTTTAGTAAAAAAAGATCTTTTTGGTGAACGAGTAGCTTTAGGTAAATATGTTAACGTTAATGATATATCCTATAAAATAGTTGGGGTTTTTTCTGATGAAGGAGGAGATAGAGAAGAGCGAAATATATATATGCCAATTACAACTGCACAAAAATTATATGGGAATAATGATTTTATAGATAATATTTTAATTGGATATAATCCGAGACTTACGATTGATAGAGCCTTATCATTTGGAAATGGATTAGAAAGAGATTTAAAACAACGATTAGATATACATCCTGATGATCAAAGCGCTTTGTTTATTAGAAATATGGCCGAAGCGAATAAAGGGGTAGGTCAGTTAACAACAGCATTATTCTTTATTGTGATTTTTGTAGGTTCTGGAACATTAATAGCAGGAATTATTGGAATTAGTAATATTATGATTTTTTCTATTAAAGAAAGAACAAAAGAATTTGGGATAAGAAAGGCATTGGGAGCTAAGCCCGTTTCAATAATAGGAATGGTGGTAAAAGAATCACTTTTAATAACTGGTTTAGCTGGGTATTTTGGACTTTTACTCGGAACTTTTATACTGGATCAAATAGGAGATGGATTAGAGAAATATTTCATTTATAATCCTAGTGTAAGTACAGGAATAGTTGTAGGAGCTACAATTATTTTAATATTAGCTGGTTTACTTGCAGGGTATTTGCCAGCAAAAAGAGCCGCACAAATCAAACCAATTGTAGCACTAAGAGCAGATTAATTATGATTAAATTTTTATTTGATTCAGATACTTGGCAAGAGATTTACGGAGGAATTCGTAAAAACAAAACTCGTACAGTGATTACGATTATTGGAGTGCTTTGGGGAATATTCTTGTTAGTTGTTCTTTTAGGAGCTGCAAGAGGAATGGAAAATAATTTTAAAAATTTATTTGGTGATTTTGCAACAAACAGCCTAGTAGTTTGGACACAAAGAACTGAAAAACCTTTTAAAGGATTTCAAAAAGGTCGAAGAATACAATTAAAAACAAAAGATGTTGATGTATTACAAGAAGAATTTAAAGGACGTTTAAAGTATATTGTACCAAGATGTCAAACCATGAATTTAATGGTAAATGGTTTTAAATCTGGAGATTTTCAAGTTAGTGGAGATTATCCAGTACTTGATAAAGTACAGAAGAAAAATTTGATTTACGGAAGATTTCTAAATCAGAATGATATTGATAATAAAACTAAAGTGACTGTAATAGAAGAAAATATTTATAAACAGTTATTTGAAAAAAATGAAGATCCGATCAATCAATATATCATTATTAATAATGTAAACTATAAAGTAGTTGGAGTTTATAAATCTGGAGCAATTGATTTTGATGGTGATACAGCTTACATACCATTTACTACTTTTCAACAAATTTATAATAGAGGAAATAGAATTGATTGGATGATGATTACTGCTGAAGAAGGAATAGATATTGAACAGTTTGAATTAGATATTCAATTAGCTTTAAAAAACCTACATACGGTAGATCCTGAAGATAATAAAGCATTAGGTGGGATCAACTTAGGAAAAGAAATAGGAAAATTTACAGGTTTCCTTACTGGAATGCAATTTTTAACTTGGTTTGTAGGAATCGCAACATTAATAGCAGGAGTTTTTGCAATTGGAAATATCTTATTGATTACGGTGAAAGAGAGAACCAAAGAAATTGGAATACGAAGAGCACTAGGAGCAACTCCAATAGAAATTAGATTACAAGTAATACTAGAATCAATTTTCTTAACTGTTGTTGCAGGAATGTTAGGAATCATTTTCGGAGGTCTTGTCCTTTATGGAATAGATAAAGCATTTGCAACAGGTCCAGATGCGGCCTTATTAAATCCTACAGTAAATATTCCAATTATTTTAATAGCATTTGGAATTCTTATAGTATTAGGAACTTCAATAGGATTAATACCAGCTTATATGGCAACATTAATAAAACCAATAGAAGCATTAAGAGAAGAATAAAAAAAATAGTAATCAGACTTTATAAACAAATAAAATGAGTAAAAGAGCCAAAATTATATTAATAATTGTAGCAATTCTGTTTGCAGCCGTTTTAATCTGGTTTGCGAAAAAGAACAAGAAGAACGTGGTTGAGTATGAAACCGAGAAACCGTTTAAAACTAGTATCGTTAAAAAAACAGTAGCAACAGGTAAGGTTATACCATTAGAAGAAGTTGAAATTAAGCCTCAAATTGCAGGAATCGTAGATCGAGTTTTAGTAGAAGAAGGTCAAATAGTTAAAGCAGGAGATTTAATAGCAACTGTGAGAGTGGTACCAAATGTTGAAGCATTAAATTCAGCAAATAACGAAATAAAAAATGCACAATTGTCATACGAAAATGCCAAAACACAATTTGATCGTAATAGAAGCCTTTTTGAAAAAGGGGTGATTTCTAGGCAAGAATTTGAAAATTCGGAGTTGTCGTTCAATAATGCAAAGCAACGTTTATCGAATGCAAAATCTAATATGGATATTATTAAAAGAGGTACTACAGCTGGATTAGGAAGTGCTGCAAATACAAATATTAGAGCAACTTCTTCAGGAATGATTGTTGAAATACCAGTTAAAAAAGGATATCAAGTAATTCAAAGTAATAGTTTTAATGCAGGAACTACAATTGCGACTATCGCTGATATGAATAAAATGATTTTCGAAGGAAAAGTAGATGAATCTGAAGTTGGAAAGCTAGTAAGAGGAACAAAGCTTCAAGTGTCTCTCGGAGCCATTGAAAATAAAAAGTTTCCAGCTGAATTGAATTTCATAGCACCTAAAGGAACAGAAGAAGCAGGAGCAGTTCAGTTTAAAATTAAAGCAGATGTTACTTTAGATGATAGTAACTTTATAAGAGCCGGATATTCTGCTAATGCAGATATTGTTTTAGAGAAAAAAGATAGTGTTTTAGCTATAAAAGAGGCTTTATTACGTTTTGATAAAAAAACAGAAAAACCTTATGTTGAAATTAAGAAGGAAGATGGAAAGTTTGAAAAGAAAGAATTAGAGTTAGGTATTTCAGATGGTGTAAATATTGAGGTGAAATCTGGTGTTACTTCAGCAGATGAAATAAAAATATGGAATAAAGCATCTAAAGATAAAAAAGACAAAGAAAAGGATAATTAATAAATTATTATAGATAAACAACAAAAGGAGCTATTAAATAGCTCCTTTTGTTGTTTATAATGAAGTTTGTCTGATTATTTGTGTATTTGAACGTGTATAAAGTGCAAAACAGTATTTTTCCTTTACAAAAGGAATGTTAAAGTTGTAAATTGCTGTAAACATTATTGTTAACCCCCAATAAACTACTTTGTCATGAAGAATTTTTCCCCAATAATCACTAAAAAATTAATTTTAATATTAATAGTTTTATTTCATCAAAATACTTTTACGCAAATTAATGAGCCTTTTAACTGTGTAACTGAAGCATATTTATTTCAAACAAACGATGTTTATACTGTAAATTTAGCTTCTGGTAGTTCTTCATTAGATGGAATAGATTTAGCGTTAGATAATATTAATGCTGTAGGATATAATGAAAAGGATGGGTATATATGGGGATCTTTACGATTTCCAGATAATACGATTATTAGAGTAGGAAAAGATTATAGTACAACTACTTTTTTAATACCCGGAGCTTCTTATTCTTATGTTGGTGATGTAAACCAAAACGGGATATACTATTTAAGAAATTCTAGTAATTCTTATTACACAATAGATTTAGATCCAAGTTCTCCTACATATTTAACTAAATTAGGAACCCAAACAATTAGTAAGTCCATAAATGTTCATGATTGGGCTTTTAATGCAGTTGATGGAAAATTATATACTGTTGAAAAGAATACGAATAATTTATACAGAATTGATACAAATACAAATGTAGTAGAAACATTAGGAGAAGTTCCAATTTTATCAGGTTTAAGTTATACATATGGAGCTGTATATTTTGATGTTGATGGGAATTTTTATGTTTCAGCAAATCAAACGGGTACTGTTTATATTATAAAAGAAGTTCAAAATGTTACTAGTAGTCTCGATATGAATTCTAATTTGTTTGCATTTGGGCCGTCTAGTAATAGTAATGATGGTGCAAGATGTCCTACAGCTCCAGTTCCCCAAGAAGATTGTAGTAATGGATTAGATGACGACGGAGACGGATTGGTAGATTGTGATGATCCTTCTTGTTCTGGTGTTGCAAGCTGTCCAACTATTTCTCCGACATCAAGCGGTAATGGAGGAGGTTTAGAAAGTAATAATCGCTTATCAATTCAAATTAATAAAAGAAATATTAATAGGATAAAAGCTAATTATACTTTTGATGTAGCAAAAGCTAGGAAGATTGAAAAAAATAGTTTTTATGCTAGAAGATCAAATAATCAAAATATATCACTTTGGGATTTAGTTCCAATGGATGTTATATCTGGAACAACAGCGGTGGAAAGTTCTCCAGATGATTTGGTAGATATTACTAATGCAACAGATATAGTTTCAGTTGATTATATAAGAGATAACAAAGGATATGGTACTTTATTATTATTAAAGACAGAAAATAAAGTGTATGAACATACAAAGCATATTTGTGATCGTTTTACAGGTGCTGAGTTATTATCGGTATCAAATATGGAAATAAATGATGGTCTTTTTATTAAATCTAGAGTAAAACAACCAGATGGTTCTGTTGAGTTTGTTGCTAGTTTTTCTGTTAGAGAGTCAGATGATAATACTTCTTTTATAGTTGAATCTCATTGGAATTTAGATAAATATGAAGATAAAGGGTATTATAATTTTCAAGTTTGGGCTAGTTCTATAGATGATTTATATAACCTTTCTCAAGAAGTATTGAATCTTCTAGAGGTTCAAAAACCAATTAGTGAGTACAGAAGTTCAGAGGCACCTCCTGTATTTATAAAAAAAGCAGCATATAAAAGAGGAGGTAAGATCGATTTAGAAATTATCAATAATTTAAAACCATCAACAATTATAATTGAAGGTAATAAAAGAGTAACCGAAACAGCAGCAAGCGAGTCAGTAACTTTTAATGTTGATTTAACTGGTTATATTAATAATGTAACTTTAGATATTGGAAATATTTATGACTTTGGTTTCAGACTTCGTAATCAGTACGATTTAACACCCGATGATTTATTTCTTTCAGATGGTACTTGGGGAATAGATAATAGTTCTCAGACTTTTATAAATACATTTAACGTAATTGTAAATAATGAATCTGAAGAAGAAAATGTATATAAAATTGAAAGAAATATTAACCTTACAGCAACAACAAACCAAGATGTTTCTATTTATAGATCTTTAACACCAAAATTTGAAGGGGTTAATTTATCTGAATTCGATCAAATTTCTTTTGATGCCAAAGGAGTTGGAAAAATGAAAATACTTTTTGTTAAAGAGAGTATAGCAAATTGGGAAGATCAACCATATATAACGGTTAATCTAACGGAGCATTTAAAGAACTATGTATTGTTTAAAGGAGATATTGTTTCTAATTTAAGCGGTGAAGTAAATTTGAATGATGTAAAGATGTTATTTATAACTTTAGTAGCTGAAGATGGTAGTATGGTTGATAAGAGTTTAGAGCTTGCCAATTTCAAGTTCTCTAAACAAGCAACCGCTTCTGTAAAAAATGAATCTCAGTTAGAAACTGCAAAAGTAAGTCCTAATCCAGTTATAGAAAGTACAATATTCACTTTTAATTCAGTAAATACCAACGACTATAGTTTTGAAATATTTAATGTTTTAGGAAAGCAAGTTCACAAAGAAAAAATTATAGCTAAAGTTGGAAGTAACACAATATTCTTTAATAGAAATCAATTAGCTTCTGGTATTTATTTTTATAGAATCAGTTCTAAAGAAAGAGAGATGAATGGTAAATTAATTTTTAAATAAAATAAGTAAGGTAGCTTTATTGTTTTACGTTTATAAACAAGATAATTATCTTAATTTGGTTTAACGAGTGATTAATACCACTTATCGATTAAATAGCTACTAAAAGTCTAAAAACTAATTTATCAACCTTAAAGCTTTTGTAATTTAGCCAGTGTAAGAAGTAAGTAAGAATCCCAAAAAAAACAAAATTATGAGAGTTTTTCAAATGTTAAATGAAATATTAGTTAGATTATTTACAGCAGAGAATACATCAAAAATGAGTGTACAAAAGATTCCAGTTTATTCAAATGAAAATAAATACCCTTTTAATAAATAAAAACTACAAATGTTCGTATAATCCCCAATTATCACATTTAAATGTTTTCCCCTTATTGCATCTAAAGAACATGTAATTCCCCAACAAAAAAAAGGAACTCTTATTTTAGAGTTCCTTTTTCATTTGTATAATTAAAACTAAAAGTTTATTGAAACATTTTAGCAACGTTTTCAGCTTTTCTACTTTCGCTATAGTCATAAAAACCTTCTCCAGATTTTACTCCTAATTTACCAGCAGTTACCATATTTACTAATAATGGACATGGTGCGTATTTTGGATTTTTAAATCCATCATACATTACGTTTAAAATAGATAAACATACATCTAAACCAATAAAATCAGCTAATTGTAATGGTCCCATTGGATGTGCCATACCTAATTTCATTACGGTATCTATTTCTTTAACACCAGCAACTCCATTGTATAAAGTTTCAATAGATTCATTAATCATTGGCATTAAAATTCTATTAGCCACAAAACCTGGATAATCATTTACTTCTACAGGAACTTTTTTTATCTTTTCAGTAAGTTCTACTATAGTGTTGTTTACTTCATCAGAAGTATTATATCCTCTAATAATTTCTACTAACTTCATAATAGGAACAGGATTCATAAAATGCATTCCTATTACTTTTTCTGGTCTGTTTGTAGCGGCAGCGATTTGTGTAATTGAGATAGAAGAAGTGTTTGTTGCAAGAATAGTATCTTCCCCACAAACCTCATCTAAATCTTTAAAAATTTTTAATTTTAAATCGATGTTTTCAGTAGCAGCTTCAACAACTAAACCAACCGATTGTACACCTTCTTTAATAGATGTATGAGTGGTAATGTTGCTTAAAGTATCTTCTTTATCTTGAGCAGATATTTTTTCTTTAGCTACCATACGATCTAAGTTTTTAGAAATCGTAGCTAAACCTTTGTCTAAAGCTGCTTGAGATATGTCTATTAATTGAACATTGTAACCAAATTGAGCAAATGTGTGGGCAATTCCATTTCCCATAGTACCTGCACCAATTACTGCAATATTTTTCATGTAAGATTTAATTTTAGTGTTGTTTTGGATTATTATTTTGAAAAACAATCGATAATTTGATGTGCCACTCGTAAAGCTTCTGTTCCTTGAGTTAAGGAAACGATCGGAGTAGTTTTATTGTGAATTGCATCTGCAAACGAATTCAACTCATCTAAAATCGCATTGTTTGATTCTATCTTTGGGTTTTCAAAATAGATTTGTTTTTTTATTCCTTCAGCATTTTGCAAAATCATAGCAAAATCATCTGGTATTTCAGGCGCGTCTTTCATTTTAACTACTTCAGATTTCTTTTCTAAAAAGTCGACAGAAATGTAAGCATCTTTTTGAAAAAAGCGCGTTTTTCTCATATTCTTCATTGAAATTCTACTCGAAGTTAAATTGGCAACACAACCATTTTCAAATTCTATTCTGGCGTTTGCGATATCTGGAGTTTCAGAAATAACAGAAACACCACTTGCGGAAATATTTTTTACTTTAGATTTTACTACAGAAAGAATAATATCAATGTCATGAATCATTAAATCTAATACTACAGGAACATCTGTTCCTCTAGGATTAAATTCGGCTAATCGATGAGTTTCAATAAACATAGGATTTTCGATGATGTCTTTTACTGCAGTAAAAGCAGGATTAAAACGTTCTACATGTCCTACTTGCCCGCGTACATGATTCTGACTTGCTAAAGTTCGAATTGCTTCTGCTTCTTGTATGGTATTTGTGATAGGTTTTTCAATAAAAATGTGTTTTCCTTTCTCTATAGCTTGTTTTGCACAATCGAAATGAGAAAGTGTGGGAGTTACAATATCGACAACATCAACTGCATCGATTAAGCTTTCTACAGTGTCAAAATATTTGTAGCCGTATTCAGTAACTACTTTATCTGCATTTTCTTTGTTAGGATCGTAAAATCCAACGAGTTCGTATTTATCAGATTCTTGTAAAAGGCGTAGGTGAATTTTTCCTAAATGACCTGCACCTAAAACTCCAGCTTTTAGCATAAATTTCAGATTTATTTTTATTGAACTGATTTACAAATCAGTGTTAACAAAGATACACTTTTATAGACTTTTTTTGGTATTTATTGCTACTTTTAGCCTGCTGAAAATTTACATGTTGTGAGAGATACTACCAAACATCAAGGACTTAGAAATCAATTAGCTACTGTGTTAAACAAAAAAGGAATAGTAGATGAAAAAGTATTAAATGCTGTTAGAAAAATTCCACGTCACCTATTTATCGATAGTAGTTTCGAAGATCATGCCTATCAAGATAAGGCTTTTCCAATAGCAGCGAACCAAACTATTTCTCATCCATATACAGTAGCATTTCAATCACAGGTATTGGAAATTAAAGAAGGTGAAAAAGTATTAGAAATTGGTACAGGTTCTGGTTATCAAACAGCTGTGTTATTAGAGTTAAAAGCAGAGGTTTATACCATAGAAAGACAACATGAATTATTTAAGAGAACATCTTTGTTTTTGCCTAAAATTGGTTATAAGCCGAAACGTTTCATTTTTGGAGATGGTTACAAAGGTTTGCCAGAACAAGCACCGTTTGATAAAATTATAGTCACGGCTGGAGCACCTTTTATTCCTAAACCTTTATTAGGACAATTAAAAGTAGGAGGAAAGTTGTTAATTCCTGTAGGTGAAGGAACTCAAATTATGACTTTGTTAATCCGTAAATCTCTTAAAGAATTTGAAAAACATGAACTTGGTGATTTCAAGTTTGTACCGATGCTACAGAAGAAGAATTAATCATAAACTTGTTTAAAAACTCGACTTTTTTCTTGGATCATAAGATTAATTATGTCTTTGTAAGATAGATTAATATAATTTGATTTAATATAAGATGAAGTCCTTTCTATCATAAGAAAATACAGGCAAATATAGTTGAGCATATTATAAATTAAATCATTTATTGTGTCTCCACTAGTATCATTTTGATGGTAAGCCCCTAAATAATATGGAACTAAAAGTTGTTTATGAGGTACTTTAGAAGAAAAACTTTCATATAGATTAATAGAAAAAGAACCAGCTCCAGTTCCACAATCTAAACCATATTCGTATTTATTTTTAATTCTGGTAAATTTTGTAATAAAAAAAATCCGCTAAAGAAGCGGATTTATTGAATTTGAAAAAAGAACAATCAACTTATTCTGCTGTTGCATCTGCAACAACAACTTCTTGTTGATAGTTTTGTTGAGTTTGCTTAGTTTTTGTTTGTGATAAGCCACAAGGAGCTGTGCTTCCACAAGATGTTAATCCTAATAAACCAACTACACAAATTGCAATAAATACTACTCTTTTCATTTTTTTACTTTTAGAAATGCTAATTTATAAAATTTTAATCAATTTACCAGAATCAATTTTCTCTTCAATAACGTTAAATGTTACCATCTTATTTTGAATACTGGTTAATAAATTTTCAGACATTGGTTTTCCATCATTCCATTCGGTAATAGATAACCATTTTTGGATGTCTTCTAATTGTTGTTCATATCGTATAGAAAGTGTTTCATCTATGTTTTCAATAGATTTGAAATCTGAAGTACAATTATTAATAATATCTAATACTGTTTTTACTTCTTCAGGATGATTTTCTAATATTTCTTCTCGAATAGCAACAACAAAGCAAGGCCATGGAGTAGGGCAGTCACCAACTCTTCTAAAAGTACCATTATCTACTAAAGGTTTTGTTGTAAAATGTTCCCACATAAAATAATCGGCTTCTCCATCAGTTAAAGCATCAATTCCTCCTTGTAAATTTTTAACAACTTTAAACTTCAGTTTATCAATATCCCATCCATTATTATAAGCGTTTACAATAGCCATTAGGTGAGAGCCAGAACCATATCTACTAATAGCTACAGTTGCGTTTTCTAAGTCATCAATAGATTGAAATTTAGATTTAGCTCCTACGTGAATTCCCCAGATTAAAGGACTTTTTACAAAGGTTTGAATAATTTTTGAAGGATTACCATTGATAATATCTTTAATAATTCCTTCAGTTAAAACAATTGCAATATCAATTTTTTTTTCGCGTAAAGCTTTACACATTGCTCCAGTTCCACCTGGGAAATCTTGCCAACGTAAATTGATGTTTTGCTTAGTGTATTCTTTATTTTTTAGAGTGATGTACCATGGGTAATTAAAGTGTTCTGGAACACCACCAACTTTTAAATTCAACATTTATTCAACTAATTTATCTAGGGTATATAAAATTAATTTTTCTACAACTACACTTGGGTTTTCACTAAAAGTTCCATTTGCTCTATTTGCTAAGATAGCATTCATAGAACATGCATTATGACCTAATAATTTTGAAAGTCCATAAATAGCTGAAGTTTCCATTTCTAAGTTTGTAATTCTATGGTTTTGATATGAAAAATTATCAATTTTAGAATTTTGTTCAGGATCTTGAAGTTGTAATCGTAAAACTCTTCCTTGAGGTCCGTAAAAACCACCAGCAGTAGCTGTAATTCCTTGATGAGTTTTTTCAGAACTTAATTTATTAGCGAGCTCTTCAGAATTAGCAATTACAACAGGATATGCCTTTCTTTCCGACCAATCGGTTTGTTTTACAAATGCTTCTTCAATATCTGGATGTGCGATATCTTTTAAGTCATAAGCTTGTAACATACCGTTTAAATCTATAGCATGACTACTTAGTAAAAAGCTATCTACAGGAATATCGTCTTGTAAAGAACCAGAAGTTCCAATACGAGTAATATTTAATTGAGTGTGATTTTTTTTGATTTCTCGAGTTTCAAAATCAATATTAACTAAGGCGTCTAGTTCGTTTAAAACAATATCAATATTATCTGGGCCAATACCTGTTGAAACGACTGAAATTCGTTTTCCTTTATAAATTCCAGTTGTTGTTTTAAATTCTCTTTTTTGAGTAGAAAACTCGATTGAATCGAAGTGTTTTGTCACTTTTTCTACTCTATATTGATCTCCAACAAATATAATATCTGTTGAAATATGTTCAGGTCTTAAGTTTAAATGGTAAATACTACCATCACTATTTAAAATTAGTTCAGAATTTTTAATCTTCATTAAGATGTTATAATTTCAGTAACTTGTCTGTAGCGTTTACATACAAATAACTGTATTTTTTAGCCCCGCCAAGATACGAAAAATCAGAACGTAATTCTCTATAGTAATTTAATTGATTATGAAGCACTTTAATTCCAGACTCACTAAGCTTTACAGGATTTAGTGAAGAAAAAAGTGTTTTTAATTCTTTTATTTTGTTAGAATATTGAACATCTCCAAAGCCATAAACTTTTTGATTAGTTAATAAAGAGCGTATTAAATCATTCTCGTTCTTTAAGTTTGAAGTGTTAACCGTATGTAAAATTGTATTCTCTATTTTGTTTAGTCCGTTTTCTAAAGAAGGAAAACGTCTTAGATGAGCATTTATAGCATCTGTTAAGTAGATAAATGGAGAAGAAGGATTGAATTTATGAACTGTTTCTAATCGTAAAGGACTATCGGAACAATACAATTGCCAAATGTAGTCGGCATATTCAATATCGTCTTGTGATAATGTTACTCTATTATTATATAATACTGTTAATTCATCTTTAGAAATTCCAGAAAAACCATATCTACTTTGAGATTGATCGCTAATATTAGTTTGGACTAAAGTAATTTTTCTGCCTTTTCTATATTTCTTAAGCCAACTAACTACTGCAACTAAATTAACTTGACAAAATAGATCATGATCGAACCATAATACAATTTCATCTTGATTTTGTTTGCAAAGATTTCTATATTCCTTTAAAGTAAAATCTATAAAAGTTTTTTTGGTTACTTTATAAGCAGAACTTAAAAAATCGTAACGAATTTTCCAAAAATCTTCACTACCTACATCTGTAGTAGTTTTTCCTTCACACAACATCTCTCTCCAAGTAATGATTTCACCCTCTATTTTTAAATTTTTTAAAATTTGAGTAGTAACATCACCGTTAGTTATATGTAAAAAAGTGCTCATTAATAGGGACTTAAAAAAATGCACTCCAATATTAATAAAAAAAATAATATTCTGAGAATATTATTTAGTTTTGGTTTAATTTTTAAGTATTTATTGTTTTTTTTGTTAAAAAAGTGATTTTTATTTAATTGATTAAAGGCGTTTTAATAAAAATGGTTAATACTTTTAAAAGTATTAACCACCAACTCTTTTAACATTAAAGCCTTTTTCTTTTAACAGTTCCATAATTTTATCACGATAATCACCTTGAATTATAATTTTGTCATCTTTAAAGCTACCACCAACAGAAAATTTAGTTTTAATTTCTTTAGCTAATTTTTTAAAGTCCTCAGTAGCTCCATTGTAACCATCTATAATTGTAATAGGCTTACCTTTACGTTTTTCATACTTGCAAAGTAAAGGTTCATCTTGTAACCAAACATCTGGTTTTTCTTCCTGTTTTGGTTCTTCGAATTTATGATCTGGAAAAAGATTTTTTAATTGATCTTGTAGGTCCATTACCTGTTATTTTATTAATCCTAATTCACGTAAACGTTCATTTAAGAATTCTCCAGCAGTAATATCTTCAAATTGTTTAGGGTTGTTTTCGTCGATACAGTTTTCTAAAACATTTAATTTCATTTCAGAAACAGGGTGCATAAAAAATGGAATAGAATATCTCGATGTTCCCCAAAGCTCTTTAGGTGGGTTAACTACTCTATGTATTGTAGATTTTAATTTGTTGTTACTATGTCTAGATAACATGTCTCCAACATTAATCATTAATTCATCGGGTTGTGCAATTGCATCAATCCATTCTCCATCATGGTTTTGAACTTGTAATCCTTTACCATGAGCTCCCATTAAAAGTGTAATTAAGTTAATATCGCCATGTGCAGCAGCTCTAACAGCTCCTTTTGGTTCTTCATGAATAGGAGGATAGTGAATAGGTCTTAAAATACTATTACCATTCAATATATAATTGTCGAAGTATTCTTCATCTAAGTTTAAAAACAAGGCTAAAGATCGTAAAACGTATTTAGCTGTTTTTTCTAACATTTTATAAGTTTGTTTTCCAATCTCATTAAATTCAGGTAATTCTTCAACAATTACATTTTTTGGGTACTCTTCTTCTAAAGCAGGATTGTTCTCTACATATTGCCCAAAGTGCCAAAACTCTTTTAAGTCTCCTTCTTTTTTACCTTTAGCACTTTCTTTACCAAAAGAAACGTAACCACGTTGTCCTCCAATACCAGGTATTTCATACTTCTGTTTTGTGTCGACAGGCAAATCAAAAAACTTTTTGATTTGTGCATATAAGTTGTCAACTAAAGCATCATCTAAAAAGTGACCTTTCAACGCAACAAAACCTATTGTTTCATATGCATTTCCAATTTCCTTTATAAATTTTTGTTTTCTACTTTCATCTTCAGATAAAAAGTCTCTTAGATCAACGCTAGGTATTCTGTCCATTGTTAATAAGTTTGTTTAATACTTTTTGTAAAGGTACTAAAATAGCGGGTACGCTTTAAAATTATTTATTAACAAAAGGGATTAAATAAGAAATTGTGTAATTAAAACCAAATCCAGTATTACTTTCAAATACTCTATTAAAACCTGGTGCGTATAAGGTTTTAAAGTTTTTTTGATCATCGATACTTAAACCAATTTTGTATGATCCATGAAAACCGACAAACAAGTTTTTGAAAGTTTCGACCTTTATACCGATTTGAAATTCGAACCAATGAGCTGTTAGTCCAGATTCACTTACTGGTGTTGTGATAGGTTGATTAGGAAATATTATTGGTGTATCTGTACTTCCAGTAGAAATATTAGGAGTAAATTCATTTAAAGTATGTTCAAATATAGCTAAGCCATATCTACCACCAACATATACTTCGTTATTCATATCTAACCAATTATTATAGGTGTTTAAGTTAGCGCCTAAACGAATATAATTTCCTTTTGAAGTAGAGGTTGTAAAATCTTCAAATGTAATTTCTTCTTCATGACCAATTTCAGCAGCAACATACCAATTTTTAGAAACTCTATAATCACCAACAATTTCAAAACCAGTATAGCTTTTATCAATAAAACTTAATCCAGGTTTACTTAAATCTATTCCTAAACGTAAACCGTATCCCGTTTTATAAACTACACTATCTTTTGGAGTTTCTTTTTTTGAAGCTTTTTGAGCTTGTAAGTTAACTGCAAATAAGAAAATGAATACCTTAATGGAAAATGTTAACGTGCGCATTCGCTTGATTTTTTATTGATTCTAATTCAGTTACAGATAAACGATCTATCCAACCAGTTGCTTCGAAGGTAACATTATTAAAAATTAC
Organism: Tenacibaculum aquaeponti; assembly: GCF_057221555.1. Classification (NCBI taxonomy): domain Bacteria; kingdom Pseudomonadati; phylum Bacteroidota; class Flavobacteriia; order Flavobacteriales; family Flavobacteriaceae; genus Tenacibaculum; species Tenacibaculum aquaeponti. The sequence goes on from NZ_CM170147.1 coordinate 3,781,453, forward strand.
TCTAAAACCACAAGATCTAGAAACATATTCATTTTCTGGAGTATATTTTACGGTTAAAGTGGCTGTTTCATCTCCAGTATTATCTACATTATTAGTTTCATTTCTTGTTAAAGTAAAAACAGTTTCTTCCGCTATTGTATTTAAAGGTATGGCTATAGAATCTGTTGCTATATCTGAAAATAAAGTAATTCCTCCAGTAGACATAGTAAAACGTTTTACTTCTTTAAATTCCGTTAAAGTAGTATTATCGTAAAAACGCAAAATAAGATTAGGGGTTACAGGGTTTTGCGTGCAAAAATCATCTTTCTCACACGATAAAAAACAAATTGCTGCTACAAATAAAATGATAGCATATTTTAGAAATCTCATAAACTATTATTTTTCAAATAAAACTACAGTTTCGATATGAGCTGTATGTGGAAATTGATCTACTAAACTTATTTTCTTAATAGTATAACCTGCTTCCTGTAATTGCTCTGTATCTCTTGCTTGAGTAGCTGGGTTACAAGATACATAAACCATTCTATCTGCGTTTAGATTTATGATTTTTTTAAGTGTTTTAGGAGCTATACCAGCACGAGCAGGATCTAAAATAATAGTCTTGATTTTATTTTTGAATTGAGGTTGTTCTAATAAAAACTTTCCTACATCGGCAGCATAGAATTCAACACCTTCAATATTATTTCGTTTGGCATTTTCTCTAGCATCTTCAATAGCAGAAGCGACAATATCAACACCAACAATTTTTGCATTTTCACTACGAGAAGCTAAAATCTGTCCGATAGTTCCTGTTCCACAGAATAAATCCATAACAATTGTATTATCAACAGCTTCTTTATTCTCTAAGGCATAATCTACTACTTTGTTATATAATTTTTCAGCAGACTTCGGATTTGTTTGAAAAAAACTTTTCATACTTATTTCAAAGTTCAATCCAAGTAATTCCTCTACGATTTTATCTTTACCATATACTAAATCAATACTTCCAGAAGTAGCAATTGTTCTATCTCCGGTTTCATCATTTATAGTATGTAATAAACCAGCTAAACGCTCACCAAACAATTCTTGTAAAAGCGCTATAAATTTTGGGAAACTAAATTTATCTAAATCTTTAGAAGTAGTAACAAGATTGCATAACAACTCGTTTGTTTTGTAAGATTTTCGTACTACAAAATATCTGAAAAAACCTTCTTTTTTTGGTCCATGCCAAGGTGCTAAACCTGTTTCTTCACAGAAAGTTCGTATTGTTTTTAAACTATTTTCAAAGTCAGCATCAAAAAGTCCGCTATCTTTATCTAGGTTTTCACCCATCCACCAAACACCACGTCTTTTAAAACCTAATGTAAATTCATCTACATCTGTTTTTTGTTCACGATCGTAACCAATAGCAGAAAAACTATATTCCATTTTATTTCTATAATGAAATACGTTTGGTGAACTCACAAATTCATCAAAGTAATCTTCGATATTTTCAATTTTTCCTATTTTTTTGAATAAAGACATGGTACTTGTGTATTTGTACTCGTGTTGTTTTTCTATAGGAAGTTGAATATAAGGTGCACCAGGAACTTCTTGATAATTTGAAGAAATTTCATCTTCAGAAGCTTTTAGAACATCAATTAATTTACATTCAGCATATTTCTTCTGAGATTTCGTAACCCTAGCTTTTACTGTTTGTCCAGGTAAAGTATTCGGAACAAAAACTACAAATTCTCCGTGTTCGTTACGAATACGTCCTATACCTTTTCCACCAAAGGCATAATCTTCAATAAGAATTTCAATAATCTCTCCTCTTTTAACAAACTTGTTACGTTCTCTTCTTGGCATCTTTATATTGATTTTAAAGATTGCAAAATTAGAAAATACTTATGGGTTTATTATCGAATTTAATATAAAAAGACCTCTTAAAAGTAATTTTAAAAGGTCTTCATTGTTTTTTATATTGTTTTTCTAATCTCGTGGAGTAGAAGTGATATCAATTGTGTTATCGCTTTTCACTATTACTACATAATCTTCACAAAAATTTACATCTATTTTTTTTACTAATTCAGTTCCGTTTTTTAAAACTACTGTATAAGTAATTTCTCCAGGAGCGTAACTTGTAGTTACTGAAGATTGGCCAGAAGCAATATTATTTATGTTTTCGGTATTTCCTCCTGATGTTTTTACTTGAACACTTACGTCATCTGTTCCTTGGTTAGTAACTCTTGCTGTAGGATTTTCGTTATCGCAGCTAGAACAACTCTGTAAAATTAACATTAAGGAGATAAAAAAAATAGGGGTAATTTTTTTTAATAAATTCATAGTTAACACCTTTTAATTGTTATTAATTGTTTTTTTTATGACACTTTATATTTTAATTAAGTCACCATAATTATTTCAATATAAAAAAAAAAAATGAACCTTTTGCAAAATTACACGTCATGTAAGTGAATACAACTTATGAAAAATAAAATTCTACATACAGATAAAGAGCTTGTTCAAATGTATTTAAAAGGAGATAAAAAAGCACTTATGATTTTGGTAAAAAAATGGCATCAACCTTTTTGTAAAATCGCTTTTTCATATGTGAATAGTTCAGTTGTAGCAAAAGATATAGCTCAAGAAAGTTGGGTGGTTATAATAAATAAGTTGAAGACTTTAGAGGATGCAAACAAGTTTAAGAGTTGGGCAATACAAATCGTAAAAAGGAAAGCTTTAGATTATTTAAGAAAAAAACAAAGACAAACGAAACATATCACATTTTATAAAGAAGATGTTGAAATAGAAGAAGAATTTCAAGAATCGATAAATGATAAGAAAGATAAATTAAGTAAAGCAATAAAAGAATTAACGATAGCACATCAGCAAGTGATACGTCTTTTTTACGTTGAAGAAAGATCATTAACTGAAATAAGTGAATTATTAAAAGTTTCGGTAGGTACTGTGAAATCTAGATTATTTCATGCAAGAGAAAAATTAAAGAATACAATAAAATAATACATTATGAAATTTACAGAAGATATTGATAAATTAATAAAAGAAACATTAACAGAAGAAGAAGCTGTTTTTTATCAAGAGCTAGAAGAGCAAACCATTTGGCAGATGGTATTTGGCTTATTTAAAGGGAAAAATAAATGGATTTTAGTAGCTATGAATATAGTTACATTAATCTTTTTCGGATTTTTTATATTCTGTCTTGTTCAATTTTTTGAAGCATCAGAAGTTAAAGAGTTAATAAAGTGGGCTACGGGAGCAGTAATTTTTTTACTTGGCGTAAGTATGTTGAAAGTATTTGCTTGGATGCAAATGGATAAAAATGCTTTATTAAGAGAAATAAAAAGATTAGAAGTGCAAATCTTATCATTAGCATCAAAAAGCTTGAAGTAAGATTTTATCAGCCGATGAATATTTATTAATTTGCGAACCTCTTAGGGGTGATTTCTCTCCCACGCTGCTTTTTCGAACTTCTTCGAAAGAATAAAGGTACAGTAGGAATGGTTATTTTATAAATTTTAAAAAATTAAAGAAATGGCTGTTTTAGAAAAATTAACGTCACAGCAAGCAATCGATTTAGAAAACAAGTATGGAGCTCATAATTACCATCCGTTACCAGTAGTTTTAAGTAAAGGTGAAGGAGTGTATGTTTGGGATGTAGAAGGAAAAAAATATTATGATTTCTTATCTGCTTATTCTGCCGTAAATCAAGGACATTGTCATCCGAAAATCGTAAATGCAATGGTTGAACAAGCTAAAACGTTAACATTAACGTCTAGAGCTTTTTACAACGATATGTTAGGACAGTATGAGAAATATGCTACAGAGTATTTTGGTTTTGACAAGTTGTTACCAATGAATACTGGAGCAGAAGCTGTTGAAACTGCATTAAAAATTTGTAGAAAATGGGCTTACGAAGTTAAAGGAATTGACGAGAATGAAGCCGAAATTATTGTATGTAAGAACAATTTCCACGGTAGAACTACAACAATTATTTCATTTTCAAACGATCCTGTTGCTCGTAAAAACTTTGGTCCATTTACAAATGGTTTCATCAAAATTGAATACGATAATTTACAAGCTTTAGAAGAAGCACTAGCAAATAATAAAAATGTAGCTGGGTTTATGGCTGAGCCAATTCAAGGTGAAGCTGGAGTTTATGTTCCTTCTGAAGGGTATTTAGCAGCAGCAAAAGCATTATGTGAAAAGTATAATGTGTTATTTATTGCAGATGAAGTACAAACAGGAATTGCTAGAACAGGGAAATTATTGGCTGTAGATCACGAAGAAGTAAAACCGAACATCTTAATCTTAGGAAAGGCATTAAGTGGAGGAGCTTATCCAGTATCTGCAGTATTAGCAAATGACGAAATTATGAATGTAATTCGTCCTGGAAACCACGGTTCTACTTTTGGAGGAAATCCTATCGCAGCAGCAGTTGCTATTGCAGCTTTAGATGTAGTTAAAGAAGAGAAACTAGCTGAAAATGCAGATCGATTAGGGAAAATCTTTAGAGAAGAAATTGGTAAATTAGTTAAAGAAACTGAATTAGTTACTTTAGTAAGAGGAAAAGGATTGTTAAATGCGATTGTAATTAACGATTCTGAAGAGAGTGAAACTGCGTGGAATATCTGTATGAGATTACGAGATAACGGATTGTTAGCAAAGCCAACTCACGGAAATATTATTCGTTTTGCACCACCATTAGTAATGAATGAAGAAGAGCTTAGAGATTGTATTTCTATTATTAAGAAAACAATTTTAGAGTTTGATAAATAACAAATAAAGTATAAAAAAGCCTCATTATATCATATTATGAGGCTTTTTTTAGCTTTTAAGTTGCCATTTCATAAATATTCAAATGTTTCTTCAGAACTCCTGAAGGAGTGTTTTTTGTTTCGTCAAAAATTCTAGTATCTCCAAATAAAATAAAACTATCTTTTGCTCTAGAAACAGAAACATTTAGCATATTCGGCTTATTATCTTTTTCAAAGAACATAGTACCTTCATCTTCGTTGGTGTATACAGAACTAAATAAAATAATACTTCTTTCTGCACCTTGTAATGCGTGCACTGTTCCTAGTTTAATATTACTAACTTTAAAACCAGCTTCAATTAAAGCTTTAGACAGTTCTCCTTTTTGACTTGCAAATGGAGTGATGATTCCTAAAACTTCTTCAATATGATCTACATTGTAAGCATCTTGTATTTTTTCTTTATTTTGTTGTAACCAAGTAATAATAGCTTTTACTTCCTGTATGTTTTGTCGGCTATTATATTTACGTTCACTTACGCCGTTAATGTGATAAGCCATCATCGAAGGAAAAGCTTGTTCTTCTCTAGCTTTACCTTTCATTGGTTTTAAAATACCACCATAAGCCAATTCGTTACAGAAATCAATAATTTCATCATTACACCTTCTGTGTTCTAAAAGAATTAAACCTTGTTCTTTGGTATTATTAATTGGTGTTTCATACTCACAAGAGTTTTGAGCCATTTTCATAATACATCCATTGGAAGCTAAAAAACCTGAATTTTCTAAAGAATACATGTCTTGTTCTTGCTGAATGATATTTAAGCTAGATAAATTTCCTTTATCAATTCTAGAAGGAATAGACCAAATAGGTTCAATTTGTTTTAAATCACCAACGACGAAAGCTTTTTTGGCTATCGCAAAAACAGGAATACTTACTTCAGGAGTAACTTGTCCGGCCTCATCAATAATTAATAAATCGATAAAATTATATAGCGGAAAATATTCAAAAATAGGTTTTCCATTTTCATTTTCTCCTTGATATTGGCTATATAAAAAGTGACTTGGCGCCATGTAAAAAGTTGCCACAAAACAAGGTGTTAACATTGCTCTACGTTTCCATTTTAACATAATGGCTTGTTCTCCTGTTCCTCTCTCAGTATCTTCTTCTAAAGCTTCTCTTGTGGCTAATAACCATCTCCCTTCCCAGTAATGTGTTGCTAATAAAAAAGCTTTGTGACGTAAAGAAACGTCTAGTTCATCATAGTAAAAACGAGGAGTTGTGTTTTTTGAATTTAATTTTTCAAATTCAGAAGCCCATAATTCTTCTTCCTTCAAAATAGGGAAGCTTTCAATGTTTATTTGCTTTCTCCAACTTTTCAATTTTAAATTGGTTTGAAGCGCGATATTTAAATGATTAATAAGCTCTTTTAAATATGTATTCGTTTTTTCTTTATCGTTAATTGTGATTTCATCTATTTTAAAAATCCAATTTTTATGTTCTGTAGGTTCTTCATTATTAACTTTAAAGTGTTCTTTTACTAAAGAAAGAAAATCAGCTTTTTTGTAACTAGCCTTTAAAGAACTTAAAGTTGTTCTCCAAGCAGTAAGTTTACCAATATTGAAGTTTTCTCGAGTAACATGATCTTCTTCATTTAGTAATGATTTATTAATGAAATTAATTGATTTTATATGATTTCTAGGAAAATCAACACTGTCAATCAATTGTTCTTCAATAATTAAAATTTCATCTTGAATATGATCAATGGCATCTTCTATAGAATTACTCTGTATATTAAAATAATTACAGTATTCGGTTAAGAAATTATATTCTGCATCTTCTAAATATTCTTCATTTTCAAGATTACATAAAGTTCCTTCATGTCCGAATAAATTACCTTTTAAGAAATTAATATCCCCCAAATACTTTTCATTTTTTCCGTTTGAAGGTAAATAAGTGGCATAACCTTTAAAGTTTGGGATCCATCTTTTAGATAATTCTGTCAAGCTACTTTCAGAATTAATAAAACTATCTATAATATTTGTAACAGCTTGATTGTTGTTTGAACAAGCTAAAACAATTGGAGGCTCTTCACCAATAATTGCACTTCTTACTACTTCTGTAGCTACTAAACTCTGCAATAAAGTTGTTTTTCCAGTTCCTGGAGGTCCATTAACTGCGGTAACAGAGCTTTTTTCTGCAGATAAATAGGATAATAAAGTTTTACGTTGACTTACAGATAAAGGGAAACTATCTGACATTTGACCTAAATGTAGGTGGTTGAAGTTTAAAAAATCTTCATCAGTAATGGCATCTCTTTTTACAACTTGTTCAGGAGTAATTATTTTAGATAGTAATGGTAACTCTTCATCATAATTTAATAAGTTCTCGTATAAAAATAATATACTTTTTGCTGTAGATATTTTAGAGCTTACAGAAAAGTAAGTTAACTTAAACTGTGTAGTGTATTTTTCAGCTCTATATTGGTATAAGTTTTTATAAGTAATAGCTTTAAAAACCTCATTAATATAGTCCCAGTATTCATTCCAAGGAACCACTTCATCTTCATATTCTGGCATTGGAGGTTCAATTTCTTTAGCATCTAATACTGTGTCGATAGAAGTGAAAATGAAATCATTTTTTACATCTGCCATTGGCGTCATGTAATTACGAACAATTAGCGGGAAAATATCTTTAGGAGCAGATAACTGTCCTAATCTATTTACAGTAGCATAAATCCAAAAAGGATGAATTAATTTTTGTTTGAATTTAGGGTTATCTGTTTGATATTCTAAATGGAAAGGAGCTATTAAAATTTTTGTTTGATCAATTTCGTGCCAATTACTACTATCTTTTTTTAAAATACCACGTAATCTATTAATTCTTCTTTCCTCTGCATCTATCAATTCAGTAGCTTGCTTGTTGTTTATAAAAGCATTACTTAAATCTGAATTGTTTTGATGATACAAATTTTTAATTTTAGCAATATCAACTGCTAAATTTTCACTATCTGTTAAGCTATTTTTGTAATAGTGTAACCAGTTTTTTTCGTTCATTATATAATCCCCGTAATCTTAAACTAAAGCTGGCGAAAATAGAATAATAATAAAATAGGAAGTTGCTTTTTGGAAGTTTTTTATTAACGAAAAGCAGACTTTTTATAAAGGCCTGCTTTTCGTATTGTTAAAAGTGATAGAGTAATCACTTTAAAGTTTTATTAAGTTTTTTAAGAGCTAGTTTTACTGCATTTGTTCTAATTGTTCCATTCGCTCTCTCATTAATTCAGGATCTTGTAAAGCATCCCAACCTACCATAGAAATTGCCCAAACAATCATTAAGATAAAAATGAAACTTAAAACAATTCCGATAATAGATAAAATAAATCCTGTATTTAAGTTTGAGTAATTTGTATAAACACTTGGGTTGGATAAATACAAATCTTTATCTTTTTTGTATAAAATTAAGGCTATAATTCCTAATAATATTCCAGGAACACCATAGCAACAACAAGTTAGTATAGAAAAAATACCAAGAACTAGTACGGCTGTAGCATTAGGCAGCTTTCTTTCTTCAAATTCGAACATATTTTAAAGTTTATTTAATTGAAAAATAGTTTATTCATTTTTATTAGATACGCTGCCATTAAAGTTAAAACATTAATGATAGCTACAATAAGCAATATTTTTGCTGAGATTTTCTTCTTACTGAAAAAATGAAAACCGATGGCTAAAATAAAAAAAATAGAAGTGTAAATAGCTGGAAATAAATTAAAGGCTTGTTTAAACTCACCTTTAGCAACTAAAACAGCCGACCTTTGAAAACCACAACCAGGGCAATCAATTCCAAACATTTTCTTGTTTAAACAAGGTAGCATGTAATCTTCAGCTTTTTTATTTTCTTTTGCTTCTTGCATTTTTATTTAATTCTCCAGGGCGGATTTAATCTATTGTCTCCACCGTAAAATAAGATGATTTTATTCCCACCTAAATCTTTTAACCTAGCTTCTCGCCAAAGCCAAGTTTGATCTACTGGGTCTTGATCAAAAACGATTCCTTTTTCTTTAAGAATTTTAACTTGAGTATCTAAATTCTCACATTCAAAATAGACATAAATTCCATCTCCAACAGGTAATTCTTCAACCAAATGAATTGAAAAAGTAGCATTTCCATCTGGGCATTCAAACCTAGCATAATGTGGAAGAGCTTTAACAATTAGTTTTAAACCTAATTGCTCGTAAAAAGGAATTGATTTAGTTAAGTCTAAAGAAGGAACAGTAATTTGATTTAAATTCATTTTTGTAGTTATTTGAACATATCCATACCTGGAATATTTGGCATTCCGCTTTTAGCAGCGATAGCCATTTCTTGTTCATTTATTTCTCCTGCTCTTTTTAGTGCTTTATTTAAAGTTAACACTAAATAGTCTTCTAATTCTTCAGCATCTTGTAATAAAGTATCATCAACACTAATTGCTCTAATTTCTCTGTTAGCAGTAACAGTAACTTTAATTTTCCCGTCAGCACCGTTTTCATCAATTAATACAGTGTTTAAACGCTGTTTTGTTTCTTCAACTTTTTGTTGTGCTTGTTTAAGCTTATCCATCATTCCAGATAAATCTCCGAACATAAGTTATATGATTTTAAATAATGTTTCATTGCAAAATTACTACTTTACACTACTAAAAATTAATGAAACCCAAAAAATCTTATATTAAGTATTGCTATAAATGTTACTTTTGCGTTCTGCAAAAAAGAAAAGATGGAGAATAATATAAAACCACCTGTAGCTGATAAAAGTCCAGAAAAGTTAGAGAAACATGGTGATGTAAGAATAGATAATTATTTCTGGATGCGTTTAACAGATGAACAGAAGAACGCAGAAAAAAAAGACGAACAAACTCAAAAAGTTTACGATTATTTAGAAGCTGAAAATACCTATTTTGATAAGGTAATGGGGCATACGAATAACTTTCAGGAATCTTTATTTGAAGAAATGAAAGGAAGAATTAAAGAAGATGATGAATCTGTGCCTTATAAAAAGAATGGGTATTTCTATATTACTAGATATGAAAAAGGGCAACAATACCCTATTTATTCTCGAAAGAAAGGTAGTTTAGAAGTAGAAGAAGAGATAATGTTTGATGTTAATAAAGAAGCGGAAGGACATGATTATTTTCAATTAGGCGGATTAAATGTATCTTCAGATAATAAGTTGGTAGCCTATGCAACGGATACAGTTAGTAGACGCCAGTATTTTATTAAAGTAAAGAATCTTGAAACAGGTGAAGTTTACAGTGATAAAATAGAAAATACAACAGGAGGAAGTGTTTGGGCCAATGATAATAAAACATTATTCTACACAAAGAAAGATCCTGTAACATTACGAAGTTCTAAAATTTATAAACATATTTTAGGAACAGATACTTCTGAAGATGTTTTGGTTTTTGAAGAAAAAGATGAAACTTTTGGGGTCTTTGTAACCAAAACAAAGTCGAGAAAATATTTAGTCATAGGTTCTTACAGTACAGTTTCTAGTGAGTACCAAGTTTTAGAAGCTGATAATCCAAATGGTGAGTTTCGTTTAATTCAACCACGTGAGCGTGATTTAGAATATGATATTGCTCATTATGAAGATCATTTCTATATCAAGACAAATATTGATGGAGCAACTAATTTTAAAGTTATGAAAACTCCTGAAAATAATACTGCTAAAGAAAATTGGGTAGATGTAATTCCGCATAGAAAAGATACGTTTTTAGAAGATTTTTCAATATTTAAAGACTATTTAGTTCTAGAAGAAAGAAATAACGGATTATTTAAAATTAGAATAAAACGTTGGGATGGAGCAGAGGATTACTATTTACCTTTTGAAGAAGAAACATATTCTGCCGGAGTATATTCAAATCCCGAATTTGATACAGATATAATTCGTTATTCGTATAACTCAATGACGACTCCAAGTTCTGTGATTGACTTCAATATGAAAGATCAATCTAAAGAAATCAAAAAAGAACAAGAAGTATTAGGAGGAAAGTTTGATAAAAATAATTACGAAAGTAAACGTTTATGGGTAACAGCCAGAGATGGTAAAAAAGTTGCACTTTCTATTGTTTATAGAAAAGATACAAAGATTGATGAAAATACACCTGTATTGCAATATGCTTATGGTTCTTATGGATATACGGTTTCTGACGGATTTTCAACGACACGTTTAAGTCTGTTAGATCGTGGTTTTATTTTCGCTTTAGCACATATTAGAGGAAGCCAATATTTAGGAAGGGAATGGTACGATGATGGAAAAATGTTGAATAAAAAGAATACATTTAACGATTTTGTCGATTGTTCTAAATATTTAATTGATAACGGTTATACTTCTTCAAAGCATTTGTATGCTATGGGAGGTTCTGCAGGAGGTTTGTTAATGGGAGCTGTAGTAAATACAAATTCTGAATTATATAATGGAGTTATAGCAGCAGTACCTTTTGTTGATGTTATTTCTACTATGTTAGATGATAGTATTCCGTTAACGACTGGAGAATATGACGAATGGGGAAATCCAAACGACAAGCAATATTATGATTACATTAAATCATATTCACCTTATGATCAAGTAGAATCGAAATCATATCCAAATATGTTAGTCACTACAGGATTACATGATAGTCAGGTACAGTATTGGGAACCAGCTAAATGGGTGGCTAAATTACGTGAAGTAAAGACAGATAGTAATTTATTGTTTTTACATACAAACATGGAAGCTGGTCATGGAGGTGCTTCTGGAAGGTTCGATTCATTAAAAGAAACCGCCAGAGAGTATACTTTCTTATTAGCTTTAGAAGACAAGTTAGAAAAATAATTATATTTTTGCCCTCGATTGAGTAAATGTAAACGTTATTGTAAAAAACAAACATCTCAATTATAAATAGATGATTCAATTATTACAATAACGTTTCTTTATATATAGAATGAATAGGAATAAAACAATAGTAAATTCGGTTTTAGATTTAGTAGGAGAAACTCCAATAGTTAAATTACATAGTGTTACTAAAGATTTACAAGGAGATTTTTTTGCGAAATTAGAATCTTTTAATCCAGGACAATCAGCAAAAGATAGAATTGCACTTCATATTATAGAAAATGCTGAGAAGAAGGGGATTTTAACTCCAGGTGATACTATTGTAGAAACTACTTCAGGAAATACAGGATTTAGTTTAGCTATGATTAGTTTAGTAAAAGGCTATCGTTGTATTTTGGCTGTAAGCGATAAATCTTCAAAAAATAAGATTGATGTTTTAAAAACAATGGGAGCAGAGGTTCATATTTGTCCAGCTAATGTTGCGGCAGATGATCCTAGATCTTATTATGAAACAGCAAAACGAATCCATAAAGAAACTCCAAATTCAATTTATATCAATCAATATTTTAATGAGTTAAATATTGAAGCTCATTATGCGACAACTGGACCAGAAATTTGGAAACAAACAGAAGGTAAGATTACTCATTTAGTTGCTGCTAGTGGAACTGGAGGAACTATTTCTGGAACAGGAAGGTTTTTGAAGGAACAAAATCCTGATATAAAAATTTTAGGTGTAGATGCTGTTGGTTCAGCAATTAAAAAATTTCACGAAACAAAAGAATTTGATCCAAAGGAAATTTCACCATACAAAATAGAAGGCTTAGGTAAGAATTTAATTCCTACTTCAACAGATTTTGATATTATTGATATTTACGAAAAGGTAACAGATGAAGATGCCGCTTTAGCAGCAAGAGAATTAGTTCGTTCAGAAGGTTTATTATGCGGTTATACTTCTGGAGCAGTAATTCAAGCAACGCAACAATACGCCGAAAAAGGAATGTTTAAATCGGATAGTTTTGTAGTTGTTATTCTTCCAGATCACGGAATTCGTTATATGGATAAAATTTATTCAGATGAATGGATGAAAGCTCAAGGTTTTTCTATTACTCGTAAAGTAAATATTTAGCTCTTACTTTTTTAAATTCATCCAAATCTTTTTGCCAGGTTGTTCTGATTTCTTCTTCAGATAAGCCATTCTCTATTTGTTCTTGTAATAGTTTAGTTCCAGCTAATTTAGTAAAGAATGAAGTGAAAAACGCTTTTTCTTTTGAATGCTCTTTATGAGCATTGTAAAACTCAATTAACCATTTTAAACTCAGTTGCTCTAATTTTTTTTCTGAAGACAAATCGTAACCAAAACATTTCTTGTTTTCGTGTTTTGGATATTTCGCACCTTCATTTGGTTTAGGAATAAAACTATATTTATGGTTTTCTAAATGGTGAAATGGACTACCTACAACTTGGAATTGCTTCGAAGTTCCTCTACCTACAGAAACATTTGTTCCTTCAAAAAAACACAAACTAGGATATAAATTAATAGAAGTGTCGTTTGGTAAATTGGGAGAAGGTTTTACAGGTAAGCTATAACTAGATTGATGAGTGTAGTTTTTATTAGGTATTACTGTTAAATCACATTGAATTCCATTTTTTAACCATTTTTCTCCGTTAATCATTTTACCATATTCACCAATTGTCATCCCGTAAACAACAGGAACTTTATGTAAACCAATAAAACTTTTGTGTTTAGGTTCTAAAATAGGGCCACCTATATAATGAGCATTCGGATTTGGACGATCTAAAACAAATAAAGGAATATTATTTTCAGCACATGCTTCCATTACATAATGTAAGGTAGAAATGTAAGTGTAAAAACGTGCTCCTACATCTTGAATATCAAAAATCATAAGATCTATGTCTTCTAATTGTTTTTTTGAAGGTTTTTTGTTTTTTCCATACAAAGAAATAATTGGTAATCCTGTTTTGGTATCAATACCATCTTTTACTTTTTCTCCTGCATCTGCTTTTCCTCTGAATCCGTGCTCAGGAGCAAATACTTTTTTTACATTAATTTTTGTTGAATTATGCAAGTAATCAACTAAGTGAATTTGAGTAATGTCTGGATTGAATTTAGAAACTTTATTGATTATCGAAGTTTGATTAGCTACAATTCCAATATTTTTATTTAAAATTTTAGGAATGTAAATTCCAGTCTGATCTGCTGCTGTAAGAATTAGCGTGTTTTTTTTCTCAATAACAATTTCTTTTTCCTTTTTTTCTTGAACAGATATGTGAGAAGTTTGTTTACAAGAACTAAGAGAAAAAATCGTAGTTAAAAACAAGAATAAATATGTACTTTTGATTGTATTAAAAAACATTTCTTTGAATTACGAATTATTTATTGCAAAACGAATAATTGCTGGTAAAGAGCATAAAAATAGTGTATCATCTCCAATAATAAAAATAGCAATTGTTGCTATTAGTTTAGGAATTGCGATTATGTCTATTTCAGTATCTGTAAGTTTAGGTTTTAAAAATAAAATTCGTGAGAAAATAGCTGGGTTTAAAGGCCACGTTCAGATTACAAATTATGACAATAATTATTCTGATGTTTCTACGGTACCTTTAAGTTTAAACCAAGATTTTTACCCAAATTTCACTTCTGTTTCTGGAATAAAAAAAGTTCAACCTTACATTAATAAAGCAGGTTTAATTAGAACAAAGAATAACTTTCAAGGAATTGTATTTAAAGGAGTAAATAAAGATTATGATTTTTCTTTTTTCGAAGAGTTTTTAGTTAGTGGACGATTACCAAATTATGATCAACCACGTAATCGAGAAATATTAATATCAAAATCCGTCGTAGATCAGTTAGAACTGAAATTAAATGATACCATAAATATTGGATTTCAAGTAGAATCTTCTACAGGTTTCAAATCAAGAAAACCAATAATTGTTGGGATTTATAAAACTGGTTTTGCTGAATTTGATAACTCTATAATAGTAGGAGATTTAAAAGAAGTTCAACGAATAAATAAATGGGAAGATGATGAAGTTGGAGGTTTTGAAGTGTTAATCGATGATTTTGATGATTTGAAAGAAAAAGGAGAGGAGATAAACATGAATATTAGTCCAACTTTACAGGCAAATACCTTGTTGCAAACATTTTGGCAACTTTTTGATTGGTTGAAGTTGTTCGATAATAATGTGTGGTTTATTCTTGGAATTATGATTTTAGTTGCTGGAATTAATATGATAACTGCTTTATTAGTTCTAATCCTTGAGCGTGTTCAAATGATTGGAATATTAAAGTCGCTTGGTAGTAAAAACACAGAAATAAGGAAGATTTTTTTATACAATGCCTCTTATTTAATTTTAAAAGGATTGCTTTGGGGTAATTTAATTTCTTTTGTTCTATTGTTTATTCAAAAATATTTTAGAATAATAAGTTTAAATCCACAAACTTATAATGTGTCTACAGTTCCTGTAGAATTTAACTTTTTCTATCTCTTTTTATTGAATATAGGTACTTTGTTTTTGTGTTTATTAATGTTATTGGTACCTTCAATGATAATTTCTAAAATACAACCTTCAAAAGCAATTAAATTTGATTAAATATTTTAATTCTTAATTTTAATTATTACAATATATTTTGGATTTTGCATGATAATTACTTATTTTAGATTTTAAATTGATGAGAAGAAAGATAAAATTTAGGTTAAGTCGACCTTAAATCTAGCTATAGTCTTTATTATTAGTTGTTAAGTTAATTCGTTTTAACGGATGTTAAAATCTTTTATATATTTTGTAAAAGACAAAAATCTTAGGTGTCTATAAATTTCTAAGTCTAACTATTAAAATTAAATAATGAAAAAAGTAAATTTTGAAGTAAAAAGAGTGCTTAAAAAAGATGAGTTAAAATCTATTACTGGAGGTTTAGTACCTCAGTTCTTTGCCGGAGGTAATTGTTCAGCTATATGTGGAGATGGTACCAAAGTATCTTGTAGTGGAGGTGGATGTTCTGCCGTAGATACAATAGGGTCAGCTAAAGGATTTTGTGAAGCAAGTTCTAATGGTAAAAAAGTTAAAAAAACCTGTAAATCTTAAAGGATTTGCTAGAAAGGAGGTTTTTTCACTCTCCTTTCTAGCATTTAATATATACTATAAATATAACAGTTATATATAGATTTCTTAATTCTACTATTAAAATTACAAACAATGAAAAAACTAAATTTTGAATTAAAAAAAGTAAGGGAAAAGAGTGAACTTAAAAATATTTTGAAAGGATTAATTTCTAAACAGTTTGAATATGGAAAATTATCCTGTTAAATGTAGAGATGGGCGAAATATACTTAAGATAATAAATGTATTTACTCTAGATTGAGAGGTGCTTGAAAGACTTTTGTGAGGCATGTTCTAACGGATTAATACTAAAAAATTTTGTAATTAAATATTAAAATAAAAATGGAGAACTTTTACTATCCATTGTATTAATAAAATAGATCAAACATGAATAAAATTAGAAAAAGATTTTATTTGTTATACATTATATTTTTTATGATATCATGTAAAAATAAGAATGATTTAATAATAGATTTATATAAAAGACATGGTGACCCATCATCAACAATATTAACACCAGTCTCTTTTTTGAATTCAATACCCGAGAAACTGAAAGATGTATATACATCAGATAGCTTATCGAGAGTAGGATATTTTGAGATTACACCAAATGAAAAAATAAAAAAACTATTTAAAGAGAAGAAAATATCAGAGGAAGAATATCAAGATTTTAAGTCTAGAATTTATTTGATTTCAGGCTTATCAGAAGACAAACAATTTTTCATAGTTGATGAGAATATGAACTTTTCTTTTAAAGATGATGAAGTAGTTTTTTTTGATAAACAAATAACAAATCTTACTGCAAATAACAATAAGTTAATAGATAGTTTATTCAGAAATTATTTAATTCCAGTTTCAAAAGTTACTAAGGATTTTATATATAAAGATACAGTGTCTTTAAGATTTTATCCAGATGCTAATTATTTTGACTATCCTGAGTCAAATAAAAATGTTGAATTGAAAAATAGATTACAATTAATTACGGAAGAATCATCTTATTTTTATGGAGAGTTTTCAGCAAGTCCAAAAGAACAATTTAAAGTAAGAGTAAATAAAGACGGTTTTTTCGGAGATGAATTTAAATTCTCAAATCAGAACCAAAAGTTCTCGAATGCTTTTTATGATTCTTATTTGTTAAAGGATGATGTAAAAATTGGAAAAGAGTTCTATGTAATTGACACTTTAATATTAGACCCTAAATTTCAGTTGAAGCTCAAAAAGAACAATAAAATCAAACAGTTTGGTTTTAGACCAGGGTTTAAAATGAAAGATTATGGAATAGAAAATTTAGAAGGAGATAAAAATAAGGTTTCTAGTTTATTTATTGGAAATCAAAAACTTTTATTACTTGATTTCTGGGGAACTTGGTGTGAACCTTGTAAAGAGCTTACACCTAGACTTATTCAATTAAATAAATCACTCAATGACAATTTGGGTTTAGTTAGTGTAGCTTATCAAGAGGATATTGAACCTGTAAAAAAGTATAATTTAGATAATGATATTAAATGGTTTAATGGTATTGTCAAAGAGAAGCCAAAAACTAATAATATTTCTAAATCTCCTTTAATTAGAGAGTTAAGGATTATTGGTTATCCTACTTTTATTTTAGTAGATAAAGAATTGAATATTTTATATAAGTCGTATGGTAATGATGAATCGTTTGATAGTTTAGTTCAATTTGTAAACAATTATTTAGAAAAATAATAAAAAAAATCAAAATATATAAAAGGAAGACATTAGATCTTATTATGTCTATAAAAAACAATAAGTTTTACTTAAATAATATTGAAAATGAAATTAAATTTTGAAATTAAAAGAGTTTTAAAAAAGAATGAATTAAAGAATATTTTAGGAGGATTAGCTCCGTCTTTTTCTCAAGGAGAATTCGCAACATGTGAAGCAAAATGCGCAGGAGGAGTTACTGTAAAGTGTACTGGTGCTGGGTGTGTAGCAGTCGATGGAGTTGGTTGTTTTACAGTTAGTGGAGGAAAAAAGAAAGAGTTAAAATGTTAGAATAACAAAGCATATTTTCTTGTAGAAAATAAAGAGGATTGAAAATTAGTTTTCAATCCTCTTTTATTAATTTTCAGAATATATAGTAGTAGCCATCTAAAGCAATTAAGTTTGAGTAGCGAATAAACTTAACGCTCTTCAACCATACTTTTTAAAGCGTTGTTCATACTATTAAAACCATTTTTCACGTCGGTATGTATCTTTTTCTTAAATAAAAGAATCAAAATCCCATTAAACTTTTCGCTTTGGATAAAAGTAGTGGTACCGTTGTTATTATCTTGAAGGTAGAATCGATGCTCACCATCGAATAACCCTTTAAAAAGTAATTTTCCTTTCCATTTTAATTCGATATTGGGATTGGATTCGAGAATTATAGGTTTAAATGTCATAGTTCCAATATTAACTTCGATAGTATTTCCAGTTTGAGGGACACCAACTATTGAAGAAATAAAAGGATTCCAACTAGGGTAGGTTTCAGAATCTAAAAGTACTTTCCAAATTTTTTCAGGAGTTGCTTTGATATGGATAGAAGTTGTGATTTCTGTATGCATAAAAATAGTTTTATGAATACAAATTTCAAGAAGAATACAATTGTTCTACTTGATATAAATCAAGAATTAATTTTTTTACGAATTCTACTTAAAGTTTCAGGTGTCATACCTAGCATTGAAGCTAAGTATTGTAAAGGTACTTCGTTAAATAATATTTTATTTTGATTGAAGAATTTAAGGTAGCGTTCTTCTGTATTTAAAGATAAATGATCAAAAACACGATCTTCTAATGTTGAAAAACAAGAAGAAATAAAATTTTTCTCTACGTTATACCAGTTCGGTATTTTGTTGCTCAGTTGCTTATAATCTTCTTTAGAAATGGTATATAAAGTACAATCTGTTAAAGCTTGCATATTCCAGCGTGATCTTTGATCAAAAAAGAAACTATGTAAGTCTGTAATAAAATAACTACTAGTAGTAATCCATTGTGTAACTTCTTTGTCTTTTACATTTGCAAAAACACGAATATATCCATGTTCAACAAAGCTTAATTTTTTACAATATTGCTTTTTTTTAACAAAATAACTGTCCTTATTTAATTGATGTCTTAAAAATAAATGTTCAATAGCTTTAAATTCATCAGAAGTAATTCCAAAATAAGATCGAAGCTGTTGTTGTAAAGAAAGCATATACGAAATTAGGTTAATCGATAGTTAAAGCTAAAAATATTTTTTCACACATAAAAAAGCTATCTAAAAAGTTTCAATATTATCAATTTGAAATAAGAATAAATTGATGAAAAATTATCTTTCAGATAGCCTTGTTAATCTATTTAATTTAGAAAAATTAATTTTCAGAATATGTAATCGCTGCTTTAATAAAGCTTAAGAATAAAGGATGCGGATTTAAAACTGTGCTCTTATATTCTGGATGGTATTGTACTCCAACAAACCAAGGATGATTTGGGATTTCAACAACTTCTACAAGTCCAGTTTTAGGATTTATACCAGTTGCCTTCATACCTGCAGCTTCAATTTGCTCTTTGTAGTCACTATTAAATTCATACCTATGGCGATGTCTTTCACTTATTGCAAGAGAATTATAAGCTTCAAAAGCTTTAGAATTTTTAATCAATTCACAATCCCATGCTCCTAAACGCATCGTACCTCCCATGTTGGTAATATCTTTCTGCTCTTCCATTAAATTAATCACAGGAGCAGAAGTTTCTTCATTCATTTCAGTTGAATTTGCATCAGATAAATTTAATACGTTTCTAGCGAATTCAATAACTGCCATTTGCATTCCTAAACAAATTCCTAAGAAAGGAATGTTATTTTCTCTAGCATATTTAACAGCTTCAATTTTACCTTCAATTCCACGTTCACCAAAACCAGGAGCAACTAACATACCATTTAAACCTTCTAAATGTTCTTTGATATTGTCAACAGATAACTCTTCAGAATGAATCCAACGAATATTAACTTTAGCGTCGTGAGTAGAACCAGCATGAATAAATGCTTCAGTAATCGATTTATAAGAATCGTGTAATTCTACATATTTTCCAATTAACCCAATTTCTAAAGTGCGTTTTGGGTTCTTATACTTTTTAACGAAACAGTTCCAATCAACAAGTTCTGGTTGTTTTTCTGTAGAAAGATCTAGTTTATTTAAAACTACACGATCTAAACCTTCTTCAAACATTAAATTAGGAACATCGTATATTGTTTCAGCATCTAAAGATTGAATCACATCTTCTTTCTTTACATTACAGAACAAAGCAAGTTTTCTCTTAATGTCTTCAGAAATTTCATGTTCAGATCTACATACTAAGATATTCGGACCAATACCGCTTTGCATTAACATTTTTACAGAGTGTTGTGTTGGCTTAGTCTTTAATTCACCTGCAGCAGCTAAATAAGGGACTAATGTTAAATGAATAACAATAGCGTTGTCTTCACCAAGTTCCCATTGTAATTGACGAACAGCTTCTATGTAAGGTAATGATTCAATATCACCAACAGTTCCACCAATTTCAGTAATTACAATATCATAATCGCCAGTATTTCCTAAAATCTTAATACGATGTTTAATTTCATCAGTAATATGAGGAATAACCTGAACAGTCTTTCCTAAGAAATCTCCTCTTCTTTCTTTATTAATTACAGATTGGTATATTCTACCAGTTGTAACATTATTAGCTTGTGAAGTAGGAATGTTTAAAAAGCGCTCATAGTGACCTAAATCTAAGTCCGTTTCTGCCCCGTCATCTGTAACATAGCATTCCCCATGTTCATATGGATTCAAAGTACCTGGATCTATATTAATATAAGGATCTAGTTTTTGAATTGTAACAGAGTATCCACGTTCTTGAAGTAACTTAGCTAAAGAAGCTGCAATAATTCCTTTACCAAGTGACGAAGTTACACCACCTGTTACGAATACATATTTAGTGTTGTTCATGTAGTATTAGGTTTGCGCAAAAGTAATAACAATGATAGATTTTGCAACGAAAAAGTGTAAAAAAATGTGTGAAAATCAGTCTAAAAAAAATATTCTAAAAAAAAACTTTTTAAGATTTGTCAGAACGAAAAACTGTTGTATATTTGCCCACGCTTTTAGCAGTCGAATTTCACTATTAGCAAAAGATAAGTTTAGAAAAATTTTAAGATTTATTTAAAATGAGTAAGAGAACCTACCAACCATCAAAAAGAAAGAGAAGAAACAAACACGGTTTCCGCGAAAGAATGGCTTCTGCTAATGGTAGAAAAGTATTAGCTAGAAGAAGAGCAAAAGGAAGAAAAAAATTATCAGTTTCATCTGAAACGAGACCAAAGAAATAATGATTGTTATTCAATTATATAGAGGTGTTACTTTTTATTAGTAACACCTTTTTTTATACCTAATCAATTTTATATTTTTACATAAACAACACAATACAACACAAATGCCTAAGAGAGAAGAACTAAAATCGATTTTAATTATTGGATCTGGACCGATTGTAATCGGACAAGCGTGTGAATTTGACTATTCAGGGTCGCAAGCGTTACGTTCGTTACGAGAAGATGGAATTGAAACGATATTAATCAATTCTAATCCTGCAACGATAATGACTGATCCTTCAATGGCGGATCACGTTTACTTATTGCCTCTTAATACTCGTTCTATAATTAAAATTTTAAAAGAACACCCACAAATAGATGCAGTTTTACCAACTATGGGAGGTCAAACAGCATTAAACTTATGTATCGAGGCTGATGAAAAAGGTATTTGGGAAGATTTTGGAGTAGAGATTATCGGAGTAGATATTGATGCTATTAATATCACAGAAGATAGAGAGAAGTTTAGAGAGTTAATGGAAACTATCGATGTACCGATGGCACCACAAGCTACAGCTACTTCATATTTAAAAGGTAAAGAAATAGCTCAAGAGTTTGGTTTTCCATTATGTATTAGAGCGTCATTTACATTAGGTGGAGCAGGAGCTTCTATCGTATATAATGAAGAAGAGTTTGAAAAATCATTAACTAGAGGTTTAGAGATTTCTCCAATCCACGAAGTTATGATTGATAAAGCCATGATGGGATGGAAAGAATACGAGTTAGAATTACTTCGTGATGATAATGATAATGTTGTTATTATCTGTTCTATCGAAAATATGGATCCAATGGGAATTCATACTGGTGATTCAATTACAGTTGCTCCAGCAATGACATTATCTGATAAAACATATCAGAAAATGCGTGATATGGCAATTAAAATGATGCGTAGTATTGGTGAATTTGCAGGTGGATGTAATGTACAGTTCGCAGTTTCTCCAGATGAGAAAGAAGATATCATTGCAATTGAAATTAATCCACGTGTATCTCGTTCTTCTGCTTTAGCAAGTAAGGCAACAGGATATCCAATTGCAAAAATCGCTTCTAAATTAGCAATCGGTTATACTTTAGATGAATTAGATAACCAAATTACAAAGTCTACTTCTGCATTATTTGAGCCAACTTTAGATTATGTAATCGTGAAAATCCCTCGTTGGAATTTTGATAAGTTCGAAGGTTCTGATAGAACTTTAGGATTACAAATGAAAGCAGTAGGAGAAGTAATGGGAATTGGACGTTCGTTCCAAGAAGCGTTACACAAAGCAACTCAATCTTTAGAGATTAAGCGTAATGGTTTAGGAGCAGACGGAAAAGGATATAAAGATTATAACCAAGTAATAGATAAATTAACTCACGCAAGTTGGGATCGTGTTTTTGCAATCTACGATGCTATTGCTATGGGAATTCCTTTAAGTAAGATTTACGATATCACTAAGATTGATATGTGGTATTTAAAACAATACGAAGAGTTATTCCACTTAGAGAAGGAAATTTCTACATATACAATTGATACTTTAGATAGAGAGTTATTACTTGAAGCTAAACAAAAAGGATATGGAGACCGTCAGATCGCTCACATGTTAAACTGTTTAGAAAGTGAAGTATATAAGAAACGTGAAGATTACAAAATCAAACGTGTTTATAAATTAGTTGATACTTGTGCTGCTGAATTTAAAGCACAAACTCCTTACTACTATTCAACATTCGAGCAAGAGATTGAAACTGCTGATGGAGAACGTTATGTAGCAAATGAGAGTAAAGTATCTGACAAGAAAAAGATTATCGTTTTAGGTTCAGGACCAAACCGTATCGGTCAAGGTATTGAATTTGATTATTGTTGTGTTCACGGAGTTTATGCAGCAAAAGAAGCTGGTTACGAAACAATCATGATTAACTGTAACCCAGAAACTGTTTCTACAGATTTTGATACAGCTGATAAGTTATACTTCGAGCCTGTTTTCTGGGAGCACATCTACGATATCATTAAGCATGAGAAACCAGAAGGTGTAATTGTTCAGTTAGGTGGACAAACTGCTTTAAAATTAGCTGAGAAATTAGATCGTTACGGAATTCCAATTATTGGAACAAGTTACAAAGCGTTAGATTTAGCGGAAGATAGAGGAAGTTTCTCAACATTATTAAAAGAAAACAACATTCCTTATCCAGAATTTGGTGTGGCAGAAAATGCTGATGAGGCATTAAAGTTGGCAGATGAGTTGGATTTTCCAATTTTAGTACGTCCTTCATATGTATTAGGAGGTCAAGGAATGAAGATTGTAATTAATAAAGAAGAGTTATTAGAGCATGTAGTAGATTTATTGCGTAAGATTCCAAATAACAAATTATTATTAGATCACTATTTAGAAGGAGCAATTGAAGCAGAAGCTGATGCAATTTGCGATGGAGAAAATGTGTACATCATCGGAATTATGGAGCACATTGAGCCATGTGGAATTCACTCAGGAGATTCTAATGCTACATTACCTGCTTTTAACTTAGGTGAGTTAGTATTAGATCAAATAAGAGAGTATACAAAAACAATAGCACTAGCATTAGATACTGTTGGATTAATTAATATTCAGTTTGCTATTAAAGATGATAAAGTATACATCATTGAAGCAAACCCTAGAGCATCTAGAACTGTTCCGTTTATAGCAAAAGCTTATAAAGAACCTTATGTAAACTACGCTACGAAGGTAATGTTAGGAGATAAAAAAGTGACTGATTTTGATTTTAATCCACAGTTGGAAGGGTTTGCAATCAAGCAACCGGTATTCTCTTTTAATAAATTTCCAAATGTAAATAAGAATCTAGGACCAGAAATGAAGAGTACAGGAGAGAGCATTTTATTTATAGATAATTTAAGAGACGATGATTTCTACGATTTATATTCTAGAAGAAAAATGTATTTAAGCAAATAATAATTACTGCATAAAAATCAAAAACCTGAAAAGTTAATTTTCAGGTTTTTTTTTGTCTTTTTTTAACAGAAACTTAACTTGTTGTATATGCAACTAAATTAAACCTTAGCTGTAATTTTGCGTCCTATAAATAGCTTTTATGGGATTAGAAAATACATTAGCACCTTGGTTAGGTAAAACAACGAAAATGATTGATAATCATATTCAAGATATATTTCATGAGCAAGATATTAAGCTTACGAAAACACAATGGATATTGTTGAAGAAATTAGACGAGAAAGATGGTGTGCCACAACAAGAGTTAGCATTTTTAACAGGACGAGATAAAACCTCATTAACTCGTTTAATAAATACTATGGAAAAGAAGAGTTTGGTAGCAAGAATCCCATCAAAATTAGATAAGAGAATTAACCATATTTTTTTAACTAAAAAAGGAGAATTATTATTTAAAGAAACATTACCAATTATAGAAGACTTTGCACAGTCGTTACAAGAAAATATTTCTGAGGAAGAGATAAAAGCAACAATAAAAGTCATCAAAAAAGTACAAGAAAATTTAATAGCTAAATCAGATAACAGTTGTATTAGCAACTAAATATAAACATGAGAAAACTAATCATATCAATAGGAGTAGGAATATTAATCTTAGCCTTAGCAGTAATTATATCAAAACGATTTGAAAGTAGTAAAAAGACGCCGAAAAAAAAGGCAACAAAAGTAGAAAAAACCGTTTTTGTTGAATCAGTTAAAAACAGTGAAATTCCAATTAAGATTACTGCAAATGGTAATTTAATAGCAAAAAATAAAGTAGATATTTATTCTGAAGTTCAAGGAGTTTTACAAACTGCTGGAAAGGATTTTAGAGTAGGAACTTCATATAAAAAAGGACAAACTTTATTAAGAATAAATAATCAAGAGTTTTATGCTTCTATACAATCTCAAAGAAGCTCTTTACAGAATTTAATAGCTTCTGTAATGCCAGACATTCGATTAGATTATTCTGAATCTTTCCAAGCTTGGGATACTTATTTAAAAAACTTTGATATTAATTCAACTTTAAAACCATTACCAGAACCAAAGTCAGATAAAGAAAAGTACTTCATTTCAGGTAAGAATATTTATACAACGTTCTATAACATTAAAAATTTAGAAGTTCATTTAGGAAAATATAATATTAGAGCTCCTTTTAATGGAATTTTAACTGAAGCTTTAGTTACTAATGGAACTTTAGTAAGATCTGGACAAAGAATGGGTGAGTTTATCGATACTTCGGTATTAGAGCTTCCTTTGTCAGTAAGTGCAAGTTTTGCTGATCTTTTAGAGAAAGGAAAAAAAGTAGTTTTATATAATCTTGAAAAAACAAAAACTTGGGAAGGAATAGTAACCAGAATTAATGGGAAAATAGATCAAACTTCACAAACTGTTCAGGTTTTTATTGAGGTAAAAGGAAAAGGTTTACGTGAAGGGATGTATTTAGAAGCGAGTGTTGCTACAAAATCTGTTCAAGATGCTTTAGAAATCAACAGAAAGTTATTGGTAGAAAATAAAGCTGTTTATGTAGTTAACAACAATCAATTAGATTTGGTAGATATTAATCCTGTTCATTTTAATGAAAATACAGTTATTATAAAAGGATTGGCAAATGGAACACAGTTAGTTTCAAAGCCTGTTCCAGGAGCTTATGCTGGTATGCCAGTGAAATTATTTTCTGAAACAAAACAAGAAGTAAAAAAGTAAGGAATGAAGAAAATAATAGCATATTTTATTAAGTATCCTGTTGCGGTAAACATTATTATAATTGCTTTTGTAATTTTAGGATACTTTGGTTTTTCAACCTTAAAATCATCATTCTTTCCTTTAACAAGAGCAAAGTTTATCAATATTAATGTTGTGTATCCGGGTGCTTCTCCTCAAGAAATAGAAGAAGGAGTTGTACTTAAAATAGAAGACAATTTAAAAGGTTTAGTTGGAGTAGATCGAGTTACATCTACATCTTCTGAAAATTCTGCTAGTATTCGAGTAGAAACGCTTAAAGATTACGATATAAATGTAGTTTTAGCTGATGTGAAGAATGCGGTTGATAAAGTTCCGAATTTTCCTACAGGAATGGAACCTCCAGTTGTAGCCAAAGTTGAAAATGTTGCGGAGACCATAAGTTTCGTAGTTACTGGAGATAAAATTCCATTAAAATCATTAAAAGATATTGCAAGAAATATAGAAAATGATATTCGTAGAATTGATGGAATTTCTCAAATAACAGTTTCAGGTTATCCTGCTGAAGAAATAGAAATAGCAGTTCGAGAGAATGATTTAATCGCTTATAATTTAACTTTTAATCAAGTTGCAAGTGCAGTTTCTGCATCAAATATTTTAACTACAGGAGGTTCTGTAAAAACAGACGCTGAAGAATATTTAATTAGAGCGAATAATAGATCGTACTACGGAGATGAGTTAGATAATTTGGTAGTTAGAGCAGATGTTTCTGGAAGAATTATCCGATTAAAAGATGTAGCTACAGTTAGAGATATTTGGAATGAAACCCCAAATAGAAACTATTATAATGGAAATTTAGCGGTAAGAGTACAGGTAAGTAATACAAACAATGAAGATCTTTTAAGTTCGGCTAAGAAAATTAATGAGTATGTAGAAAAGTTTAATGAAGAGCATGATACTGTTAAAGTAGAAATTACACGAGATTCTTCTATCACTTTAAATCAACGTACCGAACTATTATTTAAAAATGCTTGGCAAGGAATGTTGTTAGTAATGTTGTTTTTATCATTATTCTTACGTCCACGATTAGCATTTTGGGTAGCAGCAGGTTTACCAGTAGCATTCTTTGGAATGTTTATGTTAGCAGGATATTTCAATATTACAATTAATGTGTTATCATTATTCGGTATGATTATCGTAATCGGAATTTTGGTGGATGATGGAATTGTAATATCCGAGAATATTTATCATCATTTCGAGCAAGGTAAAAATCCAATTCGTGCAGCAATTGATGGAACTATGGAAGTTGTTCCTCCAATTATTTCAGCAATAACAACAACAGTTTTAGCTTTTTCGGTTTTCTTCTTTTTAGATGGTAATATTGGAGAGTTCTTTGGGGAAGTAGCAACAGTAGTAGCGCTTACATTAATTCTTTCTTTGGTGGAAGCATTAATAATTCTTCCTGCTCACGTAGCACATTCCAAATCCTTAGACAGAAATCAAAAATTATATACACTAAACAAATACGCAGAAATCGCTATGGATTTTATGCGTGATAATATTTATGCGCCAGCATTAAAATTTGTTCTAAATTATAAAGTAATAGGTTTAGTAATTCCTTTCGCATTATTATTAATTACTACAGGTGCATTTAAAGGTGGTATTATTAGAGGAACATTTTTTCCGTCTATAGCAAGTGATCGTGTTTCAGTAAATCTAACAATGCCTCAAGGAACTAATGAGAAAATTACAGATAGTATTATTTCTGTTGTTGAGGCTAAAGTTTGGGAAGTGGAGAAAGAGTTTACAGAAAAATATGGAGTTGATGGAGAACCAGTTGTAGAAAATATATTAAAACAAATTGGTCCAGGTTCTGCTCAAGCTTCTCTGCGAATTAATTTATTACCAGGTGAAGAAAGAACTTTTAGCTCTAGAGAAATCACAAATGTAATTCGTGATAGAGTAGGAGAGGTTTATGGAGTAGAATCTTTAACATTTGGTTCAGGAGGAAATTTTGGAGGAAGTCCAGTTTCTGTTTCTTTATTAAGTAATAATATAAAAGAACTAAAAGCAGCTAAATTAGAACTGAAAGAAGAACTGAAAAAAAATCAAGAGCTAAAAGATGTTACTGATAATGATCCGCAAGGGATTAAAGAAATTAAGATTCAATTAAAAGACAACGCATATCTCTTAGGTTTGAATTTAAATGAAGTAATGTCTCAAATTAGAAGTGGTTTCTTTGGTAGACAAGCACAACGTTTTCAAAGAGGACAAGATGAAATTAAAGTTTGGGTGCGTTACGATAAGAAAGAACGTTCATCTATTAAAAACTTAGATGAAATGCGAATCGCAACTCCTTCAGGAAATAGAGTTCCTTTAGCTGAAATAGCGACTTATGAGATTGAAAGAGGAGAGATTTCAATAAATCATCTTGAAGGACAGCGAGAGATTAAGGTAGAGGCAGATATGAAAGATGCACAAGCGAGTGCAACAGACGCTTTAACAGATATTCAAGAACGAATAATGCCAGAAATCACAGCAAAATATCCTTCAGTAACTGCTTTATATGAAGGTCAAAATAGAGAAGCGTCAAAAGTTTCAGGGTCAGCAGCAGTTGTAGGACCAGTTATTTTATTGTTAATCTACATTGTTATTGTATTTACATTCCGTTCTTACGGACAACCTTTTATGTTATTAATAATGGTTCCTTTTAGTTTAATTGGAGTTGCTTGGGGACATTATTTTCATGGTTTCGCAGTAAATATTTTATCTCTTTTAGGAATCATTGCTTTAATCGGTATTATGGTAAATGACGGTTTAGTACTGATTAGTAAATTCAACAGTTATTTAAAAGAAGGATTAAAGTATGAAGAGGCTTTATTTGCAGCTGGAAAATCGAGATTTAGAGCTATTTTCTTAACGACAATTACTACAGTAGCTGGATTAGCACCTTTAATTTTTGAAGAAAGTAGACAAGCTCAGTTTTTAATTCCTATGGCAATTTCTATTGCGTATGGAATTGTAATAGCTACTTTCTTAACATTACTAACATTACCAGTTTTACTTTCAATATCTAATTATGCAAAAGTATACGTGAAATGGTTCTGGGAAGGGAAAAAACCAAGTAGAGAAGAGGTAGAAAGAGCTATAAAAGAATTAAAATCAGAAAGTGAAGAAATTAGCATAAAAGAGATATAAATGAGAAATAAAATAGGAATCATATTAGGATTTTTAATAACGGGTTATTCTTTTCATGCTCAAGAATTATTAAGTAAAGAAAAGGCGGTAGAGTTAACGTTAGAAAATAATTACGATATACGAATTACTAAGAATAATTTAGAAACAGCTAAAAACAATAAAAGTATTTATAATAGTGGTTATTTACCTACTGTTACTGGAAATGCTGGAGCAAATTATACAAATAATGATACAGATCTTGAATTCCAAGATGGTACTATTAATTCTGTTACTGGAGCAGAATCTAAATCGTATAATGCTTCGGTTGGATTAAACTACACCCTTTTTAACGGGTTTAATAGAAAGAATACTTTTAAAAGGTTAAAAGAAAGTTATAATTTAACCGAATTACAGGCTCGTCAAGTAATGGAAAATACGTTAATTACGTTGTTTATTGCTTATTATGAAGTTGGAAGATTAACAGAAAATGAAAGTACTCAAAAACAAGCATTAACGATATCAAAAGAGCGTTTAAAAAGAGCCAAGTATAGTTTTGATTATGGACAAAGTACAAAGCTCGAAGTTTTAAATGCTGAAGTTGATGTGAACAATGATAGTATAACTTATATCGATGTAAAAAGACAATTAAATAATGCTAAAAGAGATTTAAATGTCGTTTTAGGTAGAAAAGTAAATACACCTGTTACTGTAGATACTAATGTCTTGTATAATGAAGATTTGGTGTTTAATACTATTTTATCTCAAGCCAATGCTAATAATGCTAATTTATTGCAATCTCAAAAGAATATAGAACTAAGTAAGTTAGATGTAAAAATTAATCAATCTGGTTGGATGCCAAACGTGAGTTTAACAAGTTCTTATGCTTGGAATAAAAGTAATAGTGATGCAACAAATGCATTTAGTCCAATAAGTAATACTAGAACAGGTTTAAATGCAGGCGTAAATTTATCTTGGAATATATTCGATGGAGGTAGAACTAGGACAAACGTAACCAATGCAAGAATAGCTTTAGATACACAGGAGATTCGTAAAAATCAATTAAAAGAACAATTAGAAAGAGATGTAAATAATGCCTGGGAAACTTATCAAAACAGTTTGTTTTCACTTAAGGTTCAAGAGCAAAATGTGCAAACCAATAAATTAAATTTTGAGCGTTCAAATGAGCGATATAAATTAGGTCAAATTTCATCAATAGATTTTCGACAAGCACAAATAAATCTTATAAATGCAGAGCTAAATAGAAATAATGCTAAATATGTAGCTAAAAATGCAGAACTTCAGTTGTTACAATTAGCAGGAAGTTTGCTTGAAAATAATAACTTTTAATAGTTGTAAAATAAATACATAATAAAAAAATCCGAAGTTTAACTTCGGATTTTTAGCGTTAATACTTCACCCTTTCAATTAAAAGAAACCTCCGCCACCTTGTTTCTCGTTACTATCTCTTCGTCTTCTTGATTTAGCTTTGTTTTTACCACCACCAAACCTATAATTAAAGCCTAAGTATGCCGTTCTACTCTCCCATTTAAATCTACCGTTTTGAACAAATGGATTACTAGATTGAAATTGGAAACGCATCGTATTAAAAATATCATTTACTCTAAAAGTAATATTACCTTGTCCTTTAAATACAGTATAATTTGCGCCTAAGTTTACCATTTTCATTGGGTCTACTTTCCATTGAATATCTTCTTGTGCGCCACGATACATTGCAAATAATTGTAAACGTAGTTTTTTTGATACCGTAAAACTATTACTAATTCGAGCATTAAAAACTTCGTTTTGAACTTCTAATCTCTGAGCGTTAGGATTATTTAAATCTGCAATACCAAATTGTTTCTGAGAATAAAAATCAGCACTTGCATTTGCTCTCCACCAATTAGCAATTTTATAATTAGCAGAAAGTTCAATTCCGTATGCATCTGTATCGTCAAAGTTTTGGAATGTTAGTAATTGACGAACATCAGAAACATCTGTAGGATCTTTATATGTAACTCTAGAAATAACATCATTAATATTTCTATAGAAAGTTCCTAAAGTGATAGATCCTCCTTTAATTCTTCTTGTATAATTTAATTCAAGTGAGTTAGTGAATTGCGGAACTAAATTCTCATTACCAATAGAAGTGATTAAAGGTGTACTCCATTCTCTAATAGGGTTTACTTGTTGTATACTTGGTCGATCAACTCTTCTACTATAACTTAATTGAAATTGATTCTTTTCAGAAGGATTGTAGGTAAAGAAAGCAGAAGGATAAATAGAGAATATGTCATCGGTTACAACTTCAGTTGTTAGAACAGAATTATCATCTAACCCTGTAAAATTCCCTTCAATTTCATATTGTTCTATACGTGCACCTAATTGCATCTTTAGTTTACCAAATTGATGGCCGTAATTTACATAACCAGAGTAAATTTTTCTATCATAAGTAAAACTAGAGTTTCCTATAGGGGTAGTACCTGTAATTGTATTTCCTGTAAACACATGTCTTTCTTGATTAGTAATGTTTGTATTGTCAGTTTCATTACTTCTGTACTCTAAACCAACTTCTAATTTTCCTTTTTTAGAAATAGGATTTGTGTAATCTAAGTTTATTAAAATATTTTCCCCTTCGTTATTTATATCATTAGAATAGTTTAATAATCTATAATCTCTATCCGTAGAGTTTAATAATAAATCAGAATTATCTAAAAACTGTGGATTATTGTTTAAAGAGTAAGTAGTTTCAAATTCTATATTGTGTCCTTTATCATTAAAATCATGTTTATAGTTAATGTTATAGGTTTGATTGTGACTATCTGAGTTTTGAATGTTAGGTGAATTGTTTATTAATGAATTAGTATTATCAGTAATTAATACACGTCCGTTTCCAATAGTTTCAGCCCAATTCTGTGTTGTATATAAAGAAAAAGTGTTTTTATCGTCGATATATATATCTGCTCCAATTTTAAAAAGATGTGATTCATTATTGTTTTTGAAAAGAAAATCTTGAAGGTTTACTCCAGCTCTATTCACAAAACCAAAATTAAATTGTTTACCTCCATTAAATCCATAGTTACTGAAGAAATTTACTTTTCCAGTTTTATAATTCATATTAGTAGAAGCATTGTAACGAACATAATGCCCTGTTTCAACTCCAGTATTTAAAGAACCATTAAAACCAATATTTGCATTTTTATTTAAAATAATATTTATGATTCCACTCATTCCTTCAGGATTATATTTTGCAGAAGGATTTGTAATTAATTCTACACTTTTTATAGAAGAAGAAGGTAATTGTCTTAGCAATTGTGCTACAGGAACATTTGTAGGTCTTCCGTCTACTAAAACTCTAACATTTTCGTTACCACGCAAGCTAATATTTCCAGTTTGGCTGTCTACACTTACAGATTGTACGTTGTTTAATAATTCAGAAGCTGTTGCTCCGGCTGAAGTTAAATCTTTACCAACATTAATTACTTTTCTATCTACTTTTTGAACTACAGTAGAAGTTTCTGCCCTAATTTCTACCTCATCTAATGTAGTTGTATCTTCTTCTAAAGAAATTGTTCCTAGTTTAATATTTCTATTACCGCTTTTAATTGTAATTTCTTTACTGATAGTTTTATAACCAATAAATTGAACTTCTAAAATACTTTTCCCTTCAGGAATTTTAGGAACATTAAATACTCCTTTCTCATCTGTAATACCACCAGTTATTACTTTTTTTGAAATATCTCTAATAATAATGTTAACATATGGAAGAGGTTCTTTTGAAGTTTTATCTATAACCTTACCACTAACTTTTCCTGGCCTGGGTAAATTTTCTTTTTTCATCTGAGAGAATGAAAATGTACTTATTAAAATAATGAATATGCATAGTGCTTTTTGCATTGTTGTAATCTTTTAGTTGTTATACCGACTAGACATTTTGGTGAGAAAATTGTTACCCAAAAATTCCCTTTTAAGTTTTATTTAACTTAAATTAACAAGTATGAAAAAAACAACATTAGTGATTGGAGCCTCGGTAAAACCTGAGCGATATTCGAATAAAGCGATTAAAAGATTAAGGAGTAAAACTATTGAAGTAAAAGCTATTGGTTTAAGAGCTGGAAATGTTCTAGATGTTGCTATTGATACTGAATTGAAGCTTTATAAAGATATACATACTGTAACATTATATTTAAATCCGTCAAGACAAAAACAGTACTATAATTATATTATTGGTTTACAACCTAAACGTGTAATTTTTAATCCAGGAACAGAAAATTTTGAATTTATAAAGTTATTGCGTAAAGAAAATATAGAGACCGAAGTTGCTTGTACATTAGTTTTGTTAGGAATTGATCAATATTAGTTAACCAATTCATTGCAAGGTTTTAATGTGGTGTACTTTTTTCCAACTTCTCCTAACTCAACATTATTAAAAACGTTTTCAGCTTCTTCTTTAAAGCATGTCACATCTGAATAACGGCTTGAATAATGCCCTAAAATTAATTTTCCAACATTAGCTTCTTTAGCAATAATAGCAGCTTGCTCAGCAGTAGAATGTTTTGTGCGCTCACAAAGATGTTCTAATTCTTTTAAAAATGTTGATTCATGATATAATAAATCGACATTTTTGATAATCGGAATAATATCCGGTTTAAAAGTAGTATCGCTACAATATGCGTAGCTTTTTGGAGCTTCTGGGGATACTGTTAATTCGTCGTTAGGAATAATTTCCCCTGAACTTAAAATGAAATCTTTACCAGCTTTTAAGTTGTGGTAATCACAAATTTCTATTTCGTCGTATTGTTTAATATTGTCTAAATGTAAATGCCTTGCTTTAGGTTTTTCAGTAAATAAAAAACCATTAGTATATACTCTATGATTAAGAGGTATTGTTCTTACAGAAACCTTATCATCTTCAAAAATTAATTCGCTTTTTTTAGATGTTAATTCATGAAAAATAATAGAATATCTGACATGAGACTGGGAAAGTTTTAGTTGTAATAGAGTTAGTTCTTTAATTCCTTTAGGGCCATAAATATGTAATTCTTTCTCCCGGTTTAAAATACCAAAGGTTGATATTAATCCTATTAAACCAAAAAAATGATCTCCATGCAAATGAGAAATGAATATATGATTGATTTTAGAAAAACCAACTTTGTATTTTCTCATTTGTCTTTGCGTACCTTCACCACAGTCAATTAAAAAATGACGGTTATTAATCTCAAGATATTGAGAAGTGGGGTAGGCATTTACTCTTGGTGTGGCAGAGTGACATCCTAAAATTGTTAACTGTAAACTCATTTAATTACAAAACGTTTCGACATTAATTCATTGTTCGTTTGAATAGCGTAGATGTAAATACCAGATTTTAAATTGTTTCTATCAAAATGAATCGTGTTTTTGCCTTTATGAGCAACGATTTTCTTGAAAAAAACAGTTTTACCTAATACGTTTTTTACACTAATAATAACTTTTTGTTTGTTAGTTGAGTTAAATGATATGTTGGTTATTGAGTTGTATGAGTTTTGAGATGCTACTAGTTTATTCACAGATTTTTCTTGCGAAAAAGCACTAGCAAAACAAGCTATACAAAGAATTAAGAGTATTTTTCTTATCATAATTGGGGATTATAATTAGTTAAAAACCTAGATCTCTTTGAATGTTTTCCATTTCTAAAACATCTTCTGCTTCAACTAATGTTGGAACAATATTAAATGTTTCAGGAAAACTATCAATATCTACATCAGGATAAATTAGAACAAAAGTTGTGCCGCTTTTATGATGTAAATTTGCATATTCTAAAAATAATGAAATTTCCGATGATTGTACATTAAGTTTCGACGAAAGGTCAATTATTACATTGTTTTCTGTAAGATTTTTATGATTAACTGTGAAATAATCGTAAAATTCTTTAAAACTCTCTTCTTGAGAAGTAAATAGTATGTAATCGTCTTTTTCTTCGAATTTCATTTTTTATCTCTTAATTTGTTGTGCTAGCAAATATAAAACAGCCATTCTAACTGCAACACCATTTTCTACTTGATTTAATATAATAGATTGTTTACTATCAGCTACATCACTTGTTAATTCAACACCTCTGTTTATAGGTCCTGGGTGCATAATTACAATATCCTTGCCAATGTTATCTAATATTTCTTTGTTAATTCCAAAAAGTTGAGTGTATTCTCTGGTAGAAGGGAAATATTTTATAGCCATTCTTTCGTGTTGTACACGTAAAACATTGGCTACATCACACCATTCTAAAGCTTTTTTAAGGTTAGTTTCAACTTCTACACCTAAACTTGTAATATATCTTGGAATTAAAGTTGTTGGTCCGCATACTTTTACTTTCGCACCTTGCATTTGTAAAGCAAAAATGTTAGATAAAGCTACTCTAGAGTGTAAAATATCACCAACAATTACGATCTTTTTTCCTTTCAAATTAGAATTTAATGCTTCCCGCATAGAAAAACTATCTAATAGTGCTTGTGTAGGGTGTTCATGAGTTCCATCTCCAGCATTAACTATTTTTGCATCTACATGTTTAGAAAGAAAAACTCCAGCTCCTACATTACCATGACGCATAACAACAATATCAACTTTCATAGAAAGAATATTGTTAACAGTATCAATTAAGGTTTCTCCTTTTTTAACAGAGGATTGTCCTGCAGAGAAATTAATTACATCAGCAGATAATCTTTTCTCAGCTAATTCAAAAGATAATTTTGTTCGCGTACTATTTTCAAAAAATAAGTTTGCTATTGTGATATCTCGTAAAGAAGGAACTTTTTTAATCGGACGATTAATAACTTCCTTAAAATGAGCTGCGGTTTCGAAAATGAGTTCTAAATCATTTTCTTGTAAATATTTAATCCCTAATAAATGTTCAACACTTAACTGCTTCATTAGTTATCTATCTTAGGTAGTTTTGGTATTAAATAAATTTCGTCTTTGGAATGTGTTTCTTCCCAGTTTACTACTACTTTTTCTTCATTAATAGCATCTACTTGTCTACCTCTATAATTGGGTTGAATTGGTAAATGTCTACTAAACCTTCTGTCAATTAAAACTAAAAGTTCAATGTTTACAGGTCTACCAAAAGCTTGTAATGCAGTTAAGGCTGCTCTTACACTTCGGCCAGAATATAAAACATCGTCTATAATTACTACTTTTTTGTTTTCAATTAAAAAGTCAATTTTAGTAGGAGTTGCTTCTAAAGGTTCGTCTTTTCTTCTAAAATCATCACGATAAAAAGTGATGTCTAAAAGACCAAGCTTTAAATTTTCTATTTGATAATCTTCAATAAGAATCTTCTTTAAACGTTGCGCTAAATAAGTTCCTCTCGGTTGTAAACCTATTAAAACAGTATTTGAAAAGTCGTTATGATTTTCGATTAACTGACAAGCTAAACGATGCAGAATTATGTCGATTTCTTTTGAAGTAAGTAAGGTTTTTCTGCTCATGAGTTGCTACCAATTTTCTTGATAGTTATTGGGGTCAAAATTAAAGTAAAAAAATAAGTAAGCAAAATTTAAAGTTAACGAAACTAAAAAGTGTATCAATAAAATTATTTTTACATTTGCCAACTTTTAGAAAAGACTTGTGATATTATGATGAAATACATTAGAAATAAGAAGATTAACGTTAAAGATGATGCATTAGCTGGTATTACAGTTTCTTTAGCAATGATCCCTGAAGTTGTAGCCTTTGCCTTTGTAGCACAAATTAGTCCAATAGTAGCACTTTTTGGTGCTTTTGTAATCGGTTTAATTGCTGCAATTTTTGGAGGAAGACCAGGTTTAATATCTGGAGCAGCTGGAGCTGTAGCTGTTATTTTTGTAAATATGATTCAAGAAGGACACGCAAAAGGCCTCTTGTTTGGACAACCTGTAGAAAACATGGGGTACTTTTATTTATTGGCAGCGGTTGTATTAATGGGAATTATTCAAGTATTGGCAGGTGTTTTTAAGTTAGGAAAGTTTGTTCGTTTAATTCCTCATTCTGTAATGATGGGGTTTGTAAACGGTTTGGCAATCGTCATTTTCATAGCACAATTAGGAATGTTTAAAGAGCATGTGAAGAATGTATATGGAGAAAATAAAAGAAAAACTATTTCTAAAGAATTAGTTTATAACGTACAAAATAATCAAGTTAAAGATTTGGCTTCTAATACAGTTTTATTTACCATTAATGAAAACTCTGTAGTGAATGCAGAGACCAAAAAAGAAGCATATCTTATTTCTGAAGGTCAGGTTTTTGATGTAAATACTAAAAAAGTAGCTTTTAATGTTACTGATCAAGGTTTTTACTCTGTAAAAGATCATGGTGTAGTAAAAGAAACTATGACTGGTAAAGATTTATATACTATGATTGGTTTAGTGTTACTTACAATGTTAATAGTTTGGGGATTACCAAAATTGACTAAAAAAGTTCCAGCTGCATTAACAGCAATTCTAATTGTTTCTTTAGTTGTTATTTTAGGTGGAATTAATTCTATAAATGTAGGAGATTTTATTAGAGAAGGTGGTGGAGCTGGTTTAAACGGGGTAGACGAAATTTCTAAGAAATTAAATATTTTCGAATTATGGAGTCATCTTCCATTCAATTTAGACACTTTAAAATTTATTGCACCTTATGCGTTTTTAGCTGCTTCTGTTGGATTAATTGAAACATTAATGACAATGAATTTGGTTGATGAGTTAACAGATTCTAGAGGAAATGGAAATAAAGAATGTGTGGCTCAAGGAGCAGGAAATATTTTAAGTGGAATGTTTGGTGGTACTGGAGGTTGTGGTATGATTGGACAAACTGTAATCAACATTAATGCAGGAGGAAGAGGAAGATTATCTGGAGTTTCAATGGCTGTTACTTTGTTAGTTTTTATTTTGTTTGCAGATAAATATATCGAACAAGTACCAATTGCAGCTCTAGTTGGAGTAATGTTTATGATGGTGATAGAAACATTTGCTTGGTCTAGTTTTAGAATATTAAAGAAAATTCCAATTTCAGATGCTGTTGTATTAATTGTTGTTTCTGCGGTTACTGTATTTTTTGATTTAGCAATAGCTGTTTTCGTAGGTGTAATAATTTCTGCATTATCTTTTTCTTGGGAAAATGCCAAAAGAATTAGAGCCAGAAAGCGTATGCTTGAAGATGGAACCAAAGTATATGAAATTTGGGGGCCTTTATTCTTTGGAAGTATTACTTCATTTAATGAAAAATTTGATGTAAAAAATGATCCGGATAACGTAGTTATTGATTTTGTTGAAAGTAGAATTTCAGATCACTCTGCTTTAGAAGCGTTGTTTGTTTTAGTAGAGAAATATCAAGCAGCAGGAAAAACTATTAAAATGAAACATTTAAGTGAAGATTGTAAAGTTTTAATGTATAAGGCAAGTGATACATTTAGAGATGTTATAATTGATGATGTAGACGATCCTCGTTATCATTTAGCGGCGAATCCAGAAGCTTTTCCAAAGCCATTAAGAGAATATACTTTTTAAATAAAAAAATCCTGCATTTAGCAGGATTTTTTATTTCTGAAATAACCAAACATCTTGTTGAGGTTTTCCGTCTTCTATTTTTCCTGGAACATGTTTTAGAATCTTTAAACCATATTGTTTAGCAATTTCTAACATAAAAGATTCAGACTGATATGCAGAAAATAAACGATTTCCTTCTTTTTTAAAATCATGTACAATTAGTTTTCCTTCTTTATATTTTCAAGTTCTTTAGCTGTCAGTTTAAATTGATGAGCATTTCCGTGTGTAGTTAAAAATAAGATACCATTAGGTTTTAAAACGCTATAAAGTTCTTCAAACCATGAATGATGTTGGGCTAAAGAAAGGTGAGTAAAGATGGAAATACCATATACTAAATCAAATTTTTCTCTGTCGTAAGGTAGAGGAGGAGTGATGTTATTGAGTTTAAAATCAATTCCATTTAAATTATTTTGACACCATTTAACATATTTAGGATTATAATCGCAACCAAAATAATTATTAGTTGTACCAGCTACAGTAGGTAAATGTCTTAATATCCTACTTGTTCCACATCCCCAATCTAAAATACTAACGTTTTTTAACGATTTAAATTCATTTACATAATCGTAAATCCATTGTGCAGTAGGAAGACCATTTGTGTAAAATTTCTTGTAGTTTAATTGAAAAGTCTCATAAATATAAAAATCAGGAGGAAGTTTTACATCAGGATTATCTAATAAAAACTTTCTGTTATCTTCTCTGTTTTTAAATTTTTGACGATAGAAATTAATTTGTTCAACTAATGGTAACAAGTTTAATCTGGTTAAAAATCTTTTTATGACGATTTTTTTCATTGGTTTTTCTGCGTATTTCTAGTCAAAGGTAAATAGGTTATTTATATACTTTTCCATTAAATTTTAAAACTGTTTTTTGAAATGATATTTTTTCTTCATCTATACATTCACCAGTTTCATCAGTGTCAGATTTTCTATTGGTGATTTTATTATTTACGATAATATCGAAAAAACCATCTGTTTTATTTTTAGATAAAATCAAAGTCTTTTCTTCATTAATACTCCATCCAGCACATTGCATATCCCATTCACCAACATATTCTTTGCTCTCAAAATGATCTAGTACTGGAATCAGTTTTTCTTCTTTTTTTAAAAATAAAGTAAGTGTTTCAGAGCTATATGGGTTTGGTTTAGATAAAGTGTAATATGAAGAACGAATTCCGAATGCTCTTTTATCTTTTGATACATAATATGGGGCAGTATCAATTTTTATTTCAGATAAAATTAAAGCATCAGAAGTCCAATATGAAGGCTGAAAATATTTATGTTTTATTTTACTAGTATTGCTGTCTATAATTAATATATATCCATTATATTCTTCTGTTGTATCATCACTTTTAATAATTTCTGGTATGACAACTATTGTTTCATTCTTAGTATTTGGTAGTTGTTTAGAAACTATAAATCCAACTTCACATTGACTTCTTTTTAAACTTAATTGATGTAAAACTTTATCTAAGTCAAAATTTGTTTGACTGTAGGCATTATAAGTTAATACTAAGAGTAAAAAAGCTGTGAGTTTTATTTTCATAAAAAATTACTTGTTCGTTGTGATTTGGCCGTTTTTATCCCATTTAATGTTTGTAATCAAATTATTGTTGTCCTAATGTTCTTTTCTTATTTCCTTTTTTATTTTAGAAGTAATTTCTTTTTTATTGTTCTTTTTTGTACCACAATTCATAAGAATTAAACCTAATATTATGAAAGAAAGGAAAGTCTTGTACATTATTTCATAATTTTAAAAACAGGTAGTCTTAAATGAGCTTTTTCATAATGTTGTGTTTTGGTATAAATCCAATTTAATTGTGCTCTTGGATTTTTATTGAAAGTAGAATCCATACTCATTTTCTGATCAAATTCTGCTTTTACAAGTGGATTCTCATTTAAAAAAGCTTCAGCTTTGTCTTCAAAAACATAACTAGAAAATCCTTCTTTACGTTGTAAAATTGTATCAAAAAAATTCCAATTAAAAAAACTATCCATTGCTTCAGCTTCTAATGTTTCTAGTAAATAACGAATTCCATTCTGATTCGTAGGAATTATGTAATCTCCTTTTTGAAATTTAATGTCTTGAAAAGAAGAGTTTACTTCAGTATTGTAATGCAAATAATGTCCTTCAAATGGAGAACTAACTGTTTTAAAGTCTTTAATGTGATTTACTTCCACATTTAAAATAGTATCTTTTTCAAAACGAATAAGCTCAATATTGTTATTCTGTAAACGAGAAATAACATTATGCCAACCTTTCGGAATTACATATGCCTTTGGAATAGTTATATTTTTAGTAGTCTTAAAGTTGTTGTAGTATTTTACAGGAACTTCGTAAGGTTTATTTTTATCATAAAATAAACGTTTTCCATTGGTTACTTTACTATCAATATAACTTCCTTTGTAAGCTTTAAAATTGAATTCAGTAGGATTGTCTAAATCAACTTTAAATTGAATAGCGTAGTTTTTTTTATTAATAATATTTTGAACAGCTTCAGTTCTTAACGATTTTATTTGACTACTATTTTTCTCAGTGAAGTCGAGCATCGATTTCATAAGTTCGTAAGTTTGTTCTACACGAATTTTATAAGGTTTTAACATGTGTGTTTCTACCATCATACCAAAAGTGTTAAACAAAGTTGTGTAGCCAGTTGAATATCTTGGAGAATCCATAAATTGACTCCAACCTTTATCTGGTGTCGAGCTCCAAACATTTACATATGGGGTAATTGGAATTCCTTTTTTAGCTAAAGATTGTTCTAAAAACGGACGCATTTCTTGTTCTAGGTAAGCGCCAAGTTCACCACCTAATTTATTATGTTGTGTAAATAAATGGGTAATTGCGTACTGATAATCGGCTCCATTACTTACGTGATTGTCTATAAATATATCAGGACTTACAGTATGAAAAATTTCAGCAAAACTTGCAGCGTTTTTGGTGTCTTGTTTTACAAAATCACGATTTAAATCAAAGTTTCTAGAATTTCCTCTAAAACCATATTCTTTTGGTCCATTTTGATTTGCACGTGTGTGAGCATTTCTATTTAAAGCTCCACCAATATTGTATACAGGAATTACACAAATTAAAGAGTTTTTATAAGCTTCTTGTAAAGAATCATTTTGTACAATATCTCTTAGTAGAAGCATAGAAGCATCAATACCGTCTGATTCTCCTGGATGAATTCCATTATTGATTAAGATTCGATTTTTTTTTGAATCTTTTATTTGATTTTTTTTAGTTTTTCCTTTTGGATTATAAACTACTAAATGTAAGGGATTACCGCTATCTGTAGTTCCAAATTCGAGTAAAGAAACTTCAGAATATGTATCTGCTAAGTCAGAATAATAAGAAATTACTTCATTATATTCTGGAGTTTCTAACCCATTAGATTTTTCAAATGTAGTTGTAAAGTCTTTAGAAGATTTAGTTTCAGTTTTATGACAAGAAAGAATACAAATTACTAAAGAGAGTAGTATTGTTTTTTTCATTTTTGGTTCTTGGTTTCACCAAATATAAATCTTTCAAAATAATTTTAAATCAAACTATGTCATTCTTTTAACTTCTTAAACTTTGATTCTAAAATTTGCTGATTTAGAATTATAATTATGATCTCACAGAATCAGGAACTAAACCAGTATAATCTCCACCATTTCTAATAACATCTCTAACAATAGATGAAGAAATGTAACTTTTACCAGAAGAAGTAAGTAAAAATACAGTTTCTATTTCTGAAAGTTTTCTATTTGTATGCGCTATAGCTTTTTCGAACTCAAAATCTGCAGGATTACGAAGTCCTCTTAAAATAAATTGAGCGTCGATTTCTTTACAGAAATTTACAGTTAAGCCTTTATATGTAACTACTTTTATCTTTGGTTCGTTTTTAAAAGTTTCTTCAATAAACTGTTTTCTTTTTTCTAAAGGAAACATGTATTTTTTATCAGCATTCACTCCAATTGCAATAATAAGTTCATCGAATAAAGTGATGCCTCTTTCAATAATATCTAAATGCCCTAAAGTAATAGGGTCAAAAGATCCTGGGAAAATAGCGCGTTTCATTTTTAATTATGTTGTTAATGGTTGTGTTATTTATATTTTGTTTAGGAATTTAGGCTGCTTTCTATTGCGTTTCCAAATAGTTCAGTTAAACTAATTCCTGCTTCTTGTGCTTGCTGTGGTAAAATACTTTCCTCAGTTAATCCAGGAACGGTATTCATTTCTAAAAAGTGAGGTACACCATTTACAAAGATATATTCAGATCTAGAAAACCCACTCATATTTAAAACGGTATATACTTTTTTAGCAACTTCACGTACTTTAAATTCTTCTTCTGAAGTTAGTCTTGCTGGAGTAATTTCTTGAGATTTACCTTCATATTTAGCTTCATAATCGAAGAAATCATTTTCGGAAACAATTTCAGTAATTGGTAAAACTATAGTTTCAGTCTTGTATTGAATAACTCCAACAGAAACTTCTTTACCATCTAAAAAACTTTCGATTAAAATTTCATTGTCTTCTTTATAAGCTTTTTCTATCGCAGGGAGAATGTCTTCTTTTGTATGTGCCTTAGAAATACCAAAACTCGACCCAGCATTGTTAGGTTTTACAAAACAAGGTAAGCCTACTTTTTTTATAATTGTATCTACATCAACAGTTTCACCTTGGTTTAAATATACTGAGATTGCTGTTGGTATATCATACTTTCTTAAAATACTTAATGTATCTCTTTTATTGAA
Organism: Tenacibaculum aquaeponti; assembly: GCF_057221555.1. Lineage (NCBI taxonomy): Bacteria > Pseudomonadati > Bacteroidota > Flavobacteriia > Flavobacteriales > Flavobacteriaceae > Tenacibaculum > Tenacibaculum aquaeponti. The sequence continues at coordinate 3,824,619 of NZ_CM170147.1, forward strand.
AGTTAAAGCCATTTGATAAAAAGGGGCAGAGGTATGTTTAATTCCTAATAAATCGAAATATGCTAAAATCACTCCGTTTTCACCTGGTGCACCATGAATTGCATTAAAAACACAATCAAAAGTTAATTTATTTCCTTTAAAATCAACAGAGAAATCATGTTTGTTTACAGGGAACTTTTGTTTATCTTCAACTAAAAACCAACCTTCTTTTAAAATATGAATACAGTAAGGATTGAATTTATATCTGTCTATATGTTGATATACAACATTTCCGCTCTTTAGAGAAATAGCTACTTCAGAAGAGTAGCCGCCCATGATAATGGCAATATTTTTTTTCATTTTCAATAATTAACCTTACAAACTTACCAAAAAAGTATTTTAAAAATTAATGTTTTTAAATTAGTATTATTTTTAATGTACATTTGTTGAATCTTTCAAAAAATCAATAATGAAATTGTTACAGTTTTTAAAGAGCAAGGTTTTCGTAAAACAAATTATAATTGCTATAATTGGATTGCTACTATTTGTGTTTTTATTACAATGGTGGTTAGGGTATACTACAAATCATAATCAGAAAATTCAAGTACCAAACTTAGAAAAGAAAAGTATTGCTGAAGTAAAACAATTACTAGATGAGTTAAGTTTAGATTTTATTGTGATTGACAGTGCTAGTTATAATCCAGATTTTCCAAGAAAATCAGTAATGGAGCAAAATCCTGAAGCTGGAGATTTCGTAAAAGAAAAAAGAAAAATTTATTTGACATTAAATCCATCAAAATATAAAGATGTTACAATTCCTGATTTAAATGGGAAAACAAAGCGTCAGGCAATTACACATTTACGTTCAATAGGTTTTTCTGTTGGAGAAAAATTCACATATGTTCCAGATATAGGAAAAGATGTTGTAAGAGGGTTAAAATACAAAGGAAAGCAAGTAGGCTTAGGAGATAAATTACCTAAAAAATCTGTGATTGATCTTATTTTAGGTGATGGATCTTTAAATTAAACTTTTTTAAATAGAGATTAGATGCAGGAGGAGAATTATGATATTCAAGACGAAAGTTCTGAATTATATGAACATTATCGTTTTACAGCTACAGAAGGACAAGATCCTTTACGTGTAGATAAATTTTTGATGAACTTTATTGAGAATGCTACACGAAATAAAATTCAACAAGCGGCTAAGGCAGGAAACATTTTAGTGAATGATAAAGCTGTAAAATCGAACTACAAAGTAAAACCAAAAGACGTAGTTCGTGTAGTTTTAGCACATCCACCACACGAAAACTTATTAGTAGCTCAAGATATACCAATTAATATTGTATATGAAGATGATGATGTTATAGTGGTGAACAAAGAGCCAGGTATGGTGGTTCATCCAGGTCATGGAAATTATTCAGGAACTTTAGTAAACGGATTAATTCATCATATCGAAAACTTACCAAAGAATAGTAATGAACGTCCGGGTTTAGTTCATAGAATTGATAAAGATACCAGTGGTTTATTAGTTGTGGCTAAAACTGAATTTGCTATGGCGCATTTATCGAAGCAATTTTTTGATAAAACTACAGAACGTTTGTATTATGCGTTAGTTTGGGGAAGTGTAGAGAATGATGAAGGAACTATTGAAGGACATATTGGGCGAAGTGCTAAAGATAGAATGCAAATGGCAGTATACCCTGATGGAGATTATGGAAAAGCAGCAGTAACACATTATAAGGTTATTGAACGTTTTACTTATGTTACCTTAGTGGAATGTCGATTAGAAACAGGACGTACACATCAGATCAGAGCACATTTTAAATATATTGGTCATACTTTATTTAATGATGAGCGTTATGGAGGGGATCAAATTTTAAAAGGAACTACATTTTCTAAATACAAACAATTTGTAGATAATTGTTTTAAGTTATTACCAAGACAGGCACTACATGCAAAAACTTTAGGATTTGTTCATCCAACTACTGGAGAGTTTATGCAATTTAATTCCGAAGTTCCAGAAGATATTACAGCTTGTTTGGAAAAGTGGAGGAAATATTCTACGAATTCAACATTTGAAAGTTAAAAAAAGCTATTTACTGAGAATCGCGTATTTCAAAAAATCTTATGATATATACAGAATACGCGATTCTCAGTTGTTATGTTTTTTTAAGTTATTTAACTCTATCGTTTACTAAACTCATTATACGTTCAAATTGTTCTTCTAATCCCATATCAGAATTATCAAACTCAACAGCATCATCAGCTTTAACCAGTGGAGAATCTTTTCTAGTAGAATCAATTCTATCTCTTTCTTGAACATTGAATAAAACTTCTTCGTAATTTACTTTATCACCTCTATCTAATAGTTCTTTGTAGCGTCTTGTAGCTCTTTTATCTGCAGAAGCAGTCATAAATAACTTCAATTCAGCATTAGGAAAAACAACAGTTCCAATATCTCTACCATCCATTACAATTCCTTTTTCAGTCCCCATTTTTTGTTGTTCAAGAACAAGTTTTCTTCTTACTTCAGGTATAGTTGAAACTTTACTTACTAATTTTGAAACTTCTATAGTGCGTATTTCTCTTTCAACGTTTTCATTATTTAAATACATTTCAGCAAACCCTAAATTAGAATTAAAAAGAAAAGATAATTTAATGTTTTCGAGATCATTTATAAGTTGATCTGTTAAGAGTTTATCATCAGAAACATAATTTTTACGCATTGCATATAAAGTAACAGCTCTGTACATAGCACCAGTATCTACATAAATATAATTCAGTTGTTTAGCAAGTTGTTTAGCAATAGTACTTTTTCCAGTAGAAGAAAAACCATCTATTGCGATAATTATTTTATTTATATTCATTTAAAAAGTATGTGGAACAAAGATAAAAGTTAAAGTAGAAAGAAGAAAAAACAAACTAATATTTAGTTTTATGATGGTAGTTTTTCCCTCTGTTTAAATCTATAGAAATACCAAAGGTGCTTACATTAGAAGCAGTATGAAATCTTGAGTATGCATAGTTTAACTTTACTTTATTCATTCGTAAACCAAACCCGAAAGAAATACCTCCAAACGATCTTACGTTTTGTAACTGTAATTCTTTTCCTCTTCTGAAATTATATCCTATTCTGAAGTTAACGGCACGTTTAGGAAATAATTCAGCTCCTATGCTTAAATGTCTGAATAAATTATCAATAAAAGATATTTTTTCCTCAGTAATATTTCCATCTAAATCAGAAGTTTGATTTGAAGGATTAGCAACGCTAATGTTCCATTGTTGAAGATTATCTGCAGTTAAATACCAACGTAACGGAACATTTTCTAACAAGTAAGAAGCTCCTAGAGCTATTTCGAAAGGAAGTTTTTCTTTTTCTCCATTAAAAGAAGTAATCTGTGTTCCAATGTTTCTTAATGCTATTGAGAAAATATAAGGTTTCTGATCATTGTAGTACGTGGCAGCTAAATCAGAAGAAACTCCAAAAGATGAAAAATTAGCAATAGAAGAATTAATCAATCTAAGGTTGGCTCCTAAATAAATGCTAGTGTTTGGTATACGATATGCATATCCGACAGACAAAGCAATATCACTAGCTCCAAAAGTACCAGTTTCATTTCCTTCAGCGTCAGCTTGAATTAAAGTTCCATAATTAATATAAGTAATGTTTCCGTGTATGGTTTCTGAATATCTAGAAAAACGATGTGCGTAAGAAACAGATCCCACAGAAATATCAGCTAAATAACTAGTGTAGTTAATAGAAAGTTTTCTGTCTAAATCTAAATTTATAATTGAAGGGTTCCAAGTTGCTTGGTCAACATCATCAACTAAAGTTAAAATCTTTCCACCCAAAGCAGCTTGTCTGGCATTTGTTGTTGTGTTAAGGAAAGAAAAAACACTAGTTCCACCAACTTGAGCATGACCTAAAGAAAAAGAAAATAAACTAGCAATTATAAAATGTTTTAGCATTTTTTAACTTTGATATAATAAGTTTGTAAAATTAACGTATTAATTTTAAGGATAGTGTTTAAATAGTTTTTAAATAATAAAATTTTTTTTTATTTTAAAATGAATATATTTGTATGTTATAAGTGTGTTCAAGCATTAAAATATTTAATGGTCCCCATCAATTATGTTTAAGTGTAAAAAAAATAAAGTACAGCATCTTTTTTTACTACTAGCTTTATTGTTTAGTAGTGTTATTTATGGGCAAACACTTGAGGTGCCAAGACCTAACTTTACTTTTGCATGTGCTAAGGAAGGTTCAAATAACTTTAGTTTGTTATTTGATTTTTCAGGTATGGCATTTGATCCAAATAATGTTTTTACAGTTCAACTTTCAGATCCAAATGGTGATTTTGATTCAGGAAATAATAAAAACCTTGCAACCATATCTGGTGAAAACGATAGTTTCTTTGATATTTCTGCGAATTTTGCCTTTCCAACAGATACTTATGGATTTAATTATAGAATAAGAATAATATCAAGTATACCTGCAATGGAAGGACCTTCTTTTGGTCCATTTGAAGCTTTTTATACAACTTCTGAACAATTAGTTTTAAATGATTTTAATGATGTTGTTTTATGTGGCGGAGCACAAACAGTTTCTGTAAACGAAATAGAACCAGATTTAACTTATTTGTGGTATAAGGTAGAGGGAGGTAGAGATGTGTTAATTCCCGGAGAAACAGGAGCTTCTATTAGTCTTTCTGATGGAGGTAGATATTATGCAGCTATCAATTATGGGCAATGTACACAGTCTGGGGCTGGAGTTCGTTCAAATATTATTGATGTTACAGAGATAGCACCAACTAGTTTAGTTATTGAAGGTCCGAATTCTGTAGAAATTTGTGCTAACGAAACTTATGAATTAGTAGCAAGTGTTGATGATCCAACTTTTAATTATAAATGGTATAAAGATGGTACTTTGATAGATGCTTTGCCAGCTTACACACCTAGATATACAACACCAAGTAGTAATCAATTTGGTGTGTATCATTTAGAGATCGAAGTAGGAGGTTGTTCATCACGTTCACAGGATGTTACAATAGAACAAAGAGCGGGAGTTGATTTTGATGTGAATATTGAAAATCCAGCTGTAAGAGTTAGGTTGCCAAGAGAAACCATTGAGTTAGTTATTACTCATACATCTAGCTCGGCAACAATTACTTGGTTTAAAGATGGTGATCCATTACCTTCTTCAAGTAATTCTTTAACAATAAATGCTGTTGAGGAAGGAGAATATTTTGCAGAGGTTGTTGATAATTCTTCAACATGTCCTACTTCTAAAAATTCTGCTGTTTATACAGTATTAGATGTGGTTTCTATTACACCTGAGATTAGAGCTGCTTCAAATTATTCAGATTGTAGCAATGATAGTACAACTTTGTCAATTGTTGGAGTAACAGCTACAGCTACAGATGGAAATGATTATGATTTAACACAAGATCAGATTGATAGTTTAGATTTTCAATGGAAAAAAGACGGAGCAGATTTAGCGGGAGAAACTTTAAATCAATTAACTATAGATTCTTATAATGATAATGGAGAATACGTTTTAAATGCTATAATAAGTGCAACACTGAATTTTGATTCTAATCCTTTAGATGTTTTGTTAACGTTAACAGGAGTTGAAATTCAATCATCATCTATTTCAAATGCATTATGTCCTGGAGAATCAATAACGTTTAATATGAACATAGTACCAGGTTTTGTTTATACTTGGTTTAAAGATGGTGAAGAGATAGTTTTATCAGATCCAAGCACTTTAGTTGTAAACGAAATTGGAATATATAGTGTGACTTATGAAGGGTTTGGTTGTCTAAATAATGTAGCTGAAATTAATGTAGTAGAATTTGATGATACAGTTTTAGAAGTAAGTCCTTCTTCTACAGCAGTTTTAGAGCCCGGTCAAACAATTACGTTGGAGGCAAGTGGAGCTGATTCTTATGAATGGTTTGATCAAGCTGGAAATTTGTTGTCTTCAAATGAAACTCTTGATGTTAATGCATTAGGAACATATACAGTTTTTGGTACTGTTGGAGGGTGTAGAGCACAAAGAGATATAAATGTAGTAGAGGATGATGGTAAATTAGTTATACCAAATATAATAACTCCTTTTAATGGAGATGGAATTAACGATACTTGGGAGCTTCCAAATAGATTTGCTTTTCAAAATAATGTTCAAGTAATTATTTATAACTCAAGAGGTAAGGAAGTATTAAATACAACGGATTATCAAAATAATTGGCCAGTAAATAATAATTTGAAAGATGGAATGTTATTCTATTTCAGAGTTATTCAAGATAATAACTTAATTAAAGCAGGTACAATTTCTATATTGCAATAATAATATATGGTAAAGAAAATTACTTTATTAACACTATGTGTATTTATGAATTTACTAGCTTATGCTCAAACGAGTATTGCTAGTGAAGATTCTTATAATGGTTTTTCATCAAGGAGCTTTATGAAGTTTAATAACTTCATGACAGTTCCTACATTTTCTTTACTTCATAGAGAAACATCTACAATAGAAGCGATTAGTAGAAGCTCAAATATTGATTTTGAGGATGCTTCTCGTCTACATATTTTAAGCTATTCAGGTAAAATGCAATCTAATGTTGGTGCAGGAATAGCTGTATTCCAACAAGAAATAGGGGTTTTTAAAGATTTTGGTGCCATGGCAAATTATGCCTATCAAATCAATTTATCAGAAAAAACTCATTTAACTTTTGGATTCAACTTTTTTTACAGCAGAAGAAGTTTAGATGAGCCCAGAGTGTTAACTAATACACCAGAACCTTTAATCAATAATTATCAAGACAGACCCGTAGTAGTTTTTCAGCCAGCAGCTACAGTTTCTTTTGGTAATTTTGATGTTGGATTATTCTTTGAAAACTTAGGAGATTTTAATTTAAAAAGTAGTGAATTTGTAACAGAATTTGGAGATAAAACAATCTCTGCTCATGCTGCCTATACTTATAGATTGCAAAATACTAGTGGTTTGTTTTCTGGAACAACGATTAGAGGATTAGGTATTGGAAGAAGAACAAAAGTAGATGGTTTTTCTTATGCTGCTACTGTATTAGCTGATTTGCCTAAAGTAGGTTGGTTAAAAGTTGGTTATGATAAGTTATTTGGTTTAAATGCTGGTTTTGGTATTAATCTGAATAAAAGATTATCAATTGGTTTTACATATGAAAAGCAACAAAACTTAAGTGGAACAAACGAGGTTGGTTTAATTTATCGTTTAGGGAAAAGAAAATCAAGAAAAACAGGTAATGTTACTGTTAGTATTCCTGATAATTCGATTAAACCAATAATAGATAGAAGAGAGGAAGAATACGAAAACCCTGAACATAACGATTTATCAGATGAAATAAGAATCGCTCAGGATTCTATAGATAAATTAAATAAGAAAGTAGATGAAATTTTAAAGAAATTAGAAAATCAACCTACAAATACTAAAACTACAGAAATTATTAGAGAGGTTTCACCTTCTGAGCCTACCGAAACAAGAGATCAATCTTTACCTAGAAGAAGTGATAGGCCTTGGAGAGAAACTACAGTAACAGAAAGAGGAGGAGGAGGTACAATGTATTATGTTGCAATAGAGCAATTTAAATCATTGAAAAAAGCTCAAGAAGAAGTTAAGTTTTACAATAATAAAAAGAGTGTTAAACAATATAATAAAACTCATAAGAAAAAAGTAAGAGCTAGATATGTTAGAGATCCAAAATATAATGTATATGTAGTATATATAGATCGTCATGGAAAGAAAGAAGAAGCTGAAGAACAACGTGATGAAATTAATGGAGCGATTAAAAAAGAAACAGAGAGTGATGATGAAGTAGGTGGAGGCCTAGGAATTAGTACTTCAAGTGGTAATTCTTCAGGAAAAGATAGAGTATATGTAATGAAAGTAACTCTTGGGCCTGAAGGAGAAACATATAAAGTGCCTAAAACACAGCCAAAAGCAAGAGTACAAACAATGAGTTTGGTAGATGGCTTAGAACCAGGTTATTATATGCAAGTAGGAGTATTTTCTAAAAAGCCATATGCAGATAGACTGTTAGATGAATTAGAAAGTGATGGTATAAATGCAGGTTATTTTATAAATCCAAAAACTGGATACAGACATGTATATATTCATAAATCTAACGATAGACAAGAGATAATAAAATTATACAATAGTAATTTAAACGGAAAATATTACGATAGAAAAAATATTGTCCATGTAAGATAAGGTATTGAAAATCAGTTTTTAAAATTGTGTTAAAATACTTATCTTTATAGAGATACCGTTTAGAAGTGTTATAAAATTTTGATTATAAGTTTTTTATAAGAAAGCAAAAATCCCCAAAAATGAAAAAAAAGTTACTTTTTCTATTTATTGCTTTAACTTCAGTTCTAGGATTTTCACAAGATGATGGAAGTCAATCAGAAAAAGAAGCTAAAGTTCAAGTATTGCCAGAAAATATTGGGCAAATCTTAAATCAAGAAGCTACTCAGAAAAAAGGAATTTCTGAAACTCCGCCGAATAATTTAATGGCAAGAAGGAGACCTGATGTAGCCTTTGATGAAAGAAGATTACCACCTGGAGGTATTAATATTAGAGGTAATGTTACTTTTGTAGGTAACAATATTTTAAATAGAGATTTTAGAGAGTTTACTTTATACACTAGAAGTTCTACAATGTCTTGGTTTAGAGATCGATGTGGTAGATGGTATAGAGACTATACTTATACTCCCACAACACAGACTGTAGATGCTAATGAACCGCATCCAAATAATACTGTTGGAGACGATTTGTATGTTATAAATTCTATTAATGGTTGTAATAGAGCATTTTTTATTAATGTTAATGATGCACAGTTCAATAATGGTAATATTTATATGAATTATATAGATATTGATGATGATGAAGGAATCGCTGGAAATGGGGATACGTTTTCTTCGTCTAAATCAACATTAAATTTACCAAATTGTTCAAGAGTTGTACATGCAAGTTTATATTGGGCAGGTGTTTTTCCTTATGAATCTTGGGAAACTGAAAATTCTAGACCTGGAGACTACAGAAATATAAAATTTAAGTTACCTGGAGAACCTTATCAAGATATAACAAGTGATGAAGTTCTATATGATAGTGGTATAGCAACACAAAGACCTTATGTATGTTATAAAGATGTAACATCTATGGTACAAGGGTTATCTAATCCAAATGGAGATTATTATGCAGGAAATATTAGAGCAACAATTGGTCGCGATAGTAGAAATGGTTTAGGAGGTGCTGCAGGATGGGTAATGGTTGTTATTTATGAAAATGAAACTGACTCTAGTAAAAATATTTCAATCTTTGATGGTTTTGCTACCATAGATGGTACTAATAATGCTGATGTTAATTTTACAGGTTTTAATACAATTCCTTCTGGTCCAGTAAGAGCTCAATTTTTAACTGCTGCTTTAGAAGGAGATGGTTTTATTTTTAATGATAACTTTCAAATAAGAAATACATCTGGGAATTTTGTTAATGTTAGCACGCCTACAACAAATCCAGTTGATAACTTTTTTAATGGAAGTATCACACAATATGATGCACACACTACTTCAAGAAACCCTGATAGTGAAAACACTTTAGGATTTGATGTAGATTTATTTAATGTTGATAACCCATTAAATACAAATATAGCCAATAATCAAACTAGTTTAGATGCAAGATTTACAACTGGAGGAGATGTATATTGGCCATTTTTAAATGTATTTGCAATTGAAATTATTGAACCAGTTATTCAACTTGTAAAAACTGTTGATGATAATGCTGGTACAGATTTAGCCGGAGTAACTTTAGGGTTAGGAAGTGACTTGTGGTATAATGTTTCTTTTCAGAATACAGGAACAGATGATGCTACGAATACTGTAATTACAGATAGACTTCCTAGAAACGTAAATTTAGTTCCAGCAGATGTTATTACTCCTACGGGGGTAACATTAACAAATTATGTTCCACCTTCAGCAGGTAATGGTTTTAGAGGTGAATTAACATTTGAAGTTGATGATTCTTTAGTTGAAGAAGGTGGTGCTGTTCATAATATACGATTTCATGTTCAAGTTGTTTCAGATTGTAGCTTATTGACAGATGTATGTTCTAATGTTGTTGAAAATCAAGCGTTTGCAAGATATGATGGTGTTACGGGTGGAGTTTCGGTAAATGATGCTCCTAGTGTTTCAGGAATAGATGCATGTAATTTTGGAATTGTTGGATCAACAAATTTTTTAGTTGATATTTCAAGTTGTAATAATTTCTCTCAAAATGTTTCATTGTGTGGATCTTCGGTTGATTTAACTGCTGGTGCAGGTTTTGGTAATTATGAATGGAGAGATGGTTCTGGTAACATTATTGCTTCAGGAGATGAAGCTAGTACAAGAACTATAACGGTTACATCAACAGGAACTTATACAGTAACAAAGACAAATCCACCAGGAGCTCCTGCTGCTTGTGTGCCTTTTGACGAAACCTTTGTGGTAGGGCCTTTTGGTTCAGGAGTTAATCCTATTGCTGCTGTTGCTGATAGAGTTGTAACTTGTGTAAATGATCCTACTTTAGAGTTAGCAGAAATTTATTTATGTGGTAGTTCTGATTCTCGTTCAATTCCTACTGGAGTAGCAGCTCCTACTACCGTAAGATGGCAAGTTTTAAGTTCAGGAAGTACACCAACTCCAGATGTTACTTGTCCAGATGTAGGAGGAACTTGGGTAGATGTAGCAACAGATGTAAATAGTACAACACGAACTTTTTCTGATGCAGGTCAATATAGGTTAATTGTAGAAGAACCAGGAGGGTGTTTCGAACGTTATTATTTTAATGTTTTTAAAGGAACAGTTAACCCAACAATTGTTACTGAAGATATTATTTGTTCTACAAACGGTAGTATAACAATTAACAGCGTACCTGCAGGATATGAATATGCTATAGTACCAGCAGGTGATCCAGCACCAGCAGTTGGAGCTTATCAAGCATCAAATGTCTTTCCAATTTCTACAGCTGGAAATTACGATGTTTATATAAGAAATGTAGCTATTTCTTGTGTGTTTCCTTACCCTAATCAGTCTGTAGGAGAGGTAACTATGGATGTAGACGTAACAACTACTCCAATATTATGTGCTGGTGATTCTGGGGAAATTAATATTCAAATAAACGCTCCAACATCTGAACAATATGTATATAATATTACTAGCGGAGGATCGGTTGTAAGTACTTTTGGACCAACAACAGATCGTTCTAGAACTTTCCCAATTAGTGCATCAGGAACATACACAGTAGAAATAACATCAACTACAAGTAGTTGTACTTATACAGAAACTTTACCTGCAATAACAGTACCACCGGCGTTAAATATTAATGCTGTGAATACAAAAGATATAGATTGTTCTAATGGAATAATTACATTATCTGCTAATGGAGGTACTATAGGAGGCAGTGGTTATACTTATGCTTTATGGTCTTATACACCTGCTAGTACAGCAACAAAAACAGCAATAAGTTATGCTGATTTTAGTGCTATTCCAGCTACATATGACGCTACAACTTTTGAAGGTTTTACAACAAACACAACATATAACATCCCAAATGGAAGTGAAGGAACTTATGAATTTATTGTTGTAGATGACAATAACTGTACAGATATTTCTTCACCTGTAATTATAAGTTTAGAAGATGCTTTACAATTTTCTGAAAACCATACAGATACTACATGTTCAGGAAATATAGATGGAACGATTACAATTATCACAGATACGCCACCAGGTTCATTAGCATATTCTTTAGAATATAGTGATGATGGAGGAACAACATTTCAAGCTTCAAATTCATTTACAGCTTTGGCACCTGGTGATTATACAATTACTATAAGAGCAACAAAAGGAGCTTCAGTTTGTAGTTATACTGTTGGTCCAATCACTATTGCTAATCCTTCTTCACCATCTAGTTCTGCTACTTTAAATCCAGATGCAACTTGTACTCAACCGAACGGAGTAATTACATTTACAGATGCAACAGGAGGTTCAGGTACTGGTTACCAGTATAGTATAAATAATGGAACTACATGGCAAAGTTCAACAATATTTAATACTGTTGGTCCAGGTACCTACGATTTATTAGTAAGAGATTCAAATGGATGTACTTCTCAAGTGTTACCACAAATTGTTGTTGATCCTTTTCCAACAATTCCTAATATTCCAAGTGCTATAGATTATAATTGTGATGGAACAGCAACAGTAACTTTCAACCCACCTGCTACACCATCATTAACATATAGTTATAGTATGGATGGAGGTACACCTCAAACATCTAATGTATTTACAAACGTAAGTGCTGCCACTCATACATTTACAGTTACAGCTGATAGAGCATGTCCGAGAGATTTTATTGTTGATGTTCTACCAAATCAAGGGTTTTCAGGTAGTATTACTGGAAGTACAAATTCAGAATGTAATGCTTCTAATAATGGAACAATTACGATTCAAGCAAATAATTTTACAGGAGGAAGTTATGAATACTCTATAGATGGTGGAGGTAGTTGGTCTTCAACAGCTGATAATCCTTTCAGGATTGTTGGTGTTCCAGCAGGAAATCATAACGTTAGAATTAGAGAAGATTCAGGTTCAATAGTTTGTGAATTAGACTTAGGAAATGTAACGATAACAGAACCAGATCCTTTAAATGTAACAGGTTCAATAACAACGACTGCAAATTGTACAGGACCAAATTCTGCATCTATAACGGTTCAAGCTACAGGTGGTACAGCACCATATGAATATAGCATAGATGATGGAGCAACATGGCAATCATCTAATATATTTACAGGTTTATCATCAGGAACTTATACTATAAGTGTAAGAGATACCAATAATTGTACAGAATGTGGTTGTTCAACAGATCCTTTCATCAATGGAAGTTTTGAAACTGTACCTTCTGGTATAACAACTTTTAGAATTGTTGATGAAAATCAATTAGATGGTTGGGACAGTACGGCTAGCGACAATCAATTAGAAATTTGGAGAAGTGGGTTCAATGGAGTTCCTGCTTCTGATGGAAATTATTTTGCTGAATTAAATGCAAATTTACCATCAGCTTTATATCAAGAATTTTGTACAATACCTGGAGATGTAATTAATTGGTCTTTAGATCATAGAGGAAGAAGTGGTACAGATGTAGCAGAAGTAAGAATTGGAGGAAACTTAACTACTTCGAACTTTACACAAACAATGTCAGATGGTAATTCTTCATGGGGATCATACTCAGGTTCTTATACAGTTCCTGCGGGACAAACAACAACAGTGATTTCTTTTGTTGCAATCTCTACTGCATCTGGTAGTTTATCTGTAGGTAATTTTATAGATAATGTTAGAATGACAGTAAATGCTGTAGGTTGTGTTCCTTTTACTATTGATGTTCCAAATCCAGATCCAGTATTATTTACAGCTACACCAGTTACATGTTATGATGGAACTAATGGAGAGATTACATTAAATATTACTAGTGGAGAAGCACCATTTAGAGTACGTTTAAACGGAGGAACTTTTGAGAATGTAACAGGATCAAGTCATACTTTTACAGGATTAGGAGCCAATACATATAATATAGAAGTTGTTGATAATAAAGGTTGTACAAACTCAATTTCCACAACAATTCTACCACAGATTACAGTAACAGCTACTAGCACACCAGAGGATTGTAACTTAGGTACGATTACTTCAGTAGGTGCAGGGGGAACAGGAACAGGATATGTTTATGCCGTAGTTGCAGATGGAGTTACACCAGTTGCAGGCGATTTTTCATCAGGTAATGCTTCAGTTGATAGAGCAGCTGGAACTTATGATGTTTATGTAGAGGATAGTAACGGATGTCGTGGAGTTTTCCAAGATGTTGTAGTAGGAAGTGTTTTACCAGTAACAGCAAGTGTGTCAGATACTCAGCCAAGCTGTTCAACAGATACAGGAAGTTTAAGTATTACAGTATCTCAAGGAACTTCACCATATACAATTAATATAACAGGAGCTTCTACTATTACACGAACAGGAGTTGGAACTACATCAGAGAATTTCACAGGCTTAGGAGATGGTACCTATAATATAGAAGTTGTAGATTCAGAAGGATGTAATTTTACAACAACAGGAACAATTACAGTTCCAGTTGCTTTAAGCGGTGGCGGAGCAAGTGAGACAGATTTAAGTTGTACTCCAACAGGAGGAACGAACTTAGGAAGCATTAGTTTCACAGATCCAACAGGAGGAACAGGCTCATATGTTTATTTCTACAAATTAACAAGTAGTGCTACATTCTTAAGTAGTACAACTTCACCAGTTACAGGCTTATCATCAGGAACTTATGATGTTCTTATAGAGGATACTAATGGCTGTAGTGGATTTACAGGTACAGTTACAATTGATGATTTACCAGCAGTACCAACGTTAAGCGAAGCAGTTGTTTATAATTGTGATGGTACAGGTAATATTACTATTACACCTAGCCCAGTAGGAACATATACCTATACTTTATTAGATTCAACAGGAGCTACAGTTGCTACAAATGGTACAGGAGTTTTCAATGGTCAAGCTGTTGGAAGTTATACAGTTGAAGTAGCTTACGGAAGTGGCTGTAGTACAGATATAGGAGTAGTTATATTAGATAATCAAGAATTTACAGCGAGTGTTGTAGGTTCAGCAGTTTCATGTAATGGTGATACAGATGGAGATATAACAATTACAGCGACTAACTTTGGAGTTTCATTTGAGTACAATATTAATGGTTTAGGTTGGGTAACAGGAAATACAACAAGTCCATTAACAGTACCGACTACATTAGGAGCAGGAACCTACACAGTTGAAGTTCGTTCCTCTACAGTTTCATCAGGAGGTTCACAATGTGTTGTTACGGTAAACAATGTAAGTATCACCGAGCCAAGTGCTTTAACAGGCTTAACGGCTAATGTTTTAAAAGAGGTTACATGTGATCCAGCTACAGGAGCGACAATTGAAGGAGATGTAACGGGAGGTACTCCACCATATACCTATGATTACCAATTAAATGGAGCGGGAGCTTTCATTACAAGTTTAACCGACATTCCAGCAGGAACACATACAATTAGAGTAACAGATGATAATGGATGTACAGCTACAGCTAGTTTTACAATAAACAATTTTGATCCAGTACTATTTACAGCTACACCAGTTACATGTTATGATGGCACTAATGGATCGATTACATTAAATATTACTAGTGGAGAGGCACCATTTAGAGCAAGTATAGATGGGGGAGCCTTTGAGAATGTAACAGGTTCAAGTCATACTTTTACAGGATTAGGAGCCAATACATATAGTATAGAAGTTATTGATAATAAAGGTTGTACAGAAACAGTAAACACAACAATTCTACCACAAGTTACGGTAACAGCTACCAGTACACCAGAGGATTGTAACTTAGGTACGATTACTTCAGTAGGTGCAGGGGGAACAGGAACAGGATATGTTTATGCCGTAGTTGCAGATGGAGTTACACCAGTTGCAGGCGATTTTTCATCAGGTAATGCTTCAGTTGATAGAGCAGCTGGAACTTATGATGTTTATGTAGAGGATAGTAACGGATGTCGTGGAGTTTTCCAAGATGTTGTAGTAGGAAGTGTTTTACCAGTAACAGCAAGTGTGTCAGATACTCAGCCAAGCTGTTCAACAGATACGGGTAGTTTAAGTATTACAGTATCTCAAGGAACTCCACCATATACAATTAATATAACAGGAGCTTCTACTATTACACGAACAGGAGTTGGAACTACATCAGAGAATTTCACAGGCTTAGGAGATGGTACCTATAATATAGAAGTTGTAGATTCAGAAGGATGTAATTTTACAACAACAGGAACAATTACAGTTCCAGTTGCTTTAAGTGGTGGCGGAGCAAGTGAGACAGATTTAAGTTGTACACCAACAGGAGGAACGAACTTAGGAAGCATTAGTTTCACAGATCCAACAGGAGGAACAGGCTCATATGTTTATTTCTACAAATTAACAAGTAGTGCTACATTCTTAAGTAGTACAACTTCACCAGTTACAGGCTTATCATCAGGGACTTATGATGTTCTTATAGAGGATACTAATGGCTGTAGTGGATTTACAGGTACAGTTACAATTGATGATTTACCAGCAGTACCAACGTTAAGCGAAGCAGTTGTTTATAATTGTGATGGTACAGGTAATATTACTATTACACCTAGCCCAGTAGGAACATATACCTATACTTTATTAGATTCAACAGGAGCTACAGTTGCTACAAATGGTACAGGAGTTTTCAATGGTCAAGCTGTTGGAAGTTATACAGTTGAAGTAGCTTACGGAAGTGGCTGTAGTACAGATATAGGAGTAGTTATATTAGATAATCAAGAATTTACAGCGAGTGTTGTAGGTTCAGCAGTTTCATGTAATGGTGATACAGATGGAGATATAACAATTACAGCGACTAACTTTGGAGCTTCATTTGAGTACAATATTAATGGTTTAGGTTGGGTAACAGGAAATACAACAAGTCCATTAACAGTACCGACTACATTAGGAGCAGGAACCTACACAGTTGAAGTTCGTTCCTCTACAGTTTCATCAGGAGGTTCACAATGTGTTGTTACGGTAAACAATGTAAGTATCACCGAGCCAAGTGCTTTAACAGGTTTAACGGCTAATGTTTTAAAAGAGGTTACATGTGACCCAGCTACAGGAGCGACAATTGAAGGAGATGTAACGGGAGGTACTCCACCATATAGCTATGATTACCAATTAAATGGAGCGGGAGCTTTCATTACAAGTTTAACCGACATTCCAGCAGGAACACATACAATTAGAGTAACAGATGATAATGGATGTACAGCTACAGCTAGTTTTACAATAAACAATTTTGATCCAGTACTATTTACAGCTACACCAGTTACATGTTATGATGGCACTAATGGATCGATTACATTAAATATTACTAGTGGAGAGGCACCATTTAGAGCAAGTATAGATGGGGGAGCCTTTGAGAATGTAACAGGTTCAAGTCATACTTTTACAGGATTAGGAGCCAATACATATAGTATAGAAGTTATTGATAATAAAGGTTGTACAGAAACAGTAAGCACAACAATTCTACCACAAGTTACGGTAACAGCTACCAGTACACCAGAGGATTGTAACTTAGGTACGATTACTTCAGTAGGTGCAGGGGGAACAGGAACAGGATATGTTTATGCCGTAGTTGCAGATGGAGTTACACCAGTTGCAGGCGATTTTTCATCAGGTAATGCTTCAGTTGATAGAGCAGCTGGAACTTATGATGTTTATGTAGAGGATAGTAACGGATGTCGTGGAGTTTTCCAAGATGTTGTAGTAGGAAGTGTTTTACCAGTAACAGCAAGTGTGTCAGATACTCAGCCAAGCTGTTCAACAGATACGGGTAGTTTAAGTATTACAGTATCTCAAGGAACTCCACCATATACAATTAATATAACAGGAGCTTCTACTATTACACGAACAGGAGTTGGAACTACATCAGAGAATTTCACAGGCTTAGGAGATGGTACCTATAATATAGAAGTTGTAGATTCAGAAGGATGTAATTTTACAACAACAGGAACAATTACAGTTCCAGTTGCTTTAAGTGGTGGCGGAGCAAGTGAGACAGATTTAAGTTGTACTCCAACAGGAGGAACGAACTTAGGAAGCATTAGTTTCACAGATCCAACAGGAGGAACAGGCTCATATGTTTATTTCTACAAATTAACAAGTAGTGCTACATTCTTAAGTAGTACAACTTCACCAGTTACAGGCTTATCATCAGGAACTTATGATGTTCTTATAGAGGATACTAATGGCTGTAGTGGATTTACAGGTACAGTTACAATTGATGATTTACCAGCAGTACCAACGTTAAGCGAAGCAGTTGTTTATAATTGTGATGGTACAGGTAATATTACTATTACACCTAGCCCAGTAGGAACATATACCTATACTTTATTAGATTCAACAGGAGCTACAGTTGCTACAAATGGTACAGGAGTTTTCAATGGTCAAGCTGTTGGAAGTTATACAGTTGAAGTAGCTTACGGAAGTGGCTGTAGTACAGATATAGGAGTAGTTATATTAGATAATCAAGAATTTACAGCGAGTGTTGTAGGTTCAGCAGTTTCATGTAATGGTGATACAGATGGAGATATAACAATTACAGCGACTAACTTTGGAGCTTCATTTGAGTACAATATTAATGGTTTAGGTTGGGTAACAGGAAATACAACAAGTCCATTAACAGTACCGACTACATTAGGAGCAGGAACCTACACAGTTGAAGTTCGTTCCTCTACAGTTTCATCAGGAGGTTCACAATGTGTTGTTACGGTAAACAATGTAAGTATCACCGAGCCAAGTGCTTTAACAGGCTTAACGGCTAATGTTTTAAAAGAGGTTACATGTGATCCAGCTACAGGAGCGACAATTGAAGGAGATGTAACGGGAGGTACTCCACCATATACCTATGATTACCAATTAAATGGAGCGGGAGCTTTCATTACAAGTTTAACCGACATTCCAGCAGGAACACATACAATTAGAGTAACAGATGATAATGGATGTACAGCTACAGCTAGTTTTACAATAAACAATTTTGACCCAGTACTATTCACAGCTACACCAGTTACATGTTATGATGGCACTAATGGATCGATTACATTAAATATTACTAGTGGAGAGGCACCATTTAGAGCAAGTATAGATGGGGGAGCCTTTGAGAATGTAACAGGTTCAAGTCATACTTTTACAGGATTAGGAGCCAATACATATAGTATAGAAGTTATTGATAATAAAGGTTGTACAGAAACAGTAAGCACAACAATTTTACCACAAGTTACGGTAACAGCTACTAGTACACCAGAGGATTGTAACTTAGGTACGATTACTTCAGTAGGTGCAGGGGGAACAGGAACAGGATATGTTTATGCCGTAGTTGCAGATGGAGTTACACCAGTTGCAGGCGATTTTTCATCAGGTAATGCTTCAGTTGATAGAGCAGCTGGAACTTATGATGTTTATGTAGAGGATAGTAACGGATGTCGTGGAGTTTTCCAAGATGTTGTAGTAGGAAGTGTTTTACCAGTAACAGCAAGTGTGTCAGATACTCAGCCAAGCTGTTCAACAGATACAGGAAGTTTAAGTATTACAGTATCTCAAGGAACTCCACCATATACAATTAATATAACAGGAGCTTCTACTATTACACGAACAGGAGTTGGAACTACATCAGAGAATTTCACAGGCTTAGGAGATGGTACCTATAATATAGAAGTTGTAGATTCAGAAGGATGTAATTTTACAACAACAGGAACAATTACAGTTCCAGTTGCTTTAAGTGGTGGCGGAGCAAGTGAGACAGATTTAAGTTGTACTCCAACAGGAGGAACGAACTTAGGAAGCATTAGTTTCACAGATCCAACAGGAGGAACAGGCTCATATGTTTATTTCTACAAATTAACAAGTAGTGCTACATTCTTAAGTAGTACAACTTCACCAGTTACAGGCTTATCATCAGGAACTTATGATGTTCTTATAGAGGATACTAATGGCTGTAGTGGATTTACAGGTACAGTTACAATTGATGATTTACCAGCAGTCCCAACGTTAAGCGAAGCAGTTGTTTATAATTGTGATGGTACAGGTAATATTACTATTACACCTAGCCCAGTAGGAACATATACCTATACTTTATTAGATTCAACAGGAGCTACAGTTGCTACAAATGGTACAGGAGTTTTCAATGGTCAAGCTGTTGGAAGTTATACAGTTGAAGTAGCTTACGGAAGTGGCTGTAGTACAGATATAGGAGTAGTTATATTAGATAATCAAGAATTTACAGCGAGTGTTGTAGGTTCAGCAGTTTCATGTAATGGTGATACAGATGGAGATATAACAATTACAGCGACTAACTTTGGAGCTTCATTTGAGTACAATATTAATGGTTTAGGTTGGGTAACAGGAAATACAACAAGTCCATTAACAGTACCGACTACATTAGGAGCAGGAACCTACACAGTTGAAGTTCGTTCCTCTACAGTTTCATCAGGAGGTTCACAATGTGTTGTTACGGTAAACAATGTAAGTATCACCGAGCCAAGTGCTTTAACAGGTTTAACGGCTAATGTTTTAAAAGAGGTTACATGTGATCCAGCTACAGGAGCGACAATTGAAGGAGATGTAACGGGAGGTACTCCACCATATACCTATGATTACCAATTAAATGGAGCGGGAGCTTTCATTACAAGTTTAACCGACATTCCAGCAGGAACACATACAATTAGAGTAACAGATGATAATGGATGTACAGCTACAGCTAGTTTTACAATAAACAATTTTGATCCAGTACTATTCACAGCTACACCAGTTACATGTTATGATGGCACTAATGGATCGATTACATTAAATATTACTAGTGGAGAGGCACCATTTAGAGCAAGTATAGATGGCGGAGCCTTTGAGAATGTAACAGGTTCAAGTCATACTTTTACAGGATTAGGAGCCAATACATATAGTATAGAAGTTATTGATAATAAAGGTTGTACAGAAACAGTAAGCACAACAATTTTACCACAAGTTACGGTAACAGCTACTAGTACACCAGAGGATTGTAACTTAGGTACGATTACTTCAGTAGGTGCAGGGGGAACAGGAACAGGATATGTTTATGCCGTAGTTGCAGATGGAGTTACACCAGTTGCAGGCGATTTTTCATCAGGTAATGCTTCAGTTGATAGAGCAGCTGGAACTTATGATGTTTATGTAGAGGATAGTAACGGATGTCGTGGAGTTTTCCAAGATGTTGTAGTAGGAAGTGTTTTACCAGTAACAGCAAGTGTGTCAGATACTCAGCCAAGCTGTTCAACAGATACAGGAAGTTTAAGTATTACAGTATCTCAAGGAACTCCACCATATACAATTAATATAACAGGAGCTTCTACTATTACACGAACAGGAGTTGGAACTACATCAGAGAATTTCACAGGCTTAGGAGATGGTACCTATAATATAGAAGTTGTAGATTCAGAAGGATGTAATTTTACAACAACAGGAACAATTACAGTTCCAGTTGCTTTAAGTGGTGGCGGAGCAAGTGAGACAGATTTAAGTTGTACTCCAACAGGAGGAACGAACTTAGGAAGCATTAGTTTCACAGATCCAACAGGAGGAACAGGCTCATATGTTTATTTCTACAAATTAACAAGTAGTGCTACATTCTTAAGTAGTACAACTTCACCAGTTACAGGCTTATCATCAGGAACTTATGATGTTCTTATAGAGGATACTAATGGCTGTAGTGGATTTACAGGTACAGTTACAATTGATGATTTACCAGCAGTCCCAACGTTAAGCGAAGCAGTTGTTTATAATTGTGATGGTACAGGTAATATTACTATTACACCTAGCCCAGTAGGAACATATACCTATACTTTATTAGATTCAACAGGAGCTACAGTTGCTACAAATGGTACAGGAGTTTTCAATGGTCAAGCTGTTGGAAGTTATACAGTTGAAGTAGCTTACGGAAGTGGCTGTAGTACAGATATAGGAGTAGTTATATTAGATAATCAAGAATTTACAGCGAGTGTTGTAGGTTCAGCAGTTTCATGTAATGGTGATACAGATGGAGATATAACAATTACAGCGACTAACTTTGGAGCTTCATTTGAGTACAATATTAATGGTTTAGGTTGGGTAACAGGAAATACAACAAGTCCATTAACAGTACCGACTACATTAGGAGCAGGAACCTACACAGTTGAAGTTCGTTCCTCTACAGTTTCATCAGGAGGTTCACAATGTGTTGTTACGGTAAACAATGTAAGTATCACCGAGCCAAGTGCTTTAACAGGCTTAACGGCTAATGTTTTAAAAGAGGTTACATGTGATCCAGCTACAGGAGCGACAATTGAAGGAGATGTAACGGGAGGTACTCCACCATATACCTATGATTACCAATTAAATGGAGCGGGAGCTTTCATTACAAGTTTAACCGACATTCCAGCAGGAACACATACAATTAGAGTAACAGATGATAATGGATGTACAGCTACAGCTAGTTTTACAATAAACAATTTTGACCCAGTACTATTCACAGCTACACCAGTTACATGTTATGATGGCACTAATGGATCGATTACATTAAATATTACTAGTGGAGAGGCACCATTTAGAGCAAGTATAGATGGGGGAGCCTTTGAGAATGTGACAGGTTCAAGTCATACTTTTACAGGATTAGGAGCCAATACATATAGTATAGAAGTTATTGATAATAAAGGTTGTACAGAAACAGTAAGCACAACAATTTTACCACAATTGGTAGCGGGTGTTACTGTTGTAGATGCAAGCTGTAATGCAGGTTCTATCACTATTAATCCTTCAGGTGGATCTGGTGGGTATACTTTTTCTGTAGAAGTCGACGCTGCAACCCCAGCAGGTGCTCCTTCTGGAAGTTTTTCAGGAACTAATCCAATATCAGCAGGTGCAGGTACTTATGATGTATTTGTAAGGGATAGTAATGGTTGTACAATTGTTATTGAAGATGTAATAGTAGGTAATGTTCCACCAGTAGGATTATCATTAACAGGAGTTCAACCTTTATGTAATGGAGATGAAGGAAGTATTGATGTAACAATTTCTAATGGTAGAATTCCTCATACAATAACAATTGAAGATTCAGTTGGAACAGTTTTACAAACAATAAATAATTTTACAGGGACTGTTTTATCATTCCCTAATCTATCTGCTGATACTTATACAGTGAGAATAACAGATGGTTTAACATGTAATGATTCTGACTCTGTAACATTAGTTAATCCCAATCCATTAGTTTTAGATATTGAACCAGTTCCACCACCAAATTGTGGAGTTTCAGAACCTTTATTAACTGGTTTTAACTTTATAAATGTTAGTCCTACAGATTTTCCTGGAGATATTTTAGAGTATACAGTAGATAATGGAACGACTTGGTTAGCATTTACTGATGGTCAAATTAGAGGATATGACCCTGATGATGTTGTTTATCCGGGGTTAAGAATTAGAGATGGAGTAACAGGTGTCGTTAAATGTATAGAACTTAACGGACAATTTATTATACCATTTAATGTTAGTGGTATTGTAGTAGATGTAACACCAACAGGAGATTGTGCAACAGGTTATATAGTTACTGTAGTTGCTCAAGGAGGAGTTGGACCATTTGAGTTTTCTATTAACTCATCAACAGGACCTTGGTTACCAGCAATTCAAGCTGGACCAGTAGATCTTGATCCAACCAATCCAAATTCAGATTTTAGAAGACACATTTTCTCAGATATAATACCAGGTTTAGATTATCAATTTTATGTAAGAGATACAACAACTGGATGTATAGAAACAAATGATCCGGATACGCCTTTAGTTTTCCCAGATTCTACATTTGACGTAAGTATTACAGGAGTAGTAAATAGTCAATCTTGTTCAGGTGCATCTAATGATGGAGCAATAACTTTTACTATTGATGACATTGACGGAGTTTTAGCAGGAAATAATATAGCTTGGGAATTATATGACGGAAATACTAATGCCCCATTAACAACACCAATAACAGGTACAATAGCAGATACAGAAACATATCCTTTCAATTTACCTGTTACAGGTTTAGATCCTGGTTTATATTATTTAATAATTGAAAGAGATCCAGCAACACCTACTACATGTAGTTGGGGAAGTCTAGATTTCGAAGTTCTTGAATCAGTAGCAATTACAGGAGTTTTAAATCCGATAAGAGATATTACTTGTAATGCAAATGGTGTAATAAGAGTTGAAAGTGTTGCAGGAGGTACACCTCCTTATACATATTCTTTAGTTAGTGCAACTAATTTTACAGTAGCTAGTGCTATAGTTAATGGTAACGAAATTGAGTTCCCATATTCTGCTGTCGGTACTATAACTTCAGATGTTACTAATATTTTTATTAGAATTACTGATAGTAATGGTAATGTTTGTACAACAGACTTAGGTCCAGAAACATTAATTGTTAGTCAGATACCTACATTTTCAGTTGCAAAGAATGATAATGCTTGTACAGCAGATTTAGGTGAAGTAACAGTAACAGTAACAGGAGCCACTACAGGAAATTATACAGCCACATTAACAGGTGCTCTTGGATCAAGTTTCACTTTAACAGGATCAGGACCTTTTAACTTCACAGGTTTAGTAGCAGATACATATACAGTAGCTTTTGAAGATACAAATGGATGTTCACCAGCAACGCAAAATATTACAATTAACCCAGATTTAGACTTTGATATTACTCCAGTAAGCATTTTAACTTGTGCTGTAGGAGCAGAATACAGTATTGAGGTTAGTTCAGGAACAGGAAGCTACAGTTATGTAGTTGAAGATCCAAGTTCAACAAGTGTTGCTACTGGCACAATAGTAGTAGGAACAGGAGTAAGCAGTAACTTTACTTTACCATTAGGTACAGCATTAGGAACGTATACTGTTAGAGTTACCGATACAGGTTCAGGTAGTTGTGTTGTAAGCAAGACCTTTGAAGTAGTTGCACCAGTTGATCCAGCATTTACAGTAAATGCTATCGATGCTACATGTAACGGAAGTGCTACAGGACGTATTGAAGTAACAGTAACAGCAGGCTTAACTCCATTCACATACAGTTTAGTTCAAACATCAGGATCAGGCTTAGGAGCAGGAGAAGGGGATTATGATCCGGTAAGTGGCGCTTTTACTAATGTCCCAGCAGGAACATATACAGTAACTTTAACTGGAGCAAATGGATGTTCAACAGATGTTACCGGAGTTATAGTAGATGACAATCCATTATTAACGGTTGTAGCACCAAGTGCAGTTCAATTTGGATGTAGTACAGGTAACACCGTTGACAATGCTACATTAAGTATCGATACTGCATCAGGTTCAGGAATTTCAGGAGGAAGCACAGTGTATAACACCGTTGAGTTATACTTAGATGTTGCCCCATTTGGAGATTTTGATACAAGTTTAGATACAGAGATTACAGCTGTAACAGTTGCAGGAAGTGTTAACACATACAGTATCTCAGATACATCAGGAGGGAATTTCTATGTGCGTGTTGTAGATAGCGAAGGGTGTGAGAGTTTCTCAGCAATAACTACAATCAATGCATTTGATGAATTACAAGATATCATCCCGAGTCAGAATGATGCGATTAGTTGTGTTAATGGTGGAGAATTAATAGATATAATCTTTAATTCAAGTTTAACAGTAACAGGAGCTACGGTTGTTATTTCAGATAATACAGGCGCTACAGTTGAGACGATCAATAATGTTGATAGTGGAGTAAGTGTAACAAATACTACACGATTAGCAGCAGGAGTTTACACAGTAACAGTTACTCATCCAGTAACAGGTTGTGAGTTAAGTTCGAGTTATGAAGTTGTTGATGTACCAAATCACTTAATCAATGTAACTCAAACGGCACCAGTTGTTTGTTTCGGCTCAAGTACCGCAGCAGTAGAGATTATCTTTGATAGTAGTACCCCATATACAGGCGGATATACTTATACAGTATTTGATGCAGGTACAGGAACAGCTACTGCTATCACAGGAAGTGGAACAGGAAATGTAGTAGAATCGATTACAGGTTTAGCCGCAGGCGATTACTTTGTTAGAGTAGCTATGACAGCGTTCCCAGACTGTACAAGAGATACAGCTACGTTTACCATATCAGGTCCAACAGGAGCTATTAGTTATACAGCGGTTCCAACAGGAATTACCTGTACAGGCGATAGTGATGGAAGTATCCGTGTAGACGCAGTTACAGGCGGATGGGGCGGTTATGAATACCAATTAGCTCCAGACACAGGTTCAGCTACCCCAGGAGGAACAGCAGCAGTTGCTTACAGTGGAAATAACTTATTTGAGAATTTATTACCAGGAGATTATATCGTAACTGTACGAGATACCAATGGATGTGAGGTTGCACAGAATGTTAATGTATCAGATGTTACTCAGGTTAACTTTAGTGTTACCAAGAATGACAATGCATGTAGTACAGATGGAGGAGAGATTACAGTTACTATTGCAGATGGAAGTTCACCATACACAGCAACGTTAAGTGGTGCATTAGGATCAAGCTTTACTTTAACAGGAGCGAGTCCATTAGTATTTAGTGGTTTAGTAGCAGATGATTATACGGTTTCAGTAGTTGACAGTAATAACTGTCCAGCAGCAGGAGCACAGAATATTACAATTAATCCAGATTTAGACTTTGATGTTACTCCAGTAAGCATTTTAAGTTGTGTTGGAGGTCCAGAATACAGTATTGAGGTTAATTCAGGAACAGGAAGCTACAGTTATGTAGTTGAAGATCCAAGTTCAACAAGTGTTGCTACTGGCACAATAGCAGTAGGAACAGGAGTAAGCAGTAACTTTACTTTACCATTAGGTACAGCATTAGGAACTTATACTGTTAGAGTTACCGATACAGGTTCAGGTAGTTGTGTTGTAAGCAAGACCTTTGAAGTAGTTGCACCAGTTGATCCAGTATTTACAGTAAATGCTATCGATGCTACATGTAACGGAAGTGCTACAGGACGTATTGAAGTAACAGTAACAGCAGGCTTAACTCCATTCACATACAGTTTAGTTCAAACATCAGGATCAGGCTTAGGAGCAGGAGAAGGGGATTATGATCCGGTAAGTGGCGCTTTTACTAATGTCCCAGCAGGAACATATACAGTAACTTTAACTGGAGCAAATGGATGTTCAACAGATGTTACCGGAGTTATAGTAGATGACAATCCATTATTAACGGTTGTAGCACCAAGTGCAGTTCAATTTGGATGTAGTACAGGTAACACTGTTGATAATGCTACATTAAGTATCGATACTGCATCAGGCTCAGGAATTTCAGGAGGAAGCACAGTGTATAACACCGTTGAGTTATACTTAGATGTTGCCCCATTTGGAGATTTTGATACAAGTTTAGATACAGAGATTACAGCTGTAACAGTAACAGGAACAGTAAAAACTTTCAGTATATCTGATACTGCAGGAGGTAACTATTACATTAGGGTATTAGATAGTGAAGGGTGTGAGAGTTTCTCAGCAATGACTACAATCAATGCATTTGATGAATTACAAGATATCATCCCGAGTCAGAATGATGCGATTAGTTGTGTTAATGGTGGAGAATTAATAGATATAATCTTTAATTCAAGTTTAACAGTAACAGGAGCTACGGTTGTTATTTCAGATAATACAGGCGCTACAGTTGAGACGATCAATAATGTTGATAGTGGAGTAAGTGTAACAAATACTACACGATTAGCAGCAGGAGTTTACACAGTAACAGTTACTCATCCAGTAACAGGCTGTGAGTTAAGTTCGAGTTATGAAGTTGTTGATGTACCAAATCACTTAATCAATGTAACTCAAACGGCACCAGTTGTTTGTTTCGGCTCAAGTACCGCAGCAGTAGAGATTATCTTTGATAGTAGTACCCCATATACAGGCGGATATACTTATACAGTATTTGATGCAGGTACAGGAACAGCTACTGCTATCACAGGAAGTGGAACAGGAAATGTAGTAGAATCGATTACAGGTTTAGCCGCAGGCGATTACTTTGTTAGAGTAGCTATGACAGCGTTCCCAGACTGTACAAGAGATACAGCTACGTTTACCATATCAGGTCCAACAGGAGCTATTAGTTATACAGCGGTTCCAACAGGAATTACCTGTACAGGCGATAGTGATGGAAGTATCCGTGTAGACGCAGTTACAGGCGGATGGGGCGGTTATGAATACCAATTAGCTCCAGACACAGGTTCAGCTACCCCAGGAGGAACAGCAGCAGTTGCTTACAGTGGAAATAACTTATTTGAGAATTTATTACCAGGAGATTATATCGTAACTGTACGAGATACCAATGGATGTGAGGTTGCACAGAATGTTAATGTATCAGATGTTACTCAGGTTAACTTTAGTGTTACCAAGAATGACAATGCATGTAGTACAGATGGAGGAGAGATTACAGTTACTATTGCAGATGGAAGTTCACCATACACAGCAACGTTAAGTGGAGCATTAGGATCAAGCTTTACTTTAACAGGAGCGAGTCCATTAGTATTTAGTGGTTTAGTAGCAGATGATTATACGGTTTCAGTAGTTGACAGTAATAACTGTCCAGCAGCAGGAGCACAGAATATTACAATTAACCCAGATTTAGACTTTGATGTTACTCCAGTAAGCATTTTAAGTTGTGTTGGAGGTCCAGAATACAGTATTGAGGTTAATTCAGGAACAGGAAGCTACAGTTATGTAGTTGAAGATCCAAGTTCAACAAGTGTTGCTACTGGCACAATAGCAGTAGGAACAGGAGTAAGCAGTAACTTTAATTTACCATTAGGTACAGCATTAGGAACGTATACTGTTAGAGTTACCGATACAGGTTCAGGCAGTTGTGTTGTAAGCAAGACCTTTGAAGTAGTTGCACCAGTTGATCCAGCATTTACAGTAAATGCTATCGATGCTACATGTAACGGAAGTGCTACAGGACGTATTGAAGTAACAGTAACAGCAGGCTTAACTCCATTCACATACAGTTTAGTTCAAACATCAGGATCAGGCTTAGGAGCAGGAGAAGGGGATTATGATCCGGTAAGTGGCGCTTTTACTAATGTCCCAGCAGGAACATATACAGTAACTTTAACTGGAGCAAATGGATGTTCAACAGATGTTACCGGAGTTATAGTAGATGACAATCCATTATTAACGGTTGTAGCACCAAGTGCAGTTCAATTTGGATGTAGTACAGGTAACACCGTTGACAATGCTACATTAAGTATCGATACTGCATCAGGTTCAGGAATTTCAGGAGGAAGCACAGTGTATAACACCGTTGAGTTATACTTAGATGTTGCCCCATTTGGAGATTTTGATACAAGTTTAGATACAGAGATTACAGCTGTAACAGTTGCAGGAAGTGTTAACACATACAGTATCTCAGATACATCAGGAGGGAATTTCTATGTGCGTGTTGTAGATAGTGAAGGGTGTGAGAGTTTCTCAGCAATGACTACAATCAATGCATTTGATGAATTACAAGATATCATCCCGAGTCAGAATGATGCGATTAGTTGTGTTAATGGTGGAGAATTAATAGATATAATCTTTAATTCAAGTTTAACAGTAACAGGAGCTACGGTTGTTATTTCAGATAATACAGGCGCTACAGTTGAGACGATCAATAATGTTGATAGTGGAGTAAGTGTAACAAATACTACACGATTAGCAGCAGGAGTTTACACAGTAACAGTTACTCATCCAGTAACAGGCTGTGAGTTAAGTTCGAGTTATGAAGTTGTTGATGTACCAAATCACTTAATCAATGTAACTCAAACGGCACCAGTTGTTTGTTTCGGCTCAAGTACCGCAGCAGTAGAGATTATCTTTGATAGTAGTACCCCATATACAGGCGGATATACTTATACAGTATTTGATGCAGGTACAGGAACAGCTACTGCTATCACAGGAAGTGGAACAGGAAATGTAGTAGAATCGATTACAGGTTTAGCCGCAGGCGATTACTTTGTTAGAGTAGCTATGACAGCGTTCCCAGACTGTACAAGAGATACAGCTACGTTTACCATATCAGGTCCAACAGGAGCTATTAGTTATACAGCGGTTCCAACAGGAATTACCTGTACAGGCGATAGTGATGGAAGTATCCGTGTAGACGCAGTTACAGGCGGATGGGGCGGTTATGAATACCAATTAGCTCCAGACACAGGTTCAGCTACCCCAGGAGGAACAGCAGCAGTTGCTTACAGTGGAAATAACTTATTTGAGAATTTATTACCAGGAGATTATATCGTAACTGTACGAGATACCAATGGATGTGAGGTTGCACAGAATGTTAATGTATCAGATGTTACTCAGGTTAACTTTAGTGTTACCAAGAATGACAATGCATGTAGTACAGATGGAGGAGAGATTACAGTTACTATTGCAGATGGAAGTTCACCATACACAGCAACGTTAAGTGGAGCATTAGGATCAAGCTTTACTTTAACAGGAGCGAGTCCATTAGTATTTAGTGGTTTAGTAGCAGATGATTATACGGTTTCAGTAGTTGACAGTAATAACTGTCCAGCAGCAGGAGCACAGAATATTACAATTAATCCAGATTTAGACTTTGATGTTACTCCAGTAAGCATTTTAAGTTGTGTTGGAGGTCCAGAATACAGTATTGAGGTTAATTCAGGAACAGGAAGCTACAGTTATGTAGTTGAAGATCCAAGTTCAACAAGTGTTGCTACTGGCACAATAGCAGTAGGAACAGGAGTAAGCAGTAACTTTACTTTACCATTAGGTACAGCATTAGGAACTTATACTGTTAGAGTTACCGATACAGGTTCAGGCAGTTGTGTTGTAAGCAAGACCTTTGAAGTAGTTGCACCGGTTGATCCAGCATTTACAGTAAATGCTATCGATGCTACATGTAACGGAAGTGCTACAGGGCGTATTGAAGTAACAGTAACAGCAGGCTTAACTCCATTCACATACAGTTTAGTTCAAACATCAGGATCAGGCTTAGGAGCAGGAGAAGGGGATTATGATCCGGTAAGTGGCGCTTTTACTAATGTCCCAGCAGGAACATATACAGTAACTTTAACTGGAGCAAATGGATGTTCAACAGATGTTACCGGAGTTATAGTAGATGACAATCCATTATTAACGGTTGTAGCACCAAGTGCAGTTCAATTTGGATGTAGTACAGGTAACACCGTTGACAATGCTACATTAAGTATCGATACTGCATCAGGTTCAGGAATTTCAGGAGGAAGCACAGTGTATAACACCGTTGAGTTATACTTAGATGTTGCCCCATTTGGAGATTTTGATACAAGTTTAGATACAGAGATTACAGCTGTAACAGTTGCAGGAAGTGTTAACACATACAGTATCTCAGATACATCAGGAGGGAATTTCTATGTGCGTGTTGTAGATAGCGAAGGGTGTGAGAGTTTCTCAGCAATAACTACAATCAATGCATTTGATGAATTACAAGATATCATCCCGAGTCAGAATGATGCGATTAGTTGTGTTAATGGTGGAGAATTAATAGATATAATCTTTAATTCAAGTTTAACAGTAACAGGAGCTACGGTTGTTATTTCAGATAATACAGGCGCTACAGTTGAGACGATCAATAATGTTGATAGTGGAGTAAGTGTAACAAATACTACACGATTAGCAGCAGGAGTTTACACAGTAACAGTTACTCATCCAGTAACAGGCTGTGAGTTAAGTTCGAGTTATGAAGTTGTTGATGTACCAAATCACTTAATCAATGTAACTCAAACGGCACCAGTTGTTTGTTTCGGCTCAAGTACCGCAGCAGTAGAGATTATCTTTGATAGTAGTACCCCATATACAGGCGGATATACTTATACAGTATTTGATGCAGGTACAGGAACAGCTACTGCTATCACAGGAAGTGGAACAGGAAATGTAGTAGAATCGATTACAGGTTTAGCCGCAGGCGATTACTTTGTTAGAGTAGCTATGACAGCGTTCCCAGACTGTACAAGAGATACAGCTACGTTTACCATATCAGGTCCAACAGGAGCTATTAGTTATACAGCGGTTCCAACAGGAATTACCTGTACAGGCGATAGTGATGGAAGTATCCGTGTAGACGCAGTTACAGGCGGATGGGGCGGTTATGAATACCAATTAGCTCCAGACACAGGTTCAGCTACCCCAGGAGGAACAGCAGCAGTTGCTTACAGTGGAAATAACTTATTTGAGAATTTATTACCAGGAGATTATATCGTAACTGTACGAGATACCAATGGATGTGAGGTTGCACAGAATGTTAATGTATCAGATGTTACTCAGGTTAACTTTAGTGTTACCAAGAATGACAATGCATGTAGTACAGATGGAGGAGAGATTACAGTTACTATTGCAGATGGAAGTTCACCATACACAGCAACGTTAAGTGGAGCATTAGGATCAAGCTTTACTTTAACAGGAGCGAGTCCATTAGTATTTAGTGGTTTAGTAGCAGATGATTATACGGTTTCAGTAGTTGACAGTAATAACTGTCCAGCAGCAGGAGCACAGAATATTACAATTAACCCAGATTTAGACTTTGATGTTACTCCAGTAAGCATTTTAAGTTGTGTTGGAGGTCCAGAATACAGTATTGAGGTTAATTCAGGAACAGGAAGCTACAGTTATGTAGTTGAAGATCCAAGTTCAACAAGTGTTGCTACTGGCACAATAGCAGTAGGAACAGGAGTAAGCAGTAACTTTAATTTACCATTAGGTACAGCATTAGGAACGTATACTGTTAGAGTTACCGATACAGGTTCAGGCAGTTGTGTTGTAAGCAAGACCTTTGAAGTAGTTGCACCGGTTGATCCAGCATTTACAGTAAATGCTATCGATGCTACATGTAACGGAAGTGCTACAGGACGTATTGAAGTAACAGTAACAGCAGGCTTAACTCCATTCACATACAGTTTAGTTCAAACATCAGGATCAGGCTTAGGAGCAGGAGAAGGGGATTATGATCCGGTAAGTGGCGCTTTTACTAATGTCCCAGCAGGAACATATACAGTAACTTTAACTGGAGCAAATGGATGTTCAACAGATGTTACCGGAGTTATAGTAGATGACAATCCATTATTAACGGTTGTAGCACCAAGTGCAGTTCAATTTGGATGTAGTACAGGTAACACCGTTGACAATGCTACATTAAGTATCGATACTGCATCAGGTTCAGGAATTTCAGGAGGAAGCACAGTGTATAACACCGTTGAGTTATACTTAGATGTTGCCCCATTTGGAGATTTTGATACAAGTTTAGATACAGAGATTACAGCTGTAACAGTTGCAGGAAGTGTTAACACATACAGTATCTCAGATACATCAGGAGGGAATTTCTATGTGCGTGTTGTAGATAGCGAAGGGTGTGAGAGTTTCTCAGCAATAACTACAATCAATGCATTTGATGAATTACAAGATATCATCCCGAGTCAGAATGATGCGATTAGTTGTGTTAATGGTGGAGAATTAATAGATATAATCTTTAATTCAAGTTTAACAGTAACAGGAGCTACGGTTGTTATTTCAGATAATACAGGCGCTACAGTTGAGACGATCAATAATGTTGATAGTGGAGTAAGTGTAACAAATACTACACGATTAGCAGCAGGAGTTTACACAGTAACAGTTACTCATCCAGTAACAGGTTGTGAGTTAAGTTCGAGTTATGAAGTTGTTGATGTACCAAATCACTTAATCAATGTAACTCAAACGGCACCAGTTGTTTGTTTCGGCTCAAGTACCGCAGCAGTAGAGATTATCTTTGATAGTAGTACCCCATATACAGGCGGATATACTTATACAGTATTTGATGCAGGTACAGGAACAGCTACTGCTATCACAGGAAGTGGAACAGGAAATGTAGTAGAATCGATTACAGGTTTAGCCGCAGGCGATTACTTTGTTAGAGTAGCTATGACAGCGTTCCCAGACTGTACAAGAGATACAGCTACGTTTACCATATCAGGTCCAACAGGAGCTATTAGTTATACAGCGGTTCCAACAGGAATTACCTGTACAGGCGATAGTGATGGAAGTATCCGTGTAGACGCAGTTACAGGCGGATGGGGCGGTTATGAATACCAATTAGCTCCAGACACAGGTTCAGCTACCCCAGGAGGAACAGCAGCAGTTGCTTACAGTGGAAATAACTTATTTGAGAATTTATTACCAGGAGATTATATCGTAACTGTACGAGATACCAATGGATGTGAGGTTGCACAGAATGTTAATGTATCAGATGTTACTCAGGTTAACTTTAGTGTTACCAAGAATGACAATGCATGTAGTACAGATGGAGGAGAGATTACAGTTACTATTGCAGATGGAAGTTCACCATACACAGCAACGTTAAGTGGTGCATTAGGATCAAGCTTTACTTTAACAGGAGCGAGTCCATTAGTATTTAGTGGTTTAGTAGCAGATGATTATACGGTTTCAGTAGTTGACAGTAATAACTGTCCAGCAGCAGGAGCACAGAATATTACAATTAATCCAGATTTAGACTTTGATGTTACTCCAGTAAGCATTTTAAGTTGTGTTGGAGGTCCAGAATACAGTATTGAGGTTAATTCAGGAACAGGAAGCTACAGTTATGTAGTTGAAGATCCAAGTTCAACAAGTGTTGCTACTGGCACAATAGCAGTAGGAACAGGAGTAAGCAGTAACTTTACTTTACCATTAGGTACAGCATTAGGAACTTATACTGTTAGAGTTACCGATACAGGTTCAGGTAGTTGTGTTGTAAGCAAGACCTTTGAAGTAGTTGCACCAGTTGATCCAGTATTTACAGTAAATGCTATCGATGCTACATGTAACGGAAGTGCTACAGGACGTATTGAAGTAACAGTAACAGCAGGCTTAACTCCATTCACATACAGTTTAGTTCAAACATCAGGATCAGGCTTAGGAGCAGGAGAAGGGGATTATGATTCGGGAAGTGGCGCTTTTACTAATGTCCCAGCAGGAACATATACAGTAACTTTAACTGGAGCAAATGGATGTTCAACAGATGTTACCGGAGTTATAGTAGATGACAATCCATTATTAACGGTTGTAGCACCAAGTGCAGTTCAATTTGGATGTAGTACAGGTAACACTGTTGATAATGCTACATTAAGTATCGATACTGCATCAGGCTCAGGAATTTCAGGAGGAAGCACAGTGTATAACACCGTTGAGTTATACTTAGATGTTGCCCCATTTGGAGATTTTGATACAAGTTTAGATACAGAGATTACAGCTGTAACAGTAACAGGAACAGTAAAAACTTTCAGTATATCTGATACTGCAGGAGGTAACTATTACATTAGGGTATTAGATAGTGAAGGGTGTGAGAGTTTCTCAGCAATGACTACAATCAATGCATTTGATGAATTACAAGATATCATCCCGAGTCAGAATGATGCGATTAGTTGTGTTAATGGCGGAGAATTAATCGATATAATCTTTAATTCAAGTTTAACAGTAACAGGAGCTATGGTTGTTATTTCAGATAATACAGGCGCTACAGTTGAAACGATCAATAATGTTGATAGTGGAGTAAGTGTAACAAATACTACAAGATTAGCAGTAGGAGTGTATACAATAACTGTCACACATCCAACTACAGGTTGTGAATTAACTACAACTTACAATGTAGAGGATGTTATAGATCATATTATTAATGTTTCTCAAACAGCACCAGTTGTTTGTTTCGGTTCAAGTACAGCAGCAGTAGATATTATATTTGATGCAAGTTCTCCATATGCAGGCGGATATACGTATACGGTATTTGATGCAGGTACAGGAACAGCTACGGCTATTACAGGAACAGCTACATCAGGAAATACTCCTCAAACAATTACAGGTTTATCAACAGGAGATTACTTTGTTAGAGTTGTAATGAATGCATTCCCAGACTGTACAAGAGATACAGGAGTATTTTCTATAGCAGGTCCAGCTGCAGTTTTAAATGCTACATTAACAACTACGCCAATTAATTGTGCTACTAATGATAGTGGTGAAGTTACAATTAATGCTGTAGGCGGATGGAATGGATATGAATATCAATTAGTAAATACTACGACTTCGACCACAGTTCAAGCTTTTGGAACTAATAATATTATTGGAGGTTTAACAGCAGGAACTTACGAGGTAACTGTTAGAGATGCCAATGGATGTCCATTTGTAGATACATTTACATTAACAGATCCTACAACAATAGATTTTATCCCTCAAGTAACAACTCAAATAGAATGTGAGGGTGATGAAACTGCAGTAGTTACTGTGACAGGAGTAACAGGAGGAGCTCAAACAACAAGACCTGTATATTCTTATAGTTTAGAATTTCCTGATGGAACTTCTACAGCAATTCAGTCTTCTAATGTATTTAGTGGATTAGGTGCAGGAGTTTATAAAGTAACAGTTTACGATGAATTTAACTGTAGAAATACGTTGAGTGTAACGGTTAATGAACCTTCTGAAATTGTTGCATCTGCGGTTATTACAGGAAACATTACATGTACTGTTCCTAACGCTACAGTAGAAGTAAGTGGAATTGGTGGAACTGGATCTTATGAGTATAGTATTGATGGAACAACGTTCGTAGCATCAAATGTATTTACAGTACCAGCAGGAGATTATAATTTTTATGTTAGAGATGCGAATAATTGTATTTCAGTTCCATTTGTAGTCTCAATCCCAGCTTTAGAACCATTAGTGGCTACATTAGATGATTCTTTAGGATTTATTACTTGTAATGGTAATGCTGATGCCGTTTTATCTGCAACTACAGTAGGTGGTTTAGGAAGTAACATGTATGAATTAATAGATGTTAATACTTCTGCTTCAGTTGCTGGTCCTCAGGCTGATAATATATTTAGAAATATTGGGCCTGGTGAATATTTAATCAGAGTAACAAGTTTAGATTGTACAGCTGATACACGTCCAGTTACTATTACTGATCCAGATCTTTTAGTAACTACTCCAACAGTAGTTAATGTAAGTTGTAATGGATCAACAGACGGTAGTATCACTTTAAATACAATTGGAGGTACAGGTGCTTATGTTTACGAGATAAATACAGCTCCAGGTAGATTCCAATCAGAAAATGTGTTCAATAACTTAGCTGCAGGTATCTATAGAATTACTGTGCTTGATGAAAATGGATGTCCGAATATATTAGATGTCGAAGTATTTGAGCCAACTGTTTTAAATGCAGAAATAGATATTACATCTGTTGTACAACAACCATGTGTAACAGATCCAGCACCATCATTTACAGTCAATATTACAGGAGGAACACCTCCATATACATTAAGATTAAGTGATGGTAGCGCACCAGTAACATTAGGATTAACAGAAACTAGTTATACATATAATAACTTAAATTCTGGTCAATCTTATGCAGTTATCGTTACAGACTCTAGAGGATGTAGAATACCAGATCCTTTAAGAGTTCAGTTCGAGGCAGCAGTAGATTTAGGATTTGAAACACCAATTGTTTCTTATGATTGTTCACAACAAGCTACTATTACAGCTACAGTTGCTGAAATTTATAGAGATGAAGTAGTTTATATGTTAACTGGTCCAGAAAGTGCAAGTAACGATACAGGTATTTTCCAAGTGAATACACCAGGAACTTATACTGTTGAAGTTACACATGCAGTAGGATTAGGGTGTACACCTCCTTCAGAACAAGTTACTGTATCAGCAATATCGCCATTACAATTAACGATTGATGATTCACAATTAAATACTTTAATAGCAAATGCTTCAGGAGGTATTGGACCATTTGAGTATAGTATAGATGGAAGTGCTTTTACATCAGAGAATACATTTATAATAAATCAAACAAGAGATTATGTAATAACAGTAAGAGATTCTAGAGGTTGTGAAGAAACAGTAACTGTAAGAGGAATATTTATTACGATAGAAGTTCCAAACTATTTCACACCAAATGGAGATTCACAACAAGATTATTGGTATCCTGTTAAAGTACAACCGTATCATAATTTAAAAGTTTATATTTATGACAGGTATGGTAGACAGTTACAATTATATTCAGGAGTTCAACAAGGTTGGGATGGAACATATCAAGGAAGACCATTACCTTCAGGTGATTACTGGTATACAATAGAATTTACAGAAATTACTGGTGAAGAGAAAAGATTAATAGGACACTTTACGTTATATAGGTAAAAAATAAAATGAAGAATACATTTTTAGCATTTGTGCTACTGATTTTCTCAGTAGCACGTTTATCAAGCCAAGAGAATGACTTACCCCAATATGTCAATCATATGGCTGATAATCCTTTTTTAATTTCGCCCGCTTATGCAGGTATTGGAGCTGGATTTCAGCTTCGATTAAATGGAGTTAGTCAATGGTTAGGAGTTAAAGAAGCTCCAGATACTCAATCTTTAAGTTTAGAAGCTAGGTTAGCTGAAAGATTTGGAGGAGGATTAACTATTTTTAATGATAAAAATGGATTTACAACACAAAAAGGTGTACGTTTATCTTTAGCTAGCCATTTAACATTAAGTGATCTTTATGATAGTTTTTTATCATTAGGTTTGAGTTATAGTTTTATACAGTTTGGAATTGATACTACAGATTTTATAGATCCTTTAAGTCCAGGAACACCTGTGAATTTGCCTAATAGAGTTTTAAACTCTTCAAATTTTGACATTAGTATGTTATATCGATTCGGAAGATTTGCTATTAGTGGTAATGTTGTAAACTTGTTAGATAAAAAGATAGATGATTTTACAACAGGTGAACCAGAAGTACTAAGAAGATATTCTGTTTATACAAATTATAATTTTAGGATAAATAGAAATACAGAGTTTGAACCTTCTGCTTTTGTAGAATATTTTGAAGCCAGTCAACGTTCTAGAACAGATATTAATGTAAAATTAAGAAGACGTATTAGAGATGGATATATTTGGGGAGGATTAAGTTATACTTTCTTAAACGATCAATTCTTTACTCCAAACGCGTTAGCTCCATTATTTGGTATAAAAAAGAATAAATTGTATTTATCTTATGGTTTCAGTATCACAACAAATGAAATCATCGGATTCAACAATGGTACTCATATGATAACATTAGGGTTCGATTACGATCGTAGACCAAGTTTGGCTCGATGTACAAGAAAGATGATTATGTTCTAAGAAATCATATCATAAATAATAAAAAAGCCTCAAGTAAGATAACTTGAGGCTTTTTTATTCTAATTTTGCAGAGATGAATAATAGTGAATCAACAAATCTTAATAAATTTATTAGTTCAACAGGAATTTGTTCTAGAAGAGAAGCAGAAAAACTAATTGTTGCAGGAAGAGTTACGATTAATGGAAAACCAACTCAACTAGGAAACAGAGTTTTTGAAGGAGATATTGTAAAAGTTGATGGCAAACCATTAAAAGCAAAACCAAAGACGATTTATATAGCTTTAAACAAGCCTATTGGTATAGTTTGTACAACTGATAGTAAAGAGAGAAAGAATATTGTAAAATTTGTTGGTCATCCGCAACGGTTATTTCCTATCGGACGATTAGATAAACCTTCTGAAGGGTTAATTTTTTTAACGAATGATGGAGATATCGTAAACAAGATATTAAGAGCAGGAAACAATCATGAAAAAGAATATATAGTTACAGTAAACAAAGAGATTAATGATCGCTTTATAACTAGAATGGGAAATGGAATTCCAATTTTAGGAACAGTAACTAAAAAATGTAAAGTCACTCAAATTAATCCCAACACATTTAAAATCATACTAACACAAGGCTTAAACCGTCAAATTAGAAGAATGTGTGAGTATTTAGATTACGAAGTAACCAAGCTTAAAAGAACTCGTATAATGAATGTTGAATTAGGAAGTTTGAAAACAGGAGAATGGAGAGAACTTTCTAGTCACGAAATGGATAAGATTAATCAATTAGTTAAAAGCTCTGTAAAAACAGAAGAAGCTTCAAAAGAAAAAGCACCACAAAAGAAAAAAAACACCCAAAAGCCTAAAAGTTTTAAATCTAAATTTGGTAGACAAAGAAGAAACAGATAATACTATATTCTTCAAAAAATAAGAAACTTTTAACGAAGTGCTTTTTAACATTTAACTTACATGC
Organism: Tenacibaculum aquaeponti; assembly: GCF_057221555.1. NCBI lineage: Bacteria > Pseudomonadati > Bacteroidota > Flavobacteriia > Flavobacteriales > Flavobacteriaceae > Tenacibaculum > Tenacibaculum aquaeponti. The sequence goes on from NZ_CM170147.1 coordinate 3,864,394, forward strand.
GTATCTTTGTCGCCTATGCAATTCGAATTAAAACAAAAAGACCCTAAAAGTAAGGCAAGAGCTGGAGTAATAACAACCGATCATGGTACTATAGAAACTCCAATATTTATGCCTGTTGGTACAGTAGCTTCAGTAAAAGGAGTACATCAATCTGAACTTAAAGACGAGATTAATCCAGATATTATTTTAGGAAACACCTATCATTTATATTTAAGACCAAAAACAGATATTCTTGAGCAGGCCGGTGGATTGCATAAATTCATGAATTGGGATAGAAATATTTTAACTGATAGTGGTGGTTATCAAGTATATTCTCTTTCAGGAAGAAGAAAAATTAATGAAGAAGGTGTAAAATTTAAGAGTCATATTGATGGTTCTACACATTTTTTTACACCTGAAAATGTAATGGAAATTCAACGTTCTATTGGAGCTGATATTATTATGGCTTTTGATGAATGTACTCCGTATCCATGTGATTACAACTATGCAAAGAACTCGATGCATATGACACATCGTTGGTTAAAACGTTGTATTAATCACTTAGAAAAAACGCCACTTAAGTACGATTACAATCAAACTTTATTTCCAATTGTTCAAGGAAGTACATATACCGATTTGCGTAAACAATCAGCTGAATTTATAGCTTCAGTAGAGGCAGAAGGAAACGCAATTGGAGGATTATCTGTAGGCGAGCCGGCAGAAGAAATGTATGCAATGACAGATGTTGTTTGTAGTATTTTACCAGAAGATAAACCGAGATATTTAATGGGAGTTGGAACTCCAATTAATATCCTTGAAAATATTGCTTTAGGTGTAGATATGTTCGATTGTGTAATGCCTACTAGAAATGCTAGAAATGGTATGTTATTTACAGCACACGGAACAATAAATATTAAAAATAAGAAGTGGGAAAATGACTTTTCTCCAATCGATGATATGGGAATTACTTTTGTAGATACACTATACTCAAAAGCCTATTTACGTCACTTATTTGCTTCAAAAGAATTATTAGGGAAACAAATCGCTTCAATTCATAATTTAGGTTTCTATTTGTGGTTGGTTAGAGAAGCTAGAAAACATATTTTAGAAGGAGATTTTGCAGTTTGGAAAGACAGAATGGTAAAACAAATGAGTAAACGATTGTAAATTGAAAATACTCGATTGGTACATATTAAAACGTTACTTAACTACGTTTCTGTTTACACTGCTTATTTTAATACCTATTGCAGTAGCGATAGATATTGCAGAGAAAATCGATAAGTTTTTAAGACACGAAAACTTAACCTTTTTCGAAGTAGTAAATGATTATTATAAGAATTTTATTATTTACTATGCAAACACTTTTATGCCTTTGGCGCTGTTTTTAGCGGTAATTATATTTACTTCTCGATTAGCAAATAATACTGAAATTGTAGCAATTAACAGTTCTCAAATTTCATTTACACGTTTTCTGTATCCTTATTTCATAGGAGCTACTATTGTTACTATTATTGCTTTAGGAATGAATCACTATGTAGTTCCAAGTAGTAGTAAAACAAGAAAAAAGTTTGAAAGAACTTATTTAAAGAAAAAACGTTATCAAGATCAAATTGTAAAAGAATTTAGCCTGCAATTAAATGATAGTACTTACATGTATGTGCAGAATTATAATTTAAAATCTAATTCAGGAAGTAATTTTTCTACATCAATTTATGAGGATAGAAAATTAAAATTCAAATTAATTGCTGATCATATTCGTTGGAAGGATACGATATTTAAACTTCAAAATTGGAAAGCTCGAAAGATTTATAAAGATCGAGATAGTATTTGGTTTGGAACTTCAATGGATACTGTATTTAGTTTTACTCCAAAGGATTTCAATTATAAAACAGCAATGGCTCAAGAAATGCCTTCAAATGAGTTAAAAGAATTCATAAAAATATCAAAGAAAAGAGGGGTTAAAAACTTAAACGCTTATTGGGTAGAATTATATAAAAGAACTAGTTTACCTTTAGCATCATATATTTTAACTATTATAGCTGTAGCATTAGCTTATAAAAAGAGAAGGGGAGGAATAGGTGTAAACTTAGCTTTTGGAATTGCAGTTATGTTTGTTTATGTCTTTTTCTTAAAAGTAGCAGAAGTTTTAGGAGCTGTAGCTGGAGCTAATTCATTACTTAATGTTTGGATGCCGAATTTTATATTCGGTACATATGCTATTTATCTCTATGTCAAATCAAGAAAATAAACTTAAGAATTATCTTTTACTACACTTAATCGTATTTATCTGGGGATTTACAGCCATTTTAGGAAAGTTAATATCTATAGATGCTATTCCTTTAGTTTGGTATAGAATGTTAATAGCTGTAGGTTTTATAGGTTTATATTTTGTAATCAATAATAGATCTTTTACGTTAACTAAAAGAGCTGCCGTAGAGTTTTTAATCACAGGAATTATCATTGCAATTCATTGGATTACTTTTTTTAAAGCCATTAAAGTTTCTAACGTTTCTGTAGCTTTAGTAACCATGAGTACAGGTGCTTTTTTTACTTCTTTGCTAGAACCAATTTTTTTCAAACGAAGAATTAAACCTCTAGAAATGATATTAGGCTTACTAGTTGTTTTTGGCTTATATATCATTTTTAGTTTCGAAAGTAAATACACTTTAGGTATTATTTATGCGTTAATTTCTGCATTTTTATCTGCTTTATTTGCAGTATTAAACGGACTCTTTGTTAAAAAATATGAAGCTGATTCTATTTCGTTTTATCAATTGTTTTTTGGAGTTGCTTTTGTAACTGTATATCTAGCTTTTTCAGGAAGTTTTACAGCTGAGTTTTTCAATTTACTAGCTACAGATTGGTTATATCTAGTTATTTTAGGGAGTGTATGTACAGCTTATGCTTTTATCGCTTCTGTTAAAGTGATGAAATATTTAACTCCATATACAGTAATGTTAACGATAAACTTAGAGCCAGTTTATGCAATTATACTAGCATTAATAATATTTAAAGAAAAGGAACAGATGAATGTAGAGTTCTATTATGGAGCATTTATAGTACTTTTTGTGGTGTTGTTAAATGGTCTAGTGAAAAATTCTTCAAAAATTAAAAAGAAATTACAACGATAATTTATTATGTTTGCTTAACAAACAGCAAATAAAATCAAACTTTAATAAATGGAATATTTAGATTTTGAAATGCCAATTAAAGAGTTAGAAGACCAGTTGGCAAAATGTCATGATATTGGGAAAGAAAGTGAGATAGATGTTACTGAAACATGTAGTAAGATCGAAAAGAAGTTAGAAAAGGCAAAGAAAGATATTTATAAAAACTTAACTCCTTGGCAACGAGTACAATTATCTCGTCATCCAAACAGACCATACACATTAGATTATATCAAAGCGATTTGTGGAGATACGTTTATGGAGTTACATGGAGATAGAAATGTTCGTGATGACAAAGCCATGATTGGTGGTTTAGGAAAAATCGGAGATCAATCTTTTATGTTTATCGGCCAACAAAAAGGATACAATACAAAAACACGTCAGTACCGTAATTTTGGTATGGCAAATCCTGAAGGTTACCGAAAAGCCTTACGTTTAATGAAAATGGCTGAAAAGTTTGGAATTCCTGTAGTAACGTTATTAGATACTCCAGGTGCTTATCCAGGTTTAGAAGCTGAAGAGCGTGGACAAGGTGAAGCTATCGCAAGAAATATCTTTGAAATGACTCGTTTAAAAACTCCAATTATTACTATTGTTATTGGTGAAGGAGCTTCTGGAGGTGCATTAGGTATAGGAGTAGGAGATCGTGTTTACATGATGGAAAATACTTGGTATACTGTAATTTCTCCTGAATCTTGTTCTTCTATTTTATGGCGTAGTTGGGAGTTTAAAGAACAAGCTGCAGCTGCTTTAAAATTAACTGGTGATGATATGAAAAAGTTAAAACTTATTGACGGAATCATTACTGAACCTGTTGGTGGAGCTCATGCCGATAGACAAGGTGCTTTTGAAGCAGTTCAAGAGCAAATCTTAAAAGCTTTTGATGAATTAAGAGATTTAGACGAAGTTAGTTTAATTGCCAAAAGAATGGATAAATATGCTAATATGGGAGTTTACAAAGAATAGTAAACTAAATACATAAAACAAAAAACTCGCTGATTCCAGCGAGTTTTTTGTTTTATGTATAAGTAAAAATTATTTTTAGCTTTCCAACTTCCGATTAAATAAAACCTTTATCCTTTGCTACATGAATTAATTCACGATCGTCTGTACTAGTGATGTCAAAAATCTTTTTAAGCTGTCTTTTACGCTTTTCTATAGCTCTTAACGATAAATGCACCATATCTGGTAAATCTTTCATCATAGTACCAATAGAAAGCTGATACATTATTTTTCTATCTACATCGTCAATAAAATATTCACTAGATACTTCATTACGCATAATTTTTGTTACTGTTTTGCTATAAAATGGAGGGTCGCATAGAACTTCCTCAATAGCCTGTACTAGTTGTGGAGGCGTAATATCATTTTTTACTAAAAATCCATCAGGATTAATATTTTTTAAAATGCTATGAACTCTGTAATTATCATTAAAAGTTGTAGATACAATAATTCTAGTATCTGGTAGCATATCGTTTATTCTAATTCCTAAATCTTCACCAGAAAGTATAGTACCATCTTTAGAAGCAGGTAAACGCATATCTAAAAAAACAATATCTAAACGATCGTTGTTTTTAGCATAATCTTTTAAAATTTCACAGGCACTATCACAATCATTAGCCATTAAAATATTAAAGAATACTCCTTCTTTCTGACTTTCAATAAAAGTAAAAGCACTCTTATAAGCTTCAGCGATTAATGGATGATCATCAATAATTAAGGCATTGTATTTCTTTGCTATCATGCTTAGGTTATAGGTATTTTAATTTGCAAATTTGTTCCTTTATTAGGTTCAGAAATAAACGAAACGTTACCCTGTAATTTTGCAACTCTTGAATTAATGTTTTTAATTCCTATTCCTTTTCTGCTCTTTTTAGTGTCAAATCCAACACCATCATCAGTAATTTGTATAGCTAGTTTTTCGTTTTCATTAGAAAATGCTAAAGTAACATTTTTTGCCTTTGCATGTTTAATAATATTCTGTAAAGCTTCCTGAATTATTCGATAAACATTGGCCTTTGTAACTTCACTAATATCACTCCAGGCAATGGTGTCATCCGTTTCAAAATGTGTAGTAAACTGACCAATAATACTTTTATCAGCTAGTAATTGTTTAATAATAGTGGTAAAATTAATATTGGCATCATTAAAATTATCACTTAATTTATGTGAGACTTCACGAATTTCTTTTTCTATACTTTGCAATTCATCTAAGTAGGCTTGTTGTTTTTCTTGGGTATCAATGTTCATTTGCATTCCTAAAAAACCAAGATTTACACGTGTTCCAAATAATTTACCTAAAATACCATCATGTAATTCAGCTGAAATTCTATTACGTTCTTTTACACGTTCTTCTTCTAATTTAGCCTGTTGCTGAAGTGTTAATACATAAACTTCTTCATTTGCTTTTTGTTGGTCTGCTTCTAACTGAAGTTTCTCATTTCTTACTTTTTGTACACGTAAAAAGTAGAGTAGGGTAGAAATTAAAATAATACTAATACTTCCACCAATGATCCATATTAATTGCTGACCTAAACGTTCTTTTTCTTCTATATGTTCGTCGGTTTCAAACTCTATACGAGTAAATTTATTTTGAGCTTTACGCTCAACAGTAATTAAGCTATCGTTAAATTCGATATGACGATCTAGATATTTTTTAGCATTTTTAGGTTGTAAATTAGAAAGTTGCTTTAAAGTTGTCAAATAATCTACACTATTTTTTAATTTTTTAGCTAAACTATTAGCCTCTTTAGCATATTTAAAAGCATTTAGTGTATCTTTTATGTATTTATAATAATCTGAGATTCTTATTTTACTAGTTACTATTCCTGCCTTATTATTCATACTATCCCTTATGTACAGAGATTTAAAAAAGTCTTTCTTTATACCTGAAGTGTCCTTCATTAATAGTTTACAATAAGCTCTATTATCAAGAACTCTATAATAGTGTGCTTTAGTAATATTTTGATTTAAGTCAATGTTATAATATTTAATAGCTTTCTCGTACTCTTTTTTCTTAACATAAATATTAGCAATATTATTTTCTAAACCAAATGGTTGTATTTTACTTTTTTTAAAGTACGTCAATGCTTTTTTATAATATTCTAATGCTTTGTCATATTCTTTTATATCTTGTTGCAATTGAGCTAAATAGTTATAAGAATTGCATAAATCTTTATTATTACCAAGCTCTTTAAATAATTTTATAGCTTCAATTATCAGTACTTCACTACCAGTGTAATCTCGATATTTAACCTTAACATTAATCATACCTAATAAAACTTGTGATGCTTCTTTTTTATTTTTACCTTTTATAAAAGCATCATAAGCTTTCTTAAAATGAAAATATGCCTTATTGTATATTTGTTTTCTAATATAAAATGTTGCATAATTCCAATGTGAATCTCCTAAAGTATAATTGTCATTTAACTTTTTTGATATTGATAATGCTTTTTGATTAATTAAGAAAAAATTAGTTGAATCTTTTAATTTATAGAATTCATAAGCTATAGTGCTTAATTTAATAGGTTGTTTTATATTTTGATTAAAGTAATATTTGTAAGCTCTTTCTAGTAATTTTTTCTTATTCTCAAGGTCTATTTTTTGATTTTTAGATTCTCTAATCCAAATACCAATACTGTCTAAATCGTTTTTTTGATAAGCAAAACAATAGTTGAAGAATAAAAAGATTAAAATAAAATTTAAAGAATAAGTTTTGATAACACTTAGTTTTTTTGGTTGTAACAAAACTAAAAAAAACCTCTAACAATTTGTTAGAGGTTCTATAAAATTCAATTAATTACCTTTCCCTCCGTCATTTCCATTTCCATTTTCATCGCCACCTGTGTAATTAGTTCCGTTTCCACCTACAGGGATATCTATAGCGTCGTCATCTCCACCTCCGATATCTGAGTTTGTAACATCTATTGTTTGTGTGTTTGTTACAAGATCTTCTGTGTTATCTGTACAACTTACTGTAAATACAAATACAACAATACATAGCAAAAATTTTAAATTTCTCATAATTCAATTTTTAGTGTTTAATAATAGTTTTCTTGGCCACATTTGTGGCATACATAGCTGATCGAATGTTTTTTTCGATATATCTGCATCGGTAAAACCGAGGCATAAGTGTCCCATCCCGAGTTTTCAGGTGGTTTTTGTAGAATTGAATTGATAGTTGAAATCAATTCATGAAGACTTGGAACTACTAAGGCCTATTGAGTTTAGGCTTCAGGAAATTCTACAGTTTTAGTAAATAAGGAAGCGTTTTTGCAATTTTTATTAGTAACGCTAGCTGATTTTTTTTATTAAATTACGTTCGGTATACTTTATACCAAACTAATTTTTAGCCAATGTTACGTTTCAGTGAGTAAACGTCCTTTTTCATTTAGAGTTAGCAATATTAATTTTTTCATAACTTTAACAATTTCTTACTTATAAGATACAAAATTTAAATAATGTTACCAAATTTTTCGTCTTTTTCTTAATTCATTCATTTTTCAATAAAAAATAAACTAAAAAAGGCATCTTTAAAATAAGATGCCTTTTGAGTATATAAACGATACTTTGTTATTATTCTTGTATCAAATATGTATATCACAAAAAACATCATTATGCAACTCTCTGCCAAAACGAACACCTCTTACAGGTAAATTTTTATAGCTAATGTGCATAAAATATGTTTTCATTTTTTTATTTATTAATAATGAGATTTTTTCTCATTTAATTACATGACAAATATATAACTTTTTTTGAAATCTACAAATAATTTTTAAATATAAATTACTGATTTTTAGTTGTTTGTGTTGTTTTTAAGCAATAGGTTTACTGTCCGGAAAATTTCCAGATATTTTCAATTTTAGTTTATCTAACTAAACAGTTTTTCAATGTTTAAAACTTTCAACCTTTATGTCTTTTTTTACCTATTTATCATTTATTACTGTATTAAAAAAGGCGTCTGATGAAAATCGGACGCCTTTTATATATTGTTATACTAACATTTATATTATCATAAATGTATAGTGTAATTATTTTCATTCCGATTTTTACTGAATTGTTTTCCAAATCCTTGTAAACTACTTAAGCTATAATTAGCCCACGTTTGTATATGTAAAATCAATTTATTCATGTGGGTCAAATATACAAAATTTAAATCAGATGTTAAAAACTGTTAAAAAACAAATGTTTTTTAAAAAAGTGCGGGTCACCCACACCAAAAGTGTGGGTCGCCCGTACCAGTGTAAGAAATATGCACTATATCTTTGTCAACGTTAAAAGTCCTTATATATAAGGTTACGGGTATAAAAAACAATTTATACCATAGTCGTTCGGGGGAAATTCTATGGAAGAAAAGCACTTAGCTAAAAAAAGGAGTAAAATTGTTTGAAACTAAAAAACGTCCAAGGTTGGACGTTTTTTTAGTTTATGGAATATTTAAGTATTTATGTGTTTGTAAGGAGATTTTCCACTTAGGATGATTCATTACATAATCTATAATTAAAGGAATCATTTTATCACGTTTACTCCATTCAGGTTGTAAATAAAGTTTACAATTATTATTAACTTTTGCAGCTTGTTCTTCAGCAAACTCAAAATCATTTTTGTTATGAATAATCATTTTAAGTTCATCAGCTTCTTCATAAGCTTTATTTAAAGGCAGTTTTGTTTTTTTAGGAGACAAACAAAACCAATCCCAAACACCAGAAAATTTATAAGCTCCTGAGGTTTCTATATGTGTTTTAATACCTTTTGCTTGCAATTGCTCAGTAATGTAATCTAAACTCCACATTAAAGGTTCTCCACCAGTAACAACAACAGTTTCTGCATATTTTTTAGCATTGGTAACTATTAGATCAGTTAAAGTTGGCGGATGTAAATTGGCATCCCAACTCTCTTTAACATCACACCAATGGCAACCTACATCACAACCACCAATTCTTATAAAATAAGCTGCTGTTCCTGTATGTGCTCCTTCTCCTTGTATGGTGTAAAACTCTTCCATTAAAGGAAGCATTTCACCTTTTTTAATTAACTCTTGCGTCTTTAAATCCATCTGCTTTTACCGCTATTACATCAATCTCAATTTTTGCTCCTACGAGCAAATCGGCTGCAAATGTAGTTCTTGCAGGCTTATTTTTAGGAAAATATTTACGAAAAATTTTATTAAATGCTGTAAAATCATCTGTAGTAGATAAAATTACTGTACATTTTACTACATGTTCTAAATCTGAATCATGTGATGCTAAAACAGCTTTTATGTTTTCTAAAGTTTGTCTTGTTTCTGGGCCAATGCCTCCTTCAGGTAGTTTATTGGTTTCAGGATTAATACCAACCTGACCTGCTAAATACAATGTATTGCCAACTTCAACAGCATCTGAAAAAGGAGCATTTTTTTTACGTTCTAATTTAGAACTATGAAAAATTAAATCTTCTTTTTCAGTAGATATTTGAGTATTGTTGGTGTCATTTTTCATAGTACATGAAGAAATTAGCATTGTAATAGCTAAAGTTAAGACATTCAGTAATTTCATGTGAAAATTTTTAGTTGGAATACAAATTTACTTAAAACTTAAGAAAAGTTCCTTAAAATTATTTTGCTCTACTTTTTGAAATGCTGATATTAATAGTATTTTTATCAAAAAATAATAAAAGATGAGTCAAACGGAGTCGTTCTTCAACTACATAAATGAAGGGTACAAATGCAAAGGAGATTTTATTACGTTGGGTGCAGGAATGTTAGGTGAAGAAACTGTAACTAACGCCTTAGTAAATTTACCTTTAAAAACACTTAATAGACATGGTTTAATTGCTGGAGCAACAGGAACTGGTAAAACTAAAACTTTACAGATTTTAGCAGAGAATATGTCTGAAAAAGGGATTCCTGTTTTATTAATGGATGTTAAAGGTGATTTAAGTGGATTAGCACAGCCTAGTCCAGGACATCCAAAGATAGATGAACGTCATGAGAAAATAGGTGTTCCGTTTGATGCTAAAAAATTTCCTATAGAAATTTTATCAATATCAGAACAAGATGGAGTTCGTTTACGAGCAACTGTTTCAGAATTTGGTCCAGTTTTATTATCAAGAATTTTAGATTTAACAGAAACACAATCTGGAATTGTAGCTATCATTTTTAAATACTGTGATGATAATCAATTACCTCTTTTAGATCTAAAAGATTTTAAAAAGATGCTACAATTCATTACTGCAGAAGGAAAAGAAGAGATTTCTACTGAATATGGAAGAATATCGACTTCTAGTACAGGAGCGATTTTAAGAAAAATTGTAGAATTAGAACAACAAGGAGGTGAGTTGTTTTTTGGTGAAAAATCTTTTGAAGTTGATGATTTAACAAGAGTTGATGAAAATGGTAGAGGAGTGATATCTGTATTACGATTAACAGATATTCAAGATAAACCGAAGTTGTTTTCAACATTTATGTTACAATTATTAGCAGAAGTCTATGAAACATTTCCAGAGCAAGGTGATAGTGGAAGACCAGAGTTAATTATTTTTATAGATGAAGCACATTTGGTTTTTGATGAAGCCTCAAAAGCGTTATTAAGTCAAATAGAAAGTATCGTTAAATTAATCCGATCAAAAGGAATAGGATTGTATTTTGTAACTCAGAATCCTAAAGATGTTCCCGAAGATGTTTTGGCTCAATTAGGAATGAAAGTACAGCATGCTTTGCGTGCATTCACAGCAAAAGATAGAAAAGCGTTAAAATTGGCTGCAGAGAATTATCCTGATTCAGACTTTTATAATACTAGTGAAGTACTAACTCAGTTAGGAATTGGTGAAGCTTTTGTAACTGTTTTAAATGAAAAAGGTATTCCTACTCCTTTAGCAAGAACAATGTTAAGAGCTCCAATGAGTAGAATGGATATTTTAACCGAGAGAGAAATTCAAGAAGTTATAGGAAATTCTAAATTAGCTAAGAAATACAATGATACAATCGATAGAGAAAGTGCTTATGAATTGTTGGGAGAGAAGATTGATAGTATTAACAAGAAAAAATCTGAAGAAGATAGAAGAAAAGAGGAAGAAAAATTAAGGAGAAAGAGAAGCTCAAGTAGTTCACAAAGAAGTACACGTCAAAACCCAGTAGTTAAAGTGTTAACAAGCGCTACATTTATTCGTGCTGTGTTTGGTATTTTAAAGAAAGTAATCTAATTAAACTAAAAAGAGTAAATAAACGTTATATAAGAAACTAATTTAAATGAGAAAATTATTAAAAATCGTGTTAGTTGTTTGTGTTGCAGTTGTTAGTACGCAGTGTAGTAAAGATAAATACACGATTGCTAAAGGAAAAGTAGGACAAATCACAAAAGAAACTACAATGCAAGACTTAGATAAGATTTTTGCTAAAGATTCTATTGTTAAAATTTTAAGTGAAGGAGCCAAAGGAAATTACTATTTCCAAGATGATGATGAATATCAAATTTTCGAAAAAGGAGGTAAGCACTTATTAACTGTAGTTCCAAGAGAACAATTAGATTCGACTTCAACAATTAAAAGTATTGAAGTATTTGACGAAAGATTTAAAACTGTTAATGGGTTAAATGTACTTTCTACTTTTAGAGACATAAATGCAAACAATGCCATTAGTAAAATAGAAACGTCATTTTCTTCAGCCACTATTTTTATAGATGATTTAAATGCTACAATTGCTATAGATAAAGAAGAATTGGGCTTAAAAGAGTTTAATATGAAAAAAGTTAGTATCGAGCAAATACCTGATTTAGCGAAGATTAAATCCTTTATTGTTTGGTTCAACTAAAATACACAAATCCCGATTTTTCGGGATTTTTTATTGGCTTTATATTATCGTTTGATAAACCTATATTTGCACAGCAAACTTAACGAAATGAAATACGCAAAGAATATTCTAGAAACTATAGGAAATACACCTTTAGTTAAGATAAATACATTAGCTGAAGAATTACCTTGTTTGGTTTTAGCTAAATACGAAACGTTTAATCCTGGTAATTCTGTAAAGGATAGAATGGCTTTAAAAATGATTGAAGATGCAGAAGCAGATGGAAGATTAAAGCCAGGAGGAACTATAATTGAAGGGACTTCAGGTAATACAGGAATGGGACTAGCTTTAGCTGCTATTGTAAAAGGATACAAATGTATATTTGTGATGGCAGATAAACAAAGTAAAGAGAAAATTGACATTTTAAAAGCAGTAGGAGCAGAGGTGGTTGTTTGCCCTACTAATGTTGAGCCAGATGATCCTAGAAGTTACTATTCGGTTTCAAGAAGATTAGCGGAAGAAACAGAGAATGCTTGGTATGTTAATCAATATGATAACCCAAGTAATGCAAAAGGTCATTATGAAAGTACTGGACCTGAAATTTGGGAGCAAACTGAAGGAAAAATTACTCATTTCGTAGTTGGTGTTGGAACAGGAGGAACTATTTCAGGAGTAGGAAAGTATTTAAAGGAGCAAAATCCTAACGTTAAAGTTTGGGGAATTGATACTTACGGATCAGTATTTAAAAAGTATCATGAAACTGGTATTTTCGATGAAAATGAAATTTATCCTTACGTAACAGAAGGAATTGGAGAAGATATTTTACCAAAGAATGTTGATTTTAGTATTATTGATGGATTTACAAAGGTTACCGATAAAGATGCTGCTGTTTATACGCAATTATTAGCTAAAAAAGAAGGAATGTTCTTAGGGAACTCTGCTGGAGCAGCAATGAAAGGTTTATTGCAGTTAAAAGGGCATTTTAATGAAGATGATATAGTTGTTGTTTTATTCCATGACCATGGAAGTCGTTATGTTGGAAAAATGTTCAACGACGAGTGGATGAAAAAAATGGGATACTTAGAATAATATTCTATGATTCATTTTTTATGTGGAGGTCCAAGTAATATTCAACAATTACTTTTAGTATTAGTAATATTTTACGGTTTACCTGTATTTGTTTTAGTGTACTTATCGAATTTACTAATTAGGAAAACCACTTTTTATAGAGATCATATTAATAGTAATCTAAAAAAGACCTTGTTTGTATCAAGCTTAACCATCTTAATGTTTGTTTTGTGTGTGTTTATCACCTTTTTGATACAAATAGTTTAAAAATATAAAACCACCTTAAAGGTGGTTTTTTTATTGAATAAAAATGTTGTTTTTTAATTTGATGTTTTTAGCGCAATTCTATAAAAATCAAAAGCCATCTCACTGAGACGGCTTCTGTTAATCAACTAATTCAAATAATTTACACAATGAAAACATTATTGTGTTATACAATAAATGGTTTTCAATTACTGTGCCAAAATTATGAATTATAACTGTAAGTTTTTTGTTTTATTTTATAGTTTACAATTTTTTAACTTTAAGAAGCTGTTTTGTTAAGGGATTCACAATGAAAATTTTAGCTAGCATGCTTGTGTGCTTTGTATGATGAACGTACTAAAGCCCCACTCTCTACATACATAAACCCCATTTCTTTACCAAGCTCTTCATATTTCTTGAATTGATCCGGTGTTATAAATTCTTTAACAGGTAAGTGATTTTTAGTAGGCTGTAAATACTGTCCTATAGTTATGACATCAAGCCCAACATTTCTTAAATCTGTCATAGTTTGTATTACTTCCTCTTCAGTTTCGCCTAAACCAAGCATGATACCTGATTTGGTTCTCATTCCATTTTCTTTTAAATATTTTAAAACACCTAAGCTTCTATCATATTTTGCTTGGATTCTAACTTCACGTGTTAATCTACGAACGGTTTCCATGTTGTGAGAAACAACTTCAGGGTGGACTTCTATAATACGATCAATTAGTTTTTCGTTCCCTTGAAAATCTGGAATTAAAGTTTCTAAAGTAGTATTTGGATTTGCTCTTCTGATGGCTTGTACAGTTTCAGCCCAAATAATAGAGCCTCCATCTTTTAAATCATCACGATCTACAGAAGTAATTACAGCATGCTTAATATTCATGATTTTTATAGATCGAGCTACCTTTTCTGGTTCATCCCATTCTACCGTTTCAGGTCTTCCTGTTTTCACTCCACAAAAACCGCAAGATCTTGTACAGATATTACCTAAAATCATAAATGTAGCAGTACCTTCTCCCCAACATTCTCCCATGTTAGGGCAACTACCACTTGTACATATTGTATTAAGTTTATATTTATCAACTAAGCCACGAAGTTCTGTGTATTTTTTACCAACAGGCAATTTAACACGTAACCATTTTGGTTTTTTTACTCTCTCACTAGGTGGGTTAGTAATTGTTGTAGCTAAATTATCAGACATTCTATTATAAATTTGAATTACAAATTTACGAAGAAATGTTTGTTATTGCATAATATCTAGTTCAGTTGCTTTATCAATTGCCATTTGTAATGCATTGTCATTAGTTTTTACTAGAGATACAATTCTTCCAATTTTTTCTAAATCATCTCTATTAGCACTCCAAAATGTAATACCACTAACTTCAACATTCATTTCTAAACCATCAATTAAATCGCTTCCACCAACTTTAAATGCACCATAAATAATTCCTAACCAAGAAGGTCCTCCTCCATGATAACCACTTGCTTGAAGATCTTTAGCTACAGAATCTTTCTCATAAATGTCATGATAATCGTAACGGAATTTTCCATTTTGCTGTTGTAACACACCCGTAAAATGCAAATCTTTAGTATTCAAAGCATTTTTAAAATCTTCTCCTTGAGAAAAAGAATTATGAACTGAAAATAATAGAACAGTTGTAATAACTGCTTTAATAATAACGTTTTTCATTTTTTTTAATATTGGGGTTTTATTTGCTCCGATAGAAATAATCAAAAAGCATGCTAATTTAATTTTTTTTCTGTTTTTTTTTGATTTTTTTTAAAAAAAATAAACAGAATTAAATTTAATGTGTTGTAATATAGGTTTTTAAATACCATATACTGAATAGAAAAAGAAAAATAAAACCTAAAAAACTTATAATTTTTAAGAATATATTAGGTTGAAATTCTTTTGGTGTATGTGAACTAGTAATTAACTTGAAATTGAGAAAAGCAAATATTGGAGCTGTTAAAAAAGAGAAAATAGTTGCTATTTTCACCAAAGTAAGCATGTTGCTTTTAAAAAAAGTTAAAATAATGCAAGTACCTATTAGAAGAAAAAGTATCCAAAATCTATAATTTAACTTTTTAAAACCTAGTAGTTCGGTGCTTTTACTCATAGCTCTAGGAGAGGCATCTAAGGTCGTTACTGTAGTGCTGAGCATGGTTGTAAAAGCGGCTATACCAATTATTATTTTAGAATAACTTCCTAGGTTTTTAGTATATAAATCTATTAATTGAATAGCAAATTTTCCTCCACTAGAAGAAAAAGTTTCTCCTGTGTTAAACATGACCAAGGTTCCAAGTAGAATAAAACAAATTCCTAAAAATAAAGTTCCTAAGTACCCAACGTTAAAATCAAAAATTGATTTTTTTACTGTAATTTTTTCTGAAATAGTTTTGCTTTTTTCAACAGACCAAAGCGAATGCCATATTGAAATATCTAAAGGAGCAGGCATCCAACCCAAGAAAGCTATTAAAAAACTTATTTCTAATGCGTTTTTAGGTAATATTTGTTGAAAAGAGTAAGTAGATTCGTTTTTTAAAAAAGCGATGCTTACAGCTAGTAAAGTGCTAATGGTGAGAAATAAAATAATATATTTTATAAACCGATCTAAAAATGAATATTTACCTAAAAATAAAATTATAATAATAACAATTAAAAGTATGTATGACCAATATATAAGGTCATTTGTAAATCCAAAAAGTTGACTAGCAAGACCTGCTGTAACAATTGTTACTGCAGCCTGAATTGTAAACATTGTTATAAAATTTACAACAACATATATTATCAAATAAATTGTTCCTAATTTTTTATACCCGTCTAATAAGCTCTCTCCAGTTGCAGCTGCATATTGAGGCCCAAATCTGAAAAAAGGATATTTAAAGATATGTACTAAAATAATAGCCCATAATAAACCTAATCCATAATCTGCTCCTGCTCTTATAGCTTGTACTAAATGTGATACACCAATTGCAGCACCAGCAAAAAGTAAACCTGGTCCAAGTACATTTAGTATAGATTTTTTCACGAGTTATTTTTTTTAATAATTTCAGCTAATAACTTTTTGGCTCTAAGTAATTTAATTTTAACATTATTAATAGGTTCATTAATTTGTATAGAAATTTCTTTATAAGAAAGTTCTTGAAAGAAACGTAAGTTTATAATTTCTTGATACTTAGGTTTAAGTTTTTTAATGTCTTTAAGGAGTTTAGCTAAATTTTGTTCTTTAATAAATTTATCTTCAGGAGAAGGAGTATCATCAATAATATCATATATTTTATCTTCTTCTACAGAAGAAACTTTAAAATGAATTGAAGATTTTCGTTTTCTTACTAAATCTTGATATAAATTTTTTGAAATAGCAATTAACCAAGTATTAAACTCATAATCTTCATTGTAGAGATGAATTTTGTTAAATGCTTTAGCAAAAGTTTGAATAGTTATATCTTCTGCATCATTTTCATTACCAGTATTTTTTAACTGATATCCATAAACACTACCCCAATAGAAATCCAAAAGGTGATTAAAAGCAACCTGATTGCCTTTTTTTGCTTGTTCTATATGTATAAGGATTTCCTTTTTTATGAGATTATTTTTTTATTGATGTTGAGGTTCATTACAAGTATCAAATTGATCTGGTGTTTTACCACAAAAGCCACAAGCTTCACCAGATTTATTCAACATTGGATTTTGACTTGCGCATGTTCCTGCAAATTCACCATCTTTTTTTGCCCAAATCTTAATAGCAATTCCACCGAAAGCTAAAGCTAATAATCCTATTGTTAAAAAAATTAATTTCATAAAAATATTTTTAAGCTACAAAGATACATAAACTAATTTTTAAAATAGTTAGTGACTTTTTGAAAAAGAAAGTGTCTTAATTTATGAAAGATAAAAATTAAATCCCTCAGTCATGAAAGAATTTTTAGTGAAATGTTTAAATAGTTTGATAGGTTTTATAACAGAAGGATATAATAAAGATTTAAAACCTAACTATATTAAAGTGAAGAGTAATTCCCATAACAATAGATTTAGAAATTAATCTATTTTCTAAAAAAAACTAACATATAAATCAATTTTAATCTAATGTAATATTTTTAAAATCAGTTACATTGGATTTTTTTTGTGTATTGTTTAGTAAATTTTTAAACCTTTATAACTCTTGATGGTCTAAAAATAAAAGTACGATATATGAGATTGATTTTATCCCCAATACTATTAGTGCTATTACTACTGATTACTTCTTGTAGTAAAGATAATGTAGATACAGAATCGCCAATTGATTCTAATTCAGAAGCCACAAAACCTAATATTTTATTAATCATAGCCGATGATATGGGATTGGATGCAACGCCAGGTTATTCTGTCGGAAGTATTAAGCCTAATATGCCAAATCTTCAAAGCATGATCAATAATGGAGTTCGGTTTGATAATTTATGGTCCTATCCAACTTGCACACCAACTAGATCAAGTATTTTAACTGGTAAATATGGTTTTAGAACTGGGGTTATGAAAGTAGATGATGAATTGTCTACTTCTGAAACTTCAATTCAAAAATATTTAAAAGATAATGGTGCTGGTTATCAAAATGCTGTTATAGGTAAATGGCATTTATCAAGAGACGCTAATCATCCAAACGAATTAGGTGTAGATTATTATGCTGGTTTATTGAATGGAGCAGTTACTTCTTATTGGAATTGGACTTTAACCGAAAATGGAGTTCAAAATAATTCAACAGAATATACGACAACTAAATTTACAGATTTAGCTATAGATTGGGTTAAAGATCAAGATACTCCATGGTTTTTATGGTTAGCTTATAATGCACCTCATACACCTTTTCATTTGCCACCAATAGATTTACATTCTCAAGGAAATTTACCAACAGATGAAGCGATTATAGATGCTAATCCACAACCATATTACATGGCAATGATAGAAGCTATGGATTCTGAAATAGGTCGCTTATTGAATTCCATGTCAGAAGAAGAAAGAAATAATACAGTTATCATATTTATTGGAGATAATGGAACTCCAAATCAAGTAGCTCAAGAGTATAGAAATAGACGTGTTAAAGGAACAGTTTATCAAGGGGGAGTAAATGTACCTATGATTATATATGGTAAAGATGTAAATAGATTTAATGAAGCTGAATCTTCCTTAGTAAATACAACCGATTTATTTGCAACGATAGCAAATATAGCTGGGGTAAATGTAAGTACAATTAACGATAGCCGTAGTTTTTGGAGTATAGCATCTAATAATTCGAATATCATGTTAAGAGATTATGCTTACACAGAAATTGGTAGAGATTTTGGTACAGAAGATATTACAGTAAGAAACGAAAATTACAAATACATCCTTTTTTCAGATGGAACAGAAGCTTTTTATAATGTTTTTAATGATTTTTTTGAAACTAATAATCTGTTAGATAATCCATCACTAAGTGTAACTGAACAAACTGTTTTAACTGAATTAAAAAATAGAATAAATATTATAAAAGGTTAATTATGAGAAATATATATAAAACTTTAATAGGTAGTCTTCTAATTTTATTTGTGGCGTGTTCTTCTGATAATGATGAAAATACCAATGAAACTCCAACAACACCAACTGAATCTTATGATATAACAAGTGTATTGTCAAAATTTGATAACGTACCAGGTGTTTCTTATGCGATAAACGGAGATGTTGTTGAAATTACTACCGATGATTTACCAAATCATGGAAGTCCTTATTGGGAACAAACAAATCCAATGTATGAAGCTTATAATGGAGATAATCCTGATTGGAGAAAAAATCCTAATTTAATTGAGAGTCAAAATATAGTTTTCACAATTCCTTTAAAACCACAAGAAGCTTCAAGTAATACAGCGACACCTCTTGGGCCTATAGGTGTATGTGTAAATGGAGTTGTTTTTTATAATCAATATGCTGGACCAAATAATCAACCCTTAACTAGTGAAATAGACTCTTTTGATCAATATTTAGGTCATCCTGATGCTAGAGGAAATTATCATTATCATATAGAGCCAACATTTTTAACAGATACTTTCGGGAAATCAGGATTTTTAGGATTACTAGCAGATGGATTTCCTGTATACGGACCAGAAGAAAATGGAAGTCCAGTTACAAATTCAGATTTAGATGAATTTCATGGACATGTTGGTGTAACACCTGATTTTCCTAACGGGATTTATCATTATCATGTTACTACTGAAGCTCCTTATATTAACGGAAATGGATATTTCGGTACTCCAGGAAATATATCTCAATAAATGAGGAGACTTTTCTTAATAATTTTTGTCACGTTTTTATCTTGTAAAAGAGATGAAATTAAATATCAAAGCAAGATTTTCAATACAACTGATTTTAAATTAGTAAATGGAGAACTTTTTTTGAAACAAAATTTATATTCAGGAGAGTTAATTAAATATGATAGTTTAAATAGATTAAAAACGATTTCTAATTACTTAAAAGGTAAGAAAGAAGGACAAGAATTAAAGTATTTAAATGATACTTTAAGAATTGAAGAACGATTTTATACTCAAGGAAAAAAAAGTGGTGTTCATAGAGGTTGGTGGCGTAATGGAAATAAAAGATTTGAATACCATTTTAATGCTAAAGGAGCTTATGATGGAAAAGTGAGTGAGTGGTATAAAAACGGACAACAGATGAAGGCTTTTCATTTTGTAGAAGGGAAAGAAGAAGGAAAACAACAATTATGGAGAGATGACGGAAAGATCAGAGCCAATTTTGTAACTAAAAACGGAGATCGTTTCGGTTTAATTGGCCTCAAAAAATGTTATACAGTAAACACGATTAATGAAAGCTATAAATAATATAATTTTATTTGTTTGTATCACACTACTTTGTGTGAGTTGTAAGAAAGAAATTAAAGTAGATAGGTCTATTACTTTACCTTTTTTTAATTCAGCTATTTTTACTCCTGAATGGATTGCAGAAAGCTCAATAGAGTATAAAAGTATTCATAAAATTGCTGACTTTAGTTTGATAAATCAAGAAGGAAAAACGATCACAAATGAAAACTATAAAGGTAAAATCTATGTGGCAGATTTTTTCTTTGTAAGTTGTCCAGGTATTTGTCCAATTTTAGAGAAGAATATGAGTATACTTCAAGACGAATATAAAGAAGATGATGAAATCCAATTATTATCACACACAGTAATGCCTGTTAAAGATTCTGTTCCTGTCTTAAAACAATATGCTTTAGAAAATGGGATAAATTCTAAAAAGTGGAATTTAGTAACAGGAGATAAAGATCTGATTTACGATTTAGCACGAACATCTTATTTTGCGGATGAAGACTTTGTGAAAACGCAAGATAAAGATGCTTTTATACATACCGAAAATTTTGTCCTTGTCGATAAAAAAGGAAGAATACGAGGTGTTTATAATGGAACAATCGAACTAGAAATTCAACGACTAATACGACATATAAATTTATTGAAAAAAGAAAAATAAATTTCTGAAACATAATTTAAAAACTCTAAATTATTAGTTAATAGTTAAATTTGTAGAGTTTAATGCGTGTTTTATGAAAAAGATTTTACTAATACTACTTTTTATTTCGATAAGTAGCTTTTCTCAACATACCGAGAGGTATTTAAAATTAATGGAGAATTTTATATTTCAAGATTCAATTAAGATCGAAAAGAAATATAAAAATGGGAAATGTAAATTTATTGAGACGCTTTACACTTATAAAATAAAAGGAAAAAGTAAAATTTATAAATTTAATGCAGGTTACAGTGCCTCATGGCTTAAAAACGACGATTTGTTTTGGGAAATAAAATATGATAATTATGGAACTGCATTGTATTACCGTGCTATGACATTAGATGGAAATCTTTCAAAAGAGTTAACAACCACAAAAATTGACACAAAATCAGATGATATACGAAAAGCGTTAGGGTCATCTAAATATTTAATTTTTGAAACTTATGAAAAACAATATGAAGTTTCTAAAGATAATCAACCTTGTTTAGTTTGGGAAGGAGCAAAAAGTAGAGGAAAGAAAATAGGAGTTTGGAAGAAATATAATTGTTGTGGAGAAATTGTTAAGACTAAGAACTATTGAAAAGTATGAAAGGAATTATAATTTGTTTAGCATGTATACTTTTTAATTTTGAGTTGTCATCTCAAAGAGATCTGTATCAAATTCAAAATGATTCTCTTAAAAAATTTATTGAAAGTTTTAAGAAGGTTAAATCTCCATTTAATTTTTCAGAGCCTAGGATTGAAGAAGAAATAGATTCTAAATTATTACAACGTTTCTTGAATGTCGAAGTTGTTGATGAAATAGGATATGTAGGAACAGAAAGTTATTACTACGGTTTTGCGTATTTCGATCAGAAATATTTAAGTTTAATTTACACACATTATTATTCACCTGGAGCTTTTGGAATAGATAATAAAGGTATATATGTAGTAACTATGAATTATGAAGGAGAAATAATAGGAGAGGAGTTAATAGGTTGCTTTTGTAAGAATAGTAATATGGGAAGCAATGAATATTTTGTCAGTGAACTTAATGTTACAATTCAAAAGAGTAAAATTATAGTGAAGCAACAAGAAATTCGTCAGACTTTGGTTTCAAATGATGATGATAACTTTAAAAACACTACATTAAAAACCTTTGAAATAGAAATCGATTCTCATGGGAAAATGGTTAAACAACAAATTAATTAAATCACATTTACCTCTATTTCAAGGTCAATGTTAAAATTTTCTTTAATTGTAGTTTGTATTTTTCGAGCAAGATTGTAAATGTCTTCTCCAGAAGCATCTCCATAGTTTACTAAAACTAAGGCTTGCTTTTCATGAACACCATAATCACCAAAACGTTTCCCTTTAAATCCACTTTGTTCGATTAGCCAACCAGCAGGAACTTTAATTTCAGTTTCAGATACCGGATAACTAGGAATATTTGGAAACTTATCTTTTAAATTTTCAAAAAGACTTTTAGAAATTACTGGGTTTTTGAAAAAACTACCGCTATTTCCAATTTCTTTAGGATCTGGTAGTTTAGATTGTCTAATTGCTATAACAGCATCAGAAATATTTTTAATCGTTGGATTCGTAATGTTTTTAGAAGCAAGTTCAGTTTCAATAGCACCGTAAGAAGTGTTAAGTAAGTGATTCTTTTTTGTAAGTTTTAAACTTACAGAAGTAATAATATACTTTCCTTTAACTTCATTCTTGAAAATAGAATTACGGTAACCAAATTTACAATCAGCATTTGAAAACTGAACCAGTTTTCCAGTTTCAATGGCAACTGCTTCCACTTTTGTAATCACATCTTTTACTTCAACACCATATGCACCAATATTTTGAATAGGACATGTACCTACATTTCCAGGAATTAAAGATAAATTTTCAATTCCACCATAGTTTTGATCAATGCACCATAAAACAAAATCGTGCCAGTTTTCTCCAGCATTTACTGTAAGATAAACTGAGTTTTCATCTTCTCTATCAATACAAATTCCTTCAGTATTAATATGAACTACTAAATCTTCAATATCTTTAGTTAATAGCATATTACTACCTCCAGAAATTAAAAAAATAGATTTTTCTTTTACTACAAGTTTTTGCAGTTCATGAACAGAACGAATAGAAATAAAACGTTTGGCATTAACATCAATGCCAAACGTGTTATAACTTTTTAATGATATATTTTGTTGAATTTCCAAATGAAATTATTTATTGTAAGCTTCTAAAGCTGCTTTTAAAATAGCAACACAACGTTTTAAATCTTCTTTGTTTAAAACATAGGCAATACGAACCTGATTTTTTCCTTCTCCTTTAGTTGAGTAAAAACCTCCAGCAGGAGCAACCATTACAGTTTCGTTATTGTGATTAAAACTTTCTAAAATCCATTGTGCAAAATCTTCTGAATTTTCAACTGGTAATTCAGCAATACAATAAAAAGCACCTTTTGGTTTGGCAACTTTTACACCTTCGATTTTTTCTAGTTCAGAAATTAATGTATTTCTACGTTCTACATATTCTTCAATAACATCATCAAAATAACTTTGAGGCGTATCTAAAGCTGCTTCACTAGCGATTAAAGCATAAGTAGGCGGACTTAATCTTGCTTGTGCAAACTTAATTGCAGTTTGAACAAATTCTTGATTTTTAGAAACAATACATCCGATTCTTGCACCACACATACTGTAACGTTTAGAAACAGAATCAATAACAATAGCATTTTTATCTAAACCATCTTCTTTTAAAATAGAGTGATGTTCTGCACCATCGTAAGCAAATTCTCTGTAAACTTCATCAGCAATTAAAAATAAATCGTGTTTAAGAACAATTTCTTTTAATTTTTGAATTTCTTCTTTACTGTATAAATATCCAGTTGGATTTCCAGGATTACAGATTAAAATTGCTTTAGTTTTTGGAGTAATTAATTTTTCAAAATCCTCAATCTTTGGTAAAGCAAAATTATCGTCGATAGAAGAAATTACAGGAACTACTTTTACACCAGATGCAATAGAAAAACCATTATAGTTCGCATAAAAAGGTTCAGGAATAATGATTTCATCTCCCGGATCAGTAATACTACCAATAGTAAATAATAAAGCTTCAGATCCGCCCGTAGTTGCAATAATATCATTTGCAGTTACAGAGATACCATTTTTAGCATAATAGTTAGAAAGTTTAGTCCTGTATGTTTCAGAACCTTCAGATCGAGCGTAAGATAATACCTCTATATTATTGTTTTTTACAGCATCTAATGCTACTTGAGGCGTTTTAATATCAGGTTGTCCAATATTTAAATGGAAAACTTTTATACCTCTTTTTTTAGCATCTTCCGCAAAAGGAACCAGTTTACGAATTGGAGATTGCGGCATTGAATTTCCTTTGTCAGAAATTGATGGCATAATTAGAAATTTTATAGTTGTTTATTGAAGACAAAGTTGCAAAAAAAATATTTAAAATAGTGTAATCTTTAACCTTAAAAAAACTTCATTTCACCGAAAGAAAATGGTTAAAAGTATCTTAAAATATCACTAATTAACGAATTTGATTGTATATTGAATATATAGAACATAAAAATTACTAGCTTGAAGAAGGTGTTATTCTTTTTTGTACTTTTTTTTATATCTAATACTATTTTTTCTCAAGGAAAATTTCAGTTTTTTGGTAAAGATGATGTAAAACAGAAAGTTAAATTCAAAAATATTAATAATTTAATTGTCATGCCATTAGAAATTAATGGTAAAGAATTATCATTTATATTAGACACAGGTGTTAATAAAACTATTTTGTTTAATTTAAATCAGAATGATAGTTTAGGGTTAAATAATATTGAAAAAATTAAGTTAAGAGGGTTAGGAAAACAAGAAGCTGTTCAAGCATTATTATCTAAAAGCAATCATTTTCGTATTAATAATATTGTAAGTTCTAGTCAAGATTTATATGTTATTTTAAGAGATAGTTTTAACATGTCTTCTAAAATGGGAGTTACGATTCATGGAATTATAGGTTTTGATTTATTAAAAGATGTAATTTTAAAGATAGATTACAGTAATGAAACATTAACTTTTTATAATCCTAAAAAATACAAACTAAAAAAATGTAGGAGATGTGAAGAATTTCCTTTAGAATTTTATAGAAGTAAACCTTATATAAATACAGTTACTCAAATAGATACAATAACTAATAAAAAAATTAAAACAAAATTATTAGTAGACTCTGGAGGTAGTGATGCTATTTGGTTGTTTGAAGGTACTCATAATGCTATTAAAACTCCAAAAAAATATTTTAAAGATATTCTAGGAGAAGGCTTAACAGGTAGTATTTATGGGAATAGAAGTAGGATAGCAGAATTTAGATTGGGTAAATTTGTAATTCCAGAACCTACGGTTTCTTTTTTAGATACAACATCAACAGTTAATGCTAGAGAATTTAAAAGTAGAAACGGAAGTATTGGTGGAAATATTTTAAAACGTTTTAAAGTTTGGTTAGATTATCCTAACAGAAGAATGGTTTTGAAGAAAAATGGATCTTTAAAAAAAGGATTCTATTATAATATGAGTGGTTTAGTAGTAGTTTACTCAGGAAAAGATTTAATAAAAGAGGAAGTAGAACAAACAAATATTAATTCATATGGAGTTGAAAGTAAAACAACCAAACCAGATGTGTTTTCTGTTATAACAACTTATAAATATGAATTTAAACCAGCTTACAAAGTCTATGAAGTAATTAAAGATTCTCCAGCTTTTTATGTTGGTTTAGAAAAAGGAGATATTATAAAGAAAATAAATGGGAAACCTGCTTATCAATTTACATTAGATGAAATAAATGGTATATTTAGTTACAAACCAGGAAGAAAAGTAGTTTTAGGAATCGAAAGAGATGGGATATACTATACATACAAACTAAGGTTAGAAAGAAGGATATAAAAAAAGAGTTCCAAATTTGGAACTCTTTTTTTATATAGTAGTATGTTTTTATGTTACATAGAAGATTTCTCAACTTTAACTTTTGAATCTTTAACAATGTAACCTTTAATTTTTAACATTTTTCTCTCTTGTTTTGCGTTAGAGTAAATTGTAATTGCTTTAGAGAAACCTCCTGGTCTTTTAGTATCATAAGATACTTCAATTTTTCCATTTTCTCCTGGCATAATTGGCTTTTCTGGTTTACTTGGTACTGTACAACCACAAGTAGATTTAATATCTTTTATAATTAATGGAGCATCACCTGTGTTTGTAAATTCAAATACTCTTTTACCGTCAGAACCTAATGCTATTTTTCCATAGTTAATAGTTTCTCCACCTTCATTAATAAACTTAAATTCCTGAGCATTTACAGATAAAGTGATGAAACATACTGCGATAATTGATAAAATTGTTCTCATAATGTTAAAATAATTGTTTAGGGATTTTCCTATGTTTACAAATTTAATATAATTTTTTAGTTATAAAAAAATCAACATCTAAATTTTCAATACATGATTAGATAGTTGTATTTTTGTCAACTATATTTCAAAAATGATGCCAAAAAAATCATTTTTATAATCTATAAACAACTTGATTAACAGGAGAGCATATGAAAATTTCACCTAAATATAACGCCAGCGAAATTGAAAGCAAATGGTACGATTACTGGATGAAAAACAATTATTTTCATTCTGAAGTGGATGAGAGAGAACCATACACAATTGTAATACCACCACCAAATGTCACTGGAGTCTTACATATGGGGCATATGTTAAATAATACAATTCAAGATGTATTAATTCGTCGTGCTCGTTTATTAGGTAAAAATGCTTGTTGGGTTCCTGGTACAGATCACGCTTCTATTGCTACTGAAGCAAAAGTTGTGGCGAAATTGAAAGAAGAGGGAATTAATAAAAATGATTTAACTAGAGAAGAGTTCTTGAATCATGCTTTTGAGTGGAAAGATAAATATGGAGGAATCATTTTAGAGCAGTTAAAAAAGCTTGGAGCTTCATGTGATTGGGAACGTACTAAGTTCACCATGGATGATGATATGAGTGAAGCTGTGATCAAAGTTTTTGTTGATCTTTATAATAAAGGATTAATTTACCGTGGATTCAGAATGGTAAATTGGGATCCTGAGGCTAAAACTACATTGTCTGACGAAGAGGTAATTTATGAAGAGCGACAAGGAAACTTATATTATTTACAATACGATATTGTAGGTTCTGATGAAAAAGTAACCATTGCAACTACGCGTCCTGAAACTATTTTAGGAGATTCAGCAATTTGTATCAATCCAGAAGACGAACGTTTCACGCATTTAAAAGGAAAGAAGGCGATTGTACCATTATGTAATCGTGAAATTCCAATAATTGAAGATAGTTATGTAGATGTTGAATTCGGAACAGGATGTTTAAAAGTAACTCCTGCGCACGATGAAAATGATAAGGTTCTTGGAGATAAGCACAATTTAGAAGTAATCGATATTTTTAATGAAGACGCTTCTTTAAATTCTTTCGGTTTACATTATGAAGGCAAAGATCGTTTTGTAGTTCGTAAAGAAATAGCTAAAGAACTTGAAGAAAAAGGATATTTAGTAAAAGTAGAACAACATACCAATAAAGTTGGAACTTCAGAAAGAACAAAAGCAGTAATCGAACCTAGATTATCTGATCAATGGTTCTTAAAAATGGAAGATTTAGCCAAACCAGCGATTGAAGGTGTTTTAGGTGAAGATAGAGATGTAAAATTATATCCTAGAAAGTTCGAAAACACATACCGTCACTGGATGGAAAATATTCGTGATTGGAATATTTCTCGTCAGTTATGGTGGGGACAACAAATTCCTGCATTCTATTATGGAGATGGGAAAGAAGATTTCGTAGTAGCAGAAACTAAAGAGAAAGCATTAGAATTAGCAAAAGAGAAAACATCTAACGCAAATCTTCAAGCTTCAGATTTAAGACAAGATCCAGATGTTTTAGATACTTGGTTCTCGTCTTGGTTATGGCCAATATCTGTTTTCGATGGAATTAGAAATCCAGAGAATGAAGAAATCAATTATTATTATCCAACGAATGATTTAGTAACAGGACCAGATATTTTATTCTTTTGGGTAGCACGTATGATTATTTCTGGATATGAATATAAAGATGCTCGTCCGTTTGAAAATGTATATTTAACAGGATTAGTAAGAGATAAACAACGCCGTAAAATGAGTAAATCATTAGGGAATTCTCCTGATGCATTAAAATTGATTGAAGAATATGGAGCAGATGGAGTACGTGTTGGTTTATTGTTGAGTTCTGCTGCTGGAAACGATTTATTATTTGATGAAGCTTTATGTCAACAAGGTAAAGGTTTAGGGAATAAAGTTTGGAGTGCGTTTTATTTAACATCTTTATGGGAAGTTTCTGAAGAAATTGAGCAACCAGAACATAGTAAAATAACTATTGAATGGTATAAAACGAAGCTCCAAAAAACATTAGCTGAAATTGAAGATCATTACAGTAAATACCGTTTAAGTGATGTAATCATGAGTATTTACAAATTAATTAATGACGATTTCTGTGGTTGGTTATTAGAAGCTGTAAAACCAGCATATCAACAACCAATTGATAAGAAAACTTATGATGAGGTGATGGCTATTTTTGAAGATAATCTGAAAGTATTACATCCTTTTATGCCATTTATTACAGAGGAAATTTGGCAGTTAATTTCAGAAAGAACAGTAGAGGAAGCTTTAATTATAGCGAAGTATCCAAAAATTAATGAAGTTAAAGATTCGTCAATTATTGAAGAGTTTGATTTTGCAACGAACATTATTTCAGGAATCAGAACGATCAGAAAAGAAAAAAATATAGCTTTTAAAGATGTTATTGAACTTTATGTAGTAAATAATGAAAACTATACAAAGCGTTTTGATAGTGTAATTAAAAAGCTTGTAAATGCTTCTGAAGTAAGTTATGTAACAGAAAAAGTAGACGGAGCTTCATTCAGAGTAAAGTCTAACGAATATTTCGTGCCAATTTCAGCTGATAGTATTAATGTAGAAGAGGAAATTAAAAAGATAACTGAAGAGTTAAATTATACTGAAGGTTTCCTAAAATCAGTGCAAAAGAAGCTTTCTAATGAAAGATTTGTGAATAATGCACCAGAACAAGTTGTAGCAAATGAAAAGAAGAAAGAAGCAGATGCTGTAGCTAAAATTGAAACATTAAAAGCAAGTTTAGCTTCTTTGAAATAATAAGGAAGTTATCATAAATTAAGGCTAAAAAAAATTGTTGTAAAAGGCAATTTTTTTTAGCTTTTTTGTTTTTACAATGTTTTTCAAAATTTACGATAAGCAACAATTTCTTTACTTTTTATTAAATTTTAATTATTCACTTCATATAAAATTTACTTTATAAATTAAAATTTAACTAAAGAAAAAAAAAGGAAAAGGTGTTGTTTATCAGTTATTTAGCGTTTTTTTTGTTTTGTTTTTTAATGGTTTTTGTTAAAATATAACTCATGTAATTTCTTTTATTTTTTAAAGAATAATTAACAAATTAGCACATTATGTAAGTGAATTATTTTTTTTTAACATTTTTAGTTGAAAATTTCTAATAACCAAATAAAAACCCTTTTTATGAAAAACTTAAAACTCCCATTTTTAGCTTTAGCAAGTTCATTGTTAATTTTTTCGTGTCAGAGTGAAGATACGAGCGATTTAAGTGAAGTTATTCCTCCTGAAGCAAAAACAATTAATCCAGAAGAAGCGTTTCCTGCATTAAGTGGCAGAGCACAAACTATGTACTATGGTTCTAGTAAGGTGAATGTAGAAAAAGTAAATGGTATGTATGTAATGGATGGAGATATTCTTTTTGATATAAACCAATTAACAGAAACCCCTGCTGAAGTTGGTGAACCTTCCCCTGTGGAAGTATTAGGAAGATCTGTTGGTAGAACAGGAAGTAGATGGACAAATAATACTGTTTATTATTCGGTAGAATCTTCTTTAGCTAATAAAAGCCGTGTTACAGATGCAATTGCACATTGGGAAAGAAATACCTCGTTAAGGTTTGTTCAAAGAACAAACCAATCAGATTATATATATTTTAGAACTGGTTCTGGATGTTCTTCTTTTGTAGGAAGAAGAGGAGGTCGTCAAGATATTAATTTGGCTACTGGTTGTACTACAGGTAATACGATACACGAAATTGGTCATGCAGTAGGTTTATGGCATGAACAAAGTAGAAAAGATAGAGATAATTATGTAAATATAAATTTTGAAAATATTCAAGATGGACGAGCATTTAATTTCCAAACTTATGTTCAACAAGGTTTCGATGGAGATGAATTTACTTCTGCTTTAGACTTTGGTTCTATTATGATGTATGGGCCAACATTCTTTTCTAAAAATGGGCAACCAACAATTGAAAAGAAAGATGGTTCTAGCTATAGTATTCAAAGAAATGGATTATCAGCTGGTGATATTGAGGGAATCAATAAAATGTATCCTCCTTCTACTAGTGGTGGAGATATTTGTGCAGGTGTAGCTGCTTATGTTAGTGGAAGAAGTTACAGTATTGGTTCAAGAGTTACTTACCAAGGATCTTTATATGAAAGAGTATCTGGAGGGTGGAATAACCTTGGGCAGTGTGGTTCTCAAAGTGCAGATATTTGTGATGGAGTTTCTGCTTATGTAAGCGGAACAAGCTATAGTATTGGCTCAAGAGTTACTTATCAGGGATCTTTATATGAAAGAGTATCTGGAGGTTGGAACAATTTAGGTCAGTGTGGATCTTAATTGAATTAAAAACAAAGGAAAGAAAGTAAATAATAATAAATCCTTATCCCAAATCCTAATTATTAAAATGGATCTAGGTTGCCCGAAAGGGCAGCCTTTTTTATTGGTTTCAATAAAGAGTTCTAAACCCTGTAATTTGATAGCAGTACTTTCAATATTATTTAAAAATAAGTTTTCTTGAAAGAGAAATGAATTCAAGTAATTCTAATTCTATATTAGAATAAACAAAGGAATTTTTCAGTTCCTAGTGTAAAGAAACCTCTGTTCTTTTAGTACAGTGTGATTTAGTTATACAATCTTTTTAATTTTATTAAAATAATCTGTAGTCTAAATCTTTTAAAAATAAAAAACACGAGAATTAATTAGTTGTTTTTTTATTTAAAAGGAATAAATAACAATTTACCTATACACGAACTATACAGAGTTGTTTTCTAAGCTATTTCAATAGAAATAATCTTAAATTGTAGAATCAAATAACCAAATTTATGTTAGGAATAATATCATTTATAGGCTTTACAGTACTTGTTGCTGTTATTTCATGGAGTGCAACTAGAAAAACAAATGAAAGTACTTCTGAAGGCTATTTTTTAGGAGGAAGAAGTTTAACAGCGGGTGTTATAGCTGGATCTTTATTACTTACCAATCTATCTACGGAACAAATTGTAGGTTTAAATGGAGCAGCATTTACTGAAGGAATTCTAGTAATGGCTTGGGAAACTTTAGCAGCAATAGCTATGGTAGTAACAGCTTTTTTCTTATTACCACGTTATTTGAAAAGTGGATTAATTACTATTCCTCAGTTTTTAGCAGAACGTTTTGATACTTCAACCAAAACATTAACTTCAATCTTATTTTTGAGTGGATATGCAATTGTTTTATTGCCTACTATTTTATATTCAGGTTCTTTAGCAATTAGTGGAATGTTTGATATACCATCTTTATTAGGAGTTTCCAAAGAAGTTGCATTATGGATATGTGTTTGGTCTATTGGAATTATCGGATCTATTTATGCAGTTTTTGGAGGTTTAAAAGCTGTTGCTGTTTCAGATTCAATAAATGCTATAGGATTATTAATAGGAGGGATTTTAATTCCTTTGTTTGGTTTATTATATATTGGAGATAATAGTTTAGTAAATGGAATTGAAATACTTCAAAATAAAATACCAAATCATTTTAATTCCATAGGAGATTCTTCAGCATCAGTTCCATTTGCTACAATCTTTACAGGAATGATGTTAGTACAGCTTTTTTATT
The DNA here is from genome assembly GCF_057221555.1 of Tenacibaculum aquaeponti. NCBI lineage: Bacteria > Pseudomonadati > Bacteroidota > Flavobacteriia > Flavobacteriales > Flavobacteriaceae > Tenacibaculum > Tenacibaculum aquaeponti. The sequence goes on from NZ_CM170147.1 coordinate 3,896,147, forward strand.
GGGGAACCAATCAGCAGATCATTCAGAGAGCATTAGGAGCAAAAAATTTGAAAGAAGGTCAGAAAGGATTATTATTAGGAGCATTTATAAAGATTTTAGGACCATTAATTGTAGTTTTACCAGGGATTATTGCTTACTACATGTCTACTCAAGGTATGCTAGAAGTTGGTGCTCCAGATGAAGCTTATGGAGCTTTAGTTAGAAAAATTTTACCTAAGGAATTTATAGGATTCTTTGCAGCGGTTTTATTTGGTGCTATTTTAAGTTCTTTTAATAGTGTTTTAAATAGTTCTGTAACTCTTTTTGGGATTGATATTTACAAAGAGCATATAAAACCAGAAGCTAACGAAAAAGAAGTGGTAAAATATGGAAAAACATTTGGAATCTTATTAGCAATCGCTGCAATGTTTATTGCTCCTTTTTTATCAAGTTTAGAAAGTATATTTGCTTATTTACAACAAGTAAATGGAGTGTATAGTATTCCTATTTTAACTATTATTTTCATTGGGTTTGTTACAAAGAAAGTACCTGCTATAGCAGCTAAAATAGGATTAATTACTGGGTCTGTTTTGTATATAATTAGTGAATTTTTTCTTCGACCAGATTGTATTAATACAGCAATAGAAAAAGCTAAAAGTTCTGGACTTAATTTTAATGAAGAAATTATTAAAGCAGAAGCATATCCTCATTTTCTCCATGTGATGGCTATATTATTTGTTTTGAATACAATAATAATGTTGTTAATAGGAAGGTTTTATTCTAAAAAAGTAGCGTATGAACAGCAAGAATCGAAACAAGTAGATGTTACTCCATGGCAGTATACTAGGCATGTTGGTGTTTTTATTTGTATTATTGTAATATTAATTTATATCTATTTTTCTTAGTTGATACATTTAAGATTTTATTACTTCTTATTTATTTTTGGTATTATATCCTTACAAGCTCAGGAGTTACCTTTAATTAATCATTTTTTACCTGAAGATTACAATGCAGAGTCACAAAATTGGTCTATTTCTCAAGCTGAAAATGGTTTTGTTTATGTAGCTAATAACAAAGGTTTATTAGAGTTTAATGGAGCAAAATGGAATTTATATCCAACTCCAAACCAAACCATAATGCGATCTGTAAAAGTCGAAAACGATAAGATTTTTACAGGTTTTTACATGGATTTTGGTTATTGGAAAAGAGATGAATTTGGAATTTTACATTATAAATCATTAGTAAGAGATAATAATATACAATTACTTCCTGACGAGCAATTTTGGAATATTTTTGAATTAGATGGATGGATGATTTTTCAATCACTTCAAAGAATTTATATTCATAATTTAGAAACTAAAATTACTAAAACAATAAATTCAGAAACATCTATAACTAAAATGTTTAAAGTAGATGACACAATTTATTTTCAAGAGTTAGGTAAAGGTATTTTTAAAATAGAAAAAGGTATCGCTAAATTAGTTTCGGCAGATGAAGAAGTACAAAATAATGTAGTTGTTTTTTTACTAAAATTGAATCAGGAATTAGTTTATTTAACTCAAAATAATGGTTTTTACACTAAAAAAGGAGGCTTCATTCTAACTGAAAATTTATCAGAATACCTCAAAGGAAAATCAGTTTATAGTGCACATCAATTTAATAACGGAAATTTTATTATTGGAACAATTTCTAATGGTATAGTGTATTGTGATGCTTCTGGAAATTTAATATATAGTTTAAATCAAAATAAAGGACTTTCTAATAATACAGTCTTATGCACTTTTGAGGACAAAAAAGGAGATATTTGGTTAGGATTGGATAACGGAATTAATAAAATTGATATTACATCTTCATTCAAAATATATAAAGATTTAGAAGGGAAATTAGGTACGGTTTATACTTCTATGTACCATAACGGATTCTTGTATTTAGGAACTAATCAGGGATTATTTGTAAAAAAATATCCTTCAGAAGATAACTTTAAATTTATAAAAAACACTCAAGGTCAAGTTTGGAATTTAACTTTAATTGATAATACATTATTCTGCGGACATAATTCTGGAACCTATATTGTAGAAAAAGATGAAGTTGTTAAAATAAGTAATATACAAGGTACTTGGGGAGTAAAAAAAATTCAAAAAGATAAACTATTACAAGGAAATTATGATGGACTTTATGTGCTAAAAAAGTCAGATGGAAAATGGACTTTTTCTCACAAAATCGAGGGTTTTAATAACTCGTGCAAATTTTTTGAACTACATCACAACAATACCGTTTTTGTAAATCACGAATATAAAGGTGTTTACAAATTGAAAATAGACGATAAGTTTAAAAACGTAGAAAAGTATACTATTGATAGTACTTTAATTAAAGGAGCTCATTCTAGCTTAATAAAGTATCAAAATAATATTTTATACGCCTACAAAGGAGGAGTATTTAGATATTTAGATAAAGCTCAAAAGTTTATAAAAGACGATGTTTTAAGTGAATTAATTTCTCAAGATGATTTTTTATCGGGGGTATTAGTTTATGAAGAACAAGACAATAAATTATTTAGTTTTTCTAAAGAAAATGTAAACTATTTAAGACCAGATAAATTTAGTTCTAATTCAATAATAACGAGAAAAGGTATTGCTAGTAAAATGCGAAAAGGAGCTGTAGGATATGAGAACATTAAAAAGATTAAAAACGAACAATATTTACTAGGAACTTTAAACGGATATTTAATTACAAACCTTAAAAATGAAGACAAAGAAGATTATCAGATTTTAATAAACTCTATAAAAAATTATACCGTAAATGGGAGTCCAATTTGTTTAAAATTAAATAATTATGAACCAGTAAGCCTGTCGTCAAAGCATAATAATTTAGAGTTTGATTATAGTGTTCCTTATTTATCTAAAGATATTATAATTAAATATCAATATTTTTTAGAGGGGTATACTAACGGTTGGAGTTCTTGGAGTATTAAAAATAATTCATTTTTTAAAAATTTACCTTTTGGAGAATACACTTTTAAAGTTAGAGCTAAAATAGGAGATGAACTTGTAAAAAATGTAGCAGAATATTCATTTACTATTCATAGAGCATGGTATATATCAAATTGGGCAATTATAGGTTATGTATTTTTAGTATTTCTGTTTTCTTTTTTTATGGATCGATTATATAAACGATATTACAGAAAGCAAAGAGAAGATTTATTATACAAACAAAAGAAAGAGTTTCAGTTAAAATCTTTAGAGAATGAAAGAGAACTTATGAAGGTGAAAAATGATCAATTAAGATTAGATGTTGAGAGTAAGAGTAGAGAGTTAGCTATTTCTACGATGAGTATGATAAAGAAAAACGAGTTATTAAGTTCATTAAAGAAAGATATTTTAAAAGGAGACGATAAAAGCTTAAAAAGTGTAATAAAAATAATTGATAAAAATTTAAATAATTCAGATGATTGGCAAATGTTTGAAGAAGCTTTTAATAATGCCGATAAAGACTTTATCAATAAGATTAAAAAAATCCATCCAGATCTTACACCAAACGATTTAAGATTATGTGCTTATTTAAGATTAAACCTATCTTCTAAAGAAATAGCCCCTTTATTAAATATTTCTCCTAGAAGTGTAGAAGTAAAACGATACCGTTTGCGTAAAAAAATGAATTTGGAACACAATATTAATCTAACTTCTTATATACTAGAAATATAATACACTACAACATCTAAAAGTTGTAAACCATACATTACCACAACAACACTATTTTTTTTTATTTCAAAAGTTTTTAAACTATTGGTATTTATTGGGATAAGTGTGCTTTTTTGAATTGTATGTTTTTTGTATTGGGGTTTGTTAGCGATTTTATAAAAATCTACCGCTAATTTTATGATATAATCAAAAACTCTTTATATGAGAAAACTAATTACACTATTATTTTCTATAGCTATAGTTGTAATTCATGCACAAGAAACTAGTGTTAGTGGAAAAGTAATAGATTCAAAAACTGGTGAACCTATACCTGGGGTGAGTGTTATAATAAAAGACACAAAAAAAGGAACAGAAACAGATTTTGATGGTAACTATACAATTAATACAAAGAAAGGTGAATTTTTAATATTCAATTCTTTAGGGTATGTTACAAAATCTGTAATAGTTAGTGGTAATTTAATCAATGTATCTTTAATTGAAGATTCTCAACAATTAGAGGAAGTTGTAATTATTGGATATGGAAAAAAATCTAAAAAAGATGTAACTGGTGCAGTTTCTTTAGTTGAAGCAGAAGTTATAGAAGATTTAAAACCAGTTGATGCAAGTTTAGCACTACAAGGAACGTCAACAGGTATATCAATTAATCAAGCATCTGGTTCTCCAGGAGGTGATTTTAATATTTTAATACGAGGTATTAGTTCTAATAGTTCAAATGGACCTTTAATTGTTATAGATGGATTAGCCGGAGCGAATTTGAATACATTAAATCCAAGTGATATCGAATCGGTAACAGTTCTTAAAGATGCTCAAGCTGCAATTTATGGTATTCAAGGAGCAAACGGGGTAATTTTAGTAACAACAAAATCTGGTCGTAAAAACGGAAAGATGAAAATTACTTACGATGGTTATACAGGTATACAAGAAACATCAAAAAGATTAAATTATTTAAATGCTACTGAATATGCATTTCTTTTAAATGAAAGTTATGCTTCAGCAGGTCAAACTATTCCTTTTCCTGATGTAACAAGTATTTCAAACAATACGGATTGGCAAGATCAAATTTTCACAACAGCTTTTATGTCTAATCATAATATTAGCGTTTCTGGAGGAGCAGAAAAGATGAATTATTATTTAGGAGCTTCTCGATTAGAACAGGATGGAATTATCGCTCCAGATAAATCTAATTTTGTTAGAAATAACATCAGGCTTACTTTAGGAATTGATTTAAGTGATAAGGTAAAGCTATCAACAACGACCAATTATTTTACATTCGATAGAAAAGCTATTGCAGAAAACGGTTTAGGTTCTGTGTTATTCAATGCGTTGAATTATGCACCAACTTTTGCTTTAGATCAAGAAGATTCTAGTGGTTTTTTAGGAAACGAAGTGATTAATCCTTTATCTCAAATAAGAGATACTTACAATGAATATTTCGGATCTGGATTAGAGGGAATGTTTAAACTAGAGTATAAACCTTTTTCAGATGTAACAATCACTTCAAGAATAGGTTATAAAATATACAGTGATAAAGGAAAAACTTTTTTACCTATCGTAAATTATGGATCTGGTAAAGTATTCAACAGAGATCGAAGTCAAGTAGATCAATCTAGAACAAATTCTAATAATTACAACTGGGAGACGTTTATCAATTACAAAAGAACTTTTTATGAAGATCATAATGTAGATGTAACACTGGGTACAAGCATGCAAAAAAATTGGGGGGATGGACTTTTTGCAACGGGATTTGATGTACCGAATAATGCGTGGGAGTTTGCAGATATTGCTTTAGCTGATGGAATAAGTGATGCATTAACAAATGGTTCTTTTGTTTTTGATAATCGATTATTATCATATTTCGCAAGAGTACAATACGATTTTAAAGGAAAGTATTTAATTTCTGGAATGATTCGTAGAGATGCAGCCTCAGATTTTACTCCTGAAAATAGAGTAGATTATTTTCCTTCTGTAACTGGAGGTTGGAAAGTGTCTGAAGAAGAGTTTATGAAAGATTTAAAATTTATTAATTTCTTAAAACTAAGAGCTAGTTATGGATTTTTAGGAAACAATGCAGGAGGAAATCTTTTTAGAGCTCGATTAGATGGAGAAGCAACATATGTGCTTAACGATGCTTTAGTAAACGGAGTATCTGTAGGAAGGTTGCCAAATACTGAGGCAAGATGGGAGAGAGGTGAAAAATTAGATGTCGGTTTGGATATTACTCTTTTTAATAATAAACTAGAAGTATCTGGAGATTACTTCAGAGAAGATCGAAATGATTTATTAATAGCAAATTTACCAGTTTCTGGAATAACAGGAATATCGGCACCTGGTTCTGGAGGTCCAACTGTAAATGCAGGCTCTTCTCGTGTAAAAGGTTTTGAATTTGTATTAAAATATAAAGATGAAATTGGAGATCATTTTTCATATGATCTTAACTATAACTTAACAAAAGTAAATGGTGAAGTTACAGCTGTAAATGGAGGAGTATTTTTAGAAGGAGGTTCATTTGGTGTCGGTCAACCTGCACCGTCACGTATGGAAGTAGGACAACCTATAGGTTATTTTTATGGTTTACAAACTGATGGAGTTTTTCAAACGGTAGAAGAAATAAATAGCTCGCCTTCTCAATCAGGTTTATTAGGAGTTGATACTGTTCCGGGGGATTTAAAATTTGTAGATGTTAATGGAGATGGAGTAATAAATTTTGATGATAAAACGAATATAGGTAATCCACAAGCTGAATATATTATGGGACTAAACCTTGGTTTTAAATATAAAAATTGGGATTTCAGAAGCTATTTATATGCAGAGTTGAATAAAGATATGGTTAGAAATTATGAAAGAAATCAACCTAATGTAAATAGATTGGCATTATACTTAGATCGATGGAGAGGCCCAGGTACAAGTAATGAAGTACCAAGAGTTACTACAGGGGCAACAAATAATAGTTTGTTTTCTTCCTTTTATGTGGAAGATGCATCCTTCTTAAGAATTCAAAATATTCAAATAGGATATAGCTTACCACAAACACTTTTAGATAATATTGGTTTTTCTAAAGTCAGATTATACACTACAGTAAATAACTTATTTACGTTTACAAATTATAATGGTTTCGATCCAGCTTCAAGTGCAGGTTCATCACAGTTTAATCCAATCGGTTCAGGTATCGATGGAGGAATTTACCCTGTATCTCGTCAGTATATTTTAGGATTAAACTTAGCTTTTTAAAACGATAGAAAATGAAAAAATATATAAAGTCAATAGTATTTACGGTATTAATTTTAATGCTAGGAGCTTCATTTTATGGGTGTTCGGATGAATTCCTAGATGACACAAAAGAATTTAGTATCGATTCTGAAAACTTTTTTAATTCAGAAGATGATTATTATAGAGCATTAATTGGAGCTTACGATTTATTACAAGCAACTTATGTTAATGCCATGTTAGGTGAAATAGCTTCCGATAATACACTTTGTGGAGGTGAAAGTGCTACAGATGTTATTGGTTTTCAACAAATCGATGATATGATTCACACTGAAGTAAATAGCAATTTGCGAGATATCTGGAATTGGATGTTTGCTGGTGTTAATAGAGCAAATTATATTCTAGAGTTTAAAGATAAAACAGATTTCGAAGGAAAGAGTATCATCATTGCTGAAGCTAGATTTTTAAGAGCATATTATCACTTTGAATTGGTTAAGTGGTTCGGAGGAATTCCAATGAAAGGAGATGCAAGATTTAATGTTGGAGATGAAAAAAGTATTCCACGTGCAACAGTTGCAGAAGTTTATGCCTCTATTGAAGCGGATTTACAATTTGCCGTAGCAAACTTGTCTTATACATCACCGCAAGTGGGAAGAGCTAACAAAGGTTCTGCTCAAGCTTTATTGGGGAAAGCATATTTGTATCAAGATAAATTTGCTCAAGCTACTAATGTATTAGAAGATTTAATAAATAACGGACCTTTTGGTTTGGTTACAGACTACAATGTCATTTTTGAACATAGCGGTGAAAACGGAATTGAATCTGTTTTTGAAGTTCAATATACTGATGTTGAAGGCGCAGGATTTGGATGTTTACAATGTAGTGAAGGTAATGTAGCTGTAGGATTTAATGGAATAAGAAATTATAATGGACCTACATTCGATTCTGGTTTCAGCTTTAATATACCAGTACAAGAGGTATTTGATGCATTTGAAACAGGAGATAACAGAAGAGATGTTGCAATTTTAGATATAAATGCTTGGGCAGCTAGTACAGGAGCTACTTTTTCGGAAGGTTTCGAACATACTGGTTTCTACAATAGAAAATACATCGCTAGAAAAGGGGATTTAAATACGGGAGATGCAAATCTTACAAACCCTAATAATTATAGAGCTATTCGTTACGCAGATGTATTGTTAATGGCTGCTGAAGCATTAAATAGAGGAGGGATTAGTGATACAAGAGCACAAGAGTATTTAAATAGAGTTCGTAGAAGAGCTTTTGGGGATATGAATCACGATATTTCAGATTCAGGAAGTGCATTAACTCAAGCAATTTATAACGAAAGACGATTAGAGTTAGTTGGCGAAGGTCATAGATTTTTTGATTTGGTAAGAACAGGAAATGGAAACTTAATTAACGGATTTACTGTAGGTAAGAATGAGTTATTTCCTATTCCTATTGAAGAAATACAGTTTTCAAATGGAAATTGGAGTCAAAACCCAGGATATTAAACACAAATAAGATTATGAAGAAAATATATTATATCATATTAGGATTATTAGTTTTAGTAGGTTGTATAGAAGAAGATCGTGATCTATCTTTTGTAGACAGTTTGGTTTCTCCTACTAATGTTTCGGCGACTTATTCGTTAGCGCAAGACAATACGGGTTTGGTTACAATTACGCCCACAGCAGATGGTGCAAATAGTTTTAAAGTTTATTTTGGAGATGGTAGTTCGGATTTTGCTGATGTAGCTATTGGTCAAAGTGTTTCTCATGTTTATGTAGAAGGGACCTACATGGTAAAAATAGAGGCTTTTAATATCAGTGGAAAAAAATCAGAAGTAACACAAGAATTAGTTGTTTCTTTTAAAGCTCCAGAGAATTTAATGGTTACTATTGAAAATAGTGTAAGTGTTTCAAAGCAAGTTGATATTACAGCTACAGCAGATTACGCGACTATGTATGAGTTTTACTCAGGAGAATCAGGAGTAAGTCAACCAGTGGCTACAGCCAACATAGGAGAATCATTAAGTTATGTTTATCAAGCTCCAGGAGATTACGATATTCGAGTTGTAGCAAAAGGAGCAGCAATTGCGACTACAGAATATACAGCTACTTTTACGGTTACAGAAATTTTAGCACCAACTACAGCGGCCGCTGCGCCAAGAAGTAGAGTTGAATCAGATGTTATTTCATTATTTAGTGATGCTTATACTGATGTTAGTGTCGATACCTGGAATACAGTTTGGAGTGCAGCAAGTTTTGAAGATGTTATGATTGCAGGTAATGCGACAAAGAAATACACTGGGTTAAATTTTAATGGAATAGAAACAGTAAGTTCACCAGTAGATGCTTCAGGGATGGAGTTTATCCACTTAGATGTTTGGACTCCAAACATCACAGCTTTCCGTTTAAAATTAGTTGATTTCAAAGGAGATGGTTTTGGAGGAGCAGGTGATACCGAAGCGGAATTGTCATTTACTCCAACTCAAGGAGAATGGGTTTCTTTAGATATTCCTTTATCAGATTTTGCAGCAGCAGGAATGGAATCATTTTCAGATATCAATCAGTATATTATCTCAAGCGATCCAAGTGGAGCAGGTATTGTATTTATTGATAATGTTTATTTCTGGAAAAATCCAAGTAATACTACAAGTCAAGTTGTAGAAGGGTTTGAAGGAGCAGCACCAGTATTTACAAGTTTCGGAGGAGCAGGAGTAGAGGTTGTATCTAATCCAGATATGAGTGGAATTAACGCTACGGCTAATGTTGCCAGATTAACTAAAGGCTCAGGGTCAGAAGTTTGGGCAGGAGGATTCTTTGAAATTTCATCACCATTAGATTTAGCTACTTTTTCAAAAATTAGCGTAAAAACGTGGTCACCTAAACAAGGAGCAGTAGTGAAGTTAAAATTAGAGAATCAAGATGCTAGTATTACACATGAAGTCGATTTAAACACTACAGTTTCTAATGCATGGGAAGAATTGATTTATGATTTCAGTGGAGCCCCAACGGCCGATTATGTTCGTATAGTTATTTTCTTTGATTTTGGAGTCAATGGAGATGGTAGTGAATATTATTACGATGATATTACCCTAGTAAACGATTCAGGAGTTTCTTCGTTAGTATTCCAAGATTTTGAAGGTACAGCACCAAGTTTTACATCATTCGGAAATATAGCTGGAGTTGAAGTCATTACCAATCCAGACATGAATGGTGTAAATACTACATCTAATGTAGCAAAGTTAACAAAGACAAGTGGTTCAGAAGTTTGGGCAGGAGCTTTTTTTGAGACAGATACAGCATTAGATTTCACTACTTATTCAAAGATTAGTGTAAAAACATGGTCACCCAAACAAGGAGCAGTAGTGAAGTTAAAATTAGAGAATCAAGATGCCAGTATTACACATGAAGTTGATTTAAACACTACAGTTTCCAATTCATGGGAAGAATTGATTTATGATTTTAGTGGTGCACCAGCAGCCGATTATGTTCGAGTAGTTATTTTCTTTGATTTCGGAGTCAATGGAGATGGCAGTGAGTATTATTATGACGAATTAACATTAACGAATTAAACCAAGGATAGCAATGAAAATACAGAAATATATACCTCAAATAGTTATCATAATTTTTACAATGCTATTATTAAATAGTTGTGAAGAGAATAACTATGATTTTGGAGATATTATTACACCGAGTAATATTACTATTGAAGCAGAAATCATTGGTCAAGATACTACAAATCCTAACGGCGATGGTAGTGGAGTTGTAAATTTTAGAGCCACAGCAGAAAATGCTTTATCGTTTAAATTTATTTATAATGGTATTGAATCATCTAAACCAGATGGTAAAATCACATATAATTTTAGTGAATTAGGAGTAAATACATATACAGTAACAGTAGTTGCAATAGGTACAGGAGGAGTTTCATCAAGTAAAACAATACAAGTAGATGTATTAGCTTTATATGAAGCACCAGATGATTTAAAACAAATGTTATACGGATTCGATCCAGCAAATCCAGATGCAGTAACTTCAAAAACGTGGAGAGTGAAATCTGAAGTAAATGCGCATTTTGGAGTAGGTCCTCCAGAAGAAACATCACCAATTTGGTTCGCAGCTCCTCCAGGAGATAAAGCAAGTACTGGAATGTACGATGATCGTTATGTTTTCAATTCAGATGGAACGTTTAAGATTATTACAAACTCGGTAAATGATGATCCTACAGAAGATCCTTCTGGAACAATTTTCGGGCAGGCAGGACCATTAGATCAAGATTTTGGAGATCAGGGATTAACACCAAACGGAAATAACGAACATGAGAATTATGCAAAAGATGATTTTACGGGAACATGGAGTTTAACTGCACCGGCTGGGCAAGAAACTTTAACTCTAACAAATAATGGTTTTTTCGGTTTTTATGTGGGAAATAGTGGAACATTTTCAATTTTAAGTAGGTCAGCAACAGAAATGAATGTTAAGATTATAGGAAATGATGGTTTAAGTTGGTTCTTTATTTTAACGACAGAAGAACCTGTGTCAACTTCTCCTTCTGTCTTTAATACATTAATTTGGGAAGATGATTTTGAAACCAATGGTGCACCAGATCCAACAAAATGGACTTATGATATTGGTACAGGAACAAATGGTTGGGGAAATAATGAAGTACAATATTATACAGATAGAGCAGATAATGCGGTAGTTGTGAATGGAAACCTGGTAATTACAGCAAAGCGAGAAAACTTTTTAGGAAGTGGTTACACTTCAGCAAGACTAAAAACACAGGGACTATTTAATTTTAAATACGGTAGAGTAGATGTTAGAGCAAAGTTGCCCGAAGGAGCTGGTACTTGGCCTGCAATTTGGATGCTAGGCTCTAATTTCCCTACAGTAGGTTGGCCTTTTTCTGGCGAGATTGACATTATGGAGCAAACAGGAGCTGATAAAAACACAGTTCTAGCAACTTGTCATTGGCAAGATACAGCAAGTAATACAAAAGCAGATTTTGGTCAAACAACTTCAATTACTAATGCAACATCAGAATTTCATTTATATACTTTAGAATGGACAGAGTCTAGTATTAGCATGTATTTAGATAATGTTAAATATTATGAATTAGCCAATACTTCAGCTTTGCCATTCAATGAGAATTTCTTTTTGATCTTAAATGTAGCAATGGGAGGAACTTTAGGTGGCTCTATTGATTCAAGCTTCTCAGAAGCTACAATGGAAATTGATTACGTTAAAGTATTTCAATAGTGTAAATTAGTTTGATTAATTCAAAGAGGTTAAATTAGTAGTACTGTTTAACCTCTTTTAAATTTAAATTATGAAAAAATGTATACTACTACTATCCATTTTTTTTGTGCTCGCTAATTGTAAAAGTGAGTCAAAACTAAATGTTGAATCCAAAAGTGATATAGATAAAAAAGTAGATTCTCTATTGGGTGTAATGACCTTAGAAGAGAAAATAGGACAAATGAATCAGTATAATGGTTTTTGGGATGTAACTGGACCAGTTCCAAGTGAAGGAGATGCAGCTAAGAAATATGATCATTTAAGAAAAGGCTTGGTAGGATCTATGCTAAATGTTCGTGGAGTAGCCAATGTTCGTAAAGTTCAAAAAGTAGCTGTAGAAGAAAGCAGATTAGGAATTCCTTTAATTATTGGTTTTGATGTTATTCACGGGTATGAAACCCAAAGTCCAATTCCCTTAGCAGAATCTGCAAGTTGGGATTTAGAAGCAATAAAAAAATCAGCACAAATGGCTGCTAAAGAAGCTGCTGCTGCTGGTATAAATTGGACTTTTGCTCCGATGGTAGATATTTCTAGAGATGCAAGATGGGGAAGAGTTATGGAAGGAGCAGGAGAAGATGTGTATTTAGGAAGTAAAATAGCTGTTGCTAGAGTAGAAGGATTTCAAGGAGAAGATTTATCAAATGAAGAAACATTAGTTGCTTGTGCAAAACATTTTGCAGCGTATGGATTTGCTGAATCTGGAAAAGATTATAATACAGCTGATGTTGGAGTTTCTACATTATATAATACAATTTTACCACCTTTTAAAGCTGCTAAAGATGCTGGAGTACGAACTTTTATGAATTCATTTAATGAGCTTAATGGTATTCCTGCTACTGGTGACAAATTTTTACAAAGAGAGATTTTAAAAGGAGAATGGAATTTTGATGGTTTTGTAGTTTCAGACTGGGGATCGATTATGGAAATGATGGATCATGGATTTGCTAAGGATAAAAAACATGCTGCAGAGTTAGCTGCAAACGCTGGCTCTGATATGGATATGGAATCGTATGCGTACGTGAATGAATTAGCAAATCTGGTTAAAGAAGGTAAAGTATCAGAAGCTGTAATTAATGATGCAGCAAGAAGAATTTTAAAAGTTAAATTCGAATTAGGGTTATTTAAAGATCCTTATAAGTATTGTAATGAAACAAGAGAAAAAGAAGTTATTGGAAGTAAAGAAATGCACGATGCTGCGTTAGATATGGCTAAAAAATCTATTGTTTTATTAAAGAATGAAAATAATATACTACCTCTTGAGAAAGAAGGAAAAAAAATAGCTTTAATAGGAGCTTTAGCTGCAGATAAAAATAGTCCTTTGGGAAGTTGGAGATTAGCTGCAAAAGACAATTCAGCAATTTCAGTTTTAGAAGGAATGCAAAAATATTCAGGAAATCAACTTACTTTTTCAGAAGGAGCAAAAGTAGTTTTTGGAAATACAAATTTTATTAATGAAGTTGAAGTTAATTCAAAAGATACATCTAAATTTCAAGAAGCTATTCAGAATGCAAAAAAAGCAGATGTTGTAGTTATGGTTTTAGGTGAAGTTGGCTTTCAAAGTGGTGAAGCACGAAGTAGAGCAAACCTAGGTTTACCTGGTGTTCAGCAAGAATTATTAGAAGAAATTTATAAAGTAAACAAAAACATAGTTTTAGTCTTAAATAATGGAAGACCTTTAACTATTACTTGGGCAGATGAGCACATTCCTACTATTGTAGAAGCATGGCAATTAGGTTCTCAGGCAGGAAATGCAATTGCAGAAGTTTTATATGGAGATTATAATCCAAGTGGTAAATTACCTATGACTTTTCCTAGAGCTGTTGGTCAAGTTCCAATATATTATAATCCGAAAAATACTGGTAGACCAGGACCTAAAAAAGAAGTATTTTGGTCGCACTATCAAGATGAATCTAACGCGCCTTTATATCCATTCGGGCACGGATTAAGTTATACAACTTTTAAATATGAAAATATTTCTGTTGATACTTCATTAAAAGAAAACATTAAAGTGTCTGTTACGGTAACAAATACTGGAAAAGTGAAAGGAAAAGAAGTTGTACAATTATATCTTAGAGATGTAATAGGAAGTGTTACAAGGCCAATAAAAGAATTAAAAGGTTTTGAACTTATTGAATTAGAACCTTCAGCATCAAAAGAAATTACTTTCAATCTTACAAAAAATGAACTTGGATTTTTTAACAATAAGGGAGAATTTATTGTTGAACCAGGAGAGTTTAAAGTTTTTGTAGGTGGAAGTTCAGTAACTTCACTAGAAACAATATTTAATTACTAATGAAAACAATAGCCCCCATTTACGTTTTATTTTTTCTAATCATATTTTTTTCATGTGAAAAAAAGAATGAAAAGAAACTGATTTTCCACCAAGATTTTAACTCAGAAGTTTTAGATACAAAGTTTTGGAGTTATGATCTTGGTAATGGTTGTCCCAATTTATGTGGTTGGGGTAATAATGAGCGCCAGCTTTACACTAAAGAGAATGTGTCATTAAAAGATGGTAATCTTGTTATAAAAGGAACAAAGAAAGATTCGTCTTACTTCTCAGGAAAAATACATACAAAGTCTAAATTCGAATTTACCTATGGAACTATTGAGGTAAAAGCTAAACTACCTAAAGGTCATGGTTTATGGCCAGCTATTTGGATGTTAGGGTACGATATCGATAAAAATACTTGGCCAGCTTGTGGTGAAATTGATATTATGGAATATGTAGGAAAAGAACCAAGTACTATTTACAATTCTTTACACAATAGCTCTAGTTATGGAAATACAATTAATTCCAAGAAAACAGTAATAGATAATATAGAAGAAGGTTTTCATCTTTATAAGACAAAATGGACTAAAGAATCCATTGTGTTTTATATAGATGATGAGGAAGTTTATACATATGCTCCGAATAAAAAGGATGAAAAAAATTGGCCTTATGATAAACCATTTTATTTGATTTTAAACATGGCTATAGGTGGAAATTTTGGAGGTCCTGAAGTAGATGATACTATATTTCCTCAAGAATTCATTATAGATGATATAAAGATTTACGCTAATTAAAATTTAATTTTAATTCGTTTGAATTTAAATCTTCATAATTACAAAAAAGATCATCTTTTGGATGATCTTTTTTATTTTTAAAGAGTTGGTTTTTAGTTTTCTATTTGAGTTTTTTTGTTCGTTTAACCTAAGTATTAAGTCTTTTGTCGAAAGAATATTGTTTTATGTCTAATTTTAAATTAGCTGACAGAAGTGTGTAAGTATATTTGCCGTCGGTTTTATACCAAATATCTTATTCCCCCACTTATAAAGTCACACTGTTTAGTGTGACTTTTTAAAAAAAACAATATTATATATTTAGTTGCTTAAGTGTTTATTATTTATGTTTTTAATAATTTCTTTAGCAGCATTTTCTCCAGAGTACATAGCTGCATTTAAAGAGCCGTTAAATAAATAATCACCTGCTAAAAAAGTATTACTATTTATTTTAATACTATTGGTGTTTGTAATTGTTTTATTTTTTGGAAGAGCTAATGGAATTGAATAATCTTTAATAAATTTAGGATCTTTTATATTGCAAATTTCTTCTAGTTCCTGAATTACTTTTTTTATTAGATCATCGTGGTTTAATTCATGATTTTTTACAACTGTAACAGATAAAAGTTCATTTTTAGGTGTTTTTTCTGTTTTTAAACTTGTATGATAAAATATATTGTTAATTAAAGATTTTTTATTAGTTATTAATCCTATTAGAGCTTTGTCGATAATTTTAGATGATGTTTCAAAGTATAGTGTGTGACAAGATTTCCATTCTGAAAATTTAGTAGTATTAGTATTTAAAATCTCATTAGGATTTACAGTTAATACATTATAGTTACTTTTAATAATTTCTCCATTATTAAGATAAATCTCTGAATTAATTATTTTTTCTACTTTGGTATTAAATATGATATTTGTTTTTTTTAGTTTATTTTTTAGTTGATTCGGAATTGCTTGCATACCAGCTTTAGGAATTGCAGCATAACCTTCACCAAACATTTTATAAATAAACTCAAATAGTCTACTAGACGTTTCTAAGTTGTTTTCTAGAAAAATACCACTAAAAAAAGGAAGGAAAAAGTTATCTATAGCTTTAGAAGAAAAACCAAAATCTGTTAAATATTTGTAAGTAGAAGTTTCTTTATCTGTATATATGTTATTAATGGTTTTCTTTTGTAAAGTACGATTCAATTTAAAAACCTTTAACTTGTCTTTAAAAGAAAGTAAGTTAGAAAAGAGAGTGGAGAATAAGAATGATAAATCCCTTATAGGATCTCCAATAGCAGACATAGATTTATTATTAAAAATAATGGCTCCAGGTGATATTTTTTGAAGATCTAAATCATTATAATCTAAATACTTTTTAGCAAGCGGATAAGAAGTTAAAAGGACTTGAAAACCATGATCTAACTGATAATTATTTATATAGTCTGTTTTTATACGCCCACCAACTTTGT
Source organism: Tenacibaculum aquaeponti (assembly GCF_057221555.1). NCBI lineage: Bacteria > Pseudomonadati > Bacteroidota > Flavobacteriia > Flavobacteriales > Flavobacteriaceae > Tenacibaculum > Tenacibaculum aquaeponti. Next base: position 3,912,833 of record NZ_CM170147.1, read on the forward strand.
CTGTAGTTTCAATTATAGTTGGAGCATATCCTTGTTGTTCAAGTACAATAGCAGCTACCAAGCCACTAACACCAGCGCCTACAATAGTGATATCTAGATTTTTTTTCATAACGAATACTTATTAGATATAAAATAATTTAGCTTACCTTTTCCCAAGTTTGATCGGCATTTAAAATAAAACTCCCCACAAAATTAAAGTTGCATTGATCTGGTGCAATAAGTGATAAAAAGTGAATTCCTTTTTTGTTGATGTACAAATGATATGTTTGACCAATAATTGGTTCAAAAGAAAATTCAGCATTTAAAATCAAATTATTGTATTCAAACTCTTCCATCATTTTAGCATAAGCTTCTTTAAGTTCTTCGTACTTCGTTTTAATTTTATGATTTACTTTATTAGTAACTCTGTTTTTCCAAGCTGTGTTATCATCAATCGTAATTTTAGGAGCGCCAACAGAAGTCGAATAAGGTTTTAAAGCAGCATCATACGATTCTGTTTCATAGTTGTATACAACATAGTCAGGCTTTTTTCCTTTTTCCATATTATTGTTGTTTGTTTAAAGATTCTATTTGCTGTAAAATTTGATCAGCTTCATAAGCCTTTTCATCACTTAGTTTTCTATTTACTGTAGAAAGTTTATATGATTCTTCCAGTAATTTTTTGTAACGATCTTCTAATTTTTCTTTTAGTGATTTTGATTTGAAAAAATTAAACATAAATACACAATTAATAAAAACAAAGATAATTTTTTTGTTTATATTTATTGTGTAAAAATTAAACAAAAAAATATTATGAAGGATTTCCTTTATTTAAAATAATTCAAATTAATAAACAATAGGAATTTATTAACATATCTTGTGATGATGTTTAATTATATTTGAATAAGTTTAAACAAAATTATTATGGATATACTAAGTGAAGCATTAGCATTCGAACAAGCCAAGATGAAAAACATGACTACAAGTGATAGAGTAGTTGCATCAAGAGAGGCAAAAAGATTAGTGTTAGCATTGAATGAAATCTATAAAAGAACTAAAGACGCTAAACTAATGGATATAATGAAACGTTTAACCGTTAAGAAAAGAAAGATTGAATCACGATTAAAAGGAAAACCTCTGTTATAGATTATTACAACAAAATCTTTCTTTTTCTAATTTTCTTCCCTCAATTAATGAGCTAATCTAATAAACTTAGGTTAGCTTTTTTTATTAATTGATATTTACATTTTTTTGATTTTAATTCATTTTACGAATATTTATTATAACCTCACGAATATGGGTTTGGTAATTTAAATTAAAGCTCTCTCTTATACTTTTGAACTTTATAACCAAAACATCATTTAGAATAAAAAAATAATAACTATTAAAGAAGAGTATAATTCTTTAGAGGAATTACAAGGGGTTATCAATAAAAAGTCAGAATACAATTCGAATATTCAATACGATAAATGGGAAATTAGAAAAGATGCTGAGGGGAATATGCAAAAGTGTATTATGGTTAAAAAAAGTGCAATGCATGGGTTAAAGGTTTACTTCTTAGATGATTTAACAATAGAATTGAGTTATACAATTCTTAATGTTTTTTTACATGGATGGTTTGGGAAAAGCCAAAAAGCTTACAGAGGTATTGATGAAATTATTTTAGGTAAAATTAAAGATGCTTTATTAATAGATTCTCAAAAGAAAGCTTTTAATGAAATGGAACAAATTTATACAGGAATTATAGTGTAATTTTTAATTATTATGAAAAAAATTATCTATTTACTATGTTTCTTTTTTTTTAGTGTTCAAGCTTCCTCACAAGAAGAATGGATGAAAACAACTGGAACTATTAAAAAAATAGAAAAGAAACGTAGGGGAAAAACTATTGCTATAGTTAGCTTTACAACAGAAGAAGGAAAAACTACTGAAACTTATGTAGAATTGATAGGGCTTCCAGTTATTGGAACTTTTAAATCTACAGGAGATATAATTAAAATCTATTATGATAAGAATAATCCAGCTATAGTAAGAGATGAAGATGGCAAGTTTTTATCTCAATATGGTATGATTGTTTTAATAGTATTAGGAGTGTTTTTTTCTTTAAAGAAATTTAAAGATGTCAAAAAATTTCAAAATTAATTTTAAAGGAACAATTTCCTTAAAACACATGAAAAATATCGTTTAAATACTAATACAAGTTTTGATTTTTGATGCAAACTTTATGATGATATGTAGAGAAAATTAATTACTAATTTTTTAATGAATTCTACCCATCAAATTCAATAACTGTTATGAAATTTATGTTTAGTTTAAAAATAAGTAAGTAGTAAATCTATATGTTTTTAGAACCAATTTAGATAGAAAAGAAATAAATATAAGGGAAAAATTTAAGGAAAAGGACTACTTAAAATTTAAAGACGAAACAGAATTGATTGTAATAAAAGCTTTAAAGTGAAAAAAGTTTGGAGAGTCAATTGGGAATTTAAAGCACTCTCTAACGAAGGTGGGTAGGTTCATTTTTAACTTTAGTTAAGAATTTATGAAAAATAATATAAAAATTAAGAGGAAAGTAGAAGATAAATTTGAAATTGTTAAAAAAGTTCCTAAAGATAAAATTCAAAATTCGTTAAAGTTGTATAATGAATATGGAACCATGAAAACTTTGGTAAAAAACATTTTTTTATTAAATGTAGTTTTTATTGTAATTCACAACATTTTTATTGCTAAAAAGCGTTACGATTATGAAGTTTATAACAACATTAGGATAATAGAGACTTCAATTATAGGAGTTTTAATAATTTTAGTTGTAATTATAACCATAATAGCTATGAGTAAAAATTCAAAAGTAAAAAACGAACTGAAAGAAATTTCAAAACGTTACGGGATTAAAAAAGAAGTTGTACAAGAAGAGTTTAGTGTTTTGGCAATGCATTTGTATGGAGGTAGAGGAGTTGTTTTAAAATAAGTTAATGAGAATAGTATTACAAATATTAATATTGAATTTGGTTTTTATTTCTTGTGAAAAGGAAATTAAAGAAACACCTGAAGAATTTGCAGAGAAATTAGTGAAAATGTTCAATGATTTCGACAATTTAGCTTCTAGTCTTTCAAGAAAAGCAACAAAAAGCACTCAAAACGTTCTAGAAGAAAGAGAAATTATCAACGATTTTTTAAATCAAAGCATAAGAACTTTAAAAAGGAGTAAAGAAATTAATCAAGATTTAAAGGGAAAAGAAAAAATGATAACTGTTTTTACTTCCTACAAAGAAGTAATTAATAGTTCGAAGTATACAGCGTTTTTAAAAGAAATAGAAAAAGATAAACAAGAAAAAAATTCTAATAAAAAGAAGAATACTTCGATCTTCGTAGGTAAAAAGTTTGAACTACTCAAAGAGTTAATGAAAGATATTATTCCTGTACAAACTAAAGCAGAAAAATTAGAGTTAGTAATTGAACAGTATCAGAAATTGTATGTTAAAGGTTAGTATTTATGTAAGCTATATATTTTATCTTTCGACTTGAAAAGTAAAAGAAATTAAAGATGAAGAAAGTACTAAGTAGCCTGCTTATTTTACTACTAGTATATGCTTGTAAGAAAGACGATTATGAAATTCAGTTTTATCATTGGAAGTCAGATGCAAAGCTTTCTGATGTAGAAAAAGAAGCTTTAAAAAACACTCACGCTAAGAAAACATTTATTCACTATTTCGATGTTGTATTAACCGATGGAATAAGTCATCCTGTAAGCGTAATTCAAGATATAGACCCTTATTTTAATACTGTACAAGTTGTACCAGTAGTTTTTATCAGTAATTCAGTATTTAAAGTAAATCAATATTCAACCCAAAATTTAGTAGATAAAGTAGCACAACTAGTTCAACAAATTCATCAAAAATACTTCAATAAACAAGCTTTAGAAATCCAAATTGATTGCGATTGGACTAAAACTACAAGAGAAACTTATTTTAAATTTTTAGAACTTCTAAAAGAAAGAATATCTGTAAGTGTAACTATTCGTTTACACCAAATAAAATTTCAAAGAGAAACAGGTATTCCACCAGTAGATTTTGGTGCTCTAATGTTATATAATGTTGGTGATTTAGGTGATTTTAATCAGAATTCAATTTTAAATAGTAAGATAGTATCTCAATATGTAAAGGGAAGTACAGAATATCCATTACAGTTAGATTTAGCTTTACCTTTATTTTCTCAGGTTGTAATTAAAAATAGAGAAGACAATATTCGACTTATAAATAGAGTTATTGAAGAAGATTTTAAAAACGATACAGAACATTTTAAAAGTTTAGGAAAACATCAATATATCGTACTCAAAAAGAAACTATATAAAGGTCAGTATTTATATAAAGATTTTAAGTTAAAGTTAGAAAAAACGAGTATTGAAGAAATTGTAAAATCTAATGATATAATTAAAAATAGCGATTTAAATATTAGAAACACAATTTTATATCATTTAGATGAAACAGAAATTAAAGAACTAAATTTTAAAGAATTAATCACCAAGTTATAATGAAGAAGATAGTATTTAAAGAGTATATAATCGCATTATTATTTCTAATAATAGCAACACCAAAAATATTTGCAGAAAATACACCAAAATACTTTTGTGGAGGTTGGTATTACGATCCAGATTCTTTCTATTATAATTTATTCAATCAAGAAAATATATCTCAAAAAGCATTTTATCCTTTTTTAAGAACAGATATGAATCCGTTTTATGAAGATCAATCTTTAAAAGATTCTAAAAATGTTCACGAGTGGTATTCTTTTTTCAATGAAAAATATTCAAAAGATCAATTAGTAGAGGTTCTTTACGGAAAAGAGAATAAACTCTATACAATTCAAGAGAAATCCGCAAAAGAAAAAGCTGCTAAAACTTATTTGAGTTTTGCAAAATCTTGTGAAACTATTACAGTAAGTAATGAAAGTTATTATTGGGATTACGATGCGTTAATTAAAAAGAGAAAGCAAAATGCACCAGAATTAATTGGTAAAGGTTTATCATTATATAGTAAAGAGAAAAACGCTGACTTAAAACTTCGTTATGCGTATCAATTAATTCGGTTGTATCGATACAATTATGAGTTTCAAACTGCCATTGATTTTTATAACAACGAAGTAAAATCAAAAGTATCTAAAAATGAAATCTACTATTATATTTTAGATCAAGTTGCTGGTTGTTATTATAAACTTAAAAGATATGAAAAAGCAGCTTATCTTTTTTTAAAGGTTTTTGATAAAAGTATCGATAAGAAGCGATCTGCTTTTGTAAGTTATAAGTTTTGTACATATAAAAATGCAGAAGGAAAATCATTCTTAAATACCAAAGAAGAAAAAGCAAATCAGATTTTTATCACGGCAATTAGAAAGTTTTCAGATACGATGCAGGATCTCGAAAATATAACTGATTTAGGTATTGCTGAAGATAAACAAGAATTGTTAGCTATTCGAATTATAAATAATTTAGAAAGAGCAATTTTAGATATAAATTTTAGAAAATCCATTTTTCAAGTAGAAGATAAAGTTGCAGATGAATTGATCGCGTTACAAAGTTATATTGATAGAAAATTAGAAGGTACTACTTCTAATAGAGAATTTTGGAAATTAACAGATGCATATCTTTCGTTTTTACGTCAAGATTTTAAAACCGCAAGTGATAAGTTAAGCTTAGTAAATTCAAGAAAGTTTAAAGAACAAAAAGAAAGTTTAGCAAGAATATTTGAAGTGTTTTCGTGGACAACAATTAATGAAGAAAGAGAGTTATGGTTGTCTAAACTATTCAAAAAAAATAAAAACGGAGTTACAGTTTTAGGTCCATGTCAATTAGATGAAGTGAATCAAGTGAGTATGTCTTGTAATTTAAGAGGAATTATTCTAGAACAAGTAAGTCATTTGTATTTGCAACAAAACAAAATTGCGCAGTCTTATTTAATACACAACCCTTTAGAGGATTTAAAAGAAGTAACGTCTCATGATTTAGTAGACGATATAATTAAATTCATTCAAAAGGAAAATAAAAATGATTTCGAAAAATTATTATTAAAAGGTTTAAAAAATAAAGGATTAGAAAGTTCGTCAATTTTAAATTTAGCAGAAAAAGCAAAAGGGTTAATGTATTACAGAAGTGGAGATTTTAATATTGCAGTAGATTACTTTAGTTCGTCTGATGTAAAAAATATACCAGCTTCTATTTTCAGTAATAATACAATGGAGTGTTTTAATTGTAACGATGCAACTGTAATGGAAGATGAAGTGTATAAAGCTAGTGCATATTCTTTTTTAAACAGAAAGATGAACACTTACGACTTGTTAGTTAATCTTCAAACTTTAGAGGATATGACGCAAGATGAAACCACAAAGAAGTGGAAGAAAAAACTAGCCTATTATTTACTTGGGAATTATTTTTATAATGCATCAAATACAGGGTATTATAGAGCTTTTACTTATTACGGAAAAGATCGTTATTATAACTACGATTTCGGAAGAATCAGATCAGATATAAACGATGTAATTTCAAAGAAAAAAACTTATAGTTTTCCTTACGGGGGATATAGAAATACCTACAATGGTTTAGCTAAAAAAGCAAAATATTATTATGAAAAAACAATTGAAATCTCAACTGATAATGAACTAAATGCAAGATGTGCTTACATGATAGCTAAGTGTGAATTGAACGAATATTACAATAATGGTTGGGATTCAAATTATTCTGGTTATGAAGGAAATGAATATAGAAAGTTTGAAAACTCTGGATTTAAAGCTTTAAAAACAAAGTATAAAAACACGAAGTTTTACGAAGTGATACGAAGTAAATGTAGTTTTTTTAGACAATATGATGCGTATTAAAGATATTATTAGATAAAATAAAATTAACTATTTAACTTTTTTAAAGCTCACATACTTTTCACTAGCTTCTTCTATTTTCGTAAAGTAATTCATTGCATTTCCATAATTTTGAATCACAAATTCATCACTTTCAAAATCTATAGTTGTACCAATTTCTGTAGGTAGCGGAGGTTGTCCTTGTTCTTTATCATCGCCGCCATCATCAACAGCTCCGCCAGCAAATTCACTCCATTCAAAGTCATTAAAAATAATAAGATTGTTCGCCGTTACTTGAGCCGTTCCATTAAAAGATCTTTTTGGAGAAGTAAATGTATATTCTAATTGATTATTAGCTACAAATAGTTTAAAATTTAAATTAGAGACTTCGTTTTTCCAATGTCCCACAACAGCTCTTTCTTTAGCAGGATTTCTAAAAGTTTCATTTGTGATTTTAATAGAATCTATAGTTTGTTTTATGTCAGAAAAATCATTCCAGGTTTTAACGATTACATTTTTGTCAATCATTTCAGATTCAACAGTTAAAAAACCTTCGGCGTTATCATAAGCTACTTGCATATGATCTAAATAAAAACCATTTTTATTTACAAGACATAACCAAGTACTGTTTTCAGTATCGTAAATACGTTCAATAATTTTTAGAGAATCGCTTTTATGACTTATGTAGTAATTGAAGTTAGAATTAAAACTTTCAATATTAAAAAGTCCATGTTTACGCCATAAATCTTTAGAAAGTTTGCTTCGATTTAAAGGTGTATAATTTTCGATGGATTTTTCTGAAATATTAAAAATGAAACTTTTTTGATCTTGTTCCTTACAACTTTGAAGAAAGAAAATTAATAAAAGTACATAGAAACGTATCATTTGTTTTTTATTTAAACTATAACAAAAGACGAGAAACAAACTCTTCTCTTTTTCTTATAGAAACAGGTATTTTAACTCCAGATTTTAAGAATGCATACCCTGTTTTATCATATTTATCAATAAATTTCAAGTTTACTACATAAGATTGATGTGTTCTTAAAAATAAATTTTCAGGTAGTTGATTTTCAAAATCTTTGATAGGTTTAGATGCAATATAAGATTTTTTATCTTCTGTATAAAAAGTTGTATAACCTTTATCTGATTGACAGTACATTAAAGTATCAAAACGAACGATTTGATATCCTTCTTGTAAACGAAGTACAATATATTCTCTTCTCTTTTCAATTAATTGATTTTTTACAATTTCTAAATGATTAGATCTATTATCTGTTATCAATTTAACTCTATCTATTGCTTCATTTAATTCATCAATATCTACAGGTTTTAAAATATAATCTATGGCACCGTTTTTAATGGCTTGTAAAGCATATTGATCGTAAGCTGTAATAAAAATGACTTGAAAATTAAGATCTTTAACTTGATCTAAAAAGTCAAAAGCAATACCATCTTTTAAATTAATATCTAAGAAGATTAAATCGGGTTTGCATGCTTTGGTTACAGTTATAGCTTCCTTAACAGATTCACATTCTCCAATAATATCAATTTCTTTTTTTAAAGAAGTTATCATAGAAATTAATCCTTTTCTAATATATAATTCGTCTTCTACTATTAATGTTTTAATCATAATTTTCTATTGCATAAGGAAGAGTAAGTATGATAGAGTTTTTTTTTTCTTGTAACTTACATTTTTAAATGTGATTTTAGAAGGAATATTTAATTTTTTTAGAAAAAGTATAAAAGAGTTCTTTCATTTTTTCTATTTGGTGTATTTCTAACAAGTGTTTTAAGGTGATTATTTCGTTTGATATTAGCACGGTAATTCTTCTTGAGTTTTCAAGTAGCAATCTTAGAAATTTTGAAAATTTAGATAAATATTTAATCCTATTAGGATTGTTATTAATAATCATGTTTTGTATAGATTTCATAGAATTGTTTATGTAACTAGGTTTTAGTTTAACCCTGTTTAAAGTTCTATCAATCAAAATATTTTTATAAGTAGACTAATGTTACGATACCTAAAAAAAGTAAAATGTTATGAATGAATATGAATAGATAGAATTAAATTCTTTGTATTTAGATTTAAGTATAAAAAAAGTCGAAACAATTAAGTTTCGACTTACTATTTTTTATTATTGTTATTTCTTTATAAATGAATAACTTCATCATAAGCATCAGCAACAGCTTCCATAACAGCTTCACTCATTGTTGGGTGAGGGTGAATAGCTTTTAACACTTCATGTCCTGTAGTTTCTAATTTTCTACCTAAAACAGCTTCAGCAATCATATCAGTTACACCTGCACCAATCATATGGCAACCTAACCACTCTCCGTATTTAGCATCAAAGATTACTTTAACGAAACCTTCTGGAGTTCCAGCAGCTTTTGCTTTACCAGAAGCAGAAAAAGGGAATTTACCAACTTTAATATCGTAACCTTGTTCTTTAGCTTTTTCTTCAGTTAAACCAACGGATGCGATTTCTGGAGTTGCGTATGTACATCCAGGAATATTTCCATAATCGATAGTTTCTGTATGTAAACCGGCGATTTTTTCAACACAAGTTATTCCTTCAGCAGAAGCAACGTGAGCTAAAGCCGGACCAGGAGTTACATCTCCAATAGCATAATAACCAGGAATGTTAGTTTGGTACCAATCGTTTACTAAGATTTTATCTCTATCAGTAACAATTCCTACATCTTCTAATCCGATGTTTTCAATATTTGTTTTAATACCAACAGCAGATAAAACGATATCAGCTTCTAAAACTTGCTCTCCTTTTTTAGTTTTTACTGTAGCTTTTACTCCATCACCAGAAGTATCAACAGACTCTACAGAAGAGTTAGTCATTACTTTAATTCCAGCTTTTTTGAAAGAACGCTCCATTTGTTTAGAAACATCTTTATCTTCAACAGGAACAATATTTGGCATATATTCTACAATAGTTACTTCTGTCCCCATTGCATTGTAGAAGTGAGCAAACTCAACTCCAATTGCACCAGAACCAACAACAATCATAGATTTTGGTTGTTGAGGTAATGTCATCGCCTCTCTATATCCAATTACTTTTTTACCATCTTGAGGTAAACTTGGTAATTCACGAGAACGAGCTCCAGTTGCAATTATAATATGATCTGCAGAATATTCAGTTACAGTTCCATCTTCAGCAGTAACATCTACTTTTTTACCAGTTTTAATCTTTCCAAAACCGTTAATTACATCGATTTTGTTTTTCTTCATTAAGAACTGAACACCTTTACTCATTCCTTCAGCAACACCACGACTTCTTTTAATAACAGCGTCGAAATCTTTATCAATCGCCTCAGCTTTTAAACCGTATTCATCAACATGCTTTAAGTAATCGTAAACCTGAGCAGATTTTAATAAAGCTTTAGTTGGGATACATCCCCAGTTTAAGCAAATACCACCTAAACTTTCTTTTTCAACTACAGCGGTTTTAAAACCTAACTGAGAAGCTCTAATGGCTGTTACATAACCTCCAGGACCAGATCCGATCACTATGATATCATATTTCATAATTCGCGTTTTATCTATTAGTTGTTTATTTATCGTTTAAGGATTAAAGACTAAATCTTTAATTCCGAATTTTTTACTTGTATATCCTAATATTATATTCACAGCATAATGGATAATAATTAATGCTGCGATAGCTGCCAAAGGTACGCCGAAAACTTTATAAGGCACATTATAACTCCAAGTTCCCAGATTAATCGTAATGATTTCACCAAGAGTAGGGAAGACGGTTACTATAAAAAGTACCCATAGCTTTTTTGTTTTAGACGATATATCGGTTGTTTTCTTATTAATTTCCAATTCTGTTTGGTAAATAAGAATAAAAGCTGCTCCCCATGCGAAAAATACCCATTTTGGTATTTCTGTAGCTACATCGTGATATTCCCAATATTGATACTTTGTTCCAAAATATTCACAAATATATCCGATAATAGCAGTTAATAGAAAACCAAAAATTAGGTTACTATTAAATGTTTTGTTTCTTATGTTTTTAACAAATGAGTGTGTAATTTTTAAAACTAAAAGTATGGCTAAAATAAGATCATACTGGTGGAAAAAACCAATAAGTAATCCACCAAGTATAAGCTTTACTATACTTTTTAAAATTATTTTAATTACATTATTCATTGTATAGAATTACATTCTTTCAGGAACATCAATACCTAATAAACGGAAAGCAGAAGCAATTGTATCTGCTACTTTCTTCGCTAATTGAACTCTAAAAATCTTTTTATCTTCATTTTCTTCACCAAGAATAGAAACATTTTGATAGAAAGAATTAAATTCTTTAACTAAATCATATGTATAGTTAGCAATTACTGCAGGAGAATAATTCTTCGCTGCTTGCTGAATTACTTCTGGATATAACTCTAACTGCTTGATTAATTCTTTTTCCTTTTCGTGTAACTCAATTCCTGTTATAGTTTTAGAATAGTCGAAGTCAGCCTTTCTCAAAATTGATTGGATCCTAGCAAAAGTATACTGTACAAAGGGTCCTGTATTTCCTTGAAAATCTACTGAAGCTTGTGGGTCAAATAAAATACGTTTCTTAGGGTCTACTTTTAAAATGAAATATTTTAAAGCTCCTAATCCGATAATTTTATATAACGATTCTTTTTCCTCGTTTGAATAGCCTTCTAGTTTTCCTAATTCTTGAGAAATTTCACGAGCTGTATTCGTCATTTCATTCATTAAATCATCAGCATCAACAACAGTTCCTTCACGAGATTTCATTTTTCCAGATGGTAAATCAACCATTCCGTAGCTTAAGTGATATAATTGATCAGCCCAATTGTAACCTAATTTCTTTAAGATTAAGAACAATACTTTAAAATGGTAATCTTGTTCGTTACCAACTGTGTAAACCATTCCGTTTAAATCAGTGAAATCTTTAGCACGCTGAATTGCAGTTCCGATATCTTGAGTCATATATACCGCGGTTCCATCAGAACGTAATACCAATTTCTCATCTAAGCCATCTTCAGTTAAATCACACCAAACAGAACCATCTTCTTTTTTGAAGAAAACTCCATCTTTCAACCCTTGTTCTATTACATCTTTTCCTAACAAATAGGTGTCACTTTCGTAATATAATTTATCAAAATCAACACCGATATTTTTGTATGTTACATCAAAACCTTCATACACCCAACCGTTCATCGTTTTCCAAAGTGATACAGTATCTTCATCACCAGATTCCCATTTGCGTAACATTTCTTGAGCTTCTAAGAAAATAGGCGCTTGTTTTTTAGCGTCATCTTCACTTATTCCGTTAGCAACTAAATCACTGATTTCTTTTTTATATTCTTGATCGAATTTAACGTAGTAATTTCCAACTAACTTATCTCCTTTTAATCCTGTAGATTTTGGAGTTTCACCATTACCAAAACGTTTCCAAGCTAACATTGATTTACAAATATGAATTCCTCTATCGTTAATGATTTGAGTTTTGTAAACTTTATGTCCGGCAGCTTTTAAAATTTCTGAAACAGCGTATCCTAATAATACATTACGAACATGACCTAAGTGTAAAGGTTTGTTAGTGTTTGGAGAAGAATATTCAACCATTCTAGCATCTGTACTAGAAGTTACAAAGCCATACCTTTCGTTAGTAGCGATTTCGTTAAAGAAATTGATGTAAAAACTATCATCAATAACTAAGTTTAAAAATCCTTTTACAACATTAAAATTAGATACTTCTTGTACGTTTTCTACCAAGTAATTACCTAAATCGTTTCCAATTTGAACCGGATTTCCTTTTTTGTATCGTAATAAAGGGAAAACTACTACAGTTATATCACCTTCAAAATCTTTTCGGGTTGCTTGAAATTCAACAGATGGAATTTCAGTTTCGTATAATTTTTCAAACCCTTCTTTAACCTTCGCTTCTAGTAACGATTGTATGTTCATTAGTTGACTTATTTCTTTTAAATCGAGTAGCAAAATTACATAATTTTATTGGTTTATTTGGCTCATTTCTGGTCATATTACTGTAGTTTTGCAATATGGATAAAGACCTTGAAAATCTTAGAGAATTAGCTCAAGAAAAGCTGCAAGAGAATAAAAAATACTTTCAGAAATTAAAAAAGCGTACTCCTAAACGTCTAGATTTAGTTGTTCAAGAGATTCACGAAGAAGAATTTGAACGAACAGATTGTTTAAACTGTGGAAATTGTTGTAAAACAACAAGTCCGATGTTTACTTATAAAGATATTGAACGAATAGCTAAGCATTTAAGGATGAAAGTACCTGATTTTGTTGCACAATATTTGCGTATTGATGAAGATGATTTTCATGTGTTGCAAACTTCTCCTTGTCCTTTTTTAGATTTAAATGATAATTCTTGTTTTATTTACGATGTTCGTCCGAAAGCTTGTGCCGAATATCCTCACACGAATAGAAAAAAGTTTATCCAATTAGCAAATCTTACCATAAAAAACACTGAAATTTGTCCTGCTACTTATAGAATTCTTGAGGAGTTGAAAAAGAGGTTACCACAGTCTTAGTTTTTGAATTTATTTTGTTATTATGCTATGAAGTTTATGAAATTGGTTGAAAATCTAAGTTAAAATTACCAATTTCGTAGTTTTTCTTAACAGAGGTAAATTTTGTAACCTAATTTTTTTATTAACATTGTTATATCAAACAATTACAATGTTATTTATGGAGGTTATAAAAAGTTATTTTGAAAATATGCCAACTTTACATAGAAGTATGTTATTAGTTGGTGGGATTTCTTTTTTTTGGATTTTAGAAAGCGGAATACCACTATTTAATTTTAAATATAATAAGTGGAAGCATGCTTGGCCTAATTTATTTTTTACAGGAACTACTGTAATTATTAATTTTGCTTTAGCTTTTTTATTATTACAAACATCTTTTTGGGTAGAAGAAAATCAATTTGGACTTATAAATTGGTTGCCAGAAATACCACTTTGGACATATATAATTTTAGGTGTTTTATTTTTAGATTTTTTCGGAGCATATCTAGCTCATTTGGTTGAACACAAAGTTAAACCTTTATGGATGGTACATTTGGTACATCATTCAGATCATAAAGTAGATACTACTACAGCAAATAGACATCATCCGATAGAAAGTGTAATTCGCTTTGTATTTACACTATTAGGAGTGTTTTTAGTAGGTACGCCTTTTTACATTATTATGCTTTATCAGTCTTTATCTTTAGTGTTTACTCAATTTAATCATGCTAATTTAAAAATGCCGAGAAAGTTAGATAAAATATTAAGTTATATTATCGTATCTCCTGATATGCACAAAGTTCATCATCATAATTTATTGCCATATACCGATTCTAATTTCGGAAATATTTTTTCCATTTGGGATAGATTATTGGGAACTTATATGGAATTGGATAGAGAAAAAATAGTATATGGTGTAGATACATTTCCAGATGAAGTAAAAAACTCAGATTTAGTTGAATTATTAAAACAACCTTTTCAAGGTTATAGAAAACCTACAAACATAGAAGAGTTATAATAAAATTTTTAACCAGATATTATGGAGTATATGCTAAATTTATCTATTTTATTTAGGTTTAAAATGTTTCTCCTTTAATTTTTAATACAATTCGTGATTTATTGCTTTACTTTTTTAATTAATTTCGCAAGCCTTTAGAAACGTATTAATTATACTATGAGAAAATTTATATTTTTACTTGTAACATTAAGTTTAATTGCTTGTGGGGGAGATAATTCTAGTGAAGAAAATATTGATGTAGATATAATAATCCCTGATCCAGATCCAATAGTTGTTTTGACCATCCAAACAGAAAATAATGCAAATTATTTAAATTTTGGTAATGTTGTAAAATCGGTTAGTAAATCTTTTCCTATTAAGATTTTAAATGAAGGAGATTCAGTATTAAAAATAGAAGAGATAGTTTTACCTGAAGGTTTTTCAATAAATTTTACATTAATAGAAATAGCTCCTGATGAAATTAAGGAATTAGAGATAACTTTTTCACCAACAGAAGAAAAAGAATATACTGGTTTTATACAGATAGCTAGTAATGCAACATCTAGTAATGCACCAATTAGTATTAAAGGTATTGGAGTTAGTGAAACTTATGAAGGAGATGTTGATATATTAAATCAAGAAGAATTAGAAGATTTTGTTTCTAGAGGATACAAAAGAGTAAACGGAAAGCTTAATATTGGTAGCGCACATGGAACCAATGGATATTCTTTCCCTTATGCTATTAATGATTTAATGCCGTTAAAAGATGTAACATTTGTAAAGGGGTTAAATATCATTCATACCACTTTGACTAGTATAGAAGGAGTTGAAAATTTAGAAATAGAAGGATTTGTTCAAATAGCTTTCAATGGAGAGCTTAAAAACCTTAAAGGATTTCCTGAAACTAAAGAAACTGGTGTTGCTTTAAATTTAAATGGGAATCATAAATTAGAAGATATAAAAGACTTAATTCATGTAAAATCATTCCTTTGGTTAAGCGTTGTAGATAATGTTAAATTAGTTAATTTAGAAGGATTAAATAATGTTACAGAGGTAGAACAAGATTTAAGAATTCAAGGTAACTTACGCATAGAAAATTTAAATGAATTAACTAATCTTAAGTTAATAGGTGAAGATCTTTCTATTAGTAACAATCAAGCATTATACAGTTTTTGTGGTCTACTTCCATTGGTTACTGATGGAGAAATTAAAGGAACATTTTATTTAATGAATCGTAATAGATTTAATCCAGGAAGTATTCAATTCGAATGTGAAAGGCTAGTTCCATTAAATGAGTATCATGGAGTACAAACAAGAATTTCTGGATCTTATTGGTTAGATTTTTTTAAAGAAAAAGGGTTTACAAAAATTTCTGGGGAAGTTTTTATTAAAGGGAATCAGATAAAGGATCTTTTAGCTTTAAGCGCTGTAGAAGAATTTAGTGGAGTTGTTTATATAGAGGAAACACAACTAACAAGTTTAGAGGGATTAAATAACTTAAAGAAAATAAAAGCAGTTATAGTGAAAAATAATCCTAGTTTATCAGATTATTGTGCTTTAACCAATGTGGTTCAAAATCAAACTACAGATTATGGGTTAACAATAAGAGATAATTTATACAATCCAACTAAAGAAGATTTGAAGAATGGAGATTGTAAACAATAAAAAAGTAAAAGCAAACCGATTGAGGTTTGCTTTTTTGTTTACTAATAAGGCCAACAGATATAAACTTTTCCTGTTTCATCATAAAGAGAAATATGACTAAAACTATTCGGGTTTTCATATCTTGTATAGCAAGCATATTTACCTCCGGGAGTCCAGTAATCTGGGTCTTTTGGAGTTAAGGTTGTTCCAGTAGTTGTAGAATTTCCCGTACTGTGATGTCCACCACCACCAGTAATTTCTTTCTGAGTGTTTTTGTTTAGGGCTTTGCCTAAATTTAAAATGTTTTTCTTCATGATTGATGTTTTTTTAATTCAATCTGAATTTATTACGATTTAATTATCCTTAGAGAAGAATATTTCTGAATCATTATTTTTAACTTTTGAAATCTAACTTTTTGAACTATTTATCACAATTAAAAATGTTGATTATCGTAATTAGGAAGCTATAAATCTTTTATACTTTATCAATAGGGCCATTTCCACTGTTTCCTCCACTGTTTCCTCCATTGTTTCCTCCACCAGTACTAGTTGAACCACAATTACAAAAAAGAGGTTTAGGAATTATACTTTGGTAATAAGAACCTAATTCACACCATTCGAAACAAGGAATGATTCTACTTCCTCCATTAATAGTTTTTTGTGCTGATTTACTTAAGGTTTTGCCTAAGTTTAAAATGTTTTTTTTCATGATTAAATATGTTTTAATTCATCATGAAGATATCAGGAGTAAAAGAAATGTATAATAGTTTATTTCCGAACTGCTGATTTAAACTTACGAAGTATTTAATATGTTTAATTAAAATCAATAAGTTCAGTTCGGATTCTAGTATTTTTGTCTTTTTTAATGATGTTTAACTGCTGAGTTAGTTTTAAATATTCTTCAATAGGTAATTCGATATTAATACTAATTAAATAGTGTGAGTTAGGTTTGATATACTGTATTTTGTCAAAATCTTGTATAGATTTTATTTGTAAAAGTTCAGGATGGTAAGCTTTAATATATGATGCTTTATTCTCATATTCTGTTACTGGAGGTCTAGGTGGGAAACCATTATTTTCTTTTTGTAGTTTTCTCATGTCTTCTTCCCATAAATCTATAATTAAAGGAAAAACATGGTATAATTGTTTTTGTAAATCAATTTTGGTAATTAAGTTTACTTTACGATGATAAGTAAGATTTATTTTTGAAAATATTCCTTTTAATTTTTTAAGAGTTATTTCTTTATTTAGAAGTATATTATAGGTTATGAAAATTGAATGTACAGAGTAATTATAAAGTTTTAAATTTAAACTATCAAAACCACTATAATCTTCAAGTATATATTTATTGTTTTTTTTAATTAAGTTAAATGTTTTATGGTTTGTTGATAAACTATCTGAACTCATTTTAATTTTAGAATCTAAATTTAAAAGATCATAACTTGTATATTCATTTTCAATAATATTCGGATGCCTTAAAAAAGTACTATTGTTCAGAATTACTATTGAATCACCTGGTTGTAAACTGATTTTCTTAGTAAGTGTTTTGTCTTTTAAATAAACTTTTAAAGAATCTCCTTTGATTTCATATTTCCCTTTAAAACTATAATCGAAAAAATCGACTAATATTATAGAGTCTTTTTTGAAATTAACCTTGTAAAAAAAAGAGTTAGAATATTCTTTATAATCATAAATCCAAACACCTTGTAAATCTTCTTTGTTAATAGTTTTTGAGCAAGAAATAAAAGAAAAAACTAAAGAGATATAAAATAACTTTTTCATATAAATTTTAATAGGAAACTATATCAAGAATTATTCCTTTTATGAATCAAAGCAAGAATTTTTTTTCCTCTAGCTTCGCAACCTTTACTTTCATGAATCACTTTAGTTCTTACAATATGTTCAAGTTCTGAATGTACCCAATCTCTATGTTTTCCTAAAAGAAATAAAGTAGTCATTGTATAAGCTTTTACTGCAATTTTTTGATCAGTTATTAACCAATCAAAACCAGTTTCAATTATAGTATCAATATGGTTATTGGTAAGTGTCTCTTTGGTGTTATTCGGTAACTTATCGTCAAAAGCAATAGCTAAATGTTCGCAGATTTTAGCACAAGTGCGAAGTACACCATCAAAATGTATGTTTTTAATATTGTTTATAAATGTTTCTATGTAAGGAAGTAAATAATCAATTCCATGATGAGTACAAATCCATTCTAAAATCCAAGAAGCTTTTATTGATATTTTATCCTCCGTTTTAAATGTTAAATTTACCAAATGCTCTATTAATTCAGTATGTTCTAATACAATATTTGCAGCTTTATTTCGATTTATTCTTTTAGGGTTTTCAACTGAATTTAATGTAGAAATTAAAAAATCGATACTCATATTGGTACGGTTTGTGTACTTTTACAGAAAAATTTACTAAATATAAAAACAAAAAGAATAGTAATGGTAAAAGATAGAGAATATGTTGTCTTAAGTTTTGTATTTACAATGATTTTTACGCTGGTATCAATGGCTCAAAAAGTGAATCAAGTAGATGCTAATGGAAAAAGAAATGGTGAATGGCGTAAATATTATGAGAATGGTGATATTCGCTATAAAGGACAGTTTAAAAATGGGAAAGAAATAGGTGTGTTTTCTTTTTATGAAAGAGGCGGAGCTTACCCTTCAATAATTAAAATATTTTCTGAAAAATCAGATACAGCCTCAGTTAAATTTTACAATAAAAGTAGAGTGAAAACTAAAGGAAAAATGGTAGGTAGAAAAAGAGTAGGAAAGTGGATATATTATTTCTCTGATGGAAAAACATTATTTTCTGAAGAAAACTATAAAGATGGAAAACTAGATGGTGTTTTAAAAAATTACTACATCAACGGAAAACTAACTGAAGTTTCAGAATATAAAGAAGGAAAAAGACACGGTTCATCTAAAATCTATACAGAAGAAGGAATTTTAATAGAAGCTGTAAACTATGTTAATGGCAATCTAGAAGGTGAAGGCAGATATTACGATTTAAAAGGAGTTATTAAAGAGAAAGGTATGTACAAAGATGGTAAACGTATTGGAAAGTGGGAATTCTATATTGATGGAGAATTATCTAAAAAAGGAAGACCAGATACTAGTATAAAAAAGAAAAAAAAGAAAGAATAATACCATCTTCTTATACAATCATCAACTTTAATAATTAAACTATCAGTAACAATTTCGTAAATTTGCAGCTTAAATTATGCAAGATATGAAACGAGTTGTTGTTGGACTTTCAGGTGGTGTAGATAGTAGTGTAACGGCTTATTTATTAAAAGAACAAGGATATGATGTTATAGGCTTGTTTATGAAAAATTGGCACGATGATTCTGTGACAATTTCAGATGAATGTCCTTGGTTAGAGGATAGTAACGATGCTATGATCGTTGCTGAGAAATTAGGAATTCCTTTTCAAACAGTAGATTTAAGTGAACAATATAAAGAACGTATAGTCGATTATATGTTCGATGAGTATGAAAAAGGTCGTACTCCTAATCCAGATGTACTTTGTAACAGAGAAATAAAATTCGATGTTTTTATGGATATTGCTTTAAGTTTAGGAGCAGATTATGTTGCTACAGGTCATTATTGTAGAAAACAAGAGGAGGTAATTAATGGGCAAACTGTCTATAAGTTATTAGCTGGAAAAGATAATAATAAAGATCAATCATACTTTTTATGTCAATTATCTCAAGAGCAATTAGCTAAGGCTTTATTCCCTGTGGGAGAATTAACTAAACCAGAAGTTAGAGCTATAGCTAAAGAAGCAGATTTAATTACAGCTGAAAAGAAAGATTCTCAAGGATTATGTTTTATTGGTAAAGTAAGATTACCAGATTTTTTACAACAAAAATTACAACCTAAAGAAGGAGTAATTGTTCAAATTCCAGAAACTTTTGATGCCTACACAAAACCATTACCTAAGTTTGAAAATAAGATAGCTGAACTCGATTATAAATCGAAGAAGTTTGCATATCAAGTTTCAGATGGAAAAATAGTTGGTAAACATCAAGGCGCACATTATTTCACTAAAGGTCAACGTAAAGGCTTAGCTGTGGGAGGAACCAAAGAGCCACTTTTTGTTATAGAAACAGATGTTGATGAAAATGTTATTTATACAGGAGAAGGAAAAAGCCATAAAGGATTATATAGAAATGTGCTTTTTGTTACTAATGATGAATTACATTGGGTTAGAGAAGATTTAGCTTTAAAAGAAGGAGAAACTATGGAAGTTGAAGCAAGAATCCGTTACCGTCAATCTTTAGAGAAAGCTACATTGTATAAAGTAGGAAATGGAATTTATGTTGAGTTTGTAAATGCTCAGTCTGCCATACAAGAAGGGCAATTCGTTGCATGGTATGCTAATGAAGAACTCTTAGGGTCTGGTGTGATTTCCTAATTGAATAATTATATGAAAGTAAGAACTAAAAAAGATGTTCTAAAATAACAAGAGAAAATAAAACGAGAACTTGGTTTAGATGTTAGTAAGTATAAAGACGAAGAAGTAGTTGAAAATTTTGTGGAAATTCTCTTACTCCCAAACTATATAGTTTCTTGGGTGATTAAACCAATTTTGCTCTCTCTTTTTATTTACTTTTTAGGATTTTATGCTTTTAATTTAGTTCATGTAGAGTATTTAATTTATGCAGTTATAGGTTTTGGTTTATTTGTTGTTTTTGGTGTTGCATTTGGTTTTTTGTCTTTAGTTTTTAAGATGAAAAATGATATTTGGGAGATTGTTGATTATTCGCTCGATATTTTAAAATTAGCAATTCAAGATATATCAAAAATTAATAATCAAATTACGGAAGAGAACAAGAAAGATGTACTTTCTTTAGTTTTTAAAGGAATAATTCATATTGTTACCATTCCATTACTTTCAAAATCTGTTACTAGCAAAATACCATTTATAGGAGGTATAGCTAGTAGTTTAATTAAACGAGTTTTAACAATAGTTTCAAATAAATTAGAGTTTAAAGAAGATAATATAGAAGACTTTGTAGAATCACCATTAGAAGATAAACAAAAACTTTATACTTCTTATATGAAAACCATTATTGCAACCTCAAATGGATTGGAAACTTTTATAAGTTTTGTTTTCAGAGTATTAAAAATACCAATGTTAGTTTTCTTCTTTTTTTCATTATCAGCACTTTTACTTTTCCTATATTTAATCAACTAAAATATACTATTTTGACAAATAAAATTACAGAACTTTTTAATATAAAATATCCTGTTGTTCAGGGTGGAATGATATGGGTTTCTGGTTGGAAATTAGCTTCAGCTGTTTCTAATGCTGATGGATTAGGACTTATTGGAGCTGGATCTATGTATCCTGATGTTTTACGTGAGCATATTCAGAAATGTAAAAAAGCTACAGATAAACCTTTTGGAGTTAATGTTCCTATGTTGTATCCAGATATAGAACAAATTATGGATATTATTGTTGAAGAAGGAGTTAAAATTGTCTTTACTTCGGCAGGAAATCCTAAGACTTGGACTAACTTTTTAAAGGTAAAGGGAATTACTGTAGTTCATGTGGTAAGTTCAGTGAAATTTGCTTTAAAAGCCGAAGCTGCAGGAGTAGATGCTGTAGTTTGTGAAGGTTTTGAAGCTGGAGGTCATAACGGAAGAGAAGAAACAACAACTTTTACTTTAATTCCTATGGTAAAGGAACAGGTGAAAATTCCTGTAATTGCTGCAGGAGGAATAGGATCGGGTAGAGGTATGTTAGCAGCGATGGTTTTAGGAGCTGATGGAGTACAGGTTGGAAGTAGATTTGCAGCTACTTTAGAGTCTTCTGCTCACGATAATTTTAAAGATACTATTGTTAAAGTCAAAGATGGAGATACATATTTAACTTTAAAAGAATTAGCACCAGTTCGTTTAGTTCGTAATAAGTTTTTTAACGACGTTCAAGAATTATATCAAAAAGATCCTTCTGTTGAAGAAATAAAAGAGTTATTAGGTCGTGCCAGAGCAAAACGAGGTATGTTTGAAGGAGATTTGGATGAAGGAGAATTAGAGATCGGACAAGTAGCTGGTTTAATTCATGAAATAAAACCTGCTGCCCAAGTTTTAAATGAAATTATAGAAGAATATAATATTGTTTTAAGTAATAGCTTACCAAGTTTGTAATAATTTTATTTCAATATTGTTAATATTGTTTGAAATGATTTTTCAAAAAAGAAGTTTTTATAATCAAGAATTAATTTGGGAAGGAGATTTAACTGATGATTGTTATGCAAAATGGCGTGGTTTATTATTAAGAGCAGAATGGATGAAAGGAGACTTTTGGTGGTGGAGTGTTTATGATTTACTGAATAAGGAAAAACAAATTGATTCGTCCAATAATTATTATCCTGAAACGTTTAAAAACGGAAAATTAGCAAGAAGTGCTGCTGTACAAATTGCTAAGAATTATCTTAAAGAAGAAATAGCTTTAGAGTTTAAAAATAACTCAAATTCGTTTAAGTTAGAAGAAATAATATCAAAGATTAAAGATGTAGGTTTTAGTTCAGAAAGAATATTTTGGATTCTTATTCAAGATTTTGGAATAGATTATCAAACGGCAAAAAAACTTACTTTAAGTAAAAATAGATAAAAAAAGCCTAGAAATTATTATTTCTAGGCTTCATTATATATTTTTTTAAACTCTTTAGAAGTTTATATAATCAACAATTTCAAGTCCGTAACCAATCATCCCAACACGTTTTTCTTGTTTTGTGTTCGATACAAGTTTTAACTTATGAATATTTAAGTCATGTAATATTTGAGCTCCAATACCAAAATCTTTGTTATCTAAAGTAATCCTAGGAGCTTTCATTTCTCCATTTGTTTGATTTTCTTTTAAACCACGTAAACGATTTAATAAGTTTAAAGACTGACTTTGTTGATTAATAAATAAAATAGCCCCACGTCCTTCATCATTAACAACCTTAAACATACGATCTAATTTATGATCTGCATCGTTTGTTAATGTTCCAAGAATATCATTATTAACTAAAGTAGAATTCACACGAGTTAAAATAGGTTCATTTTTATTCCATGCACCTTTAGTTAAAGCAATATGAATTTGATCATTAGTAGTTTGGTGGTATGCTCTTAATCTGAAATCTCCAAAACGAGTTTGAATTGTAAAGTCTTCTTTCTTTTCAATAAGAGAATCATGCTCCATTCGATACGCTACAAGATTTTCAATTGAAACAATTTTTAAATCGAACTTTTTAGCTACTTCAACTAATTGAGGTAAACGAGCCATAGTTCCATCTTCGTTCATTATTTCTACAATTACACCAGCAGGTTGTAAACCAGCTAAACGAGCAAAATCTATAGCAGCTTCAGTATGTCCAGTTCTTCTTAAAACACCACCTTCTTTAGCACGTAAAGGAAAAATATGTCCAGGTCTTGCTAAATCAAAAGGTTTTGTGTTTTCATTAATTAATGCTTCGATGGTTTTAGATCTATCTGCAGCAGAAATACCAGTTGTAACACCGTTTCCTCTT
The DNA here is from genome assembly GCF_057221555.1 of Tenacibaculum aquaeponti. NCBI lineage: Bacteria > Pseudomonadati > Bacteroidota > Flavobacteriia > Flavobacteriales > Flavobacteriaceae > Tenacibaculum > Tenacibaculum aquaeponti. The sequence goes on from NZ_CM170147.1 coordinate 3,936,345, forward strand.
AAGTCAATAGAAACAGTAAATGCAGTTTCCATAGGATCGGTATTGTTATTTACCATCATTCCTAATTCTAACTCTTTACATCTATTTTCTGTTAATGGAGTACAAATTAAACCTCTTCCGTGAGTTGCCATAAAGTTTATCATCTCTGGAGTAACTTTTTCGGCAGCTGCTACAAAATCTCCTTCGTTTTCTCTATCTTCATCGTCTACAACTATAATAACTTTTCCTTGTCGGATATCATTAATAGCTTCTTCTATTGTGTTAAGTTGTATTTTTTGATTAGTTTGTGTTGTCATGTGTCTGAATTTTCTTCTTTGTTAAAGAAGATTTTTTTAAAGAAATTACCTATTCTAACAAATAAACTGTTAATGTCGAATAGCCCTTTATCTTGTGTTGCTCTTGTTGTTAATATTATTGCCAAAGGTAACATTAATGCTACAGCTAACCAAGAACCTCCTATTGCAGAAATGGAACTTTCTTCGGCCATGTTTCTTCCAAATGTGTTAGAAAAGAAATAAGAAACATAAATAGCAATGGCTAATATCATAGGAAGTCCCATACCACCCTTTCTAATAATCGAACCTAATGGTGCTCCAATAAAAAAGAGCAGTAAGCAAGATAAAGAAAAAGCAAAACGGTTATGATATTCTATATCGTAGAGGTTCATTATTTTTCGTTGATGTTTAAATGAACCTTTATTAGCTGTAAAATTATTAATTGATCTATCTATTTTAGATATGGAGTTATTTAGAACTTCTAATTTAGATTCTAAATCGAAATTGTCTAAAATATTTCCCTTTAAATCTGTTAATTTTAAAGAATCTGGATATTCATATAACTTATTAGCACTTGTATTTAAATATAAGCTTCTTGCTCTTGTAGCAACATATTCGTCATAACTGACTTTTAACTTGGGTAAAGTATCTCTCAGTTGTTTTGAGCTAAGCATGTTGAAGTTATTCTTGTGTTTGGTGTCATCTAAACTATCATTATTGAAAGAAGATATATCAATATTTATAGTGTATTCGTCAAAATCTGCATTTGAAGATTTCATTCTGAAACGTTCTTTATATGCAGTTCTGTTTTTTACATGATGTTCAAAAAAATGCCCGTCTTTTAGTCTTAAAGTAAGGTATTTACTTCCTTCTTCAGAAATGAACTCTCCGTTTTTAGCAGATATAATTTTATTATTACCTCTACCTGCTGATAAGTCATAAATTAGTACATTTTTTAAAAGTTTATCGTCTTCTCCATACTTTTCATCAAATTTAATTTGATAATTAGGAATTTCAGTATTAAAACTACCAGGTACAAGTGCTAAAGCAGGTTGTTTTTTTCTGATGTTTATCTTCAAATTAATTTGTTTCATGATTGCATATGGATATATATAATCTAGAAAAACAAAATTGATTGAACTCATTAGTATTGCAAAGAAAACCAAAGGTCTCACCATACGTTGTAAAGAAACACCTGCGGATTTTGTAGCTGCAAACTCGTAGTTTTCAGATAAACTACCTAAAGTCATAATTGATGATAATAAAATTCCAATAGGAAGGGCTTGTGGAGCAACAATTAAAGTGGTATACCAAAGGAATTTTAAAATGATAAGAATACTTATTCCTTTACCAGCTAAATCATCAAAAGCTAGCCAAAGCGCTTGCATTACTAATACAAAAAGTATAATAAAGAAAGTTGCTAAAAAAGGAATTAAGAAACTTTTTAATATGTATCTGTCTAGTTTTTTCACTATTGCAAATGTAGCAAGCTTACTTTTAAAAAACAGAAAAAGTTTTGTTAATTACAATTAAGATGTAGTAATTATCAAAACTTTTTTATGTTGTATTTTAAAACTTGATTTAATCTATTAAATAACCTAGTTTTTCATATTTAGCTTTGTCAAAAGAAAATAAATTCTCTGAAATAGCTTGATTACTTTTAAATTTAGTGATAGTAAAAGTAGTTTCGGCACCATTAGATCCTATTTGAATTAACTTATAAATATGTTTAGTTTTAGCGTCTATACCTAATCTAACTTTAATAATGTCAGAATTACTATCTATAGGAGTTAAATCAATATATTGAACCTTTCTCCCTTGATTATTTTTTAAATCCCCCATTTCATAGTTGTAACCTTCTTTATAAAAAGTTAATAATTTAGAAGGGTAAATAAATCCATCTTCTTCTTCTAAGTCACCATCGTTTATAGTAACTTCTTTTTCATCAGTATTAATAATAACTAAACGTTTTCCGTTGAAAACAAAATTATTTCCTAAATAATTTAAATTATATTTTTCACCAGCTAAAGTGATATTACCTCTAATAGGAGGATCGTTTGTGATACCTGCTTCTTTGTTAACTAGGGTAGAAGTAAAACCTATATTCATATTTTTATAAGCTCCCATTTTTGTAGAAACTTCATCTAAAAGATTCTTTGCCTTTTCAGATGTATTTTGGGCCATTACATTCATTGAAAGACACAATCCTAATATAAATATTCCTAATTTTCTCATATTGATCTTAAAATTATTCAAAATTAAATATTTTTTTCGTTTTCTAATAACTGTTCTAGAGCAATTAAATCTGGAACTAAAACTTGTCGAGCTTTACTTCCTTCAAAAGGGCCAACAATACCAGCTGCTTCTAACTGATCAATTAACCTTCCTGCTCTATTATAACCGAGTTTCAGCTTTCTTTGCAATAATGATGCCGAACCTTGTTGTGCGGTTACAATAACTTCAGCTGCTTCTTTAAACAGTTTATCTCTATCTGCAATATTATTATCAATAGTTGTGCCAGCTTCCTCGCCAACATATTCTGGTAATAGATGTGCTTCAGGGTAAGCACGTTGTGATCCAATAAAGTCTGTTATTTTTTCTACTTCTGGCGTGTCAACAAAGGCACATTGTATACGAGTAATGTCATTTCCACCAGAATAAAGCATATCTCCACGACCAATTAATTGATCCGCTCCAGGGGCATCTAAAATAGTTCTACTATCAATTTTAGAAGTTACTCTAAAGGCAATTCGAGAAGGGAAGTTTGCTTTAATAATACCTGTAATTACGTTTACAGATGGACGTTGAGTTGCTACAATTAAATGGATTCCAATTGCTCTGGCTAATTGGGCTAAACGAGCAATAGGAGTTTCTACTTCTTTACCCGCAGTCATAATTAAATCAGCAAATTCATCAATAACTAATACAATGTAAGGTAAAAATTGGTGTCCGTTTTCAGGGTTTAATTTGCGAGCTCTAAACTTAGTGTTATATTCTTTAATGTTACGAACCATTGCATTTTTCAATAAATCGTAACGATTATCCATTTCTATACAAAGAGAATTTAAAGTATTTACAACTTTAGATGTATCTGTAATAATTGCTTCTTCAGAATCTGGTAGTTTAGCTAAATAATGACGCTCTATTTTATTAAATAAAGTAAGTTCTACTTTTTTAGGATCAACAAGAACGAATTTAACTTCTGCTGGATGTTTTCTATATAATAATGAAGTTAATATTGCATTTAATCCAACAGATTTACCTTGTCCTGTTGCACCTGCCATAAGTAAGTGAGGCATTTTAGCTAAATCGACAACTAAAGTTTCGTTTGAAATTGTTTTACCTAAAGCTAAAGGTAATTCCATCTGACTTTCTTGGAATCTCTTAGATGTAATTACCGAATGCATCGATACAATTGTGGCCTTTTTATTAGGGACTTCTATACCGATAGTTCCTTTCCCCGGAATCGGAGCAATAATACGGATTCCTAAAGCAGAAAGAGATAAAGCAATATCATCTTCTAGGTTTTTAATTTTTGAAATACGAATTCCAGCCTCTGGTACAATTTCATATAAGGTAATTGTAGGTCCAACAGTTGCCTTTATTTGTGCAATTCCAATTTTATAATTCTTTAATGTTTCTACAATCTGATTTTTATTAGCTTCTAATTCTTCTGGATCTATGGAAATACTTTCGTTGTATTCTTTTAATAAGTTAAAAGTAGGAAAACGATATTGACCTAACTCTAGAGTAGGATCAAATTCACCAAAATCTTGAACTAATTGATCAGATAAATTTTCGGTTACACTTTTTTCTTCTTCTATTTTTTCTATAGCTATTTCTACTTCATTGTTTGAATTAGAAATTATAGTTTCATTTTCATTTTTATATGTTGGAGTAAGAGTGTTTATTTCTAAATTTAAGTTATCTTCTTTTTTCTTTTCAATTGTAGAATGATTTCCAATGGTAGGTTGCAAGTTTTCTACAGAAAGTTCAAAATCAGATTTATTTTCATTTGTTTCAGTTTCTTCTGTTTGTTTTTCTTCTTCTTTAGCTGATGAAGGAGGGTTAGTATCTTGAATAACTTCAACAGAATTATCAATTACAGTGTCATTTGTTTTTTCATGTTTTTTCATCTTTTCACTAATCATTTCAGGAGTCATTCTAAATCGAACAACTACATAAGAAAGTAGAAAAAACATAAGTACTATTGCTAGGCCTGTTTTACCAATAAATGTTTGTAAATATTCATTTAACTCGTAACCAACCGTACCAGATAACAAAGCCAATTTCTTTTCTACAAATCCTAAAGCAACAGAAACCCATAACATATTAAATAATCCCCAATTCCATCTGGCAACCATACTTTTTAATCGAGTTTGTAATAAAAAACTAATACCTGTTAAAAGAATTAGAAACGGAAGAATAAAAGCAGCTAATCCAAAACCGTTGTAAACCAATACATGACTTAGACTAGAACCTATTTTTCCTAATAAGTTTTTAGCTTTTAGTTGTTTATTACCGAATTCGGTTAAAATACTTTGATCATATTCCCAAGAAAAGAAAAATGAAATAAAAGCAACACATAAAAAAATAGCAAAAAGCACTAGAAAAACGCCTAAAATCGTTTGTGTTTGCCTGTTTTTAAAGAATTCGTTAGCTTGTTTAAAGAAAGAAGGTTTAGTAGGCTTCTCTACTTTTTTTGTTTTTTTTGAAACTGTTTTTTTTGCCATTAACTAGTAAAAATTTCGACCTGTAAATATAGAAATATTACAAGAATAAGCTTGTAATTTTTGGAATGTATATAATACAACCCACAATTATAGAAATTATTGCCGCAAAACCGGCGGCTCCTGCAGCGACATCTTTTATAATTCCTATTTTGTTATTAAACTCAGGATGAATAAAATCGGCAACTTTTTCAACAGCTGTGTTTAATGCTTCAGCAACCAATACTAACCCAGAAACGGTAAGTTGAATCATCCATTCTGTAGCAGAAATATTAAAAACAAAGCCTAATACAACAGCAAAAAGCCCAATAATAAATTGGGCTTTGATACTATCTTCGGTTGTTGTTAGTATTCTCATGCCTTTAAAAGCATAACTAACACCTTTTATTCGCCGCTTTATGAATCCATCTTTAGATGATGTTTCCATTATAATGCTTTTAAAGCTTCAGAGTAATTTGGCTCATCTACAATCTCAGGAACTTGCTCTGTGTAGGTAACCTCTCCGTTTTCGTTAATAACAACAATACAACGAGAGTGTAAACCATTTAAAGGTCCGTTTGTAAACTCTAAACCATAATTTTTACCAAAATCACCATTTACATAATCAGAAAGCATTTCTACGTTTTCTATACCTTCGGCACCGCAAAAACGACTTTGAGCAAAAGGTAAATCTCTAGAAATACATAACACTTTTGTGTTTTCTAACTGAGAAGCTTCTTTGTTAAAGTTTCTTACAGAAGTTGCACAAGTTCCTGTATCTATACTAGGAAAAATGTTTAATACTAATTTTTGACCTGCGTAATCTTCTAAAGATTTTACAGATAAATCACCGCCAACTAATTTAAAGTTAGGAGCTTTAGAGTTTACTTCTGGTAAGTTTCCGTTAGTTTGTATTTCGTTTCCTTTAAGCGTTACTGTAGCCATTTGTTTTTTGTTTTTATTCCTATCAAAAATAACTAAAATCTGTCAATTTGAAGTATCTTCGCGTACTTATTCAAAAGAAAGATTTATTTAGTGAATTTAGCAAAATATACATCTGAATTTAAATATAATTGGCAATTGGCTGCTCCTGTAATGTTAGGAATGTTAGGACACACTTTTGTGAGTTTTATTGATAACATTATGGTTGGACAATTAGGAACAGCTGAATTAGCAGCAGTTTCTTTAGGAAACAGTTTTATGTTTATTGCGATGTCTTTAGGAATTGGTTTTTCTACAGCAATTACACCACTAATTGCTGAAGCTGATGCTGCTGAAAATTTTGATAAGGCCAAGGCTACATTTAAACACGGACTTTTCTTGTGTACAACTCTTGGAATTTTAATGTTTCTAATGGTATTTTTTTCTAAACCATTATTGTACTTAATGAAACAACCTAATGAAGTTGTTGAATTGGCGATTCCTTATTTAGATTTAGTAGCGTTTTCTTTAATTCCTTTAATTGTTTTTCAAGCATTTAAACAATTTAGTGATGGAATGTCTATGACACGTTATCCAATGTATGCAACGATTATAGCTAATGTTGTTAACGTAATATTAAACTACTTGTTAATTTTTGGAAAGTTTGGTTTTCCTGAAATGGGAATTGTAGGTGCAGCTTATGGTACCTTATTATCTCGTTTTATTATGGTGTTGTATTTATGGTGGTTATTAACTCAAAAAGAGCGAACAAAACGATTGGTTACTAACATAAAATTCTTTGTGTTAGATAAATTAATGTTGAAAAAGATAATTAGTCTGGGAGCTCCAAGTGCAATGCAAATGTTTTTTGAAGTAGCTATTTTCACTGCTGCTATTTGGTTAAGTGGACTGTTAGGTAAAAATCCACAAGCTGCAAATCAAATTGCTTTAAATTTATCTTCTATGACATTTATGGTAGCAATGGGATTAAGTGTTGCAGCTATGATACGAGTTGGTAATCAGAAAGGACTACAAAATTATATTGAATTAAGAAGAATTGCATTTTCAATTTTCTTTTTAGGTGTAATTTTAGCTGTCGGATTTGCAATTATCTTTTTCTCTTTTCATAAAATTTTACCAAATGTTTATGTCGATTTAAATGATGCTCAAAATTATACAGATAATATGGAAGTAATTAAAATTGCTTCTACATTATTAATTGCAGCTGCATTTTTCCAAATAAGTGATAGTATTCAAGTAATGGTTTTAGGTGCATTAAGAGGTTTACAAGATGTTGCTATACCTACACTAATTACATTTATAGCGTATTGGTTAATTGGTTTTCCTGTAAGTTATTTCTTAGGGAAAGAGGAAATGTACGGAAGTTTTGGAATTTGGTTAGGATTATTAGCTGGATTAACTTCTGCTTCAATATTACTATTTTTACGCTTTAATTATCTAACTCAAAAATTGATACAAACAAAACATAATGAACTTACCTAAATTTTTATTAGCTGATAATAGTGAATTTGCAGAAGATATTTTCGTATTACACACAGAATATCCTAGGTTTTTAATTAACTTAAAAGATGATTCTGTAGAATGGTTTGAAGATATTGCTGATGAAAATGAGCAAGAATTAGCAAATGAGCTTGAAGGCTTAATTGAGCAAGCGGGAGCATTTTATGATCAGGAAATGAAACAATATGAATAAAAGGAAAAGGTTAGATTTTGAAATCTAACCTTTTTTTACACAAAAACTTCTTCCCCCAGAAAGTCATATGTGTATTTATTCTACATAATTGTGTTAATTATTTCAATAGCTCTCCTTACTGCTCCTTCCATATAACCACCATGTGTTTTAGAAGTTTCTGTACCAGATATATACAATTTGTCTTTCATAAAAGAGCCTTGAAATATTTCATGCCCATTGTTTTGATGCGGAAAAATAAACTCATTGTCATAAACACAAGTAAGTTTTTCTTTTTTCCATATTTTTTCATCGTAAACTAAATAATTGTTTACTTGTTCACCAAAAAACTTTTTTAATTGTAAAATAACTTTAGCTTCACGTTGTTCTTTAGTTAGTTTTACTAACCCATCATTTAAAAACCCCATTAACGCAAACCCGTTTTCTTGTATAGTACAATGATCGTATAATTCGGTAAAAGGACCAACATTACTAAAGCCAACACCAGAAAGTCCGTTTTTTCTCCAGAATGGAGTATCAAATACAACAGCAAACTTTATAGAATCTTTCATCCATGTATGTGTTTGATTGGCTATAGTAATCAAATCTTTAGGTAATTCAGGAGAAAAAATAATAGATTGCATTAATAATCTTGGAGGAACAGTAGAAATTACATAATCAACTTCATATGTTTTATTTTTTGATGTAACTGTTAATTGGTTTTCAAACTGATTTATGTGTGTAACTTTTTCATCAAGATAAATATTTTCTCTTCCAATTTTAAGAGCTAATTTTTCAATAATAGTATGCGTACCATCTACAATTCTATAACTTATTTCTTGATTAGGAGGTAAGTTAAACCTTTGTGGAGGATGCGAACTCATGACTTCAAATAAAGCATCACCATCCATTTTCTGTTCAAAAAGTTGTATGTTTAATTCCTTGCATAATTGAATTAAAGCTGTGTTATATTTCCATAACCAAGTTGCGCCTAATTCAATTTTGGTATTGTTTTTTTTCTTAGTCAAAATTCTTCCACCTAATCGAGTATTAGCTTCTAAAACTTTTACTGAAAACCCTTCTTTTTGTAATAAATAAGCAGTTGTTAAGCCAGATAATCCAGCACCAAGAATAGCGATGTTTTTTTTCATGAATTTATAAAAAAGATTAAGCTAACAAATTTAGCTTAACCTTAAAAAATTAATCTATTATATGTGTACCGTGAGTAACAGCTGCACCTGCTCTTAATGCAGCTGCGATAAAAGTTACTTCAGCAATTTCCTCTTGAGTTGCACCAGCTTTTTTAGCTTTTTCTTTGTGGATTTCTAAGCAATAGACACATTGTGTCGTTAACGCTACACCTAAAGCTATTAATTCTTTATATTTTGCTGGAATTGCTCCATCTTCCATAGCTACTTTATCAAATTGTTGAAAAGCTTCCATTGATTTTGGAGATTTTTTTCCTAAACTTCCTAGTTTTGAAAAAAGTTCTTTTATTGTTAAATGCATTTTTAAAATATTAGTTTCTACCTGCAATTACTCCACCATCAACATCCCAAACAGCACCGGTAACCCAAGAAGATTTATCTGATAATAAGAATGTAATACTATTAGCAACATCATCTGCTAATCCATTTCTTCCAATTGGGTGAAAAGTATTAAATCCTTCTAAAGCTTCATCTGCAGCATTTTTACTGCCAAAAACTCCGTGATAAACAGGTGTTTGAACAACAGCAGGAGAAACTGCATTTACCCTAATTTTATGATCAGCTAATTCCATAGCTAAGTGCTGAGTTAAAGAATGTAAACCAGCTTTTTGCATTGAGTAAGCAGAAGATGGTGTCGCTTTTACCGCCTGTTTAGCCCACATTGAACCAACATTAACAATAGATCCACCATTAGTTTCTTTCATTTTTTTAGCTACTGCCTGTGTAATGAAAAAGAACCCTCTGTTTAAGTCTAAATAAGAATCATAATCTGCTATAGTATGATCTAAGAAAGGTTTTGGACCAAAAATACCTGAAGCGTTTACTAAGTAATCCACATTATCTAATACACCAATAGTATCGATTAAATTAGATACTTCATCTTTGTTGGTAATATCGATTTTATGTTTTACTAAGTTTTCTTGTTGTTCTACTTTATTAATGCTTCTACCTACGATATGTACAATTGCACCTTCGTTTAAAAGTTGTTGTGTAGTTGCATAACCAATTCCACTTGTACCACCTACTACGATAGCTACTTTGTTGTTAAAATTTCCCATAATATTTAATTTTAATTGTTTTAAATGAACAGACAAGTCTGTCTTTTATGTTGTAAAATTTTTTAAATTATTTTTTGACATATATTTTTAGCCTGCACGATAGGCCAGTTATCTTGATGTAAATGACTTTCTGCAACAGCACTTTCATATAATAAATAAATTTGTTTAGCTAAACTTTCTGATTCCTTTTCAGATACAATAGTTAAGTTTTTGGTAATTAATTCTGAAATGAAACCTATTAATTGTTTTTTCTGACTTTGAATTTCATTTCTAATTCTTTCGTTATCTTTTGGGATTTCAGAAACCGTTTTGATACACCAGCAACCATTAAAGTCTCTTTCTTTAAAGAATAAACTTAAAAAATCAAACACAGCAAGAACTTGATCTTCACCAGAAGATTTAGAACTACAAAATGCTTTAATGTCGTGAGTAAATTTATTGTGCTTGTGTTGTAAGTAAGCCAAACAAATATCTTCTTTTGATTTAAAATGATTATATAAAGTTGCTTTTGCAATTCCAGATTCAGAAATAATTTCATTTATTCCTGTAGAATTGTAGCCATTTCTGTAAAATAAATCAGAAGCTTTTGCAATAATATGTTGTCTTACATCTCGTTTCACATGACAAAGATATAAAAAAATAGACAAGTCTGTCTGTTTTTCTAAAAAAAACGGAATTTTCCATTCTTTATGTTCTCCTTTTTTTACAGAAATGTAATGCTGTCCCATAGCTAATTCTTCAGTATTAATGTATGTTACAATACCAAATTGATCAGTTCTATAATGTATTTGCCTGATGTAATTCGGAGTTAAGATTTTTTTGTCATTTATTTTTAAAGTAATATAAGTTTTGTAGCAATTTTGTAAAATTTCACTTTTATTATAACTGTCTAAATCTTCATCATTATACTTACAAAGTTTTCTGCGTAACCTATTTTCATAAGTAAATAGAGGAATAAAAACTTTGAACAATTTACTATCTATTTTTTCTGACTCAATTTCTGGTCCAATTAAATATGTATTTTCTGAATTAGTATTTTCATAAAAAACAGGACGAATTAAATCGTTATTGTAATATTTCTCAGGGTTAATTAAATACACAATATTAGTTTCTGTAATTTGGTATAAGGCTGTGAATGCTCCACTAAATATGAATACTAACATTAAAAGTGCTAATCTCTTTTTCTTTTTAAAGTTTGAACCAAAAATCATACTTACTTGCATAATTGATTTATATAGAGGTCCGAAAGTAATCATAGAAATATACCTATTTACTTTAAAAGTAAAATCTTGAAGCTCATATTTTTCTTTATTATTTTTTAAGTTAGCATAAATAGAAAGAAACATTTGCACGACAAACATTATTCCTAATATAATAAGAGGGATTAGTAAATACATAGAAGGAACTGTGTCTGAAAATGCGTTGTAGATTAATATATAAATGCTCGCTAAGAAAGAAAAGTAAGAGTAAATAAGTAAAAATGTAAAAGCAACAGAAAAAATCACACTACACAATTCGTCTACTTTTTCTATAGAATCTTTTAGTTTAGGTAAAATCTTTAACATTTTTTCTGTGTATATTTTAGAATATGCACTATCCTCTATACTGTAATCAGGAAAAACAGAATTTAACCCTACTAATCCAATCCAATAGGCTCTTAAAGAGAAATGAATAACAAACATAGAAGCTAAAATACTAATGGCAAACAAACCAAAGAATACAACCATGTAAGCTGAAAAATATAAATCAGGACTAATAATATCTATAAACTTGTTCGTTAGCCAGCCAATAATACCAAAAAGCTTAAATGTACCAAATATTGCTACTGCAGAGACTAAAAGTTCGGCTTCCCAACTTTCATCCTTTAATCTTTGTAACCATTGTTTTGCAGAGTTTTTATTTGTTTTTTCCATTTCTAGAAGTAATTTTTACGAATATAAAGTATTTAAATAGATCATCTATAGATTAAGTATTATCTTCAGTTTTAACACAAAGATTGTTAAATCTTTAATAAAATAAATTTATTTCGTTTACTCTTTTTGTATATTTGTTAAACAAAACTAATCAAATATCATGAAATCAGTACTTTTTAAATTATTGGCTATAATCTTAGTTTTAGGTTTTACTAAACCTGAATATGAAACTTTTCAAGGAAAAGCTATTTATTTTTCTAAAGCAAAGTTGGAATTAGGAAGATGGGGAGCTAAAATGAGTGAAATGCAGAAAAAACAGATAAAAGCTAGATTAAAAAATAGATTAGAAAAAGAATATGTATTAATATTTAATAGAAAAGAATCTTTTTTTAAAGAAGAAGAAAAAATTGATGCAATATCTGGCGCAACAGATTCTTGGGGGAAAAATTTCTCACCAGGTGATCAGTATAAAAATATTCAATCTAATGAGTTAATTCAGAGTCAAGAATTTTATGGTAAACGTTTTTTAGTAAAAGATCAATTACAAAAAATTCAATGGAAAATAGGAAGCGAATCAAAAAAAATAGGTAATTATTTATGTATGAAAGCTACAGCTTCTATTCCTACAAAAGAATTAACCTGGTATAATTTTTCTTGGAGTGATTTAAGAAAAACTGAACAGAAAAAAGATTCTTTAGGAAACACAGTTGAACCAAAAATAGAAATGACTGAAGTAGAAGCTTGGTATACACCACAAATTCCTGTTAGTCATGGTCCAGCAGAATATTGGGGTTTACCAGGGTTAATTTTAGAAGTAAGTGCAGGGAATCAAATCATGTTATGTTCTAAAGTAATTATGAATCCTAAAGATAAGATAGAAATAGAAGCTCCTGAAAAAGGAAAAGAGATTACTAAAATGGCATATCAAGAAACCATAAAAGGTAAAATGATTGAAATGAGAAACAATAGAGGTAGAAGGAGAAGATAAAAAACTAATAATAAATACCTTAATTGTATTCTTATGAAGAAAATAATATTTCTTTTTTTCTTTTCGATAATCAGTAATTCATTTTCCCAAGTTACTATTTCTGGAGTAGTTAAAGATACTTTGAATACTCCGTTAGACTTAGCAAATATTATTGCTATAAACCAAACAACTAAAGTCTTAGAATCATACGGAATTACTGATTCGAAAGGAAAGTTTGAGCTTAAGTTATCGAAAAATAAATCCTATAAAATTCAAATTAGTTATATAGGTATGAAAACCTATGAAGAAGTTATTCAGATAAAAGAAGTGAATCTTAAAAAAGATTTCATTTTAAAACCTGATAATTCTTTAGATGAAGTTGAAATTACTTACGAAATGCCTGTAACTATAAAAGGAGATACATTAATTTATAATGCAGATTCTTTTAAAAATGGTACAGAACGAAAACTTGAAGATGTTTTAGAAAAACTTCCTGGAGTTGAAATTAATGAAGACGGACAAATAGAAGTAGAAGGGAAGGTGGTAAATAAACTCATGGTGAATGGTAAAGATTTCTTTGATGGCGATACGAAATTAGCCACAAAGAATATTCCTTCTAAAGCTGTAGATAAAATTCAGGTATTAAGAAATTACGCAGAAGTAGGTCAGTTAAGAAGTGTAAGAAATAATCAAGATAATGTTGCTTTAAATATCAAACTAAAAAAAGGAAAAGAGAATTTTTGGTTTGGAAACGTAACAGCAGGAGGAGGAAAGTCTCCAGACGAAGGTTTGTATTTATTACAACCAAAATTATTTTATTATAGTCCAAAATATAGCATCAATTTCATTGGAGATATTAATAATATTGGAGAAGTAGCTTTAAACAGAAGAGATATTCGAGGTTTCGGAGGTGGATTTAGAGCTCCTAGTAGGAGTAGTGGAACGAGTATAAATTTAGGAGATAATAGTTTAAATTTTCTAACGAACCAGAGTAACGCACTAAAAATAGAAAACAAACTGGCGACGATGAATTTTAATTATTCGCCAAAATCTACTTTAGATTTAAGTGGTTTTTTAATTTATAACAATAGCAAAATATTATCTAGAGAAACAAGTTTTGTTCAGTATACAAATCAAGAATTAGGTATACCAGATGAAGCAACTGATCAATCTACTACAGAGCGTTCAGATCAAGGATTATTAAAGTTAAGTGCATCTTACAAGCCTAATGTAAATAATCAGGTAGATTATGATGTAATAGCTCGAGTTTCAAAAGATCAACAAGATCAAAATTCGTTTTCATCAGTAATTGGAACAACAACACAATTTGATGAAGTTTCGCCTTACAGTATCAATCAAAATTTGAATTACTATTACACTTTAGATGATACTAATATTTTTGCCTTAGAGGCGCAACATTTAATTAAAAATGAAGATCCTTTCTATAATGCTGTATTAGCAAATACAAATAGTACTACAGATCCTTTTGATACAACAGCTGGAGCTTTAGGGTTAGATATAACTCAAGATAATTATAATATCAATCAAAATAGAAGGATAAAATCGAATCAATTAGATGCTAAGCTAGATTACTACAATTTAATTAACTCGAAAAGTAATATCAATTTAACTTTCGGAACTATTTTAAGTTCTCAAGAATTTGATTCTAATGTATTTCAGTTTTTAAATGACGGATCAGAATTTAATCCGACTCCAACAATAAATGATGGTAAGTTAGGAAATAACATTACATATAATTTTAGTGATGTTTATTTAGGAGTTCATTATAGAGTAAAAAAGGGAATTTTCACAATCACACCAGGTTTTTCGTTGCATGCTTATGGAAATAGCAATACACAATTTGGAGTAAATTATGATGAAGGTTTTTTTAGGGTTCTACCAGATTTTGAAACACGAGTTCAATTCAAGAAAAGTGAAGCACTTACTTTTCGTTATGAAATGAGAAATCAATTTACAGATGTTACTCGATTAGCAGAAGGATTAGTGTTGAATAACTTTAATAATATTCAATTTGGAGAACCAGAATTACAGAATGCTTTATCACATAATTTGAGTTTATTTTACAGTAGTTTTAATTTATTCAACTACACAAATATATTTGCAAGAGCATCATATTCTAAAAATATAGATCAAATTAGGAGTTTAACAAACTTTGAAAATGTGATACGAACTAGTACATTTTTCAATTCCAATTTTGCAGATGAAAATGCTAATATTTTTGGAAGAATTCAAAAGACATTTGGTAAAATTAGAGCTAGTTTTGGAACAGGTTTAAACTACAGTAAGATCAATCAATTTATCCAAGGAATTCAATCGTTAAATGAGCGTTATGTTCAAACATATACTCCAGGGATTAGAACGAATTATTTAAAAGCACCAAACATAAATTTAAGATATCGTTACAGTGTGTCTACCAATATTCAAGGTAGTAGAAAAACAACTTTTACAACAAATACACCATCTATTGAATTTGATGCTTACATATGGAAATCGGTAAGTTTTCGAACAGATTATTCGTATACAAATCAGAGTTCTAATGATGGGAATTCTCAATCTTTTCAAAATTGGAATGCAACATTTTCATACAGAAAAAATAATGATGCAAAATGGGAATATGAGATAAAAGCAACGAACTTGTTAAATATCGATTCTCAGATACGAAATAATGCAAATAACTTCTCTGTATTTAGTTCAGAGACTTTTATACAACCACGTTTTGTAACCTTTAGGTTTGTATATAACCTATAAAAAATAAAGCGAAGAAATTATTTTTTCTTCGCTTTTTCTACTAGTTCTATTTTTTCTAAAGATGTCTTGGTGGTGAAAAGTCCGTAATTGATAAATGCATTTTTCTTTTCAATTTTATCAATAGTTCCAACAGAATTTCCATCAATTAAACGTACTCTATCTCCAACTTTATATACATACTCAGCTCTAGCTTTTGCTTCTTTTTGAGCTTCAACTTTCTTTTCTTTTCTAACCTCAACTACTTTCTTAAGTACTTCTTGTTCTACTTTTTTTATAGCTTCTTTTTGTTTTGCTTCAGTTTCTTTTTCTTTAACTTTTTGTTGTTTGCTTTGTTTTTTAGGTGGATTTTTCTTTGTGTATTTTGTTTTTTCTGAAGCTACCCATTTAAAAAAGTTAGCAGATAATTCTTTCTTGTTATTTGTTTGAAAGTATTTATTCAATAATTCATTCAGTTTTCTACCTAAAGATAACATACGTTGATTGTTATCATATAGTTCCTGAAATCCTTCTAATTTTTCTTGAATACGTTGCTCTTTTTCCTGTAAACTTTCAATATGTTCTTGTCCTTTAGATTTTTGTTTTTCTAAGTTATCAGACGTTTTTTGAAGTCTATTTCGTTCTTTCTGAAGTTTTGAAATGGTTTTGTCTAAACGAACTTTTTCACTTTCAACACGCTTTTTAGCTCTGTTAATTAAACTATAAGGAATTCCGTTTTTCTGAGCTACCTCAAACGTAAAAGAACTTCCAGCCTGACCAACAAAGAGTTTATACATTGGTTCTAAAGTACGCTCATTAAATTGCATATTAGCATTCGTAACATTTTCAAGTTCATTAGCTAATACTTTCAAATTTGCATAATGCGTAGTAATAATTCCAAAGGATTTTTTTTCGTAAAATTCTTCTAAGAAAATTTCTGCTAATGCACCACCTAATTCAGGGTCAGATCCAGTTCCAAATTCATCAATTAAAAATAATGTATTATCATCACATTTTCGTAAGAAATAACGCATGTTTTTTAAACGATAACTGTATGTGCTTAATTGATTTTCTATAGATTGATTATCTCCAATATCAGTTAAAATAGTACCAAAAATACAAGTCTCACTTCGTTCATGAACAGGAATTAACATTCCGCTTTGTAGCATGGTTTGTAGTAAACCTATGGTTTTTAATGTAATACTTTTACCACCAGCATTCGGACCAGAAATAACTATAATTTGCTGTTTTGTATTTAGCTCAATAGTTTGAGAAATAGTTGCTATTCCTTTTTCTTTATTTTTTCTCCATAAAACTGGGTGATAAGCATCTCTTAAAAATACTCTTTTTTTAGTAGAGATTTTAGGTAATAACCCGTTAATTTCTCTGGCATATTTAGCTTTTGAAGCAATTACATCTAAATGAACTAAAAAAGTAAGATATGCTTCTAATAAAGGTGTAAAAGGTCTTATTTCTTCAGCTAATGCACGTAGAATTTTTACAATTTCTTGTTTTTCTTCATACAAAAGATTCTGTAATTCTCTACTGTAAGATAATGTTGCCTGTGGAGCTATATATACAATATTCCCTGATTTAGAAGAACCTAATAAACTACCTTTAACCTTTCTTCTGTGCATAGCGATAACAGCTAAAACACGTTGATTATCTATAATAGTTTCCTTTATATCATCTAAATATCCATTAGCAATACTACTACTTAAAGCTTTAGAGAAACTTTCTGATATTTTTCCGCGAACATGGTTAATGTCTTTTCGTAATTGTTTCAATGTAGGAGAGGCGTTATTTACTATTTCTCCATGTGGCAATATTATTTTCTGTATTGCATCAGAAACATAGGTAGTGTATTCTATTTCTTCGCTAAGCTGAAAAAGACTAGGGTAGTATTCTTTAAATTTTTTTAAAAACTTCTTTTGTTCATTAACGATAGAGGCTACAGTAGCAATTTTTAAATAAGCTTCTGTTTCTAAATAACTATTTTCTATAGCCAAACGTTTGATAAACTCTGTGATATCATCGAATCCATGATTTGGAATCCTATTTTCGTTTTCAAAAGAGCTTAAATATTCATTAACCAATTGCAATTCAAAAAGTAATTCTTCTTGAGATTGAATTGGGGTTATTTTTAATACGTTTTCTTTTCCTAAAGATGTAATACTAAATTCAGCCACTTGTTGTAAAACAGTGTTGAATTCTAAATCTTGCAATGTTTTTTCTGAAATATTATGTTTCAAAATCGCTATTTTTGAGAGCACAAAAATAATAAGAATGCAAGTAAATATAGCTGAAAGCTGGAAACATATTTTAAAAGAGGAATTTGATAAGTCATATTTCAATGAATTAACAAGTTTTGTGAAAAATGAATATGAAAATCATATCTGTTTTCCTAAGGACTCAGATATTTTTGCTGCGTTTGATTATTGTGCATTTGAAGACGTGAAAGTTGTAATTATTGGTCAAGATCCATATCATGGAGTAGGGCAGGCGAACGGATTATGTTTTTCTGTTCATGATGGAATTACACATCCTCCTTCTTTAATTAATATCTTTAAGGAAATAGAAACCGATTTGGGTATTCCTTACCCAAAATCAGGTGATTTATCAAGATGGGCTAAGCAAGGTGTATTGTTATTAAATGCAACACTAACGGTAAGAGCTCATGAAGCAGGAAGTCATCAGAAAAAAGGTTGGGAAGAGTTCACAGATGCCGTTATTAGCAAAATTTCAGAAGAAAAATCTGATGTTGTCTTTTTACTTTGGGGAGGTTTCGCAAAGAAAAAAGGAAAGAAGATAGATGTCAAAAAGCATAAACTCTTACAGTCAGGTCATCCATCTCCGTTAAGTGCTAATAGAGGATATTGGTTTGGAAATAAACATTTTTCACAAACTAATTCTATTTTACTAGAAAATGGGAGTGAAGTTATACAATGGTAATCTCGGGTAATAATGTATTGTTGTAATAAGGCAGTGTTATTGCATCTAAAATATCTTCTGTTACATCTGGATATCTAACTTCTACTATCGATTTTGATTTTAACCACTTTTCAATTTTTGGAAGATGTTTTTTACTTAACTTTTTAAGAACAGTAATTCCCATCTCTTTTAAAGCAAGTGCATTACATTGTTGTTCGTATTGGTTTTTCATAGGAATAACCATTAGCTTTTTTCTTAAATATAAAGCTTCTGCAGGTGTTTCAAATCCAGCTCCACATAAAACACCACTAGAAGAAGCAATACTTTTTATAAATTCTTTACCATCAATTGGTCTGATAATAATATTATTATGTAATTGAAACTGATTCGTGTGTTTTGAAAAAATTTCCCATTTCACAGTTTTAAATTGAGATAATAATTGTATTAATTTTTTATCTCCATATGCAGGAAGATAAACAGTATAATGTCCTTTATTTGTAATGTTTTTATAACGAATTTCTTTTCTTATTATAGGTAAGAACGTTGCAGAAGAATAGGTTTTAAAATGAAAACCAAATCTATTTTTAGCAGGAGCATAGTACTTTAAAATAAAACGTTCTAATTTAAATTTGCTGCCATATTTAGGGGCATTTTCGTCAGCAACTGCATTTTGATGACTTAAAGAAATAATAGGAGTATTTCTTAATTTACAAGCCCAAGCTGAAACAGGTTCAAAATCATTTATTACTAGATCATAATCTTTAACCGGTAAAGAATTTACTTCTTTCCATAAGTTACGGAGCTTCGATCTCTTTAAAGTTTCTACCAAATCAACTCCACCTTTTTTTCCAAAGATAAAACTTAGGCCATACATTTTGTATTTAATTTCAAAAGGAAATTGTAATTCACATTGATATCCACTTACCAAAACATCAACTTCAGCTCTTTTTTGTAAGTGCGGAACTATTTCTAAAGCTCTACTTGCATGTCCGTTTCCTGTACCTTGAATTGCGTATAAAATCTTCATACTATTTTGAAAATTTTTGAATGTTAAACTCTTCTAATAATCCTTCAAAAAGCTGACTATTACTTTGTTCAGCTTGTATTAATTCTACATCAGATACTTCGATGTTATTTGGTAATTTTTTAGCCAAATTATCTTTTTCGTATTCGTATAATTTCCATTCTTTATTACTGTATTCTAATGCTGTTAGGTTTTCAATCCAATCACCAGAATTTAAATACATTGTTTTTCCTTTATCATTTTCTATGCTACGCATTTCTGGTTGATGAATATGTCCGCACACTACATAATCGTATTGGTTATCAATAGCAATTTCAGCAGCTGTGGTTTCAAAATTATTAATGAATTTTACTGCACTTTTTACACCATTTTTTATCTTTTTACTAAAAGATAATCTGTTATATCCTAAAGTTTCACTAATCCAGTTTACAGCAGTATTTAACATGATTAAGAAATCGTACCCAACACTACCAAGTTTAGCAAGCCATTTAGAATGTTGCATGGTAACATCAAAAACATCTCCATGAAAAAACCATCCTTTTTTTCCATCAATATCTAAAACAACCTTATTTACAATTTCGAAACTTCCTAATTGAAATCCTTTGAATTTACGAAGCATCTCATCATGGTTTCCTGTGATATAATAGACTTTTGTACCAGAAGTAATAAAACTCATTAGTTGACGAATAACTTTCATATGAGCTTTAGGAAAATACCTCTTTTTAAACTGCCATATATCAACAATATCTCCATTTAAGATTAATGTTTTTGGATTTATTGTTTTTAAGTAATTATTCAGTTCCGTAGCTCTACATCCAAAAGTTCCTAAATGTACATCTGATATCACAGCGATGTCTAGTTTACGACGTTTACTTTTTTTCATTTTAAGTTTGATAGTTTTCTTCTTGATAGTTTAAAAAGAAAGAGGTTAAAATAATTTGTACTAAATTATAGTTTAAGTGCAGTGTAATCGTAAATCTTTAATTAATTGATTGTTAGTGAAAATTCAATTTAAAGTAAACATTGTAAATTTTGTGTAAATAAAAAAGCACCGAAGTTTCCTTCAGTGCTTTCTTTTAAAAAAGTATATTTTTATTTATTGTATAAAACCCAAGTTCCTTGCTCTAATAAAGGAATTGCTTGTTTATACTTAACTTCCTTCTCTTCGCCAGACATTACGTTTTTAATGGTAACTCTTTCGTTTCTACCTATTTTTGGTTGCTCACGAACTACAGTTTCAATAGCTTGTTGTTCTTGAGTTTGTTGTTGACGAGCATTACTGATAGCTTGTTGAGTAGAGTTTTGAACTTCGTCTTTACGTAAGTCTAATTGCTCTCTTTTTTGCTCTTGAGCTTCAGAAATTTGAGATTCATCTTCTTGAGGAAGTTTTCCTTTGAATAAGAATGATAATACTTCCTTGTTTACTTTATCGATTGTTTTTTGGAATAATTCGAAAGCTTCGAACTTATATACTAATAATGGGTCTTTTTGCTCATATGTTGCATTTTGCACAGTTTGCTTTAATTCATCCATTTTGCGTAAATGATCTTTCCAGTTTTCATCAATAATCGCTAATGTGATGTTCTTTTCAAAATCGCTTACTAATGATTTACCTTCAGATTCGTATGCCTCTTTTAAGTTGGTAACTACACGTAACGTTTTAGTTCCATCAGTAAAAGGAACCACGATTCTTTCGTAACGATCTCCTTCGTTTTCAAAAACTCCTTTGATTACTGGATAAACTTGAGAAGCATTTCTATCTGCATCTGCTTTATAGTTTTCAGTAACTAATTTATAAAGCTGATCAATTAATTCTTGTTCTGGTTTAGCGTTAAATTCATCTTCAGTAAAAGGAGAAGTCATTGACGAGAAACGAATCAATTCAAATTCGAAATTTTGAAAGTCTTTCGTTAATTTATTCTGACGAACAACAGCATCACAAGTATCATAAATCATGTTTGCGATATCTATCTGTAAACGCTTTCCATCTAAAGCATGACGACGACGTTTGTAAACGAATTCACGTTGAGCATTCATTACATCATCATATTCTAATAAACGTTTACGAATACCAAAGTTATTTTCTTCTACTTTTTTCTGCGCTCTTTCGATAGATCTAGTTACCATTCTATCTTGAATAACTTCACCTTCTTTTAATCCTAATCTATCCATAACTTTAGCAATACGGTCAGAACCAAATAAACGCATTAAGTTATCATCTAAAGCAACAAAGAATTGCGAAGAGCCAACATCTCCTTGACGACCAGCACGACCACGTAACTGACGATCTACACGACGTGAATCATGACGTTCTGTACCAATAATAGCTAAACCACCAGCAGCTTTAACTTCATCCGATAGTTTGATATCGGTACCACGACCAGCCATGTTTGTAGCGATTGTTACTTGTCCAGGTTTACCAGCTTCAGCAACAATATCGGCTTCTTTTTTATGTAATTTTGCATTTAAGATGTTGTGAGGTATTTTACGCATTTTAAGCATTCTACCTAACAATTCAGAAATTTCTACAGAAGTTGTACCTACTAATACAGGTCTGTTTTCTCCAACTAATTTTACAATTTCTTCAATTACAGCATTATACTTTTCGCGAGTAGTTTTATATAATAAATCTTCTCTATCGTCACGAGCAATTGGTTTATTTGTAGGAATTTCTACAACGTCTAGTTTATAAATTTCCCAGAATTCACCAGCTTCAGTAACAGCGGTACCTGTCATTCCAGATAATTTACGATACATTCTAAAGTAATTTTGTAAAGTTACTGTAGCAAACGTTTGTGTAGCATCTTCAATTTTTACATTTTCTTTAGCTTCAATTGCTTGGTGTAAACCATCTGAGTAACGACGACCGTCCATAATACGACCTGTTTGCTCATCTACAATCATTACTTTATTATCTACTACTACATATTCAACATCTTTCTCAAATAAAGTATAGGCTTTTAAAAGTTGATTCATAGTGTGAATGCGTTCACTCTTCACACTAAAATCTCTATATAATTCTTCTTTTAATTCTGCTTTTTGTTCTGGAGTACCTTCGTTACCATCAATTTCAGCTATTTTTATGCTGATGTCTGGTAAAACGAAAAATGCATCATTTTGTGTTCTTTCTGAAAGATGACCAACTCCTTTATCTGTTAAGTTAATTTGGTTGTTTTTTTCTTCAATAGTAAACCATAGTTCAGCATCAACTTCAGGCATTAATTTATTATTATCCTGCATGTAGAAGTTTTCAGTTTTTTGAAGAATTTGTCTGATTCCTTCTTGAGATAAGAACTTAATTAAAGCTTTATTTTTAGGTAAACCTCTATAAACTCTTAATAATAAAAATCCACCTTCTTTAGTATCACCTTCTTTAAGTAATTTTTTTGCTTCAGATAAAACACCTACTAAATATTTACTTTGTAAAGAAACTAAATCAGCGACTAAAGGTTTTAATTCGTTGAATTCATGAATATCTCCTTGTGGAATTGGACCAGAAATAATTAATGGAGTTCGTGCATCATCAATTAAAACAGAGTCTACCTCATCAATAATAGCGTAATTAGGTGCACGCTGTACTAAATCTTCTTTAGATGAAGCCATATTATCACGTAAATAGTCGAAACCAAATTCATTGTTTGTTCCGTATGTAATATCAGCGTTATATGCTTTTCTTCTTTCTTCTGAATTTGGTTGATGGAAATCAATACAATCTGTAGATAAACCATGGAATTCGAAGATAGGAGCCATCCAAGCACGGTCACGTTTTGCTAGATAATCATTAACAGTTACTACGTGAACTCCTTTTCCTGTAAGTGCATTTAGGTACACTGGTAATGTAGAAACTAAAGTTTTTCCTTCACCAGTCATCATTTCAGCAATTTTTCCATTATGTAATACAGAACCACCAATTAGCTGCACATCGTAATGAATCATATCCCAAGTTACTTCTTTACCAGAAGCATCCCAAGTATTTGCCCAAAGCGCTTTATCTCCATCTAGAGTGATGTGTTCTTTTGTAGCTGAAAGTTCTCTATCAAAAGGAGTTGCGTTTACTTCAATATTTTCATTTGTGGCAAAACGTCTAGCTGTTTCTTTAACAACAGCAAAAGCTTCAGACATGATATTTTTTAAAACTTCTTCAGAAGCTTCATAAGCTTCATCTTTTAGTTTATCTATTTGTGTGTAAATATCTTCTTGTCTATCAATATTTGCTGTTTTAGCTTCTTCTTCTAATTGAGATACTTGATCTTCAAAAGATTTAGTAGCTGCGTTTATTTTAGATTTAAACTCTATTGTTTTAGCTCTTAACTCATCGTGACTTAATTTAGATAAATCACTTTCAAAAGCTTTTATATTGTCTATAATAGGTTGTAATTTCTTTAAATCTTTTTGTTGTTTGTCTCCAACAAAAATTTTTATAATTGAGTTTAAAATGCTCATTCTGTGTGGTTTTATAAAGAAGTTTTATTTCTTATTTATGTCGTTGATTATAAAATGCTTAAAAATAAGCAAAAAAAAAGCCTCATATGAGACTTTTAAGTTTTATTGTTTTCGTGTTAATATTCATCCTCATTCCAAAGATAATCTTCTTCGGTCGGATAATCGGGCCATATCTCTATGATAGAGTCGTAGACTTCACCTTCATCTTCAATATCTTGTAAATTTTCTACTACCTCTAGTGGAGCACCAGTACGAATCGCATAATCAATTAATTCGTCTTTAGTTGCAGGCCAAGGTGCATCAGCCAAATAAGATGCTAATTCAAGTGTCCAGTACATTTCTAAATCTGTTTTTAGTTTTCTGCAAAAATAAAATTTTAACTGAAAAAGTCAAGTTTTTTCTTAAAAATCTGAATTCAATAAAATAAAGAACTTTTTCTATAGCTTATTAGGTATCCATTTAACCTCGTTTGCTTGTAAGTCTTTGGACAACTTCCGTGCCAATACAAAAAGGTAGTCAGATAGTCGGTTTAAATACATTAAAACGTTAGAATTAACATCATCTTCATGACTTAAGGCAACAGATAAGCGCTCAGCTCGTCTACAGACACAGCGAGCAATATGACAAAATGACACTGTTTGATGTCCTCCAGGTAAAATGAAATGTGTCATTTGAGGAAGTAAATCATTCATTCTATCCATCTCTATTTCTAAGAACTGAATAACTTCATTATTAATTTTAGGGATGTTTAAACGTTCTTTTCCGTTTTTTAATGTTTCTTTTTCTGGAGGAGTAGCTAGCATTGCACCAACTGTAAAAAGTTCATTTTGAATCTTAATTAAAGTATTCTTTGTTAAATCGTCAATTTCTTGATCTCGGATTAAACCTATGTATGAGTTAAGTTCATCAATTGTTCCATAACTTTCTATTCGTAAATGGTTTTTAGGAACTCTAGTTCCTCCAAAAAGAGCGGTAGTGCCTTTGTCTCCAGTTTTAGTATATATTTTCATTTAGTTGTTTTTTGTTTAAATATCAAGTTTGTTTAAAATATATTCAGGACAACGAGTAGGTTTTTTTGTTTCAATATCAATAAAAGCTAAAGTTGTATTTCCTACACATAATAATTCTTGATCTTGATTCGTTATTTCATAGTCGAATTCGATTTTAACAGATGGCTTTTTTTTTAAAATGGTTTTTATAGTAAGTTTATCATCATATAAAGCTGATTTTTTAAAATTACAATTTAAAGAAATTACCGGAAGCATAACTCCGTTTTTTTCCATATCTTTGTAATTCACCCCTAAGGAACGAAGCCACTCTGTTCTACCAATTTCAAAATATTGCGCATAATTACCGTGATAAACGACCCCCATTTGATCTGTTTCGGCATATCGGACTCTAATGTTTGAATAATGTTCAGGCAAAATTGTATGTAATTTGTTAAATCAAATCTTACATAAAAAAAAAATAATAATCAATACCATTTTGATTTTTTTTTACTGAAATTTATTCACACTTTTGTTCGTCCAAAACAGAAGGATTTTTAACGTTATTTTTTACTGCTTTTTTGTGGGAAAAATAGAAAATTTGTGAAGAGCTTAG
>NZ_JBXOVS010000003.1:0-18144 GCF_057221555.1 Tenacibaculum aquaeponti
GTGGGTGCCGGTGGACATGGCGGCGGTGCCGGCCCTGGTCGGCGAGAACTGGCCGCGCCCGACGCCCTGGGCAACCGCCACCACGCCGACCGCATCTCCAATCCCGACAACATCAAGTTTTCGGAGAAGCTGCGCGCGCTGTTCATCGGCGAGGACAGCAACGGCCACGTCAACAACTTCCTGTGGGCCTACAACGTCGACAGCGGGGCACTCTCGCGCATCCTGTCGTGCCCGGCCGGCGGCGAGTCCACCGGCCTGCAGGCGGTCGACGAGATCAACGGCTGGACCTACATCACCAGCAACTTCCAGCACGCCGCCGACTGGGGCAGCGTCCACGCCGTCGTGCGCGCCACGCTGGACCCGCTGGTCAAGGCCAGCTACCGCGACGGCTTCGGCGCCTCGGTGGGGTATATCACGATAAAGCCGTAACTCCCGGTGCCTGTCCCCGACAGTGTGCCTGTCCCGGCGGGGACAGGCGCCCTCGCCGCAGGTGTCGCTCTCCCGCGACAGGCACCTTGCGCCCGCACCTGCCGCGGTCAGCCTGGCGCCCAGCGGGCCAGGTCCAACGCCAGCGCGCCGGCCTGCAATCGCCCGGCGATCTCGTCCGCGATCTCGGCGGCCGGCCGGCCCGCCGTGACGACGCGGTGGCCGGCCAGGCTGCCGGCCGCGCGGAACGCATCGTGCATGGTCCGCGCACCATCGACGCCTGTCCGGGCCCGCTGCGCTGCTCGACGCGCGCCAGGGCTTCGTCCAGGCCGATCGGCATACCGCGCGGATGACCGCGGCGTTCTGGGCATCGGCCTGGGGGCGGTCAGGCGGGATGGGGTGGGCCGGAAAGCCATCGAACAGGTCGGACGGCAGGTGCAGGCCCTGCGGGTCGGCCTGCGCCAGCAGGCCGCACGCGGTGGTCTTGCCCGAACCGGGCGGCCCGAGACGATGACGATGGGAAGCATGGATGGATTCCTGGAGACGGTGTGCACGGTGATAGTACGCGCGGGCGGGGGCGCTCGGGTCTGTCGCGGTTCTCAGCGGCCGAACAGCGCGCCGCACTGGGCGCAGATCTCGGCGGTGACGGCCAGCCGCGCGTGGTCGCGCCGCTCGATCATGCCGATGGCGCGCACCGCCGGGCCCAGTTCGGCGGGCAGGGGCAGCACGCGCAACTGCGGGCTGGCTTGCCAGTTGGCGCCGTTGAGCAGCGGCAGCAGGGTCACGCCCACCTCCTGGCGCACCAGTTCCACCAGGGTTTCGATGGCGTTGAGTTCGAGGAACTCGTTCAGGCCGCCGCCCAGCCGGCGCACGATGCGGTCGATCTGGCGCCCGGTGCGCTGGGTGCGGTCGAAGCGCAGGAACGGATTGGCGGCCAGCACTTCGCGCGCGTCGGCGCCGGGCGCGTGGGGGTGCGCCAGCACGACCAGCGGCTCTTCGTACAGGGGCGTCCAGCGCGTGCTGGCCATCTTGCGGCCGGCCTCGACCACCAGGGCCGCGTCCAGCTCGCCGGCCTCGACCTTGCCGGCCAGTTCGCTGGCCTTGCCGGAGAACACGCGCACGTCCAGCGCCGGATGATCGCGCTTCAACTGCGAAACCACCTTGGACGGGTGCCCATGCACGACACGATGGCGCCCACCGAGACCGAGCCGGCCAGCTCGCCCGGCACGTTGCGCGGCGCCTTCAGGTGGTCGTGTCGATCAAGCAGCCGCTTGATCTCCGGCACCAGTTCGCGCCCCGCCGCATTCAGGATGGCGAGCCGCCCGCCGCGGTCGAACAGCTCGCGGCCCAGCTCGGCTTCCAGCGCACGCATCTGGAAGCTGACCGCGGCCTGCGTCAGCGCCACCTGCTCGGCCGCTTCCGAGAACGTGCCGTGCTGCGCCACCGCCAGGAAGGTACGCGGAACCGTATGCTACTCATAAAAATATTTTGAATGACGGAACAAAAAATCAAATTGATTTAATTAGATCACGAGAGTAACGTCATCGGGTTCAACTTGTGCCGCGCTATCGATAGAGATCATCAGATGAAAGCCTTCAATTGGGTCAATCCATACCGTCCACCCGCATTCCCGTCTTCGCCCGCAATGTCGTGTCCACCTCGCACCCGCTGGCGGCGCAGGCCGGCCTGCGTATGCTGCTCAAGGGCGGCAACGCGGTCGATGCGGCCATCGCGGCGGCGGCGACCATCGTGCTGGTCGAGCCGGTGTCCTGTGGACTGGGCGGCGACTGCTTCGCCATCGTCTGGGATGGCCGGCAATTGCACGGCCTGAACTCGTCGGGCGTGGCGCCGGCGGCGTGGAATGTGGAGTATTTCAAGCGCAAGTACGGCACCGGCCCGGACGGGCTGGCCGTGCAGCCCAAGCGCGGCTGGGACGCCGTGACCGTGCCCGGCGTGGTGGCGGGCTGGGCCGCGCTGCGCGAAGCTGGGCAAGCTGCCGTTCGAGCAGTTGTTCGAGCCCGCCATCGAGATCGCCGAGCGCGGCTATACGGTGCCGCCCGTGGTGGCGCACAAATGGGCCGCCGCGGCCGCCGAGCTGGGCGAGCAGCCGGGCTACGCCCAGGCGTTCATGCCCGAGGGGCGCGCGCCGCGGGTGGGCGAGCATTTCCTCTTCCCCGACGCCGCGTACGCGCTGCGACGCATCGCCGCCTCGGGCGGACGCGACTTCTACGAGGGCGAGCTGGCCGAGCGCATCGCCGCGTTCAGCAAGGAATGCGGCGGCGCCATGACGCTGGACGATCTGCGCAATTACCGCCCCGAGTCGGTCGAGCCGATTTCCCGCTCCTACCGCGGCTACGAGTTGCACGAGATCCCGCCCAACGGGCAGGGCATCGCCGCGCTGATCGCGCTGGGCATCTGCGAGCGCTTCGACCTGGCCGACATGCCGGTCGATTCGGTGCAGTCGCAGCATCTGCAGATCGAGGCCATGAAGCTGGCGTTCTCCGACCTGTACCGCTATGTCGCCGATCCGCGCAGCATGGAAGTCACGCCGCAGCAGATGCTCGATGACGCGTACCTGGACAGCCGGGCCAGGCTGATCGACCCGGACCGCGCCACGCATTTCGAGGCGGGGCGTCCGCATGCCGGCGGCACCATCTACCTGACGGCCGCCGACGAGAACGGCATGATGATTTCGTTCATCCAGTCCAACTACATGGGCTTCGGTTCGGGCGTGGTCGTGCCGGGCACCGGCATCAGCCTGCAGAACCGCGGCGTGGGCTTCTCGATGAACCCGGCCTCGGCCAACGTGGTGGAAGGCGGCAAGCGGCCGTTCCACACCATCATCCCGGGCTTCCTGACGCGCGGCGGCAGACCGGTCATGAGCTTTGGCGTGATGGGCGGCGACATGCAGCCGCAGGGCCATCTGCAGACCGTCATCCGCATGCTGGACTACCACCAGCAGCCGCAGGCCGCCTGCTGCGCGCCGCGCTGGAAGGTCAACCGCGATTTCACGCTGGATATCGAGTCCACCATGAACCGCGCGACGGTCGAGGGGCTGAAGAACCTGGGCCACCGCCTCAAGGCGGTGGACAAGCCCGTACATGGACTTCGGCGCCGGCCAGTTCATCTGGCGCATGGCGGAAAGCGACAACGATCTCGGCTACGTGGCGGCCAGCGACAGCCGGCGCGACGGGCAGGCCGTAGGCTTCTGACGCGCCTGCGGGCGCACGACCACCAAGGGGAAATCCACAACATGACCAAGACCAAGAGCCTGAGCATGATGATGGGCGCGGCCGTGCTGGCCGGCGCGGGCGGCGCCGCCCTGGCGCAGGACCTGCGCATCGGCCTGCAGGAAGACCCGGACGTGCTCGATCCGCACCGCGCCCGCACCTATGTGGGCCGCATTGTCTTCACCTCGTTGTGCGACAAGCTGGTCGACATCGACGAGAAGCTGCAATTCGTGCCGCAGCTGGCGCAGTCGTGGAGCTTCAGCGAGGACAACAAGACGCTGACATTCAAGCTGCGCACCGATGTCCAGTTCCACGACGGCAGCAAGTTCGACGCCGCCGCGGCGCGCGCCAACCTGGGGCGCGCCATGACGCTGCCGGACAGCATGCGCAAGGGCGAACTGGCCTCGGTCAGAGAAAATCGAGGCGCCCGATCCCGCCACCCTGGTGCTGACGCTCAAGCGCCCCGACGCCACCTTGCTGGCGCAGTTGTCCGACCGCGCCGGCATGATGCTCTCGCCCAAGGCCTTCGAGGGCGACGCGGCCGCGGTGGGCCGCAAGCCGATCTGCTCGGGCCCCTACAAGTTCGTCGAACGGGTGCAGAACGACCGCATCGTGCTGCAGAAGTTCGACCGGTCTACGGCGCCAAGGATTACCACTTCGACAAGCTGGTATTCCTGCCCATTCCGGACACCACGGTGCGCCTGTCCAATCTGCGCGCCGGCGGGCTGGACATCCTGGAGCGCATGAACCCCTCGGACGCGCCGCAGGTCAAGAACGACGCCAGCGTGCAGTTCATGCCGGTGTCGGGTCTGGGTTACCAGGAGGTCTTCTTCAATACGGGCAACGGCAAGCGCGCCGAGACCAATCCGTTCAAGGACAAGCGGGTGCGCCAGGCGCTGGCCTTGTCGATCGACCGCGCCATCATCAACGAAGTGGTCGGCGGCGGCATCTTCGACCCGGCCAGCCAGCCGTTCCCGCCGGCCAGCCCCTATCACAGCGACAAGTTCCCGGTGCCCAAGCGCGATGTCGAGCGCGCCCGCGCGCTGCTCAAGGAAGCCGGCCTGCAGAAGGTCAAGGCCGAGTTCGCCTTCGGCAACAACACCACGACCTCGGCCATCGCCGAAAGGATCCAGGCCATGGCGGCCGAGGCCGGCTTCGAGCTGAGCCTGCGGCCCACCGAATACGCCGCCATGCTCAACGAGGCGCAGGCCGGCAACTTCGAGATGATCATGCGCGGCTGGTCGGGCCGGGTCGACCCGGACGGCAACATCTACCAGTTCGTGACCTGCAAGGGCGCGCTGAACGACGGCCGCTATTGCAATGCCGAGGTCGACAAGCTGCTGGCCGAGGCGCCGCACCGTGCCCGACCAGGCCAAGCGCAAGGCGATCTACGACCAGGCCCAGGCGCTGCTGCAGGCCGACGCGCACGATATCTACCTGTACTACCAGCCGTGGCCGTTGCGTGCTGGGCAAGAACGTACGCGGCTTCAAGCCGTACCCGGACGGCATGGTGCGCCTGAAGGGCGTGACGCTGGTCAAGTAGCGACGGTCGGGGGGCGGCGGGCCGCCGCAGCGGCGGCCGGCTGCCGCGATCGGCGCGGCGCGCAGGCGCCGCCGCGCCCGTTTTCGGTGGCGACCATGTTCAAACTGATCCTGCGACGCGTCGTCGTGGCGATCCCGACGCTGATCCTGGTGTCGATGATCGTCTTCATGCTGCAGAAAATCCTGCCCGGCGATCCGGTGCTCACGCTGGCCGGCGAGGAGCGCGATCCGCGGTGCTGGACTACCTGCGCGAGATCCCGCCTCAACGACCCGCTGCCGGTGCAGTACGGCGCCTGGGTGGCCCAGGTGCTGCAGGGCGACCTGGGCAAGTCCATGCGCACCGACGTGCCGGTGCTGACCCTGATCGCGCAAAAGCTGCCGGTGACCCTGCAGCTGGCCGTGATGGCGATGGCGTTCGCGCTGCTGGTGGGCATTCCCCTGGGCATCGTCGCCGCCGTGCGCAAGGGCACGGCGGTCGAGATGGGCGCCGACATGGCGGCGCTCTCGGGCATGTCCATTCCCAATTTCTGGCTGGGCATCATCCTCACCATGGTGGTCTCGGTGCAGTGGAAGCTGCTGCCGGCCTCGGGGTATGTCTCGCCGGCGGAGGACTTCTGGCTTTCCATCAAGACCATGCTGATGCCGGCCCTGGTGCTGTCCACGGCGATCGCCGCCTACCTGATGCGGCACACGCGTTCGGCCATGCTGGAGGCGCTGTCGGCCGATTACGTGCGCACCGCGCGCGCCGAGGGCGTTGCGCCGCGCAAGGTGGTGCTGCGCCACGCGCTGCGCAACGCGCTGATGCCCATCGTGACGCTGGTGACGCTGCTGTTCGGCGAACTGCTGGCCGGGGCGGTGCTGACCGAGCAGGTGTTCACCATCCCGGGCTTCGGCAAGCTGATCGTCGACGCGGTCTTCAACCGCGACTACGCCGTGGTGCAGGGCGTGGTGCTGTGCGTGGCGGTCGGCTTCATCGTCATGAACCTGCTGGCCGACATCCTGTACATCCTCGTCAACCCCCGCCTGAGGCACGCGTCGAGCGCGCCCATCGCAAGCGCGGGCATGGCCGCGCCGCGCCGCGCCAACCGCTCCTGGGCAAGTTCCGCCGCAACCGGATCGCGATGCTCGGCGCGCTCATCGTGCTGGCGTTCGTCGTGCTGGCGCTGCTGGCGCCCTGGGTGGCCAGCCACGACTCGTTCCAGACCAGCTTCATGACCATCCGCAAGGCGCCTCGGCGGCGTTCTCGATGGGCACCGATGAACTGGGCCGGGACATGTTCAGCCGCATGGTGTACGGCGCGCGCGCCTCGCTGATGGCGGGCATGGTGTCGGTGCTGATCGCCCTGGCGGTGGGGGTGCCGTTCGGACTGGCCGCCGGCTGTTTCGGCGGCTGGACCGACAGCGTCATCTCGCGCGCCACCGAAGCGCTGCTGGCTATCCCGTTCCTGATCCTGGCGATCGCGCTGGCCGCCTTCCTGGGGCCCAGCCTGACCAACGCCATGATCGCCATCGGCGTATCGGCCGCGCCCAAGTTCATCCGGCTCACGCGCGGCCAGGTGCTGGCGGTCAAGAACGAGGACTACGTGCAGAGCGCGCGCGCCCTGGGCGCCTCGGACCTGCGCATCATCGGCCGCCACGTCTTTCCCAATGTCATGCCGCCGCTGATCGTGCAGGCCACCATCACCATCGCCACCGCCATCATCGCCGAGGCCAGCCTGTCGTTCCTGGGGCAGCGCCGTGGCCGCTTGCTCGTGATACAGACCCGTAGGCTCCAGGATGGCGTGCAACTGCGCCGGCTGTGCGCCGTGTTGGCGCACCACGCCAGCAGGGCTTGTACGCCCGCGGCGGTGTTGGACCACCACCTTGGTCTTACGCTTGTCAGCCTCAGCCGTCAGCAACGTGCAATCCAGCTTGGCCTTTGATACATCAATACCTATGAAAACATGGACTTGGCCTCCTGCAGATAACAAACTGCTGTCAGCCACTGCGCCCACTTGCCTTGTACATACAGGGTCCTCGCCCTACGATACCGTCCAGTGTCTCGCCGGCCCAGCAGTGCGCTGCCGAGCCGCTATCTGTCCACAAAGTCCTCGCTTTGGGCACCGAACTCGCGGTCATCGGCGCGCGGTGGTGATAGCTAATCACCACCGGAGGAAAGATACAAGGCACCCGGGAGTCGGCAGGTGCCTGTCCTCGTGGGGGACAGGCACCTGAGGGTTTCAGTGGGGCGCGCGGCCGCGTTTTCGTCCAGGATGCGCAGGTACAGCGCGTAGCGGCCGGCGTCGATCTGGCCGGCTTGCAGCGCTGCCAGGACGCCGCAGCCGGGCTCGTGGCGATGGGTGCAGTTGTAGAAGCGGCAGTGCTCGATATGCGGGGCGAATTCCGGGAAGCCGCGCAGGATCTGTTCGCCGTTGAGGTGCTGCAGGCCGAACGCCTGGAAGCCCGGCGAGTCGATCAGGTCGCCGCCGGGTTCGGGCAGGTGGTAGAGCCGCGTGCTGGTGGTGGTGTGGCGGCCCATGTCCAGCGCCGCCGAATATTCGCGCGTGGCGGCCTGGGCGTGCGGCACCAGCGTGTTGAGCAGGGTGGACTTGCCATGCCGCTCTGGCCCAGCAGCAGGCTGGTGCGCCCGGCCAGCCGTGGCGCCAGGCGCTCGTGCACCATGGCGTGGTCCTGCGCGCTCAATTCGATGACGGGCACGCCCAGCCGGCGCAGCGGCTCCAGGCGCGCGCGCGCGGCGTCCAGTCCGTTGGGCAGGTCTATCTTGTTGAGCACGATCACCGGCTCGATGTCGGCGCTCCAGGCGCCGGCCGGGAGCGGCCGGTCAGGTCGTCCGCGAAGGTGGGTTCGACCGCCACGACGATCAGCAATTGGTCGACGTTGGCGGCGAATTGCTTGACGCGCATTTCGTCGGAGCGAAACAGCAGGTTGCGCCGCGGCAGCACGGCTTCGATGGCGCCTTCGTCGCGGCCTTGCGGGGTGATGCGCACGCGGTCGCCGACGGCCGGGCCGTTCTTCTTGCCGCGCGGAAAGCACTGCCGCAACGAGCCGTCGGCCAGCTCCACGGTGTAGTGGCGACCGTGGGCGGCGATGATCAGGCCTTCGGCCTGGTTGCTGCTCATGCGCCCGCCATCAGGTGGCGGATGCGTACCGCGGCTGGAGGATGGCTGTCGTAGAAGGCGGAGTGCACAGGATCGGGCGTCAGGGTGGCGGCGTTGTCATCGTACAGTTTGACCAGCGCCGATACCAACCGATCCGGCGAACTCTGGGCCGCGGCGTAGCGGTCGGCCTCGAATTCGTCGCGGCGCGAGTACCAGCTGGCCAGCGGGGTCAGCATGAAGGTGAACACCGGCACGACCAGGAAGAACAGCACCAGCGCCATGGCGTCGTTGCGTCCGCCCAGGTTGGGCAGGACGCCCAGTCCTTCGTAGAACCAGGGCTGGCGGGCCAGCCAGCCCAGCGCGGCGAAGAAGACCAGCGCGCCGGCAAAGCTGAGCGCCAGCCGCTTGATGATGTGGCGGCGCGCGAAGTGGCCCAGCTCGTGGGCCAGCACCGCTTCGATCTCGTCGCCGTTCAGGCGCGCGAGCAGGGTATAGAAGACGATGCGGCGCGATTTGCCGAACCCGGTGAAGTAGGCGTTGCCGTGGGCCGAGCGGCGCGAGCCGTCCATCACGAACAGCCCGTTCAGGGCAAAGCCGCAGCGCTGCGCCAACTGGCGGATGCGGCCGGCCAGTTCGGGGTCGTTCGAGCGGGGTAAACTTGTTGAACAGCGGCGCGATGAAGGTGGGATAGATGAGCAGCAGCAGCAGGTTGTAGCCCAGCCACAGGCCCCAGGCCCACAGCCACCAGTAGGCGCCGGCGCCGGCCATCAGCCACAGCACGGCGGCGGCCAGCGGCAGGCCCAGGACCAGGGCCACCAGCACGCCCTTGACGGCATCGCTGAAAAACAGGGCGGGCGTCATGCGGTTGAAGCCGAAGCGCCCCTCCAGGCGGAATTGCCGCCACAGGGTGAAGGGCAGGCCGAGCAGGCCCAGCGACAGCGGCACGCAGGCCAGCAGCAGCAATTGGCGCAGGAAGTCGTGCTGGGTCAGCTGCCCAGCCACAGGTCGATGAACTGCAGGCCGCCCAGCAGCGTCAGCGCCACCAGGATGGCCGCGTCGTAGACGCGTTCGAGCATGCCCAGGCGCACGCGCGCCACGGTGTAGTCGGCCGCGCGCTGGTGGCTGTGCAGCCCGATGCGCGGGGCGAACTCGGGCGGGACGGATTGGCGGTTGGCCGCCACGTGGCGGATCTGGCGGGTGGCCAGCCACAGGCGCACGCCGATATCGGCCAGCAGCAGGACGACGAAGAAAAGCGTGAAAAGGGGCACGGGTGCGGTCACGGGGCAGGGTTATGCGAAAATGGTGCGTTTTAAAGGCAAATTATATGGCTGCGAACGAAAACCGCCTGGTCTGGCTCGATATGGAAATGACCGGGCTCGATCCCGAGAAAGAGCGCATCATCGAGGTGGCGGTGGTCGTGACCGAGGCCGATCTCACCGTGGTGGCCGAAGGCCCGGTGCTGGTGGTGCACCAGCCCGACAGCCTGCTCGACGCCATGGACAACTGGAACAAGTCCACCCATGGCAAGAGCAGCCTGATCGAGAAGGTCAAGGCATCGACGCTGGGCGAGGCCCAGGCCGAGCAGATCCTGCTCGAATTCCTGGCCGAGCGCGTGCCCGCGGGCAAGTCGCCGCTGTGTGGCAATACCATCAGCCAGGACCGGCGCTTCGTGTACGCCTACATGCCCAACCTGGAGCGCTTCTTCCGCTAGCTGTGAAGATTCAATAGGTTGTATGCATGGTTCATCCGAACCGGATTTGAGAAACTGGAAATCGCCAACCCCCCAGTTCACTCAAGGAGCCCGGCCGGATGAACACCCATAAGCATGCCCGATTGACCTTCCTACGTCGACTCGAAATGGTCCAGCAATTGATCGCCCATCAAGTTTGTGTGCCTGAAGCGGCCCGCGCCTATGGGGTCACCGCGCCGACTGTGCGCAAATGGCTGGGCCGCTTCCTGGCTCAGGGCCAGGCGGGCTTGGCCGATGCGTCCTCGCGCCCGACGGTCTCGCCCCGAGCGATTGCGCCGGCCAAGGCGCTGGCTATCGTGGAGCTGCGCCGCAAGCGGCTGACCCAAGCGCGCATCGCCCAGGCGCTGGGCGTGTCAGCCAGCACCGTCAGCCGCGTCCTGGCCCGCGCCGGTCTGTCGCACCTGGCCGACCTGGAGCCGGCCGAGCCGGTGGTGCGCTACGAGCATCAGGCCCCCGGCGATCTGCTGCACATCGACATCAAGAAGCTGGGACGTATCCAGCGCCCTGGCCACCGGGTCACGGGCAACCGACGCGATACCGTTGAGGGGGCCGGCTGGGACTTCGTCTTCGTGGCCATCGATGACCACGCCCGCGTGGCCTTCACCGACATCCACCCCGACGAGCGCTTCCCCAGCGCCGTCCAGTTCCTCAAGGACGCAGTGGCCTACTACCAGCGCCTGGGCGTGACCATCCAGCGCTTGCTCACCGACAATGGCTCGGCCTTTCGCAGCCGCGCCTTCGCCGCGCTGTGCCATGAGCTGGGCATCAAGCACCGCTTTACCCGACCTTACCGCCCACAGACCAATGGCAAGGCCGAACGCTTCATCCAGTCGGCCTTGCGTGAGTGGGCTTACGCTCACACCTACCAGAACTCCCAACACCGAGCCGATGCCATGAAATCCTGGCTACACCACTACAACTGGCATCGACCCCACCAAGGCATCGGGCGCGCTGTACCCATCTCCAGACTCAACCTGGACGAATACAACCTATTGACAGTTCACAGCTAGCGTCGCGCAGCGTGTCGGCCGTGTCGAACAGGCCTTCCGTCTTCCTGGTTGTCCTTGTTGTAGGCCAGCGGCTGGCCCTTCATCAGGGTCAGCAGCGCCACCAGGTGGCCGTCGACGCGGCCGGTCTTGCCGCGCGCCAGTTCGGGACGTCGGCGTTTTTCTTTCTGCGGCATGATCGAGCTGCCGGTGCAGAAGCGGTCGGCCAGGTCGACGAAGCCCTACGCGCGGGCTCATCCACAGCACCAGTTCCTCGGAAAGACGCGAGATGTGCGTCATGATCAGGGCGCCGGCGGCGCAGAATTCGATGCCGAAGTCGCGGTCGGAGACGGCGTCGAGCGAGTTGCGGCAGACGCCGTCGAAGCCCAGCGTGCGGGCCACGCGCTCGCGGTCGATGGGATAGCTGGTGCCGGCCAGCGCGGCCGCGCCCAGCGGCAGGCGGTTGACGCGGCGGCGGCAGTCGGCCAGGCGCTCGGCGTCGCGGCCGAACATCTCGGCATAGGCCAGCAGGTGGTGGCCGAACGTGACGGGCTGGGCCACCTGCAGGTGGGTGAAGCCCGGCATGACGGCTGGGCGGGCGGTTCTCCAGCGCGACCGTGGCCAGCGCGTGGCGCAGCTGGCGCAGCAGGTCGACCAGGGTGTCGATTTCGTCGCGCAGCCACAGGCGGATGTCGGTGGCGACCTGGTCGTTGCGCGAGCGGCCGGTGTGCAGGCGCTTGCCGGCGTCGCCCACGAGCTCCACCAGGCGCTTCTCGATGTTCAGGTGCACGTCTTCCAGGTCCAGCAGCCACTGGAAACGAGCCGGCGTCGATCTCCGAGAAGGATCTGCTGCATGCCGCGCTGGATGTCGGCCAGGTCCTGGGCCGAGATGATGCCTTGCGCGGCCAGCATGTCGGCGTGCGCCAGCGAGCCGCGGATGTCGTGGCGCGCCATGCGCTTGTCGAAATCGACCGAGGCCGTGTAGCGTTTGACGAGGTCGGAAACGGGTTCCGAGAAACGGGCGGACCACGCCTGCGCCTTGTTGGCGAACTGGTCCTGGCTGGAGTGGAAGTATTTGCCATGATGCGGGCAATTATATAGGGCCGGCGCGCGCCGCGGCGGCGCCACGGAACGGCGCGCCGGCCGACTTGTCGGATAATCTGCACCATGGCGCTTTCAGGAGGATGCAGTGCTGCCGAAGGAATTGGAGAACGTGGTCGCCACGCTGGACAACTCATGTGCCGGACACGGCATGGGGCCAGACGCTGGTCGGCATTGGCGTGCTGGTGCTGACGGCGCTGTTCGTCCAATGGGTGGTGGCGCGCGTCGCGGTCGTATTTCGCCCACCGGCTGCTGGTGCTGAGCGGCCGCGAGGACTGCGGACCGCGCCCTGAGCCGCCGCCGCGCCTACCAGAACTTCTGTGTACGCGGTGCCGTTCGCGGTGGTCTCCATGGGCATAGAACTGGTGCCGCATGCCGAGCGCGCGGTCACCGTCGTGGGCCGGCTGTCGCACGCCGGGGCCTGGATCTGCGCGTTCGTGGCCTTCAGCGGCGTGCTCAGCGCCTGGCAGGATACCGATTCGGCTACCACGCGGGCGCAGACGCGCTCGATCAAGGGCTATATCCAGATCGGCAAGCTGATCCTGTGCGCGGTGGGGGCGGTGCTGGTGCTCTCCATCCTGCTGGACCGCTCGCCGCTGTGGGATGATCTCCGGCTGGGGCGCGCTGTCGGCGGTGCTGCTGCTGGTGTTCAAGGACACGCTGCTGTCGCTGGTGGCCAGCACCCAGCTCACGTCCAACGACATGCTGCGCATCGGCGACTGGATCGAGATGCCGCAGGCCAACGCCGACGGCTTCGTCAAGGACATCGCGCTGCATACCGTCAGGTGCAGAACTGGACAACACGGTGACCACCGTGCCCACCTACAAGCTGTTTTCCGAAAGCTACCGCAACTACCGCCACATGTTCGAGTCGGGCGGGCGGCGCATCAAGCGCACCCTGCGGCTGGACGCGGCCAGCGTGCGCTTCATGAACGAGGAAGAGGGCGGACGGCTCAAGCGCTTCGTGCTGCTGCGCGACCACCTGCAGGCCAAGGAGGACGCGCTGCTGGAGGCCAACCGCCAGCTGGGCGAACTGGCCGAGGTGCCGGCCAACCGCCGCCGCCTGACCAACATCGGCACCTTCCGCGGCTATGCGCTGGCCTACCTGCGCCAGCACCCCGAGGTGCGCCAGGACATAGCCATGATGGTGCGCATGATGGAGCCGCAGCCCAACGGCATCCCGATCGAGATCTATTGCTTCACGGCCATCACCGCCTGGGTCGAGTAACTCAGCGCATCCAGGGCGACATCTCGACCATCCGCTGGCCATCCTGCCCGAGCTGGGGCTGCGGCTGTTCCAGGAGCCCTCCGGCTTGGACCTGGGCAACCTGGCCGGCGGCATGCGCGAGGCGGCCCTGCACGAGTTCCGGCGCGTGAGCAGGTGGCCGCGGGCGAGGCGCCGCTGGCGCTGCGCGGCGACGGCGCCGCGCCCGTGCGATAACTTTTCTTTCCCTTTTTCCCATTCTGGAACCGTCGTTCATGAGCCTTGCCCGGGTTGGAATCGCGCAAAATCAACGCCTGCGTCGGCGATCTCGCCGGCAACGCGGCCCGGGCGCCGCAAGCGGCGCGGCAGGCGGCCGGCAGGGCGCCGACGTGCTGGTCACCCCCGAGCTGGTCTTGGACCGGCTATCCGCCGGAAGACCTGCTGCTGCGTCCCCGGTTGAGCATCCAGGAGCAGCAGGCCGTGTTCGAGCGGCTTTGCCAGGACCTGGCCGGCCTGGCCGGCCTGCATGTGGTGATCGGCCACGTGCTGGCGCGCCAGGACCGCCTGTACAACGCCGCCACGGTGGTGTGCCGAAGGGCGCGTGCTGGGGCAGCGACCGCAAGCGCGAACTGCCCAATTATTCGGTCTTCGATGAGCAGGCGTCATCTCTCTCGCCTGATGGCCAAGCCTTCCGGCTTTACCGTCAAGGGCGTGCGCTTCTGGCCTGAACATCTGCGAGGACATCCTGGTTCCAGCGCGCGCTGCGAACGGCGGCCGGCGGCCGACGGGGCGCAGGCGCTGCTGGTGCCCAACGCGTCGCCCTACAACACCGGCAAGCAGGAAGAGCGCCTGTCGGCTGCGCTGGCGCAGCGTGCAGGACACCGGTCGCGCCCTGAACTACGCCGACCTGGTCGGCGGCCAGGACGGTACTGGTGTTCCACGGCGCGATCGTTCGCGCTGGACGCGCAAGGCCGCATGAGCGCCCGCCTGCCGGATTTCACCGAAGGCGCGACGTGCTCGAGGTCGATGCGCGCAGCACGGTGCGCCCGGTGACCCAACAGGCTGCCGCGCAGCCTGACGGCCTCGAAGAGGCAGGACTGCAAGGCGCAGCGCTGGGCGTGCGCGACGACCTGGGCAAGAACGGCAGTCCCGAGCCATCATCGGCCTGTCGGGGGCGGCATCGATTCGGCCGTGGTGCTGGCGGTGGCGGTCGACGCCGTGGGCGCGCACAACGTGCGCGCGGTGATGATGCCCTCGCGCTATACCGCCTGACATCTCCCTGACCGACGCCGCCGCTACTGCCCGGCGCCTGGGCGTGCAATACGACGTGATCGCCATCGGCGAGGTGGTCGACCGCTTCGAGGCGGCGCTGGCGCCGCAGTTCGCCGGCTGGCCCGGTCCAACGCCACCGAGGAGAACATCCAGGCGCGCGCGCGCGGCACCTTGCTGATGGCGCTGTCCGAACAAGACCGGCCGGCTGGTGCGCCACCACCGGCAACAAATCCGAAACGACCACCGGCTATTGCACGCTGTATGGCGACATGGCGGGGGGGCTTCGCCGTCATCAAGGACGTGCCCAAGACCCTGGTCCTCATCCGCCTGGCGAACTGGGGCAACCAGCGCCAGCCCATCATTCCCGAGCGCATCATCACCCGCCCGCCGTCGGCCGAGC
Organism: Tenacibaculum aquaeponti; assembly: GCF_057221555.1. Classification (NCBI taxonomy): domain Bacteria; kingdom Pseudomonadati; phylum Bacteroidota; class Flavobacteriia; order Flavobacteriales; family Flavobacteriaceae; genus Tenacibaculum; species Tenacibaculum aquaeponti. The sequence goes on from NZ_JBXOVS010000003.1 coordinate 15,009, forward strand.
TGCGGCCCGACCAGACCGACCAGGACAGCCTGCTGCCCTACGACATCCTCGACTGGCATCATCGAGCGTGACATGGAACACAACGCCTCGGCGGCCGATATCGTGGCCGCCGGCTTTCCGCGCGAGGCGGTCGGGCAGGTCGTGCGGGCGATCCGCATCAACGAATACAAAGCGGCGCCAGGCCCCGCCCGGGGCCTCGCATCACGCCGCGCGCGTTCGGCCGTGATTGGCGGTATCCTGTGACCAACGGATTCCGCGAGACGGTTTGAGGTCGGCGGGGTATCCCATTCAGAAAAAGCCAGGGACAGCACAACGTGAAGAAAACCGCCATCATCAAACCCTTCAAGCTGGACGAAGTCCGCGAAGCGCTGGCCGAGGTCGGCGTCAGCGGCCGACCGTCACCGAGGTCAAGGGGTTTGGCCGCCAGAGGGTCATACCGAGCTGTATCGCGGCGCCGAAGTATGTGGTGGATTTCCTGCCCGAGATCCGCGTCTCAGGTCGTGCTGGCCGACGACATGGTCGATCCGGCCATCGAGGCCATCGTCAAGGCCGCGCGCACCGGCAAGATCGGCGACGGCAAAGCAGTCCCTTCGTGACCCCGGTAACGAACAGGCCATCCGCATCCGCACCGGCGAGAGCGACGAAGAGGCGCTGTAGGCGTTCGCGCCAGGCGCCGGGCCGCTGGCCTTGCCGCCGCCGCGCGCGGCAATGCGCGCGCGGTTGAGCGCCAGGGCCTCCTCGGTCGGGGTCCGGTCGTTCCAGAACGGCGCGGGAATATCCGCAAAGTCCTCGCACGTGACGCCGGCGAATGCCGGCCGATAGCCGCGGCGCCGCATTTCCTCGACCAGCGCGCGGTGCCGCCTGGCCAGATAGCCCAGGCGGGTGTAGAAGAACAGCAGATGGCCCTTGCCCAGCGTGTAGGCGGCCGGCTGCACCAGCGCGCCGCGCGCGGCGGCCTTGTGCGCCAGCGCCGAAAACCCGCGGCAGTTCGCGGTATTCGGCGACCAGGTGCGGGCCGCTCAGTTCTTCGACGGGGACACAATTGATGCGGGTCAAGGCGGGGCTCCTGTGGGGGCGCGGCGGCGGCCATGACGGCCATCCGGCCACGCATTAGATCAGAAAGGCAGCGGAGCGACGGCAGATGGACAAGATACGGCTGGACAAATGGCTATGGGCGGCGCGCTTCTACAAGACGCGCAGCCTGGCGGTGCAGGAAATCGGCAAGGGCAGGTCAACGGGCAGCCGGCCAAGCCGGCGCGCGAGGTGGCGCCGGGCGACGTGGTGTGCATCCGCAAGGAAGATCCGCCCATCCATGTGCGGGTCTGCGCGGTCAGCGGCGTGCGCGGTCCGGCGCCGGTGGCGCGGCAGCTGTCGAGGAAACGCCGGAAAGCGCGGCGGCGCGCGAGCGGGCCGCCGAGATGCGGCGGCTGGCGCCGAGCCCGCCATGGATATCGTCGCCGGCCGTCCGACCAAGCGCGACCGCCGCCTGATCGACAAGTGGCGCGACGCTTAGGACATCGGCAGGGCGGGGCCGGGCACCTCGCGCAGTGCAGCGGAATTGTCATCGCGGATCGCTAGGATGCGGGGGGTCATACCCACGCCACCACGCGATCCGGAGGGAATACTGGCATGCACGAACCGACGATGAGCAAGCGCCGCCTGGTGCTGAAGATGCTGGGCGGCGCGCCCATGCTGCCGCTGGGCGCCGTGGGCGCGGCCACGCTGCTGGCCGGCTGCAGGGCCGGCGCCGACGGCGCACGGGCCGCCGCGCGCGGCGCCGGGCCGCGGGGCGATTTCGCGGCGGCCGCCTTCACGTCCATGGCCGCGCCGTCGCTGGACGCGCCGGAAAAAATGGCCGTCACCACCGTCAGTCGACCCTGGAGGTCAGCTTCAGCGACGGCGGCAGGCAGACGTTCCAGCTGAGGTACGAACCGTTCTTCATGACCGGCGACAGCGTGCCCGATGGCCAGGGCGCGACCCTGGTCGCGGGCGGCTATCTCGATATCCATGGCCGACCCATCATGGACAGCTCGGTGCCCGGCAAGGCGCGCCAGTTCTTTTCCGACTGCCCCGACGGCATGTCCCTGCTGGCCCTGCCGTCGGCCCGGGTGCCGGGCGTCAAGGGCAATACGGTGTTCGCCGTGGTGCGGTTCGAGTACGCCTCGCACAACCAGAAGGGCGAGTCCATGTACGGCCTGCTGCCGTCGCCCATCGCGGTGCTGACCCTGGCGCAGGATCCGGCCACCGGCAGGCTGGCGCTGGTCAAGTACAGCCCGGTCGATACCGCCCCGGCCCACGGCCTGTGGATCACCTGCGGCGCGAGCCTGTCGCCGTGGAACACCCATCTGGCCAGCGAGGAATACGACCAGGACGCGACCACCGCGCGCGCCTCGGCGCAGTTCCAGGGCTTCAGCCGCAACCTGTACGGCGATGCGGCCAAGGCCAATCCGTATCACTATGGGCACCTGCCCGAAGTGGTGGTCCACCCCGGACGGCACCGGCACCATCAGGAAGCACTATTGCCTGGGCCGCATCTCGCACGAGCTGATCCAGGTCATGCCCGACCAGCGCACCTGTCTGATGGGCGACGACGCCACCAACGGCGGGCTGTTCATGTTCGTGGCCGACCGCAAGGCCGATCTGTCGGCCGGCACGCTTTACGTCGCCAAGTGGCGCCAGACCTCGGGCGAGGGCCCGGGGGCCGGCCACGCTGGGCTGGATCAACCTGGGCCATGCCCGCAGCGCCGACATCGAGGCGCTGGCCGATACCCTGACGGCGGCCGACATCATGGACGTGCGCGCCGCGGATCCGGGCGACCCGGCCTTCAAGGCGATACGCGTCAACGGCAAGGCCAACTGGGTCAGGCTGGCGCCGGGCCGCGAGCAGGCGCGGCCTTCCTGGAAACGCACCGCTACGCGGCCCTGGCGGGCGGCACGATGGCGTTTTCCAAGATGGAAGGCACCACCGTCAATGCGCGCGACCGCATCGCCTACAGCGCCATGTCGCGCATCGAGACCTCGATGGTGGACGGCACCTCGCCCGACCTGCGCGTGCAGGGCCCCGACCGGGCGCGGTGTACGCGCTGAACCTGCGCGGCGGCCAGCGCGATAGCGCCGGCACGGCGATCGACAGCGA
>NZ_JBXOVS010000002.1:0-20269 GCF_057221555.1 Tenacibaculum aquaeponti
ATGAATAGTTACCTTAAGGAAATTGCAGATAGATGCAAAATCAAAAGAATCTAACTTTTCATACTGGCAAGACATACTTTTGCTACTACGGTAAGTTTATCAAACGGCGTCCCAATTGAATCTGTAAGTAAAATGCTGGGACATCAATCGCTAAAAACTACTAACATTATGCCGAAAATTTTAGATGGAAAGCTTAGCGAAGATATGGAGCTTCTAAAGGAAAGGCTAGCACCTAAATAAAACGAAAAAATGTTCATAATTTTATTTAAAATGAATTAAAATCATTTACTGGAGCATTTTATTACAATTACGAAAAATTATATTATTTAGTTTAATTTAATAATAATTGATATATATTCAGCAAATATGACAAATTAGTGAATATTTTTTAATTAATTTATAATTTCTTACTTTTAATAGATCATGTAATTACAGGTCTATTGTGAAGCAGGAAAACACTTACATCAGAAGTCTGCACCCAGTACTATAAACTGGTACAAATTCCTTCCATTTCAGGACATGCTAAATCAAAGTTTAAATTCCCTGGAATATCGAAACTATCCGCCAGGATCACGGAAAGACCTTTCTGGCCCAGATCCCTAAATTTGATGGCTTCACCTGCATTCCCAACCATCTTAATTTTCAATCGACCTTTCATAACTTTTATAACACCTATGCTCCTTCGAGCCATACGCCGGAAGAAGGAAGTGTCAAACGATCATTAGCATTTGTCTAAACATATTTTAGGACCTCATTTTGAACTAGGTCTGGATTATCTTGCAGCTGCTTTATACCTAAACCCACTCAGATCCTTCCTATCCTTTGTCTGGTTTCTCAGGTAACGCTCTACGGGAAAAAGCACTTTTCAAATGGCTAAAGAATATCTTCCAGGGAAATCTTACGTATTTGCTTAATGATGATTTCAGTAGCCAGTTCAATTCTGACTGGACCAATAAACTGCTGATCTGCGTGGATGAAGTGCTTTTTAATAAAGAAGAACTGACCGAACGTATCAAATACCTCAGTACCACCAATTTTAACAAGCTGGAGGCAAAAGGAAAGGATAAGCGGGAAGTGGAATTTTTCGGGCAAGTTCATTCTCTGCAGTAATAATGAGGAGAATTTTATCAGAGATCGATCAGCATGAGACCCGTTTCTGGGTCCTGAAAAGTTCCCAAGGCAGAAAAGGAAGAGACCGAATTACTCGAAAAGCTCAATCATGAGATCCCGGCATTTCTATATTTACTTAAGGAACAGGCAAATGCAAACTCAAAAGAAGACACGCATGTGGTTTACTACGGAACAATTGGAAACAAAAGCCTTAAAAAGGCTGGTTCATAATGATCAGGAACCGGGTAGACAAAGGAGATGGCCAGCTTACTCCTGGCCATTATGGAAACAGATAATTCAGAGGAGATTAAAGTATGTCCGGTAGAATGTTTTAAATGCCCTGGTAAATCGCGGATACTCAACTCGACCTGACCCAGATCCGTAAGATCTTTAAAAAGGACTGGAAACTGACCAATCAACCTAACTCTAACGGCTATCTGAGGTTTGTCACCTACGCCGATGGAGATATTAACTGGAAAGAAGCCAAAGGACGCTATTTCACTATAACTAAAATGTTCTTACAGCAGCAGTTTGAGGAAGAGAAGATCGGCTAAAACCTGCCGGCTCAAACAAAAATGATGAATTGATGACAAAATGATGACACGGGAACCACCAGTGTTCACGGGGTTTGCCATTCGCTGTCATCGTTTCATCATTTTTAAACGAACTTTTCAGGAAAAAGCTTCTGATTCTCTCTTTTTTTTGATGAATTGATGACAGAATAGGATGAGACCAGTAATAGTAGGGGTTTAGGCTGTCATCATTTTGTCATCAAACTGTCATCAAAATGAAAATGATGACAGAAATTAAGAAAAGACGGCCGAGATACAAAACAAAAGCTAAATACCAACAATGAAAATGCTATTGAAATAAAAAATAGGATCGTCTTTCATCGATTTACCTAAACAAAACCCCGTCCAGAAGTGAGGGGTTTTTGTTTAGGTAAACAGAAAAGAAATGAATAAGACAATCACCATAATACATTTTTTATTTCAACAGCAACTTCATTCAGCTGTTGTGGATATAACTAAAATTAAGGATCATGAGAGAAGCGAAAACTAACCTGTGAAAGAGCCCGCAGTATTTGCATTGTGGAAACGCTCGCAAAACCGGGGCACTTTCCCCGTAGGACAAGGGAGAAAGAGCCTGGTTTCCGAGTCCCCTCCGGTCAGAAACACAGGCCTCTTTCAAGGTATCTTTAAAACTGAACCGGTGGTATGACTTCGGAATAGGCGAAGGTGGAAATGTCATCGCACCTGATTTGCAAGATTTCTAATTGTAGTGTTGCCGAAGCCCTTCAATTCCTGTCTGATGAACTACCTGTATACTCATTTCAAGGACCAGTTACAGATACTTTAGAAAGGGATAACGGCAATACTATCGTAAAGGTCCAACCGATCTCGAGGAGCTATTTAAAGAAATATGTAAGATCCAGAGGCATCTCTTTACAGGTAGCCAGAAAATATTGTAAGGAAGTATGGTATGAATGTCAGGGGAAAGACCTATTATGCAATTGGACTTCAGAACAATCAAGAAGAAGCTGGGAACTTCGCAATCTATATTTTAAAACCTCCAGTTCTCCTAAAAGCTTCACTTACCTCCAGAAAATTAAAGATAACCTGATGATATGTGAAGGCATGTTTGACCTGTTATCCATAGTTGAATTATATCCGGAAGAATTAAAGAACTCGGATATCATTGTCTTAAACTCACTGTCATTTTTAAAACAGATCACCCCCAAATTCAAGAGCTATAAAAGCATTGATCTCTATCTGGATAATGATGCTTCAGGGAAGAAAAATACCACCGAATTATTGCGGTATTATCCCCATATAAAAGACCAAAGTCATCGCTATAAAAACTATAAAGATCTCAATGAAAAGCTAACTAGTGGACATAGTGTTTCCAGTGGCCAAAAACTTTTTTGAGTAGCAAAGCAAGATGTGTCATTGTCATGACAATCTTGCTTTGCGCCCGGAGGTTGCAAAGATTAAAAAAAAGGACAGAATTATGAAACGGGAAGTTATCCAGATACGATGCTCAATCTACGAGAAAAAGCTACTCAAAAAAAGAGCGGCCAGGGCGGGAATTTCACTTTCTGAATATCTGAGATCTACCGCCTTTGAAATTAATATGGTGGAAAGAATCACTCCGGAACAATTGAAATGTTACCAGATGCTCATCCAGTATAAAAACAACTTTATGCGGATCAGTAATATGTTTAAAGAAAAGAGATCCCAAACTGGCCAGGAATGTAGAAGCCCTGGCCAAAGAAGAAATACGGCAACACCTATACAACTTTAAACGATGATCGGAAAAGGACAATCCATATCACGGACCCAGGCCTCCATCAAGAGTATGGCTGGAACCAGGAGAAGGAGGCCGAAGTGGTGCTTAAAGAAAACCTGGCCGGTGAAACTCCTAAACAGATCACCGATGAATTAGGATCATTCAATCGCAAAATGACCGCTGTACTAAAAATACCTTGAGCTTCGTGGTAAGTCCAACGGTCAAAGATGGTGAAAACCTAAGCCATCGGGACCTGGAAAAGATCGCTCAGCGATTTATCAAAGAAATGGACCTTAAAAATCACCAGGCCATTGGGTTTGTTCATAAGGATAAAGAACATACCCATATTCATATCTATGCTGAGAATAGTATCAGCTTAAAAGGAGAAGTCTATAAAGACAGTTTTATTGGAAAACGAAGTCAGATAGCAGCAGACAATGTAGCCAAAAAATTAGGACTTACCCGGGTCAAGGAAGTTCAACAACAAAAACTACAGGAATTAAAATGGCAGCGACTGGCCATCAGACATATCAATAACAAAGTTCTGGAGTCCAGGCCAAAATCCCTAGATGATTATATCCAGAAAATGAATGCTCGTAATGTAAAGGTGATTCCGAGTATCAATAAATCCAATCAGCTGCAGGGCTTCCGGTTCGAATACCAGGGCGCAAACTTAAAAGGAAGTGAGGTGCACCGCTCTATGACTGGCAGTAAACTGATCGCAGAAATATCTCAGAATAACAGTTACACCAAACTCAAAGAAGTACCGAAAACTTTAAAGCTGGTGAATACCACCGTACAACTAAGCACGAATATGGCCAGTAAGATCGCTAAGGACCTCGCGAAACAGGTGATCAAGCGAGGACTTGATGCCGGTATGGGAATGGGGCTACTAAATAATAATTATTATGAAAAAACTAGATGAGATCATGGAACTGATGGCCGATGAAATGGCCGACTTCAAAGTTTTCACTCGAAAAACTGGAAGCATTATCTAAAGAGCTTAATGAAACGAGTATTTCTATCAGTACAGCTGTTATTGATGAGAATCTAAAGAGCTTTCTTCAAAACAGGAAGAGGCCAACGAGCTAAAAAATGAATTATTCAGAGATATAAATGATAAACTGGAACACGCCAGCCTTATCCCGAATTACGTGTTTGTATGGTATGCAGGTATTCTGGTTCTACTAATATCCGGATTTGGATATTTTATATACACTAACTAAAATATAGAAGAAGAGAAGTTCCATATCTATCGAACACTTTCTGAATTAGAACTTAAATCTTATCACATATTTTTATCTGAAAATCTGGAGATAAAGAAAGAGTACTGCAACTGGTTAGAATATAAAAATTAAAAAGACTATATATCCTGTTTTGTTTCGGGCTAATTTCTTCATTTATAAAGTCAACTATGCAGAGTGATTGGGGAAAAATGCCTCTGTAAGAACATAAGTTTTTCAACATATTTTCTATGTGTATCATAAAAATTATGGTATTGGATCTATTAATTTTTTCTTTTCCTTGGATAATTTATCTTGGTCAAAATTTAACTTCCCTCTATTTTTTATGTTGAAAATCCTCATCATTTCTTCATTCCTCTGTAATAGTTCCATTCTTATCTTTTTCTCAGGAGGAGATTCTTGAAGAGCTTAAAACAAGAGATAGAGACAAGTCTGCGTATTATGATTTGCAAAAGATTGATCGAATCGATAAGTCTTAGAGATAGAGCTTTCTGGCGTTGAGAAAGAAGAAATTAAAACAAGATATAATCTCAACCGGAGTCTGTTGAGGAGTACCAGGTATTCAGACGTGATTCAGGCTTTCCGCTTATGGCATAAAAAAGTAGGGAGCTGGCTGAACAATTAGAAGATACCGCCTTGATTGCAAATACAGTATTTAGTCTGGCTGATATAAGTGTTTCATCTGGGATGTATAAAGAAGACCTTCAAGTTTATGGATATTATAGATCCGAATAAAATTCCTCAGGATATGCGCTCACTGTATTTCGGACTTCTTGGTCGCTGTTATGGGGAAATGGCGGAATACAGTAATCTGCCATATTTTTCTGCCGAATATAGGGAACTTGCAGGGAGATATCGACAATGCGCCCTCCAACTTACTGATGAGGGAACCTTCTTAATACATTTCTTAAGGGCTTTATGAGTTTTCAAAAAGGAAATAATGAAGAAATCTTTAGAAATATTGAATGGGCTTTTAATTAATGAGTTGAACTTAGAGAGAGGCAGCTTTGAGTTCATTTTCTGCTGAGGGAGCATTTATATGCAGGAAGAGAAGAATGAGGAAGCTATAATTCACTTGGCCAAATCAGCTATTTTCGATATTCAAACATCTACAAAAGAAAATCTGTCAATGCTTCGTCTCGCAGAATTAATGTTCGAAGAAGATAATGTAGGAATGCTTCAATATTTATAAAAAAGGCAAATGCGGATGCTCGTTTCTATGGAGCTCAACAGCGAAAAAGTTAGTTGTAGGTGCAATTTTACCGCTGATCGAAGAGAAGATTATTACAGAGAATTGAGAAACAACGAGAGCGATTGTACTGGCAGAATATTTTTATGGGGGTACTTTTGATTTTTGTAATTGCTCTTGCTCTAGTAATCTATTCCCATGGTTAATAAACTTAAAAAAGCTAAAAAGATGGTTACAGTAGCTTCATGAAAAGTTAACAGAGAACCAATAAAGAAATAGTTTCAGGTAAATGATAAAATGAGACCTACCGAATGCTGAACTACTCAGGGTTAATAATCAATTACTGGAGGCTAATAAAATTAAAGAAGAGTATATCGGTTTCTTTTTTCACTCAGGATGCTGATATTTTCGAGAAATTCAGAAATTTTAAAGTAGGAGTTGAAGACAGGTATCTCAGCCGAAAACAATTATGAAAAAGCTAAATATCTGGTCTCAAATTATGATCTAAAAAAGGAAAAGCAAAAGTTGTTTGGAAGACTTTGATGAAGCTTTTATAAAACTCTTCCCCAATTTTATCGAAGAAATTCAATTCCTTACTCAAAAAAGATCAAAAAATGAGAAGGTAAAAAAGGACAAATCCTGAATAAGGAATTCAGGATTTTTGCTCTTAATCCGCCTTGGAATTAATCATAATGAAATTATTGCTCAGATTTTAGGCTATTCTGTCAAATTCTATCTACGCCTATAAAACAAAAATTCGCAAGAAATCATTAGTAGATACCAAGGATTTTGACGAAAAACTACTCAATAATACTACATTAAAGCTTTTAAAACATCCTTTATAAAGCATTATTTTCTATATAGTTTGCTATAGTTAATTTTTATTAAATAGCTAAAAATCAGTTGTCTAATAAATCAAGATAACATTTTTTTCTATACAAAAATAAAAAACCGTGATATGAGGTGTTAATTTTTGCAAGTTTGAAATGTCGCTGAAATCTTTAACCGGTTTCTGTACAATTTTAACCCAGATAAATAAATTTCAAACAATGCTAAATCGCACAAAAATTAATGCTTTTAAAAGTATCAAGAGCTGTTTGTTTTTGATCCTCCTTTTAGGAGCACAATTTTCAGTAAATGCCCAGGATGAAACTTCTCAAATAAAGTGTTTCCGGAATTGTTCAGGATGATCAGGGAATTCCTCTTCCAGGTGCAACAGTTATGGAAGTAGGAACCAATAATGGCGTAGTTACCGACTTTGATGGAAATTTTCAGATTGAGGATTTTCTCCTGAATCGCAGATTTCTATCAGTTTTATTGGTTTTAAAACGAAAACGATTGCGGCAACTGAGGAGGCCTGTCGAAGTTACGCTTGAGTCTGATGCTGCTGCTTTAGACGAAGTAGTGGTAGTAGGTTACGGGAATCGAAAACAAAGAGATCTTACTGGTGCCGGTTTCCTCGATTGATCTTGATGATGTACAATCCCAACCTTCCAGTAATATGTGGAGATGCCATCCAGGGCCGGGCCGCAGGGGTTCGGGTAATAACTTCCGGTCAGCCAGGAGATAATCCAACCTTCCGAATTCGAGGTACAGGTACAATTGGAAATAATGATACCTGTCTTATTGTTGTAGAATGGAGTGCCTTTAAATGGCGGACTAAACAAGGTAAACATGAAAGATGTGGAATCTTTGCAGGTTTTAAAAGATGCATCGGCTACCTCAATCTATGGAGCTCGGGGAGCTAACGGAGTGGTAACGATTACTACTAAAAGAGGAGAAGAAGGGGTAGCCCGAATGGAGGTGGATATGTTTTCAAGCGTACAGCATCCTACTAGTGTTATTGATGTCCTTAATGCACAACAATTTGCCCAGCTAAATAATGAAATGCTGGCAAATGGAGGTATTCAGACCAATCCAGATTTTAGCGATCGGAGCTTCTCTTGGAGCCGGAACCGACTGGTTAAATGAGTTTTTCACCACAGGAAGACAGAATGAATGCTACAGTTTCATATTCCCAGTGGAGGTGAGATTTACAAATCTCTATACTTCATTGAACGTTTTCAATCAGGAAGGGTACTATAATCAATTCCGAATATACTCAATACAATGTTACAATTCAATAGTGATAGCGATATCAACGATAATCTTCGTTTTGGGAATAGCATAAAACTTAATTATGATATAAAGGAAAATGGGGAAAATAATATACACAAATGCTATTCTTTCGTTGCCTACCCAGCCAATCCTTAGAGCAGATGGTGATTATTCAGGCCCAATCGGTTCAGCCACTTTATTCAGGTGACATAGAGAACCCAATCGGGGAAATCAAATATCGTCGTCGAGAATTCCACCAAAGGTTTTAATATGCAGGGTAAGATTTTCGGGGAGCTTGATTTTCTTCAAGATTTTTACTTTTAAATCACTACTTGGGGCAGAAACTAATTTCTTGGTTGCTGAGAACAGAACATGGGCCCCTGCCTATGATTGGGATACAGATGTTTCACCTAATGCTTTTTTAAGTGAATCTGCAAACCGAAGTCTGAACTTTGCTGTGGGATAATACAATAACCTATAATAAGGAATTTGATAATGGTTCCTCCATTACCGGAGTAGTTGGTACAAGTGCACAGGAAAACCAATTTCAAATTCATTAGCGGATCCATTCAGAATTTCCCTAGTGAATCTACTCAGCAATTGAACAATGGGATGGATCAGACCACTCTTAAACGGAAGTGGATCTGAATGGGCACTCTTTTCTTATTTCGCAAGAGGAAATTTTGATTATAAAGACAAGTATTATTTAACTGCAACGGTTAGGCGTGATGGGTCTTCCCCGATTTGGGGATGGAAATAAGTACGGAACGTTTCCTTAGGGCATCTGCAGCATGGAGAATTACCGAAGAAAGTTTTCTGAATGACTCAGAAACTATCAATGACCTCAAACTTAGGTTAGGTTATGGTATCACCGGTAATCAGGAGATTGGAAACTATGCCTTTGCTTCAGCATATAAGACGTATCGCTATAACTTTTAATAATAACTTTGTCACCGCCGCAGTTCCAACAGTGCTGCCTAACTCGAATGTGCAGTGGGAATCTCAGGTGCAATATAATATTGGTCTTGATGCCTCTGTTTTTGACAGGTTCATGGATCTTACCGTTGATCTGTACCAGAAGAATACTGAGGATATGTTGGTGCCACAATCTGTACCTGTGACTTCCGATACTCCGGATATTTTTGTACCATACATCAATGCAGGAGAGATCAGGAACCGTGGGGTAAGAAGTATTGCTAACTACCTACAATTTCAATAATGATGTCTTCAGCTGGAGTACAGACTTTGTGTTTTCTTATAATGAAAATGAGGTGATAAGTATTAATAGTGACACACCTCTTACAACGGGGAAATATAGGACTGAACTATACTCTTGGAAGGATTCAGCCTGGTTATCCGGTAAATGTTTTCTACGGCTTTGTTCAGGGAAGGTATTTTCACAGGAACAGTTGAAGAAGTTAACAATGCTGCGGTGCAGTCGCCAGGGACTAACCCTGCTACCAGGCACTGCCCTGGAGACATAAGGTATAAGGACCTGAACAATGATGGAATCATCAATGATGATGACAGAACTTTCATTGGAAATCCAAATCCTGATTTCACCTATTCATTGAATAATACCTTCAAAATGGGCAATTTCTATCTGAATATTTTCCTTCAGGGAGTTTATGGAAATGATATTTTTAATGCTAATAGGCTTTATACTGAAAACATGTCGGTTACCACAAATCAGTCAACGGCAGTCCCTTGACAGGTGGACCGGTCCTGGAACTAGCAACACGATGCCCCGTGCAGTGTTTGGTTGATCCTAATAACAATGCCAGACCCTCAACCAGATATATCGAAGATGGTTCCTATCTAAGACTGAGAAATGTGAATCTCGGTTATAATCTTCCGGTTGATAGTTTCACAAACAGTCCTTTGAGCTCTGCGAGAGTATACTCTATCTGGTCAGAACCTTTTTACCATTACCGATTATTCAGGTTTCGATCCTGAAGTTGGCCCCAATGGAATAGACAATAATATTTATCCTGTAACGCGAACATTCACTGTTGGACTGAACATTGGATTCTAAAAAATTGATCATGAAAAGACATATATCAAAAATCATTTTGCTTCTTCTTTCAGCACTTAGTATTAGCTATGTACGAAAGACTATTTGGATAAGCCAACCTTTTAGACACAATAAATACTGAAAATTATCCTGCGAACGAAGAGGAATTAATAACGGTGGTTAATGGTGCTTACCAGCCTTTACAATGGCCAAAACTTTATAATCTACGCATGTGGACCTCAGATATTATGATTGATATTGTAGGAAGTGTTCCTATTATCATTGATCTTCGAAAAAAAGTAGGTCATATCCAAAGCGAAAAAGCTTCTATAGTGGCGGGAATTATTATGGTAGTGTTTCTTTTTGTTGGAAAGGAAATTCTAAATCTTATTGGTATAGATGTAAATTCGTTTGCGGTAGCCGGTTCGTTTATTCTATTCTTTCTGGCGCTGGAGATGATTCTTGGGATAAGCCTTTATAAAGATGATGCTCCGGAGACTGCGTCCATAGTACCTTTAGCCTTCCCACTCATCGCCGGAGCGGGTACGATGACTTCACTGGTTTCACTGCAGGCAGAATATGAAATGGTGAATATCATTGTGGCTATCTTTTTCAATATTATCTTTGTGTACCTGGTGCTTAAATCTTCTGCAAAAATTGAGAAGTTTCTGGGTAGCCAGGGAATTAATGTAATTAGAAAAGTTTTTGGAGTGATTCTACTGGCCATAGCAGTTAAATTATTTGCCGAAAACATTCAGAGTTTATTCGCATGAAATATTTTATCTATACAGTCATATTTTTAGCCGTAGTTTTTATAGGTATTAGCGCAAGCGTACTTAATTTTCAGAACCTTACCGAAGGAGATAGTGGCAATGCTCTAATTGTGATTCTCGCAAGCCTGTGCGTGGTAATCTTAATGATAATCCTGCTTGTTTCCAGAAGTATTGCTAATAAACAGGATTAATTAATATGGATTTTAATGTACTAATCATAGGTGGAGGAGCTGCAGGAATGTCTTGTGCATTGGTGATAGGTTCAGCCATGGAAAAGCCTTACGCTAAAGATAAAAGAGCAGGAATTATCCTTCACCAAAGATCTTCTCATTTACAGTCAGCCTTGCTGAAAAATGTTTTCGGAATTGAGCCGGGTACCCGGGGCGACGAAATTTTAAAAAGAGGAATGTCTCATTTAGAGGAACTTTATCCTTTGATGGAAATTATACAGAAGGAAAAGGTAAAGGAAGTCAAAGAGATTGAAGGGGGATTCAGGGTAATCACGAATAAAAATGAATATACTTCTGCTGAGGTAGTCGTAGCTATTGGTTATACAAGTCCGTTCAGAATCAAGGGTTTGGAAGAGTATCTAATTCCGCATAAAAAAGCAAAGGTGTCCAAAGATCGTATCCAGTTAAAAAATCAAGATCACCTGGTAAAGCCGGGTCTATATGTTGCAGGAACACTGGCGGGTTGGCGCAGTCAGTTTGCTATTGCCAGTGGCAGCGGAGCAGCTGTAGCTACCGATATTCTTACCGGCTGGAATGAGGGAGAACACACCAAGGTGCACGATAAGTTAGGTTAACAAATAACACACGAGACTTACTGGAAAACTTACTGCTGCAGAGATCATGAAACTTTGCTGCAGATTCCTGAAGACCAGAGCTCGCTTTAACTGTCTTGTGAAAACCGGGTCGCTATTAAGCTTTATTTGTTTTTTCAGGATCTTTCTGGAGACGTTTGAAGAGTTAATAAGAATATCCCGTTTGAGGAAAAGATAAGTGCTGTTGTCAAGTAGTCTGAATATCACTGCTATAGTGAAAAAAAGCAGAGGAATAAACCACCAAAGGGAAATAAGATATGGCGAAATGTCTTTCACGGAAATCCAAATTATTATTTTTCCATAGACAACTCGATTACTTTCTCAATTATTCGATCATCTTCATTTAAATACCGTTCAAATGCATTCGTGCCGAAAAGTTGCTGAGCCATTTCAGCTTTCAGGTATTTTTTGAGCAAAGGGGTGTGCTGGCCGTTTAGATTCATTCGTACACTCATTTGACGAAGGTAAGTATCAAAATCGTTGATCATTTCGTCTGTGATCTCAATTTCTTCTACGAATCGGTTTTTAGGAATGGAATTATAATACTGCCGGTTTTTTTCAAGCACGTCAAGACAAACCGGCTCATATAGCCGCCCCTTAAAAGAAAGGTAAGTTTCTCTTTTTCTGAATCGGTTTCTTTGGGTACGAATACATCCGGAATTATACCGCCACCACCATATACAACCTTTCCGCCAGGAGTGACGAACCTTAGCGAGTCGTTCACCTCGATGCTGTCCTCATTATTTAGTTCCCCGTTCTTATAACGACGCATATAGTCGTTAAAATAAGACTCGTTACCGTTATTGTAAGGTTTCTGAATCGATCTTCCGGTAGGGGTATAATAGCGGGCGATGGTGAGTCTTACCGCGCTGCCATCTCCCAGTTCCATTTCCCGTTGAACCAGACCTTTTCCATAAGATCGTCTTCCCACGATAGTTCCAACATCGTTGTCCTGTAGTGCTCCTGCAACCACCTCGCTTGCAGATGCTGAATTTTCATTTATAAGAACAAAAACTTTCCCGTTTTCGAATTCTCCCTCCCGCTGAGCGTAAGTTTCTTCTATAGCGCCGCTTTTATTTTTGGTATAAAGAATCAGCTTGTCATCCTTAATGAATTCATCGGCGATATTAATCGCTTCAGAAAGATATCCTCCCGGGTTGTCACGCAGGTCCAGAGCAATCTGTGTAGCCCCTTCCTTTTTAAGGTCGGAAATCGCATCGCTGAATTCTTTATAGGTAGTTTCAGCGAATCGGTTTACTTTTATATAACCCAGATTATCAGTAAGCATATAAGCAGCATCTACACTTTTAAGAGGAACTTTACTGCGTTTTACCTTAAAAGTCAACAGATCTTCAATGCCTTTGCGTAAAACTTTCAGGGTTACTTTGGTGTTTTCTCTTTCCTTTTAACTGGCGGGTGATTGAATCATTACTTATACCTCTATCAAAAAGCTTATTTCCATTGGCGTAAAGAATACGATCTCCTCCGCGAATCCCAATTTTCTCGCTGGACCACCTTCAGGGCTTTAATCACCACGATAGTGTCCTGTACGTTGTAAAAGCTTACTCCTATTCCACAAAATCACCTTTCATATTTTCGGTGACATTAGCATATTCTTCTTTTGGAATATAAACCGAATGAGGATCCAGATTCTCCAGAATTCGGTTCACGGTAATATCAACAATACTATCAGTATTCACATCGTCTACATATTCATAATCGATGTAATCTATAAGGCGGTTTAATTTCTGTTTTTTGGGATTAGCCGAGAAAAGTTCGTCTGAAGTATCAAAATTAAGCCTTGCGCCCAGGATAAGTCCAATGGCACAGGCAATGCTTAATAATAGCGGAGTATATATTTTATTCCTTTTTCTCAATCTTCAAGTTCGCTTATCTGTTGTAATTCCACGCCTGCTTTTTTCAAAAAGCTAAGGCCCGAATTGTCTTTATAATCTATCTGGTAGACTAGTCTCTTTATGCCAGATTGGTGTATCAACTTACTACATTCCTTACACGGCGACATGGTAATATAAAGCGTCGCATCTTTACATGACTGAGTAGAACCGGCTACCTTCAGGATAGCATTGGCCTCGGCATGCAATACATACCACTTGGTATATCCTTCTTCATCCTCGCAAAAATTCTCAAATCCGGTTGGAGTTCCATTATATCCGTCAGAAATGATCATTCTATCCTTTACAATTAACGCGCCAACCTGTTTTCTATTACAATGTGATAATTTACTCCATTCTGGCAATTCTCAAATATGCCTTATCGTATTTAAGCTGTTTTTTCTTGTTCATGGAAACTGTAAAGATCTAATCTGCAGAAATTAATAATGAGCTGCAAATTAAAAGATTATTGTCAAAAATGTAGTTTAAAAATCCTTAATTCTACAAAGCGAGGTAGCTTTCCTGAAGTATGGGGAGTATAATCCCTATGACTATGGAAGCTGTAACAAGTATCCAGTCTCTTTTTGAGACATTAAAAATGTTCTGAGCAATAAAAGAAAGGATCATCACTGCAAGAACTACTATGATCTGCGCAAGTTCTATGCCCAGAGCAAATTCTACCAGTGGCCAGAATTTTGAATCGTAGATTGCAACCGTGCTTTTAAAGAAGTTGGAGAAACCTAGCCCATGAATTACTCCAAGAAAACGGTAGTGATATATAATAGATTGAAATTGGTATTTCTGAGTTTTTTTCCGGCCGTTGAAATGTCAAATATCGCCGTTATTATAATCGTCACAGGAATTAAGAATTCTACATAATCTGTGGCAAACTTTTACAATCTCATATACCGAAAGGAAAAGCGCAAGGGTATGTCCCAGAGTAAAAAGTGTTACCAGCCATAAAACTCTTTTCCATGATGAAAAACCATACGAAGCAACCAGCACAACCAGGAATAGTACATGATCGTATGCCTGCCAGTCCAGTACATGGTCCAGTCCAAGCTTAAAGTAGAGCCAAAATTGGGACATATTCAAATATTTGTCGGAAAGAGCCGAAATTACAACTTATTCGGTTAAAAGCAAAGTATACTTTAGCTTACGAAGTTTTCCATGTCATAATATCACTTCTCATAAAGTTTAAAATATACCATTTTTGGGGTATTTTGTAAACCTATTCGATGCCGTAAATTAGCCGAACCTTATTGGGATATGAAGTGATACGGTTTTGGGCTTTAGAAATTTGTGTAGGGCTTATTTCTAAAAATTGGTTTTGTTTGGGGTAAGATTCGATGTTAATAGATCAAGATATACCAAAACTAACACTGACTTATCCACTTAGCTAACCTTCCGGAATATTTCCGGAAGGTTTTTTATTTTACAGAAATCTGTTATTTCTGTAGTATTAAGAAATTCTTCTTTTTAGGTTACTAATTTTTATCTTTACGCTCCAAATTAGACCTCCCTTATGGATAAGGATATCGTAAAAATTTCAGATCACTGGAAGGAAGTATACTCACAAAAAGTGAGGGACTATAGGCCTTTTAATGTCTCGAAAGATTTTAAAAGATATGCTTCCATGTTCGCTGTGGAAACTCCTACATGTACATTGTGAACCTTCATAATTTTGAATTGGAATATGTTTCAGAATCTGTGGAGATTTTCGTGGATAAGGAAGTTGCCGATATCGACCTTAAAGATCTAATGAAAACAGTGCTGCCAGAGGAGATTGAAAAGATCAAGCTAACAAGTAAGGTCGTAGCAGATTTTTATACTTCTTTTCTGGATAAGGAAAGCGCGCTTGACTATAAAAATATGTTCTCGTATCGAATGAAAGATGCCAGTGGAAAGCTAAGAACAATGCTATACCAGGCAATCCCACTAAGCGTTTTGGAAAATGGGATGCCGGAACATGTACTATGTATCCAAACAGATGTCTCCCACCTGAAATTGCGCAGCACAAATAGCGTTTCTTTTGTTAATATAGAGGGTGGAAAATGTTATTTTAATGTGGATATTTCTGCCGGGAAATTCGATTTAAGTTCCTGTGAAAGTGAAAAAAGACCAACTTGCAGAACTTTTTTCAAATAGAGAAAAGCAAATAGTAAACGATCTGGCCAGAGGATTAAGTGCTCAGGAAATTGCCAGTAAACTTAATCTTTCCCTCATACGGTAAAAACACATCGAAAGAACATTCTTCAAAAAAGCGGTTGCGGTAATACTACTGAACTGGTCGCAAAATGTATTGCAGGTGGGGTAATTTCTTTAAGCCTTAATTAATATGAGTTATTTATTTGTCCTTATCACTGCTTTTCTACTGAATCCGTCAGAAGATTTTTGTTCATGCCTTCCGGTGGGAGAGATTTCCGAAGAAAAAATATGATTCTTACGATCTTATATTGAAGGGCAGAGTTGAAAAAGCAAGGGAAGAAGGAAAAGAAGTGATCTACACCGTTCGGGTTGAAAAACTATATAAGGGCGAAGGAATTCAGAAAGACATTGAAATTCGTTCACATCAGTATTCATCAATGTGTGGAATAGGCTTTATGCCTGGCCAGGAATGGCTGATCTATGGTTATAAGAAAGAAAATTATTTTATGACCGATCTATTCACACGTAGCCTTAGAATGGATACCGAAAGGCATAGAGACAGGCTGAATAATGATTTAAGTTTTTTAAAAAAAAGCGGGTCGTATAAAAATAGTTATGCCAGCAAATTTGTAAGATGAAATTTGGGAGTGACCGCTTTCTTCAAAGATATTCTTAAATTCACTATAAAATATAGAACCTATAAGATTGGGTGTGAGTTGTTTGTGAGGTTCTTCTTATATATCATGAAAGCAGTTACAAGATCCCATTATGGACCTCCACAGGTTCTAAGCATCACCGAATCCGAAATTCCGAAGATCAATGATGACGAAATTCTGGTAAAGGTCCATGCTACTACGGTAAACAGAACAGATTGTGCTAACCTTACCGGCAAACCTTATATTGTTAGAATATTCACTGGTCTAACGGGTCCTATGAAACCTATACCGGGAACCGATTTTGCCGGTGAAATTGTGGAGGTTGGAAGCGAGGTTATTGACTATAGAGTGGGAGATCGAATATTTGGTTTTGACGATAACGGCCTTTCTTCTATGGCCGAGAGTATATGAATATTTCTGTAAATAAAGCGATTAGACATATTTCGCAGGATATTTCATACGAGGAGGCCGTTGCTTCGGCAGAGGGAGCCCATTATGCCATTAATTTTCTGAACAAGGTGAAGTTGCGTGCTGGTGAAAAAGCGATGGTAAATGGTGGTACCGGTGCTATTGGTTCATCCCTGATTCAATTGCTAAAATTCCATGGTTTACAGGTAGTAGCGACAGGACCTACAGAACACTTGGAAAAATTACTATCTCTTGGAGCAGAAAGGGCGATAGATTATAAGCTTCAAGATTTCACTCAGGATGATGAAAAATACGATTATGTATTCGATTCGGTTGGAAAAAGCACTTTCGGAAAGTGTGAAAGACTGCTTACAGATAATGGGATCTATATTTCTTCGGAACTTGGTCCATATTCTCAAAATCCTTTTCTTGCGGTTACCACTACTTTTTCCGAAGGAAAAAAAGTGAGATTTCCACTTCCCCTGGATATACCCAAAAGTCTCAAGATTGTATCAGAACTTCTTGAAACCGGAAAATATAAACCGCTTATAGATCGAAGTTATTCCATGCATGAAGTAAAGGAAGCTTTTGAATACGTAATGAGCAGGGGAGAAAATTGGCAATGTCATTCTCAATATTGTTCAAAAATGATCAGTCTTTTCAGGAAAACGCGCAGATGGTTAATCAACCAGAATAAATTTGGGAGGTACATTTTATATGCCATAGGGGAGGTGGTGCTAATTGTAATAGGAATCCTGATAGCACTTGGAATCAATAACTGGAACCAGAGAAAGGCCACCGAAGATCGAGAACAGTTTTATCTGGCGGCACTGAAAGAGGAATTTTTACAAAGCAGGGTAAAACTGCAGAATCTTATCGGGGTAAACCGATTGAATTATGAAGGAGCAAAAAAGATAGCAGGATTTATAAGCGATACCAGCAGAAGGCCTTCAGAGAAAGAGCTATCAGAACTTCTCTATAGTTCATTCTCTTATGAGATCGATTATAATCCAAATAACTCTCTGTTAACCGAACTTATTAATTCCGGTCAGCTTAAAGGATATTTCGAATGCTGGTTTACGCAGAAATCTTACTTCATGGGAATCTTTTATTCAAAGTATACATCGGCAGGAATCCAACTTGAGAGATCAGAGGGAGAAAATGCTGGATATTTTCAGGAATGATCAAAACAGTATCAAAACAATAATAGATGAAACTGGCATTTCAAAGGAATTAGACCTGAAAATAGCCCAGGTTTCAAATAGTAATCTGGAGGTGTTGAAGTCAAGAGAATTTGAAAATAATCTTCTGGTTTATATACTTACCGGGATAAGTACAGAAACTTCTCATTATCAGCCATTACTGGAAGAAATTGATAATATTCTGATGCTTATAGATTCAGAAATTGAAAAGAAATAGAAACGGACTATTTTAATATTGAATATGAAAGCAACTATCACTTCTCTGCAATTAAGAAAACCCTGGGCATTTCTTCAACCTCTCCTGCAGGCCTTAAAGATAAGCCGACAGGTTAAGACCAGTGGTTGTCTGGAGTTTCAGAAAAAGAGGGATCTGGATGAAGCATTATACCATGACTCTCTGGCCAGATGAGTCGACCATGAGAAATTTTGCAGGCAGCGGTGCTCATCTTGAAGCGATGAGAAATAGCAGAAAAATAGCCCGGGAAATTCGGACTTTAACTATAGATGCCACAGAGCTGCCAAACTGGAAAAAGGCAAAACACCTACTGCAGCAGGGAAAAGTGATCGTTTACCGGTAAATTATCGTGTAAAGATCTGGTTGTTTAGTACTAGGAGAAATAAAAAAGTCCTGCTTCTGGCAGGACTTGGAAAATTAAGAATATTGAACCTTCTTATTGAACAGCTGGTACTTCCTGCTCAGTTTCTGTAGTGGTTTCCAGAGAGTCTACCGCAGTTTCAGTTTCAACCTCAAGGCTGTCTTCAACTTCTTCAGTAGTCATTTCAAGAGTTCCTTCTTCATTGATCGCAGTTTCATTTACTGTCTCCTCAGTGGTTTCAGTATTTTCGTTACGGCAAGAAGTTACAGTAAACATGGCAAGTGCAAGAGCACCAAAAATCATTTTTTTCATTTTTGTGATTGAATTAAAAATCGGGCGAATATATATCAAAATGATTCAAAAATTAAAAGCCTTAAAATTTTTATATCAGAGTCAAACTATTGTGTAAAAGGGGTTTGGGTTAACGAAATGAAGCAAAAAAATCGGCAGTGAGTAATGATAAAAAGAGAAATTAATTATTTGCCGATAATTCGTTTCTCTGAAGCAAATTTTTTATATTTTTGCCGTCCATTTAGGCTCGAGTGGCGGAATTGGTAGACGCGCTGGATTCAAAATCCAGTTCTTTCGGGAGTGTGGGTTCGATTCCCACCTCGAGTACTTTTTACTTATCAAATTACAGCAAAACCCCGTAAATCTCAGTATTTACGGGGTTTTTAATTTTTATTGATGTTAAAAAATATCATTTAAATGCAATTAAAAGGTGTCTAATTCGGGCGCACCTAGCCGCTAAAATTAAGTGCGCCCGAATGAGGTGTAAAGCACTGTTAAATAAGAGTTTACGAATTTTTAATTTCATTTTAATCCGATATATTTATATCGAAAAATTGAAGAAAAATGCAAGATCTCTTATCGGTATTATTCTATGTAAGGAAGAGTAAAGACAAAAACGCTACTCATGCTACGATATATCTGAGGATTACCTATGATGGTAAGAGGGCTGAGGCCAGTACGCTGCGGAAGGCTCCCTTGTCCAAATGGAATTCAAAAGCGAATAAAGTTATTGGATCATCTATTGAAGCTAAGCAGATTAATCGAAACCTTGATATTATAAAAAATCGGATTTACGAAATCTATCAGAAGCTTTTAGAAAAGGGAGAGGAAATAACTGCTGTAGGAATTAAAAATGAATATTTAGGAAATAGCGATGATAATAAGTCTATTCTCTCAAATGTTTGAAGAACATAACTCAAGAATGAAAAAATTGGTTGGTAAAGATTACTCTTACAGAACACTTCAAAGGTATGAAACAACCAAAAAACATCTTAAATCATTTATTTCTTCCAACTTTAAGATAGAAGATTATCCTGTAAAGGATATTGATACAAAATTTGTAAATGCTTTTATTTATTACCTCAAAACAGAGTTAGTCCTTTCCCATAATTCCGCTCTCAAGTACATTTCCTATCTCAAAAAAATTGTAAGGGTAGCCTATGCGAAACGGATGGTTGGAGAAGGATCCATTTTATAACTTCAAACTCAAACTTCAAGCGAGAGATCGTGAATTCTTAACTAAAGAAGAAATCATCAAAATAATGGAAAAGGAATTTTTAATTCCAGGATTGAGCATGTTAGGGATGTATTCTTATTTTCCTGTTATACCGGCTTATCCTACGCTGATGTTCAAAAATTGAATTCTGATGATATTGTAAAAGGGATTGATGGTAACCTTTGGATCAGGACTAAGAGAACCAAAACTAAAACACTTAGTAGCATTCCCTTACTACCCGTTGCTCAAAGGCTAATAGAAAAATATGAGCATATTGCCTTTCTTGATAACCGATTACTGCCTGTTTATACTAATCAAAGA